>NZ_LT630031.1 GCF_900111815.1 Bacillus massilinigeriensis | reverse complement strand
AATTACTCAACTTTCGCACCGATATAAATCGATCCAACCGGCATCGTAATTATGTGTTTCTGCAATTCATTAGGTACCTTGACAATTGAATTGGACAAAAGAAAAACACCTCATCCTATGGTAAAGTAGAATTGTCGAAAAACCACTACCAATAGAAGAGGTGCCTCCTATATGATAGATCAAAACCAATCAAACAATCAACTCCCGAATGAATTGCGCTCGGTTTTTTCCGAGCTAGATATCTTTAGGCATCTTCGGAAGGCTGGTATCACCAAAGCCTTCGGCTTTTCCTGTTCGTACTTATTTCAACTGGTCTTCTGCCTAATCTTTCAACATAAGAATTGGTTTGCGCTGCTGAATTCGAAAAAAGCGGACTGTTATCCTGCGAAGGATGCCATTTATCGATTCCTTAATCAGCCAACATTCAATTGGCAGCGATTCCTTTTGTCGTTCAGCGCTTCAACCATCCAGAAGGTCGATTGTCTGACCGATCACACACGACCAAAGGTTTTCATTGTCGATGATTCGGCGTTCGACCGGAACCGCAGTAAAAAGGTTGAACTACTTGCCCGTTGTTTTGACCACGCATCATTGAAAATGAAATTCTACAAAGGGTTCCGGATGTTAACGCTCGGCTGGTCGGACGGTTCCACCTTCATGCCAATCGATTTTTCCCTGCTCAGTTCCAAGAAAGCACAGATTAACGGCATCTCATCGGACATCGATAAACGTACGTCTGGTTACAAACGCCGGATGAATGCGCTTCAAACGGCGCCTGAACAGATTCCGGACATGATCCGCCGTGCGCTTGCGAATGGTATCGATGCAAGCTATGTTCTGATGGACTCCTGGTTCACCTTACCTCCGCTTGTCCAAGCCATTAAAGGACAGGGATTGGATGTAATCGGTATGGTCAAAGAGACGAAGCAGCGGTACCTAGCGGGTGGACAACGGGTTTCGTTGAAGCAATTGTATAGTTTGGCGCAACCTATCCAGGGTAAAAAAGGAATTCTTCGTTCCATTCACTGTGTCATGGCTAACGGAACGTGCGTCAAGATTGTCTTCGTCCAAAATCGCAACAAGAGAAGCGAATGGCTGGCCATCCTCAGCACCGACAAAACCTTGACCGAACGGGAGATTATCCAGATCTACGGCATGCGTTGGGACATCGAGGTTTTCTTCAAGACGACCAAATCGCTGTTAAAACTCCAGAAGGAGTTCCAAGGGCGTTCCTATGATGGGTTAATTAGCCATACAACGATAGTATTTGCCCGCTATATTGTTTTGTCGTGGCAAAATCGCTGCAACACCGACCAACGCACACTCGGCGGCCTTTTTTATGAATTTTGTGATGAAGTAAATGAACTCGATTGGGCAGTTGCGCTCCAGCAGTTGATCGAGCTTCTTAATGATGTCCTGAAGCAGACCAATACGAAAATGAAAAAGCACATTGAATGTCAATTACAACTTTGGTTGGCCAATCTGCCCAGTTATATCAAGGCTTATTTGCCGATTTCACTCTGCGAAAGTTGAGTAAGTTGAAATAATTTATGTAGTTCTTTATTATAAGCCCTCTTATCTACACTATATAATCTTGGAATATAATGTGAAAAAATGTGTTGTTCCTCACCTTTGGGTGTAAAAAAGAAGAAAACTCCTCCTTCTCCCTCCTTAACTTCACCATTAAAATAGAAATTATCCCATTCAGTTGGAATCATATCATTAACCTGTTGTGCAATTTCTTTATATAACTCGTTTAATTCTGTTTCAAAACTCATCAATATCAGCCTCCTGATTTATTTGCAATCTCGCGAATTACTGGAAATTGGCCTTCAATTTCATATTCGACCATAAAGGAATCTGGTCGCATAGAATTATTAGAATAGGTCGGTTCAATACTAACAAAGACTTTCTTGGGCGGTACCTCTTTCAATGCATTAGCCCATTCAGTCTCCATTTCGTACCAAACTCCCCCCCTCCCTCTATAAATATTGATATATCAACGGTTTGACCCGTTGTTGGAGTGTCAAAAAAATATTTTTCGACACACACCCTAACAGATATTAATAAATATGTGATTCTCTTACAAATGATAGGTACGCTACGCGGTCACTACTGGATAATAACGGAAAGTAGTGATAGGAATTTATTCGATGCACCATGGATCTCTGCGTAGCTTATGATGACGTACCCTCCCATGTCTCTGGGCATCTGTGTGCCTACATTCCTTCGTTCGGTCTAGTCATAAGGCAGAGGCTAGCGAAGCTCCTATAGGGACTCAAGGTCTGATGGTGAATATATTGCCAGCTTCTCCGTGTCATCCTGTTGTCTAGTTCTTCAAGGGGATGCAGGACTTACATAGCGTCTGCGAGGCAAGGGATATCCTTCATCATTCGCTCTGCGTCAAACGCTTTGTGCTTCGTGCCGATTCCATGTAACACTTTTAGTAGTTTCCCGCATAGAACCACGATGGATTGCTTCTTACGCAATGGATTAACCCGACGGGTTGTGTAATACTCGTGTAACTTTTTAAAAGCTTCATTGTGGCGAATCATCGGTATCATCACTCGGAACAGAAGGGCTCGCAGCTTTCTTCTGCCACGCTTGGAGATGCGTTTTTGTCCTTTATGTTGGCCGGAGGAATTTTCCCGTAATGTTAATCCCGCGAGTTTGATTAATTGGCGTGGATTCTCATAGTGGGAAAAGCTTCCGATTTCAGCTAATAAATCGACAATGGTAGTGTCTCCTAGCCCAGGCACTGTGGAGAGCCAATCGTATTCTACAGATGTTTCTATAAGCTTGACTAACTGCTCTGGCACGCTCTCTATTTCTAGTTCTAACTGATGGTAACGACGGACGAGTGTGGCGATTTCTATACGGGCCATCTCGCGTCCCTCCGTTACTCCAATAGAGTGAGCTGCGACTTCGATAAGGCGTATTGCTTTTGGTCTCTGCGGAGACTTTAGCCCCTCGACCTGTCGGTAAAGGGATAAAACTTCATCGAGTTGTTTTTGATGAAGATCACTTGGAAACGGTGTACATTCCAGTACGGCCATCGCCATCTTTCCGAATGACGGAAAGACTTGGGAGAACTCAGGAAAATAGCGGTCTAACCAGCGAATCATCCTGTTCTTCACCATTCCAAGCTCCTCTGTCAACTTGCTTCTAAACGCGGATCCAACTCGAAGTTCTGCCTCCATGTCTTTCAAGATACGCGGATAACTAAAACGTCCATCTTTTACAAGGCGAGCGATGACTAACGCATCTTTGCGGTCATGTTTGGTCGGCAGATTATCATCTAGCTCTTTGGAGCGTTTGACATGCATGGGATTGGCCATCACCAAGGGAATGCCCCGTTCGCCCAGGAAATAGGCTAAATTGAGCCAATAATGGCCGGTAGGCTCTATCCCAACGATTACTTCTGTTTTCCCGTATTCTTTCATTGCAGCCAGAATCCGTTGGTAGAAATGTTCGAATCCATCCCGAGACTGGGATACAGAAAAAGATTTTTGAAGCACCCGTCCACGATCATCCACAAAACAAGCGTAATGCGTCCGCTTTGCAATGTCGATTCCAACGACGAGCGTGTTTTCGGTGACTTGATTTATTTTCTGATTTTGTTTAAAATCCACTTTGGAGTCCTCCTTGGTTAACTAAGTTAGGGGTCATCTCGGTCCGCGATTTGACACCCCGTATCATACCAAGAGGGCTCCTTTTTGTTCAAGTCCCCGAAAATCTTTCAAACAGGAATGCTCCTATTAATTTGACTATTTTGTGGTACAAGATTATCAATATCAGGAGGACCATTAAATTGTGCTCCTATTAAATGTCCGCCATCATCATCTGGTAATCTGTCTTTCCCCCCTACATTTGCCTGAGCATATTTATTTCTATCAGCCTTTTTCAATATAAGTTCTGGAGCATCTACATTTACAATACGTCCAAGTTCATCGGTAGTATATTTGTAGTTATCATTGGTTACGTACTTAGTATTTGGAAGTAGTTGTTTCTTACCATTTTCACCTTTTATTATGTGCTTTCCATACTCAATTTCTTTAACTTCGTTGACTATATTACCATTACCCGTACCCTTATTACCAGCAAACTTCTGCAAATCCATCTTTACCAGTGACTTTTGTTTAGGCGGATCGAGGCTGTCTAAGTTTCCTGCGCTATTTGAACTTCCTGCCCGCTTCTCTATCCTCGTTTGGGTTTGCCTTCTCGGCTGCTAGGCTCGCTTGGCCACTTTCGGCTTTGCTTTCTTCGTTGTCCGGATTACTTTGGCGGCTGAGCGGCTTTCTTTTCTCGGACTACTCTTAATGGATCTTGCCGGCACTGTTTTCGGCCTCTTGTATACCTTTGCGGCTACACGCTTGGCTGTTGAACGGTATGTCTTCTTGGAGACTCTCTTGACCGTCCTATATGCCTTGAGACAGAAAAGAAACCTTGAAAGGCATTAAGCCAATTAAGGTCAAATATAAATTATTCTTGATTCAAGAAACTTAGGAACCCGTTGAAGTCATTACTACAATCTTGTACCTCACTTAAATCCATCCCAATAAAAGGCACCTGTACAAATGGCTTAATGGTCCTCTTCATATCAATGCAATAAGCTGTATCCCCACCATTAGAACCGATAATTAATAAACCTGGGGCAAACTCTTCAACCCCATAAGCCTCGTTTAATTCAATTAAATCCTCTATTTTCCACATTACTAAATAAGACTGACCAATTGCACCTTCTCCTCCATTAGAAAATAAAAGAAAGTCATAATATTCTTGTGGAAAATTAATACTCAGTAGCTCTTCAACTTTTTTAATAATGTTTTCTGAAGCTGGTTCATTAAGTTCAAATTGACTCAATAAAGTCTTAATTTTCTCGTCCATACTTATCTACCTTTCACATGTTAATTATTTCTTTAGATTACGCATTAAGGTATTCCAGTATCTTGTATACTCAGCATGATCTTTCGGACTCAATGGGATTTTATTAGCATTATCCGTAGGGCTTCCACCAAATTTAACTGGGTGAATTTCATGAATTTGTTTACCCTTTAACTCTGGGTCTTTTCTATGCAAAGCAGCATTGGCATTATTAGCTGCCTTTCTTGCTTTCTGATATTCTTCACCTTCAAGCAGTCTAAAAGGTCCATCAGGCTTCGTTCCATTGTTTGGATATCCATCCCAATTAGTTACAGAGAATTCGCCTTGCTTTAAACTATTACCTTCACCCTTATTCCCAGCAAATTTCTGCAAATCCATCTTTACCAGTGACTTTTGTTTAGGCGGATCGAGGCTGTCTAAGTTTCCTGCTTTATTTGAATTTCCTGCCCGCTTCTCTATCCTCGTTTGGGTTTTCCTTCTTGGCTGCTGGGCTCGCTTGGCCACTTTCGGCTTTGCTTTCTTCGTTGTCCGGATTACTTTGGCGGCTGAGCGGCTTTCTTTTCTCGGACTGCTCTTAATGGATCTTGCCGGCACTGTT
>NZ_LT630030.1 GCF_900111815.1 Bacillus massilinigeriensis | reverse complement strand
TCAAGCAAAAACACACAAACCGACGAGCGATACGTTAGCGTCCAAGATTATACCGGTGAAGGTTATCGTATGAAGGGCGGTGAGGAAGAAGAAGTTATTGCGAAAAAAAACAGAGAAGAAATTGAAAAGGCTGTTAAAGAGTTTTTCCTAGATAAATATAAAACAGAAGTTATTGTAAAGAATTTAGTTGGTTCGGATGGTGCAGTTAGTGTCATTGTAAAATCTAAAGGTCTTCTTGATTTCTATACATATGCTATTGTTCCTATCAATGACTCAGAAAATAAGGTTTATTATGAGAAGGTTTTTTCTGAAGAAGGAGAAGTTGAAGCAGCAATCCAATCTGGTCTTTACAAGATAACAAATGAAGAAGCCTTTAATTTATTGAATACCTTGCTCGAAAATTTTTCAGAAGAAAATTCTATAACTGGGATTACTTCGGAAACAGTTCAAAAGTTGTCAACTTCCGGTTACAACACACCTTATTATTATGTCACAGTAAACAACGATACTCTTACCCCTTTACTACAAGCTTATTTAGATAATCCTAACATTAGCCGAAATGATCTTCTTAAAATTTATGAATCTACCGAGTTAAATGTTGATGGATTATATATAACAATCCAAATATATATGGCGGATAAAAATAAACAGCCAGACAAAGAAGTTTTTCGCAAATTAAAAAAGATTATAGAAGAAAACAACAACATTCCTAAAGGCTCCTATAATATTCTTCTTCATGATAATTACATTAATAAGAGAACTGCGATAGGTTCAAAAAACAATACTATAGAATCAACTTTTAATAATCTTATTGTTAAAGAATAGGAGTAAAATTCTTATGACAAAAAAAGGTATGCCTACTAAGGCTAGAATAAACGAACCAGACTTAGTGGAATTAGCCGGATATCATGCATATTTGAGTAAAGGTGTAGGTAAAAGAATTAAGGTTAATAATAATAATTATACTGTTGTCGACACTAATTACGACCATCCAACAGGGCTAGATGCTTTGACCGTAGTAAATGAATCCACCAACGAATACACTATCGTCTTCGTTGGCACAGATGCGGCGGGTAAATATGGGCAACAGGATATTTTAACGGATGTTCAGTTGCTGAGTCCTATAGAGCCGAGACAAATCAAAGCTGCACGAACTTATTATAAAGAGATGTCGGAAAAATACGAAATTTCTTTGATTACGGGCAATTCTCTTGGCGGTGGATTGTCACTTGCCGTTGGGGTACAGAATCCACATTTAAATGTGTTGCACAGGGGCTTTCTGAGATATTGATATCAATCAATAAGGACGAGTTAGATTTGCTCGCTTCTGCAATGGAAAAGCAAGTGATGGTGCGTCACTAAATTACTGAATAATACGGAAACAGTGTCACCATATTTGTATACAACCAGCTCTTTTCATATACAATTATTGGATAAAAGGATCGTATTTACTCATTTAAACTACATCATTTATGTACCATCCAAGGAGGACCTATGTCAAAAAATAAAAAACGATTATTAATCGCAAGCATTGGATCTGCTTTATTAATGGGAGGCTGCTTAAA
>NZ_LT630028.1 GCF_900111815.1 Bacillus massilinigeriensis | reverse complement strand
CATCCGGGTCGATGTTATTAACAGGGTCACTTTCGGCATACAGGTAGCGGTTAGTGAATGGACTTGAAATAGACATTTTTCTGTCCATAAACATCCTCCAAACGGAAAAAGCCAAAAAATGACTGTCCAACCAAAAGTGATTCCATTTAATTGGATAATATTTTACAATTAGACATTTACGACAGAGACAGTTTGTGTTTTAAGGAAAAGCTTTTTCTTCTATTCTTCGGATCCAGATGTATACCAGCTTCCACAGTGCCGCATTTCTAGTTGAGGAAGAATATCAGGCAAAAAACAATCAACGCAAGAAAGACTTGCTTTTTGGCCTATTCGCTCTGTCCATAATACTTTTGTTGTTGAGATGTTGTTTAACTATTATATGGGTGGTTAACCCACCTCTTAGACAATAAATTTGTCATTATCTTGTAGTAATTCATCTAGCACTAAACTATCTCCCCCAAAAACCCCGAAGTCTTCACTTCGAGGCTAAGAAGATAAGATTAAATTAAAATCAGCCTGAAGACTAGGTCTTCAAAATCAATATCACCAATACCACTGCTACACCTGAAAAGGAAGATACCCTCACCTTCCTGTTCCACTATTATTCCTGCATTTCCAATCCAAGCATCAACCCTATCATCAGTATATTGCCATATATTCCATAAATTAATTTGCCCAATTTCTTTTTTAGGAAAGCATTTGAAAATAAAAGTTGATGGTGCAGTATTTTTCCAAAAAACGGGCGAATTTATTTTTTGTTTATTAACTTCTATATACCCTTTTCTTTTGTCCAGAGAAAATTCAATGCCTTGTCTATAATCATTCTTACTTCTAATAAATTCAATTTTGATATCTTGACCTGTTTTAACTTCTAGCCTTTGTGACATTACCACTAGGCTACCATTAATATTTATTGCCTCACCCTTATTTTTCATAAACATTTCTGATAAACTCATTTTTTTGAGCACTCCCTTAATAACCAGGTCTTCTAAATGGGTCAACTTTTGCATGGTCCTGTGGCCATCTTGGAACAAAGTCTTTTCCGCCATCTCGTTTTGGAATAGGTTCATGACTTAACTCCATTGATTCCACTCCACCCTTATCTGGGTTAAATCTTTGTGGAGCATTTCCTTTTTTCATCCTAGCCGCATTTTCTACACCATATTTTCCTACTACATCAGTGCTAGCCGCTTCATTTTTCCAAAATCTTGATCTCACTGTGTTCCAAGCAGGTTCGTTTCCTTTTGACGTTGGCTTATAGACATCGTCACCTACTTTCCACCCTTTAGAAGCATTTCCCGCACCCTTATTACCAGCAAACTTCTGCAAATCCAGCCTTACCAGTGACTTTTGTTTAGGCGGATCGAGGCTGTCTAAGTTTCCTGCGCTATTTGGATTTCCTGCCCGCTTCTCTATCCTCGTTTAGGTTTGCCTTCTCGGCTGCTGTGCTCGCTTGGCCACTTTCGGCTTTG
>NZ_LT630027.1 GCF_900111815.1 Bacillus massilinigeriensis | reverse complement strand
TCAAGCAAAAACACACAAACCGACGAGCGATACGTTAGCGTCCAAGATTATACCGGTGAAGGTTATCGTATGAAGGGCGGTGAGGAAGAAGAAGTTATTGCGAAAAAAAACAGAGAAGAAATTGAAAAGGCTGTTAAAGAGTTTTTCCTAGATAAATATAAAACAGAAGTAGAAGTCCAGCATATGATTGGTGCAGATGGTGCGGCTACAGTTTTTGTAAAATCAAAAGGTCTACTTGATTTCCATACATATGCAATCGTTCCTATTAACGACAAAGAAAACAAGGTTTTTTATAATAAGGTCCGATCGCAACCTGGAGATGTAGAAAGAGCTATGCAAACAGCCCTTTATCAAATATCAAACAAAGAAGCGTTCGATCAACTTCAAAAACTCACAGCGAATTTTCCAAAAAAATATCCTATTGTAGGAGAGAACCCTGAATTCACACAAAAATTCGCATACACCGGTTATGTTACACCCTTTTTTTATATAGGTATTCGAAACCATGCTCTTAAGCCATTATTAGAAGAATACTTAAAAAACCCCAATATCTCAGAAGATGAAATCAAAAAGGCTTACACCTCTAATAAATTTAAAACTGAAGATGTAATTTTTTCTCTCCAATATTTTATGAAGGAAAAGAAATCAAAGCCAGATTCCGAGATTTTTGAGCAGCTTAGTGAAGAAATTAAGAAAGCAGATAACCTCCCTTCTGGTTCTTATGGTATTTCACTTCATGATAACTACGTAAACAAATTCACAGGCCTTGGTAGTAAAAAAGGCTCCCTTGATACAAATTTTAACCATTTAATAATTAAACAGTAGAAGGTGGAGGTTGTTAATGGCAGTGAGTAGTTTAGATATTCGCAAACCCTCTTCTAACCATCCAGATTTAGTGGAATTAGCTGGATACCATGCTTATCTGAATATTAAAGAGCGTTCTCAATTTGAAGTTAACAATACAGAATATACTGTTCTAAATACCAGATATGAGCATCGAACTGGCTTGGATGCTATGACTGTGCAGAACAATATCACCCAGGAAGTAACTATCGTCTTCGTTGGCACAGATGCGGCGGGTAAATATGGGAATCAGGATATTTTAACGGATGTTCAGTTGCTGAGTCCTATAGAGCCGAGACAAATCAAAGCTGCACGGGCTTATTATAAAGAGATGTCGGAAAAATACGAGATTTCTTCAATTACGGGCAATTCTCTTGGCGGTGGGTTGTCACTTGCCGTTGGGGTTCAGAATCCACATTTAAATGTTGTTACATTGAACCCTGCTCTTCTTCCCGAGGGATTCGTGGACCCCCTAACAAATTATCGTAATATGGTGAATTACTTTAGTAGCTATGATGTCCTGACAACAGCATTGAAGTCCTTGCATCTTGAAAACAATATTCCTGGAAGTCATTACAAACTTAATAATGGTGTCGCTTCTCCGGAGTATATAACCACAAATCATACGGGCTATATTAAAAATGCTGAAGACGGGCTAAGGGATCCGGCGACGGGACAGTACTATCAAATTGGCAATGAGAAAATTTATATTGATGCAGATTCTCATATTGTAACTAGCATTTGGACTGGAGAGTCGTTGCACGGGGGACTTTCTGAGATAATTGATATCAATAAGGATGAACTAGACTTGCTCGCTTCTGCACTGGAAAAGCAAGTGATGGAGCGCTTGAATCTTGCTTCCACATACATCAAAACTTCTACAGATATTGTTAATGAAGAGGACGCTCAATTTAATCAGCGCGTACAGAAACTGCAAACAGCTTTTGAAACGAGCCTCGAAGAAGCGTTTGGCGACCCTGCATACAAAAGTCTCCTGTCAACTGGGCATCTGTTCAAGCAAGTAATCGATAGTGCCATCAGCTTACTGAATATTGCAGAAAGTAAGTGCAGAGGTTTAAATGCGGTTTTAAACTCACCCCCTATGGAATTTATCGAATTCATAACCTCTACTTCTATTGACGTAGAAGGACCTTTTAATGCTGTATATGAAAAACTTGAAAACATGAAAAGTTCAGCTGACCAGATTGCATCATCCTTTAATCATCTATTCAACAATGTGATTCCTGAATGTTTCAAAGGAGGAACCAATCAGTTTGCGGATGCTGTTGTAGGGGAACTGAAATCCCACTTTGATATCCTTAACGGTAACAACACAGATATGAAGACACAATTTGAGAACTTTAAAAATCTCATTAGTGAAACCGGAAAAAATTTCACTGACATGGACCAGAATATTGCTACCTCCATAAAAAGTTCTAAAGGCGGGGATTTCCAGGCTAATCTTAGCAAGGCAGCATCTATTACGTTAAAAGAATCACCATACCTTACCGAGAGACTGAAACTCAAAATGATTGCCCTAGAAGGCGGCTATGCAACTTTTACAGCATCTACTTTTTCAAAAGTAATTTTTCCATTATTCAGTGGCTTGGATATAATATTACGGGGAATTGAATTCCAATTAGAGCTTATTGTTTTAAGTATACGAGGTATTAATAGTTTTCTACGTAAAATACGCATACCAAACATTCCTGGCCTTCCACTCGATTCTTTACGGGAATTTGAAAATAAAGTTGAAAACAGAGCTTCAGAAATACTCGTTAGCATGGAAGAATTCGCCGGTACGGTCGAAGGTCTACGAAAGGGTGTAGACCGCTTTATCATTCATTATCCTGAGGTCATCCGAAACTTTAGACCTTATTTAGACTCTGCCCTGTTCAGTAAGTCAAAATATCATAAAGTTTACCTCTATAATCTTGCAGCAGCGAATATTATCGATGAATTAGAACTCCTATATAAAGATATCGCAAACCAGCTTTCCTCCCAAAAAGCTGTAGCTATAGAGGCGCTCGGTGGTGTAGCGCACAACATCACAAAAAACCTGACCATACTCGAAGAGCAGGTAAAGCGCGGGGCATATATATAACCGAGAAGACCAACATTTTGGTCTTCTTTTCTAGCCCTTTTATATCAAACCTTTTCATGCAAACAGAACCTCATGATCACATACCATACTGATTAACTCGAAATTATGCCCCCTCCCCCCACTTACAAACGTTAGATTATATCTCCCGCAATTTCCCAGTCAAAAAATTGACCCAGCTTATGAAGATCACTTACCATAGAATTTAGTAGTATAACTAGGAGAAAATAGGATTCACTTACAATAAGAACTCGAGTAAAGGTGATTATGATGAAAAAAGAAGTCCATGTCGTTGGTGCAATTATTGAAAATGAAAAGAATGAAATCTTCTGTGCGTTAAGAAGTCCAGAAATGACTTTGGCGAATTATTGGGAGTTTCCAGGTGGCAAAATAGAAGTTGGAGAAACACCCCAACAAGCGTTAGAACGGGAGATAAAAGAGGAATTTACTTGCACCATTAGAGTTGGTTCAAAGGTAGAAGATACAACTTATGAATACGAGAAAGTAATTGTACGACTTGAAACATACAAAGCGAAATTAATAGATGGACAACCTACCGCATTAGAGCATGCAGCTACGAAATGGGTTGCGAAAAATGAGCTTTCACAACTGAATTTCGCCCCTGCAGATATCCCTGCTGTTGAGAAGATTGCAAAGGAATATGAATAATAAAGCCTAAGAAATGGTGTGAATACAAATGGAACAGCAGCAACTGATTCGAAAAATCGAAAACTCTCTTTACAAAGGATTTATCGATCAAAACAAACCGGTGTCCGCACAGTTCAGACCAAAACTGTTAACAAACAAACAACATGAATCAGTATTATCAACATTACTACAAGAGTTAAAAACGTGTAAAACCTTTATCTTCTCTGTCGCCTTTATTACTGAAGGTGGCTTAGCAACTTTAAAATCTATGCTCTATGATCTAAAGCAAAAAGGGATCAGCGGCCGCATATTAACGTCAACATTTCTCAACTTTAATCAGCCGAAAATGTTTAAAGAGCTTCTGAAACT
This sequence comes from Bacillus massilinigeriensis, assembly GCF_900111815.1. GTDB lineage: Bacteria > Bacillota > Bacilli > Bacillales > Cytobacillaceae > Mesobacillus_C > Mesobacillus_C mediterraneensis. The sequence goes on along the minus strand of NZ_LT630027.1, from coordinate 37,498 downwards.
TGATAATGTAGAAGTTCGACTGACTAGTGAAAAAGGCTTCCATTCAAAAGGTTATATTTTTGAACATGAAGACTACTTTTCTTTAATTGTCGGAAGTTCAAATTTAACAGACAGTGCTTTAAAAGCGAATTACGAGTGGAATGTATTTTTAACATCATTAGAAAGTGGAGAAATCATTAACCACTTTAAAAATCAATTTGAAGACGCCTGGAATGAAGCGATTCCTTTAGGAGAAGAATGGATTGCTAATTACCAACAAGTTTATGAATTACAGCCTTTTGTTAAGCGCACTAGTTCAAATGCACTGGAACTAAATGTTAAATATTTAACAAACGCTTTAGCTGATAGTCTGGCAATTCAACCGAATAAAATGCAGACAGCAGCCCTCGAACAATTAAAGGCGCTCCGTGCATCGGGTGCTCAAAAAGGTTTGATTATCTCAGCAACAGGTACAGGCAAAACATTTTTATCAGCTTTTGACGTTCGAAATTTCGCGCCGAAAAAAATGCTGTTTATTGTCCATCGCGAACAAATTTTAAAGAAAGCGATGCAGGATTATCGGACAATTCTCGGTGGGCATGAAGATGATTTTGGCATTCTTTCTGTTACTTCAAAAGATGTTCATGCCAAATACTTATTTGCCACGATCCAAACGATTTCGAGAGATAGCTGCCTACAGCAATTTGCGAAAGATCAATTCGATTATGTGTTGATAGATGAAGTACATAAAGCAGGGGCAGAATCTTATTTAAAAATTATCGATTACTTTAATCCAAAGTTTTTACTTGGCATGACGGCAACACCTGAAAGAACTGATGGGTTCAACATATATGAGTTGTTTGATTACAACATCGCGTATGAAATTCGTCTGCAAGCAGCCCTTAAAGAAGATATGCTCTGCCCTTTCCATTACTTTGGTGTGCTGGACTATGAAAAAAACGGAGAAACGATTGATGACGCAACAGAACTTCGAAAATTAGTATCTTCGGAACGTGTAACACACATTATTGAGAAAATTAATTACTACGGCTACTCAGGGAATCGCGTTCGCGGACTAATGTTTTGCAGTTCAAAGGAAGAAGTTCATAAACTTTCTGATGCTTTAAACGCGGAAGGTTTGAAAACGATTGGATTGACTGGTGATAATTCGCAAGAAGAACGAGAAGAAGCAATTCAAAATTTGAATGACGGTTTTCTCGAATATATTTTAACGGTAGATATTTTTAATGAAGGAATCGATATTCCATTCTTAAACCAAATCGTCATGCTGCGCCAAACACAATCGAGCATTATCTTTATACAGCAGCTAGGCCGTGGTTTGCGTAAACACGATTCAAAAGACTATGTAACCATTATCGATTTTATCGGTAACTATAAAAATAACTTTCTCATTCCGATTGCCCTTTCTGGGGACCAAACGATGAACAAGGATAACGTCCGGCGAAGAACGGTAAACACGGACTATATCCAAGGTGTGTCGACGATAAACTTTGAGGAAATTGCTAAAAAGAAAATTTTTGAGGCGATTAACAATGCAAACCTTTCGAAATTAAAAATATTACGCGACGCTTATACAGAAATGAAAAATCGTTTAGGCCGTATCCCTACCCTTTTTGACTTTATGGAACATAACTCAATCGATCCTGAAGTAATTATCGGTTACTCTGATAATTACTTCCATTTCCTTTTGAAAATAAGAGAAGATATTCCCTCCCTTACAGAATATGAATCTTCTGTCTTAACGATGTTTTCAAGAGAGTTTCTGAATGGGAAACGAATACACGAAATTATGCTAATTGAAGCACTGCTTACGGATGAATCAATTTCTAGAGAAGCTTTCATTAGAAAGTTAACCAATTTCGGAACATATGCGGATGAAGCTACTATATCATCTGTTGAAAACATGTTCTCGTTAAAATTCCATGTTCAAAACGATGTGAAGAAGTATAAATTTAAGCCAATTATTGAAGTTGTTGATGACAGCTATAGATTCAATGAAGAAATCCAGGAGAGTTTGCGAGACTCTAGTTTCAAAGGATATATCCAGGATATTATAAAATGTGCTTATAAGAAAAATAAAAAGTTTGATAAAACAAAAGCACTGACATTATTCCAAAAATACTCCCGCAGAGATGCATGCCGATTGCTGAACTGGCCGCATGATGATTCATCTACCATTTACGGTTATCGCGCAAAGCATCATACTTGTCCGATTTTTGTTACGTACCATAAAAAGAACGAAGTCGAAACAAGTCAAGCTTATGGCGATGAATTTCTAGCACCCGAGCTATTCAAATGGTTCACTCGGAATCGTCTAAACCTTGATTCAACTGAAGTAAAGAACATTTTATCTTATAAAGAATCAGGCATGGCTATTCATCTTTTTGTAAAAAAGGATGACGGCGAAGGAACTGATTTCTATTATCTCGGTCAAGCCGATATTGTTAAGGACAGTGCAATAAACGAAACAATGCCCGATGGAAAAGGAAATCACTTATCAGTTGTGACAATGAATTTAGTGCTAGAACAGCCCGTACAATATAATATTTATCATTATTTAGTAGAAGAATAACTCAAAACTTCCGTCATTATTATCTGTGCAGCTGTATTCCTGATACAGCGATTCTTTCATTTGTTCTTTGACAAAAGAATAGCCAATAACACACCTTCATCGATAATATGATATTTGATTTGAAACCTTTTCATTTAATATTTTTGGTTCTTTAGACTGGTGAAATGGAAACGAGACATTGTGAATCAGGCAATCCATTGGTATTATGGTTTTGATAGCAAGTTAGGGAGATGTTTTGATGTTGACGATAAAGGAAATTGCAGAGATGGCGAATGTTTCAAGAGCAACCGTCTCGAGAGTTTTAAATGCATCAGGTTATGTAAGTGAAGCTGCTAGAAAACGGGTGCTGGAAGTGGTTGAAAAAACAGGGTATGTGCCAAGTCAACATGCAAAATCACTTCGAACAAAACAAACAAAAGTCATTGGAGTTATCCTTCCAAAGATCAGTACCGAAACATCAAGTCGTATTGTAGATGGAATGAATGATGTATTTAGTAAGCAAGGTTTTCAAATCTTACTGACAACAACTAATCTTGAACCTGAAAAAGAAATCGAGTATATCCGATTATTAAAAAGCAGGCAAGTAGATGGGATTGTTCTATTTGCTACGAATATAAATGCGGAGCTAATCACTGAAATTGAACAGCTCCAACTGCCTTTTGTAGCTATTGGCCAAGACATTCCTGGCGTTTGCAGTGTAACCTATGAAGATTTTCAATCCTCAAAAACGATGGTAAAAGCAATCATAGAAAAAGGATATAAAAACATCGCTTTCATTGGTGTCGATGAATCAGATCGTGCAGTTGGCTTGGATCGGAAACAAGGGTTCCTTAAATCAATGGAAGAACATAACCTAGTGGTTAGAAAAGAATGGGTAAAAACGACAAATTTCGATATACCATCGGGCTACGAGGCAATGAAAATAATAATGGAGCATTCTGAAACAAAAGAGATTCCTGATGCCGTCTTCGCTGTAACAGACAGAATAGCTATAGGAGCAATGCAGTATTTGAAAGAAGTAGGATATAAAATTCCGGATCAAATAGCAGTATCAGGAATGGGGGCTGCTGATATTTCTCAGTATGTTCAGCCAGCCTTAACAACAATTGAATATGAAAATCAGAGAGCTGGCAAAGAAGCCGCATTATTGCTCCTTGACCAAATTGTTAAAAATGAACGGAATGATAAAAAGGTAATTTTAGGATATAGACTAATTATAAGAGATAGTATATAATCAGTGTGTAATCGATTTCATAAGTGACATTTGCTTTTTACCTAAAGATAGAAGTTGATTTTAATAATGAAAATCAATGAATGTTTTTAGGATTTTTTTTATAAAAATATGAAATCGATTTCATATTTTTTTATTTTTTTGTGAAATCGATTTCATTTTTTAAGGAGGGTTTGCTAATGGCTGAAAATAGTCAAATTGCAAAGGAAATAATCGAAGCAGTAGGCGGACAAGAAAATATTTTATCAGCTGCCCACTGTGCTACGAGGCTAAGAATTATGATAAAGGACAAGGAAAAAATAGACCAGCAGAGAGTCGAAGACATTGAGAAAGTAAAGGGTGCCTTTTTTAACTCTGGTCAGTATCAAGTAATTTTAGGAACGGGAACTGTCAATAAAATTTATGACGAAGTAATACGTCTCGGGGTTGGAGGTTCCACCAAATCAGATCAAGCAAAAGAAGCCGCTCAAAGTGGGAATACATTCCAAAGAGCAATTCGATCCTTTGGAGATGTTTTTGTGCCTATCATCCCTGCTCTTGTTGCAACCGGATTATTCATGGGGTTGCGCGGACTTGTTATGCAGGAACAAATCCTCGCTTTATTCGGTTTATCACCAGATAACATTTCACAAAACTTCATTTTATTTACGCAAGTCTTGACTGATACTGCTTTTATCTTTTTACCTGCACTTGTTGCGTGGTCTACTTTCAGAGTTTTTGGCGGAACTCCGATTATTGGTCTCGTTCTGGGACTTATGCTAGTTAGTCCAGCCTTACCGAATGCCTGGAACGTCGCAGGAGGGAGCGCTGAACCAATATTGTTCCTTGGATTTCTCCCAGTGGTAGGTTATCAAGGATCTGTATTGCCAGCATTTATTGCCGGTATCGTCGGTGCCAAACTAGAGCAAATGATTCGCAAACGTGTTCCTGATACTCTTGATTTGGTTGTAACACCCTTTTTAACATTATTAATTATGATTAGCCTGGCGTTATTTGTTATTGGCCCTGTCTTCCATACGGTTGAAAATTTGATTTTGGATGCAACTGTTGCTGTTTTGAAGTGGCCTTTTGGCATCAGCGGATTCCTAATTGGGTTCTTAAACCAAATTATTGTTATAACAGGTGTACACCATGTTTTCAATATGCTTGAAATTTCCTTGCTTGAAAAGTTGGGTAATAATCCATATAACGCAATTGTTACCGCTGCCGTTGCGGCTCAAGGTGGCGCTACATTGGCAGTAGGTTTAAAGACTAAATCCAAAAAATTGAGAGCATTGGCTCTTCCGTCATCCTTATCCGCTTTTTTAGGAATAACCGAGCCAGCCATCTTTGGTGTGAATCTCCGATATGGAAAACCATTCCTGATGGGCCTTATTGGCGGTGGTGTCGGGGGCTTCTTCGCATCTATCTTTGGTTTAAAAGCAACAGGAATGGCTATTACGGTTATTCCTGGAACATTGCTTTATTTAAATGGACAAATTTTACTTTATTTACTCGTAAATATCATAGCTATTGCTATAGCATTTGTTTTAACATGGTTGTTTGGTTTTTCCGATAAACAATTAAAAGACAATCGATAATAAGTAATCGAATGATGAATAATCCCAGTTGAGAGGAAGTAATTCCTCTCATCGCTATTTCAGCAGGAGGGAACAACATGCCAAGATATACGGAACCAAAATATAGAACGATTTATGAAGCACAAGAAAATGAACTTGAAAAGCTTAAAGCAAAATCTGCTGATTCGAGATGGAAGCCGGCTTATCATATCCACCCTCAATGCGGCCTATTGAACGATCCGAATGGTCTTGCCTATTTCAATGGAGAATTCCATGTCTTTTATCAATGGTTTCCGTTTGATGCGATTCATGGGAACAAACACTGGGCCCACGTAAAATCAAAGGATCTGGTCAATTGGGAGCGCCTTCCGGTGGCTCTGGTCCCTTTAGAAGATTATGAATCTCACGGAGCTTATTCTGGCGGTTCTCTAGAAGTGGATGGGAAACTGTACATGTATTACACCGGGAATATTAAATATAGCGCATCGGAAAGAACGGCTAATCAGTGCCTGGCGATAATGGATAAGGATTGCACAATCACGAAATACAAAAAAAACCCGGTTATTGAAGGCGTACCGGAAGGATATACCGGCCATGTCCGCGACCCTAAGGTTTTTGCGAAGAATGGCAGATTTTACATGATTCTTGGAGCGCAAAGAACGAATTTAACAGGTGCCATTATTGTCTATGAATCTGACAATGCCATTGACTGGTCTTTTAAAGGTGAATTAAAGGTAAGCCTCGAATTTCCTGCATCTGTTTATATGCTCGAATGTCCGGACATTTTTGAATTGGATGGTTTTGATGTGATGATTATCTCACCGCAGGGCTTGAATGCGGAAGGACATAATTATTACAATATCTATAATGTCATTTATTTGCTGGGCAAACTGGACCTTGAAAATTTGAATTTTCAAGTAGATCATTATCAAGAGCTAGAAAAAGGGTTTGATTTTTATTCCCCACAGACCTTTGTTGGCAAAAATAATGAGCGCCTCCTATTTTCTTGGGCCGGAATGGGTGAAGTGGATTATCCGTCTGACAAAGAGTCATGGGCACACTGCCTATCCGTTCCACGAGAATTAAGAATTGTTAATGGAAAGCTTATTCAAAAGCCTGTACAGGAATTAAAATTGCTAAGACAAACATCAAAATCCAGGAGAATGATACTTCCGGAAGCTGGCGGAGAAATCAGGAACCAATCAGACCAATATGAACTTGAAGTGGAGTTCAAAGAGATAGAAGGTAACAAATTCGGCATTGAATTGTTTGCTTCTGAAAATGAAGGGCTTATGCTGGAGTTTAACCGTGGTCAGCAGACCGTTAGCTTAAACCGTGAGAATTTCGAGGCGGCTTTTGGCGGGGAATACGGTTATGTAAGAAGCTCGGAGCTTGAAATAGAGGACAAGGTGAAGGTCCAGATATTTGTTGACCACAGTATTGCAGAAATCTTTCTCAATGATGGTAAAGTTGTTTTTACTGCCCGGGTTTTCCCAAAAGCAGAATCAACAGGAATCAAAATTTTCAGTGATGGGAAAATCAGCTGCAGCTATAGCATGTATGAGCTTTCGCAAGGAATATCGATTTAAGGGTGAGACGATGACGAAACTTTACTCAATCGGAGAAATATTAATTGATTTTATCCCACGGCAGAAAGGAGTCGCCTTAAAAGATGTACTGTTCTTTGAACGGGCTCCAGGTGGCGCTCCCGCCAATGTTGCTGCTGCAGTGGCTAAATACGGACACGAAGCATCAATGATCACTAAGGTTGGCTGTGATGCATTTGGTGACTACCTTATTGAACAGCTCGAAAATATTGGAGTGCAAACAGATAAAATCTTTCGCACAAAAGAAGCAAATACAGGTCTAGCGTTCGTATCGCTGAAAGAGAACGGAGAACGTGATTTTACCTTTTATCGTAAACCATCTGCCGATCTTCTTTTTACGGAAAATGAAGTGAAGGAAAATTGGTTTGGGACGGGTGACATCCTTCACTTTTGCTCTGTTGATTTGGTCGAGAGTCCCATGAAACAGGCACATAAAAGAGCAATTGTTTTGATGAAAGAAAAGGGCGGCCTTATAAGCTTTGATCCTAATGTCAGATTGCCATTATGGGATAATTCTGAGGAATGCCGTACAGCAATACTTGAATTCCTGCCGCAGGCGCATCTCGTTAAGATTTCCGATGAAGAATTGGAGTTTATAACAGGAATTAGTAATACAGAGGAAGCCATCCAGTCCCTTTTTAAAGGTGATGTGCTGGCGGTCGTATATACAAAAGGCGCAGCAGGTGCCAAACTACATGTCAAAGGCGCAAATTGGCAATCTTCCGGATATAAAGTGGATGTCCAGGATACGACCGGTGCTGGAGATTCTTTTATCGGTGGGTTCTTGTTTAAGCTGCTTGAAGAACAGGCAACCCCTAAGAACCTTGTTCAAGTATTAATGGAACGACATGCTGAAATCCTCCAGTTTGCCAATGCAAGCGGCGCGCTGACTGCTGCAGGAATAGGAGCCATTTCAGCTCTTCCAAAAAAGGAACAGGTTTTAAATCTTATCGAAGTACAAAAGTAAAACGCTTAAAATAATATGACGATACTGATAAGCGGAAAGTGTGGGATAAAAACCGCTTCTCCCCTAAATTCTCCCACGCTTTCCAATACCCTTTTTGAAAATTCTTTTCCTCCTACCCCCAAAGTTTCCAACATAGTTACCTAAGTTTATGTTGTTAGTCACTTTTTGTCGAAAGCTGAAATGGAAACATGCTTTTATAAAAAATCGATTTGCCAAAATACTCATATACTTCGACAGCACTTTGGGGAGGAAATATAGATGAATCGAGTTTTTGGATGGATTGTCAGGTCCTTTTTTGCACCTGTAACCGGGAATGCGGGAGCAATTGCGAGTACACTTGGATTTTTTCTAGCCTTTCTGCCTTTAGGTAATTTAAGAATTTTATTATTGCTGGCTTTTTCTCTTTTGTTTCGCCTTAATATCATTGCCTTATTACTAGGTGCTTTTGTTACAGCTTTTATACCAAATATGCGTGATTTGCCCGTGCTTGATTTGGGCTGGCTGGATAAATACTGGTTTTTTGCTGTAATAGAAGCAAAATTCCAATCTTCCCAAAGCATTGTTTCCGGGTTGATGGGCGGCATAATTGGCCTTATTTGTTATTTCTTTTTCCACTGGTTCTACAATCTAGGACTGAAAAAAGAAAATCGCGATCAAGATCAGGTTTTTCTTGATCCTGCTAAAAGCCGCTGGTCGATTATTAAACGAATGAGTGTCGGCTTTGCCATCTTGATGGTGATTATTGCACTGTTTTTTAACCAAAGCCTCAATACGAAACCGGCCGTTCCCTCGCTTGCCTTAAAAGAAAAAACAGCAAAGAGCGGCATACAACCTGTCAATGCCAGGATCAGTGAAAAGGCTTTTCCGTCGCAAACAGTGAAAAAAGAGAATATGGGACGCTTAGAAGACAAACAAATAGAGTCAAAACAGGAGGTTTATGGCTTTTACGTCAATTGGGACAATAACAGTAAATCTTCCTTCAAGAAAAATGTAAAATCGATCACAACGCTGGTACCAGAGTGGCTTCAGGTTAATCCTGATCTCTCTCTAAAAGCGAACACGGATATCGAAATGAAAGGAATCGCACAGAGACACGATGTTAAGGTGCTTCCATTAGTTAATAATTTTGTTAACAATAAATGGGATGGAGAAATTCTCCACCGGCTGTTTACCACCCCTGGTGCCGAAGACCGCTTTATAAAAGATATGCTTACTTTTGTACAGGCCAATCATTTTGATGGAATCAATATCGACTTTGAAGAAGTCCATCCAAAGGACAGAAATCAGTTTACCGAGTTTATGAAAAAAACGTATGCTGCGTTTCATCAGAATGGCCTAGCAGTCACTGTCGATCTCCCGCCAGGCAACAATAGCTTTGACTATCCTTCGATCGCTGCGAATGCAGACAGGGTGTTTATCATGCTATATGACCAGCATTACTCAACAAGTACGCCTGGACCGATTGCATCAACTGACTGGGTAAAAAATAAATTAAGCAAGCTTAATATCCCTTCCGAGAAACTAGTTGTGAGTTTAGGAAACTACGGCTATAAATGGGAGGAAAATTCGAAAAAACCTGCAGAAGCAATGACCTTTAGAGATGTCATGGAGCTAAGCAGGAAAAACAACATTCCAATTTATTGGCATCAACAATCAGGCAATCCTTATTTCCGCTATAAAAAGGACCGTAAAAACTATACTGTCTGGTTCCTTGATGCCGCATCTTTTTACAACCAAATGAGGCTGGGAATCGACAGCGGCTCAAAAGGCGTAGCAATCTGGCGCCTCGGTTCTGAAGATCCTGCTGTGTGGAAATTTATCAATAAACCGAAGGAATTCAAGGACCCGTCCGGTGCCCTTACGTCCTTAGCTAGTCCAAATCCTGTGAACAGTACGGGAGAAGGAGAAGTCTTACAGATAACCGCTCCCCTAAAAGCAGGAAAAAGAACGGTCGAATTGGATTCGAACAGCATGGTCCAAAAGTTAAGCTATGACAAACTGCCAAATCCATTAGAAATTGTACGGCACGGGAAATCCAACAAGAAGGAAATCGTTCTGACTTTTGATGACGGCCCAGATCCTGCGTACACACCAAAAATATTGGATATTTTGAAAAAGAATGATATTAAGGGATCTTTCTTTATCGTCGGAAAAAATGCGCTTATGCATCCAGAACTCGTTAAAAGAATGCACAAGGAAGGCCACGAAATTGGCAACCATACGTATTCCCACCCTGATATCGCATCAAGCACTCCTTATCAAACAAGAATGGAACTGAATGCGACTCAGCGCTTATTTCAAGGAATTACAGGCCATTCGATGACACTCTTCCGCCCGCCATATGTGGCCGAAGCTAACCCGCAAACAAATAAAGAACTTGTGCCAATAATACGGGCACAAGAGATGGGTTACACCATGGTCGGGAAGCAAATTGATACGGACGACTGGAAAGGTATCTCTAAAAATAAAGTGGTGAACCGGGTATTGAGCCAGCTGGAGAATGGAAATGTGATTCTGATGCATGACTCCGGCGGTGACCGGTCCAGCACGGTAGAGGCCTTGTCGCTGATCATAAGTGAGCTTAAAGCGCGCGGCTATACTTTTACAACCATTGGCGGCCTTCTTGGAAAAAGCGAGAAAGAAGTCATGCCGGCAGTAAGCAAGGACAGCCCTTTTCTAATTTATGATAAAGCCGTCTTCATGGCCATGAAAGGCTGGCATTCAGGCTTAAATCTCCTATTTTATTCTGCAATCTTTTTAGGTATTTTAAGGCTGATTGTCTTCGTATTCCTTTCGTGGAGACAGCGAAAAAGATATCAGGAAACTGTGATAGACCCTAACTTCACTCCCTTTGTTAGTGTCGTCATTGCCGCCTACAATGAGGAAAAAGTAATTTGCAAAACGATTAATTCTATTCTTGCGAACACTTACAAAAACTTGGAGATTCTGGTAGTTGACGATGGTTCTAAAGATGAAACGGCTGCTATTGTAGAGGCTGCTTATGTTAACCAGCCTTTAGTGAGACTGATTAAAAAAGCGAACGGCGGCAAGTCTTCTGCAGTCAATCTTGGCTTTCATCAAGCAAAGGGAGAAATCGTTGTCGCCCTTGATGCCGATACCCTCATTGCTGAAGATGCCATTTCCCTGCTCGTGAATCATTTTAAACATCAAAATGTCGCTGCGGTCTCAGGAAACGTAAAGGTAGGCAACAAACGAAACCTCCTTACAAAGTGGCAGCATATCGAATATGTGACAGGCTTCAACCTTGAGAGAAGAGCCTTTGCCACCCTCAACTGCATCACGGTTGTACCAGGCGCAATCGGTGCGTGGAGAAAGACTGATGTGGAGGAAGCAGGTTACTTCCAAGAGGATACACTAGCGGAGGACACCGATATCACCCTTACGCTTCTTCGCAACGGCAAAAGAATTGAATTTGAAGAGAAAGCCTATGCGTTCACAGAGGCTCCAGAAGATATCAAGAGTCTTGCAAAACAGCGCTACCGCTGGGTGTACGGTACCCTGCAATGCTTATGGAAACACCGCTCAGCTTTATTTAGCTGGAAGAATAAATCATTAGGTTATATCGCTCTTCCAAACATGTGGCTGTTTCAATATGTCTACCAGACAATAGCGCCGCTGGCTGACATTTTGTTCATCCTGGCCCTTTTTAACACCCAGCCTCAAAAAGCAGCCATTGGGTTTATCCTTTTCTATCTGCTCGATCTCTTTGCTGCATTATACGCATTCCGTTTAGAAAAAGAAGATCCAAAGCCGCTAAGCTCTTTGTTCCTACAGCGCATCCTGTACAAGCACCTGATGACCTATGTCGTGATTAAATCAATCTTCTCGGCGCTAAAAGGAGGAACCGTCGGCTGGGGTAAGCTAAAGCGAAAAGGCAACGCAACAAAGGAAAATACGATTGTCGAAGATGCAAAGGAAACTATATAGGAGTTCCGTTAAGAAATGTGGATTTACAACGAAGCTTATTTTCAAAACGATCCCCCTGTTTTTAATAACCTTAAGATAGTTTTAGTGGTCTGAAAGACTCTAACGAGACCACTATGTCTGAATTAAAATGGTATTATACCAATAAACCATATGGTGAAATAGCTTCTAAATTTAGATAATCACTTGTATAGCGGTAGAGGGTGACTTCTTTTTCCAATTTCATAATGTGGGTTTGCATCTACATGAATATTTACAAGTATTGAGAAGCTCGACTTGTATAATATATGGCGCATTAATAAAAATCAACTAACTAATATTAAATATGATATAGAGATAAAATTACAACTAATGATTGCCAAAAGTAGGTGATGAAATGACCAGTCATTATTTTATTGCAAGTTTAAGACCGATACAAGAGTTCCATCAAGAGAATAATAACTTCCCATTTATTAGTGGTGAAAATTATAAGGCACATTTACCATTTACACTGCCGTATGTTTATGAATATGGTGAAGAAGACTTCGAATTTGTAACCTTTTTAGACAAAATCATGGAGTTTGGTGACGTTATTGAGCTATATATCTATGAAGAGGGCCGCCATGGCAAAGCATTGTCTTTTAATTATCCTGAAGAAGCAAGGACGATAAATCTTTTAAATAAGACTTATAAGGATCAATATGGTCAATATCAGTTAAGTGAAAAAAAATGGAAAGAAGAACTGGTGAGACGAACTATTGCTTCCAAGCGAAGCGTGACTACGGTTGTAAAATACTAAGCGATTTATCAATGATAACTGAAGCAAACTACTAAGCCTAACAACTCTTAACACCGAGAGGTTAGGCTTTTTTATATTTTTAAAACCCCTAACGTTGTAAGTCCGTATTTCCCTGATGTTATCCCTACAACAAGTAAAGCCTTTCCCAATCGATGAGGGCTTTCTCTTGCTTTTACATAGAAATAGATCACCAAATGTTGGCGACCTATTTTCCGCTGCTTTCTTTTCTAATCTTTTTTTGCTCTACTTTTTCCTGTACTGCAATTGATGCCCGCTGTGCAGGAGCTGGTTTGACCGTAGAAGGCCCAGTGCCAGCCGGACGTGCTGTACCCGCAGTCGCTGGCCGCTTCGAGGTAGCAGGAGGAGTCTTCCCGCTTGGTGGCGTTGTGTTTCCAGGTGTCGTTGATACGGGAGGCTTACTTGGCGTATTGGGATTCACGGAAGGTACCTTTTTTACAGGAGTTACAGTGGGTTGACTTGGTTTTTTCGAAACCGGTGCTGTTGGAGGAACTTCTGCTTTTCTTGTAACAGTAGTATTAGCTGCTGTTTGATTTTGACTAGCAAAATTAGCCTCAGGCTTTTTGCTAATTGTCTCCGCCTTGGGTGGTGCGGCAGCTACTTTATTCGCTGTTTCATTCGCCGCTTTTACCTGAACAGCAGGCTTACGATACTGTTGCTTTTTATCATCGTCTTTTTTCTTAATCGGTTTCACTGCAACTCTCTCGGTCTTTTCTTCTACTTTTTTCGGCAATGCTAATTTTTTAACAATCGGCTCAAATAACACGGCATTCGTCACAGAAAACGTAACAGCTCCCGCTACTACCATAGCCAAGGCTCCCTTGCTCATTTTGGCCATAAAAATCCCCTTGATGTTTTGTATGATTTTACTAATAAAAGAATACGAAGTTACCCTACTCTATTAAGGGGGTATGATTGGGCAGAAAATTTTGGGTATTTTTATTGTATTTTACTAACCTTCTTTATTTTTATTCTAGCTACTAGTTAGCCCTCTCACTAATAAAGCTCAACACACCACTATAAGCTCTTTGTGCTGATATTGGGTTATAGTTTAGAGAGTAAGGGTCACTAAACCCGTGTTTTCCATTGAATTTATGTACTACGATATTCTTTTTATCTAAAGTGGAGATTAACTCGTCTACATGAAATGATTTTTCTTCCTCTGGAAAGAAAAGCAGTGTTGGGCATATTGGTGTTAATTCTGCATAATTCCTAATGCGCGAACCGTAGTATCCAATTATTCCGTTCACACGTTCGTCCTCACAGCACAACCAGGCAACAGTTGCTCCTACGCTAAATCCTATAATCAATATTCTTTGGTATTTCTCTTTAGCACTGGAAACTATCTGTTTTACTTTATTTACAGCATTTGTAAAACCTATGCTCTCCATAAAATATTGATAAGCAGTTCCCTCTTGGGAATAATCAAAAGGTGTCTCTCGTCCTAATAAATTGGGACAAATGACATTAAAATTCTGCTTTGATAACAATTCACAAAAGCTCTGAATATGTTTGTTAACTCCATAGATTTCATGAATGACAATGACTAGAGTATCAGAATTTTTCATTTTAGCCTCCGAACGAGAGTAAAGACACCAATTTATTAATACGTAACTTCATGCTCAGTTAAAAAATAAATTTTTGTCGCTCAATCTTCTCACCAGTTTTTCGGGTCAAGCTGATATGATCCCCTACTTGTCTTAGTAAGTAAAAGGAACCCATCGTAAAATATGCAATTACGATGGGTTCCTCGATTGTTTCTTGCCCAAATACATAAGAAAAATAAACCGGACGAGAGGTGAATTTTATATGAAGAGTCAGACATGATAACCTAGCATGTACTAATTTTAATCTGTCAAGTAGATCCATTAGATGGTTATTTCTAGCTACTGGCGGATGGTGCAATATTGCCTTCTTAATGTTCCTGTAAAAGGCAGACAATCTTTTCCCTGTCTTATTGTTGCAGCACCGTCTGTTGTTGTATAAGGAGGCATTCCTGGGAAAACATTCATTATCAAAAGCCTTACAGAACCATCTTTTAGATAAATATCATCGATTGAAGGAGTTAATGTGGGTCCGTCTTTTCATATATCCTTTTTTGCAGTTCGAATATAGTTATATCAGATGGTACCCCTTTAAGAGCATTATCTATTCCCCGCACTTTGTCAGCTATACCAAAAACAACGCTACCCCCACCGCCATTTGCCATACAAACAGCATAACTAATCATTGTCTTTATGTTATCTTCTCTACATCTATCGTTCCATTGTTTGAAGTCTAAGTCTTGTGCTTCATAATTATTTATCTTTATTTTACACATATTTGACACAGCAGCATACTTTTTCTCAAACCGATTCTATAAAAAAACAATAACTCTTAACATAAATATGGTTCAAGAACATATCGAAAAGTATAAGCTTTCCGTTTAGGTTTGTTGCTGAAACCATAACAAACGGTGGACGCCCCCTATATACGGTTCACCGTTTTGAATCTAAGTGAAGCTATTGTCTTTCGCCCAATTGACTCCATGTAAATTAATAAAAAAATGACCTACCCTTTGGGCAAGTCAAGTGCTTGGTATGCTAGTTGGTACTTTCCGCCCTCAGCAACCTCTGTATGGTACAACGCCTTGAGGGCGAAGTTTTTCTCGAGCTGGTGTTCTTCCATCAGCTCTTTTAAGCGCATTTGCAATTCCTCATTGTCTTTGATCAGCTTTTTCATTTGAGATTTGATATATTTCATTGTCTTATAACACCTTTCTAAACTCAGATACGTGCGTCAATGGCTCAAGTCATGTCTGCAAACTGGAAGTATAATGTCGAAAACGCATAGAAATGATCATGTTATGCCATTCCTATGCGTCTCTGTATCGATATAGCATGATTCTTTCTACCGCAGTTTCTTTATAAACACAACCTTAAGGTAGTTGCCCTCAGGGAATTCTTTTATTGTTTTAAAGTCTTTCGGAAGGGAGAATTCTTCAACAAGCTGATACCTTCTGTTAGATTCTTTAAATGCCATATCAATAAAGCTTTTAAATTTATTCATATTAAAAGAGCTAGCATTAGTGGAAGCTACGATAATTCCCTCATCTTCCGTTATCGAGATAGCTTCCTTCAAAAGATTTTTATAGTCCTTTTCCGCGCTAAAAACCATCTTCTTTGACCTTGCGAAGCTTGGGGGATCGAGTATAACCATATCAAACATTAGCTGCTTCTTCACCGCATACTTAAAGTATTTGAACACATCTTCAACGATGATATCCTGAGCGTTATAATCTAGCTCGTTCAAACTAAACTGCTCAATGGTTTTGTTTAAGCTTCTGTTTGCTAAATCAACACTTGTCGTTTTAGCTGCGCCTCCTACGGCAGCAAATACCGAAAATGCGCCTGTGTAGGAAAAGGTGTTCAGTACGTTCTTTCCTGCTGCATAAGTATCTCGAATTCTTTTTCTTACATCTCTTTGATCTAAAAATACACCAACCATCGCACTTTCATTTAAATATATAGCGAAGTTTACTCCATTTTCTTTAACGATAATCGGGAAACTTCCTCTTTCTCCCAATACAAAATCGTCTTCTTCAATGTATTTCCCGCTGACATCAAATCTCTTCTTTTGGTAAATTGCTTTAAACTCAACCAATTCTTTCAGAGCATTAATAATCTGCTCCCGAAAGTGATAAATACCTTTGCTGTACCAGTTGATTAAATAGTAGCCATCAAAATACTCTATCGTTAAACCGCCTAAGCCATCACCCTCACCATTTACAACTCTGAAGGCATTGGTATCAGGGCTATTATAAAACGGCTCTCTATACTTAATCGCGTCTTTCAATTTTTTCACAAAAAAACTTTGATCGATCTGTTCATTCTCGTTTCTACTAAGAGTCCATCCGTAACCTTTGTTCTGCTTTCCAACATAGCCTTTTGCGATAAACTTATCTTTTTCATCAACGAGGCGGATAATCGTTCCTTCTTCCGCACCATCGTTAAAATGAATGATGGCTTCCTTTGATATGAGCGGATAACCGCTTCTATATTTATTTACAAACTTGCTCTTAACTTTTAAAGTGACATCTTTTTTCATCTAGTCATCCTATCAATTTTATTATCGTGCCCAAATAATCCCCCGCCATTTCGCGAGGCAAACATGCTGAACACACTAGATAAGCATACCATTTATAGTGCGCTAAATCATTTACATATAAATTGGGACATATTCATTTCTCCATTGTAACCACTTATTCACCCTGTTATTTAAGGTTGAAGCGATAAAATGGCAAAAAACACATTCCATAGAGGGAAATGTGCTTTTATCCTTTATGTCATGACTCTTTTAAAAGATTTTTCATGATGAAGCAGCCATTCTTTCCTCCAGAGACCACCTGCATAGCCGGTTAACTTTCCTGTTGACCCAATAATTCGGTGGCAAGGAATCACAATGCTTAACTTGTTTTTCCCGTTTGCATTCCCTACAGCTCTGATGGCTTTTTCATTCCCAATGGAAATGGCAATATCCTTATAGGACCCCGTTTCCGCATAGGGAATTTCTATTAAAGCTTCCCATACTGTTTTTTGAAAGCCAGTCCCTTCAAATTGATACGGAAATGAAAATTCATGACGATCACCTTTAAAATACTCATCAAGTTGGGTATAACATTCTGCTAGAACATTAGGAGTTTGATCCTGTAAAAAACTCTCCTTTTTATCTTTTTCTGAAAATAAAATCGAGTTGATTGCTTCATTGGTTCCCATTATTTCAATTATGCCAATTGGTGATTCATAATCCAATTGATGTGTTTTAGTCATATAAAGACCTCCAAAGATAAAAGGTAGCGTATGCCTGCCAGCCTTCCCAACCTGTTGCATACCCTTCTATTTCTCCTATAGTCGGTTTCCTCTCAAGACCTAATAGATTCTTTAAGGCATTATGAAGACCGACATCTGAAACTGGGAATGCAGAGGTATCGTGCAGGCATTTCATCATCACATAATCCGCCGTCCATGCTCCAATACCTCTTATTTTCATTAATGATTTTCTTATTTGCTGAACATCTTTTTCCTGAAGCAGTAATTCTTTTGTTAGCACACCATTTGTCATAGCTTTTGCAATATCAATGATATATTCCGCTTTCCTAACAGTAAATTGAAGTTTCCTTAAGTCATCAACGTTGATGGAAGCTATTTTTTCAAATGAGGGGAATAACCAATACGTTTCTCCATTGCAGGTTAGACTATCGCCATATTGTTCGACGAAGCGCTTCTTTAGTTTGTAGGCAAAAGTTAAATTAATTTGCTGTCCTATAATCGCCCATACCAACGCTTCAAATAGATCGGGAATACCGATAATCCGCAATCCATCATATTTAGGTACAATTTTCTTTAAAACTTTATCTGTGCTAGCAACTTGATAAAATCCCACTAAATCCTGATCCAAATCAAACCATTCCCAAATGTACGCTGCCACTTTGTTTCGCAAGTCAACCGGTGGAGGGCTTATTGGGAATTCAACTTTTATAGCATTATGGGTGTATCCAATACGACATAAAACCAAAGATTCGTTCACTTTTATTAGTTTATATACAGATCCTTCTTTCAATTGATGAAGCACTTCCTGGCTGGACCTGCCTAAAAAAATTAAACACTCTTCAAAATTAAATTCCTTTGGCGGATAAATTTCTAGATAAGATCCACAATCAGTCCAATTCATTTAAAAGTTCCTTTCGGTATTCACTAGGTGAACAGTTCTTTATGCTGCGAAATATTTTATAAAAATTGGAGGTACTCTGGAATCCAACCTCATAGCATATCTCTAGGTTCGTCATGGTTGTATTTTTTAAAAGGTGGGCCGCTTTATCAATGCGTATCTTTTCTAAATAAGTACGTGGAGTTTCAGAGGTTTCTTGTTTAAATAAGCGTTCCAAATAAAAAGGGCTTAAACCAACTACATCCGCAATATCCTTTAGTATTAAATTTTGTTTATAATGATTGACCAGGAACGTAATGACACTTCTGACAAACGCCACATGCGGGGAATGCGCCACTTCTGGCTGGCATCTTTTGCAAGGACGATAACCTGCTTTTTCTACTTCCTCTATGTCGTCATAGAATTCAACGTTTATTTTTTTCGGCTTCCTTGATCTGCAAGAAGGGCGACAGTATATTTTCGTTGTTTTTACTGCAGTAAAAAATAGCCCGTCATATTTACGGTCACATTCGATGATTTTCTCCCACATCTCCTCAAATGAGAGGTTGATATTCGTCACCATGTTACTTCACACTCCTCTCTGTACGTCCTACAATCGGGTAGTCTTTACTTTACCAATACTCTTTACAAAGTAAGCAATCACTTTATCGGATAAATCATTTCTAACACCTTAGCTTATTACAATTCGTTATTCCAGGTAAAGATAATACATTTAGTGGGAGATTAACTTTATCTCTTCCTCATATTTGTAGTTTATTTTAACAAGTATCCGACCTCCAATCGTCCTCATTCTTGCTCTTATGGTCTCGGTATTCAAATAAAAAAGTGAAGCTAGTGCGCTTCACTTTTCACGTTTATATTCATTTTTCAAAAAAGACCTTGTCTACGTTGTATTTTGCTTTGAGTGTATTAATAATATACGTTTCATAAATTTCTCTATCTACAGGGTCTTCAACCACACAAACGTCAATTTTAGTGACTTCGTCTCTATGATTTTTTATTGGGGAAACAGTGTCTTCGAAATGCTTTTTAATCCTTTGCCTCAATTTCCTAGCCTTACCGACAAACAAAAGCTCTTCTTTATTGTTATAGAACATAAAGATGCCGCCCTTTTCTCTAGTAATGAGATGGAAATCTGTAAACCCGTAAATATTACTTAATTCAGGGTTCTTCTGTTTGGTAATTGTAACATCGGGTTTTGGAATGGTTATGTTAATCACTTTTGTTCACTTCTCCTTTGGTGTTTGGTTAAAGGCAAAAACAACACTACTTCTATTGGTATGACCCACTAGTTCCTTTAATATCCTTTTACTATATTATCATCTAAACTTTCGCACACTTACGCTTTAGAAAATAAATTATATTCTGAAGCTCATTTCCCCAATGATAGCACACCTTTCAATACATATATACTTTTTGTCCGAGCGTTAAACTGTATCTGATTTTTTTTAGAACTATCAAACAAACCCCCGCTCTATTCCATTATCATATTTTTCTTTAGGGAAAATGAATGTTATAATTAGTTTTGGAAGATAATTTTATAGCTAGAATTGTAGGGGGACCGGTGTGCCGGTTGAGATTACATCATTAAGATGTTGACCCTTAGAACCTGATCTGGTTGATACCAGCGAAGGGAACATATTCTTGAACAATTACGATTGTTTGCTAATGTGCGCCCTGGGTTCTCCCCTAGGGCGCTTTTTATTATGTACATAGGAGGACTAGGAATGAAAAAGTGGTTAATCGTATTATGCTGCTTATTAATGATCGCAGGCTGCAGCAATCCGAAATCAACACAAGAAACGAAAAAGAAAGATAAACAATCTCTTAAAAAGGTCACTGTCGTACTTGATTGGACACCAAACACGAATCATACCGGTTTATATGTGGCGAAAGAAAAGGGATATTTTGAAAAAGAAGGCTTAGATGTAAACATCATGATGCCCGGTGAAACTGGAGCTGATCAGCTTGTTGCCTCAGGCAAATCAGAGTTTGGCGTTAGCTATCAGGAATCGATCACACAAGCACGTATTCAAGGGGTGCCGCTTGTCTCCATCGCAGCCGTCATTCAACACAATACATCTGGTTTTGCCTCACCCGCTTCTAAGAACATTGTCTCACCAAAAGACTTTGCAGGTAAAACATACGGGGGCTGGGGCTCACCCATTGAAAAATCAGTTATTTCTTCCTTAATGAAAAAAGGGAATACCGATATAAGCAAAGTGTCGATTGTAAATATGGGTGATACTGATTTCTTTACAGCTATGAAACGAGACATCGATTTCGCATGGATTTATTATGGCTGGACTGGAATAGAAGCAGAACTGCGCGGCGAAAAGCTCAACATGGTCTATCTAACAGACTACTCTGATAAACTCGATTATTACACACCTGTTCTTGCAACCAATGAAACCATGATAAAAGAAAACCCAGAAACAGTTAAATCGTTTGTAAAAGCAGTTTCTAAAGGCTATGAATTTGCTATTAAAAATCCATCCGATGCTTCT
Organism: Bacillus massilinigeriensis; assembly: GCF_900111815.1. Classification (GTDB taxonomy): domain Bacteria; phylum Bacillota; class Bacilli; order Bacillales; family Cytobacillaceae; genus Mesobacillus_C; species Mesobacillus_C mediterraneensis. Next base: position 16,608 of record NZ_LT630027.1, on the reverse strand, counting down.
GACATTTTAATTAAAGCAGTTCCTGACCTGGATCCAAAGCTTGTTAAAAAAAGCCAAGAATGGCTAGCTCCTAAATATCAAGATGATGCGCCGAGATGGGGAGAGCAAAAACAAGAGGTATGGGAAAATTATGCTTCATGGATGTTTGAAAATGGACTTCTCGAGAAAAAGCTTGATGCCAAAAAGGCATTTACAAATGAATTTTTACCACAATAAGGGGGTTCTGAAATGACAAATTCACTAATCAGTATTCAAATCATTCCAAAAACAAAAGATGGCGAAAATGTTATTCCATACGTAGATGAAGCAATTCGAGTGATTCAAGAGTCCGGGGTAAAGTTTGAGGTGCATCCCCTTGAAACAACAATGGAAGGCGACTTACAGCAATTACTGCAGGTAATCGTAAAAATGAATGATCGCATGATTGAGATGGGAAGCAGTAATGTTATCTCCCAAGTAAAAGTATTGTACCAGCCATCAGGCATCGCGATGGACCAGCTTACGGAGAAATATAGATAATGATCAATATCATTACGAAAGGGTGGAGACCATTGTTGGTTCTCCTCCTTTTATTCATTATATGGGAAACGGTTGCGACAAAATTTGAAATACCGAATTGGCTTTTACCCACTCCAACAAAAATATTTTATGAGGGTTTCAATGGTTGGTCTCACTTTTATCCGCATTTACTATCAACGACTAAATTATCGTTGCTTGGGTTCTCATTAGGTTTATCAATCGGCCTGCTTACAGCTATTTTATTGCATTTGCTCCCTTTCTTTCGGGATTCGATTTATCCGTTGCTAATCATTTCGCAAAACATCCCTATTATAGTCTTAGCTCCTCTTTTAGTGATTTGGTTTGGCTTTGGGTTATTGCCGAAAGTGATCGTTATTACTCTCGTTTGCTTTTTTCCAATCACTGTTGCCGCATTAGATGGATTTAAGCAAACTCCCAATGAATTAAGGCATTACATGATTATGGCAGGAGCATCGAATAAGCAATTATTTTGGAAGCTGGAGCTCCCCTATGCTCTTCCTTCCCTGCTTTCTGGATTAAAGATATCTGCTACCTATAGTGTCATGGGTGCTGTTATTTCTGAATGGCTTGGCGCGAAAGTGGGTATCGGAGTTTATATGACCCTCGCCTCTTCATCCTTCCGAACAGATAGAGTATTCGTGGCTATATTTGCTATCGTGACACTAAGTTTATTATTTTTCTCTATCATCGTTCTTATTGAGCGCTGGCTCGTTCGGTGGCAGTGGAAAGGGGCGGAATGAAAGTGAGTCACCTAACTGTTTCAAATATTGCTAAGAAATTCGGGAAAAACGAAGTTATTAGAAACCTCGGATTTACCGTTGAAAGGAATGAGTTTGTCTCGATTCTTGGTCCATCAGGCAGCGGGAAAAGTACGATTTTCAGCCTTATCGGCGGAATCCTCACACCAGATAAAGGAACAATTCGCTTAGATAATCAAGTCATTAACGGAAAACGGGGGTTTATTAGTTATATGCCACAGACCCCTTCTCTCCTTCCTTGGAGAACGATTGTTGAAAATGTGTTGTTAGGGCAAGAGCTTCAAGGAAAAAAAGAAAAAGAAGCAGCTTTAGAAATGATTGATATCGCTGGATTATCGGGTTATGAAAATGCGTATCCTGATGAGTTATCTGGTGGTATGAAACAAAGGGTTTCCTTTGTTCGAGCATTATTAAGTCCACAGCCCATCATTTGCTTGGACGAACCTTTTTCTGCCTTAGATGAATTAACACGAATTGAGATGCAAAAATGGCTTTTATCGATTTGGGAAGAACATCGCCAAACCATCCTTTTTGTGACACATAATATTGAGGAAGCATTATTTCTATCTGACCGAATTATTGTTTTATCCAATAAACCTTCTCAGGTGGCAGCCGAGTTTCGCGTCCCTTTTTCACGTCCAAGAGAGGAAAGTTTGTATCTAGAAGACGAGTTTTTAGAATGGAAACGGAAAATTTACTATTCTCTCAAAAAAACAGGAGAGTGATCTAGTTGTTAAAAATGATTGATGCGCATATTCACTTAGATCATTATAACGACCAAGAAATTCAGGATATCATGGAAAGCGATTCATCCATAGAAGCACTCATATCCGTTTCATTTGATTTAGAATCGTGCAAGAAAAATAAGGATCTTGCCAAATTATACCGAAAGGTGAAGCCATCCTTTGGCTATCATCCTGAACAAATGCCCCCCACGGAAAAAGAAATAGAGACACTTTTCAGTTGGATTAGGAGCAATCAAAATGACATGGTCGCAGTTGGTGAAGTGGGGCTTCCGTATTATTTAGGGAAAGATCAAAAACTAACTACCCTTCAACGCAGCCAACACATTGAACTATTAGAAGCATTTATTACACTAAGTAAGGAATTAGAAAAACCTATCGTCCTTCACGCTGTTTATGAAGATGCACCGATCGTTTGTGACCTTTTGGAAAGATACTCTGTTACCGGGGCCCATTTCCATTGGTTCAAAGGTGATAGCAAAACGGTTCAACGAATGGCAGAAAACGGGTACTATATCTCTGTCACACCCGATGTTTTATATGAAGAGGAAATTCAACGCCTCGTCCAAGCCTACCCACTTCAGCAAATGATGGTCGAAACAGACGGACCATGGCCTTTTGAAGGACCATTTGCCGGAAAGATGACACATCCCGCTATGATGAGAGAATCGATAAAAACCATAGCCAAAATAAAAAAGCTTTCAATGGATGAAGTGTCGCAGTATGTTTTTTATAATGCTAAGTCGTTCTTTGCTATTTAACCTGGTTTTCCATTGAATAGACTTATAACTAAAGTACTAAAAAACTGGAGTAGATTTTGCTGAGTTTATATCGATTGCCTTTCCAAGCAAACTGGATGGCAGCAAAAAGGGCATTACTTCTAGAGTTTGTTGAAACGAATAGACTCCAGAAATAGTGCCCTTATGAATAAGACTTAGATTATGCCTTTAAGCTTAATCCGTTAAAACTCATAAAACCTATTTAAAATACGATGCCGATTATTATAGCAGATAAAACGCTTACAAGCGTCGCGCCATATAGCAACTTTAGTCCAAAGCGAGCAACAACATTTCCTTGTTTTTCATTTAACCCTTTTACTGCACCTACGATAGTTCCAATGGACCCAAAGTTAGCAAATGATATTAAGAAAACGGATACAATTGCCGTTGTACGTTCGCTTAAACCGTCTTGTATTTTAACAAAGTCAAGCATCGCAACAAATTCATTTGCAACAAGCTTTGTTGCCATGATACTGCCAGCACTAACAGCTTCATGCCACGGAACACCAATTACAAAGGCAATTGGTGCAAAAGCATACCCCAAAACCCCTTGGAACGAGATGCCAAATATACCGCTGAATATCCCGTTAATTAAGGCAATTAATCCAACAAAGCCGACTAACATCACCCCAACTACTATAGCTACTTTAAAACCATCCATAATATATTCGCCTAGCATTTCAAAAAACGTTTGTTTTTCTCCCTCTTGGACTTCAATAATATCTTCTTCAGGTTTAACTTCATACGGATTAATGATAGATGCGATGATAAAACCGCCAAATAAGTTTAATACTAATGCTGCCACTACATACCTAGGTTCCAGCATCGTCATATATGAACCAACAATTGACATGGATACAGTCGACATCGCCGACGCACATAATGTGTACAAGCGATGTTTAGGCAAAAATCCAATTTGGTTTTTAACCGAAATAAATACTTCATTTTGTCCTACGATTGCTGCTGCAACTGCATTATAAGATTCTAATTTCCCCATACCATTTATTTTACTTAGTACTAAACCAATATACTTTATAATGAACGGCAGAATTTTATAATGTTGCAAAATCCCGATTATTGCTGACATAAAAACTATTGGCATCAAAACAAAAAGGAAAAATGTATGAGCTCCTTCATTTGCAACTCCACCAAAGACAAAGTTTGTACCTTCATTGGCATATTCAAGTAATTTGGCAAAACTATCTGCAAAACCTTTAATTAAGAATTCCCCAATACTCGTTTTAAGTAAAAGAAATCCTAAAACAATTTGAACAACAATCATGACAATGATCGGACGATATTTAATCCTTTTTTTATTATTACTCGCTAGCCATGCAAGTAATAGAACAATAATTAGACCAGCAACAGATATTAAATAATGCATCTTTTTCCCTCCAATGAGTCATTGTTTAATGGGTAAGCTTACTCCAATGTTTTTCCTTCCATATTAATCCTTGTTCTAAAATAATAGCTAAGAGACTTCCACAAATTAATCCATTATTTAAAATGGCTATAACAATCGGAGATAACTGAATCGTTGCTGATGAAGGGATAAACATTAAACCCACACCAACTAAAAGGGAAACTCCACTAATCATATAGGTTCGCTCTTCATGAATAACCTTTTTCAATTCCTTCAAAGCTATTCCGACCATCTTAACAAAAATAACAAATGTTACTGCATAGCCTATAGGCGCTGGAATGCCTGCTAATACATTCATAATTGGCGGAACCAATGAGATACAGATAACTAGGCTACATCCAATTAAAAATGATATGCGTTCTCTCATGCCTGTTTGTTCAACATATCCCGCTGCTCCCGAGATAGGTACTGAGCCAACCGCACCTAAACAGCCACAAATAAATTGCGTAATCCCAGACGTAAATCCAGCACGTAAATAGCGGCAATTATCATTTGATTGTTTTTGTTTCATAACAGTCTCCATCAAACGGATTGATGCAATCGCATTGGTTATTAATAACAGTGTTAACAAAACCGCAGTAGTGATGGTCCCACTGTCAAAATTAGGCCTTCCAAACGGAAAGATCTCCGGTAGTTTAAATAGTGTATCTACCTGTGAAAGTGCCGGCATTTTACCGAAAATCATAAATAGTAGCCAACCTACCAATATACTTATCATTATTGAAAATTGTTGCAGTAAATTATAGCGGCTGTTTCCCAACCAAAAAGTGATACAAATGACAATCACACTAAGTAAAAATACTTTAACATCTAACATCGTGTGGCTTGATGTAATACCCATTATCCCTTTCATAAAGGAACCACTTAATTGAAAGATTAATAAAAGTAAATAGATAAATGTGATGGTTGGTGTGAATAATTGAGCAATCTTGTCCATTAGCTTAAATGCTGAAAGCAGGATAAATAAAACACCGCTAATAATCATTCCTCCACATAAAGCTTGTAAAGCAGCTATGTGTGAAGTATATAAAACCCCCACCAAACTTGCATAAATGGTAAAAATGCTCCACCATAAACCAGCAGGACCTTCATGAATAGGTAATTTATGACCAATCAACCCTTGTAAAAAGCCAGCTATCCCTAGAGTAATAATTGTGCTTTGGATCAGTCCAGAAGATTCAATGGGTGTTAAATTATATATATCTGCGATAGCAATTGGTGCAGCAATTGCACCTGCTATCATAAAAATCATCCACTGCAATCCGGACAGTATGTCCTTCATTTCTTTCCCACTCTCTTTTCGTACCTATTAAAATTACCTATATAATTAGTCATCGATGACCGTATTTAGAGCAATTTCTACCATTTCATTAAAGGATTTTTCACTTTCTTCATGGGTTGAGCTTTCATTTGTTAATAATTGACTACCCACGGTCAAAATAGATAATGCCTTTACACCATATTTAGCAGCTAAGGTATAAAGGGCTGTGCTTTCCATTTCTACCGCTAACACACCGAATTCCATAAACTTGTGAAGCCTATCTAATGTTTCACGATAGAATTCATCAGAATTATAAATGTTGCCAACAAAGGTATTTACTTTTTTGCTTAGTGCTTGTTGATATGCTTTCATTAACAATGAAAAGTCTGCCGTGGGTGAATAATTACAGCCAAGGAAAATCTTCTCTGTCAAATTACTATCTGAAGAAACTGCCTGGGCTAATATAATATCGCGGATATTTAGTTCTTTTTGCATGGCTCCACATGTTCCGATTCGAACCATTTTTTTAACTCCATAATCTTTTATCAATTCAGTAACATATATACTCATCGATGGATTTCCCATCCCTGTCCCCTGAACTGAAACCGGCACACCTTTGTACATTCCTGTGTAACCATACATTCCTCTTACTTCGTTATAGCAATAAGCCTTATCTAAAAATTGTTCTGCAACGAATTTTGCACGCAAAGGATCGCCCGGGAGCAATACGCGTTCTGCTATTTGTCCCTCTTTTGCACCTAAATGCCTACTCATATTTTTTCCCTCCAAAGTAATATAAATATTGTTTTAAGTGAAATCGCTTCCAACTATTATAAAAAAAGATGCCCATAGCAATTTCCGAACAAATTTCTCTGAGAGAAAGAAATAAGCTCTGAAACTACTATGAGCATACGGCTTTTTATACTTACAAACTAGACCAGAATCTTACGTAGGATACGGAAAATAATTGACCAAATTATAATAGCAATTCTTTACGAATATTATCTAAATCTCTTTCAGATGGAATCGTAGAAATAATAACAACGGGCACTGTCTTTAATTCAACCGGGAAATTACTTATGACGAAATCAATCTGATGTTGCCGCACCATTTCGTCAGTCAGCCCTTTCATTATGGAAGTATTAATGATCAACTGGTCACCAATTTCTTTCTTGATCAAATTCGCAATGTAATGGCGGATTGAAAACTCCTCTCCGATAACTAAGAAGGCGTTTTTGCTTTTATAACGTATGCTTGAACGAACAAGTAGCGTTAGTTTTGTTAAATGAAAATCATTATATTTGACGGATGGGTAAGATTTTTGCCACTTTTTCATGGATGTTTGCATTTCTTGATAAATCTGCTGACACTCTTTTTGAACATATGCTGTTAAATTGCTTTTTGATATCATCATCCATTCGGGAATTGCATTGTCGATTAAAAGCTTGTCAAAAAACTCATATAACTTCGAGATAAACCGCACTTGCCTATCAATATTAGGGTAAACCTTTGCCAATAATGCTAATAACTCATTCCCCATTTGATATGCTTCTTTATCCTTGTATAATTCGGCTTCTTGCGTGGGTGTCATTTCTGATCCTTCATAATAATGGTACTGGCTTAGACTAAATTGTGATTGGATGAAGAATATTTCACTATTTGGCAATTCAATAGAGAAGTGTTTTTCAAGTTCCTTCCCGAAGGCTTTTACAGGCAAATGGAAAATCCCCTTTCCCCAAGGATAACCACCTTCATTAATTTTTACATACTTCCCTTTCATCACTCTCTCCAATACAATTGCCACTAAAAAGGTTAATTTCCTTTTGGAATTGATAAAATAAACAATATTTTTCTCATCCTCTATATTCGTGATTAATTGGTTGATAAAATCAAAGTTGATATTCGTAAAGGGCCATCCTGTAAACTCATATGCATCACCATATAACTTCCAGTAAAAATATCGGACATGTATTTCATTCCCTTTTATCATAGGGGTTGAATATGTAATGCTTAACTTATACGGCTTTAGATCATTATTGTTTAACTGAACAATCAGTTTCTTCAAAGATGAAGCGCTCATATACATTGCTTCAGCAAGTTCCTCCAGTGAGAAGTGATTACCATTCACAAACAATAAATTCATCAGCCGATAAAAGACCGTTTGTCTGAACATACTAGAAATCACTTCACTAACCGTTTTACTTCGCCCATCACGTTGAAGAAAGATTCCCTTTCCTCTTGAAACTTCAATGGTCATAGTGGCGGGCAATTGCTTGTTTATCTCCTCAACCATCTTACGTATTGTTTTATCAGAAATACCTAAACTTTTTTCAACCTCAGCTAAGGTAAACCATCTTTGTTCAGAATCAAGCAAGGTTAATAATTGCCTAGCTAGTTTGAATTCCTTATCCACGTTCTCACCCTTTACCATTAAACGTTTTTATTAGTACTATTTTATCACTACTTATATTATCCTAAGATTGAAAAACAATTAAAACAGCACCTTCCACATTAAATGGAACGGTGCTCCTTTGGGTTCTATAATATTTATTGGGGTTCTTACACAATTTTGAACAAAAAAATGCACGTAACCATCCAATCTTTTATACTTGAGTTGCTGAAAAACAAGCAGGAATTGGAGATACGTGCATAATGCACTCTAACATAATTTTACCTGGTTTTGAAGAAGTAATGGTCACCAAGGTGGAGTCAGTGGATGGGAGACTTTGCATTCATACAGAGATGCCTCTTAAATCGCATAAATGTCCTGCTTGTCATACTATCACGAAGAAAACTCACGACTACGAAAGCTCCATTATTATTTTTGGGGAATATGACATTTGAATTAGAGAAGGTAATTCATGATGGGATGCTTGATCAAATAGATCAAATGGCCGATCAATTCTTTTGAATTAGATTAGATAAATCTGTATTTTCAAAGTTTTAAGTTGATAATGAAAAAAGGCAGCTTTCTAAACACTAACATTGCTATTCTCTTGCCTTTTTTCTGTTATTTTAATAATACAAAAGCAAGTGCTATAGCGCTTAGTAACACAATAAATATTGCTGTGAAAAATCCATTATTCATTAATTGCTTCCAAAGTTGTTTTTCCCAGTACTCATGCTCATTACTCCTTTTCAACTTGTTTATAGATGTTCAATTAGCTAAACTTACTTGGTTCTGCTGCATACCAATCAATGAGCCCACAGTTCGGACAAACAAAGGCTTCAATCGCCGAAAGATCTGCTGATTTTAAAGCTAATAATCCTACCTTTTCTCGTTTTATTGAAACACGAATCGGACCTTACTATCTAGTTTTGCCTCTACCATTGTAGAGTTACACTTTGAACAAAATTTCTCCATAAGATCCTCCTATACACCAAAAAATATTTTCCATGATTATATTTCACATCATAACATCTTTCAGATTTTAACAGTTAAATAAATTCAATTTTACAACTATATACCTATGAGCATAAACTTATTCTATTTTATACCAAATTTATACATAATTGAATGAATTTCATGAATCTGAGCCCTTGTCTATCAAGGTTTTATAGGCACCAAAAAAGGAGCACCTCCCCAAAATCTCGAATTTGTTAAGTAGGACCAAAACAATAGAGATTGGAGGAATTCTCCCTATCTCTATTATAAGACAAGGAAGCCTGTTTGGTATATGATTTGGAACCCTATCCAACAGTTTCAAGCTGTTTTTTCTGCGATAAACCTGGATTCTGCTGTTTTTGCCGTTTCAAAAAAATCTTAGCGCGGTTCTCCTGCCGAGCTAAATTACGCTGCAATGATTTGTTCTTTGGTAGCCAGACTAGTGGAGCGCATCCCAACTATTAAGGATCTCGTAAAAAGGTTGAAACATGATCTTATTTCGCCTTGAATGTGGATTTCTCGTTTCGGACCAAGTCCTGACGAAGCGTCCTATTCCCGTTTAATTGATAGACTCTCTGCATCTAACATATTGGAAAAAGAAAAGGAGTCGCTTCTTCTTCAAGCGATGGAGGAATGCTTTGTCGACGACGAAAATGTGGCAATCGATGCCTCTCACTTCCAGGCTAGGGATCAGGCACCTGCCGCAGAAAAGAAAGCCAAGCTGGAACCTAAAAAACGTGTTCGTAAAAAGAAAGAAGAAAAAGAATAGTACGACCAGCAAAAAAGAGCAGAAGAATAGAATAAAATCTTGTACGAAAAGACCATCGCCGATCAGCTGGATATTTCCATAGAAGAACTTCGCTCGGAAATGCCAGTTGAACCTGCCTGGGGCATCAAGAAAAACAGCGAAGGGAAAAACGTCTTCTGGTACGGATACAAAGCCCATCTAGCTGTCGGGACAAAAAAGTTAGTGTATTCTTCAATCCATGATGAGTTCGGGAAACTTGAATGACGGCAAAGCTGCGATACTTCTTTTAAAGGGCGTTCAAGAGCTGCCCCTTTCTATTCAGCATGGATACATGGATGCCGGTTATGATTTCGTTCCGATTTACCAACAACTTTTCGCGCTGAAAGCCCACTCCGTCATCGCCTACAACAAACGCGGCGAGGGCGAGTGGGCCGGCTATGACGAGCATTTTGCCCTTACTTGCGTCAGGAAGCATTCGTATCGTTATAACAGCTATGATAAGAAGAACCAATCTCTAAAATACGTCCGGTCAAAAGAGTGCGCCCCTTTGGCAAAGGATTCCTTATGCCAGAAAGTCTATAAAGTCCGTATTCAAACAGACCTCAGACGATATACAGCACCAGCCCGTGGTTCCGAAAAGTAGAAGGCCATTTACGCAGAAGAACAGCCGTGGAACGAGTAAATGCCTATTTAGAAGAATTCTTCCAGTTGAACAATGTGCATCATCGGACAGGAAGAAAGGCGAAACTCCATTTTGATTTGGTTACTCTTGTTTACAATGCATCAAAATTGGCTGCCGATCGGATGAACCAACAATGGAGTGATCAACAAGCAGCTGCTTAATAGAGCGTTTGGAAAAGGTTGATTGTTTTCAACCTACTATTTGGAGTGCAAACAACTGCTCACATTTTCAAAAATCATTTTAAAAAAAGGCTTATTCCCTAACAGGAGTCGTTTTAGCTTTTTTAAAAAGAGCAATTATGAAATTGATTCAAATACATTAAATAGACGATAAGAAACATTTAAGATATGGAGGTATTGAAATGCTTGGATTACCAAAAGGTGAGGTTTTTTTAGTTCCTTGGACAAAAGAATGGGAAAGGGAATTTTTATTAGAGCAAGAGAGGATACAAAAGGTAGTTGGTCAACATATTCTAGCTGTTCGCCATATTGGTAGTACAGCTGTTAGACAATTAAGTGCAAAACCAATTATTGATATAGCTATTGAAATTAAAGATTTTCATGATGGTGAAAAAGATGTTATTCCTTTAGAAACTCTTGGTTACTCATACAAAGGAATAAATGTTTTACCAGATAGACATTACTTTAATAAAGGTGAACCAAGAACACATCAAATCCATATGTACCAAAGTGGAAGTAAATATTTACTTGAACAGTTGGATTTTAGGGATTATTTGAGAAATAACGATACAGCAAGAATTGAATACGAACAACTTAAACAGAAATTATCAACACTAAATAAAAATAATAAACATAAATATGCAGATGATAAAGCCCAATTTGTTAAGTCTATTCTAGAAAAAATAAAAAGATAATATCACCTCGGTAATTCAACTAAGAAATACAATAGTAGAATATTGGAGTTATCATATAATTTCTTATTATTGTTTTTAAAGGTATACCTTAATAAACAATAAATAGTCAACTAATACATAAAAGAAGGAAGTCTACTTCCAACCCCCTTCTTTTACCATACACTAAATAGTATTATACATTGAAAATCATTAGATTTCTATTTCATTAAATGTACCCTGAAAGTTCTACTTAAGTTGAACTTTAGCATCTCCTATATGGATAAACCATTTGCCTTGAGAATACTTTGCCTTAGATACTTCATAAACATCTGTAGCTGTCACTTGAATATCAGGATTTAGGTCTGATGCAATCTTTGAATTGTCAATATCTGTTTCTATTGCGTAATTTGAACTCGCATCAATATCTGCGTCATATTTCGCACCTTTTTCATCTACTAGATTTATAGATGGATAGTCGAACATGCCTACAGGCTCGTCACCTACGTTTTTGACTGTGTATTGAATTGCTACGAAAGTTCCACCATTAGAAACTGTTTTATTAATGTACTCATTACCAACCTTATCCTTTTCCTCAACCTTTGTTACAGTGTACTCTAGGCTATCTACTTTGATAATATCTCCTACTTTGAATTGCACTTCTTCTTTCTTAGCTTCTTGCTTTACTTCCCCACTTTTAGAAACTGATGATGAAGTTTCTTCACTTCCTCCACCTAAAGCACTACCAATACCACCAAGAATAATAATTGCTCCAATAAAACTTAGAATCTTGTGTCTGCCAAACCATGAGCGTTGGTCTTTGCCACAGCTTGGACACTTTTTAACACCTTTTGCAATTTCCTTTTCACATGCTTTGCAATTAACTAATTTAGACATAGCTGAATCCTCCTAGTTTATGTATATGCAATATAATTGTACTATATAATATTCAAAATTTGTTAATTTTTTGTACCAAATGACTCAAATGCATTTGAGATTGATAGTAATTTGTATATAAAGCATAACAACAAAAGGCACAATTAATTCTTTTTAATATCTGCCATAATAAGACCTGCAATAGCAACTTTAATCTTTTCAGTTTGTTTAGATTCATCAGCAAAAAATATGTCTAATAACAATACATATTCTTTGTTACTTCTTTTTACAGGAACATCTGTAGATGATTCAAGCTCTTCTCTAGTTAATTGTATTATCTGTTCCTTTTCTTCTATGTAAGCCTGAACAGTAAGCCCCCAATCAAACAACGCATATAAGCATGCAGCACCTCCTGGTACGATGAATGTATCCATCTAAGGGAGGTGCTTTTCCTATGCTGCAACAAAAACTCACCATTGTCCCCGTTACATTACATAACGAAAATAACGTTTCCTATCCATCCACCGCTTCACCATCTACCACAAGTCACGTTTGCACGATCAAAAAGGCTAACGTCGAAATCTCCTTCTCCAACGCTATGGATCAGCACTTGATCCAAACGGTTATGAGGGAGCTGAAACACCTGTGAAATATGACTATACAAGTGTAAAAAATATTTATATCATTTGTGGAAAAACTGATATGCGAAAAGGCATTGATGGACTGGCAACGCTGATTCAAGATTCTTTCGAACTGGATCCATATGGTGATTCCATTTTCTTATTTGCAGGATGGAGTAAAGATCGCTATAAATGTTTATACTTCGACGGTGATAGCTTCGCCATACTTTATAAACGCTTAGATAACGGTAAACTCCAATGGCCAAAAGATGAAAAGGAAGTACGTAATCTTTCGCAACAAGAGCTTCGCTGGCTTCTTGAAGGGTTATCCATCCAGCAGCCAAAGGCAATCCAGCCATCACCAAAGGGTTCGTTTTAAATTGAAAAATCCTTCATTTTATATCTTTATGCCGCTGTTCGAACTCGCTATAATAAGAAGAGTGAATAAGAGCGAAAAGTGGTGAATGATGTGACGAAGGCTTCTTCTAAGAATGAAAACCAATTGGAGAGAGTGATTCAATTGCTTGAAGAGCAATTGGCTCATTCCAATCAACAAAACCGAGAACTATCGAAAAAATTGGATCAATCGTTGAAACAGAATGAAACGTTGACGCAACAACTTCGACACTTTACAAAGCTCTTATATGGCTCGAAAACAGAAAAGTCGAGATATAACATCCCAGAAGGGCAAGCTTCCTTATTTGATGATGACTCGTCTTTTAGCGAATCTGAGCACACAGATGAACAAAGCCAACAGACTATTTCCTATACTGTTGTTCGAACGATTCAGAAGAAAAAACGAAATGATTCATTACGTGATGACATAGAAGTAGAAGCAATTCACTATCATCCAGAAAATACGCAATGTGAGTGTTGCCAGGGACAAATGAGTGAAATTGGCAGCACAATCGTACGCGAAGAAGCAGAATTTATTCCGGCAAGAATGAAGAAAGTACAACACATTGAACATGCCTATGAATGTAAAAATTGCAAAGGTGAAACATTTCAAAAGGCGCAAATTAAACGAGGTAAAGCACCGCAGCCAACTATTCAACGCAGTATCGCAAGTCCTAGCGTACTTGCCAAAGTCATATATGATAAATTCTCACAATACTTACCCCTTTACCGTCAGGTAAAAGAATGGGACCGTTATGGCCTGAATACCAACGATAAGAACCTTTCGAATTGGGTTATTCGTGCCTCACACGATTGGTTATTGCCCATTTATGAACGTATGAAGCATTTAATGATGACGAAATCCCTTTTACACGTCGATGAAACGTATGGACAAATTCTCTATCGATCTGATGGGAAATCCGGTCAAACCAATGCTTATAATTGGGTGTATCGAAGTGTGCCATGCCAAGGGCCGCCAATGACTCGTTTTCAAAGTGCTTTGTCACGGGCCCGCTAATCCTTGAAAGCTTCACTGAAGGCTTTTCTGGGACCATTATTTGTGATGGCTATTCTGCCTATGGGAAGTTGAAAGGCGTTACCTTCGCAAACTGTTGGGCGCACGTTCGTTGCTATTGGCTGAAAGCGGACAGCAAAAATGGTCAGATTGGCGTGAGTTATTGTGACGATTTATACCGACTCGAAAGGAAATTTAAACGGTTGTCTCCGAGTAAGCGCAGAAAAAAACGCCAAAAATACTCAAAGCCGATTGTTGTGAAATTCCTTGAATGGGTTGAAAAATCGCCATTCTACGGAAAAAATGCCCTTGCCATAGCAGCCGAATACACACTGAATAGGGCAAATGGACTCAAAGCATTCCTGTACGATGGGCGCATTGAAATTGATAATAACCCCGCCGAAAATGCCATCCGACCAAACGTTATAGGGAGAAAAAACTGGCTCTTTAGCGTGAGTGAAGCAGGTGCAAAAGCCAATGCCATTTGTTTAAGTATCGCAGAAACAGCCAAAAGTAATGGCATTGATTTCTACGAATACATAAAGAAGCTTTTCACCGATCTACCGAATCTCGGTATCCATCAAGATCCTGGAATTTTGGATCAGTACTTGCCCTGGTCAAAGAAGATACAGCTAGAATGTCGTAAATAAAGCCGTAATTCGATTCAAAGAATCAGAATTTACGGCTATTTGTGATGCGTACCGGATGGTGCGTTCTTTTTTTATAATTCGGGCTTACGGTGGAGAACTATTATTCCAAATTATTTCAATGTGTTATGAGTCCAAGAGTATTATTATTACGACCAATCTTCAGTTCGGTCAGTGGAACCACGTCTTTGGAGATCCAATATTAACGGAAGCAGTCATTGACCGACTGATCCATCACTCTCATCTGGTGGTATTTAATGGCGATAGTCATCGCTATAAGGAGTCATTATTACAAAATTAGAAAACGGTTGGCAGGTGGCTACATTTTTAACTGCCGTTTCATACATTTTTTGCTTGCCAAATACAAATCTGTTGTATAATATTTACATATGATTCTTTTGGAGATGATTTCATGGACATTATTGAAACCATTTTGTACTCAAAACCATCAAGTAATAACAATGTTGAATTAATTGATTGTGATTGGAGCGACAACTATGGATTATTATTGATATTAGAAAAGAACAGAAAATTTATAGTACAAATAGGTGACACTCAATTAAGTCTTAATAATATTAATATCACTTGTGATTTTCCGTTAATTAGATGGATTGACCATAATCGTTTCCTAATTGCCGACGCACGTAATGATAGCAAAAGAGAAAATCTTTATATTTTAAATACTGAAGGTAAAATTCAAAACTCCTTTTACTGTGGAGATGGTATTGAAGATATAGTAACTAGTAAAGAAGGTATTTGGATTAGTTATTTTGACGAAGGTGTGTTTGGAAGTGGAATTTCAACTGAAGGTCTTGTACTTTTTTCCTATAATGGTACTCCCACATTTAGATACCATAGTGACTTATTAGATAGACCATATATTGTCGACTGTTACGCTATCTGTAAAGGCAAATCTCCTTCATTATGGCTTTTTCCTTATACTGACTTTCCTTTGCTTTGCGTAAATCCAGCTAAAAAAACTCTAGAATCTTACAAAGTGCCTAAAGTCTTACATGGCTCAAATGCTCTTTGTGTAAGAGGAAAATTTGGATACTTTTTTGATAGATACAATTCTAATGGTGAACTATATTGTTGGGAGATTGGCAAAAGCCGTCCTCAACTAATAGGTAAAATTAAAGGTAGCACAAGAGGATTAGATACAAGAGAATCAAATCACTTTATATCAATAGATGAGAGTAATGTAAAAGTCTATAGGATAATAAATCATAAAGAATATGAGTAAAAAAGTTGTTAATTTTTGATACATTTACTTAAACAAAAAATCCCCTTTCTTAAGAGGATTTTTTTAGTGCATTTATGTTTGGATTGTGTTTATAGTGTGGGGTTAGTAGTGCTTACATTATCTTAGCATTCTGTTTTGTTCTAAATGGTGAAAAGCACCCCTACATGATTTAGTGTTTATACGCAGAATTATGTTATTAGAGAGGAAAATCTTTATATTCATACGTGGAATATTTTTTATAGCGATTGCGTGGCTATATCACTATTTTTTTACGTTTTAGTCCATAATTTATAAATGTCAACGTAAATATGTACATTATTGCTCGTTTAAGAGTGTACAAAATTACTCGCTTTCTGTTGTAAAGTGATCCTTTAGGCGGTAAGAACTTCCCACCATTGCTACTACCGATGCATGGTGTAAAATACGGTCTAAAATCGCATTAGCCAGTTTGGCTTCCTGAAAGATCTCATCCTGTACGCTGCCATATTCGTTGGCAGTGTTTTTTGTTGTTTTAGGAAAAAATTGTGGCGGTACAATTTTAGAAAATCATGCGACAATAGATTAATGTTAATCATTCCCTGGCGGGAGGAGGGGCAAAAAGGGCCCGAAGAGACAGCGTTCCTTCAGCCTAATTTAGCCAAA
>NZ_LT630026.1 GCF_900111815.1 Bacillus massilinigeriensis | reverse complement strand
GTTCAACAGCCAAGCGTGTAGCCGCAAAGGTATACAAGAGGCCGAAAACAGTGCCGGCAAGATCCATTAAGAGCAGTCCGAGAAAAGAAAGCCGCTCAGCCGCCAAAGTAATCCGGACAACGAAGAAAGCAAAGCCGAAAGTGGCCAAGCGAGCCCAGCAGCCAAGAAGGCAAACCCAAACGAGGATAGAGAAGCGGGCAGGAAATCCAAATAGCGCAGGAAACTTAGACAGCCTCGATCCACCTAAACAAAAGTCACTCGTAAGGCTGGATTTGCAGAAGTTTGCTGGTGATAAGGGCACGGATAAAGGACTAGCCACTAGAGGATATAAATCTGAACCTGGCGAAAGAACTTTTGAAGGATTTGTAAAAAATAATGTTCCTGTAGATAAAGAAACAACACTGCATACCAATTCTCCTGGCTTTAATACAAGCCCTAAAAATGCTGATGGTCAGTTTAAGAGATTTGGGGCTGACTCACATGGTGGATTGTCACCACATGTACACCAACCAACTCGAAACGTTAATCCAAAAACGGGTGCAATTTTTGGAGGACAAGGTAGAAAAACTGGTGACGGGGGTGTAACATCGCCAGGGAAAAGAGATGTTACACAATTGTATCAATACTTATATAATGGTAAATACGATAATTGATAATGGGAGGCTTATATGAGAAAGTTAAATTCTAGCCAAGAATTATTTTTCAATACACTAAATGAAATTCAAGAAGAGGTAGTTCAGACTGCTCTGAGCAAATATAGTTGTGAAAATCCTGAGAGGCTATTGTACGATGTAACGTATGACACTATTTATAGCATAATGGAGCTAATTGACGGTTATACAAAGGATAATCTACAGTTAGATATCATTGAAAAAGGAAGTAAAAAATCCTTGAAGGAAAATATTCAATTACATGATGTTTGCGTAGATTTCATCAAATCATGAATATAAATAAAAGAACTAGGGGAAAACCTCTAGTTCTTTTTAACCAATTAGCCTTGGAGTTAGGTGAAAGGGATAGTTTATGACGTAGAAAGGCTAAATATTAAATTAAGAAGAAAGCCCGTGGCGATAAATAAGGGCTAACGTAAATGGCATCCTTATTGTGCCTTGGTATTTAATTTTGAGTTGCATTTTACTAGAGATGGTTTTATAATACTCACTATTTGTTTGAAAAACCGTAGGACGATCAAGAGAGTCTCCAAGAAGACATACCGTTCAACAGTCAAGCGTGTAGCCGCAAAGGTATACAAGAGGCCGAAAACAGTGCCGGCAAGATCCATTAAGAGCAGTCCGAGAAAAGAAAGCCGCTCAGCCGCCAAAGTAATCCGGACAACGAAGAAAGCAAAGCCAATAGAGCAGGAAACTTAGACAGCCTCGATCCACCCAAACAAAAGTCGCTGGCAAGGATGGATTTGCAGAAGTTTGCTGGTAGTAAGGGTACGGATAATGGTGAACAACTTGGTGGGGCATATAAAAATGTACCGGCAAAGGGTGGACAAGTTCATCATATGCCAGCAGATTCAGTTAGTCCTTATAGTAAAGGTACTGGACCAGGAGTAAGAATGGAAACAAAGGATCATATGAAAACAAAAAGTTGGAGCAGTTCAAAAAAATCAAAAGAATACAGGGCGAAACAAAAAGTTCTAATTCAACAAGGTAAGTTTAGAGAAGCTCAACAATTGGATATTGATGATTTAAGGTCTCAATTCGGTAACAAATATGATAAGGGAATTGAACAAATGCAAAAATATACTAATGAATTATTGGGGGATTAATAGAATGGAGTTTAACATTATGCCTTATATTGGTGTTGGAAAGATTCATCTAGGGATGACCTCGGATGAAGTGCAGACTGCATTGAATTCAAAAGCTGAAAAATTTCGGAAATTTGATGATGATGAATGTGAAACAGACAGTTTTGAATGGTGTCATGTTTTCTATAAAAAGTCAGGAGTTTGTGAGGCTATAGAATTATTTGCACCAGCTTTCGTTATTTTCAATGGAGAGTACTTAATTGGGAAATCATTTTCTAAAGTAAAGGATTTTGTTTCGCAATTTGATGAGAAGCTACAGATTGATGAGAGCGGTTTTACTTCATTAAAGTTAGGTTTTGGTGTTTATGCTCCATTTGCAGAAAGTGAACCTCTTGAACCTGTAGAAGGTGTAATAGTCTTTGAAAAAGATTATTATAATTGATATATAATGAAAGGTATGAACCTTGATTGGCTAAAGGCCTTTCAAGGTTTTTTATATTTATCAAGGCAAGGGTCCTTATGACATGGAAGAGAGTTTCTGTATTGTCTTTAGCTCATTAATTATTGGGTTGTATTTTTACAAGGAACGGTCATATACTACTCACTAATCGTCTAAATGCGTTACATAATTTAATATTGGTAACGAGAGGACAATCCTATTTCCTTTCCTTAGCCTGTTCCCTGTATGCCCTAGATCTTGTTAATAACTTCGATTCGTCTAGCCTGGTGCAGCTGTCTTCATCGCCTCGAACTTCATTCCTGGAGGAGGGGTGGTTTCCAAGCTAGCTAAGGCAGCCTACAAAGGAACCTCAAGGGTAGTCAAGGCATACAGGACGGTCAAGATAGTCTCCAAGAAGACATACCGTTCAACAGCCAAGCGTGTAGCCGCAAAGGTATACAAGAGGCCGAAAACAGTGCCAGCAAGATCCATTAAGAGCAGTCCGAGAAAAGAAAGCCGCTCAGCCGCCAAAGTAATCCGGACAACGAAGAAAGCAAAGCCGAAAGTGGCCAAGCGAGCACAGCAGCCGAGAAGGCAAACCTAAACGAGGATAGAGAAGCGGGCAGGAAATCCAAATAGCGCAGGAAACTTAGACAGCCTCGATCCGCCTAAACAAAAGTCACTGGTAAGGCTGGATTTGCAGAAGTTTGCTGGTAATAAGGGT
>NZ_LT630025.1 GCF_900111815.1 Bacillus massilinigeriensis | reverse complement strand
GGGTTAGAATTTCAATACAGCCAGGGTAGTATCCCACCGACGCCTCCACCGAAGCTGGCGCTCCGGTTTCCAAGGCTCCTACCTATCCTGTACAAGCTGTACCAAAATTCAATATCAGGCTGCAGTAAAGCTCCACGGGGTCTTTCCGTCCTGTCGCGGGTAACCTGCATCTTCACAGGTACTATAATTTCACCGAGTCTCTCGTTGAGACAGTGCCCAGATCGTTACGCCTTTCGTGCGGGTCGGAACTTACCCGACAAGGAATTTCGCTACCTTAGGACCGTTATAGTTACGGCCGCCGTTTACTGGGGCTTCGATTCAGAGCTTCGCGTGAGCTAACCCCTCCTCTTAACCTTCCAGCACCGGGCAGGCGTCAGCCCCTATACTTCGCCTTGCGGCTTCGCAGAGACCTGTGTTTTTGCTAAACAGTCGCCTGGGCCTATTCACTGCGGCTTTTCCGGGCTATTCACCCTAAAAAGCACCCCTTCTCCCGAAGTTACGGGGTCATTTTGCCGAGTTCCTTAACGAGAGTTCTCTCGCTCACCTTAGGATTCTCTCCTCGCCTACCTGTGTCGGTTTGCGGTACGGGCACCCGCGATCTCGCTAGAGGCTTTTCTTGGCAGTGTGGAATCAGGAACTCCGAAGAATAAATTCTCCTTGCCATCACAGCTCAGCCTTCACGCAAGTGGGATTTGCCTCACTTGCAGCCTAACTGCTTGGACGCGCTAATCCAGCAGCGCGCTTACCCTATCCTCCTGCGTCCCCCCTTCACTCAAACGATCACTAGGTGGTACAGGAATATCAACCTGTTGTCCATCGCCTACGCCTTTCGGCCTCGGCTTAGGTCCCGACTAACCCTGAGAGGACGAGCCTTCCTCAGGAAACCTTAGGCATTCGGTGGATGGGATTCTCACCCATCTTTCGCTACTCATACCGGCATTCTCACTTCTAAGCGCTCCACAAGTCCTTCCGGTCTTGCTTCAA
>NZ_LT630024.1 GCF_900111815.1 Bacillus massilinigeriensis | reverse complement strand
CGGAACATCTCTTTGGATCTGACTTATATTCACGGTAACCTTCTCTTGTCGTTGTACGATAAACTAACTCCTGTCCATTTGGACAAATGTAAACATCTTTCTCTTTATGATAGGTAAACTTCCATTTAGGAAAAAGTCCTTTTGTCGGCTGGTATCTACGATGGGCGATCACTCCAAAAACCTTACGGTCATGAAGTCCTTTACAAATTGGATTTGTTAAATATCCTGAGTCGAGTGCCACTGCTTCTACCTTAAATCCAAAACGATCCATCTGACGGTCAAGCCTAGAAAGATAAGGGACAGAGTCATGGACATTTCCCGGAGTAACATAAGCATCAGTAATGATATTGAACTTCATATCGGTTGTTCGATGATCAAGATAACAGAACATCTCCTGCTTATTTTCCCTGGACATGAAGCCACAATCTGGATCGGTTGTGCTTTTTCGAATTTGTTTGGTCTCTGTCACCTCCTCTCTTTCTTTTAGTGCTTTTTTCCGTGTTGGAATCTATCCTCTTCCACAGCTCTATTGAGTTCTTCTATGTATTCCCGAGTCTCCACTTCGACTTCTTCCCGTGTAAACTTGTGCTTATTGGCATTCGCTTTAAGGTGAGTAGAGTCAGTAAACAGAACTCTTCCACCAACCATTTTATGATTCATGGCTAACAGGACAATCTCATCAAAAATTTCTTGAAAGATATTCGTATCTTTAAAACGGGTTCTTCTATTCCAACTGATGGTCGAGTGGTCCGGCACAGGATCATTGAGCTTCAAGCCAAGAAACCATCGATAGGCTACATTTGTTTGCACTTCCCGTTCTAATCGGCGTTCCGAACGGATGCCATAAAAATAACCAATAAACATCATTTTAAATAGAACTAGTGGATCCGAAGGACGCCCGGTACTCTCGGAATAATAAGGACGCAATTTCTCCCCGATAAAAGAAAAGTCTATGTACTGGTCCACCTTTCTTAAAAAGTGATCCTGGGGAACCAAATCCTCAATTAAAACAAATTCTGCTTCTCCTTGTAATTCCCTTTTCGGTTTGAACATCGCATCCACCATCCTAAGTGTCATATTAATAATATTATATCAAATTAACGCGGTGAATG
>NZ_LT630023.1 GCF_900111815.1 Bacillus massilinigeriensis | reverse complement strand
AATAGTTTAATAAACTCTTTTCCATGGCCATATCTTGAAAGGGTCCTCTTATAAAATTCTTGGTAAATTGGGGGAAGTTTTGCTCTTCTGACTGGGCGCGCATGCTGTATAGCCCTTGGTTTTCTCTCCAGTTCATCCAAATAATGATCCACTTCAAATACTTCTTGGAGTCTTTCATATGACCGTTCATGTTTGGCAACACAACTTCCGTCCAGCCATACCTCTACATAATCTACATATGCATATATGAGTGCTTCTTTTCTTCCGGCATATCTTGTTGGTACAGAATAGCTATTTGTTTCAAAATTCACAAGGGACAAGCTGTTAACACCAGCTTTTACCTTTCTTGCGCAGGGATGTGTACCGATAATTGGCAAAAGATATTCTTTCTCCTGCAGGAATCGATCCCCGACTCTTTCTTTCGTTTTTGGTACAAAGGTGTCCTCATAGGCATCGCATTGTTCCATTAAGTATTGATTTAGTTCCTGAATCTCACTTACCCGTGGAACAGGAACTAAAAATTGAGCTCGGGCTGTTTGAACCAGTTTCTCCACTTGTCCCTTTTCATTTCCTTTTGCCGGCGCACAAAATTGAGCATCAAAGAGGTAGTGTGATCGAAACTGAATGAAGGCTTCTTGTTCTTCGCGCTTGGTGCCTTCTAACACTTTCTTTACCGCTGTTTTCATATTGTCATAGACAATCGTTTTCGGCACACCACCGAAATAATCAAAGGCATCTGCGTGCCCCTGAAATAAAGCCTCCTGGCGCTGATGCGGAAACACTTTTACAAATATCTTTCGGCTATACAGAAGCCTCATACAGAAAAGCATTACTTTTCTTTCAATACCATTCAGAATGATGATGACTTCTCCCCAATCAAATTGGGCGAATTCACCAGGATCAAATTCCAACGGAATAGAGGAATTAGGGGCTTCCTTGAGCTGCTTGTATTGGCGTACGAAACGGCGGACAGTGGATTCTCCACCTTTAAAACCGTATTCTTTCTCCAAGCGTCTGAAGATTTGAGCAGCTGTATGACGCTGTTTTACTGGGGCTGTTTCGTCATCCATTAACCATTGGATAATGGTTGATTTAACGGGATCGATGACCGGATTGGCAGCTGGCTTTGAGCGTTGATAGGTTGGAATTTCATTCTGTTGTAATGCCTTGCGAATGGTTTGCCTTGATAGTTTGAGATCTTTTGATAATTGCCGAATAGATCGACCTTCTTTAAAGTGCAATTTTCTGATAAGCTCTATATTAGCCATCTTTAACATCCTTTTTTCCTCCCAAATCATGAAGTTCTCGACAAACTCTATGATAAGGGATTTGGTGTTAAGGGTGGTCAACTTTTTGATTAGCGAATTGTACTTTAGTGGTCAACTTTTATTTTAGCGTTTACA
>NZ_LT630022.1 GCF_900111815.1 Bacillus massilinigeriensis | reverse complement strand
AAGTGGATTCCCGATTGGTCGGTGAAATGATTACTCTCCGTTTCGATCCTAATGACCTGGAATCAATCGAAGTATGGTTTGACGGACAACAGTTTGAAAATGCAATTCCTTTAAAACTTGCCCGTCCAAGACATGAAAAGGTAGCTTCTGAAACCTCAAATAGAGCTGAAGAAGAATCTGGCCTCAACTTTTTGGATTTAACAGAACCCGACCATGAAAAGAAACAAAAGGAAAAGCGAGGGTCATTAAGCTATCAAACTCTTATAGGGGGAAAAGAAGAATGATTGCAAAACATTTTGGATGGAAGCACACTCCATTTCAAAAGGACATTCCTACTAGACACTTATTCATGGCAAAACAATATAAAGAGCTGCAGGCACGGCTGACATTTATGATTCAGCAGCGTTCATTCGGTCTGATTACCGGGGAAGTCGGCGCTGGAAAATCAACCGCCATCAGGTCACTGAAAGAACGATTGGAAGCAAATCAGCATGTTTTTCTTTATTTATCTGACTCAGCTTTAAAACCCCGCGATTTTTATCGAGAAATGCTTCTCCAGGTAGGAATAGAACCCAAATTTCTGGCGAGTGATCTCAAACGACAATTTAAAACAGCCCTCCTAGACATCTATGAAAACAAAAAGAAAACGCCCGTCGTAGTGATTGACGAAGCGCATTTATTGTCATCATCGATGTTACAGGAAATCAGATTCCTAACAAATTTTCAAATTGATTCCCTGTCACCTTTGGCCCTTATTTTGGTTGGACAGCCCGAATTAAGGGACAAGCTCCGTCTAAGAAGCCTGGAAGCCATTTCTCAAAGGATCAATACCCGCTTCCACCTTGATGGGATGAGTTTCGAAGAAATGATAGAATACATCAAACATCAATTGGAGGTGGCAGGAGAAAGCCGCCAGGTTTTCACGGATTCATCATTAAAATTAATCTTTAAGGAAACTCGAGGCATTCCGCGCTTAACGAACCGTTTATGTACGGAATGCCTGTTAGACGCAGTTTCCAGGAAGCAGGAACTGGTAGACGAAA
>NZ_LT630021.1 GCF_900111815.1 Bacillus massilinigeriensis | reverse complement strand
CTGTTTAGAGAATAATATAAATTTGAAATGAATTCAATGGAACTTTAAACCATATAATGCCAACGAATTTGACTTAACTAAAAAGGAAACGAAAGTGACGGTGGCGAAAATAGTCTGTTGCCGTCATTGTCGTTTCCGAAATAAACGCCATTAAAAATGGCTCTTAACAACAGTGAAAAAAAGCATGTTTATTTACTTTAACTCATCTTCCTTCCGAGTTATATTACAACAAAGAAAAAATTCATATCTAATTTGGAGAGGGATGGAATGAATAATGCAAATATCACAAGAAGTTATTTTTAATCGTTTTCCTTGGGCAAGACCAGTCGATTTAGAGATTGATGATTCTGTTGAGGGGTGGTATTTCAGTGATGTTATGCCTTGGACCTTCAATCAGGCTCAAATGAAGTTGATACACACAATGCTTGAAGAGGTAGAACATTGGTATTTGTTAAGACACAAGCCGATTGAGGTTGTAATAGTCGAATTTAAAGAGGTTCAGGGTCACGTTTTTGTTGAGAAGATTTGTGGGTTTCCTGAGGTGGATGACATATTTGAAAAATATCGAGCTAAATATCTTGGAGAGCAATAAGATATGCTCAATCTGTCTAGAAAGAGCATTTTAGAGAGGTTCCCTTGGGCAAAGGAAAAGTCTATATTCGACAAAATTGATACTGAACAGGATTTTGATGATTCTATTGAATGGAACTTAAATGATGCACAACTGCAGCTTGTTGTAATGCTATTCGAAGAACTAGAAGAATGGTTTAAAAGCCGAAATAGAAATATTGACATCAATATTTATTACGTAGGGGAATTATTAGATGCACTCCATATTGATTTTTCTAGCAATATGTTTATTGCAAAATAAAAGTGCAGAACTTTGCAAGGAGAAACTGCAGAGTCCTGCACTTTATTTAGTGGCATAAAAAAAGGACTTGCCAGTCCCCAAATTTCCCTCTACTGTAATTGGTGTCGAATCAATTTAGTGGAGGTTTAGAAGGGATGCTAACAATGTCCGATATTAATTGTATCAAGAAATTACGAAACGAAAAAGGATTATCAGTAAACAAAATAAAACAGACACTAAAAATCAACTGGCGAACAGCCAAAAA
>NZ_LT630020.1 GCF_900111815.1 Bacillus massilinigeriensis | reverse complement strand
GTGCGGAACTACTTTCTTATTCTCATATAGAGGAAGCACAGCATGTGGAAAGCCTCATCAATAGAGAGATGAATGGGTTTATCAATTGGTATGGCGAACATACGACTGATTTTGTAAAAGTATTAAGAGAAGCTGCAAAAACCTTTGTGGAGGCTGACAAACTTCAATGACCAAAGAGGCGAAATACCTTAAAGAAAAAGCAAAACTCATTGAAATGGAGGGAAAGATAGAACGGTATATTGATTACTTAAGAAAAGATAAAGAGCGGCTGGATGATTTTTTCTATGATACTACACTATCAAGTTGGCAATCTGGTAAATCAAAAGACGCATTTCTTCGAGCTGCAGAAAATTATATGACTAACTACACTGAAAAAATTCAGCGTTTAGAAGATGTGAAACGGGAAATTGAAGTGACTAAATACGAAATGATACACCAAGCTAAAAAAGAAGCATCGTGGTGGATTTGGTAAAACAACTGATATGATATGGCTCTAATTTAGTAAATAATTCTTAGGCAACCCCATCGGCTACCATTAGCTTATCAATAAAGGTTCTAAGAGTAGTTCCCTACTTCGAGAATAGATGAGAACAAGAGCCCTACTCACCTTCTAGCTCTTGTTCTTTTTTAATGGGGTCTATCCACAAACACATACACTCCCTTTCTCTATACTGGTATGTCAACACTAATCTAGACAATTTTTTTAAGGTGTTTTTGCTTGTACTCAATTGGGCTTATGTAGCCTAATGTTCCGTGGATTCGAATGTGATTAAACCAGTGAACATAATCTTGTAATTCTCTTGTTAAATCTTCTAAACTAGCAAAATGCTTACCTTTAACAA
>NZ_LT630019.1 GCF_900111815.1 Bacillus massilinigeriensis | reverse complement strand
ACAATCGCTTGGGGCGAAAAGGCTTCACCCAGACTCGTCACAAAAAAGGCATGTGAAAATAACAATTCACCAGCAGGGCGAATGGACTGAATGATAATACGACGAGGCTTTGACCAAGAAGATGCTTGGTAAATGGACTCCTCTACATAGCTTTCTGTCACGGACACATCATGAATTTCATGTGCTGGGTGTAGTTCTTCCGCAAGTGCTTTTAACTTGGCGTTCGCTTTTAGACGAATGATATAGTAAACCGATTCCTTTTCGCATAATTCATATAGACCAGGCACCGCGAAGCCACTATCGCCACGGACTAGATAAGATTTTTCGGGGAAAACTTCGTTATAGTGCTCGATGAGTGGGCGCATAAAATCTACAACACCATTGGAAGTATAAACGTTTCCCGGGCGCAATTGCGCTTTCAAGAAATCACCTGTTAGCCCATCAAATGCGACTAGTGGATGAAAGCCTGTTGTAGAATAATGCGCGTTGTAGGAAGAATTTTCTTGGTTTCCGTATGTATCGGCATGTGTGGAATCCAGGTCGAAAATAAGTGTCTTCGATTGTCGAGCATGATGAACCCGGTCAAGCAGTTCCTGATTGGCTGATTGAAGTTGGTTTAGTGCTTCCGTGTCAAAGCGCTTAAAAAATCGTGATAAGGACGGTTGAGAAGCGAGTGCAGATTTGCCAAGAACCTGTGTGAAAACCGGATCATGTGTTAAACGGTCCGCTGCATCATCCTCATGATAGCCAGCGATCAGCTGATAGATTTTTTGACGAAGTAAATGTTCATTCGTATGGAAGCAATACGTGCGTTCATCTTTTAATTGGAGATGTTTTGAAATCGTTTGTGAGAAACTGATTTTTTCATCAAACTCACGAAAAATGAATTCTCCAGTGTCAGAAGAAAGCGCACCACCATCATTAGACAATTTAATGGAACGGTTGAAATGTAGAGTGTTTTGCGATAAAGTAGCCATTAGAAGAATCCTTTCTAGTTGGTTGGTGTTTAGTCGCAATAACCATAACAGAAATGGATTCTTTTTTCATCTTTTAAGTGAAAAAGAGAATCCCACAGAAAAGCCAACAAGTCGGCTTTTCTGTGGGATTTTATATATATCGGTGAATAATCTAGG
>NZ_LT630018.1 GCF_900111815.1 Bacillus massilinigeriensis | reverse complement strand
TCAAAGCCAGATTCCGAGATTTTTGAGCAGCTTAGTGAAGAAATTAAGAAAGCAGATAACCTCCCTTCTGGTTCTTATGGTATTTCACTTCATGATAACTACGTAAACAAATTCACAGGCCTTGGTAGTAAAAAAGGCTCCCTTGATACAAATTTTAACCATTTAATAATTAAACAGTAGAAGGTGGAGGTTGTTAATGGCAGTGAGTAGTTTAGATATTCGCAAACCCTCTTCTAACCATCCAGATTTAGTGGAATTAGCTGGATACCATGCTTATCTGAATATTAAAGAGCGTTCTCAATTTGAAGTTAACAATACAGAATATACTGTTCTAAATACCAGATATGAGCATCGAACTGGCTTGGATGCTATGACTGTGCAGAACGATATCACCCAGGAAGTAACTATCGTGTTCGTTGGCACAGATGCGGCGGGTAAATATGGGAATCAGGATATTTTAACGGATGTTCAGTTGCTGAGTCCTATAGAGCCGAGACAAATCAAAGCTGCACGGGCTTATTATAAAGAGATGTCGGAAAAATACGAGATTTCTTCGATTACGGGCAATTCTCTTGGCGGTGGGTTGTCACTTGCCGTTGGGGTACAGAATCCACATTTAAATGTGTTGCACAGGGGCTTTCTGAGATATTGATATCAATCAATAAGGACGAGTTAGATTTGCTCGCTTCTGCAATGGAAAAGCAAGTGATGGAGCGTCACTAAATTACTGAATAATACGGAAACAGTGTCACCAAATTTGTATACAACCAGCCCTTTTCATATACAATTATTGGATAAAAGAGTCGTATTTACTCATATTTAAACTACATCATTTATGTCCAAGGAGGACCTATGTCAAAGAATAAAAAGCGTTTGTTAATCGCAAGCATTGGAACTGCTTTATTAATGGGAGGCTGTTTAAACATGGACACATCAAATACGAATCAAAACGAAGAAAAACCAAAAGCTTCAAGCAAAAACACACAAACCGACGAGCGATACGTTAGCGTCCAAGATTATACCGGTGAAGGTTATCGTATGAAGGGCGGTGAGGAAGAAGAAGTT
>NZ_LT630017.1 GCF_900111815.1 Bacillus massilinigeriensis | reverse complement strand
TGCTGGGCTCGCTTGGCCACTTTCGGCTTTGCTTTCTTCGTTGTCCGGATTACTTTGGCGGCTGAGCGGCTTTCTTTTCTCGGACTGCTCTTAATGGATCTTGCCGGCACTGTTTTCGGCCTCTTGTATACCTTTGCGGCTACACGCTTGGCTGTTGAACGGTATGTCTTCTTGGAGACTCTCTTGACCGTCCTATATGCCTTGACTGCCCTTGAGGTTCCTTTGTAGGCTGCCTTAGCTAGCTTGGAAACCACCCCTCCTCCAGGAATGAAGTTCGAGGCGATGAAGACAGCTGCACCCGCTTTTTGGTACCACTTCGTCTTCTTGCTCCTAATCGTTCGGATATCATCTCCGATGGCATAATTGTAGGCTGCCTTTGATGCTTTTTTAATCCCTTTCTTGAGCTTCTTTAGCCACTTCGGCGCTAGGCCATCCGGGTCGATGTTATTTACAGGGTCACCTTCAGCATACAGGTAACGGTTTCTCCACCAAATAAACCTTCGCTTTTTCTACTTTAACATTACAAGCTTTGTCATTCTCGTATTTAAACGTACTTGAGTAGTATGTATGATGATTATTTTAAAATTTATATCAACCATTCTAGTATGTTTGCTAACCATCAAGGTTTTTCATTTAAGAGTCATATTGCCTTTTAACCGCAGTGGCCTTAAATTAAAAAACCTTGAAAGGCATTAAGCCAATCAAGGTTAAATCTATTTTAATTAAATCCTACTCTTACTTCACCATCATGAAATATTTCAATAACATACCCTGTAGATGGCGAAAATATCCATGTATCGAAACTTACAGCAGTAACATCATCTATAACTTTAAATACTTTATCTAAAGTAGACTGAATAATAGGTAAAGTCCCTTCGTCCCAAATTATATAAACAACCTTACTGTATTCATCCATGTTTTGGTCTAAAAAAGATATTATCTCATTGACTGTATTCACTTCAGCATGATTAGACATTTTCTCCCATTCAATACGCCCCCACTTAGCAAATGGAAATGAACTTTCAAAATCACTTAATATTTGCTCACTATTATTATCAGAAAAGACATGTACATCCTCGCCTAGTGCTTCAATACACTCATCAAATAAACTCATCTAAAGTCCCCTTATCTATTCAAATGTTTTAATAAAGATTTAAAGGTGCTTTCGTTGCCCTCAAATGGGATAGCGATTTTTTTAGCATTAGCCCCTTTACCATTACGAAAATCTTCAATATTTATATGCGTACCCTTATTAGGGTCATAATCTAATCTCCACCTTACTTTTCCGTCAGCAGACTGCCTACCAACAACTTGACCATATCCATCACTTGACTTAAGCGTACCTGTATATGGCTGTGAGTTTGATCCTAAATCTCCAGCTAGGTCTAGTGCCTTGTTTCTAGCTTGTTCATATGTTTTGACCTTATCTAATACTTGTTCTCCTTTTCCTATACCCTGACCAGCAAACTTCTGCAAATCCATCTTTACCAGTGACTTTTGTTTAGGCGGATCGAGGCTGTCTAAGTTTCCTACTTTATTTGAATTTCCTGCCCGCTTCTCTATCCTCGTTTGGGTTTTCCTTCTTGGCTGCTGGGCTCGCTTGGCCACTTTCGGCTTTGCTTTCTTCGTTGTCCGGATTACTTTGGCGGCTGAGCGGCTTTCTTTTCTCGGACTGCTCTTAATGGATCTTGCCGGCACTGTT
>NZ_LT630016.1 GCF_900111815.1 Bacillus massilinigeriensis | reverse complement strand
ATCTTCAGTTTTAAATTTATTAGAGGTGTAAGCCTTTTTGATTTCATCTTCTGAGATATTGGGGTTTTTTAAGTATTCTTCTAATAATGGCTTAAGAGCATGGTTTCGAATACCTATATAAAAAAAGGGTGTAACATAACCGGTGTATGCGAATTTTTGTGTGAATTCAGGGTTCTCTCCTACAATAGGATATTTTTTTGGAAAATTCGCTGTGAGTTTTTGAAGTTGATCGAACGCTTCTTTGTTTGATATTTGATAAAGGGCTGTTTGCATAGCTCTTTCTACATCTCCAGGTTGCGATCGGACCTTATTATAAAAAACCTTGTTTTCTTTGTCGTTAATAGGAACGATTGCATATGTATGGAAATCAAGTAGACCTTTTGATTTTACAAAAACTGTAGCCGCACCATCTGCACCAATCATATGCTGGACTTCTACTTCTGTTTTGTATTGATCTAGAAAAAACTCTTTGACAGCCTTTTCAATTTCTTCTCTGTTTTTTTTCGCAATCTTTTCTTCTTCCTCTCCGCCCTTCATGCGATAGCCTTCGCCGGTATAATCTTGGACGCTGACGTATCGCTCGTCGGTGTGAGTGTTTTTGCTTGTAGCTTTTGGTTTGTCCTCGTTCTGGTTAGTGTTTGATGTGTCCATATTTAAGCAGCCTGCCATTAATAAAGCAGATCCAATGCTTGCGATTAACAAACGCTTTTTATTTTTTGACATAGGTCCTCCTTGGACATAAATGATGTAGTTTAAATATGAGTAAATACGACCCTTTTATCCAATAATTGTATAAGAAAAGGGATTGATTGTATATTAACATGGTAACTGTCTATGCTTATCAAGCAATAAACAGTAACAAAGGCCTAAACTAATGGCTTTATAAATATGAAGTTGATTGTATAGGATTCATTACTTAATCGAGAAAGTGCAGATTACAGCATAGTGGGATTTTTTTATCAAAACAATCTATATACTTTGATAAACCCGCTTACTCCTTCACTATTAGGTGGTTATAATTTGTATCAAGAGAGCCTTTTTTACTTCCAAGGCCAGAAAGTTTGTTTACATAATTATCGTGCAGATGAATCCTGTAGGATCCATCAGGGATGTTATTAGCGTTTTTAATCTCTTCACTGATTTTGTTAAAAACATTAACATCTGGTTTTGCACTTTTTTCCTTCATGAAAAATTGGATAGAAACAAGAATATCATCAGGTTTCAATTTGATAGAATTATTGTAAATGTTTATAATCTCATTTTTTGTTATAACTGGATTATCTAAGTAGGCTTCTAATAAAGGTTTAAGGGAGTCGTTACGAACATTTAAATAGAAGCAAGGTGTAACATATCCAGTATATGCAAACTTCCGTGTAAGCTCAGGATTCTCTCCAACGATAGGATATTTTTTTGAAAAATCATCTGTAAGTTTTTGAAGATTAGTAAATGCTTCTTCGTTTACTATTTGATAAAGTGCTGATTGTATAGACCTCTCCACAGCTCCGTCTTCTGACCCAACCTTGTTATAAAAAACCTTGTTTTCTTTGTCGTTAATAGGAACGATCGCATATGTATGGAAATTGAGAAGTCCTTTTGATTTTACAAAAACAGTAGCGGCACCATCTGCACCAATCATATGCTGTACTTCAACTTCTGTTTTATATTTATCTAGGAAAAACTCTTTAACAGCCTTTTCAATTTCTTCTCTGTTTTTTTTCGCAATCTTTTCTTCTTCCTCGCCGCCCTTCATACGATAACCTTCACCGGTATAATCTTGAACACTAACGTACCGTTCATCGGTTTGGGTATTATTGCTTGTAGCTTTTGGTTTTTCCTCGTTTTGATTTGTGTTTGATGTGTCCATATTTAAGCAGCCTCCCATTAATAAAGCAGATCCAATGCTTGCGATTAATAATCGTTTTTTATTTTTTGACATAGGTCCTCCTTGGATGGTACATAAATGATGTAGTTTAAATGAGTAAATACGATCCTTTTATCCAATAATTGTATATGAAAAGAGCTGGTTGTATACAAATATGGTGACACTGTTTCCGTATTATTCAGTAATTTAGTGACGCACCATCACTTGCTTTTCCATTGCAGAAGCGAGCAAATCTAACTCGTCCTTATTGATTGATATCAATATCTCAGAAAGCCCCTGTGCAACACATTTAAATGTGGATTCTGTACCCCAACGGCAAGTGACAATCCACCGCCAAGAGAAT
This sequence comes from Bacillus massilinigeriensis, assembly GCF_900111815.1. Classification (GTDB taxonomy): domain Bacteria; phylum Bacillota; class Bacilli; order Bacillales; family Cytobacillaceae; genus Mesobacillus_C; species Mesobacillus_C mediterraneensis. The sequence continues at coordinate 112,232 of NZ_LT630016.1, read as the reverse complement.
TGCCCGTAATCGAAGAAATCTCGTATTTTTCCGACATCTCTTTATAATAAGCCCGTGCAGCTTTGATTTGTCTCGGCTCTATAGGACTTAGCAACTGAATATCCGTTAAAATATCCTGATTCCCATATTTACCCGCTGCATCTGTGCCAACGAAGACGATTGTTACTTCCTTTGTGACCTCATTCCTAACTGTCATAGCATCTAAGCCGGTGGGATGTTCATATCGAGTATCCAACAACCGTATATTCAATATTATTGAATCAATTTCATAAATCTGAGCCCTTGTCTATCAAGGTTTTTTAGGCATCAAAAAAGGAGTACCTCCCCAAAATCTCGAATTTGTTAAGTAGGACCAAAACAATAGAGATTGGAGGAAGTCTCCCTATGCCTATTATAAGACAAGGAAGCCTGTTTGGTATACAAGATTTATATGATTTGGAACCTACCCAACGATTCCAAGCTGTTTTTTCTGCGATAAACCTGGATTCTGCTGTTTTTGCCGTTTCAAAAAAATCTTGGCGCGGTGCTCCTGCCGAGCTAAATTACGCTGCAATGATCTGTTCTTTGGTCGCCAGACTGGTGGAGCGCATCCCAACTATTAAGGATCTCGTAAAAAGGTTGAAACATGATCTTATCTTTCGCCTTGAATGTGGATTTCTCGTTTCGGACCAGGTCCCTTCCGAAGCGTCCTATTCCCGTTTAATCGATAGACTTTCGGCATCCAACATATTGGAAAAAGAAAAGGAGTCGCTTCTTCTTCAAGCGATAAAGGAAGGCTTTGTCGACGACGAAAATGTGGCAATCGATGCCTCCCACTTCGAGGCTAGGGATCAGTCACCTGCCGCAGAAAAGAAACCTAAGCCGGAACCTAAAAAGCGCGGTCGCAAAAAGAAAGAAGAAAAAGAAAAGTACGACCAGCAAAAAAGGGAAGAAGAACAGAATAAAACCTTGTACGAAAAGACCATCGCCGATCAGTTGGATGTTTCCCTGGAAGAACTTCGCTCGGAAATGCCAGTTGAACCTGCCTGGGGCATCAAGAAAAACAGCGAAGGGAAAAACGTTTTCTGGTACGGATACAAAGCCCATCTAGCTGTCGGGACAAAAAGCCAGTATATTCTTCAGTCCATCATGAGTTCGGGAAACTTGAATGACGGCAAGGCTGCGATTTCTCTTTTAAAGGGCGTTCAAAAGCTGCCCCTTTCTATTCAGCATGGATGCATGGATGCCGGTTATGATTTCGTTCCGGTTTACCAACAACTTTTCGCGATGAAAGCCCACTCCGTCATCGCCTACAACAAACGCGGCGAGGGCGAGTGGGCCGGCTATGACGAGCATTTTGCCCCTACTTGCGTCAGGGAGCATTCGTATCGTTATGACAGCTATGATAAGAAACACCAATCTCTAAAATACGTCCGGCCAAAAGAGTGTGAAAGCTGCCCTTTGGCGAAGGATTCCTTATGCCAGAAAGTCTATAAAGTCCGTATTAAAACAGACCTCAGACGATATACAGCACCAGCCCGTGGTTCCGAAAAGTGGAAGGCCATTTACGCAGAAAGAACAGCTGTAGAACGAGTAAATGCCTATTTAAAAGAATTCTTCCAGTTGAACAATGTGCGTCATCGGACAGGAAGAAAGGCGAAACTCCATTTTGATTTGGTCACCCTTGTTTACAATGCATCAAAATTGGCTGCCGATCGGATGAACCAACAATTGAGTGGTCAACAAGCAGCTGCTTAATAGAACGTTTGGAAAAGGGTGATTGTTTTCAACCTGTGCAAACAGCTGCTCACATTTACAGAAATCATTTTTAAAAAAGGCTTATTTTCTATCAGGAGTCGTTTTAGCTTTTTTAAAAAGAGCAATTATGAAATTGATTCTATTAACTTCAAATTGAGAATTATCAGGTTTATTCAAATACGCATGGTATCCAGCTAGTTCAACTAAATTGGGATCATTAGTAGATAGTTTATTCGTATCTAAATTTTTTACTGCCATTAAAGCCTCCTCCTATTGTTTAACTATTAAATGGTTAAAATTTGTTTCAAGTGAATTCTCTTTATTCCCAAGGCCTGTTAATTTGTTTACATAATTATCGTGTAGATGAATTCTGTAAGATCCACTAGGGATAGCAGCAGCATTTGTAATTTCATCACTAAGCTGTTTGAAGATTTTGGGATCAGGTTTTTCAGTTTTTTCTTTCATATATAAATGGATTGAAAAAATAATATTTTCAGTCTCGAATTGCTTAGAATTGTAAAGCCTTATAATTTCTTCTTCTGATATATTTGGATTATTTAAATATGTTTCTAATAAAGGCTTAAGAGCATGGTTTCGAATACCTATATAAAAAAAGGGTGTAACATAACCGGTGTATGAGAATTTTTGTGTGAATTCAGGGTTCTCTCCTACAATAGGATATTTTTTTGGAAAATTCGCTGTGAGTTTTTGAAGTTGATCGAACTCTTCTTTGTTTGATATTTGATAAAGGGCTGTTTGCATAGCTCTTTCTACATCTCCAGGTTGCGATCGGACCTTATTATAAAAAACCTTGTTTTCTTTGTCGTTAATAGGAACGATCGCATATGTATGGAAATTAAGAAGTCCTTTTGATTTTACAAAAACGGTGGCGGCACCATTTGCACCAATCATATGCTGGACTTCTACTTCTGTTTTGTATTGATCTAGAAAAAACTCTTTGACAGCCTTTTCAATTTCTTCTCTGTTTTTTTTCGCAATCTTTTCTTCTTCCTCTCCGCCCTTCATGCGATAGCCTTCGCCGGTATAATCTTGGACGCTGACGTATCGCTCGTCGGTGTGAGTGTTTTTGCTTGTAGCTTTTGGTTTGTCCTCGTTCTGGTTAGTGTTTGATGTGTCCATATTTAAGCAGCCTGCCATTAATAAAGCAGATCCAATGCTTGCGATTAACAAACGCTTTTTATTTTTTGACATAGGTCCTCCTTGGACATAAATGATGTAGTTTAAATATGAGTAAATACGACCCTTTTATCCAATAATTGTATAAGAAAAGGGATTGATTGTATATTAACATGGTAACTGTCTATGCTTATCAAGCAATAAACAGTAACAAAGGCCTAAACTAATGGCTTTATAAATATGAAGTTGATTGTATAGGATTCATTACTTAATCGAGAAAGTGCAGATTACAGTAAAGAGGGATTTCATGTAGGTGAAACCTGTAGGATCCAAAATATGAGCAAATGTTTGTTGTATAGAAACAAGATTATGGTTGGTAAGGGAAAATCTATTTAATCTAAAAATGGATTATTTTTCAATTGGGATTTATAATCATATTTAAAGAAATCAAGGGAGGGAGCAGGGTGAATCGGTTCAAAACTTTGGCGTTAGCTGGGGTAATGATTATGCTCCTAATTAGTGCCTCAATTTGGTGGTCGAACTCTAAGAGTGGAGATCCTAATGACCCGCTGAATATGCCTTATGCCTTTGTATACAAGGGTGGAAACGGTGATTTTTACTGGTTTGATATAACAAAGCGAAGTGGGAAGGTGAAGGGGAAGTTCCACCAACTGAATGTGGTTGAAGAGAAATCTTCTATTAAAGAAACAGCGTATCCCGTAACCGGGAAGAAAACCGGGAAGGGATATGAAATCAAGATAAGTTTTAAAGGCAAAAAGCAGAGGAGCGATGTTCATTTTTCCGGTAAGAATCTCTTGGTAAAAGAAAAACAGGGAAAGTTTGAGAGATTATATAGAGCGGTCGACAAAAAAGAGTTTGATAGAGTGATAGAGAATTTTCAAGATGAAGCAAAGAGAGCCAACTATAATGAAGAACAATTTTTCAATCATCACTTAGATACCTTTTTCTCGGAATTAGATCGTACTTTCGGCTATCTGTACGCTCGGAAAAATGAATCGCTTCAGCTGCTTCTTAAAATAGACGAGTGGACACGTGAAGGAGATGTGTCAGGTTCACTCCTTGTGAGTACTCGCAGCGATAACAAAAAACCGTACGAGGAAACGAAATATGAAGTCGTGGGAATAACCGATGGAAGCATACTTCAGCTTTATACGAAAGTAGACGGAAAGGAAACCAGGCTAATCGGGCATTTTCATGGAAATGCTTCCAAATTGGAACTATCTTTTTGGAAGACGAAGCATCGTCTAATTTACCGTGCCGTCACAGAGGAAGAATTCAATAAGATAAAAGCACAGAGATAAAATGGAGGAGCTAAACATCATTCGGACGGGTATGCATATTCCGTTCCAACAAGCTTCTGTTTGTTATACTGCTATAGAAATGCTATCTCAAAATAGTATAAATCAGGAGAGGCAAACCATAAAACACCCCAACTAGCTATGCTGGGGTTTCAAAAAAATTAACCTTCTTCTTGCTCTAGCTCTTGCTTAATCTCCTCAATCTGTTCGAGGTGCCGCTTTTCGTGCCAGCCGATAAATTCAATCCATTGTTTTACGTTCAAGTCGCCGAAGGCCGGGTGGAGAAAGGACCGCTGAAGCATTTTTCCTTTATCCGCCCCTGCTACAAATGCTTCTAATGAGTTTCTAGAAGCGTGCAGTTTTTCTTTCATCTCTGCGAGCGTAATGAATTGTTCAGTAGGTTCAAGAATGGAAGGAGCGGAAATTTTACGCTTTCGATCCGTTGATAGGTGAATTGGCTTTGCGTCAGTGTTCGTTTCCTTATCGCTGGCCATTACTTTCTCCACTTGTTTCAGGACGAACCGCTCAACCAAATTTAGATGTTCAAGTACCTGCATGATGCTCCACTTTTCTGCGGAAGGTTTTACATTCAATTCAGAATCGCTTAACCCCATAACACTTTGCAATATTTCTTCCCGTACTTTATGATTATGTTCCAAATTATTACCTCCCTTTTTCCTCATTATGGCATATGCGGACTTGTCCCTACTATTTTAAAGTTCGCATTCGAGCAGATGTTCTTTTTTCACCGCCTACATAGGCATTTTTTGTTTCCCCTAATGATGCGGAAATTTTCCAGCTTGAGTCAGCATACAATGAAAATAGTAAAATATTTCCTCGCAAAAGTTGAAATTTAGATATTTAAGATTAGTATGCAGAGGGTATTTTCAAATGACTTGTTTTTTAAAAAAACAAGGTGAAATTTTTCTGCAAAAAATGCTACTTTTCTACATGCATTGTCGTCATATAAGAGGTAGACTAGAATTTGTGAGATTTTTATAGCCAGCCGTCCACAAGATGAAGTTGCCTAGATACTGGAGGAATTATTTAATGAAAGGGAAAACCCACAAAACCCGTTATATTGCTGGATTGGATGGCCTTAGAGCCATAGCCGTACTGTCTGTCATTGCCTATCACTTTCATTTCAGCTGGGCCAGTGGAGGATTTTTAGGTGTTGATATTTTTTTCGTGCTTTCAGGCTATTTAATTACTTCGATTATTTTGCCTAATCACGATGATCCATTTTCCTTTAGTTTGAAGCAATTTTGGATTGGACGTATTAGACGCTTGCTTCCTGCCGCCTATATGATGATAGCAACATCGTTCGTCTGGGTCGTTTTGTTTCAGCGAGATATGCTGGAAACAGTCCGCGGCGATACGATTGCCTCCATTTTCTATTCAAGCAACTGGTGGTTTATCTTCCATGAGCTTTCTTATTTTGACAGTATGGGTTCACCTTCGCCGTTGAAAAACCTTTGGTCTCTTGCCATTGAAGAACAGTTTTACGTTATCTGGCCGCTTGTGCTTCTTGGCGGATTTTATATATTGAAGGATCGAAGCAAGTTTGCAGCAGTCGTCCTTGGAGGAGCTGCATGCTCGGCATTATGGATGGCGTTTCTATATGAACCTGGAGCCGACCCGAGCCGGATATACTATGGAACGGATACACGTTCATTTGAATTGCTCATTGGCTGCTGGCTCGCCCTTGTCTGGCCAATGAAGCGCTTGTCGGCCAGAAAAGTGCCGCCGCAGCTGAAAAACTCTTTGAATATAGCGAGCTTCGTATCCTTGCTTATTTTTATCCTTTGTGTTGTTTTTGTCGATGAATACCAAAGCTTCCTTTATCGTGGAGGAATGCTCTTTGTTTGCTTGAATGCCGCCGTCCTCATCGCATGTGTCTGCCATCCGAGCAGCACTCTCGGAAGAATGCTTGCTTGGAAGCCGCTTATGTGGGTTGGCACAAGATCATATGGGATTTATCTCTGGCATTATCCGGTAATCGTGCTTGGGACACCTGTTTATGAAATCGGCCATCCAGTTTTGTGGCGGGTAGCGATTCAACTTGCACTTACATTTGGAATTGCGGAGCTATCCTATCGCTACATCGAAATGCCCATCCGCAAAAAAGGATTTCGTGCATTTTTCCGTCAGCTCAAGCCGTCACTGGAATGGAAGCAAGCTTCAGTTGTCCGCCGTGCAGCTACCGTAACCTTAGCTGCATTTCTCCTAGTATTCACGGCAGGTATTACTGGTGTGGTCAAAGGGGAAGGCAATGACAGGGAAGGTGCCCCGAGCAAGCTGAAAATAAAGAATGCCAGCCCGGACTCATCAGAAGTTGAGACCGCTGGAAGCAATGTTTCTAGGAAGCAAAGTGAGAAGGGAAAATCCGAAAAAAAAGATTCAACACAGGAAATTAAAGACGAGAAAGAGTCTGTCCGTAAGAATAAGAATGCCTCTAAGGAAAATACAAAGCAGGATAAGAAGAAGGGTGTTGCCCTTCCTGCTGCTATGAACAAGGAAATACTGGCAATTGGCGACTCCGTCATGCTAGATGCGGCCCAAAGTCTCTTGAACCGGTTTCCAAACATGACGATTGACGCGGAAGTAGGCAGGCAAGTATCACAGGCTATCGGACTTGCCCCGGACTATGCTTCCTTCAATCAACCTGAAAAAGCGGTCATCATCCAGCTCGGAACAAACGGCTATTTCACTGATGAACAAATGGAAGCATTGCTGGATCATTTTCCGAATGCTGAAATTTACCTTGTCAATACCCGTGTCCCTCGTCCATGGGAGCGAAAAGTCAATGAATCCATTGAGAGGATGGCTGCAAAACACGACCATATCACGCTGGTGGATTGGCACGAAACAGGGATTAATCATCCAGAATATTTCGCTCCGGACGGTGTCCATGTAGGTAAAAAAGGTGCGGAAGCTTTAACTGATTTGATTGTCGAGGCAATGACTAAATAAGAAAGCGTTGGAGCAAGCAGCAGGCAGAAGTGGTCTGCTGCTTTTTTCATCATTCATGGTTCCCTATAGTAAAACGGGTATAATAAATGGAAGTGGAAAATGTTAAATAGGTCAGCATAGGTTGATGTATCTACAATCAATATCAAATGCGAAAAAGGAGCTGGGTTGATGGAGAGCAGTGCGGGGTGGAAGCTGGAAAACAGCTATGTAAAACTGCCGAAAATATTTTTTTCTAATATTAAACCAACACCTGTAGAGTCTCCAGAAATGGTGATTCTAAATGAAGAACTTGCATTATCGCTTGGTTTAAATCCGGATGCGCTTAGGAGTGAAAAAGGTGTTGCCGTCTTTGCGGGGAATGACATTCCGAAAGGCGGGGTTCCGATAGCCCAAGCTTATGCCGGACACCAATTTGGCCATTTTACCATGCTCGGTGATGGCAGGGCAGTATTACTCGGAGAGCAGAAGACAACAGAAGGAGTATTGGTGGACATCCAGCTGAAGGGACCAGGAAGAACACCATACTCCCGTAGAGGAGACGGCAGGGCTGCGCTTGGACCGATGCTGCGCGAGTATATCATCAGCGAGGCAATGCACGCGCTCGGAATACCGACGACGAGGAGCTTAGCGGTGGTAACGACAGGGGAAGCTGTCATTCGTGAGCGAAAGCTACCAGGAGCGGTCCTCACTAGGGTAGCTGCAAGCCATCTTCGTGTTGGTACGTTTCAGTTTGCTGCCAATTGGGGAGACATTGACAAGTTAAGGGCGCTTACCGACTTTGCTTTAGAGCGCCATTATCCGCGAGTTGAGAGGAATGAGAACCGCTACTTGCAGCTCCTCCGTGAAGTAATCGATCGTCAAGCTGAACTCATTGCCAAATGGCAGCTTGTTGGTTTCGTCCATGGGGTGATGAATACGGACAACATGACGATCAGCGGAGAAACGATTGATTATGGACCTTGCGCTTTCATGGATCAATATGACCCTGCAACGGTTTTCAGCTCGATAGATCGGGAAGGCCGCTATGCTTACGGCAACCAGCCTGTAATCGGCGGCTGGAACCTTGCCCGTTTTGCTGAAAGCTTGTTGCCATTGCTCCACAAAGAGGAAGAAGAAGCAGTGAAAATTGCCCAGGCAGAAATCTCTCGTTACATGGAAAGATTCCGCAGCTATTGGCTGAAGGGGATGAGGGAGAAGCTAGGGATATTTAATGAGGAAAAAGAAGATATAGCATTGGTGGAAAATCTTCTTGAATTGATGCATAAGTATAAGGCGGATTACACGAACACGTTTGTCGCATTGACTTTTCAAAAGGCGAAACATACGACGCTGTTTCAAAGTGAAGATTTCGCTAAATGGCAAGGCGAATGGCATGCGAGACTTGATAGGCAGAAGGAGTCGAAAGCAGATTCGGAAAAGCTCATGCAGCTCAGCAACCCTGCGGTTATTCCGCGTAATCACAGAGTGGAAGAGACGCTAGAAGCAGCGGAGCGCGGCGACTACAGTGTAATGGAGAGATTGCTGCAAGTGTTGCGTAACCCATACGAGCATGCTCCAGAGCAAGCAGCATACACAACGGTGCCAGAATGCTCCTCACCTTATCGCACTTACTGCGGAACATGAAGAGCCATACAAAGAGGGAAACCCCGCTATCGGGGTTTCCCTTTTAGTGTGCAAGTGAAGATATTAACCGTTGATTGCTTCATTGAGGCGATTGTCCTGTTCCTTAATGAAAGCAATGGAAATGTCGTTGAATTCCTTGTCTTTTTCAATATTACAGACATGGCCGGTATTGGAGAGAATGCTCAATGATATATTTTTATCGCCGCCATAACGTTTTTTGATGTAAGGCAAAAACATATAATCTTCACTACCCATGATATAGATGGAGGGAACTGGATGCTGTTCTTTTTCATGAGTGAAGAGCTTGTTTACTTCCATATGAAGAACACGGTACCAGCAGAAGAATTCGCGCTGTCCTAGTTTGATAGCTTCTCTGATGAAGGTTTTTCGCGCCTCAGCATGGTGTTCTTTTGGCATGAGAATCCAAGCAACGAGCCGGTATACCCACATATATGGGATGAAGTGCTTGATTCCTTCTACAAGCTTTGCGAGCAGAACAAGCGGCGGATGGATGCGTTCGACGGAACCTCCAAGGACCATTGAAGCTACTCTTTCAGGGGAGAAGCGAGCAATATACCGAATAACCAGCGTACCGAGGGAAACTCCGACAAAATGAGCTTGCTTGATCCCAAGGTGATCAAGAAGGTCGGTGACTCGATCGGCAATCGCTTCAAACGATTGATGCTCCATATCCTTGAGACCAGTTTTATTTCCTCCGTGGCCAGGCAAATCGACAAGAAGGAGATTAAAGTGCTTCCGGTATTCTTTAATTTGTTTGAACCAAATGGACGAACTTCCGCCAATTCCATGAACCAAAACCACCCATTCTTTAGAGGCAGAATGGGAAAATATTTTATGATGTAGGATTTCCAAAGCTAGCTCCTTTATAAATAGAAATATTAGGACCATTATACCGGTTTTTACGCTACGTCACCACTATGGGAATAGAGGTAATGAATAGTATTTATTTTATGATGGTATTTGCAGCTCGTACAGAATAATAATATTTGTATATTTGAATCATGGCGGCTTTTTGGCGGGGAAAGGAAGATGCGGATTCTATTTTTGTAAAAAAATACAGCTGCTGTAAAAATCAAAAATTCTATTGCTTCTTTAATAAAACAAGCAAATGAGTAAAATAAACCTATTTTCTTTATCTTTTTCAATATGAAAAGCGCTCCGGATGGAACGCCTTTAGCAGTTATGCAGCAGATGATTGGTTTTCTTTAGGGTTCGGACCATACTTATTGTCGCCAGGCTGGCTGTCAGTACAAGTAGACACGAGCAAGAAGATCGTTCCGACAATAGGTATGTAATACGTTAGTAAGAACCACCCGCTTTTGCCTATATCGTGCAACCTTCGAACATTAACGGCAAAGACTGGTATAAGGGTACCGAGAAAGTAAATACCAAAAATAACATAAGAAATAGTGGTATCTGTAATATCTGCTACAGTAGCTAGCAAAGCTAAAAAAATCATGTAGAACAAATAAAACATCCAGTACTCTTTACGACGCGCACGGCCCTTAAAGTTAGCATAATTCTTAAAACCTTTTATAAACCATTCCATGCTACCTCCTCCTTTCGCATTAATTTATGTCCAAAATGAGACAATATGAATACATAATGGAAAAGGTGCCAACTTTGATGGAAGATTAGCCGATTGTATCCACAAATTCAAAGAAGCTTGGTACTTCTAACTCTTGACGGCCTTTTCATGGTGATATATTTGAAAATTTACTGTTCAGTTAACTTTTTATCTTTGCTTTTCTCCAACTTCAAAACGGTGAGGGCATAAGCAGCAAAGCAAACTGGGGGAATAATTCCGCTTAAAATTATTTTTGTGCTCTCTTCAAGACTGAATTTATTTATAATAAATTCTGGCAAGAATAAAATTATCGGAAGAATAATAGATACCCATGTTTTGCTCCAAATCGCAATTCCAACGAAAACTACAATTGAAAAAACAATTGCAATAAAATTTCCAATAACCCCAAACTGAATAGTTGGTGTATCATAAAATCTATCCAGAAAGATTAGTGCAATAAATAAAGGCAATGGAGTAGAACCAACGATTCCAAACAATAACCACTCTTTGGTTTTTGTGATTTTGTTGCTTGCAACATATTTAAATAAAACAGATGTAAGTAATAAAGAAAGTAAGAAGATAAATGGATAACCAATCATATCAATTAATGAGTATTCCAATTCTCCCCGTATGGCATCTCCCATTAAAATATATGAAAATGCACCTATAACGATAATCTGTATATATTTTAACAAACCCTTAATATCAACAGGCATTTCATTTGCTATTTGTTCCATGTACTCTTTAGGACTTTTACCAATTATATCTTCAACGTTCTTCCCGTTCTGTTCAGCTTCAGATAAATGATCTTCTAATTCGCCAATTATTTCTTCTATTTCCTTTTCCTTTTTACCACTTGAAATTAAATAAAACCTTAAATTTTCTAAAAACTCTCGGCTTTCACTTGAAATTTCCATAACATTAACCTTCCTCTCCCAATAAATTATTTACACTGTTAGCGATATCACTCCAACGCTCTCTGAACGCTTCTAATTCCTCTTTTCCTTTAGCTGTTAAGGAATAATATTTTCTCTTTGGACCTCCCGAAGGAAGTTCTTTTTGGCTTGTCGTGACAAGCCCCTCTTTTTTCATACGAAGTAATAAAGGATATATACTGCCTTCGCTTACCATTGTAAAACCATAGCCATTTAATTTTTCCATCATTTCATAACCATAGGTTTCTCCTTTAGCAATAATTGATAGAAGACAGCCCTCTAAAATTCCTTTTAGTATCTGACTGGAAGACATATAATCCCTCCTTTACGACAACTAACTTGTAATACAATATAGTTCTGCGGAAAAAATGTATTGCAACTACTTTGCAATACAAGTTAGTTAAAACTTAACATAATACAAACTTTCGTTCAAGGTATTTTTTAAATTTTTAATACCAATAATCTTTGTGGGGATTGCCTCCGATAGCAATTATCTAATGCTTTTATCATGTGCTATTTGGCTTAATTTTATCTTGTAGGCTTTATGATAAGGGAAAATGAAATACACCTGTGATTTAATGGAACAATAGGGAATTATAACTATTTATTATAGGTAGGTGCATCGAATGTTATTTGGTCCATCGGTTGAATCTTTAAGGAGCGATTTAAGGAAAAAGGAAGCGGATCTTGAAAAAATGAAACATGTGCTTGGTGAATTAGTAGAGATATATAATCTGCTCATAAATCATATTCCTACACCACCAACGTTAGGATCAAATACTTGGAAAGGCAAGTTTGCGAGCGATTATATACAATTTGGTTATAGTTATCTAACTAAAAATTATTATTCTGTACTTGAAGGTGCAGGAATGAGAATTGATATTTTAAGAAAAAAAATGAATAAAGTGATTGAAGAGATCAATTCATTATTAGCAGATATTGAAAACGCTAAATCTTAAAATATGTGGAGGAAAAAATGGGTAAACAAATTAGTATTAATTATCAGGCGGTGGAAGAAGCATTAAATACGTTAGCTGCATCCATTACTGCTCTTGAAACTAAAGCAGTTGATTTTGAAGGGGAGAAGGGTTTAACTACTATTCATAAGATTTTAGATATTAATGTAAAATTAGCATCTATAGCCGGAGAATATCAAAAACTACTAGAAATGAATGTCTCTGCTACTCGAGAGGCAATTAAATCAATGAAAACAACGGATGAAGATATTGCGCAAAAAGTTAGAAAGGAACATGGTTAATGAAAATACTTGATGTTGCATCTCTAGTTACTTTAATTGAAGGGACAATCACAAAAGTAAATAACCAAGAGGAAGCTGTCGAGAAAATCTATCAGAATATGCAGAAACTAGTAGGTTTAGATAGGGAGTTTAGCGGTAAAGGTGCTGAATCTATTAAATCCTTTTTTAAAGAAAGTCATATGCCCTTTTTAAAATACTATGATAAATTGTTAGGCAATTATCGTAGAGTTTTAAATGGTGTATTAGACGCATATCCAGAAGTAGAACCCCAAAAGGACGGGGTTGTTAGAGAGGAATTCTTAGAACTAGAGAGGGAACAACTTAAAACGCAGAAGACTAAAGTTATAAATTTAATAGATGATTTTAATGAGCAACTAGCAAAAATAAGAGATAACGAAGAAATATCTAAAGTCAGTGACGATAACTATGTAGAGACAATAAAAGATCTTAGACATGGACTCAAAGAGAATAAAGAGAAACTACATAATTTGATGAAGACCAAAAAAAGGACTTAAAGGATGTGGCGCAAGAAGCCCAACTTTTGATAACCTTTATAAGAAACCTCCAAGGCAGGTTTAAAAGCGGTCAAATATCCGTGGGTAACTTCCAAAGCTCAAAGTTGCATAATATGGATAGTTTTAAGAAGATGGATAAAGAGATGAGTAAGGTGGATCTTGAAAATATAGATGCTTTTGGTGCTAAATTTGATGCGTTTGCGCCTGTTTCCTCCGGAGGTAATGGATTTGGTTTTGGTTCAGAAATAGTGGGTCTTGCTGAAACAGCGTACAAGGTAAATAAACATGGGGTAAGCATTGAAAGGCGAGGTAAAAAATTCCATGTTAAAAACGGAAAAAAATAGGAATTAAAGCATCTACTTATCATGTAAATGACGTTAAAGCACAAGCGAAAAAAGGGCATAATACTAATTTAACTAAATTTGTTAGTGTAAAAGGGGCCAGTAAAGCGGCTTTAAAGAGCAAGGCTGGATGGCTAGGAGTAGGCATTACAACCACGGAGAATATAGTTAAAAACTCGAAAGCAAATGCATCTAGTCAAAAAATTATTGGTGATGCTGCTGTAGACATCGGTTTAGGAGTAGTAACTTTAGTAGGTGGAGCTGCAGTAATTGCTGCTGTGGGTAGTTTTGGAGCACCAATTTTATTGGCTACAGGAGCTGGTGTACTTGCTTCAACTCTAATCACGTATGCGTTCGAAGGAATTAAAGTAGGTAAGAACGAAACAAACTTTACAGATGGTATAAAAGGTGGCGTACAAAAAGGGATTAAAACAGTTGCCGGTTGGTTTAAGTGAACTCCAGATAGGATGTGCAAGGATGATACAGTTACCGCAGAATTTAAAACGTAAACAGTTGCCAGGACATATACTCTTCCAATTGGAACCTTTAAGCTACGACGATCATAAGATGCAGATTTCAATGGTAACCTTTTTTCTAATAGACGCATTGCTTATTGCACCATTATTTGTAATATGGGTTAATTGGGCTTCTTTTATAACTTTACCAATGATGATAATAATTAATATTTGGGCTATTGCTTTGTTGTTTAGAAAGTCTATTAATATTGAGATAGAAACCATTCTTTTTGTATGTTATGCAGGCCTAGTTGGTTCCATTTGTTATTTCGTCGCTGGGTTGAAACAAATATATCTCTTAGGTATGGATTCCTTAGGTTTCTATTTAGCCATGGCAGCTATATATTTAGTTGCTACATGTTTATTTGTCTTCCATCAGTTTAAAAAATATTCCCTTGGTTCCAATTTTAAACAGAAGGAAACACCTGCTTGGCATTATGCTGTTGCAAGTATCGCAATACCCGCAGGTTACATTGCTTCTAAATATCTCATGAGATTATCCGAATCTATTATTTCTTTAAGTATAACGGTCGTTTTATTGTTAAGTTCATATGGTTTTATGTGGCTTTTCGCAAAGTACTTCCACAAATACTTTTTTATAAAAAAGAACATTCAGTATGTGAAGCTTGCGAATAAGGAAGTTAAGGATAAATTGATGCATGAATTGGCTAAAAAAGGAGTAAAAAATAATGAATAATAATTTATTACCGAATGGTTCGATTGTTTTGTTAGAGGGTGGAAATGCTAAGCTTATGATTTACGGAAGAAAACAAATTTTAGTAACCGAAGACGAGAATAATGGAATGATGTATGATTACTTGGCTGTACCTTATCCGCAAGGGTTCATTGCTCCTGAACACACGTATGTATTTAACCATAAGAATATTGCTGAAGTTGTTTTTGAGGGATTCTCTGATGAGGACGAGGAAGAGTTTCAACAGATTTTGCAGCAAGCCTAATATTCTATAAAAATATTGAGTTCAAGAGAGCAGGAGAGGATTTTCTTGCTCTCTTTGTTTGTTATGTGTAGGTCTGCTATGCATGCAGATGTTGCTTTGACAGAGTCAGTGAGTATGAGTCTGTTTGTGCAAACAGATTTGCATCATTGCGACCGTTAAAGACGTCTCCTGTATAACTGCTCCAACAGTTATACAGGAGACGTCCCACAAAAAAACATATGATTATTGTATCAGATTATAAGCTGATTAAAAAACATTCTTACTGGAGTTTTTAGTTAGGGGTGCGGGGAGGACTCCTTCCCCATGTTGTGGTAAAGACATGTTGGTTATAGGAACTAAGGATCGAACAGCCATGGACCATTCAGGACTGAGTAAGATTTATAACATCCGGAGGCTTAGATGCACGAATTGCCGAAACATCCATCATGATCAGGACCAGTCAGGGAAACATCCCCCTGGATTTCACGTCCGGAAGTTCAGGGACTGCACTTCAAAATGCTTCCCTTTTATTTTGGACAATGATTCCGTCAGATCCAGGACAATTAACACCGTCAAACATCGGACATACCGGGACGTCATTAACACTAGAGAAATGATTAAGGCAATTTCTAAAATGTAAAGTTTCGGCTATAATATGTCTATCAAAGAAAGAATGGAGAATGAATAATGTCGAATGTTCCTGATTGTCCAAAGTGCAAGTCGCAATACACGTATGAGGACGGCGCTATTTTTGTCTGTCCTGAATGTGCTCATGAATGGAGCGCGGAAAGCGAAGGTAGCACAGAAACAGACGAAAAAATCGTGAAAGATGCGAATGGGAATATCCTTCAGGATGGCGATGCAGTTACGGTTATCAAGGATTTGAAGGTGAAAGGGACTTCTTCTGTCATCAAGATTGGAACGAAAGTAAAGAGCATCCGCCTTGTGGAAGGTGACCATGATATCGATTGTAAAATCGACGGTTTTGGCGCAATGAAGCTGAAATCGGAATTTGTTAAAAAAGCGTAAGGTAGGGCAAATTGCCTTTCCTACGCTTTTTATTTTGTTAATAAAGGCCGACTTGTAAATCGCGATAGCATCATTACAACCTTCGACAATTTCCCCGGAAATACTTCTTTATGAAAAAAACTGCTTGAAAACAACCTGTTATAAAATTTCCCAGTTATGTATTTTCCTTGTTATAATGTCTTTGGGGATATTTTCCTTACAAGAACGACAAAGGGGAAACAAGAAGATGAAAAAGAAAATTGCCATGCTGCTGACTGCCATGCTGCTTATTGTTGGCTGCAACGAGAAAGAAGCAACCGCTCCAAAGAAGCCTGATGCAGAGAAAGAGGTAGAGGAAAAAGAAGAAACAGTATCAGTTAACGTGTCCAATCAGACCGCGATTGTAAGGTTTATCAATGAGGATATTGCGAAAATTTCTAAGTATGAAGAAGAAGCATTTACCGAGCTTGCTGCTGTTTCAGGTTCAAACTTTAAAAATGATGAAGAGTTGCATCGTGTGCTGACCAATACTGCTTTGCCAGCTTATAAAAAGGCATTTGATGAGATACAGACGTTGGAGGCACCGATAAAAGAGCTCGAATTCCCTCTTGTGAAAATCAAGGAGGCAGCTGAGGTATTCTATGATGCGCTTCTCCTCCAAAAAGAAGCGCTTGAAAAAAAGGATTCCATCCTTATTCGTAAAGCGAACGAAAAATCCTTGGAATATAATAAACTAATAGAAGAGTACCATAAAGAAATGGCCAGTATTATGAAAAAATATAAGATTGATTATGAGCCGACTGTTTATGGTCACGACGAGAGCATCTGACAAGCCGGTTTTTTCCTGTATCCTATTAGGGCTCTTCCTTCTTTGACGAAAAATCCACTCTCTGCATACTGTAAAATCGATTCCCTTTTGGGGAAATACGGTTTGAGAGGGCTGGATAATCGTGAAGAAAATAATGTTCTGTGTTGCTGCTGTATTTTTACTGCTCGGAGGCTGCGGCAAAGAGGAAACTGCTGCACCAACAAAGGAAAAAGAAACGGAGAAACTTAATGCAGAAGAAAAGAAGCAGGAAAAGAACATAGAAAGAGAAAAGCCGTTGGAAGAAGAGAAGAAAGATGCATCAAAAACAACAGAATATGAAAAGCAGGAAATGCTTATGAAATTTGTCAATGAGGATATTGCCAGGATCAGTTACTATGAAGAAAAGGCGAACGCCGCACTTTCAACTGTTTCAGGTGCAAATTATACAGGGGACGAAAAGTTATATGATGTGCTCATTAACGAAGTTCTTCCTGCTTACAAGAAAGCAGTAGCAGGGGCCGTGGCGCTCGAACCAGAAATGGAGGAGCTTAAGCCAATCACAGACTTAGTAGTTGAAGCGACCGGAACTTATTACGAGGCATTGCTGTTGGAGAAGGAGGCACTTGAGAAACAGGACATTCTCCTTATTGAGGAAGCGAATGCGAAAGCGGCAGAGTACGAGCAGATGATTAGCGAATATCACAGTCAAATGAAAGAGCTAAGTGAGAAGTACAATGTGATTTACGAAGCAGAAGGAATGGATATTATCTGACTTTACACTTTATTTATATAGGAAACTATGCTATTTTAAATGTAATGCTGAATAGTTTTTAAAGCTCTACTAGGGGTGTCCGTGAGAGGACTGAGAGAAGATGGCATTCTTCGACCCTTTGAACCTGATCTGGATGATACCAGCGTAGGGAAGTAGGAAAGACGGCGCTATATTTTTTGTGCGTTTCTACTTTTTGGTGAATCGGGTTCTGTGAAAACAGGACCTTTTTTATTTGCGCTGATTCCCGGTCGGTTCTGATCCCATTTTTCCGAGGAGGATGTTAGTACATGGAGACAGGAACAAATGTGAAAATCGAATTGAAGTCACAATTGCCAGGAAGCAGGAAGGTATACGTCGAAGGAAGCAAGCCGGATATCAGAGTTCCGATGAGGGAGATTGGTCTCTCAAAGACAGAAGTATCCTATGGTACGGAGGAGAACGCGCCTGTCAGAGTATACGATACAAGCGGACCTTATACTGATGAAAATTATGAAGTTGATATCCGAAAAGGACTGCCGCTTCTACGTAAAGGATGGATTGAAGAGCGCGGTGATGTTGAGGAATATGAAGGAAGAGAAATCAAGCCGGAGGATAACGGGTACGCAAAGGAGGACGGACGTGCTAATCTTGAGTGGTTTCCTAACACTAATACAAGACCGCTCCGAGCCAAGCCAGGGCGTATTGTTACCCAGATGCATTATGCGAAAAAAGGCATTATTACACCGGAAATGGAGTTTGTCGCGATTCGGGAGAAAATGGATCCTGATTTTGTCAGGCAAGAGGTTGCAAGCGGCCGAGCCATCATTCCAGCAAACATCAATCATCCGGAAAGTGAACCAATGATTATCGGCCGGAATTTCCATGTGAAAATCAATGCAAATATTGGGAATTCTGCTGTGACATCTTCCATTGAGCAGGAAGTGGAAAAGATGACATGGGCTACGAGATGGGGGACGGATACAATTATGGATCTGTCCACCGGAAAAAACATCCACACGACTAGAGAATGGATTATCCGAAACTCACCAGTGCCAGTTGGGACTGTTCCAATTTACCAGGCGCTAGAAAAAGTAAATGGCATTGCGGAGGATCTAACATGGGAAGTATACCGCGACACGCTTATTGAGCAGGCAGAACAAGGGGTCGACTACTTCACCATTCATGCAGGCGTACTGCTTCGATATATTCCAATGACTGTTAACAGGATGACAGGAATCGTCTCAAGGGGTGGCTCTATTATGGCGCAATGGTGCCTTGCCCATCATCAGGAAAACTTCCTCTATACGCATTTTGAAGAGATTTGCGAAATATTAAAGCAATACGACATTTCCGTCTCACTGGGAGATGGATTGCGCCCTGGTTCCATCGCAGATGCGAATGATGAGGCGCAGTTTGCTGAGCTAGAAACCCTTGGAGAACTGACGGACATTGCATGGAAGCATGATGTTCAAGTGATGATTGAAGGTCCTGGCCATGTTCCAATGCATAAAATTAAAGAGAACATGGACAAACAGTTGGAAATTTGCAAAGAAGCGCCTTTTTATACGCTTGGACCGCTTACAACAGACATCGCACCAGGGTACGACCATATCACCTCCGCGATTGGTGCAGCGATGATCGGCTGGTACGGGACTGCGATGCTGTGCTATGTTACGCCAAAAGAACACCTTGGCTTGCCGAACAAAGAGGATGTCCGCGAGGGAGTTATTACTTATAAAATCGCAGCGCATGCCGCAGATCTCGCCAAAGGTCACCCTGGTGCTCAGGAAAGAGACGATGCCCTGTCCAAAGCTCGTTTCGAATTCCGCTGGCGTGACCAGTTCCATCTTTCACTAGACCCGGAACGTGCGCAGGATTACCATGACGAAACCCTTCCAGCAGAAGGAGCAAAAGTAGCCCACTTCTGTTCTATGTGCGGTCCGAAATTCTGTTCGATGAGAATTTCCCACGACATCCGTGGCATGGCAGATACCGAAAAGGAAGAAGGAATGAAGGAAAAGGCAAGAGAATTTGTCGAGAAAGGGTCTAGGATTTATCAGTGATTTGATAGTGAACTAGAAAACGAGATCTACCTTTTGAGTAGGTCTCGTTTTTTTGGTAAATCGTGCTGCTCTAGCTTGGTCACGCCCCATTTTATGCTGAAAATCTTAAAAAATTATCATTTTGATTCGTTTTTTGTTAGAAAAGAAGAGTTTTTGTGGAAGAAGAGCAGGGTTTTGTAATGGTTTGTGCTTATGTAACCGATTACACATTAGCTGAAAGCTGCTGCAAAGAAGGTTATCTACGGTAACGGTGCATTTATCTACGGTAAACAGTAATTTATCTACGGTAATCCCCTAAGTATCTACGGTAAACAGTAATTTATCTACAGTTGATTCCTCGTTTTACCAATTCATTTTAAAAAAGCAAAATGAATCAGCTTTTACTTGTAAAATTTCCTGATGCTGGGTATAAACTCCTGGAAGAGAGAGCTAGATAAATCCACCTATTTTATCATTATTCTGAAAATCGTTCATGTTAAAATAGAAATATTGGAAATTACTGCAAAACGAGTTAGATTATTCGAGCGAAACGGAGGAGAAGCAATGAATAAAACATGGGTTGCCGCTGCTGCTTTAGGTTTGCTTTTAACAGGATGCGGATCGGATGAAGAGAGAGCTTCAAAGACAGCAAAAGAGGAAAATGCACCAAAAGAAGAAGTTAAAAAGCAAGAAGCTCCTGTGAAAACTGCGGGTGAAACGAAAGAGGAAAACCCTGAAGCTGTAGGAAACGTTGATAGCAAAGTAGTTGCAGCAATTGAGAAGGACCTTCTTGAAAACATGAAGTATGCGGAAGAGGAAAATATCGAAAAGTATTTAGACACGCTACTCATCTCTGAGCAAGAAAAGGAACTGACAACACAACAGATGGAGCCGCTCTTCCAAAGCACAGATTTGGATTACAATCTTGAATCTATCAAGGTGCTTGAAGCTGCTGATGATATGGCAAAGGTAGAAGCAGTTCAAACAACTGTAGCAAAAAAAGTGGAAGGCAACGGCCAATTCAAAAACAACCGTGTCAGTGCGATCCATACGATGAAGCTGGATAACGGCATGTGGAAAACCGCAGCCACAGAAATCAAGAACGTAGAGTATATGGAATAGAGTATTACACTCGTAACCAAGAGGGCGAATTGCCCTCTTTTTGCTGGTGTTAGGAGGAAGAAGAATGTTCTTTAGGAAAAAGAAGCCGGAGAAAGTAATGGATTGGTATTGTGTTGGTATTTATTATCCGGATGATACAGATGAGGACGACGATGAAAACGATGAAAGATCAGATATGTTAATGGATATTGGCAATGTTGGTGTTGTTACAAACATGTCTATTTGCAGATTGCATGGAGAAGATGGAGTAGCACTAAAAAAGATTGTGCCGGAGCTATACTACGATAGGACGAGCTATGTGGTGTTAAAAATTGATTCTGAAAGAATAGCTGAAGCAACAAAGAAAATGGAGAACGAAAAAAAGTGGAAGAAGTTTTTCGATTTAATTTCGTTAAGTGAATACCTCGATGTCGAGCACGATGCCATGTATGATTTTGATTATTTACTATTGTACACGGATGATCTCCAGGAGGTTATTGAATTTCTAAGTTTAGAAAAACAAAAAAACAACATGATTATAGGTTAAAGTATCTAATATGTTAAATAGATAAATAATCCATAATTACCATTTTTCCATATTTTACACATGATATAATTAGATTGTTAAATTTTTAGTACTGATTATGGGGTGAAGAATTGTCTATACCTTACTATTATAGTGTCTTAAATAAGAGTCAAAGTGAAAAAATAGCTCTACAAAAGGCAAAAATTAAACTGCAATCAATTAAACAAGAAGTCTCAAATTATAAATCAACTATATTGGTTCCTGCTATAGAAGATGGTTGGCGAGGATCTCTTGCAGAAAAATGGGAAAAGAATAGGCGTGAGGATACACTTTCATGCATCGAATCTCTAGAGTCCAATGAATTAACTACTATAATTAATGAAATAAATAATAAAATTCTTGTCTTAGAATCCGAGATTTCTTCAGTCCAAAAGACAATAACCACGCTAAAAAATGAACAGGCAAAGGGTTAAATTTTTTCTGACTGTCTAATAATCAAAGTTGAATGGATGAAAGTATACAATATAAAAGGGAGCTATTATATGGGGGAAATCAAATATAATTATAATGCGATTGATGCAGTAACAAAAAGAATGGAATCTTCCGTAATTTCTTTTGAGGCATCAATGCCTGATAACCTTGGTCATGAGAATAGATTGGACTTAGTTAATAAGCTTAAAGAGACAAATGATTCTTTAGAAGAGATCATGAAAACGTATAAATCAATGTTAGAAAGTAATATTGCCATAGTTAGAGACTCTTCAACTCTCATGAAAGAAACAGATCAATCCTTGAAAACAAATATCAATTTAAAGAGGTAAGATTATGAAAGTTCTTTCTGTTTCAAATTTAAATGATTCTATACAGATTACACTTGATAGCTTAGAGAGGAATTATAATGGACTTCAGAAGATTGATAAAAGTATACAAGAATTAATTAACCTCGAAAACTCTTTCAATGGAAGAGGACCTGAAGCTATAAAGAATTTTTTTCAAGCATGCCATATGCCGTTTATTATAAAGTTGAAACAAATAATTAAGTTATACAAGGTAAACCTGACTGCTTGTAAGAATGCAGTTAATTCACTAGAGCCAGATAGTAATGGATTTATAACAGAGGAATTTCTACTAGAAGAGTTAGTTCAAAAACTAAATTTACATCAACATACATTAAATGAAATTATTGAAGAAGGTAACCATGAACTTGAAAAAATAGGGAATATAATCAATGTTGCATCACTAAATGATAGAATGTTTAATGAGAGCATATTAAGAGCCAAATACTTTATTATCGATACGGCTACTCGTTTAGGGGAGTTTGATTTAGAATGTAGTAAGTTGCTGGATAATGTAAACAGTGAATTAAAAATTTTAAGTTTGTATCTAAATGAACTAAATATTAATTATTGTTCTACCCCTAAGAATCTTGAAAACTTTAATCCGTTACACCTACTATCGACTCCAACTCACTTTAAATTGGTGAACAGTATACAACTTGACAGCGACTATTCTAGCCTGTTAAGCAGACAATCTTCACAATCGATTTTCATGGTGAATAGACATGGACAGTATCCTTATAGATGGTTGGGGATAAATTTTTATTTAAACAATACTAATGTAAAGAATGTTAATTCTAAAGTTACAAAACCAGAAGGCGCAATGGGTGGGTCTGTAACAAAAATGGGTAATGTTACTCTTGAAGTGTCTTCGGGTAAATTCAGAACTGATTGGGTAGGATTTGGTATGTCAACACTAATCTAGACAATTTTTTTAAGGTGTTTTTGCTTGTACTCAATTGGGCTTATGTAGCCTAATGTTCCGTGGATTCGAATGTGATTAAACCAGTGAATATAATCTTGTAATTCTCTTGTTAAATCTTCTAAACTAGCAAAATGCTTACCTTTAACAAACTCTGTTTTAATAATCTTGAAGGTTGCCTCAGCTACTGCGTTATCATACGGACAGCCCTTCATGCTTAATGATCGCTTAATGTCAAATGTCTCCAGAGCTTCGTCCATCAGCTTGTTTTTAAACTCACTTCCCCGGTCTGTATGGAAATATTCAATCTTGCGCAAATCCTTTTGAATGGACGCGAAGGCACGATAAACCAAGGCTGCATCTTTATTTGGACCTGTGCTAAATCCTATCATTTCTCGATTAAAAAGGTCGACAAAGAGACATATATAATGCCATTTTTGATTGACTCTTACATACGTTAAATCGCTTACGACAACCGCTAACTCTTCTTCTTGATCAAATTCACGGTTTAATTCGTTCTTTTGATTAGACTCGTTGCACTTTGAAGAATGAGGCTTGAATTGGGCTACTGTGTACGATGAAACCAACCCCTAATCCTTCATGATCCGTCCAATCCGACGTCTGGATACCTGATGCCCAAGCTTCTTTAGCTCGACCTTAATCTTGCGTGTCCCATAGTTTTGACGGCTGTTTTGAAAGATCTCCACGATTGCAGATGTAACATCGTCTTCTGATTTCCTCTCTTTTGCCTCGTAATAAAACGTGCTTCTTGGAATCTGTAGGACTTTACACAATGCTGATATCGAGTATTTGTGCTGGTTGTTCTTAATCACATTTACTTTCGTCCTAGTATCAGCGCTGCTTGCTTTAAAATGTCATTCTCCATGAGCAGTTGTTTGTTTTCTTTTCGTAGCCTAATTAATTCTTGTGCCTCTGGTGACAAGTTATCTTTTTCTTTAAAGGATCCCGAAGTTTGACTCTGCTTCACCCACTTATCAAGAGCAGAAGGGGTGAGATCATATTCACGAATGATATCCTTCCTCGGTTTGCCGTTCGAATAAAGTTGGACCATTTGTTCTTTAAATTCTGCGGTAAATGTTCGACGATCTTTTTTGGTCATGGTAGGTTCTCCCCTAATGTATTAGTAATAGTCTACTTGACCTTAAAATATCTGTCCAACTAAGTGTAACCTATCCAATTAAAAGGGGAAGATCGAATTGGTGGTGGAGCGTCTTTTAGTGGGTTACATGCCGGTGTTAACCATAACACTAAGGTATTAGACACAAAATTCGAGCAAAATATTTTATTTGTTGAAGGAAAAGCAGCTATGGGCGATAAGGCAGTTCTACCTATTTTAAAAGCAGAAGCATCAATTTATAATGTTGTTCTAGGAACAGAAATTGATAAAGAAGTAAAATTTGCCGGAGGGTTAGCTGTAGAGGGGAATGCCAATATACTTAAGGGCACTGGATATGCGGGGGTTGATGATGGCGCTATTGGACTTGGTCTAAAAGGTTCAATTGCTGAGGCAGAAGCAGGATTAAGTGTTCCTATTCCATTGACTGATTATAAGATTAAAGGAAAAACTGGTGTTTCTGCTTTTGGAGCAGGTGGAGAGTTTAAAATAGGCAAAGAGATAGTCATAGATGTTAGAGGATTACTAGGTGTTAGAATAGAATTAGGTATTGAAAATAGATAACAGAATAATTAGAAGAGGTGCTACTTGTGGATTTAGATATTAATTCGCTGAAAATAGACAAAGGAAGTAATTGGTTACCAATTGGTACAGTTCTATTATTGGAACAACTGGAGCAACCATTAATGATTTACGGTAGATTTCAACAACAGGTAGGGAAGGGTAAAACTTGGGATTATGTAGCCTGCCCTTATCCTCAAGGGCATATTTCAGATGAAACTAATGTGTTTTTTAACCATACTGAGATTAAGAGAATAATATTTAAGGGCTTTGAAAGCGAGGGGGAAATCAAAATGAGGGGAAAATTAGAAATAATTAAGGCGAATATTAGAGTATGAAAAAAATACTAAACTGGTTTTTGGAACCATATAAATTGTTACTGCCAGAAATGAAACATTTGAATAGTTTGAGAAGAAGTAACGAAACTACAAAACAAGAGCAGCTAAGAATATTAAAGCTAATGGCGTATAACATAATGGCTCTGTTAGTGTATTCAATTTTTTTAATAGCATTTATAGGCTATTTTTTCACAGTTTTTGTAGTAGGATGGCCAATACTAATCATGGAGGCTTGCATTTTGCTCTTGGTAATTAGTTTAAGACAGAGTACAAAGCATATATATTTTAAAATACGTGACGGGTATATCAAGAATGACCCTACTCAAGTGAAGAACTGGTATTAGAAAGGATTATTATATGAGAAAATATAGTTTTTTGATATTAATATTCATGCTTTTATTAGTCGGTTGCAATGATAAAAAGAATGTCAACTCTGAAAATAAAAGTGCTAATAACAAAGAAGTAACGGAAGAAAAAATGTCAAATTTTGAAAAGCAACAAGCAATTATTCATTTTATTAATAAGGATCTCTCAAAGTTAAACGAGTATGAACAGGAAGCAAAGTTGGCTTTTTTAAGTGTAACTGGTGAGAATTTTACAAATGATCAAGAAGTATATGACGCTTTGAATGAGGAAATTATTCCAAAATATAAAAAAGCGGTGGATGAAGCTGAGAATTTAGATGTGAAAATGAAGGAACTAAAGCCAATAAAGGAAGAATTGGAGTTAGCAACTAGTTATTTTTATGAATCAATGGTAATGAAAAGGAAAGCTGTCGAACAGCAAGATCGACAGCTAGCCGAAGACTCTGATAAGAAACTATTAGAGCATAATGATACTATTATGCAATATCATAAGGACTTAGAGACATTAGCTAAAAAATATAATGTGAAATATGAACCTGCAACTTTGAAATAATAAAAAATTAAAACTTAAATTCACCAAGAGGGCGCATAGCTCTCTTTTATTTTTGCCCTTCGGCAGTAGGTTTTCATTTTATAAGGTTAATCCCCCACTGCCCCCCAAGAAAAAAATCCTCTATTACAATCAGTTTTCTTCCCTAACCCCTTTGTTTGCTAAGGAAATGAATAATTTTCAAGTTTTGAAAATATAATTGACATCATCGATTTCTCATGCTCTTTTTTCAACCGAAAAAGAGCGGGAGGGGAATGATATGCCGGAAGAGAAAAAACTGAACCTTGGTGCCCCCACAGCATTGGTTATCAGCTCCATGATCGGTGCCGGTATATTTAACCTAATATCAGATATGGCCTCACAAGCGTCGCCAGGTTCCATCACAATCGGGTGGATTGTCACAGGACTTGGAATGGCTCATTGGCCTTTTCTTTCAAAAATCTTAGCGAAAAAAGGCCAGATCTAGATGCGGGGATTTATAGTTATGCGAAAGATGGTTTCGGAGATTATATGGGCTTCAACTCAGCATGGGGTTATTGGGTTTCCGCTTTCCTCGGAAACGTCGCATTTGGTACGTTGACCTTCAGTGCCCTTGGCTATTTCTTTGATCTGTTCGGAAACGGGCAAAATATTTATTCAATCATTGGGGCTTCTCTTGTATTATGGACGATTCACTATATCACGTCAGGGGCGCACACAGCGCATCTTTAGTGGATTTCATCGTAACTGTCGCGAAAGTCGTACCTATTTTGCTGTTCATTGTCTGTGTCATCATTGCATTTAAAGTGGATATCTTTTCGCTTGATTTCTGGGGGACAGGCTCTGGAGGCTTTGAGCTTCAATCCGTTGTTAGCCAGGTAAAAAATACATTGCTGACAACAGTATGGGTATTTATCGGTGTAGAAGGGGCTATCATTTATTCGGTCAGGGCAAAAAAATCTAGCGATATCGGAAAAGCCACATTGATTGCATTTCTATCAGTCCTAATGCTCTATGCGCTAGTTACTATCTTGAGTTTTGGTATCATGTCGCAGGCTGAACTGTCAGAGCTGCCAAAGCCTTCGATGGCATATGTTCTCGAAAGCATTATCGGGAAGACTGGTGCGATTATCATCAATATTGGGGTAATCATTTCGATTATTGGCTGCTGGCTTGCCACTACTATGTATGCCGGTGAAGTGCCGTTTCAAGCATCCCAGACGAAAAACTTTCCGAAGTTCTTCTCCAAGACGAACGAACACGGTGCTCCAACAACAGCACTTCTTGTTACAACATTTTGATTCAGCTGTTCTTGTTCTCTTTTTTGATCAACGACTTGCATATAATTTCATGTATTCTCTGTCGTCGTCCGCCATCCTGCTGCCGTATGCGCTCATTGCTTTTTATCAAGTGAAAGTGTCACTGAAGGAAGAAAAAGGAACGAAAAATCGCGTCAAGAATATTATACTCGGAGGGATTGCAAGTATCTTTATCCTTTGGGTAACGTACGCTTCAGGCTTAGAGTATATCCTTCTGATGACAATGCTCTTTGCGGCAGGTTTGTTTGTCTTCATCTGGGTGCAAAAAGAAAACAAGCGAAAAATACTCACAGCGAAAGAGTGAATTTTTGCTGGCGTCATACTTGCTCTGTTTCTCTTGTGTATCTACCAGACTACGATTGAGCTATCGATTTGCAGACAATATAACTTGAATTTGGAAAAATCAAGGCCTATTTTCCAGGTGCTCGTTGATTTTCCTTTCTTTTCGGGTATAATGAAATTGTAGATACTGTATATATTAAAAAAAGACCGCTGGTGCTGGAACACCAAACGGTCGGCAATAGACTGGTTCCCCTCCGGGGCGGTCAGCACAAAACGGAAATAATCCACCTTATGCTTGCAGGCTCAAGGGTGGATTATTTTTTGTGGTTTTTATCAAACGACAGCACAGCGAGGATCAGGCTTGTGAATGTACAAGCGAACATCAAAGCTTCAAACACCGTCACAGCACCACCCCCTTTCTTTTGGGGATGAGCTGACCACCCTTGAGGTACCTATTCTATTGCTGTTTCTATTATAACAGCACCAGGAAAAAAAGGATGGTACTTTTGGTTTAGTTAGTTTCTTTTTACTGGATGTTTCTCTCGAAGGATTCTGATGAAATTTTCAACGCTACGTTTATTTTTCATAGTGGGTGACTGGATGTATGAAAAGGTCCTCTTGAAGCATTTTCCTTTAAGTGGAATAACGGCAAGCTCCCCATATTTCAATTCTTTTTCAATCACGCTTCCAGACAATAGTGAAAGTCCCATTCCATTAAGGATACTTTCCTTAATGCCTTGATTACTGCTGATCGTAAGGACAGATGTGACGGCAAGGGCATTGGAGCGGATGACGTGGTTCCAATATTCTCTCGTTCCCGAACCTTCCTCTCTAACGACCCATGCCTGATGCTGCAAATCAGCGAAATTTGCTTTTCTTTTTACAAGGTGATGGTTTGGAGCTGCGACCACAAATAGTTCATCTTCCATAAATGGCCGGATGGATAGTTCTTTATCGTTGATCTGTCCCTCAATCAGTCCGATATCAACAGTAAAGGAGCGTACATGATGAGCGATTTCATGCGTATTTCCAATGATGACTTCAAGCTCCAGCTCAGGAAACTCCTTATGTACACTAGCCAGTAAAAACGGCAGAATATACTCCCCAATGGTAAAACTAGCGCCGATGGAAAGTTTGCCTCTAATAGATTGATGATGTTCCAGAATATCCGTTTTAGCCTGTTCGTACAGTCCTAGAATTTGTTTTGCGCGGTGATAGAGAATTTCTCCAGACGGGGTGATCTGCACAGTTTTTGGTGAGCGAACGAAGAGCTCTGTGCCAAACTCTTTCTCCAAGTTTTTTATATGGAGGCTAACCGATGGCTGGGAAATATGAAGGAGCTCGGATGTTTTTGTAAAGTTATTTACTTCTGCGAGCGTTACGAACGTCTTGAGGCTGTCATACTGCATGGCAATCCCGCCTTATGATGAGTTTTTTTAATAATATTGATTAGTTATATGTATTTTACTAATAATAGTTCTCCCATTAAAGTAAAAGTATCAATAAGAAGAAGGTGGAAACATGGAGAATGCAAAACAGCAGAGATCCACTATGTTGCTGGCGGGCATCGGTGTCACACTCATTATTGCTATTGCAGCAAAATATTTAGCGCAGCTGCCTTTTCTATCCATCATGGGGCAGCTTGTCCTGGCGATCTTAGCCGGCATGGCGTGGCGTGCGATATTTGGTGTGCAGGAGACTGTGCTGCCAGGTGCTTCGTTTGCGAGCAAAAAACTGCTTCGCCTTGGCATCATTTTGCTTGGAATGAGATTGAACCTCGCTGATATATACAATGCGGGCTGGGGTGTGTTTGCAACAGCTGCTATTAACCTGGTATTCGCACTCTTAGTTGTTTTTACTCTGACGCGCTGGTTCGGCGTGGAGAAAAAGCTTGGGATATTGACAGCGTGCGGTACGGCAATCTGCGGAGCGGCAGCTGTTATTGCGATTGCACCGCAAATTAAAGCAAAAGATGAGGAAACAGCCATTGCCGCTGCAATCGTCGCTATCCTCGGAACGATTTTTACATTGATTTACACAGTCCTTTATCCATTCTTGCACCTTTCTCCTGAAGGATACGGCGTGTTCGCGGGGGGGACGCTTCACGAAATAGCCCATGTTATTGCTGCAGCTGCTGCGGGCGGAAAAGAAGCGGTGGACCTTGCCGTGATTGTGAAACTGACGCGGGTTGCCTTGCTAGTACCAGTCGCTATCGTTATTGGCTGGATGTTCCGTTCGAAAGAAGAAAAGGGTGACGGGAAGACTGGCATCTCTCTTTCCATTATTCCATGGTTTATCCTTGGGTTCCTTGCCATGAGCGGATTCAATACACTTGGCATCGTTTCAGCCGAGACAGCCGAGCATATCGTGAGCCTTGCTTATCTCCTGCTGGGAATGGCTATGGCAGGCCTTGGGCTAAACGTAGACTTTAAGGTATTCCGCAAGTGGGGATTAAGGCCATTTGCAGCAGGTATTGCCGGTTCGGTCTGCTTGTCGGTTCTCGGGTATGCACTAGTTTTATTTTTTAGGTTGAATTAGAATGTACGGGTTGCCGGGAGGAAAATAGTTGGGGACGAAGAAGAAGGATCGAAATAAGCGAACGTAAAAAAGGGCATCCGTGGCGTCTGGATGCCCTTGTCAAATGACAGAAATCTTTGGTTGAATCACGCTATATCCTACGCCTAAACTCGGAAATTTACCACTCTTTCGGAGTATAGTTTAAATCGCTGAAAAGCTGCCGCTTCTCTTTTTTCGATAAATCGCGCCATTGGCCGTACGGAAGATTGCCTAAGTGGATGTTCATGATCCTGATTCGCTGCAGCCTTGTCACTTCGTATCCAAAGGCAGCACACATCCGCCGAATTTGCCTATTCAACCCTTGCGTTAGGGTGATGTTAAACTCATATTTTGAAATTGGCCTCACTTTGCAAGGAAGCGTCTTCGTATCAAGGATTTCAACACCTGCCTCCATCTTCCGGACAAATTCGTCCGTGATGGGTCTGTCTACTGACACGATGTACTCTTTTTCATGCTTGTTTTCGGCGCGAAGAATTTCGTTGACGATATCCCCGTCGTTTGTGAGCAGAATGAGTCCTTCCGATTCTTTATCGAGGCGGCCGATATTAAAAATTCTTAATGGATGATTAACTAGGTCGACAATGTTGCCCTTCACGTTTTTTTCCGTCGTACTCGTGATGCCGACAGGTTTGTTCAGCGCAAGGTATACGTAGTTGCTCGCCATCCTAATTTGATTGCCATTCACTCGGACATCGTCTCCGGGTTCAACTTGGCTCCCAATTTTCGCCACTTTCCCATTGATGGTGACCCGTCCCTCGCTAATGAGCCTGTCCGCCCCACGCCTTGATGTTTTTCCCGATTCACTAATGAATTTATTAATACGCATGTTCAACACACCTTTATGCGGTAATTTTGTAGTATAACAATAACGTATTTAGAGGGGAAATATCAAAACAAATTCAGACAGAGGGAAAAATTTCTTCTAAAGCAAAAAAAGAGCCGCTCCTGATTTATCGGAGTGGCTCCTCTTACTGTGCCGCATCATATATACGATGAAGGGAGTTTCGCAGCTTTTCGACTGGGACAAAGCGTGCTTCCCGCAACGCTTCCTTGCCATCTACATACAGTACAAGGACTGGTGCAGTAAATGCCATCAGAAATCCTGCCATTTCGGGCACTTTTTCGATATCCACTACCGCAAGCTGGATGTCCGACAACTCGGTCAATACTCCCTCAACCTGAGGAAGGAGAGAGTGGCAGACGCCTCAGTTTTCGGAGAGGACATAGACAAAACTGAATCTGTTATTTTCAATGAAGTTTGCCGTTTCTTCGATGGAACGTAACATCCGCATCTTTCATTCTCCTTCAGCATTAATTTATTAATGTCTGGTTTTGCTGTTTTTTCATCCTTACCGCAAAAACTTGGTAGACAATAAGCGCAATGGCAGACAAAATAATCCCAGAAAGGTACGGCAGTCCAATGGAGATTGAGAAGAGCCAGCCTCCGAGCGGCGGTCCGATAATCCGGCCAAGAGAGTCAAAAGAGGAAAGCAAGCCTGTTGTGCTCCCGTGTCCTGATGTTGATTTTTTTGTTAAAATTGCTGACACACTCGGGCGAATAATCCCATTTCCAATGCCGAAAATGGTCATGTAGACTGCTGATGTGAAAAAGCTGTCGGCCTGAAGAATGAGACCAAAACCAATTGCCGAAATAATAATTCCTGCTTGAATGATTGCACCCTCGCCAAACTTCCGTGTGAGGCGGCCGACGAGTCCGCCTTGGACAATAGCACCGGCAAATCCCATGATCATGAATATATAGCCGAGATGAACGGTATCCATGTTTGCTTTCTCTGCAGCAAAGTAAGCAAACGTTGCTTCCAGGCCTGACAGGGAAAGCGTGATGAACAGCTGCAGAATGAACAGCAGTGAGAGCGGACTGTTAAGTGCATCCAACAAGGATCTTTTTTCCTTCTTCGTACTATGCCTGTGTTCTGGAGAAAGAGACTCTTTTAAAATGAATGCCACGAGCAGGAATGTTAATAGGGAAGACGCCCCTGCAATGAAAAATGGTGTGGATAGGTTGTTCTTGGAGAACAGCCCGCCAATTGCAGGCCCAAAAATAAAGCCAAGGCCGACAGCAGCGCCAATGATCCCCATTCCTTTGCCGCGGTCCTCGTCAGAAGTGACATCTGCAACATATGCCATAACGGTAGGCATATTAGCTGAGGAAAGCAAACCACCAATGATCCGTGCGGCAAAAAGCATCCAAAGACTCGTCGAGAAAGCCATCAGGAAGAACGAAAGCGCTAGCCCCGCAATTCCGACCATGATGACAGGCTTCCTGCCAATACGGTCAGAGACCCTTCCCCACATTGGTGCAAACAATAGCTGCATCAACGAGTATACAGCCATGAGAAGGCCAAGCTGAGTAGGCGAAGCGCCTAATTCTTCCGCGTAGAATGGCATGACAGGTATAATGATGCCAAAGCCGACCATGACGAGAAACATGACGGCGAATAGCAACGGCAATGCTCCCTTTTTTGTTTCCAAAATAATTACCTCCGGTTTCAACTGAATGCTTGTAGTTTCTTAATTATATATATTTTTGGCTTTTAACTCGAAGCCATAAACCCTGCAGACGGAAAAAAAGGTTTCTAATCAATAAAGTACTCCTTGTATTCGTTTGCAGTCAAGCTGATTGCTTCCTGTTTATTGTCTTTTAGATTTCATGAAAATAGATAAAAAGTTGTTGGTGTATGAGGAAGAGGGGGGGAGAGTCGTATGGAATGTATCCTGAATTAAAATGGAGGTTTATCCAATTTGAGTGACTGAATCTTGCAAAAGTAGTAGACAGAAACAAGGGCGCTTTTTATTTATTGACATAGGTTAACAGTTAGATTAAAATAAAATTAGAACAAATGTTCCTATAATCTATCTGGAACTCTTCTCCTATTGAGCTGATTAAACAGCTTCCCCAAATGGAAATTCTCCTTGTAGTTGTATACAAAAACCTGTTGTAAACAAATTTGTGTACATGTAATCAATTTGTTTACGTGATGTTTACAATTGTGTTTACAAGTATACAAACACGTACACATGCCGTTGTAGCAACATGTATACGAATTGCAGTTAATGCATACGATTTTGTATACAAAAAATACCCAAGTTTACAGAATGTTTACAGGTTTACGTTTGTGTATCTTTTTCACTGGTTCCATTGTGAAAACTCTTTTCCACCTTTAACCTTTAGATAGGCAAAGTAGTACTTTACATAGCCCATTTCATCTATTAAACAAGCAAAGGGGACAGACCAATGACAAAATCGAGAATTGCCGCAATTGATGTAGGGAACGATTCGATCAAAGCGATTTTTGGCAAAATGGATTACGAGTTGAACATTCCGAACATCATCGCGAGGGATACGGAAGACCGACCTGTCATCGGAATTGAAGAGCTTGACGAGAAGAACCCGCTTGAGGGTATCCATATCAAGGTTCACTCTCCTGCTTTAAAAGAAAACAACGCTATATACCGAATTGGACATCTTGCTACGAAAAGCCAAAATGCAACAGAGCTTGACCCTGGCAGCAGTAAATCTGAGGAAGATCAGACACTTATTATGCTTTTTGCGACGCTCGCATTAGACGCAGCACGCGAGGAAAACAAAAGCATTTTCAATCGCAATAAAAATGTTATAGATGCTAGCTATCTGCTGGGAACAGGCCTTCCGCTGCGCGAAGTGAAGGAAGGAAAGGACGCAGGTTACCGTTCAAAGCTGACAGGAAATGTCCATCAAGTCGAATTCCTAGTGACTCCAAAATACCAAGGGATCAAAGTAAATATTAAATTTGATGAAGTGAAAGTTTATCCTGAGGGCTTTGCTGCCTTTATCAACCTTGTGATGGACAATGACTCGAAAATCATCAACAAAGATTTGATTGATAAGCGAATTCTCATTCAGGATATCGGCGGTTTGTCCACAGATATCGCGGTTATTAAGAACCGCAATGTGGATGATGATAAGGCGCAGGGCTTCAACCTGGGCGTGTCAGAATCGCTTGAAGCCATTCGCGAAGAAATTCGCACAAAACATGGGGTGGAACTGGACAGCCGCAGGGATGTCGTGGAAATCATCACAAAGAAAAACGACCGCAATCATATTATGGTGAAAGGCAGCAGGACAAGCGTCCACGATATTACGGACCGCATCCTGCTAGACCTTGCGAAGAAGCAATACCGTTTGCTTCGGAACGTATGGCAGAAGAACTCCCAGACAGAAATTTGCTACTTTGTCGGGGGCGGGGCAATTGTGCTGAAAGAGTATATCAAAACGCTGAATAACAGCCTTGATGGTTATAATATTGACTTCTTTGAAGATGAAAAAGAAAGCATCTGGATGATGGCAAACGCATACTATAAGCTTATCCACGATTTTGCTCGGCGGACGGAAAAACAGCAAGAGGCAAAACAGCCGGTAAAGAACTGAGAATAGGGTGGTCCTATGAATAAAAGCAATGCAAGCGAGGTCAAAAGAGGCCAAACGATATCGTTCCGGGTCCCTTCTGATATCCCGGATCACCTCTTGAGGCAGCTCCAAAAACTGAAAGAGACTGAACGGCGCAATTTTTCCAGCAAGATCGCTGAGTTCGTTGTTCAAGGGGTTGGAACCTCTTACGGGAAGGAAAAAGAAACGATTACCGTCCCCTTGCCCGGCAGGCTGACAAAGGTGCAGCGAGATTGGTTGAAGCATGAGCATTCGGAAGCTTTGCTCGGAAGCATTGTTTACCAGCTTCTTCAGAATCCCGTTCGGTCCGCTTCACTGCTTGCCTCAATGAACAGCAATCGGACTGATATCGACGAAGCGCTGTATCTCCAAGAAGAGAGCCCTGAGAAGCGAACTAACAAATCGGCTTTCGAACCGCATGAAGATCAGGCTGCAGCTACGAGGGAATCCCTTATGGAGAGCGATGATCTAGATAGTTTTGACTGGGAATCTATCCACAAGGAGAACAAGCAGCAGGAAGAACCAAAGCAAGAAGCGCTAGGAAGCGAGGCAGGTCTTGACGACCTGCTTGGTGATTTCCTTGCAAGAATGAATGATTAAGAACAAGCGAAATAGACGGACAACGCTTAAGCCGCGCTGTCCGTCTTTTTTTATTTCCGGTGCATTTTGAACTGCAAGAACAATTCGTTGTAATACGCAAGATTTTTCTTCCCAAGGTTTTCGTACACTTCGAGCTTTTTGGTCAGTTCTTCAGAAGGATAAAAGCGTTCGTCTTCGACCATTTCCTTTGGCATATGTTCCAAAGCTGCTTTATTCGGTGTTGAATAGCTGACATACTCGGTGTTTTGAGCGTTTACCTTTGGATCTAGCATAAAATTGATGAACTGATGGGCGCCATCCACGTTTTTAGCTGTTTTTGGAATGACCATATTGTCGAACCAAAGGTTGGAACCTTCTTTTGGGACAACATATTCCAGATTCTCGTTTTCCGCCATGATTTCGGAGGCGACTCCTGACCAGACAACGCCAACGGCAGCTTCTTCATTTTCCAAAAGGAGACGGATTTCGTCTCCAACAATCGCTTTGACATTCGGTGTCAGCGTATCAAGCTTGTTTTTAGCCTGTAACAGATGGTTTCTATCTGTATCATTCAGCGAGTATCCGAGGCTGTTCAATCCCATTCCGATTACTTCCCTCGCCCCGTCCACGAATAAAATTTGATTCTCAAGCTTTGGATTCCAAAGGTCTGCCCAGCTGTCAATCTGCATGCCACCCAGCATTTTTGAGTTATAGGCAATCCCGACCGTTCCCCAAAAGTACGGGACGGAATAATGATTTTTTGGGTCAAAAGGTAAATCCATAAACCGCTTATCCACATTTTTCAGGTTTGGGATTTTGGAATGGTCTAGCTTGACCAGCAAGTCTTCTTTTCTCATTTTGTCGATCATGTATTCGGAAGGAATTGCGATATCGTAATGGGTTCCTCCTTGGCGAATCTTTGTCATCATTGCTTCATTGGAATCAAAAGTTTCGTAGATGACTTTCATTCCGGTTTCTTTTTCAAACTGTTTGATCAAGTCGGTGTCAATATAATCGCCCCAATTGTAAATGGTGAGCGTATTTCCGCCGGAATAGCCTTGATCGGAATTAAGGCTGGAAATCGAATAGAGCAGCACCGCAGATACGGCAGCAATGCCTATAAAAAAACGTACTATCCTGCTCATTTTCGAACCCCCATTCCGTTCGGCTTATAGCGCTGCGTGATGAAGTAGTAAATAACCACTAGGAGCATAGTGAACAGGAACAGCAGTGCAGACAGCGCGTTAATATGCAGGGATATCCCTTGCCGTGCCATCGAATAGATTTCTACTGACAGCGTAGAAAAGCCGTTTCCTGTTACAAAAAAAGTAACGGCAAAGTCATCAAAAGAATATGTCAGCGCCATGAAAAAGCCTGCGAATATTCCCGGTGAAATATAAGGAAT
Source organism: Bacillus massilinigeriensis (assembly GCF_900111815.1). Lineage (GTDB taxonomy): Bacteria > Bacillota > Bacilli > Bacillales > Cytobacillaceae > Mesobacillus_C > Mesobacillus_C mediterraneensis. The sequence continues at coordinate 75,822 of NZ_LT630016.1, read as the reverse complement.
GATGACTTTTGCAAAAACATCCCATGTGCTTGCGCCAAGATCGCGCGCTGCATCGATGAGTGACGGGCTCATTTCCGACAGCTTCGGCAGCACCATCAATACAACGATTGGAATACAGAAAGCAATATGACTGAGCAGCACAGAATAGAAGCCGAGCTTGATTCCAGCCAATGTGAACAGGATTAAAAAAGATGCGCCGATGATGACATCAGGACTGACGATTAGCACATTGTTCAACGAAAGAAGCGCGTTTTTGGCCTTTCTCTTTCGTGCGTTATGGATTGCCAGGGCGCCAAGCACTCCAATAATTGTGGAGATGAGTGCCGCCAGCAGGGCAACAACGATTGTGTTCAGCACAATGATCAACAGGCGGGTATCCTGGAACAGCTCCTTGTACCAGTCAAGCGTGAACCCTTTGAAGTTGTACATCGTCTCGCCGCTGTTAAAAGAATAGAAAACCAAGAACATGATTGGCGCATAGAGAATAAAAAAGATAATCGCCAAGTAAATTTTTGATACGGGTGTCAGTTTCCTGTCCAACTTATGCACCCCGCTTTCTAGTGCCTGTCAGAACCATGATCAGGACCATCGTAATCATCAAGAAGACGGAAATCATTGAGCCCATTCCCCAATCTTCTGTCACGAGGAAATGTTGTTCGATTGCCGTACCTAGAGTAATGACCCGGTTTCCGGCAATCAGCCTTGTCAGCATGAACAGCGACAGTGCTGGGATGAAAACAACCTGGCATCCTGACTTTACCCCATCGATGGTCAATGGGAAAATGACTCGTCGGAAAGTGGTCCACTTTGAAGCGCCAAGGTCGTTGGCTGCATCAAGCAATGTCGGATTCAAGTCGTTCAAAGAGTTAAAGATTGGTAGAATCATAAACGGGATGAAAATATAGACCGAAACGAACACGAAGCTAAAGTCAGTGAACAATATTTGCTGCGATCCAATCCCAATTGCCTCCAGAAAACTGTTTGCAGCTCCGTAAGTACCGAAGATTCCTAGGAATGCGTACGCCTTCAGAAGCAGGTTGATCCAAGATGGCGTGATGATTAACAGAAGCCATAGCTGTTTATGCGTTGTTTTTGTCAGCAGGTACGCAGCAGGGTAAGCCACAAGAAGCGTGATGGCTGTAATCAGGAAGGCATACCAAAAGGAGCTGACAATCATTTTTAAATAGACTGGCGTAAAGAATTTTTCATAGTTATCAAACGATAATTGCCCATCAATATTGAAAAAAGAATAGTAGAGAACGAGCAATATCGGCGCCACGACAAACAGTACAATCCAAAGCATATAAGGAACGGCATAGAGGGTGCGAGTGAGTTTATTTTCCATCCTGGTCCACATCCGCATATGCTTCAAGCCGCTTATCGAATTCTTCTTCCGTTTCGCCTAGACGCATAACATGGATGGCTTCAGGATCGAAGAAGAGGCCGATTTCTGTGCCGACTGCTGCTTTTTTGGTGGAATGGACGAGCCACTCGTTGCCGTCCTGGTCGTAGCAGCTGAGCTCATAGTGGACGCCGCGGAACAGGATAGAATCGACTTTCACTTTCAGTTTGCCTTGTTCAATCGAAGTGATTTCAAGGTCCTCCGGACGAATGACGATCTCGACAGGCTCGTTTTTATCAAGGCCCTGATCGACACATTCAAATTGGCGTCCGACGAACTCCACGAGATAGTCTTCGATCATGTTTCCTTTGACGATATTTGATTCGCCGATGAAGTCCGCAACGAAACGGTTGATCGGTTCATCGTAAATGTCCGTTGGAGTCCCGCTCTGCTGGATTTTTCCTTTGTTCAAAACAAAGATTTCATCAGACATGGCCAAAGCTTCTTCCTGGTCATGCGTAACAAAAATGAAAGTGATACCGAGCCGGCGCTGAAGCTCGCGAAGCTCGTACTGCATCTCTGTCCGAAGCTTGAGGTCAAGCGCGGATAGCGGTTCATCGAGCAGAATAACTTCCGGTTCGTTTACGATTGCTCTTGCGATTGCGACACGTTGGCGCTGGCCGCCTGACATTTCGCGGATTTCCCGGTTTTCATAGCCTTTTAAGTTGACGAAGTTCAAGGCTTCTTTCACTTTTGCCTCGATCACAGGCTGCTTCATTTTTTTGATTCGCAGTCCGAAGGCAACATTTTCAAAAACGTTGAGATGAGGAAACAACGCGTAATCCTGGAAAACAGTATTCACTTGCCGCTTGTTTGCAGGGACGGTGTTGATTTTTTTTCCGTTAAAAAAGATTTCCCCTTCGGAAGCTTCTGTAAAGCCAGCAATCAGACGAAGGATAGTCGTTTTTCCGCAGCCGGATGGGCCGAGGAGGGTATAAAATTTTCCGCGCTCGATCTCGAAGCTTACATCGTTGAGAACGGGCGGATCATTATCATATTGTTTGGTTACGCGATGGAACTGAATAATTGGTACGTTTCCCAATAGAGGCACCTACTTTCTTCTACATAAATGACCCTTACATGCACAAGGATAATTATACTAAAAAATAATGGTTACGTTACTGTTATGAAAAATATTAAACGGAAAAAGTCGGAAGAATACATGTATTGACACGATCCTTCCATGTATGATATTAAATGTATGGTTAGCACTCTAAGAGTAAGAGTGCTAAAATAAATCTATACTATCGGGAAAGGGTGAATCCTTTATGGAAAAAAAGCAATTTCAAGCTGAATCCAAACGTCTGATGGAAATGATGATCCATTCGATTTACTCCAACAAAGAGATTTTTCTTCGGGAATTAATTTCGAATGCAAGCGATGCCATCGACAAAATTTACTACAAGGCACTAACCGATGATTCTCTGACTTTTAACAAGGACAGTTACTACATAAAATTGATTCCGAATAAAGAGGAAGGGACGCTTACTCTTATAGATACGGGAATCGGTATGACTAAGGACGAGCTGGAATCAAATCTTGGAACTATTGCCCGAAGCGGATCGCTTGCGTTTAAGGCAGAAAATGAAGTGAAGGATGGCCATGATATTATTGGCCAGTTCGGGGTAGGATTCTACTCTGCATTCATGGTTGCAGATAAAGTTACTGTCATCAGTAAGGCTCTCGGCAGCGAGGAAGCATACAAATGGGAATCTGAAGGTACGGAAGGCTATACAATTGAGCCAGCTTCCAAAGATTCTGTGGGAACAGAGATTACTTTGAAAATCAAGGAGAACACTGAAGAAGAGCAATACAGCGAATACTTGGAAGAGTATCGTCTTAGGTCCATCATCAAGAAATACTCTGACTTCATTCGCTACCCGATTAAGATGGAGGTCACTTCCAGCAAGCTGAAGGAAGGTTCCGATAGCGAATATGAAGAGTTTAAAGAAGAACAAACAATCAACAGCATGGTGCCAATTTGGCGGAAGAACAAAAGTGAGTTGACGGAAGAAGACTACGAGAATTTTTACCAGGAGAAGCGCTACGGTTTTGATAAGCCGCTGAAGCATGTGCATGTAAGCGTTGATGGATCAATCCGCTACAATGCAATTCTGTTCATTCCTGAAAATATGCCTTTCGATTATTATTCGAAGGAATATGAAAAAGGATTGGAGCTTTACTCCAACGGCGTATTAATCATGGAGAAATGCGGAGATCTTCTCCCTGATCACTTCAGCTTTGTAAAAGGGATGGTAGATTCAGAGGACCTTTCCCTGAATATCTCCCGGGAAATCCTCCAACAGGATCGCCAATTAAAGCTGATTGCGAAAAATATTGCGAAGAAAATCAAGAGTGAGCTCCTTGGCATGCTGAAAAATGAACGCGAGAAATATGAGACCTTCTACAAGGCTTTCGGCCGTCAGTTAAAGTACGGCGTCTACAGTGACTTTGGCATGAACAAAGAGGCGCTGCAGGATCTCTTATTGTTCCACTCTTCCAAAGAGAAAAAGCTTGTCAGCCTTGATGAATATGTTTCCCGCATGCCGGAAGAACAAAAGTATATTTATTATGCTACTGGCGAATCTGTTGAGCGGATCGAAAAACTTCCACAAACGGAAATGGTTGCAGACAAAGGCTATGAAATCTTTTATTTCACAGAGGAAATTGATGAGTTTGCCATCAAGATGCTAATGAACTACAAAGAGAAGGAGTTCAAGTCGGTTGCGAGCGGCGACCTTGGTATTGAGGATAACGACAGCAAAGAAGAGGCGGAAGCTTCCGAGAAAGAACATAAAGAACTGTTCGCAGCAATGAAAGAAGCGCTGGGAGATGCAGTGAAGGAAGTGCGTGCATCCAAGCGGCTGAAATCTCATCCAGTCTGCCTTTCTGCTGATGGTGAGATTACGATTGAAATGGAAAAAGTATTGCAGGCAATGCCTAACAGCCAAGATGTTAAAGCAGAAAAAGTCCTCGAAATCAACGCGAATCACGGTGTTTTCACATCGCTGAAAGAAGCTTTTGAAGCGGAAGACAAGGAAAAAGTCAGCCTTTATACGAAGCTGCTATACAACCAGGCTCTACTCATTGAAGGCCTGCCAATTCAGGATCCTGTCGAATTCACTAACGACATGTGCAAAATCATGGTCTAATTTAGCGCACTAATCTATTAAACAGTGCCAGGCACGCTTTAGTTTCCTAAAGCGTGCCTGGCACTGTTTTGCGCTTTAAAGCATAAATGCCTATTTTCTCTGAAAAGTCATCCTTCAAACTGCTTCGAAGGGCTGGTTTTTGCGCGTTCGATTTATCTAAAAATTAAGCATTTGTTTCTATTAACTTCCTGGTGTTTCCCTTATAAACTATTAATATATGTTATAAAGTAGAAGGGGGATAATGAAGCATGACAATAAAAAGGAAAGCGCTTACCGTATCTTTGTCCGGTATGATGGCATTTGGCATTTTTGGAGGAGCGGCTCTTCCAGCAGGGGCTGTGGGAAATGGACCAAATGCAGGAACAGGCTCGATTCAGACTTCTATTTTACATACTTATGAATCAATGGCCGCATATTTAAAGGACCAGGATGCAAGGCAAGATGCGATGCAGCTTGAAGTGATCGGAAAAACGGTAAAGGGCCGAGACATCATGATGGCAAAATATATCACGAATCCCTCTAATCCTACAATCCTATTTTTGACTCAGCAGCACGGAAACGAGCAGCTGACAACAGAAGGAGCTCTTCAATTCATCAAGCATCTTGGAACAGGGAAAACGAGGGGTGTTTTGAAAGATGTGAATATCCTTGTCATTCCAATGCTTAATGCAGATGGTGCGATGGGAGATGTTGACTTTTCGCTGGATGATTATCATGCTGACGGAAATCGCCATCTGACTCGCTATAATGCGAACAAGGTAGACTTGAACCGTGAACACGCCAAATCAATTGCAGAAATGGAACCAGAAGCAAGAGCGCTTTACGAGAATGTCTTTAATAAATACAAAATCGACTATATGATCGATCTTCATCACCAAGGTACACTTAGTGAGACAGACGGCAAGCTTGTATCGGGGTCGATTCTTTACCCAACCAATGCCAATGTAAAGCCGGAAGTACTCGAAAGATCGAAGAAGCTCGGCTCAATCGTCTACCATGAGCTTGAGAAAAAAGGCTGGGGTCACATCGGAAAGTATGAAGGCGGATCTGGTGCGAATATCGGCCGCAATGGGGCTGCTATCCGCTATGATATTTCCACGCTTCTTTTTGAAATGCGTGGAATGTCCGACCATTATATCGAGTCCTATGCCCTTGGCCAAAAGAGCAATGGCTATTTGATTAAGCAAACGATTGAAACGCTTGATGCGACGGTGCGTTCCATCGGAGATGATTCAATCGAATCAGCTGATACCAGCTTCTGGGATACCCTTCCGACCCAGTCGACAAGAGGCGGAGGCGAAGCGGACGAATAGAAGGTTGAACCCGTATTCCTGGATGCGGGTTTTTTGTTCTTCCTAACAATCTTGGCTACAATGAGGAAAAAGAAGAAACAGGTGAACGACGTCATGAAAAAAATTATCGTAATTGGAGCAGGTATCCTTGGTGCTTCGACAGCGTACCATCTAGCACGAAGCGGAGCCGAGGTCACAATAATTGATCGAAAAGACGCTGGTCAGGCAACCGACGCTGCGGCTGGCATCATTTGCCCATGGCTCTCGCAGCGCCGAAACAAGGCATGGTATGCATTAGCGAAAGGCGGAGCAGCTTATTATCAGAACCTTGTCAAAATGCTTGAGGAGGATGGAGAGCAGAATACAGGCTACAGTCAGGTAGGTGCCATCAGCATTCACGAGGATAAAGGTAAGCTGGAGAAAATGATGGAGCGGGCTGCAGCGAGGCGGGAAGACGCCCCAGAAATAGGGGATATTGCAATGCTATCCCGGGAGCAAACGACCGAAGCTTTCCCTCTGCTAGCAGAAGAATTTGCTTCTGTCGCCATCAGTGGCGGGGCCCGCGTTAATGGACGCGCTATGAGAGACGCTCTGATTCGTGGAGCTGAAAAAAACGGAGCGGTAACCATTGTAGCTTCTGCGCAACTGGAGTATGAGCAAAGCTCTGTGAAAGCTGTCCTTGCAGACGGAAGGTGTTATAAGGCCGATGTGATTATCGTAACGGCTGGTGCTTGGGCGGGAGAGCTTTTTAAACAACTTGGACTTGAGCTTGCAGTAACTTCCCAAAAAGCACAGATTGTCCATCTTAGGATACAAGAGAAGGAAACCGACTCCTGGCCCGTGGTGATGCCTCCGAATGATCAGTATATCCTTAGCTTTGAGGAAGGAAGGGTTGTTGTTGGAGCAACGCATGAAAACGAAAAGGGCTTTGATGACAGACTGACGGCAGGCGGGCTGCATGAAGTGCTCGATAAAGCACTGAGCGTTGCTCCTGGGCTTCATGATGGCGAATTTCTTGAAGCGAGAGTCGGATACCGACCGTACACTCCAGGATTCCTCCCAGTTATCGGACCCGTTCCGGGATTCGATAATCTCCTTTTTGCCAATGGTTTGGGGGCTTCCGGCCTGACAGCGGGACCGTTTCTAGGCAGCGAACTGGCAAAATTGGCGCTTGGAGAGAGGAACAGCATTGACTTAAAGTTGTATGAAGTTTCCCAGGCAATAGTATGAAAAAGAGATTCCTTCCAGGTTCATAAAAACGACTAGCGGGTATAGAGCTAGTAACTATTTTCGTGATACAAGGGGAGGAACACGGATGAAGTGGCAAGGAAGAAGAGGAAGTAATAATGTTGAGGATAGAAGGGGAATGGGCGGCGGCAAGATGGTGTTCGGCGGCGGAATCGGCGGTGTCGTCATTCTGCTGCTTGTGGCGCTGCTAGGCGGAAATCCCGGCGAGCTTTTAAATAGCATGCAGGGAATGACAGGAACAGAATCTAGCGCCCCTTACGAAGAGACGGCGAAAGAAAAAGAACAGGCCGAATTTGTCTCTGTTGTGCTAGCGGATACAGAAGAAGTCTGGAAAGAGGTTTTTGAAAAGAAAGGGATGCAATACAGGGAGCCGAAGCTTGTGCTTTATACAGGCAGCGTCCAATCAGCATGCGGTGCGGCTTCTTCTGCGGTTGGCCCTTTTTACTGTCCCGGCGACCAAAAGCTCTATATTGATTTAAGTTTTTATGATGAACTTCAAAGTAAGTTTGAGGCACCCGGCGACTTTGCGATGGCATATGTGATTGCGCACGAGGTTGGACACCATGTACAGACACTTGAAGGAACGATGGACAAGCTCGCGCCACTCCGCCAAAAGCTGAGCGAGCAAGAGTACAATAAGTACCAAGTAAGGCTCGAGCTGCAAGCGGATTACTACGCAGGCGTATGGGCGCATCATGCCAAAGGAATGGATATCCTTGAAGAAGGCGATCTCGAAGAAGCGTTGAACGCAGCGACGGCAGTGGGGGATGACACCCTTCAAAAAAAAGGTCAAGGCTATGTCGTACCTGAGAGTTTTACCCACGGAACGTCTGCTCAGCGGAAGCGCTGGTTCTACAAAGGCTTCAAGACAGGGAAAATGGAGCAGGGTGACACCTTCAAGGCTGGAAAGCTGTGAGCAGAGATAGATGGCTGTCGAGTTTGTTTCGGCAGCTATTTTTGTAGAAAAGGTATAAATGACAATTTTTAAGCTTTGGTGGAAGAGCAGTAGATTGCGGGTTGATTTACAGAAATTTTCTCATATGGGTCCTGTTAAATAGCTACTGTAGATAAATGATAGATTACCGTAGATAAAGAGTAATTTACCGTAGATAAATTGCCTATTACCGTAGATAAATGGGCCGTTACCGTAGATAACCATATCTAAGAGGCTTCGGGAGGAGCGCAGGAATCGTGTGGAATCGGTTTCACAATGGCACCTTTCGAAAAAAAAACTCCAAAGCACCAAAAACTCCCCCATAAACCCGAGAAAACCAAATGAAAATGACAATTTTTAAGGTTTTTGTGGGGAAAGAGGATGCTGTGTGAAAAGCTCCTGTTCGTCTCAAAATTCATTACTCTTCCCTATTGACCACTGCAGTCAAAATAGAATATAATGGAATTGACCAAAATGGTCAACGCAGAAAGGATGCATATTATGTTTGATAAGTTTCACAGTATCGATGAAGTTAAGCAGGAACGAATTCTGTCTGCTGCCATGAGGGAATTCGCAGAGCAGGGGTACGAGAAGGCTTCGACCAATGCCATTGTGAAGGCTGCAGGTATCTCGAAGGGGCTGCTGTTCCATTATTTTCGCAATAAGAAAGAACTGTATCTTTATTTGTACGATCACTTTTCCGACATTCTAAAAACCGAACTATATGAAAAAATTGACTGGGAGGAAGAGGATCTGCTTTTAAAACTAAGGTCTGTCACGCTGCTAAAATTCGGCCTTGTGAAGAAGTATCCGGAGCTGTTCCATTTTCTTCGTCAAATTTATGAAGAAAAATCGCCTGAGGTTCGACATCTATTAGAAGAGCGCAATAACAATATGACGGAAGAAGCTTTTTCTCGGCTGTTTGCCACTATCGATCCCAATACATTCAAAGAAGGAATCGACATTAAGGCAGCAATAAACATGATTATTTGGACGATCGAAGGTTTTGGCCAAGAATTGCAGCGGAAAGTAAAGGGCGTTCCTGTCGATAAAATCAGTCAAGAAGAAGTCCTTCAAGAAATGGATATTTACCTGGATTTGCTGAAAACCGCATTATATAAGTGATGAGGGGAGTGGGCATACATGAAGGTGATGGAGTTAGAGAACCTGACGAAAAGGTATGGAAAGGCACGAGGAATTGAAGATGTGAGCTTTTCCGTAGAAGAAGGAGAGATTTTTGGCTTTATTGGTCCGAACGGGGCTGGCAAGTCGACGACCATTCGGACGCTTTTATCACTTATCTATCCAACAAGCGGAAGTGCGAAGATTTTCGGAAAGGATTGCGTGAAGTTCGCACCGGAAATTAAGCAGGAAATCGGCTATCTGCCATCAGAGGTTTTTTATTATGACAGCATGAAGGTAATCGACCTTCTGAAGTACTCCGCAAGTTTTTACAAAAAAGATTGCACTGCGAGAATTACGGAGTTAGCGGATGCGATGAATCTTGACCTTGGCAGAAAAATCGGCGATTTATCGCTTGGCAACAAAAAGAAAGTCGGCATTGTCCAGGCGTTGCTTCATTCACCGAAGCTGCTCGTCCTTGATGAACCTACAAGCGGGCTCGATCCGCTCATGCAGCAAAAATTCTTTTCCCTTCTGCGTGAAGAAAACAAGCGCGGCGTGACCATTCTTTTCTCCTCACATGTACTGGGCGAAGTCCAGAAGCTTTGCAGCAGGGTCGCCATTATTAAGGAAGGCAAGATCATCAAAGTGGAAACGATGTCCGTATTGAAAGAAAACAATTATAAAAAGTTCAGGATTGAAACTGGCTCTCCTGTTGCTGAGGATGATTTCAAAATCAGCGGAATTCGCGACTTTGCAGTAAAGGACAATGTGATTACATTCCTCTTTAAAGGCAATCTCAATGAAGTAACCGTGCTGATGGCGAGTCTTGATATTCGTAATCTCCTTGTTGAGGAGCCTGACTTGGAAGAAATCTTTCTCCATTACTATGAGAAGTAGGAGGAGCCCATAATGAATATGTACTTTCATGAGTTAAAGGCGCTTAGAAAGTCCACGATTTTGTGGGCGCTGTCTTTTTCAGCAATTGTTGTCGTGTTCCTATCCCTTTTTCCGTCGATTTCCGCGGATGCAGCAGACTTCAAAGAAATGCTAGCGAGTTATCCTGAATCTGTGCGAAAAGCTGTGGGACTTGAACTTGAAACATTCTTCTCGTTTTTAGGCTATTATTCGTACACTTTTGTTTACATCTCGCTGTGCGGATCTGTGCAGGCAATGAATCTTGGGTTGTCTGTTCTCTCGAAAGAATCTAGGGAAAAAACAGCCGACTTTTTGCTCACTAAACCGGTCAAACGATCGGAAATATACACAGCAAAGGTAATGGCTGCATTGACTTCCATTGCTGCTACAAACGTAGTTTATCAGGCTGCTGCTTGGCTGATGGCATCGCAGGTAGCGGAGGAAGGGTACAACCGAATGGCGTTTTTTCAAATCTCTCTCATTCTTTTCTTTCTCCAGCTGATTTTCCTTTTCCTTGGGCTGATGCTGTCTGTCCTTATAAAAAGAATGAAGGCTGTTCTGACTGTTTCGCTCGGAGTAACTTTTGGTTTCTTTATCTTATCAATGTTGATCGCTACAGGAGATGGCGGGGAAGCAAAACGGTTCCTCACACCGTTCCAGTATTTCGATCCACTCTATACCATTTCCAACGGCTGGTATGACACTCCATACTTGGCAGCTGGTGTGATAATCGTGCTGTTCGCATTTGCAGCATCCTTGTATCTTTATTGGCGTAATGATATTCATTCGGTCTAACGGAAGGGAGGAAGCAAGATGAATATCGTCAGGCGTGAATCAAAAGCCAATGCTAAATCGCTCATTTTATGGTCTGTCGGTTCCGTTATAATGGTAGCTACAGGTATGGCGAAATATGCGGGAATGGCTGGTTCAGGAGACTCAATGAACAAGCTTGTTGCGAGTATGCCAAAGTCGCTCCAGGCAATTATGGGGACCGCCTCATTTGACTTATCAAAGGCAAGCGGCTATTACGGTCTCCTGTTTCTATACTTGCTTGTCATGGGAACCATTCACGCAGCAATGCTTGGGGCTGGCATTATAGCGAAAGAAGAGCGCGATAAAACGGCTGAGTTTTTATTCGCAAAGCCTGTTTCGCGAACAAAAGCCCTCTCAGAGAAATTGCTCGCAGCTGTGGGAAACCTTCTAATATTTAACGCGGTTACACTCTTATCTTCCATTGCTTTTATAAGGATGTACGGAAATGGTGAGCGCTTTGAAGAAACGATCGTTTTACTGATGGCGGCGTTGCTTTTTGGTCAGCTCTTATTCCTTTCGCTCGGAGCCTTTATTGCTGCTATTTTGAAAAGACCTAGTGCAGCAGGGGCTTGTGCAGCGGGAATGCTGCTTTTCACATTCCTGCTTTCGATTGCCGTCAATATGAAAGAAGAACTCCATCTCCTTCGCTACTTGACGCCATTTCAATATTTTGAAGCTTCTAAGATTATGGATGCCGGCTTGGACCCTGTTTTTATCTCACTATCCTTGTTTCTTACAGTAGGATTCACTACGCTTGCGTATTATTTCTATAATCGGAAGGATTTGGGAAGTTAGGAGGCCGTCCTTGTTGAGCCGACCTTCCTTTTTTTACGAAAAAAAAGATTGCATGCGTAGTGCGATAATACTGCTGAATAAAAAAGATTTCTCTTGGTATAATTTATATTAATAGGAAAAAATCGTTATTTTTTTAGCAGCATGTGCAAACGCTTTACTTTGGAGAGTGCACAAAACAGTGGCATCTAGCTCTACCAGGATTAACAATCGGAATCGTACCGGTTATTATTGCATACTTCTTTGCCCAGCGTGAAATCATTAAAGGCATTTCTGAAAGGAGCAGTGAAGTAGGTTAGGACACTCCGCTCTTCCCGCTCAGCAGGCCTTCCGGCAACAATGAATGGAAATCCAGTTGATCGTGCACTGCAAGGAACGCGCTAAGCCAGAACGTAATGAAATAGATGAAAGCAAATAAGGATGAGAGGTCAGCTATGGACAATTTATGGTGGAAAGAAGCCGTTGCCTATCAAATTTATCCTCGGAGCTTCATGGACCATGATGGGGACGGAATTGGCGATATAACCGGAATTATTTCGAAGCTCGACTATTTGAAGGAGCTAGGGATCGATGTCATTTGGGTATGCCCGATGTATGATTCTCCAAACGATGATAACGGCTACGATATCAGTGATTATCATGCAATCATGAAAGAATTCGGAACGATGGATGACTTCAACCTCCTGCTTGAGGAAGTGCATGCAAGGGGAATGAAGCTGATTCTTGACCTTGTCATCAATCATACGAGCGATGAGCATCCATGGTTCATTGAGTCAGCATCATCAAAAGACAGCCAGAAGCGCGACTGGTATATTTGGCGTGATGGCAAGGACGGCAAGGAGCCGAATAACTGGGAAAGCATTTTTGGCGGATCAGCATGGAAGTATCATGAAGGTACGGGTCAATATTACCTTCACATTTTCTCGAAAAAACAGCCGGATCTCAATTGGGAGAACAGGGAAGTGAGAGAAGCTCTCTATGAAATGGTGAACTGGTGGCTGGACAAGGGGATTGACGGTTTTCGCGTCGATGCGATCAGCCATATTAAAAAAGAAGAAGGTCTCCTTGATATGCCAAATCCAGAAGGATTGCAGTATGTGTCCTCTTTCCCGAAGCATATGAATGTTAAAGGAATCCACCGCTTTTTGAAGGAGCTGAAGGAAGAGACCTTCGCAAAGCATGACATCATGACGGTCGGCGAAGCGAACGGCGTCAGCGTCGAGGATATTGATCTATGGGTAGGAAATGAAAAAGGGAAATTCAACATGGTGTTTCAGTTTGAGCACTTGTCGCTTTGGGATGCCGAAACGAAAAAAGAGCTTGATATTAGGGCATTCAAAGAAGTGCTGACTCGCTGGCAGAAAGGGATGGAAGGGAAAGGGTGGAATGCGCTTTTCATTGAAAATCACGATAAGCCGAGGGCGGTTTCGAGCTGGGGAGATGACGGCAAGTACTGGCGTGAAAGTGCGACAGCTTTTGCGGCGTTGTACTTTCTCATGCAAGGCACGCCGTTCATCTACCAAGGACAGGAAATCGGCATGACGAATGTCCAGTTTGAATCGATTGAGGATTATAATGATGTTGCGACGATTAATTTGTATAACCAAGGGATAGCTGATGGCAAGTCTCATAGTGAAATGATGGAGATTATCTGGGCTTCGAGCCGAGATAATTCCCGAACGCCGATGCAATGGTCGGGAGCAGAAAACGGCGGTTTTTCAACAGGAACGCCGTGGATGAAGGTGAATCCGAATTTCCGCGAAATCAATGTCGAAGCGCAGGTTAACGAGGAGCGTTCTGTTTTAGCTTTTTACAAAGCGTTGATTAGGCTAAGGAAAAACAGCGATCTATTCGTCTATGGAAGTTACGAAGTCAGAGACGAAGAGAATCCGCAAACTTTTGTCTATACGAGGGAACAGAATGGAGAAAAGGCTGTGGTGATCACCAATCTTTCCGGACAGCAGGCTAGCTTCACTTGCGGCATGGGGGAAAGCCTTGCATTTGAAGATTTGCTTTTAAGCAATTATGAAATTGAAGACCACGCGCCCCTTCACCATGTGGAATTAAAGCCTTATGAGGCGAGAGTATACAAAATGAAAAAAGCACACGACCAAGGCTGATGCCGAGGGCGTGTGCTTTTTGCTATTGCGCTGAGGATGAAGCTTTTTCTTCGAATAAACGGCAAACTTCAACGATCACGTTGACGCTTTTTTCCATGTTATCGAGGGAAGCGAACTCGTATCTGCCGTGGAAGTTTTCTCCGCCGGTAAAAATATTCGGTGTCGGCAGTCCCATATAGCTTAGCTGGGAGCCGTCCGTGCCGCCTCTAATCGGCTTCACGATTGGTGCGATATCAAGGTTCGTCATTGCTTCGTGAGCGATATCGACAATTTCCTTCACAGGCTCGATTTTGTCTTTCATGTTGTAGTACTGGTCATGCATTTCGATATGGATCGCATCGCTGCCGTATTTCTCTTGGAGCTCCGCTGCGATTTTTTTCATCGTGTTCTTCCGCTCTTCAAAAGCAGCCTTGTCAAAGTCGCGAATGATATAGTCTAGGATCGTTTCTTCAACATCTCCATGGAAGGAGGATAAATGATAGAACCCTTCGTAGCCTTCCGTATGTTCCGGAGCGTCTAGGGCAGGGAGCTTGCTGTTGAACTCCATTGCGAGCTTCGTCGAGTTGACCATTTTATTTTTCGCCGTGCCAGGATGGACGTTTTGTCCTTTGAACGTAATTTTTGCAGCAGCCGCGTTGAAGCTTTCGTATTCAAGTTCGCCAAGCGGGCCGCCATCGATTGTATAAGCGAATTTGGCGCCGAACCTTTCGACATCAAATTTATGCGGGCCGCGGCCAATTTCTTCGTCAGGAGTAAAGGCAACGCGGATTTTTCCATGCTTGATTTCTGGATGCTGTATGAGATAGTCCATCGCTGTCATAATCTCAGCGACACCTGCTTTGTTGTCTGCTCCAAGAAGCGTAGTGCCGTCTGTTGTGATCAGCGTGTGGCCCTTGTAGGAAGGGAGCGCTGGGAAGCTTGATGGAGAAAGCGTAATCCCCAGCTCTTTGTTCAGGATGATGTCGTTCCCATCGTAGTTCTCGACTACTTGTGGGTTCACATTTTTACCGGTAAAATCTGTCGCCGTGTCCACATGCGCCAAAAACCCGATGACTGGCACATCCTTATCGGTGTTAGCCGGAAGAGTCGCCATTACATAGCCATTTTCATCCATGCCCACATCCTTCATGCCCAATGCTTCTAATTCTTTGACAAGCTGGCGAGCTAGTATCAGCTGCCCTGGTGTCGATGGCGTTGTGCTGCTTTCTTCGTTAGACTGCGTGTCTACTTTTACATAGGAAATGAACCTTTCCAGTAACGCTTCTTTCATTTTCTTCAGCTCCCTTACCGAGTATGTAACGAACGGAAAACCTTATTGTTTCCAATAGTCACATTATATAATAGATGCTAGCATAGACGTTCGTTTTTTCAGAAAAAAAAGAACTTAAGAAAATCTTAAGAAGTATGCCGAGAGAATATTAAGATATTCCGGCTAAGATAGTGTCAGGTAAAGGAGAGGTTAGCAATGGAAAAGTATACGGTGCTGGTGGTCGATGACGAGAAGGAAATTCGCGAGGCGATCGGAATTTACCTGCGTAACGAAGGGTATGAGGTCATTTTTGCAGAGGATGGGATGGAAGCGATTGAGGTGCTTCACAGTAGCAAGGTTCACTTAATCATCCTAGATGTCATGATGCCAAGGCAGGACGGAATCTCGACAACGTTTAAGATTCGCGAGGAAAAGAATATCCCAATTATCATGCTGAGCGCAAAGAGCGAAGACACTGATAAAATTCTCGGCCTTCAAGTAGGTGCCGATGATTATATCACGAAGCCTTTCAACCCGCTTGAACTAATCGCAAGGGTGAAATCGCAGCTCCGTCGGTATGTGAAGCTCGGAAAATATGAAGGTGGGGAAAGTGTGATTGACTTGCGTGGGCTTTGCCTTTATAAAAGGGCAAAGGAAGTGACGGTGGACGGAGAAGCAGTGAAGCTTACGCCAATCGAATACCGGATCGTTGAATTGTTAATGACGAATGCAGGCCGTGTGTTTTCCATCGATGAGATTTATGAGCGAGTGTGGAAGGAGCCGGGGTTCAACGCAGAGAATACCGTTGCCGTTCATATCCGGAAAATTCGCGAAAAAATCGAAATTAACCCGAAGAATCCGAAATATTTAAAGGTGGTGTGGGGAATTGGATACAAGATGGAAAAATAGACTGCTGTTTTTCGGATGGGCTCTGCTGTTTGTTATTGGCTTATGCGGTCCAGTGGCAGCTTACTTTTATCAGGAGTACTTTAATAGCAGCTACTTTCACACAAAGCAATTTGAGATGGAACTGGAGCAATTTATCTATGACAATGCTGCCTTGGAATGGAATGGCATGACATGGGAGGAAGCAAAAAAAGAATTAATCAAGGTGAAAGAAGAGGAATTAAGCGAGTACCGTATAGAAAAAGGCGAATATAATGAACAGCTTTCAAATATTAAGGCAGAATATGAAAGGAAAATTGGTGAAGCTAACATTTCCGGGAATAAAGAAGCTGCGGATTATTATCAAAAAGAACGTGACGCCAAATTGGATGATGTAACAAAAGTGTTCAATGATGACGAATACCTTCGAAAAAAATCACCAAAGAGAAAGAAAAAGAAATTGATCGTAATTATCAGTCGCTGGGCAGCATCAGGGGAGACGTAGAAAAATTAGCGACCGCCTACAAATATTATTTGGTGGATGATAAAACGGGTGAAGCTTTTACAAATATTAGGGCGAAATCCGTTAGTGAAGCAAAGGATATCCTAGACAAGGATAGCATGCTGTTTGTCCAAGATTATGATGGTTTTTCGTTATCTGATATTTACTGGGAAAGAACGGGAACACTGCCTATGGGTATCCGCAATACAATGGACAGAACGCTGGAAGGGAGGATCGCTGTAACAAAATCTGCGCCTGACTCCAATCCATTAATCGTTTCTTATCACGATTTTAAAAAAACACAAAAGACCTTCTGGATTCTTATCACTACAAGCATTCTTGCACTTATTGGCTGCCTTCTTACGTTTAAAAAATTGAGGCTGCATGGACTATCTTTCTTAGACCGAATTCCTGTCGATATTAGGATTGGTGCTGCGGCTGGGGTGAGTTTGCTAGTCTTTGCCTGTACGGCAGTCATCAGTCAAAATATACTTTTCACATGGAGAGTAGACTGGATGGAGACAATCTTCTGCTTGTTCATCGGAGCGTTATTTGCTGCTTTTGCTGTCTGGCTGTGGAGAAGGATATTTGTTAGGTTAAATTCCACTAACGGCTTCAGCGAAGAAGTGAATGGAAGTCTTACTGTAAAAACATTGAACGGTCTGAAAGATGTTTTCCTCGATCGGAGCATTGGATTCCAGATGTTTTTCCTCCTCGGATTGGTATTTTTCATGGGCGGGGTATTGGCGGTAACCATACTGCATCAAGAGATTGTACTGCTATTATTCGGAACAATGCTCATAGCAGTCCCAGCAGCAATCATTTTGTTGAAACGAACAAGTTATTTTAACCGAATTGTCGCTAGTGCTGCTGATATTGCCGCAGGAAGGCCGGGGCCTGATTTGCCTGTAAAGGGAAAATCAGCGTTTGCGAGGCTTGCAGAATCGATCAATAAAATAAAGTCAGGTGTGGAAATTTCGCAGAATGAACAGGCGAAAAGTGAAAGGCTGAAGACGGAACTCATTACCAATGTCAGCCATGACTTGAGGACGCCTTTGACTTCAATCATTACGTACACGGAATTGCTGAAGAATGATCAAGTCAGCGAGAGTGAACGCGTCGACTATATGGAGATCATTGACCGGAAGTCAAAGCGGCTAAAGGTGCTGATCGATGATTTGTTTGAAGCTTCTAAAATGGCTAGTGGAAATGTCGATCTCGAAAGGCAAAAAGTCGACATCGTTCAGCTGTTGCAGCAGGCGCTAGCTGAGCATGACGAAAAGATTGCAGCTTCCCCGCTTACCTTTAGGGTGAACGCTCCGGAAACTCCTGTGTTTGCAGCAGTAGACGGGCAGAAACTCTGGCGCGTGTTCGACAATCTGATAGGCAATATCCTGAAGTATTCCTTGGACAATACGAGAGTGTTTGTTTCTCTCAGCAAGGAAGGCAATGACGCAGTCCTCGCATTCAAAAATACAACAAAGTACGAATTAAGCGAAAATGTAGATGAACTGTTTGAGCGTTTCAAGCGCGGTGACGAATCGCGCCATACAGAAGGATCAGGCCTAGGACTCGCTATTGCTAAATCAATTGTTGACCTGCACGGCGGAAGCATGGAAATCAGCGTCGATGGCGACCTGTTCAAAGTGCTGATAACACTAAAGTTAATAGCTTAAACGAAGGAAAAGCTCTTGCACAGTTGAGGTGTACAGGGGCTTTTTGTATTCTGCAGAAGTTAAGAGGAGCTTTTTCGATAAAAGAATGACAAGTGTCAAGACAAGTGTTAGAATACTATTTGCAGTTTAAAGCAGGTATAAAAGAAGAAATATAGAACAGAGATAAAAAACCTGCGAGGGGGTTGTTTGGATGGGAGACGGAAAGGCGATTTCGGACAAGAAGCTGCTTGGCGTTGCCGGAATGGGATGGATGTTTGACGCAATGGACGTTGGTATGCTGGCATTCATCATTGCGGCGCTTCAGGCTGACTGGGGTTTGTCCGTCAAAGAAATGGGCTGGATCGGCAGCGTCAATTCCATCGGCATGGCTGTGGGGGCGCTTGTCTTCGGATTGATGGCAGACCGAGTTGGCCGGAAAAACGTGTTCATGATTACCTTGCTGTTGTTTTCAATCGGCAGCGGAGTCTCTGCGTTTGCCGGTTCGCTCGCCGTGTTTCTGGCGCTTCGCTTTATCATTGGAATGGGACTTGGCGGAGAGCTGCCAGTGGCATCCACGCTCGTCTCGGAAAGCGTGTCCGCAGATAGGCGCGGCCGGGTTGTTGTGCTGCTGGAAAGCTTTTGGGCGTTTGGCTGGCTGCTTGCAGCGTTGATTTCGTACTTTATCATTCCGGAATACGGCTGGAAATGGGCGCTTTTGATTAGCACGCTGCCGGCATTTTATGCGATTTACCTTCGGATCAGCCTGCCTGATTCGCCAAAGTTTCTCGCCGTAAAGAAAGTGGAACGAGGCTCAATTTGGAGTGTTTGGTCGAAAGAGCATGCGAAAAAAACTGCTGTGCTATGGGTGCTTTGGTTTTGCGTTGTTTTTTCCTATTATGGTATGTTTCTTTGGCTGCCAAGCGTGATGGTGATGAAAGGATTCAGCATGATCAAGAGTTTTGAGTATGTGCTCATCATGACGCTCGCCCAGCTGCCGGGCTATTTCACAGCAGCATGGCTCATCGAGAAAGCCGGCCGGAAGTTTGTCCTTGTCACGTATCTTGCGGGAACGGCATTGAGCGCATATTTTTTCGGGTCGGCAGATGCGCTTTGGCTGCTCATCACATCAGGCATCTTCCTCTCCTTCTTTAATCTTGGCGCATGGGGAGCGCTGTACGCGTACACGCCTGAGCAATATCCGACAAGCATTCGCGGAACAGGTGCAGGGATGGCTGCATCCTTCGGCAGAATCGGCGGAATTCTCGGTCCGCTGCTCGTACCCTATTTGATGGCGAACGATGTCAGTATTGGGATGATATTCATGATTTTCACCATCTCCATCCTCATTGGGGTGGCAGCTGTCCTCATCTGGGGAACGGAAACGAAAAATACAGAACTAGCATAATCCAAAGAAAAGTCGAGGTTGCCACAGGCAAACCTGGGCTTTTTTATCATGTGGTGTCGTTATCTGACTGAAAAAAAACTTGTCTCCCGCCAGGATGTGATAGACTTGGCGCTCTACTGTCATGTACACTCCTGTCAGAATATTTAAAAATCATTATTCTGCATTTGGACATGTTGGTGCAAACAAAAATAGGGGGTATTGACACTGTTAGGAAAGGCAATAAAGAAGATACGGCCTTTGTTCTCCCTTCTGCCCTATCCTTTCACTGTTTGACTCTATCGCACTTGGTGTTAAAAGATTCATTAAGAAATTCATATCCTATTAGGTATTTAGCGCATAAATGCAAGAGTGTTTATTTATTAATCGAAGAGTCTAAAAAGATTACAACTATTTGCTTTAAAGGGAAGTAAATCAAAGTCGACTGATCTAATAAAAGGGTGGCTTATTACACTATTAGAGCGGTATGGTGATTACCCTTCCTGAATAAGGGAACTATCTATCATAGGTAGTTTTTTTTACAAAAAGGAGGAACTGGATATTGAGATATGACACGGTGATCGTCGGCGGTGGAATTGCAGGATTGCAGGCTGCAATCCAGCTTGGGCGCTATCAATATAAAGTGCTTGTGATTGATGATGGTGATGGCCGCTCGGCGATTTGCCATAACTATCATAATATCCTCGGTTATCCTAACGGAATTAGCGGGCCGGAGCTTCTTCGCCTTGGTCGAGAGCAGGCTGGCGTGCTTGGAGTGGAGTTCGTGGAGGACACTGCTGTTTCAGTGGAAAAGCGGGAAAGCGATTTTGTCATTGAAACGAAAGAAGGTCAGCGTTACGAATGCAGGCGCCTGCTCTTGGCGACAGGGGTGATGGACCGGATTCCGCCATGGCCTGAACTTAGGCCTTGCCTTGGAAACAGCGTGTATGTTTGTCCTGACTGCGATGGCTATGAAATCTCCGGGAAGAAAACGATTGTCCTAGGGTCCGGCAATCCGGGCGCAAATATGGCAAGAATTCTTAGCTTCTGGTCAAAAGATATTATCTTTGTGAACCATGAAGGTAGAGAGGTGGACAGCGATGTGCGCCGGCGGCTCGATGAAAAAGGAATTCGCTATGTAGAGGAGCTGATTGATCGTATTTTAGCAGATGATACGGCCTTTCAGGGCGTTTTGCTGAAAAGTGGCGAGAAAGTGGAGGCTGAACGGGGCTTCGTTGCATTCGGCGGCAATGAGGTCAAGTCGCAGCTTGCTGAAGGGCTTGGTGTCGATTTGCATACGAACAAGCATATCCTTGCTGACCCACGCACGAAAATGACGAATATCGAGCATGTCTGGGCGGCAGGTGACATTCTTGCCCACTCCGAGCAAGTGACAATAGCCATGGGGGACGGCTCCCAGGCAGGCATCTGGATTCACAAGTCACTAGTTAAGGAAGACAAAGGGGAATAGGGCTGGTTTTTTAGAAGGATTAAGGTTGAGTTTTTCCCCAATTTGTATTTTTGGTAAAATTACCGGATTTTTTGGTCGAATCATCGAAAAACTTGGTCGAATTGTTGTGATTCTTGGTCGAATAACGTTATTTCTCGAGAGATTGCATTATTCCCAGATGCCGATAGTCAAGATTCCCAAGATATTATCCTGTTTATTGGAAAATTTCCCAATCGTTGAATAAAAAAACGGCCCTCGGGCCGTTTTCAGCTTGTGGAGAAAGGCACCTTTATTTCTTCCACAGGCTTTTTTATTTTAATTCCATTTAGCTTTTTTACTGTTTAATATCTCCTTTTCATAAAAAAACAAAGATCGCCACTCACTTTCCTAGCCTTGCTAGGTGTGTGACGATCTTTTTTATATTCTGGCACGCTGCAGTGAGTAGGACCTGCTCACTCGCATTGTGCAATCCCCGTAACCGGCAATAGCGAAGCCCATGCAGTTCTTTTGAATCTGCGAAGCTTCGCTCTACTTTTTCTTTTCTGAACTTATAAAGCATCTTTCCAGAGAGGGAGAGCCTGTTTTGACGAACCTTCTCCTTGAATTCTTCCCACACATGGCGCGTAACGATCTTTTGTGTATTCCTTGATCGGGTACACTCCTTTAGGAGGGGGCATTCGGAACATCTCTTTGGATCTGACTTATATTCACGGTAACCTTCTCTTGTCGTTGTACGATAAACTAACTCCTGTCCATTTGGACAAATGTAAACATCTTTCTCTTTATGATAGGTAAACTTCCATTTAGGAAAAAGTCCTTTTGTCGGCTGGTATCTACGATGGGCGATCACTCCAAAAACCTTACGGTCATGAAGTCCTTTACAAATTGGATTTGTTAAATATCCTGAGTCGAGTGCCACTGCTTCTACCTTAAATCCAAAACGATCCATCTGACGGTCAAGCCTAGAAAGATAAGGGACAGAGTCATGGACATTTCCCGGAGTAACATAAGCATCAGTAATGATATTGAACTTCATATCGGTTGTTCGATGATCAAGATAACAGAACATCTCCTGCTTATTTTCCCTGGACATGAAGCCACAATCTGGATCGGTTGTANTGGGGAACCAAATCCTCAATTAAAACAAATTCTGCTTCTCCTTGTAATTCCCTTTTCGGTTTGAACATCGCATCCACCATCCTAAGTGTCATATTAATAATATTATATCAAATTAACGCGGTGAATGGTTAAAGAAATCGGATAAAAATTAGGCTGTCGAGAGTTTCTCGACAGCCTGAAAACGGCCCTCGGGCCGTTTTTTCATTCCTCTGATAGCTTTTTCAGCGGCAATTCTGCCGGACCTTCCATGACATCTCCTTTATAAGAGAAACGGGAGCCATGGCATGGGCAGTCCCAACTGCGTTCGTCGGTGTTCCAGTTCAGTTCGCAGCCCATATGCGTGCAAGTAGTGTCAACAAGATGGAGGACCCCATCCTTATCGCGATAGGCGCCGGCGCGCTTGCCATCTACTGTCACTGCTGCTCCTTCATCTTTGCCAAGGCTATCCGGATCAGCGGTTGGGCGGTCGAGCTTCCCTTTGATCAAATCTTTTGCCACCCCAGCATTGAACGAGATAAATTGCAATACATCAGGATCTGCGTGGAATCGCTGTGGTTCGAACATTTCAGCATATGGGTTGTCCCTGCCGACAATTCGGTCTGCCAGCATCATGGCGGCATTTGTCCCGTTTGTCATTCCCCATTTTCGGTAGCCTGTCGCAACGAAAATGTTGTCCGTTGATGAGGAATACTTGCCGACGAATGGAACCTTATCAAGCGTAATCGGGTCCTGCGCCGACCAGCGATACGGGATGCTTTTGACACCGAAGTTTTTTTCAGCAAAATCGACAATCGCTTCGTAATATGAATGCGTGTTTTCTTTCTTCCCTGTATCGTGGCTGTCACCGCCAAAAATAATGACTTTTTCACCGTTATAATGAGCCGACCTCATCGAACGTGAAGGAGTTTCCGCATTGATAAACATCCCACCCGGGAACTCTTTCTCCGTCTGAATTGCCATCGCGTATGAGCGGCTCCAGTACATTCTGCTGAAGTAAAAACCTTTCAGGTCATAAAAAGGAGTGTGAGATGCAATGATCATTTGCTGGCATGCTACTCTATGATCGTCCCTTGTCGTGATGACTGGGCGATTTCCTTCTTCCATATCGACAGCTGTTGTGTGTTCATAAATCTGCCCGCCCAACCGCGTGATTTCCTCAACAAGATGCTTCAAGTATCGTAGTGGATGAAATTGCATTTGGTCCTTCATGATAATTGCGGCCTTCGCCTCGACTGGAATCGGAATCTTAGAAACGTACTCCCCAGCAATCCCAAGCTTTTCATATGCCTTGAATTCGTCCATGAGCTGCTGCAGCTTGCTGCCGGAATTCGTATAAATATACGCATCCTCTTCGGAATAATCGCAATCAATGTTGTTGTTTTTAATCAGGTCCTTCATGTATTGCAGTGCATTATGGTTCGCTTGGTAATAGAGCTTGGCTTTTTCCTCGCCGAAGTGGTTAATCAGTTCATCATAAATGATGCTATGCTGCGCGGTCGCTTTCGCTGTTGTATGGCCTGTCGTTCCGTTCAATATAACTCCTGCTTCGAGCAAGACCACCTTCACGCCTTCCTTAGCCAATAGGTAAGCGGCTGTAATCCCGGTAATTCCTCCGCCAACGATGGCTACTTCTGTTTCAAGGTCCTCGGAAAGCTTTGGGAAAGACGGGAGATCAGCTGTCCCGCGCCAGAACGGCTCAGGAAATTGGGGCATCCTTTTATTGTTTTCCTTCATCAATGCATCCTCCTCCAAAATTACTACTCCTGTTAATTTTTACTGATTCGGTGAAAAAATGTATCTCGGACAAAATATCCTGCTCCTTTCACCTTTACCCGGCACTGGCCGATTTATTCAACGGAACTCCCTAGTGGGTTTCTTTTTCCAAAGGAATTTGCTGTTGTTGATGGTAAAATGATAAAAAAGAACGTAAAGAAGGGACAGACATAATTGAACATCACAGTTGCGGGGAAAGGGTACGTCGGCCTAGTGACAGGGGTTTGCTTTGCTGAAGTGGGCCATCGGGTAAGTTTGCTACGATACCGAGGATGGAAAAATAAACCTGCTCAAGGTTGGGCGCAGTCCGATATATGAGCCTGGACTCAAGGAAATGCTGAAACAGATTTGGGGAAAGGCTAGTGTATGCTGTTTCTTCAGAAGAAGCATTGCATGGAGCTGAAATGGCGTTCCTTGTAACAGAGGGGCCTGAAATTGCGGGTCTTACCCTCGAGAGCTATAAGATGTGGATATAATAGCCAGTGCTTTTTGATGGGCGAAACTGCTACACGCCGGTGCTGCTGAGAAGGCAGGTCTCACGTACATCTCCGTTGGCAGGAGAGCGATTATTCAAGAGAAGGAGAGAGAAGAATGGCTGCAAAAACCAATGCAATGAGGCTGCTCGACCAGAAATCGATCCAGTACGAGCTGCTGACTTATGATAACAAGGATGGAAAAATCGACGGCGTCTCCGTTGCGGCAAAAATCGGCCGGCCTGCGGAAACGGTGTATAAGACACTTGTGGCAACGTCAGGCGGAAAGGAAATCTATGTGTTCATCATCCCGGTTGCTGCAGAACTTGACTTGAAAAAGGCATCACAAGCAGCAGGGGAGAAGAAAGTAGAAATGCTGCCCGTCAAAGATATTCAAAAATTTACCGGCTATGTGCGCGGCGGCTGCTCCCCACTCGGCATGAAAAAAAGCTATCGAACCTTCATAGACAAGAGTGCGGGAGAACTAACAGAAATGATCGTCAGCGCAGGGAAAATTGGGCTCCAAATTGCGCTTGCCCCTGTAGATTTAGTACAGGCAGCAGAAGCTGAACTGGCAGAATTGGTGAAAAACTAATATTGGTGTTGGGAAAAGCCTGGATGCTTATCTAGGCTTTTTTATTGGCGAGGACCGGAGTGGAGTGGGGTATCAGGAGTGCCTGGACATGGAATCAAGCATGGTCGGGACGGGATCACCGAGTTGGTGAGAGAATCAACTATTCGGGGAGAGAGATCAACCAAGTTTCGTAGAGAATCAACCACGAGTTGCGAGTTATCCACCATCTTGCTGCGAAAATCAACCACTTTTGGGGAGAAATCAACCAACAATACAATGTTATCAACCAAACGCAGCCGTGGCGCGATTTCCGTGGACGATCCTCCCTCCTCTAGGGCACGTACCCATTAAAAAAAGTCGCTAAGAGAGCTATGTTCCTCGAATCAAGCGACAATGTTGAATGTTAAGCTTCTAATCTAGTACCTCTTTCTCTCCGTGGAGGGCGGAATCAATCAACATGTTGATAGAATCAACCACGAGTTGCGAGTTATCCACCATCTTGCTGCGAAAATCAACCCCTTTTGGGGAGAAATCAACCAACTTCGCGCAGTTATCAACCAACCACAGCTACGGCGCGTTTTCCGTGGACACTCCTCCCTCCGCCAGGGCACGTACCCATGAAAAAAAGTCGCTAAGAGAGCTATGTTCCTCGAATCAAGCGACAATGTTGAATGTCAGGCTTCTAATCTAGTACCTCTTTCTCTCCGTGGAGGGCGGAATCAATCAACATGTTGATAGAATCAACCACGAGTTGCGAGTTATCCACCATCTTGCGGCGGAAATCAACCACTTTTGGGGAGAAATCAACCAACAATACAAAGTTATCAACCAAACGCAGCCGTGGCGCGTTTTCCGTGGACACTCCTCCCTCCTCCAGGGCACGTACCCATTAAAATAGTGGCATTTCCTACAAATTAAAAAATGGGCATTCACCCAGCGGGGAGCTGCAGCATAAATTGAACTGAAGCGAAAAAGCCGCCGGCTGGCGGACGGAGGGAGTGTCCTGTATGACAGGAAAAGTGCTGAATTATTTTGCAGGCGGCAACACGGCGCGGGGGTTCTATAGCTTGTATGATTCCAATCTGGCGGGACTTGACCGTGTTTTTATCCTTAAAGGGGGACCAGGAACTGGCAAGAGTTCTTTGATGAAGCGGCTTGGCAAGCAGTGGAATGCCAAAGGCTACAATCTGGAGTATCTCCACTGTGCCTCGGACAATGACTCAATTGACGGCCTTATCATCCGCGAGCTTGGCTTCGGAATCGTCGACGGAACAGCGCCGCATATTATTGAGCCTAGAGTACCGGGGGCAGTTGAGCAATATATCAATCTTGGAGAGGCTTGGGATGCAGCCAAGCTAAGGGAAAAGCGAAAGGAAATTGAGGGTCTCTCAACTCAGATCAGCCGAGCATTCTCGGACGCGTATGCCTGTTTTGCTGAGGCACTCAAAATCCATGATGAATGGGAAAGATTTTATATCGAAAACATGGATTTCAAGGCAGCGAATGCACTGACAGAAGAGCTGCTAGCAGCTTTTTTTGGAAAAAAAGAATTGGAAAAAAAGTCTACAGTCCGCCACCGCTTCCTCGGTGCTGCAACCCCGATGGGTGCAGTTGATTTTGTTCCAAACCTGACAGAGGGACTTGCGAAGCGATACTTAATTAAAGGAAGGCCGGGTTCTGGCAAGTCAACGATGCTGAAAAAGATTGCATCTGAAGCGGAACGGCGCGGCTTTGACGCCGAGGTTTATCATTGTGGATTTGATCCAAACAGTCTCGATATGGTGATTGTGCGGGAGCTTGGTTTCGCAATTTTTGACAGCACCGCGCCTCATGAGTACTATCCTGATCGGGAAAGTGACGAAATCATCGACATGTATTCTCGGACCATTGCACCGGGTACCGATGAGCTGTATGAAGAAGAGATCGATTCTGTTGGTAAAAGGTATAAAGCAAAGATGGCGGAGGCTACTTCCTTTTTAGCGAAGGCGAACAGCCTGCATGATGATCTGGAAGATATATATGTGGAAGCAATGGACTTTCTTCTTGTTGAAAAGATGGCTGAAAAGATACATGAGGAGCTTGCAGCAAAGGCTGCCTCGTTAAAACATTCATAGGCTAAGCACCAAAAAATCAAGGGGTGCATATCTTACAGCGAGAGAAGACAGAAAGGGGATGCTCTTTGTGAATTACTATCCTTATCCGTACAACGGCCAGTATCCAGCCGACGCGGATTCTATGGAAAATATGTATACGACTGGTGAAAATTATTACGATAATTATTTGGATCCATATGGCGAGGCATATATGGATCCTTATGGCTACCAGGGTGAAGTGTTTCCTGGACAGCCGCCAGGGCAAGGTGGGGGATTTCCGGGTGGAGGAGGCTTCCCAGGAGGCTTCCCAGGAGGATTTCCGGGTGGAGGAGGCTTCCCAGGAGGGGGCCAAGGTGGAGGACCGCCATCTTCGCCACCGCCAGGGTATGTACCACAGTTTGCTTCTTCGCCATCACTCTATGCGGTTGACCCGGGCGGAATTAGACGCTGTCTCTACCGTTTCACCTATGTTTGGCTCAACAACGGGAATAGCTTTTGGTACTACCCGACCTTTGTCGGCCGCAGATCGGTTGCTGGCTATCGTTGGAGACGCCGCAGCGGATGGGTATACTTTGGAATTGACCTGAACCGAATCCGTTCCTTCCAATGTCAATAACAGAAAGAAGAGCTGGTCTCCTTTGGGGAACCAGCTCTATTTTGTGTGCCCGGCATGGGTACAGGCTCTAAGGTGAAAGTCCTGAACAGTGAAGGCAGTAGTAGCTGTAGCTCAAGACAAGGGTATAAGGGGCGACCCTTATATCTGAAGGAAGTCGGCGGCAAACTTCCGCTCCGAGGAACACGAACCTCATATAAGGCTAGGTGGCATTGGGTGAGTCTGCAAAACAAGACAAAGCCCTTACTGCCGAAGGTGCCACAGAGTAAATGAGGCGGAGACGTGGAAGGAAAGTCTGTACTCTTACCCGGGGAGAACCTGTCGGAATGCCGTACTCATGCGGTAAGCCTATCCGTGAGGGTAGGTTGAACGGCAGGCGTCAGCAGAAGCCATAGTACTTGTCCGCTTAAGAGGATAAGGAAGGGCTGAACCAGTTATGGAAAATAGGGGCTAGGCGAATCTTGCCATTCAGTGAAACAGAAAACAGAGAAACCTGTCTATTGAAAGAAATGGTGAATCCATGGGGGTCAATAGGACAGGGTGGAGAATGGAAGAACACAAACAGAAACCCTATTTACGCAGGAGGTTATATCAATGTTAATGGAACGAATCCTGTCACGGGAAAATCTACTTAACGCGATTAAAAGAGTAGAAAAGAACAAGGGAAAGCATGGAGTGGACGGAATGCCCGTCACCGCTCTGCGCGCACATATCGTGGATAACTGGAGCGAACTGCGCAAATCCCTTGCCGAGGGAACCTATGTCCCTTCCCCCGTCCGTCGAGTCGAAATCCCGAAACCAGACGGCAAAGGGAAAAGGAAATTAGGAATCCCGACCGTGACGGACCGTTTCATTCAACAGGCAATAACCCAGGTGCTTACCAGAATGTACGACCCAGGCTTTTCTGAAAGTAGTTTTGGGTTCCGGCCGAACAGGCGGGCGCACCAGGCAGTCAAACTAGCGCAAAGCTACATGGAAGAAGGATATAGATGGGTGGTAGACATTGACCTCGAAAAGTTCTTCGATAAGGTTAACCACGACAGGTTAATGAGTAAATTAGCCGGGAGAATAGAGGATAAATCCTTACTCCGTTTGATTCGACGATTCCTAACCGCGGGTGTTATGGAAGGCGGACTTCTCAGTCCGAACCAGGAAGGCACTCCGCAAGGAGGACCATTAAGCCCCCTCCTGTCCAATATAGTCCTGGATGAATTGGATAAGGAATTAGAGCGCAGAGGACACAGGTTTGTCAGGTATGCGGATGATTGCAACATCTATGTGAAATCCAAAAGGGCTGGAGAAAGAGTAATGAGAGCAATGACTCATTTTATAGAGGGGAAGCTTAAGCTGAAGGTGAACAAGGAGAAAAGTGCCGTAGACCGACCGTGGAAGAGAAAATTTCTCGGCTTCAGTTTCACAAGCAACCTAAAACCGAAGGTGAGAATATCACCTCAAGCAATAAAACGGTTTAAGGATAAAGCTAGGAAATTGACTAGCAGGCGAAGTTCAATCTCTATGGAGACAAGGATTCATATCCTAAATGAATATCTAGTGGGGTGGGTCAACTATTACCACCTGGCTGATACCCGGTCAGTAATTGTTAGCCTGGAAGGCTGGCTAAATCGAAGAATGCGAATGATTAGGTGGAAGGAATGGAAACTTCCTCGAACCAAAGTCAGGAAACTCATCGAACTGGGTGTACCAAGAGGAAAAGCTTACGAATGGGGAAATACGAGGAAAGCCTATTGGAGAATATCCAAGAGCCCAATTCTTCATAAAACCCTAGGGAAAGCCTACTGGCTTTCCCTAGGGTTAAAAAGTATTTCTGCAAGATATGACATACAGCGTCAGACATAACTGGAACCGCCGTATACGGAACCGTACGTACGGTGGTGTGAGAGGGACGGAGGTTAGTCACCTCCCCCTATCTCTATTTAAAAAAGAAAATGGGCAACGAGCACGATGACTGGCAGCGTAATCAAGGTTCTGAGAAGGAAAATGACGAAAAGTTCCCAGAATTTAATCGGAATTTTCGAACCGAGCAGCAGCCCGCCAACTTCCGACATGTAGATCAGCTGAGTAACAGAAACACAAGCAACGACGAATCGAGTCAGCTCACTGTTGATATCTGCACCCATGAGCGACGGAAGGAACATATCGGCAAAGCCGACCATCATGGTCTCAGATGCAGCTGCTGCTTCCGGCACTTGAAGAAGCTGCAGCAGCGGAATGAATGGAACGCCTAGCCATTGGAAAAATGGGGTGTATTCTGCGACGATTAGTGCTAGTGTTCCGAGCGCCATGACAATCGGTGCGACGCCCATCCACATATCGAGTACATTTTTTGTGCCGGATGCGAAAAAGTCTTTTGCACCTTTATTTTTTCCAGCCTTGTCTAACGCTTGGACAAGTCCCCACTTGAAAGGAGTAAATCCTGGTGGGATATTGTCTTCCGAGTAGTCTTCAGATTTTTTATTATAGTAAGAGTCTTCCTTGCGAGAAAGCGGTGGAATTCGCGGAAGCACGATTGCCGCAATAATTCCTGACAGGAGCACGGTTAAATAGAACGGCACAAACATATTCCCAAGTTTTACAGTATTAATGACTACGAGACAGAAGGTAATCGAGACGACGGAAAAAGAAGTTCCAATGATGATTGCTTCCCGCTTCGTATAGAAGCCTTCTTCGTATTGCTTGCTAGTTAAAAGAACTCCGATGGTTCCGTCACCAAGCCAAGAGGCCATGCAGTCTACAGAAGAGCGTCCTGGCAGTCGGAATATCGGGCGCATAACTTTCGCAAGGAGTGTTCCGCATAGCTCAAGCAGGCCGAAATCCAAAAGAAGCGGCAAAAGCAGACCAGCCAGCAGAAAGACGGAAAACAATATCGGGAGGAGGCTATTAAGCAGCAAACCGCCTGTAGCGTCCGACCAAATTTGTTTCGGACCTATTTTAAATAATGCACAGACGGCAAAAACCGCTCCGATCAAACGCGCGATAATCCAGACAGGAGAAACGTCAAATAAATTTTTCAGAAAAGTATTTCTATTTAATATTTGTGGACGCATTACTTTTGCTGCCAACGTTCCAATTAAGGTTAAGCAAACGATTGCGGTCATGATTTCCGGCAAATACGGCTCAAGGCCTTTTTGGATCATTCCTGATAAAACCGCGATTGGAATCGTGATATCTCCTTTGTACATTACGGGAGCCATAAACAGGAATAGGCCGAGAAAGGACGGTATGGCAAAGATAAAAAAGGTTCCAAGAGACTTCTTCTTCACTAAGACTGGTTCCAAGTAAATTCACCCTTTAAGTTACATATTTATAAGTAGTTTTTAATTTTAATTCAAAACAGTAAATTTGCCAACCCTTTTTTATTAAGGGTTTGATTCAATGTGATGAATTCGTTGGTGAAAAATTATACTTCTATAGTGAAAGGCTCTTTTTTAAAAGGCGGCATGGTTAGCTCCATGTGCGTTCTTATTCCAGTCACTCGGCTGTAATAAGACGATGACAGCTATGTATAACGAATGCATATGATGATAGGGTAATTTTTAAGCGTAACCTTAAAAGAGAGCGAACTTATGGGAGGTTTCAAAATACGGAGTCTCTTTTTTATTATTTAAAATCTTTACGCTCCTAAATCTTCAATATATTAGGTGAAAAAGCCGATAAAGTTAAGGGGAGTTAAATTTAGAGGAGTGGAAAGGTATGAATAACAAGCTTCGGACAATGTTGGTTAAACTAGCTGTGGCTTTGATGTTGGTGCAGGTATTAGGAGAAACCCCGTTGCTTCAAGCAACTGAGGTGGAAGCGGCATCAGTAGAATATGTCACTACTGACAATTTGAACTTGAGAGCCGGCGCGTCAACAAAAACTAGTATTTTGACTACTATACCAAAGGGAAAAAGAGTTAGATATATTTCTCAATCTGGTTCATGGTTCAAGGTCGCTTATGGAAATAGAACAGGATTTGTAAGTTCGGTTTATCTAAGAAAAGTGGCGGTAAGTGTTGTCGAATATCAAACAACGGATAACTTAAACATGAGAACGGGCGCTTCAACGAAACATCGAATTTTGATTACCATTCCACGCGGGGAAAGAGTTAAATTTATTTCAAGCTACGGTATTTGGTATAAGGTTTCCTATAAAAATAGAACAGGATTTGTAAGTTCTGCTTTTTTGAAAAAGCCGGGAACCGCTCCAGGTCAAGTTGCTGATCCGAAACCTGCTACCATGATGAATGTTCCAGTGATAAGGCAAAGACCAATGCTCCCATCCGGCTGCGAAGCGGTAGCGCTGACGATGGCATTGAATTACTATGGTGTGAGAGTGGATATGAGAACGATTGCAAGGCAAATGCCATACGATAAAACTGCTTTGATAAGAAACAAAGATTGGTCCATCCGGGTTTGGGGAGACCCAGAAGTAGGCTATGTTGGGAATCCATTTGGAACAGGTTTCACCATTAACCCGAACCCGTTGAAAAGAGTAGCGGACAAATATCGGAAGGGAAATCTCGCTCTTTATGGGAAAGACTTCAGGGTGATTGAAGACTATGTAAGGAAAAGAAAACCAACACTTGTGTGGTTCACTATCAACTATCAAATGCCAAAAAACCGCACATGGAAAACATCTAAAGGTAAAACCATCTATGCCCCTAGACCGCTTCATTGTATCGTGGTAACGGGTGTAGATAACAACTATGTATATTTCAATGACAGTGAATCTGGTGGGAAAAATGTAAAAGTGGCAAAGAGCCAATTTATCAAAGTCTACAATGCCATGGGCAGAAGAGCATTAGTTGTAAACTAGAAGAATATATTTTAAGACTCCTTATTAAAGGGGTTTTCTTTCTTTTGTTTAGCTGGATTGGTTTTGATTAGTGGTGGAATGATGCAATTAGAATAAGGAATGGAGCGTAGAGGTGGAATGCTAGTCAATGCGAAAAAGGGATAGATATGGTAAAATGCTGGAATACGATATGGCGAATGGATGGTGTGAAAATAATGAAAGTAATTGCCAGCGATATGGATGGGACTTTGCTTACCCCTGCACAGGAAGTAACAGCAGAGAACAAGGCAGCAATATTAGAGGCCCAATCGAAGGGCGTGGAAGTCGTGATTGCAACGGGCCGCTCTTATGAGGAGGCACGGTATGTGTTGGACAAGGCTGGGATTGAGTGCCCAATTATTTGCGCGAATGGTGCGGAGGTGCGTTCAAAAGAGGGGATCGTGCTTGAGGCGAATCCATTGAGCGATCAGGAAGCGCGGGAGGCAGCGGCGTTGCTGTTGCAAAATGGTGTCTATTTCGAGGTGTACACGAATAAAGGGACATATACGAATGATGAAGATAAGGCTGTGACGATTATTGCGGACATTATCTTTAGCGCGAACCCCGAGATTCCGATGGAGAAAGTGATGAAAGGCGCTAAGCAGCGGGTCGAAGCAGGGCTTGTACATAAGGTGGAAGATTACGAAGACTTATTTGAGCACTCGGAGTACAAGATTTATAAACTGCTTGGATTTTCATTTGATCGAAAAGCGCTAGGTGCGGCACATGACCAAGTAGGTGCACTTGTAGGGCTTGAGGTCACTTCCTCTGGAAGGGAAAACATCGAGATTACGAGCAGGCATGCGCAAAAAGGAATTGCGCTGGAGGCATTTGTGAAAGGGATGGGCTACTCCTTAGAGGAGACAATGGCCATCGGCGATAATTTCAATGACGCCTCGATGCTTCGAATTGCAGGCAAGAGTGTGGCCATGGGCAATGCGGCAGAAGAAATCAAAGCAATGTGCGATGAAATCACCGGAACGAATGAAGAAAGCGGTGTCAGCAAGGCAATACGTGCAGTGCTGTAATAGAGTGGATTAGTGCAACAGTGAATCAATGAAGCAATGAATCAGTGAATCAGTGAATCGTGCCTGACCCCCAGCGCGGTAACGCGTTACCGCGCTGGGGGTCAGGCACTGTTTAGTGCGTTAATGCTTGTATGTCCAGAATCGCTCGATGTTTAGCCAAGCCAAGGCTTGGGGATCCTTTTGTTTCAGTTTCTCTCCGAGTTCTGCCACCATGAGTTCTGTTTGGGAACGGTGGGCACGGATGGCGTCCAGTTTGATATCAGCGACTGCGCTAATATCATGGATAGTATCCGGCTCGCCGAGCTCTTCTTTAGTATTTTTCGAAAATGCGACGCAATGCAGTTTAGTGCGTTGAGCTTCCGGTATTTTTCCTACTGCTCTAACGACTGCTTCTCCTGTTGCTTCATGGTCTGGATGGACTGAATATCCAGGGTAGAAAGTAATGATAAGAGAAGGATTTAATTCTTGAATCAGGGAGCTGATTTCATCAGTCAATTTATCCGGATCCTCAAATTCAACCGTCTTATCTCTGTATCCGAGCATGCGCAAATCGGAAATTCCAAGCACTCTTGCCGCTTCTCGAAGTTCATGCTTTCTGATAGCGGGAAGGGTTTCTCTATTGGCAAAAGGGGGATTTCCCATGTTCCTGCCCATCTCGCCGAGTGTCAGGCAAGCATATGTGACGGGAGTACCCATATTCACATGCGAAGCAATCGTGCCAGAGACGCCGAATGCTTCGTCATCCGGATGCGGGAACACCACTAATACATGACTTTCTTTCTCCATTATTGATGATCTCCTTTCGATCTTGCGATAGGCTTATTGAAATGGCGTTTCGCTGATTTCTAGCGCTACCGCAAGCCTGCCTTCGAAATCGTGGCCAGCTAGCAGCAGTCTTCCTTTGCTGTCTATTTCGTAATGGGTAATTCCCTCTGCGTACACCCAGCCTAGCGGAATCTTCAAACCTGTACGGAATGGCCCGATTCCTGTTATTTTAGCTCGCTCGTATACCACCTTTGCATTACGGATATAGGCACCGGAAGAGAAAAAAGCTTCGTTCTTATGTGATGCATATGCCCCGTTCGTCGTTTCAAGATGAATATATACTTCTTTATTTTGGAAGCTGTCTAAAGCTTCCTGTACAGCCTCTAAATTGACTGGATCCATCTTTCTTCCTCCTTCTAAAGCCCGGTACTGATCATGAGTTTCCAACATACAATGAAAAGAAAAGATAAATCCATTTTACTAAAATAGGAGACTAAAAGCGAAGGGAAAGCTTTTGGACACTACCAAACAAAAGCGTGCCTGACCCCCGGCGATTCACCGCGGTGAATCACTGGGGGTCAGGCACGCGTTCAGTCGAGTGCGACAATGGGTTTACTTTTCTTTTTTTGGTGGAATGATATTGGCAAAGGAGGAGAAATAATGGAACATTTTAAAGCATTCGCGATCAAGGGTGTTATGACACTCGTCGTTCTGTATCTCGTCTTAGGTCTCGGCTTCGCTGCCAGCCCCGGCGACTTGCTGGTCATCACCATGTTGCTTGGATTGCTTTCCTATATTGCGGGCGACCTGATGATCCTCCCGAAAACAAGCAACCTGACCGCAACCGCAGCAGATTTTCTATTAGCATTCTTTATGATTTGGGGACTTGGAATGATCCTTTTTGAAAATACAAACTCCCTGTTAGCGGGCTCTCTGTTTGCCGCATTCCTTATCGCCATGGGAGAATGGTTCTTCCATAGTTATATGGCAGACAAAGTGCTCCATATAAATCGTAAAATATAGAATAAATCGATCCGAATGAGTGAAGGAGCAATCCTTCACTTTTTATATATGTCTATGCAGTAATTTTCTCTTCTTGGAACGATGAGTTTATTTTACAGAGAAATAGGTACGAAGTCTAACGTCTCCTCGTGTTCCGGGTACAGGTGGCCCACCTTGCGGGAACTTGAGCCATTTCCGCTGAAAATCTTCCCCTCGGCACCTGTTTAATAATAGCAATCCAATAGTGTTTATGGATGAAACCGCTAATCCCAATGGGCAATAATTTAATCGTGATAGTACCTCTTTTCCGATGAAAAAAGGATGTTATGTTTTTTACCCGTTACATTAGAATGATAAACCTAAAAATCCTTATTAATATAAAAAAATTATGATAAAAATGAGAGAGGGATTTGTTGAGATTGCCTAAATAGCTGATTTCCGTTTCTGGACAGGCTCCTTAGCGGTCCGCTATAATCTTTTTACAAATAATAATTTTCTGAAAGGTTGATATGATGGTTTTTTCATTGGAATATGCACGAAAGCTGGATAGCCAAGATTCACTAGCGTCCTACCGGGAGGAGTTTTATTTAAAAGAAGAGCGAATATACCTTGACGGGAACTCTCTAGGACTCTTATCAAAGCGCGCAGAGAAAGCGCTTCTAGAACTGCTGGATTCGTGGAAAACTTATGGTATTGATGGCTGGACCGAAGGGGTGCATCCATGGTTTTATCTTGCTGAAAAGCTTGGTAAGGAGCTTGCGCCGATTGTAGGGGCAGGGCAGGAGGAAGTGATTGCAACGGGATCAACGACGGCAAATTTACATCAGCTTGTCGCAACATTTTATAAACCGGAGGGCAGCAAGACGAAGATACTTGCTGATGAACTAAACTTTCCAAGTGATATTTACGCCCTCCAGAGCCAGCTTAGGATAAAAGGGTTAGACCCTGACGAACATCTTGTTAGAGTGGCGAGCAAGGACGGACATATGTTAGATGAAAAAGATATCATCGCTGCAATGACGGACGAGATTGCGCTTATCGTTCTCCCGTCTGTCCTGTACCGGAGCGGGCAGATTCTTGATATGAAATTGCTGACAGAGGAAGCACACAAGCGCGGAATTCTCATTGGATTTGACCTTTGCCATTCCATTGGTTCAATTCCGCATCGTTTGAGCGAATGGGGCATTGATTTTGCTTTTTGGTGCAATTATAAGCATTTGAATGGCGGACCGGGAGCGACTGGTGGCTTGTTCGTAAACCGCCGGCATTTCGGAGAGCTGCCGGGGCTGGCGGGTTGGTTCAGCTCACGTAAAGATAAGCAATTCGACATGGAGCATGTGCTGTCTGCGGCAGAGGATGCAGCAGCCTATCAAATGGGCACACCGAACATTTTCAGTATGGCGCCGCTCGCAGGCTCTCTATCCATGTTTACGGAAATTGGAATGGAGCGAATCCGTGAGAAATCGCTGAAGCTGACAGGATATATGCTCAGCTTAATTGATAAAGAACTGGAAGGGCGAGGCTTTGCTGTACGTAACCCGCGCGATGAAAACAAGCGCGGCGGGCATATTTATCTTGAGCATGAAGAGGCAGCGAGAATTTGCAAAGCGCTGAAAGCAGATGGCATCATCCCGGATTTCCGTGCGCCAAAGGGCATTCGTCTCGCACCTGTTGCTCTCTACAATACGTTTGAGGAAGTATGGAAGACTGTTCAAATTTTGAAGAGCATCATGGACGAGGAAAAGTACAAGAAGTTTGAAAACAAGCGCGGCATAGTAGCATAACGCACTGATAAGGGGTGGCATTGATGGGGGAGAAAAAGTGGATGGATATTTCCCAGCCTTTGAGCGATAATATTGGCCATTGGCCCGGGGATACGCCGTTTCGATATGAAACTGCTTTTACAAAGGAAACAACGGGTTCAGTGAATATTGGCAGGATGATGACAAGCCTCCATACTGGAACGCATGTGGATGCACCTTTTCACTTTGATAATGATGGGGAAAGAATTTTGGACATGGATATCGGCGTGTTCATTGGGCGTGCGAGAGTGGTCGATGTTTCTACTGCAGATGTGATTGATGCCAAGCTGCTTGAAAATCTGCAGATTGGTGATGTTGAGCGGCTGCTGTTAAAAACAGCGATTCCTAACATTCCGGAAAGGTTTCCTGAACGAATTCCGTTGCTGGCACCGGATCTTGCTCCATTTTTAGCAGAAAGAGGGGTCGTATTGCTCGGTGTGGATGTACCGTCTGTCGACCAGCTTGACAGCAAGGATATGGAGACGCATCACGCGCTGTATGCCAATGGCATCAGCATCCTGGAGAACCTTATGCTTGATAAGGTGGATGAAGGAGAGTATGAATTGATAGCGCTGCCTCTTCCCCTGAAGGATGGAGATGGGAGTCCAGTTCGTGCAGTAATCAGGCCGTTATAGGTTGTGGAGGGGTAGTCTGTGTAGCCGTCGGATTAAACAGAAAAAAATAAAAGGGGACTTTTTTATGATTGAAAAAAAAGATGTGAACGCAACAACTTCCGAAAAAAATATCCATACTGATTTTTCCAATAATATGACGTACGGGGAGTATCTGCAGCTTGATAAAATATTGGATGCACAAAACAGGCTTTCGGGCCATCATGATGAAATGTTGTTCATTGTTATCCATCAGGTGAGCGAATTATGGATGAAGCTGATTCTTCACGAAATGGGTGCGGCCATCCAATCGATTCAGGATAATGACCTTTCCGCAGCGCAAAAACGGCTTTCAAGGGTATCAAAAACGCAGTCACAAATCATTCAGGCATGGGATGTGCTTTCAACGCTGACGCCATCTGAGTATATGGAATTCCGCGGATCGCTCGGCCAGGCCTCAGGTTTCCAGTCTTTCCAATACCGTTTGGTGGAATTTGCGCTAGGCTACAAAACCCCGCATGTCTTGAAAATTTATGAAAAAGATCCCGAGCTCCATGCTCGTTTGAAGAAGGCGTTTGAAGCACCGGGGCTGTATGATGTGAGTATACAGGCGCTCCAAAAAGCGGGACTTCCGATTGATGAAGAAGTACTTGACCGTGATGTGACACGAACATATAGTTCTAATGACTCTGTCCGCGCTGCCTGGATGGAGGTATATAGAAACACAGATAAATATTGGGAATTGTATGAGCTGGCGGAGAAGCTTGTCGATATTGAAGATTGGCTGCAACAGTGGAGGTTCCGCCATATGAAGACTGTTGAGAGAATCATAGGATTTAAGATGGGAACAGGGGGATCGTCGGGTGTTGCCTACTTGAAAAAAGTACTCGACCAGCGTTTCTTCCCTGAGCTTTGGGATATTCGGACGGAACTTTAAGGTTGGTTCTTCGAACGAAAGTGGACTTTTTACGGTAAAATGGTATTGTAAAATAGCTATATGTCCCGGGAAATAATCTGATTGGCTGTGATTATGGGGGATGCCAGCCTAGGTGATAGATTGTAATGATCAGCTTAGAAGTTCGACAAGTTTTTAGAAAATAAACGTTCACCCAGGGGGATATATGAGTACAAAGAGAGAACAATGGTCATCTAAATTTGGGTTCATTATGTCATCGGCAGGGGCAGCGATTGGCCTTGGTGCGATTTGGAAGTTTCCTTATGTCACGGGGATAAGTGGCGGCGGGGCTTTTCTTATTTTATTTATCGTTTTCACTATTCTCATCGGGTTGCCGATGTTAATTTCCGAATTTATTATCGGTAGGGGTGCGCAAAAGGAAGCAGTCTCGGCCTATCGAAAGCTTGCCCCGGGTACTTGGTGGACAAGCACCGGCCGGCTTGGTGTAGTGGGCTGCTTTTTGCTCCTTTCTTTTTATGCGGTTGTTGGAGGCTGGGTGTTGATTTATAGCGTTATGGCACTTGGCGGGCAGATTATCGAGCCTGGGGTGGATTATGCAAGGCTGTTTGGCAGCATTACCGGCACGCCTTCTATTGCGCTGCTGGGTTTGGCGCTATTTATGCTTGCGAATATCGTGGTGATTTCTTCCGGGATCCAGAATGGGATTGAAAAAGCGAGTAAGTACATGATGCCGCTATTATTTATCTTTTTCATCGTGCTCGTCCTTCGTTCCTTGACGCTTGATGGAGCAATGGAAGGTATTCGCTTTTTCCTGAAACCGGATTTTTCTGAGGTTACCGGGGAGGCTGCGCTCTATGCTCTGGGCCAATCCTTTTTTGCCCTTGCGGTTGGTTTTTCATGCATGGTGACATACAGCTCTTATCTTGATAAGGGTGTTAGCATCCCATCATCGGCGGGATCAGTCGTCGTCATGAATATCTTCGTTTCAATACTGGCAGGGCTTGCGATTTTTCCGGTTGTGTTTGCTTTCGGAATGGAGCCGGCGGAGGGTCCAGGACTGCTGTTTATGATCCTGCCTGCTGTTTTCTCGCAAATGCCGTTTGGTGAGCTGTTCCTGGCAATTTTTCTTGTGCTGTTTTTGTTTGCGACCCTGACATCTTCATTCAGCTTGCTGGAGATTATTGTTTCTGCATTCATTGAGGATGGGAAGAGAAGCAGGAAGAAGATTTCTTGGGTTTCAGGCATCATCGTTTTTGTTGCTGGGGTTCCAGCAGCGCTGTCGTTTAGCACGCTTTCAGGTTGGCAGATAGATGGAAAAACAGTTTTCGACCTAACAGATTATCTTGTGAGCAATATTTTGCTGCCACTCGGCTGTCTGCTGATCGCATTGTTTATTTCATGGAAAATGGATGAAAACGTTGTGCGGGAAGAGTTCGCCCAAGGTGCCTCGCTGCCTGCCTCAGCGTATACTGTTTGGCGGTTCCTGATGAAAGTGATTGTTCCAGTAACCATCCTTATCGTTTTCCTAAGCACCATCACCAACTGGTAATGCACCGCTTTAAAGCACCGGGGGACAGGCACGCTGCGTTGGTGTGAAGCATCACCGCACCGGGGGACAGGCACGCTTCATTTGTTTAATGCGATGGCGCACAATAGAGAAAGCCCCAGGTTTCCGCTCGCGGAAACCTGGGGCTTTTTGCTGTATAGGCAGATTGTTATTCTGCGTTTTCCGTACCGCGGTATGCGGAGTGCATTGTCGGGCCGACATATTCGTTCAGGCGGAAGCCGTGGCGAATTGCTTTTGTGATGAATTCTTTTGCAGTGTCAACCGCATCTTCAACAGACTTACCTTTCGCGAGACCGGCAGTGATGGCAGCCGCGAAGGTGCAGCCAGCGCCGTGCGTGAATGTAGTTTTGACTTTCTCTGATTCATATAGCCTGAAGTCTTTTCCATCGTATAGGATGTCTACTGCTTTTTTGTGATTCAGTTTGTTTCCGCCTTTTATCATGATATATTTTGCACCAAGGTCGTGGATTTTTACCGCGGCCTCTTTCATGTCTTCAATTGTAGAGATAGGGCCAGTGCCTGCAAGCTGTCTTGCTTCGAACAGGTTCGGTGTTACGATCGTTGCCCGTGGAAGCAACAATTCCCTCATCGCATCCGTATTTTCTGGCTGAAGCACTTCATCTTCGCCTTTGCAAACCATAACAGGGTCGATGACCACTCTTTCGAGCTTGTGCTCATCCATCTTGCGGGCAGAAAGCTTGATAATATCGACAGAGCCAAGCATACCTGTTTTCATTGCATCGATGCCAACCGAAAGGATCGTATCCAACTGCTTTTCCACAAGCTCTACAGGCTGTGGAAATACTTCGTGGTTCCAGCCTTTTGGAGACATTGTCACAATTGTTGTTAGGGCGGTCATTCCGTAAACCCCGAGTTCTTGGAACGTCTTAAGATCAGCCTGGATTCCGGCGCCTCCGCTTGTATCCGATCCGGCAATTGTCATCACTTTTTTCATGGTCATTCCTGATTCCTCCCCGAAGGTGATTGTCCCTGCTGCCATACAGATATCCTCAAATGAAATACCTGCATTAAAAACAGCCGGAAATACAGAATTGTCAACCTTCTTATTATAACAAGAACAATAAAAACTAAAAAGCAGGCAAGCCATCTGAAAAAAGTTCTATCAAATTAACAGGTACTTTATGGGAAAAGTGAAGGGTTGAGGGGGAATTCCTTCATATGAAAAGTAATGGGTGAACTTTTTGTGTTGAAGGGTGAGAAATGTAACTGCCCTAGTTCGGAAGATATATTAATGTTTGTTTGGAGATTTTATGTTTTCTTTTATTTGGCCATTACAAGTCAAAATAAAATGTTCAAAAAATGTTCTAATTTTTGACAAGAAACCGCTTTCTTTTTGTAACAAATTTTGCTTTTTTACGCCCGGATATCCTGTACATTTAAATTGAGAACACTTTTACTAATATATCAATATTGCTATGTATTGTAACCATCGTTACTGAATTTGTGAAAAGCACTAGATTTGCCAGCTTCCCCTTATATCGAAGGAATAATTGGGAGCGCAGAAGGGGTGGGAAAAAATGAACAGAAAAGGGTGTCCGGATGAGTATCCCGTTAATCTGGTCCTCAATGGATTTGAAGTAGCCGTCTTCCAGCTCACAAAGCATGACTTGGAAGACTGGGCATATGGATACCTCTATTCCGAAGGGTGGATTGAAAGCGCAGTCGACGTCCATACCATCACTTTTGACGAGAAAACTGGCTCGCTTCACGTTTCTTTAGGAAACGGCTTTGACCCCGAGCAAATGTTTTCGAAAAAAAAGCATTACACTGCCGGCTGTGGCCGGGGTGTCACTTTTTTTTCCATGACCGATGTGAAAAACTTCAAAAAAATAGATTCCCGTGCAACTTGCACGCTCAGCTACATGCTGAAAAAAAGAAGTGAGTTTGCACAGAATTCGCCTTTTTATCTTGAAACAGGCGGTATGCACGGCGCCTGCATTATTAAGGAGGACGGCAGCATGGAAGTCCGGGAAGATATCGGACGCCATAATGCAGTCGATAAAATCATCGGCTATGCCATCCGGAACCATCTGAAGGCAGACAGTCTCGTTCTGCTGACAACCGGAAGGATTTCATATGAAATGCTCTCAAAGGCCGCGAGATTCGGGTTTCCGATTATCGGATCACGCACAGCAGCAACAAAGCAGGCTATCCAGCTTGCAAAATTCCTGAATATAGAGGTAGCCGGCTATTTGAGAGGCAAGATGGCCACCATTTACACTTCGGCTGGCAGGATTATCCCTGATCTCACCCCAGCCTGCCCTAATAACATTTGAAAGGAGTGAAGCAGAGAAGATCTTCAACTGACTCACAAAAAAAGACTTCACTATAGGGAAGGAGAGAACATCATGGTTGAAATGAACATAAATCGCCGGCAGTTTCTGAAACTGACTGGCGCCACTGCTGCTACCCTTGCAATTGTGGAACTCGGCTTCAACGAAAAGGAAGTATACGCTTCCTCCAAAGAACTAAAGATTGCAAAATCGACCGTAACCCCAACCATTTGCTGCTACTGTGGCGTAGGCTGCGGGATACTTGTCCACACGAAGAACAATCAGGTCGTCTATACAGAAGGAGATCCGGATCACCCTGTTAACGAAGGCAAGCTATGCAGTAAAGGGACAACAATCCGTCAGCTTTATACGACGGAAAAACGTGTATTGAAGCCTCGTTACCGTGCCCCTGGCAGCAGTGAATGGGTGGAAAAAGATTGGGAATGGATGTATGAAAGAATCGCAAAACGTGTGAAAGAAACACGCGATGCCTCTTTTATTGAAAAAGAAGGCGGTATAGTCGTCAATAAGACGGAGCGAATCGCCAGCCTTGGCGGCGCTGCGCTCGATAACGAAGAAACCTACCTTCTCTCGAAGATGATGAGGGGACTCGGCATTGTCTACCTCGAACATCAGGCCCGAATATGACACAGTTCAACGGTTGCCGGTCTGGCACCTACACTTGGTCGTGGAGCAATGACAAACCACTGGAATGACCTCCAGAATACAGATTGTGCTTTAATTATGGGCGCAAACCCTGCGGAAAACCATCCAATCAGTTTCCGCTGGCTCTTGAAAGCAAGGGAAAATGGCGGGAAAATCGTTTCTGTTGACCCGCGCTTTACAAGATCATCCTCCCAGGCGGATATTTATGCACCGCTTCGCTCGGGGACGGATATTCCATTTGTTGGCGGCATGATTAAATATGCCATCGACCATAAACTTTTTCACAAAGAATATGTCGCAAAATATACGAATGCAGCTTTCCTTGTTAAAGAAGGCTTCGATTTCAAAGACGGGTTATTCAGCGGCTACGACGAGGCAACTCGTTCTTATGATAAAACAAAATGGGAATTCGAAACTGCGGAAGACGGCACCCCGAAGAGGGATGAAACGCTCGAACATCCGCGCAGCGTATTCCAGCTCATGAAAAAGCATTACTCCCGTTATGATGTTGATACAGTCGTCAACGTAACCGGAACGCCGAAAAAGGACTTCTTAAAAGTTTGCGACGCTTTCTGCTCAACAGGAAAGCCGGGCAAAGCCGGAACGATCATGTATGCCATGGGTACAACCCAGCATACTGTTGGGACGCAAAACGTCCGGGCGTTCGGAATCCTTCAGCTTCTTTTAGGCAATATCGGGCTTCCTGGGGGCGGAATCAATGCGCTCCGCGGTGAATCCAACGTACAGGGTTCAACCGATTTCGGACTCTTGTTCGGAGATTTGCCAGGCTATGTCGGCGCGCCGAAAGCCATTCCGGAGCATGCGACTTTGAAAGGCTACCTGGAAAAAGAAACACCAAAAACAAGCTACTGGACCAATAAGCCAAAGTTTCTTGTCAGCATGCTGAAAGCTTGGTACGGTCCTAATGCAACGAAAGAAAATGAATTTGGCTATCAGTATTTGCCAAAAGGGAACAAGAACTACTCGCATATGATGCTCTTTAATACGATGCATAAAGGCGGACTTGATGGTGCGTTCCTGTTCGGGACAAACCCTGTTGTCGGCGGACCAAACGCCGGTAAAGAAAAAGAAGCTTTGAGCCATTTGAAATGGATGGTAGCGGTTGACCTTTGGGAAACGGAAACATCGGCATTCTGGCAGAAGGAAGCCGGAAGTGACCCATCTAAGATTGATACAGAAGTATTCTTGCTGCCAGCATGCTCTTCTTTTGAAAAAGAAGGAAGTGTTTCTAACTCTTCCAGATGGATGCAGTACCGCTGGAAGGCAATCGAGCCGAAAGGTGAATCGAAAGCGGACCTTGAAATCCTCAATGGTCTGGCAACGCGCATCAAGAAGCTCTATAAAAACGAATCGTCACCTGCAGCGGAAGCGATCAATGCGCTGCATTGGGAATACGGCGGTCATGGCGACCATCCAGACATCGATGTTGTTTGCCGCGAAATCAACGGGTATGACGCAGTGACTGGAAAGCTAGTGGAAAACTTCAATGCGCTGCTTGATGATGGTTCCACTGTGTGCGGCAACTGGATCTACTCCGGTTTTTACCCTGAAGAGGGAAAAAATCTGTCAAAAAGGCGCGATAACAAGGATACGGGCGGTGGCAATTTCCTAAATTGGTCGTATGCTTGGCCGATGAACCGCAGAATTCTTTATAATCGTGCTGCCGCTGATCCATCCGGAAAACCATGGAGCAAGGATAAGGCTGTCATCTGGTGGGATGGCGTCCAGAAAAAATGGACAGGCTAC
The DNA here is from genome assembly GCF_900111815.1 of Bacillus massilinigeriensis. Classification (GTDB taxonomy): domain Bacteria; phylum Bacillota; class Bacilli; order Bacillales; family Cytobacillaceae; genus Mesobacillus_C; species Mesobacillus_C mediterraneensis. The sequence continues at coordinate 31,011 of NZ_LT630016.1, read as the reverse complement.
GATGTTCCGGACTTCAAGGCAGTTGTAGCGCCTACAGAACCGGGCGGCCAAAGTCCGTTCATCATGATGAAAGATGGTGTTGGCGGCGTATTTGCTCCATCTCTGAATGACGGTCCATTCCCTGAACACTACGAACCATACGAGAGTCCTGTTCCAAACATGTTCTCGCGCCAGGAAAGCAATCCGACGATCATGATTTTCGGAGGAAGCTTTAACAAGCGCGGTGATAGGAGTAAATTCCCGATTGTCGGGACGACTTACCGTGTTAGCGAGCACTGGCAGTCCGGGAGCATGACGCGTAACCAAGAATGGCTATCTGAGCTTTCTGCACATATGTTCATTGAGATGAGCGAAGAACTTGCTGAGGAAAAAGGAATAAAAAATAAAGATAAAATCATTGTCAGCTCTGCACGTGGCGAAATCACTGCATATGCGATGGTGACAAAGCGATTCAAGCCGCATATCGTTGACGGCAAGAAAATTCATCAGATTGGAATGCCTTGGCATTTTGGCTACAAAGGATTCGCGACAGGTGATACGGCAAACCGCCTGACACCGCATATCGGGGATGCAAACACGACGATACCGGAGTACAAGGCATTCCTCTGTAACGTAAGGAGGGCTGACTGATGGCGGAATATGCAAAGTATGTCGATGTGACAAAATGTGATGGCTGCCGTGCCTGCATGGTTTCCTGTAAAAACTGGAACGACCTCCCGGCAGAGCCTGAAGACTTCCAAGGCAGCAACCAATCGCATGCAAAAGTGACTGCCAATACTTGGAACGTGCTTTCTTTTATCGAGCATGAGAATGCAAGCGGCAACTTGGAATACCTTTTCCGCCACTCAGCCTGCTTCCACTGCAAAGAAGCTGCCTGTGTGAAAGTTTGTCCGGAAGATGCGATGCATTACTCGGAGCTAGGAACAGTTGTTGTAAACGATGAAAAATGTGTCGGCTGTGGCTATTGCGTGCAGAACTGCCCTTTTGATGTCGTATCCCTTGCGACCTACAAGGATAAGCACGGCAAGGAATACAAGAAGGCGCAAAAGTGCACTTTGTGCACAGACCGCATTGAAGAAGGTATGCAGCCAGCCTGCATTTCTGTCTGCCATACCGGTGCGATGGAATTCGGCGATCGCGACAAAATGATTCAAAAAGCGGAAAAACGTCTTGCAGAGATCAAAGGCAAGTTCCCGAATGCGGTTGTTTACAACCCACCAGGTGTCGGCGGTACGCAAACGATTTATGTGTTGGCAGAAAAGCCTTCTGTTTATGGCTTACCGGAGAATCCGAAGGTACCGACATCTGCTGTTGTCTGGAAGGACTATGCGCAGCCAATTGGAAAAATGATGCTTGGCGCAACGACGATGGCTGTTATTGGTGCCTACATTTCCAATAAGATTTTTTACAAAGAAGATGAGGGGGACGGCGGCCATGAGTAAAGCGAAGAAATCTACCTTGCAAGTACGCCGTTTCTCAATGGCATTCGTTATTGCGCATGCGGTAAATGCCTTTGCATTCTTTGCGCTGTATGTTACGGCTCTTCCGATGTACACGGAGTTTTTTGACTGGCTGTATCCTGTTCTCGGCGGCCCGGAAAATGCACGATTGCTACACAGAATTTTCGCCGTGTTGTTCATGACGCCAACTTTCATTTGGGTGATTTTTGACCCAAAAGGCTTTAAACGTTGGCTAAAAGAGCTTGTTACCTGGAAAAAACGGGATTTAGAGTTTTTTACTGAGTTTGTGAAGGAGCTGTTCGGTTTTAAGTTCAAACATGTAAGGCAGACTTTCTTCAACGCAGGTGAAAAAATCAACTCTTTTATCCAAATCATTACAGCATTGATTGTTATTGGATCAGGCTTCACCCTTTGGTTTCCGGAGTTATTTCCGAAGTTTCTTGTTCAGTGGGGCTATTTTCTCCATAATGTTGGCTTCGGACTGGCAATTGCAGTAGTCGTCGGACATATCTACCTTAGTGTTGTCCACCGTCATTCAAGTCCAGGATACTCTGGCGTTGTGACTGGCAAGGTTCCTGCGTGGTGGGCAAAGGGTCACTACCCAGATTGGTATGATGAGGAAGTAGAAAAAGGGAACTTCCCGGATATTGACCACAATGGGAATCCAAAAGGCAAAAAAGGTGCCTGATCGGCGATTGAATAAATAATGAATGGGAGGGGGAATGGCTGTCAGAAATGAAGTCATTCCCTTCACCATTAAGATGTGTTTTGGTTTTGGAAGCAAGGTCGCCCAAGTATTAGGAAAGCAAAGCATACTAGATAAAGGGGGCAGCAAGAATGAGAAAGTCAGCCGTTTCAAAAGAGTATGTAAACCTGCAGAAGGACATTCTCAGGTTGCAGGAACAGTGGAAAAAAGGTTTGGATACTAGCTGCATCAGGCTTCAAGGAAAGACAGCAGGTGTTGCCGAAAGTGTTCCGGCAGCTGCTTTGGCGGAGATTGATTTTGATATTTCCCTATTTTTACAGTGGATAAAGGATGTTGGAGAGCTGCTTGGAGCGAAGAGTGCGGAGCTCGGCATAAAGGTGGAACGCTTGGTAACTGGCCTTGATGAAAAAGGGACACGCCGTTGGATTGATGAAGCTTGTGCTTTAAACAATCTTTATTTTGACAGCTTTGCACAGGAGCATGGTGTGGAGGCTTGGATTCCGCAATTTCTTGCGGAAACAGCACTGCGGCCTTATCTTCAGCTTCTCGCAGAAGTCGTTGAAAATGATGATGGCATAGTCAAGGATGCTTCAGCGGGAGCTGGATGCCCTGTCTGCGGTGAACCAGTCCGCCTTGCGCGGTTGGAAGGAGAAGGAAAGAAGTTGTTATGCTGTCCGCGCTGCCTTGCAGAATGGAATGAAAAACGAGTATACTGTGCGCATTGCGGGAACGATGACCACGAAACCATCTCTTTCCTCACAGTGGAAGGCGATGAAACAGCACAAATCCAAGCATGCGAAAAATGCAAAGGGTACACAAAAGTAATTGATACAAGGCAATTCATTTCCAAGCCATCATCTGCTATGCTAGATTTAACAACAATTCACCTGGACTATATCGCCCAGGAAAACGGATACGTAGCAGCAGGAGCAACAAGATAAGTGGCCATACCATACTAAAGCGCTACAGCGTGTAGCGTGCCTGTGTAGCGTGCCTGACCCCCGGCGCGGTGATAAGGTGAAGCAGCGAATCACTGCAGCGTGCCTGACCCCCGGCGCGGTGGCGCGTTAACTTAATGATAAAGAAGGTGCTTCGCATGAAGGCCGGAGCAATTATTCTGGCAGGCGGCAAATCAAGCAGGATGGGTACAAACAAAGCTTTGTTACCATTGAACGAGAAAATGAACATTGAGAGAATCAAAGACGAACTGCAATCAGTTTTCGATGATATCATCCTTGTGACCAATGACCCTGAGACGTATGAATTTCTAAATATTAGAACGGTGCCGGACGCCTACCCCGGCCAGGGGCCGCTTGCCGGCCTCCAAGCCGGTCTCCACGCTTCTCACTATGAAGAAAATATAGTAGTTGCGTGCGATATGCCATTCATCACGGCTGAAATCGGAATGAATATAGTTAAAGGTTTGAAGCACTTCGATGCTGTGATTCCTGTTATAGATGAGAAGCAGCATCCTCTGTTTGCCGCCTATCAGAAGCGTACAGCAGCTGTCGCAAAAAGCTGCTTAGAGGAAGGCCATCTTCGCATGAAAGATTTTCTGAGGAATTTAGACGTCTTCTATTTAAATGAAATCGCGTTGGCAGCATTCGGAGATGTGGACACAGAAAAGGCTTTCTTTAATATGAATCACCCTCACGAATATGATGAAGCAAAAAAGTGGACCGAGAACAGAAAGTAAAAGTGAAATCTGTTCAAGTGGGTGAGAGTTTCCGACACAGAATTTATAATGGCAAATAAACATTTTGAAATTAGACAATAAAAAGTCGAGAACGGACAATAAAGCTTCGAATTGGCAAATACCCGTCGCGAAACGATACAAAAATGAACTCCAGCCAGGAAGGGGTGCACATCTTGAAATTTTTCAATGTGAAAACGGTCGAAGAAGCGTTCGCGCTAATCGATGAAAAAGTAGGGATCGTAACCGACACGGAAAGCTGTCCGTTGGAGAAAGCGCTGCACCGCGTCCTGGCGGAGGACATTATCGCAGCTGAGAATGTCCCAGCATTCGACCGCTCTACGGTGGACGGCTATGCGGTTTTCGCGAAGGATACATACGGTTCATCCGAGTCGATGCCTGGTTTCCTCACAGTGGACGGCGAAGTAAAAATGGGAGAAAAAGCTGCCCATCCGCTCTCAAGGGGCAAGGCAATCTACGTCCCTACAGGCGGTATGCTTCCTGCGGGAAGCGACAGCGTCCTCATGATAGAGCATTGTGAAGAGCTGGCCGGGCTCCTGAATACCTATCGCCAAGTGGCGCCAGGTGAAAATGTCATCAGAAAAGGAGAAGACATCACCGAAGGAGAACGAATCCTCCAAGCCGGAAAAAAGCTTCGCCCGCAGGAAATCGGAGCGCTTGCTTCGCTTGGCATCAAAAAAATGAAAGTATACCGCAAAGTGAACGCAGCGTACTTATCAACAGGTGATGAAATCGTTCCATTTCACACGGAAAAGCTTGAAACGGGTCAAATCCGCGACATAAACTATCTGACTGTTGCCAGCCTCGCGAAAGAATGGGGAATCGATGTCCTGTACGGTGGAATCACTGCCGATGACTACCACGAATTCTCAACGCGTGCAAAAGAGCTCTATGAAAAGGCCGACTGCCTGATCCTATCCGGCGGCAGCTCCGTTGGGGCCAAAGATTACACAACAGAGGTCATCCAGTCCCTCGGCGAGCCGGGAGTTTTCGTCCATGGTATTTCCATCAAGCCTGGCAAGCCGACAATCCTCGCAATGGCGGATGGGAAGCCAATCATTGGATTGCCGGGCCACCCCGCTTCCGCGATGATTATTTTCAAGCTATTCGGCGAGCGGATACTGAAAAAAAGGACTGGAGAAAATAGCGAAAGAAAGCCAGACCGAATTTTTGCCCGGATAGGTAAAAATATCCCTTCTTCACCAGGAAGGTCGGACTATATCAGAGTCCAGCTGTCTGAAAAAAATGGAGAATGGTGGGCTGAGCCAATCATCGGAAAGTCGGGACTCATCACAACACTTGTAAAAAGCGACGGCATCGTTGAAATCAGCTCGGCAAAAGAAGGAATCTCACAAGGGGACTACGTACCCGTCATCCTGTCGACATAAGGAGGACCGCAACATGGCCGGAAAAAGATACAATCGGAAAGTTTACCTCGAGGACAAGCCCCGCCAAGAAGCGAAGGAAGAAATCCTCACAGCCTTCACGTTGAATCCAGAGCATGAAACGATTCCGGTTCCTGAAGCGCTCGGACGGGTCACATCCCAGCCGGTTTATGCCAATATCTCGATGCCCCATTACCATGCTTCCGCAATGGACGGCATCGCAGTGCTTGCCGAGGAGACATATGAGGCGCATGAACAGCGCCCGCTCCAGCTGAAGCTAGGAGATCAGTTCGTTTATGTCGATACCGGAAACAACATTCCTTCGCAGTTTAATGCCGTGATCATGATTGAGCACGTCCAGCAATTAAATGAAGAAACAATTGAAATCATTGAGCCCGCGACACCATGGCAGCATATCCGCCCAATCGGAGAGGACATCGTTCAGGAGGAAATGCTTTTCCCGCAAGGACACACCTTAAGGCCTCCCGATCTTGGCGCAATGCTGGCATCAGGCGTAACGGAAGTTCCCGTGGCAAAAAAGCCCGTGGTTGCTATCATTCCAACAGGCAACGAGCTCGTTGCCTCAGATGCAGGCTCGGCCCCTGGCAGGATCGTTGAGTTCAATGGCACCGTCTTTGCCAACTATATTAAAGAATGGGGCGGGGACCCGAGGCTTTCAGCAGTCGTCCCGGACGATCCGGAAAAAATTTCTGCGGCGCTTCTCGAAGCTGCCGAAACTTCTGATGTCATCGTCATCAATGCCGGTTCGTCAGCAGGTTCGAAGGATTATACCGTCCATATCATCGGGGAGCTCGGCACTGTTTTTACCCATGGGGTAGCTACAAGGCCGGGCAAGCCCGTCATCCTTGGAAAAATAAACGGCAAAATTGTTGTTGGCGTTCCCGGATACCCTGTTTCCGCCTATCTGGCACTCGAATGGTTCGTGCGGCCGCTCGTTTGCAAGTATTTGCAAATCCCTGAACCATCCCGTCAAAAAGCAGAAGTAACGCTCGGCCGCAGGATCGTCTCCACAATGGGCGCAGAAGACTTCATTCGCATGAACATCGGATTTGTCGACGGCAGGCTTATTGCCAATCCGCTGACAAGGGCTGCTGGCGTCACTATGTCTCTCGTAAGGGCAGACGGTTTGCTCGTTATTCCTGCCAACCTGCTCGGCTACGAACAGGGCGATAAGGTCGAGGTTGAGCTCTTGAAGCCATTAGAAGAGATTCATAACAGCATCGTGTTCAGCGGGAGCCACGACATGACAATTGATTTGCTCTCATCGCATATGAAACGAAAGCGTGCTGACAGGAAAATTGTATCCTCCCACGTCGGAAGCATGGCCGGTCTCATGGCCATCAGGAAAGGCGAGGCGCATGTTGCTGGCATTCATATGTTGGATCCCGAAACAAAGGAATACAATCTAACGTATGTGAAAAAAATACTTGCAGGCAAAAAAGTAGTGCTCTATCCATTCCTTAAGCGGACGCAAGGCTGGATGGTTCCGAAAGGAAATCCTCTCGGCATTAACGATGCCGCTGATATTGCGCGAACAGGTGCAGAGTATGCGAACCGGCAGAAAGGAGCCGGTACAAGAATTCTCTTTGACCTCCTTTTAGCAGAAGCGTGCCTTTCACCAGAACAGATCAATGGCTATGACCGTGAAATGTTCTCGCATCTTAGTGTTGCTGCTGAAGTAAAAGGGAATATAAAAGCAACGGGGCTTGGCATTTTGCCCGCAGCGAAAGCAATGGACCTTGATTTTATTCCTGTTGCCGATGAATCGTACGATCTATTGATGACCCAGGAGTTTTTTGAAAGCGAAAAAGGCAGAGAGCTTCTCGCTGTCATCCAATCGGAACCGTTTCGTAACGATGTAGCCCGAATCGGCGGGTACGCCGTTGTCACGAATCCAAAGCCGACTTATTTTTAAAAAAAAGAGGGGGCCAATCATGAACTATGAAATCTCCAAGACTCCAATTGATACGCAGGCAGTGATTGACAAGGTAATCCAAAGAAATGCTGGTGCGATTACAACGTTCATTGGCACCGTTCGCGAGCTGACGGCAGGCAAAAAGACGCAGTATCTTATTTACGAAGCGTACGAGTCGATGGCTGTGAAGAAGCTCCAGCAGATTGGCGATGAAATTCAGCAGCGTTGGGAAGGTGCGGAAGTCGCAATCACCCATAGGGTTGGCAGGCTCGATATCACCGATGTTGCTGTCGTCATAGCTGTCTCGACACCGCATCGGGCGGATGCATACGAAGCCAACCGCTATGCGATTGAAAGAATTAAAGAAATCGTGCCAATTTGGAAAAAAGAGCATTGGGAGGATGGCCAAGAGTGGGTTGGCAACCAGCTCGAAACCGTTGCCTATCCAACAGGGAAACCGGAAGGAGAGGATCTCGGTGAATAAAGTGCTGTTTTTTGCACATTTGCGTGATGAAGCCGGCGCGGAGTCCGTCATGATGGATGCTGCCGGCAAGACTGTTGCAGAACTAAAAACACTCATTGCGAAAAAGTACGGCGTTACTCGGCTTGACACGGCGATGGTCGCAATCAATGAAGAGTTCGCGCCAGACGCTGACCGCATTGGTGATGGCGACATCATCGCATTCATCCCGCCGGTAAGCGGAGGCTGATGAGTGTAGGGCGCTGTCATTGAATGAAAATCATTAGGAGGCGCATGCCTCCTTTTTAACATTGGAAGGAGGGCGATAGCATGTCTGAAAGATATTCCCGCCAGACGCTGTTTCCGGGCATTGGGCCGGAAGGGCAGGAGAAAATCGGCCGGAAGCATGTGCTGATTGTCGGAGCAGGCGCGCTGGGCTCTGGAAATGCTGAGGTTCTCACTCGCGCCGGGGTTGGAAGACTGACAATTATTGACCGTGACTATGTGGAAGAAAGCAATCTTCAGCGCCAGCAGCTGTATACAGAAGAAGACGTCGCGGAAAAGCTGCCGAAAGCAGTGGCGGCGAAAAAGCGTCTCGAAAAAATTAACTCCGAGATCAACATCACAGCGATCGTCGGAGACGCAACGCCTGAAGTACTGGCTGAATTCGCAGGAGGAATAGACCTTATCCTCGATTCCACTGACAATTTCGAAACGCGGATGACGATTAATGATATTTCGCAAAAATACAACATACCTTGGGTTTATGGTGCATGTGTGGCGAGCTTTGGCATGAGCTTCACGATTATCCCCGGTGTGACTCCTTGCTTGAACTGCCTGTTGAAGGCTGTTCCGCTCCAAGGATTGACTTGCGATACGGGCGGCATCATCGGTCCAGCTGTCCAGATGGTCATCGCGCACCAGACAGCCGAGGCACTCAAAATCCTTTCAGAGGATTATGACGCAGTAAGGCCGTCTCTCGTCAGCTTTGATCTTTGGCGGAACGATTATACATCCATGAAGATGTCCCGGGCAAAGGATCCAGGCTGCCTTAGCTGCGGGGAAAATCGGGAGTACCCTTATCTTGATGAAGAGAACAGGATGAAAACAGCCGTGCTTTGCGGCAGGGATACAGTCCAAATCCGGCCGCCACATGCAGGAAGCTTTAATCTTGAAGAACTCGCTGGCAAGCTGAGCGCGTTAGGCTATGCTGTAAAAGGAAATCCCTATTTACTTTCGGCAGAAAACGGGGAGAGTCGCTTTGTTCTTTTTCAGGACGGACGGGCTCTCATTCACGGAACGAAGGATATTGCCCAGGCAAAAAGCCTTTATCAGCGGCTTTTTGGGTAAAACCTTCATGTGCTACTGGATCAAACGGAGCGGGAAAAACTATTAATGGTAAGATGAATATTAAAATGGGGTATAGTTTTGTCTAATAAAATAGTATTAATAATTTTGAGTGTTTTAAGTCAAATTATGTTCGTTATCGGAATGATTAATGCTACTGGATCTATTGTATGGATGGTCATTGCCTTTTTAAGTTTTGTTGTATTTATTTTTAGTATGTTTGGATTCTTTTATAAAAATTTGAAAAGATAATACTAAAATTTGTAGCAATTATAGTGTTGTGAGTCCGCATCAATAAAACAAAACCGCGAGATTATTCCGGATTAAAGTAAAAATGGAATCTTGTGGGATCTACTGTAGATAAATTGCTGATTACCGTAGATAAACTGATATTTACCGTAGATAAATGGACGATTACCGTAAATATCTATCGGAGGGAAGCATTATATCAAGGAGAAATCTTGTGTGTAATCGGTTACGCAAGCACGCGATTGCAAAAGTTCACCCTGTCTCATCAAAAACACTCTATTCCTCACAAAAAAATCAACCAAAATGACAATTTTTAAGGTTTTGAGCACGATTTTTGGAAGCTGAGCCTACACTTCATTTTTTCCTGCAGCTCCTTTTAACTTCAAACAAAAAACCCTGGCAAAAAAGTCTGCCAGGGTTTTTGTTAATGCCTTATTTTTTCATATCGCAAGCAACAAGGACCAAGCGGCCTTTGTCGAGCTCCATTTCGTACTGCTCCGCTTCCTGTTTGGTCATGCCGAGAGATTCGAACTTTGCGCGAAGCTCGTCGCCGCGGGAGCGGAACATGTTGCCGATTGATTCAAAGAATCCTTGTTCTTTGAATCCGACTTCGCCGGTTTCCGTAGCTTCTGTCAAGTGTTCACTGCGGTCAGTACTGTGTGCAAAGATATAGATATTTTCTTTCGTAAATCCTTCAGTTTCAAGCATTTTGATTTTTTCAGTGGCTTGTACGCCGTTTTCTACAACAAGTGCTTTATACATAGACCATCCTCCTAGAAAACTTTTTTATCCTCGGAACTCGTCGTTCCCTGTCCCCATTTATATAACCTCTTTTGCGATAGATAAACATCATGAAAAAGGGTAGGGTAGTAGTAGAAGAAAGAGAGAAAGGTGATCATCATGGAAAAAAAGATACTGCATAACGGCTGGGCTCCGCTTCTTGATGAAGAATTCGAAAAGCCATATTACAGAAATCTTCGCAGCTTTCTAAAAGAGGAGTACGAGCGGGAGACGGTCTATCCTGCTAAGGAGGATATTTTCAACGCTCTACACTATACGGATTATGAGGATGTGAAGGTTGTTCTGCTAGGCCAGGATCCTTATCATGGTCCAGGACAAGCCCACGGACTCAGCTTTTCTGTGAAACCTGGAGTACGTATTCCCCCGTCGCTACGGAACATTTTTAGGGAGCTGCATGAAGATGTTGGCTGTCCCACCCCTGACCACGGCTATTTGAAAAAATGGGCAGATCAAGGCGTGCTTATGCTTAACACTGTTTTAACCGTGAAGGAAGGGAAAGCGCACTCCCACAAGGGGAAAGGCTGGGAGACATTCACCGATAGAGTCATCACGCTGTTGAATGACCGCGAAAAACCAGTCATTTTCCTGCTTTGGGGCAAGCCTGCACAGGAAAAAATAAAGCTGATCGACAAGGAAAAACATATCATAATCACTTCCGCCCACCCGAGCCCGTTATCGGCAAGGCGTGGCTTCTTTGGCAGCCACCCGTTTTCGCGCATCAACGAGCATTTAGGCAAGCTTGGCGAGGTGGCGATAGATTGGGAAATTGAGTAATTTTTTTGCGGAGCCGGCAATTCGAAAAAATGAATTTAATACGTTACAATGAATGGAGAATAGACTTAATCTAACAAAGCAGGTGAGTTTGTGGATATTTCACTACAAAAATTGCTTTTAAAAATGGAAGAACAGATAAAAGGTGCCCGAGCTGCTTCGGCCGAGTCTGAAATGAGGGAAAAAGTGCATTCTATCCGTACACTTTGCGAGCTGGTGCTGGAAGAACAGAGTGAGCAGGGTAGCGTTAATTTGACTGGCAGCGTTCAGCCTGCTGTTGCATGGCAGCCGCAAATTGCTGCATCTCAACAGAATGCGGTAATTCCTGCTCCAATCGGGCAGCCTAAGCCGCTAAAAACAGAAGAAGGGGCTAACGGAGAGTCCCTGTTCGATTTTTAAAAGCTAATGGGGGATGAGAAACATGAAAACATTTATTATAATCGGTGCGATTAATGCTTTCTTGGCAGTAGCGCTCGGAGCGTTTGGCGCGCACGGCCTTCAAGGCAGAGTAGAGCAAAAGTTTATCGAGAACTGGCAAACTGGTGTCACCTACCAAATGTTCCACGCAACTGGTTTGCTTGTGATTGGCATTTTAATGGGGAAACTGCCGGCAAGCTCACTCCTGTCATGGTCCGGCTGGCTTATGCTAATCGGAATCATCCTGTTCTCGGGAAGTCTGTACGTGATGACATTGACGAAAATCACCATGTTGGGTGCAATCACGCCAATCGGCGGTGTATCATTCCTAGTCGCATGGGTACTAATTATCATTGCAGCAACAAAAATTTTGTAAAACAGAAAAAGGGCGGCTGAAAATGCTGCCCTTTTTTCGTGCGGCACTGGAAAGGTCCGCTAGGCTTGCTGGACCACCAGTTTTTAGTGAAAAGTGACTGTTTTTAATCTAAAGTAGCAATTTTGGGGTTGAAATTTGAGAATTAGAGCTGTTAAAGATAGAGATGTGCTGTGTGTAATCGATTACACAATGGCTTGAGGGGCAGCAAGCTGCAGCTGAGTAGAGGATATCTCCGGTAAATGGCAATATATCTACGGTAATCGCCTAATTATCTACGGTGACGAGTCAGGTATCTACGGTAATCCGCAATATATCTACAGTAGCTGTAAGTAAATTTCTTTTAATACATATAATAGGAATTGAAAGTTACCCTCAAGTTCAGTTCGCGGAAAACACCCGCTAATTATCGGAAAATCAAAAAAAGCAGATCCCGCACCTTTTCCCAGGACCTGCTTTTTCTCAATCTGTCTTAGATTCTTGATTCACGGTAACTCCTTCTTTACCCATGAATAGGATGGTGACTGCCGCGAGCGCAATCGGGATGAGCGAGAGCATGAAAATGAAAGTGATCGAGTCGGACATGGCGAGCACAATCTTATCGAGTACAAAATCAGGCATTTGAGCGCGCTGCCCTGACTCGAATAGCTGCTGGGGATCGCCAAGGTTCATATTCGGCGCCCCGCCGCCCTGCACACCGGAAAAAGCGTCTTTCAGCTCGCTTGTAAAAAACTTGTTCTGGATCGTTCCGAAAATCGTGACGCCAAGTGTCATGCCGAGCGAACGGAGAAACGAGTTCGTCGAATTCGCAGAGCCGCGGTATCTTGGGTCGAGATTGTGAATCGAAGCTGTCGGAAGGAGCGAGAAAGAAAATCCGACGCCGAAACCGACAAGAATCATATAAAGAGTCAACGAAAGCCTTGTTGTTTCAGGTGTCATCGAGCTTAGCATGTACATCCCGGCAAAATAAGAGACAATCGAAACAATCATCAAGTTGCGGAAGCTCGTTTTAGTTTGGAATCCTCCGCCGATTCCGCTGCCGGCAACAGAGCCAAGCATCATTGGCATCAAAATCAGGCCGGCATTTTTGGCGGTTCCGCCGTACACTGCCTGCACAAAAATCGGAATGAACACGGCGAGAATTACGAACGTCGCGCCATAAAGAAATGCGAGTATTTGCGATGTTGCGAAAAGCCTGCGCTTGAACATCCAGAAAGAGATAATCGGCTCTTCGGCCTTTCTTTCTGCAAAAATAAACACGAGGAAGAAAAGAAAGAATGCAGCGAAAAGGCTAATGATTTGCATCGAATCCCAGCTGTACTCTTTCCCGCCAAGCTCCAGCGCAAACATAAGGCTGACAACTGCGAGAACGAGCGTTGTCGCACCGGTCCAATCAATTTTCTGCTTCGTATGCTGCGGTGATTCCTGATAATAACGCCAAATAAGAATGAACGAAACGAGGCCAATTGGAACGTTAATGTAAAACACCCAATGCCAGCTAAACAAATCGGTTATATATGCACCAAGCAAAGGACCAAGGACACTGGAGGTTCCAAAAACGGCACCAAGCAGGCCGGTCATCTTTCCTCTCTTTTCCGGAGGGAAGACATCGAAAACAATCGTGAAGGCGATCGGCATCAAGGCGCCGCCGCCGATTCCCTGGATGGCGCGGAAAATACTGAGCTGCACCATGTCCTGCGCGAGGCCGCAAAGTGCTGAACCGACAAGGAACATCATTAAACCAAATATGTAAAATCGCTTTCTGCCATACATATCAGAAAGCTTCCCGAAGATGGGCATGCCTGCCATGACCGTAACCATGTATGCGGATGTTACCCAGACAAATTTGTCAAAGCCGCCAAGGTCTGCGACAATCGTTCCCATTGCCGTAGCTACAATGGTGTTGTCCATTGCTGCCATTAAAATCCCAAGCAAAAGGCCTGTTACGACGAGCTTCAAATTACTGTTAGCAGAATCCATCAAATACCTCCTGAGAAATGGTAGCTTAAGTGTAGTGATGCGAACAGAAGGTTGTCAATACCTTTCCCCTCAAGAAAGTGTTCCCTCTTTGGCCGCTAAAAACTATAGAAGACATCATTCAGGAGATTTGGTCTGATTTGAATGTAAAAAATAAAAAATGAGGAAGAGCTCGCCCTGCATGAAGCAGAAACAGCTCTTCCCCATTATTGCTGCCTGATGACAGGCAAATTTGATCATTTAAGTGCGTTGTATGTCATTGCTTGAAGGAAGCGTCCATCCCATCACTTCAGCGCGGAGGAAAGGACACGAGACCTTGAGTACCTGCGCCGCCAAAAGGATACTGGTATTCAATTTCTTCATCGAAAGTGATGTAGTCAAGGTAGACCATTGGAAGCAGGTAGCGAGTGCCGCTCTGCGGGTCGCTGATGATAATATGGTCGCGGCCGGCTGCCTCGATCGTTCCTTTGAAAATTTTAGCGTTCCATTCGCGGTTGTTCTCGAACGTCATATAAATCGTTGCGAGCTTTCCTTTGTTCAGGCGGAGAATGTTTTCAATATACGATTCCTCCGCAGGAAGCATGCCTGGTACATTGATGCCGCCGCCAGACGTTGGCCCCATCGGAATGCCGCTGCTCGCTGTTCCAGCGCCAGCTGCAGCACCAGGCATTGCCCCAGCGCCAGCTGCAGCACCAGGCATTGCCCCACCCATCTGCTGTTGATAAGGATACGCCATCCCCGAGCCCTGGTAGCCAGTCTGGACCTGACCCTGGCCTCCAGTACCCATGCCTTGCTGATAGTTTTGCTGAACCCTATAACCGTATGGATAATGCTGCTGTGTCATGTTTTTTACCTCCTTGAGAATGAAAAAGTAGGAAAACGGATCCGGCTGCAGATTGCCGGTCCCATTTTGTTGAACGCTCGTCATGATGGTGGGACGTTACTCACTAATTCATTCTTATGAAGGCTGTTCAGGAATATGACAAAAAGCCTCCGGAGAACGGGAGGCTTTGCAGATAAAAATTTTTACACATGCAAGAAGGATGCAATCTTATCTTGCTCAAGAATGTTCCCGACAAAGAAAGATCCGAACTCGCCATAGCGGGCACTGACTTCGTCAAAGCGCATTTCATAGACGAGTTTTTTGAATTGGAGGACATCATCCGCAAATAATGTAACGCCCCATTCGTAATCGTCAAAGCCGACGGAGCCTGTGATGATTTGCTTCACTTTTCCAGCGTACTGGCGGCCAATCATGCCGTGTGAGTACATCATTTTCTTCCGCTCTGCCATTGGGAGCATGTACCAGTTATCATCACCTTGGCGGCGCTTGTCCATTGGATAGAAGCACACATGCTTCGCTTTTGGAAGCTCAGGGTAGAGCCTTGCGCGAACTTGTGGGTTTTGATATGGATCTTCTCCATCCGCAAGGTAGTTGCTGAGTTCCACGACAGACACATAGGAATGGGCAGGAAGCGTAAATTCAGCAAGCTTCGTCTTATTGAATTCGTTTTCAATTACATTTAGTTCTTCCATCGTAGGCCGGAGGATCATCATCATGAAGTCCGCCTTCTGACCAACGATTGTGTAAAGGGCATGACTGCCTTCTTTACCGTTCTGGGTGTTATTCCATTTATCAAGAAGGTCGTGTAACTCATGGATGGCTGCCTGACGCTCGTCGCTGGACAGCATCTTCCAAGTAGTCCAGTCTATCGTGCGGAAATCGTGCAGACAATACCAGCCCTCAAGCGTTTGTGCTGCTTCACTCATTGTTTTCACTCCTAATCATTCAAAAATGTACACATATACTATAACACAGTTTTACTCGCCAACCTGTTTTAGCGTCTCGCAATTGTTTAGCACAGTGGGAAAATGGTTATTCTTTATAGGGGTTGATTTTTATTGTTGAGGGAAAATTTTAAAAAAAAGAAATTATTTATTGTAAACGCCATCACTTTGGTTTTTTTCCGTTTGTGAAGTATTCTATATGATGTAGAGATTTAAAAGGAGGAACATAACCACATGAGCGATTTATTTACATCCCTTAAGGAGAAGGTGAGCGGTCAAAATTTGCGCATCGTCTTTCCTGAAGGAAGTGACGAGCGGATTCTGAAAGCAGCAGGGCGTCTTGCAGTGGAAGGCATCCTTACACCAGTTTTAATAGGCAATATTGAAAAAATCCAGGCGTTGGCGGAGGAATTTGGCGTTTCCCTTGAAAAAGCGGAGATTTACGATCCTGCCCAGTTTGCAATGATGGACGAGCTTGTGGCAGCTTTCGTCGACAGAAGAAAAGGCAAAGTAACAGCTGAGCAGGCTCGCAACATCCTGCTTGATGAAAACTACTTTGGCACGATGCTGGTCTATTCCAGCAAAGCGGATGGACTCGTAAGCGGCGCAGCGCATTCTACGGCAGATACGGTAAGACCAGCGCTGCAAATCATCAAAACGAAGGAAGGCGTGCGCAAGACTTCTGGTGTCTTCATCATGGTTCGTGATGATGAGAAATATGTATTCGCAGACTGCGCAATCAATATTTCCCCTGACAGCCAGGATCTTGCTGAAATTGCGGTTGAAAGCGCAAAGACAGCGAGAATGTTTGATATCGAGCCGCGCGTTGCAATGCTGAGCTTCTCGACAAAAGGCTCCGCTGTTTCTCCGGAAACGGAAAAAGTAGCAAAAGCAGTAGAGGCGGCCAAGCTTCGCGATCCGCTTTTGACTCTTGATGGTGAGTTCCAGTTCGACGCAGCTTTTGTTCCATCTGTTGCAGCAAAAAAAGCGCCCGATTCCCCGATTCAAGGCGATGCGAACACCTTTGTTTTCCCTAGCCTTGAAGCAGGCAATATCGGCTATAAAATTGCTCAGCGCCTTGGCGGCTTTGAAGCGGTAGGTCCTATCCTGCAAGGCTTGAATGCACCAGTTAATGACTTGTCGCGCGGCTGCAGCGAGGAAGATGTATACAAGCTTGCACTCATAACTGCGGCGCAGGCTATGTTTAAGTAATACTTTTTAGTGAAATATGAAGCCGGACTCTTAAGGGAGTCTGGTTTTTCGTATGCCGGGAAATATCATCATTATGCTATAATAACGTCATAAATATGGACGTAAAGGGGAAGTTGACAATGGAAGACCTACTGCGCCAGGAGCGCTGGCGGCTGATTGACCAGTCGGCGGTAGGGCCGCATTTTCATGCGCTGCAATCATTCGCGACCGACGACACGCTGTGCGCTTCGGTTGGCTCGGGGGAATCGCCCGCTGCAGCCCGGGCTTGGGTGCATCACAATACCATCGTCCTCGGCATCCAGGACACAAGGCTGCCCAGCCTGCAAGAGGGCATTTCTTTTTTAAGAGAAGAGGGCTGGGACGTGATTGTGCGCAATTCGGGCGGGCTTGCGGTCGTACTTGACGAAGGAGTGTTAAATCTCACGCTTGTTTTTCCTGAAAAAGAAAAAGGAATTGACATCAATCGCGGCTACGATGCCATGATGATGATGGTTAAAGAGGTGTTCGCAGACTTTGGAGCGATAATCGAAGCGCGCGAGATTGAAGGATCTTATTGTCCGGGAAGCTATGATCTTAGCATCGGCGGGAAAAAATTCGCCGGCATTTCACAGCGCCGTATCCGCAAAGGAGTAGCTGTCCAAATCTATCTTTGTGTTAGCGGAAGCGGCAGCGAGCGCGCGGAACTCATCGGAAAGTTTTACGAGCTTGCTAAAAAAGGAGAAGTGGCGAAGGGAGATTTCCCTGATATCAGGCCGGAAGTGATGGCATCGCTATCCGAGCTGCTCGGAACACCGTTAACCATCCAGGATGTTATGCTTCGCTTTCTCTTGTTCCTCAGCAAAAATAGTGAGCATCTCGTGCAGGGACAGCTTGAACCCGAAGAATATCCATTATTTGATAGCTATTATGACCGCATTATTGAACGAAACAGCCGATTTCTTGGCCGATAGAGTGTAACAAGGCTGCCGACTCCGGAAGCATGCAACGCAGGAAACCCTAGGCGCACTCTCCAGAAGGAATGCGCCTAGGGTTGGGAAGGTTCTTTTTCAAAAAAGGTGAAACGAATCTTTAAAGGCCGAGCTGATGAGAACGTTGTACCTATTCGGCCATTTTCTCAAGGTTGCCGTTGCGGTCCATTTTAAAGGTGGTCGAGGAACGGTCCTCTTCTTCAAACAGCACAAGCTTGCGGGCACGGTTCATAATTTTCATGAGTGTCTCGTAATCTTCCTGCATCGTGTGAGACTTTTGCTCGAGTTGCGAGACTTTCCGCTTCAGATCATCGTTTTCCCTGCGGAGGCCTAGTATTTCTCTTTTCAATCTTTCATTCTCAGTCTTGTATACATCCTGATAGAGTCCGGAAGCGTTCAAGCTCTGCAGGAATGTGATAACTTGCGGGAGCGTCAAACGCATGCTCTGCTGGCCGGTTGCTCCAACAGCAATGCTTGTCCCAGTGGAATGCTGTCCAGAAAGATATGCAGCATTGTTCTGCGATGCGGTACTGCTTACAACATCCGATGCTCTTTCGGTAACGACTTCTTTGTTTGAGTCTGTTTTCCCATCTGTTCCATCAGACGGAGCTTCTGGCACAGGTTCCGCATTACCTTCCCTATCGGCAATGTCAGCATCTGCCTTGCTGTCTGCCGCGACATCTTGCCCTCCGCCTTTGATCAAGAGTTCTTCCAGTTTGTCCATCGATTCCGGCGAACCTAGTGAGTCCAATAAATTCATTGATTGAAAGTCTGAAGGAACGTCTGCAGTAAGTTCCGCTGAAGCTTCTATTGATGCCGGTAATACGCCGATTTCCTCAAAGGTAGGAACAGGCGGGTTGTATAGCAGCTTTTTCTTTCCGGACTGTTCCTTTCCAAGGATTCGCTGACGCTGTTTCCGCTGTTTTTTAGCAAGCTGCAGCGCCTTTTCATACTGATGGCGGACAACAGCATTCCAGCGAAAGCCGCAAGCAGCGGATGTCCGGTCAAGCCTGTCTCCTACTTCTTCGAAAGCATTAAGCTGGGTGCTTCCTTCTCTAACGTGCCGCAATACTGTTTCAGCTAGCAATAAATCATTTTCATCCGTCCAGGCATCCTGGCGTACTTTCATTTGCCTCAACTCCCAGTATAATTTATGAGATTCCCAAAGCGCTTCATAGTCCAAGCATGCCCTGTTTGAAAAATGTTTATACCATTCTGATAAAAAAAGAAAGCAGGCTTCATAGATAGGTAATAGATTCCGCCCGCTTGCATTCGTCCACGGGAAAATGTAAAATACCCTGTAGCAGTTATGTGCATTTTTAAATATAGAAAGGGTTGTAAACCATGGCAAACGAATTCCGAGTTTGCGACGATTGCCAAGCCGTGAACCTGAAAACGCTCATTCCGAAGCTGAAACAGCTTGATCCTGACGCACCGATTGAAGTTGGCTGCCAGTCTTATTGCGGGCCAGGACGGAAGAAGACGTTCGCGTTCGTCAACAACCGACCTGTTGCAGCGCTGAGCGAAGACGAACTAATGGAAAAAATAACGAAAAAGCTGAAATAATATCACCTTTAAAGTTTTCCTTTTTAAAGGTGATTTTTTATTTTAGTTTTTCCTGATTCTTAAAAAATATTGTTTGAGCCTCAGCCCATGGAGGGTAAGTTTTTTACAATAGTTTATGGGGAAAATTGAAGATTTTGCGCAAAAATCTGGATGAATATGACGAAGAAACGGTCTATAATAGAAGCATGCCTCATTAGGAAGAAGGGAAGTCATGGAATACTCGGCGGAAAAACTTCATGAAGAGAAAGTGTTCAAGGACCCGGTCCACCGGTATGTCCATGTGCGCGACCGGGCGATTTGGGATTTGATCGGGACGAAGGAATTCCAGCGTCTCAGGAGGATTAAGCAGCTCGGCACAACGTATTTGACCTTCCACGGGGCGGAGCACAGCCGTTTCAACCATTCGTTGGGCGTCTATGAAATTGTGCGCCGAATTGTTGACAATGTATTTGCCGGCCGGCCGGAATGGCACGAAGAAGAGCGGCTGTTAAGCCTGTGCGCGGCATTGCTTCATGACCTTGGCCATGGGCCATTCTCGCATTCTTTTGAAAAAGTGTTCGACCTCGATCATGAAAGCTTCACGCGGATGATTATTCTTGGCGATACGGAAGTGAACGCTGTTCTGACGCGTGTAGCGGAAGATTTCCCTAAGAAGGTGGCAGAGGTCATTGCCAAGACATACAGCGACAAGCTTGTCGTGAGCCTGATATCGAGCCAGATTGACGCGGACCGGATGGACTATCTGCAGCGTGATGCCTTTTTTACCGGCGTTAGCTACGGTCACTTCGATATGGAACGCATCCTGCGCGTCATGCGTCCGACCGATGACCAGGTTGTTTTTAAGCACAGCGGTATGCATGCAGTGGAAGATTACATAATGAGCCGTTACCAAATGTACTGGCAAGTGTATTTCCATCCTGTCACCCGGAGTTCCGAGGTGATTCTCACTAAGATTCTGCACCGCGCTAAATACCTTTACGAGCAAAACTATTCTTTTAAACATAAACCGCACCATTTCTATTCGCTTTTTGAAGAGAATGTGACTGTGGAAGACTACTTGAAGCTCGATGAGGCTGTTTTCCTCTATTATTTCCAAATCTGGCAGGAGGAAGAGGACAGCATCCTGAAGGACCTGTCATGCCGTTTCCTCAACCGGAATTTGTTCAAGTATGTGGAATTCGATCCGGCAAAGGAATATAAAAAGCTTGCGCGCCTTTCCGTCCTTTTCGAAAAAGCAGGGATCGATCCGGAATATTATCTTGTCGTTGATTCCTCTTCCGATCTTCCGTACGATTTTTACCGTCCGGGGGAAGAGGAAGAGCGCCTGCCGATTCATCTGTTGTCGAAAAATGGCGAGCTGCGCGAACTGTCGCGTGAATCGGATATTGTGGATGCCATTTCGGGTAAAAGAAGAACGGACCATAAGCTGTACTTCCCGGCGGACTTCATCGAGAAGGGGAGAGGGGACAGCGCTATCACGGAAATTGCCGCACTGCTGGAGCTATAGCGAGTCGCGGCATCACTGCAAACAAAACCGCCTCTTTGACCCGCATGATGCGCGGCTTCAAACGGGGACCATTCGAAACAGGAGTTGACATGCTTTGTTAAAAGACCACGCAAAAATCATTCATGCCATTGCAGTCTCAGGTGAGGTCATCGGACGGAAAAAGCTTCAGAAAATGATCTATATCGCAAAAAAAATGAATTTCCCTTTCCAGGAAAGATTCCAGTTTCACTTCTATGGTCCGTATTCCGAGGAGCTGACACTTCGAGTCGAAGAGCTTTGCAATATGGGATTTTTAAATGAAGTGAAGGAGAAGAAGGGCGGATACTGCCAATACCGCTATACGCTCACGGAAGCCGGCGAGGAATTCCTTGGCGTTAATAGTATTGAAATGCCAAGCCTTAGGGATTGCCTTGCGGACATCAACACGCAAAGTGCGCGGTTCCTCGAGCTTGTTTCCACCATGCTGTTCTTCGACGACCTCCCAGCAGAAGAGGTTGTTGAAAAAGTGCAAACGCTCAAGAAAAGCCAGCGCTTTACAGAAGAAGAAATCGAAAATGCATTTAAATATATTGATAGCTTGAGAGGAATGTCCCGGCACTAAAGAGTGCCGGGATTTTTTTGTTCAGCGGCACTATTAAAGAGAAAGGCGCGCTCAGTCATGATAAAACCCGCGTCGCAGCGGCGTTTGGTTGATTTTTGCGGAAAGTTGGTTGATAACTGAGCCGGATTGGTTGATTTCCGCTGCAAGCTGGTGGATAACTCGTGATTTGTGGTTGATTTCTCCCCAAACCTGGTTGATTTCGCCCCCAAAGGGGCCTACCACCCTGCAAGATTAGCAGCGCAACATTGCTAGAATGAGGAAAAAACAAACAAAGCGAGCACTTTTAATGGGAAAGCGCTCGCGCGGAGTGGGGTTGTCATGGAGAGGGAGAGGAGGGGCACTGCAAAACCCGCGTCGCAGCGGCGTTTGGTTGATTTTTGCGGAAAGTTGGTTGATAACTGAGCCGGATTGGTTGATTTCCGCTCCAAGCTGGTGGATAACTCGTGATTTGTGGTTGATTTGTCCCCAAACCTGGTTGATTTCGTCCCCAAAGGAGCCTACCACCCTGCAAGATTAGCAGCGCAACATTAAAAATAGTCGCTAGAATGAGGAAAAAACAAACAAAGCGACCACTTTTAATGGGAAAGCGCTCGCGCGGAGTGGGATTGTCATGGAGAGGGAGAGGAGGGGCACTGCAAAACCCGCGTCGCATCGGCGTTTGGTTGATTTTTGCGGAAAGTTGGTTGATAACTGAGCCGGATTGGTTGATTTCCGCTCCAAGCTGGTGGATAACTCGTGATTTGTGGTTGATATCTCCCCAAACCTGGTTGATTTCGCCCTCCACCTAAAATGACGCACAGCCTAAAAATAAAAAATTCGCAGCCTCCGCAAAAGTGGCTGCGAGTCTTGCTTTTTATTGGTCACTGAGACGCTTGCCAGCGACACCGTAGTGGTTTTTGGTCATTTCCTCAATGAAAACAACGATGGCTTCCTTCGGTGCTCCGGTTGTTTCGCTGACGGCATTTGTCACTTTCTCGACGAGTGCTTTCTTTTGATCTTCGTTGCGGCCTTCGAGCATTTTCACTGTTACGTATGGCATGGCAGTACCTCCAGAAAAAGTTTTTTTGGTATATCTTTCTTGAGTTTCACATAGTTTAAAAGAATCTGCAAGGGAACGGAAAAAGTTCCTTTTTTCACATTGTTGCAACAATGCTGTATACTTGTATCAATGGAAAATGGAAAAGATGCACTTAATGCATCTGTAAAAAAGGAGAAGTAAGATGAGCCTCGCGTATTCATTGCAGGAAATTCCTTATGTGGCGATTACGCTGATTATTGCGTTTACCGTCCACGAATTTGCTCACGCATTTGTCGCTTGGAAGTTCGGCGACCCGACTGCCCGGAATCAGGGCAGGCTAACGCTGAACCCGATTCAGCATCTTGACCCGATCGGCACGATTTTAATCTTTCTTGTCGGCTTCGGGTGGGCACGTCCGGTACCTGTCAATCGGTTCCACTTTAAAAATCCCAGGCTTGCTGGTGTACTCGTTTCTGCGGCAGGTCCAATAAGCAACCTGTTGTTGGTGATTTTAGCCTTCATCTTCTGGTATGGATTCAGCCCTGACAGCATCATGGTCGAAACGTTCATCAACATATTCATCAGCCTAAATACGGTGCTGTTTGTGTTCAATCTGCTGCCGTTGCCGCCGCTTGACGGCTACCGGATTATCGAGGACCTCATGCCGGTAGACGTTCGCGCAAAGATGACACAGTGGGAGAATTATGGTGCGCTGATTTTCCTCATTATCGTCATCACGCCTCTTAACGGCTATGTCATCCAGCCTATCTTCAGCACAGTGGTGCCGTTTATTTTGGATAATCTGAGCAACTTCTTTTTAAATACTTTTTAACAAGGGAGGAATGACTCTTGGAAGAAAAAAAGAAAAAAAGCATTGGCTTCAATATTATTAAAAATGACCCTATGGATAAGCACCGTGGATTTGGAAAAGGTGTGCTCACCCTTGATAACGTCTCGCCTGTCATCATTGACGTAGAAGCGGGGGAAGCGGAGGTCGACATTGGTGCAATGCATGCGAGAAGCGCCGTGGAGAAGGGGATTAAGTTTCTGCCGAATCGTGATGAAGTGCCTGATGCGAAGCTTTATTGGCTCGTATGGGTAACTATCGACCGGAATGAAGAAGGCCCGTATTATGCCGGTGTGGCAGCTTGTGAAATGACGGTCAACAGGGAAATAAGGCGGGGCTATAAATCGCTTCCCGAGCATGTGAACCGGATGGACAAATCAATTAAACGCCATATCATTGTCAGCCATATGGATGATAAATCGAAGGGCATTCTCGCAGATTATTTAAAGAAGCACGACGCAGGAATGTGGGAGCGTACATCTGAGCAATTAAAAAAAGATTTGGAATTGCAATAGAGAAAATAGTACAATTTTGTGAAAAAAGTGTGTTTCGACTTGCCCAATAGTTTGAAAAAAAGTAAACTAGGTAACAGTGTGAACGCATGTTTATACTAGGACAGGAAAAACCCCTGAGAGAAATCTTGGGGGTTTTTCCGTATATTTAATGATGGAGCCATTTCTTATACCAAGGGAAGTCTTTTTCTTCTTTCTTTTTCGGGCGATGTTTTTCTTCCTTTTTGCCGCGATGTTCTTTTTCCAAATGCGCCGTGCATTGCTCTGTTGGCTCGGTCCCTTCGACAAAGTACGTCATCCGGGACACAGGGCAGCCTGGACCTGCTAATTTCCCTGTTTCTGGATCGACTTTTACCCCGACCGTCCCTTTTTCACGCTTAAATTTCTCAGCCGACTTGCCGTCTAGCGCCCTTTCCATGAACTGGAACCAAATATTCTTGCTGTACACTTGCTCGGTGCTAAGTTCAAGCGGCTTCCCTTTGTCATAGCCTGTCCAGACGGCAGTAACAAGCTGCGGAGTATAGCCGATCATCCAGCTGTCCGTACCCGTTGTGCCTGATTTTCCAGCATATGGCCTTGATTTGATTTTTGCCATCGAACGCCCTGTCACAGATGTATAGCCGTCGAGCTTGCGGTCGAACATGCCTGTCATCATATGCGTCATGACAGAGGTGAGCTCAGGGTTTAAGGCTGTTTTCGCTTCTTCGTTATGGTCATAAATCACTTCGCCGTTATGGTTCTCGATCCTTTCGATCAGGACAGGCTCGACTTTCCTGCCGCCGTTTGCCAGCATGCTATAGGCGCCGGCCATCTCGATTACTTTCACGCCCGAAGTACCGAGTGCTAGTGACGGGACTTTTTCCATCGGTGTTGTCAGGCCGAATTCCTTAGCGGTCTCTATAAGCTCTTTTTCACCGAGAAAAAGGTGCGTCTTCACGGCGTAAATATTATCGGAAAGCGCAAGCGCCTGGGCCATGGTGATTTCCTTGTCCGCATATTTATTGTTGAAGTTATGCGGTGTATAAGGCTGTCTGCCATCTTCGAAACGGAAGGTGGTCAGCTCGCTTTTCATCATGGTCACAGGGGTAAATCCCTGTTTAAGTGCTGCATAGTACAGGATTGGCTTCAGTGTCGAACCAGGCTGGCGGACCGCTTGTACCGAACGATTGAATGGGCTTGCTTTGTAATCCCGACCGCCGATCATTGCCTTTACATGTCCGGTCTTCGGGTCCATTGCAATAAAGCCAGCCTGGATGTCAGAGTCTTTTGAGATGCCTTGATTTATCACTTCTTCGGCAATCTTTTGCTGCTTCAAATTTAGGGTCGTGTAAATCTTCAGCCCTCCAAGTGCTAATGCCCGCTCATCGAATTTCATCCTGTTTTTCAGGGCGTTCTTGACTGCATCCTGGAAGTACGGGGCGATGCCAAGGTGGGGATTCTCTTCTTTCCCTAAAAATTTCAACGTCTTCGCTTCCGCTTTTTTTCGCTCAGTCGCGCTGATATATCCGTTGTTTTCCATTGCTTTAAGAACGGTTGCCTGGCGTGCTTCCGCTCTTTCTTTTGAGACGAGCGGGGAATACAAGCCAGGACCTTTTGGGATGCCGGCAAGCATGGCGGACTCTGCAAGATTGAGATCTTTCGCGTCCTTGCCGAAATAGTAACGGCTTGCGGCTTGAACGCCATATGCTCCGTTGCCGTAATAAATCGTATTAAGATAACCTTCGAGAATTTCGTTTTTGCTATAGTTGCTTTCAAGTCTCAGCGTGTAAAATGCTTCTGACAGCTTCCGCTTCCACGTTTTATCATGTCCTAGGTAAAGATTGCGCGCATACTGCTGCGTAATCGTGCTCGCTCCTTGGACCTTGGCCATCGCCCTGAGATCAGCTAACGCTGCTCCTGCAATCCGCTTATAATCCAAGCCATTGTGGCTATAAAACTTTTTATCTTCGATGGCAATAGCTGCTTCTATTAGAGCGGGAGAAATGTCTTTCAGCGGCACCCAGTAGCGCTTTTGCCCGTTGTTGCTCTCGCCGATGACCGTGCCATTATCAGCAAGATACAACGTCGACTGCGTGACGGCGAGCTGGGGCGGCCCAAGAAGCTTCGCGTAACCAATCATGGAAAAATAAAGCAGTGCCGCTAAAGCGACGGCGCCGCCCGCGATGAACAGGATGGCCCGTAAGTACTTTTTCGTCCGCTTGAAACGCTGATTCGTGATGATTTCCATACACCTTCCCCCTCCCTTGAATCTCATTGTTCTTAGAATGGAAAAAACCGGACAGTTTTATACATTGAAGGGCCATTTTCCTATAATGACCACTGCAAATATACTCCGTGAAAAAAATCCGCTTGCAATTTTGCAAAATTCCACTATACTTTTTCTGATGTTTGTAATTATCGTGTTAGGGAACTATAGAAAAGCGAAGGCGCCTGTTTGGCGTCGTACGGGCTGGAGTTCTTCGACAAAGATAAAGGAAACACGGTGAGCGAAGCGAGCCGATGTTGACTTATCGAATGGAGGAGAGCGAAGGCCGCTAGACGCTAGGCGACGCAGCTAGACAATGGAAAAGCGAAGGCGCCTGTTTGGCGTCGTACGGGCTGGAGTTCTTCGACAAAGATAAAGGAAACACGGTGAGCGAAGCGAGCCGATGTTGACTTATCGAATGGAGGAGAGCGAAGGCCGCTAGACGCTAGGCGACGCAGCTAGACAATAGAAAAGCGAAGGCGCCTGTTTGGCATCGTACGGGCTGGAGTTCTTCGACAAAGATAAAGGAAACACGGTGAGCGAAGCGAGCCGATGTTGACTTATCGAATGGAGGAGAGCGAAGGCCGCTAGACGCTAGGCGACGCAGCTAGACAATAGAAAAGCGAAGGCGCCTGTTTGGCGTCGCAGCAAGCCTGCTTTGAATTTGCTTTCTACCCTTCCATGTGAAAATTTTTTTTGCCGAAAGGATGGATCAACAATGGGTATGTGGTTTACAGAGAAGCAAACTGAGAATTTTGGCATTACAATGAAGGTCAACAAGACGTTACATACAGAGCAAACGGAATTCCAAAAGCTTGATATGGTGGAGACAGAAGAGTGGGGCAATATGCTTTTGCTTGATGGCATGGTCATGACTTCGGTTAAAGATGAGTTTGTATACCATGAAATGGTGGCGCACGTGCCATTGTTCACGCATCCGAACCCTGAGAACGTGCTTGTTGTTGGCGGCGGCGACGGCGGTGTTATCCGTGAAGTGCTGAAGCACCCAAGCATCAAAAAGGCGACGCTTGTCGATATCGATGGCAAGGTCATTGAGTACTCCAAAAAGTTCTTGCCTGAAATTGCCGGCAAGCTTGACGACCCTCGTGTCGACGTACAAGTTGGCGATGGTTTCATGCATATTGCTGAGAGCGAAAACGAGTACGATGTAATCATGGTGGACTCTACAGAGCCTGTTGGTCCTGCGGTGAACCTATTCACAAAGGGCTTCTATGCCGGTATTTCAAAAGCGTTGAAGGAAGACGGCATTTTTGTCGCGCAATCGGACAATCCTTGGTTCAAGGCAGATCTTATCCGCAACGTTCAAAAGGATGTTAAGGAAATCTTCGCGATTACTCGACTATATGTGGCAAACATCCCGACATACCCAAGCGGTCTGTGGGCGTTCACAATCGGTTCGAAAAAATACGATCCGCTTGAAGTAAGCGAAGATCGTTTCCACGAAATCGAAACAAAATATTATACAAAAGAACTTCACAAAGCAGCATTCGTACTGCCGAAATTTGTAGGCGACCTTGTAAAGTAAAAATGCCGTTCGGAAAGAAGGTTTAATAAATGAGATTTGATGAAGCATACTCTGGCAATGTGTTTATTGGCAGCCATTCTAATTTTATGGAATCAAAAGCGGTCCTTTATGGGATGCCGATGGACTGGACTGTTAGCTATCGTCCTGGTTCCCGCTTCGGCCCAACAAGGATTCGCGAAGTTTCAATTGGACTCGAGGAGTACAGCCCGTATCTTGA
Source organism: Bacillus massilinigeriensis (assembly GCF_900111815.1). Lineage (GTDB taxonomy): Bacteria > Bacillota > Bacilli > Bacillales > Cytobacillaceae > Mesobacillus_C > Mesobacillus_C mediterraneensis. The sequence continues at coordinate 3,388 of NZ_LT630016.1, read as the reverse complement.
CCGCGAGCTGGAAGAAATCCAGTATTTTGACGCTGGAGACATTCCGCTTCCGTTCGGAAACCCTCAGCGCAGCCTCGATATGATCACGGAATTTGTCGAAAAACTGCTGGCTGCAGACAAATTCCCGCTTGGCATGGGTGGAGAGCATCTTGTTTCCTGGCCCGTCATGAAGGCATTTTCAGAAAAATACAAGGACCTTGCGATCATCCATATGGATGCGCATACGGATCTGCGCGAGCATTACGAAGGAGAGCCGTTGTCGCACTCCACGCCAATCCGCAAAATTGCGGAACATATTGGACCGAAGAATGTTTATTCTTTTGGCATTCGTTCCGGAATGAAAGAAGAATTCGAATGGGCAAAGCGCGAAGGCATGCACATTTCTAAGTTTGAAGTGCTAGAGCCGCTCAAAGAAATCTTGCCGACACTAGCAGGGCGTCCAGTATACGTGACGATCGATATTGACGTCCTTGACCCTGCGCATGCACCTGGAACTGGCACAGTGGACGCAGGAGGAATTACTTCAAAAGAGCTGCTCGCTTCCATCCATGAGATTGCCCGTTCCGAGGTGAACGTCGTCGGTGCAGACCTCGTTGAAGTCGCGCCAATCTACGATGTTTCTGAGCAGACTGCCAACACGGCAAGCAAGCTGATTCGCGAAATGCTTCTAGGTTTTGTAAAATAGTAATCATCCTCCGGCCCAGTGTCCATGGGCCGGTTTTTTTCATGGAAGGAGATTAGAACATGCATATGCCTGTAAAAGTGAAAGTGGTGACAGTAATCGAGCGCGGGGAAGAGCGAGATAGACTGGAGCTCTCTGCTGCCGGAAAAATGTTTCGAAAAGGGGATAGCGTCTATCTTCAATATGAAGAAAAGCTGGAGGAAGGCATCGTCAACACGACTGTGAAAATGAAGAAGGAAGACGTGCTCATTCTTCGGTCAGGCGCAGTCAAAATGAGGCTTCATCTCCTTGCGGAAAAAGAAACTCCCGGTACTTATCAATCTCCATATGGACTCTTGCAGACAACCGCAGCCACAAAGCGTCTCACGCAAATAGCCGACAATACCGCCAATAGAGGCGTCATCGAGGCGGTCTACGACTTAAGCCTCGGCGGCGACCATGCGGGAACATACCATTTGCGGATTGATTATAAGTGAGGGATAACATGATTTATCTTGAAGAAGGAGCAGCCACATGGTTGCTCCTTTTGCTATATGTGCAACGATCCATTCTCTTTAAACGGAGGAATATCATCATGAAAGAACCTGTCAGCCTAAATGGAACCATGTCCGTATGCCGAAATTTAATTTATTGTAATGGAATAGGAGGTTGCATATGTCTGAAATTATATTTTTAGCTTCATCCAAACCTTATATAATACCTGATGAAATCGAAGACTTTAACAATCGTACTATCTTTGAACGAATGGGGTATTTTGGCGAGTTATGGGTGAATGAAGTTGATCCAGTTAGATGGGAGAAATTTGTAGAGGGACTCTTTTCTCTGCCATACATCCATGAGATTTCTGGTGATTGAGAGATATAACTCACATATTCTAAAAATGCTGCTTAAATAAACTTTTTAAGAGAGTTTTATTTGGCGTGCAAACAATCGTTTAAATTTATAAAAAGGGTACTTCTGTCGCAAAGGGTGAAACATTTGCAACCTATGATGAGTGGAACCGACAGATAACGGAAACGGACAATACTGGGAATCGTAACGTACTAACTATGATTAACACTTACGATTCAGAAAACCAATTGGCAATGAGAATGACCTGGCTGAAAAAGTGTTGACTCCAGGGATGGAACAGTTCCAATTTACGTACACAGCATCAGAGTTAATAGACAAAATTAGAGGACCTAGATTAACAGTAGATCACGATTATGGACTTAATGATAAACTGACAAAAATTCAAACTCTTAAGAAGGACAGTACAACTGAAGTTTATTCAGAATCGTATACTTATAATGCTGAGGAGCAAATCGAGACAGCTACCAATCCTTTAGATGGGAAAAAGGCTTACTCGTATACTCAAGAGGGATTTTTGAAGAGTGTAACGAAAGGGTCGGAAATCCTAAACTATTCTTACGATAACTTTGGGAACCTTTTGAAGAGTACGGATCAATCCGGGAAAATCCTAACAGATAATCAGTATGGCCAAGGAAACCGGATTACATCGTCGATTCAATTCGACCAAGCAACCCAGAAGTATAAGAAAGTAACATATTCTTTCAGCCCAGACGGATCGCTTCTTAAGGAATCGATTAGTAAGGCTGCGGATACGTATGATTCCGCTAAAACTGCTTCGGAGGAGACGGTAAAGGAATATAGGTATGGAGCCATCAACATGCTCCTTGGAATTACGACAAAGAAAAACGGTACTGTGACCGAAAAAATCGAATTCACCTATGATAGCGAAGACAATAGATCCTCGAAAAAAGTTACGACTTCTCAAGGTGAGAGGACTGAATTTTATTATTATGATGCCAATGGCGACCTGTCAGGGGTTTCGGAGAAAAATGGCATCGACAATGTGCAGCAGCTGTCCAACTTTTATCGTGATGCAAACGGGCAGTTATTGAATTTTAAGTACAAAGGCAAAGCGTATGACTATGTTTATAACCAGCGCGGAGATATTGTTGCCATCACTAACGAGCTGCAGGAAACGATTGCTCGCTATACCTACGATGAGTGGGGGAATCTGTTAAAGATAGATGCGCCGACTCCGCTTGGCGTTGAAGTGGCATCAGCCAATCCGTTCCGCTATGTTGGAAAGTATGGAGTGCAGTATGATAATGATACAGAGCTTTATTTCATGGGATGGAGGGACTATGATTCCAAAGTAGGCCGCTTTATTGTGGCGGATGAGTATGAAGGGGAGGATGACAACCCTATTTCCTTCAACCGCTACCTGTATGCCGAAGCTGATCCTGTTAATAACATCGACCCGGATGGCTTAGCGCCGAAGTGGCTAAAGAAGCTCAAAAAAGGGATTAAAAAAGCATCAAAGGCAGCCTATAATTATGCCATCGGAGATGATATCCGAACGATTAGGAGCAAGAAGACGAAGTGGTACCAAAAAGCGGGTGCAACTGTCTTCATCGCCTCGAACTTCATTCCTGGAGGAGGGGTAGTTTCCAAGCTAGCTAAGGCAGCCTACAAAGGAACTTCAAAGGCAGTCAAGGCATACAGGACGGTCAAGATAGTCTCTAAAAAGACATACCGTTCAACAGCCAAGCGTGTAGCCGCAAAGGTATACAAGAGGCCGAAAACAGTGCCGGCAAGATCCATTAAGAGCAGTCCGAGAAAAGAAAGCCGCTCAGCCGCCAAAGTAATCCGGACAACGAAGAAAGCAAAGCCGAAAGTGGCCAAGCGAGCCCAGCA
>NZ_LT630015.1 GCF_900111815.1 Bacillus massilinigeriensis | reverse complement strand
CACTAGTGTTGCATTAATTTAATTCCACTATTAAAAATACTCAAAATGTTCAGGTAAGTTATTTTACGCAAAGAAAAAGTCCTTTATAATAGATATGTCAGGTGGTAACCCATCCAAATCTATTAATAAAGGACAAACCCATGGATAAGGTTACACGAAAAACTTCATTTGGACAATGGTTTTCATCAATAAATCTTCCGTTGTTTGAAGAACAAGTGAAAACATTGAAATTAGATCTTTATACGAAAAAGTTGACGACAGAATCGTTTTTAAAATTACTTCTTTATGCACAGCTACAAGAAGTCGAAAGTCTTCATGCACTGAGTGATTGTCTTTTTGATGACCAACTTCAAAAAGAAATCGACCTTGATTCGATTAGTATTTCCCAGCTGTCACGGCGCTTAAACGGAATAAATCCAGATTTGTTTCAAAGGCTATTTCTTGATTTAGTCTCACAAATCCATGTCAAAACACACTATAAAAAACTGATTATGCCATTAAAAATCATTGATTCAAGCACATTGCCACTTAATTTAACCAATCATAGATGGGCGAAATTCCGTAAGAAAAAGGGAGGAGTAAAGTTACACCTACGCCTTGTTTTCATGGAAGATGGGAAGTCCTATCCCGAAAAAGCCATCATGACCACCGCAAAAGAACATGATCGTGGTCAGCTTGAAATTCTGGTGGATGATAAAGAATGCATGTATGTTTTTGACCGGGGCTATTTAGACTACGAGCGATTTGATCGCATGACAGATGAAGGGTACTTCTTCCTTTCCAGGTTAAGAAAAAACGCTGTTATCAGGGAAGTTTATGATTTCAAACTACCCGAGGGCTCGACTGTTTTATCGGATCAAATGGTTCTGATAGGTACGACTCAAAACCGTGCTGAAAACTACTTTCGCCTTTTAAAAGTGATAGATACAAAAGGAAATACCCTTCATTTAATCACAAATCGCTTTGACTTAAGTGCGGAAGAAATATCAGAGATGTATAAGTCACGCTGGGCAATAGAACTGTTTTTCAAAT
>NZ_LT630014.1 GCF_900111815.1 Bacillus massilinigeriensis | reverse complement strand
ATAATACTTGACATTATAGCCTTGATTAATCGCCTCTTCGCCCAAAGCTATAGATAAATGGGACTTTCCAGTCCCCGAATTCCCAATAAAAATGACATTCCTTTTCTGCTGAATATATTCGCCTTGAAAGATGTCCAGAATGCGCCTTTTGGGCACATGTGGGGCCTCCTAAAATCGGAATGAGAGGAGGTCTTTATGTACCGGGAATTGCGCCTTTTTTCTGGCAGACTCTTTCTTCTTGATTTCCCGTTCAGCTACTTCAATCGACAATAGATGAAATAGAAATTCTTCATATGTGATTTGTTGCTCATTTGCTTCTCGTAAAAAAGCATCAACCTGGTCACGTATTGTCGGTAATCTTAGCCTTTTTAAATATTCATCCATTTGAAAACGGTGTGTATTCAGTGTATAAACCTTCCTTTCTGTAATAATTGATCATACGGGCTAAATGTGGGGGCCTTGACAGCGACAGCCTGTTCCATTTCATATTTGATTGGTGCTGGTTTAGCTGCTTCTGGCTGTGTCATAAGGTAAAGATAATGCTTTACGTTATCAGCTGTGAATAACTGTTCTTTTACACAACTTTCAACAGCCCGTTCTACCATCTCTATTAAGAATTCCCTATGAAGCTTCAATAGTTTAATAAACTCTTTTCCATGGCCATATCTTGAAAGGGTCCTCTTATAAAATTCTTGGTAAATTGGGGGAAGTTTTGCTCTTCTGACTGGGCGCGCATGCTGTATAGCCCTTGGTTTTCTCTCCAGTTCATCCAAATAATGATCCACTTCAAATACTTCTTGGAGTCTTTCATATGACCGTTCATGTTTGGCAACACAACTTCCGTCCAGCCATACCTCTACATAATCTACATATGCATATATGAGTGCTTCTTTTCTTCCGGCATATCTTGTTGGTACAGAATAGCTATTTGTTTCAAAATTCACAAGGGACAAGCTGTTAACACCAGCTTTTACCTTTCTTGCGCAGGGATGTGTACCGATAATTGGCAAAAGATATTCTTTCTCCTGCAGGAATCGATCCCCGACTCTTTCTTTCGTTTTTGGTACAAAGGTGTCCTCATAGGCATCGCATTGTTCCATTAAGTATTGATTTAGTTCCTGAATCTCACTTACCCGTGGAACAGGAACTAAAAATTGAGCTCGGGCTGTTTGAACCAGTTTCTCCACTTGTCCCTTTTCATTTCCTTTTGCCGGCGCACAAAATTGAGCATCAAAGAGGTAGTGTGATCGAAACTGAATGAAGGCTTCTTGTTCTTCGCGCTTGGTGCCTTCTAACACTTTCTTTACCGCTGTTTTCATATTGTCATAGACAATCGTTTTCGGCACACCACCGAAATAATCAAAGGCATCTGCGTGCCCCTGAAATAAAGCCTCCTGGCGCTGATGCGGAAACACTTTTACAAATATCTTTCGGCTATACAGAAGCCTCATACAGAAAAGCATTACTTTTCTTTCAATACCATTCAGAATGATGATGACTTCTCCCCAATCAAATTGGGCGAATTCACCAGGATCAAATTCCAACGGAATNTTGGATAGGTTACACTTAGTTGGACAGATATTTTAAGGTCAAGTAGACTATTACTAATACATTAGGGGAGAACCTACCATGACCAAAAAAGATCGTCGAACATTTACCGCAGAATTTAAAGAACAAATGGTCCAACTTTATTCGAACGGCAAACCGAGGAAGGATATCATTCGTGAATATGATCTCACCCCTTCTGCTCTTGATAAGTGGGTGAAGCAGAGTCAAACTTCGGGATCCTTTAAAGAAAAAGATAACTTGTCACCAGAGGCACAAGAATTAATTAGGCTACGAAAAGAAAACAAACAACTGCTCATGGAGAATGACATTTTAAAGCAAGCAGCGCTGATACTAGGACGAAAGTAAATGTGATTAAGAACAACCAGCACAAATACTCGATATCAGCATTGTGTAAAGTCCTACAGATTCCAAGAAGCACGTTTTATTACGAGGCAAAAGAGAGGAAATCAGAAGACGATGTTACATCTGCAATCGTGGAGATCTTTCAAAACAGCCGTCAAAACTATGGGACACGCAAGATTAAGGTCGAGCTAAAGAAGCTTGGGCATCAGGTATCCAGACGTCGGATTGGACGGATCATGAAGGATCAGGGGTTGGTTTCATCGTACACAGTAGCCCAATTCAAGCCTCATTCTTCAAAGTGCAACGAGTCTAATCAAAAGAACGAATTAAACCGTGAATTTGATCAAGAAGAAGAGTTAGCGGTTGTCGTAAGCGATTTAACGTATGTAAGAGTCAATCAAAAATGGCATTATATATGTCTCTTTGTCGACCTTTTTAATCGAGAAATGATAGGATTTAGCACAGGTCCAAATAAAGATGCAGCCTTGGTTTATCGTGCCTTCGCGTCCATTCAAAAGGATTTGCGCAAGATTGAATATTTCCATACAGACCGGGGAAGTGAGTTTAAAAACAAGCTGATGGACGAAGCTCTGGAGACATTTGACATTAAGCGATCATTAAGCATGAAGGGCTGTCCGTATGATAACGCAGTAGCTGAGGCAACCTTCAAGATTATTAAAACAGAGTTTGTTAAAGGTAAGCATTTTGCTAGTTTAGAAGATTTAACAAGAGAATTACAAGATTATGTTCACTGGTTTAATCACATTCGAATCCACGGAACATTAGGCTACATAAGCCCAATTGAGTACAAGCAAAAACACCTTAAAAAAATTGTCTAGATTAGTGTTGACATACCACACTTCCGCATTAATATAATCGATAGCGTTTTCCTTTATTAAATTTCCAACATATACATTTTCTTTTTTAGGTACGTGGCCAATATGATGTATATTCCCATTTATATTTGCAATAACTTTTATTGCATTCTTATCAAATTCGTTTTCAGGCTCTATTTCAAAGGAAATACAATCTCCTAATTCTACATCCTCGAATTCAGATACTTCTGCGTAGTACTCAATAATATCTTTATTAGTCCAACCTCCATATGCATCAATATCATTTTCCTTTGCAATTTCTTTTGCAATTTTTCGAATGAGACTTTGAATATCCTTGCCTTTATCATTTTTAAAAGTAACGCCTGCCACATTAATGTTACTTTTTCTTGCGGCTTAACTTTTATGGTTTCTGCTTGTTTATTATTTTCAAGTTCAACGATTTCTTCCAGTACCATTTCACTAACTTCAATATTCTTCTCATTCAATGATTCATGCTTTTCTATCTGAGTAGCTTTTTCTTTTTCTTCTGTAAGATTGACATCTTCTATGATTTCTTCAATCTTTCGACTTCCAGGTTGCAGATTTATTTGTGATCCGTTACCTTTAATACTTTTATATAGTTTTATATTTAGAACAAGTAGTATCGCTCCACTGATTATAAAGCCAATTAAATCACTGTTTGTTATCAAACTAAATATAGCAGCTAAAAACACCATAACTATTAAACTAAATATAATTGATAAAGCCATTATTAATCGTGTGTTTTTCATGCTTAACCCCTCCCTATTGAATATATTTCCAATATACGTGATTTTTTATATAAAAAAAACACTATGCTGCATTTTCTCATAAATTATTCGTATATAACTGACAATAAAAACTTGGGGGCCGAACCAGGAGAACAGGAAACATTATTCACAAAAACATGGGTAGATATAAAAACAATGAAAGGAAGTGAATACGACAGTGTAACCATGGCGGGCGGGGAATGTGGTGAAAATCAAAATTTATTATTCACTATATGAAGAGCATTAAGTCTACTATGAAAATTATATACAAAGGATTAACTTATGGTATTGAGAGTAAACCAATGATGATGAAAACAACCGAACTATTATCATAATTGCAAATGCTTTGGTGTCTAATTAACCGTTGGCTAGATTAGTGGAATTTGATTTGTGCATGCTCATGTTGCTTGAAAAAAACGAAATACATGCAGTATTCGATTGGTTAAACTTACAGCAGGCTGTAAGTATATTGCTTTTATTTTTATTTCTTTGGTTTCATGCAGATAAACGCGATTAGGAAACAATCTACTTTATTTGTTAAAAATTATAAAATATAGAATAAAATAGCTTTTTATTGTTTTTTTTGCATTTTTAGAATATTATTAATGTCCTATACTATCTTATTAAGTCAAAGAGGATTGTTATGAAGCTTTCAAAAGTATTATTATCAACAAGCTTATGTTTTACTCTATTTACGGGGTTTTCACTAACAGAGGTAAAAGCAGCAACAAACGATGATTCAACGATAGTACCACTTTCTTGTCCAGAAGTTGGAACATACAAGACATCTTATAAATCCAAGACAACTTCTAAAAAAACAGAATTTACACATTATGCAACAAATAATAGTAGTACGCCTGATTCAGTCACTAGATCTGTTGCTATTTCTCATGTTGCTACAGTTAATATAGGAGGAGAGGCAACATTTAAAGTTTTACAGTCAGGGGCAAAAATAAATGCAAATGTTGGATATGGATGTAATAAAACGAAAACTCTTTCGACAACTTGGTCTGTACCGAAAGGAACTTGGAAACTAACAGCTGGAAGTAGTTGGGTGAGATCTATAGGAACTCGTTATAAAGTCGCGCCACCTTGTAAGTTAACAAATGCAACTACTGTAACAGCAAATTATACTTATGCAACATGGAGTAATAAAACGAAGCAATAATACTTATTCCTAGATTATTCACCGATATATATAAAATCCCACAGAAAAGCCGACTTGTTGGCTTTTCTGTGGGATTCTCTTTTTCACTTAAAAGATGAAAAAAGAATCCATTTCTGTTATGGTTATTGCGACTAAACACCAACCAACTAGAAAGGATTCTTCTAATGGCTACTTTATCGCAAAACACTCTACATTTCAACCGTTCCATTAAATTGTCTAATGATGGTGGTGCGCTTTCTTCTGACACTGGAGAATTCATTTTTCGTGAGTTTGATGAAAAAATCAGTTTCTCACAAACGATTTCAAAACATCTCCAATTAAAAGATGAACGCACGTATTGCTTCCATACGAATGAACATTTACTTCGTCAAAAAATCTATCAGCTGATCGCTGGCTATCATGAGGATGATGCAGCGGACCGTTTAACACATGATCCGGTTTTCACACAGGTTCTTGGCAAATCTGCACTCGCTTCTCAACCGTCCTTATCACGATTTTTTAAGCGCTTTGACACGGAAGCACTAAACCAACTTCAATCAGCCAATCAGGAACTGCTTGACCGGGTTCATCATGCTCGACAATCGAAGACACTTATTTTCGACCTGGATTCCACACATGCCGATACATACGGAAACCAAGAAAATTCTTCCTACAACGCGCATTATTCTACAACAGGCTTTCATCCACTAGTCGCATTTGATGGGCTAACAGGTGATTTCTTGAAAGCGCAATTGCGCCCGGGAAACGTTTATACTTCCAATGGTGTTGTAGATTTTATGCGCCCACTCATCGAGCACTATAACGAAGTTTTCCCCGAAAAATCTTATCTAGTCCGTGGCGATAGTGGCTTCGCGGTGCCTGGTCTATATGAATTATGCGAAAAGGAATCGGTTTACTATATCATTCGTCTAAAAGCGAACGCCAAGTTAAAAGCACTTGCGGAAGAACTACACCCAGCACATGAAATTCATGATGTGTCCGTGACAGAAAGCTATGTAGAGGAGTCCATTTACCAAGCATCTTCTTGGTCAAAGCCTCGTCGTATTATCATTCAGTCCATTCGCCCTGCTGGTGAATTGTTATTTTCACATGCCTTTTTTGTGACGAGTCTGGGTGAAGCCTTTTCGCCCCAAGCGATTGTTACATCTTATCAACAGCGGGGCACAATGGAGAATTTCATCAAAGAAGCGAAAGATGGCTTTGGTTTTGATCAGATGAAAAGCCATGATTTTCTGATCAATGAAGCTCGGATGATGTTGAGTCTGCTTGCCTATAACTTCACGAACTGGTTACGGACATTCAGTTTTCCGACCAAGTATAAGGGCATTCAAATCCAAACGATTCGTACCCGGCTAATCAAAGTGGCAAGTAAGTTGGTGAAATCCGGACGCTCGCTATATTTTAAAATGTCCTCGAGTTTTGTGTATGAACGCTTTTTTTGGGACGTACTCACCCGAGTGCAACAACTAAAATTTGAATAAATACCCTTTTAAAATAAATCGAACCTGCACCAAGGGAGAAGTCTGTCCAAAAATCGGTTTCCTCCCAAGAATCGTTTTAAATTTCCTGTCATTCGATTATTTTCTCCGTAAAAATTCACCTAAACTTTAAAAATTTCATTAAATACCCAGAATTTCAGATCACGGTGAATAATTCAGGTTATTCATATTTTAAAGATTTCAATGTAATTCATTGAAATCTTTTATTACTATATAAAGAGGTGCCCATATATGTTCTATAAATATACTTACGCAATTATTATCTCTATAATCTTTTTAGTAGGTTGTAACAACTCAGAAAATACAAACGAAAAAACTGCAGATAATTCAATCGAATCTGAACAGGCTAATAAATCTATCCAAAATAAGTCATTAGAAAAAAAACTACTTCCTCCTAAATTCAACATAAGTAATTTTGAAATGAATTATTTCGCTGATAATAAAGAATTAGTTTTTTTAATGAATTATGAAATTGATGTCGAACTATACGAAATCTTACAGGATAATAAACAACAGATTTACTTCTCACTTGAATATCCAGAAGAATTATATGATATTTTAAAAAGTAAAAACAGCGAATTACTTTTAGCTGAGCAACCTAAAAATTATAAGAATAAATATCAAGTTCAATTTAAACGATCCCTTGACTTAAATACAAGTCAGTTAGAGAAAATCAAGGAAAATATATCAGGTTTCAATCTTATAATAGCTGATCATGATAAAGAGGCAATTGCTCATTTTATTGATTTAGCTGGGTTTAACAACTTTGATCCTAATACTTCAAATTCTATTCACATAGACGATACAACTAATTAAAATAGTAATGATTACGGTCACCCAAATGTACCATCTCCGCCATTGTTTTTACCAAGGAGTGACAAGAAATTTACCACTAAACGACAGGTTGTTTATCAAACTAGTGGAAAAGGTAAGCGAAGCGCTTCTTAATACTGAATAGGCGGGTATGAGAAGCTTGCGGCGGGCAGCCACATCATACCCGTCGGAGTGTCAGTGTCAAGAATGCCTTTGGAACGGGCCATAGGAGGGTGGCAAGTGGGATGTCCACTGCGGGTAAATTCCTTGTCAAAGGGTGGTAAAAAAGATGGCGCAGGTGGTAAAAAGCCGTCAAAGTAATGAATTATTTAGATTACTTACTTGCGAAACGCATATTAAAAACCGTTGGTTTGGCATTTTTTTATTTAGATTTTATTATTATACTTTAAAATCATATGGCCGGTATTATGTGATTTTTGCCCGAAAACCATTGATATATAGGGGTTTATAAGTCAGAGGAGGGTGAAATGCTCGCGCTTTTCCAACGTTTTTCTGCAAAAAAAGAGAGGTTTCTCATGAGTTGCGCAAACTTATGGGAAGCCTCTTTTTCATTTTTTTCGGTAATGTGCGGATAGACTAGTGTTATCACAGTGGTCTAGCGACCGATTATCTCTTCCGGTCTAACCTTTACTTATGCCTGGCAGAAGTATATTATTTTTTAGAAATGGTATGCATCTCAAAAAGGTAATTTGATTACTTGTATAGAATAATAGTAAAAAAATGGTTTTTAGGGAGCCAGGTAAATAAAAGATCAATATTTTTAATTTAGCTGGGCTTTGTTAATTAGAGACGAATTGGTAAAGAAATGTATTGATAACCAAATTACAGGATTAAATAAGTGGGTTAACCATACCTCACAGTCGGCTAAAGAGCAGAAAAGGGGATTATATTGGACAACTTGAATTAACTGTTCGTGAGTACGAAGGTAATAAAATTGGCTATGGTAACCTTTATTATTTAATACCCGGAATGCGTGGGAAGAATAAAGGTATAGAATTGCACAATTATGCGATGCGTATTTTTGCTAATAACGAAGTTAATGAGTATCATTTAAGAGTTTCTTCATTGAACGATGCTGCAATAAAGTTTTATCGGAAAATGGGGATGGAGGAAGTTGGTTTCAAAGTTGGCGGTAAAGTTATTAGGATGAAGGGGTATTTATAATTTTAAGTTTGAATGTAAAGGAGCATAAGTATGGCGGGAAATAAGGACAACCATCAAACGAATAAGATTACTGGGATGGCTTCATTAAAAGAGAGGCTATCCGGGTTGAGAGTGGCAGATCTTCAGGAAATCCGCAAAAAACTGGGAATCAAAAATATAAGTTCCTTGAAAAAGGCGGAGTTCATTCAATATTTGTCAGAGGCAATTCCTTTTCTATTAAGCAATATTATCAGCCAGTTCGATGAGCGGCGATTGAGTTTAATAAAGGATATCATTGCTAATAAAGGAGTAATTAGCGCAAAGAATTTAGAAATAGAGGAAATGGAGTATTTCGATAAAACTGGTTTAATGTTTACGGGTTTTCGGGATGGTGCCCAAATTGTCATGATTCCTCTGGAATTATTGCCTTCCCTAGAAGAAATAGTTCAAGACAAAACGATACTTTCGGATGTTAAGCGGAATACCGAATGGATTAAGATAACCCGCGGATTACTCTATTATTATGGAACAGTGCCGCATGACAAGCTAGTGGATTTAGTTGAAAAATATGCGCCTATTCGTTCCGATTACAGTGCCTTCAACTACGTCATATTTGATGCGATGGAATACTACCAAGAGTTTTACATTGACAAATACGGATATTCTTATTGGGAAGTGATGGATCCTTTAGTTATCTTAGAGGAGCAGGCATCTAGAAAGAACCTGGACTATTATCCATTCACAAAGAAACAGCTGCTTGAAGCAGGCGAAATGAACTATGTGGAGCGTCCCAAGGGTTATTCTCAGCTTCTGTCGCTGTTAATGCGGGAGTATCGGATGCAAAAACAAGAGGCGACGGAGCTTGTTGAGACTTCTGTTATCCATGTAAAATTAGGCTATCAGCCTTGTCAGCTCCTGCAATACATTCAGACCAAGCTTATATTCGAAAGCTTAGACGCTGTGCAAAAATTGATGGATGTCCTTGTGCTTCTGATGAATAATACGAGAGAATGGTATTTAAAGGGATACACATCTGAAGAGCTAGCTGCTCGTGAGAAGAAAGCATTATTGCCTTTGCCCGAAAAAAAAGGAGAGGTCATCAGTCTCCAAACCCGTCAAAAGGTTGGCAGAAACGATCCTTGCCCGTGTGGAAGCGGGAAGAAATTCTAGAAATGTTGTGGAAATTGAAATCTGGCCGGACTATAAAGAAACATGGGTAACCATATCCGCCTTCGACTCTAAACAGATCTTTTTCGATATATCGAAAGGGATCTGTTTTATTTTTTTATAATATCAAAATCCACCTTGGTTTATAAGCTGACCTTTGCTTAAACGAAATAATACAACAAAAGTATTGCTCAAATTAATAAAAATTTATTGTAAAACGATAAATCATACTCTATAATCATAATCAGAATTAATAAGTGAGGTGCTTTTTATGGAAAAAGTAACAACATTGTTTTTAAAAATAGCTGTTATTCTTTTAGGAGTTCCAGTTCTTGCTCTGTGCATCTTTTTGGTCCCAGAGATGGCGAATCTTGCTGCAAAACTGCTCCCAAGGTTTGCTTTTATAAAGTATTTCGTTTTCATCACTTTTGATGCATCGGCAATACCATTTTATTTTGCTTTGTTTCAGGCTTTCAAACTCTTACGCTATATTGACAAAAATAAAGCTTTCTCCGATTTATCTGTAAATGCTTTAAAGAAAATCAAATACTGCGCCATCATGATCAGTATGCTGCATGTGCTGGCTTTGCCGCTCTTCTATATTTTTGCGGAAGTGGACGACGCACCAGGAGTTATATTTGTCGGATTGGCTGTTCCGTTTGCCTCGATGGTTATCGCAGTCTTTGCCGCTGTTCTCCAAAAACTTTTACAAGAAGCAATTAATATCAAATCAGAAAATGATTTAACGGTCTGAGGTGAAATAACAATGGCAATAATAATTAATATTGATGTGATGTTAGCAAAGAGGAAAATGAGCGTAACAGAACTTTCTGAGAAGGTGGGCATAACAATGGCGAATCTTTCTATATTGAAAAATGGAAAGGCAAAAGCGATTCGATTATCCACTTTAGAGGCAATTTGTAAGGCTTTAGAATGTCAGCCTGGAGATATTTTAGAATACAAAAGGGACGAAGACAGTTAAGAGGATGTCACTGCTCAGTAAATACAAACAACAATCTAAACATGCTAGTATATCTATTAAAAAACAGGACAATAACCAACAGATTTACATCTCACTAGAATATTTACAGAAGAACTTTTATAATATTAATTCCCCGGATATATAAGGATGTCAATAAAACCTATTAAAAGGCGCGGCACTTAACGTTAATAATGTTAAATGCCGCGCCTTTTATGTTTTACTATTACCTAATTCTTATGCTATAAAATCAAACTAAATTAGAGCTAAGGTGATTAAAGATTTAATAATGCATCTAATACAAATTCAGAGGTGTTTTGATGGATTTTGTTGTAATCCTTATCCTCAACCCATTTCTCTGTACTTCTGCTTACATGAACCACTAAACAGTTTGCAACCGGAATATTATAAATGGAACCTAATAAGAATAGGACAGCGGATTCCATTTCACAGTTAATAATATTGAACTTATTATAATCTTCCACGATATTTGGTATCGGTAACTCACTGTTTATTTTCGGCGCTCTTCCTTGTCCTAAATAGTAAGTCTCTGTCGTTAGCCCTAAACCTACGTGTACCTTTTGGTTATTTTTCACTAAAGATTGATTGATTTTCGAAAGAAGTAAAGGGTCTGCCACTGCAGGGTATGTCTCAGGTACATAGGAAGAGAACATTCCACTTGATCTTTGCATTCCACTGTTAAGAATGATATCTCCTGGATTAATGGTTTGATCCCATGCTCCACATCCGCCACAACGAACAATTTGTTTTGCTCCATTTTCGATTAGTTCCGTTACAGCAATTTCTGTTGACCCTACACCTATACCTGTTGAACAAACGGAGACTAAATGTCCTTTATAATATCCGTTAATAAGAAGAAACTCTCTGCTGTTACTAACTTCCTTCTTATTTTCCCACTTTTCGGAAATTAGCAGTACTCGTCCTGGATCACCTACAACAATCGTCGCTTCACCTAGATCCCCGGGCTTTAAATTTTTTAAATGAATACTCATAAAATTTTTCCTCCATAAGAGTGATAATACAAAATTGATTCTTCTTATTTATTTACTATTTACAGTAGTAATATTAGTTTTAGGGACTTTTAAAGTCAATACCGTTAGTAAAGAAATACAGTATAAAACAGCTAGGAAGGCCATTACATGAGTGATTGTGTAGCTGTCCATTAAATATCCGATTACAACTGCAGAAAAACCGCCAACTGCCCTGCCGACATTAAAAATAATACTATTTGCAGTTGCTCTTATCCTAGTTGGATAAAGGTTACCGACAATCGCACCATAACCTGCGTTCATACCGTTACAGAAAAATCCAACAATTGCACCGCCAATTAAAATGGCGAAACTACCGCTTGCGAAGGAATAAGCAATTACAGAAACTGCTGATGCAAATAAATAAAAGGAATAGGCAACTTTTGCGCCGAATTTATCCATGACAAATCCAAATACAAACATCCCTAGGGACATACCAACAATCGTTACAACCATCCACATGGAGGAACCGGAAACTGTAATTCCAGCCTTTTGTTGAAGTATGGAAGGCAGCCAGTTCATTAATCCAAAATAGCCTGCAACTTGGACAATTGCCATTATCGTTAATTTAATGGTAGTACTTGCTCTATTTTCAATAAACAGTTCTTTAATAGAAATTTTTTCTTTCGTCTCGCCTGCTTCTTTTTTCGCTTTTTTCCATGTTTCTGACTCATCCAATTTAAAATAGATAACGAGTGCGAATAAAATCGGGATTGCACCGAAAATAAATAAACCTTGCCATCCTAAACTTGGTACAATAATAGCAGCAGCAATTGCAGCAACGATTACCCCTATTTGTCCAGAAATTGTTACAATAGAGTTCATGCGTCCTCTTTTTTCTTTAGGAAAAGCATCAGCAATAATTGACATTACTACGCCATACTCACCACCGCCACCAACGCCGACTAAAAATCTAAATAAATACACTAGTTCGATGTTCGTGGCAAATGCGGTTGCTCCAGTCGCAATAGAGAAGATTGCGACGGTTATCGCAAAGATCTTAACTCGTCCGTATTTGTCCGCTAGTGGACCAAAGACGATTCCGCCAACTAGCATGCCAATATTTGTAACAGTTGAAATAAGTCCTCCAGCTGCTCCACTTATTCCAAAATCTAAAATCATTGAAGCTAAAACAAAAGACAACAACATGGTAGACATACTTTGGAAACCTAATCCTGTTGCCGCGCTTGAAATCGCTTGCTTTTGATAGTTCGACATTGAATTAGAACTCATCATTAACTCCTCCTATTAATTAGTACGTAACTATCTTAATACAATGAAAGCGTTAAATTAATTGGTTGTTTACACAAAAGAAAATGCTTAAAAACGTACAAACCTCCAATTGTATTGCGTTTACCTTTCACCGGACTTAACATTGCTTTTATTATCCGTACTTTTATACAATAGTATTGTTTGAATTGCCGCATTTGATTATACAACCAGCCTTCAATAGTATTGCTGATCATTAAAAAAGCAGGTGAAAAATGATGATTGTGCTAAAAAAACTTGTGGAACAGCCCACTTGGAAGTTAGAAAGCATGAATGCAGTTGATTATTCAAAAATACCGATATTAACGATTACGGTAATGGAATCCTTGAACCTAAACAGCTGGATTAGGGGGGGAGAGTTCTTATTAACTAGTACCTTTACATTGCCGAATGAGGAAGAACTGTTGAACTCATTAATAAGTGATTTGAAGGCATTGCGAGTTTCTGCATTAGCAATTAAAGTGGTTGATGAGCAATTTAACATACCACAGTCAGTGATTGAAAATTCAGAGAAAATTCAGTTTCCGATATTTTTTATACCGAAAAAACTTACGTATTTGGATATTATGGGCCCCATTAATAGCCAAATTTTCTATGAGCATGAAATAAACGTTTTAAAGGAAAGAATTTTTAGCTATTTAATGTTAAATGAAAATATAAATGATACGGTGCTTCAAAATACTACAAAAATAATCAACTTAAATTTAATGGATAAACATGTTACGGCTTTTTCGATTTTTCCTTATAAAGAAAGCAGTTATTCTGTAAAGGAAATAGACAAAATCTTTAACAAATTTTATGTGCAATGTTCAGACTTGCAGCAAAAAAAAGCAATTGATGCCTTTTTATTTTTAAGAAAAATTAATAGTATTGACTTCTTGCTTATTTCATCAGAAGAAAAACTAAAGGGTATAAATGTTCATCAATTGCTTTATGATGCAGAAGGCAGAAAGCGTGAATATGAAAACTATAAAATCGGTGTAAGTTCCATAAAGCCTATTTCAAAAACGAATTTGGCAGTAGAAGAATCTATCTTGTGTATTCAGTTAAATGAAATGATTGGAGATTCGAATGCAATTGATTTTGAACAAGTGAAACTATATAAGTTGATTTGCGAAATTTATGGATCCGAATTAGAGAACTTTTTAAAAGATACGTTAAAAAGTGTTTTTCATAATGAGAATTTAATGAGAACATTGCAAGTCTATTTTCAAAAAAATGAAAAATTAAAAGAAACGAGTCAAGAATTATTTTTGCATATTAATACGCTTCATTATCGTTTGAATAAAATAGAAATGGAAACAGGATTACGCTTTTCAAAAATGAGCGAAAAAGTCAAACTTTACCTTGCTACAGTGAGTTATTGGATATTGAAAACAAAGGGAATGAGGTTTTCAGATGAGTTATCCAATGACAAATGAACAATTTTAGGTTAAACGAAAAAAAAGCAGAAGAACGTTCTTCTGCTTTTTCCATGGTTACTTTTCAGTAGTACTAGGAATGTTGAATATTTTTATTGCCATTCAACGGTATGCCCTTCATTGTGATGATGGTGATGAATGAGATCAGATAAAGGATTGATAGGAATAGTATCGCGATAGAAAGGCTATATTTATCTAATAAGAATCCAATGACAATCGGTGACAGGCCGCCGATTCCTCGTCCTAAGTTAAAAATAACGTTATTTGCTGTACTTCTAATCTCGGTTGGATAGAAACTACTAATTAATGCCCCATATCCTGCATTCATTCCATTGGCAAAGAAACCGACGATCGCCCCGCCAATTAACAAGGTGATTTGACTTGATGCAACAACATAGAGAAAAACAGAAGCAGCGGATGCGAGTAGGAAAATACCATAAGATAGTTTTGCTCCTAATCGGTCCATAATTTGCCCGAACAACAGCATTCCTAAGCACATTCCAAATATGGTACTGATCATCCATAAGGAGGAGCCGCTAACTGTTAAGCCTAATTTTTGTTGAAAAATCGATGGCAGCCAGTTCATCAGTCCATAATAACCGGCCACTTGGACAGTAGACATGATGGTAAGAGCAATTGTCACATAAGTTGTTCTTGGAGATTCAAATAATCGTTTGATCGATGTCTTGCCATCTCCCTTATTACTCGTTGCTTTCATCTTTTTCCATTCATCTGTTTCAGGTAAATGGCGTCGTACCATGTAAGCTAATACCACAGGTATGAGTCCGAAAATAAATAAACCTCTCCAGCCGAATGTAGGAAGAATAAGTGCAGCTAAGATTGCAGCTACAACAGCGCCCATTTGCCCGCCAATTGTAACCCAAGATGTCATCCGAGCTCTCTTTTCCTTAGGAAAAGCTTCTGCAACCATGGCCATACCGATTCCGAATTCACCACCGGCCCCAATTCCAGCGATGAATCGTAAAACATAAATCGTTGTAATATCCTGAGCAAATCCCATTAAAGCGGTTGCAACAGCAGTAATCAAAATGGTAAAAGAGAATATTTTAACCCTGCCGTATTTATCCGCTAATACTCCAAAAATGGTGCCGCCCAGTAACATCCCTAAATTTGTGATAGAAGAGATTGAGCCGCCAGCTGCGGAGCTGATTCCAAATTCTGCAATTATCGTACTTAACGCAAATGACAGAAACATAATATCCATACCTTCTAAACCAAGACCAAACATGGAGGAAGCCAGGACTTTTCGTTTATATTTAGCCTCATTTTGCATCACATGCACCATCCTTTCGATTTTTATATTAAAGCGCTTTTATAAAACAGAACAATAAACAATAGAGTGACTCTTAAAATTTTATCTTAATTTTTATTAAGTTTTTATATTCATTAAGACAAATTAAAATAATAAAAATTAGCCGAATAGACAATTGAAGATTCTTAATATCGACCTTCCTTTACAGATGCGATTAGGAGGAAATTGTCAGCATTTCATGAATTTTCAAGCCCAAATAGAGCATCATTTTATCATCTGATCTTTGTAAGCTATAACCAGTCAGTAATTCAATCTTGTTGATTCGATACTTTAACGTGTTGACATGAATAAACATTTCCTGAGAGGTCCGCTTTAGATTTTCATTAAACTGAAAATAGTACGTTAACGTTTGGACTAGATTCAAATCATAATTTTTATCATTTTCAACTAATTTACCAACTGTTTCCTCAAAAAATTCTACAAGTTCTTTCTCATCTGCCAACTGGTGAAGGAGTCGATATACTCCCAAATCATCATAAAAAATAACGTCACTATGATGTTTCTTAGAAAAACCAAGCTTAACCGCCTGTTTTGCCTGGAGAAAACTTCCTCTTATTCCGTTAATATCTTGTCCGCCTCGTCCAACTCCGATACAAGTCCTGCCGCTGCCTAAAAAATAGGTTAGGTCTTGAAATAATCGTTTGCAATGATGCTTGAATGAGGACTCTTTTGATTCCTCCAATGGCACAATCATACATATGAAATTTCTGACTCTTCCCACAAGAGCTCCTGGAAAATATTTTTGAGTATAAGATTCTACTTTATTCATGACCATAGATTGTTCAAATTCTGAATTATTTTTCTCTCTCATTAATAATAAACATACGTATCTTCTGCTAAGGGATAACTGATATTTTTCCCCTCGTTCTCTTATGACATTATCATTCAAAAACTCATTAAATAGTAATTCTCTAATAAACTCTTCCTTATATTGCTGCTCCATTTCATTTTTTATTTTCATTCTTAAAAGGTCCTCTTGTATAACAACATTATGGTTAAAGATTGCATGCATTACAGGAGTCGAAATATCCAAATAACTCACATGTTCCGGAATTTTTATCACCGGGAAGTTCAATAGCTTGGCCTGCTGCAACAGATTATCTGGAATGCAGTTCAAAAAACTCAATGGTTTAATAGCTATTGCTGTCACTCCTGCGTTATTTAGGGATGGTATTAAATTGCGTTGTGCATCCATATCATCCTTAATGGAAAACAATGAAGTTAATAACAGCTCCCCGCCTTTAAGCCATTTAACTGTATTCGGAACTTCCATGACCGTAACTTGCTCAATCTCTTTGTGCAGTCCATTGTGTCCTGTAACCAATTCACACTCAGAAAACTTCCCAAGTTTCATTGCATTTTTCAGGGTAATTCCCATGATAATCACTCTTTCTATCCTCAAAAATAAACCATCTTCATTCCGCCAATTTTATTTTAACCTCTAGAACTTTCCTTACTCCTATATGTGAAGTTTATCCTTTAATAAAAAGAAATGACCCCTGCACTTTAGCTGAAGTCATTTTCCTCATACTAAAAATCGTTTGGGGGTCCAAGAACCTTAAATAAGCAGCTTAAACTCTTCCAGATCTACTTCAAGTGCAATAAAGCATTCTTTGATTTTTGAAAAAAATTCTTAAACGTTTTCTATAAGCTGTTGACGATACATCCCTTCCTACAAGTAAGAATAAGTATAATCATATAAGAAACAGACACAATAGTTCAACAGAATTATTTATACCCATATGTCTGCCCTTTCATGGTTACCGAGTGATTCCCCTTGCAATGTAAGGGAATTTATCCGGATTGTTTTTTTCCGTAGAGAACGAAAGAGGTACAAAAATGGCTTTGTATTCCCTGTGAAAACGTTCACAAAAAACACTTATTCAAAACGGGGAATGACTGCTATAATTCCTAGAGTAACCACTCGAGAGGTTAACGCAACCATGATTGAAAACGGTTTTTAAGGTGTGAAAGTTTGAGTTAGTAAATAAAAAATTTTATCTAATAGGAGATACACGATGAGCGGCTATAACGCAGTATTAGGAAGAAGTACGGAAAATGCTCCAAAAGGTTTCGCTTCACAATCACAAACTGTAGCTTTTTCTCATTACAATAATCTTTCAGCTCAATTACCTATCGAACCGAAAACCGGTAAATTGGTAGCTGGTGGTATCAAAGAGCAGGCTGAACAGTGCTTGAAAAACATCAAAGCCGTTTTAGAAAGCATCGATCATGTGATGAGCGATGTTGTTAGGATCACTGTATTCGTTAAGAATATCAAAGATCTTGACGCTGTAGACGAAGTTTATAAAGCATTCTTCCCTACATACGTTCCTTCAAGGACTGCAGTGGCAGTGGCAGCTTTACCGATGGATGCTTTAGTGCAAGTTGAAGCACTTGTTTCAAACGGTGAAGGTACTATTCCAAACGCACCACAAGCAGGCGACCTCATAAAGCTTACAAATAACACACATCATGCACCAACAAGTGCTCTATCTACACAAACTGTGGCTTTTTCTCATTACAACAACCTTTCCGCTCAATTACCTATCGATCCTAAATCAGGCAAACTGGTAACTGGCGGGGTAAAAGAGCAGGCAGGACAGTGCTTGAAAAACATTAAGGCAATTTTAGAAAGTATCGATGTTCCTTTTGATGATATTGTAAAAATCAATATTTTCCTGAAAAACCTATCGGATGTGGAAGCGGTAAATGAAGTATATACAACATTTTTCCCAGACTCTGCGATTGCAAGAGCTGTAGCTTATTTCCCTGCTCGGACAGTAGTGGCAGCTTCAGCGTTGCCAATGGATGCTTTGGTGCAAATGGAAGCAGTAGTATCACACGGAGATGGAACACCTCCACAAAAGGTTGAAGACAGGCATGGAATTGTCATAAAAGCAAACAACACTGAAAATGCACCAAAATGTGCTTTATCTACACAAACTGTAGCGTTCTCTCATTACAACCACCTTTCTGCTCAATTGCCAGTAGATCCTAAAACTGGTGAAGTAACAGCTGGCGGCGTAAAAGAGCAAACGGAACAGTGCTTGAAAAATGTTAAAGCAATTTTAGAAAGCGTTGACCATGCTATGGAAGATGTCGTGAAAGTGAATATCTTCCTGAAAGATATCTCTGATATGGAAGCAGTCGAAGAAGCTTACGCAACATTCTTCCCAGGCGGCATTCCAGCGCGTAGAACTATTGGCGTATCCGCTTTACCTAAAGACGCTTTAATCCAAATCGATGTCGTTGCAGCAAACGCAGAGGGAACACCTCCAAACGCATAATAGGCATTGCTCCAACCCCATGATATAAGATGAGGGTGGATAGAAGGAGCTTCTCATTTAGTTCAGTGAACTTGTGGGAAGCTTTTTTTCCTTCTGTTAAAAAGCCAATATACTAATGCAAGTAAAGAGGAACCGATATTTTAAGGGGATAAAAATTACATTCGAAAACAAAGGGTCCCCATGGAATGAGGACCCGCTTTCTATTATTTATTGCTTGATTGTTGCGTATGGATGCAAGGTGGTTCCGCCGATGGAAACGCTGATTTCCTTAGATAGCGGCATGTTTCTTTCATCTACAACCGTTCTCCACCATTCCCATGCAAGGCCAGTACATTCTTTTGCATAAATGTTAATGTTTTTTGCGTTAGGCGGTAGTGGGATGACAGTGGAGAAATGGGCTGTTCTGTCTTTGTAGTTCCCGTCCCATGTTTTATGCGTGAGGATTTCTTTTCCGCTATTATCATAGGAAACTTCATCCCAAGATACAGCAAATTGCGCTACGTATGCACCGTAGTGATCAAGCTTTATTTGTCCTTTGGAATATTCAGTGGCTGTCGTTTCAATATAATCTGTATTGTTTTTAATGGCAGCTACGGAATGGTCCTTTAAGAACACGCTTGTGTACGATAGCGGGTAAGCTGGATTTTTCAGGCTGAATTCTGCATTATTTTTAATAATATTGCGGATCTCATCAAAGTCTTTTGTCACTACTTTGTTATGCTCTTTTGAGTCTCCTCCTAGCACGACTGCAGTGAAAGTACTATCTTCTAAAATATCTTTGTACTGCGTACTCGCTTCTACACTGTTATTTTTCAATAAAGCTTTGAAGGCTGCTTGTACATCTTTACTTTTTGAATTCGTTTCCAATTTTACATAAATGGTTCTTCCATAAGCAACATTTGAAACCATCACCGGCGGCGCTGTGTTGCTGACCCCTTTACGCATTAACTCTCTGAAGGTTACATTTTGACCAAAGAGGTCTGACGGATTATTTGGCAGCTCGGCATTGACGGTATAGAAGATTTGTTTATAGGCAGCAACCATTACCTTTTTCTCGCCGTTCGCAATGGCATCAAAATCGATTCCGAGTGAGTTATCAAGAATCTTCGTGTTTATATTCAATGCGCTCGAAATCTGGGATTTACTATATACCATGGACTCGGTATATTGTAATCTTGATGGAAGTGTATGTGTTCCGGAATACTTATCACTCCAAGTAGAAACTAATTTATCAATTGCGCCGGATACGGTTGCGTTTGTTGGATTTTCTACTTTAATAGAATTTTGATCCTTCATACCTGGTAAATCAATACTAATGTTTAATGGTTTTCTTTCAGCAACTAATAAGTTCGGTTGATTCTCTACAAAAGCGCGGTTGGCTAGCTGAATCGCCCCTGGGTATGCGCGATTTGCAATCGAGTCAATAATCGAGATATCCACTGGGGAGGTAGTTAGGGATTTCTTCACCCGTTCCACAACGATGAATTTCCCGTTAGCATTAATCCCCTCCCGTGGAACAAAGCTTTCAATCTGTTCTCCTTTTACTGCCAGTATTTCGTTGGGATTGTAGTTTAAATTAGCAATCCCCTCATCAATATCACTGAGCCTGCTGCTTTCTTCCGTGTTTTCGTTTTTCGGAAGATCACTTGCAAATGAGACTAGCGGATAAGATGTTACGAATAAGGCTGCAGATAATGAGATGAGTAGTTTGGTTCCTTTTAAATAATGAGATATTTTCATATGATGCCCTCCTTTGGTGAAATAGTAGCATGTGATAAAAATGGTAGTCTAGTGATTTTTTAGATAATTTGAAATTACGGTAAAATTTCCCTATATTTCATCATGAAAATGTAAAATGGAATAGTGCTAAGCACTTATGAGGATTGAAAAAGAAAGCAACGAACGTCATTACTATTGTCACGAATTCTATTTTTGTATTGAACATATTGTCATACATGCTGATATCCAATTAAAAAGAGTTTCATCTTTAATAAGAGAGATTAAGATGGGGAGCTATGATTGCATAGAATGTTGGTAAAATGCTGAACTTGCTGTTAACTGCTTGCGTTTGAAAAGCACAAAATGTTTCGCTTTCAACTGCCAACAGAGCTTTAGAGATAAAGTTATCTGTATTGTGAAATTCATAATTGGTTGTAATGGTGAATATACTTGTTTCGATTTGAATCGAAAGGGGTGTCATGATGGGGTATAAAGATAACTACGAAAGGGATGCCTATGGAATTGTAGCTTTTTGGCTGCAAAGTAATTTGGATCATGGGCGTTTTTTTGACAGGGAAATTAGCCATCACGAATTAGACCTTGCACGTACAAACCAACAATTTGTTCAAAATATGATGGGGATATGGCAGAAAGCCGAGGCAAAGCAGAGTGATCTTGGTAATTTGATTAACGATTCCCAGCAAGTTATAAGTGAGTTCCGCAATTTCTTAGCATTTGGTATGCATAAGGCTTTACACTGCGACGTTATTGTTTCGACTCCAGTTGCGCTTATGGACCATATGATACGTGAAGCCGATGAGTCCAAAAAAGTCTTGAAATTAATGCAAAGTGGAAGCCGGCAGCTGATAGCGGATGCAGTTTTACATGAGAGTACGTTTTGGCTTAGACAAATGGCAGATCATCTAGCTTTCCTTCAGCATTATTTAGATCCATCCAATTATGATCTTCAAGAAAGGGTTAGAAAGATGACCCACAAGTTTGAAAGACTGTTTCTCCAAGCAAATGCACTTAGAACGATAGTGCGGAAACCACGTACAGA
This sequence comes from Bacillus massilinigeriensis, assembly GCF_900111815.1. GTDB lineage: Bacteria > Bacillota > Bacilli > Bacillales > Cytobacillaceae > Mesobacillus_C > Mesobacillus_C mediterraneensis. Next base: position 49,208 of record NZ_LT630014.1, on the reverse strand, counting down.
ACTGCTGCCAGCTTTAAATACATTTAGGCAAATGGTTATATGCGAGGCTAAAGATTTAGAAGCCTTTAAATTAGAATTAGATACATTAATAAAGCAATGTGCCGTCATTACTACTGCACCGCCAGATTTATTAGAACACCTTGCCAGGGAAGCGCATCACTTCTGGAGAAACTTAGAAGAGGGAATTGTTGCATAGTTTCATACCATCAATACCATAATAGAAGGCTAGGATGTAAAACATTCCTACTTCATGCAACAGGAGTGTTCTGTGAAGAATTGAACCATTTTAATTCGTCCACTTTTTCTCCCAGTAATGAAGCTGAAAAGGAGATTTAACTGGAAGAATGAAGTGGTTTATTTTTATGCAATTAAAATATTAGGAAGGGCTTATCAAACATAATTTAAACTCACTTAAGGAAAGGGATAATTGTATCAAATATACACATAGCGGTTGTGTTTTTACCAGAGGCACTTAATACGCTGCCGGGTGATATCCAAGTGATATAATTCAGGATCGGGATTTTCATAGTAAATAGCGGCATTTACTTGGGGGTTATTCGGAAGAACTAAAGGTTGATTTTCTGGCCTACATCCGAAGGCGGTTCGCACTTTGGGTGGACGGAACAGTCACAGTTTCTGTTTCCTATAGACCCAGCCAGCTTGCTCCTTTTACAATCCAAAAGAAAGCCAATTTCTCTTGAGAACAGGCTAGTTCCAACCCCAACTTTTTATAAAACTCAATGGAATTACTTAAATTGGTTAATGGCAAATGCGCTTCGTATAAACCTTTAATCAAATAGTCACTCCTCTAAATGGCAGGCTCCATGAGCCACCTCTTGCGATACCTCATTATAAAATATATTTCAAATATTTACAATATTATGCATTTTGTTGTAGAATAGGAGTATGAAAATATTGTCATTTTCTTAACAATGGCTCTAGAAGGAGAAAAAATGACTAACCCAATGTCCTTTCAACTTGTGAAAAAAGGTTTCATGCTCTTCGTCCAACTCGTCTTACTCCTTTACACTGTAACAGCATTGGCTTCATTTCCAGCATTGTAACTCTTTTCGTAATGATTGTTGCTTTTAATTATAACAAAGAATAATTTCCTTTTTATGGTGTTATATAAAGAGAGGCTTGTTCAGCTAACAGGCATGTTAATTGAATAAGTGAAACTTAATTAAATGGGTTTCGTCTAAATCTAAATGACTGCTAAATAAGGGATTAGAGGGTAATATTGATGAATAAGGTTTCTGTTCAGTCGTTGCTTTTGGTTCTGGCACTAGTTTTCCTGGCAGGTTGTACCAACGAGAAATGGGAGGAAAGCAGTATTTTTGAATCAGGTAACTACAAAATGATTGGAGTCGAAGAAAAACTAGGTTTTATTTATGATGATTCTGAAATAACTCGATTCTATACTGACAAAGAAAACAAGTATATGTGGCATCTGTGGGGTAATCCAGAAAAGTTAAAGGGAGATTTAAAGGTTATTGCTACTCATAATCAAACAAATGAAGAGGTTACCGTTATTGAAGGGTTGTCTTTAGCAGGAGCCCACAATGGTGCGGATGCCCATACCCCTTCGGTGATATCTTTATCTAAAAGCGGAATGTGGAAATTGGATGCTTACGTTGATGACAAACTACACGGTTCGATATTTGTAAAAGTTTATGAAGAATAAATTCTTCGTCCCACTATTCAATTATGGGGGCTTTAACGGAATAAGAAATACAGTCGTTCCAACCTCGGAATGGCTGTTTTTTTATACCTCACGTAAGAAATTGACGGTAATACTATTTAAATTTTGACAAGCATAAAGGAGCATTGGTTTATCTGTTCCTTTTCAGCCAACTTCTTACTTTGCTGAAGGAAGCTGCACCAGTAAAGATAATTATCCAAATACTTGTATACACCCCTAGGGGTATTGCCTGCGCCTAACTTGAAACCTCTTTTTAAAGAGGAGGAAATTAGCTATCAACTGCAGGGAACACCGCTGCCAGCAGGGTTAAAAGGGAAAGACATTATTCGGCTGATTTTAAAAAGCGATTCAACCGGCAAATAGTATGAAAGAAATAGGTAAACATATTATTAGGGATATATTTAAATACTCTTGGCAATCCCTGTTCAATTTTTGGAACAGGATTTTCGCGGGGAGTATGTCGTAATCGAACAATCAATTTAAATTTTTTACATCCTTAAGTTTTTCTGGTTTGCTTTACAACCTAACAGGGTATGAATATCATAAAGGTATACAACACAGATTAGAAAAGGTGCACCAGCTCCAACTGGCATCCCCAATATACAGCTACACTGCATGAAGTGCAGCGATCCGATCGTAAGAAATAACTATGGCAATCACTGATACGATTAGACTTGAAAATGTAATCATCAAGGTCATTGCTTCGTATAAGGACACCATCAGCGTCACCCGCTATTTACCAATCACATATCCTCTTTTATAATAGGTTTCAACTTCCTAAGTACAACTTGATTTTTTCTCCCTATCCAAATGCCCATTGGAAACTACTAATATTTTCCTGGCAAAAATTGTTACAATCTAACAAAAATGTGAAACTTCCTTCATAGTAAAACCGTCTAATTGTTACAACTAAGTAAAGACAGGTGGTCTTTAGATGGATATAAAGGGAAGGATTAAGTCTTTTCTTTCAGGGAAGCCATATAATATACCTAATGATAGTTATATTTGCCCCGAGTGCGATGGTACGGGAATGTATGATTCGTTCATTGAATGCCAGGTTTGTGATGGACGCAGGTATTTAACACAGGAAGAATACAGCAAATATTTAATGAGTGATGGAGATTAAGAGGAGTATTTTACTAAAATGCCTCTGTAGCTCTAGGAGGGAAGAGCGCCGGAAAACATGGTAGAACCGGGTCGCAAGGCAAGGGTTTCAGAAGCACCGAAAAGCAAATAAGCTGAGACAGGTGGAATTCCTGTCGGTGAAAATCCGTAGGGAAGCGTGTTCTCCCCTAGCCTATGCTTACGAAAGGAGTGCGGGTTCGAATCCCGTCAGAGGCATCATTGCAGCAGAGCGTTTTAGAGCTCTGCTTTTTATATATATGAATAGCTCATTTAGACCAAAAGCACCAAGTAGGGTGCTTTTTTCCTTTTTAGGCCAAAAGTTATTTGACATTGATAATCATTATCAAATAACATAAGAGACGAAGTTTTTTAATGATAATGATTATCAATTTCATAAAATATCGAAACAGGGGTGGAAAGATGGTCATTGCCGAGGAAGTTTTTTTAGAGGAAGAAGAAGCGAGGACTTTGTCATACATAGCGGAACACAAGCCTGAACTGGAGGGAGTTTTTCTGAAATGCCTTGCGGATGGAAGAAGAGGAATTATGCAGCGGCTGCTGCAGGGCTTGGTGCGAGAGCGGATTGTAAAAGAAGAGGATGTTTTATGGGAGGGAAAAGAGCTTTCTATCAAGTTAGCGGACGACAAGGAATTGCAGGTTAGCATAAAACAAAAATTTTCCTTTGGAAGATTCGATATCGAGGGAAGGATCATCGTAACAGAATTACAGCATAAGAAGGAGCTGATCCATCCTGTTGAATTGCTCGACCTTTTGCGGCAAGAGGGAGTACTGCAAGATACCCCCGAAGTGCGATTCCAGCGCTTTCGTCAGGAAATTGCGAACGGGACGGCTAATCTTGCCCTTGCATTGGCAGGTGCTGCATATCGAAAAAGCAAGAGGAAAATGGAACGTTACAAGACATCGTTGGCCTTTGTACGCAAGGAAGCTGAAAAGGATCCAGCATTCAGTCCGCTAGCCTACTATGAGCAAACGGTCGTGGAGGGGCACCCGCTGCACCCTGGAGCGAAGACGAAGTTTGGCCTCGATGTCGGCGAAGTGATACAGTACTCGCCTGAATGGGGAGGATCTCCTGAAATTGCGCTGGCTGCTGTTGCCAAAGACTGCTGCAGGACAGTGTCCGCTGGAAGCACTACTGTAACCGAGTTGTTGTACAACGAATACGGAGGTCTCGCACTGGATGTTGAAAAATTTTTAGCTGGGAAAGGAAAGGATCTCAAGGACTACGAACTGATTCCGCTTCATCCTTGGCAAATGAAGCATACCATCGGCGCCATGTATAGGGAAGCACTGGGAGCAGGGGATATTATCCCGATTCATGGTATCACTATTCCAGCAAAAGCACTCGTATCTTTCCGTTCGCTGTCACCTGTGCCGGCAGGCGGGAAACTTCCGCATCATATTAAGACAGCGGTGAATATACAAACAACGAGCGCTGTGCGGCTTGTATCACCGAACTCTGTTGAAAATGGTCCAGCCCTTTCAAGAATCTTGAACAAAATACAGAAAAAAGAAAATCGCTTTGATGGCAGATTTATTGTCCTTGCCGAAGAGGCGGGGAGCTATTATCAACCTCCCGCTCATCTTTCGGAAGAGAAACGTTGGAACCTTCAGGCGAATCTTGCTGCTATCTTGCGGGAAAACCCCGAGAAATATGTGAAAAGAGGGAAAGAAATCCCGATGGCAGCAGCCTCGCTTTTAGCAGTATCACCGATCAGTGGAAAAACAATCACCTGTGAACTGATTGAGGAGCTGGCCAGCCATCGCAAAATAGCGGACCTCTCTGTTGCAGCGGTTGCTTTTATCACTAAATATGCCGAAAGGAGTTTACCCGGCTTTATCACTTTGATGGTGCGCTACGGTATCAGTCTTGAGGGCCATATGCAAAATAGCATATCTATTTTTAACAACGGCGAGCCCGTCCGCATTCTTCTAAGGGACTTCGGCGGCATACGCGTTATGCTGCCGCGGCTGAAAAAAGCTGGTGATGAGATTTCGCTCCATCCTGGTTCTGCGATTGCAACAGAGGACGAAACAGCATTGAGAAATATTTTTTCGTATGCTGTCCTGCAAAACCACTTTGCCGAACTCATCGCTTGTATCACGAGGGAAATAGACTTGGAAGAAAACGTACTTTGGAGGCAGGTAGCAGCCGTTATTCAAGCCGTCTTTGCAGAGTTAAAGCAGGACGAGGCTATTCGAAGCCAGGCAATCGAAGATGAAGAGGCAATTTTTCAGCACCTCACCGATTTGAAGGCGCTGACACTGATGCGCCTGCAAGGAAGCTCCACCGTTTATCCGTATTCCAAGGTCCCCAATCCTTTAGCGCAATGGAAAGGAGAATAATAATGAGCACAACGATGACAATGATAAAAGCAAAATCAGCCCTCCATTTATATGAGGACGAAATCAAAACGCTCGATTTTCTTAAAAAAGAACACCCTAACATGGCATCCCGCTTTTTAGCTGCGATTGAAAAAGGGAGGAAGGGGATTATGCGCCGGCTTGCAGCGTCGATGCTCCGAGAGGATATTCTTGGTCTATCATCCGAATCTGCCGAGCTGTATATTTCCGGGAACATCCACGTTTTAAATGTTCCCGCCATCGATGAATACTGGCAATCAGTGATGAAGATGCTTTCAGGACATCCATTGGAAGAGGGGAGGATTTATAAGCTGTATCCGCTATGTGAAAAAGAATGCCTCGCTTTTCCGATAGGCGGGACGTATGCGTTCAACCGTGTGGAACTGGAGGGAGATGTGTTATATATTAGCAAATCCGGTGTGAAGAGGCTTGACCATCCAGCGCTGTTGATTGAACTTTTACGTACGAAAGATTCGGAATTATCATGGGATATCCTTCTTGAAGAATTGGCCAATGGCAGTGCGAATCTTTCAATGGCGTATGCTTTTTGGCAGGAGCGGAAAAAGCAGATCAAGGAAGAGGCAGCAAACCTTGGGGTCAACAGTTCTGTCGACTGGGCCGTGGCACGGCAACGGAGAGACTCTTCCTTTGACTCAAGCCTGTTTTTTGAACAGCTTTCCATTGAAGGACATAATCTTCATCCTTGCGCGAAAACGAAGCTTGGCATGGAGCCGAAGGACGTGCTTCAGTATGCACCGGAGTTTGCTGGGTTGACTCCAATTGGTTTTGTTGGAATACATAAGGAGTATGCGGAATGGTCCACACTGGATGAGTCAGAAAAAAATCCTAATGCCCTTCTTTTTGATGTGTTTCCTGCCTTGCGTTCGGCCGCAGAACAGGTATGTCAGAGGCTTGGGCACGACATGGAGGAATATGTGTTTGTTCCCGTACATCCTTGGCAGCTGGAAAAAACGATACCGGTTCTTTATCGGGAAGAGCTTCAGCAAAGGAAGGTCGTCATCGTGAAAGAAGCAACGGTTGATTGCGGAGCAACATCATCATTCAGGACTGCCGTTCCTTTGCAAAACGGAAAGGCAGCATCTTTCGCGTTAAAAATGGCAGTGAACAGCCAAATGACTTCCACTGTAAGGTCGATTTCTCCGAATACAGCAAATAATGCAGCCGTATTCAGCAGGATGATCACAAAAGTGATAAGGAAGGAAGAAGCATTGAAGAACACTTTCATCCCAGTCTTAGAATGCGGGGGCTTTCATTTTAAAGCAGAGGAAAGTGAAGCAGCTGCTGAGCTAAAGAACAGAAATTTGTCTGCTGTTGTCCGTGAAAATGTCGCACATTTTATCAGCCGCGATGAGCTTGCTGTTGTGGGAAGCTCGCTTTTTGCAGAGTCTCCTGTCACGGGAAAAACGATTATGGCAGAACTCGTAGAAGGCTTCGCAAAGACAAACAAGGTGGATTCCGCCGCAGAGGCTGCGTTTCTATTTTTCTCGGAGTATATGAAAATTACTTTGCCAGGTTTCCTTACCTTGATGATTAAATATGGCATCGGGCTGGAAGGGCATTTGCAAAATAGCGTCATGGTATTCAAAAATGGCCAGCCTCAGCGGATGCTTTTCCGCGATTGGGGCGGTGCGCGGATTTTCCGAGCACGCTTAGAGGAGCAGGGCTTTGCTGCCACATTCTACCCCGGGTCCCTTACGTTAACGGAAAACTTGAAAGAAATGCATAACAAACTGTTTTATACCGTGTTCCAAAACCATTGCGGCGAGTTCATCCTGCAGCTCTGCAAAGGATTTGGACTTGATGAAAAGGAGTTATGGAGGGAAGTCGATCGCTTGTGCCAAGAAGTGTTTGATAGATTGGAAGAGAATCCTGCTTTCACAAAAAATGCAAGGCAGGATAGAGAGGCGCTGTATCAGGCAAACACGGATCATAAAGCGCTGACGAGGATGCGGCTTGATTCAGAAGGCAAAGGATACAGCTACACTGTTGTTCCTAACCCGCTTCATGCATTTTCCATGGAGGATGGCTGAGACCGATGGAAGCAGTAAAAATGCAGCAAGGCAGCGAGCAGCGGTTTGCCCTTCATTCAAGAAGGTTTCGGATTTTCATGGCAGGAAGCATGGTGACAAGGACAGGAGACTGGATGGATTTGGTTGCATTGAATTGGGCGGTTCTCCAAATGACAGATTCACCGTTTTACCTTGGGCTCGTAAATGCGTGCCGTCTAGTCCCTGTATTCTTGCTGAGCATCCCGGCAGGCGTTTTGGCTGACAGGTTTGACAGAAGAAAGCTGCTGCTGATGATTCAGACTGGCATGATGCTATTAACTTTTTGTCTTGCATATGTGATAGAAAGCCAGCAGCTTTTCGGATTATTTTTCATCATTGTGACATTAAGAGCCGTGCTTGCGGCAATGGATTCGCCCATCCGGAATGCATTCTTCCCATGTCTTGTCCCTGTTTCATCGTTAACAAGCGCGATTGCCATCAATACAACGGCCATTCACCTTTCGCGGATGATGGGACCGGCATTGGCAGGAATTCTGCTTGGATTCTTGGAGCTCGATGTGCTGTTCTATTGCAATGCTTGGGGCACGCTTGCCGTCATCTTTTCCCTGCTGCTGCTTCGGTCCGTTCCATTACAGGAAAAAATTATGCCTAAAAAAGTGCAAGCGCCAATCCGGGAAGCTTCAGAATATGTGAAAAGCACCCCTGCAGTGCAGTCATTGCTCCTGTTAGCAATCGTACCAATGGTTTTCGGGTTTCCATACACGACGATGCTGCCGCTGTTTGCAAGAGATCTTCTCCAGCTTGGGTCAGAAGGGGTTGGCTTGCTTCTATCGGTATCGTCTGCGGGTGCACTGCTCGGCAGCCTCTATCTTTCTGCTGGAAGAGAAATGAAGGAAGTCGGGAAAGTGCTTATCTACTCGATTCTAGGTTTCGGCTTATCGCTGCTGCTGTTTATTATTGTGGATAGTGTGATGGTTGCAGCGTTCGCCTTGTTTTTGGCAGGCTTGACAAGTCAGGTGTACAGAACGCTGAGCCGCATTTCTATCCAGCTGCAAGTTCCGGACAGGCTGCGCGGCAGGATATTGAGCATTGCCTTGATGGACAGGGGCTTCATCCCGCTTGGGGCGCTTCTCATTGGTGCTGTCGCATCATTTGCAGGAGTTTTCTGGGCAGGAGTATGGATGGGCGGCGGCTGCATTGCGGCAACCCTTTTAGTGGTGGTGCGAAGACCACAAATTTGGAGGATATGAAGGGAGAACCATTTTGTATGGAAAAAACAATTCAGAAATTGAAGCAGCAAAGCGATAAGCCGTTTTGCGCCTATTGCTACGATTTGGAGGAACTTCGTCGCCACACAGGAAAATTAGTGGATGGGCTTCCCGGCAGCTGCAGCCTGTTTTATGCGATAAAAGCAAATCCAGATCGTATTATTTTAAAGGAGCTGCTTCCTATTGTGCATGGCTTCGAAGCGGCATCTCTTGGAGAAATTGAAAAAATCCGCAGCGTAGATGCGAACGTTCCTATTCTATTTGGCGGTCCGGGAAAAACAAGAGACGAATTGGAGGGGGCGTTAAAGCTTGATGTGGCTCTATTCCATGCCGAAAGTTTTCAGGAATTAAGGCTGCTTCAGTATGTTGCGGAGAAGGAGGGGAGAAATGCTGAAGTGATGCTCCGTGTGAATTTGGAGAATGCCGTTCCAGATGCAGAGCTGAAAATGGCTGGTGTTCCGACGCAATTCGGGATTGAAGAAAAACAGATTCCTAAGGCAATTGAATTTGTAGAAAGGTTGCCGAATTTGCAGCTTCAAGGCTTTCATTTTCATGCGATGTCCAATAATCTTGATGCCGCTGCACATGCTGAGTTTGTCGCGAATTGTTTTGAGCTGGGGAAAAATTGGGCAAAGGAATGGAATCTTCATATTTCCTATTTAAATGTTGGCGGTGGCATCGGCATTTCGTACGTGGATGCTGACCGGCAGTTTGATTGGGAAGTTTTCATGGAGCTCCTTGAGAAAGTATTGGAGAGAAACAAAGAAACAGGATGGAAGGTGATTTTCGAGTGCGGCAGGTATCTCACCGCTTCCTGCGGCTACTATGCAGCAGAAATTCTTGATATAAAAGAAAACCATGGGAAGCATTTTTGCATTCTGCGCGGCGGCAGCCATCACTTGCGGCTGCCCGCAGCATGGAAGCACAACCATCCTTTTACAATAGTGTCGGTGGAAGATTGGGAGTATCCTTTTGAGCGGCCGGAAATCAAAAATAAGAGCGTTGTGCTCGCAGGGGAGCTTTGTACCCCAAACGATATTTTGGCGCGGGATGTACACGTGACGCGACTAAGGGCAGGGGACATCCTGCTGTTCCATTACGCGGGGGCATACGGCTGGACAATCTCCCATCATGATTTCCTCAGCCATCCCCATCCGGAGTTTGTATACTTAGCGTCGTCGAGCGGTTTGATTGTGGAAGAAGAGAAACGCTTGGCAAAAATATAAATGTCGATTGCGCCCATTCTAGTAATGGGATTTTTTTTGATAACAACGTGGGGGGGGTGATTTCTACACAAAAATCTCCGGCCAAACCCTTAAAAATGGTCATTTTGATTGGTTTTTTGAGGAGAAAGGGTAGGATTTCGATGAGGGAGTCTAACTTTTTGGAATAGAGAGCTTCTGTAATCGATTACACATCTAGCTTAGCTCTGATTGGATCCCGCTTTATTTTGGATATCTACGGTAACTCTCCATTTATCAACGGTAATCGGCAATTTATCAACGGTAAATGATCATATATCTACGGTAATCACCGATTTATCTACAGTAGCTAGGCGGTTGCAACCATAGGAGGATAATGATGTAAAACCGCATACTGCATGACTTTCCACAACACCCTATCCCGCCCTCAAACCCTTAAAAATGGTCATTCCACAACACCCTATCCCGCCCTCAAACCCTTAAAAATGGTCATTTTGATTGGTTTTTTGAGGAGAAAGGGTAAGATTTCGATGAGANTGATTGGATCCCGCTTTATTTTGGATATCTACGGTAACTCTCCATTTATCAACGGTAATCGGCAATTTATCAACGGTAAATGATCATATATCTACGGTAATCACCGATTTATCTACAGTAGCTAGGCGGTTGCAACCATAGGAGGATAATGATGTAAAACCGCATACTGCATGACTTTCCGCAACACCCTATCCCGCCCTCAAACCCTTAAAAATGGTCATTTTGATTGGTTTTTTGAGGAGAAAGGGTAGGATTTCGATGAGGGAGTCTAACTTTTTGGAATAGAGAGCTTCTGTAACCGATTACACATCTAGCTTAGCTCTGATTGAATACCGCTCTATTTTGGATATCAACGGTAACTCTCCATTTATCTACGGTAATCGGCAATTTATCAACGGTAAATAATCATATATCTACGGTAATCACCGATTTATCTACAGTAGCTAGGCGGTTGCAACCATAGGAGGATAATGATGTAAAACCGCATGCTGCATGACTTTCCGCAACACCCTATCCCGCCCTCAAACCCTTAAAAATGGTCATTTTGATTGGTTTTTTGAGGAGAAAGGGTAGGATTTCGATGAGGGAGTCTAACTTTTTGGAATAGAGAGCTTCTGTAACCGATTACACATCTAGCTTAGCTCTGATTGGATCCCGCTTTATTTTGGATATCTACGGTAACTCTCCATTTATCAACGGTAATCGGCAATTTATCAACGGTAAATGATCATATATCTACGGTAATCACCGATTTATCTACAGTAGCTAGGCGATTACAACCATATGAGGATAATAATGTAAAACCGCATACTGCATGACTTTCCACAACTATCCAAAACCCTGCTAGGTGCAATAAAAATCCCCAGCAAGCAAACTTGCTGGGGATTTTCTTAACTTACTTTCCCATCATTAGCTTCTCAAGATCATCAAGCATGATGTTTGCAGCAAGCACGCCGCCTGCCGTGTTCCAGGTTGCATCGCTTACTTCGTATGCTTTGCCGTTTTTCACAGCGTTTAAGTTTTTCCACAGCGGGTCGGTTGTCCACTCTTTTGCAGTGTTCATTGCTTCTTTGTCACCATCAGGAGCGTATGTAAAGTAGAAAATCACATCGCCATCCATTTTTGGTGTCGCTTCTTTGCCGACTTCAATCGCAAGATTGCCAAGTTTGTTGTCTGCAGTAAACAATTCTTTTTGTGCTTTTGGATGCTTTAATCCAAGCTGTTCGAAAATGACTCCAGAGAAAGAGTCAGTATAGTAGATACGTGTGGTTCCTGCCATAAAACGAACGACAGAAACTTCCTGGTTCACCTTATCACCGAGATTTTTCCTTACTTCACTTACATGTGCGTCAAAATCGCTGATTACTTTTTTTCCTTTTTCCTCTTCGTTCACCGCTTTCGCATAAAGGGAGAAGTTTTCTTTCCAGTCTCCTCTCAGTGTTTCCGAGAAAACAGTTGGTGCGATTGCCTTCAGTTTGTCATACTGTGCTTCTTGGCGAAGCTTGTTGCCAATGATTAGATCAGGTTTCAAGGCAGCAATCGCCTCAAGGTTTACCTCACTTTCGGTCCCAACGACTTTAACATCTTTCATATCATCTGTAATATGGTCATACCATGGGTTCCCAAGCCAAGACTGAACAGCACCGACAGGCTTGATTCCGAGTGCAAGCAGCGCTTCTGTTCCTTCATTCGTAAGAACGACTACTCTTTTCGGCTTCTTGTCCAGTTTTTCGGTTCCCATTGCATGCTCAACAGAATAACCGCCGTCTTTCTTATTTTTATCGGATGATGTTTTCTCAGCGTTGTTCCCGCATGCTGCCAACATGAAGAGGGCTAAGACAGAAATCACCATGAACATCCTTTTCAAGCTTTGCATTGTTTAAAATCCTCCTTGTTGATTGTGATAATCATTATCAGTTACTACTAAGATAGTAGTATGAACAGTTTCTTAAGTCAATAAGGATATGAAAAATAATGAACAATAATTGAAAATGATTATCAAAGTCATTGACACGCCATCACTATATTAATAGACTTGTAAGAAGAAAAAGGTACTTTGGAAGGTAACGATATGCTTTTTAAAAATAGTATGCAAAAATGGTTCGGCCTTGCGGCTGCAATGCTTGCTCTGCTCGCATTGATGGCAGCCAGCATGGTCTATGGATATACTGAAACAAGCTGGAAGACAGTAATGGAGGCATTCACCCATTTCAATGGATCGAATGAACATATTGTCATCGAGTCAGTAAGGCTACCGCGCTCTATGATTGCGGCTGCCGTTGGGGCTAGCCTTGCGGTGGCTGGGGTGCTGATACAGACATTGACCAAAAATCCACTCGCCTCTCCAGATATACTCGGCATCAATGCTGGAGCGGGAGCTGCTGTTGTCATTGCCGTCAGTTTTGCCGGAGCAGCAAGCATGCAGCTTTTTACATGGATATCTTTCTTAGGAGCAGCTTTTGCTGCCATCACGGTTTATGTGATCGGGTCGCTCGGCAGGGAAGGCCTTACGCCAATGAAGCTGACGCTTGCTGGAGCAGCTATGGCTGCAATGTTTGCTTCTATTACCCAAGGAATCCTTGTCTTCAGTGAGGCACTGCTGGAGGAAGTGCTTTTTTGGCTTGCCGGCTCTGTTGCAGGAAGGAAGCTGGAAAATCTGACGGCTGTTTTCCCATACCTCGCGGTTGGCTGGCTTGCGTCCTTGCTGCTTGCAAGTAAATTGAATGTGCTCGCGATGGGAGAAGATGTTGCGAAAGGTCTTGGAGTCAATACTGGCCTGTTGAAGGCTGGAACAGGGATTGTCATTATCCTGCTGTCGGGAGGGGCGGTTGCAGTGGCTGGACCCATAGGCTTTATCGGGATTATCATTCCGCATTTAGCGAGGTTTATAGCAGGAACCGATCATCGCTGGAACATTCCTTTTTCCGCGCTGCTCGGCGGTATCCTGCTGGTAGCTGCGGATATTGTATCGCGATATATTTTGATGCCGCGGGAAGTTCCAGTTGGTGTCTTGACCGCCCTGATCGGCACGCCGTTTTTTATCTGCATTGCCAGGAAGGGGTTCAATAAGCGATGAAAAAAAATAAAACCATTCGTTTATTGAATGAAAAAATATCTTTTTTACTGGATCAGCGTGCAGTCACTGTCTGTGTTTTTCTTTTTCTTGCAGTAAGCGTGGTACTCGTCACGAGCACAGCCATGGGAGAAATGAAAATACACCCGTTAAACGTTGTGAAAGCATTGATTGGCGGAGGGGAGGAGAGCGATCGCCTTGTCGTCACCATGTTCCGTCTTCCAAGAGTGCTGGTAGCGTTGCTTGCTGGGATGGCACTTGCAGCTGCTGGGGCGATTCTCCAAGGGATGATCCGGAATCCGCTCGCCTCTCCCGATATGCTTGGGATAACTGGTGGAGCTTCCGTTTTTGTCATCATGTTTTTAGCAATTTTCAGCGATAATAATCATTCCCTGACGGTGAGTATTCAGTGGCTGCCGCTCGCTGCTTTCATTGGTGCAACAGTTATTGCTTTTCTAGTTTACTTGCTCGCCTGGAAGGATGGGGTTACACCGATTCGCCTTGTCCTGATTGGTATTGGCATCATGTCATTAATGAAGGCATTGACTACTTTCATGATGGTTCTTGGCCCAATTTATCAAACGAGCCAGGCGAATATATGGATTATCGGGACTGTATCAGGGGCCACATGGCAAAGTGTCGCGATGCTGGCGCCTTGGACGCTTCTCTTTCTTTTACTGGCATTTGTCTTTGCGAGAAACATCAATGTTCAGGAACTTGGTGATGATGTGGCAACAGGGCTAGGGGAGCACGTACAAAAGAACCGATTCATTCTGCTGCTGTTGAGCACGGGACTGATTGCAGGTGCGGTTGCCTTTGCAGGGGGAATTGGCTTTGTTGGACTGATGGCGCCGCATATGGCTAGAAGGCTTGTCAGCCCGGCCTTCAGCGCGCTGCTGCCGGCTTCTGCTTTCCTTGGCGGAATCATGGTGATGACTGCTGATTTGGCAGGGAGAATGCTGTTTTCCCCGTTGGAAATACCAGCAGGCGTTTTTACTGCAGCGATTGGCGCCCCATATTTTATTTATTTGCTGTACAAAACCCGCAGTGCTTAAAAATACATGCAACAATTCAAAAGAGGTGGGAGTAACATGAACAAGGCTGTCGAATTGAAGAAGCTGACGTTATCCTATGGAGATGCAACCATCATAAAGGAACTGGATCTTGCGATTCCAAAAGGAGAAATCACTGTTTTTATCGGCGGAAATGGGTGCGGTAAATCGACGCTGCTACGCTCAATCGCACGCCTTTTAAAGCCAAGTTCGGGGTCCGTTCTTCTGGATGGAGCAGCCATTTCCAGCATGACCACGAAAGAGGTGGCGAGGAAAATGGCTATTTTACCTCAGTCTCCCGTTTCTCCAGAAGGATTAACCGTCCTTCAGCTAGTCAAACAGGGAAGATATCCGCACCAGTCATGGCTGAAGCAATGGTCCTCGAAAGATCAGGCGAAAGTAGAGGCTGCGCTGAAGGCGACAGGGCTTGAGGGTCTCGAGGATCGTGAAGTGGATTCGTTGTCGGGAGGGCAGCGTCAGCGGGCATGGATTGCCATGACGCTAGCGCAGGATACGAATATTATTCTTTTGGATGAGCCAACGACTTATTTGGATATGACCCACCAGATTGAAGTTTTGGATTTGCTGTTTGAACTGAACGAACAAGAGGGGCGGACCATTGTCATGGTGCTGCACGATTTAAACCTTGCCTGCAGATATGCCCACCATATCGTTGCAATTAAAGACCAGAATATTTTTGCTCAAGGAAGTCCTGAAGAGGTGATTGATGCTTCTCTCGTCAAGCATGTTTTTGGACTGGAGTGCCAAGTTTCCACCGACCCGCTGTTTGGCACCCCGCTCTGCATTCCGTATGGCAAAGGGAGATCCATTTTTTCAAAGGTGGCGTCTGCGAATGGCCGTTAAGTTGACAGAAGGAGAAGTTGCAGAGCTGGGACGCTTTCGTTTTGCACTAGCCAACACTAGATATGCGTCAGGAATTGGCGGGATTTTCCGAAATGCGGAAGCATGCCGGTCATTTCTTGAAAGTGTCAGGCAGGAAATTCAGGCACCTAGCCTGAAGGTCGCCGCTTCTGTTTTCGTGAAGCGCTTTGCGTTTGTGGCGGTAGGCTATCTGTACGCCCTGACGGTATGGGATAAAAAATTGCTGCTTTCCTTGGATGCAATTGGAATGGTCACAAATCATGAAGACAGCAACTGGCTGCCGGAGTTTTGTGTGCAGGACATAGAAGCTATTCCGTTCCAGGGCGGTGATCGGGAGGAATGGCGAAAAAAGGCTGTCCATTATTTGCTCGAAGGAATGGTCACACCTGTAGTAAATGCAGTAGGAAAAGCTGCAAAAGTTTCAAGAGAGATACTGTGGGAAAATATTGCGGTTTATATTTCCTGGCTGTATGAGAAGGTATTAGATAGCAAATCACATGCTCGGGTAAAAGAAGATTTTCATTATCTCATGGTTGAGGTGATAGGGGAAGAAGCTGGCAGAGGAAGCAGAAAAACATGCTGCCTCTCCTATCAGCTTGGGAAAAAGCAGGCTTTCTGCACAATATGTCCGCTGGCCTGCAGGGGATAGTAGGCTAGCGGCTAGATCGCTTCGTGAAGGTTCACAGCATGCTGAGTTTGCGCCCAACCCCTTAAAATTGTCTTTTTTGCTTTGTTTTTTGGGGGAAAAGAAACATTTTTTTATGAGTTAGGGTTAATTTTCGAAAAAAGTGTGTTTGTAACCGATTACATGATGCTTTTCTTAGATGTTCGTCGACTTCTAAAAAAGGTTATCCTCGGTAAACCAAGGTTTATCTACCGGTAATCGGCAATTTATCAACGGTAAATGCTCGAATATCTACGGTAATCGAGGATTTATCTACAGTAGCTATGCGATGAGATCCATATGAGGGTGAATATGTAAAAGCAGTCACCTCACAGGTACGATGCCGTCAGCGTAGCCGATATTAAAGAGCATGGGACAACACAATACGGCAGTAAAAATATAATTTATAATGTAAGAAAATTATTACATTTTACCTGATTGTTTTTTACAAAAAGGAATTATGATAGGAACGAAACTTATTACATGAGGAGGAAATCTCTTGAAAAGAAAATCACTGTTGTTGTCCTTCTTTTGTCTTGCTGCCATCCTGTTGCTTTTCCAGCCTCTTCAATCTATATTTACGAAGGCTGCTGTCGGGACCGGAACATGGTCTTCGCCTTTTACCGTATCTCAGGCGGTAAACAGCCAAAATAATACTGTTAAAACAG
Source organism: Bacillus massilinigeriensis (assembly GCF_900111815.1). GTDB lineage: Bacteria > Bacillota > Bacilli > Bacillales > Cytobacillaceae > Mesobacillus_C > Mesobacillus_C mediterraneensis. The sequence goes on along the minus strand of NZ_LT630014.1, from coordinate 32,623 downwards.
TCCAAGGATATGTGGTCGGCCAGCCGACAGGCACCACAACAGTTGTTACGGGCGGGTTCCCGAATGATTATGCGATCGCCTTGGCGGACAGCCCAACAGAAAAGAACACCGCAAACATGCTGTACGTCCAGGTTCCTGCGTCTTTCCGCCAAACATATGGCCTGCAAAGCAATCGTTCTCTTATGGGAAAAAACTTGAAGGTAACCGGTGCGCTGACTGCCTATTACTCTCACGCAGGTATGAAAAATGCCACTGCTTTTGAAACAGTTGGGGAAACCACACCTCCGCCAACAGAGCCAGACCCAGGTTCACCTGCTCCCGTCGATAGTTATTATGATCCTGCTAAGGGCAAAACTGGAGATGCATTAAAAACTGCTCTTCACAACATTATCGATGACCATACAGCTCTTTCGTATAGCGCTGTATGGGACGCGCTTCGGGCGACAGATGAAGACCCGAATAATCGCAGCAACGTGATTCTTCTATATACAGGACGCTCGCAAGGAAAATATACGAATGGTTCCGGAGTGGATAATTGGAATCGCGAACATGTATGGGCAAAGTCGCATGGAGACTTCGGAACGACGATGGGAGCGGGCACTGATTTGCATCATCTAAGGCCAACAGATGCGAGTGTCAACAGCTCGCGAAGCAACCTCGACTTTGATGAAGGTGGCAAACAGCATTCGGAGGCAACCGGGAATTACTACGATTCTGACTCTTGGGAGCCGCGAGACAGCGTCAAGGGTGACGTGGCGAGGATGCTGTTCTATATGGATGTCCGCTATGAAGGAGACAGTGGAGAACTGGACCTTGAACTGAACAGCCAGGTTAACAACAGCACTGCACCATTTCATGGGAAGCTATCAACGCTGTTAAAATGGCATCAGGAAGATCCTGTCGACAATTTTGAACGGAACCGGAACGAGATTATCTACTCCAAATATCAGCATAACCGCAATCCATTTATTGACCACCCAGAGTGGGTATCGGCAATTTGGCAATAAAAAGCAAGGCTCCTCTTGAAGAAGAGGGGCTTTCTACTTGTTATTGTCATATGGAAAAAAGGAAAAGAAAATAAAACATTTTTTTTGGACTATAAACAGGTCGGAAATAAAATAGCAGAAACGGACAATAAAAGGGTTCATTTGGAAAATAGAAAAGGTGCCCGCGCCGGGTGAGCAATATAAACAATTCCAAAAGGAAGATAGATAACTTCAAAAAAGAAGGTATCCACACATCCTTTGTAGTATTTTTTTAAAAAAAGGAGAGAGGAGGAAGATTCCTAATGGTTCAATTTAGACTTGCAGAAGAAAAAGATTTGGAAAAAATGGTGGAAATGTTAGCGGATGATGTTCTAGGGAAGAAGAGGGAACGATTTGAGCTGCCGCTTCCGGAATGTTACCGGAGAGCATTTGAGGCAATTAGTAAGGACCCGCATAATGAATTGGTTGTAGCTTGCCAAGGTAATGAAATCATTGGGATGCAGCAGATCACGTTCACTCCTTACTTAACGCATCAGGGCGGGTGGAGAGCGACAATAGAAGGTGTAAGGACTGCATCCTCCGTTCGCGGGCAGGGAATCGGATCGGAATTAATGAAGTGGGCGATCGATCGGGCTAGAGAACGAGGATGTCATTTAATTCAGCTGACAACAGATAAAGCGCGGCCGGATGCTTTGCGATTTTACGAACGGTTAGGTTTCAAGGCAACACATGAAGGATTAAAAATGAAATTGAAATAGTAGTACTTGATCGGAGGCCACTTTAAAAGGTTGTCTTTTTTCTAGCAAGCCGTACACCTGATTCATAAACACACCAATCGCTTTTCAGCAGAAATCGGGAAGGCGGTGAAGGCTGCAAGGTGGAGGACCATTTCTTAAGCCCGCAAATGACCCTAACCACAACCATAATGACTCCTCTTCCATATAAAAGGCCTGCAACCGCGAAGGTTGCAGGCCGTTTCTTATTGGTTGACAGTTTCGGCGATGACAGCCAATACCATTTCGGTGATTCTGGTTAGTTCCTCAATGGAAATTCGTTCTGCTGTCGTATGGATTTCTTCATATCCTACTGCAAGGTTGACAGTTGGGATGCCGTAGCCGGAAATGACGTTGGCATCACTGCCGCCGCCGCTCTGCTGGAGTCGGCATGGCCGGCCGATTCGTGCAGCTGCTTTTTGCGCGATTTTAACGACTTCGTCTTCAGTGGAAAACTTGAATCCAGGATAGAGGATTTCGACTTCGATATCCGCCCTGCCGCCCATCTCGCTTGCAGCTGTTTCGAATGCTGCTTTCATTTTTCCAAGCTGTTCCTGGAGCTTCTCGTTGATCAGCGACCTTGCCTCAGCGAGGACAATCACTTCGTCGCAAACGACGTTGAGTTGGCGGCCGCCTTCGATTTTTCCAAGATTGGCTGTTGTGTCCTCGTCGATTCGGCCAAGCGGCATTTTTGTGATTGCTGCGGCAGCAATCTCGATGGCATTGATTCCTTTTTCCGGTGCAACGCCTGCATGAGCCGTTTTTCCATAAAGTGTTGCTTTAAGCTTTGCTCTTGACGGTGCCGCAACCATGACGTCACCGACGGGACCGTGGCTGTCGATAGCAAAACCATACTTCGCATCTAGCAATGTATGATCAAGCGCTTTTGCTCCAACGAGACCGGATTCTTCTCCTGCCGTAATCACAAACTGGATTTGACCATGCGGTAAATCGTATTCTTTCAGCACCTTTAAGGTTTCGATGATGGCGGCGAGGCCGGCCTTATCGTCTGATCCAAGAATCGTGGTACCGTCCGAATAAAGGAAACCGTCGCGAATCTCTGGTTTGATTCCTTTTCCTGGAACGACTGTGTCCATATGGGAAGTGAAGTAGATTGGGTCGATTCCTTCCTTATTGGCAGACAAAGTGCAAACAAGATTGTTCGCACCATGACCTGTTTTCTCCATTGATGCGTCCTCTTCTACCTTTAAGCCAAGGGATGCAAACTCCTCTTTAAGAAAGCGGGCAATGTCTGCTTCATGCCCTGTTTCGGAGTCGATTTTAACCAATTCAATGAATTTTTCGATTAAACGTTCCTGATTAATCATAACTGCCTCCTATTATTCGTTGTTAGAAAGGATGTTCAAAACCGCTCGAATGTTCACTTCTACGCCTGTCGCGAGAACAGACTCGTCAAAATCAAAATGATCATCATGGTGGCCGGCTGCACGGTCCGCGCCAAGCATGTAATAGGTGCCGAGACCGCCGTTTTCCTGGACGACGCTCATAAAGTGAGAATAATCTTCTGCTGCCCCGAAGTTCGTATACTCGGTGACATTCGTGAACTGCGGCATGCTTTCCGCGATGCCTTTCAGCATGCGGACCATTTCCATGCTGCTTTCCCCGCTCTTCGTGCCGCCGACTGTTTCGATGTGGTAATCGACATCGTACATTTTGGCAGCCGCTTCGATCACACGTTTTGATTCTTTCACCATATACTCATCGATTTCGCTGTTTTCACCGCGTGTCTCCAGCTTGATGGTGGCGTTAGGAGGAAGGATATTCCGTCCTTGACCTGCTTCCATGACACCGACATTGATTCTCGAAGCACCGTCACCGTGCCTTGAAATGGCGTGAAGGTTCAGCGAAGCTGCAGCTGCGGCAAGAAGTGCGTTCTTTCCTTCCTGCGGCGCAGCGCCTGCATGTGCAGGAACTCCTTTGAAGGTTGCATCGAGCTTTGTTGTTGCAAGGAATTTACCTGTACCGCAAATGAAATCTCCAGTATGGGCAGCTTTGAATCCGATATGGCCACCGATGATGTAGTCCACTCCGTCCGCTACCCCTGCGGCAACCATCGCTCTCGCACCGCGCACGCCTTCTTCCCCTGGCTGAAAAATAAGGCGGATGGTGCCTTTTAACTGATCCTTCATGCCTGCAAGGATTTCGGCGATACCGAGACCGATCGCTGCATGGCCATCATGGCCGCATGCATGCATCGCTTTGCTGTTTTTCGAGGAAAAGCCCTCGCGGTAAGGCCTATGGCTTTCCTCTTTCGATTCTTCGATATCATTGCTGTCAATATCAAAGCGAAGGGCAATCGTAGGTCCGTCACCGCAATGCAGTTCTGCTACAGCGCCGGTCAGTCCGCCGGCCATTTTTTCCACAAGCTTATGGTTCGCGCCTTGACCAATTGCCTGCACCATATGCTTTTCCAGTTCTGCCGCTCCAGGGACGCCCATCATTTCGCTTTCTTTAATGACTTCATGTCCCATTTTAACGGAGTAGCCAAGCTCCAACAGTTTTTCTGCGATGATGGAAGTTGTCCGGAATTCCTTCCAGGCAGGCTCAGGATAAGTATGAAAGTCGCGCCTATATTCCACTAGCTTTGGCTCTAATTTTTTGATTTTCTCCAAGATTTCTTTGTTCAGCATTAGCGAATCCTCCTGTTTCTCTCTCTATTATAATAGAACAAACATGGAGACAATTGTAGCGATGATGATGCCTGGTGCATTCCGTTTCGTTAGTTCCATTGGGTTTACCTTTGCGATACCTGCACAGACAATTGCTGCGCCGGCAATTGGAGACATCGTCCTTCCAAGTGCACCGCTCAGGAGTGCGATGCTGCCCATGTTTACTTGTTCTACACCGAATTGCTGTGCAAAAGGAGTCACAGCCTCATTGAATGCAAAAGTAGCTGCGTCGCCGGAACCTGTGATGACAGCCAGAAGGAATGGCCCGAAGGTTGCGGCAAACTTTGCGATACTTGGAGAGCTGACCATTGCATCAGTAAAGGCATCTACAAGGCCAATCGCAGTCATACCGCCAACAAAAACAGCTGCAGAAACGATGATACCCATGATGTCTCCATATGCTTTACCCATTCCATCGAAGAATGATTTTGTCACTTCGGAAGGGTTACAACGAGTAACAACCAATGTGAGAATGACACCAATAAGCATTGCTGCCGGAACGCTCATCATGATTTTTGGAAGAATAGTGGATCCAAGGACTAGAATAACAAGTGGTATAACAGGCATTAGAGCATAAAGGAAATTCAGCTTTGATTCTTCTTGTTTGCCTTCTGGCAAGTATTCGAATCCTTTTGTTTCTTTTAAAAGCTTGGCAACGACAGTAAGAGAAATAGCGATAATAACAACAGATAAAACGTGCGCAAATGCGTGGACTTTCACCACATCCATTGCTGTCACTTTCGCAATTTCTGCAATGAATGGGTTATGGGCGCTGCCCACATTCAAGTTGCTGCCGAAAGTCCCGGCCATGACAGCGGAGGCAGCAATCGCAGGGGATACGCCAGCTCCCATCAGCACTGGAATGAGAATGGCACCGACAGCAGCAGCAGCACCGGCTGCACTTGGAAGCGCAATATTAATCGCAAATGTTGCAAGCGTTGCTCCGGGGATAAGGAATAAATTCACTTTTTTCAAACCTCCAGCAACGAGTTTAACTAAATGCTGGTCACACTTTGTGTATTTCATCACAAACGCAAAGCCCATAACGGACAAAATAGCTTCAATCAGCCCTGCGGTTGACATTCTTTCTGTGAAAGCTGTAAATGCATCCATCGGTTTTCCAGCAATGGTCGCCATAACGAGACCAGCTGCAAAAAGTACCATTCTTGCCTCTTTCCGCTTGATTAAAAAATAAATAGCTCCAACAATTACTGCAGTTCCTAAGATGGTTAAAAACATGAGATTCACCCTTTCTCGGAAAAATCTAAATTTTTAGATTATAGAGCGCTTAGCTGCGATTACACTCTATTTAAGAAAAGTATAATTCGAGAGATACAGGGAATCTGTGTTCAAATAATGAATTTACATGAAAAAAGTTTAATTGTTCCATAAGTTTTCATATTTAGTTTAATTTGAAAATCCGCTTCCCTTGAAAGAAGGCAATCGGCAAGAGAAGCGAAAAGAATAGAACTGGTTACTTTCCTTTCGTAAACCGCGGTTTACTAAAAAATAAGGCAAGAAAGAAAGATACGATTGCAATAAACATTCCAATCCACGCTTTATCCACTTTATTTAATAAAGGGATTGCTAGCACTGAAAAAGCGGAGAGGAAAAAGAAAAATTTCATCATTATATCAGCCTCCGACACTAGATGTAACTAAAAATGGAAAATAATATCTTTATTATTATCACTCTTTGCTTGGCATTCGGCAATATTTTAAATGAAGTGATAGATTTAGGCAGATTGTAAAAAGCACATGAAGTGAAAGTATAATTTTGCAATATTTCCGGCCATCCAACAAGGAACCTTCTGTCTGGAACAGTTCGCGTCAATGCTGCTTTCAAGGCGAAAATGTTTGCAGCGGACTGCTAAAAAAATAAAGACGGTTCAAAGCCTTCATTTAGTGGAATATCACTATTATTGGAGGTTTTTCTGCTGGAAAAATTTAAGCGATTTTTCCGGAACTTATTAGCCGCTGAACCGTCTTTCTTTTTAGGAATGAAAATTGTACGGATTCACTCTATTGTGTTAAAAACGGAATTACGCGAAGAAAAAGGAGCGAGGAAAAATGAAAAACACGCTGATCATCGCTGGTATTCTTGGTATCTTCGTTGCGCTGGGTGCCCATCTGTTCACCATCAATGCTGATGCCTACCACTTCGGGAATATTTGGTTCGTTGGGGTGATTGGCGGTGCGGTAGGAATATGGGGCGGTAACGCAGTGGATAAAAGCTACGTTCTCGGAGCGCTTCTTCTTACTATTTCCCTCATCCTTGGATTTGCCGGGGGCGGAGCCTTATACACAGCTCCAGCTATCCTTCAAGTCGTGTCCCTTGCCAGTATGCTCTTACAACCAAAAGAAAAGGAGGAAAGTTTTGAATGAAAGTTGTGCGAAATGACTTTTCATCCTACTATTTTTCATTTCCCTCACGCTTCTACTCTTCGTTTTCAAATGTGATTATGATTAGCAGGGAATATGGGCCGCTCATCGTCAAGAGTATGTTCATCGTTCCGTTCATTGGACTCATTTTAACGTTTTAATACAATGAAAAAGGGAACAGGAATAGTGTCAGCTCATTTCTATAATAGAAAGGAGAGATACTATGGATAAGAATCTTACAAATGGAAGAGGCATCGTATCAGGACAAAGCGGATTATCCGCAACCCAGGAGGTCTTATACGCAAGGGATTTCAAGGCAGCTGAAAAGGCTGAAGAAAAACATAGGGAATCTGTAAATAAAACTGGAAGATAAGAATGACGGGCGAAATTGCCCGTCTATTTTTTTTGTTACTGGATTTTATCTTCTAAAAAATATAAAATTAACCATTTTTATATTTTTAAAGGAAGTATTTTCATTTATAATGGATAAGTATGACAAAACGAAACAAAGGGGTAATAACAGTGGGAAAAGGAAAAATCTTATCAACAGTCTTCCTATCGGCGGCCATGATGCTGTCCGCATGCGGAAATGACGAACAAGCATCAGGTACAAAGGAAAAAACGGAGCCAAAGCAAAAAGCCGAGCAGCCAGCAAAGGTGAAATCGGAAAAAACAGAGGCAAAAAGCGAGAAGCCATCCGGAAGCAACGAAGTATTCACTCCGAACATTGCGAAGGAAAGCCAAGGTAATGTTGAGGTTGTTTATACGAATAATGATGTTGGCTATTTAAAGGATATGGATGGTTTTAAAGTTAGCGTAAACGAATATCAAATTGTGAAAGTAACTGATATGAACGACGATTTTCACATAGCTTTTGATGATCAAAATGAAGGGTATGTCATTATCGCAAAAATGAAGATTGAGAACACATTAAAGAAGCCAATGTACTATGTTCCTGGTCTTCAAATTCGCTTAGGTGGACCATCTGATTACCTTTCGCATAATTTGAATAGATCTTTTGTAAAAGAAGAATATCCTAAACCTAAAGGGACGGAAAGTGGTAAATGGGAACCAGGAGAAAAAGAGGAAGGGTTAATTTCCTTCACTTTAACGAACGAAGAGTTTGAATCTATGAAATCCGTCAAACCAAAACTTCTTGTAGATGGAGGAGCTGCGGACAACGATCAATTTAGTGGTAGCAGTAAACACAAAGAGGTTTTAGTTGATTTCATATATAGTGATGAACAAGCTAAAGAAACTGCTAATGCTCCGAAGTTTTATCCAGATAGATTAACAACAGAAAACATGGCCGACAAAAAAATGATATTTGAAAAAGAAGGAATTAATGAAACGAAAAAGCTTGGCGATGTAAATGTAACGTTAGAGGGCGTTCAGTATACTGAATTAATTCCTACTGAGTTGCAGAAAGAACGATTCAGGAACTTTGGAGATAGTGGAATTGCTGCCCTTACGGTAAAGCTTAAATTAGAAAACAAGTCTAAGGAAAACATTGATTTGTTTGGAGTAGATGCTAAGTTGCTACTCGATGATAATCGAGGTACGCTCCGGAATGATTCGATGGCTGAAACACAAGACCCAAAAGAAATACCAGCAGGAGAAACTGTGGAAAAATACTATGTTTTCATGTTTAGAAAAGATGAGTTTGGCCTGCTTAAGAAGTTTGAACTAGAGTTTGGGCCATTTAATGGTCAAGGAACCGAAGATCAATTTAAAGGAAAAGTTAATTTCCCATTGCCAAGATAATAGTAGAATTAAAGGGTTGGCCTAGTTGGTCAATATTATACTTTGTAAATCCTTTTACCATTTCAAAAAATTAAACAAGACCCTGTAGAGTTACTCTTAACGGATGGCTCTACAGGGTCCTTTGTATACAATTGAATAATGCCAGAATGTGAAAGGTATCGGATTAAAAATATAGGACTAAAAGTATTAACAAAATCAAGTATGCCGTGAAATTCTTGAGAGGAGTTTTCGCATTGAAACAAACTATACAGCTAGGATTAATACTGATCATACTCATCTTAGGGGGATGTGGAATGAATAAGGCAGAAAGTAATGCCAGTAAGGAATTCGGGGAGGCTAGTAATTTGCCTAAAACTACTGCGCTTCAAGATGAATTTACCCGTAAATTCATGGATTCACCAAAACAAATCAAAGACGGATATTACTTATTTAAATCAAAAACTGGGGGATATGAGATGTTGTTTCCCAAAAACGCGAAATTATCAGCTAAAGGATATGAAAAAAATGGAAATGGTTATGAAGCCCTTTATTTTGGAGAAACAAGAATAAATGAGAATCTTATGTTTTCTTGGGATGTTACATATGAAGATAGTATCAGTACACAAAATAAAGAATTAAATTTAAATTTACTTTCTGATAGTGTAGGTTATCAGAAAAAAGACTATGATCAGTTTCAATGCAATAATAAGAATTACTACTATGCCAAAGAGGTATTTAATATTGAAGGAAAAAGTGTATACACCTACTTTAGCTTTATAAAAAATGTAAACAGTAATCAAGCGATTAGGTTTTATATGGAGACTATGTGTAAAAAAACAACAGGTAAGTGTAAAGTCGATCAGGCATTACTGGAGGAAGAGGCAAAATTGATAATGAAGTCAATCCAGTTTTATAACAACTAGATGTTAGGTGATGTCTAAATTCTATCAAAATAGCTTTATTATGTTTCCATGGCGAAAATGTAATGCCCCTCTCGATGAGAAGGGCTTTTTATTTAATCTTTTAATATTACCATTTGCTTATCAACAGAAATCACTTCATCATTAGCAAAAATAATATATGCAATGTCACTATCATATTTCTCTGACTTAAATTCGCCTAATACTTGAACATTCCCTTTTTTTATTTGGTAAATCATTTGATTATCATTTTCATTGCTCTCATAAGCTACTAATTCATTTATCAAAAAACCTGAAAGCGGTGTATCATATACTTTCATCGTTTCCTCCTTTTAGTACAATGTTGTATTTGCTAATGGCTTATACTTAGATGGTACAATTGACCTCAATGAATAATGATGCGTGATTGCTGTTGAATTACTGCCAATATGATAATGCCAAAACCAATCGTTTGTACTGGTTTTAGGCCAAGCTTACCATTATCTATACGAAAAATCTGCGTTTTCGAAGGTTTATGAGTTATTTTTAATAATGATGTAATTTTACCTTTACTATTTTTCACATTCCATTCCAAATTATAATTTTTACCAGCAGACTTTAGTTTATTCTTAAGATGTTTTGTAGCTATCTTAGTCCCCTGCTTTATAATAGTTTGTAAAGCTACTCTCGCTGCAGCTGCAGCGAGAGGAATTAAAATTGGCGCAATCCTCGATGTAACTGTTAATTGATTACTACCTAACTCATTAAATACTAATTCATGTTCTCTTTCCAATTCCAAAAATTCTTCACTCTCGAAGTATTAGCATAAACCTCCTCAAATTCTTCTTCACTCATATTCTCATAATCTGATTCTGTATATGGTATTTCTTCTAAATAAACATTTATTTCTTCCTCTATCTGAAGTAATTCTTCAGATAGTACAGAGTCATTCGTAACATTAGCAAAGTCAATTACATCAACATTATTGTCAGGATGATTTTGAATAGCATTAGCATTCCCGACTTCAGGGCCTATAAGCCCAATAGTAAGAATCAAAACTATGAAACTACAAAAAACTCTTTTAATCTGGTGTGGCTCTTTTTAGTGCTTATTATCAATCTAGGTATAGAGAATTACACTAATCCAGGAATATGCCGTGAAATTCTCGAGAGGAGTTTTCGCATTGAAACGAACTATACAGCTAGGACTAATACTGATCGTACTCATCTTAGGGGGATGTGGAATGAATAAGGCAGAGAGCAATTCTGGTAAGGATGGGTCGGAAACGAGTGATGTACCAAAAGGCATGGTGTCAGATGAAGAGTTTACTAGAAAATTTGTTTATTCTGGTAAAGAGGTTGAGGAAGGGTATTATTTGTTGAAATCGCAAATAGGCGGTTTTACAATGCTCTTTCCAAAAAATATAAAAGTTACTCAGTTTGGGTATGGACGAGATGGAAAGGAATTTGAAAAACTACTTTTCTCTGAAGATATGGGAAAAGAAAAAAACGTGTTTAATAATGGGAAAATAATTTATATAGATAAACCGGGTAGTGAAAATATTGAAGTTAATCTAGAAATAACCTCTGATCATATGGGGTATGATGGGGAATATTCCGAATTTAAGCACAAGGGGAAAACATACTATTATGGTAAGAAAGTTAAGAATTTCAAAGGTGAAGATGGATACTTTTACTTTGCCTATATAATGAATGACAGTGATAATAAGGCAATCACTTTTTCTATCACTAGTAGCGCTAAAGATTCAAACAAACCTTCTAAAGCTCAAAAAACGGTTGAGGAAGAAGTGCTGAAGCTAATGAAATTGATTGAGTTTATAAATTAACTTATTTCAAAGGTGTAAAGCAAGGGATGTATTAATACCCCTTTATTTAAAGCATGCAGGATAGAGTGCTTATTATTAGTTTAGAATAGAGAATTACAATAATCTAGGTAATAAGAACTGTTATCAAGAAAACCATTACTCAATATTGCAATTGTGTTACAAAATGTGGTAATAATTGAATGTGGTATGCCGTGAAATTCTCGAGAGGAGTTTTCGCATTGAAACGAACGATACAGCTTGGATTAATACTAATCATACTCATCTTAGGGGGATGTGGAATGGGTAAGGCAGAGAGTAATGCTGGTAAGGATGGCTCAGAAGCGAGTAATCGTCCCAAAGGAATGATGTCGGATGAAGAGTTTACTAGTAAATTCGTTGATTCTACTAGGGAAATCGATGAAGATTATTATTTGTTCAGTTCAAATATTGGCAAGTATACAATGTTATTTCCTAAAGGGGCTAAAATTTCACCCATTGGTTATGAAAAGAGTGGGAATGAATTTGAAGCTTTTAACTTTGGAGAAGCTCGACAGTCGGAAAACACATCTATTTATTGGGATATAACATACAAAGATCAATTAGTAACAAAAGATGTAGATATTAATTTAAATATTATATCAAATCGTTTGGGATATAAAGGAGATTTTGAGAAATTTAGTCTAAACGGAAAAACGTATTATTATGGAAAAAAAGTGAAAAATATAGAAGGTCAAGATTATTATTCATATTTTGCTTATGTCCAGAATGATAAGGATAATAGAGCAATATTTTATATTATGAAAACTACTAGTATAGATGCAAGCAAGCCCTTTAAAGATCAAAAGATGGTTGAAGAAAAAGCAATGCGCCTAATAAAATCTGTTGAATTTGTAAATTAGCTTCTTACTAAAGGGTGAAATATTAAAATGAGTAATGAAGGACTTTTGAATACTAACATTTTAATGGCAAGGATTGCGGAATTAGAATATGGAAAAAAAGAAGCCATTAACGAAACAATAATAAAAAGAATTTATTTTGAAGAAACTGGAAGAGTGTATGATGGTGAAATAAAGGTATATCATTCAAATCTCTCAGAGTTGCAAAAAGGTAATGATTCAGGGTTTGATGGCTCGGTCATACATTTTTATGATCCGGAAAAAGGTATCAATCAATCTTATACTATCCCTAGAGGCACTGAGGGTGGTGAAAAAGAAGATTGGGGTTATAACCTTAATGGGATATATGAGGGACAAGTGAAAGGTCAATATAATGATCTTACAGTCTTTGATCAAGTTATAACTAAGAAGATTGAAGAAGACGTAAAAAGGTATAATAAAAATAATAATATAACAAAAGAAATTCCTTTAATAAAGCGCGGATTTGGTCATTCCTTGGGTGGGAATCATATTCAAGTATTGCAATTAACTACAGGCGAATTTTCTGAAGTTTATGCGTTAAATGATGCTTCTCCCACTAGTTATCAAATGATGAAAGTAGATTTGGAGTTTAGGGATGCAGTAACTAATCATTTTAAGGTGAATTACAATAATAACGATGCGATATATTCCATCTCTCCCGCTGATCTCAAGGCTTTTGCTGAGGATTATTATCGGGAAAGAGGAAAAAATATTCATCATCTGACATCAGAAGAGGATATGCTTTATGCGATTTCCGGTATTAGGGGGTTTATTAACCTGGGAACGCGTGAGATATATGATACCGACCCTAACTTTGAAGGTATAGGCGAAATGGTTAGCCGCCTTTCTGATGAGGACTTGCGGGATTTGCAGATTTTCATGGCTCAGTTTGCACCTGCTTATGAGGAAGGCGGGGTTGATGGGCTTCTTCGGGCGATGACGGGTTATGATAAGAGTTTCGAATTGTTGCTTGATGATATGAAGAGCGACTGGGAGAAGTTCAAGGATTCACCGAAGTGGATCAAGTTAGATGGGGTTTCGCTATCGCTGCCATCCTATTTAGGCGGCGGGGAAATTCCGGTGTACTGGCCGAATGTTCCGCATGAGTTGTTTGGTTTTTTAGGTGATTTTGCAGGGCGTCTTGGGGAGATGGCTGCAAAGATCAAGACGCTGATGGAAATACTCCCGACAGCTCTCAGAATTGCTAATTCGCTCCTGTCTGTGGTAGGAGAGGAAATTTTGAAAGAAGTTACGGCCACCGTAGACCACTTGAAAAACATCGCGAAAATCATCAAGAATGTTTCAGATTCTGTTTTTTCTGTTGATGGTAGCATTAACCCGGCAAAAATGCTGGTGGCTGCGATGAATCTGATGAATGCGGGGAAAGCGATTTCTGCAGAGTGGGATGGAGTTCTCGAAAGCGTAGAGCGGATGAAGAAGGCCCCGGGCGAGTTCAAGGAAGACATCGATAAAGCAGTTCATGCACATGGAGTTACTGCGCTTGCGAGCGGAATCGCTCAAAAAGAAAAGCTCAACCGATATTATAAAGGCAATGATATGATTTTATTCAAAGATGCTAAGGGCGGGAGTGGGAAGCGGATCGAAGTCAACCTCTCTTCAGCTGTCAGGCTGTACCAGATTGGCCTTGTAAAATACGAGGAACAAAAGGGTATTTTGAAAACGCTTCGGGCAATGTATGAGGATGAATACTTGGATGATTACAGCAAGCGCAAACAAAATTTACTGAATAGCATCAGTTATATGGAGAGCAATCCTAGGGCATTCCGCCATCTTGTACAAGTAGATGGTGCTACTATTACAAGAATAAATGTCCATGAAAATATTCTGCCGTTAGATTCTTCTTTTAGTGAAACTTTTGAAGAACTGTTCCATTATTTGCAGGAAGAATTTAATGAGGGCACGAAGCTTTTACATAAAATTAGGTCGTCTATCGAAAACTTGTTTTCCGAAGAGCAGAATATCGCGGCGGTTTTTAATTACCGTCCATCATAAAAACGGGAGGCAGCAATGGTAGAAATCAACAAGAATCATGATTTTTTTCCCTATGAAGATTTGTCTGGAAAGGCAAGTCCTTTCAAGCGTGAATTAGACAGAATGATGGAAGCTGCAGAGGAAATGAGTAAATTAATAGAGAGCGAATTGAAAACGAGCCATGGCGAAACTGTTGAGACGATTAAAACGGAATTAGAGGGAAATCAAAAAAAATTCAAGGGAATTCTTCATGACCATCATTCCCTAATGACTACGCTCGCTGATCGCTATAGTTATAGGGTTAATGAAATGCGGACGCAAAATATTACGATTCATTATGAAGAAAAGGAAGCATCTATAAAAGAAAACGTGTGAATAAAGGGGGAGTTTTATTCGCGTCATGAGCCTATTAACCTATTTACACGGTGAATAAATATGGTAGTTTCCTAACTGGTTTATAGACTCTTTGGCGGAGGAAGATAGTTTTATAGGACGTTTTTCCTCTTTTTCCACAATTTTAGGGTTTTTAATTGAAATTTTAGGTCTTTCTTTTTACAATAAAGGTAATTTCAGGGAAAGGGAGAGATATTTATGGCAGGAAATATTCGCGTTACACCACAAGAACTAGAAGCTATGTCAGGCCGTTATGCACAAGAAGCTAATGAAGTAGAACTACAAGTTGGTCGTTTAAACGGTATGATTCAACACCTTGAGGGAGTCTGGGAAGGTGAAGCAAGCAGAGCGTTTGCAGATCAATACGAAGCTTTGAAACCTTCTATTCTTGATATGAGAAGATTGTTGGAGGATATTTCTCAGCAGTTGAAAAAGACATCCAACGCTCTCCAAGAAGCAGATGCTCAAATCGCAAGCCAAATCCGCGGCTAAGCGTGATTGTAAAAATGAAACAGAGGAGCGCCTTTCTCTCAAGACGAAGGCGCTCCTTCGTCATGTAAATCGTGGGGTGAAACAATTTGTATATAGAAGTGACAGTGGATTTGAAGCATTACAATGGGGAACAATTTGACCTTCGATTATCCAATTACCACTCCGTCAAAAAAGTGATCGATATCATTTGGCAGGCCAGGTCCATTTCCGTGCAGCCTAGGGAAGGGCAGTGGATTCGGGTTCCCAATAAGCGAATGGTGCTGTCTGGCAATGATAAGCTGGTGGACTGCGGCATCGCGACAGGAGACCGCCTAGAAATTTTGTGAAGGAGCCAGGAATAATGTCTGAACAAAAGCAAAATTACCTTGAGCAGCAGCTAGAAGCCGTCATAGAGAAAGAAGGCAACAACTTCACGCTCACCTTCCAAAAAGGGAAAATCAAGCTGGATGATGCTGCTGAACTGGAAATGCTGAAGGAAATCGATCCTTCTATTCGAAAAACGATCACTTCCACCGAGGATGAAGTGATTCTCCAAATCCAAACACCGCCCAATTATATTCCTTACAATGCCCTGAAAACAAAGGACGAAATGAGCAGATGGATTTTTGCTGCTCAGCTTGTTAAGAAAGTAAGGGACCATGTTCTCACAAGGCTGCACCTTTTTGTCAGTCCTGAAAACATCATCATCGATCAAAGTATGACCCCTTATTTTCTTCATTATGGCGTGAAGGAGAGTCTTCCGCCCTATGAGAATGAGCGGGACCGATTCTGGAGCGAGACGAAAGCCGCAGTAGCAGCTGCGGTGGATAGTAAATATGGCTTTACTCAATATCTTCACTTTCATTCTACATTAGAGATATCGCCGTTGACGAAGTCCATCATGGCTGCTCAAAACGAAAACGAGCTGCTGGAAATCATCAGGGAGAACATCAACCTTCTTGAGGAAAAAGAAAAAACATTGGTCCATATTCCGAAAAAGAAATGGAAGATGACCCGCTATATCGGCATCGGGCTCCTAGCATTGTTCGTTCCGGCATTTATTTATGCTATTTATACCCTTGTCTTTGCCCAGCCTAAACATGCTGCTTTCATGGACAGTCAGGAACATTTCCTCGAAAGCGAGTACAGCGACGTTGTCAACCAGCTAGATAAATACGATATCGATGACATGCCAAAGGTTGTCCAATACGAGCTTGCATTATCGTACATTATCGTTGCGGACAAGCTTACAGATGAGCAGAAGGAATATATTCGCAACACGGTCAGCCTTCAGTCTGATCCACTGTACTATCGCTATTGGATTTTGCTTGGCCGCGGCAACGCGAAGGAAGCTGTCGATATTGCGAGAACGCTTGAAGACAGATTCCTTATTGCCTATGGGCTTGTGCAGTACAGCTCGGAAATCAAGGCCGATGAAAAAATGAAGGGCGAAGAGAAGCAGCAGAAGCTCGAGGACATCAACGCCGAACTGAAGGAATATGAAGAAGAGCTAAAAGCGAAGAAGGAAGAAGAGGCGGAACTGGAAGCGAAAGAATCAGAAGAGAAGCCGGCGCAAGAGGAGAAGGTCGAGGGCGGCAAAACAGATGACGCAAAAATCGAAGCTCCTGGCGAAAGTGAGCCTGTAAAAGAGGACAAGCCAGCCTCTGATTCCGCACCAAAGAAGGAAGAGGGAGCAAAGACCGAAGCTCCACCTGCCCAAAACTAACAAGGGAGTGAGACAATGGGCATTTTATGGCTTTTTCATAACGACTACTACCAGAAGCTTCCCTTGGAAGAAAAAATGCCGCATCCAATCACGATTGGGCGGGACTATTCGGATACGCTTACTGCCATGTCTTTTCCTTTTACAGGAGGAAAGCTGGAGATTAGTTTTAGCAATGATGAAAGAAAAATCAAGCAGCAAGGAAACTTGCTTGGCAGTCTGGCAGCTGGAAGTCCTTTTGTTCTGAAAGACGGCGAAGCTTCGCTTATGCTTACTTTTACACCTGAAGAGTCAGAACGGAAAACGTATTATATCGGGTCTTTAGCGGAAGTTATTTTTTCCGGAAAAAGCGGGCACTTCACGAAGCCTTCCGGAGAGGAAGAAGGCAGCTTCGCCTTGCTGAAGGCTGGAGAGAAGTGGGTGGTAAGTCCTGAAGGCAGTTCGATCTACCTCAATGGCGTCAAGCTGACAGGGCAGGCAGAGCTGCAGGTAGGCGATATTTTGCTTTGGCCTTTTATGGAAATCCGAATGCTCGAGGAAGATTTGCTGGAAGTCGTCTCTTCTGGTGAGTATGTGACAAGCCTCTTGGAAGCGAAGCAGCCGAAATCCGAGATGAGCAAAATGTACCCGCTGTACCGGCGGACACCTCGAATGATTTATGAACTTCCTGATGACAAGGTATCGCTGGCATTTCCGTCACAGGAAAGTGACGACAATAACAGGGGTCTTTGGCTGATCATTTTGCCGCCGCTAATGATGCTGATTGTAATGGGAATTGTATCATTAGTCAGTCCGCGCGGGATTTTCATCATTGTCTCGATGGTAATGTTCATAACGACGCTAGTCACTTCGACAGTGCAATACTTCAAGGACAGAAGCATCCAGAAGAAGAGAAAAGAACGCCGCAGGGTTGTGTACACCCGTTATCTCGAGGTCAAGCGGCAGGAGCTGCATGATTTGGCGGAGAAACAGCGCCACTTCCTGACATTCCACTTCCCTTCATTTGAACGGATGAAGTATTTGACTGCGGAAATTTCGGACAGGCTATGGGAGCGCACCCCGGAAAGCAATGACTTTCTTGAATTCAGGTTAGGTAAAGGGAAAGTCCCTTCAAGCTATCATATCAACCTAAATTCTTCCGATATGTCGAATCGTGAAATTGACGATTTGCTTGAGCAATCGCAGGAAATGGAGCGGGTGTACCGCGAAATTGACGACGTCCCTGTGATTGCGAACCTTTCAAAAGGGGCTGTAGGGCTCATAGGAAAGCCTTCCGTTGTGAAAAAAGAGCTGCATCAGATTGTCGGGCAGCTCAGCTTTTTCCATAGCTATCATGATGTTCGGTTTGTTTTCGTTTTCGACGAGAAGGAATATCCAGAATGGGAATGGATGAAATGGCTTCCGCATTTCCAAATGCCGCACGCGCATGCAAGGGGTTTGATTTATAACGAACAAACGCGTGACCAGCTGCTTTCGTCCATTTATGAAATCATCCGGGATCGCGATATTCAAGAGGATAAGGAAAAGATACGCTATTCACCGCATCTTATTTTCATCGTAACGAACCAGCAGCTGATTGCGGACCATGTCATTCTGGAATATCTTGAGGGAAATCATGCCGAGCTTGGCATTTCGGTTATTTTTGCTGCAGAAGCAAAGGAAAGCCTTGCGGATAATATTAACACGTTAGTCCGCTATATCAATGACAATGAAGGCGATATTCTCATCGAACAGAAAAAGGCTGTCCAGAAGCCATTCAAGCTCGACAGGCATTCGCACAAAGGAAACGAGGATTTCGCAAGGATGCTCCGGACGCTCGACCATCAGGTTGGAATGACAAACTCGATTCCGACAAGCGTTTCTTTCTTGGGAATGTTAGATGCGAAGGAAGTATCCGATTTACCGATTATGGAAAACTGGCAAACGCGGGAATCCTCCAAATCGCTTGCTGTGCCGATCGGCTTGAAGGGAAAGAACGATCTCGTTGAACTGAACCTTCATGAAAAGGCACACGGACCGCACGGTTTGCTTGCGGGTACGACCGGTTCCGGTAAGAGTGAATTTTTGCAGACATATATTTTGTCACTTGCGGTGCATTTCCATCCGCACGAGGTTGCTTTCCTGTTGATTGACTATAAGGGCGGCGGCATGGCGCAGCCGTTCAAAGAGATGCCGCATTTGCTCGGGACGATAACGAACATTGAGGGTAGCAAGAACTTCTCCGAACGGGCACTAGCATCGATCAAAAGTGAACTGAAGCGGCGCCAGCGGCTGTTCGACCAATATACTGTCAATCATATTAACGACTACACCGATTTATACAAGCAAGGGCTAGCGGAAGAACCGCTGCCGCATTTATTTTTAATATCTGATGAATTTGCGGAATTAAAGAGTGAAGAACCTGAATTCATTCGCGAACTTGTCAGTGCGGCCCGCATCGGGCGGAGCCTCGGGGTCCACCTTATCCTTGCAACGCAGAAGCCTGGCGGCGTTATCGATAACCAGATTTGGAGTAACGCCCGCTTTAAGGTCGCTTTGAAGGTGCAGGATGCGGAGGACAGCCGGGAGATTCTGAAAAACAGTGATGCAGCAAATATTACTGTCACTGGACGGGGCTATCTCCAAGTCGGCAACAATGAAGTGTACGAGCTGTTCCAATCTGCATGGAGCGGAGCACCTTACATGGAAGAAAATTATGAAGCGGAAGACGAAGTCGCGATTGTCACTGACCTCGGCCTTATTCCGTTGTCGGAGGTAGGTTCAAGGGAGCGCAAGAAGTCCCAGAAAGTGACGCACATCGAAGCGGTTGTCGACGAAATCGAAGCAGTGCAGGCAAGAATGGGCATCAAGAAGCTCCGCAGTCCATGGCTGCCGCCGCTTCCGGCAAGGCTTTTCCGCTCTGCTTTTGCCAATGAAGAGAAAGAAGAAATCCTCATCGGTATGATTGACGAGCCGGAAAAACAGAGCCAGACTCCGATCACGTATACGGTGATGGAAGACGGGAACCTTGGGATTTTCGGCTCCTCAGGCTATGGAAAATCATATACCGCCATGTCGCTTCTCCTGGGCATCGCAGAAAAATATTCACCAGAAGAAGCTCATTATTACATCATGGATTTCGGAAACGGCTCGCTTCTCCCGCTGAGGCAGCTGCCGCATACTGCCGATTACTTCCTGATGGATGAAGAGCGGAAGATCGAAAAGTTCATGCGTCTCTTGAAAGAGGAGATTGCGAGAAGAAAACAGCAGCTTCAGCGGAAGGAAGTCTCGAGCATTAAGATGTACAATGCGCTCAGTGAAACAAAGCTTCCGCTTATCTTTATTACGATTGACAATTTCGATCTTGTAAAAGAAGAGATGATGGATCTCGAAAGCCAGATTAATCAGCTTGCAAGGGATGGCCAGTCGCTTGGCATTTATATGATTTTTACCGCGACAAGAGCAAACTCTGTCAGACAGAACTTGATGAACAACTTGAAGACGAAGATAAGCCATTACTTGCTTGATTCGTCCGAGGCCTATTCGATTCTTGGCACAAAAGCGCCATTTGAGCTTGAGCCCATGCCGGGAAGAGCCATCCTGAAGAAGGAGCAAGCCTTCTTCGCTCAAGTATTCCTTCCTGTCGAAGGCAAGGACGATTATGAATTGAATGATAACCTCAAGGCAGAAGTAGAGCTATTGAAGCAAAAGTATGCTGGCTGCAAGGAGCCGATTCCAGTTCCAATGCTTCCGACCGAACTCAATACAGCGAGCTTTGTCCGCTATACTGGCGGGGTTTCGGAGCAGGGTGTCATTCCGATTGGTCTCGACGAGGAAACGGTTCAGCCAGTATCCATCGATTTTGTCAGGGCAAAGCACTTGATTGTTGCAGGGCAGGGGCAAAAAGGAAAGACAAACCTCTTGAAGGTTGTGCTTAATACGGCGATGGAACAGGGAACTGACATGATTGCGGTATTTGATGCGATTGACAGAGGATTGGCGTCATACGCTTCCGAACCGCGGATTGCTTATGTAGAGACAAAAGAACAAATCACAGAATGGCTGGATGCTGCTGAGACGCAGCTGGCAGAGAGAGAAAAAATCTATCTCGAAAGCTTGCAGCATGGCGGAAATCTGACAGGAATGCTGCCTATCCTCTTTGTGATTGACGGCTATGCGAGATTCCTCCAGCAGCTTGACAGCATTCTGCAGGAGAGGGTTGCGAAGCTGATGCGCAACTACAGTCACCTTGGCTTCAATATGGTCGTTGCAGGCAATCATAGCGAGCTGTCGAAAGGCTATGATTCTCTGACATCGGAAATCAAGCAAATTCGCCAAGCAGCAGTTCTGATGAAAAAATCAGAGCAAACCTTGTTCACGCTTTCTTACAGTCGGAAAGAGGACGATATTCACCCAGGCTTTGGCTATTACGTGCTGAACGGAAAAGAAACAAAAATCCAAATTCCGCTTTCAGCAACGGAAAGGAAGGTTCACTCATGACGGCAAAAACTGCATATTTGTTGAAATTAGTCGCGGCCGTTATTTTAATCATTGTCACTCCTGCCGCCTTTTTCCGGACGGTGGGGCATAATCCGATGGAAGTGAAGCAAAATTCCACGAGAACCATCGCGGTTGTCAATGAAGACATTGGAACGAATGTGGAGACGGAGGCCCTCACTTTTGGGCGCGAAGTCGTTCCGCTTTTAGAAAAAGAGTCCGATTATAAATGGACTGTCCTCAGCCGAAGCGCTGCGGAAAATGGAATGAAGAACATGAAGTACGATGCGGTTATGTATATTCCATCTGATTTTTCCAGGAAGATTATGACATATGATGAGCAGCGGCCGCTGAGAGCTGACTTTGGTTTCAAGGTTCAAGATCAGCTGACATCGATTAATAAAGAAAGAGCCATCAGGGAAGTGGAGCGTGCGACCAACCGGGTCAACCAAAAGATGGCATCGCTTTACTGGAGCTATGTTGCTGCTGATATGGACAACGTAAAGGAAGAGTTTGACGAAATCCTTGAAAAGGAAGTCGCTTTCCAAAATACGATGATTGCATTCTATAAGCCTAGCTCGAAAAACCTTGCTGCAGAGCTTGAACAGCAGAGGAAGATGCTTGATGGCATCCGTTCGGATATCGTTCAGACGGGCGGGGAGGCTCCAAGCAGGACAAGCAGTGTCAAACGGCTTGAGCAAAATCTGACATCGTTCATCGAATATGTTGATGCTTACCGTATCTATCAGGATAAGCAGCAAGAGCTTCTCGGGAAGATTCAGGATGAGAGTCTTGCGGCGATAGGGAAAGCAACAGCGAATCAAGGCATAATGATGGACAGCGCAAAAGGTATGTTTGTGGAAAAGACGGACAGTGTCGCGCTTGGCATGGCTGGCGTGATGGAAAAGCTGCAAAAGAATATTGATGATAATACACAAAATGTTGCTGACTTGAAGGCCAACAGGCTGAATCGCTTCCAGGAGCAGACGAATGGAATGACGCCGATTCAGCTTGGCTACATGGACGAATATAAGAAAGCGTTGGATTCTGCGACGTTGGATATGCTGCAAGACAGTATGGCGGATCTTCGTCCAGAGCTTGGCGGAGATGGTACAACACCTGGTGAGCCTGGAGAACCAGGAGAACCAGGAGAACCAGGAGAACCAGGAGAACCAGGAGAACCAGGGAATCCTGGTGAGCCGGGAGACTCGGGAGATCCAGGAAAGCCAGAAGAGCCGGGGAATCCTAGTGAGCCTGGCAATCCGAATGAACCGGGAGCGGGTAAACCTGGGAGCATTGATGCCGCACCGATCAAGCCGCCGGTGAAAGAGCCTAGTACCATGACTCCTGGGACAGTCCCATCCCTTGATGAAGCGAAGAAACAGGCGGCTGTGGCAAGAGAGAATGCTGCTAACCTGAGGAATCTGCTTGCAACTGTACTGGGAACGCTGCCTGAAGGAGAAAAGAAAATAGCGGAAGAACTGTTAGCGAGCATTGATAACAGCATCGCTGCGCTCGATGGGGAGCTGAATAATAAACAGGCAGAAGCAGCTGCTCTTGGGGGCAATGCAACTGAACTGCATACGAATTATTCTGCGCTCTATGAATATAACAATAAGCTTGAAGCAGTATACCGCTCCCTTGTGAATCAGTATGGCGAGCTGGGTAAAGAGAAAGCTGATTTGGAAGGGAAAAACGGCGAGTTGACTGATAAGGTCGGGGAGCTGAATGGTAAGGTTGGGGAGTTGAATGATAAAGTCGGTAAATTTACCGAAAATGTCGATGAACTGATTGCCCGTATTCCTGAAAAAGAAGCAGAAATCCTTGAATCGGAAGCAATGTCCGGCGAAAGGAAAGATGTAATCACCGGATTAAGCACCCAAGTCATTGAAAGCAGGGATTTGAAGAAAATCACCGATTATTATTCTTATCTCGTACATTATAAATCTACATTAGACAGCATGCTGAAAGATCATACCCTGCAAAAAGATAAGGCATTGCAAAATGAAATCTTGCTTCAAGATTTGAATAGCATTCTTTCGATCAAGGAAGATGAAACAAGCATTTGGGACAAGTTTGGCGCAGACCTTCCTACTACAAAAGAAGGAATGAGCATGCTGAATGACCAGTTTACGATTTTTATGGCAGATTATAAGAAAACAATCGATGAATCCCAGAATGGTATCATGAATGACCTTTCTTCCATCGAGGAGACAGCAACGAAAGTTTTGAAGCAAATCCAAAACCCTGAATCGACTGCTCCAGAGCCAAACCAGGGGGCGGATGAATCTGCGGTAGTTTCTGATCAAATGTCCGTTGGTCAAGATTTGCTGATGCTGAATGACTGGATGTCTTCTCTTGGGGAAAACCAGGATTCAGTCGTCGATTACACTAACACGCTCGAAAACAAGGTGAAGAGCGTCCAGAATGATGCCGATGCATTGAATAATAAATGGGCAACCAATGTTGCGACGACAAAGGAAATCAGAAATGATGTGTTCAATGTTCTTGGCAATACGATTGTAGACGGACAGAACAATGGCTATGTTTACGAATATCTATCGAATCCGCTCAATGTGAATGGCGTTGCAGGAGTTAAGGATGAAGTTAAAAAGATTCCTCCTGTCGTCATCCTTGTTATCGTGCTAATCAGCAGTCTCTTAATCGGTTATTTCAGCCATTACTTCTCGAAAGCTCCGCTGCTTGTGCAGGGGTCCATGTTCGTGCTGCTGAACTTGATTGTTGGTTTGATTATCAGCCTTTTCGGCTTGAATATTTACGATCTTGGCGAAGAGAGATCTGTGGAATGGTCTATTTTCACTATCCTGCTCTTAACGACAGGTTCGACTCTCGTCCGCGCAGGATTTGCGATTGGCAACTTTGTCGGATGGATTGCAAGCGTTGCGCTTGTTCTGTTCTTCGTAAGCCCGTTACTTGCGTTGACGGTTCCGAACCTGGATTACAATGATCCGATGTCGGAAGTATACATGTCCATCCAGTATGGGGCTCAGTCTTTATTCCCGGGAGCTGCAATCGCACTTGGATCACTGATTGTCCTTCTTGCGGCTATTCCGTTTGCGGTTTCTGCAATCCGGAATTCCGGGAAGGATGTTGGAAGTGACCAGGTGAATGAAGCGTAATTACACGTTCACTCTGCTCCTGTTCTTTGTATTCCTTATGCTCAGTCCTGCTCTCACGGCGAGGGCTGAGCCGGGAATTGAAGACTTAACGCCAAATGAATATAAAAAAAGAGAATTTAAGAAGAATACCGACCTACTGCACGAAAAGTCTTTGACGGAGAAAGCGGTAAAAAGGCCAGGGCTGCAGCCGGGGCTAGATCTAGTAGAGCCTGGCGGAGACTCGTATGAGGACGTTCTCGCAAGCCTATTTACCGGAAGTGCTAAAGAGAACAATTCCATTGCTGCGAAAGCCAAACAGCTCCGTTTGTTTTCGAAAGATGGCAGGGAGGCATTAGCAGAGGGAAGAGACAAAATACGGGATGAGCAAATGAAGATTGTCTTTTCGCTAAAGCCTAATGAGGATCCTCATAAGGAAGTGCGAAAAACCCTTTTTGTCGATGACGGTTTGGAGAACAATATGATCGCAGCGAAGGCAAAAGAATTGAAGCTGTTTTCGGGCGATCAAGCCATGCTGCTCTTTGCTGAAGAGGAAAAAGAAAAAGCAGGACTTGGCAACAAAGGGGTCATCATCACAATCTCGGTGATCTTGCTGCTGCTGATCATCGTCCTGTTTGCCCTTCTAATCCCGAAAATGATTCCAGAAGAAACAAAAAAATAATGCAACAAAGAACGGTGCCTGACCCCCGGTGCGTTAACGCGTTAACGCACCGGGGGTCAGGCACCGTTTTTATGGGGAAGCTCACGAAAGTTGAAGAAAAAAAGCTGGTGCTTGACCGGAAATTTGTTATACTGGTACAATGACCATGAATTAAAATGACAGAAATTCCTTCGTATATACTCGATAATATGGATCGAAAGTTTCTACCAGATCACCGCAAATGATTTGACTATGAAGGCAGATTTTTTCAGTGTTTACAGACTAGAATTCTGCTTCTTTTGAAAAGATAAAGGGGAATTCTGGTTTTTTTATAGGTTAATTTTGAGGATGAGGTGACTTTTGTTGAAGAGTGAATTGCAGGATCAGGAAATCATTGTCGTATTGGACTTTGGCAGTCAGTACAATCAGCTTATCACAAGAAGGATCAGGGAGTTAGGCGTTTACAGCGAACTGCATCCGCATACTATCACAGCAGAAGAAATCAAAAAAATGAATCCAAAGGGAATCATTTTTTCCGGAGGCCCGAACAGTGTTTATGGAGAGGATGCATTCCGCTGTGACGAGAAAATTTTTGAATTGGGACTTCCGATTTTCGGTATTTGCTACGGCATGCAGCTTATGACAATGCATTTCGGCGGCAAGGTGGAGCGTGCGAAGAACCGTGAATACGGGAAAGCGCTGTTAACACTCCAGAATGAAAGCAAGTTATTTGGCGAAACACCATCTGAGCAGACGGTCTGGATGAGCCATGGCGACCTTGTCACTGGAGCACCAGAAGGCTTTACAGTCGATGGAACGAATCCATCTTGCCCGATTGCGGCAATGAGCGATGAAAGCCGCGGCCTCTATGCAGTCCAATTCCATCCGGAGGTCCGCCATTCCGTCTACGGAAACGACATTCTGAAAAACTTTGTATTCAGCGTCTGCGGCTGCAAAGGCGACTGGTCAATGGAGAACTTCATTGAGGTTGAACTTGAGAAGATTCGCCAGGAAGTCGGCGACAAGAAAGTGCTTTGCGCGCTAAGCGGCGGTGTTGATTCTTCCGTTGTTGCTGTTTTGATTCATAAAGCCATTGGCGACCAGCTGACATGTATTTTCGTTGACCATGGCCTGCTTCGCAAAGACGAAGCGGAAGGCGTTATGAAGACATTCGCAGAAGGCTTCAATATGAATGTAATCAAAGTGGATGCGAAAGATCGCTTCCTCAGCAAGCTTGAAGGCGTTAGCGATCCTGAACAAAAGCGGAAAATCATCGGCAACGAATTCATCTATGTGTTTGATGATGAAGCGGTAAAGCTGGAAGGAATCGATTTCCTTGCACAAGGTACGCTTTATACAGACATTATCGAAAGCGGTACAGCGACTGCTCAAACAATCAAGTCGCACCATAATGTCGGCGGGCTTCCTGAGGACATGCAGTTCAAGCTCATTGAGCCATTGAACACATTGTTTAAGGATGAGGTTCGCGCGCTTGGAACCGAGCTTGGCATTCCAGACGAAATCGTTTGGCGCCAGCCATTCCCTGGTCCGGGTCTTGGTATCCGTGTCCTTGGAGCAATTTCGGAGGAAAAGCTTGAAATCGTCCGTGAATCAGATGCGATTCTTAGGGATGAAATTAAGAAAGCCGGCCTTGACCGCGACATTTGGCAATACTTCACGGTCCTTCCTGACATTCGAAGCGTTGGTGTCATGGGCGATGCGCGTACTTATGACTACACAATCGGCATCCGTGCCGTTACGTCCATTGACGGCATGACTTCCGACTGGGCAAGAATTCCTTGGGATGTTCTTGAAGTCATCTCGACGAGAATTGTCAACGAAGTTGACCACGTTAACCGCGTCGTGTATGACATTACGAGCAAGCCGCCAGCAACTATTGAGTGGGAATAAAGAAAAAGCCATAGGCCGCCATTTTCCGGCCCTATGGCTTTTTTTAAAATCCTGCGTCATACAATAAAAACGAACGTTAAGTAGTTATACTTCAATAACGTTCGTTTTTTCGTTGACTAAGGCCGAAAGTCCTGCTAAAATTAAGAGGAAATTAGTAGGATATCACAAATCGTCGTATAATATTGGGGATATGGCCCAAGAGTTTCTACCAGGCTGCCGTAAAGAGTCTGACTACGCTAATTGTGAATTGAACGGGTAATCTTTCATTCATTGATCAGAAATTTCTCCCGGTTCCAT
Organism: Bacillus massilinigeriensis; assembly: GCF_900111815.1. Lineage (GTDB taxonomy): Bacteria > Bacillota > Bacilli > Bacillales > Cytobacillaceae > Mesobacillus_C > Mesobacillus_C mediterraneensis. Next base: position 5,369 of record NZ_LT630014.1, on the reverse strand, counting down.
TTACATCAACGTGTAGGCGAGACTGCTTGATGCGGTATTCCCGAATGACGGACGATATAAATGGATTTGGAGGAAAATATAATGAAGAAATTTTTCAGGTTTGAAGAGCTTGGTACAAGCTACCGCCGCGAATTTATCGGCGGAATGACAACCTTCCTCGCGATGGCGTATATCTTGGTCGTCAACCCTATCACGCTAACCCTTGCGGATGTCAAGGATTTGCCTGATGCTCTCCGTATGGATTACGGCGCAGTCTTCGTTGCAACCGCTCTTGCGGCTGCTCTAGGCTCTATCATCATGGGTCTCATCGGAAAGTATCCGATCGCCCTTGCTCCTGGCATGGGTCTCAATGCATTCTTCGCTTACACGGTCGTCCTTGGCAATGGTGCTCCATGGCAGCATGCCCTCGGTGCCGTTTTCATTTCCAGTGTTTTCTTTTTGCTTTTAACTATTTCCGGATTGCGCGAGAAAATCATCAATGCTATTCCAGTGGAACTAAAACATGCTGTTGGTGCGGGTATTGGTCTTTTCATCACTTTCATCGGGTTGAAAAATGCGGGCATCATCGTCAGCAACCCAGCGACATTTGTTGGACTTGGCCATCTTGGAGAGCCAAACACGCTGTTGGCGATATTCGGCATTGTCATTACGATCATCATGATGACTAGAGGCTGGAACGGTGCGGTGTTCTTCGGAATGATCCTTACGGTGATCGCGGGCATGATGTTCAACTTGATTGATGTTCCAGACAAAGTGGTAGGTGCGGTACCGAGCCTTGAACCAACTTTCGGCGCTGTATTCTCTTCATTTGGCGACAGTTCCTTCTACACATCAACAATGCTCGGTATCGTGTTAACCTTCTTGTTCGTAGACTTTTTCGACAACGCTGGTACGCTTGTGGCAGTAGCCAACCAGGCTGGATTAATGAAAGACAACAAGCTTCCGAACGCAGGCAGAGCGCTTTTCGCTGATTCTATTGCGTCATTGGCAGGATCTGTCCTTGGTACATCAACAACAACTTCCTATATTGAATCATCTGCAGGTGTTGCATCCGGAGCAAGAACGGGATTTGCGGCCCTTGTAACTGCAGGATTCTTCCTGTTGTCCTTATTTTTCTTCCCAGTCCTTTCGGTCGTAACAGCGCCGGTAACGGCTCCTGCACTGATTATTGTTGGAGTGCTGATGGTTTCTTCGCTTGGAAAAATCGACTGGAGCCGCTTTGAAATTGCTGTGCCGTCTTTCTTGACGATGATTGCAATGCCGCTTTCCTACAGCATTGCAACAGGGATTGCAGCAGGATTCATCTTTTATCCTGTGACGATGATTGTAAAAGGGCGCAGGAAAGAAGTACATCCAATTATGTACGTATTCTTCGTCATTTTCGTCCTCTACTTCATGTTTCTGACAGAGTAGTGATTGTAATACAGAGGCTGTAACCATGACCGCCTAAAACGTGTTATCGTACTTATAGGGCCGTGCAAAATCAGAGATACTGCATTTTGCACGGCCCCTTCCTATGTCTGATAAAACTTCAGCTTATTCCTGCCCCAGGACTTCGCTTTCCTCGGGGCGTGCGGACGCTCCTCGGCCGCTTTTGCATCCTGTGGGTCTCACCTGTCCCGCCTGATCCCAAGGAGTCTTCGTTCCTTCCCCCGCACTGCCTTTTTTGACTCCCAAAAGTGAAATTGACTTACAGCAAGCGCTCTTATAAGATGATGGTGATGCTCTTATTGGGAAAAGCGGGGAATGGATATGGCGAACATGATGATCAATAAAGTATTAAATAATAATGTGCTGATTGCGACGCATGCGGAATATGGAGAAGTTGTACTGATCGGCAAGGGTCTAGGTTTCGGGAAGAAACGAGGAGAAAGCTTTGATGCTGCAGCAGCTGAGAAGGTATTCGTTTTGAAAAACGAGAAGGTACAGGAAAATTACATCAAACTCCTTCCTTATCTGGAGGATGAACTACAGCGTGTCATTATCTCTGCAATCGACTTAATTAAAACAAGGGCTGGCGTTTCATTGAATGAACATATTCACGTTGCTTTGACGGACCACTTGATGTTCGCGGTAAACCGGATGGCAAAAGGAATGGAGATAAGGAATCCATTTCTTGTTGAGACGAAAGCACTTTATCCAAAGGAATACGGTATTGCAAAGGAAGTAATATCACTCTTCGCGGAACGCGGTGTTGTGCACCTTCCTGAAGGAGAAGCAGGCTTTATCGCTCTGCATATCCACAGTGCCTTGACGAATATAGAGTTATCGGAAATCAATCAGCACTCCCAGTTGATTTCTCTGTTGATCAATTGTGTGGAGGAGCAGCTTGATATCAACATCGATAAGAACAGCGTTGATTATATGAGGCTCGTCAGGCACCTGAGATTTGCCATCGAAAGGGTGAAAAATGGCGAAAAAGTGGAGGAACCAGAAAAAATTACATCACTATTGAAAGAGGAATACCCACTGTGCTATAATCTGTCCTGGAAGCTCATTAAGGTCATGCAACAGCAATTGAAGCAACCTGTATTTGCAGCTGAAGCTGTCTATCTGACAATGCATCTTCAACGGCTTCAGAAAAAAATAAAATAACGGCATCATCTTTTTTACGTGTTACTGATTCGATCAGGCATGAGTAGGGAAGATAACCATAGTGTAAGGAAGGATATATTCTCCTTTTGGAGGGTATATTATTTCCGATGTTACATGGTTATTATTCTTGCTCATGCCTTTTTTATTTAGCTGTTTACAAAGGCTTATTCGTTCTCTAGGCTGTTTTTGCAAACGCTTAATGAGTAAAAAAATCCACCAGGAGGTAATGGGAATGTTTAAAAAGATTTTTGGCGTCCTGCAAAAAGTCGGTAGAGCACTTATGCTTCCAGTCGCCTTGCTGCCTGCAGCTGGTATTCTGCTTGCTATAGGTGCTGCGCTGAGGAATCCTGCACTTTTAGATTTGGCTCCTTTCCTTGACAATAGCGGTGTTGACATGGTTGCAGCTGTCATGCAGAGGGCCGGTGAAATCGTATTTGGCAACCTGCCGCTCTTGTTCGCAGTCGGCGTTGCGGTCGGCCTCGCAGGCGGGGAAGGTACTGCTGCACTTGCTGCTATCATTGGTTATATGATCATGAACGTAACGATGGGAACAGTGCTTGGCATTGACGCAAAAGATGTAAATGGTCTGAACTATGCCAATATCTTAGGTGTTCCAACACTTCAAACAGGCGTGTTCGGCGGTATCATCGTAGGTATCATCGCAGCGGCACTCTACAATAAATTTTATGAAATCGAGCTCCCTTCTTATTTAGGCTTCTTCGCAGGTAAGCGCTTCGTTCCGATAATAACGGCAGCTACAGCAGTATTATTAGGCCTTTTCATGATGGTAATTTGGCCTCCAATCCAAAATGGGCTTAACGCTTTCTCGCAAAACATGGTTCACGCAAACCTGACGTTGTCAGCATTTGTTTTCGGTGTCATTGAACGTTCGCTTATCCCGTTTGGCTTGCACCATATCTTCTATTCTCCATTCTGGTATGAGTTTGGAGAATATGTCACAAAAGCCGGCGATGTTGTTCGCGGTGATCAGACAATCTTCATGAAGCAGATTGGGGATAATGTTCAAAAACTTACTGCTGGTACTTTCATGACTGGTAAATTCCCATTCATGATGTTCGGCCTTCCGGCAGCAGCACTTGCCATTTATCACGAAGCTCGCCCTGAAAGGAAAGCTGTGGTAGGAGGTTTGATGGGTTCCGCTGCACTGACATCCTTCCTTACGGGAATCACCGAACCAATTGAGTTCTCCTTCTTGTTCGTAGCTCCAGTTCTATTTGGTATCCACGCTGTCTTTGCAGGTTTATCCTTTATGACGATGCACTTGCTTCATGTAAAAATAGGGATGACTTTCTCCGGAGGCTTAATCGACTACATTCTGTTCGGTTTGATTAACCCGCAGACAAACGCATGGCTTGTCATTCCAGTAGGTCTTGTATTCGCTTTGATCTATTATTTTGGCTTCCGCTTTGCAATCCGGAAATTTAACCTGATGACTCCGGGACGTGAAAAAACAGAAGAAAGTGAGGAAGACAACACAGCTGCAAAAGGCGGTGATCTTCCATACAATATTCTTGAAGCAATGGGCGGGCAAAGTAACATTGAGCACCTCGATGCCTGCATTACACGTCTAAGGGTTGCGGTGAAGGATATCAGCGAGGTGGACAAGAATGAATTGAAGAAACTGGGTGCGGCAGGCGTCCTTGAAGTCGGAAATAACATTCAAGCAATCTTCGGACCTCGTTCCGAAACAATCAAAGGGCAGATGAAAGACATCATGAGCGGTAAAAAGCCGCGACCTGTTGAAACAAAGCCATCCGAAGAAATCGAGCAGCAGATTGAAGAAATAAATCCAGAAGCTTTGCGTACGGAAAATCGTGAAGAAGAAACAATCGTATCACCGTTGAAAGGAGAAATCGTTCCAATCACGGAAGTTCCTGATGCTGTTTTCTCCGGAAAAATGATGGGAGATGGATTTGCGGTCATTCCGTCAGAGGGCATCGTCGTTTCCCCGGTTAACGGGAAAATAATTAATTTATTCCCGACAAAGCACGCAATCGGACTCCTTTCAGACGGAGGCCGCGAAATCCTGATACATGTCGGGATTGACACAGTGAACTTGAAAGGTCAGGGCTTCGAAACGCTTGTCGAAGAGAATCAGCAGGTTAAGCAGGGAGAGCCTCTCTTGAAAGCGGATCTAGATTATATAGGAAAGAACGCAACATCCACGATTACGCCAATCGTCTTCACGAACCTTGGTGAGGGTGAAGTAGTTGAACTGAAAAAGCAAGGTGCTGTTGAACTTGCTGAGGAAAATATCCTTACTTTATAATGGTTAAGTATAATGCAGACGAGCTCGATTTCCATCGAGTTCGTCTGCAATCCAGTTTCTCGCTGGTTTCATGCAGGCTTCAATCTTAGAGCCTGCTTAATTTATTTCAAAAAACTATTGACGCTATTCATAGGCGATGGTATTATAGATGAACAGTCGCGAAAAGAGATTACACTATCGCACTGTTAAATACGAAGTAAAACAAAAAACTTTTTTAAAAAGTTATTGACTCTGTTTTGCTAGTATGGTATATTATTAAAGTCGCTTCGGCGGATGAAACGAAAATTGCTCTTTGAAAACTAAACAAACAAGCATCAACAAACAATAATATGATGGTCACTGACCATCAGCCAACGTTTTATTTGATGAGCTAATCACTCACTCTTTTATGGAGAGTTTGATCCTGGCTCAGGACGAACGCTGGCGGCGTGCCTAATACATGCAAGTCGAGCGGACAGAAGGGAGCTTGCTCCCGGAAGTCAGC
>NZ_LT630013.1 GCF_900111815.1 Bacillus massilinigeriensis | reverse complement strand
TCATCACGTAATGAATCATTTCGTTTTTTCTTCTGAATCGTTCGAACAACAGTATAGGAAATAGTCTGTTGGCTTTGTTCATCTGTGTGCTCAGATTCGCTAAAAGACGAGTCATCATCAAATAAGGAAGCTTGCCCTTCTGGGATGTTATATCTCGACTTTTCTGTTTTCGAGCCATATAAGAGCTTTGTAAAGTGTCGAAGTTGTTGCGTCAACGCTTCATTCTGTTTCAACGATTGATCCAATTTTTTCGATAGTTCTCGGTTTTGTTGATTGGAATGAGCCAATTGCTCTTCAAGCAATTGAATCACTCTCTCCAATTGTTTTTCATTCTTAGAAGAAGCCTTCGTCACATCATTCACCACTTTTCGCTCTTATTCACTCTTCTTATTATAGCGAGTTCGAACAGCGGCATAAAGATATAAAATGAAGGATTTTTCAATTTAAAACAATCCCTTTGATGATGGCTGGATTGCCTTTGGCTGCTGGATGGATAACCCCTCAAGAAGCCAGCGAAGCTCTTGTTGCGAAAGATTTCGTACTTCCTGTTCATCTTTTGGCCATTGGAGTTTACCGTTATCTAATCGTTTATAAAGCATGGCGAAGCCATCGCCGTCGAAGTATAAACATTTATAGCGATCTTTACTCCATCCTGCAAATAAGAAAATGGAATCACCATACGGATCCAGTTCGAAAGAATCTTGAATCTGTTTATGGCATCATAAAAATGTAGGTTATGGCATTTAATTTGTGCAGGCCCCGAGGGGACTGCACAAATTAAAAAAAGCCACTTGTCAACATTCCAAAATACACATACACTTCCTGTTGGGTACAAAACGTGCAGGAGGTATTAAGGAGATGTTGGCTGTGGCCGAGAT
>NZ_LT630012.1 GCF_900111815.1 Bacillus massilinigeriensis | reverse complement strand
TAAATCTATTATTCTGACCTGTTTTTCATAATGAACGCGATCCCTGTCTTCTGCTAATCTCTTTTCCAGTTTCGATGTGAGATCATCAAAGTCTTTCATAACGGGGGCCTTGCTAAAGAAGTTGTAGCGGATATATCCCACCTTATTTTCAACATTCCCTTTTTCATGGCTGCTTCTGGGATTACACACTTGAACATCAAACCCATAATGGTTTTGAAATTGTATAAATGCATCTGTCAGTTGCGCCTCTTCCACCTTTGAACGGGTCTTCTTCACTGCCGGAGTCAAATTATCGATTCGGATTTTAAGAGGTACTCCTCCGGATTGACGAAAGAGCTCTTTTAATCCATGAAGGAAGCATTCTTGATTTTCTGACGGCAAAGGTACGGAAAATCCAGCATTGCTGTGAGGGTAGGACATCACCAAAGCTCTGATATCAACAAGCTCTCCATCTTGTACAGCCTCCATCACGCCGAAGTCAACTTGGGCTTCAGCTGGAGGATGAGTCAGCCTTTCAAAGCCCCGATCCTTTTCATCCTGATGGGTATTCTCCCAATCTTCGATAAAGTAACAGACTGTTCTATAGGACCCTTTGAACCCGTGATTTTGTAATTCCTCAAACAACTGTTTCTTAGTCCTACGGGACTTTTTCTTTAGTTTGGAATCCTCCGATAACCAATCAGTAACCATCTCCCCCCATTGACCTTCATACATCATTCCTTTCCTTTCTCGTATTTTTGATGCAGGTAGTTGATCTCCATCTGCGTATTTTTTGGCTGTTCGCCAGTTGATTTTTAGTGTCTGTTTTATTTTGTTTACTGATAATCCTTTTTCGTTTCGTAATTTCTTGATACAATTAATATCGGACATTGTTAGCATCCCTTCTAAACCTCCACTAAATTGATTCGACACCAATTACAGTAGAGGGAAATTTGGGGACTGGCAAGTCCTTTTTTTATGCCACTAAATAAAGTGCAGGACTCTGCAGTTTCTCCTTGCAAAGTTCTGCACTTTTATTTTGCAATAAACATGATATAACAGGGTTTTGAAGCCCTAATTACATCATGCCGCCCATTCATTTTTATTTATAATAGAAAGAAATAGTGTATAAAAAACCGCATTACATCAACATTTACAAATTATTTGATTCTATTTTTTTAATGGATTATAAAACATCGGAGGACAAATAGGAGGACAAAATAGGATAAATTCAGATGTAACCATATAAAGCCCTTCTAGATTGAGTGGGGCTTTTTCTCTTCAAACAGACAATCCTTCTTCAACTTCTCTTCCTATATTCAAGTACGATATTTCATAACCTTTCTTGTGAAAACAGTAAACATCTACGATATGCCTTTAAGTTTGGTTGTTACTATTGTAATATTCTTTTATTTCACTAATTGATTTAATTTTCTTAGTTTGAATTAACCACGAAATTTCTGGAATTTCTAGGTCACTTATTTCTCTAACATCAATTGAAAAGGGTACAATCATGCAAGGCTCATCAGTTAATACAGAATATTCCCTCATCAGGATATTTTTCCATTTTTTAAAACCTTGTAAACCTTTATAAGAATTCTCATAAAGAGAAACTAACCACAATCCCTGGAATTTATTGAATTCAGGATATGTAATAGGGCCCTTTTTTCGTAAGTTATTCGCTCTCTCCTCTGAAGAATGAAATATCGATGCTGGTATATGTGCTGACCAATCTCTTGAGGTAGTGAGAGAGTTTAATTCTGCCTGTTCTTCATCACTTAAATCTAAAAGTTTTATATTTTGCTTTCTTGCGGCTTTTCTATAATTTTGATATGAAGTTCCTAAATCTGCTTGGTCTCCAAAAGCATTAAGGAGGTAGTTAGATGTAAATAAAAGCCTGCCTCTGAAATCTTCATAAACTTTTGGAGAAATTACACGCTTTGGTCTTTCAATTAATTTATGCTCTTCTATATACAATTCAAGTTCTTTAACCTGTTCTTCGTATTTATTTATATTTTTATGAACTAGTAATATAAGCTCTCTTAAGTAATAAATAAAATCTTCTTCACTTGAAAATTTAAATTGTTTAAGTGTCAATTATATTACCTCCTTTGTTAAAAATGAAACTCTTATTTTTATTCTAACAATAATCGACACATCCCCCCAAAAAATCAATTTAATTATATTTTAGGAGAATATACAATTATGCCTTTTCCTATCAATACTATGGTTTTATGAATAAACAAAGAAGGTATCCCAATTAATGAAATACCTAATAATATTTTTCCTACAAAAATTTAAAAAGTCACTCGAACCAACAAAACAGGAGCACACAGTCTCCTTAATAAATAATAGCCGTATCTCGAGTCAGACAGTCAGGGGTAAACTATGCTGTAACTATATAATGCACCATGTTTTGATCACATCTAATCGTAAAGATTAACCATCATCACGATCTCATTTATTACTTCTTGTAATTCTTCAAGTGTAACAACAAACCACTCTTTAGGAACTAACATTTTTCCGTTTGCTCCTAGAATGGAAACATCCAAATTATTATTTGCTAGTGCATGATGAATTGCGGTTTCAAATTTGCTGCCGTTCATATTGAACACTTGATAAGTAGTTACGATTTCAACCGGTGCATAGAGATAAGTTGATTCATTCTCCGCGTTCCTAATCCTATTTTCTACTGAACCTGTCGTAAAACCAATCTTGTATAAGTTCTTAATTGAAGTAATTTGCGGATCGGTACTCAGCGATTTTAGCACATAGATATAGCCTGTCGACACATCGTCTTCTCTAACATTCTCCAATAATGTTTCTTCATTGTCAGTTACACGCCTTCCATGCTTATATAGTTCAGCAGATAGCGAACGAAGTAACATATCTGATTCTGTTCCATTTTCAAAAATACACCGAAGCCGAGCATTGACTTTTCCCTTAATCTTTTTACGCTCCCCCACAGTTTCAACATAAAGGAGTACTCCTTTTAATATATAGAAACTATTTGGTTGAATATCCTGTTCATTTTTGAAACGTACAATTTTTCGTTTACCCTCTGTAATTTCCCTATGACACTTTTTAAATAGCTCCTCATATCTCCCAAAGTCCCCCAACTTTTTCCTTTTTGCAACGTACTCAGGCATTGTGGTAACCTTTTGAAGCGAACTTGTATCGAAAATCGAAATAGCTGTATCGTTAATCTTACTATCTCCTAGCAATTCTGATGAACCGCTGCTTAGGATATCATCAATAGAAGAAATTTTAGGAGTTATGATTTCCTTTTGATTCTTCTCCAATAATCCAATTTCATCATACTTTTTTAAATGTTCCATACGCTCAGGGTCTTTGCGAATTCCAATTAACCGACTTGCTAGACTTCTTTCAGTTAAATCGGTAGGAACTTTATATGGTTCACGTCCATTTTCTTTAACAAAATCAACAATCTCTAAAAACTTTTCAACTTCATGGTCATACTGAACTTTCGGAGACTTCCTAGGAGGTGTTGTGATTTCTGTAAATAGTAAACTATCCATGATTTCATCAATGGAACGGTATCTATTTGCCATTTTCGCGTTTCCTCCTAAGCTCTTGCATATAAATTACAGCTTCACCCATTCGTTTTTCTATCGGATCATCAGATTTTGGATCAGGTCGCCTTCCTGTTGATTGGTAAAATTCCTCAACCTTAGGCCAAATAAAGACTAATTCATCCTCATCAAATGTAATGCGTTTTGCATCAATAGATTCCTGAATCAGTTTTAAAACTGGCGAGTTCAACTCTTTCGATAGGACCTCGAATGCTTTTTGGAATGGATTGATTGAATCAATTAGGTTAATGTCTAAGTCCTCAATATTTATAAATTTATCCGCCATTCGAATAAATTCTTTGCTACCTATAACTTCTGACTTTGCACCTTTCATCACAGTATCTAATACAACATGTTGCCTAACTTCCTCAATTTCATCATCTGACAAGTTAGGATAAACTTTTTGAATTACTTTAGGAATCAAGACTTTGTTCAAAACTTTAGGATCGACTTCTCCAGTAAAGGTTTTTTGGACCTGTGAATCTTGCATGATTTTTGCCTTTAGATCATTAATATCATTTTCGATAATCTTTCTCACATTTTCAGTTGACGGCTCTTTCAAACCCTTAACGAACAATTCACCTGTCGCAGAAGACTTGTCGCTATCACTTTTTCTGCGCTTAAATTTAAAGTCAGGTGTAAGAACCTGCTCCATTAATAATGATGCAGAAATTGCTTTAAGCATTGTATTCACCGTATATGTTACTACTTCGTCCTTTGCGTCAGGTTGTGCAATAAGGTTGGTAAATTGAGCATAGGTTTTATTGTAACTATCACGAGTACAACGCCCAATAATTTGCACGATTTCTGTAAGTGAGCCCCGATAACCAACTGTCAAAGTATGTTCACAAAATGGCCAGTCAAAGCCCTCTTTCGCCATACCAAGCGCAATAATAATATCTAAATCATCTAACTCCTTAACATTGCGTAGATACTCAACGACTTTTTCCCGTCCAGCTTGGTCGTCTACTAAGTCGGCAATCTTCAGTATTTTCCCGTCAGAATGTCGCTTAATAAAAATGATACCAGTTTCTTCATCTTGATAAACAACTTCACCAATCAAATCAAGAATCTGATTTACTTCATCGTATTTATCCTTTGTCGATTCACCTGAATTTACATTTGGAATATGAACAATTGTCTTAAGATTCGTATCCAGGACTTCATCAATCGCTGACGTATACTTTCCCTGATAAAAATGATATCCAATCCCAAAACCTTTTAGATAATCGTAACCATCAAGCTGTTCATAATATGAATAGGTTACTTTATCGAACAATTCTTCATCTTCTGGTAAAAGAATAGGTACAGAATCCCCGCGGAAATATGAGCCAGTCATCGCAACAATGTGTACTGATGAATTACGAATGATACTACGGAGCAATTCCCCTAATCGAGAATTATTATCTGCTGAAACATGATGAAATTCATCAATCGCAAGCAAACAGTTATCAAATGCTTTATCATCTATTTTTTCAAACGCAAATCGTAATGTAGCATGGGTACAGATCAACACTTTGTCATCAGATTCCATGAAACGAACAAAAGCATTAACTTTTGAACTATCTCCACCAGCAGTCGTTAAGTTATTTCTAGCATCAACATTCCAATCTGCAAAGAAACCATAACTCTTCAAATCAGTATTTTTAAACGAAGAGCCGATGGATCGTTCAGGTACAGCTACAATCACTTTCTTCAAACCTTGGTTAATGAGCTTGTCCAAGCCGATAAACATTAAAGCCCGAGATTTACCTGACGCTGGTGGTGCTTTGACTAAAAGGTATTGTGAATTACGTTTCTGGAACGCTCGTGCTTGCATTTCACGCATACCGTATTTATTTGTTTTTTTGCTTTTTCCAGTTTGATTGTAATTAATTTCAACTATATTTTCCATACTGCCACCTTACCGTTCTCTCATTTCTTGGTACATTTTAAGCAATACTTCTAGACGTTCCTTATCGGATTCAAAACCTTTTTGGCGGTATACCCTATCTACTATTCCGTCTAATTTTTCATGGGCTAGCTTTAAATCTGCTGGCATTGTTTTAGAATTATATAGGTCTGCTAATGTACCACCCAGCTCTTCACGAAGATCAAGAATTTCAAAAGTGACTTCTTCAATTTCATTTTTTCGCCGTGTGGATAATTCAGGAACAGGAAATGTGTTGTAACATAACCCAGCAGTGTATCTATAATCACTTTTTATTCTACCAGCAACCGCTTTTACCCAAGCCATGTGCATTCGTGAAAGCAAAATGCCTAAAAGATAAATATCTGCCCCATAAATCACAAAATTTGCGTTTGATAAAACAATATCTGCATTAGCTAATCCCATTGGAATATAGGTTCTATTTTCAGAAGAATGGGATGGAACAACAATAGCAGTTAAGTCTTGGTGTCTAACTTCACCAAAAGAATAAGGTTTCTCAGCTAATTTTTTTGTTGATGCACGCTTACTATTAAGCCTTGTCTCCCTAACTTTTTCAATCCTTTGCTTAATTGAAGGATATTTTATTGCTTCAGCGACCTCATTAGGCTCAATCCATATACAATATCGATAGTCCCCATTAATGAATTCTTCTGAACCAACAAATTTTCGTAAATATTTTTCTGCACCTGGATTTTTTAAAAGAAATTCAGGATATTCCTCTCTTGTCAGAAGCAAATGCCCACCATCATTAGGCATGCTTCCAAAAGTTAGCTTAGGTAAATTACTTATAGAATCTTTAGTAGAATACACTAAGACATTCGAACCTTGAGTTAGATATGGTGTTATGTTATCAACCAATTGAACTGAATCCTCTAAAAAGAGGCTTTTCTTTTTATTGATAATATCTTTTGCATTTAATCCAATAACAACAACTATAACTCCAGCATTATTTTTTGCATTGTTATTCCACTTAAACGACGTATGTGCAAAAGAGATTTCTACCCCTTGTTCAAAAAGCGAAGGCCATAATATTGAAACTTGTTCACCTTGAGAAATACTATTAGTAGATACAAATGCAAGCTGTGCTTTAGATTTAGAAATGTATTGACTCCCTAGGTAAAACCATCCTGAAATATAATCAAGCATTTTATAATTTTTTATATCTGAAAATATCGATTCTAAATCTTGCTTATGTTCCATATTCTGTCGCTTTGCTCCTAAATACGGGGGATTACCAAATATATACACTTCTCCATCTTTACTATGAGGACAAACTTCATTCCAGTCCACACGTAATGCATTAGCACAGAGTATTTCACCAGCGGATTGAAGCGGGAGAGTAGCACGAACCTTATCGTTAAAGATTTCTTCTAGCTCCATATTCATTTGATGTTCAGCAATCCAAAGCGATAACTTCGCAACATCGTGCGCAAAATCGTCAATCTCAATTCCATAAAATTGATCAAGTGTGACTGACGGGAGATACATGATATATTCTGACAATTCCCTCTGTCTTAACAGGATTTTGATTTCTAGACGCCTTAGTTCTTTATAGGTAATAATTAAGAAGTTTCCTGAACCGCACGCTGGATCAAAAAATTTGATTTTTCCAATTCTCTCATAAAGTAGGTTCAGTTTATCCATGCTGTTATACGACTTTTCAAATTCATCATACAAGTCGTCTAAGAACAATGGTTTAATTACTTTCATTATATTTGGAACACTTGTATAGTGCATACCTAAATGACTGCGACTTTCATCCGATGCCACAGCTTGAATCATTGAACCAAAAATGTCTGGATTAATTTTGGCCCAGTTTAACAATTCACCACACTCAAGGATTAGTTTTCTGGATTTTGTTGAAAACTTTAAATCTTCGTGCGGTTCGGTAAACAACTGTCCGTTTACATAAGGAAATTCTTTTAGATAAAATGGAACATCATCTCTTTCAGTCTTATCCAACACACCAAACAAGTCAGTAAAGAATTTATTTAGATCTGATCCATTTTCTTCAGTCAATGTCTTAATTGCATTTGTAAAACTTTTGCTAATAAAAATATCGGTATCTTCTGCAAATAAACAGAACAGCAAGCGAATAAGAAATAGATCTAACCCTTTATTATTGTCAGTGATTTTGTTTTCTTTGCGAAGTACATCATATAGGCGTGCAAACCGTTCAGCTGCTTTAATATCTGCTGGGTTTTCTTTTTCAAAGTCGACTTTTTCAATACCTTTCCAAGCAAGGAAAAAATCGAAATGTTTAGGTAGCTCCTCAAACTTAATATCTAGAGCTTCTTGTGTTTTTGTATCTTTCGCTAGTATTCCATCAAAGTCAGTCACCAATAGGTAACGTGGCTTAGCTGAAAGAGCATCAACCTGTTGTTCTACTTCAACAAATCCTTCAAAAAGCATACCTTTCCTAGCTTCCTTAAACCACACCTTATTCTTTAAGTGAACTTCACCAGCTCGCTTCGTAAGGTTCTGATTTCCGTTCTTCAAACGTGTAATTGTAGCTCGTGGAATATCATAAACATCGAGTAATTCGTACAAGAAATCCGAGTGTTCTTCCTGATTCACTATTTCAACAATTTTATCTTCTAAATCAATAATCGCCATTTCATTTTCCTCCGACAATACTTTAATTCTTTGATGACTGTTAACGAATCCTTAACAACGGCCTTTACCATTCTAAATTGCAAAAAATAGGTTCAGCATGCTTCGTAGATATAATGCCGTTTTGTGGGTCTGCATTTCTTAACCCATAACTAAAAACAAGCCCTAAAATTGTTACCGCATTGATGCTGGAATACGGAAAGTCATCGCCTGATATATGGGCATTAATGTTTTAAAGGTTTTAAGAGCTTCTTTCATTATAGATTCTTTAGTTCTAATTCTTTCATCATTTAATGTATAATGACGCATACAAAAGCTTTCAAGTCCATCCTCATCGTGTTTTGTATAGAACGTTAAGAATTCTACTGCTGTTCCTTTATCTATTTCAAATCTATATTTTGACTCATCTGTTTTTGCATCATAAAAATGCCAAACCAATGATCTTCCTATAAGGCTTTGATAATTATGTTCTATCTTCTTTTTTATTATATCCCAGTGTTCACGAACAAAATAACGGTCAATACCATCATGGGCGGTACTATGAAATAATCCTAAATCAATTCCATTTGACGTAAATGAAACTTGGAAGCAAGCGTGTTTATGAAATTGTTCAATTGGATCTTTATTCCCCCGTCTATCCTTTTTAACTACCGCTCCATACGGATTCAACTCATCCTTATGCTTACCGTATCTAACCCAAATTGCCCCTACACGTCCATGATTATAGACAGAGGGAATAATCCCACTCGAAATATAATCTTTATGATAATGAGGGTGTAAGTCCCATTTTTTTACTTGCGGTTCTATTCCCTTATGTAGAGTTAGTAATTTTTCTTGAATTACTTTTCTTCTTTTAACAGCGTTAGAGCTAGAGTCTTTATACCAATCTTTTGAAACTGTAATATAATCCTGAACATCGAAATAAAAACTTGATAAATCAGGATATTTTTTCATTTTCAATTGATTTTGTTTAATGATTTCAAGTTCACTTTGAAGTGTTTCATCTTTCTCATTAAATCTTGGAGGTAATGTTCTCTGGTATTTTTGGTAAAGTTCAATCACATCTTTAGTGACCGTAATCGAGTTACCCGATAAATATTCCCACAAATCACACATTGGGGACTCATCAAGAATATCCTTTGACATACATTCGATGTTTTTGGATATCCCACCTTCTGTCAAATTTGCAGAACCGTGATAAATTATTATTTTATCGTTAAAATGGAATTCATAAATCTTACTATGTAAAAATGGCTCCGTCACCAGAAACACGCAAGCAAAAGAGGATAGAGCTTCTAAGATATCTGCCGGCTTTGCGTCATGGAAATCAATACTACAGTAGACAGTAATATTTTTTCTTTTAAGATTACTTTTTTTCTTTAAGTTTTTTAGATACTCCACTCCTCTAAGTGATAAGTATGCACTTGATATAATAATATTTTTAGGGCTTTTTATTTTTATTTCTTGTTCTACATCATCCCAAAAAGAACGTTGTTTCCAAAAGTATTTATTCATTTATTTCCCCTCTTGGCCTTTTCTACTAATAAATTGTGGCTTTGCCTTTTACAAATAAGCTCCCCCAAAACCTTTTATTAGGATTACTTTGGTCCTTAACGCGTTTCATCTTACAACTCTAGGTAGCATTACCTTTCTAAATAGGCTTATTTAAGCGCCAATTTGTTCTTTATTAATCAACTAATCTTACTTTTTCAATACGTTAGTGACCTAGGTAAATTATACCATGAATTGGAACTTCATATTGTCGTATTATGTATATGTTTAAATAAATAAAAGCCACTGTATTAATAATCACAGCGGCTTGACCCTTTAATTGATTAATTATCTAATTGGTAGCATAATTTCATTTCTATTACGAATAAATACAGGCTCTAATACACTATATTCATTGAAGATATCCTCATAAAGGTTACCTTGGTACTTTGGAACACTTATAGTGATAACAGTAGCATAGTCCATTCTCTCAGAACTTCCATTTCTCCCCATGCCATGTAGTACCAGGGACGGACGCTCCAAGGACGAGACACGCATCCTTTTCCACTTTTTCACCACAGTATCCCACTTTAACTCCCCTCTTCTTGCTTGTTCTGTTTGATATTGCTCAGCGGAGCTAGAATTTGGAAGAGAACTAATTGACCATCCATCTTCAATTAATCTAGCAATCTCTTCCGCATCATTTTCAATATGCAAAGTTTGGGTTCGTCCACTTTTTGTAAGTTTAAACTTCTTATGATGAGGGTAAAACGTATCCTCAATAGCCGATTCCGTATAATCTTCAATATGCATTGCATTTGCTTTTGAAAGTGTTGCAATAGTCCATGATAAATGAACATCACCATTAATACCTGCATTAACAGGTAAAGGAATAGGAAGTTTTGCAAATGCTGTTGGATTAATCGAACTGGAATAGATGATAGTTACATGATTCTCATCACATCGTAATATATCATCTACACTTTGATCTACAAAACCGTAGCCTAATTCATTATCAACCTGATCGGGATGTTGAGCAGAATGAACCAATAACGCTCGAGCAACTAAAGGGTTAAATTGATTACACCTTCCCAATATTTCTGCTGCTTTACTGGCAATTAGGGGTGAGGAAAAACTTGTCCCTGAAGCTAACCATTTACTGCTTTGATCCGTACTTAGAAGATGTATAGGGAAATGAGAATCCCCACCAAAAGCAACAAGATCAGGTTTAACTTTACACCCTTCTCTTCCTACCCCAACACAACTATATGCCGCTCTAACTTTCCCACCGGTATTTAAACTAAAAGTGTAAGCACCTACACCTAAACCGTTTACTAAATCCGCTGGTGCTTGAATCCGATTGTAAGGACTAGGAAGAGCCCCATCATTCCCAACAGCCACAACAAATAACTTTTTATAGTCCCAAGCCAGTTGATCGAGGGCATATGTGAATCGTGAAACCTCGTCATCTAATATTGGACCAGCTGGTCCAAATGATAAATTATAAACATCAATATCATTTCTTGTAGGCACAATATCTTCAATGAAATCTATTGCCTCGTAAAGGTCTAAATCTGCTCGGTTACTTTTAGGTAACACCCGAAAGCTTTCCACTGAAACGGCTGGTTCATTTAGTTGTGAGTGAGCCTCGTATTGGTTTAAGTCACCATATAAAACCACCCCTGCAACTGCAGTTCCGTGGTCTACTCCTTGTCTAATAGGATTTGATTTTACAGATTTATTCTCTTTAGCATAATTAACCAACAAAGGATGGGATGAATCAATTCCACCATCGAAAATGCCGACTTTTATTTGAGAAATATTTTTTCCAACAGGCGGTTTTAACATTAGCGGATTACTCTTAGAACTCCTTAACTCCGGGAAAAAATCAACCCTTAAAGGATGGGCTGTTCTTAACGGGTTAAAATCAGAAACGTCTAATAAAGCACTTTTATTTAAGTAAACACTAACAAATGTCGGCCCATTTAAGTATGTTTTTATTCTCATTGAGTCACTTTTGATATTATTTTTCAAAAGAATATATTTGAATTTTTCAAGCATTTTTTCATGTTCATCACCAAAAGGATGCAGGACAAACTCCACAGTTCCTTCTTGCCATTGTTCATCGAACCCCTGAATCACTTCATTTCCAGCAAGTAAAGAGATATCCTCTACTTTTCTAATATCATTTTTGAAGCTGTCTGTAAGACTAGCCTCTTCTTTTTCGAGGATTTCCTCAAAATTCCCCAAGCTTTCTAGGTCCATTTTAACGAAATGCATCTTGCTATAAAGCTTTTCTTCCTCTTTCCCCTCTTCTCGGTAAAATTCCCACCGTCTTGAACCGATATTTTCAAATCTGGCTTGCTTAAAAAGAGTATTCGGAATATAGGATTTAGCAAGAAATTTTTCATTTAACCTCAAAGTTACAACTACTTCATCCATCCTTTTCTCTTCAGGAATTTTGTTTATTTTATCTTTTATTATTTGCACTTGCTTTTTAACTCTCGCTTGAGCCTGGCTATATGTTCTAGGAAACGTCGGTTCACCAAAACCTCCATTTTTCCTTACAGGTTCAATCAATCGCTCACCGTACCCAATTATCGGCAAATATTCTTTTTTATCTTCACTCATCCTAAAGTATCCCCCTTTTTAGTTTTGTAATTTCGACTCGGATTTTAAATGATGGTTAACTGTTGATACGCTTAAACCTAACAGTTCGGCTATTTGGGCTTGTGTTATTTTTTTACCAAAAATGCTCTTTAATTTTTTTACCATTGTTTTATTGAAGTTTGGAATCGATAAGCTATAACTTTCTCTTAACACCCTAATTAAAGCAAATCTAGGGTCTGTATCATCTACAATTACTTCGCGCAATACCTTTTCGCTTATCTGTTTTATATCTGCGGGACTAACCCCTTCAATTGATTGGCTAATAAATTCTAAGAAATCAATTGGGATATCAACTATGTCTTTGTCCATATTCTCAATCCATACTTTTAAACGGACTGTTGCATCTGGTAAAGGCATTTCAATTTTTATATCAAAACGTCTCCATATAGCCTTATCTAAAAATTCAGGGTGGTTAGTAGCAGCAATGACGATAGAATTATTGGGCCAATCTTCTAATTCTTTAAGTAGTACGTTTACAATCCTTTTTAATTCTCCTAAATCTGTAGGATCATCTCTTCTTTTTGCAATAGCATCAAATTCATCTAAAAATAATATCGAAGGCGAAGACTTTGCATACTCCAAAACTTTTTTTAGATTTTGTCCTGTTTTCCCTAGATAACTCGAAACAGTTGAAGCCAAATCCAATGTAATCAACGGCAAATTCAATTGTTTTGAAATTACCTTTGCCAAAAAAGTTTTACCAACACCAGGTGGTCCATATAATAAGAGGCTATTCGGTGGCTTAATACCATTGGATATTAATTTCCCCATGACTTCTCTCTCTTTAAGAAACCTATCAACAATTATGCTGGTACCTTCAGATAAAACAATTTTGTCTCCCAAATCACTATTATCTGAAATTTTAACTAAAGACAAATAACTTTCCTTATCTGTAGGTGGCGGATCTATCCCTAAAGATCTGGTTAATGGAGCGCCAGCACCATAAGTTGATAGAATACCAGCTAATTCATCCGATAATGAAGGGTTTTCTTTTTTTATTTTTCTTATGATTGTCATAACTGCTAATTCAACCGTTCTTTTATCGCCTTCTAATGAAGCCCTCACAATATTAGGCAAGTGCTTCAGCACACTTTCTTTCATTCGATACCAACTCCCAAAACGTATATTCGAATATTTTTATTATAAACCCATATTTTTACTGAGTCAAATAACATTCGATTAACAAACAATTTATTACTAAGTCGAATTTCATTGATAATCACCTTTTTGTATCCATCTTAACTTTTACCCCCTATAGCCATGAATTTAATTAATCAAGAGTCTAAAGTTATCTAAATACATAAAAGCGTGAGAAAAAATAAAAGAAAACTCGCCAATCTTTGGCGAGTTTTGCCTGCCTTTTTTAATTACCAGATTTTATATGGACAGCAACATATACAGTATTATTTTTAATCAAGACCTCCAATTTTTTAAAACAGGTTCCTTCGTATTTGGCACCTTTACCTTCTCTTCCAGATATTTATATGTCACTTTTAGATTGTGATACCATACATCAATCCCTGTTTCATCCTCATATCTCGGTTCATAGCCCTGGTTCATTGCAGCAACTTTAATATAAACATCCCGGTAAGAAAATGTCCTGTCAACAACACTCTCCTCACACAGCTGGCAATAGCGGATGCAAGCTTGTAAATCTCCTTCTTCGATAGCGGGAGTAAGGCTTTCCATTTCTTCATGCCTTTTAACTCTATTACGCCACTCTTTAACAGGGTCTTTTCCTTTTGGCTTTATATTTCGCTCAAGGTGTTTCAGCCGAGATTTTATACTCATTCAAAATCGTCCTTTCAATATTTCGTTGCTATCCCTGGTTATCAAACATTTGCTCAATCTTATTCATTCTTTCCACTAAATCTCCTAATTCCATTGATTTTAAAGCTGTATTCGATAAGGTTGCTATAGTTTTGGCTTTGTCTATTGTCATTTCCCCATCTTGGAGCAAGATATTAATAACTTTCCCTACCATCCTTCTAATGTCTTGCGGCCTGTTTAATCGTATATTTTTAGTAAATTCGCTCCCATTTGCGGCCATGTTATCACTCCTATTTCTAGAGAATTTAAAAAATCCAATTATATCAAGGCTTCCGCGACTTTTAAGATAACAAAACGTGCATAAAAACCCCAGTTTTCTTTACAAAAATGAAGCCCCTTTCAGCATGTTTCTAAAAAGATAGTAAAAGTGATAATAAAGATAATTCCCGGCTGTTTTTGGAGAAATAAAGACGGTTTGGAAGCCATACTTCGTTTCAAAAGACTTCAAGGAACCCAATAAGGCTTTTGCTTTGTAACAGCTTCTATATACCCCCCTTACAATTTTTTCATAGCCATCTGAATCTTCAACCAAAAGAACAAAAGGTGAATTTTGTGCCCGAATCAATTCATTTTCAAAGCGAGTTCTTTCCTTAATCGTAGCTGCTAATTCATCCACGCTGTTTTTGCGCTCAATAGCAGCGGTTAAATAAATATCTCGTTGTATTCCTAATTCCTCATTCTTTGGCAAATAAGCGGAATAATCCCCATAATCCAGCTTTCTTTTTTTGTGTGGGATTTTATGAGAATCTAAATATTTAAGGATATGGTTGTTTCTCTGCTCCCTGGTATCAACCAGGATAACCAAACCGGAAAGGAGCTCTTTTATCTCCTTATCTGTGAAACTATATTTAATACTCGTTATCATCATAAGCGTATACCCCTCATGTTTATCCTTTTAGCTATACCCTTGGTTCTCTCTTTATTTACCCTAACAGCTTATTTTAGCTTGACTTTACCCTGGTGAATAACTTTTAGAAAAACTTTTAAGCTGTTGAGAAAATTTCAGAAGAATAATGGTACTATTTTTTCTGGGTTCCCTCTAAGTTCTCACACGGTCGGGAACTAACAAACCCTTGATAACTCAGATTTTTGGGGCATAGTACCCGGAGTTCCCACTAAAATAAAATAGTGTATATATCTTTGGAGAAATAGCGAAAATAAAACCTTTTTGAAAACATATAGGTATATACTAAAAATAGTGGGTACTGTGGGTACTATTAAGTTAAACCCTTGATAATACTGGCTTAAACAGTTTCCACTATATTGGGTACTATGTGGGTACTAATAGGAACTATATTTATAAAAAGCCCCTAAAAAGAATTCTAGAGGCTGTTGATTATGTCAATTTTTAAAACATACATCCATTCTTTTACGTTCTTAACAGATACCTTTTTCTTCATTCTACCTCTTTCAGTAGAAATCCAATTTCTTTCAGCCCACGATTTTAGTATTGCAGAAGGTTCGTAACCCTGTGTTTTCAAGAAGTTTTCCAGTTTTACAGGATACAAGCATAAATCCGCTGATTTCGCTTCATTCCATTTGCCAATACAGTCAGAAGGCTTGAAAATCGTTTCTCCATCCCGGGTATATAAGCGGTTTTCTTCTGATGAAACCCAACTTATAACATCTTCAAGAGCTTGCTTTGGTCTGTCTGTTTCCTGGTTATCACTTATAATCTCTTCCCATAATTTAAGCAACTCCTTTTCCACTTTGTATTCCTGTTTAAAACATTTATGAAAAAGAACACTGGCAAGGTCAATAATTCCCATATGTTCAGCTAGCCTTTGGGAAACAGTGTTCCCTTTGGCTATTTCTGCATAATAATCCGTTTGTTGATTAAAGTAAGCTTCCCATTCTTGCCATTTACCCCGATTATTCAAAATGTATTGAATAAATATTTTTCCCGCTGACCCATAGTGGTTTTTTATGGACCTTTCAATTTTCCTAATAAGGTTGTATGTTTCATCATTGGCAGCCCCAAAAGGCAAACCATCCAAACTGAAAACCCTTGCCGTTGATCCACCATCACGGGAAAAGCTTGTTATCTTTTGTTCCCCGGTACTAAAAATAACGTTTCCCCAGGTTTTAGTTGTTTGCATGCCATTTATACTTCCCCGGTTTTTACCTTGGCCGCCAGCCAAATGATAAACGGAGGTGGCGATATATTTAGGGTTTGCCTGTTTAGTATCATCCAAGAATAGCGGAACATGGTTTGTTAAGCTAGCAGCCCTCTCTATTGCAACTGGTGTACTGTTCCACCTTTTTAAAATACCGTTTTCATTCGGTTTACCCCACACTGAAGCAGCTATTTTTTGTGCAGTTGTTTTCCCTTTGGAAGTTTCGCCACTCCATTCAAAAATAAAGGGCTTTGAATCAAAAAGACCTATCAGTGGGGAAGCAAAGGAAGCATAAACCCCGGCTATTATCTTTGGATAACGCTTAATCGCTTTAATCATGTTTAACCAGGATTGTATATCGCCCTTGCTAGTATAATGTTTTGCAAACTGTTCTTCGCCTTTGTCGCTGCTAACTAAAGACAAGGAACCGGAACCTATGAACTCATTCCCTAACAGGAAGCCCGCTTCACACCAGCCCATTTGTTCACTAGCCTTTTCAACCGGTATATTTTCCAAATTCGCCCTTTCAAAAGCGGTTAGGTACTGAACCATTAACCTTTGATTTAAGGAACTAACAGGAAAACCCAAAGCGGATAATTCAACCAATTTGCTTTGAACCATAAAGTTATCCCGGCTTCTTTTTAACTTTTTCCATTTGTTATTATGAAACCAGGAAACTATCAATCCTTCGGTTCCATCCGTAATATTTTCATATCTCCCAGTAATAAGGACATATTCAGAGCAAATAAAAACAGGTGGTTTTTCTTCATTGGACGGAACATAATATAATCCTTCCTTCCCGGCTTTAAATCCTTTTGGAATCACGATGTCTTTAATCGGAGAAGGCAAAAATCGCTTGTCCTCTTGCATTTGTTCTTCTTCTTGCTGAGGATAGTCCTTTTTAGGAAGAAGATAAGGAACTTCATGCGCTTTCTTTTTAAAAGCTGCTATCCATTCACTCATTAATGCTCACCTCCTCTATTGCTTTTTCTTGAACTTCCTTGTAAATCAGGTAAATCTCTTTCCCTATAAATTTTTGAATCAAAATATAATTATCAATACGCCCTTCTGGCGAAAAGTCTTCATAATCGGAAAGTAAATCCAGGTAATATTCAATTTTGGCGATGATGTGATAAAGGCCACCTTTGCGTTGTAAATCCCTTTCATTTTTAATATTTTTTGTAATAGCTTGAAAGTGTTGTTTAACTTGCAAAAGAAAATCAAATAATTCCTTTTCCTTCTGCCGGAAATTCCTTTCAAGCTCTTTATCAAAGGCTTTTTCTTTAATGGATAGTTTTAGCTGCGGCTTTACCTTATCCAATAAACCAAAGTCTTCGGCTATGATATAAGCAGCCCTGGCTTGTGATACGTTTTTTAAAAGGGAAACCAGTGTGATAATATCGCCCTTTGCATGACAACCAAAACAATGAAAAACATTCTTTGAGGGAGTTATTGCAAGGCTCGGTGTCCTTTCCTGATGAAAAATACAAGAAATTAACTTTGATTTTCGCCCTTTTACTTTATCAAGACTAATCCCAGTGTAATATTCAAGCACCACTTCAATGCCAATAGAATCTTTTACAAGCTGGATTGTTTCTATTGGTGTTAGTTTTTTATAATTTTTGTAACTTTTCATCCACATACGCTTGTTTCTCAATCGTCCAAATATCTATATATCGTTCAACTTCTTTACGAGGAAAAAGCCATTTGCTCCCTATCCGAATTCGGGGAAAGTTTGGATCACTTAAAAATATCTTTTCAATAGTAGGCCAGCTTAGGCTTAAGTATTTACATAGTTGCTTTGAACTCATAAGAAGGGCTTCAAGCTCAATTTTGTCTAAACGTGATTTAACTTCGGCCAAAAATAGGGCTTTTACTTCCTCATCATCTAGTTTTATTTCGAGCATGTTTACACCTCACTTATTTAACCTCTTTGATTGCCTTTATTGCTTCCAAAACCATTTCTCTTTGTTTTTGATTCATGGAACTTTTCATCCAGTTCCGGACAGTGTTAACGTGTACGCCTAACCGAGAAGCAATTTCCCAATATGGAATTTCACCTTTTTCTTTAAGAATCGGAGTATTTTCAGGAAAAACTTTAGGATCCAATTTTTAATTTCACCCTTTCTATAACAATGTTGTTGTTTATTGTTGTTTCCTGGTATATACTAAATCTATCAACTTTTGTTACTTAATTCAAATGAAAACATACTATATTTCGTAACAAAACGTAACAATTTCACTTTTAAATAAGGAGGACGATAAAATGGAAATGTTTTATTATTGGCTTGACCGTGAGGAAAAATCTTATTTCCCTACCGCTTCTGTATTAGAAATCAACGAAAACAATTTTGATGAATTAAAAATTGAAGGTGCTAAGGTTTGGTTAGACTGTTTAGGTAAAAATACAGGAAAGTTTGTTTCTTTGGTCCCTCGGAGAACAATGGGGGGAACATTTAATCCTGAAGGTTTAGCTTGGGATTTTTCAAAATTAAAAAACGAAAAAGAAATAAATGAGTTTGCTAATAAATACGGCCTGCTTGGGATTAGCACGCCTGATCTAGCGAAAATAAATAAGATTAAAGTTCAAAGAGACCTTTATTCA
Organism: Bacillus massilinigeriensis; assembly: GCF_900111815.1. Lineage (GTDB taxonomy): Bacteria > Bacillota > Bacilli > Bacillales > Cytobacillaceae > Mesobacillus_C > Mesobacillus_C mediterraneensis. Next base: position 13,444 of record NZ_LT630012.1, on the reverse strand, counting down.
GACTCTTCTTATTTTATAGATTTACCAATTGGCTATTCCGATTGCGAACCTATAGAATTATGGTTTTTTCATATTAAGCAAATGCAAAAGCTACTAAAGCTATATCAGGCATTAATCAACATTCAAAAGGGAGAAATGCAAGAAAGTGAAATTGAAGATAATTTATTAAGTGTAAAACCACCTATAGGCGGGAGCTGCCAAATTTTGTGGTGGGATGGATCATGGACCGGGTTCACAGCTGCTGAGGAGGAATTGGAAAAAGAAGAATGTTTTCTAAAACTTGCTCAAGGTTTATTAGCACAAAAAGTTAATTCAATTGGGAATCAAGACATTAAAAGGGATCCTGAAACCATTGTAACGGGTAAACCGCCTTTAGGTTTCACCATTAAAGAGTGGTGTTACACTCCACATCTAATAAGGGCCATTTATCGTGATCTATGGCACCTGGTAGCTAATAATGAACCTGTTCATATATGTGAAAATCCAAATTGTAAATTGCCTTTTAAAAAGGTAAAGCGGCAAAAATACTGTTCAAATGCTTGCAAACAAGAAACTTATCGAATTAGAAAAGCATCACAGAAAAGTTCATAATTTAATTTGCTAAGAATCTTCCAAATAACCAATAAAGGAGGCCATGAAGATGGCAAAATTCAGACAACGAGGGAACACATGGAGTTATCATATTTATATAGGTTTAGACCCACTTACAAAAAAACGCAAGGAGATATCTAAAGGTGGCTTTAAAACACAACGAGAAGCAAAGGCAGCAGCACGCCTTGTTGAATTAGAAATTCAAAATGGCACTTATACCAAAGAATCCGATATGCCTTTTGAACAATTCGCCCAGGATTGGTTAAAAACGTATAGCCGCAGTGGCGTTAAGATCAGCAGTGTGAGAGCTCGGGAAAAGGAAATGAAGCATTTTACCTCTGTTTGGGGACCTTATCCAATCAGCCGCATAACTAAGAAAATGTATGAAGAAAGGATTCTGGAATTAAACGAAAAATACAGCCAAAATTATATGGATGGTATTCACGCTTGCGGAAGAATGATTTTTCGGAAAGCATTGACTCAAGGACTGATAAAAAGTAATCCTACTGAGGATTTCAAAATGCCTAAAAAGCAGCAAAGTGTTGAAGAATTGGAGAAAGCAGAAGAGAATATTGTTTTTCTTGAAAAAGAAGAACTTGCCCATTTTCTTAAATTAGCCTATACAGACGGGCTTGAAATGGATCATCTTGTTTTCACGGTACTTTCCTATACCGGATTACGAATAGGTGAATTATTAGCCTTAAAATGGGGGGATTTTAACGAAAAGCAAAGTGCTATTCGAGTTACTAAAACCCTTTATAACCCTAACAACCATTTTGAAAAATATCAGCTTTTAACGCCAAAGACAAAGGGCTCTGTTCGTACAATCAAGATTGATGAAATGCTGATTAACATGTTAAAAAAGCATCGGCTTAAACAAAATGAAATTAAATTTAAAAACAGACTTGTTTACCAGGACAACGGATTTATTTTTGCTCGAGAGGATGGGCATCCACAATTAAGAAAAGTTGTTGAGACCCGTCTTAAAAGACTTTTGAAAAAAGCAAAAATAGAAAAGAACATTACTCCACATTCATTTAGACATACCCACACTTCATTATTGATTGAAGCTGGAGTTGGCATTAAAGAAATACAACAACGTCTTGGACATACAGATATTAATACTACAATGAATATCTATGCTCATATGACCGCCAATATGGAAGAAAAGGCCTCCCAACAGTTTAGTAAACTGATGAAAGACCTTCTCCTATAGTTAGCTTTTTTTGTCATGGATTCGATGTTTTATAGAAAACGAGGACAAATCCGAGGACAAAAAAATCATATTATCATTTTAGACGTTGATATAACAAGGTTTTAAACCCCTTATTACATCATGCCGCCCATTCCGCCCATGCCACCCATGTCTGGCATGCCGCCGCCTGCACCTGCTGGCTCTGGCTTGTCAGCAACAACTGCTTCGGTTGTTAGGAACATAGCCGCAACGGATGCTGCGTTTTGAAGTGCGGAACGTGTAACTTTAGTTGGGTCAACGATACCCGCTTCGATCATGTTTACCCACTCGCCAGTTGCAGCGTTGAAGCCTGTGCCGATTTCTTCACGCTTCAGGCGGTCAACGATGACAGAGCCTTCGAGACCTGCGTTGTGCGCGATTGTGCGGACTGGCTCTTCCATAGCGCGAAGAACGATGTTCACACCAGTTGCTTCGTCGCCTTCTGCAACGATTTCAGCTACTTTGTTGTATACGTTCAGCAGGGCTACGCCACCACCGGATACGATACCTTCTTCAACAGCAGCACGAGTCGAGTTCAAAGCATCTTCAATGCGAAGTTTGCGCTCTTTCAGCTCAGTTTCAGTTGCAGCACCAACTTTGATAACTGCTACGCCGCCAGCAAGCTTAGCAAGGCGCTCTTGCAGTTTTTCACGGTCGAATTCGGAAGTAGTTTCTTCAAGCTGAACGCGGATTTGGCTCACGCGGCCCGCGATAGCTTCAGTGTCTCCAGCACCTTCAACGATTGTAGTGTTTTCTTTTGTAACAACAACTTTAGAAGCGCGTCCCAAAGAGTTGATAGATGCAGATTTAAGGTCACGGCCAAGCTCTTCTGTGATCACTTCGCCGCCTGTAAGTGCAGCAATGTCTTCAAGCATTGCTTTACGGCGATCGCCGAAGCCAGGAGCTTTAACAGCAACAGCATTGAATGTGCCACGAAGTTTGTTCACAACAAGCGTTGCAAGCGCTTCGCCTTCAACATCTTCAGCAATCAACAATAGCGGCTTGCCTTGTTGAACTACTTGCTCAAGTACTGGAAGGACTTCTTGGATGCTAGCGATTTTCTTGTCAGTGATTAGGATGTATGGATTTTCAAGAACAGCTTCCATTTTGTCGGAGTCTGTTACCATGTATGGAGAAGCGTATCCACGGTCGAACTGCATACCTTCCACAACGTCCAGTTCAGTTGTGAATCCTTTTGATTCTTCAATTGTGATAACGCCGTCGTTGCCAACGCGCTCCATTGCTTCTGCAATCAGTTGGCCAACTTCTTGGTCAGCAGCAGAGATAGCAGCAACTTGTGCGATGGAAGCTTTTCCTTCGATTGGCTTAGAGATTGCTTTTAGCTCTTCAACAGCAACCACTGTAGCTTTTTCGATACCTTTGCGGATACCCATTGGGTTAGCGCCTGCAGTTACGTTCTTCAAGCCTTCGCGGATCATTGCTTGTGCAAGGACCGTTGCAGTGGTAGTACCGTCACCAGCAACATCGTTTGTCTTGCTTGCAACTTCAGCAACAAGCTTCGCACCCATGTTTTCAAATGCATCTTCAAGTTCGATTTCTTTTGCGATTGTTACACCATCGTTAGTGATGAGTGGAGATCCAAACTTCTTCTCAAGAACCACGTTGCGTCCTTTAGGTCCAAGAGTTACCTTTACAGCGTCTGCTAGTGCATCCACGCCGCGAAGCATGGAGCGGCGGGCTTCTTCACTGAACTTAATTTCTTTTGCCATTGTAAAATAACCTCCTCTTTAATAATTGCTCTTTATATGTTTAATTACCGTTGACTACTCGACAATAGCCAGGATGTCAGATTCGCGCAAGATTAGGTATTCTTTACCTTGGTATTTCACTTCTGTGCCTGCGTATTTTGAGAAGATGATGCGGTCGCCTTCGGAAACTTCGAGTGCTACGCGCTCGCCGCTTTCAAGTACACGGCCAGTGCCAACAGCTACTACTTTGGCTTCCTGAGGTTTTTCCTTTGCTGTGTCGGGTAAAACAATACCGCTTGCAGTTTTTTCTTCAGACTCAACAAGCTCGATAACAATGCGATCACCTAATGGCTTGATCAAGTGAAACGACCTCCTCAAAAATAGTTCATTCTTTTTTATTAGCACTCACTTATCTTGAGTGCTAACACAATTTATATATTAAATAATCTCCAAAAATATTGCAAGCATGAACCCAAATTTTTTTCGCAATTTTTTTCGTCTCTCATCAGTGTGCCTTCCAGATTGTTTTTAATCGTTTAGGTTTGAACTGCCTGATGCCTAATAGTAGAATGGAAGGACAGACATTGTCATTCAGGAATTCTTCGGATTAAAGGAGCTCAAGATTTGAAAAAAACTTACTCGTACATACTGATTATTTATATTTTGATGCAGTTTTCCGCATATCTTGGATTGCCGCTTACTTTTTCAGCCGTTAAAGAGTTTGGTTACAGCGCTGCCGAGGCTAAAATGCTGGCAGGACCGATATGGACGGTCTTCAGCTTCTCCGTTACGCTCATTCTCGTGGTGTTCCTGCTTAGAAAAGAGCGGAAAGCCCAAGCTGATGTACGTGGTGCTGCAGGAGTGGCAAGCTCCATTATTTGGGCAATCGCCGGCGTCTTCCTGGCATTTGCTGCACAGGTTATCGCTGCAAACATCGAAATTCGCCTTTTTGGAGTAGATCCCGGATCAGAAAACACGCGCGGGATTCTTGAGATGATTAAGATCTTCCTGCCTGTCATGTTCATTACGTCAGTGATAGGTCCGATTTTAGAGGAAATTGTTTTTCGAAAAATAATTTTTGGAAGTCTCTATCACAGATTCGGCTTCCTCCTCTCTGCCTTAATCAGCTCAGTCATTTTTTCTTTGGCACACGGGGAGCCGCAGCATCTTCTGCTTTACTCTGCAATGGGATTCACATTCGCCTTCCTGTATGTTAAAACGAAAAGAATCCTTGTCCCAATCTTTGCCCATGTGGCAATGAACACTTTCGTCATCCTCGTGCAGTCTGTGTATAAGGAGGACATCGAAAGGATGATGCGGGAAGCAGAACAAATTCAAGGATTTATTGGGGGACTATTTCTATGAGACAATCACCGCTTGTTTCCGGGATTTTTTATATTCTATTCGGCGTCCTGTTCACTTATTTCGCTATTGTCAATGTGGAGGAAAGCGGCTGGGGCTTCTGGACCTACACAATCGTCCTCGTTGCCACCTTCGATTTCGGTTCAGGAATCCGAATGCTCCTGCTCCATTTCAAACTGAAACAGCAGCAAAAATAGCCGAAAGCCTTCCGATATGGGAGGCTTCTTTAGAGCGTAGTGGATCCACGCGTCCCCCCGCAACAAAAAAAGATTGCCGCCAGCTTGTCCAAATGGCCAAGCTGGCGGCAATCTTTTTACATGCTTATTCTTCTTCAACAGTTGGATAGTGCTTTAGGAAATAAATTAAAGATTGCAGTTCGACTGCGAGATCGATATGGTGGATTCGGATATCCGCCGGTACGTTCAGCCTGGCAGGAGTGAAGTTCAGAATTCCCTTGATGTTCGATGCCACAAGTCTGTCCGTGATGGGCTGCGCAACAGATGAAGGCACCGTAAGAATGGCAACCTGGATCCCTTCCTCAATCAGCTTTGCATCGAGCTCGTCCATATGGAATATCGGCACATTGCCAATATTCTTGCCAACTTTTCCTGCATCCACATCGAAGGCAATTTCGATCTTCGTGTTGTTGTTCTTGGAGAAATTATAATTTAGAAATGCCGTACCGAGGTTCCCCACCCCGATTAGCGCTACTTTTGTCGTTTCATCCTGGTCCAGCGTCTTCCGGAAGAATGTTAATAGATAATTGACGTTATAGCCATACCCCTTTTTGCCAAGTGCCCCGAAATAGGAAAAATCCCGTCGGATGGTGGCTGAATCTACCTTTACCGCTTCACTCAACTCGGCAGAGGAAACTCGTTGTTTCCCAGAAGAGTGCAAATTTAATAGAAAACGGTAATATAATGGCAGCCGCTTTGCTGTTGCCTGTGGAATCTTCACATTATCATTCGTCATCCGCAAACCTCCTTTCTTCCCTACATATTATTTGACCTGAGCTTCCCTTTTGAAAACGCCATTTTTGCCGCCTGTTTTTTCAACAAGGTATGTCTTACCAATGACCATCCCTTTATCGACAGCTTTACACATATCATAAACAGTCAACGCCGCAGCGCTGACCGCGGTCAATGCTTCCATTTCCACGCCTGTATTTCCTTTTGTCTTTACATTTGCTTCGATATTTAGCCGATGGTCTCCTCCATCCTCTTCCCATGAAAAAGTAATATCAATTCCAGTAATTGGGATAGGATGACACATCGGGATAATGTCTGATGTCTTCTTGCATGCCATGATGCCTGCAACCTGTGCAACAGCAAGGACATCTCCCTTTTTCATCCTATTGCCTGTTATTTTCTCATAAATTTCTTCGTTTACTGTAATGCTCGAATATGCAATAGCAGTCCTAGCTGTTTCTGGTTTGTCGCTCACGTCAACCATTTTAGCCCGGCCCTCGCTATTAAAATGAGTAAAGTCGGCCATAATTTTGCTCCCTTCATCAAAATAATACACCATTTTGTAAAAATTGTGTGTGAAACATTGTTGCTTCCCGTATTTATTCGCAAGAAATTGCCGGAAAGTTTGTAATCAGTTACACTGTGATTAAGTAATTGAGGTGAAAATGAATGATTTTATTACAGGTTAATGGGTTGGAAAAGTATTTTGCCGCTGACCTTATTTTATCGAATATCAAATTTGAAATACAGACTAGAGACAGAGTTGCGCTTGTCGGCAGGAATGGCGCCGGTAAATCGACCTTGCTGAAGATACTTGCAGGGCATTCTTCCTATGACTCCGGAGAAATCATCCGGCCAAAAGACGTCACGATCGGCTACCTTGCCCAAAATACTGGCTTGGAGTCATCGCTATCCATTTGGGACGAAATGCTAGACGTTTTCAGCGGACTCCGCAACATGGAAAAAGAATTGCGCTGTCTTGAAACGCAAATGGCAGATCCTGCAATTCATTCTGACGAAAGCCGATATACAAAAGTCCTGAAGGAATACGATTCCCTTCAGCAGCAATTCAAGGACAAAGGCGGCTACCAATACGAAGCAGATATCCGCTCTATTCTCCATGGATTGAATTTCGCTTCTTTCGATTATAGTACCCTTATTTCTACATTAAGCGGCGGGCAAAAAACAAGACTCGCCCTCGCAAAGCTGCTGCTGACAAAACCCGATATCCTTATTTTGGACGAGCCGACGAACCATTTGGATATCGAGACGCTTTCTTGGCTGGAGCAATACCTGCAAGGATATGAAGGCTCGGTTCTCATTGTATCGCACGACCGTTACTTCCTTGATAAAGTGGTCAATCAAGTATTCGAGCTGTCGCGAACCAACTTAAACCGGTATAAAGGAAACTATAGCGCCTATCTTGACGAGAAAGCGGCGAACTATGAGCGGGAAATGAAGCTTTTCGAGAAGCAACAGGATGAAATAGCGAAGCTGCAGGATTTTATCCAAAAGAATCTTGCTAGAGCATCGACAACGAAAAGGGCGCAGAGCAGAAGAAAGCAGCTTGATCGAATGGATAGGATGGACAGGCCTTCCGGCGATGAGAAATCCGCTACATTTTCCTTTAATATTGAACGCCAGAGCGGAAACGACGTACTGGCCTTGGAAAACGTGGCAGTTGGCTATAACGGGGAAGCCGTTTCTTCTTCTATTGACTGCCGCATTAGCAGAGGCGACAGCATCGCGCTTGTCGGGCCGAACGGCATCGGTAAATCTACTTTGCTGAAGACGCTTGTCGAAAAACTTCCTTTGCTAGAAGGAAATGTTCGCATAGGTTCAAATGTATCGATCAGCTATTACGACCAGCAGCAGGCTGATTTGACCTCAAACAAGAAAGTATTGAATGAGCTATGGGATGATTATCCGCTCAAGCCCGAAAAAGAAATCCGCACCGTTCTTGGGAATTTTCTTTTTTCCGGAGATGATGTACTGAAGAATGTCTCATCCCTTAGCGGCGGGGAAAAAGCAAGGCTGGCCTTAGCTAAAATGATGATGGAAAAAGGCAATTTCCTCATCCTTGATGAGCCGACCAACCACCTTGACCTGGATAGCAAGGAAGTGTTGGAAAACGCTCTGATTGATTATCCCGGCACATTGCTGTTTGTTTCCCATGACCGTTATTTTATCAATAGGATCGCCACTAAAGTCTACGAAATGAGCGCAAGCGGCGTTACCGAATACTTGGGCGATTATGATTATTATATCGAGAAGAAGCAGGAGCAGGAAGAGCTGCTTGCACTCGCAAATGCTGAGAAAAAGCAAGAAGCTGTGTCCCAGGATAGTGATAAAAAATCATACCAGCAGGATAAAGAAGCGAAAAAACGGGAGCGCCAGCGCAAGCGGCGTCTCGAAGAAGTTGAAGCTTCTATTGAAGAATTAGAGGAAGCGATAGCAGCACACGAAGAAACGCTTTGCGATCCGGATATTTTCCAGAATCATGAGAAGGTCGCAAAAATAAACGGGGAATTGGAAAATGCAAAAGCGAGTCTTGAAGTTCTTATGGAAGAATGGGCGGAGCTAGCAGACGCATAGTATGGTAAAAAGGGGCAGATTTTTCTGCTCCTTTTGCTGTGTTCCGGATGCTGGATGCTGGCTCACTACACTCCATTCCGACCGCAAACCCTTAAAAATTGTCATTTTGATTGGTTTTTTTGGGTGAACTGGCGTGTTTTTAGGATGTCGCGAGGCTTTTTTGAAAAGAGTTGCTTCTGTAATCTGTTACAGTTGCGATTTTCATCAAGCGTGAAGCTCCTGCAAGGAGGTTATCTACGGTAAACGACGATTTATCAACGGTAAACCTCCATTTATCTACGGTAATCCACCGGGTATCTACGGTAAATCCTCCTTTATCTACAGTAGATTCCAGACTGCTTCCAATTACTCTTTTCCACTCTATTATTTGATGTCCGAGCCGCCTGCCAGAAAGCACCTGGCTCCATTCCGCCCGCAAACCCTTAAAAATTGTTATTTTGATTGTTTTTTTTGGGTGAACTGGCGTGTTTTTGGGATGTCGCGAGGCTTTTTTGAAAAGAGTTGCTTCTGTAATCTGTTACAGTTGCGATTTTCATCAAGCGTGAAGCTCTTGCAAAGAGGTTATCTACGGTAAACGACGATTTATCAACGGTAAACCTCCATTTATCTACGGTAATCCACCGGATATCTACGGTAAATCCTCCTTTATCTACAGTAGCTATCTAACGGATACCATATCAGGTTAAAAATATAAAAATTAGAACTTCAACTACTATTCATAAACTCTCGAAAACGCTNACGGTAAATCCTCCTTTATCTACAGTAGCTTCCAGACTGCTTCCAATTACTCTTTTCCACTCTATTATTTGATGTCCGAGCCGCCTGCCAGTAAAGCACCTGGCTCTATTCCGCCCGCAAACCCTTAAAAATTGTCATTTTGATTGGTTTTTTTGGGTGAACTGGCGTGTTTTTGGGATGTCGCGAGGCTTTTTTGAAAAGAGTTGCTTCTGTAATCTGTTACAGTTGCGATTTTCATCAAGCGTGAAGCTCTTGCAAAGAGGTTATCTACGGTAAACGACGATTTATCAACGGTAAACCTCCATTTATCTACGGTAATCCACCGGATATCTACGGTAAATCCTCCTTTATCTACAGTAGCTATCTAACGGATACCATATCAGGTTAAAAATATAAAAATTAGAACTTCAACTACTATTCATAAACTCTCGAAAACGCTAAACTGCAGCTAAAAAAAGATTCTGTCGAAAAAAGAAAAAACCCCGTCAGAAAACGGAGTTCCTTACCCACAAAGATATACACAAATTCAATCGTTTAACAACAAGCTTTCCACGTTGTTTTCCACATTATCCACAAAATACTTTCTTTTTATCCACATTATCCACTGATATGTGGATAATGTCGCAATTATCCACAGCGGATTTTGCTGTTTTACAATTTAACATTGTGGATAGTAATGTCGAGTCCTGGATTTCCATTCAAACTCATGCTAGCCCGCTGTCCTTTCTCAAAAAAGACGCTGCCGGCCGCTGCAATCATTGCAGCATTATCGGTGCAAAGAGACAAAGGAGGAATGACAAGCCCAATCTCCGGCATATTGTTGAACGCTGTTTCTAACGCCGTGCGCAACCCTTTATTAGCTGCAACACCACCAGCAAGCAATACCTGTTTCACTCCATACTCTTTCGCTGCCCGGGTTGTTTTTGTTACAAGGACATCGATCACACTAGCCTGAAAGCTTGCCGCAAGGTTTTCAGGAAGAATTGTTTCTCCCCGCTGTTGGGCATTATGAACCGTGTTGATCACTGCAGATTTTAACCCGCTGAAGCTAAAGTCATAAGAGCCTTCCTCCAGCCATGCCCGCGGCAACTCCAATTCCACTTTCCCTTCCTGTGCAAGCCTGTCAATATGAGGTCCTCCGGGATAAGGGAGGCCAAGCGTCCTTGCCACTTTGTCATAAGCTTCTCCTGCCGCATCGTCTCTTGTTTCACCTATCACTTCAAAACTGCCATGCTCTTTCATAAACACAAGCTCGGTATGCCCGCCGGAAACGACGAGCGCCAGCAAAGGGAACTCCATTTCCTGCACTAGCCTGTTGGCATAAATATGTCCTGTGATATGATGAACACTCACAAGCGGCACGTTATTGGCAAAAGCAAGCGCCTTAGCTGCGTTGACACCGATAAGGAGAGCGCCGACAAGTCCTGGCCCTGACGTTACCGCGATGGCATCCATTTCCTTAATCGACATATTTGCTTGTTTCAAAGCTTCTTCCAGAACAATCGTCAATTGCTCGAGGTGATGCCTAGAAGCTATTTCTGGTACTACTCCACCAAATCGTTTATGGCTTTCAATTTGCGATGCGACCACATTCGCAATAATCTCTCTGCCATTTTTTACAATAGCGACAGCTGTCTCATCGCAGCTTGTCTCAATTCCTAAAATGTATTGATCTTTTTTTGTCATGATATATTCACCCACATTACTATGGCATCTTCCATATTATCTGTATAATATTGCTTCCTGATTGCGCCATCACTGAATCCAAGCTTCCGGTACAGAGACTTTGCTGGTTCATTGCTGACTCTGACCTCCAGTGTCATCGTTCTTACGCCTCGCTCCTTGGCGATGTCCATCATTCTCCGCATCAAGGCTTCACCGAGTCCATGTCCGCGGAATTCCGGGTACAGTGCAATATTGGTGACATGTGCTTCGTCAATGATAATCCACATGCCTCCGTAACCAACGGTCTTATTATCCACATCCACTACCGTATACACAGCAAATTGATTTTTAATCAACTCGTTGTAAAAAGCTTCTTTGCTCCAGGGAGTAGCAAAGGAACGAGACTCAATCTCATATATGCTGTCAATATCTTTCAGCGTCATGCTCCGAAAATCAATTGTTTTGTTCATATGTGTTCCCACTTTTATTGTTTTTTCTGCTCTTTGAGCCAATTTGCTTCCGCTTCTGCCAAGCGGATATAATTCGGCACAAACGCGTGGACAGGTTCTTCTGGTCTTTCCGCACCTAGAATTGCAAGTTCCCCAGGACGCGGGTTGTTACCCTCAGGCCCTGTGAAAAATGCTTTTGACCCGAGCATCTTCTCCAATTCTTCCCTGTGGATGGAAAGGTCATTCCCCGCAAAAAGGGTGTTCTCATCTGATTCTGCTAGTTTCTTTGCCCAATCGGAAGCCATGACAAGCTTGTCCTCTACAGCCTGTTCTATCCCTCCATTATCGAACCGGTAAAGCCCAGTGTAAATCTGTCCTCTTCTCGCATCAAATAATGGAGAGATACTCCCGTTAAAATACCTCCCGGCAGATGCTGCAAGCACTTCAAGGGATGAGACACCGACAATTGGTATATTCAGCGTCCAAGCAAGCGTTTTGGCGATCGTCACGCCAATCCTCACTCCTGTATAAGAACCAGGCCCTTTTGCTACAACGATTTTCGTTAAATCAGCCGGTGCTGTATTGCATTCTTCCATTAATGTTTGGATTGCAGGCATCACCCTGACCGAATGATTTTTCTTCAAATTGGAAATGTACTCTCCCATTATGGCATTGCCATCATATAGTCCAATGCCAAGCACATAATTAGAAGTATCAATCGATAGGATTCTCATGAAAAAACACCTCGCATATCTGTTCATATTTACGCCCGACGGGCTTCAGCTCTAGCCTTCTAGCCTGATTCTCAGCATGGTACAGTTGAATGTCTAGCCGTTGATCCGGAAGCTGTCCCTCGATGAGATGCGCCCACTCGACAACTGAAACACCGTCGCTCGAGAAATATTCATCAAACCCAAGCTCCTCAAACTCATCTTCCACTCGATATACGTCCATATGATAGAGCTTAAGGCGTCCCTCATATTCCTTAATGATAGTAAAAGTAGGACTGTTGACTGTGCGAGTAATCCCAAGTCCTTCTGCTAGCCCTTTTGTAAAGGTTGTCTTTCCTGCACCCAAGTCCCCCTCAAGCGTAATAACCGTTCCAGGAAAAAGATACCCGGCAAGCCGCTTCGAGAATGCATGAGTTTCGTTAGGACTTTTTGAAATAAATGTATAGCTGGTCATCTTCATCACCTTTAAAATTGATGTCTATCTTTCCATTCTACCCGTATTCCCTGCATTGCGGCTCATTTTTTCTCAAGCAATACAAAAAAATCCTTAGGACGATCCTAAGGAGTAAGGCTCTTTATGTAGTTTACACGATTTTTCTTCAAGTAGCAAAAAAGCTATGCAGGGTCCTGCCATAATGAAAGCATAAAAAAAACGAAACCTGATGGTTCGTTGATTCTATCAAGCTATAAAAATGGCGGTCCCGACCGGGATCGAACCGGCGATCTCCTGCGTGACAGGCAGGCATGTTAACCGCTACACCACGGGACCTTTCAATATGTATAAAACAACTTATTGCGGGGGCAGGATTTGAACCTGCGACCTTCGGGTTATGAGCCCGACGAGCTACCGAACTGCTCCACCCCGCGACAATAATATTAAAACCAAGCAGCCTGGNACGGTAAATCCTCCTTTATCTACAGTAGCTTCCAGACTGCTTCCAATTACTCTTTTCCACTCTATTATTTGATGTCCGAGCCGCCTGCCAGTAAAGCACCTGGCTCTATTCCGCCCGCAAACCCTTAAAAATTGTCATTTTGATTGGTTTTTTTGGGTGAACTGGCGTGTTTTTAGGATGTTGCGAGGCTTTTTTGAATAGTGATGCTTCGGTAAGCAGTTACAGTTGCGATTTTCATCAAGCGTGAAGCTCTTGCAAAGAGGTTATCTACGGTAAACGACGATTTATCAACGGTAAACCTCCATTTATCTACGGTAATCCACCGGATATCAACGGTAAATCCTCCTTTATCTACAGTAGCTTCCAGACTGCTTCCAATTACTCTTTTCCACTCTATTATTTGATGTCCGAGCCGCCTGCCAGTAAAGCACCTGGCTCTATTCCGCCCGCAAACCCTTAAAAATTGTCATTTTGATTGGTTTTTTTGGGTGAACTGGCGTGTTTTT
>NZ_LT630011.1 GCF_900111815.1 Bacillus massilinigeriensis | reverse complement strand
CAAAGCCGAAAGTGGCCAAGCGAGCACAGCAGCCGAGAAGGCAAACCTAAACGAGGATAGAGAAGCGGGCAGGAAATCCAAATAGCGCAGGAAACTTAGACAGCCTCGATCCGCCTAAACAAAAGTCACTGGTAAGGCTGGATTTGCAGAAGTTTGCTGGTAATAAGGGTACGGGTAATGTTGAAACTCCTAACCTGCAAACAGGTAAAGGGTATGATGCAGGTGATGCTCCTGTACAAATTGAAGGTCCATGGACAATTAATGATTTAAAGCAAGGTTTATTGGGGCATTCACCAAGAGGACTTAATAAACCAGATTTACATCATGGAGGACAAATGCCAGGTGGAGCAAAGCATGAGATAATTCCTTCGCAACATAGAAATAATTCAGCGCTTCACCAGAATAAATATAATCAAGGTGTTACTCCTGTAATGCGTCAATCAGATAGACAGTTGCATTGGTGGTATAGAGCAAGGGAACAAGGTGCCGATGATATATTACCTGAATGGATTTACGATAAATAATCTTTTTTGGAGTTGAACGGAATGGACTATAATATTTTTCTTGAAATTGTTAATGAAACCAGAAACAAAAGACCGATATGGTTTGGATTGGAGTCAGAACCTAAAGGTAATGATAGTCAAATTGAGAAAGTTGAAAAAGCATTATCTCTTTCCCTACCCGAGGAATATAAATGCTTTGTAAAAGAATTTGGGGGTGGCTATTTCGCTCTTACCAATATATTTTCAGTAAATGAACTTGGTGATTGGTTTATTGTCAACTTAAATAGTCAAATAGGACTTATAGAAACACATTCCTTTTTAGCTGTTTCTGATATTGAAACTGGTGATTATTATGGGTTTACGCTTGAAAAAGGGGTTTGTGGTTCAAGGGTTATGTTCTATGACCATGAAATTAATAAAATTGAAGAAACAAAGTATGAAAATTTATATGAATATATTTTAGACGTTGGACTAAATCCTAGGTAAATGTACCGATTTGTTACTTTAGAGCCTCGATAAGTTTAAGACTTTCGAGGTTCTTTATTTTCAGCGGTAGATAAATGTTCATGTTTGAATTAAGAGTACAGGTTGGTAAGCAGACGCACTAGTTTAGTTCTGTCACAAAGATATAAAAACTACCGCACCTAACTACTTGATTTATATTTGCACACAAGAATGACAAAGGCTGATCCTGTTAATAACATCGACCCAAAAGCATCAAAGGCAGCCTATAATTATGCCATCGGAGATGATATTCGAACGATTAGGAGCAAGAATGTTTTTTGCAAGCAAAAAGTGCAGAAAAGTGCAGCGAAAATTACATAGGCTTGCAGTTTACTTTTCACATTAAATCCCATCATTCGCTTTAACGGTGGAAAGGGCATTTTTCAATCGGTAGCTTTCCCCTGTGAACGCGATGACATGTGCATGGTGCACCAATCTGTCCACAAGGGCTGAAGTTAGACGGTTATCCCCAAAAACCCGATTCCACTGACCAAATTCCAAATTTGAGGTTACAATCACACTCTTGTGCTCGTAACAGTCTGCAATAATGTGAAACAATAATTCCGACCCTTGCTTTTGAAAAGGGACATATCCCAATTCATCCAGTATAAGCAAATCGCACTTCTCAATCTGCCGTTTTAATCTTTGTAAGGTACCTTCTTTCATCGCTTCCTCTAATTGCCCCACCAAATCAGCCACCCTAAAGAAACGGACCTCAAAGCCCTGTTCACATGCCTTAACACCTAAAGCCGTTCCTAGATGCGTTTTTCCTGTGCCTGGCGTCCCCATAAGTAGTAGATTCTGTTTTTCCTTTATAAAACGAAGGTCACAGATTCCCTCTTTCGAGGTTGTCGCCGGTAAGTGCAGCTGGTCGACCATTCATAATCCCTAAGCCATTTAAGCTCTCTAAATTTAGCCTTTTTTATCAGTCTAGCGATTTTGGTGGTTTGTCTGGAATTGACTTCAATCGATAGAACATCACGTAAAAATTGTTCTTTGCTTTCAAAAGGGACTTCCTCAAACTCCTCGATAATATGGGCAAGGTGGAGTGTTTTACAAATGGCCTTTAAATCGGTCATCAGGACACACCTCCCTCTAAGGAAGGACAAAGCCTTTTATCATAAGTGTGCAAATCTGTTTCATAGTTAAGCAAAATATCAGGCGTGTGTACTTCGGTTAATTTTTCTGGATAAGTAGCTTCCTTAGCTTCTAGGATATAACCCAATTCATGTGGTGCTCTTTCAAGCCGTTCTTCTGCTTCCA
>NZ_LT630010.1 GCF_900111815.1 Bacillus massilinigeriensis | reverse complement strand
CCAAAAAATCCGGATATATCATCCCAAGTATCTTCCCATGCATCTCCCATGCATTCCCAAAAGGTTGTATACTTATTTTTCACGCTTTGAGCTTTATGGCTAAAAGATTCGTCTGTTTCTTCAAATCGAACGACCTTCGTTTCATGGATGCGATGCAATTCATCGACTTTTCCATCAAGTCGCGCCTTTGTGGCCATCACCTTTGAGCGGATGCCATCCAGCTTCCATTTATTGCTTCTGCTCTTTTCCTTTTCTTCATCGGTTAAGCCTACACTAAAAGATAGAGACGAAGCAAAAATAGCCGCTTCTATTTGTTTTATATTCGTCCAAATGGACAGTTCAATATGTTTAATGTTAGCGGCAATATCATTCCGGTCTACCCGCATCATCGCATTTCTTGACAGCGGGGCAATATGGGCAGTTGTCCGCTGCACGTAGTTTTCAAACAGGTTGGTGAGATCTTTCACCTGCTTGCGATAGTGCTTGATATCCCGCTTGATTTTCCGCACCTGGTCTTCCCATGCCTCGACACTTTCCCCCTCGTTCAGGGAAATGAAAGCATTGATTTTTTCAAGGGAGGCTTCCATCTTGTCCAGCGCGTTTTTATAAGTGTGAAGCTGTTCGATAATGTTGTCGAGAATGCCATAATTGATCTGCAGGTCGCGCTTCATTTCGCTCCCCCCTTGATTTTACTGCTGATTTTCTCATCTGTTTCCTTCATCTGCTTGACGAGCATGACGCCGGCATCATGGATCGCGTCTAGGTGCTCGAGCAGCTTCGTGCTGCTGTCGTCGTTCATATTATCAAGCAGATCATCCACTGCATCGACGAAGTCAGAATGAAAGCTTTTCAGCTGACTCCGTGTTCCTGAGCGGAAATTGGTTGTATAGCTCTTGAAATCTGAAATGGCATGATCCAGCGAACGCAATGCCGACTCTAGTTCACTAAGATTCAATTTAATTTGTTTGCCCGCCAACTTTGCCTACACCCCTTTGCTTCCCT
>NZ_LT630009.1 GCF_900111815.1 Bacillus massilinigeriensis | reverse complement strand
TCGCTTATTGATACGTTAATCAAGCTCACTAATTATGAAATCGATGTACGAGAGCAGAATATGATTCAGTCAATGGTAAAGGTCGCAGGTTTTCCGCACTTAAAGGAAATAAAGGATTTTGATTTTACCTTTCAAACGTCCGTAAATCAGCAGCAGATTCTAGATTTTCTAACCCTTCGGTTTATAGAAAGGAATGAGAATATTGTTTTCTTAGGGCCAAGTGGAGTGGGGAAAACCCACTTGGCAACAGCGATAGGGATCACAGCAGCAAAGAAACGGACAAGTACTTATTTCATAAAGTGCCATGATTTAATCCAGAATTTAAGGCGAGCACGACTAGAGAACCGTCTAGAAGCCCGATTAAAGCATTATACAAAGTATAGACTATTAATAATTGATGAAATTGGTTATTTGCCCATTGATCAAGAGGATGCCAAGCTGTTTTTTCAGCTGATTGATCAGAGGTATGAGAAGCGAAGTACCATCTTTACGACAAATGTAAATTTTAAAGCGTGGGATGAGATCTTTCAGGAAGCCAAACTGGCTAATGCGATTTTAGACCGTATTTTACACCATGCATCGGTAGTAGCAATGGTGGGAAGTTCTTACCGCCTAAAGGATCACTTTACAACAGAAAGCGAGTAATTTTGTACACTCTTAAACGAGCAATAATGTACATATTTACGTTGACATTTATAAATTATGGACTAAAACGTAAAAAAATAGTGATATAGCCACGCAATCGCTATAAAAAATATTCCACGTATGAATATAAAGATTTTCCTCTCTAATAACATAATTCTGCGTATAAACACTAAATCATGTAGGGGTGCTTTTCACCATTTAGAACAAAACAGAATGCTAAGATAATGTAAGCACTACTAACCCCACACTATAAACACAATCCAAACATAAATGCACTAAAAAAATCCTCTTAAGAAAGGGGATTTTTTGTTTAAGTAAATGTATCAAAAATTAACAACTTTTTTACTCATATTCTTTATGATTTATTATCCTATAGACTTTTACATTACTCTCATCTATTGATATAAAGTGATTTGATTCTCTTGTATCTAATCCTCTTGTGCTACCTTTAATTTTACCTATTAGTTGAGGACGGCTTTTGCCAATCTCCCAACAATATAGTTCACCATTAGAATTGTATCTATCAAAAAAGTATCCAAATTTTCCTCTTACACAAAGAGCATTTGAGCCATGTAAGACTTTAGGCACTTTGTAAGATTCTAGAGTTTTTTTAGCTGGATTTACGCAAAGCAAAGGAAAGTCAGTATAAGGAAAAAGCCATAATGAAGGAGATTTGCCTTTACAGATAGCGTAACAGTCGACAATATATGGTCTATCTAATAAGTCACTATGGTATCTAAATGTGGGAGTACCATTATAGGAAAAAAGTACAAGACCTTCAGTTGAAATTCCACTTCCAAACACACCTTCGTCAAAATAACTAATCCAAATACCTTCTTTACTAGTTACTATATCTTCAATACCATCTCCACAGTAAAAGGAGTTTTGAATTTTACCTTCAGTATTTAAAATATAAAGATTTTCTCTTTTGCTATCATTACGTGCGTCGGCAATTAGGAAACGATTATGGTCAATCCATCTAATTAACGGAAAATCACAAGTGATATTAATATTATTAAGACTTAATTGAGTGTCACCTATTTGTACTATAAATTTTCTGTTCTTTTCTAATATCAATAATAATCCATAGTTGTCGCTCCAATCACAATCAATTAATTCAACATTGTTATTACTTGATGGTTTTGAGTACAAAATGGTTTCAATAATGTCCATGAAATCATCTCCAAAAGAATCATATGTAAATATTATACAACAGATTTGTATTTGGCAAGCAAAAAATGTATGAAACGGCAGTTAAAAATGTAGCCACCTGCCAACCGTTTTCTAATTTTGTAATAATGACTCCTTATAGCGATGACTATCGCCATTAAATACCACCAGATGAGAGTGATGGATCAGTCGGTCAATGACTGCTTCCGTTAATATTG
>NZ_LT630008.1 GCF_900111815.1 Bacillus massilinigeriensis | reverse complement strand
AACTTCTTCTTCCTCACCGCCCTTCATACGATAACCTTCACCGGTATAATCTTGGACGCTAACGTATCGCTCGTCGGTTTGTGTGTTTTTGCTTGAAGCTTTTGGTTTTTCTTCGTTTTGATTCGTATTTGATGTGTCCATGTTTAAACAGCCTCCCATTAATAAAGCAGATCCAATGCTTGCGATTAACAAACGCTTTTTATTTTTTGACATAGGTCCTCCTTGGACATAAATGATGTAGTTTAAATATGAGTAAATACGACCTTTTTATCCAATAATTGTATAAGAAAAAGGGTTGATTGTATATAAACATGGTAACTGTATTTTCTAATCAATCAATAAACAGTAAAAAAGACCTAAACTATTGGCTTTATAAATATGAAGTTGATTATCTGGGATTCATTACTTAATCGAGAAAGTGCAGAATACAGTATAGTGGGATTTTTTTATCAAAACAATCTATATACTTTGATAAACCCGCTTACTCCTTCACTATTAGGTGGTTATAATTTGTATCAAGAGAACTTTCTTTACTACCAAGGCCTGACAATTTGTTTACATAGTTATCATGGAGAGAAATACCATAAGATCCAGTAGGAAGGTTATTTGCGTTTTTAATTTCCTCGCTTAGCTGGTTGAAAATTTTAACATCCGGTTTTTTAGTTTTATCTTTCATAAAGAATTGGATAGAAAAAATGACATCTTCAGGTTTTAATTTGATAGAAGTATGATAAATCTTTTTAATTTCCTCTTTCGTGATATCTGGCTTATTTAAATATGCGTCTAATAAAGGTTTAAAAGGATCGTTTAAAACACCTAAATAGAAATAAGGGGTAACGTAACCGGTGTATGCAAACTTTCGTGTAAGTTTAGGATTCTGCCCTACAATAGGATACTTTTTTGAAAGTTCTACCGTGAGTTCTTTAAGATGATTAAAAGCTTTTTCATTGGAAAGTTGATAAAGAGCTGTCTGCATTGCCCATTCAACAGCACTATCTTCTGACCAGACTTTGTTATAATGGACCTTATTCTCCGCATCATTAATTGGAACGATTGCATATGTATGGAAATCCAGTAGACCTTTTGATTTTACAAAAACTGTAGCCGCACCATCTGCACCAATCATATGCTGCACTTCAACTTCTGTTTTATATTGATTTAGAAAAAACTCTTTGACAGCCCTTTCAATTTCTTCTCTGTTTTTTTTCGCAATCTTTTCTTCTTCCTGGCCGCCATCCATTTGGTAGCCCTCACCGACATATTCTTGAACGCTGACATATCGTTCATCGGTTTGGGTATTATTGCTTGAAGCTTTTGGTTTTTCTTCGTTTTGATTCGTATTTGATGTGTCCATGTTTAAGCAGCCTCCCATTAATAAAGCAGATCCAATGCTTGCGATTAATAATCGTTTTTTATTTTTTGACATAGGTCCTCCTTGGATGGTACATAAATGATGTAGTTTAAATGAGTAAATACGATCCTTTTATCCAATAATTGTATATGAAAAGAGCTGGTTGTATACAAA
>NZ_LT630007.1 GCF_900111815.1 Bacillus massilinigeriensis | reverse complement strand
TTCTGGATGAAATGGGGTATCTTCCCTTCGGAAAAGAGGGATCAGAGTTATTGTTCCAGTTAATATCTGAGTGTTATGAGCAGAAAAGTCTAATTATAACCTCAAACTTGGAATTCAGCCAATGGAACAGGATTTTCACCGATTCCAGGTTAACCGCCGCTTTGGTGGATTGTTTGATTCACCATGCCCATATCATCTCATTCCATGGGGAGAGTTACCGTCTATCTCATGCATTGTCAAAAAGAAGGTAATAGATAGGGCTGGCAAAGTTGTGCATTTTCCTTTGCATTCTTCTGCACTTTTTCCTTGCAAAATACAGTTATATCAACGGCTTTCGCTCGTTATCTTTAATATTGTCCTCGGGTTTGTCCTCGTCAGAAGACATAATGGGACTATAATAGTGTTTTAAAGGAGAAGGTCTTTCATCAGTAAACTGAACTGTTGAGAGGCCTTTTCTTCCATGTTGGCGGTCATATGGGCATAGATATTCATGGTTGTATTGATATCCGAGTGACCGAGGCACTGTTGAATTTCCTTTATCCCTACTCCTGCCTCGATTAGCAATGAGGTGTGAGTGTGCCGGAAGGAATGTGGAGTGATATTCTTTTCAATCCCAGCTTTTTTCAACAAGCGTTTAAGCCTAATCTCGATGACTTTTCGAAGTTGGGGATGTCCATCATTCCGAGCGAAGATAAATCCAGAATCATTATAAACTAAGCGGTTTTCCAGCTTTGTTTGATTCTGATGCAACCTGTGCCTTTTCAGCATGGAAACAACCATCTGATCAATTTTGATTGTGCGAACAGAGCCCTTTGTTTTTGGAGTAAGCAGCTCATATTTTTTGATACTGTTTGTCGGGTTGTATAGAAATGCTATTTTAAATATGTACACTAACGCTTGAATTAATATGTACAACCTTGCTTCAATTTTACATACTAGTCATGAGGTGACTAGTTATGTATCTATCATTAAATGTGGATATTGATTTTAAGGTTAATAGTCTTTCAGACTTAACAAAATTCAAACAAATAATGGAGCATATGAAGATGAAAATTAATAAGAGCAAAATAGCGG
>NZ_LT630006.1 GCF_900111815.1 Bacillus massilinigeriensis | reverse complement strand
TTTGTATACAACCAGCTCTTTTCATATACAATTATTGGATAAAAGGATCGTATTTACTCATTTAAACTACATCATTTATGTACCATCCAAGGAGGACCTATGTCAAAAAATAAAAAACGATTATTAATCGCAAGCATTGGATCTGCTTTATTAATGGGAGGCTGCTTAAATATGGACACATCAAACACAAATCAAAACGAGGAAAAACCAAAAGCTACAAGCAATAATACCCAAACCGATGAACGGTACGTTAGTGTTCAAGATTATACCGGTGAAGGTTATCGTATGAAGGGCGGCGAGGAAGAAGAAAAGATTGCGAAAAAAAACAGAGAAGAAATTGAAAAGGCTGTTAAAGAGTTTTTCCTAGATAAATATAAAACAGAAGTTGAAGTACAGCATATGATTGGTGCAGATGGTGCCGCTACTGTTTTTGTAAAATCAAAAGGACTTCTCAATTTCCATACATATGCGATCGTTCCTATTAACGACAAAGAAAACAAGGTTTTTTATAACAAGGTTGGGTCAGAAGACGGAGCTGTGGAGAGGTCTATACAATCAGCACTTTATCAAATAGTAAACGAAGAAGCATTTACTAATCTTCAAAAACTTACAGATGATTTTTCAAAAAAATATCCTATCGTTGGAGAGAATCCTGAGCTTACACGGAAGTTTGCATATACTGGATATGTTACACCTTGCTTCTATTTAAATGTTCGTAACGACTCCCTTAAACCTTTATTAGAAGCCTACTTAGATAATCCAGTTATAACAAAAAATGAGATTATAAACATTTACAATAATTCTATCAAATTGAAACCTGATGATATTCTTGTTTCTATCCAATTTTTCATGAAGGAAAAAAGTGCAAAACCAGATGTTAATGTTTTTAACAAAATCAGTGAAGAGATTAAAAACGCTAATAACATCCCTGATGGATCCTACAGGATTCATCTGCACGATAATTATGTAAACAAACTTTCTGGCCTTGGAAGTAAAAAAGGCTCTCTTGATACAAATTATAACCACCTAATAGTGAAGGAGTAAGCGGGTTTATCAAAGTATATAGATTGTTTTGATAAAAAAATCCCACTATGCTGTAATCTGCACTTTCTCGATTAAGTAATGAATCCTATACAATCAACTTCATATTTATAAAGCCATTAGTTTAGGCCTTTGTTACTGTTTATTGCTTGATAAGCATAGACAGTTACCATGTTAATATACAATCAATCCCTTTTCTTATACAATTATTGGATAAAAGGGTCGTATTTACTCATATTTAAACTACATCATTTATGTCCAAGGAGGACCTATGTCAAAAAATAAAAA
>NZ_LT630005.1 GCF_900111815.1 Bacillus massilinigeriensis | reverse complement strand
CTGTTTAGAGAATAATATAAATTTGAAATGAATTCAATGGAACTTTAAACCATATAATGCCAACGAATTTGACTTAACTAAAAAGGAAACGAAAGTGACGGTGGCGAAAATAGTCTGTTGCCGTCATTGTCGTTTCCGAAATAAACGCCATTAAAAATGGCTCTTAACAAGATGATTTCAGAGCAACTGGTTTTAGAAATTAATCTGATATACTCAAATGTTTAGTCACATTACCATATTTTTCCATAATTATGAGGGTTTTTCTAAAGAGATATAATTATAGATGAACATTTTTTAAAATATAATTAGAATTAAATAAGTCTGGTATTGCCAAATTAAAGTTTAAACAATGCCAGACCTACATCAATTCATTTATTTCTATCTTTTAATAACTTTTCTAATTCAGAGTATTGTTCTTCAGTTAATGGAAAAAAGCTCATATCTTTATGAGGGCGAAATTGAGGAACAATGCTTTGGATATCCTTGATGTGTAATCCAACCCCATCCTTTGGAACTTCATAATCCATTACAATAGGAAGTTTGATAGGATAACCAGAAGAAGAGGGGAAAGCTTCACCATCTTTCCAGGTTCCCTTAACTGTGTTAATCCCCATGATTAACTGCTGTTCTGTTAAATAGACAAGCATTTTAGCCCCAATAGGAAAATTGAAGTTCTTATATTTACCTGCGAATCCCATTCGTTTATATCTGAGTTCATCGATAACCCAATCGGGATAAACAAGTTTAATTGTATAATCAAGTTTTGACATTATGATATACCTCCTACCTAATAAAATTTAATTAAATAGAAACAAATTCAGGCTCTATATCGAACTTCTTATCTTTTCCTCGTACTTTTATATAATTCTCCCAAATATAGAATCTCCACTTCTCATCCTCAGAATAGTTTAACGACATATCTGGGGTTATTAATTGTCTGAGTTGCTTGAAATCAACATAGTAAATTTTATATCCTTCTAGCCGAACCGCCAGTATTGCTATATCTGCGTCATCCAGTAAATCAACCTGTTTAGTGGTTAGGTCGAACCAACCGTGACCTTGTGGATGTAATCTTGATTCTGGTGTACAAAGGACTATACTCTTGCCGTTGCTTACCCCATGATACATTATTTTCTTTCGTATGATATTGGAAAGCGAACAATTATATCTCTTGCAGACCGTACTGACTACAATGTTCTTATCTGGAATTGACATCTTACTACCCCCATATTTTGGTTATTTTCTTTCATCATATCATATGGATTCGTAGCCTGTACTTAGCAATTACATGGCTAACAACTAGTGTTTAATCGTAGGCGATAAAGTGACATCTGCAGTTATTTACTTCCTTTCCTAACACCTGGTTCATATTCGCCACGACACCATTTAACAAAATTACCTGAGTGGTAAAGGTGAGTATTCACCGTGTTATTTGCTAGTTTTGTTCCTTTTACTTCTTTTTCATAAGTTTGAAATAGTCCTTCTAACTGCTTTATAAATTCTTGTGAAGCTCTCATTTCATCCACTCCTTCTCTTTTGAGCCTATTATACTCAAATTGGAAAATCTATGGTAGTAATCTATGTGCTGTGATTTATGTGTTGTGAGTAGACATTGTGAACTAAAGATATAACAAAAAAACCGTTCAGACTAATGCCGAACGGAACTTTCCAGAAATGATTCTCTTTCATCAATGGATGACAAATTGCATCCTCTCCAATCCTCTATGAAAGGTTATATACTTTATCAACCTTTGATTTTGCAAAATAACTTTTACCACAGCAATATCCTGACTTCTGTTTGAAATGATTCTTTACATACGTATCTGTTATCTTATAAATAAGGAAATCATCCTTTTCTTGTTTTGGTCGTAGTAAGCTATCTGGTCCAAGAACTACTAATAAAACATCATAAATCTCAGGGTTCCCAAGATTGATATTAGTTCTTGTTAATGAATTATGAAATTTTATTTCATATTTCTTGCTACCAAGTGTCCCATCATAGCCTTTTGTATTTTGCAAGGAAAAAGTGCAGAAGAATGCAAAGGAAAATGCACAACTTTGCCAGCCCTATCTATTACCTTCTTTTTGACAATGCATGAGATAGACGGTAACTCTCCTCATGGAATGAGATGATATGGGCATGGTGAATCAAACGATCCACCAAAGCGGCGGTTAACCTGGAATCGGTGAAAATCCTGTTCCATTGGCTGAATTCCAAGTTTGAGGTTATAATTAGACTTTTCTGCTCATAACACTCAGATATTAACTGGAACAATAACTCTGATCCC
>NZ_LT630004.1:2990569-3045374 GCF_900111815.1 Bacillus massilinigeriensis | reverse complement strand
GAACCGCTGACCTCCTGCGTGCAAAGCAGGCGCTCTCCCAGCTGAGCTAAGGCCCCGTTTATGGGATGGTGGGCCTAAATGGACTCGAACCATCGACCTCACGCTTATCAGGCGTGCGCTCTAACCAGCTGAGCTATAGGCCCACAAACAGGAAAATATAGAGAGTTATTGCTCCCTCAAAACTAAACAAACAAGCACTCAACTTACGAACCCGAAGGTTCGCATTCCGATAGTCCTAAAAGACTATATCCTTAGAAAGGAGGTGATCCAGCCGCACCTTCCGATACGGCTACCTTGTTACGACTTCACCCCAATCATCTGTCCCACCTTAGGCGGCTGGCTCCAAAAGGTTACCCCACCGACTTCGGGTGTTACAAACTCTCGTGGTGTGACGGGCGGTGTGTACAAGGCCCGGGAACGTATTCACCGCGGCATGCTGATCCGCGATTACTAGCGATTCCGGCTTCATGCAGGCGAGTTGCAGCCTGCAATCCGAACTGAGAATAGATTTATGGGATTGGCTTCACCTCGCGGCTTCGCTGCCCTTTGTTCTATCCATTGTAGCACGTGTGTAGCCCAGGTCATAAGGGGCATGATGATTTGACGTCATCCCCACCTTCCTCCGGTTTGTCACCGGCAGTCACCTTAGAGTGCCCAACTGAATGCTGGCAACTAAGATCAAGGGTTGCGCTCGTTGCGGGACTTAACCCAACATCTCACGACACGAGCTGACGACAACCATGCACCACCTGTCACTCTGTCCCCCGAAGGGGAACGTCCTGTCTCCAGGATTGTCAGAGGATGTCAAGACCTGGTAAGGTTCTTCGCGTTGCTTCGAATTAAACCACATGCTCCACCGCTTGTGCGGGCCCCCGTCAATTCCTTTGAGTTTCAGCCTTGCGGCCGTACTCCCCAGGCGGAGTGCTTAATGCGTTTGCTGCAGCACTAAGGGGCGGAAACCCCCTAACACTTAGCACTCATCGTTTACGGCGTGGACTACCAGGGTATCTAATCCTGTTCGCTCCCCACGCTTTCGCGCCTCAGCGTCAGTTACAGACCAGAGAGTCGCCTTCGCCACTGGTGTTCCTCCACATCTCTACGCATTTCACCGCTACACGTGGAATTCCACTCTCCTCTTCTGCACTCAAGTCCCCCAGTTTCCAATGACCCTCCACGGTTGAGCCGTGGGCTTTCACATCAGACTTAAAGGACCGCCTGCGCGCGCTTTACGCCCAATAATTCCGGACAACGCTTGCCACCTACGTATTACCGCGGCTGCTGGCACGTAGTTAGCCGTGGCTTTCTGGTCAGGTACCGTCAAGGTACCGGCAGTTACTCCGATACTTGTTCTTCCCTGACAACAGAGCTTTACGACCCGAAGGCCTTCTTCGCTCACGCGGCGTTGCTCCGTCAGACTTTCGTCCATTGCGGAAGATTCCCTACTGCTGCCTCCCGTAGGAGTCTGGGCCGTGTCTCAGTCCCAGTGTGGCCGATCACCCTCTCAGGTCGGCTACGCATCGTTGCCTTGGTGAGCCGTTACCTCACCAACTAGCTAATGCGCCGCGGGCCCATCTGTAAGTGACAGCCGAAACCGTCTTTCAGCTTCCCTTCATGTGAAGGAAAGGATTATCCGGTATTAGCTCCGGTTTCCCGAAGTTATCCCAGTCTTACAGGCAGGTTGCCCACGTGTTACTCACCCGTCCGCCGCTGACTTCCGGGAGCAAGCTCCCTTCTGTCCGCTCGACTTGCATGTATTAGGCACGCCGCCAGCGTTCGTCCTGAGCCAGGATCAAACTCTCCATAAAAGAGTGAGTGATTAGCTCATCAAATAAAACGTTGGCTGATGGTCAGTGACCATCATATTATTGTTTGTTGACGCTTGTTTGTTTAGTTTTCAAAGAGCAATTTATTTCTCTGTCGCCCAGAAGCGACTTTAATAATATAACATTTGAATTCTAATGTGTCAACAACTAATTTAACATTTGTTTTTCCGCTAAGTTTTGTGCTGCTGACTTTGAAGATTATATCAGGCATTAGCAGATTCAGCAATACTTTTTGAGTTTTTTCTTAAAGGCAAGAGGAATAAGGAGGCTGGACACGCCAGCCTATCCCAAAATTTCCTCAATATAAAGATGGCGGTTCTTTGTGAGCGAAATAATCTCGTTTGTTTTAAGCAGTTTAACCATCGGTCTTGCAGGGTGTCTATCGTCCACAAACATAATTTCCGCTTGCTGACCATCCGATAGCTTGATAATGCTGCCGACTGAGTAATTCATGAAAATGGATTTCAATGCATTCACTGCCCTTACATCAAACTTTCCAAAGTAATCTTCATCGATCGTCTCGATCACCTTGAAAGGGGACATTTTAGATTGGAACACTCTCTCAGAGGTCATCGCATGAAAGACGTCCGCAACTGCAATAATTTTTGCCATCTCATGGATTCTTGCATCCTTCTCGCCAAATGGGTAGCCGCTACCATCGAGACGCTCATGGTGCTGTATGATTGCAATCCTTGCATTTTCCTTAAGCAGCGTGCTGTTTTTAACCATTTGATAGCTATATGTTGGATGCTTCTTTACCTCTTCAAATTCTCCCCCGGATAAGGTCTTGTCCTTCTTTAATATCCTTCCATTAATTTTTGCCATCCCGCAGTCCGCAAGGCAGCCAGCCAATGCAACCTGGATGATGTCACCCTTGTTGTACCCGAGCTTTTTAGCAATGTAGGCAGAAATAAGTCCTGTCGCAAGGGAATGATGATAGAGATAATCTTCATTTGTTGTGAGATGATGGAGCCGGAAAAGGTTTGAAGATTCTTTATCAATCATATCCATCAGTGGAAGCAATAAGTTCCTTATGACAAATATGTCCACTGGAAAGCCTGATTGCCAAGAGGAAAATTCTTTTTCAAAAAGCACTTTAGTACTTAGAAAAGTGTCGAAAAAATTCAATTGTTCTTCTCCTTTTTCCTGCGGCTCCGTTTCTTGCACTGGAGCCAGCACTTTGGAAGGCAGGAAGGGCAGTCCTGATACGAGAGTCTTTTCTACTTCAACTTCTTTAATCATAAAAGACTTCAGGACCGCGATTAATTCTTCTGTCAGGACTGTCTGTCCAACGACGATTGGTCGGTTTGTTTTGCTATAAACATCCTCAGAAAGGATGCAGCCTATATGCAGTTCCTCTATACTTACACGCACGACGCCACCCCGGTTAATTATTTCTTTTACAGGAATATTTTACATCATAAACGAAGAGAAAGGAGCACTGATTTGTGCTCCTTTCTCAGGTAAATTTCTACAATTCTTCGCCGGTGGAGGCCTCATCAGGAATTTCAGGGGTTGCTCCACCCGTATCCGCTGTATTAGCCGCATCTTCCTCTAGTATCTCTTCTGCTTCATCTTCTTTATTGACTTGGGCAACTGTCGCCACATACTCGTTTTCAGCCTTATTCAAACTAATTAATTTTACGCCTTGAGTATTCCTTCCAGTGACAGAAATACCGCTGACAGGAATTCTGATCAGAACGCCTCCAGTGGTAATCAGCATCAGATCTTCTTCTCCCTTAACTACTTTCATGGTGACAAGGCTACCGTTTTTATCAGTGATATTGCATGTCTTAATCCCTTTGCCACCGCGTCCTTGTATTCTGTATTCTTCAGAAGGCGTTCGCTTTCCGAAGCCATTCTTTGTTACGACCAAAATTTCTGCTCCATCTTCCAATACTTCCATTCCAACCACTTCATCACCGCTCGAAAGTGAAATGCCTTTTACGCCTGTTGCTGTTCTGCCCATTGATCGGACATCCGTTTCAGGGAAGCGGATAAGAAGGCCGTTTTTCGTTCCAATGATAATTTCTTTCGTTCCGTCTGTCAGTCGGACAGAAATCAGCTCATCTCCTTCGCGGAGGTTAAGAGCGATAAGGCCGTTATTCCTAATATTAGCGAAAGAAGAAAGAGGCGACCGTTTCGAAATGCCTTCTTTTGTCGCAAAGAACAAATTGCAGTCAGTGGCGAAGTCTTCAATCGGAATGATTGCATTGACCCATTCCCCTTTTTCTACACCAAGAAGGTTAATTATCGGAATCCCCTTCGCTGTCCGACTGAATTCAGGAATTTCATAACCTTTTGTTCTATAGACTTTCCCTTTATTGGTAAAGTAAAGGATCGTATCGTGCGTTGATGTTGTAATGAGATGTTCGACGAAATCGTCTTCGTTTGTCCCCATGCCTTGAATGCCTCGGCCGCCGCGCTTTTGCGATCTGTAGGTAGACACAGGGAGACGTTTAATATAGCCGTTGTGAGTAAGGGTGATGACGATATTTTCTTGCGGAATCAAGTCCTCATCCTCAATCATTTCAAGGCCACCGGAAACAATTTCTGTCCGTCTCTTGTCGTTAAAGCGTTCTTTGATTTCCTCTAATTCTTCTCGAATGATTTCCAGGATCTTTTCTTCGTCTGCTAGGATTGCCTTCAATTCTGCAATCAACACCATCAAAGACTGGTACTCATCTTCAATTTTATCCCGCTCCAAGCCTGTTAGGCGCTGAAGGCGCATATCCAGGATAGCCTGTGCTTGTTTTTCCGATAGGCCAAATTCGTGTACGAGTCCTTCACGGGCAATATCAGCTGTGCGGGAACCACGGATAAGGGCAATGACCCTGTCCAGGTGATCCAGTGCAATACGCAAGCCTTCAAGAATATGAGCTCTTGCTTCTGCCTTGCGAAGTTCGAATTCAGTCCTTCGGCGAATGACTACTTTCTGATGGTCGAGATAGTATTGCAAGCATTGCTTCAAGTTCAGAACCTTTGGCTGTCCATCGACTAGCGCAAGCGTATTGATGCCGAAACTTGTTTGCAGTGCTGTCTGCTTATACAAGTTATTCAAAAGCACATTAGCGTTCGCATCTTTACGGACTTCAATGACGATCCTTAATCCGTCGCGGTCTGATTCATCACGCAGATCGGTAATACCATCTATCTTTTTATCGCGCACAAGCTCTGCAATCTTTTCAATAAGCCGAGCTTTATTCACTTGGTAAGGAATTTCTCTGACAATGATAACTTCTTTGCCGTTCGATTTCTGTTCTATTTCCACTTTTGCACGCATGATTATTGATCCGCGTCCTGTTTCATAAGCCTTTCGGATGCCGCTTCTACCAAGAATTAATCCCCCTGTAGGGAAGTCGGGCCCTGGTACAATTTCCATTAATTCTTGGATATTCATATCAGGATCACGACTGATAGCGAGTACACCATCGATTACTTCACCAAGCTGGTGGGGCGGGATGTTTGTTGCCATTCCTACCGCGATACCAGATGTACCGTTTACAAGAAGGTTTGGGAATCTTGCTGGAAGTACGACTGGCTCTCTCTCGGACCCGTCATAGTTATCCGCGTAATCAATTGTGTCTTTATTGATATCGCGAAGAAGTTCCATAGAGATTTTAGACATCCGCGCTTCTGTGTAACGCATCGCAGCAGCGGAGTCGCCATCAATTGAACCGAAATTTCCATGGCCATCGACGAGCATGTAGCGATAGTTAAAGTCTTGCGCCATGCGCACCATTGTTTCATATACGGCAGAGTCACCATGCGGGTGATATTTACCGATTACTTCGCCGACAATACGGGCGGATTTTTTAAATGGTTTGTCTGAGTGCATGCCAAGGTCATGCATCGCATAAAGTATTCGGCGGTGAACCGGTTTAAGTCCATCCCGAACATCCGGTAGAGCTCGGGCAACGATAACACTCATCGCGTAATCAAGAAAAGAAGTACGCATTTCCTGACTGATATTGATTTCTTTCACGCGTGGATTAGGCGTCTCAGCCATCTGGTAGAAACCTCCTTGATGCCGGCTTCTTCAGCGGGCATCTTTTTTTTCTCATTCAAAAATGCAAAGCAGGATAGACAAACTATCTATCCTGTTAAATATCAAGGTTTTTAACATACACCGCGTTCTCTTCAATGAACTGGCGCCGCGGCTCAACTCTGTCTCCCATCAGCATTTCGAATGTCTCATCCGCTTCGATGGCGTCCTCAAGACTTACCTGGAGAAGAAGGCGATTGTCTGGGTCCATCGTTGTTTCCCATAGCTGTGTAGGATTCATTTCCCCAAGACCTTTGTAGCGCTGCAAACCAGGTTTTGGCTGTGCCGGAAGATCAGCAAGAAGCTGTTCCAGTTCTCGCTCGTTGTATGCATATTCAATCCGCTTGCCCTGCTGGACCTTGAACAATGGCGGCTGAGCAATGTAAATATAGCCTGCTTCGATGATTTTTCTCATATATCGATAAAAGAAAGTCAATAATAACGTACGGATATGAGCACCGTCGACGTCCGCATCCGTCATGATAACAATCTTATGATAGCGGGCTTTCACGAGATCAAAGTCTTCTCCGATACCCGTACCGATTCCCGTGATCAATGCTCTAACTTCATTGTTCGAAAGGATGCGATCAAGACGCGCTTTCTCTACATTCAGGATCTTCCCTCTGAGCGGAAGGATTGCCTGGAAGTGGCGATCCCGTCCCTGCTTAGCCGATCCGCCCGCAGAATCACCCTCAACAATATACAGTTCGCTGATGGATGGGTCTTTTGACGAACAGTCAGCAAGTTTTCCTGGAAGGCTGGAAACTTCCAAGGCGCTTTTTCTCCTTGTTAGCTCGCGTGCCTTCTTTGCAGCAAGCCGCGCCCGCGCTGCCATTAAGCCTTTTTCGACTATCTTTCTAGCTACTGACGGATTCTCGAGCAAGTATTTTTCAAAGTGTTCCGAGAAAGTAGTATCGGTAACATTTCTTACTTCGGAGTTTCCAAGCTTCGTCTTCGTCTGGCCTTCGAACTGCGGATCAGGGTGCTTGACTGAAACGATAGCAGTCAAACCTTCGCGCACATCTTCCCCCGACAGATTATCATCACTTTCTTTGAAAATCCGATTCTTTCTCGCATAGTCATTGATCACCCGCGTAAGAGCTGTTTTAAAACCAGATTCGTGTGTTCCGCCTTCATACGTGTGAATATTATTAGCAAAAGAGTAAATATTGCTAGCAAAACTATCGTTGTATTGAAGGGCTACTTCAAGCGAAATGCCATCCTTTTCACCCTCAATAAAAATAGGCTCTTCGTGAAGGACTTCACGAGTACGGTTCAAATGTTCCACATATGATTTAATGCCGCCCTCGTAATGGTATTCATTCCGTTTTCCTTCTTCGTTTCGCTTATCCTCAATGACAATCTTAATTCCCCTGTTCAGGAATGCGAGCTCACGAAGCCTTGTGGCAAGGATGTCGTATTCATATTCGAGCGTTTCTGTGAAGATTTCACTATCAGGAACAAAGTGGATCGTTGTTCCAGTGTGGTCTGTCTCCCCGATAATCTTCAGATCGGCAGCTGGTACACCGCGCTCGAATTTTTGATAGTATATATGGCCATCACGGTGGACGAACACTTCCAGAATAGTAGACAGAGCATTAACGACAGAAGCACCAACGCCGTGAAGGCCGCCGGATACCTTATAACCTCCGCCTCCAAACTTTCCGCCCGCATGCAGCACTGTCATGATGACTTCCACTGCCGGTCTTCCCATCTTCTCATGAATTCCAACCGGGATTCCACGTCCATTATCTTTTACTGTGATGCTATTGTCTTTTTCGATGATGACATTGATTTCATCACAATAACCCGCGAGCGCTTCATCAATACTGTTATCCACAATTTCCCAGACTAGATGGTGCAAACCTTTTGAACTTGTTGAACCGATATACATACCAGGACGTTTGCGGACTGCCTCGAGACCCTCAAGAACCTGTATTTGGTTTTCATCATACGACTGGCCTTGCATATTCTGCTGCTCCATTGTCACATCGGTCACCTACACTTTCCTTAGCAAATCTTTTTTTGCCGCGAGCAGCCGCGATGGCAGCTCAATTGGCTAGATCTATTTAAAATTCCTGTGCGGATATTTTTTTTGAACGTTTTTTCAATGTTCCTGAAGCAAGAGGGGAATAGTAAACTTTATTGCATGTCACGACGATGGACTTATATCCTGCCTTTGAAAGCGTGACGACTTCATGGCTGTGAAGGAACTCTTCCAGATAGGGAGAGGAGCTTGCGCTTTCCTTGTCCAGAATGGCAATGATCTCACTGCACCTGACTAACGTATCTTCTCCTACGTGCAAATACATGGATTCACCTCACTGGATTTTTTCCATTTTGCCGGTATCAACCCGGTATGTTGCAGCTTCTCTGAGAGTGCTATGATCAATGCCATCAACACTTGTCGTTGTTACGAAAGTCTGCACTTTTCCCTGGATGGTGTTCAGCAGATGGGATTGGCGGTAATCATCCAACTCTGACAAGACATCATCCAGAAGGAGAATCGGATATTCGCCAATTTCCTTATTGATGAGTTCAAGTTCAGCGAGCTTTACAGATAGCGCTGTTGTCCGCTGTTGCCCTTGAGAGCCATAAGTCTGCACATCCCGACCGTTGACAATAAAAGCGAGGTCGTCTCGGTGTGGGCCAAACATGGTCGTGCCACGTTCAATCTCTCTGTTTTTTATTTTATCAAACTTTTCATAGTAAACTTTCATCATTTTCGACAAATCTTGTCCATCACATACATCGGCAGAAGGCTTGTAATCGATCTCCAGTTTCTCAAGACCACGTGAAATGCCATGGTGAATCGGTTCAGCCCACTGCTGGAGGAGCTTTAAAAACTCAAACCGCTTTGCGGCAATTTTCGCTGAAGCAGTGATGAACTGGTCTGTCAGGATATCGAGCATCGCCATATCTTGCATTTTTCTTACTTGAAGCTGCTTCAAATAAGAATTCCGCTGCTGAAGGATTTTATGATACTGTCCCATGTCATGAAGATACACAGGGGAAACCTGGCCAATTTCCATGTCGATAAAACGTCGTCTCACCTGGGGGCTGCCTTTTACAAGGTTCAGATCCTCTGGAGCAAACATCACCACATTCATGTTACCGACGTATTGGCTTAGCCGGCTCTGCTCGAGATGATTTACTTTCGCCCGCTTTCCTTTTTTGGAAATGACAAGCTGCATCGGCAGCGGGCCTCGAGATTTCATTATCCGTCCTTCTATTTTAGCATAATCATTGTCCCAGCGAATAAGTTCTTTATCATTTGAAGTCCTATGAGATTTTGCCATCGCAAGCACGTAGATGGATTCCATCACATTTGTCTTACCCTGAGCATTCTCTCCGAGGATCACATTGACCTTGTTTTCAAAACGGACTTCGAGTTCCCCATAGTTGCGATAATCTTTCAGTAACAATTCTTCAATATACATGGAACGGACCATCCCCTGGTTAAAGCATCAATTTCAATCTCGTTATATAAATCTCTTTAGGACGTAACAAGAAACTCGCCAAATCCGGGAATCTTCACAATATCCCCGTCGCGTAGTTTTCTGCCCCTTCTTTGGTCTTGCTCTCCGTTTACGAAAACTTCGTGCTCACTTAAAAACCATTTGGCCATTCCGCCAGATTGAATGATTTCAGCAAGCTTTAAAAATTGGCCCATCGTGATATATTCCGTATCAATCTTCATTTCATTTTGCATATACTCACCCTTTTCCAAAATGCATCCAATACTTTATTTTACTAAAAAAAAACGTTCTGACAAAGTAAAAGAATGTCTGTAGCTATTATGCCCCTTTAAGCAAAATAACTCTGCGCTTCTCAGGGTGGAAAAAATGCCGCCAGGTTTCTGGCGGCTTTTATTTTAATATGTCCTGACAGGTACAATTAACTGAAGCGTTGTGTCGTCATTAACAGGGTGGATAACAAAAGGTCTCATCGCACCAGTGAAGCTGATTTTGATTTCACTGCCTTCAAGTGCTTTCAAAGCATCCATCATGTACTTAGCATTGAATGAAATCCCAAGTTCTCCGCCTTCGATGGATTCTGTTGCTACTTCCTCTGTTACTTTCCCGATTTCCGGTGTATTAGACGTAATTTCAACCGACTTCTCTTCAATCGTTGATAGCTTGACGACATTGTTTCGTCCTTCTTTAGCCAAAAGAGAAGCCCTGTCGATTGCATGCAGGAATTCCTTTGTGTTTACGACCACATCTATCTTGCTCTCAGCAGGAATCAATTTGCTTGTGTCAGGGTAATTTCCTTCCAACAACCTTGAAAAGAACAGCAGATGTTTTGTTTTAAATAATACTTGAGTGTCAGTAATAACAATTTCAACCTTTTCTGTCGTATCATCAAGAATTTTACTCAGCTCACTGAGACTTTTTCCAGGAATGACTGCATTGTAGGTTTCTTCCCCTCCAGCTTCAATCGATGCCTTTCTCAATGCAAGTCTATGGCTGTCTGTTGCAATACAGGTTAACTGACCATCAGCCACTCTCCAGTTTACACCTGTCAAGATTGGGCGTGTTTCTGAGGTGGACACTGCGAATCCTGTCTGACGAATCAATGTTTTCAGAAGATCCGTTGGAATACTGAAAACTCTATCCTCGGCAATTTGCGGCAAGTGCGGATATTCTTCCGCATCCAATCCATTTAGATTAAAATTCGATTTTCCCGAACGAATGACTGTCTGCAGATTTTCACCTGCTTCAATTTCAACTGTATCAGTAGGCAGTTTCCTTACTATTTCGCTGAAGAATTTCGCTTGAAGCACAATGCTGCCGCTTCTTTTAATTTCAACGATTTCGCTTCCTTCTTCTTCCCTCGGAATGAAAGATTCAATGGAAATATCAGAATCGCTCCCTGTTAATGTCACCCCTTTTTCGTTTGCGACAATCTTGATGCCAGTAAGAATCGGAATAGTTGTTCTGCTTGTTACTGCTTTCATGACATCCTGGACGCTTTGCAATAAGTGGTCCCGCTGGATGATAAATCTCATGTTTCATCCTCCGTTCAGGTATATTTTTTTGCTAAAGAGCATATTTATTATTTTTATAAAAAATAGTAAAAGTACTAGTAGGCCCTGTTAGTATGTGGATAAGTCCAATGTTGAAAGGAAAGACAGCCTATCCACATGTGGACAGACTGTGTGTAAGCTTGCAAAAGTTATGCACATTATCCTATATACGTAATTGTTCGTTGATTTCTTTCAGCTGCCTTTGAAGCTGTGAGTCGGTCGCAAGGAGTTTCGAAATTTTTTCATGGGCATGAATGACTGTCGTATGATCGCGGCCTCCGAATTCTTCCCCAATCTTCGGAAGGGAAAAATCCGTCAGTTCGCGGGACAGATACATGGCAATTTGCCTCGGATAAGCGATGGATTTTGTCCGTTTTTTCGCTTTGAAGTCCTCCAGCTTTATATTGAAGTTCTGTCCCACTACCCGCTGGATATCGTGAATGGTAATGACCTTTGGCTTTGAACTCGGTATGATGTCTTTCAACGCTTCAGCCGCAAGATCCGCATTGATGTCTCTATTGGTGAGTGAAGAATATGCTACAACCCGGATTAACGCGCCCTCTAGTTCCCTGATATTTGTATCAATCTGGTTTGCTATGTAAAGCATCACCTCGTTTGGAATATCAAGTCCCTCTGCTTTTGCTTTTTTCCTAAGAATTGCAATTCTAGTTTCCAAATCTGGCGGAGTGATGTCGGTGATCAATCCCCATTCAAACCTGGAGCGGAGCCTATCTTCGAGTGTCGGAATTTCCTTTGGCGGCCGGTCACTCGATATGATGATTTGCTTGCTTTCTTCATGAAGCGTATTGAAAGTATGGAAGAATTCCTCCTGCGTCGATTCTTTTCCGGCAAGGAATTGAATATCATCAATCAGGAGTACATCGACTTTCCTGTATTTGTTCCGGAACTCAACAGCTTTATTGTCCCGAATACTGTTGATGAACTCGTTTGTGAACTTTTCAGAAGAAAGGTAAACCACTTTTGCCGATGGATTATGCTCCTTCACATAGTGGCCAATGGCATGCATCAAGTGGGTTTTTCCCAGTCCGACTCCCCCGTAGATGAACAGCGGATTATAAGCCTTTGCCGGTGCTTCTGCCACCGCCAAAGATGCAGCATGTGCGAACCGGTTGCCTGATCCGATGACAAACGTGTCGAACGTGTACTTCGGATTCAGCATATTAAGCGGCAAATCTTGATGGTCATCATCCTTCGTCCTTTTTCTTGGCGGTGGAGGCAACTCAACATCCTCGTCATGCTGGTTCTGCGGAATGATGAATTTCACCGATAAATCTTCCCCAGTAATGTCGTAGAGAATTTCCGTAATCAGCTGGGAATATCGTTCTTCCAGCCAGTCGCGGGCGAATTCATTCGGAGCAGTGACGGTAAGCGTGTCCCTTTGAAGAGAATGGGCCTTTGTCGACTTCAGCCAAGTATCATAACTTGGTTTGCTGATTTTTTTTTCTATCTTGGACAAGGCTTGGTTCCAGAGATCCGCTATATTTTCCAACGTTCTTCCCTCCCTTTTTGAAAAATGTCCATGGCAGCCCGGGGGTTATACAAGCTGTATAACCCTGAATTTATAATTATACGAAACTATAAATGTGGAAAAATATATAATAAGGAAGAATAGGGGACGTTCGACAATATCCACCTATTGTGGACAAACTTTTTATACAGGGCTGAACAACCTGTCCACAGGTTATCCACAAACTGTGGGTAACTCAAAACAACGTACATTGTTATCAAGAGTGAAAACACAAATATAATATCAAAAATTTGCAAGTGGCGCAATGGTTTTCCATATCTTATCCACAATAGTGTAACAGTGTGGAGAAAAATTGTCCACAGCCTCTGATTCTGTGAAAAAGCTGTCAATAAGCATTGTGGATAATTGAAAAGCTGTCGTTTTTTGTCCACAATCCCTTCTGACAAAGGTTGGAACCCAATTTTTACGATCAAGATTCGTGCCGGTTATGGAAGGATAATAGCTTCATGAAAAACTTCCCAGGATGGATATCTCCGTTGCTATTGACAATTAAGGGAGGGCATCCTTATAATTAGTAAGACTGTCTGTAATAGTTATTCCTCAGGGAGGTGTCATATAATGAAAAGAACTTATCAACCAAATAAACGTAAGCATAGCAAAGTTCATGGCTTCCGTAGCCGCATGAGCTCATCAAACGGCCGCAACGTTCTTGCTCGCCGTCGTCGCAAGGGAAGAAAAGTATTATCAGCTTAGACCACTGAACTGTCAGTGGTCTTTTTTCTCTTTGACTGTGATAACAGTTTTTTCAAAGAACGCTGAATACAAAGGTGGATCATAATGAGAAAAGAGCTCCGCATTAAGAAGAACAAAGAATTTCAGGAAGCTTTTAAAAAAGGAAATTCTTTCGCGAATCGTCAATTTGTTGTTTATGTTCTGAAGAAGGAAGGCCAGGAGAATTACCGTGTTGGCTTGTCAGTGAGCAAAAAGATTGGAAACGCGGTTGTGAGAAACCAGGTCAAGCGATATATCAGGCAGACTTTCTTGGAACTGAACGACCGAGTATATAAAGGGAATGACTATGTCATCATCGCAAGAAAACCAGCTGCAACGATGAGCATGCATGAGGTGAAAAACAGCCTGGAACATGTCCTGAAGGTTGCAAGGGTTTTGAAAAAGACGGAAAAGCTTCATAATGAGTAAAAAGGTTTCTATAATTAGATTTTAAAAGCACTTTCTGCAAAAAGATGATAAAATACATGTCAGAGAATGCAGCATGATTGGACTGGCTCCATGTAGGGCCTGTTTCTGCCTGCATGAAAACGATAAAATTGCTATTAACGTGAATTATCACGGTCAGGAGGAATATAAGCTTGAAAAGAAGACTATTTTTAATAGCTGGCCTGCTTTTTCTCATGGCATTATTGACGGGATGTACCGAGTACAATAAGCCTATCACTGCTGAGAGCACAGGCTTCTGGAACGAGTATATCGTCTACCCGCTGTCCATGCTTATTACGAAAATGGCTGACATCCTTTGGGGAAGCTTCGGCTTGTCTATCATTGTCGTCACCCTCATAATCCGGTTGGCGATTCTTCCATTAATGATCAAGCAGACGAGAAGCTCGAAGGCAATGCAGGCACTTCAGCCGGAAATGCAGCGCCTCAAAGAAAAGTACAGCTCAAAAGACCAGAAGACACAGCAAAAGCTGCAGCAGGAAACAATGGCACTGTTCCAGAAGCATGGGGTTAACCCGCTGGCAGGATGCCTTCCAGTATTTGTCCAAATGCCAATACTCATTGGTTTTTACCATGCTATTTCGAGAACAAGAGAAATTGCTGAACACAGCTTCCTATGGTTTGATCTTGGCGAAAAGGATCCATACTATATCCTGCCAATCGTGGCTGGTATCACTACATTTATCCAACAAAAAATGATGATGGCTGGCACAGCAGGGCAAAATCCGCAAATGGCCATGATGCTCTGGTTAATGCCAATCATGATTGTCGTATTTGCAATTAACTTCCCTGCAGCACTTTCGCTGTATTGGGTAGTCGGTAACCTCTTCATGATTATCCAGACTTACTTCATTAAAGGTCCGGATCTGAAAGCCCAAGCTGCATCCGGCAATGCGGGAGGAAAAAAGAAGTGAAACAAGTAACTGCTAAAGGACAAACTGTCGAAGAAGCAGTAAAAATAGCACTTTCCCAGTTGGAAACAACAGCTGACCGAGTCGAAACGGAAGTGGTCGATGAAGGAAAAAAAGGCTTATTCGGAATTTTCGGTTCCAGGCCTGCGATCGTAAATGTTAAAATCAAAATCGATCCGTTTGAGGAAGCTGTCAATTATTTAAAAGCAATTGGTGAAAAGTTGGAAGCGCCCATTGAAGTAGAGGTAAAACAAGAAGGAAAGCATGTGCATTTCATCATGAGCGGTGAAAAGATTGCTCTCTTGATTGGAAAACGTGGCCAAACCCTTAATTCGCTTCAACATTTGACCCAGCTTGTCATGAATAGGCATTCTGATGTTTTTTATACAGTGCTTTTAGATGCTGAAGGATACCGCGAACGCAGGAATGAAACACTCATTCAGCTGGCTGGTCGACTTGCAGAAAAGGCAGTAAGCACAGGTAAAGATGTGGCACTCGAGCCGATGCCTTCCTACGAGCGGAAAGTTATTCATACTGCGCTTGTTGCCAACAAGAAAATCAAAACCTTTTCGGACGGCAATGAGCCTAACCGTCATATCATCATATCGCCAATAAGAAAATAGCTTGTATTAAAAAATCCGGTTATGCACCGGATTTTTTTCTGTGGAGAAAACGATTTTAATTTCGTTTTATTGTTATTCACATGTGGATAAGTTAAAATAAACTATGTTTATTTCTGTGTTTGTGGATAAAGCACGAGAGGCACGCTGTTATTTTAACGAACGGTGTGGTATTCTCTAATTTTGTTAATAGATTGAAGATCGAGACGGCTCGTTATAATATATAAATTCTTGTTTGAATTGAGGTGAAAAGGATGGAATTCGATACAATTGCAGCCATCTCCACTCCGATGGGAGAGGGAGCGATTGCCATTGTAAGGCTGAGCGGGGATGAAGCTATTTCTATTTCGGACAAGCTGTTCCGTGGAGTGGGCGGTAAGCGCCTAGCTGAAGTGGCTTCACATACAATCCACTACGGCCATATCATTGACCCTGACACCCAGCAGGTAGCAGAAGAAGTCATGGTTTCGCTGATGCGAGGTCCGAAGACATTCACGAAGGAAGATGTGATTGAAATCAACTGCCACGGCGGCCTTGTATCAGTAAACAGGGTGCTGCAGCTTGTGCTTCATGCAGGAGCAAGGCTTGCGGAACCAGGCGAGTTCACTAAACGGGCATTTTTGAACGGAAGGATTGACCTTTCACAGGCAGAAGCTGTTATCGACTTGATCAGGGCGAAAACAGACAGAGCAATGAACGTTGCACTTGGGCAGATGGAAGGGCGCTTATCACGGCTGATTCGAAAGTTGCGCCAAGAGATTCTGGAAACGCTAGCGACTATAGAAGTGAATATTGATTATCCGGAGTATGATGATGTTGAGGAAATGACTCATAGCATGCTCCTTGAAAAAGCAGGCTACGTCCTAGAGGAAATCAGGAAGCTTCTGCAAACATCCCAGCAGGGAAAAATTTTACGCGAAGGACTGGCCACCGTGATTGTTGGACGGCCAAATGTTGGAAAGTCATCGCTGTTAAACAGCCTTGTTCAGGAAAACAAGGCGATTGTTACAGATATCCCTGGTACGACAAGAGATGTTATTGAAGAATATGTAAATGTCAGAGGAGTGCCATTAAGGCTGCTCGATACTGCAGGAATCCGGGAAACGGAAGATATCGTCGAAAAAATTGGAGTCGAACGGTCGCGTCAAGTTCTGAAGGAAGCGGATTTAATCCTGTTAGTTCTGAACTATTCGGAAGAGCTTTCAAAAGAAGATCGCAACATCTTCCGAGCGGCAGAAGGGATGGACGTCATCGTCATTGTCAATAAAACGGATCTTCCTC
Organism: Bacillus massilinigeriensis; assembly: GCF_900111815.1. Lineage (GTDB taxonomy): Bacteria > Bacillota > Bacilli > Bacillales > Cytobacillaceae > Mesobacillus_C > Mesobacillus_C mediterraneensis. Next base: position 3,028,940 of record NZ_LT630004.1, on the reverse strand, counting down.
AAAAGCTCGATCTTAAAGAAGTCAAGGAGTTAGCAGGTTCTTATAAAATGGTGACAACCTCTCTGAAAGAAGACCGCGGTGTGGATGAACTCGAGGAAGCAATTGCCTCGCTATTCTTTGCTGGCGAAATTGAAGCAGGGGATATGACCTATGTTTCTAATAGCCGCCATATCGCACTTTTGACCCAAGCCAAAAAGAGCATGGAAGAAGCCATCAACGGAGTACATGCTGGAACGCCGATTGATATCATTCAAATAGATCTTACACGATCATGGGAGCTTCTTGGAGAGGTCATTGGAGACAGTGTAAACGAAACGTTAATAGACCAGCTATTTTCTCAATTCTGTCTTGGGAAATAATGATTACAGCAACGCCATTGGAAGAAACCTATTTTGAAACAGAAGGAGGCAGCCAATATGCAATATGATGCGGGAAGCTATGACGTCATCGTCATTGGCGCAGGACACGCAGGCTGCGAATCAAGCCTTGCAGCAGCAAGGATGGGAGCAAAAACGCTCTTAATCACTATCAATCTTGATATGGTCGCATTCATGCCATGTAATCCGTCAGTAGGAGGCCCTGCAAAAGGAATCGTGGTCAGGGAAATAGATGCGCTTGGCGGTGAAATGGGCCGCAATATCGATAAAACGTATATTCAAATGAGGATGCTGAACACAGGTAAAGGACCTGCCGTCCGCGCTTTGCGTGCGCAAGCAGACAAATTCAGCTATCAGCATGAAATGAAAAAAACGCTTGAAAATGAGCCGAATCTGACAATGGTTCAGGGCATGGCGGAGCAGCTGCTCGTCGAGGACGGAAGCGTGAAGGGAATCATTACGATGACCGGTGCCGTTTATCATGCGAAATCTGTCGTCATCACGACCGGGACTTTTCTTCGTGGAGAAATCATCCTAGGTGAATTGAAATATTCCAGCGGACCGAATAACCAGCAGCCATCGATCAAGCTTTCGGAGCATCTTGAGGAACTCGGATTTGACCTTGTTCGCTTTAAGACAGGGACGCCGCCGCGCGTCCACGGTTCTTCTATCGATTATTCAAAAACGGAGATCCAGCCTGGCGATGAGGAGCCGCGTGCTTTTTCCTATGAAACAACTCAATATATCACCGACCAGCTTCCATGCTGGCTGACATATACGAACGAAAGAACGCATCAGATTATTGATGACAATCTTCATCGTTCCCCAATGTTCTCTGGAATGATTAAAGGAACAGGGCCTCGTTACTGCCCATCGATTGAAGACAAAGTCGTCCGTTTTAACGACAAGCCGCGCCACCAGATTTTCCTCGAGCCAGAGGGCCGCAGCACAGAGGAAGTCTATGTACAAGGACTATCGACAAGCTTGCCGGAAGAAGTGCAGCAGCAAATTTTAAAAAGCGTTCCGGGACTGGAAAATGTCCGCATGATGCGCCCTGGATATGCGATTGAGTACGATGCAATTGTGCCAACACAGCTATGGCCAACTTTGGAAACGAAAAAAATTAAAAATCTTTATACTGCAGGGCAAATCAATGGTACTTCAGGCTATGAGGAAGCAGCAGGACAAGGCTTGTTGGCGGGTATCAATGCTGGTAGAAGAGCGCTTGGTAAAGAGGAAGTAATCATTAGCCGCTCCGATGCTTACATCGGTGTATTGGTCGATGATTTAGTGACAAAAGGGACAAATGAACCATACCGACTATTGACATCAAGGGCAGAATACCGACTGCTTTTGCGCCATGATAATGCTGATTTGCGTCTTACCGAACTGGGACACGAGCTTGGACTTATTTCAGAAGACCGTTACGATCGCTTCCTGAAGAAAAAAGCTGAGATTGAAGCGGAGAAAAAACGTCTCTACTCTATTATTCTAAAGCCAACAGCGGAAATGCAAGAACTGATACGATCTCTTGGCGGCAGTGAATTGAAGGACGGTGTAAGAGCTTCTGATTTTCTAAAGCGTCCAGAAGTATCCTACGTCCATGTGGTGAAGTTTGCTTCACCGGAAGTTCCGCTTGATCCTGAAGTATGCGAGCAAGTGGAAATCCAAATTAAGTACGAGGGCTATATTGAAAAATCGCTTCAGCAGGTAGAGCGCCTGAAGAAGCTTGAAAATAAGAAAATCCCCGATAATATCGATTACGATGCTATCACGGGAATTGCCACAGAAGCACGTCAGAAGCTGAAGCAGGTAAGACCGCTTTCCATTGCACAAGCATCAAGGATTTCCGGGGTAAATCCTGCAGATATATCGATTCTGCTCGTCTACATTGAACAAGGCAGGATTGCCCGCATCCCGAACGAATAAAGCAAAACATGCAGAAAGGAACAGCCGATGAATCCAGATCAATTCAAGGCAGCGTTAGCCGAAAAAGGAATTCTGCTTTCCGAAGGGCAAATGGACCAGTACAAAATCTATTTTGAAACCCTTGTCGAATGGAATGAGAAAATGAACCTCACCGCAATCACGGCAGAAGAAGAAGTGTATTTGAAACATTTTTATGACTCCATTTCGGCTGCATTTTACTTCGATTTCACAAAGCAAATTTCGATTTGTGACGTCGGGGCGGGGGCAGGATTTCCAAGTATCCCGCTTAAAATTGCATTTCCACACCTCGAGGTGACGATTGTTGATTCCCTTAACAAGCGAATCACTTTTCTCGAACATTTAGCAAGCGAGCTGGGCCTTAAAGGGACACGCTTTGTGCATGACCGGGCAGAAACTTTTGGGAAGAAGCCTGAGCACCGAGAACAGTACGATGTGGTCATGGCGAGAGCGGTAGCACGGCTATCCGTCCTCAGTGAGCTTTGCCTTCCGCTTGTAAAAATCGGCGGATCTTTCGTTGCGATGAAGGGAGCCCAGGCTGAGGAAGAACTGCAGGCTGCGAAGAAAGCTGTGTTTGTCTTAGGAGGAAACTTGGCATCTGTTCATGCCTTCTCCCTGCCTGGGGAAGGCAGCGAGCGGAACATCATGGTCATCTCCAAGGATAAGAAAACACCGAAGCAGTATCCCAGAAAGCCGGGTACGCCAAACAAGAACCCAATCGAATAAGCTACTTCGATTGCGAAAATTGAGGTATAATGGGACTGCAGGCAGGAATTGGCCATTCATAGAAAGAATAGTTAACAGGGAGTTTCATAAAGGTGGTGCAGGGGAATGAAGCCTTCTTTTTCGCGCTTTTTTGGTCTGGGAGAAAAGGAAGTACCGCTAGAATCAGATAAATCGACTGAAAATGAAGAGATCAGGAAGATTCCGATACATGATATCGTCCCAAACCGTTTCCAGCCAAGGACGGTCTTTGACGATGAAAAAATTGAAGAGCTTGCCAGAACAATTCGCACGCATGGTGTCATCCAGCCGATTGTTCTCAGGGAATTTGAACAAGGCAAGTATGAAATTATAGCAGGTGAACGGCGCTGGAGGGCGATGAAAAGCCTTGGGTGGGAAGAAGTCCCGGCAATTATCAAGAATCTTAACGATACGGAGACGGCTTCGGTCGCTTTGATAGAGAACCTTCAAAGGGAAGAACTTTCACCGATTGAAGAAGCAATTGCTTACGGAAAATTGCTTGAAATCCATGATTTGACGCAGGAAGCGCTAGCCCAGCGCCTTGGCAAGGGGCAGTCGACTGTTGCAAACAAGCTTCGGCTGCTGAAGCTCCCGGAAGAAGTGCAGGAGGCTCTCCTCAACAAGAGCATCACTGAGCGGCATGCGCGCTCCTTGATTGTCCTGAAGGACCATGAGAAGCAAGTCCAGCTGCTAGGCGAAATCATTGAAAAGTCATTGAATGTGAAGCAGACGGAGGAAAGAGTCGTCAAAATGCTTTCGTCAGGAGACAAGAAGCCAAAGCCAAAGCGCAAGGCTTTCAGCAAGGACATGCGGATTGCGGTCAACACCATCCGCCAGTCTCTCTCTATGGTATCTGATTCAGGCATCAGTCTTAATGCGGAAGAAGAGGATCTCGAAGATTTTTACCAAATTACAATCCGAATTCCTAAGAAGAAATAATTTCAGGGGGACAGAGCTATCTGTTCCTCATTTTTGTATTTCTGCTAGTTTGCTAGTTTATGTCTTTTTTTGAAAAATGCCATTCTCTTATAAAATATCTGCTAAAATAGGTTACAGATTGTTTTTATCAGAAAAGGGTTTAAAAGGTAGGTGGTATTGTGGGCAAAATCATTGCGATTGCTAACCAGAAAGGCGGTGTCGGCAAGACAACGACATCGGTCAACCTGGGCGCCTGCTTAGCATACATAGGAAAAAGAGTGCTGCTTGTCGACACGGATCCACAAGGCAATGCGACGAGTGGAGTAGGGATCGATAAAGCGGATGTGGACAAGTGCATTTATGACGTGCTTGTTGATGATGTGGAGGCTAAAAAGGTCATTCATGCAGCCTCTGTGGAAAACCTTTATATCATCCCGGCAACGATTCAGCTTGCAGGGGCGGAAATAGAATTAGTACCGACTATTTCCCGGGAAGTGAGACTGAAACGCGCCTTGGAGGAAGTGAAAGATGATTTTGATTATATCTTGATCGATTGCCCTCCATCGCTCGGTCTTCTCACCATCAATGCCCTCACTGCTTCAGATGCTGTTCTGATTCCTGTGCAATGCGAGTATTACGCTCTCGAGGGCCTTAGCCAGCTATTGAATACAGTAAGGCTTGTGCAAAAACATTTGAACCATGATTTGAAAATTGAAGGTGTGCTTTTGACGATGCTGGATGCTCGGACAAACCTCGGTATTCAAGTCATCGAGGAAGTGAAAAAGTACTTTCAGGACAAGGTTTATAGAACCATTATCCCTCGCAATATCAGGCTTAGTGAAGCTCCAAGCCATGGAGAGCCGATCATCATTTACGATCCAAAGTCCCGTGGAGCAGAGGTTTATTTAGATCTTGCAAAGGAAGTGGCTGCGAATGGCTAAAGGATTGGGAAAAGGATTGAATGCTTTTTTTAGCATGGAAGCGGAAAAGGAAGAAATACAGGAAATCCGACTGAAGGAGATTCGTCCAAACCCTTATCAGCCGCGAAAAGAATTTCAGAAAGATTCCATTGAAGAGCTTAAGCTCTCCATTAAGGAACACGGTATACTGCAGCCCATTATTGTCCGGAAGAGCATCAAGGGTTATGAAATTCTTGCTGGTGAAAGACGGTTCCGTGCTGCAAAAGAAGCTGGCCTGGAAACAGTCCCCGCAGTGGTGCGAAGCTTCAGCGAACAGCAAATGATGGAGCTTGCACTGCTCGAGAACTTGCAGCGGGAGGATTTGAATCCCGTTGAGGAGGGTGCCGCGTATCAGATGCTGATGGAAAAGCTGGGGATTACCCAAGAGGAACTGGCGAAACGCTTAGGAAAAAGCAGGCCACATATCGCTAACCATATTCGTCTGTTATCACTCCCACCGGCAATCCAGAAACTGATTTCCGAAGGGAAAATCACCATGGGTCATGGCCGTGCGTTGCTTGGTTTAAGAAGGAAAGAGAAATTGACCGAACTTGCTGATAGGACGGTAAAGGAAGCGCTGAATGTCCGCCAGCTCGAACAGTTAATCCAAAGATACAATGAGAATGTTCCACGTGAAACAAAGAAAGCAAAACCGGAAAAGGATGTCTTTATCCGGGAGCGTGAGCATACTTTGCGGGAACGTTTCGGTACAACGGTCAAGATCAAGACGGCGAAAAATAAAGGGAAAATAGAAATAGAGTTCTTTTCAAAGGAAGATCTGGACAGAATACTGGAAATCCTTGATGAACAGAAATGATAGCTTTATATTCTCTGATATATAGGAGTTAAAGAATATATATTGTATCCCCTATTTCTATAAAATAGGGGATTTTTCTAATGGAGGCTTGCCATACGGAAAGCTTTTTTTCTTATGGAAAAAGGGGCAAGTTCATGTTAACGTATGATTATTGAATTTTTGAATTCGAAATAATCAGCAGCAGGTGAAGTTGAATGTTTCTATTAGGCACAATAGTAAATGGTATATTGATTGTTATTGGGACAGTTATAGGGAGGTTCCTTCATCGCATTCCGGAAAACATGCGGACCACTATCCTGTACGGAATCGGCCTGTCCGTAATTGTGCTTGGTCTTCAGATGGGCTTCAAAAGTGAGAATTACCTTATTGTGATTCTGAGCCTTGTGGCAGGATCTGCTATCGGGGAATATTTTCAGTTAGAGGAAAGGTTGAATGCCACGGGAAACTGGATTGAGAGAAAGGTAGGATCAAGTGAAACTGGAAGCATATCCCAAGGATTTGTAACAGCAACGCTCATTTTTGTCATCGGTGCCATGGCTATCATCGGAGCATTGGATAGCGGTATACGTGGAGATCATGATGTCCTTTATACAAAAGCAGTGATTGATGGCTTCACTGCCCTCGTTCTGGCGACAACGCTTGGAATTGGAGTTATTTTCTCAGCAGTGCCAGTTATCCTCTATGAAGGAACGATTGCGATATTTGCAACGCAAATTGATCGTTTTATCCCGAAGGAATTGATGGACAGCTTCATCCTTGAGCTCACTGCGACTGGCGGATTGATGATTTTCGCCCTTGGGTTGAACTTGGTCGGACTGACAAAAATCCGCGTTGCCAACATGCTCCCGGGCATCGCTGTTACAGCAATGATTGTGTTTGGAATCTATTGCTATGATTTGTATTTTTAAAGAAGTCCTCTTTTTAAGTTGCAGTCAAACTCGATGAGAATCGTGGTGAATTTAGTTTTTAGGCTTCTCTTTTATAGCGAACATCTTTTAATTAAACTATTCTTTATATTTAAATTGAACAAGACTAAAGGAAAAGGAGCATTTTAACGAAGATTTTGCAGAAAACGTGATAATTTCAAATGTGTAATCGATCACACAAAGCATGATTTCTTCCTGAAAACTAGTTATCTACGGTAAAGTTCGATTTATCTACGGTAAGCAGTCATTTATCTACGGTAAATGATAAATTATCTACGGTAAACGAAGATTTATCTACAGTCGCTGGAACTATATTACTATTTTTATAATAAATGTAAAAATATCCCGCCCCCAAGCATAGCAACCTAACCGCATTATGACACTACCAACCCAATTCAACCCAATCCAACCCATCCCCCGAGCACAAAAAGGTATGCCAAATCATCAAAACTAATCAATGGATACCTTTTTATTTTTTAACAGTGGTGCTGTATGCTTTAATGCATTTGCCCCTGCTTATAATCCCACTGCAGTGTTGAGAAGCTTGCTTTCGCGGGAGGGTTTTTGCTCGCATTCACGATTCCGCCTGCAATAGCTTTCGCCATGTTCAATACGAGATTTAATCTTGTATTTTGGAGGACAAAAAACTCCATGAAGCCGCTTACGTTCACAATTCCAGTTATGTGAGCTTCGCCAACCTCCGGTAATTCTTTGTTGACCCCTGCCCCCGGCTTAACCGGCCCTGCTGCAATTGTGATGCTGCCGACATTTTTCATGCGTCCCAAGCAAGCATCTATGCCGATGATATATGCGTTCAAATGTTTCTTTTCTATTTCCGCAAGCTTGTCGGAAAGGTTGACAGCATGGATGGGATCATCCAACGTTCCGTATACATGGAAGGGGGAAATATCCTGATCCTTTAACAATGTGCCGACAAGCGGACCCAATGAATCGCCCGTTGACCTGTCTGTCCCAATGCAGACAAAAACAATTGGCCGACTTGTTATCGCAGGCAAGCAAGAAAGGAGGCTTTCGGCAATTTTTCCTTCGGCCTGCTCCTCTTCGTGGTCAATCTTTGTTCCGGGGCTTTTTTTATCAAAAAAATGAGATTTAAGATTCATTGGCTCCACTCCTTCAATTTTGTAGTATCAGTATACGGAAAATTTTTGTAATCTATACATACCTGAAAAGAGAAAGAATTAAACGGGTATCTTTTCCCTGCAAAAGCATGATTTTATCAGGCAAAATTTCTGCATGGAACAAGCTCATGATGTTACAATGGTCTTCATAGAGATTCCAACATTTTTTGGCTTTTCTCTTAATTATAAAACTTGATAAAATAAATCGGTTTATTTGATTATGGCAGGTGAGACAATGACGGATACCGAAAAATCTATAAAAGCAGTTACAGAAACCGTTACGGATGATAAGCTTTGGACTTCTATCGGTGTAGGAGCTTTGAAAATAGTTCTTATTATGATTCTTGCAGGACTCGTTATTAAAATCGGGAAAGTTGCTATCCGCAATTTTTTCAAAATGAGGACAAAAGCACCGCTCGTTCTTGTATCGGAACGCCGGGAAGCAACGCTTGTTAAACTATTGGAGAATACTCTCACCTACGCGGTGTATTTTATTTCCATCATCACTATCTTGACTATCTTGAGCATTGACGTGAAAGCAATGCTCGCTGGTGCGGGAATTGTAGGCCTAGCCGTCGGTTTCGGTGCCCAAAGCCTCGTGAAGGATGTCATTACAGGTTTCTTCATCATTTTTGAAGATCAATTCTCCGTAGGGGATTTTGTAAGAATTGGCCAATTTGAGGGTACAGTGGAAGAAATCGGACTGAGAACGACAAAAATAAAAACGTTTACGGGGGAACTTCATATCATTCCGAATGGGAGCATTGTCGAAGTTACAAATTTCTCCCTTTATAACAGCGTAGCAGTACTCGATATTGGTGTATCTTATAATAGTGACATAGATTATACAGAAAAAGTTTTACAGGAGCTTCTCGAAAAGCTCCCTGAAAAGTATGAGGAGTTGGTGAAGCCGCCAGAACTGCTTGGCGTCCAAAACTTTGGTTCCTCTGAAATATTGTTGAGGATTGTGGCAGAGACGCTGCCAATGCAGCATTTTTACATTGGTAGGGAGCTCCGGAAAGAGATTAAGCATACCCTTGATGAGCATGGTATTGAAATTCCGTACCCGCATATGGTCATGTATACAAGGCAGGAGAAGAGTGCTGGTAATCAATAATACAATTGGCAATTTGGAGGTAACGAATGTGGAGCAGAAGGAATTTCAGTTGAACGACGTGGTCGAAATGAAGAAAGCCCATCCATGCGGGACGAACCGCTGGAAAGTGATCAGGCTTGGGATGGATATCCGCATTAAATGTGAGGGCTGCGGTCACAGCGTCATGATTCCTAGAAAAGAATTCACGCGTAAAGTCAAAAAAATTCTCGAGAGGCAGGACTGATTCCTGCTTCTTTTTTTCACGTCAGGGGGATGAATATGGCAGAAGTATTTCATTCAGCTTGCCCGCTGAACTGCTGGGACAGCTGCGGTTTAAAGGTAGAGGTAGAAGGCGGAAAGGTAACGAAGGTGGAAGGTGATGAGGAACACCCGATTACAAAAGGGAAAATCTGTGGCAGAGGCAGGATGCTTGAGCAGAGGGTGAATTCTCCAGAGAGGCTCCGCTATCCTTTAAAGCGTGTGAACGGCAGTTTTGAGCGTATCTCGTGGGAAGATGCACTAGATGAAATTGCAGCAGAGATGAAACGGTATAAACAGCAGTATGGATCTCTTTCCATCCTCCACAGCCATGACTATGCAAACGCGGGGTTCCTCACTAATCTTGACAGCCGCTTTTTCAACTGTTTCGGAGGGGTTACGGAGCTTATCGGCTCCATTTGCTGGGGAGCAGGAATCGAGGCGCAATGTCAGGATTTTGGTGATGCATACAGCCATGCTCCAGGAGAACTTTTCGAGAGCAGGAGCATCATCGTCTGGGGCAGGAATGTCGCGAGGACGAATATGCACCTATACGAAACATTGATAGAGGCAAAAGGCCGGGGTGCAAAGCTTGTTGTAATCGATCCAATTGCCAATGCTACTGCAAAAATCGCGGATGAATATATTACGGTCAAGCCGGGCTTCGACGGATTGCTTGCAGCGGGAATCTTGAAGGAGCTCCTTCGGCTACACCTCGAGGACAAAAAATTCCTTTCTGAGTGTTCGCAAGGTTTCGAAGAGCTTCGGAAGCTTCTCGAAAGCATTACTCTAGAATCGATAAGCAATATGACGGAAGTTCCACAGAAGAGCATCACGATGCTCGCGAAGCTATACGGAAACCGCCCTGTTTCTACATTGATAGGGCTGGGAATGCAGCGTTATCACAATGGCGGGAGCACCATCCGGATGATTGATGCGGTTGTGGCTGCGAGCGGAAATGTCGGCATTGCGGGAGGCGGTGCAAACTATGCGAATCGGCAGGTCGGGCAAAGTTTTCATTACGAGGGGATTACACTGCCACACCGCAAGAAGGCCCATAGAACGTTCACGATGATGAAACAGGCCGAAATGATGTTGCAGGCGAAGGACCCTGAAATCAAAATGGCCTTCGTAACCTGCGGAAATCCGCTCACACAGCTACCGAATTCGAGCAGAGCTGAAAAAGCATTCTCCTCGCTTGAAATGCTCGTTGTGGCAGATTCTTTTTTAACTGATACAGCAAAGCTTGCCCATTATGTTCTCCCTATTGCAGCAGCTTTTGAAACAGAGGACATTTATTATTCCTCCATGTACCATCATTACGTGAACCACGGACCCAAGCTTGTTAATCCACCAGGAGAAGCAAAGACAGACGCTTGGATTTGGGGAGAATTAGCAAAACGGCTTGGTTTTGAAAATGATTTTTCTTTTTCAAGAGAAGAGCTCATTAAAATGGGCGTTGGGCCACTACAAAAGCGTGGAATCAGCCTTGAAAGGTTAAGGCAGGAGAAATTCGCAGAGCTTCCAGTGGACCGAGTGCCATGGCATGATCACGAGTTCAAAACGGAAAGCGGGAAGTTTGAGTTTTATCAAGGAGAAGGAGGCGCTGAGAGTCTGCTTCCAAATGAGACGAAATGGCGGGAGGAAAGTATCGCTACAATGTATCCTTACAATCTTCTCAGCATCCACCCAATGCGCTCGAATCATTCGCAGCATTACCATCTACTCCCGCAGTTGCCTTATGTGAAAGTCGAAATTTCAGTTGACATTGCCGCGAAGAAAGATATAAAAGATGGAGACAGCGTCCGAGTATGGAACAGCAGAGGAGAGCTGGAAGGGATAGCATCGATCCTCAAACAGGCTCATCCAAACACTATCAATATCGATGAAGGCTTAAGCCGGCGATTCGGTGGGACGGTCAATGTTCTAACGCCAGATCTTGAAAGTGACAACGGAATGGGCAGCACGCTGTACGACTGCCTAGTGAATCTCGAAAAAATCTGCTAGAGTGTTCGCAGAGGCGCAACGCACTTCTCATGGAAAGCGAAGCGTCTGAAGCAGAAAAGAGCATAAGCTACAGCAGGGAGCCTTTTTATTTGGCCTCAGCGTGGACAGCTTGTGTTTTCGCCAGACACTCACTATAATTGTGAGAGGAAAAAATAGCTATTTACATGTGAAAATAGATAATACATTAATCCTGAGGAGTGACAAGGATGGCTTTGACAGCTGGTATTGTCGGACTACCGAATGTAGGAAAGTCGACATTGTTTAATGCAATTACCCAGGCAGGAGCAGAATCTGCCAACTATCCGTTCTGTACGATCGACCCGAACGTTGGAATCGTAGAAGTTCCCGATCACCGTTTGACGAAACTGACGGAGCTCGTTCAGCCGAAAAAGACAGTTCCAACAGCATTTGAATTTACAGATATCGCAGGAATTGTTAAAGGAGCTAGCAAAGGGGAAGGCCTAGGGAATAAGTTCCTCTCTCATATTCGTGAAGTGGATGCAATCTGCCAGGTTGTTCGTTGTTTTGCGGACGATAACATTACCCACGTTTCCGGAAAAGTAAACCCAATCGATGATATCGAAGTAATTAACCTTGAATTGATTCTTGCTGACTTAGAGTCTGTCGAGAAACGTATTGGCAGAGTCGGAAAAATGGCAAAGCAAAAGGATAAGGAAGCAATGGCGGAGTTTCCTGTGCTTGAGAAGCTGAAGGAAGCCCTTGAAAATGAAAAACCTGCTAGGGCTGTTGAATTTACGGAAGAGGAAGCAAAGATAGCGAAGCATCTTCATCTTTTGACAACGAAGCCGATGCTCTATGTAGCAAATGTCAGCGAAGATGATATTGCTGATCCTTCTGTCAACGAGTATGTACAGCAAGTACGTGAATTCGCTGCGAAGGACAATGCAGAAGTGATTGTTGTCTGTGCGAAGATTGAAGAAGAGATCTCTGAACTAGACGGTGAAGAAAAAGAAATGTTCCTCTCAGAGCTTGGAATCGAGGAATCCGGTCTTGATCAGCTTATTCGTGCTACGTACAGCCTCCTTGGCCTTGCCACTTATTTTACGGCAGGCGTACAGGAAGTACGTGCATGGACCTTCCGCCAAGGAATGAAGGCTCCACAGTGTGCGGGTATTATTCACTCCGACTTTGAAAGAGGATTTATTCGGGCAGAAACAGTATCCTATGATGACCTATTGGCTGCTGGCTCGATGGGTGCTGCGAAAGAGGCAGGAAAAGTAAGGCTGGAAGGCAAAGAATACGAAGTGAAGGATGGAGACATCATCCACTTCCGTTTTAATGTCTAGGACGTATGCCGCTCCAATGCTGGGGCGGTTTTTTTCTGATGCTTTAAAATGGACAAAAACACGAACATATGTTAGTGTTTTATTTAAGGAAAGTATAATAATTTTAAATGCTTGTTTTATCTTGAATTGCTTTCTCCTATTGTCTATGATATACTTTCATATTGTGAGTAATGAATAATTGCTCCTTGCCCATATAGGGCCGTCAGACCAAAAGGAGGTGACAGTGATGAGAAAGTACGAAATCATGTACATCATCCGACCAAATATTGAAGATGAGGCGAAAAAGGCTCTTGTTGAGCGTTTTGCTGGCATTCTAACAGATAATGGATCGGAGATTGTAGAAGCAAAGGATTGGGGCAAACGCCGCCTTGCTTATGAAATCAATGATTTCCGTGATGGCTACTACCAGCTAGTTCGCGTTAATGCAGAACCTGCAGCGGTAGAAGAGTTCTCCCGCCTAGCGAAAATCAACGAAGATATCATTCGCCATATGGTTATCAAAGAAGAAGAGTAAGAACATTTGAAATAGAAACTTTCAGGACTGATTGTTCCACGTGGAACATCGCTGGAAGGAAGGAGTTGATTCTGATGATGAACCGTGTCGTTCTTGTTGGCCGCTTGACGAAGGATCCGGATCTACGCTATACGCCAAATGGCGTTGCAGTTGCATCTTTCACCCTTGCCGTAAACCGTCCGTTTACGAACCAGCAGGGGGAGAGGGAAGCTGACTTCATTAATTGTGTTGTTTGGCGCAGACCAGCTGAAAACGTTGCAAACTTCCTTAAGAAAGGAAGCCTTGCCGGTGTTGATGGGCGTGTACAAACTCGCAGTTACGAAGGACAGGACGGAAAGCGTGTCTATGTAACGGAGATCCTTGCTGAGAGCGTACAATTCCTTGAGCCGAAAGGACAAGGAGGCCAAGGCATGGATCGGTCGCAGCAGCAGCCATCCCGCCAAGGTGGACAGGATTTCCCGTTTGGAAATCAGAATCAACGCCAGAACCAGAACCAGAACCAAAACCAGGGGTATACCCGGGTGGATGAAGACCCATTCGCAGGTGGCGGCCAAATCGACATCTCGGATGATGATCTTCCATTCTAAATCATATATGATCGGAACGATATAATTAAAATATGTTAGGAGGGAATCTATCATGGCAGGTGGAGGACGCAGAGGCGGACGTGCAAAACGCCGCAAAGTTTGCTATTTTACAGCAAACGGAATCACTCGTATCGATTATAAAGATACTGATCTTCTTAAAAAATTCATCTCTGAGCGCGGTAAAATTTTACCACGCCGTGTGACTGGTACTAGCGCGAAATATCAGCGCAGACTGACAGTTGCAATCAAACGTGCACGTCAAATGGCTTTGTTGCCATACGTATCAGGCGAATAATAAAGCAACGGCTTATAAAAGGCAGTGGGAAACCCCGCTGCCTTTTATCATATTTTAAGCAAGTTACAACTGTTGAATGTCGGTGTTGTACTCGTTAAAATGGCTTTAAAAGGTTTTTGGGCCATGCGCCGTCTGAAAGAGGTGGAAGAGTGAAAAATACATATCGTTTAACCGAAGGAGCTGCCTTGCTAGCAGTGTTTGGTGTGCTGTTATTCATCACGCAGTTCATTCCTGTTCTTGGCGGGATTACGATGTTTTTTGTTCCGTTCCCATTCATGCTCTACTCTGCCAGGAATAATCTTAAATATACCGGTCTTTTTTTTGTGGCAGCATTGTTTGTCGGTTTTATTATTGGAACGGTTACATCCCTTCCTTTAGTAATTATGTTTGGATTGCCCGGACTGGCCATTGGATTAGCCATAAAGAATAAGCAAAGCCGCTTTGTCACTTTCATGGCAGGATCGCTATTGTTCCTCTTCAGTCTCATTGGGATGTATGGAGTATTCGTCAAATTTTTTCAAATAGATTTTATTGGTCAAATGACGCAGACGCTAGAGGAGTCGGTTGATATGTCTGTCAAGCTGCTTGAGAGTTTAGGGCAGCCAGCAGACGAAAGATTTGTTAAGCAATGGCGAGAAAGCACCAAAATGATGACAGTCTTGATTCCAAGCATGTTTGTTATTTTTTCGTTCGCCTTTGTTTTTCTGCTCCAACTTATTAATTTCCCAATTCTGAAGAGGTTTGGCATCTCAATCAGCAAAGCGAAACCGTTCAGAGAACTTTCGCTGCCAAAAAGCGTACTCTTGTATTACTTCCTGGCAATGATTGTATCCATGTTTTTTCATCCTGCAGAAGGGACATACTGGTTCGCAGTGATTACCAACCTTCTGTTTATCCTACAGATCCTCATGGTGGTCCAAGGGCTATCCTTCCTGTTTTATATCGTTTATCAGAAAGGCTACCCTAAGGCTTTAGCTATTATCGGTGTTGCTCTGACGCTGATGTTTCCAATTATTTTATATATCATCAGGATATTAGGTATAATTGATTTAGGTTTCGATTTGAGGAAACGGCTAGGAAGCAATAATCAGAAATAACTGCACTGGGAGCTGAGTAAATGCCTTCATATTTGGAAAAGCGGCAAATACGTTATCCTATGTATGGTTTGATGGCTATCACCCTGTTCCTATTGGGTGCGCTGTCTTACTATAACCTTTTGCTAGGAGCAATAGGATTTGTCTTTACTGCTATCCTGATTTATTTTTTGTTTCAAGCAAACTTCAAGCTCAGGAAAGAAACGGAAGACTACATTTCCACATTATCCTACCGTGTCAAGAAGGTGGGAGAAGAAGCTTTGATGGAAATGCCAATTGGCATCATGCTGATCAATGATGACTACTATATTGAATGGACCAACCCATTCATGGCCTCCTGCTTTCAGGAGGATACGCTTGTTGGAAGATCGCTATACGATGTCGCGGAGGAAATCGTTCCGCTTGTGAAGCAAGAGGTGGAGTCAGAAGTAATCTCGCTTCATGATCGAAAATTTCGGGTAATCCATAAGACGGAAGAGCGTCTTCTTTACTTTTTTGATGTTACCGAGCAGACGGAAATTGAAAAAATGTATAACGATGAGCGAACAGTCATTTCAATCATTTATCTTGATAACTATGATGATCTTACACAAGGAATGGATGATCAAACGAGAAGCAATCTCAATAATCTTGTCACATCCATTTTGAACAAGTGGGCGACGAATAACGGTGTGTTCCTGAAGAGGGTTTCTTCGGAACGCTATATCGGCATTTTCAACGAAAGCATCTTAAGCATATTGGAAAAAGGGAAATTTACTATTCTTGATGAGGTGAGAGAAACTACCTCCAAGCAAAATGTCCCACTAACGCTTAGCATTGGTGTCGGTACAGGTCTCTCTTCGCTGCCGGAGCTTGGCACACAGGCACAATCCAGTCTGGACCTTGCGCTAGGGCGAGGAGGAGACCAAGTGGCCATCAAACAGCCGAACGGCAAGGTCAAGTTCTACGGCGGCAAGACAAACCCTGTCGAGAAACGCACAAGAGTGCGGGCAAGGGTCATCTCTCATGCCTTGAAGGAACTCATTACAGAAAGCGACAAGGTCATCATCATGGGCCACAAGAATCCAGATATGGATGCGATCGGATCGTGTATCGGAATTTTAAAAGTGGCGCAAATGAACAAACGGGAAGGCTATATCGTTTATAATAAAAATGAAGCGGAGACAGGTGTCCGCCGCATGATGGATGAAATCCGGACGAATGAAGCACTTTATGCTCGCTTCATCACACCAGAACAAGCATATGAGCTTTCGACTGATGGCACCTTGCTCGTTGTTGTGGATACGCATAAGCCTTCCCTTGTTTTTGATGAAAGATTGTTGAACCGAATCGAGAAAGTAATTGTCATTGACCATCACCGTCGAGGCGAAGAGTTCATCAAAAATCCAATGCTTGTCTATATGGAGCCGTATGCTTCTTCGACAGCCGAACTTGTGACAGAGCTGCTGGAATACCAGCCGAAAAACGGCAAGATTCAAATGCTTGAGGCGACCGCGCTTCTTGCCGGCATCATCGTTGATACGAAGAGCTTCACGCTTCGAACAGGTTCGCGGACCTTTGATGCCGCATCTTACCTCAGAAGCCACGGGGCAGATACTGTTCTTGTCCAGAAATTTTTAAAGGAAGACATCAAGTCATATATCAAGCGGGCCAAAATTATTGAAAATGTTTATTTTTACCAGGAGGGTATTGTCATTGCAAAGGCGGATGACAGCCAAACATGCGATCAGGTGCTCATTGCCCAGTCGGCGGATACGTTGCTCACAATGGATGGTGTCACTGCTTCATTTGTGATATCCAAGCGCGGCGATGGACTCATTGGCATCAGCGCAAGGTCGCTTGGTGAAGTAAATGTCCAGGTGATTATGGAGAACTTGAATGGCGGCGGTCACTTGACCAATGCAGCAACCCAGCTTTCCGAAGTTTCCATGGAAGAAGCAGAAAGCATGCTCCAAGGTGCTATTGATGAATATTTAGAAGGGAGAATAAAAGAATGAAAGTTATCTTCTTAAAGGACGTAAAAGGAAAAGGTAAAAAAGGCGATGTGAAAAATGTTGCAGACGGTTATGCGCAAAACTTCCTTCTTAAGCAAGGACTAGCAGTAGAAGCAACTAGTGCTGCAGTAAGCTCGCTGAAAGGGCAGCAAAAGAAAGAAGAGAAACTTGCAGAGCAGGAATTGCAGCAGGCGAAAGATTTGAAGGAAAAGATTGAAAATCTGACTGTTGAACTGACGGCAAAATCCGGTGAAGGCGGCAGATTGTTCGGATCTATCACAAGCAAGCAAATCGCAGAAGCGCTTGCGAAAAAACACGGCATTAAGCTCGATAAGAGGAAAATAGAGCTTGATGATGCTATTCGCGCGCTTGGTGTCACAAAGGTGCCAGTCAAGCTTCACACTCAAGTTACTGCTATCATGAAAGTCCATGTTGCTGAAACGCACTAAAAATTTGGCAGTTCTTTTAAAAACCCAAACATGATAGAATATAGAAAAGGGAAACGCACCATTCGCGTTTCCCATGAAGATAAAAACACGTGATTGGTTCTTTGGCCTATCACTTTTTTTCTTGATAAAGAAGAAATCCCCTCTATCGAAGGAGGTTTGCAGGGTGAACGACTTATTAGCGGACCGGATGCCTCCCCAGAATATCGAGGCAGAGCAAGCGGTCCTTGGCGCCATTTTTCTTGAACCATCGGCGTTGACAGTCGCTTCGGAAGTGCTCATCCCGGAAGATTTCTACCGGGCGGCACACCAGAAGATATTTGATGTCATGCTTGTCCTGAATGACCGGGGCAAGGCTGTCGACCTCATTACAGTGACGGAAGAGCTGGCTGCTGCCAAGCTTCTCGAAGATACCGGGGGTGTCAGCTATTTGAGCGAGCTCGCGGCATCTGTTCCGACTGCCGCCAATATAGAGTATTATGCGAGGATCGTAGAGGAAAAATCCCTTCTTCGCAGATTGATCCGAACAGCGACATCGATTGCACAGGATGGCTATTCACGCGAGGATGAGGTAGAAGCTCTTCTAGGCGAAGCAGAAAAGAACATCCTTGCAGTCGCTCAACGTAAAAATGCCGGAGCGTTTCATAATATCAAGGATGTACTTGTAAGAGCCTATGATAATATTGAACTGCTTCATAATCGAGTAGGCGATATCACCGGTATTGCCACCGGCTTTTTCGAGCTAGACCGGATGACAGCAGGCTTCCAGCGAAATGACCTTATCATCGTAGCAGCGCGTCCTTCCGTCGGTAAGACAGCATTTGCGCTTAATATCGCCCAGAACGTCGCTACGAAGACAGGGGAGAATGTTGCCATCTTCAGTCTGGAGATGGGCGCAGAGCAACTTGTCATGAGGATGCTGTGTGCTGAGGGCAATATTAACGCGCAGAACTTGCGGACAGGGTCGCTTACAGACGAGGACTGGGGAAAGCTGACGATGGCAATGGGAAGCTTGTCAAATGCCGGCATTTACATCGATGATACCCCTGGTGTGCGCATCAGTGAAATCCGGTCAAAATGCCGGAGGCTCAAGCAGGAGCACGGACTTGGCATGATTCTGATTGACTATCTTCAGCTCATCCAAGGGAACGGCCGCTCTGGCGAGAACCGTCAGCAGGAAGTGTCGGAAATCTCTCGTTCACTTAAATCGCTGGCGAGGGAGCTAGAGGTCCCTGTTATAGCGCTTTCCCAGCTATCCCGGGGGGTGGAACAACGCCAGGATAAGCGCCCGATGATGTCTGATATTCGTGAATCCGGAAGTATCGAGCAGGACGCCGATATTGTCGCGTTCCTGTATCGTGACGATTATTATGACAAAGAATCAGAGAATAAGAATATTATAGAAATTATCATTGCCAAGCAGCGTAACGGCCCTGTCGGCACCGTCCAGCTGGCGTTCGTCAAGGAATACAATAAATTCGTTAACCTGGAGAAACGGTTCGATGATTCAGCCGTCCCGCCAGGAGCATGATCACCCTGCCTTATTCGAAGGCGGGGTTTTTTATGTGCAGGGCGTATTGGCTGAATGATGGAAAGAAAATATGGGAATTCTATTAGGTATAACGAACGTATTATGATTTTATTAATATTATTGTTCGTGTTTTGTTGATTTTCTGTTCATTTGCTGTTAGAATTGATTTGTTTGAGACGGAAAAAAGAATCTATTTTTTACATAGTATCTTTGGAGGTGCTTTTTTACATGTCATCAGTAGTAGTTGTTGGATCGCAATGGGGAGACGAAGGAAAAGGCAAAATCACTGACTTTCTTTCGGAAAATGCCGAGGTAGTCGCTCGTTACCAAGGCGGTAACAATGCAGGCCACACAATCAAGTTTAACGGGGAAACATACAAGCTGCACTTGATTCCTTCTGGTATTTTCTATCATGATAAAATCTGTGTTATCGGTAATGGAATGGTTGTTGACCCGAAAGCGCTCGTACAGGAACTGGCTTACATCCACGAAAAGGGCGTGTCAACAGATAATTTGCGTATTTCGAATCGTGCCCATGTCATCCTGCCATATCATTTGAAACTTGATGAAGTAGAAGAAGCACGTAAAGGTGATAACAAGATCGGTACAACGAAAAAAGGTATTGGACCTGCTTATATGGACAAAGCAGCTCGCATGGGTATCCGCATTGCCGACCTGCTCGACCGCGAGACTTTCGAAGAAAAGCTTACTTATAATCTGGAAGAGAAAAACCGCTTGCTTGAGCGTATGTATGATTCAGAAGGCTTCAAAATCGAAGACATTCTGGAAGAGTATTATGAGTATGGACAGCAAATCGCTAAGTATGTATGCGACACTTCTGTCGTTTTGAATGACGCTCTTGATGAGGGCCGCCGCGTGCTGTTTGAAGGCGCACAAGGCGTTATGCTCGACATCGACCAAGGTACCTACCCGTTTGTTACATCATCTAACCCTGTTGCAGGGGGCGTGACGATTGGATCCGGCGTTGGACCAAGCAAAATTACTCATGCTGTTGGCGTATGTAAAGCTTATACGACAAGGGTTGGAGATGGCCCATTCCCTACAGAACTGAACGATGCAACTGGCGATCAAATCCGTGAAGTTGGCCGCGAGTATGGCACAACTACAGGACGTCCTCGCCGTGTCGGCTGGTTTGACAGCGTTGTTGTCCGCCATGCGCGCCGTGTAAGCGGACTAACAGATCTGTCGTTGAACTCCATCGACGTTCTTACAGGAATCCCAACATTGAAAATCTGTACTGCTTACCGCTATAATGGCGAAATCATTGAAGAGTTCCCTGCAAGCCTTAAAGTGCTCGCGCAGTGTGAACCAGTATACGAAGAGCTGCCAGGCTGGACGGAAGATATCACTGGCTGCAAATCACTAGCAGAGCTTCCTGAAAACGCACGCCACTATATCGAGCGTGTATCCCAGCTGACAGGCATTCCGCTTTCTATCTTCTCTGTCGGCCCTGACCGCAACCAGACAAATGTCGTGCGTAGCCCTTGGAGACAAAACTAATCAATAATTTAACGAAACCCGCCATGATGGCGGGTTTTTTGCTCCTCTTTTTAATGAAGTGCGCTGCCAAAAGAGAGTTGTTGGAAATGACTTGGAAGCTACTGTAGATAAATTGCTGTTTACCGCTGATAAATGGAGGATTACCGTAGATATATTGCGGTTTACCGGAGATAAATCGCCGATTACTGTAGATACTCTAATTGGAGAGGTATTGTACTGCAGCTCAATTAGATATGTAACAGATTACAGAAGTTCTCTATTCCAAAAAATAGTGCTCCCTCATAGAAAATCCTCCTTTTCACCTCATAAAACCACTCAAAATGACAATTTTAAGGGTTTGGGGAAGACTTTTGTTTCGGGAATCTGAAAGTTAATTCCCTCTTTAACCCTTTACCGCACCGGGGGTCAGGCACGCTTTAGTTGAGGAACGCTTTAGTTGATAGGTGAATGGGTTCTGAGCTTACAAATTAAAGATAAAATGGGGACGAATAGGAAGCTACTGTAGATAAATTGCTGTTTAACGTTGATAAATGGAGGATTACCGTAGATATATTGCGGTTTACCGGAGATAAATGAGTCATTACCGTAGATAAGCTTATTTTAGAAGCATTAGGCAAGGAAAAAGGTAGCTGTGTAGTCGGTTACGGCAGCTGGTTTTTGCAAAAACTGCTCCCGCTTCCCAAAAACTCCCCATTTCTCACAAGAAAATAAATCAAAAATGACAATTTTACCTCTTTCGTGGGGAAGAAAGGATAGTTCCTCTCATCTCTTAGCCAAAAAGAAAAGAATAATATTTTTTCACAAAAACTATTGTACATAATTTGCCCCCTATGTTAATATAAGAAAGTCGTTTCCGAAAGGTCACTTTCAGTCGAAACTTGACATAAATGCATAGATTATGAGCCATTAGCTCAGTTGGTAGAGCATCTGACTTTTAATCAGAGGGTCGAAGGTTCGAGTCCTTCATGGCTCACCATTCTTTTTTTGTGGCCCCTTGGTCAAGCGGTTAAGACACCGCCCTTTCACGGCGGTAACACGGGTTCGAATCCCGTAGGGGTCACTTTACATATTCAAAAGACAAACTTTATATCATCTCGGCTTGGTAGCTCAGTCGGTAGAGCAATGGACTGAAAATCCATGTGTCGGCGGTTCGATTCCGTCCCAAGCCATAAAAAAGGGAGCGTGTAATCAGTACATGTTCCTTTTTTTCTATTTTTGTAACCTCATTGTAATAGAACAGTAAAATGAACCGTTTTTCACTACCAAAACAGTATTTTGGTTAATTATTCTTCTTCCTAGTGTTTAAACCCCTTGATAATCCTGCGTTTTTCGACTTTTTCCTTCAAATTTTGCAGTATACCTTTTTCCCATCCTAATGGTAGATTAAACGCCATTTACCAAAAATGATACTTTTAGATTACAAGATGGTAACTATTCTTTTTTCCTAACAGGGATATGGTAATGTAAAAGAGGATTGTTATTCATAAAAAATAGTCTATTGGTACTAGTATGATGAAGGTGAAACGTACCTGCAGGAGGATCAGATGAGATTGATAGAAAAGTTGTCTAATCTTAAGGACAGAGCAGCAAGTATGATGAAGCCCGCAGCAGGAAAAATGCTAATGGGAGTAATGGCCGTATCCGTCCTATCGTTTGTCCCAGGGAGCGAAACAGCCGCAGCGAATAATGAAACGCAAGCAGTCTATAATGTATATATGAATAATAAGTTTCTTGGAACAACGAGCGACAAAGCAGTGATAGAAAAAATAGCAGAAAAAAAGCTGGACATAGCGAAACTCATCCATAAGAATCTGGACATTACTATGGGACCTGACTTGCAGTTTGTTCCCGAGCAAGTCTTTCAGAGTCTTCCTTTCTCCAATGAAGCGAAACGAAGGGATGAGCTTCAAAGCAAGCTTAGCATCAGAACAGAAGCTTGTGCGATCATCCTTAATGGAAAGTCAGCAGCCTATGTGAAGGATAAAGAAGAAGCTGAAGCAGTCCTTAAAAAGCTGAAGCAGAGCTTTATCAGCAAGGAAGAAATGGAAGCACTGCAGGAAAAAGACAAGCAGGAGTCCCTTCCGCCATTGAAGGAAAATGAAACGCGCATCCTCGATGTGAAGCTAACCAAGAAGGTCGAAACAGCAAGCGAAGAAGTAGACCCGAAAAGGGTGCTGACGGTTGATGAAGCAGTGAGCCTCTTGAAAAATGGATCATTGAATGAAGAAAAGTATAGAGTCCAAGAGGGCGATGTCCTCGGTTCGATTGCGAATAAGCATGACCTTAAGCTTGAGGAGATTCTACAGCTTAATCCCGGGTTAAACGATACTTCTGTCCTGAAACCTGGACAGGAAGTCATGGTGATGGTGAAAAAGCCACTCGTAGAAGTAGCAGTGGAAAAAGAAATTTTTGTGAGAGAAACCGTTCCTTTCAGCAAGGAAGTCGAAGAGGACGATTCGATGCCAAAAGGTGATTCCAAGCTAAAGCAAAAAGGTAAAAACGGAGAAAAGACTGTACACTATAAAGTGATGGAAGTAAATGGCGTGGAGGAGAAGAAGGATGCACTGAAGTCTGATGTGATCGCAGAACCGGTTGCAGAGATTACGGTGAAAGGAACGAAGGAAATTCCGTCAAGAGGAACAGGAATGCTCGTCTGGCCAGCTTCCGGGGGCTATGTATCCAGTGAACGGGGCTACCGTTGGGGGAGAATGCATAAAGGAATCGACATTGCTCGTCCAGGAGACCGGACGATCAAAGCCGCAGATAACGGCACGGTTGTTTCTGCAGGATGGTCAGGCAGTTATGGAAATAAAATTATCATCGATCATCAGAATGGCTTCCGGACGCTTTACGCACATCTTGATTCAATCAGTGTGAGTGCCGGCCAAACCGTTGAAGTTGGATCAGCCATTGGCATAATGGGTTCGACAGGCGACTCTACCGGAGTGCATCTCCATTTTGAAGTTTATCGGAACGGGCAGATTGTCAATCCCCGCGATTATATTCAATAAATAGAAGAAACAGTCTCTAGGCGTACGCTAGAGGCTTTTTTCTTTCAAAGGTGCTATGTTTTTTGCAGAAGAATTCAGTTTTTGCCCGCAATACAGTAGAATAAGAAGGATAGGACATTTTTTAAAAGAACAAATGATAGACGATAAAAATATAATCAACTCAAAGGAGCCTTTTTATGGATAAGAAGATACTAGTTGTCGACGATGAAAAACCGATTGCAGATATACTCCAATTCAATTTGAAAAAGGAAGGATACGAGGTGTTTTGCGCCTATGATGGCAACAGCGCCATCGAAATGGTGGAAGAAATTGAGCCGGATCTTATCCTGCTCGACATTATGCTGCCGCAGCGCGATGGAATGGAAGTGTGCCGGGAAGTCCGTAAAAAGTATGAAATGCCGATTATCATGCTGACAGCAAAAGACTCGGAAATCGATAAAGTGCTGGGCCTTGAGCTCGGTGCAGATGATTATGTCACAAAGCCGTTCAGCACAAGGGAGCTGATTGCGAGAGTGAAAGCCAACTTGCGCCGCCATCAAGCTATTGCACAAAAGACGGATGAAGAAGACGAATCAAACGAAATAACTATTGGTTCGCTGACGATTCATCCGGATGCATATGTTGTTTCCAAACGCGGCGAGACGATTGAGCTTACCCATCGTGAGTTTGAGCTTCTTCACTATTTGGCAAAGCATATAGGACAAGTGATGACAAGGGAGCATTTATTACAGACTGTCTGGGGCTACGACTATTATGGGGATGTCCGTACCGTTGATGTTACGGTAAGGCGCCTAAGGGAAAAAATCGAGGACAATCCAAGCCATCCAACATGGATCGTAACAAGGAGAGGCGTTGGATACTATTTAAGGAACTCGGAACAGGAGTAAGGGATGAAAAAGGTTGGTTTTTTTCGCTCTATCCATCTTAAGTTTGTCATCATCTATGTACTCTTGATTCTTGTAGCGATGCAAATCATCGGGGTATATTTTGTCCGGAAGCTTGAGGATACTTTGATGACCAACTATCAGAGCTCTCTGAAGCAGCGAGTGAATATGCTTGTGTACGATATTGAAGAAGAAATGGTCAAGGAGCGAGGCAAGCAGGATCCTACAAAAGAGGAAGACATCCGTAAGATACTGAGGGATTATAATTCATCCGATATCTCTGAAATCCGTGTGATTGACGGAGGGAGCCTGCGAATTCTTGGGACATCCAATGAGAACAATCAAAGCATTGTCGGCCAGAGGACAACGGAACTGAAAATCAAGCGGTCCATCGTCCTCGATAAGGATGAAGGCGACATTGTGCTCGATGAAAAGACCGGCAAACGGATTTGGGTGCAGGCGACGCCGATTCATTCAAATAAGGAAGTCATCGGCGCGGTGTATCTCGTCGCCAAAGTGGAGAACATCTTTTCACAAATGAATGAAATCAACAAAATTCTTGCGACAGGAACTGCCATTGCTTTGTTGTTCACTGCGGTGCTCGGGACGCTGCTTGCACAGACAATTACAAGGCCAATCTCCGATATGAGGAAACAGGCGCTTGCAATGACACGAGGCAATTTTTCACGAAAAGTTAAAGTGTATGGCTACGATGAAATTGGGCAGCTTGCCCTCACCTTTAACAACCTGACGAAAAAATTGCAGGAGGCCCAAGCAACGACAGAAGGGGAAAAACGCAAGCTAAGCTCTGTTATTTCCTATATGACGGACGGTGTTATCGCAACGGACAGGCGGGGAAGGATTATCTTAATCAACGATCCGGCAGCCGAGATGCTGAATGTTTCACGTGAAACAGTGCTATCGCAGCAGATTGTTTCTGTTTTGGGGCTCGAGGAAGACTATTCGCTTGAGGATCTTCTCCAAGAAAAAGAATCGATTATCCTTGATTATACGACAGGTAATGAACCGTTTATTCTTAGGGTTAATTTTTCCGTCATCCAGAAGGACAGCGGTTTCGTGAATGGGTTAATTGCGGTTCTCCATGACATAACTGAACAGGAAAAAATCGATATGGAGAGACGCGAATTTGTGGCGAATGTTTCCCATGAGCTCCGCACACCGCTCACTACGATGCGAAGCTATTTGGAAGCACTGTCGGATGGAGCGTGGCAGGATGAAGAAATCGCTCCTACTTTCCTGCAGACGGCACAGACAGAGACGGAAAGAATGATTCGGCTCGTGAACGATTTGCTGCAGCTTTCCAAGATGGACAGCACGGACTATCATTTGAAAAAAGAGTGGGTCAATTTCCCGGTATTTTACAACCGTATCATCGACCGTTTTGAATTGACGAAAGACCAGAAAGTCACTTTTATTCGCAAATTGCCGGACCAAGCAATGTTTGTGGAAATTGATGAGGATAAAATCACTCAGGTGCTTTACAATATTATTTCCAATGCGCTGAAGTATTCCCCAGAGGGTGGAAGAATTACTTTCCAGACAGAGGAACAAGACGGCAGGATTCTTGTGAGCGTTGCTGATGAAGGCGTAGGTGTACCGAAAGACAACTTGAAGAAAATATTTGACCGCTTCTATCGTGTCGACAAAGCGAGGACACGCAAGCTTGGAGGGACAGGCCTAGGGCTTGCCATTGCCAAAGAAATGGTCAATGCGCACGGAGGAGAAATCTGGGCGAGCAGCATCGAAGGAAAGGGAACGACCATTTATTTTACGCTTCCATATGATTCGACAGCGGAGGATGATTGGTCATGACATATGAAAATATTAAAACAGGAATCTTAACAATCCTAGTCGTATTGAGCGGCATCATGACATGGAGCATTTGGACATACCAGCCAACATACGAGACGTTGAAAAACGGTACGACAGACGAAGAGGTGGCATTCAGCTCTAAGCGTGAGTTGAAAAAAATCGTTCGCCCGCATATTCTGATGGTGCATACAGGCGGCAAGCATTACGGGACAACGGATAATTATGACATCGACAAAGCTGTCGCCATTCTGGGAAAATGGAAGTATTACAGTGCGAGAAAATATCCAGGAAAACAGGATAATTTGAACGAAACCTTTGCACGCCAGGCAAACACAGAAATTCTCTTTCCAGCAGGAGTGCCGTCGGAGATTTACCGGCGTGTGCTGACGTTCGAAGAGGAGAAGATTCCTAAATTTGATTTTGACCGGATCATCGTACCGGGAGAAGCGCAAAAACAGGAGGGACTGATTTACTTTACCTCCTCTAAAAATCAAACCGTTTATACCGCCAACGTCAATCCTTCTGCTATAGAAGAGTTTTCGGAGCTTTTTCAGAAAAGCTATGCGAGGATGGATCAATACTTTATCTACCAACTGGCAGAAAATGAAGTGTATCTTCCGGAAGATGGCCTTAAGCTGCCGAAATATACGTACTATAGCAATCCGCTTGAACCTGAGAAATTGAAGGATGCGTTGTTCAAAGATCCGAGCTTTGTACAGAAGAGCATTGTGACAGATGGGGAGGAGTATATGGACTCATCTCGCCGGATGAGCGTCAATAAGGACTCGAGGATCATCGACTACGTAAATCTGCTGAGCGACAACGATGGTGTTATTGGCACTACTTCGCTCTTGCAGAAGAGCATTGATTTCGTGAATGAGCACAGCGGCTGGACGGATCCGTACCGGTATGTATACAAGGATGATTTCAACCATCGCGTCGTTTTCCGAATGTATACGAAGGAAGGATACCCGATTTTCAACAATAGCGGTATTTCAGAAATCAGGCAATGGTGGGGACAAAGCGAGATTAGCAAGTATTTGCGGCCAAGCTTCAATCTGGAACTGCCAATCAATCCTGATCCGGAAATGGACATGCTCCCATCAGGAAGAGAGGCGGTCACAAGCCTGAAGGAGATGCCTAAAGTAAGGGAAGAACTCGTTACCAATATTTCTCCAGGCTATTATATGTCCTTCGACCCGATGGACAAATCGCTCATTCTCCTTGAGCCAGGCTGGTTCTATGAGTATGAAGGACAATGGCAGGAGCTTAAATATGGGGAAGGAGGAAGGCATAATGGATTGGAGCAGGATTAAAACCATTTTCATTCTTTCCTTCCTTGTGCTCGATTTTTATCTCGTATATCAATTCATGAACACAAAAAATGAAGCGAATTACGAGCTGTTGAAAGAAGTGAAGATTGAGGACAAGCTGAAGAACGATGAAATTACTTATAAAGAGCTTCCGGAAGCGGCACAGAAAGAACGTTACCTCAGCGTGAAGCCGAAAGAATTTTCAAAAGAAGAATCAAAGCAGCAGACAGCAGGAAACGCGGAACGCACCTCCCTTAGGGTTACGCTGGAGAAGCCAATCAAGCTTAGCGGGAAATTTGAATCATCCGAACTTGGTCCGTTTATAAAAGGATTCGTACCGTATGGGGATGATTATCAGTTTTGGGAGAAGGATGATCACAGCAAAACGATTGTCTATTTTCAACAGTATCAAGGTAAGACTTTTTACAATAATCTCAACGGGAAGCTAACGTTCCATTACAATGACCAGAATGAAGTCTACGCATACGATCAGACTTATTTGGAAGTGCAGGAAGAGCTAGCGGAACGGCAAGAAGTTCTCCCAGCACTTAGTGCAATTGATACATTATACAAAAAAGGCCTCCTGAAGCCGAAGAGCAAAATCACCAATGTGAAGCTCGGCTATTCGACACTTGTCCAGCTGACTGCATCACAGGTGCTGGCACCGACGTGGCGCATTGAGGTTGATAACAAAGAAAATCTATTCGTCCAGGCCTTTGAAGGCCAAGTCATTCAATTTGGCAACGAAGAAAATAAAACAACGGAGTGAGAGAATATGACTTTGCATTTTAGTGTTCTCGCAAGCGGGAGTACGGGAAATGCGATCTATGTAGAGAATGGGGAACATTCTTTTCTGGTAGACGCCGGCATGAGCGGGAAGCAGATGGAAGCATTGTTTAACGAAATTGGCCGAGATATTAAAAATCTTTCCGGCCTTTTCGTCACGCATGAGCATAGCGACCATATCAAAGGCGTCGGCATTTTGGCACGGAAATACAAGCTGCCCGTATACGCTAATGAAAAAACATGGCAGGCGATGGACGGACTGATCGGAGAAATCCCTGTCGACCAAAAATTCGTTTTTGGCATGGAGTCGGTGAAAACATTTGGCTCGCTTGACATCGAATCTTTCGGTGTCTCGCATGATGCCGCAGAGCCTATGTTCTATGTTTTTCACCAGGACGGTAAAAAGCTTGTGCTCGTTACAGACACTGGCTATGTCAGCGATCGAATGAAAGGCATCATTTCCAATGCTGATGCCTATGTGTTCGAAAGCAATCACGACGTTCAGATGCTCCGAATGGGGAGATATCCATGGAATGTCAAACGCCGTATCTTGAGCGACGTCGGCCACATCTCAAATGAAGACGCTGCCATTGCAATGAGCGAAGTCGCAGGTGATAACACGAAGAGCTTTTATCTCGCGCACCTTAGCCTCGATAATAATATGAAAGACCTTGCAAGAATGTCCGTTCAGCAAACGCTTGAAAGCCGCGGTATCCTGATTGGGGAGCAGTTCAATCTGTATGACACAGACCCGAAGAAGCCGACCGTACTTACTGCCGTTTAATACGGTGAAAAACGCCTGAGCAGGGGCGTTTTTTTTCGTATATTGATGCTAGTTTTTGCGCTGTAGTAGAAAGCTTTAACATATGGCTCGGATAAAGGGTATGGAGAGAGGAATCTCGTTGGGAAAAAAATATGCATACTAACCTATTTACAAGGCAAACATAAGGGTTTTCATTAGATTTTTCGGATGAAAATTGTATAATGTGGTTATGAAGAGAGTAATCTACTCTACAGTCGTTGTATGAATGAAAGGGCTGATACAGTTTGGGTTATTATGATCAAGAGAACCAAAGCCGTTCGCAGCTGCAAAAAGGAAAAAGAAGCAGTGCATTCTTATCAGGACTTGGAGGCGCATTGCTAGGGAGCGTACTAGTAATTGCTTCTATCCCGACACTTTCCGATATGGATCTCCTTCCATACGATGTTGTCCCGGATAATCAATCAAATGTAGTACAGCCAGACAACAACAAGAAAAGCGGGTCAACGAACAATGTTTCCCTCAATGTGCAAACGGACATTACAAAAGCAGTGGACAAGGCAGCGCCTGCAGTTGTAGGCATTACGAATATCCAGGAATCCAACTTCTGGGAAGAAAGCAACCAGGAAGGAACAGGCTCTACTGGGTCTGGTGTGTTGTATAAAAAGGCTGGCGGCAAAGCATTCATCGTGACGAATAATCACGTCATCGAAGGTGCTGCAAAATTGGAAGTCACCATGAAGGACGGGACGAAGCTGCCAGCAAAACTGCGCGGCAGAGATCCGTGGACGGACCTTGCAGTCTTGGAGGTTGACGGCAGCAAAGTAAAAACAGTCGTTGAGTTTGGAAATTCTGATGCTCTTAAGGCTGGAGAACCTGTCGTGGCAATCGGCAATCCGCTAGGACCAACCTTCTCAGGCTCTGTTACCCAAGGCATCATTTCTGGATTGCAGAGGACGATTCCTGTCGATATCGATCAGGACGGTGTGCCTGACTGGCAGGCGGAAGTCATCCAAACAGATGCTGCAATTAATCCAGGAAACAGCGGCGGCGCGCTGATTAATATCGGCGGTCAGCTTGTTGGAATCAACTCGATGAAAATTGCAGAGCAGGCGGTTGAAGGAATTGGGCTATCCATTCCAATCAATTACGCCCAGCCTATCATTGATGATTTGGAGAAATTCGGCGAAGTCAAGCGGCCGTACATGGGTGTTGAAATGCGCGCGGTGAACGAAATCCCGGCATACTACCAGCAGGAAGCGTTAAAGCTTCCGAAGGATGTTGCTTACGGTGTGGCCATCAAGAGCGTGGAGCCTGGTTCGCCAGCGGACAAAGCAGGCTTGAAGGAAATGGATGTCATTGTAGAAATGGACGGCGAGAAAGTGAACGATGTTATCGATTTGCGAAAGCATCTTTATGTGAAAAAGAAAATTGGCGACAAGCTCGATATTAAGTTTTACCGGGGCGGCAAGCTGACGAAAACGAATATGACGCTCGTTCAAAAAACTGAATAAGTGAATTTGTGGATAAAGGCAGAGGGCAAATGCTCTCTGTTTTTTTGTGGATATCCTATACTCGCGTAAAAAGATGTTTGTGATAAAATGATTGTGGATAAATTTTTATCAAAAGAAATGGTTGAACGGAAGGAAAAAAGAAAACGCTAAGGGGAAAGGAGGGAATGAGATGAAAATCTATTGCTGCGCGGAACATGTAGAATTGGCCTTAGATGAAGCGGTTGATGAGCAGGAAACGGCACCAATTCTTGAAAAGATAGAAGCTGTGGACAAGCAGCCATTCACATGTGGATACTGTGGAGAACTAGCTATATATATTGTGGCGAACGAATGATCCCATACCAAATGTGGATAGTGGTGTGAATATGTGGATAACTACTGTGGGTATCTTGTTTGTAAACTGTTTGTAAAGTGGGGATGGCGTGTGAATATCTCAATCGTGACGGTTGGAAAGCTAAAAGAAAAGTACTTAAAACAAGGAATAGAAGAATATTTAAAGCGCCTCGGAGGCTATGCAAAAGTCGAAGTCATCGAAGTGGCCGATGAAAAGGCGCCAGAGGAACTGAGCGAAATCGAAATGGAGCAAGTGAAGCAGAAAGAAGGAGAGCGCATTCTCGCCAAAGTATCACAAGACGCCCATGTCATCGCCCTAGCCATCAACGGAAAACAAAAATCCTCCGAAGAACTGGCCCAAAACCTCGACAAGCTCGCTACATACGGAAAAAGCAAAATTGCCTTCATCATCGGAGGCTCCCTCGGCCTCAGCGACCAAGTCCTAACCCGGGCCAACGAGCACCTCAGCTTCTCCAAAATGACCTTCCCGCACCAGCTCATGCGCCTCATCCTGGTCGAGCAGATCTACAGGGCCTTTCGGATTAATCGGGGGGATGCTTACCACACCAAACCCTAAAACAAGTTTTATAGATATTAATGAGTCTGTGGAATTTATTTTGTATATGACAGATGGCGTTATTACACGATTGAAAAGAGTAATATAACAGGAAAAGGTGACTCTATTTAGTCGCCTTTTTCTTTATGACAAAACAAATGGAAAATAGAGGATTTGTGAATTTTTTGTCGAATGGTAAATGATAATGGTGTTTTCTATTAATACATAAAATATATTGAAGTGTTACATTTCTGAGGTGTTGTGTGGATGCAGACTAATAGAAGAAAACTTTCTCAAAATGAAAATGCTATACTCCTATCTGAAGTTGAGAGCATTTGTCCTTTATGCACCAAACCTCTCATGTACGAGAAAAAGGGTAGAAAAGAAAAATTGTTTGAGGGAGCACATATATATCCTCTGAATCCTACTCCTGAAGAAGATGAATTATTAAAAAATGAAGAACGACTTCATGAGGATGTAAATCATTTAGATAACTTTATTGCTCTTTGCAGAGATTGTCACAAAAAATTTGACAATCCAAGGACTGTTGAAGAGTATAGGAAATTAGTTGATATTAAAAAATTTTTGTTAAGCAGAACTAAAACTAGAGCAAAATATTATGATTATCAAATAGAGATTGAAATAAAACAAATCTTAATGGCTCTTGTAGAAGAATCTGATGTATCATCTGAGAGCCTATTAAGAATGGATGCTTTAAAGCTTGACGATAAAGCAGATGAGACATTAACAGGATTAACAAAAAGAAGAATAAGAAACGAAATTACGGATTATTATTTATATATACAGGAGCAGTTCCGACAATTGGATAAGCAATACCCGACGTCTTTTGAGACGATTGCATCGCAAGTTAAGACTTTTTATTTAAAATTAAGCAGGACAGAGACTTCACAAGAAGTAATCTATGAGCTTCTTACTGAATGGTTATCAAAAAAGACAGAAAATGGTTCATTAAATGCGTGTGGAATAATTATCTCATTTTTTATTCAAAACTGCGAGGTATTCTAATGATAGTACCGAATAAGGTAATTAGTTATAGTGAGTCAATAATTGGGAAAATGCTATATGTTCTTAAGCGAATATCAGAAAAAGAAGTCACTATCGAACATTTGTATTTAAGTACCCAAGATTATTTTGAAGAAGTCGATGAATTTATTTATTCGTTAGATGTTTTGTATCTACTTGATGCAATCCAAGTAGACTTTAATAAAGGGGTAGTAAAATATGTTAAAAGAGATTAGGTGTGAAATATTTAAGGAAAAGGTAATTGAGTTTCACAACGGTCTAAATGTTGTTTTAGGTGATAACTTAGGTTCAAATTCAATTGGGAAATCAACATTATTAATGATTTTGGATTTTGTTTATGGTGGTAATACCTATATAACTCACAACAAGGATGTAGTGTCGAAATTAGGACACCATGAATTCTTATACATATTAGAGTTTCTAAAGGTTAAATTATATTTTATTAGAGGCACAGAAGAGCCTAATATTATTTATAAGTGTAATAGTGAATTTGAAAAGGAAGAAGAAATTAAATTAAGTGACTTTAATAATCTCTTAAAAGAGTATTATAAATTACAATCAGATAGTTTAAAATTCAGGTCTGCAGTTAGCCTTTTCTCTAGAGTATGGGGTAAAAATAATTATGATGTTAAGAGACCCCTACATAGCCATCATTCCGAGAAGAATATTGAAACTATTACTCGACTTATCAAATTATTTAATGAATACGATAAACTAGCTAAAGAGGACAAAGAAATAAAACAATTAACCGAATCAAAAAATGTCCTAAACAAAGCAGGAAGACTTAAATTCATTCCGAAAATTACTAAAAAGGTTTATGAAAGTAATTTGAAAGAAATTGAAAATCTTAAAGGTGAGATTGAGAAGTTAAGCAAAAGTGCGTTTAGTCCAGTTATAAATATTTCTGAAATTATTTCTGACGAATTAATTGAGTTAAGGGAACGAAAAAATATCTTGATTGAAGAACGGGATTATTATAAATCAAGATTTAATAGGACTAGTAAAAAAATAACAAAATATACGGATGTTGGTTT
Source organism: Bacillus massilinigeriensis (assembly GCF_900111815.1). Classification (GTDB taxonomy): domain Bacteria; phylum Bacillota; class Bacilli; order Bacillales; family Cytobacillaceae; genus Mesobacillus_C; species Mesobacillus_C mediterraneensis. The sequence goes on along the minus strand of NZ_LT630004.1, from coordinate 2,995,395 downwards.
TGAGAAACTTTTGGAATTCTTTCCAGATGTAAATATTGAAAAATTAGAGTCTATTGAGGATTTTCATGAGGGAATAAGCTCAATATTGAAGAAAGAACTTAAACGAGCTAAACAAGAATTAAAGCGAAAGATTGAGTCATTAAATAAGGAAATTGATGAAATAAACAAAAAGTTAGAACAGGTATTAAATCCTAATGAGGAACAGAATGTATTTATTGATAGCTTAATTGAATCATCATCAAGATTAAAAAGCCTTCAATTAGAAAATGATTACTTCAATAAGTTACAATCTGTAACTGATGGAATAGCATCAAAGACCACATCCTTAAGTCAACTAAAAGAAAGCATTGTAAAAAAAATAAAGTTAAAGATTAATTCCAAATTGGTTGAAATAAATGATTCAATTCATAATGACAAAAGGACACCGCCTGAATTAGACCTAACTTATAACAATTATGAATATAAATATCTTGAAAATACGGGCACAGGTAAAGCGTTCACTAATTTGATTATTTTTGACTTAGCTATCTTTACTTTAACAGAATTGCCTTTTATAATTCATGATTCATTCTTGTTTAAAAATATTGAGAAAGCAGCAGTCGAAAACCTTATCAGTTATTATAATGAATTAAATAAACAGGCTTTCATAGCAATTGATGTAATAGATATTTATAGCGAAGACACACAAAAAATCCTAAAAGAGAAAAAGGTAATCCAACTGTCAAAGGATAAATTATTGTTTATACTGGATTGGCGAGATAATCCCATTGAAAATGAATAATTACCACAAATAAAAGGTGACCCACTTGGTCACCTTTTATTTGTGGTATGGCTCATTATTGAGAATGCGATATGAACGGTAAATCTGCTCAAACATTATGAGTGTTTTAATTCCTAAGTCCATTTCCATTGGACTAATGGCTAATACTTCATCATGGGGTAAATTATCAGCACCAATAATAATAGTTACATCTGATTTGCCTGTTATCCCTAATTGATTTATTTTTTCAGCGAGTTCCTCTGATGTTACCGTTGTTCCCATAACAGAAATCAATATCTTATAGGTCTTATCTGAAAATTTTTTTAAGAGCTGTTCTTCGTTCTTAAAGTGTTGTAATTTTACTTTACAGTATCTGCTCAAACGCTTCTCATATTCCTTTATACCTTCGAGAAATGTCTTTTCAATTTTATCTCCAACAATGTAAATTTTAATATTCATCGTAAAACCTCAGTTACATTATTTTATTTCTACTAATTCATACTACTGTATTTCTAAGATGAAACACAAGCAACGCTAGAATTATGAATGAAAACAGTGTGTACGCTGCCATATTCGTTGGCAGTGTTTTTTGTTGTTTTAGGAAAAAATTGTGGCGGTACAATTTTAGAAAATCATGCGACAATAGATTAATGTTAATCATTCCCTGGCGGGAGGAGGGGCAAAAAGGGCCCGAAGAGACAGCGTTCCTTCAGCCTAATTTAGCCAAAACCATGACTAGGATAAAGTATCTTGGTAGAACAATCAGAGAATATTTAAGATATTATCAGGATGTACCACCTCCTTGCGATGAGAACTGTCCTGATTGTAATAGAAAATTATATAAGCATGGCCGGTACTATCGTATGGTTATCACAGGGAAAAAGGCGAGAAGGATTCCGATCTACCGATGGTATTGTCCTGCTTGTGGAAAGACTTTTTCATTATTGCCAGATTTTCTCTTCCGCTACCAAATCCATAGTGGGCAACTTTTACAAAGAGCCTGGCTTTTGCGGTATGTAAAAGGTCGAAGCTATTCTTTTATTCAAACGTACTTCTCGCAAAATGTTTTAGGGGGAGTAAGCTACAAAACTGTTAAACGATGGGATCGGCTTTGGAAGGGCCCGCTCAAGTCTCTTGTCCAATTCCTTCTTTCTTCAACAGTTGAAATTAAGCCATTTGCATTTGAATTTCAAAAAATTAAGCACTTAACAGTGGAACAACTTCTATTATTCCTTCTCCCGTTGGCATGGGAAATTTCTCATCCTACCACCCCCTATCCTTCCTGTGGTTACTTCCAATGGATAAATCAGTTAAGAGAAAAAATATAAACCACTCCATCCTTTACTCCCCATCCCACTCTCCGCCTACTTTCTTTCCGAATCCTGTTTCTCCCCCCTTCGGGGTATAATCCTCCTAAAATATGTATTTAAAACGAACGTTCCCACAGAATTTGGGCTCTCCCTTTTCATTGGTTCCTGTTATTTAATGAAACTTGTAGAAGTTGATTAAAAAGAGGGAGAGTTTTATATGGACGAAAAGCTTAGAAATGACATTGCCTTATACCGCTTTGGTTTGATCGCTGAAATTGTCACCAGAGAGCTCCCAAAAGGAGAACAAGCACAACGGCTTCGTAGCATCGCAGAGGCTGAACATATGAATCCATATGGAGAGATGCAAAAGGTCGGCATCCGTACGCTGGAAAGGTATCTGCAGCTTTATCGCAAGGGAGGGTTTGAGGCATTGAAGCCGGTGAAACGAGGCGGATATGCACCAAGGTCTATCTCAAAAGAGATACTGGAAAAGGCCATTCAATTGAAAAAGGAACGCCCAGAGAGATCGGTCGAACAAATTATCCGCATGATGGAGTTGGCAGCCATTATGCCAAGGGGAAGCATATCCGAAAGCACCCTCTCCAAACAGTTTAGGAAAGCAGGTATAACGAAAAAACGGCTACAACAAACACCTGTAGGCAACCAGTTTCGCCGCTTTGAATTTCCGTATCGCAATGCCTGTTGGCAAGGGGATGTCCAACATACTTTGTATCTTCCGGATCCCAAGGATTCAAATAAGAAGCGAGTGGCCAAGTTGTTTGCATTCATTGACGATTATAGCCGATTCATTGTGCATGGGCAGTTTTACTTTGACGAAAAAGGTGCGCAACTGGAAGACTGCTTCTTTAAAGCCATCTTAACTAATGGAAAGCCTGAACAAATCTATGTGGATAACGGATCCATTTATCGCGCAAAGGCGTTGGAGACAACCTGCGCAAAGCTCGGGATAAAACTGTCCCACTCTACTCCAAGACGGCCACAAGGGCGCGGGAAAATTGAGCGTTTTTTCCGATTCGTAGATACGTCCTTCAAGCCTGAGGCTTATGATCTGATCGAATCAGGAAGGATTCAATCCATTGAACAATTAAATCGGTATTTCCACATTTGGAAAGAATCCATTTATCATGAAAGAACACATGGGGAAACGAAGCAAGCGCCGAAACATCGCTGGGAAGAGTGTGAGCAACCTACGGTCTCCATCTCCTTTCAGGAACTAAAGAACGCCTTCTTTTGGGAAGAAGAGCGAAAAGTGGACAAGACAGGCTGCATCTCTTTTCAGGGAAATAAATACGAAGTGGATTCCCGATTGGTCGGTGAAATGATTACTCTCCGTTTCGATCCTAATGACCTGGAATCAATCGAAGTATGGTTTGACGGACAACAGTTTGAAAATGCAATTCCTTTAAAACTTGCCCGTCCAAGACATGAAAAGGTAGCTTCTGAAACCTCAAATAGAGCTGAAGAAGAATCTGGCCTCAACTTTTTGGATTTAACAGAACCCGACCATGAAAAGAAACAAAAGGAAAAGCGAGGGTCATTAAGCTATCAAACTCTTATAGGGGGAAAAGAAGAATGATTGCAAAACATTTTGGATGGAAGCACACTCCATTTCAAAAGGACATTCCTACTAGACACTTATTCATGGCAAAACAATATAAAGAGCTGCAGGCACGGCTGACATTTATGATTCAGCAGCGTTCATTCGGTCTGATTACCGGGGAAGTCGGCGCTGGAAAATCAACCGCCATCAGGTCACTGAAAGAACGATTGGAAGCAAATCAGCATGTTTTTCTTTATTTATCTGACTCAGCTTTAAAACCCCGCGATTTTTATCGAGAAATGCTTCTCCAGGTAGGAATAGAACCCAAATTTCTGGCGAGTGATCTCAAACGACAATTTAAAACAGCCCTCCTAGACATCTATGAAAACAAAAAGAAAACGCCCGTCGTAGTGATTGACGAAGCGCATTTATTGTCATCATCGATGTTACAGGAAATCAGATTCCTAACAAATTTTCAAATTGATTCCCTGTCACCTTTGGCCCTTATTTTGGTTGGACAGCCCGAATTAAGGGACAAGCTCCGTCTAAGAAGCCTGGAAGCCATTTCTCAAAGGATCAATACCCGCTTCCACCTTGATGGGATGAGTTTCGAAGAAATGATAGAATACATCAAACATCAATTGGAGGTGGCAGGAGAAAGCCGCCAGGTTTTCACGGATTCATCATTAAAATTAATCTTTAAGGAAACTCGAGGCATTCCGCGCTTAACGAACCGTTTATGTACGGAATGCCTGTTAGACGCAGTTTCCAGGAAGCAGGAACTGGTAGACGAAAACTCGGTAGAGCGAGTCATAGATGACTACCGGTTTTAGGACCTGAAAAGGTCCTTTTTCTGTTTAGAGAATAATATAAATTTGAAATAAATTCAATGGAACTTTAAACCATATAATGCCAACGAATTTGACTTAACTAAAAAGGAAACGAAAGTGACGGTGGCGAAAATAGTCTGTTGCCGTCATTGTCGTTTCCGAAATAAACGCCATTAAAAATGGCTCTTAACATGATGTACGCTGCCATATTCGTTGGCAGTGTTTTTTGTTGTTTTAGGAAAAAATTGTGGCGGTACAATTTTAGAAAATCATGCGACAATAGATTAATGTTAATCATTCCCTGGCGGGAGGAGGGGCAAAAAGGGCCCGAAGAGACAGCGTTCCTTCAGCCTAATTTAGCCAAA
>NZ_LT630004.1:2694564-2990468 GCF_900111815.1 Bacillus massilinigeriensis | reverse complement strand
TTTTTTTCTACATTTCCTTTCTCATGCCCACTTGCCGGATTACATGGCTGCACTTCAAAACCGTAATGGCATTTAAATCCTAGAAATGAGTCAGTGTAGGTCCGTTTGTCCCCTTTGCCAATTGAAATTACTGCCGCAGCTAGGTTATCAATGCGTAAATAGGTTGGGACCCCTCCTGCCTGGTGAAACAACTGCTTCAACCCTTCAAGGAAACACTCGGTATTTTCGCCCGGAAGCGGGTAACCAAATCCAGTGTTGCTGTGTGGAAAACTCAGGATTAGGCCTTTGATATCTTTATAGGCTCCGTCCTTCACAACAGTCATGTTTCCGAAGTCCACTTATGCTTCACCCGGAGGGTGTTCTAAACGCTCATGTCTTTCAACCTTTGCTGCCTTGAGGTGGGGCTTTCGGTGCTGGATATACTCGCATACAGTCCTATAGGATCCTCTAAAGTCATGATCATTACTAAGATCTTCGAAGATTTTCTTATTGGTTCTCCGTTCTTTTCTCTTAAGTTTCATGTCCTCCTCAAGCCAATCGTCAACAATTTGTCCGAATCTTTCCTCGTACATCATTCCTCTTTTAGTGAACTTGAGGGTTTCTTTAAAACTTTCTCCGTCGGCGTATTTCTTAACCGTCCTCCAATTACAACCAGTTTTCCTTGCAATTTCATTTATTGACAAGTCTTCTTCTTCTCTTAAATGTTTGATATAATCAACCTTAGGCATTGCTAGCATCCTTTCATGTCCCCCCACTGTTGTGATCTCTCAATCAATACAGTAGGTGATATTTTAGGGGCCGGCAAGCCTATTTTTTATGCAGTTGAGTTCTGCACAAATTCCTCGCAAACCTCTGCACTTTTATTTTGCAATAAACACAAGAAGACGAAGTGGTACCAAAAAGCGGGTGCAGCTGTCTTCATCGCCTCGAACTTCATTCCTAGAGGAGGGGTGGTTTCCAAGCTAGCTAAGGCAGCCTATAAAGGAACCTCAAGGGCAGTCAAGACATACAGGATGGTCAGGAAAGTCTCCAAAAAGACATACCGTTCAACAGCCAAGCGTGTAGCCGCAAAGGTATACAAGAGGCCGAAAACAGTGCCAGCAAGATCCATTAAGAGCAGTCCGAGAAAAGAAAGCCGCTCAGCCGCCAAAGTAATCCGGACAACGAAGAAAGCAAAGCCGAAAGTGGCCAAGCGAGCACAGCAGCCGAGAAGGCAAACCTAAACGAGGATAGAGAAGCGGGCAGGAAATCCAAATAGCGCAGGAAACTTAGACAGCCTCGATCCGCCTAAACAAAAGTCACTGGTAAGGCTGGATTTGCAGAAGTTTGCTGGTAATAAGGGTGCGGGAAATGCTTCTAAAGGGTGGAAAGTAGGTGACGATGTCTATAAGCCAACGTCAAAAGGAAACGAACCTGCTTGGAACACAGTGAGATCAAGATTTTGGAAAAATGAAGCGGCTAGCACTGATGTAGTAGGAAAATATGGTGTAGAAAATGCGGCTAGGATGAAAAAAGGAAATGCTCCACAAAGATTTAACCCAGATAAGGGTGGAGTGGAATCAATGGAGTTAAGTCATGAACCTATTCCAAAACGAGATGGCGGAAAAGACTTTGTTCCAAGATGGCCACAGGACCATGCAAAAGTTGACCCATTTAGAAGACCTGGTTATTAAGGGAGTGCTCAAAAAAATGAGTTTATCAGAAATGTTTATGAAAAATAAGGGTGAGGCAATAAATATTAATGGTAGCCTAGTGGTAATGTCACAAAGGCTAGAAGTTAAAACAGGTCAAGATATCAAAATTGAATTTATTAGAAGTAAGAATGATTATAGACAAGGCATTGAATTTTCTCTGGACAAAAGAAAAGGGTATATAGAAGTTAATAAACAAAAAATAAATTCGCCCGTTTTTTGGAAAAATACTGCACCATCAACTTTTATTTTCAAATGCTTTCCTAAAAAAGAAATTGGGCAAATTAATTTATGGAATATATGGCAATATACTGATGATAGGGTTGATGCTTGGATTGGAAATGCAGGAATAATAGTGGAACAGGAAGGTGAGGGTATCTTCCTTTTCAGGTGTAGCAGTGGTATTGGTGATATTGATTTTGAAGACCTAGTCTTCAGGCTGATTTTAATTTAATCTTATCTTCTTAGCCTCGAAGTGAAGACTTCGGGGTTTTTGGGGGAGATAGTTTAGTGCTAGATGAATTACTACAAGATAATGACAAATTTATTGTCTAAGAGGTGGGTTAACCACCCATATAATAGTTAAACAACATCTCAACAACAAAAGTATTATGGACAGAGCGAATAGGCCAAAAAGCAAGTCTTTCTTGCGTTGATTGTTTTTTGCCTGATATTCTTCCTCAACTAGAAATGCGGCACTGTGGAAGCTGGTATACATCTGGATCCGAAGAATAGAAGAAAAAGCTTTTCCTTAAAACACAAACTGTCTCTGTCGTAAATGTCTAATTGTAAAATATTATCCAATTAAATGGAATCACTTTTGGTTGGACAGTCATTTTTTGGCTTTTTCCGTTTGGAGGATGTTTATGGACAGAAAAATGTCTATTTCAAGTCCATTCACTAACCGCTACCTGTATGCCGAAAGTGACCCTGTTAATAACATCGACCCGGATGGGCTAGCGCCGAAGTGGCTAAAGAAGCTCAAAAAAGGGATTAAAAAAGCATCAAAGGCAGCCTATAATTATGCTATCGGAGATGATATCAGAACGATTAGGAGCAAGAAGACGAAGTGGTACCAAAAAGCGGGTGCAGCTGTCTTCATCGCCTCGAATTTCATTCCTGGAGGAGGGGTGGTTTCCAAGCTAGCTAAGGCAGCCTACAAAGGAACCTCAAGGGCAGTCAAGGCATACAGGACGGTCAAGATAGTCTCTAAAAAGACATACCGTTCAACAGCCAAGCGTGTAGCCGCAAAGGTATACAAGAGGCCGAAAACAGTGCCGGCAAGATCCATTAAGAGCAGTCCGAGAAAAGAAAGCCGCTCAGCCGCCAAAGTAATCCGGACAACGAAGAAAGCNAGCTAGCGCCGAAGTGGCTAAAGAAGCTCAAAAAAGGGATTAAAAAAGCATCAAAGGCAGCCTATAATTATGCCATCGGAGATGATATCCGAACGATTAGGAGCAAGAAGACGAAGTGGTACCAAAAAGCGGGTGCAGCTGTCTTCATCGCCTCGAACTTCATTCCTGGAGGAGGGGTAGTTTCCAAGCTAGCTAAGGCAGCCTACAAAGGAACTTCAAAGGCAGTCAAGGCATACAGGACGGTCAAGATAGTCTCTAAAAAGACATACCGTTCAACAGCCAAGCGTGTAGCCGCAAAGGTATACAAGAGGCCGAAAACAGTGCCGGCAAGATCCATTAAGAGCAGTCCGAGAAAAGAAAGCCGCTCAGCCGCCAAAGTAATCCGGACAACGAAGAAAGCAAAGCCGAAAGTGGCCAAGCGAGCCCAGCAGCCAAGAAGGAAAACCCAAACGAGGATAGAGAAGCGGGCAGGAAATTCAAATAAAGTAGGAAACTTAGACAGCCTCGATCCGCCTAAACAAAAGTCACTGGTAAAGATGGATTTGCAGAAGTTTGCTGGTCAGGGTATAGGAAAAGGAGAACAAGTATTAGATAAGGTCAAAACATATGAACAAGCTAGAAACAAGGCACTAGACCTAGCTGGAGATTTAGGATCAAACTCACAGCCATATACAGGTACGCTTAAGTCAAGTGATGGATATGGTCAAGTTGTTGGTAGGCAGTCTGCTGACGGAAAAGTAAGGTGGAGATTAGATTATGACCCTAATAAGGGTACGCATATAAATATTGAAGATTTTCGTAATGGTAAAGGGGCTAATGCTAAAAAAATCGCTATCCCATTTGAGGGCAACGAAAGCACCTTTAAATCTTTATTAAAACATTTGAATAGATAAGGGGACTTTAGATGAGTTTATTTGATGAGTGTATTGAAGCACTAGGCGAGGATGTACATGTCTTTTCTGATAATAATAGTGAGCAAATATTAAGTGATTTTGAAAGTTCATTTCCATTTGCTAAGTGGGGGCGTATTGAATGGGAGAAAATGTCTAATCATGCTGAAGTGAATACAGTCAATGAGATAATATCTTTTTTAGACCAAAACATGGATGAATACAGTAAGGTTGTTTATATAATTTGGGACGAAGGGACTTTACCTATTATTCAGTCTACTTTAGATAAAGTATTTAAAGTTATAGATGATGTTACTGCTGTAAGTTTCGATACATGGATATTTTCGCCATCTACAGGGTATGTTATTGAAATATTTCATGATGGTGAAGTAAGAGTAGGATTTAATTAAAATAGATTTAACCTTGATTGGCTTAATGCCTTTCAAGGTTTTTTAATTTAAGGCCACTGCGGTTAAAAGGCAATATGACTCTTAAATGAAAAACCTTGATGGTTAGCAAACATACTAGAATGGTTGATATAAATTTTAAAATAATCATCATACATACTACTCAAGTACGTTTAAATACGAGAATGACAAAGCTTGTAATGTTAAAGTAGAAAAAGCGAAGGTTTATTTGGTGGAGAAACCGTTACCTGTATGCTGAAGGTGACCCTGTAAATAACATCGACCCGGATGGCCTAGCGCCGAAGTGGCTAAAGAAGCTCAAGAAAGGGATTAAAAAAGCATCAAAGGCAGCCTACAATTATGCCATCGGAGATGATATCCGAACGATTAGGAGCAAGAAGACGAAGTGGTACCAAAAAGCGGGTGCAGCTGTCTTCATCGCCTCGAACTTCATTCCTGGAGGAGGGGTGGTTTCCAAGCTAGCTAAGGCAGCCTACAAAGGAACCTCAAGGGCAGTCAAGGCATATAGGACGGTCAAGAGAGTCTCCAAGAAGACATACCGTTCAACAGCCAAGCGTGTAGCCGCAAAGGTATACAAGAGGCCGAAAACAGTGCCGGCAAGATCCATTAAGAGCAGTCCGAGAAAAGAAAGCCGCTCAGCCGCCAAAGTAATCCGGACAACGAAGAAAGCAAAGCCGAAAGTGGCCAAGCGAGCCCAGCAGCCAAGAAGGCAAACCCAAACGAGGATAGAGAAGCGGGCAGGAAATTCAAATAAAGCAGGAAACTTAGACAGCCTCGATCCGCCTAAACAAAAGTCACTGGTAAAGATGGATTTGCAGAAGTTTGCTGGTAATAAGGGTACGGATGAAATTGATAAGGTATTAACGAAAAATGGAGCATTTAGGGATGCAAAGAGAAGGGCGGGAATACCTAACTCTACTCAGCAAAAGAAACCTGTCGATGTTTATGATGGAACAACTGAAAATAGAAGAGTATATGAATTTGAAGTAGATGGCAAGAAAAAATATATTATAGAGCACCGAGAGGATAAATTCGGGAGAGGTCCTCACTTTCATGGTGCTGACGATTTAAAGGGAAGCCCATTGGAAAAAGGAAGATATAATCAGTATCCTGGACATTCCCCGGAAGATTTTGTTGGTTATAAAAAGAAGGGTCGACCATGAGAAAGGTGATTAATTTGAGTGACGAAAGAAAAACAAAAATGGAGCTGTTAAAAAGACAAAGTAGAAGAAAGAATTTGGTAAAAGAAATAAACTTCATGAATCTTACAGAGGAACCTTTTTTAGATATTGAAGATAATGATTTATTTTGTAAGAATGTGTTTTCGTTACTTAACACAAGGGAAAGTAAGATTCAATTACAAGGAGATAGCTATAAAGAACATATTCAAAAATCAATACATTTGTTAAATGAGATTATTGATAATATCGGAGCCATACAAAAACAAGGTAGGCTATTGTTTTTTAGAGAAAAAGAAATAGAAGCAGTGTTGGTTAATGTTAATGAAGTATTTAGTCACTTAAATAAAATCATTGAGTTAACAAAGTTTTCAGATGGATATGGAGATTTCATCTTAGTTGCAGAAGATTTTAATTTTGGTTTGTGTATTGAACGAACTGAATATTTTTATGAGTTAAGTGTTTGGGGACTTTCATAAGGAAAAGTATGAGAACCTTGATTGGCTATATGCCTTTCAAGGTTTTATATTATCGCCTCGAACTTCATTCCTGGAGGAGGGGTAGTTTCCAAGCTAGCTAAGGCAGCCTACAAAGGAACCTCAAGGGCAGTCAAGGCATACAGGCCGGTCAAGAGAGTCTCCAAGAAGACATACCGTTCAACAGCCAAGCGTGTAGCGGCAAAGGTATACAAGAGGCCGAAAACAGTGCCGGCAAGATCCATTAAGAGCAGTCCGAGAAAAGAAAGCCGCTCAGCCGCCAAAGTAATCCGGACAACGAAGAAAGCAAAGCCGAAAGTGGCTAAGCGAGCCCAGCAGCCGAGAAGGAAAACCCAAACGAGGATAGAGAAGCGGGCAGGAAATTCAAATAGCGCAGGAAACTTAGACAGCCTCGATCCGCCTAAACAAAAGTCACTGGTAAAGATGGATTTGCAGAAGTTTGCTGGTAATAAGGATGCGGGTAAATATCAAGTTGGAGCATATAAAGATATTAAAGGAGTAGAAGGACTTGATGCCCATCATGCAGGGCAGAAGGCAGTAATGAAGAAATTAGTGAATAATTATAATCCAGATACTGCTCCTGCAATAAATGTTCCAAAGGTTGGTCATACAATAAAAGGCCCTAATGGTATAGTTTCAAGAAGTACCAAAGGAATAGAGAATCCTAGACAGCTATTAGCAAGGGATATTATGGAACTAAGAAGAGTCTATGATGACATACCAAATTCTGCTTTAAAAGAACTTATTGAATTAAACAAAAATATGTATCCAGAAATGAGGAAATAAAATGAATGATATTTTTGTTAAATCGCTTTATGAGTCTATTGTTAAAGAGAACCTTCAACTATATAAAGACTTGTGCGAAACAACGAATGTTACTCCTAAGACAGATGAGTATTGGAAAAAAGCTATTGGTTTTTACGACAGTTTAACTGACGAAAATAAAGATACATTAATGAGGATAATCGAACAAATCATGATTGATACTATATCAAACATGCTAGGAGTAATCGATGGAAGTTCAACTTTAAAGGATTGTTCGTTAGAACCTAAATTACTCCTTGATTCTATTGATACAGAAGGAGAACTGCAAGATTCGTTTTTAGAATTCATAGAAGAAGAAAGTAACAGCTAATTGAAAGTTTGATTACAGAGGTTTCCATAAGGCACATAAAAGATATTAAAAAGTTTAAATGAATTCTATAACCTTGATTGGCTAAATGCCTTTCAAGGTTTTTTACTATATTTTACAATAATTAGCTAATATTTGAGTGGGACAATATGAAAATGAATTGTTTGAAAATAGAGACTCCTTGAAGGTAGTACCGTCATGGAGTTTTGTTTAATACTCGGATTACGTGATGATAACGAGAATTAGGCGAGATGACATTTTACATGGCAAGGGTGGTTATGGCATGGAAAGGCAACGAACACACGAGAATGACAAAGCTTGTAATGTTAAAGTAGAAAAAGCGAAGGTTTATTTGATGGAGAAACCGTTACCTGTATGCCGAAGGTGACCCTGTTAATAACATCGACCCGGATGGCCTAGCGCCAAAGTGGCTAAAGAAGCTCAAAAAAGGGATTAAAAAAGCATCAAAGGCAGCCTACAAAGGAACCTCAAGGGTAGTCAAGGCATACAGGACGGTCAAGATAGTCTCTAAAAAGACATACCGTTCAACAGCCAAGCGTGTAGCCGCAAAGGTATACAAGAGGCCGAAAACAGTGCCGGCAAGATCCATAAAGAGCAGTCCGAGAAAAGAAAGCCGCTCAGCCGCCAAAGTAATCCGGACAACGAAGAAAGCAAAGCCGAAAGTGGCCAAGCGAGCCCAGCAGCCAAGAAGGCAAACCCAAACGAGGATAGAGAAGCGGGCAGGAAATCCAAGTAGAGCAGGAAACTTAGACAGCCTCGATCCACCTAAACAAAAGTCACTGGTAAAGATGGATTTGCAGAAGTTTGCTGGTAATAAGGGTGAAGGTAATCCTGCACATAGTGCTGCTCAATTTGATAAATTAAAAACTCATTATCAGCAAAGTGAAAAGTATGGTAAAGCTGGAGTAAGAGAACTATCAGATGGAAGAATTAGATACTACGGTGAGATGACCCCCGCTTCAAAAGCTGGTGAAATGGCAGGGAGAAGAGTAGTTAGAGAATGGAACCCTGCAACAGGTCTAAAAAGAACATGGCATGAAACTTTAGACCATAATGGAATGATTAGGCAAGTTAGACCTGACGTTAAATTTACAGGTGGTTCAAAAGTTCATTACCGATTTGATGGTAGTAGAAATTATATCGGAAAGTGGTGAAAAAATGGGTCAGCCAACAAAAGAAGAGATAATAAATAAATTAAATATGATTTTACAAGGAAAACTTTCAAGAGAAGATGTAGCGGATTGGGCGTCAGAATATGTAATGCAGGATGAACCAAATATCGTAGATGATATAGTGTGGGATTTTCTTCAGGTAGTTTCTGGTGTTGATTTAAAAGATAGTCCAGAAGAATATTTACACGTAGAACAAGACATTAAAGATTGGATTAAGAAATATTCTAATAAATAATTAATAAAACCTTGATTTGCTAAATGCCTTTCAAGGTTTCTTTTTTTGTCTCAAAGCATACGGAACGGCCAAGAGATTCTAAGTCAAGCCTTATCAGTGGTTGTTGAACGCCGTGCCTTCTTGAGAGTCTTTCTATTGTTAACATTGTTTTACAAAAAAATAATAATGATTCATAAAAATACTAATACTAGTTTGTTACGATAATTTTGGTCAAACATCTATTGTCATTTATAAATTTTCAAGATTCATAGAACCTTGAAAATTAAAAAATAAAGGAGGATATGAATATCAGTTAAGAAAGGGATCTTCGTTTATTGTTTTTGCTTTAGTTCTTGGCGAGAAAAGGATAGTCATTAGTTCATGAATGAATACCGAGTGAAGTTTAGATTTTGTGAAAAATTTCAGATGTCTAAAACAACAGGATGGTGATTACTTTGATGAAAAAATGTTTATTAGTATTGACGATGACTCTATTATTAGGGGTTTCCATCCCGCTGAAGCCTTCACAAGCTGCGGAGAATTATCCAAACGATTTTAAACTATTGCAACATAATGTGTTTTTATTGCCTAAATTAGTTTCATCTTGGGGTCAGGACGAACGTACAAAATATATGAGTAACGCAGATTACTTCAAGGGACATGATGCTCTCCTCTTAAATGAGCTTTTTGACAACGGAAATTCGGACATACTCTTAAAGAACTTATCTAACGAATATCCATATCAAACGCCAGTGCTTGGCCGTTCGAAGACTGGATGGGATGAAACGAGAGGAAGTTATTCGAATGTAGTACCAGAAGATGGCGGTGTAGCAATTGTCAGTAAATGGCCAATCGTGGAGAAAATACAGCACGTTTACGCGAATGGCTGTGGTGCAGATTATTATGCCAATAAAGGATTTGTCTATGCGAAAGTACAAAAAGAAGATAAATTCTACCATCTTATCAGTACTCACGCTCAAGCAGAAGATACTGGGTGTCATCAAGGTGAAGGAGCCAAAATTCGTCATACACAGTTTCAAGAACTCAACGACTTCATAAAAAGTAAAAACATTCCTAAAGAGGAAGTAATATTTATTGGCGGTGACTTTAATGTAATAAAAAATGACACAACAGAGTACAATAGCATGTTATCAACATTGAATGTCAACCCGCCTGCCGAATATTTAGGACATACCTCAACTTGGGACCCGGAAACGAACAGCATTACAGGTTACAAATACCCTGATTATGCGCCACAGCATTTAGATTATATATTTGTCGAAAAAGACCATAAACAACCAAGTCCATTCGTAAATGAAACGATCACTCCAAAGTCTCCAACGTGGAAGGCAATCTATGAGTATAATGATTATTCTGATCACTATCCTGTAAAAGCATACGTAAAATAGTTAAAGGATAAATAGTGATTAGTAAGTTAAGGGAGCGGTGAAAACACCGCTCCCTTAACTCTATTAGACTACTATTTAAATCTGAAGAATCGTACCGCCAATCCGTTTCATTCCGCGGATTTCCCCGAGAACTTCGGCGAGCCGGAGCACAGCCAGGTCTTTTTGCTTCGCTTCGATCATGAAGTCGACATCCTGCCCGATTCCTTTTAACACGTCGAGCATTGGTCTGATATAGTCGGGATCGACGTAATCAGAGTGGGAGCGGTAAGCTTTCTCTGACTTTGGCGAAGAGATATGAATCTTCGGCCGCAGTCCGGTGTCCTCCCATGTCACAAAAGCTGCAGGCAGGAGTTCCTCAAGGTTTTTTTCACCAAGATTTGCATAGTGGTGGTGGATATCAAAGACGAAGGGGATGCCTTCTTTTTCACAAGCGGCCAGCGTCTCATCGGCGTTGTATGTCTTATCATCATTTTCCAGCGTCATTCGCTTCCTTACCGTATCAGGCAGCTTGCTCAGATTTTCATAAAAGCGTGGAAGAGTTGCGAGCTTGTCACCATATGCGCCGCCGATGTGAATGTTGATCGTTCCCTCATTTTCCAACCCCATCGCTTCAAGCATTTTGTAATGATACTCCATATCAGTGACAGCATGATCCGTCACCTCTTCACGCGGCGAAGTGAAAAGGGTAAATTGGCTGGGGTGGAAGCTTGTCCGGAGGCCGCTTCTCCGCACAAGCTCACCGATTTCCTGCCAATCTTCGGCAAATGGCGTGACGAAATCCCAGCGCACTTCCGGGTGGGTCGCAAGCGGTACGATGGAGCTGGACATCCTGTACAGCGGGATATCATGCGCGATATTGTAATGTACCATCCTTTTGGTGCTGTCGATATTTTTCTTTGTCACATCAAGCAGCTTCTCCATCCGGTCATCCTCGCTAAGCTGGCTGTAGCGTGTAAAGGTGAGCGTTCTTGCAGGAGAAGCGTCCCACAGGCTGATGGCGTGGGAGACATAACCCATCCTAATAATCATGAGGATTCTCCTTCTCTTTATAAAAAATACGAAATCGTCCTCGCTGCCGCCTCTTTCAGCGACCGGAACGGATTGAAGGAATTCAGTTCCCGAAGACGCAGCCTTCTCGAATGCCGCATATCTGTTTCAAGGACATTCCTGACAGTACGAATGAAATCATGGTCGAAAATCAGGCAGTTCAGCTCGCGGTTTAAAAACAGGCTTCGCTTGTCAAAGTTAGCCGTACCCACATCACACAAACCTTCGTCGATTACCAGCACCTTTGCATGGTAAAAACCGCCGACATACTGATAAACCTTTGCTCCTCGTTTCATCAATTGGCGGAGAAAAGGGTAGGAGGCTTCCTTCACGAGCGGATGGTCGGCACGGTATGGAACAAGGATGGATAGTGTAACCCCGTTCTCCAGCGCACGGAGCAGGAGGTTGAACACCTTTCGGCTCGGAATGAAGTATGGCGTGCCAATGATAATCGAATCCTCTGCTTTTTGAATAAGACGGGCAACCGTACCTTCCAGGAGCATTCCTTCTGTTGGCACTAGCTGGTGGCGCACTTTCCCTAAAGGCTGCTCCGGAAAGTACACGCTATTATTTACATGATTCACTCCCGCTGCTTTACTCCAGTCAGACAAAAAGACGCTCTGCAAATCTTGGACCCCCTGGCCTGTCAGCTTCAAATGGTAGTCGCGCCACGGCGAAAGCTTTTTATCGCCATCCACGTACTCTTTGCCGACATTGAAGCCGCCAAGATAGCCAATTTTTCCATCGATGATTGTGATCTTCCGATGGTTTCTCACCTGAGATGTATAAAAAAGGAACGGAAGCTTCGGTTTGCAGCTAAATGCAACCTCCACACCGGCATCTTTCAGTTCACGGACACTCTTCCCGGAAACAGCACTGCCTTCCCAGTCAATGAGAAGCCGTACTTCTACTCCCCCAAGTGCTTTTTCCTTCAATATTGATAAAAATTCCGCACTAATTTTATCATTCTTTACAATATAAAAGACAATATGGATATGCTCCGCTGCACGGGTCAGTTCTGCGAAGTAATCAGAGAATAACTCAGGTCCCCGTGTAAAGATATCCATCTTTCCCAAGCGGGCAGGGAATGCCATCTTCCTCAGGTCCTTTAGATGAAGCTTCCTCCCGATATAAAAGTCACAGCAGACAATCAATGTAATCCCGGCTGCAGCAGCAGCCAGCCAATAAAGAATTCCCACAGCAGCATCCGGCTCCTTTGTGTCAGGTGCCTATATTCTTTACCGAAAATGCCGCTTCTATGTTACTACCTTTGTAACAGGAAAATCAAACCAACGGAAATTTTTCACAAAATTGGTTGACTGAATGCTCACTCATTATATAATAAGAATAGATGACTAATTCTGAAAATTTATTTCTTTGGAAAGATTCTTCAAAAAGGGGAGCTAGCAAAAGGAGAATAAGGGGGTAGTTTTTAATCATGAACGGTTTGCTTTTGGTTAACTTGATTGCGTTTTTAATTGTAACCGCTTACGCAATCAGCTTATTCGTTTACGTTGTCAGAACGAGAATCCAGTACATCAAGCTCGGGAAAAAATCTGAGTTCGATAACAATGTGAAGGAACGCCTTGATCGCATTTGGGGCAATGTATTCGGGCAGAAGAAGCTTCTGAAAGACAAGAAGAGCGGCATGATTCACGTCATGTTTTTTTACGGTTTTATCCTCGTGCAGTTTGGAGCAATTGATTTTATTTGGAAAGGAATCAAGCCAGGCTCGCACCTGCCGCTTGGCCCGCTCTATGCTGGATTTACTTTTTTCCAGGAAATCGTCACACTTGTCATTCTTGTGGCAGTAGTGTGGGCGTTTTACCGCCGCTATGTGGAAAAGCTTGTCCGACTAAAGCGAGGCTTTAAGAATGGACTTGTTCTCTTGTTCATTGGCGGGTTGATGCTTTTCGTTCTTTTAGGGAACGGAATGAGCATGATTTGGCATGGCCATGAAGCAACATGGACGGAGCCGGTTGCTTCCGGCATCGCAGCGCTTTTCTCAGGCATTCCGGGAACAGCTGCTATCGCTGTATTCTATGTCGCCTGGTGGATCCATTTGCTGTTCCTGTTATCATTCCTTGTGTACGTGCCGCAGTCAAAGCACGCCCACTTGATCGCAGGGCCTGCAAATGTTTATTTAACAAGGCTTGATCCTCCGGCGAAAATTAACAAAATTGATTTTGAAGATGAGTCGCAGGAAACGTTCGGCGCTGGAAAAATCACTGACTTCACACAGGAGCAGATGATCGATTTTTATGCGTGCGTGGAATGCGGCCGCTGTACGAATATGTGTCCTGCAACAGGGACAGGCAAAATGCTGTCACCGATGGATTTGATCGTGAAGCTGCGTGATCATTTGACGAATCATGGTGCTGCGGTGACATCGAAGCAGCCATGGGTTCCGGCGTTTGCATTCAGCAATACGAAAGGCAACAAGATTGCTCTTGCTGCTGCAGGGGCGGGGTCGAAAGAAGCCGCTGCTGGACTCGCTTACGACGTGAGCATGATTGGCGATGTTATCACAGAGGAAGAAATCTGGGCGTGCACAACATGCCGCAATTGTGAAGACCAATGTCCCGTTATGAACGAGCATGTGGACAAGATTATTGACCTGCGCCGCTACCTCGTCCTCACAGAAGGAAAAATGGATGCCGATGCCCAGCGTGCGATGACAAACATCGAGCGTCAAGGAAACCCTTGGGGACTGAATCGCAAGGAAAAAGAAAAATGGCGTGATCTAAGGGACGATGTTGTCGTACCAACTGTGAAGGAACTGAAAAAAGCAGGCGAAGAATTCGAATACCTTCTATGGGTCGGTTCGATGGGAGCGTTTGATAACCGCAGCCAAAAGATTGCCTTGAGCTTTGCGAAGCTTTTGAACGAAGCTGGCGTGAAATTCGCCATCCTTGGAAACAAGGAGAAAAATTCCGGCGATACGCCAAGGCGACTCGGAAATGAATTCCTGTTCCAGGAGCTTGCAACGAAGAACATCGAAGAATTTGAGAAGAATGATGTGAAGAAAATCATTACGATTGATCCTCACGCCTACAATATTTTCAAAAATGAATACCCTGACTTCGGTTTCGAAGGAGAGGTATATCACCATACAGAACTGCTTGCAAAGCTTGTGAAAGAAGGCAAGCTTGTACCGAAGCATGCTGTTGACGAAACGATTGTATTCCACGATTCGTGTTACCTCGGCCGCTATAACGAAGTATACGATGCGCCGCGGGATATCCTAAAAAGCATTCCTGGCGTTACGCTGAAGGAAATGGAGCGGAACCGCGACAACGCAATGTGCTGCGGTGCCGGCGGAGGCCTGATGTGGATGGAAGAAGAGACAGGCCATCGCATCAACGTCGCCCGCACGGAGCAAGCGCTAGCCGTCAACCCTTCCGTCATCAGCGCGGGCTGCCCTTACTGCCTGACAATGCTGTCGGACGGAACGAAAGCAAAAGAAGTCGAAGAGAATGTATCCACATACGATGTGGCAGAGCTGTTGGAGAAATCCATCTTTGGAGACAAGAAAGAATTGGCGTCTTAATACATGTTCGGTAGGAATTGGAACACACGAGAAATCGGATAATTAACCGAATTTTTTGCAAAGTGTTTCAATTTCTACTATTTTTGCAGTAAACTGGAGTAGTGGTAAAACGCTTACATAAACAGCTTGCAGCCAATTTGTTTTTTTGGGGGCGCAGCTTGAGCGAGCGTTCAGTCAATCAATCGGACATTCACGGAAAAACGAAAAGGGGGAGAACAAAATGGGTAGAACAGTCATACTCGCTGGGGCGAGAACACCATTCGGAAAGTTTGGCGGCGGGCTAAGCAGCTTTACTGCATCGCAGCTGGGGGGCATTGCGGTAAAGGAGGCAATCGCTCGTGCAGGCGTTAACCCTATAGAAGTCGGCGAAGTCATTCTCGGCACCGTTTTGCAGGGTGGCCAAGGACAGCTTCCGTCAAGGCAGGCGGCTAGAAATGCCGGGCTTCCGTGGGAAGTGAAGACAGAGACAATTAACAAAGTGTGCGCTTCCGGCATGCGAAGCGTTACGCTTGGCGACCTGCTTATCCGTGCAGGCGAAGAAGAAGTGGTTGTCGCAGGCGGAATGGAATCGATGAGCAACGCGCCATACTTCATGCCTAAAGCCCGCTGGGGTCTGCGCATGGGTGATGCCCAGCTCAAGGACATGATGACGCATGACGGTTTGACATGCTCCTTCACCGGTGTCCATATGGGTACATACGGAAACAGTGTTGCAGAGGAAATGGAAATCAGCCGTGAGGAACAGGATAATTGGGCGTTCCGCAGCCATCAAAAGGCAGTGGAGGCAATCGAAGCAGGCAGGTTCAGCGAGGAAATTGTTCCTGTTGAGGTTCCTCAGCGCAAAGGTGATCCGATTGTCGTAGAGCATGATGAAGCACCGCGAAAAGACACGGCAATGGAAAAATTGGCAAGACTGCGCCCTGTTTTTAACAATGAAGGTACGATTACGGCAGGGAATGCACCGGGTGTCAACGATGGTGCCGCAGCGCTCGTCCTGATGAGCGAAGACCGCGCAAAGAAGGAAGGCAAAGAGCCGATGGCAGTCATCCTCGGCCATGCTGAAATCGCGACGGAAGCGAAAGACTTTCCAAAGACTCCCGGTCTTGTGATCAATGAAATCTTGAAAAAAACAGGCAAGTCTCTTGAAGAGATAGATCTTTTTGAAATCAATGAAGCATTTGCAGCTGTTTCGCTGGCGAGCGGAAAGATTGCAGATCTTGATCCCGAAAAAGTAAATGTGAACGGCGGTGCGGTTGCCCTCGGACATCCGATTGGCGCAAGTGGAACAAGGATAATTCTGACGCTGATGCACGAACTTAAGCGCCGCGGCGGCGGAATCGGCATTGCGGCTATCTGCAGCGGCGGCGGCCAAGGGGATGCGGTCATGATTGAAGTACCAAAACAGTAAATTCTTTTTTTTAACATAAGGGGGAATCGCGGTGAACGTTGAAAAAATCATGGTTATTGGTGCGGGGCAAATGGGCTCGGGCATTGCGCAAGTATGCGCGCATGCCGGCTATAAAGTTATTTTGAACGACTTGAAAGAGGAGTATCTCGAGCGCGGAATTGGCGTCATTTCGAAAAACCTTTCGAGGCAGGTTTCGAAAGGCCGTATGGAGCAGTTCGCAATGGATGAAGTGCTCGGCAATATCGAAAGCACGACAAATATTGAAAGCGCTAAAGAAGTGGATCTTATCATCGAAGCAGCAGTAGAGAACATGGAAATCAAAACAAAAATTTTCGCTCAGCTTGATGAGCTTGCTCCTGAACACGCGATTCTGGCAAGCAACACATCATCGCTTCCGATCACGGAGATTGCCGCAGCAACGAAGCGTCCAGAAAAAGTAATCGGCATGCACTTTATGAATCCGGTTCCTGTCATGAAGCTTGTGGAGATCATTCGCGGACTCGCGACTGCTGATGAAGTATACGGCACGATTGAAGACATCACGAAAAAAATCGGCAAGGTGCCAGTCGAAGTGAATGACTTCCCAGGATTCGTTGCCAACAGGATTTTGATGCCGATGATCAATGAAGCAATCTACACGCTATATGAAGGCGTAGCAACAAAAGAAGCGATTGACGACGTGATGAAGCTTGGCATGAACCATCCAATGGGACCGCTGACGCTCGCTGATTTTATCGGCCTCGACACATGCCTTTATATCATGGAGACACTCCATGAAGGCTTTGGCGATACAAAATACCGCCCATGCCCGCTCCTGCGCAAATATGTGAAGGCAGGCTGGCTCGGCAAAAAGTCCGGCCGCGGTTTTTACGTATACGACTAGAGAAAAAAGGCAGGAAGCGCACGAGACATAGGGGGGGATCAACATGGATTTAAGGTTCGCGGAAGAGCAGGAAATGATGCGGAAAATGGTGCGCGATTTTGCCCAAAGTGAAATTGCTCCGTTTGTTGAGAACATGGAAAAAGGCGAGTTCCCGCGGGAAATTCTTGCCAAAATGGGCGAGATTGGCCTTATGGGTATTCCAGTGCCAGAGCAATATGGCGGCGCCGAAATGGACTTTGTTTCTTATATCATCGCCATTCACGAACTGTCTAAGGTCAGCGCGACAGTTGGCGTTATCCTTTCGGTACACACTTCGGTCGGCACGAACCCGATCCTTTACTTCGGAAACGAAGAACAGAAGAAAAAGTACGTTCCAAAGCTTGCTGCTGGCGAATATCTTGGCGCGTTCGCGCTTACAGAGCCAAGCGCGGGATCCGATGCGGGCAGCTTGAAGGCGAGCGCTGTGAAGGATGGCGGCCATTATATATTGAACGGTTCAAAAGTGTTCATCACAAACGGCGGCGAAGCGGATACTTATATCGTTTTTGCTTCAACAAACCCGGAAGCAGGTTCAAGGGGGATCTCCGCTTTCATCGTCGAGAAGGATACTCCAGGGCTAGTTATCGGCAAGGATGAGCACAAAATGGGCCTCCACGGTTCAAGAACCGTCCAGCTGACGTTCGAAGATATGAAAGTTCCGGCAGATAACCTGCTTGGCGAAGAAGGCGAAGGCTTCAAAATTGCAATGGCCAATCTTGATGTCGGCAGGATCGGCATCGCTGCCCAAGCACTTGGAATTGCGGAAGCAGCGCTTGAAGCGGCAACAGCATATGCGAAGGACCGCCACCAGTTTGGCCGGCCAATCGCAGCGCAGCAGGCAGTAGGCTTTAAGCTTGCAGACATGGCATCAAACATTGAAGCAGCAAAGCTATTAGTCTACCGCGCAGCAGATTTGCGCAACAGCGGGATGAAGTGCGGCAAGGAAGCATCGATGGCGAAGCTTTTTGCTTCTAGGACAGCAGTGGAAGCAACAACAGAAGCAATCCAAGTGTACGGCGGCTACGGCTATACAGAAGATTATCCTGTAGAGCGATTCTTCCGCGATGCGAAAGTAACAGAAATCTATGAGGGTACGAGCGAAATTCAGCGTCTCGTCATTTCGAAGCAGCTGTAAGGAAGGTTAAATTGATTTTTGACATAGCGTTCTTTTGATTTCGAAGCAGCTGTAAGGGAAACTTATATTATTTTTCATCAGGCGGCGCCTTGCAATTGCGGGAGTGCTGCAAGATTAAGATTCGGAAAATTGAAACGGAGGGGTAAACAGTGAATTTTAAACTGACAGAAGAACATGAAATGATTCGAAAAATGGTACGCGATTTTGCGAGAAACGAAGTGGCACCGAGTGCGGCGGAGCGCGATGAGGAAGAGCGCTTTGACAGAGAGATTTTTGACAAGATGGCCGAGCTTGGACTGACAGGCATTCCTTGGCCTGAAGAGTACGGCGGCATCGGCAGCGACTATCTCGCATACTGCATCGCGGTGGAAGAGCTGTCACGCGTATGCGCATCAACTGGTGTGACATTGTCTGCGCATACGTCCCTTGCCGGCTGGCCGATTTTTAAATTCGGCTCCGAAGAACAGAAGCAAAAGTACTTGAAGCCAATGGCTCAAGGAGAAAAAATCGGCGCGTACGGGCTGACCGAGCCTGGAAGCGGTTCTGACGCAGGCGGAATGAGAACGACTGCCAAGCTTGATGGCGATGATTATATCCTCAACGGCTCGAAGATATTTATCACGAATGGCGGCATTGCTGACATTTATGTCGTTTTTGCCTTGACTGATCCGGAAAGCAAGCAGAAAGGAACGACAGCTTTCATTGTGGAAAGCGGCTTTCCAGGCTTCTCCGTAGGGAAAAAAGAGAAAAAGCTCGGCATTCGTTCTTCTCCGACAACGGAAATTATTTTTGAAGATTGCCGCGTGCCGAAGGAAAACATGCTCGGCGAGCTTGGCGAAGGCTTCAAAATCGCAATGATGACGCTCGACGGCGGCCGTAACGGTATTGCGGCACAAGCGGTCGGGATTGCTCAAGGAGCGCTTGATGCAGCGGTTGAATACGCGAAAGAGCGGCAGCAGTTCGGCAAGCCAATCGCAGCACAGCAAGGTGTCGGCTTCAAGCTTGCGGACATGGCAACAATGGTCGAGGCTTCAAGGCTCTTGACATATCAGGCTGCATGGCTTGAATCGGAAGGCCTTCCGTACGGCAAAGAATCGGCGATGTCGAAGTTGCTTGCAGGAGATACGGCAATGAAAGTAACAACAGATGCTGTTCAAGTATTCGGAGGCTATGGCTACACGAAGGATTATCCTGTTGAGCGCTATATGCGTGACGCGAAAATCACGCAAATCTATGAAGGTACGCAGGAAATTCAGCGCCTTGTCATCTCAAGGATGCTGACGAAGTAGATCCGGGGCGGGGAGATGATGAAAAAGCGCGAAGTCCAGGCATCGGTGAAGGATGAGCGCCTTGTGGTCAAACGGCGCAACCAGATGATCAAAGGTGCAGTCACTCTTTTCAAGGAAAAAGGCTTCCATCGGACTACGACCAGGGAAATTGCCCGGGCGTCCGGTTTCAGCATCGGAACGCTCTATGAATATATCCGCACGAAAGAGGATGTCCTCTATTTAGTGTGCGACAGCATTTATGACGAGGTGCGCGATCAACTGCAGCAAAGCTTTGACCCTGATCAGGGGACGCTCGACAGCCTGAAGCTTGTGATTGCCAATTATTTTAAAGTAATGGGCGAGCTTCAGGATGAGGTGCTCGTCATGTACCAGGAAGCAAAGTCGCTGTCAAAGGACGCTTTGCCCTATGTCTTGAAAAAAGAATTGGAGATGGTCGGCATGTTCGAGGAGTCGATTCTCCGTTGCGTCAAAAACGGCGAGCTCGACCTCTCGGAAGAACAGATTGCGATCATTGCCCACAATATTTTCGTCCAGGGGCAAATGTGGGCTTTCCGCCGCTGGGCGCTGCAAAAATTATATAGTCTTGATGAATATATCAAACTTCAAACAGAATTGCTGCTAGAGGGAATAAAGGGGTTAACGAAAAAACAGGGAACAGGGGGAAGAGCATGAACACGACGGAAACGTATCAGCCGAAGAATCATATTCGCTTTGTGACGGCTTCAAGTTTGTTTGACGGGCATGACGCTTCAATCAACATCATGCGCCGCATCCTGCAGGCAGGAGGCGCGGAAGTAATCCATCTTGGCCACAACCGTTCTGTTGAGGAAGTGGTGAATGCAGCCATCCAGGAGGACGCCCAAGGAATTGCCATTTCATCGTACCAAGGCGGCCATGTGGAGTATTTTAAATATATGCGGGATCTTTTAAATGAGCGTGGCGCTTCCCACATCCGCATTTACGGCGGCGGGGGCGGCGTTATCATCCCAAAGGAAATCAAGGAACTGCATGATTACGGAATTGCACGGATTTTTTCACCGGAAGACGGCCGCTTGTTAGGCCTTGAAGGTATGATTCAAATGATGCTGAAAGAATGCGATTTTCCTACGGTCACCCCGGAAGATGCAGGGGAAGTGGAAAAGCTTGCTTCCGGCGGCGTCCAGGCGGTAGCGAAGCTGATCACCCTTGCTGAACAGCAGGTTGGGGCACCAGCAGAAACTGCGGCAGCGGTCGAATCAGTGATGGAAAAGGTGAAGTCTATCGGTACTTCGGTTCCTGTCATCGGAATCACGGGTACTGGCGGAGCGGGAAAAAGCTCGCTGACGGATGAACTGATTCGCCGATTCATTAATGAAATTTCGGAAAAGCGTGTGGCGATCCTGTCCGTTGATCCGACGAAGCAAAAGACGGGCGGAGCGCTCTTGGGCGACAGGATTCGGATGAATGCTATTTTTTCACCGCGCGTGTATATGCGAAGCCTGGCTACCCGTAATTCACGTTCAGAATTGTCCTTAGCAATCCATGATGCGATTGCAGTCGTCAAGGCTGCCGGATTTGATTTAGTTATCGTTGAGACGAGCGGTATCGGGCAAGGCGATGCAGGAATCACCGACATTTGCGATGTTTCAATGTATGTGATGACCAGCGAATTCGGAGCGCCTTCCCAGCTTGAAAAAATCGATATGATCGATTACGCAGATTTGATTGTCATCAATAAGTTTGAGCGCAAAGGCTCCGAGGATGCCCAGCGCCAAGTGCAAAAACAGTTCCAGCGCAGCCATAAGCTTTTCGAACAAGATTATGGCGATATGCCGGTATATGGCACAATTGCGAGCCAGTTCAACGATCCGGGGACAAACGCATTGTTCGCGGCGCTTATTGAAAAAATCAACGAAAAAGCGGGCACAGACTGGAGCACTTCTTTTTCAAAGGAAGCGAAAGTAGAAAAACAGAACGTGATTATACCGAATGACCGCCGCTATTACTTGCGCGAAATTTCAGAGACGGTTCGCGGGTATCACAAGAAGGCAGCAGAGCAGGCGGATGCAGCTCGCAGGCTGTTCCAAGTCGAGGGTGCGCTTGCTGCTTTGAAGGAAAGCGGTGCGGGTGAAGCAGCGGAAAATGCTTTGCTGAAAATAAAGGAAGAGATTGAAGAGAGCCTGACAGCGGAAACGAAGAGAATTCTGGAGGGCTGGCCGGCGCTGAAGGAGAAGTACGCAGGTGAGCGGTTTGTAACGAAAATCCGCGATAGGGAAATCGTGACAGAGCTTCGCACGAAGAGCCTTGCTGGTCTCAGCATTCCGAAAGTAGCATTGCCGCGCTACCAGGATTACGGCGAGATTGTACGCTGGGTTTATCTTGAAAATGTGCCTGGTTCTTTCCCTTATACAGCGGGTGTGTTCCCGTTCAAGCGCGAAGGCGAGGATCCGAAGCGTCAGTTTGCCGGGGAAGGTACACCAGAGCGGACGAATCGCCGCTTCCACTATTTATCTAAGGATGATGATGCGAAGCGCTTGAGTACGGCATTTGACTCGGTAACGCTCTATGGGGAAGATCCGGATCACCGTCCTGACATTTACGGAAAAGTCGGGGAGAGCGGCGTTAACATCTGTACGCTTGATGATATGAAGAAACTGTATGCAGGCTTTGATCTATGCCATCCGACGACTTCTGTTTCAATGACGATCAACGGGCCGGCGCCGATTATTCTCGCGATGTTCATGAACACGGCTGTTGAACAGCAACTGGAGAAGAAGGAGGCAGAGCTTGGCCGTCCGTTAACAGAGGAAGAAGTGACGCAAATTCGTGAGTGGACGCTGCAGACTGTCCGCGGAACGGTTCAGGCTGATATTCTGAAAGAGGATCAAGGCCAGAATACATGCATTTTCTCCACGGAGTTTGCATTGCGAATGATGGGAGATATCCAGCAGTATTTCATCGACAAGAAGGTGCGCAACTATTATTCTGTTTCGATTTCGGGCTACCATATTGCAGAAGCGGGGGCGAACCCGATTTCCCAGCTGGCGTTCACGCTGGCGAATGGATTTACGTATGTGGAGTACTACCTCAGCAGGGGCATGAAAATTGATGATTTCGCGCCGAACTTGAGCTTCTTTTTCTCGAATGGCCTTGATCCGGAGTATTCAGTACTTGGCCGGGTAGCGCGCCGAATTTGGGCTGCTGTCATGAGGGAGAAGTATGGGGCGAACGAGCGTAGCCAGAAGCTGAAGTATCATATTCAAACATCAGGACGCTCGCTGCATGCGCAAGAGATTGATTTCAACGATATCCGTACGACGCTTCAAGCGTTAATGGCGCTACACGATAACTGCAACTCGCTTCATACAAATGCGTATGATGAGGCGATCACAACACCGACGGAGGAATCTGTACGCCGGGCGATGGCTATTCAGATGATCATCACGAAGGAGCATGGTTTGACGAAGAATGAAAACCCGCTGCAAGGTGCGTTCATTATTGAAGAGCTGACAGACCTTGTGGAAGAGGCTGTTCTCCAGGAGTTTGAGCGGATCAACGACCGCGGCGGCGTGCTCGGCGCGATGGAGACGCAATATCAGCGCGGCAAGATTCAGGATGAGTCGATGCACTACGAAATGTTAAAGCATACTGGTGAACTGCCGATTATTGGTGTCAACACTTATCTGAACCCGAACCCTCCTTCAGAAGAAGCGCTCGACAACATGGAAATCGCGCGTGCAACCCAAGAAGAGAAAGAAACGCAAATCAGGAATTTGGAAGCGTTCAAGGGTAGAAATGAAGATAAGAGCGCCGAAGCAATTGCAAGGCTGAAAGAAGCAGCTGTAACCGGCGGCAACATCTTCGCCGAACTGATGGAAACCGTCCGATATGCAAGCTTAGGCCAAATCACAAGCGCCCTCTACGAAGTAGGCGGCCAATACCGCCGAAACATGTAGCAAAAGGCGGGGGTCAGGCACCCTTTAGCGGATCACCGCAACCCCGGGTGCCTGACCCCCATTTTTGTGCAGCTTTAATGCGGTGAAGTATTGCTAGAGTGCAGCGTGCCTGACCCCCGTTGCGGTGGTGAGTCACAGTAGCGAAGTGTTACCGGCATGAAGCGTGCCTGACCCCCAGCGCTTTAGTGTGTTAAACCACATTCTCCTTTCCGTTCCTTTGGGTATCTATGAGGATTTGTTATTGTATATAATGATTCTAGCCTGAATAGAACTTGATTAATTGCTGAGTTCATGGAATTATATCTATGGAAGGCTGGATTCCCAATCAGAGTGAAACCCAGGATGTGAACAATATGAGAACGGTGGTAAACGTAGCGGGAAAAGCAGGGGCGCTGTCGGTCCTTTATTATTTATACCAGCGTCAACTCGGCGCGATCTCCTTTTTCATCCTCTCCATTTATTTTTTCTATTTGGCGCGCAAGTTGATGGTAAAGGGGTCCTGCGAGGAAAAGGAACTTACCGCAAGAAAGAACCACGGGAATTCCGCTGAAAAATCAACGGAAAACAACAGAATACACTAGCATAAACAGAATAAAATTGTTTATAATGAAGAATATGCATTTTGGGTATTTTTGCTTGTTTTCAGGATTGCCGCCCGCAACCAGAGCGGGCTTTAATAGAGAAAGGAAGTGCGCGAGTTGAGCCTAAACCAATACACAAAGGAACAGCTTAAAGAATTTTCATTCATCGAAGCTGCCTATGAGCTCTTGGCTGAGAAAAAACAGCCTGTATCTTTCAAAGATTTAGTGAAGGAAATCAACAGCCTTTTAAGTGTGCCAAAGGGTGAGGCTGAAGAAAAAATGGTCCAGTTCTATACAGACTTGAACATCGACGGACGTTTCATCGGTCTTGGCGAAAATCGCTGGGGCCTCAGGTTCTGGTATCCGGTGGATCATGTTGAAGATGAAGTAGTCCCAGCAGTCAAACCGCGCAAGAAAAAGGCGAAAAAAGCTGTGGAAGAAGACGAAGTCGAAGAGTTTGATGAAATAGAAGAAGATCTTGAATTCGATGACTTTGAAGAAGAGGACCTCGCAGAGGATGAAGAAGAGGACTTCGACGATGAAGAAGATTTGGACGAGTTTGATGAAGACGTCATTGAAGAAGATGAAGTCTTAGTTGAAGAAGACGAGGACCTTGATGATGATTTAGAGGAAGATGAGGACAAAGAAGAAGACCTTTAAGTTTCTCTGTTGACTTTTCAAATGCCGGAAGGTAGAATCATTTTTGGGCTCCTTAAAAAGGACGGTCTGTTTGATAAGCGATTAAAACGCTCCCTTACTTTGTATGCGGAGCGTTTTTTTATTTTTGTAAAAATGGAAAACGAACGGCTCTCCGCCAACAATCGAAAGAGCTTCGATAAAAAGGCGCAAATTGCACAAACTGAAGAATAAGAGGGGGAAATCAGCTATGGCAAAGTATATTTTTGTGACGGGCGGCGTGGTATCGTCACTTGGAAAAGGAATCACAGCAGCTTCTTTGGGCCGTTTGCTCAAAAACAGAGGGTTGGACGTAACAATTCAAAAATTCGATCCTTACATTAACGTAGACCCTGGAACAATGAGCCCATATCAGCACGGTGAAGTATTCGTTACAGGCGACGGCGCAGAAACGGACCTTGATCTCGGCCATTACGAGCGCTTCATCGACATCAATTTGAATAAATACTCTAACGTCACGACAGGAAAAATTTACTCTACTGTCCTGAAAAAAGAGCGCCGCGGCGATTATCTTGGCGGAACTGTACAGGTCATTCCGCATATCACAAATGAAATCAAGGAACGCGTTTTCCGTGCAGGAAAAGAGTCTGGTGCAGATGTAGTCATTACTGAAATCGGCGGAACTGTTGGCGACATCGAGTCGCTGCCATTCCTTGAGGCAATCCGCCAAATCAAGAGTGATATCGGTTCTGAGAATGTCATGTACATCCATTGTACGCTCGTACCTTATATTAAGGCTGCTGGCGAAATGAAAACAAAGCCAACCCAGCATAGCGTAAAAGAATTGCGCAGCCTCGGCATCCAGCCAAACGTGATCGTTGTTCGTACAGAAATGCCTATTTCTGAAGACATGAAGGATAAAATTGCCCTATTTTGCGATATCGACAAAAAATCTGTTATCGAAGCACGCGATGCAGAAACATTGTATTCTGTTCCGCTTGCACTTCAAGCACAAGACCTTGATTCCATTGTTTGCAAGCATTTAAAGCTGCAATGCGGCGAAGCGGATATGACCGAGTGGAAAGAGCTCGTCAACAAGGTACAAAGCCTTACGAATAAAACAAAAATCGCGCTTATCGGCAAATACGTTGAGCTTCAAGACGCTTATATTTCCGTTGTAGAAGCACTGCGTCATGCAGGTTATACTTTTGACAGTGACATCGAAATAAAGTGGATCAATTCCGAAGAAGTGACAGAAGAAAACGTTGCGGAACTATTGAATGAAGTAGATGGTATCCTAGTTCCAGGCGGATTCGGCGACCGTGGTATCGACGGGAAGATATTCGCAATCCAATACGCTCGTGAGCAAAAGAAACCATTCCTTGGCATCTGTCTTGGTATGCAGCTTGCATCCATTGAATTTGCGCGCAATGTCCTTAAGCTGAACGGTGCCCATTCCGCAGAAATTAATCCGGACACTCCATATCCAATCATCGACCTGCTTCCTGAGCAGAAGGATATCGAAGACCTTGGCGGAACACTTCGCCTCGGTTTACAGCCTTGCAAGCTTCAAGAAGGCACAAAAGCTTACGAAGCATACCAGGATGAAGTCGTGTACGAGCGTCATCGCCATCGTTACGAGTTCAACAATGAGTTCCGTCAAGAAATGGAAAAAGAAGGCTTCGTTTTCTCCGGGACAAGCCCTGATGGACGTCTAGTGGAAATCATCGAGTTGAAGGACCACCCTTGGTTCCTCGCAAGCCAATTCCACCCAGAATTCATTTCAAGGCCAACGCGACCGCAGCCGCTGTTCAAAGCATTTGTGGAAGCATCTTTGAAAGCTGGTAAATAATAAAGGAAGAGTACCCGCAAATACAGCGGGTACTCTTTTTTTGAAGTGCACATCTACATCGGGTTTCTCTAGTTTCCAATTATCTTTATAATGGAAATCGGGGGAGGATCCGCCAATAAGTCTCTCTCAAACGAAACAAAGACCATGAGGAACGTTAACAGTTGCCATAGACAAATATTCTGCCAACCGAAAAAGAGCCGGCCACTTATGGCCAGCCCCTTCCAATCATCATTCCTCATATTCAGCGATCATTTCATCGATGGCAAATTTGAGGCCATGATAGACGAACAGGGCGGCGATTCCGACAGGATAACCGAAGCGTCCGCCTTCTTCATCAGGAAGCAGCCCTTTTTGCATATCTAAGCTGATA
The DNA here is from genome assembly GCF_900111815.1 of Bacillus massilinigeriensis. GTDB lineage: Bacteria > Bacillota > Bacilli > Bacillales > Cytobacillaceae > Mesobacillus_C > Mesobacillus_C mediterraneensis. The sequence continues at coordinate 2,963,756 of NZ_LT630004.1, read as the reverse complement.
CTGACATCCGCCAGATCTTGAATCCCACCATCCCGAGCAATCGCAAAAATCGCAACGAATGGGACGCCCTCCTGAACGAGCTCTTTTGCCATGAAGAGTGCTGCTTCGTCATTTGATTCCCGTGCCGCGAGGAGCACGCGATCCGCCGACGCCAAATCTTTGATGCTACCATCCTCGACACTGGACGCCTCTTGGACCGCCAGCCTCTTTGCCCCTTGAAGCGGCTCCGCTCCATAGATAGCTTCTGTTGCGATGGCCCTCATCTCTCCGATTCCACCGATAAAAATCGTTCCCTCGCCAAGCGCTGCTTGGGCGAGAAGACGTGCGCCGTCCTCGATGGAGTTCTCTTCTCTTTCCATGATTTTCTTGAACAGCCCTGACAGCTGGGTTGAAAACATTTTTAACAAATTCATCGCCTCCGTAATTACTGTTTTCATCTTATAACGGAGGTGGAAGACATGGCAAATATTCCTGCTGATTCCCCACCCATCACGAAGTATTTCCATTTTAACTGTTTTTGACAAAAGAGGAATGTTGAAACTGGTGAAGGATTTTACAGGAATTTGGCGAATTGTATGTAAGTGGGTGGAAAAATTTTCGAATTATGACAGAATAAATGAATGAAGTGGGGGAGAAGCAGCATGAATGAAAAAATTCTGATTGTAGATGACCAATTTGGCATTCGCATCCTGCTCAACGAAGTGCTTAAAAAAGAAGGTTACCAGACATTCCAGGCTGCCAACGGTGTCCAGGCACTCGACACGTTGAAGAAGCATTCACCAGACCTCGTGCTCCTAGATATGAAAATTCCCGGAATGGATGGCATTGAAATCCTTAAGAGAATGAAAGTAATCGACAAAGATATTCGTGTCATCATCATGACCGCGTATGGCGAGCTCGATATGATTCAGGAAGCCATGAATTTAGGTGCCATCACCCATTTTGCCAAGCCGTTTGACATTGATGACATTCGCTCAGCAGTGAAGAAATATGTCCAGCCAACCTCATGACACAAACTAAAAAGCTGCATCTAATTGAGCGCGCTCCCTTTACCTTGTGAGAGGCTGGTGATTTCCATTTCAGGCGCTTCGCTTTCCGCGGGTGGTGTGGGAAGCTTCCTCGTTCGCTGCACCGTATTACTGCACGTTTTTTTTCCTTTCTTCCAACAAAATCAAATGAAAACGTTTGCTTTATAGCATTTTTATGACAGATGGAAAAAGGGGGCTCCATGAATAGCAATTATGATTTCATTCTGGTATGATAACAAGTGAATTCCACTGGATTATCTGTTTTGGCCGCAACGCTTCCGGGTACATAATCAAAAGTAATGCAGGAAAAGCTTAATAGGGAGCATGGACAAACATGAGCGATCTAATGAAGGAGGAAAAGTCATGCCTTTAGTTTCAATGACTGAAATGTTGAAAAAAGCAAACGCAGAGGGCTATGCCGTTGGACAGTTTAACTTGAATAACCTTGAGTTCACTCAGGCGATCCTTCAGGCTGCAGAAGAAGAGCAATCTCCTGTTATCCTAGGGGTTTCCGAAGGCGCTGCTCGCTATATGGGAGGATTCAAAACTGTTGTTAAAATGGTTGAAGGTCTGATGGAAGACTATAATACCACTGTACCTGTGGCGATTCACCTTGACCACGGTTCAAGCTTCGAAAAATGTAAAGCAGCAATCGACGCAGGCTTCACATCCGTTATGATTGACGCTTCCCACCATCCTTTTGAGGAAAACATCGAAACAACGAAGAAAGTTGTGGAGTATGCGCATGCAAAGGGAGTTTCTGTTGAGGCAGAACTTGGAACTGTTGGCGGACAAGAAGATGACGTTGTGGCAGACGGCGTAATTTATGCTGATGTAAATGAATGTAAAGAGCTTGTAGAGCGTACAGGCATCGACTGCTTGGCACCAGCACTTGGCTCTGTTCATGGACCATACAAAGGCGAGCCTAATCTTGGATTTAAAGAAATGGAAGAAATCAATACAGTTGCAGGTGTACCGCTTGTTCTACATGGCGGAACTGGCATCCCAACTGCTGACATCAAGAAGTCTATTTCTCTTGGTACAGCAAAAATCAATGTAAATACCGAAAACCAGATCGCTTCCGCCAAAGTTGTGCGCGAAGTGCTTGCGGCTAAGCCGGAAGAATACGATCCACGCAAATACCTTGGACCTGCTCGCGATGCAATCAGGGACACTGTTAAAGGAAAAATGCGTGAATTCGGATCTTCTCAAAAAGCGTAAACGCCGCCGGGACTTGTGGAAACCGCCTTGGACGAGGCGGTTTTCCTGCGTTCCTGTAAACTAACCTGCTAGGAGGAATTTTTCTCATGAAATTCTTTATTGATACAGCTAATATGGAAGAAATCAAAGAAGCATATTCCCTTGGATGCATTGCCGGTGTCACAACGAACCCGTCACTTGTTGCAAAAGAGAAGGATGTTTCTTTTCATGACCGTCTAAAAGAAATTACTGAACTTGTTCCAGGTTCTGTTAGTGCGGAAGTCATCTCACTTGATGCTGAAGGCATGATCAAGGAAGGACGCGAGCTAGCGAAAATCGCACCTAACATCACAGTGAAAGTGCCAATGACACCAGACGGCTTGAAAGCAGTTTCCACTTTTGCAAAAGAAGGCATCAAAACAAATGTTACGCTCATTTTCAGTGCAAACCAAGCATTGCTTGCTGCAAGAGCAGGTGCAACTTACGTATCTCCGTTCCTAGGAAGACTTGACGATATCGGCCAGAACGGAATGGAACTGATTTCAACTATTTCCAACATTTTTGCTATTCATGATATCTCAACAGAAATTATCGCGGCATCCATCCGCCATCCAATGCACGTGACAGAAGCAGCATTGAACGGTGCGGATATCGCAACAATTCCTTACAAAGTTATCATGCAGCTATTCAAACACCCGCTTACAGATAAAGGGATTGAAGCATTCCTTGCCGATTGGGCAAAACGCTCGTAAAATGGATATTGGTAGGGTGCGGGACGAATATCAACCCGCATCCCCAAGTTTTTTTTGTTTTCTTACATGGAAATGGCAAATTCGTGTAAAATAAGAGAATAACATAAGAGCTGTCCCCCAATGAATTTGGATGGAAAAATATTTTGACAGCTGTCCATGCCGGACAGGCTGTTCTTTACCTAACGGCTAAGAAGGGAGTCAAGAATGGAAAAGCTAAAGATTGCAGGCGGTTACCCGTTAAAAGGTACTGTCCGGGTCAGCGGTGCTAAAAATAGTGCAGTTGCCCTGATCCCAGCGACGATTTTGGCTGAGTCGCCTGTCACCATTGAAGGTTTGCCGGATATTTCCGATGTCCATATGCTGAAGAGCCTGATGGAGGAAATCGGCGGTACTGTTGAATTTTCGGAAAATGAGATGACGGTGGACCCGTCTTCCATGATCTCCATGCCTTTGCCTAATGGGAAAGTAAAGAAATTGCGAGCTTCCTATTATTTGATGGGAGCAATGCTAGGCCGGTTTAAAAAAGCGGTCATTGGACTGCCTGGTGGCTGTCACCTTGGACCCCGCCCGATTGATCAGCATATCAAAGGATTCGAGGCGCTTGGCGCAAGCGTGACAAATGAGCAAGGCGCGATTTATTTGCGGGCGGAAGAGCTGCGCGGCGCAAGGATTTATCTTGATGTCGTCAGCGTTGGCGCTACCATCAACATCATGCTTGCAGCAGTAAGGGCAAAGGGCCGGACCGTGATTGAAAACGCGGCGAAGGAACCGGAAATCATTGATGTAGCAACACTCTTAACAAACATGGGAGCCAAGATAAAAGGTGCCGGTACCGATGTAATCAGAATTGATGGAGTAGATTCTCTTCACGGCTGCCGCCATACGATTATTCCTGATAGAATCGAAGCAGGAACCTTCATGATTCTTGCAGCAGCTGCAGGGGACGGAATAACGATTGACAATGTCATTCCGGAGCATATCGAGTCGCTGATTGCAAAGCTGAAGGAAATCGGCGTGCAAATTGAGACGAGTGATGAGCAAGTATTCGTAGGACCTGCAGCAAAATACAAGCCTGTTGATATCAAAACGCTTGTATATCCAGGTTTCCCTACGGATCTTCAGCAGCCGTTCACCTCTTTATTGACGAGAGTCGAAGGATCAAGCGTTGTCACCGATACAATCTATGGTGCAAGATTCAAGCACATCGACGAGCTGCGAAGGATGAACGCCAACATTAAAGTAGAAGGCAGATCGGCAATCATCAACGGTCCTATCCAGCTCCAGGGAGCGAAAGTGAAAGCGAGTGACTTGAGGGCAGGAGCAGCGCTTGTCATCGCCGGGCTCATGGCGGAAGGCATCACCGAAGTTACCGGGCTTGAACATATTGACAGGGGCTACAGCCACCTTGTTGAAAAGCTGAATGGCCTTGGCGCAACTGTCTGGCGTGAAGAGCTGACAAAGGAAGAACAAGAACACATGAAAAACGCTTAATCCAACAACTCCGCGCCTACAAGCGGCGGGGGAACAAAAATACAGACGAGAGCAAGGGGAGAGACAGATGGAAAGAAGCTTAACGATGGAACTAGTGCGCGTAACGGAAGCAGCAGCACTTGCTTCAGCGCGCTGGATGGGCCGCGGTAAAAAAGACGAGGCGGACGATGCAGCAACATCCGCGATGCGTGATGTATTCGATACCATTCCAATGAAAGGTACGGTCGTCATTGGTGAAGGAGAAATGGACGAAGCGCCAATGCTTTATATCGGTGAGAAACTCGGCACAGGCTATGGCCCGCGTGTGGATGTCGCCGTCGACCCGCTGGAAGGGACGAACATTGTTGCGTCTGGAGGCTGGAACGCGCTTGCGGTACTAGCGATTGCAGATAACGGCAACCTTCTTCATGCACCAGACATGTATATGGATAAAATTGCAGTCGGCCCGGAAGCAATCGGCCAAATTGACATCAACGCTTCTGTCATCGACAATTTGAAGGCAGTCGCAAAAGCGAAGAACAAAAATATTGAAGACGTGGTAGCAACCGTCCTGAACAGGCCTCGCCACGAACACATTATTCATCAGCTTCGCGAAGCAGGCGCCAGAATCAAGCTAATCAACGACGGAGACGTAGCTGGTGCGATCAATACTGCATTTGATTTTACAGGCGTCGACATCCTGTTCGGTTCCGGCGGAGCGCCAGAAGGTGTTATTGCTGCAGTTGCTTTGAAATCACTTGGCGGAGAAATCCAAGGGAAGCTCCTTCCGCAAAATGATGCTGAAGCCGAGCGTTGCATCAAGATGGGTCTTGATGTAAACAAGATTCTCCTCATGGAAGACCTTGTAAAAGGGGATGACGCTATTTTTGCTGCAACCGGTGTAACCGATGGTGAGCTTTTGAAAGGAGTTCAGTACAAGGGAAATGTGGGTCTTACTCATTCGGTCGTTATGCGCGCCAAGTCTGGAACGGTTCGCTTTATCGAAGGAGAGCATAGGCTCGAGTTAAAACCAAACCTTGTCTTAAAGCCATAAATTTTTTTCGGGAAAAAGAAAACCCTTATTTGTTGCGCTCCTTCCGTGAAGGCGAAAGGAGCGCAACAAATAAGGGAAATAAAACTGCTTGATTATTTTTACAAGTTAAGGTTAAAATAATAGTGTTTTAATGAATAATGTCTTCGAATATTCTTTCATTACATCCTTCTATCATTCTTCAATGAACTCCATTCTACTTTTCCATCCTAACACGACAAAAATCATGATGAAAAAGCATGGTATATGGAGCGAACTGGCAACTTAATATATTTAGTGTGGTGACAATTTTGGAAGTGAATATTTCAAGTTTGGAAAATATGAAGTTAAAAGAGCTTTATGAATTGGCTCGTGAATACAAAGTGTCCTATTACAGCAAGCTGACAAAAAAAGAGCTGATTTTTGCCATCCTGAAGGCAAGGGCTGAGCAACAGGGCTACTTCTTCATGGAAGGCGTTCTGGAAATTATCCAGTCGGAGGGATTTGGATTTCTCCGTCCGATTAATTACTCGCCAAGCTCCGAGGATATCTACATCTCGGCATCGCAAATCCGCCGTTTTGATTTGAGAAACGGGGACAAGGTTTCAGGGAAAGTCCGCCCGCCAAAAGAAAACGAGCGCTATTTTGGCTTGCTGCAAGTGGAGGCGGTTAACGGCGACGATCCGGAAACGGCGAAGGAGCGTGTCCACTTCCCTGGGCTGACGGCACTGTATCCAAACAGGCAAATGAAGCTGGAAACGACGCCAAAGCACTTGTCTACAAGAATTATGGACGTCCTTGCGCCTGTGGGCTTTGGCCAGCGCGGACTGATTGTCGCGCCGCCAAAAGCAGGGAAAACGATGCTGCTGAAAGAAATTGCGAATAGTATTACGACAAATCATCCGGAAGCGGAATTAATCGTTCTTTTGATTGACGAACGTCCGGAAGAAGTAACCGATATTGAAAGATCAGTAGCAGGCGATGTTGTCAGCTCGACTTTTGACGAAGTGCCGGAGAACCATATAAAAGTTGCTGAGCTTGTGCTAGAGCGCGCCATGCGCCTTGTTGAGCATAAGCGCGATGTGATTATCCTAATGGACAGCATTACGCGTCTTGCCAGGGCATATAACCTTGTCATCCCGCCTAGCGGCCGTACGCTATCCGGCGGTATCGACCCAGCAGCATTCCACCGGCCGAAGCGTTTCTTCGGTGCAGCAAGGAATATTGAAGAGGGCGGCAGCTTAACTATTCTCGCTACGGCGCTTGTCGATACGGGCTCCCGCATGGATGACGTAATTTACGAGGAATTCAAGGGAACTGGCAATATGGAGCTGCACCTTGACCGTACGCTTGCGGAACGGCGCATCTTCCCGGCAATCGATATTCGCCGTTCAGGAACGAGGAAGGAAGAACTCCTCATTCCGAAAGAGCATTTAGATAAGCTGTGGGCTATCCGTAAGGCAATGAGCGATGCTCCTGATTTTGCCGAAAAATTCCTTCGCAAGCTGAAGCAGACAAAGTCGAATGAAGAGTTTTTTGCGGTGCTAAGCGACGAGATGAAGTCAGGAAACCGCCGTGGTATTTGATCAAAAAAATGGAAAATGAAACTTCTTGAAAAAAGATTTAGTACTTGATATAATGATACCAGTGTGCTTGAACCACTACGGAAAACTCCGTATAAATATAACTCTGTTTCGCGAGATTCAGGGCAAAAGGAGATGTATTAGGAATGAAACAAGGAATTCATCCAGACTACAAAACAATCACGGTGTCTTGCGCTTGCGGCAACACTTTCGAAACAGGTTCCGTTAGAAAAGAGCTTCGTGTTGAAACTTGTTCAGAATGCCATCCATTCTACACAGGCCGTCAGAAGTTTGCTGAAGCAGGCGGACGTGTTGACCGTTTCAACAAGAAATACGGCATCAAATCCGAGCAACAACAATAAGAACGTTCATAAAACAGGCAAGAAGCTTCATACCTTGCCTGTTTTTTATTGGAAAGAATGTCTTTATTCCGGCAGCTTTTTGAGGAATGTCGGCTAATTCTATATAGATGGGGACCATGCCGAGCGAGTGGCGGGCATGGCCGGCAGGAAGGAGTAGCTTGTTACATGTATGAGAAGAACCATGGCGGCTGGATCGAGTTGATTTGCGGCAGCATGTTTTCCGGCAAGTCGGAGGAATTGATCCGGCGTGTCCGAAGAACGCAGTTTGCGAAGCAGAAGATTGCCGTATTCAAGCCGATAATCGATAATCGCTACAGCGAGGAGGCTGTCGTATCCCACAACGGAACCTCGATAATTGCGAGACCGGTAGCCCGTTCCGCTGATATTTTCCAGCATATAAGCGGCGATGTTGATGTCATCGCAATCGATGAAGTGCAATTTTTTGATGAGGAAATCGTTGGGGTAGCTCAGCACTTGGCCAATAGCGGACATAGAGTAATCCTTGCAGGGCTCGATCAAGACTTCCGCGGCGAGCCTTTTGGCAAGATGCCCGCGCTAATGGCAATTGCTGAGCATGTGACAAAGCTGCAGGCCGTTTGTGCCGTCTGCGGATCGCCAGCAAGCAGGACCCAGCGCCTCATCGATGGCAAGCCTGCTTCCTACCATGACCCGGTCATCCTCGTCGGAGCCTCTGAAGCATATGAACCAAGGTGCAGGCACCACCACGAAGTGCCGAAATCTCCCAATATGGTGAGGTCCGCCCAAAATACCGAGATAAATTAAGCAATGCAGATGCCAGTCCCATTGGGGCTGGTTTTTGTTTTTTGCTTTGGCATTTGTTTTGGCATAGGGGGGAGGATTTGGGGGCACGCTAACAGCGGAGGTGATGGCTTTATGAATCGAATGCTGGCGGTGCTTCTGGCATTAGCATTGCTTGCAGGCTGCGGGATGTTTGATAATAGCCAATCAGGATACAAGGATGAGGACAAGCAAGGCAAGGCTATTTCCACGCGGGATGATGGCAATGTTGGCGGCGGCCATGATATAAACGCAAGCGATGGGATGGACCGTACGATGAGCGACCAGAACCCCAACTTTCCGGATATCGGCGGAAATCGCCACAACTTTTCAGACGATGTGGCAAAAGCCCGCGAAACGGTAGCTAGCGTTAAAGGCTTTAAGGCAGATGAAGTTTGGATTGATGGCGGTACAATGAACGTCTCCGTGCTCAGCAGCAAGAACCTATCTTCCGGTGAAAAAGAAAAGCAAGCTGCTAAAATCAAACAGAAGCTGACCAACGCGCTGCCTCGCTACAATATCGATGTGAATATGGAAAACGGCAAATGACAAGCATGTCCCCGCGGGCATGCTTGTTGTTTTTGCTCGGGAACGCGTGGGATGACAGTTATTGTTAAAAATAGGAATGCAAATGAAGGCGAGGAGCTGGTTTACACTATAAGCAAAAATTGCAATCAACCTCCTAGCTACTGTAGATAAATCCCCATTTACCGTAGATAAAAGAAGGATTACCGTAGATAAAATGGAGTTTACCGGAGATAAATTGAGCGTTACCGTAGATAGCAAAAAGTAACTAGCGTCTCAGCTTGTGTGTAATCGGTTACACAATTACTTTTATTCCTCCAAATCTAAAACTTGTCGTTTTAACTGAAAAACAGCAGCATTTTATTGAAAAAAAGTCATGTTTCACTCAAGTGAGTTGGTCAATGACAATGCAGGTAAGGATTGATGCTATTTTAAAAACCCAGAGGTTTTTATTTTTACATTAAAAGGGATAATTACAATCAAGCTCCTAGCTACTGTAGACAAATCCCCATTTACCGTAGATAAAAGAAGGATTACCGTAGATAAAATGGAGTTTACCGGAGATAAATCGAGCATTACCGTAGATAGCAAAAAGTAACTAGCGTCTCAGCTTGTGTGTAATCGGTTACACATGCTTCATTTTCCTTCATTTCTCTCTGTAAATTGTAAAATCTCTAGTTTCCACACCAAAACTAGCATTTTTATCATTGGTTAAAGCAAAAACACAAAAATTAAGCACTTAAATTACTATATTTAATCTTAAATAACCACCTGACACCAATCTCCTATCGCTTCTAAGCATCTTACGCTCAAGAATTGGTTTTGACGCTGCTATCCCTGCTATACTATAATTAGAATGTTATGGACAAGAATGGAATGAACGTATTATTTATTATAGATGAGGTGAATGCCTGTGTTTGATCGTCTTCAAGCTGTTGAGGATCGCTATGAGAGGCTGAATGAGCTTTTGAGCGACCCTGAGATTGTTAATAATCCCAACAAATTGCGCGAGTTTTCCAAGGAGCAGTCTGATATCCAGGAAACGGTGCAGGTTTATCGTGAATACAAGGAAGCAAAGGAGCAGTACGCGGATGCGCGTGCGATGCTTGATGAAAAGCTTGACGCTGAAATGAAGGAAATGGTGAAGGAAGAGATGGCTGAGCTTGCGTCTCGCATTGAAGAGTATGAAAGCCGCTTGAAAATTCTTCTTGTACCGAAAGACCCGAACGATGATAAAAACGTTATTATGGAGATTCGCGGAGCTGCTGGCGGAGATGAAGCTGCTCTGTTTGCTGGCGATCTATTCCGGATGTACAGCCGCTTTGCCGAATCGCAAGGCTGGAAAGTGGAAGTGATTGAAGCGAACACAACTGGGGTTGGCGGCTACAAGGAAATTATTTTTATTGTAAATGGAAACGGCGCTTACTCGAAGCTGAAGTTTGAGAATGGCGCACACCGGGTGCAGCGCGTTCCGGAAACAGAGTCAGGCGGAAGGATTCATACTTCAACAGCCACAGTTGCGTGTCTTCCGGAAGCGGAGGAAGTGGAAGTGGAAATCCATGATAAGGACATTCGCTTCGATGCGTTCGCTTCCAGCGGCGCTGGCGGCCAGAGTGTTAACACAACCATGTCTGCCGTCCGGCTGACGCATCTTCCGACTGGCATCGTTGTTTCTTGCCAGGACGAGAAATCGCAGCATAAAAACAAGGACAAGGCGATGAAGGTTCTCCGCGCCCGCGTGTATGATAAGTATCAGCAGGAAGCGCAGGCTGAGTATGACCAAGTTCGGAAATCGGCTGTCGGCACAGGGGATCGCTCTGAGCGAATTCGCACGTATAACTTCCCGCAGAACCGCGTGACGGACCATCGCATTGGCTTGACTATCCAGAAGCTTGACCAAATACTTCAAGGGAAAATGGATGAAATCATCGATGCCCTTATTTTCGAAGACCAGTCTAGCCGTTTGGAGAGCGCAAGCAATGAGTAAAAAAATATATGAAGCCCTGAACTGGGCTTCTTCTTTTTTAGAGCAGAAGCAGAGAGATGACAATGCGGGGGAAATTCTGCTGCAGCATATTGCCCGGATGGATCGCGCGCACCTTCTTGCCGATATTCGCGAGGAGCTCGACCACGGCGTATGGGCAGCCTTCCAAAAAGCAGTCAAACAGCATGGCGACGGGGTTCCCGTCCAATACATCACAGGTGTGGAAGATTTTTATGGAAGAACCTTTGAAGTGAATCCTTCTGTCTTAATTCCACGGCCAGAAACAGAAGAGCTCGTGCTTGGCGCCTTGCAGCGTATGCATTCGCTTTTCCCTGATGCAGACGGAATCGAGACAGTAGATGTTGGAACAGGAAGCGGAGCGATCTCCGTAACACTTAAGCTGGAAAAACCGGATATGATGGTCACGGCGTCAGACATTTCCCAGGACGCGCTAGCTGTTGCGAAAAAAAATGCTGCGGCACTTGGAGCAGATGTTAACTTCATTCAGGGAGACTTGTTGGAACCTTTTATGAGAGGCGGGAAAAAATTCGACTGCGTCATTTCAAATCCACCATATATTCCTGAGGAAGACAAGCTGTGGATGTCGGAAATCGTGACAGATCATGAACCGCATCTCGCATTGTTTGCCGGCAAAGATGGCCTCGACATTTATCGGAGCTTTATGGAACAGCTGCCGCAAGTGCTCAAGGAAAAAGCGCTCGTTGCTCTTGAGGTTGGCTTCGGCCAAGGAGAAACTGTCGCAAACATGCTGCGCGAAGCTTTTCCAGGAGCTTTCGTGGAAGTGTTGAACGATATTAATGGAAAAGATCGCATGGTGTACGCGCATATCGGCGTTTAGTCCCTTTGTCCAAGGGGGCTTTTTTTGTTTTAGGAAAGCTTGCTTATTGGAGCGCTCGATCCCCGTTTCAGCGCGCTAGCCCGGCGATTGGTTGATTTCTGATGATAGTTGGTTGATTACATTTCAACTTTGGTTGATTCAAGCACCGAGCTGGTTGATTACGCCCTCAGTTTGGTTGATAACTCAAAAAAGTTGGTTGATTTCCTGAAAAAAGTCGCTTTGAGCGTTAGCTTCCGGGGTGCTCAAGCCTGGTTCCAGCGCGCTAGCCCGGCGATTGGTTGATTTCTGACGATAGTTGGTTGATTACACTTCAGCTTTGGTTGATTATTGCACCGAGCTGGTTGATTACGCCCTCAGTTTGGTTGATAACTCAAAAAAGTTGGTTGATTTCCTGAAAAAAGTCGCTTTGAGCGTTAGCTTGTGGAGCGCTCGATCCCCGTTTCAGCGCGCTAGCCCGGCGATTGGTTGATTTCTGACGATAGTTGGTTGATTACACTTCAGCTTTGGTTGATTATTGCACCGAGCTGGTTGATTACGCCCTCAGTTTGGTTGATAACTCAAGATAGTTGGTTGATTTCCTGAAAAAAGTCGCTTTGAGCGCAAGCTTGTGGAGTGCTCGATCCCCGTTTCAGCGCGCTAGCCCGGCGATTGGTTGATTTCTGGCGATAGTTGGTTGATTACACTTCAGCTTTGGTTGATTATTGCACCGAGCTGGTTGATTACGCCCTCAGTTTGGTTGATAACTCAAAAAAGTTGGTTGATTTCCTGAAAAAAGTCGCTTTGAGCGCAAGCTTGTGGAGCGCTCGATCCCCGTTCCAGCGCGCTAGCCCGGCGATTGGTTGATTTCTGACGATAGTTGGTTGATTACACTTCAGCTTTGGTTGATTATTGCACCGAGCTGGTTGATTATTGCACCGAGCTGGTTGATTACGCCCTCATCTTGGTTGATAACTCAAAAAAGTTGGTTGATTTCCTGAAAAAAGTCGCTTTGAGCGTTAGCTTGTGGAGCGCTCGATCCCCGTTTCAGCGCGCTAGCCCGGCGATTGGTTGATTTCTGACGATAGTTGGTTGATTCTAGCACCAAGCTGGTTGATTTTCCCCTCAGTTTGGTTGATAACTCAAAAAAGTTGGTTGATTTCCTGAAAAAAGTCGCTTTGAGCGCAAGCTTCCGGGGTGCTCAAGCCTGGTTCCAGCGCGCTAGTCCGGCGATTGGTTGATTCCCGCAAAAATAGTACTCCAATATTTTTTAAAATTACAAGTTTAAGAATCTAGCATTTTGCCCACACTGTTGATAGTGAAGGGATGGTGCTATGAGATGAACAAAAAATATATTGCAATTTTTTATCTAATATTATTGTCAGCTGCGACAATTTTAAGCTTATATACACCGAAAACAACTAGGGCTGAGGAGGAAATCGTCATTCCGCATGAGGCGATCAGGCTGAGGATTCTTGCTGACAGCGACACCGCAGCCGACCAGAAAATTAAACGGGAAGTTCGAGACAGAGTAAACGAGCAAATTACCGTGTGGGTAGGAGAGCTGACTTCTCTAAAGGAAGCACGAAAAGTGATAAAGTCAAAGCTTCCGGAAATACAAGCAATCGCGGAGAAAGTGGTTGCTGCCCACAAGAGCGATCAGACAGTAAATGTAGATTTTGGCCGCGTAAAATTCCCGACAAAGCTGTATGGACAATTTCTTTACCCTGCAGGCGAGTATGAGGCAATCTTAATCACGCTTGGAAAAGGGGAAGGCGCTAACTGGTGGTGTGTCCTGTATCCGCCGCTGTGCTTCCTTGATTTTTCAAACGGTGAAGCGACAAGCCCGGGATTTGAGGAGAAAGGCGATAACGTAAAAAGTAAAAAAGAAGGAGAAGAGAACATAGTAGAGGAAGAAGCGGAAGGGAAGGAAAAGGCTGACCTGAATAAAGAGACTGAAGCAAGGGCTGCAGCAGCGTCTCAACCGGCCTCTGCTCCATCAAGCCCAGAACAGTCACCGGCAGAACCAACACCGGAACCAGCAACAGTAGAACCTGCAGCACAAGTGGAGATACCTGAAGCAGCGCAACCTACAGCAATAGAAGAGCCTACTCCTACTGAAAACAGCGAAGTTCCATTGAAAAACCTTAAAGAGCAAGAAGCCGATACTTCTAAAGTGAAAAAAGTAAAGAAAAGCCAGCCTGTTTTTCAAGGAAAAGAGGAAGAAATCGAAGTTCGCTTTTTCGTTGTAGACGCTTGGAAAAAGCTATTTAATTGACCGCAGCTGTCTGTGGTCTTTTTTTTGTAGAAAAATATGGATAAAGTGGCAAAAATCCCAGCTAAATTCCCATAATTATTACATTGCAAGAACAGGAGAGTTACAGTTTAGTTTCAAGTGGTTTAGAGTATGTCCACAGCGGATAATGTAGGAGTGTAAACAAAAAAAACAACCTAAAAGGAGATGAAAGATAATGGCAAACAAAAATAATGACGAAAAAATGACTCGTGAAGAAAGAGGACGCAAGGGCGGCGAAGCAACAAGCGATAACCATGGTAAAGAATTCTACCAAGAGATCGGTAAAAAAGGCGGCGAAGCAACAGCCGAAAATCATGACAAAGAATTCTACCAGGAGATTGGTAAAAAAGGCGGCGAAGCAACAGCTGAAAATCATGACAAAGAATTCTACCAGGAAATCGGTAAAAAAGGCGGCGAAGCAACAGCTGAAAGCCATGACAAAGAATTCTATCAAGAGATTGGCCAAAAAGGCGGCGAAGCAACAGCCGAAAATCATGATAAAGAATTTTATCAGGAAATCGGTAAAAAGGGCGGCGAAGCCACTCGCGATAAGCATGGCGACGAATTCTACGAAGAGATCGGCGAAAAAGGCGGCGAATCCCGCCAGCGCAAGAACGACTAATAACAAGGCGATACATGATACAAATAACAGAAGTATTCAGACACCAGGGAGGCATGACCGCAACGATGCGGTTATGTCTCCCTTTTAGTTCTAGTTATCTCCCTTTCACATACATATAGCATATAAGATTAATAGAAAGGGTGGAAGGAATGGGAGAACTTGTTCGGGTAGCTGCAAAGGAAGACGTTGAAAAACTAAAGTCCTTTTTAGCAGAAGTGCAGCCGGGAACCCAATTTCAGGAGGAAGATTTAGATTGCTACTTTTTTTTGGAGACAAGCTCTGGAAAACTGAAGGCCTGTGTTGGAATGGAGCCGGCTGTGAATGCTGGTTTAATCCGTTCGCTCGTCATCCAGAAAGGCACTTCCCATGAAGAGGTCCTTCTTTTACTAGGGCGCGTGTTGCGCACGGCAAAGGAAAAAGGACTAATGAATGTTTTTCTTGTAACGGACAAGCAGGCAGCAGCCATTTTTCTCCGGGAACTAGGATTTGAAAGCTGTCATTATGAGGAAGCAAGTCGATCTGTCGGTGAATTAGAGCATTTTAAGAGAGTAACAAATGTGGATAACTCAATAATAATGAAAATTTCGATAAAAAATCTCGCTATATCCACAGACTTATCCACTTAATCCCCGATATTATGCACAATTTGTGGATAAAAACTTGTCTTCTCTCGCTACTTCTTTTATACTTTCATAGGAATTACTTCAGTATATGTTAGTATATAAAGGATTGAAGGACTATTTTTTAGGGTAATAGGACCCAGTCTAGAAGGGTGATTAATATGAAGACAACACGATGGACAGTGGATAAACTTGTGGATAATTTAATCACATATCCACAAATTGTGGAAGCATCGGAAAAATTGAAGGGAAATGAAGTGGTTGCCTTTCCAACAGAAACCGTTTACGGTCTTGGGGGCAATGCGAAAAATTATAAAGCAGTCGCAAAAATATTTGAGGCTAAAGGCAGACCGGGAGATAATCCGCTCATTATCCACATAGCCAACAAAACGCAGCTTGAGGAATTTGTTGCAGAAATACCGGAGCAGGCGCAAATTTTAATGGAAAAGTTTTGGCCTGGACCGCTTACGCTCGTTCTCTACAAAAAGGAGGGCGTTCTCTCGGAAAAAGCGACAGCAGGCCTTTCAACGGTCGCAGTCAGGATGCCTGAGCACCCAGTGGCATTAGCGTTGATTGAGGCATCAGGATTGCCGATTGCAGCGCCAAGCGCAAATGTCTCGGGAAGACCTAGCCCAACAACAGCCTCTCATGTGTGGGAGGATTTGAACGGAAGAATTGCCGGGGTTGTCGATGGTGGTCCGACAGGTGTTGGAGTGGAATCGACTGTTGTGGACTGCACTGGGGAGTATCCTGTCATCCTTAGGCCGGGCGGTATTACAAGAGAGCAGCTGCAAGCATCAGTCGGAAGGATTGGCGTAGATCCTGCACTCACCGATCCGGGACAAGCACCGAAATCGCCAGGAATGAAATATCGCCATTATGCTCCGGATTCTCCTTTATACTTGGTAGATGGCACCCCTGGTGATATCCAAGAACTCGTCAATGAAAAGCGAGCGGAGGGTATGAAAGTCGGTGTGATGACAACGGAAGAGAATAAAGATTTTTACGATGCTGATGTTATTATCCCTTGCGGCAGCCGGGAAAAACTCGAAACGGTGGCAGAAGCTCTTTATGATACGCTTAGACGTTTCAACGAAAGCAATGCTGCTATTATTTTTGGCGAAGTCTTTTCTGATGCTGGCGTGGGCGAGGCAGTCATGAATCGTCTCTCCAAGGCTTCGGGATATCCAATCATCAGGAAAAAATAATACAAAAAATAGCGGCGGATTGCCGCTATTTTTATTTGGCTTATAAACCTCTTCTAAACCCTCTTGGACGTGCATATGTTGAACTAGCAAGTCCAAGGAGGCATAGGAATGGCAGCAGCGATGGGAGAACTGATTACGTTATTATTAATGGCATTTGCGTTAAGCATGGATGCTTTTTCCGTCGGCCTTGGCATGGGGATGATTTCCCTCTCCAAACGGCAAATTTTTAAAATTGGCCTTATCATTGGCTTTTTTCATATGCTTATGCCTCTCATCGGCATCGTGGTCGGCAGCTTTTTATCAGACCAGTTCGGCGCAATTGCAGGCTATATCGGAGGCGGTCTCCTCGTGCTCATGGGGATGCAGATGATCCGCTCCGGATTTAATACCGACGGTGACAGCATCATAACACCGGTCGGGAGCGGCCTGATTCTGTTCGCCTTAAGCGTAAGTTTGGATAGCTTCTCCGTCGGCCTGACGCTTGGCATCTACGGGGCAAGAACCATTCTTGTTATCGCTTGTTTTGGCGCAGCTTCTGCTATCCTCTCTTGGGCAGGCCTTCTCATTGGCCGGAAGGTGAAAGGCGTCCTCGGTTCATACGGCGAAGTCCTTGGCGGATCCATCTTGCTTGTTATGGGTTTGAAGCTGTTATTGCCGCTTTAGTAGGAGAGGGTGTGGTCCTTGGGCCGGAAGCTGTGCCGGGACTGGGTCTGCAAATTACTCTTTTGGCTTATAACCTTATCCTGAATGGCGCCACGGCTGCGTTTGGTTGAATTTGCACTTTAACCCGGAAGCCACGCCACGGCTGCGTTTGGTTGATTTCGCACGGAAGATGGTTGATAACGGCGGTAAGTTGGTTGATTTTTGCTCGGAGTTGGTTGATAAATCTCGAAGTGTGGTTGATAATGCGCAAAAGCTGGCTGATTTCTGAAAAAAAGCCACCCCTCAGACGTGCTGGAGTGTGGTATGAACTTGGTCAAGTCCTTTTGAAGTTACTCTTTTTAACCCGGAAGCCACGCCACGGCTGCGTTTGGTTGATTTCGCACGGAAGATGGTTGATAACGGCGGCAAGTTGGTTGATTTTTGCTCGGAGTTGGTTGATAAATCTCGAAGTGTGGTTGATAATGCGAAAAAGCTGGCTGATTCCAGAAAAAAAGCCACCCCTCAGACGTGCTGGAGTGTGGCATGAACTTGGTCAAGTCCTTTTGAAGTTACTCTTTTTAACCCGGAAGCCGCGCCACGGCTGCGTTTGGTTGATTTCGCACGGAAGTTGGTTGATAACGACGGTAAGTTGGTTGATTTTTGCTCGGAGTTGGTTGATAAATCTCGAAGTGTGGTTGATAATGCGAAAAAGCTGGCTGATTCCAGAAAAAAAGCCACCCCTCAGACGTGCTGGAGTGTGGCGAGGGCTTGAGAATATCCACAATCATTAAAATAGCAAACTCGAAGTTACTCTTTTTACTTAAAACCTTGTCAAGGAGAGGTGTGAGTTCGGGTTTAGTTGAATCAGATTGATAAATTTCTTAGTTTGATTGATAACACACGGAAGCTTATCAATTCTAGGGACTAAACAAGCTACTTGAAGATAATCATTTTTAGGAATTCATCAGCCAGTGGCACTTATACTCAACTACTATATGGTGTATATTCCACATTCAATCTCTTCGCTAACTGTTGCATTTGTGAATGGTATTCCTCGATTTGTTTTTTGTATTCCACCATCTTTTCATTTGATTGCTTCATTATGTCGCTATCTTGTTTTTCTAATGCCTCTTTTTCAAGTAGGAGGGCCTCATAAAAGGTTTCTGTCGCTTTCACTATCTGCTTTTTGGGCTCTTCTAATTCGGAAAATCCAGGCTTGATTTTTTTTGCTGTTTCAAGAGCTTTTTTGTAAGATGGGATTGTATTATTGACCAATTCTGTGTGCATAACCTGGTCATTTGTGAAGTTTTCTCCTGAAACTGAAGTTAAAGACTTAAATGCTGCCTCTTCATAATCAGATACCTTTTTAGTTTTTTTATTTACAAATTCAAGTAAAATTTTCTGTTTTTCTTTTTTTGATAATTCTTTTTGTTCCCTTTTACTATCAGTACTTTCCCCAGTTGATTTCTCGATGCTGCAACCTGTTAAAAATAGTGTTAAAATAAATAAAACTTTTAAATAGTTCACTTTTAAAAACCTTCCTAACTACTAGTTTAAATACCATATTTCTCTAATTTATCATGTACGGATCACCGGCTAAAAATGCTTCCCTGCGCTTTAAATACCGATTCTTTTGGACAGTTTTTGCAAGTATCATCATGGGAATAGTTACAATCAAACAAATAAATCCATACCAAGCGACAAGGAATGAAAGTATAATATAGGAAACAGTTCCTATCGCAAAAATAGAATAGAGAGCACAGAACACGATATTAAAATATTGGAGCTTCCAAATTCTGGACTTCTTTTCTTTCGAAATAGGTTCTTTTTTTAAGCGAGACAGGTATTTTAGTTCAGAAATCACGATAAGGTAGGGCTCTATAAACCAATTCAGTATTTTGTTCATTTTTATTCTTTCTCACGAAACAATGCTGTCAATTCCTGCATTTGTGATGAAGTAGATGCAATACAACTTTGATAATAGACATCACCTTTTTTAAAATTATCTAAGTAGAAAGCTAAAAATAATATTTTTTACTCAAGTATTATTCTAACTTATCCACCAACTTAGCACACGTTATTTAACCTATAAAATGGTAAAAATGGGTATATAGAACTACAGAGAATCGGCTGCTAAGCGTCAACCTGGTCTAAAGTTATTTTCTTCTAAATTCAAGCCAAACTTATCTGTAATTGATGTTTGTGGTTAAGTAGGTCATAACTATCAGTGTAATAGATCAACTTCTGCCCCGGTGAAAAGCCGGGCTTTTTATTTTATAATGGGAAAAAAGGGAGGAAACAACGATGGCTAAGATACTGTTTGTTTGTACAGGGAATACGTGCAGGAGCCCGATGGCGGAAGCGGTGCTTGCCGGTAAGAAGATTCCTGGCGTAGAGGTTCGGTCGGCGGGGGTGTTTGCGGCAAATGGCAACGATGCTTCGCCAAACGCCAAGCTGGTCCTTAGCGAAAATAACTTGGATTTGGAGCATCAGTCAACGCTTCTAACAGAACAGGAAGTTGGCTGGGCTACTTTGATCCTCACGATGACCGGTAGCCATAAAGATGCGGTACTTGCTCATTTTCCCGAAGCTCAAGGGAAAGTTCACACCTTGAAAGAGTTTGCGGGCGAGGAAGCTGGAATCGATATTGCCGATCCGTTTGGGGGGAATGCCGAGCGTTATCGAGCTGCCTTTCGAGAGATTTCTGAAGCGATAGAGAAAGTAATTGATTGTATAAAAGATGTATAATGTTTTAGAAAAGGGTTAACTTTTCCTGCGTTTATGCCGAAGAAAAAGATAAACTGTTTTTTACCTTGTGAAAGGGAAAAACAAGTATTTCGGGAGGCAAAACTGTGGGGAGAGGGAATAATTATCGCTTTGGAATAAGGAAAAAGCTTGTCGTTTTTACATTTGTATTAGCAGTGATTACATATACGATTAGCGGATTTTTTATTTACTTCCTATATCCGCTTGTGGAACATTCGTTAAACATGAGTCAGATGGTTTACAGCCTTGGAGTTCTTTTGCTTGGGGCGATTTGGTCAGGCATTCTTGCTTACTTCGCTGCAGGGCTCTTGACTAAACCACTCAAGAAATTGGAAGAGACGGCACTCCAGGCAGCAGCCGGCGATTTAACTGTAAATGTGGAAGTTCCCGAGTCCGATGATGAAATCCAGTCGCTAGCATTGGCGTTCAATAGAATGCTTACAAGCGTCAGAGAAATGGTGCAAATGATAGAGGAGAACTTTCAGCAAACGAATGAAGTCGTGCATGCTATATCAGACAGATCGAAAACCGCTTCCCACAAGGCTGCTGTTATTGCAGCGACGATTAAAGAAATATCTTCGGGGGCGGAGAGTTCATCTGAAGCAACACAAGAGACAGCGGAGTCGGTAGACGACATGGCACGCCTTGCAGAAGATATCCAGCGGCGGGCGGAAACAGCCAATTCGGAATCTAAACAGATGGAAAAAGAATTGCATGCATCAAAAGCAGCGCTAGAAAACCTCATTTCAGGGATGGACATACTCGCGGAAAGAAGCAGAAATTCCCTACTCACAGTGCAAAAGCTCGAAAGCGATGCAGCTCGCGTCGGAGAGATTATTCAACTTGTCGGAGATATGGCGGCACAGACTAATTTGTTAGCGCTTAATGCTTCTATTGAAGCGGCACGGGCCGGAGAGCACGGCCGCGGCTTTGCGGTCGTAGCAGAGGAAGTCCGAAAGCTGGCAGATGAAAGCGCTCACGCAGTTAAGGGGATAACGGAACTGATTGGCAGCATCCATAGCGGGGTAAGTGAGATTGTCAGCCAAATGATGCTTCAGACGGAGACGGTAGAATCTGAAGTGACAAAAAGTCAGAAAACGTCCATTGTACTAGGAAATATGGAACTTACCGTTCAAAAGACAGCATCCTCTGTCAAGAAAATTGCCGCACATGTGGACAAGCAAATGGAAGGAATTTTGCATACATCCACGCAGTCTCAAGAGGTTGCTGCTATTTCAGAAGAAACATCAGCAGGTGCTATCCAAGTTGCCACATCCGCACATGACCAAGCTGCCGTCATGGAAGAAGTGGAGCAGCTTGTGGACGAGCTGAAGCATCAGGCGGAAAAATTAAAAACGACCATTTCGAGATTCACTCTCTAATGAAGACTGCTGCTCATTGCGGCAGTTTTTTATTACGTTGATATTATTTTGGAAAATGGATAAAAGTAGAATACGCATTATTCCGATTGATGGGATTGTAGTTTCCCAATTGATAAGCTGTTAGATGATTGCTTCTTCATGAATGTATTTTCCCAATATGAAATAAATACTTCCTCCGCCATATTTTTGAGAGAATTTTACATTCAAGAAAATCGTCATGAAATTTTACTATCCTGCTCGACAGCTTTCTTTATATTTTTCCGGGAGTATGAGAAAATAATGAAAGAATCAAGCTCGGCTCAACGGGCAAATCAGGAGGCTACCACATATGAAAGTTGCAATTGCATCGGATCATGGCGGAGTGAATATTCGCGAAGAGATCAAGTCGCTTATGGAAGAAATGGGCATTCAGTACGAAGATTTCGGCTGTGAATGCAACACTTCCGTTGACTACCCGGATTATGCCCTTCCAGTTGCGGAAAAAGTAGCAAATGGAGAATTCGACCGCGGCATTCTTATTTGCGGGACTGGCATCGGGATGAGCATTGCTGCCAATAAAGTAAAGGGTATCCGCTGTGCACTTGTGCACGACCTTTTCAGTGCAAAAGCTACTCGCCAGCATAATGACAGCAACATGCTTGCAATGGGTGAAAGGGTTATTGGCCCAGGACTTGCCCGGGAAATAGCGCAAACATGGCTGACTACTGAGTACGAGGGCGGCCGTCACGCAAACCGCGTAGGTAAAATCACAGAATACGAAAGCAAGTAAAGGTGAAAAGGGGCGGGACAAAGGGAGTCCTGCCTCTTTTTTGCAGATATTTTTTTACCAAGAGATTGGAAAGGAAGAGAACGATGCTAATAGATCAGTGGAAAGATCAATGTCGTAGCATTCTTTCACAATTTAAAGATACGGCGAACTTGAAAAAGGGAAGCTTGCTCGTTATTGGCTGCAGCACGAGTGAGATTGCAGGGAAGAGAATCGGAACCGCTGGAACGGATGATGTAGCGGAAATGCTTTATGGACAGTTGGACGAACTGGCAAAAACCGCAGGAATCGAACTTGCATTTCAGTGCTGTGAACACTTAAACAGGGCCCTTGTAATCGAGCGGAAAACGGCTGAAAAACGGGGATATGAAGAAGTGAGCGTCGTTCCGGCAAGGACAGCAGGCGGGGCAATGGCTTCATATGCCTACAGGGCGATGGTTGACCCTGTTGTCGTTGAGTTTATCAAAGCGGATGCTGGAATTGATATCGGCGACACCTTTATCGGCATGCACTTAAAGAATGTGGCGGTCCCTGTCCGTGTTACAGAGAAGAGTATCGGCAGCGCTCACGTCACGCTTGCCAAAGTGAGGCCAAAGCTGATTGGCGGCGAGCGGGCATTATATGAACGAACTCAGGAAAACGAGTCGTGCAGATGAAATTTTAGACTGGTTGGGCCGTAAGTAGACGGCTCAGCCGGTCACCAGCAATACCATAAAAAACTTTATCCCATCATACTTAGAATGTAAGCGTTACCCTAGGAATGCAGCTAGTTTCGTTCTTTCTTTTCTAGTGATTATCGGATACAATATAAAGGAATTTTCAAACTAGCGTATCTTTTATTTCCGGGAGAATCTAAAGGGGGAGCAAGGAATGAAGCATTTACAACAGCAGGACAGCCAAATTTTTGAATCAATTCAGCAGGAACTTCAGCGCCAGCGTACAAAAATTGAATTGATTGCATCGGAAAACTTCGTAAGTGAAGCAGTAATGGAAGCACAAGGCTCTGTTTTGACAAACAAATATGCTGAAGGCTATCCGGGCAAACGCTATTACGGCGGCTGTGAGCATGTCGATGTAGCGGAAAATATCGCGCGCGACCGTGCGAAAGAAATTTTCGGTGCTGAGCATGTGAACGTTCAGCCTCATTCCGGTGCCCAGGCGAACATGGCGGTTTATTTCACCATTCTTGAGCATGGCGACACGGTTCTTGGCATGAATCTGTCTCACGGCGGCCACCTTACCCACGGCAGCCCTGTTAACTTCAGTGGCATGCAGTACAACTTCGTCGAGTACGGCGTCGACAAAGAAACGCATCTAATCAATTATGATGATGTAATGGAAAAAGCACAGCAGCACAAACCGAAGCTCATCGTAGCGGGTGCAAGTGCCTATCCACGTAAAATTGATTTCAAGCGTTTCCGTGAAATTGCGGACGCAATTGGCGCGTATTTGATGGTGGATATGGCGCATATCGCTGGCCTGGTTGCAGCAGGTCTTCATGAGAATCCTGTGCCATATGCTGATTTTGTTACAACGACTACACATAAAACATTGCGCGGTCCACGCGGCGGCATGATCCTTTGCCGTGAAGAATTCGCGAAAAAGATTGACAAGTCGATTTTCCCTGGAATCCAAGGCGGCCCGCTTATGCATGTAATCGCTGCGAAAGCTGTTGCATTTGGCGAAGCATTGCAGGATGATTTCAAGGCATATGCAGCCAATATCATCTCCAATGCACAGCGCCTTGCTGATAGCCTGAAAAAAGAAGGCATCGACCTCGTATCAGGCGGAACTGACAATCACTTGCTGCTTGTCGACCTTCGTTCCCTTGGTTTGACTGGAAAAGTGGGAGAGAAAGTATTGGATGAAATCGGCATCACGGTCAATAAGAACACCATTCCTTTCGATCCTGAAAGTCCATTTGTCACAAGCGGTATCCGCATCGGTACAGCTGCTGTCACAAGCCGCGGATTCGGAAAAGAAGAAATGGACGAAATTGCAAGCATTATTGCGACAACTCTGAAAAACCACGAAGATGCAAAAGTATTGGAAGAGTCCAGCAAGCGTGTAGAAGAACTAACGGCTAAGTTCGAGCTCTACCCTGAGAGATAAATGCGAAAGCGGTCCTTATTGGGCCGCTTTTTCTATGTGTTAAGGCATTCTTGTTAACATTTAATTGCATGAGTTGCTCTTAAGGGCATTTTTCTGTAAAATTAGACGAAGTGTGCGTGAACGCATTTTTTTTTACATAATAACTTTCAATAAGAAGGAGAGATAAGCATGGCAAAAGTATATGTTTTCGACCATCCTTTAATCCAGCACAAATTGACTTACATCCGTGACAAAAACACGGGAACAAAAGAATTCCGCGAGCTGGTCGACGAAGTAGCGACACTGATGGCTTTCGAGATTACAAGAGAGCTTCCTCTCCAAGAAATTGAAATTGAAACCCCTGTCGATAAAACAACTTCTAAAGTTCTTTCAGGTAAAAAGCTCGGAGTTATTCCTATCTTACGCGCTGGTATCGGCATGGTGGATGGAATTTTGAAACTGATTCCTGCTGCGAAAGTTGGACATATCGGTCTTTACCGCGACCCTAAAACGCTTAAGCCTGTTGAATACTATGTTAAGCTCCCTAGCGATATCCCAGAACGTGAACTGATTGTTGTTGACCCAATGCTTGCAACAGGCGGTTCTGCAATCGAAGCAATTCACTCTT
This sequence comes from Bacillus massilinigeriensis, assembly GCF_900111815.1. Lineage (GTDB taxonomy): Bacteria > Bacillota > Bacilli > Bacillales > Cytobacillaceae > Mesobacillus_C > Mesobacillus_C mediterraneensis. Next base: position 2,939,168 of record NZ_LT630004.1, on the reverse strand, counting down.
TGAAGAAGCGCGGTGCCAAGCATATCCAATTCATGTGCCTAATCGCTGCACCTGAAGGCGTGGAAGCATTAAAGGAAGCGCATCCAGATGTCGATATTTATATTGCGGCGCTTGATGAGAAGCTGGACGACCATGGTTATATCGTGCCAGGTCTAGGCGACGCTGGCGACAGATTGTTCGGAACGAAGTAATTTTTTTATGGAAAAAGCGGTGCCCGATCAGGGATGCCGCTTACTTTTTGTCAAATGTAAAAATAATGAAACATTTCTTGCAATATAATCGTCGTATTGAAGGGAACCATCAACGATAACATTTTAATGGGAGTGGATAACATGAACCGCCGGATCAAAGTCATGACCATTTTCGGAACAAGGCCAGAAGCCATCAAAATGGCGCCGCTCGTGCTTGAGCTTCAGAAGCATGGGGAGCACTTCGAGTCAATCGTCACTGTTACGGCACAGCATCGCCAAATGCTCGATCAGGTGCTCGATATTTTCAATATCACACCGGACCATGATCTTAATATCATGAAGGATCGGCAGACGCTGATCGACGTGACCACAAGAGGATTAGAGGGCCTCGACACAGTGATGAAAGAGACGAAGCCGGATATCGTCCTCGTTCACGGCGATACGACGACCACTTTTGTCGCAAGTCTTGCCGCGTTCTATAACCAAATTCCTGTCGGTCACGTGGAGGCTGGTCTCCGAACATGGAACAAGTACTCGCCGTTCCCGGAAGAAATGAACAGGCAGCTGACAGGCGTGATGGCGGATATCCATTTCTCGCCGACAAGTAAAGCAGCGGAAAACCTTCTTGCGGAAAACAAGAAGGAGGAAGCTATTTTTATCACGGGAAATACTGCGATCGATGCTCTTTCCACAACGGTAAAAGAAAACTATTCACACCCTGTTCTCGATAAGCTCGGCTCTGACCGTCTTGTACTCTTGACGGCCCACCGCCGCGAGAATCTTGGTGAGCCAATGAGAAATATGTTCCGCGCTATCAAGCGGATTGTCGATGAGCAGAAGGATGTGCAGGTTGTGTACCCTGTGCACCTCAACCCTGCCGTTAGAGAAATCGCTGCGGAAATTCTTGGAGAAGACGACAGGATACATCTGATAGAGCCGCTCGATGTGATTGATTTCCATAACTTTGCTTCCCGCGCTTACCTGATTCTCACTGATTCAGGCGGCGTTCAGGAAGAAGCGCCATCGCTTGGTGTGCCAGTGCTCGTGCTCCGCGACACAACAGAGCGCCCGGAAGGCATTGATGCAGGTACGCTTAAGCTTGCCGGAAACGAAGAGCAGCCAATCTATGAAATGGCGACAGAGCTTCTGACAGACCGCTCTGCCTATGAAAAGATGGCCAAAGCCGTCAATCCTTATGGCGACGGGAAAGCGTCCGAGCGAATTGCCCAAGCAATTCGCTACTACTTCGAGGCAACAGAAGAGCGACCTGAAGCTTACAAGCCAATGTAAAACGATAGCCGCACCTTTCATTTTTGAGAGTGCGGCTATTTTAATGAAAATCGGCGTGTGTTTCGAAGGTTTGGATTTGGATTGCACAAGAACTGATTTAAGGTAAAATCCTGAAAAATTGATTGAAAACATCTTAGAATAATGCTTGTTTTTTAAAAAAGTATCAAGGTTTTGCTGTTGGTGGCGGTATGTAACCGATTCCACACGCGCAAAAAGAGGTTCGAGCGCAGTCCCCAAACAGGATATCAACGGTAATCAGCGATTTATCTACGGTAAATGACGATCTATCAACGGTAAAGCACCATTTATCTACGGTAAATGCGAAAGTATCTACGGTAGGCTCCTGAATTAGTAATATGTGGTTTTATTTGTAATCTGGATGCGGTGCCTCAATTTGAAATCTGCCCTCGGCCAGAGCATAAGCAGAAACCCCTGAAAAATTGTCATTTTAAATGAAAATCCACTGCGATAATGCTTGTTTTTTAAAAAAGTATCAAGGTTTTGCTGTTGGTGGCGGTATGTAACCGATTCCACACGCGCAAAAAGAGGTTCGAGCGCAGTCCCAAACAGGATATCAACGGTAATCAGCGATTTATCTACGGTAAATGACGATTTATCAACGGTAAAGCACCATTTATCAACGGTAAATGCGAAAATATCTACGGTAGGTTCCTGAATTAGTAATATGTGGTTTTATTTGTAATCTGGATGCGGTGCCTCAATTTGAAATCTGCCCTCGGCCAGAGCATAAGCAGAAACCCCTGAAAAATTGTCATTTTAAATGAAAATCCACTGCGATAATGCTTGTTTTTTAAAAAAAGTATCAAGGTTTTGCTGTTGGTGGCGGTATGTAACCGATTCCACACGCGCAAAAAGAGGTTCGAGCGCAGTCCCAAACAGGATATCAACGGTAATCAGCGATTTATCTACGGTAAATGACGATTTATCAACGGTAAAGCACCATTTATCTACAGTAAATGCGAAAATATCTACGGTAGGTTCCTCAATTAGTAATATGTGGTTTTATTTGTAATCTGGATGCGGTGCCTCAATTTGAAATCTGCCCTCGGCGCACAGTAACTCGCCATTTATCAACGGTAAATGCGAAAGTGTCTACAGTAACTTCCTGATTAAGTTATATATGATTACAACACCCAATGCACAAATCGACCGAAATCGCTTTCCCCTTTCCTCCTGCATACTCCCACCCACATGAGAAAAAACTAACAAAAAAGGGGGAACGGGGATGAAAAAATCACTTTTTACTGTGCTGCTCACATGCGTGATTTCGATACTCCTGGCCGCAGGGCCGGCTTCGCTGCGCACACCGCCGCTACCACGCGAGGATTCCACTAGAACAGTAACTGCCATTGTAATCACCAAAACAGAGTGGAATCATGCCCAAATCCAAAAGTTCGCTAACGCCCATCCCGGGTTGAAGATCAGACACGTATTCCGCCACGCCCTCATCGGGTTCTCCGTGCGGGGAGAGCTTCAACAAGTGGAAGAGCTGAAAAGCCATTTTGATATCCAAGCAGTCTCTGAAGTGCAATCTTACCGCGCGGAGTCATTGCCGAACATGAAAATAATCGGCAGCGAGGAGGTGCGCGGTATTTTTGACGCGAAAGGCCAACGTTTGACAGGTAAAGGAGTCATCGTTGGGGTAATCGATACGGGTGTAGATTACCACCACCCTGATTTACGGAAAAATTATCGCGGGGGGCGGGACCTTGTCGATGGGGATAATGATCCGATGGAATCACAAAATCTTGGGTTGGCAGATACGTTGCATGGCACCCATGTTGCAGGGATCATCGCCGCAAACGGGAAAATTTCCGGCATCGCACCGGACGCATCGATCAAAGCTTACCGCGCGCTTGGTCCTGGCGGCTTTGGGACAACGGAACAGGTGCTTGCTGCGATTGATAAGGCGATCGAGGATAAAGTGGATGTCCTCAATCTCTCACTTGGCAATGAAGTAAACGGACCTGACCTCCCCATTTCGCTCGCGCTGAATAAAGCGGTGGAACAGGGGATTGTTGCAGTTACTTCCTCCGGCAACTCTGGTCCGAATAATTGGACGGTCGGCTCACCGGGAACTGCCGCTAAGGCTATCTCGGTTGGCGCCTCGACACCGCCCTTAAAGGTTCCTCATCTTACTTTTTCGGGTGAAAATAAAAATATCAAGATTGTACCGTTGCAAGGATCGGTAGCCTGGGAATTTGACAGGAGCATAGAAATAGTAGATGGAGGCATTGGGAGAGAGGAAGACGTGAAGAATGCTTCTGGAAAAATCGTTCTAGCAGAGCGGGGCGAAATCAGCTTTACAGATAAAGCTAGGCATGCGAACAAGGCTGGAGCAATGGGGATTATTATTTATAATAATACAAAGGGGAGTTTTTCCGGCAATCTGGAAGAACCATTGGAAATACCCGTTGCGGCAGTTACGAGGGAAGAAGGATTAAGATTTAAAAAAATCGTTCAAAAAGGAAACGCTTTTTCACGAATAGTATTAATAGAAGAAAGCGATCAGCTTGCTGATTTCAGCTCGCGTGGCCCTGTTACGGTAACGTGGGATATGAAGCCGGATGTTGTGGCTCCGGGGGTCGCAATCGAGAGCACCATTCCCGGCGGTTACATGACTCTCCAAGGAACGAGCATGGCTGCACCCCATGTGGCTGGTGCAGCTGCGCTATTAAAGCAGAATCATCCAGATTGGACTCCAGACCAAATCAAATCAGCCCTGATGAATACGGCTCGCCCGATTCATAACGAACATGGCGTAAAATATAAAGCTTATGAGCAGGGAGCTGGCCGAATCTCTATTGCTGATGCCGTCCATGCGAGGACACTCGTACTTCCCGGGGCACTGCGATTTGGCAAGTTTAGCAAAGCTGAATCAACTGGAGCGTCAGGAAAGCCTTCCGAGTCAGCAGCATCATTCCGCAGGTCAAGTGCGACCGAGAGGAGCGTAGAAATTCCTAACATAGGAAAGCCTTCCGAGAGGAGCGGGCAAACCAACAGGTCTGAAAGGCAGACAGACCGGCGTACAATCGACCTCACACCGATTAAGCCAATCCGCCCTTCCGTCTCCGTCACGAAAGAGCGGCATGTTGCGAAGATACTGGTGGAAAACCACCATCACACGACCCAGCGCTACGCTTTCGAGGTTCCGAGTGCTGTTCAAGGAATAGAATGGCAGCTCCCAATGCCTTTCGAGCTTGCTCCGAATGGGAAGATGGAAGTGGAGATAGGCCTCCATGCGGATCCGCGGAAACTTCAGGGGAAGATCCATGATGGAACGATTACCCTTCATACCGGCGGCAAGGATGTGAGAATACCTTATCTTTATGTGTTCGAGGAGCCTGACTATCCGAGGGTGATGGGTTTTGAGTTTGCGCAAGGCGACAAGGGAGGCTACAGGTACGAAGTCTATTTACCTGGTGGTGCGGAGGAATTCTCCATTGCTTTGTTTGATCAGGACAGCTTCCGGTTCCGCGGGTTTCTCGATTACGGCAGGGACTTGAACAAAGGCCTTTTGAAGCGGGATTTGCCAAACGAATCGCTCCCGCCCGATGGAAGTTACATTGCCAAAGTCTCTGTTAAAAAAGCGGGACGAGAGGATGTGTACGAAACAATCATCATGATTGGCCCTCCTGGTGCGATACTGTTAAAAAGATAATCATTTGCGCTGACATGAACAAGGAGGCTGGCCGCCCACGCATCCGTTCATGATGTTAGCATAATTCCCAGTCTGCAAAGTTGGCGGAGAGAAAAAAATTCCTTTTGAAGCGGGGCTTTTTCGCCCCGTTTTTCAATAGTGAAAGAATTCGAAAAGTATGTGAACTTTTTACTTTGAAGTGATTGACATTGACATGGGGCTATTGTATGCTTACAAAGGGCGTAAAATGATAAGGTTTTCATCGGTTTGACACAATTTTATTCGTGTTTTACAACAGAGCTGTGAGAATGTTTCCTGCTCCATTTTTTATGGGAGGAGATGTGCTTTGTGCGTAACGATCATCGCCGCCCGTTTCAAGCGATGGCACTGATGTCCGCGATTCTTTCCCAGCTTGTAGGGTCCATCCTGATCGGCGTTTTTGCAGGAAGGTGGGTGGACGAGAGCATGGGCACCGAACCGCTTTTTTTAATCCTCGGTTTGCTCATCGGGCTTGCCGCCGGCGTGTACGCAATGCTTCGTCTCGTAAGTCACTTTTTCTCAGGGGAGTAAAGCAAGAGATGCCGGAAATCAATGTCATGTTTCAAAGATACAGGAAATACATATTTTTTTTATTATCTCTTTACGTGCTCGGATGGGGTTTCACCGAGTATAAATCAGTCTTTGCGGGACTGATTTTAGGTACAGCCCTCAGCCTGTTCAACCTCTGGCTGTTAGCCAGGAGAACTTCAGGATTTGGCGATAAGCTGTTAAGAGGAGAAAAGGTCAGATCGCTCGGTACGGTTTCGCGGATGGCTTCAGCAGGACTTGCTGTTCTCATCGCATTCGAATATCCGGAAGAGTTTCATTTGATCAGCGTGGTTTTGGGATTAATGACAGCCTATTTTGTCATTATGATAGATTTTAAGATCCAGTCTTTGCAGAGTCGATAGCGGGGAAGAGAGGTGAATACTGGTGCAACATGGAGCTCCAATAAAAGAGTTTTTAGGGCTGAATTTCAACCTGGCAAACATTTTGATGATCACAGTGGCAAGTGCCATTGTTTTTATCATCGCTGTTCTTTCCACACGTAGGCTTGCGATGAAACCGACAGGAATCCAGAACTTTATGGAATGGGTAATGGATTTTGTTAAAGGGATTATCAACAGCACAATGGACTGGAAGGATGGCGGAAGATTCCACGTCCTTGGTATTACATTGATGATGTACATCTTTGTATCCAACATGCTTGGTCTTCCATTTTCAGTCGTCGTTAACCACGAGCTGTGGTGGAAATCTCCGACAGCAGATCCTGTCGTAACGCTAACGCTAGCCACAATGGTGGTGGGGCTTTCCCACTATTACGGTGTTAGGCTAAAAGGAACTGCAGCCTACGGCAAAGAATTCTTCAAGCCGTTCTGGTTTATGTTCCCAATCAAAATTATCGAGGAGTTTGCGAACACGCTCACTCTCGGCCTTCGTCTTTACGGAAACATCTATGCAGGGGAAATCCTGCTCAGCCTGATTGCAGGCGGACTGGCGACAGGGACTTTCGGCAACATTGCCGCAGCAATCCCGATGCTCGCATGGCAAGGCTTCTCCGTTTTCATCGGGGCAATCCAAGCCTTTATCTTCACAATGTTAACAATGGTTTACCTTGCGCATAAAGTAAGCGACGACCATTAATATATTACCTGTTCCAAACAGGTATAAAACTATTAAAAAAACATTTTTTCATACACAAAAGGAGGAAACTTAGTAATGGGTCTTTTAGCAGCAGCAATCGCAATTGGTTTGGCAGCACTTGGTGCCGGTATTGGTAACGGTCTTATCGTATCTCGTACAGTTGAAGGTATTGCACGTCAGCCTGAAGCTCGTGGTATGCTTCAAACTACTATGTTCATCGGGGTAGCGTTGGTTGAGGCGATTCCGATCATCGCGGTTGTTATCGCGTTCATGGTATTGGGAAGGTAATTAATACAATTGTCGTTTTTCGATGGCGAAGATCATTCCAAGCGAACCTTCGCCATTCATTTATGTCCTAACAACTTTTCGGTTATGCATATATAAAAAAAGGAACCGGTAATCGGGTCCCATCCCTTTTTTCAGGGAAAGACTCTTGAAGGGAGTGAATCGAGGGTGTTAACAAATAGTTTAGTATTAGGCGCAGCGGAGCATGGAGGCGGCTTGCAATTCAATGGCGGCGATATTCTGTTCCAGCTAGTCATATTCATCATCTTGTTGGCATTGCTTAAAAAGTTCGCATGGGGTCCGTTGATGGGCATCATGCAAGAACGTGAACAGCATATAGCAGGCGAAATCGAAGCGGCGGAGAAAAGCCGTGCCGATGCAGCGAAGCATGTCGAAGAGCAGCGCGAAATGCTGAAGCAGGCTCGCGAAGAAGCTTCTGCTTTGATTGAAAATGCGAAGAAACAAGGCGACTTGCAGCGCGATGAAATCATCAGCATTGCACGCGCGGAATCCGAGCGTATCAAGGAAGCTGCGAAGCTTGAAATTGAAACGCAAAAAGAACAGGCAGTTGCTGCCATCCGTGAACAAGTGGCTTCCCTGTCTGTCATGATCGCATCGAAAGTGATCGAGAAAGAATTGAGTGCAGCAGACCAGGAGAAGCTCATTAACGATTATATCCAAGAGGCAGGAGAGCGTCGATGAGCAACCCACAATTAGCAAAGCGCTATGCGCAGGCTCTTTTCCAGGTTGCCTCGGAGCATCAGGCTGCCGGCACAGTGGAAGAAGAACTCCGCGTAGTGAAACAGGTAGTTGAAAACAATCCCGGCCTGACATCCGTGTTAAGTTCCCCAAAGCTTACGCTTGAAAAGAAAAAGGAACTGTTGAAACAGGCTTTTGCTTCTGCAAGCCCTTTCGTTCAGAATCTCCTGATGATTCTTGTTGACCGCCATCGCGAGAGCCAAATCGCGGAGGTTGCGGACAAGTACATTGAGCTTTCAAACGAGTCTAAAGGCATTGCTGAAGCAGTCGTCTATACGGTACAGCCGCTGACCGGCCCTCAAGAAGAGGCCATCTCGCTCGGTTTTGCCCCACAAGTTGGCAAACTGAAGCTTCAAATTCAAAACATTACAGATCCTAATTTGCTTGGCGGCGCGAAGCTGCGCATCGGCAACCGCATTTTTGACGGTAGCCTTCGCGGTAAACTCGATCGTCTCGAACGCAAATTGCTAGGCTAAGATTCGTAGATAGGGGTGAAACTCATGAGCATCAAAGCTGAAGAAATTAGTGCGCTGATAAAATCGCAAATCGAAAACTATCAGGCGGAAATTCAAGTGAGTGATGTAGGTACTGTTATCCAAATCGGTGACGGTATCGCCCGTGCTCATGGCCTCGACAATGTCATGGCTGGAGAGCTTGTTGAATTTTCGAATGGCGTCATGGGTATGGCGCAAAACCTGGAAGAAAATAACGTTGGTATCATCATTCTCGGACCTTATACAGACATCCGTGAAGGCGATGAGGTTCGCCGTACCGGCCGCATCATGGAAGTTCCTGTTGGAAACGAACTGATTGGCCGCGTAGTCAACCCGCTTGGACAGCCGGTTGACGGTCTTGGTCCAATCAACACAACACAAACACGTCCGATTGAATATAACGCTCCTGGCGTTATGGATCGTAAATCCGTTCATGAGCCGCTGCAAACAGGTATTAAAGCGATCGATGCGCTTGTACCTATCGGCCGCGGACAGCGTGAATTGATCATCGGTGACCGCCAGACAGGTAAAACATCTGTTGCGATCGATACGATTCTTAACCAAAAAGGCCAGGACATGATTTGTATCTATGTTGCTATCGGCCAAAAAGAATCAACAGTACGTAACGCTGTTGAAACACTCCGTAAATACGGCGCATTGGATTATTCCATCGTCGTAACGGCTTCTGCATCACAGCCTGCACCGCTATTGTTCCTTGCACCGTACGCAGGGGTTTCCATGGCAGAGCACTTCATGTACGAAGGCAAGCATGTCCTTGTTGTATATGATGACCTGTCAAAGCAAGCGGCAGCATACCGTGAACTTTCCTTGCTTCTTCGTCGTCCTCCAGGCCGCGAAGCTTACCCAGGGGATGTATTCTACCTTCACAGCCGCCTTCTTGAGCGTGCTGCGAAGCTTAGCGATGCAAAAGGCGCTGGTTCCATCACAGCCCTTCCGTTCATCGAGACACAGGCAGGGGACGTTTCCGCCTATATCCCGACGAACGTTATCTCAATCACTGACGGACAGATTTTCCTTCAATCTGACCTTTTCTTCTCCGGCGTACGTCCGGCAATCAACGCTGGTCTTTCCGTATCCCGCGTAGGCGGATCCGCACAGATCAAAGCGATGAGGAAGGTTTCCGGTACTTTGCGTCTTGACCTTGCGTCTTACCGCGAGCTAGAAGCTTTCGCTCAGTTCGGGTCTGACCTTGACAAAGCAACTCAAGCGAAACTGAACCGTGGTGCGCGTACAGTTGAAGTATTGAAGCAAGATTTGCATAAGCCGCTGCCAGTTGAAAAGCAGGTTGCAATCCTTTATGCACTTACTCGCGGCTTCCTTGACGATGTACCGTTGGAGGATATCCGCCGCTTTGAATCAGAATTCCATACATGGTTGGATCACAACCGCAAAGAATTGCTTGACCACATTGCTACTACGAAGGAACTTGCTTCCGACGAAGACATGGCTTCGGCAATTAATGACTTCAAGAAGACGTTCGCAACTTCTGAAAAATAATAATTACGGTCTAGCATAAAGGCATGTGTCAGGATGCAAGAGGATTCGAATGAACCGAAAGCATCCTGCGCCATGCTGTTCATTCTTTGATAAAGGGTGGTGAGAACCTATGGCATCTTTACGCGATATAAAATCCAAGATTACTTCTACTAAGAAGACAAGCCAGATTACAAAGGCGATGGAGATGGTTTCCGCTGCTAAGTGGAACCGCGGTGTCATGAATGCGAAGGCATTTGTGCCATACATGGAAAAAATCCAGGAAGTAGTCGGATCAATTGCGATGGGAAGCACGGACGCAAGCCATCCTATGCTTGTTTCACGTCCCGTCAAAAAAACCGGCTATCTTGTTATTACTTCCGACCGCGGATTGGCAGGTGCATACAACAGTAACGTCATCCGCCAGGTATACCAGGATATCCAAAGTCGTCATAAATCGAATGATGAATTCGCAATTATTGCGATCGGCCGTGTTGGCCGTGACTTTTTTGCGAAGCGCGGCATGAATGTTGTGCTTGAAATCGGCGGTATCGCGGATCAGCCAGCTTTTGCCGAAATCCAAGAGATTGCCAGCAACGCTGTTGGCATGTACTCTGATGGAACTTTCGATGAGCTATACATTTACTACAGCCACTATATCAGTGCCATTTCACAGGAAGTAACTTCGAAGAAACTTCTTCCTTTATCGGACCTGGATGTTCCTGCAAAGCTTACTTCCTACGAATTTGAACCGAACGCTGAAGAAATTTTGGATGTTCTCCTGCCACAGTATGCAGAAAGTCTTGTCTACGGAGCACTCCTTGACAGCAAGGCAAGTGAGCATGCTGCGAGGATGACTGCAATGCGGAATGCCACGGATAATGCAAATGAACTCATCAGTTCATACAGCTTGAAATACAACCGTGCGCGGCAGGCAGCAATCACCCAGGAAATCACCGAAATCGTCGGCGGTGCAGCCGCACTCGAGTAGAGGGAAACTTGGAAATAGCGGTTATTTCCCGAGAAATGCCGTGTTATTTTTCCAAGAGGATATAGAAAAAAGAACTTTCCGGGATGTGGCTCTCATGCCGCATCCCATCATGATGTATATATTGTAACGAGTTTGATAGGAGGGAAAAAGATGAACAAAGGATACGTTCTCCAAATTATGGGTCCGGTCGTTGACGTAAAGTTCGAAAGCGGCAGCCTTCCGGAAATCTATAATGCCTTGAGAATCGTTAATAAAGCGCAAAATGAAACAGAAGTAGACATCGACTTAACCCTTGAAGTAGCCCTTCACCTCGGTGACGATACAGTAAGGACTATCGCGATGGCTTCTACCGACGGACTTCAGCGTAACATGGAAGTTGTGGACACTGGTGCGCCAATTTCCGTGCCGGTTGGTGATGTTACTCTTGGCCGTGTATTCAACGTATTGGGTGACACTATCGACCTCGATTCTCCAATTGAATCAGCAGCACGCCGCGATTCTATCCATCGTGAAGCTCCTACTTTTGAGCAGCTTTCTACAGAGGTAGAAATCCTTGAAACAGGCATTAAAGTAGTTGACCTTCTTGCGCCATACCTAAAAGGCGGTAAAATCGGCCTTTTCGGCGGTGCGGGTGTAGGAAAAACGGTTCTTATCCAGGAACTTATCAACAACATCGCCCAGGAGCATGGCGGTATCTCCGTTTTTGCTGGTGTAGGCGAGCGTACTCGTGAAGGTAATGACCTTTACCACGAGATGACTGACTCCGGCGTTATTAAGAAAACAGCAATGGTATTCGGCCAGATGAATGAGCCGCCGGGTGCGCGTATGCGCGTTGCCCTGACAGGTCTGACAATGGCTGAATACTTCCGTGATGAGCAAGGACAAGACGTTCTGTTCTTCATGGACAACATCTTCCGTTTCACTCAAGCAGGTTCTGAGGTTTCCGCCCTTCTTGGCCGCATGCCTTCAGCGGTAGGTTACCAGCCGACACTTGCTACGGAAATGGGTAAGCTTCAAGAGCGTATCACTTCCACTAACGTTGGTTCCGTTACTTCTATCCAGGCGATCTACGTTCCAGCCGATGACTACACTGACCCGGCTCCGGCAACAACTTTCGCCCACTTGGATGCAACAACGAACCTTGAGCGTAAGCTTTCTGAAATGGGTATCTACCCTGCGGTTGACCCGCTTGCATCAACTTCTCGTGCGCTTTCTCCTGACATCGTTGGGGAAGAGCACTACAGCGTTGCCCGCCAAGTTCAGGAAACATTGCAACGTTACAAAGAACTTCAGGACATCATCGCGATCCTCGGAATGGATGAGCTTTCTGACGAAGATAAGCTAGTCGTTCACCGTGCGCGCCGTATCCAGTTCTTCTTGTCTCAAAACTTCCACGTGGCTGAGCAATTCACAGGCCAGCCTGGATCTTACGTACCTGTTAAAGAAACTGTCAAAGGCTTCAAGGAGATCCTTGAAGGCAAGTACGACCATCTTCCGGAGGATGCTTTCCGCCTGGTTGGACGTATTGAAGACGTTATCGAAAATGCAAAACGTATGGGTGTAGAGGTCTAATCACGGACCAGGAGGGTAAAAAATGAAGACGATTAAAGTCAGTGTTGTTACTCCCGATGGGCCGGTGTATGAGTCTGATGTGCAAATGGTCAGCACCAAAGCGCAATCCGGTGAACTGGGTATCCTCCCAGGCCACATTCCAATGGTTGCGCCCCTGCAAGTTGGCGCTGTCCGTATGAAAAACGCCAATCAAACAGAGATAGTAGCAGTCAGCGGCGGTTTCCTTGAAGTCCGCCCAGACCAAGTGACCATCCTTGCCCAGGCAGCCGAAAAATCGGAGGAAATCGATGTTGAACGCGCCCTTCGCGCAAGAGAGCGTGCTGAACAGCGCCTCCGCGAAAGACAGCAGCAGCATACCGATTTCAGGCGTGCCGAGCTTGCTCTTCAGCGGGCCATCAATCGCATTTCCGTTGCAAAGGAAAGATAATTTTTACGAAAAAAGCACTTTCTGGATTAATCCTGGAAGTGTTTTTTTCGTAGTGGGCAAATTGTCTAAACATTTATCATCTAGTTGCCGATAAATACGAGTAGTGGCAATTTACTTCCATGAGGAGGAGTAGGATGAAAAGGCTTAGCGGGAAAATCATTATTGCAATGGTTTTAGGAATGCTGCTTATCCTTGTCGGCAGCATTGCTGCAATGTACAAGAGCACGAGCGACGCAGTGGAATCGACCATTTCCAATTTTAGTGTGGAGAACGTCAAGAAAATGGAAGCTTCAATGGACACGGAGAGATATGCTGATTTTTTAAAGAATGAAGAGATGGACCAGAAGTATTGGATGGTGCGCAACCAACTGAATGCTTTTCGCAAAAGCTCCGGTGCAAAGTATGTCTATACCTTAAAGGCAGACCCGGAGAAACGGAAAGTTTATTTCATGGTGGATGGTGCACCGAGAACGTTCAAAAACGCGGGTGAAATCAATACACCGACAACCGCCACCACTTTTGAAGATATCGAGCCAACGCTTGAGGGCAAAACAGCGATGACCGGAATTGTGAAGGACCCGGAGTACGGCGACTATCTTTCTGCATTCGTGCCGATTATGCATGAAGGCAAAATGATCGGGATCCTTGGAGTGGATATCGGTGCCGAATCAATCGGCAGAATCACAACGGAAGTGAACAAGAGTGTACTACCAATGTCGCTTGCTGTCAGTGCTGGAATCATTTTAGCTGTCATTCTTGTCCTTGGCTTGTGGCTAAACCGCAGGCTTAGTCCGCTAAAAACAATCGCCGAAGCTGCAAGTTTAATGGCAGAAGGTAATTTTTCCGATTCCCGGGAAACGGTGTCAGGCATCAAGGCGAATGGAAAAGATGAAATTGCCCTAGTGACGGAATCCTTCCAAAACATGATTGGAACAATGAGCACAATGGTCGAAAGTATCCAAGATTCCTCCGGCCGCCTCGTGTCTTCATCGCGGGACATCGGTGAAAAAATGTCCAATGCGATTGAGACAAACGACAGTGTTGTAAAAGGAATTAGGGAAGTGGCCTCTGCGACGGACACCCAGCTTGTCAGGACAGAGGAAACCGCTCGTGCGATCGATGAAATGGCCATTGGTGTCCAGCGGATTGCCGAGGCAGCAGCCGGGGTAAGCGAGCAGTCCAACGATGCGAGTCAGCAGGTTCGCAGCGGATTGGAGGGGCTCAACGCGGTCATCAGCCAAATTGATGGGGTAAAATCAACTGTCAACGAATCCGCGGCAATGATCGGGGAGCTTGGCGAACAGGCGAAGTCAATCGGGACAAGCGTCGAAATGATCAAGGGTATCGCGGACCAGACGAATCTCCTTGCGTTGAATGCAGCGATTGAGGCGGCACGCGCAGGCGAGCATGGAAAGGGATTTGCTGTTGTTGCACAAGAGGTTCGGAAGCTCTCTGAAGAGTCAAAGAAATCAACTGCGCAAATAACCGATTTGCTGAACAGATTCCGCATCAGAATTGAAGAAGCCGTTGCCATGATGATAAAGGGTACGGAAGAAGTCGAAAGCGGCAGCCAGGCCATCAGTCAGACCGGAGAAAGATTCAGCTCCATCATGAGTGCGGTTGAATCAGTGAGCCACGAGATCACCGACGTTTCCGCCATCACGGAACAAATGTCGGCGAGCTCCCAGGAAATTACTGCTTCTCTCGAAGAATTCTCCCACTTGGCAAAGGAAACAGCAAATATTTCCCGCGAAGTCGCTGCTTCGACCGACATGCAGGAAGAATCCTTCCAAACTGTCGCCGAACTCACCGCTGCTCTCGACGATCTTGCAAAGGACCTCGACCAAACCGTCGACCAGTTTAAAATATAATAGAATGAAAGAGCAATTGGAGCACCTGCCATGGAGGCGGGTGTTTTTTTGTTGGGGTGAGGGGGATGGTGCAGGTGTTCAGTTGTGGGTCAGGCGTGCGGGCTGGAACGTGGGTAGAGCGTGCAGAAAGTTTGCTGTGGAAGCGGCGATTTTTAGGGGGATCACCCAGCTATCTAGAGTTATCAACAAAGCTCGGGGGCGAAAACAGCAGGCTTATTTGAGTTATCAACTAAGCTCGGGGGCGAAAAACAGCCAGTTTGGTGCAAAAATCAACCAGCTTGGTGCAAAAATCAACCAGCTTGGTGCAAAAATCAACCAGCTTGGTGCAAAAATCAACCAAAGCAGAAGAGAAATCAACCAAACGCCGTTTTGAAGGTCTGGAACGGGGTTCGAGCGCGCCGGAAGTTTGCATCGAAGCGACGATTTTGAATGAAATCAACCAACCATTTTGAGTTATCAACCAGAAAGAGGAGGAAATCAGCCAGTTTTGTGCAAAAATCAACCAAAGCAGAAGAGAAATCAACCAACTTCAGCCGGAAATCAACCAAACGCCGTTGTGGCGGGCTGGAACGGGGTTCGGGAGCGCCGGAAGTTTGCATCGAAGCACGATTTTGAATGAAATCAACCAACCGTTTTGAGTTATCAATCAAACAGAGGAGGAAACCAACCAGCTTTGTGCAAAAATCAACCAAAGCAGAAGAGAAATCAACCAACTTCAGCCGGAAATCAACCAAACGCCGTTGTGGCGGTCTGGAACGGGGTTCGAGCGTGCTGGAAGTTTGCATCGAAGCGACAATTTTGAATAAAACCAACCAACCAGCCATTTTGAGTTATCAATCAAACAGAGGAGGAAATCAACCAGCTTTGTGCAACAATCAACCAAAGCAGAAGAGAAATCAACCAACTTCAGCCGGAAATCAACCAAACTCCGTTGTGGCGGTCTGGAACGGGGAACGGGCGCTCCGGAGGCTAGCAGCAAAGCGACGATTTTGAATGAAATCAACCAACCGTTTTGAGTTATCAACCAAACAGAGGAGAAAATCAACCAGCTTGGTGCAAGAATCAACCAAAGCAGAAGAGAAATCAACCAACTTCAGCCGAAAATCAACCAACCGCCGGTGTGGCGGTCTGGAACGGGGTTCGAGCGCGCCAGAAGCTTGCATCGAAGCGACGATTTTGAATGAAATCAACCAACCATTTTGAGTTATCAACCAGAAAGAGGAGGAAATCAGCCAGTTTTGTGCAAAAATCAACCAAAGCAGAAGAGAAATCAACCAACTTCAGCCGGAAATCAACCAAACGCCGTTGTGGCGGGCTGGAACGGGGAACGGGCGCTCCGGAGGCTAGCAGCAAAGCGACAATGTTGAATAAAACCAACCAATCGCCGATACAGAAGGCTAAAAAAAGTATCGAGCACCACCCAGTCTTGTCCAGCGATCTGACTCTCAGGTCCTAATCCCCTAGACATAAACCCTCTATATTTATCCTGCATAAATCCTTGTGTTTCAGACTAGTTATGGTAGAGGATGTTCCTTTTTACAGCATAACAATAGTGTTCTTAAACCCTCTAAATGACAATGTTTTTCAACTATTAGAGAACTATCTAAATATTTTAATAAAATTCATCAGAAACCGGAGGGTTTATCGACACACATTTGTAACAATGATATAATTGGTATCGGTTACATAATTGTATTGTGTGAATATTTCCTAACAATGGAGGGATGGGCATGGAACTTTTGAATTTATATCAAAATAACTATTTAATAGTCTTTGTGTTCCTATGTCTCGGAGTTTTGCTGCCTGTGGTTGCTTTATTCTTTGGTAAGCTCCTCCGGCCTTATAAGCCGCTGGAATCAAAGTATACCACCTACGAAAGCGGGATTGAGCCGTTCCATGATTCAAGGGTTCAATTCAATGTGCGCTATTATATTTTTGCTCTGATGTTTGTTATTTTCGATGTTGAAACAGTATTTTTATATCCTTGGGCTGTTGCCTATGAGAAGCTTGGCATCTTTGCATTGGTAGAAATGCTTATTTTCGTAGTGATGCTGCTCATCGGACTCATCTATGCCTGGAAGAAGAAGGTGCTTAAATGGATTTGAAACTGGAGAACATATCACCGGAAGAGATGGAAGAGCTTCGCAGGAATGTGTTTTTAGCAACGCTCGAACAGGTTAAGGCATGGGCTCGAAGCAACTCCCTATGGCCGATGACTTTCGGGCTTGCTTGTTGTGCGATCGAAATGATGGGCGTCGGTTCATCACATTACGACCTTGACCGTTTCGGTTCTTTTTTCAGGACGTCGCCGCGTCAGTCCGATGTGATGATTGTCTCTGGAACTGTTACGAAAAAAATGGCTCCGATTGTGCGCAGGCTGTACGACCAAATGCCTGAACCGAAGTGGGTCATCGCGATGGGCTCGTGTGCAACGGCTGGAGGTCCATATGTGAAGTCGTATTCTGTTGTCAAAGGTGTCGACCAAATCGTACCTGTTGACGTGTATATCCCAGGCTGCCCTCCTAATCCGGCAGCATTGATTTACGGGATTAATAAATTGAAAGAAAAAATCCGTTACGAGGCGAAGACCGGGAAGCAGGTGATCTAATCGATGAGCGGGGAGAAGGATTTAGAACAAATGAAGAGAGAAGCAGCAGCGAAAGCAAAGGCTGCCGCACTCGCGAAAATGAAAGCGAAAGAGTCAGACTCAGAAACGCCGCCAGCTGGGGAAGCAGACGACTTAGCGAAGAAAAAAGCCGCTGCAGCAGCGAAAGCAAAGGCTGCCGCACTCGCGAAAATGAAAGCGAAAGAGTCAGACTCAGAAACGCCGCCAGCTGGGGAAGCAGACGACTTAGCGAAGAAAAAAGCCGCTGCAGCCGCGAAAGCAAAGGCTGCTGCACTCGCGAAAATGAAAGCGAAAGAAGCAGATACCGAAACGCCGCCAGCTGAGGAAGCAGACGACTTAGCGAAGAAAAAAGCCGCTGCAGCAGCGAAAGCAAAGGCTGCCGCACTCGCGAAAATGAAAGCGAAAGAGTCAGACTCAGAAACGCCGCCAGCTGAGGA
The DNA here is from genome assembly GCF_900111815.1 of Bacillus massilinigeriensis. Taxonomy (GTDB): domain Bacteria; phylum Bacillota; class Bacilli; order Bacillales; family Cytobacillaceae; genus Mesobacillus_C; species Mesobacillus_C mediterraneensis. The sequence continues at coordinate 2,921,387 of NZ_LT630004.1, read as the reverse complement.
AGCAGACGACTTAGCGAAGAAAAAAGCCGCTGCAGCAGCGAAAGCAAAGGCTGCCGCACTCGCGAAAATGAAAGCGAAAGAGTCAGACTCAGAAACGCCGCCAGCTGGGGAAGCAGACGACTTAGCGAAGAAAAAAGCCGCTGCAGCAGCGAAAGCAAAGGCCGCAGCTGCCGCGAAGTCGAAAGCCGCTGGAAGCGCTTGCTCGGGCGATGAGAAAGCGAAAGCGATTGCAGCCGCGAAGTCGAAAGCTGCCGCAGCCGCAGCCGCGAAGGCAAAAGCAGCTTCCGCAGGAAAAGCTGCAGAGGAGCATGGAGAGGAGAAAGTACCGTCGCCAAACCAGCCTCTTCTTGATAAATATGTCAAGATTATCGGGGAGCATCTCGGCAGCGAGGTGCTGGAAGATTCGTATATTAACAGTCTTTCAAAGGATGTTCCGACCATCGTTGTGAAGAAGGAAGCTTACTATAAAGTCGCGCAGTTCCTGAAGTACAATGAACGGCTAGGCTTTGATTACCTTTCTGAACTGCATGGCACTGACTTTGAAACGCATATGGAAATCTATGTGCACTTATATTCATATAAAAACCGCCAGCCACTTGCCCTCAAGGTCAAGCTTGACCGAAGCGAGCCTGTGATTGAGTCGCTCCAGCCGCTATGGGCAGGGGCGGAATGGCCGGAATGCGAAGCGTATGACTTGCTTGGCATTACCTTCACCGGACACCCGAATCTCCACCGGATCCTGCTGGGGGAAGACTGGGTAGGATATCCGATGAGAAAAGATTATGAACCGTATGATGTGGAGGTGTAGCCGGTGATTCGCACGGAAGAAATGCTCTTGAACGTCGGCCCGCAGCATCCGAGTACCCATGGTGTATTTCGACTAGTCGTCAAGATTGACGGGGAAATTATCACGGAAGCGAAACCTGTGATCGGGTACCTGCACCGCGGGACAGAAAAATTAGCGGAGAATCTGCAATATACGCAAATTATTCCGTATACAGACAGGATGGACTATATCTCCTCGATGACAAATAATTACGTCATCTGCCATGCTGTCGAGACAATGATGGGAATCCAGGTGCCTGATCGAGCCGAGTATCTCCGGGTCCTAGCAATGGAGCTCAACAGGGTCGCCAGCCACCTTGTCTGGTGGGGAACATACTTGCTTGATATTGGAGCAGTAAGCCCATTCCTGTATGCTTTCCGCGAACGGGAAATGATTATTAATCTGCTCAACGAATTATCTGGCGCTCGCCTGACCTTCAACTATATGCGGGTCGGCGGGGTGAAATGGGATGCTCCGGAAGGCTGGATCGAAAAAGTAGCGGAATTTGTTCCTTACATGAGAGAGCAGTTGAAGGGCTACCACCAGCTCGTAACAGGGAATGAAATTTTTATCAACCGGGTGAAAGGCGTCGGCAGGTATACAAAAGAAGATGCACTGCAGTACTCATTGAGTGGCGCAAATGCCCGCTGTACCGGGATAAAATGGGATCTGCGAAAAGACGAGCCATATTCGATTTACGACCGGTTTGACTTTGATGTCATCAGCCGCGAAGGCGGGGATGCTTGGGCCCGCTACGAATGCAGACTCGCGGAAATTGAAGAGTCGCTGAAAATCATCGAGCAGGCTGTCGAGCAATTCCCGCGAGCAGGCGAGATTATGGCAAAAGTGCCGAAGATCATCAAGGCTCCGAAGGGCGAAGCTTTTGTCCGAATCGAGTCGCCGCGCGGGGAAATCGGCTGCTATATCGCTAGCGACGGGAAAAAAGAACCGTATCGGCTGAAGTTCCGCCGTCCGTCCTTTTATAACCTGCAAATTCTGCCAAAGCTGTTGGTCGGCGAGAACATCGCAAATCTTATTGCTATTCTTGGGGCGATTGACATCGTCCTAGGGGAGGTAGACGGATAATGATACAAGACCTGCTGTACTCCAGCCCTAGCCTGGCAAACTTCGGGATTTTCTTTTTGCTCGCTACCGTATTCTTGTTCGTCATCCTTGGATTCGTTACATATGCCATCCTTGCTGAGCGGAAAGTCATGGGATTCATGCAGCTGCGCCACGGCCCGAATCAGGTAGGCGGACGCTGGGGACTGCTCCAGACTGTTGCAGACGTCCTCAAGCTGCTGTTAAAAGAAGACACAATACCGAAGCTTGCTGACAGGCCGCTGTTCATTCTGGCGCCAGCGATTGCATTTGCACCGGCCTTCATGGTTGTTGCGACCATCCCGTTCACCGACTCGCTGCAGTTTGCCGACATCGGTGTTGGACTGCTGTATTATATCGCTGTTTCCGGCCTTACTACAATAGGAATTGTTACGGGAAGCTGGGCTTCGAACAATAAATACTCCCTTCTCGGAGGGATGCGGGCAGCCGCGCAGATGATTTCGTATGAAATCCCGCTCGTCATGTCCGTTCTTGGCATCATCCTGCTTTCGGGAAGTCTCAACTTGAACGAAATCGTTGAGGCTCAGAAAGACGGCTGGTTCATTATCCTGCAGCCAATCGCGTTCATTGTATTCCTGATTGCATCGGTCGCTGAGCTGAACCGTGCCCCATTCGACCTTCCTGAAGCGGAGTCGGAGCTTGTCGCAGGCTTCCACGTCGAATACTCGGGTTTCCGCTGGGCATTCTTTATGCTTGCGGAGTACGTTTATTTCTTTGCAATGGCATCGCTCATCACCGTCCTGTTCTTAGGCGGATGGCTGCCGCTTCCGTTCCTCGGGTTCATTCCTGGCGCGGTGTGGTTTGCACTGAAATTCAGCGTTGTCGTCTTTCTTTTAATATGGTTCAGGGTTACGTTCCCACGTGTCCGCGCCGACCAGCTCATGGAGTTTGGCTGGAAAGTGTTGCTGCCGGTTGCCCTCGCCAATATCTTCCTGACGGCATTGCTGAAGGAACTGCTGAATGCTTTTTAAAAAACAGTGCCCGAGACTTTTTACAAGGGGTGAATATACGTGCTGGGATTGTTAAAAGGGTTATCCTATACCTTAAAGAACCTGACCCGGGAAAAAGTGACATACAATTACCCGGAGGAACCGCTTCCGCTTCCCGACAGATTCCGCGGGATTCAAAAATTCTATCCGGAAAAATGCATCGTCTGCAATCAGTGTGCGAATATCTGCCCGACAGATTGCATCCAGCTGACGGGTAAAAAGCACCCGGATCCGACGAAAAAAGGGAAAATCATTGATACGTATGACATCAATTTCGAGATTTGTATCCTCTGTGATCTATGTACGGAGGTATGCCCGACGGAAGCGATTGTCATGACCAATAATTTTGAACTCGCCGAATACAGCCGGGATGAACTGTTCAAGAACCTCCAGTGGCTCGATGAAAACGACGAGAACATACGGAAGGTGAATAAGGCATGATGCTATCGGGAGAATTCATTGCATTCATCGCACTTGCGCTAGCCGCCATCATGGGAGGCGTTCTGCTGCTGAATTTAACGAAGGTCGTCCATATGGTCGTCGCGATCGTCTTTACATTCGTCAGCATTGCAGGGATTTATGTCCTGCTTTCCGCCGAGTTCCTGGCAGCTGTGCAAATTTTGATTTATTCTGGAGCCATCACCATCATCATGCTTTTCGGCATCATGCTCACGAAGCATAACGACGAGAGCGAAGCAAAGGGAATAGGATGGAGAAAGGTATTTATGTTCCTCGGAGTGCTTGCGTTTGGGGCAGCAGTTTATATCGGCATTTATGATCTGGACTTTGCCTCGGAGCCTAGTGAGCTTCATGTAAAAAATACGGAGCAGATTGGACTCGCACTCTACTCCGACTACATCATTCCATTTGAATTAACGTCGGTCGTCCTTCTTGTGGCGCTTGTCGGTGCGATTATTCTTGCCCGGAAAGATGATGGCGGGAAGGGGGAGGATAAAAAATGAGCAATATACCTGTTTCGGCCTTCCTCGCCCTTGCGCTGATTCTTTTTTGCATCGGGCTGTACGGCGCGCTGACAAAGCGGAATACCGTCATTGTGCTCATTTCGATTGAATTGATGCTGAACGCGGTCAATATCAATCTTGTTACCTTCAGCAAATATGGACCTGCCCCGTCGATTAACGGCCAAGTGTTCGCGCTGTTTGCCATTGCCGTTGCCGCAGCGGAGGCTGCAGTGGGACTTGCGATTCTCATCGCGCTTTACCGCAACAGAAAGACGGTCAATATTGACGAAATGAATCAGCTGAAGCATTAAAGGCGGGCAATTCGCACCGCCAAGGTCTCTTCCTTTGCGCAACGAAAGGCAAACAGACTAATAGCCCCGCTTCAAGCGGGCCCACTAAGACGCGGAAAAATAGAAAAATTGCTGCGTCATAAAAAGGGGATTGTGATATAGATGGAGATTGCATGGCTCATTCCGCTATTCCCGCTGCTATCGTTCCTTGTTCTTCTTTTAGCCGGCAGGCGGCTAAAGGAGGCAAGTGCTGCTGCAGGCATCCTGCTCACGCTTGCGTCCCTCGCTCTGTCTGTCTACGTGCTGATAGAACGCCTGTCCGGACCGACTTTTAAAGCGGAAGCCGTATGGCTCACGATAGGGGACCTTCAATTAACAGCGGGTTTTGAAGTAAATCAATTAAATGCACTGATGCTCGTCATCGTTTCGCTCGTCAGCTTTTTGGTACATATTTATTCCAAGGGCTATATGCATGGAGATGAGCGCTTTCCGGTCTATTATGCTTATCTGGGCTTGTTTACGTTTTCCATGCTCGGCCTCGTACTGTCGCCGAACCTCCTCCAGACGTATATATTCTGGGAGCTAGTCGGACTCGGTTCGTTCCTGTTGATTGGATTTTATTTTTACAAGGAAAGCGCGAAGCATGCGGCAATGAAGGCTTTCATCATGACGCGCATCGGGGATGTCGGCCTTCTGATTGGGATGATTCTCTTATTCTGGGAGACTGGCAGCTTCGAATACGACGAAATCTTCGCTGCGGTCCGAGGCGGGGAGCTTTCCGGGACGATGATTACCTTGACAGCCATTTTGATCTTTGTCGGAGCGGTCGGTAAATCTGGTCAGTTTCCGCTGCACACATGGCTGCCGGATGCGATGGAAGGACCGACGCCTGTTTCTGCGTTGATTCACGCTGCAACGATGGTAGCGGCAGGTGTTTATCTTGTAGCTGCAACGTTCCCGCTGTTTGCGGCAAGTGAGGCGGCGATGATGACCGTCGCAATCATCGGTGCATTTACAGCGATATTCGCTGCAAGCATCGGGCTTGTTCAGACAGATATCAAGCGAGTGCTTGCTTACTCAACTGTAAGCCAGCTAGGCTATATGATGCTTGCGCTTGGCTCTGCCGGCTATGTGGCAGGGGTGTTCCACCTGATGACCCACGCTTTCTTCAAGGCATTGCTCTTCCTTGCTGCAGGCAGCGTCATTCATGCCGTTCATACTCAGGATATCGAAAAAATGGGCGGCTTGTGGAAAAAGCTGCGCTTTACGGGTCCGCTTTTCTTAATTGGAACGCTGGCAATCAGCGGTGTTCCGCTGTTCTCCGGATTTTTCAGCAAGGATGAGATCCTCATTGCTGCATGGGAACACGGAAACACGACGCTATTCTGGCTTGCTGTCATTGCGGCATTTTTCACTGCTTTTTACATGTTCCGGCTCTTCTTCATGGTGTTCATGGGAGAAGCGCGCAGCCATCATAAAGCAGTCCACGAGTCGCCTGGCTCGATGGTTTGGCCGATGGCGGTTCTTGGCATCCTGGCAATATTCGCAGGTTATGTGAATACTCCATGGTTCGGCACGTTCCTTGGTGACTGGCTTGTGGAAGGCAACAGCGCTCTAGGCCATGGACATGTGGAAGGACCTGCATGGATTATGATCGTGGCAACTTCAGTATCGCTTGCAGGAATTCTGCTTGCCTATCTTATCTATGGCAAACGGGCGATTAGCCGTGATGGGCTGATTACGTCGGTACCGCTTACCTATAATGTGCTTAAGAATAAGTACTACATTGATGAACTTTATCATTATACGTTTGTTTACGGCGCAAAAGCAGTCAGCCTGTTCCTTCGATTTATTGAGCTCTTCCTTGTCGAAGGCATCATGAAGACGGTTGCGGCGCTTGTGCAGACCCTCGGAAAAACAGGATCGAAAATCCAGAGCGGCCAAGTGCAGACATACGGCGCGATTGCGTTTGCCGGTCTTGCTGTTCTGATGCTCATCTTTGCCCTGACAGGGGGTTACCTATAATGAATGAAACCTATTATTTAAGTTTGCTAGTATTCTCTCCGCTGATCGGGATTCTCTTGCTTGCATTCATGCCGAAAGAAGGAGAGAGGAGCATCAAGCTTTTAGGCTTTCTCGCTACGCTTCCGTCAGCATTGCTTGCGCTGATGGCATATGCTTCCTACCTCGGCGGGAAGGACCTCGCTGATTTTTCCGAGAAGGCAAACTGGATTCGCTTCGGAAACAGCCCGGAGACAGGGGGAGCGTTCTTCACGGTCCAATATGAGCTTGGCATCGACGGTTTCGCGCTGATGATGGTCGTGCTCACTGCCATCCTGTCCACGCTTGCGGCGATTGCATCCTTTCATATTAAAAAGGAATGGAAAGGTTATTTCATGCTTTTCCTTCTCTTGGAGATCGGGATGCTAGGCGTCTTTACGGCGCAAAACTTGATTCTATTCTTTGTTTTCTTTGAAATGACGCTGATTCCGATGTTCTTCCTGATTGGGAAGTGGGGCTTTTTTGAAAAAGAAAAGGCAGCATACAGCTTCCTGATCTACAACGGGTTGGGCTCGGCAATCTTGCTCATCGTTATTATGGTGCTGTTCGCGCGCACTGGTACGACGAATATCGAAGCACTGAAAACGCTCGTGAATGTGGCGAATTCAGAGCTTGCTGCACCAATGTCAGGGCCATTGAAATACGGCTTGCTGATCGCGCTGATCATGGCTTTTGGCATCAAGCTGCCGATCTTCCCGCTTCACAGCTGGATGCTGCGCGTGCATGTGGAAGCTCCGCCATCCATCGTCATGCTGCACTCAGGAATCTTGCTGAAAATCGGAGCATTCGGTCTTATCCGTTTTGGGATAGGGATCTTCCCGGACCAATTCAAGGAGATTGCCTTCTGGATTGCGGTTCTCGGAGTCGTCAACCTTCTGTACGGCGCGTTCCTAGCCTTTATTCAGAAGGACTTCAAAATGGTCTTGGCCTACTCATCCATTTCCCATATGGGAATCGTGCTGATCGGCCTAGGTGCATGGAATGAGGCCGGTGTACAGGGGGCAATGTTCCAGGTCGTATCGCACGGTTTGATTTCAGCGCTATTGTTCTTCCTTGTTGGCATTATTTACGAGCGGACGCATACATCCGATATTTCCAAGCTTGGCGGAATGGCCAAGGGAATGCCTGTCGCTTCCGGCTTCCTGCTTGCTGCGGCAATGGCATCGCTCGGACTGCCTGGCATGTCAGGCTTCGTGTCGGAATTCATGGCATTCCTCGGTCTGTTCAAAGTGTGGCCATGGCTCGCCGCTGTCGGCACACTCGGCATAATCATGACAGCAGTCTACTTGCTCCGTGCAGTCCTTGCAATCACTTACGGCAAGGTGGATCGGGAATTCCCAGGAATCAGAGACCTTCGTTCCTACGAATGGGCACCTGTTGTCGTGCTAACATGTCTTATCGTGCTGATCGGCGTGTATCCAACCGTGCTGAGCGAACCGTTAAAGTCTGTCTTGCTAGGGTTAGGGGGTTGATGAGAGATGGATATGGACAAATTGCTTTCATTTGACTGGGGCTTGATGGCTCCGGAATTCCTAATCCTTGGAACGGCAACTATTCTGGCAGTGCTGGATTTGTTCCTTCCGAAAAAAATAAACCGGCAAGTACTCGGTCTATTCGGGCTTGCAGGAATTGTCGCTGCAATCGTCAGTCTCGTATTCCTGCTCGACAATGAAACAGGCTCCATCCTGTTGGAAACTTTCCGGCTGGATTCCTTCGGCAAGGCGTTCAAGCTGCTCCTTCTTACAGGTGCAGGCCTCGTGATGCTGCTGGCAATCGATTATAAGCCAAACGAAGGAATGGAAGAGTATAGGGGCGAGTTTTTCTACTTGTTTTTAACAGCGCTTCTCGGCGCGATGATGATGTCATCAAGCGGCGATTTGATTACATTGTTCATCGGTCTAGAACTGCTCTCGATTTCCTCCTATATCCTTGCAGGAATAAGGAAGAAAAACACTGCATCGAATGAATCGGCAATGAAGTATGTCATCAATGGGGGAATTTCCACTGCAATTACGCTGTTCGGAATGAGCTATGTATTTGGCATGACAGGTTCGACGAACTTGCGGCAAATTGCCGCTGCCTTATTGAATGTGGATGATTCGCAGCAAGTGTACATTCTTGGCCTTGCTTTCCTGATGATTTTCGTCGGTCTGTCTTTCAAGCTTGCGTCAGCGCCGTTCCATATGTGGGCGCCGGATGTATACGAAGGGGCGCCGACCCCGGTTACCGCATTCCTAAGCGTTGTTTCGAAGACTGCGGGCTTTGTGATTTTAATTCGCATCATGTTTACCGTCTTTACAGCGCTGCCAGTGGATGGCGAGTATTCGCAAACGTTTCTGTTCGCGAACCAGGATTACATCGGCTTCCTTGCAGGAGCGACGATGATTATCGGGAACGTCATTGCACTGAGGCAACGCAGCATTAAAAGGCTTTTCGCTTATTCGAGCATCGCGCATGCAGGCTACATTCTCGTTGCTTTCTCGGCAATGTCGTTCGTCATGTTCGAAGCCATCTGGTTTTATCTGCTTGCGTACTTATTCATGAATGTGGGGGCATTTGCGATCATTCAGCTCCTTACGATGAAGGAAGGGACAGAAGACATCAGCCATTTTGCAGGGCTTTACCGCCGCTCGCCGCTTCTTGCGGTAGCGATGGCAATCTTTTTGCTCTCGCTTGCAGGGATTCCGGGTACGGCTGGATTTATCGGTAAAATCCAGATATTCATCGGCGCCCTCATGGTGAGTCCGGCACATTATGTACTCGTATCGATCATGATTGCGACAACAGTTGTCTCGTACTTCTATTATTTTGGCATCATGACGCAAATATTCTTCCGGCCTGCTGCGCATCATGAAAAAATTGCGATTCAGCCTGGGACAGCTGTTGCAATCATCGTATCTGCAGCCGCAACGATTTTATTCGGAATCATGCCGCAGCTGGCGTACGGATTTTTGGAAAGTAATTTCAAAGCGTTTCTTGACTTCCTGGCTTAGTTCAGGAGGAAGAAATAGCTGTTTCCCGGTTATGGGGATAGCTGGGGAATAGTGACTGAAAGATGGTCCTGCCGGCTTGGGGGAGCCTGCGCGGATCATGAAAACATAGGGGTTTTATAGAGAGAAAGAGTTCGGCAATTTTGTCGAACTCTTTTTTATTGATAAATGAAACTTTTATCGTCTGTTTTCGTCTATACTAATGGTAGTTCATGTCTTCTAACTGGCTAAAATGCCTGATGTAAGACAATGGAAGGGGAAAGAAGATGATCAACGAATTTGATGCAAATGCGCTGCTTGGAATTATCTCGCACCTTATCTTTATCGCAATTGCATGGTGGACGCTTCAGGCGATCCAGTTCGAGAAGCTGCTCAAGCCTAACCGCGTATTCCAAGCAAGGATTCTTTATGTATTCCTGTCTGTGGCGTTAGGGTCAGCTGTCAGCAATTTTTTCCTTGATTACCTGTTTCTATCCCGCCAATTGCCTGCAATATTCCAATGAAACTATGAATCTTTTTTTCAAATGGCAATTTGGTAAAAAATTAGGTCTTCATACATGTTTTCAAAACGTGTTATATTGAGTATGATTGTCTTTGTGTTCGTGCATTAGTATGTGATAAATATCGCAAACTTTTTAAACACCCGGACCAGTTGCTGTGCAAATCTTATGTCAAAAAGTGACGACATTTCCCAAGTATGGTCTCCCTCACTATGGTAAAAATGGTATTAAGGGGAGGGGTTGCGGAGATGAGAAAAATATTGCTGTCCATATCAATTTTTGCCATGATTGGTTTCACTGTATTCCAGGCTGGGAATAGAACGACTGTAGCACAATCAGGACAAGAACTTTCCATGATGGCTTCAGTCCTTGAGGACGAACATATTATGATCAATGGCTGGTCATTATACGCAAGGGAAAACATGGAAGATGTTAAAACAAACGAGGATTTTGCTCGGGTGGTTTCCGGATTGAAAGAGAAGTTTCCGGGCTGGACATGGAAGGAAGAAGGTGTTGCCGTTACGGCAAAGCTGAATTCTTCAGGACGGAGTGAGCGGATAAAAATCATTCCGACGGACATGAAAGGCAAAGTACATACGTATATCATGTATGAGGTCAGAGGTCATTCGTGGGATGCCCAGGCGGAAAACTTTGTGGAAACAAAGGTGAACGGCAGAATATTTGACATTTTTCGAGAAAATGCAAAAGTTTTTGCTTGTGTGAAAGGCGAAACCAATGATAAGATGAATAAGTCTTTGCCTATTTTAAAGAACGAAATGTTAAAGGCATTTAAAGCCGGAGAACTGGAGGGGCTGGACGAGAAAACCTTCCTTTCTGCATCTGCTTTTTCGCCTTTGTTCGACACATCGTTGACGCATGAACATAAGATGAATTTGCAGCTTGGACTCAGGAAAACAAATGATATGGGCGGGAAGACTACCGTTGTAGTTGGCACACCCATCATTACGATTGAATATTAATATAGAGAAATTGGACGCGGAGGGGAATACACTTGGAAAAAATCATCGTCCGCGGCGGAAAGAGGCTCAGCGGCACTGTTAAAGTAGAAGGAGCAAAAAATGCCGTCTTGCCTGTACTCGCTGCAACATTATTAGCAAGTGATGGAAAAAGCGTGATTCGTGATGTGCCAACTCTCTCCGATGTATATACGATCAACCAGGTACTACGATCTTTAAACGCCGATGTGGAGTTTAAAAATAATACAGTTGTTGTAGACGCATCAAGAGAGTTAGAAATCGAAGCACCATTTGAATATGTCCGCAAAATGCGTGCTTCCGTCCTTGTCATGGGATCATTGCTAGCTAGAAATGGCCGTGCCCGCGTGGCGTTGCCAGGAGGCTGTGCAATCGGATCCCGTCCGATAGACCAGCACTTAAAAGGCTTTGAAGCTATGGGTGCGACAGTTAAAGTTGGAAATGGATTTATCGAAGCAGAGGCAGCTGAAGGGCTGCATGGCGCGAAAATATATCTCGACTTCCCTAGCGTTGGTGCTACGGAAAATATCATGATGGCTGCAGTGCTTGCGAAGGGTACAACAACGCTCGAAAACGCTGCGAAAGAGCCGGAAATCGTTGATCTTGCCAACTTCCTGAACAAAATGGGAGCAAAGGTAAGGGGCGCCGGAACAGGTACCATCCGCATCGAGGGTGTTGACATCCTTTTCGGAGCGGACCATGCGATCATCCCTGACCGCGTGGAAGCAGGAACATTCATGGTTGCTGCTGCAATTACAGGGGGAAATGTATTGGTGAAGGGCGCTGTCCCGGAACACCTTTCTGCCGTTATTGCAAAAATGCAGGAAATGGGCGTTATTTTCGAGGAAGAGGAAGAAGGCTTGAGAGTCATTGGTCCTGAAGTGATGAAAGGTGTCGATATCAAGACGATGCCGCACCCAGGATTCCCGACTGACATGCAATCCCAAATGATGGCATTGCTGCTGCGTGCCAATGGTACCAGCATGATCACCGAAACAGTGTTCGAAAACCGCTTCATGCATGTAGAAGAATTCCGCCGCATGAATGCAGACATCAAAATTGATGGACGTTCTGTTATTATCAACGGACCATCCGGTCTTCAAGGGGCAGAAGTAGCGGCTACAGACTTGCGTGCTGCAGCGGCATTGATTTTAACTGGCCTTGTTGCAGATGGAGTAACGCGTGTCACAGAACTCAAGCATCTTGACCGCGGATATGTCGGCTTCCACGAAAAGCTTGCATCGCTTGGCGCTGACATCGAAAGGGTGAAAGAAGCAGACGAAGTCTTCATCGAGGAAAAGTTTGTCTCTGACATGAATGCTTAAAGTGAATAAGAAAATTTACTCTAAAAACCGGAGAATTATGCTTTCCTTAGCGTAATTCTGCGGTTTTTGATTTTTTCCAGCGGTGCAAGGAGGGCGATGGGACGATATTGACTGACATCCATTTTTTTACTAATATAATGTAGGAGCTTGATTGAATTGCTTCTGGCCGGAAATCCGGTTTTCCTGGGTGAATGTACAGTAATATTTGCTTGTCCATGTCCATAGGATAGATTGAGACGGAATATCCGTTTTAATTTTTAAATGGAGGCTTTATCAATGCTGAAACTCAAACCACTCATCGTTCTATCTATCATTCTATTCGCCGTCACTCTTCTTGTTCCTTCTATCCTTGTCCTGCCTTTTAAAGAGGAGAAGGTTACAGGGAAGCTTGGGGAAATGGTAAAGCCTGATAATAGCAGTAAGCAGGTGAGTACCGGCCCCTCATCCGACTCTGGTGTGGAAGTGACTGTGTTCCGCATGGCGAAATCTTCTCTTGAGAAAATGACGCTGGACCAGTACCTCATCGGGGTAGTAGCGGCGGAAATGCCGGTTGATTTTGAAACAGAAGCGCTAAAGGCACAGGCTTTGACGGCTCGGACGTACTATGTAAAGCAGCTGATGAACCCGGATAAGACGGGGCTGCCGGATGGGGCGCAAGTCTCGGACACGGTGACGCACCAGGTATTCAAGAACAAAGATGAGCTGAAGCAGCAATGGGGATCGGAGTATGAGCGGAAGATGAAGAAAGTGGCGGATGCGGTGAAGGAGACGGATGGACAAATTTTAACATTTAATGATGCGCCGATTGAAGCAACCTTTTTTTCAACAAGCAATGGGTACACCGAGAACTCGGAAGACTATTGGCCGAACTCTTTCCCGTATTTGCGCAGTGTGGAGAGCCCTTGGGATAAGAAATCACCGAAATTTGCCACCCAGACAGTTCTGCCGCTCGGGGAATTTGAGCGCAAGCTTGGGATCAAGCTTAATAGCGGCAAGTCGCTCGGCAGCGTGACGGCTCGGACGACAGGAAAGCGGGTCGGGAAGCTGGAGATTGCCGGCAAGACATTTACCGGCAAAGAAGTGCGCGATAAGCTCGGATTGAAATCGAGCGACTTCACTTGGTCGCTAAAGGACGGCAACATTATCATCGACACGAAGGGCTTCGGTCATGGCGTTGGAATGAGCCAATACGGTGCCAACGGAATGGCAGCCGAGGGCAAAAGCTACAAAGATATCGTCCTCCACTACTACAAAGGAGTCCAAATCACCTCCGCTGACGGCCTCCTCAACAAAGTCATGGCTAGAAAGTAAAGAGTAAAGGGCCGGGCGAAATGCGGTAGTGAGGGGAAGTGATGCAGCGTGCCTGACCCCCGGTGCGGTAGTGAGGTGAAGTGAACAAGCAGCCCGCCCATACTGGGCGGGCTGCTTGTTCACTGTGATAGAGTTTGGGGACTAGACGTATGCTTGCAGCCAGGGCGCAGCGGGCAATCCAGCGGGCCATAAAGGCTGACATTCTCTAAAACCAGTCCCGTTACCCGAAATCTCTCTGTATACCAGAACAAAACAAATCAAAATGACAATTTTAAAGGGGTGGGCGTATGACCAGAATAAGTGGATAGTCCTGTATCATGATGTTTTACATAATTATCCTGATCTGGATCGTATCACATAGCTACCGTAGATAAATCACTGTTTACCGTAGATAAAGGATTCATTACCTGTAGATAAATCGGGATTTACCGTAGATAAAACGCCAATTACCGTAGATATCCTGTGAGACAGCTATTTAAGAGATCAAAAAACTCCTTGTGTAATCGATTACACAACCATAATCCTAACAAAATTTTTAACATAACATTAAGTTTGCCCTTCAAACTATCAAAAAACATCCACAAACAAACAAAAACCGTCTCCGCACTAGCTAAATCCCGTAAAAAGGCGAAGAAATATCTCTTTAACTTGCCCGTTACCCGAAATCTCTCTGTATACCAGAACAAAACAAATCAAAATGACAATTTTAAAGGGGTGGGCGTATGACCAGAATAAGTGGATAGTCCTGTATCATGATGTTTTACATAATTATCCTGATCTGGATCGTATCACATAGCTACCGTAGATAAATCACTGTTTACCGTAGATAAAGGATTCATTACCTGTAGATAAATCGGGATTTACCGTAGATAAAACGCCAATTACCGTAGATATCCTGTGAGGCAGCTATTTAAGAGATCAAAAAACTCCTTGTGTAATCGATTACACAACCATAATCCTAACAAAATTTTTACCATAACATTAAGTTTGCTCTTCAAACTATCAAAAAACATCCTCAAACAAACAAAAACCGTCTCCGCACTAGCAAAATCCCGTAAAAAGGCGAAGAAATATCTCTTTAACTTGCCCGTTACCCGAAATCTCTCTGTATACCAGAACAAAACAAATCAAAATGACAATTTTAAAGGGGTGGGGGTATGACCAGAATAAGTGGATAGCCCTGTATCATGATGTTTTACATAATTATCCTGTTCTGGGTCTTGTCACATAGAGCTACCGTAGATAAATCACTGTTTACCGTAGATAAAGGATTCATTACCTGTAGATAAATCGGGATTTACCGTAGATAAAGGATCCATTACCTGTAGATAAAACGGGATTTACCGTAGATAAAATGCCAATTACCGTAGATATCCTGTGAGGCAGCTATTTAAGAGATCAAAAAACTCTTTGTGTAATCGATTACACAACCATAATCCTAACAAAATTTTTAACATAACATTAAGTTTGCCCTTCAAACTATCAAAAAACATCCTCAAACAAACAAAAACCGTCTCCGCACTAGCAAAATCCCGTAAAAAGGCGAAGAAATATCTCTTTAACTTGCCCGATTACCCGAAATCTCTCTGTATACCAGAACAAAACAAATCAAAATGACAATTTTAAAGGGGTGGGGGTATGACCAGAATAAGTGGATAGTCCTGTATCATGATGTTTTACATAATTATCCTGTTCTGGGTCTTGTCACATAGAGCTACCGTAGATAAATCACTGTTTACCGTAGATAAAGGATTCATTACCTGTAGATAAATCGGGATTTACCGTAGATAAAACGCCAATTACCGTAGATATCCTGTGAGGCAGCTATTTAAGAGATCAAAAAACTCCTTGTGTAATCGATTACACAACCATAATCCTAACAAAATTTTTANGGCAGCTATTTAAGAGATCAAAAAACTCCTTGTGTAATCGATTACACAACCATAATCCTAACAAAATTTTTAACATAACATTAAGTTTGCTCTTCCAACTATCAAAAAACATCCTCAAACAAACAAAAGCCGTCTCCGCACTAGCAAAATCTCGTAAAAAAGCGAAGAAATATCTCTTTAACTTGCTGAAACTTCTTTTTCCCTTCCTCAAAAACGTTACCTTCTAATAAATGAACGCAATCGATTACGGGAGTTTTTCCACTTTTCCTCCAGTATAGCCTGTACATCAGGAGGAGCATAATAAACTCTCCATTTATTTTCACCAGTATGAGGTAGGTTCAACCTGCTCAGCAACTCAGTCGCGGTTCTTGCTGAAGAAAGACAGGTAAATTCCCTGAACCCTCGATTTGTAATCTCAGGCTTTACTAATAAAAAATAATCCAGCAAGGCTCTAATATGGGCATCACGCGAATGAAACAGGCAATGTGGGCACACCCACGTCCGATTCTTCCGCTCCATCTTATATTTTTCACATGAGGGACATTGGACTCCCTTTATCAATTCGTCATATGAAATATGATAGTGCGCGAGTATGTCAGAAATCATTATAGTATGCTCTTTTAACAAAAGTCGGGATAGTTTCCGCAGTTCTTTTTCCTTCAAAACTTCAGGTGTATCCTTGCCAATCAAAGTCTCAAGCTGTGTTTTTAGTTGATCTGCCTTACAAACAAGCCTTCTTATGCTAAAATCATTTGTTTTCACAACTGCCGAGGAGTTGCTTATGACAAGCTGCGATATTACGGGTATAGAGGGGAAACCATGAGAGTCGAGCCACTCCTTCAGCTGGGCGCTCTGTCGCCGAAGCTGGGTAAGCGGATGCTGGAAGCCTTTCTCCACAGCATTAGCCGTTTGATAGAATTGCTTAAATTTTTCATCGAAAAAAAGGGTTCCCGTAAAGTTTTTTACTTCAAGGTGGATAATGGCCTTTGTAGACAAAATGAGGCAATCAAGCTGAAAGGGGTGTAAAGAGTGGGGCAAGCGCAAATCGCGGAAAATATGGTGCTCTTTGTCATTCAGGAATTGTAGCTGAAAGTCTGTCTCCACTTCCCCTTGAAAGCCGGCTTCAACTCGCGAAGAACTGTTATCAAGGGAGGGAAGTATGGGGTGATTTTTGGCGAGCCGCTGTGCAAGCGCGCTATTGACATGGAGCCGCATGGGCAAATAACGAGGTTTTACAATCATCAGCATCTCTCCTTACATTTTTAATAGAATAATACGGAAAAAAATGCTGAAATCCTGCCGGTTCATCACAAACATTATGACAAAATTATGACGGAGTTTGGGGAGGGTCGGCATCCATCTAGTACTGCTGAGCGATATGCATAGATGCCGCGGGCACGCTGCCAGCCCCCCACCCCCTACTTCCGAGCCAAGCTATCCACCCTATCAAGCAGCCTTCCCAGCCGTGAGAACTTCCCGCTGAAGTGAGCATGGTGGAGGAAATGAGAGAATACAAGCACGCCGATAACGTCCTTCACAAAATCGATTGCGGTCGCCGAACGGTACGGCACGAAGCTTTGGTGGAACTCATCAAGCAAGCCATACAGAATGCTCACACCCATGAACACATAGCTCCACAGAGGCCGGAATCCGCTGAAGGTAAGCGCCGCTAGAAACAGCAGACCATAGAGGATGCCGAACTCAACAAGATGAAGCGATTCTTTGAAGAAACGGTCAACTCCGTGGTCAGGCAGCTCGATGACGAGGTTGTCCGGCTGGCCTGACATATACCAGATTGCCGCCATATAAACGAGCGGCAGGAAACGCAAAACCCAAACAATAATTTTCATCTGTAAAAACTCCATTTCAAAAAATGCATAATAATTTTACCTTTGTCGAAAAATAAGCAGTCAAAAAATTTTTGGCTCTATGTATATATTTTTTTCTATCTGTTCAAACTGGTTGCTGAGGTGATGAAAATGAGAGAGGAAGAAAAAAAATCTTCTCAGGACACAAGCGTAAAACGATTTTTAAAGAAGCGCTGGGCTTATCCGGCAATCTATCTGGCGAGTGCAGCAATCATTCTGTCTGGTGTAGTTTGGTACCAAAACAGCGGTACGAAAAGTGACAAATTCGACTATGAAGCGACGGACGTTCCTGGTAAAAAAGGTAAAGAAGCCCCTGCCATTGAAGTAAACAAGGCATTGGAAAATTTCATGATGCCGATTTCTGACCCTGAAAAAGCGGTCATTACAACGAAGTTCTATGATAATGACAGCAAAAAAGAAGAGCAGGAAGCTGCCCTGGTTGTCTATAATAACCAGTACCATCCGAACAACGGCATCGATATTGCACTGAAAAACGGCAAGGAATTCGTAGTAGTAGCATCGGTTAGCGGTACGGTAAAAAGCGTGAAGGAAGACGCATTCCTTGGAAACGTGATTGAAATCGAGCATGATAAAGGAATTGTAACACAGTATCAATCGGTTAAAAATATCAAAGTCAAAGCAGGAGACGAAGTAGATCAAGGTCAAGCTCTTGCTACTGCGGGCCGCAGCATGTTCAATGAAAAAGCCGGTACCCATGTACACTTTGAGATTCGCAAAGACGGTGTTGCGGTGAACCCGGAAGAATTCTTCCAGAAGCCAATGACTGCCTTACAGGAAACAAGCGTGAAGCCTGCTGAAAATTCCGGCAAGGATTCCAAGACGGAAGAAGGTACAGGTGAAGGCACGAATGCTGGAGAAGGCAATTCCTCCGGTGAGTCAGGTGATGATGCAAAAACTGGTGAAGGTGCAACACCAGGTGAAGGTTCTAAAGATGATGCTAAATCTGGTGATGACAGAAAACCTGGCGACGAAACGAAGCAAGAGAACGACATGAAGAAAGAAGACAGCACCAAGAAAGAGCAAAAGTCTCAGGACAGCAAGCTTGAAGACAAATCCAAGCCTGAAGAAGGATCAGGAAGCTTGAAAGAGGAAAACAAGCCTTCCAGCGATTCTAAGCAATCGATCAATTCATAGAGTCAAAGGCAAAAAGCCCGCCAATTTGGTGGGTTTTTCTTGTTAAAAAATGTATTAAATGGAATTGGTGAGGGATCTACTGAAGATAAATCGAGGTTTACCGTTGATAAATGAGCAATTACCGTAGATAAATCGCTCTTTACCGTTGATAACTGGTGATTTACCGTTAATATCTATCAATCAGAGCCATTTTCATAGAGGGAAAGTCGATGTGTAACCCCAAAAAACCCTCTACCATCCAAAAACATTCCTTTTTCCCATCAAAAAACCACCTTTTTAAGCGTTTTTGTCCGAATCAAAAAGAAACAATATCAAAATACAATTTTTAAGATTTTGGAAGCCATCAGTATGAACAGCTTCACCTGAAGCAAGCGCGTGAAACCTTTTTTAAAGATTTTCAGTGGAATAGTTACCGCCGCTTCGCTTGCAGAACACGCCCGCCAATTTGGTGGGTTTTTCTTGTTAAAAAATGTATTCAATGGAATTGGTGAGGGATCTACTGTAGATAAATCGAGGTTTACCGTTGATAAATGAGCAATTACCGTAGATAAATCGCTCTTTACCGTTGATAGCTGGTGATTTACCGTTGATAACTATCATCAGAGCCATTTTCATAGAGGGAAAGTCGATGTGTAACCCCAAAAAAACCTCTACCATCCAAAAACATTCCTTTTTCCCATCAAAAAACCACCTTTTTAAGCGTTTTTGTCCGAATCAAAAAGAAACAATATCAAAATACAATTTTTAAGATTTTGGAAGCCATCAGTATGAACAGCTTCACCTGAAGAAAGCGCGTTAAACCTTTTTTAAAGATTTTTAGTGGAATAGTTACCGCCGCTTCGCTTGCAGAACACGCAGGCAATCATCTTCCTATTCCCGGAATTTTCAAGCTTTTTACTGCCGGCAAGGATTCCGCCGTTCCACGTGCATTCACCAGTCACACATAGATTCACACTAACACGCCTCCTTGGTTTATTATTAGTATGTTCTTCATTAAATATGTTAAAATCAGTCAGGAGGAGGAGGGCAAATCCATGAAAAAAGCAGTCCTTATGATTACAATGCTGATGCTGGCTGCATTCTTTACCGGCTGCACGAAAGAGGCAACACCGGAAGATAGACTTTCACAGTATGTGAAGCTTTGGAATGCAAAGAAGTTCGATGAGATGTATGAGTATCTTTCCAACAATGCGCAAAAATCAATTACAAAAAAAGAGTTTGTACAACGTTATGATAAATTGTATCAAGATTTAGAGATCAAGAAACTTGATGTCCAATTCAAGAAACCGGAGAAAGAGAAGGAACATGACAAGAAAGCGAGCTTGCCTATTTCTGCAAAAATGGACAGCGCCGCTGGGCCGATAAGCTTTGACCATACGGCAGAGCTTCTGAAAGAGAAGCATGGGGACGAAGAGAACTGGTTTATCGACTGGAATACGACTTATATTTTTCCCGAGCTAGGGAAGGAAGACAAAATCAGCTTCCAGACCATCCCGGCCAACCGCGGTGCCATTATGGACCGGAATGGCGATATGGTCGCAGCGAACGGCTATGCGCTTGAAATTGGCGTCATCCCGGGCGAAATGGGAGACAAGAAGGAAGAGACCATACAGGAGCTCGCGAAGCTGCTCGAAATGACGGAAGAACAAATCAACAAGCAGCTCAACGCTGCGTGGGTCAAGCCGGAACTGCTCGTCCCGCTGAAAAAAATATCAAAGGACAGCCTTGAGCTGCAGGAAAAATTGTTCGCGCTAGACGGTGTCACAAGCCAGAAAGTCAATGTCCGTGAGTATCCTTTCGGAGAAGCTTTTTCCCATATGGTTGGCCATGTTGGTCCAGTTACCGCGGATGAGTTGAAGAAGCTAGAAGGCAAGGGCTATGGCGCAAGCGACGTGATCGGCAAGCGCGGCCTGGAACAAGTCCTCGAAAAACGATTAAGAGGCGAGAACGGGGTCAAGATAGCCATCAGGAAAAAGGATGGAACCGAGAAGGTGCTTGCGGAAAAGCCGGTGAAAGATGGCGAAGAAGTTAAGCTCACCGTTGATGTCGGCGTGCAGAAGAGCATTTATGACAAAATGAAGGGTGAGGCCGGTGCGGCTGCAGCGATCAATCCGCTGACAGGGGAAACACTAGCACTAGTAAGCGCACCAGGCTACGACCCGAATGCTGCAACGCTTGGGTTTACAGCATCCCAGCGAGAAGCGATGGACAATGATAAAAATAATCCGGCGTTGAACCGTTTCAAGCTCACGTTTGCGCCAGGTTCTGTCATGAAGCCAATCACTGCAGCTGTTGGACTCACAGCTGATAAAATTAGCCTCGACACAGCGTACGAGATTAATGAAAAAAGGTGGCAGCCTGACAATTCATGGGGCAACTATAAAATTACTCGCGTATCCGATGTCAAAGGGCGCATCGATATGCAAAAAGCGCTGCTGTATTCGGACAATATTTATTTTGCACGAGTAGCCCTCGAGACTGGCAGCGGTGCTTTTAAGAAAGGTTTAGAGGATTTTGGCTTTGGAAAAGAACTCGATGATTACCTCTACCCGCTTGAGCCATCCACAATCGGGGCTGTGGACAAAGAGATCACGCTTGCGGATTCAGGCTACGGGCAAGGGCAGATTGAAATGAACGTCCTGCATTTGGCGGCCGCCTACACGCCATTCGTGAACAAAGGGAACTTAATTAAGCCCATCCTGCAGGCGGATGAAGAAATAGGCCAAGTGTGGAAAGAGAGCATAATTACCCCAGAGGAAGCGGAGACGATGACGGCCATGCTGGAGAAAATCGTTTCTGATCCTAAAGGGACCGCGCATGCTGCTGTCATCCCTGGGTACCCGCTTGCAGGCAAGACAGGGACTGCGGAGATTAAGGCAAAACAAGGAGAGAAAGGGCGAGAACTAGGCTGGTTTGTCGGCTACAACGCAGAATCGCCAGACCTTCTTGTCACAATGATGATCGACAACGTTCAGGAAAAAGGCGGTTCAAAAGCGGTCGTCACTAAAGTGAAAAATGTATTTGAAGAGAATAAGTAATTTTATGGCCAGCGATTTTAGGATCGCTGGCTTTTTTTGCGAGTGAAAAAAGGAAAATATGGGTACGGGTGAAAATTGTTAAATAAAGGGGTGGATTGCAATCATTGTTTAGCTTTATCCCCCATTGACTGCGATTTTCATGAGTGATTTTGGAGAGAAATAACAGACTCTTTGTTTTCAATTTTCTAAAAACTCTTTCGATACCATGTCCTGATTGGATAAATTGTGCATATATCCTCAACCAAGCTAATACACTATCTACAAACCTGACAAAGAGAGTGTTTGAGGTGAGGGGTCGTTTGAAGAAGTGGGAATCCAGCCGGAGATATGATTAGTCCCTGCAGCATCCGGAAGGCTTAGCCTTCTGCCGCACTGGCGCGTTTGTGACAGTGTGGATTACAGGAATTGACGACGAGATAGCGAGTCTCATTTCACACTTCTCACATCCAATTTAGGGAGGGCGAGTGGTGTGCACGATTACATCAAAGAGAGAACCATCAAGATTGGAAAGTATATCGTGGAGACGAGAAAAACGGTTCGCGTGATCGCGAAGGAGTTTGGCGTGTCCAAAAGTACAGTCCATAAAGACCTGACGGAACGACTGCCTGAAATCAACCCGGAACTGGCAAGTGAAGTGAAGGAAATCCTTGATTACCATAAATCGATCCGCCATCTGCGCGGTGGGGAAGCAACGAAGCAGAAATACAGCAAAGAAGAGCAGGAAGAAAAGCGGGAAGAAGAGCGTGTACAGTAGGCCAGAAGTGGTGCCATTGAAGTGGTGCCATTGAATTGGTGCCTGACCCCCGGCGCTTTAAAGCGTTGAAACAAGAAAGCAAGGTCGCCCCCCTTGAGCAAAGCTCAAGGGAGTTACCTTGCTTTAATTATGTACAGCATCACCGCGCCGGGGGTCAGGCACCGTCCAGTAAGTAAGTGAGTGCCAATTTTCGTAGGTTTCATTTACTATTTGTGCAAATTTATGATAGAATAAACAATTAGGTATATATGGTTCGCTTTAAGCAGCGGCATCTTATTATTCAAACTGGTCCTTGTCTGTCCTGGCGGGATCAACCAGCCGCAGCCAGCGATTTTTCAAGGAGGAAAAGATAGGATGTTAGCTAGGGATATTGGGATTGACCTTGGTACTGCCAACGTGCTGATCCACGTGAAAGGCCGCGGAATTGTGCTGAATGAACCATCAGTCGTGGCAATTGACAAGAACACAAACAAAGTATTGGCCGTAGGGGAAGAAGCACGCCGAATGGTGGGTCGTACCCCAGGAAATATCGTCGCAATCCGTCCGTTGCAGGATGGTGTCATCGCAGACTTCGATGTGACAGAATCGATGCTGAAACACTTCATCAACAAACTAGATGTGAAAGGCTTCCTTTCAAAGCCGCGCATCCTCATTTGCTGCCCGACAAACATCACGAGCGTCGAGCAAAAAGCAATCAGAGAAGCTGCTGAAAAAAGTGGCGGTAAGAAAGTCTATCTCGAAGAAGAGCCAAAAGTCGCAGCCATTGGCGCAGGCATGGATATCTTCCAGCCTAGCGGCAACATGGTCGTAGACATCGGCGGCGGTACAACAGACATCGCAGTTCTTTCAATGGGCGATATCGTCACATCCGCTTCCATCAAAATGGCCGGCGACAAATTCGATGCAGAAATCCTCAATTACATCAAACGCGAATACAAACTTCTCATTGGTGAACGTACATCCGAGAACATTAAAATTAACATCGGAACCGTCTTCCCAGGCTCACGCAGCGAAGAAATGGAAATTCGCGGACGTGACATGGTGTCAGGTCTGCCAAGGACAATTTCCGTTCGCTCCGAAGAGATTGAAGCGGCACTTCATGAATCTGTCTCCGTCATTGTACAGGCTGCCAAGAGCGTTCTGGAAAAAACGCCGCCGGAACTGTCTGCGGACATTATCGACCGCGGAGTCATCATAACAGGAGGCGGTGCACTCCTTCACGGAATGGACACGCTCCTAGCCGAAGAGTTGAAGGTCCCTGTTCTCGTAGCCGAAAATCCTATGGACTGCGTAGCCATCGGAACCGGCATTATGCTCGATAACATTGACAAAATCTCGAACAGAAAAATCATATAATCGCAACAAACATCCGGTTGCTGCCAGCGTGTATATGGCAGCCAACCGGATTTTTTGTCTAAAATACCCCTATTATCAAAAAATAAACCAATAAAACAACAATTTTCTCCAAAATACTGATGTTTCTTCGGAGATTTTTTCTTATAATAGAATATAATCAGTAATTGCAAAAAAAATTCAATCTACCTTTAGAGGTGCTAAATCAATGCTAAGAGGTTTTTATACAGCCGCATCCGGCATGCTTGCCCAGCAGCGGCGCACGGAAATGTTGACGAACAATATGTCCAATTCTAACACACCAGGCTTTAAGGCGGATCAATCAGCTGTAAGGGCATTTCCAGAAATGCTGTTCAACAGGGTCGACCATGACGGTTTTGGCCCTCCGAAAACGAAACCAATCGGCTCACTTCATGCAGGTGTCTACATGCAGGAAGCCATCCCGAAATTCCTTCAAGGGGATATTCGCGATACAGGCAAAAAAACAGATGTCGCTTTGTTTGATGTCATGATGCCAACAGATGAAGAATCCGGAACTCCCGGCACCGTGTTTTTTACTGTCCGTCAAAGTGACGGTTCCATTCGCTACACAAGAAATGGCAATTTCACCCTTGATGGAGCGGGACTTCTGACAACAGCATCTGGCGAAATCGTCCTTGGAGAAGGCGGAAATCCTGTCAAACTCTCCAGCGAAAACTTTAAGATCAATGAAACGGGAACCATCACAGATGAAGCGGGCGGATCCTCTCAGCTGGCTATTGCCTACGCTTCCAATCCAAACAAAATGATCCGCGAAGGCAACGGCCTATTCCGGACAGAGGACGGTGGTACGCTGCCTGATGCCCGCGCAGCGGCAGGGGTTGCTTTCCGGCTTCAGCAGGGTGCTGTTGAAGCGTCGAATGTTGACGTCTCCAGGACAATGACAGACATGATGTCCGCTTACCGCGCCTTCGAGGCGAACCAGAAGATTCTTCAGGCATATGATCGAAGCATGGATAAAGCAGCGAACGAAATTGGGAAGCTATAATGAAATTCGCTTGTTTTTTTCTCATATAATAAAAATCACCGTCACTTCCGCCGATAAAGTATAGGGAGCCACAGTTACAGGCAGCCCGCAAAAACGGCCGGTCCTCCGGCGAAAATGAGGGATCGACATGAACAGAACGATGATTACCGCCACCAATACGCTTTCCCAGCTGCAAAAGCAGATGGATATCATCAGCAATAATATCGCTAATAGCGATACAAACGGATATAAGCGGCGCGATGCAACTTTCACCGAACTTGTTGCCCAGGAGTTCCGCAACCAGCCGCATGATAAGCTCGAAGCAAACAGGCTGACGCCATTTAACATCCGTCAAGGAAACGGCGCCAGGCTGGCACAATCGCAAATCTCCATGGCGCTCGGCAGCATAAAAACAACGGACCGATCCCTTGATGCAGCACTAACGGCTGAAGGGCAGATGTTCCGCGTCCTTGTAGAAGAAAGCGATGGCAGTACGAATGTGCGCCTTACTCGGAACGGTGCATTTTACCTTAGCCCGCTTTCGGACAATGAAACGATGCTCGTGAACAGCGATGGCCACCCGGTACTGGACGAAGGAGGCTCGCCAATCACATTCACCGGCAATCCGGCCAAATTTACAATATCAAAT
The DNA here is from genome assembly GCF_900111815.1 of Bacillus massilinigeriensis. Classification (GTDB taxonomy): domain Bacteria; phylum Bacillota; class Bacilli; order Bacillales; family Cytobacillaceae; genus Mesobacillus_C; species Mesobacillus_C mediterraneensis. The sequence continues at coordinate 2,896,301 of NZ_LT630004.1, read as the reverse complement.
ACCGGAACGATCACAGCCAATAATGCCGATGGCAGTACGCAATCTGCCAATCTTGGCGTCGTACTTGTCAAAAAACCGCAGCTTCTTGAACAGAAGGGCGGAAATCTATTTGGTCTGCCAGATAATTTTGCCGGCCTCGGCCTTAACGAGGAAGATATATTTACAAACTTGGCTGGCGGCGAAAGAGGCGCAATTAGTATCCAGCAGGGAGCGTTAGAGCAATCCAATGTGGATCTCAGCAAGGAAATGACCGATTTGATCAATACTCAGCGGAGCTACCAGTTCCAGTCGCGCTCGATCAATATGGCCGATCAAATGGATGGGCTTGTTAACGGAATACGTTAAGAAGGGAAGAGATTAATGGGATTAAATGAAATATACCGAGAGGGTGCCGCGAAAAAAGCCGTAGTGGAGGATAGTAAAAAGGCGGAGCAGACAGAAGGACGACCAAGCCTAAGAGTCCGCCTCATTCCCATTTGGCTGCGAATTGTCATTGTCCTTTTTCTCTTTTTCGTTAGCACATCCATTGGTCTTGTCGTAGGCTACAGTGTCCTTGGCGACGGAAAAGCCGGCGACACTTTTGATTCCGAAACGTGGACGCACATAACGGATCTTATTCATAAAGAGTAAAACCCGGCATTTTGAATGTCCGGGTTTTTTGTTTTTTCTTTCTTTTCCCCCCTGCTTTACAGTACAATGAAGTTAACACCTAATATTATGAGGAGGTACTAATTACAATGCTTGATATCACTCAAATTAAAGAAATTATCCCCCATCGTTACCCATTCTTGCTTATCGATAAAATATTGGAAGTCGAAGAAGGAAAACGTGCGGTTGGCATTAAAAATGTGACGGCTAATGAAGAGTTTTTCAACGGTCATTTTCCAGATTACCCAGTCATGCCAGGTGTTCTCATCTTGGAAGCTCTTGCTCAGGTCGGTGCAGTGGCCATGCTGAAGCCTGAAAAAAACCGCGGCAAGCTTGCATTTTTCGCCGGCATCGACAACTGCCGTTTCAAGCGACAAGTGAAGCCAGGCGATCAGCTCCGCCTAGAAGTGGAAATGATTAGGTTTAAAGGACCAATTGGAAAAGGCAAAGCCGTTGCTACGGTTGACGGAGAAATCGCTGCCGAAACCGAAATTACGTTTGCGCTGAAATAATGTATATGTTTTTCCCCTTTCCTGGGCAAGCTAATGTCAGACCGAGAAGGTCCCGACAAAAATAGGAAAGGGGTTTTTTTACGATGAAAAAGAAGCTGTCCTTGCTGCTTAGCAGTTTAATGCTCTCAGCAATGCTAGTCGGCTGCAACAATAATGATGAGAAAGATCCTCCGCCAGAAGGCGATGTGGATATCAACAATCCAGCTGACAATAATGACAACAATAACGATAACAATGACAACAACGATATGGACAATGACAACAACGATATGGACAATGATGACAACATGGACACTAAAAATAATGATGGCCGTGACCTCAACGACGACGGCATCATCAACAATGGTGACCGTAACGGCGACATCAACACCGACGACGACGGAGACATGATGAAAGACGATAACGATCCAGGCGAAGAGCCAGTAGAGGACGACCGCGACCTTAACGACAAGAACAACCGCGACAAATAAGAAATGGCAGGCGAAATTGCCTGCTATTTTGCTTTCTTTGCTGACGCATCCTTAAGGTACCGGGTTGTCCAACGGGAAGCAAGTTATCATGATAACCCAAACAAAAAAGCCCGCCCTCCATCGGGCAGGCGAACCGTACTTCCGCTATTCTTTTTTCGGCAAGACGAGTTTTGGCCGGGTGACGATGTTTTTTCTGAATTCGTCGACGAGCTGGCTGTCAGTGTAGCCAAGTTCCATAAGATGCTCGAGGAGCTGGGCCGGATAATCGCTGCGAAGTCTTGTCAGCTTGCCTCGCATGAGGACGCAAGCGTGGTCGTTGATGGCTTTAACGCTGCATACTTTTACCTTGAAGGCAGCCGGGTCGTTTTCCTTCTTCGTGATGACAACCTGTGTGATGATATCCTTGTTTTCACTGCAGGCTTCCTCGAAGACAGGGATGTATTGCTTTTCGACAAACGCTTCGATTAGCCAGGTGCCCTGGTCATCTTCCTTGTTAATGATCAAGCCTGCCTTGAACTCGATATCGATCAAGCTGTCATCATCGGCAAGCTGCAGGGAAACGAGTCTAAATGTTTTCATGTAGGACCCTCCTGACTTCTTGTTTCCCAAATTATAACACAGCGGGAAAAAAGAAAGCGAATCGGGTATATGCAGAATTTGTCGAAAAAATCTCTAGGCAATATCAAAAATAGATTTTTCCAAACAAACCTCCATCCAGAATCGTTTTTTTTTCGCAAAATAGTAAGACTTGCTTCTTGAAAGCCCCTCAAGAATCGCTTTTTCCGCAATTTTACTTCTAATGGCCATGGGATTATCATGGAACCATCAAGGTGAAAGGAGCTGAAGCATTGATTAACCAAGTGGTTCTCGTTGGGCGGCTGACTCGGGATCCAGAGCTGAAGTACACTCCTGATGGGAGGACTGTCACCAATATCACACTCGCCGTTACCCGCCATTACCGCAATGCCAATGGTGAAACGGATGCTGACTTTGTCCATTGCATCCTCTGGAGAAAAACCGCAGAAAACACCGCTAATTACTGCAACAAAGGATCGGTCGTTGGAGTAACGGGCCGACTGCAGACCCGCCATTACGAAAACAGCGAGGGAAAGCGCGTGTATGTGACCGAAGTAGTCGCAGAGCACGTCCAATTCCTTAGCACGAAAAAGCCCTCAAATCTAAAACCAGCAACTCCTGAAGTGGAGGGATCCCCTCTTGAACCAGTGCACCAGTGAAGATGACAGGCTCGAAAAGCTGCTAGTCAGCCTCATAAAAATGACCGGCAGAACAAATGAAAGACTCGACCAGCTGACAGTGAGAGTCCGCCAGCTGGAAGTAGCAGTCGATGAATCCCGCAGCAGGCGCGTATACTCGTTTATCGCGAACTAGGAACCACCGCTGCTCGGTCGAAGCAATGAAAACGTACCTTCCAGAGAGAGAATCCCTTCCCCTCTTCCATTTCCCCATTTTCGCCAGCAGCGATGCTGGTTTTTTTCATTTAGGCTGCAAAATATTTCAATTACACTTCTATTTAGACAAAATTAGACAATTAAACTATTTTCAGAGCATCTCACTCTTTGATGCTTTGTTCTTTTTTGTCGAAAAAACTTTCCCAACATCAAAATAGTAGATTAATAGTGAAAAAATTGAGAATTTTGTGTATAACTAAGTTACTCTCTTATTTTTTTTATAATTTCATTTTTCGGAGGAGGAGTAAAGTTGAAGAAAAAAGTTGTTGCTCTTGGATTATCTGTAGGTTTACTGGCTGGAGGGTTTGCTGGGGTGGATGCTTCCGCCGCTGCGAAGGAAGGCCCTTCAAAATTACTGAATAAGAACGGGTCACCTGCATTCGTTGCAGGGAAACTGTCCAACCCTTCTGCAAAGGGTGCGAAAGATATCGTTCTTGATTTCTTGCAACAGAATAAAGCGGAATACAAATTGGGTTCCCAATCAGCCTATCAATCTTTCAAAGTACTTTCCCAGGAAAAAGACGATCTTGGCGGATCTGTCGTTCGTTTGCAGCAAGTCTATAACGGAGTTCCTGTTTGGGGATCTGAACAGGCTGCAAGAGTGGACAAGCAGGGCGTCCTCCATGCAGTGAGCGGAACAGTAGTTTCCAATCTTGATAAAAAAGGACTGAAAAAACTTGCAAAGAAGAAGTCACTGAAGGAGGCGATCGCCCTTGCGGAAGCTGATCTCGGATTCAAACCGGTGTATGAGCAGCCAGCAAAAGCAGAGCTCGTCGTTTATCCTTCTGGTGACAAGGCAGTCTATGCATACCATGTGAATCTCAATTTCTTAAGCCCTGAGCCAGGAAACTATGAATATTTCATTGAAGCGGAAACAGGTAAAGTTCTCCACAAGTTCAATGCGATTGATACAGCGAAAAAGGTAAAAGGTGGTACAACAAGCACGAATACTGTTGGAACAGGAACCGGTGTCCTTGGTGATACGAAACAGCTGAACACAGTATTGTCGGGTGGAACCTACTATTTGCGGGATAATACACGCGGTGGCGGCGTCTTCACTTACGATGCAAAAAATATGACAAGACTTCCTGGAAGCCTATGGGCAGATGCAGACAATAAATTTAGCGCTGCATACGATAAAGCAGCTGTAGACGCGCACTACTACGCTGGTATCACATATGATTATTTTAAAAATGTTTTTAACCGCAACTCGTATGACAACCGCGGTGCTGCATTGAAGTCGACAGTCCACTATTCTAAGAACTACAACAATGCATTCTGGAATGGTTCGCAGATGGTATACGGTGATGGAGACGGTACAAACTTTGCTCCACTTTCCGGAAGCCTTGATATCATCGCCCATGAAATTTCGCATGCGGTAACGGATAATACTTCTGATCTCATCTATCAAAATGAATCCGGTGCTCTCAACGAAGCACTTTCCGATATTTTTGGAACACTTGTCGAATACTACGACAATCGCAATCCTGACTTCGATATGGGTGAAGATGTGTACACTCCTCAAAAAAGCGGGGATGCACTTCGCTCCATGAGCGATCCGGCAAAATACGGCGATCCGGACCATTACTCTAAGCGATATACTGGCTCTGAAGATAATGGCGGTGTTCATACGAACAGCGGTATCATCAACAAAGCTGCCCACTTGATGAGCCAAGGCGGAACGCACTATGGCGTCACTGTCAAGGGCATTGGCAACGATAAAATGGGAGCTATCTTCTACCGTGCGAACACTGTTTACTACACTGCTTCTACTAACTTCAGTCAGGCAAAAGCAGGAGCTGTTCAAGCGGCGAAGGATCTTTATGGCACCACATCACCTGAGGTGGAGACCGTCAATGCAGCATTCAATGCTGTAGGCGTCCAATAAACCCCCTTTTACTTAGCAGGCAGGGCACTTAGCCCCGTCTGCTTTTTTATTGGGAAAATAATGTCGAATTTTGCACTTTAATCTATTGGGACGTTTAATAATGTTTGGCGTGGTGCTGGCAGTCGTAATCAACCAGGTTTAGGGAAGAATCTCTCAACCTCGCAGAGTTTAGGGTGGGAGTTCTCGCTGCTGGAGAGCGTAATCAACCAAGTTTGGGGAAGAATCGCTCAACCTTGGCGAGTTATCAACCAACCTTGGCGCGGAATCAACCACATTCGAAAAGAAATCAACCAACTTTGCGCAAGAATCAACCAAACGCCACTCCGGCGCGGTTTCTGATGAAAGTGGATAGGCTCCCGGCTCCTTCCCTATGAAATCTTCATCCGCCGAAGCACTTTTCCATTAAAAAAGTCGCTTGATCAACTGCAAGCGACAATTTTTTATGTTTTGCAGGCACTCAAGGGTGGGAGTTCTCGCTGCTGGAGAGCGTAATCAACCAAGTTTGAAGAAGAATCGCTCAACCTTGGCGAGTTATCAACCAACCTTGGCGCGGAATCAACCACATTTCGAGAGAAATCAACCAACTTTGCGCAAGAATCAACCAAACGCCGCCCTGACGCGGTTTCTGATGATAGTGGATAGGCTCCCGGCTCCTTCCCTATGACAATCTCCACCCGCCGAAGCACTTTTCCATTAAAAAAGTCGCTAGATCAACTGCAAGCGACAATTTTTATGTTTTGCAGGCACTCAAGGGTGGGAGTTCTCGCTGCTGGAGAGCGTAATCAACCAAGTTTGGGGAAGAATCGCTCAACCTTGGCGAGTTATCACCCAACCTTGCCGCGGAATCAACCACATTCGAAGAGAAATCAACCAACTTTGCGCAAGAATCAACCAAACGCCGCCCCGGCGCGGTTTCTGACGAAAGTGGATAGGCTCCCGGCTCCTTCCCTATGACAATCTCCATCCGCCGAAGCACCAATCCATTAAAAAAGTCGCTTGATCAACTGCAAGCGACAATTTTTTATGTTCTGCAGGCACTCAAGGGTGGGAGTTCTCGCTGCTGGAGAGCGGAATCAACCAAGTTTGAGGAAGAATCGCTCAACCTTGGCGAGTTATCAACCAACCTTGGCGCGGAATCAACCACAACACGAGAGAAATCAACCAACTTTGCGCAAGAATCAACCAACAGCAGTTCTGGCGCGTTTTCTATGTGACAGATGCAGTTCCGGCAGTCAAGTCCAGAAACACTTTCTTCCTAAGTCACATGATTCTCTCGCATCCATTCTCTATCTAAATTTCCTTAAGCTTTCAAGAAAATCTATGAAAACCTTCTTATGGTTAACATTTACAATTCACAATAATTATTAACATCTTCACTAAGGGGAATTAACAAGCGGTTTATAACTGTTTCCTATACTTAAGCTAATTAGTATTAATACTACCACATAGAGGANGCAAGAATCAACCAAACGCCGCCCCGGCGCGGTTTCTGACGAAAGTGGATAGGCTCCCGGCTCCTTCCCTATGACAATCTCCATCCGCCGAAGCACCAATCCATTAAAAAAGTCGCTTGATCAACTGCAAGCGACAATTTTTTATGTTCTGCAGGCACTCAAGGGTGGGAGTTCTCGCTGCTGGAGAGCGGAATCAACCAAGTTTGAGGAAGAATCGCTCAACCTTGGCGAGTTATCAACCAACCTTGGCGCGGAATCAACCACAACACGAGAGAAATCAACCAACTTTGCGCAAGAATCAACCAACAGCAGTTCTGGCGCGTTTTCTATGTGACAGATGCAGTTCCGGCAGTCAAGTCCAGAAACACTTTCTTCCTAAGTCACATGATTCTCTCGCATCCATTCTCTATCTAAATTTCCTTAAGCTTTCAAGAAAATCTATGAAAACCTTCTTATGGTTAACATTTACAATTCACAATAATTATTAACATCTTCACTAAGGGGAATTAACAAGCGGTTTATAACTGTTTCCTATACTTAAGCTAATTAGTATTAATACTACCACATAGAGGAATGGTGTGGTCAGTAGAACCCCATTCATTGAAGGAGTGAAAAAATGAGTCCATCCCTGAAAAAAATCCTTGCCCCTGTCATTGCATCTGTCAGTCTAGCGTCCGCAATATTTGCTGTGCCAGTTGTATCGGAGAGGTCAGTCAGTGCCGATTCAGGACAAAAGATTGCATTGCCTTCCCAAAAGAAAGGTTTGCCGCTTGGATTTCCTTTTTTAAGAGAGCAACGAACAACACAAAGCATTGCTCCAGGAATGACTCACACGAAAATCACCAGAGGCTTGCCGTTTGAAAGGGATTTTTTCACAGTGGATGTCGACTTTACTGAAACTCACGATCAGGCAAAGGAATTAGCGAAAAAGCTGAAATCAGAAGGCTATAACCCGACGGTTCATCGTATAGCCAACCGGGCTCCGGATGATAAGGTAAAGGGACCGCTTGGATATCTGGTCCGCATTGGAAAGTTTGAGACGGAAGAAGAGGCAAAAAAGCTTCAGCAACAATTAACAGCGAGTGGATATAAAGGCCATCGCACTGTTTTTACAGGGGAAGATGGACAGCCGACAACAGGTCCATGGGTCATCAATGTGCTTGAAGTGGATCCGCGCACGTTTAATGGAACGATGTTACCTGTTTTGGCGAATGACAGAATCCAAGACAGAGAAAAGCTTTCTTCCATGTCTACCCGTTATAAAGCGTTGGCAGCGATTAATGGAGGCTACTTTGTAATGGGAAGCCGTGATGGAGTTCCAGGTGATCCTACCGGTATCACTGTCATAAATGGAAAGCTCGTCAGTGAGGCGCTGAACGGTCGTTCGAGCTTGATTATTCCTGCTGATAAAACAGATGTCCGCATCGCTTCCATCACTTCCGCCCATACAGCTATTTCCTCAGATGGAGACGTACGCGAAGTGGATGGATTGAACCGAAGGCCAAAATTAATCAGGAGTTGCGGCGGTGTTGGCGGAGATACACCGACCGAAAATATAAAGCATGACTTTACATGTAAGGATGATAGTGAACTCGTTCATTTCTCCCCGATTTTTGGGAAGAGAACTGATGCAGGAGAAGGTGTTGAGGCTGTCCTCAATGAGTACGGGGAAGTAGTAGAGCTTCGGAAACAGCGAGGTGTGACAATTCCTAAAAACGGCAGTGTCCTAAGCGGTACAGGAGAGGCAGCGCAGTGGCTTGAACTCCACGCCCAAGTAGGCATGAAATTGACGGTGAAAAACGAAGTATTTGCGGATGGAGAGCCGCTGCCACTCGAACAAGTTTCAGGCATCATTAATGGCGGTCCCCGTTTGATAGATAACGGAAATAATACCATTCCTGCGATGGCAGAAGGGTTTCATCGTGTAGAGGACCCGGAATTTTATTATCGATTTGGAGAGCGCCGCAACCCAAGAACCCTCACAGGGGTGAAGGCCGATGGAACGCTGTTATTTGTTACCGTTGATGGCCGGGCTCCGGGACTGAGCGTTGGTACGAACTTTAAGGAAAGTGCCCTCCTAATGAAATCCTTAGGGGCAGTCAATGCGCTAAACCTTGACGGCGGCGGCTCGACCACCATGACAATCGGCAATAACGTAGTGAACCATCCGTCCGACAAAGCGGGTGAGCGTCCGATTGCAGATGCAATCCTGTTTATGCCGTAAAAAGTAAAAAATGTCGCTGGGGTTAACTCCAAGCGACAATTTTTTATATTTTGCAGGCAACAAGGGTGGGAGTTCTCACTGCTGGAGAGCGTAATCAACCAAGTTTGAGGAAGAATCGCTCAACCTTGGCGAGTTATCACCCAACCTTGGCGCGGAATCAACCACATTCGAAGAGAAATCAACCAACTTGCGCAAGAATCAACCAAACGCCGCCCCGGCGCGGTTTCTGACGAAAGTGGATAGGCTCCCGGCTCCTTCCCTATGATAATCTCCATCCGCCGAAGCACTTTTCCATAAAAAAAGTCGCTTTCCCAACTGCAAGCGACAATTTTTTATGTTTTGCAGGCACTCAAGGGTGGGAGTTCTCGCTGCTGGAGAGCGTAATCAACCAAGTTTGAGGAAGAATCGCTCAACCTTGGCGAGTTATCACCCAACCTTGCCGCGGAATCAACCACATTCGAAGAGAAATCAACCAACTTTGCGCAAGAATCAACCAAACGCCGCCCTGGCGCGGTTTCTGGAGAAAAAGGATGGGGTATCGGGTGCCACGCTATGAGAATCTCCATCCGCCGAAGCACTTTTCCATAAAAAAAGTCGCTTTCCCAACTGCAAGCGACAATTTTTTATGTTTTGCAGGCACTCAAGGGTGGGAGTTCTCGCTGCTGGAGAGCGGAATCAACCAAGTTTGGGGAAGAATCGCTCAACCTTGGCGAGTTATCAACCAACCTTGGCGCGGAATCAACCACATTCGAAGAGAAATCAACCAACTTTGCCCAAGAATCAACCAAACGCCGCCCTGGCGCGGTTTCTGATGATAGTGGATAGGCTCTCGGCTCCTTCCCTATGACAATCTCCACCCGCTGAAGCACCAATCCATTAAAAAAGTCGCTTGATTAACTCCAAGCGACAATTTTTTATGTTTTGCAGGCACTCAAGGGTGGGAGTTCTCGCTGCTGGAGAGCGGAATCAACCAAGTTTGGGGAAGAATCGCTCAACCTTGCCGAGTTATCAACCAACCTTGGCGCGGAATCAACCACATCTCGAGAGAAATCAACCAACTTTGCGCAAGAATCAACCAACAGCAGTTCTGGCGCAGTTTCTGATGAAAGGGGATGGGCTCCCGGCTCCTTCCCTATGACAATCTCCATCTGCCGAAGCACCAATCCATTAAAAAAGTCGCTTGATCAACTGCAAGCGACAATTTTTTATGTTTTGCAGGCACTCAAGGGTGGGAGTTCTCGCTGCTGGAGAGCGTAATCAACCAAGTTTGGGGAAGAATCGCCCAACCTTGGCGCGGAATCAACCACATTCGAAGAGAAATCAACCAACTTTGCGCAAGAATCAACCAACAGCAGTTCTGGCGCGGTTTCTGACGAAAGTGGATAGGCTCCCGGCTCCTTCCCTATGACAATCTCCACCCGCTGAAGCACCAATCCATTAAAAAAGTCGCTTTCTCAACTGCAAGCGACAATTTTTGATGTTTTGCAGGCACTCAAGGGTGGGAGTTCTCGCTGCTGGAGAGCGTAATCAACCAAGTTTGGTGAAGAATCGCTCAACCTTGGCGAGTTATCACCCAACCTTGGCGCGTAATCAACCACAATCCAAGAGAAATCAACCAACTTTGCGCAAGAATCAACCAAACGCAGTCCCGACGCTGTTTCTGATGAAAGGGGATGGGCTCCCGGCTCCTTCCCTATGACAATCTCCACCCGCCGAAGCACTTATCCATTAAAATAGTCGCTTGATCAACTGCAAGCGACAATTTTTGATGTTTTGCAGGCACTCAAGGGTGGGAGTTCTCGCTGCTGGAGAGTGTAATCAACCAAGTTTGAGGAAGAATCGCTCAACCTTGGCGAGTTATCAACCAACCTTGGCGCGGAATCAACCACATTCGAAAAGAAATCAACCAACTTTGCGCAAGAATCAACCAACCGCTGTCCCGCCGCCCTTTGCATGAGAATCGCTCTCGGTGCGATTTACCAAACGCAGTCCCTGCGCGGTTTCCATGATGACTTCTCCCTAGGCGGTCAACCAAACGCAGTCCCCGCGCGCCTTCCATGTTAATTGCTCGCAACCAAACGCAGTCCCCGCGCGCCTTCCATGTTAATTGCTCGCAACCAACAGCATTCCCCCACGCGCCCCCACCATGACTCGCCCTCACCTCCAACTCACCCCACACAAAAAACCGCCGAGACAACTCCTGTCCCGGCGACCTTATATTCTATATAACCCAAACCCGCCTTTAAGCCAGATTCACGAGCGCGTGCAAGTCGGCGGTGGAGAGTTCGGTGATCCAGTTTTCGCTTTGGATGATTTGGTCGTTGAGCGACTGCTTCTTCTCGAGCATGTCGTCGATTTTTTCTTCGAGCGTGCCTGTGCTGATGAGCTTGTGCACATGGACGAAGCGGTCCTGGCCGATTCGGTAAGCGCGGTCGGTGGCTTGGTTCTCGACAGCGGGATTCCACCAGCGGTCGTAATGGATGACGTGGTTGGCTGCTGTCAGGTTGAGTCCGGTGCCACCCGCTTTCAGCGACAGCAGGAAGATCGGGAATTTCCGCTCTTGGAAGTCGCTGATCAAGCTATCGCGCTTTGCTTTCGGCATGCTGCCATGCAGGAATGGCACCTCGACGCCGTATGCCTCCAACAGCGCATTGCGGATCATTTCACCCATTCCGATATATTGGGTAAAAATAATGCAGCTTTCTTCCTGCTCGAGAACACTGCCCGTCAGGTCGATAAGCTTCTCCATCTTGGCAGAGCGCGAGACGAGCCCATCCGGCTGCTCCTCTTTTAAATAGAGAGCAGGGTGGTTGCAAAGCTGCTTTAGCTTGCCAAGCATCTGCAGTATCAAGCCTTTCCGCTCGAACGCCGATAGTTCCTCTATTTTCGCGAAGGTGTCCTTGACGAGCTGCTCATAAAGCGACGCCTGCTCCGCGGAAAGCGGGCAGTATTCCTTCTGCTCCAGCTTGTCTGGCAGATTCAGCGCTACTTCCTTGTCCTTCTTCGTCCGCCGCAGCAAGAATGGACGAATCAGCCCCTGCAGCTCAGAAATTTTGCTCTTGTCGCCGTCTTTTTCAATCGGAAGGACAAATTTCTTTTGGAACTGCCCGCCGCTGCCAAGGTAGCCTTTGTTTGTGAAGTCAAAAATCGACCATAGCTCCGACAAACGGTTTTCCATCGGCGTCCCGGTTAGCGCGATATGGTGGCGGCCCTTCAGCTTCCGTACTGCACGCGACTGCTTCGTTTCCGCATTTTTAATATTTTGCGCCTCATCGATCGCCACAGTGCTCCATTCCACCTGCTCCAGTTCCTCGGAATCGAGATGTGTCAACCCGTATGATGTAAGCACAATGTCACTGTTCTTCACGATTTCTGCGAGTTTTTCGCCTTTCGCCCGCGATTGCCCGTAATGGAGATATACGTTCATGCTCGGTGCAAATCGCTCGATCTCTTTTTGCCAGTTGCCGAGCACCGATGTCGGGCAGATGATAAGCGAAGGTGCACCCTCACTCTCATCCTCGTTCTCTTTTACGCTAAGAAGGTAAGAGAGAAGCTGGACGGTCTTGCCAAGCCCCATATCATCAGCAAGCACCGCGCCAAAGCCGTACTTCCGCAAAAACAGCATCCAGTTCATGCCGAGCTTCTGGTATGGACGCAGCTCGCCCTTCAACCCTTGAGGCAGCGGCACATCCGGAATTTCCTTCGTCTCCTTCAGCTGGCGGATCATCTGCTTCCAATGGCGGTTGAGCTCGATTTGGATTTTTGCAAACGCGCGCGGATCGTCCGTTGCTTCGCCTGCTTCCGCCTCTTTCTCCGTAAGCTCCTGCTGCAAGAGGTCGCGGATATGCAAGCCTTCTTTGTCAGCTTTCACCATCAAACTTTGAATCTGGCGGATGAAGCCGTGGTCAAGCTTAATCCACTTCCCGCGCAAATACACGAGCCGTCTTTTTTCCTCGACAAGCCGCTGGAATTCTTCCTCTGTTAAATCGACACCGTTCATCGAGAATCGCCAGTCATAATCGACGAGCGCGTTCAGCCCGACGAACGACCTGCGATAGCCGCTTGTCTTCAGTTTCGCCTTCACCCGAAGATTCGCGTTTTTGACAGCTTCCCACCATGATGGCAGCAAGATTTCAATGCCGAGCGACATCAGCGTTTCGCTTGCTTCTGTTAAAAATAACCACGCGTCTTCTTCCGTCAGCTCAGAACGGAGGCGTCCAGGCTCCTCGCTTTCCAACCATGGAAAAACTGCAGTGAGTCTCGCCTCTTCATTTTCTATTTTTTCTAAAAAGCTCTCCCAACCTGCAGGATACGACGCATAGTCGCGTGCCTCGATCAGCATATCCGGCCGTTTTTTCCCGCGGAGGAAAAGCCTTAGCTCCCAATCGCCATCATCATCCAACGGTTCCTCAAGGCGAAGTCCAAGCGTGAATGGCGCAGGATCTTCCTTAATCCCAATCCACTCGAGCCAGCGCGCTTCGTCAAAATACGCACGCAGCTGCGATGCGGACAGCGACTTGTTGTGAAGAAGCTCCATTTTTTCGCCAAAAAGGTATTTCAAGCTTTCGTTCTCATGAAAATAAGCTTCGAGCGCATCGTGAAACAAATCAGAAACGAATTTCTCCACAGGCCAATCCTCGCCGTATTCCCGAATGGTGTCGTTCCAGAAATCTTCATGAAACTCATCGAGAATCTGCTGCGGCAAAATCCAGCGGAAATCGCCATCCTCCAGCGATGAAAAGTCGGGATGCCAGTCTTTTTCAAGGATGGCTCCATGAATCGCATGGGAGGAGGCAAGGCAGAGCTCTGAAAGGTCGTTCCATTGCCAGTCCACCATGCGGTTGAAGCTTTCCTCGGCAAAAAGCGTGACAAGCTGCCAGCCGCTTAACACGATGCCTGGAATGCCTTGATGGCTGCTCACCTCCAGCATCGTTCCATAAAAACTCTCCTGATGCCGGTTGAAGAGGAGGTGTTTCCAGCGCATCGGATCCAAGACGAGTCCTCGGTTATCCTGCGCGTATAGGAAATAACTCCCGTTGCCCTGAGGATGCAAATGAATTTCCGTTTCGTTCAGCTTATACATGGATGCATGCTCCTTCCTGTTGAGATTATTCCGCATGAATCAGCTTGCCGCGGACGCATTCTTCATGGAAGGCACGCAGCCGCTTGTTTCTTGTTAGAAGCATTCCGAAGAATTTTTCCCATTCCGAGACGCGCTTCAGCTTTTTATAAACAGTGCGCAGCTTTTTCAAATGGCGCACAGCCAGACGGTAGCTTGAGCGATTTTTTTGAGAGATAAGAACATCGACTGCCCGATGCAAAATCGGCAGCATCGCAGCAGGATTTTCTTTTTGCAAAATTTTCAGCTTATCAGTGGGTAATGCCTGCTCATCGAAATTCGCATAGCTGTACAATTCTACCCATTTCTCGAAATCGCCTTTTTCAAAAACATAGTATTCATATTCATTGAAGCTGTAAGGAAGCGATTGGACGAGCATCCGCTCAAGCAGCTCGACCCGGCCCGTCTCGTTGCAATAGTAGGAGACGAGGGAAAAGGCGTGGCTCACATAGAAGCGAACCGCAATGAAGTCGTGCAAGTTGTTCATGTAGGATTTGTTCTGCTGGACAAGATATTCGATGTAGGGACCCATCCTTTTCGTATCGGAAATCTTCAGTTCTTTCAGCCAGTATAAAAGGTAGTGCAGCGCTGGCTGTTCCGCTTTCCGGATGACTTCGATAGCTTCCTGGTCACGCCGCTGCAAAAAATAATGATGGGCGAGCGCCAGTTCTTCGGGAAAACCAGTTTTCCCTTCCATCAGTTTTTCTAATCTATCCCGTTCCTTCTCGCGCCAGCTTGTCTTGCGGAATAGAGTTGACCATAGAGAGCGGTAAATGTTAATGCATGCATGGCTGAATAAGTCTGGATGCAGCAGAAACCGCCCGGAGTCTTCTGCGAGGCGTTCCAGGAATGGATCGAACTCAAAAGGCATGCTGCGCTGTGCCAAATGGTAGGCCGATTCCTCGATTTTATCCTCAAGATTGTCGAACACATAGCCGTAAAATCGTTCCACCATCTCATTCGCAAAGCCTTGTTCCTCGCCTAAGTCCGTCAACAAGTGGAACGCTTCAATCGCGCTTACTAGCTCGTACAGCTCGCTGTACTCCGATTTGAAGGGGATCGACGCTTCTACCTGCCGGAAGTAGACTTGCACGAGCTGCGAGATGATATATGGGGTTGGCCTGCCATAGGAGGACAGAACGGAGCGAAAAGTCTCCTGAAACGATTGGGTCCAGCTGTCATAGTCAAGAGCAGGGATCCCCCCTGTTTTCATCAGTTCCTTTGCCCGCTGCAATCCGGCCTTCCCAGCTGCTGCCCGCTCGCGGAGCGGTCCGCACCAGTCCTCCACCCAGTTTGTTGGGCTGCCGATTTCACTGTATGCATGGAGAAACGCTGCCATCCGGTGGCGGCAAAAGGCTTCCTCAGGACAAGTACAGCTGCTGTCGGCAGGAGCGCTCAGCGAAATATAGATGCGCACAGGAGTCACGTCCTGCACCGTCGCCCATATCGATCCGCCCACAAGCTTCCTGTTCCGCACCATCCCCTGCTGGTACAGCATCAGCCCTTTCTGAACGATCCGCACATCCTCCTCTGACTCCGGCCGCAAAAGCTCAATCAGCTTCCGGCTCGTCTCAAGCAGCTGTCCATGCATGTTTTCCGGTATCATACTCAAGATGCCATTCCTCCTCATCCAAGGCCCCACTTCTACGGGCGCCCACTTTGTTCCTATATATAAGACATTATTGGAAAAAACAACAAGTAAAAAACCATATTCTTTTATTATAACGCAAGATCGGAAAAGTGAAATCAGGAAATGCTTTTTGGAGGGGAACAGGAGAGTCTTCGGTAAGTGTTGAATTTGTTAATTTTTACAAAATCGCCTTTCTAAATAATCAATGTCGAATTCGACAAATGGTTGGTTGCATCGTTCGAAAAGAGGCTCGAGTCATTCGAATTCATCGTCGAATCATGTTATTTCCCAATGTGCGGCATACGTGCATTCGCCCCCACACCCAAAAAACAGGAAAGCTAGACAGATTCCCCGAAAAAAAGCAGGATTTCACACCACTTTTACGGAATTATTCTGTAAGTGAAGTATGCCCTCAGGCACCATCTACAATCTTTGCATACAAATTACAATTGCCTGGATTCTTTTTTTGCTAAAATAGAGGCATCAAAACATAGAGACAACGTGGGGGAAGATAAACATGATGCTGTTGGAGGGCCTCAAGAATCCGAAATACCAATCAACGATTATTCGGGACAGTGAAAGGATAAGGGGGCTATGGTGGAATGCGGCGCTGATGGTACTTGCGAGCACCATCGTTTTTGCTGCGTCAGCCTGGTTTGGCGTGGGTTCAGAGTACCTGTCGCGAAAGCTGACAAGCGTATCGGGAGCGGAGTACGAAATGCATAAAGCCCTGTTTATCGTCGGGCAGGCACTGTGGGGACTTTTTTATGGAACGTGTATCTTGCTCGTCCCGGCCCTGTATTTCTGGTCGCTCAGCAATGTCAGCCTCAATAAGTTCCTTTATTTGCAGTTCCTTGTGCTGGCCATCTTGCTTGTGGAAAAAATTGTCGAAGTAATCCTTGCAGTCTCATTTGGACTGCCGGATATTTCGTCGCCTTTTTCACTCGGTATTCTTGGCCAGTATCTCACAAACAATAGTTTTATCATTTCTTTTCTGGCCTGCGTCACACTGTTCAAGCTGTGGATCATGGCTGTGCAGTACCGCTATGTAAAAATTTTCACAGGCCGAAGCAGAACGTCGGTCCTCACAATGGTCGTGGGGCTAAATATCGCGCTTTGGCTCTTGTCAGCATTATTTTCTATCATTAAGTTTGAGAAGCTAGTGTAGAGGGGGCGGGGATGTTGAACAAAAAGACGGCGATTATGCTGGCGGCGGGGGTGCTCTTCGTTTCATGCAATATGTACCTGGCGCTGAAAAGTAACGACAAAGTACACCGCTCTTCCTATCTTGCTTCGTGGGAAAAAGTAAAGTCGGAACAGATGAAATCGACTTTCGCCAGCGAGGGTGTGGTGACGCCATTTGAAGAGCATCATGTGTACTATAGCGAAAAGCCTGGCGGTTTCAAGGAATTTCTTGTAAAAAAAGGCGATAAGGTGGACGAGGGAACGCCGCTGTACCAGTATGCGTCCGATGAGGGAGACGCAGAGCGGCTGAAGGCGGAAAACGAAAAGAGCAAGCTCGAGCGTGAGGTTGCCTTGATAGAGGAGCAAATTCAGCAGCTGAACTACTTAAAATCTGTCTCTACCCAATCCGGCGGATCGACTGCCGTAACAGGCGATGGAACAACAGGAATGCCGTCGTCGAATTCGAGTGAAGTCGTGAGTGCTTCGATCGAAAAAGAGATTTATGACAAAGAGACGGATAAGGCCCGCATCCAAGAAGAAATCCAGAAGTATGCCGAGGTGCTCGAGGATAGCACGAGCGGCGACGGGCTCGGCATTAACAGCGAGGTAGCTGGAGTCGTGAAGGACGTGAACTACGACCTTAAGAATCCGATTATGACCATCATTTCCGACAAACCGAAAGTGGAGGGAACCTTCGCGGAAAGCGAGCTGCAGAAGGTCGAGGAGGGCATGGAAGTGATAGTGACTTCCCCTCTTTTTAAAGAGAAGCTCCCTGGTACGCTGACAAAGATTTCTTCTTACCCGGAAAGCAATCCTTCTGTGAAAAAGAAAAGCCGGTTCCCTTATGAAATCGAGCTAAGTGAGGAAAACGAAAAGCTCGTGAAGGGCGCGCATGTGGGTGTTGCAGTCGTGACCGAAAAGGTTCTTGATGCAGCGACGCTATCCGCGGAGGCCGTCGAGAAAAAAGGCAAGAAAAGCTATGCTTATGTCCTGAACGAAACGGGAAGAATTGAGAAGCGCAAGCTGAAGCTGGGTCTCGAACTGAATGGGAGGGCAGAGGCAGAACGCGGCGTGAAAAAGAAAGAGTACGTTGCGAAGAACCCTGACAATATCAAAAAGGCGGGAGACACCTTCTTCACACCATTCAAGGCAAAAAAAGTCGAGAAAAAAGCATTCAAAGAAGAGCGGAAAAAGTCCATTATCAAATACATCCTGGTCGGATTTTCGAAAAGATAGGGAGGGATGTCCAGTAAAACGAAGACGTTCCCTTATGAATCTCATTCACTATATTAACAGTAGTTAAATTGAATAGGCAGAAAGATTAAAGGACACAACATATTTTTTGTAACGGATATGTTATGTCCTTTCCTCTTTAACAAACGTTCCTTTAAGCGGATTTATTTACTTTTATAAAATCAATCATAGTGTAAGACTGGATTTAATGTTGATTAAAATGTGGGCTATCATAACAGGAAAAATACTCCCATTTCAACTATATCTTAAAAGATTAATCCTTGTAATCTCCAATATTTCCTTGTTCCATTTTCGTCTTCTAAAAAACTCTCCAAACCTAAAAAAATAGCCTGGCCCAAAAAACTGGCCAGACTTTCCATGTTTACTTCTCCGCACTCAGGATAAAAGTAAGAAATTAATAGAATCGCTTAAATCCTTCGAAATGCCTTTTATAGTAGGAAGAGTTCAAGCTCGAAACTGCTACGCCGATTCCGGTGTTGGCATGAATGAACTCGTTATTGCCGAGATAGATGCCGATATGCGAGATTCCTGGTTTATAAGTATTCTCGAAAAATACAAGGTCACCAGGCTGCGGGGAGTTTACATAGTAGCTGCGGTTATAATAGCCTGCTGCAGACAATCGGCCGATGTTTTTCCCGGCTTTGCTGAATGCATAGTAAATTAGCCCGCTGCAATCGAACCCGCCTGGCTGGCTGCCGCCCCAAACGTACGGTGTGCCCATAACGGCTTTCGCATGAGAAATCGCAGCTGCTCCAACATTTCCGCCTGCTGGCTGGGAAGGCTTGTTCGGCTGTGGAACAACGGCGCCGGCAGCTGAAACTTTCAATGTTTGCCCGACATAGATGGTATTGCTTTTCAGCCCGTTCCATGCTTTTAATTCGCCAACTGTGACATTGAACTGGATGGCAATACGGCTAAGGCTGTCGCCAGCCTTTACTTTGTAAGTGGCTGTTCCTGCTGGAGGTGCTGCAGGAGGAACTGGCGGCTTTGGCGCTGGAGCCGCTGATTCGGAGCTCTTTCCAGTGACAGAAAGCCTTTGACCAGGAAAAATAATGTGGTTGTTCAGCCTGTTCCATTCCATCAGCTGCCGGACGGTTATGCGATACTTGCCCGCGATCTTTCCGAGCGTATCGCCTTTTACAACGATATGCACCTTTGCGTTAACAGGAGGGGTCACAGGTCTTGCTGGCGGGCTTGGATTCGAATTAGACGCAGCAGACCCTCTTCCGGAAACCGAAAGTCTTTGGCCAGGATAAATGACAGTATTCCGGAGTCTGTTCCACTCCATCAGCTGCCGGACGGTCACGCGATACTTACCGGCAATCTTGCCAAGCGTGTCTCCTTTTGCAACAGTATAAACTTTGCTGCTGCTCCCGCTTCTTGATTGACGGGTGGGCTTCTGCCCAGAAGGCGCTTTACCAGTGACCTTTAATGTTTGGCGTACATAAATTAAATCATTGGAGAGGCCATTCAGGCGCTTCAAGTTGCTTACGTTTGTATGGAATTTTTTCGCAATATGACTAAGGGTGTCGCCTTTTTGAACGATATATTTATCGGTAGAAGCACTGGCAGTGCTGGCGGCGAATGCGGCGGAAGAAAGAATGGCGAATGCGGCCAAGGATGTGACTTTCTTCTTCATAATGTGACAATCACGCTCCTTTTCAATGAATTTATGGTACTATTAAATCATTATCAGATAGGCAAATAGAACCATATAATTTGGGTGCAGCAAATAAGCCTGCTTTTCTTTATATCGACACATATAGTTCAATTGTTTAGCTGGAATGGTATTTACAATTCAAAAAAAGTGCATTAAAATGTATATATTGGTGATTCAGGGAGGATTTTGTCAATGGAACACTATCAGGGGAAGATGGGGTTTGACCAAGACCAATTTTACGATATGATGAGGAAAGTGTATGAAACAGGCACGTCGGACAATAATATTACATTCGACCGTGTCATGGAAGAATTAGAATCCGGCTTGCGAAACATAATGAATGACAACGAATAATGTTAACAATGAACAGCACCCTCTGCTAAAAAAGGCGCGGGTGCTGTTTTTGTTTGTTTTGGTAAAAAAATTTACAATAAAAATTGGTTTAGGGACGGCGCGTTTGGGGTATAAAGGCTATTGGTTACAAAGCCGCAACTATTAAGAAGGGGAGTTTTGGAGCATAGCAAGTCTAAAGTTCCTGTAATAAAATTCTTATAAATGATATGCAAAGGCGGGATAAAATAAGAGAAAAACAATACACTCGTAAATCTTGGGAAATGTACAACTTTCTGTCAAATTTATGATAAAGAAATCTTCCAATTTGTCGATATAAAGCCTAAGGATTTTTAAGGCAAAATCATTGAAAAATGGTGACGCAAAGCTATAGGGGCCTCTGCCGAAGCGCAAAGCCAGCCAGCTGCCATCATGAGAGGAGAAAAAATGATGTCAAACTATGCTTATCTTACTCCAGAGGCAAAAGAAAGGAAGAGAAAACAGAAAAAAGTATTGATGTATTTCTCTTTTATTCTATTAACGATAGTAATTACGACTGTAATGACTTTATTGGTAGGATCAATGTAGTCTTAGCGGCGAATAGGAAAGGAGCCATCGCATTTTGCGGGGCTCCTTTCCTTGTTATATTGTTATTTTGAAATGAGGTAGTCTGTCAAATATTGCGCCCATAATTTATGACCTTCAGAGCTTGGTAAACTACCATCTTCTTCAATATACTCTTTTAGTTCTTCATTTTTCATTTCAGGCCATGCTGCCCAATGATCAATGTATGGAATGTTATTCTCAGTTGCGTACTTTTTCAATGCTTCCACTTGGAAAGGATAATAGCTCGCATCAAATAGCGGATTTGGCGGTTGAAGAATCAACGTGCTTCCCGGATTTGCTTCCTGAAGTTTCTCCCTTATTGCGTCAATATTGCTGTGAGATTCTTCAATCCGGACAATACCATTGTCCTTGAGGGTGAGCGGCTCTAAAATCGTCATATCTGGTTTTAATGAAGCAAGCTCGTCCGCTTTATTCTGGGATAGAAACTCGGAAGATGTCATATCATACTCGCGGGTTTCCACCACAACAGCAGATTCGTAAGTCTCTTTAAGATTCTTGCTTACTGACGATGCCCATCCCTCTTCCTTTCCAAGGGCAGGTGAGCCGGCAAGGAGAATGACGAAAGGCTTCTTCGTTTTTAACGATTTGGAAAAACCGTCTAGTGCTGGTTGGGGCCAGTTGGCGGCATAATTTACCAATGCATCGCTATCAATAGTGGACACAGCTTTTGAACCCACTTTTTTACTTGCAGCTGGAATGGAAGAACTGTTTGTTTTTTGTTTCCATTCCATTGTTCCTAAGATCAGTGTTGATATGCAAATAATGAAAAGTAGTACGATAGACAGTTTTTTCATGGTGGCTTCTCCTTTTGGACAAAATAATCGACAAATTACCTATTCCATTTCTCTGGGATTTTTGTTTAATTAAAATTAGGGATATATTCTTCTATGTTAAAATTATGACAAGAGTAGACAATTTTTACAATAGTTTATGCTATAATACCAAGAGATTGTTACTTTATAGATGGAGGATCAAAGATTATATGGAAGAAACTATTAGCCTTAAAGACTTGCTGGCTACCTTAAAGAAGCGCTTGGCTCTCATTATTGCCATTACGCTTACAGCAGTGACTGCAAGTGCCGTTGTGAGCTTTTTTGTATTAAATCCTGTTTACCAGTCTAGTGCAGATATCATCGTGAACCAAAAGGATGGAAATCAAGAGGCGATGTACAATTCGAATGTCATTCAGACAAATATCCAGCTCATCAATACGTATAGCGGGATTATTAAAAATACAGCCGTCCTCAAGCCGGTGATTGAACAAATGAATCTCGATATGTCTGTTTCCGAGTTGAAAGGAAAGGTGTCAGTAGAAAGTCAAAATGAAACACAAATCCTTACCATTTCCGTAAAGGATGAAGATCCAAAAAAAGCGATGGAAATTGCCAATACAATAGCTTCTGTATCGGAGAAGAAGATTGCTGATTTGATGAAGCTTAATAATGTTCAAGTCATGAACAAAGCTTCTCTTGAAGAAAGCAAGACACCGATCGCGCCAAAGCCATATATGAATATTGCGATTGCGCTTGTTGTCGGGTTGATGGCAGGAGTGGGACTAGCCTTCTTGCTCGAGTACTTTGATACGACGATTAAAAATGAACAAGATATTGAAAACCTGATTGGTCTGCCGATTCTTGGTTCTATCTCTGTAATGGAAGGATCAAAAATGGATATGAAAGTTAAACGCGGAAGGGGCGAGCAGCTTGGGGCTTAGAAAGAAGAAACATCCAAAATCTATGGGTGGACAGCGGAGAATACTCATTACAGCATACGACCCTAAATCCCCTGTATCAGAACAATATCGCACCATCAGGACAAACATCCAATACGCTTCGGTGGATCGTGAGATTAAAGTCATTCTTGTCACCTCAGCGGGGCCAGGAGAAGGAAAATCGACAACAGCCGCTAATCTTGCTGTTGCTTTTGCCCAAGCAGGCAATAAAGTGCTGATGGTAGATGGCGATTTAAGAAAGCCTACAGCTCATTTCACCTTTAATGTACCAAATACTTTTGGTTTAACCTCTGTTTTGACGAAGCAGACGACTCTTGATGATGCCTACAGGAAAACCGATGTTCAAAATCTTTTCATTCTTTCCAGCGGTCCTATTCCGCCAAATCCCTCTGAAGTGCTAGGCTCAGAGAGCATGGATGCATTACTGGAAGAAGCGAAGTCGATGTTTGATATTATCATATTCGATACGCCTCCAGTACTTGTTGTGGCAGATCCGCAAATCCTTGCGAACAAAGCAGACGGCTCTATTCTTGTCACATCAAGCGGAAAGACCGATATCGAGGGTGCTAAAAAGGCGAAGGAAATCCTTGCAAATGCCAAGGCTAAGCTGCTGGGCGCAGTGCTTAACAACAAAAGTATTAAAAGTACAGATTATTATTATTACTACAACAATAAATGATCGACGCGATTCGACAAAAATAGACGAAATACACCCTTTACCACTCTATGGGTAGGTGTTACTATATTATGGTGATTAAAACGAAAGAACTAGTAAATATACATTTTATTGGAAAGAGGATAAGTCTGTGATCGACATACATTCTCATATACTACCAGGAATCGATGATGGTGCCAAAACGGTGGAAGACAGCCTATTGTTGGCAAGGGCTGCAGTGAAGGAAGGAATTTCTGCTATCATTGCGACACCCCATCATCGAAACAATCGTTATGAAAATTCAAAGCAAAAAATCGCTTCAGCTGTCGAGATGCTGGACGAGGTACTGAAAAAAGAAGGTATCCCTTTAAAGGTACTTCCTGGTCAAGAAACAGCGATCTATGGAGAGATTGTCGAAGATTATGAGAAAGGCGAAATCATGACGCTGAACGGCACCTCGTACCTTTTTCTAGAACTGCCAGCCGGCCATGTGCCGCGTTATACAGAAAGGCTGCTATTCGATTTGCAGGTAAAGGGACTCATACCGATTATCGTGCATCCAGAGCGGAATGCAGAGATTCAGGAAAGACCAGACATTCTTTATAATCTAGTAGAAAAGGGAGCCTTGGCTCAGCTCACAGCCACGTCCATTGCAGGGAAGTTTGGCAAAAGAGTAAAGGCGTTCTCAGCGCAATTACTGGAAGCGAACCTTGTCCACTTCATTGCATCCGATGTACACGATCTCGAAAAGCGAAGTTTCCGCATGCGAGAGGCCTTCGAGGTTATCGAAAGCAGCTATGGATCTGACATGGTCTATCTATTGAAAGAAAACGCCGAACTGCTTGCTGAAGGCAGCAATGTTTATAAAGAAATCCCTGAAAGAGTGAAGAAAAAGAAGTTTCTTGGTTTATTTTAGAAATAGAGATGGAGAACGGTAAATAAATAGGTGTCAGATCCGTTTCTGGCCGGCGATGCCTCCTGTCCGTTACCCATGGAGGCACTCGATCATGCTGTGGGATGCGACATGCAGTCCTTAGACACGTACTAGTTGTCAATAGCGTGATGTGAGGGCGGGTTAGATGCCCATTTTTATCCTACGAAATAGTCTATAAATATGCGAGATTATTTATAAATATCTAACGAAAATGGATGTCAAGACGTAGATTTTCGTTAGATATTTATTTTTACCAAAAACCAGGAAATAATTACAGGGGGAAAGAAATGAGATTTCGTTACAGGCTACTGTTCCTAGCAGCTTTAGATTCGCTTTTTATATGGTCTGCAGTCTATTTAAGCTATAAAGTGCTGCATCCGTCCATAATATCTTTTTACGAAAGGGATATTGTAATAAGCGCGCTCGTGATGATTGGATGCTACCAAGTTTTGGCGTCGGTGTTCCTGCTTTATAATAAGGCTTGGGAATATGCCAGCATTGGAGAACTTCTTGGAATCATTAAAACAGTAACGCTATCAGTCATTGGAACAGCTGTATTTCAATATTTCGCGGATCTTGAATTGTACGCAAGAGGAATGGCTTCTATCTGGATGCTGCTGCTTCTCATGATTGGTGGCTCCAGGTTTTCTTGGAGAGCATATAGAGATCAATATATGAAACCGACTAAAGAAATGAAGAAAGTGCTAATCATTGGCGCCGGTCAAGGCGGCTCTTTAGTCGCAAGGCAGCTCCATAATAATCCGGAACTGGGATTGAAACCTGTCGCTTACATTGATGATGACAAGTATAAACAAAGGCTTCAGATTCATGGTATCCCCGTAGCTGGAGCAACCCAAGATATCGGTGCATGTGCAAGAAAGTTTAATATTGATTTGATTGTCATCGCTATCCCTTCTCTAAATACGAAGGAATTAAACCGCATTTTCAAGGAATGTTCCGAGATAAAAGTGAAAACGCAGATCATGCCAAAGATCGAAGACGTCATGCTTGGCCGCGTTTCGGTTAGTGCCTTCAGGGACGTTCAAGTGGAAGACCTGTTAGGACGCGAACAAGTTGAACTTGATATTGAAGGAATATCCGAATACGTATCCGGTAAAACAGTGATGGTGACAGGAGCCGGCGGTTCCATTGGATCAGAAATTTGCCGTCAGATCTGCGAATTCAATCCGGGAAAGATTGTCCTTTTAGGGCATGGAGAAAACTCCATCTATTTAATTGATATGGAGCTTCGGAATTCTTATGGAAATGTAATCGATATCGTGCCGGTTATTGGAGATATCCAAGACCGCAATCGCATTTTTGAAGTGATGAACGCGCACAGGCCGGATGTTGTGTACCATGCTGCAGCTCATAAGCATGTGCCGCTGATGGAGTGCAATCCGAGAGAAGCAGTCAAGAACAACGTGTTCGGAACAAAAAACGTTGCAGAAGCTGCGGATACGTTTGGTGTAAAGACATTTGTGATGATTTCTTCCGATAAAGCAGTAAATCCAACGAATGTGATGGGCTCGACAAAGCGAGTTGCAGAAATGGTCATCCAAAAGCTGGATCAGGAAAGCAAAACAAAATTTGTGGCAGTCCGGTTCGGAAATGTCCTTGGAAGCCGAGGGAGCGTCATCCCGCTTTTCAAAAAACAAATCAAGGCCGGTGGACCGGTAACGGTTACCCATCCGGAAATGACCCGCTACTTCATGACGATTCCAGAAGCATCGCGGCTCGTCATCCAGGCGGGATCGCTGGCACGCGGAGGAGAAGTCTTTGTCCTTGATATGGGAGAGCCAGTCAAGATCGTCGACTTAGCGAAAAACTTGATTAGGCTTTCGGGATATTCCATTGAGGAAATCGGAATTCATTACACGGGAATCCGACCAGGGGAAAAAATGTTTGAAGAGCTCCTCAATGAAAGAGAAGTTCATCCAGAGCCAATCTATCCGAGCATTTTTATCGGTAAGGCAATGCATGACCAGGACAGAGAAGTAGAATATTTAATAAATCAATTTGAACACTTTACACAGGAACAATTAAAGACGTATGTCATTAACCTTGCGAACAAAAGAGAAAATGACATGCTTTTGGTGGCAGATTAATATTGGGAGGTAGAGAAATTGAAGAAAATCCGTAAAGCTATCATACCTGCAGCAGGGCTTGGGACAAGGTTCCTGCCGGCGACAAAAGCAATGCCGAAAGAGATGCTCCCAATCGTGGACAAGCCTACGATTCAATATATAGTAGAAGAGGCAGTTCAGTCAGGAATTGAAGATATTATCATTGTAACGGGCAAAGGCAAGCGGGCGATTGAAGACCACTTTGACTTTGCGTCAGAGTTGGAGCAGAGTCTAGAAGAAAAAGGCAAATTGGATCTTCTCGAGAAAGTGCGTTACTCTTCTAATCTTGCCGATATTCATTATATTCGTCAGAAACAGCCAAAGGGTCTTGGCCATGCAGTATGGTGTGCAAGGAACTTCATCGGTGACGAGCCGTTTGCAGTGCTGTTAGGCGATGATATTGTCCAAAGTGAAACTCCTTGTTTGAAACAACTCATTCATGTATACGAAGAAACTCGGTCGTCCGTAATCGGCGTACAAACTGTGCCGGATGATGAGACCCACCGTTATGGTATAGTCGAACCGTCCGTGCAGGAAGGCCGGAAGTATCAAGTGGAAAACTTTGTCGAAAAACCAGCAAAAGGGACGGCCCCTTCTAACCTCGCGATCATGGGCAGGTATATCCTGACTCCGGAAATATTTATGTTCCTTGATCAGCAGGAAAAAGGTGCCGGCGGTGAAATCCAACTAACTGATGCAATCCAAAAACTAAATCAAATTCAACGCGTCTTCGCTTATGACTTTGAAGGACAGCGATATGATGTAGGAGAGAAATTTGGCTTTGTAAAGACAACGATAGAGTTTGCCTTGCAAAATGCGGAAATTAAGGATGAGTTAATGGCTTACCTTGATGATATTTTAAATTCGAAAAGAGTCAAATCAAAATAATGGCTTTACTAGCTCCTTTTTTATGAATTTACTTCATAAAAAAGGAGCTGAATTTTGTTATTAATATTTAGTGGATTAGTAGTTAGTTGGAGGGATTACCGTTATCCAGTTAAGTACTAAACTACTAAAATTAAAAATTTGTGTGTAAATAAACCGTAAAGCGAGGAAGGTTAAATGATCGATACAGCAGGTAGAACTATCCCATTTTCCCCACCCGATATATCTGAGACAGAAATACAGGAGGTGGTTAAAGCATTAAAATCCGGCTGGATTACAACAGGCCCTAGAACAAAAGCATTTGAAAAGAAGATAGCCCAGTATGTTGGAATCAATAGAGCTGTTTGCTTAAATTCTGCTACTGCAGCTATGGAACTCACTCTTCGTATCTTGGGAATAGGTCCCGGTGATGAGGTAATTACTTCCGCATATACTTATACTGCATCTGCTTCCATAATAGAACATGTGGGAGCAAAAATTGTCCTTGTTGATACCGCACCCGATTCATTTGAAATGGATTACTCCAAATTAGCAGAAGCAATAACTGAAAAGACTAAAGTGATAATACCTGTAGATATTGCAGGAAAGATGTGTGATTACGATACTATATATGAAATAGTAGAAAGCAAAAAGAAAATATTCAACCCCAAAAACGATCTTCAGTCGTTATTTAATAGAGTAATTGTTATGACTGATGGAGCGCATGCATTTGGGGCTATTAGAAATGGTATGAAATGTGGACAAGTTGCTGATTTCACTTGCTTTTCTTTCCATGCTGTAAAGAACCTCACAACAGCTGAAGGGGGAGCTGTTGTATGGCGTAATAACCAAGGATTAGATGATGAATGGCTTTATAAGCAATTTATGCTGTACAGCCTTCATGGTCAATCAAAAGATGCACTTGCTAAAGTTCAAAAAGGCGCATGGGAATATGATATTGTTTATCCTGCCTATAAATGCAATATGACGGATATTATGGCTAGTATAGGCCTAATCCAGTTAGATAGATATGAAGGACTGTTGCAAAGAAGAAAAGAGATTATTGAGACGTATGATAGAGCTCTCTTACCATTAGGCATCATAAGCTTGCAACATTACGGAGAAAATTTTTCTTCTTCAGGTCATCTTTATTTAGTTAGAATACCTGGAATTAGTGAAAACCAGAGAAATGAAATTGTTGTTAAAATGGCTGAAGCTGGAGTTGCGTGTAACGTCCATTACAAGCCTTTACCAATGTTTACGGCGTATAAGAATTTAGGATTTGATATTCACGATTACCCAAATGCTTATAAGCAATATGCAAATGAAGTCACGCTTCCTCTTCATACTCTATTGAGTGATGAAGATGTAAAATATGTGGTTGAGAACTTTAAAAAAATTATGCTTGAAGGATTATATGTTAAACAAAGTCTTTAAACATAGAATTTTGAAATTAAACAATAGAAATTTATATAACATCTATTTAACTGTAAAAAAAGAGGAGATTAAATCTTTTGCATATTAAACGAATTAGAAGCTATACAGTTAATCCTTTCTTTATTATTAACATTATTAAATCGGGAGGAAAAAAATGTATAAAAAATTCATTAAAAGATTTTTGGATATATTAGTTGCATTAGTAGCACTACCCTTTGTGGTACTATTGATTTTGGTTATTGCGCCATTTATTTATTTAGAAGATCGTGGGCCGATTTTCTACAATGCGAAAAGGCGTGGCCGAAATGGTAAAGCATTCAAGATGTACAAATTTAGGTCTATGCATGTTAACGCACCAGATTTGAGAAATGAAGATTCTTCAACATTTAACAGTGATAATGATCCTCGAGTAACAAAAGTTGGGCATTTCTTAAGAAAAACATCTCTTGATGAAGTACTCCAATTCCTTAATGTACTAAAAGGAGATATGAGTTTGATAGGACCAAGACCCAATTTAACTTCTAAACCATTGGAAGCTCTCGATGATTACGAGTTGAAAAGAATCACTATCAAACCGGGGATTACTGGATATAATCAAGCGTACTTTAGAAACTCAATTCCACAAAGAGAAAAATATGTAAATGATTGTTATTATGTAGACCATATTTCATTTGTTTTAGATATTAAGATTATTTTGCAGACAATTAAAACGGTTCTTTTAAATAAAAATATTAATACAAATACATCAGAGAAAGGTAGTTTATCTGGTAATCAAAATGATTAATAATAAAAAAATGCTTATCGTAGGTGGATCTTATTTGCAGTTGCCAGCAATAGTCAAGGCAAAGGAAATGGGACTTCATGTTGCTATTGCCGATTTTAATTCAGATGCAATAGGTATCCCCTATGCAGACAAATTTTATAATGTAAGCACTATAGATGAAAAAGGGGTATATGAAGCGGCTAAAGACTTCTGTGCAGATGGGGTTATTACATTAGCAACAGATATGCCAGTGCGTGCTGTAGCATACGCTTGTGAGAAACTCGGATTAATTGGTATCTCATATGATGCGGCATTAAAATCTACAGACAAAGGGGAAATGATCAAAGCTTTTGAGGCAAATGGAGTTAAACACCCTTGGTATTTTATTTTAAAAGAACTTGATGAACTTAAAAGCATAGAAAGTAAACTAGTTTATCCTTGTATAAGTAAACCAGTAGATAGTTCCGGTAGTAGGGGTGTTGTCCTTATAAACAGTCAGGAGGAACTAGAAACAGCTATTGCATACAGTTTATCTCATGGTCGAAATGCAGGGGTTATCATTGAAGAGTACATGCAAGGTGATGAAGTAAGTGTAGAAATAATGGTTTATAATGGTACAGTCCATGTATTAGCTGTTACTGATAAATTGACAAATGGGGCACCACATTTTGTTGAAATGCTTCACAGTCAGCCAAGTTGCTTAGGTGATGAAAATATATGCAGAATTAAAGAACTGGCAATAAAGGCTGTTATAGCTCTTGGGATTACAAATGGACCAGCTCACGTTGAAATCATGTTAACTAAGAATGGTCCGAAGATAATTGAACTAGGAGCTCGAATGGGAGGGGACTTTATCTCAACACACTTAGTTCCTCTTTCTACAGGAATTGATATGGTGAAGGCTGTAATCAATATAGCATGTGGTGAAGATGTGGATTTGTCTCCAAATCTTAATAAAGGAAGTTCTATTCAATATATATCTGGGGACAAAGGCTATATAAAAAGTATTGAAGGGCTAGACACAGCGGGCAAAATAGACGGAATTTTTGAGATTAAGATGTTGAAAAATGTAGGAGAGCAGTCAAGGGAAATTTGTAGTAGCCATGATAGATTAGGCTATATAATAGCACAAGGTTCGACAGCAATTGAAGCAATGCATATTTGTAAAAAAGCTGCGGGTTGTATAAAAATAAAAATTTGATTATTGATAGCTGAATGATAAAGGAGAAAAAAAATGTTTGATAACAAACGATTGTTAATTTTAGGAGCAGGAAGAGGACAGATTGGATTAATTAAAACAGCAAAGGAAATGGGGATAAAAACAATAGTTGGTACTTTGCCAAATAATAATCCACCAGGGATAGCTATTGCTGATGAAGTATGTCATATGGATATTTCGAATCCCGATGATGTTCTTACAAAATCGAAAGAGTTGAATTTAGATGGTATAGCTACATGTTGTTTAGATACCGGAGTTACTGCTTTAGGAAAGTCTTGTGATCAACTTGATTTTATAGGGTTAAGTGAAAATGCAGCAGAGCTATGCCAAGATAAGCTAAAAATGAAAACAGCATTAATGGAGAATGGAGTTAGTACGGCAAAATTTTTTAAAGTTTCTACAGAGGAAGAGCTAAGCCAATGTCTTCAAAATTTAATGTTACCAGTAATCATAAAGGCAACGGATTTACAGGGAAGTAAAGGAATATATATTGCCCATACAGAAGAAGAAGCGTATGAAGGATATAGAAATACAATGCATGATACAAAGAGAGACTATTGTATTATCGAAGAATTTATTGAGGGTTGGGAATATGGGGCACAATCATTCATTTACAATGGTGAAATTTTATTTGTTTTGCCTCATGGAGATGAAACATTCATGAGTCATACAGCAATACCTGTGGGACATTATGTACCGATTGAATGTTCTGAGGATATACTTCAACAAACTGAAGAATGTATACGTAATGCAATAAAAGCTTTAGGCCTTGATAATTGTGCGGTTAATGTCGACTTAATAGTAAAAGATGAGAAAGTATATATTATTGAACTTACTGGCCGTGTAGGTGCAAATTGCCTTCCTGAATTGGTATCTATTAATTATGGAATTAACTATTATGAAATGATTAGTGCAATGGCAGTGGGTGAGGATCCTAGACTTATATGGGAAAAACGTGATAAAGAACCTAATGTTGGTTTAGCTAAAATGCTCTTTTCAGAAAAGGAAAATGGGATTCTAAAAAATATAGAATACACTGGTATAATAGATGATGATATATTAGAAATCACTTTTTTTATTAAACCAGGTGATGAAGTTAGAGCCTTTGAAAGTTCAAATGATTGCATTGGACAAGTAATAGTTAAAGGTAAAACTCTCGAAGAATGTGTTGATAAAATTACAAGTATTGAAAAGAAAATTGTAATGGAATTAATATAAAGTTTTACTAATTTTGAATCAACATATTATAACAGCTTTCCTCTAGCAAAAAAGGTATTACTGATTTAGCTAGAGGAAAGGATATTATTAATTCTTGTACGAGGTGTAATAGTGAATCTTTTAGTAATAGGTAGAGGGTACCCCGAAGTTGAAACTGGGTTGATTGGAATTTTTGAGTATGAACAGGCAGAGGCTGTTTCAAAATTCTACAGTGATTCTGTTAAAATAGTATATGCCTTCTGTGATAATCGTTCAATTTTTAGATTAAGAAGGTTTAATAGTATTTCAAGGGAAGATAAAAGTATATTCACTTACGGGAAGTATTTTCCAATTGGTGGTTTTCCTACTTCAGTTTTTAATAAAATTAAATCAAAATTAAGTATTACAGTTCTAAAAAAAGCGATTAAGAAATACGGGAAACCAGATATCATTCATATTCATTTTCCGATTATTACTTTAACTGAAGAAATATGGGAATACTTAATTTCTTTAAAAAGCAAAATTGTGATCACTGAACATTATACTAGAGTTCAAACTAAAGAATTGACAATTCAACAAATAAACTTACTTAAAAAGATATCGATTCAAGCGGATAAATTTCTATGTGTTAATGATATTTTGCCAAAGGTCATTAAGGAATTAACTGGGGTAAATAGAGAGTTTATTGTAGTACCAAATGTTGTTTCTTCAGTATTTACTAACATATCAGAACCTAATAAAGATATTTATCGTTTTATTGCGTTAGGTCGACTAGTTAAAGTGAAGAAATTTGATTTAATAATTGAGGCCTTTTCAAAAAGGTTTAAAGATAATCCTAATATAGAATTGATCATTATTGGTGATGGTGAGGAATATGAACCCCTTAAGAAGAAAGTCTCTTCTCTAAAAATGGAAAATAAAATTAATTTAACAGGATTTTTGGATCGAGAAAAGACAGCCAAATTACTAGGGAAAAGCAATGCATATATTTCAGCCAGCACTGTGGAAACCTTTGGGGTGCCAGTCATTGAGGCAATGTCTTGTGGGAAACCTGTCATTATAGCCGATACCTCACCTATAAAACAGTATATTAACAATGCTAGGGGTCTTTTGTTTAAAGTAAATAATGTTGATGATTTAGCAGATAAGATGGAAGCAATGTATAAACAGCGTTTTAACTATAACCATCGTGACATATCGGATTATGCAGAACTCAATTTTAGTGATGAAGCAGTAGCAAAACAACTGTATTCAATATATTGTGATGCATAAATTACCAAGTTTATGAGGAGATAGATTATGAGGATACTAATAGTTTCTCCCTTGTTTCCACCTAGCGCATCGGTAGCAATAGTGCGAATTTCGAGTTTGGCACATGCGTTTTTAAAAAGAGGGCATGAACTTACTATAATAAGAAATGAATACGATGACGAAGTCAAACAATTATTAAATAGTAATACAGAGTTAATTGATCTTAAAACATATAAAGTGAAAATGGATCAATCAGTTAGGTTTCCTGAAGCGAGTAAGCGATATAAGACTGTTTTTAGAAAAGTAATGGATAATAATAATTTTGATTTAGTTTTTATAACAGCAGGGCCTTTTTACACCATTCCTCTATGTCAAGTTGCAAAAAAAGAATATAATACAAAATGCATAATCGATTATCGGGATCTTTGGATTTTTGACATGAGAAAAAAGCTAGACTTTTTCAATCCAATTAGTATAGCAAAAAAGATTGTTTACTTTCCAATAGAGAAAAAAAGTATAAAACATGCTGACTTAGTGGTTACCGTTACTGAAAATTGGAAACAAATCTTAAAGAAGGTTTATAGAAATGGTAAATTCGAAGTTATTGCTAATGGATATGATGATGAACAATTGCACCAATTGGGCTTTACACAAGATTATCCTTATAATGAGAATTTTGTTATATCTGCCTTTGGAAAACTTTCATATTACTCAATTGAATATGGAGTCAAATTTTTCAGTGCTATGAAGATAATTAGTGAAAAGTATCCTAACTTACTCATTCTTCATATCGGTTTACCTGAAAAGGAAACAGAAGAAGCCATTAAGATCAGTGGTTTCGATAGAGAAAAATATATAAATACAGGATTTGTAAAGTATACTGATGGGATACAGTTACTTCAACATTCTAATGTAAACGTAATTATTGATGTTAGAAAAGGAGCAATGGGAACAAAATTCTATGATTATGTCTATATTAATAAGCCATTAATATATTTAGGAAAGAAAAATACACAATTAGACCATCTAGTTAATAGATTTGAAAATGGATTTTCATGTTATAATGAGGTTGATTTGGTAGATAATATCGTAAAAATTATAGATATGGAAATTTCTTCGTTGACAAACAAAGGAAATATGCGGAATTATTCACGCAGTAAACAAAATGGTAAATATTTAACACTAATAGATGAGTTGTTTTAAGTAGCAATAGAATTTGCAAATACAAATTTAGTGGCAAGAGTCACAATTGTTAAGGAGAATATTCGTGGTATATATCTTAGTTTTATTTTTGGTAGCTTTTACTTTTGTAGGTTACCTTAAAGAACGAAACATTTATAATCCATTATTTTTAATGAACATAATGTGGCTGCTTTTTACTACTCTTTCTTTTTTCGCCTTTTATGGAGTGGATAGACCAAGCAATAAAACCTATAGTATGATTCTTCTAGGATTATTAGCTTTTAATATTGGTATCTTACTTATGAATAATAGATACTTTGTTTTTAAAAAGAAAATGCACCCAAATAATATAAGTAAGAGTAGGAGTAAGGGTAATAATTTTAATTATAAACTATTATACATTTTGTATACAATGGTAATTATATTTCTCGCCTCTCAATCATTAAATGTAGTTCAGCTATTGCTGAATGGCTATTCAATGGATACTATAAGACATTTGTATGTTGATAATTTGAATACATCAAGTGTTGTTGTAAACTTCAGAGGATATATATCTACACCAATAGTATATTTATCATTACCTATTTTAGCTATAGATTATTTTAATGGAAAACGTGATAAAGTATTAATTTTTATGACTTTTGGAATGGTTGCATTATGGGTATTATCTTCGGGGGGCGGTCGTTCCATACTGATTTGGTTAATTCTTTACTTTTTCTTTGCAAAACTGATTTTCGGGGAAAAAATTAGTTTGAAATTAAACTATAAAACAAAAGTAGCAATAACCATCGGTATATCTTTAATAATATTCTATATGATATTTATGAGTATTGAAAGAAAAGTCGATTTTAATTTATTTAAAGAGTTTTTTATTTATTTTGGAGTTCCGATAATTCATATGGAATATCGAATAAATGTAATTGACACTCATTTCCCGAATTATTATAGTTTTGGTTTATCTTCATTAAACGGATTAACTCAAACATTTTTCCTGACTTTACGTGTTTTTAAGGTAATTGGTTCATATCCGGATCCCTTTTTAAGGGCTAATGAACTTTCCTTCGAAGTATTGGAAACAGGGATAAACGTTGGTGGAGAAATTACTAATATGAATGCTTTTGCTACAATATTTTATCAGTTTTACATAGATGGGCGGATTTTTGGTGTAGTGTTAGGTATGTTTTTTTTCGGTATATTTGTGGGTCATTTTTACTCTAGAATGATGTTAACGTTCTCAAATAAATACGTTCTTATTTATTTGTTGTTAGCACAGAAATTAGTTTTCTCTATGGTTAGGTTTTACTTTAATCAAGTCAATCAAACAATCAGTTTTATTTTAGCTTTTTTTGTTTTCACTTATGTTTATGATAGGTACAAAAGTGTAAAAGTAATCAAATAATATATTAAATTTAGGAGTATATAATGTGAATATCAGAACCAGATTAAAGGAAAATCAGTTTGTTTATAGATTGTACCTTAAATATAAATTTTCCAAAACAATTAAAATTTGCGAGGAACGCAAAAGTTTAAATATTGAAGAAGTTAAAAAAATTATTGAACATGATTATTATAAAAGAATTAATGAATCAATTGATTGGGAAAACCCCAAAAAATATACGGAAATAATGCAATGGAAAAAATTATATTCACAAGATTATCGTAGAACGGAATATTCAGATAAAATTCTTGTCAGAAATTATGTTAAAAATGTAATAGGACAGGAATATTTAATACCACTAATAGGTAAATGGGCTGCATTTGATGATATAGATTTTGATATGCTTCCAAACTCTTTTGTACTTAAGACTAATCATGGATCAGGTACTAATATTATTGTAAAAGATAAAAATAGATTTGATAAAAAGACTGCTAAGATATTAGTCAATGGATGGATGAAGACTGATTTTGGGTATAGTCATGGTTTTGAATTACACTATTCGGATATAACTAGAATGATTTTTGTTGAACAATATATTGAAACAAAAGGAAACGACTTGCAAGATTATAAATTCCTTTGTTTTGATGGGAAAGCCCACTTTTGTTGGGTAGATGTTGATAGAAACGGAGATCATAGGAGAAATGTTTATGATCTTAATTGGGATTTACAGCCGTGGGGTCAAGTAAAGAAGAATACCGATAACGTTATACCGAAGCCAGAAAATTTCGAATTGATGATCACTTTAGCTGAGAAACTTGCTACTGGGTTTTCTCATGTAAGAGTTGACCTTTATAATGTTGATGGGAAAATATACTTTGGGGAAATGACGTTTACCAACGGTAGTGGATATGATTTGATCTATCCAAGAAAATATGATCTCAAACTAGGTGAATTATGGAAAAATTTCAGAGAGGATTAATTATTTAGCAAAATCTAAATTTCATTAATTACTAATAACAGTTTTACAAGGGTGTTAAGACAAATATGAAAAGTAAATTTCAGTTAATACTAAAAAAATCTTTTGTACGAAATGTGATTGTAATGGTTACCGGAACAGCAGCGGCACAAGCTATATCAATGGTACTCTCCCCTATTACTACCCGTTTATATGGACCAGAAGCTTATGGTTTAATGGGGTCATTTATAGCTATTGTGGCCATCTTGGTACCTATTGCATCTCTCACATATCCAATTGCTATTGTTTTGCCTAAAAGCGATTTAGAGGCAAAGGGTCTTATACACCTTTCTTTAACTATTTCTACGATAATTGCAGGGATAATGTTTATAATTCTTTTATTGTTTAACCAAACCATTATAAATTTATTTAATTTAAGTGAAATTAGAGGCTTTGTATATTTAATTCCTTTAGCAATCCTCTTTGCAGGAATACTCCAAGTAACAGAACAATGGCTTATACGAATGAAACAATTCAAAATTTCTGCTAGGGTAACTTTTATACAAGCTCTTATAACTCAAGGAAGTATTGTATGCATTGGTGTTTTTTACCCGTTAGCTTCAATATTGGTAATTATTCAATCTTTGAAAGATGGGCTTAAAGCCTTTTTAATAATGTTATTTATGAGGAAAAAGGAAGGAAATAAACTATTAAAAATTAATAACAAGCAATATTCCAGAAAAATTCTTTTAAAAAAATATTATGAATTCCCTGTATTTAGAGCTCCGGAAGCATTCTTAAATGCGCTCTCTCAAAGTTTACCAATTTTAATGTTAACTAGTTTTTTTGGTCCGGCATCTGCAGGTTTTTATTCAATTTGTAAAACGGTTCTAAATATGCCAGCACAACTAGTTGGTAAATCAGTTGGAGATGTGTTTTATCCAAGAGTAGCTGAAGCTGCTAATAAT
Source organism: Bacillus massilinigeriensis (assembly GCF_900111815.1). GTDB lineage: Bacteria > Bacillota > Bacilli > Bacillales > Cytobacillaceae > Mesobacillus_C > Mesobacillus_C mediterraneensis. Next base: position 2,859,170 of record NZ_LT630004.1, on the reverse strand, counting down.
AAAGAAAATGTTACGGGATTAATTAAAAAAGCAACACTAATACTTGCGTTTATTGGAATAATCCCGTTTGGGATTGTAATAATACTTGGTCCTTGGCTTTTTAGACTTGTATTCGGTGTAGACTGGATAGATGCAGGAGAATACGCAAGATGGATTTCGCTTTGGTCTTTTTTTGCATTAATAAATATACCTAGCGTCAAATCTCTTCCTGTGTTATCTGCACAGGCATTTCAATTAAAATATACTGTTTTTATGTTAGTGACTAGACTTGTTTTGTTAGGTATAGGATATTATTTTTTTAATAATGATAAGATAGCAATAGCTCTTTTTGGCATATCAGGTGCACTTCTTAATTTAGGTTTAATATTAATTACATTCAAAATAAGTAAGAAATTTGACAAAGTTAGAGTGGGTAAAAACTAAACCAATGAAAAAAGTCCGTATAATAATAGGGAAAATGCTATTTTGTTTAACCATTTTTATCAATAGCGTCGCATAAATATTGGTGTAATTTTCAGTTGATTTATCTTTCTTTGTTATAGCCAAAAAAACAAATCCCAACCAAAGGTGGCTTCATCCATTTGGAAATTTATTTACAAATAAACATGTGCAACAACGACAATTCCCATTACTAAGGAATAGCTTTTCCTTCAATCTTCCGAAGCAAAATCTTCGTTGGTTTCCACAACGCAGATTTTAGAGATTTGGATGGGTTACTTGCTGACTAATCTATTATAAAAGACTTTATTTGCACAAAATAACTTCATTGTACATTTTTAATAGTAAAACTAACTTAATGCAACACTAGTGTTTTTTTAAAAAATCTAAGTAAAATGAATTTAGAAATATAGGAAATAGTAAAGTTTTAGCTTTATATGGTGGTAAACTATTTATATGTTAGTAAATATAAACTATGTAGCAAAACTGTAAAAGGGGTTTCTTTATTATGAAAATAACAATTGCTGGAATAGGCTATGTTGGGTTATCCAATGCAATACTACTAGCCCAAAATAATGATGTCATTGCCCTAGATATTATTCAAGAAAAAGTAGATATGATTAACAATAAAAAATCTCCGATTATAGATAATGAAATTGAAAAATATTTGGCAACAAAGGAATTAAAATTAACTGGAACAACTGACAATTATAAAGCCTATAAAGATGCAGATTATGTCATTATCTCAACTCCTACGAATTATGACCCGGAGAAGAACTATTTTAATACAAGAACCGTTGAAGCAGTTATTGCTAATGTATTATCTATTAATTCAGAAGCAATAATGGTAATTAAATCAACAGTACCAGTAGGCTATACAGAAAAGGTAAGAGAAAAGTTTGAAACTGAAAATATTATTTTCTCCCCAGAGTTTTTAAGAGAAGGAAAGGCACTTTACGACAACCTTTATCCTTCCAGAATTGTTGTTGGAGAACAGTCCGAAAGAGCTAGGATATTTGCTGATTTACTAGTAGAAGGCGCTTTAAAACAAAATATAGATGTTTTATTTACACATTCTACAGAAGCCGAAGCTATTAAATTATTTGCTAATACCTATCTTGCCATGAGAGTCGCTTTTTTTAACGAACTCGATTCATATGCCGAGGTACGAGGATTAGATACACAGCAAATTATTGAAGGTGTTGGCCTCGACCCAAGAATAGGGAATCATTACAATAATCCTTCCTTTGGTTATGGTGGCTACTGCCTTCCTAAAGATACAAAACAGTTATTAGCCAATTATTCGGATGTTCCTAACAATATAATGACAGCAATTGTTGATGCGAATAGAACGAGAAAAGACCATGTTGCTGAAATGATTATAAATAAAAAACCCAAAATTGTTGGGATCTATAGACTCACCATGAAAATGGACTCAGATAATTTTAGACAATCAGCTATTCAAGGTGTAATGAAGCGTATTAAAGCCAAGGGGATTGATGTTGTTGTTTATGAGCCAGCTTTAGATGAAGAGACATTCTATAATTCTAGAGTAATCAATGATTTTGAAGAGTTTAAGAGTGTTTCAGATGTAATTGTAGCAAATCGCTTGTCTGATGATTTACGTATTGTAAAGGACAAGGTTTATACTAGAGATTTGTTTAGTAGGGATTAGTAGATAACCCGATGGGTCAGTTCTAACTTAATGTGCTTATTTGTTTAGTTTACTTTACTTTTTGCTAGATTTAATGGACAAAAGCTATATTACATTCTTTAAAAAACAATACACCGTAATCAGCAATTAATATACCCGCACGCAATACATCATTGAGACAAGGGACGGTTTCTGTGTCACATTCTGGACTCGAAATAAGCGGTGAGAATATGAACAGATAATGGGGAATTTATGTACCAGGCAAGAGTCTCAAGGCCAAAGGAATTTACCACTTATGCCATCTTTTTACCGCTCTACGCCTATGTTTTTACCAGACGACGCCAAACACTTTACCAATAATGAACTCCTCCATCATTTTAGTAATGTTGAGGAGTTTTGTATTCTATTAAATACTTTTATACTTTTTAGTACCTCTAGTTTTAATCCTATGGGGAAAGGGATTCGGTCTTTATTACTAGCCCAGTAATAATTTCCTCCATCTTTATCAAATCTTTTGGAGTCAGTACCTCCATTCTTTAAACCTCAATTCCTAAGTCATGTCATTCGAGCATAGAGATCTCTCCTTCCTAGTAAGGATTGAGATGAATCATGAATAATACGTCGTTTCTGCGATGGTCCCGTTTCCTTACTTTGTGTGCCTCCCACATCGATCACTTTGCGAACAGTAAATGGTTGAGGCAGTTTTGTATCTGGCTTCAGTAAGGTGTTAGTGCGTATGAGAATACACCAAATGAAGCTTTACGCACTTGGGACAATCAATCAGTTTGGTTTCTAATATGTCCTAGAAACGATTCATATAACGATTAGTCAGCCAACGCAGGGTAGCATTTTCACCTTTTGAGAAGTCAGTAGATGGTGCAAGGCGTACGCGGTGTGCAGAGCGAAAGGGGAAGATAATATGAAACTAGCATCTTTGGATTTCAGCAACCTCCGCTACTGGCAAGTGAAGAAATGACGGAAGGACTCGCTTCAATTGATTAGTTGAACAGTTGGGCAAGAATGTTCAGGAATTAAGGCCATTGAATAAAACAAGAAGTGGCTAGATATGAAACTTGTGGAAGGTAGAGGCAGAGGAAAACTTACAGATGAAAACGCAATACTCAAAAACTTTTCAGCTGCAGGATGACAGTGAAGTGAACTACAGGAAAACGTTGAATACGATTATAACGCTTGAAAAAGAACACGGAAAAAAGCCTTTGAAGAGTTGCTTGGTTCATTGGTTACCAGGGTGTCATGCATGGTAAAGCTCGTGTCAGAAGAGGACAAGTGACCAGAAATAAAAGCTAACAAGAAGTAGACGTCAATAATGAGGAGGGAAAAAGACTGTGGTAAAAATTACAATTCGAACAAAAGAAACCCAGTACGGTTTAGCTGTGCTAATGTGCACCAAGCAGTAAGTGTGAATGGTAGTAATCTAGAGTATTTTGAGTATTATTATCCCGAAAACGGACGTTCTTTGTTTAACCTTCAAGTCGGGAACGGATGATTTAAGAGAGACTGCTTCTCTTGAAAATATAAAGTCTATCCTGAAGGCAAGAACGAGAAAGGTACTATCACTTATGTATCGAATGCACAAACAGCGCTGAGAGACGCCAACGTTTGCTTCATCTTTACCGAATGGGGAGAAGTGAAAGCCATCACCCCAGATGCTTATAAACAGCTGATGAGAACACCGCTGGTGTTTGATGGCCGTAATATTTATGATGTTCATGCAAGGGGTGCTGCAGGCGTTTAGTACCATTCGGTGGGAAGAAAAGTATCGAATAATAATGATGCAGAGGAGATAGGAGCAGTTGAACAAAGACTACAACCGGTTAGACAATACTAAAACCTACCTCGTAACAGGTGCAGCAGGGTTTATTGGCTTCTATCTATCTAGGAAACTACTCGAGCAAGGCTGTAAAGTCATTGGAATTGATAATCTTAATGAGTATTACGATGTTAAACTGAAGCATGCCCGGTTAGAGCAACTGAAGCCTTTTGAAAAATTCACTTTTATGGAAGGCGATATTTCAGATAAAGCAGCGATTGACACGCTATTTAAAGAATACAAGCCAAATATCGTGGTCAACCTCGCGGCGCAGGCTGGTGTCCGTTATTCTATTGAAAACCCGGATGCTTATATCCAAAGCAATGTGATAGGCTTCTACAACATCCTTGAGGCATGCAGGAATAATCCTGTGGAACATTTAGTATACGCATCTTCCAGCTCTGTCTATGGAGCAAATAAAAAGGTTCCTTTTGAAGAGACGGATCTTGTTGATACTCCTGTTTCCCTGTATGCTGCTACGAAGAAATCCAACGAGCTGATGGCACATACGTATAGCCATCTTTATAAAATTCCTGCATCAGGATTGCGGTTCTTTACTGTATATGGACCAATGGGGCGTCCTGATATGGCTTACTTTGGTTTTACTGATAAGTATTTCGCTGGTGCCCCAATCAAAATCTTTAATAATGGGGATTTTGCCAACGACCTTTATCGTGACTTTACGTTTATTGATGATATTGTAGAAGGAATCGAGCGGCTGTTAAGCAACCCTCCTGCAGGGGGAAGAGATGCCGCACATAAGGTCTATAATATTGGTAACAGCAATCCGGAAAAACTTATGACCTTTATCACCACATTAGAAAAGTGTCTAAGTAAATCGTTGGATAGGGAAGTTGTATTTGAGAAAGTATTCGAGCCAATCAAGCCAGGAGATGTTCCTGCAACGTATGCGTCCACAGAAAGATTAGAAGAGGCTGTAGGATTTAAGCCAAAGACTGCTATTGAAGATGGATTGCAGCAGTTTACCGATTGGTATTGCAAGTATTATAAAAAACAGTGAAGAAGAATGTAATAATTACGGGGTGAACTGGTACTGCACGTGCTGCTTTGGTGTTTTGTTCAATTAATAAGGTTATTGAGAAAATCACCTATTTAGAAATAACTGCTCTACCAAGATATTTCCTCGTTTTTGTTGTTTGAATATTCTGTGGGGAGGACATTAGGCGATGACAAATACTAAATTAAATTTAAGTAGTATCCGACTTGTCAGTTTTATCTTCTTTTCTATATTGGTATTTAACACTCTTGGCAGATCAGGACCTCAGCATTACAAGGGAGCTGCATCAATGACGATGGAAGCTACCCTTTACATTTCTTTTTTTCTTCTTGCCTATGCAATGATGAAGATGAAGGGATTTGCAGGAAGCTATATGTATATCTATATTGGTTTTATATTGTTAAGTGGCATTTATTTAACCAATCATATTTATTATGGTAACTTCGAAGTAAATCAAAAGCTCTTTTTCCTGTTCTGCATTTTTGCTTTCATCCTGGCAGTGATGAAAATAAGTTGGACTCCCGCTCACTTGAATATATTCGGACATATAGCGAATATTGCTGTAATTTATTTTCTTTTTCATTGGGTTGGCCATGGAAATATTTCTTACATGTATAGCGGAATCTATGATAATCCTAATATTTTTGCTAACATTCTGTTCGCTCTTCTGTATTTTCAAGTAGTTAATGTACAGAATAATCCTATTTTTGTAAAGATGTATTTCTTGATTGGAATATTAGTTAATCTATTGCTAATTTTTGTAGCAACTTCCCGTAATGTTTGGCTTTCTCTTATAGTTATTGTAGGGGCATTCATAGTCTTACATTTTTCCAGAAAGATTTTTTCAAAGATATTCTATTTAGTGTTGAGCGGAAATTTCCTCTTTCTGTTCGTGTATGTCTACTTGTCTAAGACTTCATATGCCCCAGTTATCAATGACTTCTTTCTAAGGCTGACTGACAAGCCGCTCTATTCTGGTAGAGAAAGGTTTTGGGGTGAAGTTTTTGATTTTGGACTGACCTCCCCATTGCTTGGGCATAGAGTTGGGATTCCGTTAGAGGAATATATGCCGCATATTAACATTTACCATGTACATAATCAGTATTTGCAGGTTTTTGTCGAAAGCGGCTTTCTAGGCCTCTTTGCTTTTATTTTGTTATTGTATTTTATTTGGAAATCGTATCAAGTAAACTTGGATTGCCATTATGTCCAGTGGTCTGCCTGTTTCTTTTTAGGGTTGCTGGTGTATCAGAACTTCGAGATATCCATGTTTTCGAATATGCTCGCTATTGGTTTGATTCAATGGCTCGGTATTTCCGTAGGTATCAGTAAGGCTCTCCACCATGCTCCAGCTGCTGAAGGTGTCGTGCGGCCATTAGCAGGAAAGTCAGGCACATTAAGTTCAAAAATATAGTACCAATGAATTAGGAGGAAGATAAAGCCTATTAGGCGGCGGATATGATAGGCTTTATCTTCGCCTCCCCATGAATTTCAGCAATCCCAATCCGTATAATAATCCTGCATTTGCAGTCCCATTTCCGCTTTGAAAAGTGCTCCAAACTTGGTCTGGTCCTTCCCGTAAGCGATTAGGTCTTTGTATGGCGGGAACTCCTGGCAAATTGTTGCGACGACTTTGTAATGGTTTTTGTATTGAAAGATCTCTGCTTCGATTTCGTCTCCGTTTTGATTGATCCAGCGGGTTACTTCCCTTGCGATATATTTGCTCGTGTCCATTGCCATCTCTCCTAGATATGTATTTTGGCGTCAATATGGACTGTAATCTGTCTCTCCATCTGCTTTCTCCTTTCTTGGATGTATAGTAAAAAAGTAACATTTTTTCATGATGAAAGCGGTACGCAATTATGTACCATTTATCGCTTTTTTATGAAATATTTGTGAAAACGATTTTGCGGTCGCAATAAGGCTTACACCGCTTCCCGGTCCTCTTCTGCTTCCCGCAACCCCATCTGTGTTTATGGCATCATAAAAATGTAGGTTATGGCATTTAATTTGTGCAGGCCCCGAGGGGACTGCACAAATTAAAAAAAGCCACTTGTCAACATTCCAAAATACACATACACTTCCTGTTGGGTACAAAACGTGCAGGAGGTATTAAGGAGATGTTGGCTGTGGCCGAGATTAAGTATATCAGACATGAAGTTAACAATAAAGGTTGCGGATATGCAAATGTAGCTAAAAGAATGGGGAAAGATCCAAGGACAATTAAGAAGTATGCGAACTTGGAAGATTTCAACGAAAAGCCTAAAAAGAAACAGACAAGAACAGCACCTGTATTAGATCCAGTGAAAGCCATACTAGATGAATGGATTAGGGAGGATCTGAAAAAGAAAAAGAAGTTTCGTAGAACAGCCAAGAGAATGTGGGAACTATTGAAAGATCATCATGGATTTAAAGGATCCGACCGAACGGTCAGGGATTATGTTTCCACAAGAAAAAAAGACTTCCTTAACGAGACGGATGAGGCTGCTCTTCCACTCAAATCCATTCCAGGAACCGCCCAAGTGGATTTTGGTGAAGCTCCATTTATCTATGGAGGAGAAGAAATTGTATTACCGTTCCTAGTAATGTCCTTCCCTTCCAGTAACGGCTTTTATTTTCAGGCTTTCCCATCCCAAAATAAGGAGTGTTTCCTTGAGGGGATGAAAAGAGTATTTCACCATATGGGTGGAGTACCCAAGGCTATTAGGTTTGATAACCTTACTCCTGCCGTTAAGAAAGTTTTGCCAAATGGTGAAAGGCAACTAACGGACGAGTTCCAGAACTTCGTCCTTCACTACGGTTTCGAGTGTGAATTCTGCAATCCTAATAGTGGAAATGAAAAGGGCCATGTGGAAGCAATGGTCAAGTATATCAGAAATAATTTCCTCCTCCCAGGACTTCATGTCATCAACCTGGACGAGCTAAATAAGGAATTATGGGCTATGGCAGAGAAAGACCGTGATAGGAAGCATTACCAGAAGGAGAAGATGATTTCAGAACTCTTTGAAGAGGATAAGTCCGCCTTCCTCACATTACCGTCTAAAGAGTACGAGTGTGTCAGGNTAAAATTAGAAAACGGTTGGCAGGTGGCTACATTTTTAACTGCCGTTTCATACATTTTTTGCTTGCCAAATACACCATCTGTATTTTCATTTGGTACAGTTCCTCAAAGTACATTTCCTGATATTTTTTGTTTAAAATCCCTGTGTAGTAGGCAATTGGATTGCGCACTTCTTTTCGGGTTTTGATTTTTCTTATTAGCTGCTTGAACGATTCGATGGAGGTTTCCACAATTAGCTCGTGCTCCTTCTCACGGCAGTTACGATAGGCGATGGTGGTGCTCATTCTCCAGAATTCTCTCATGATCTTAGGCTCGGGATAAAAGCTTTTTACCAGTCTTGCAAACTCTTCTGGTATGCTGTTGTTTTTGGCCTGCGAATCTTCTCGGGGCTTCTGGTCCGTAGGTGGTTCCATTTCTTGCGCGTGTGTATCATTCGCATACGTTTTTTTACGTTCTTTTTCTTCACGTTTTTTTATATTTGTAAATGTCAACACAAAAGTTGACCATGTCGCTCATGCAAAAGTTGACCACCCTCTTGTTATTTCGAATAGGTTTCTTTAAGACGATAACTTTCTCCGTTCATGGGAATAATGTGGGCCTTATGGGTCACTCGATCCAACAAGGCGGCGGTCATCTGTTCATCATGAAAAACTTCTACCCACCGGCTAAACTCCCGATTGCTTGTGATAATCATACTTCCTCTTTCATAACGAGAAGAAAAAAATTGAAACAATAATTCAGCTGCTCGTTGATGATAGGGGATATAGCCAAGTTCATCGATAATCGTGACATCTGCGGCCAACCATTGTTTCTCCAGTTGGAGGAGCCTTTTTTCGTCTTGGGCTTCCNATGTATTGGCGTACGAAACGGTGGACAGTGGATTCTCCACCTTTAAAACCGTATTCTTTCTCCAAGCGTCTGAAGATTTGAGCAGCTGTATGACGCTGTTTTACTGGGGCTGTTTCGTCATCCATTAACCATTGGATAATGGTTGATTTAACGGGATCGATGACCGGATTGGCAGCTGGCTTTGAGCGTTGATAGGTTGGAATTTCATTCTGTTGTAATGCCTTGCGAATGGTTTGCCTTGATAGTTTGAGATCTTTTGATAATTGCCGAATAGATCGACCTTCTTTAAAGTGCAATTTTCTGATAAGCTCTATATTAGCCATCTTTAACATCCTTTTTTCCTCCCAAATCATGAAGTTCTCGACAAACTCTATGATAAGGGATTTGGTGTTAAGGGTGGTCAACTTTTTGATTAGCGAATTGTACTTTAGTGGTCAACTTTTATTTTAGCGTTTACATTATATTTAAGGTTTTAGATGTTTTTGTTTTTAAAGGATTTAAAGATTTATTAAGGTGGTTCAATTTTTTTCGATAGGTGGTTTGAGGATCGGCAATACGGGAGAATACATACAGGTTGCTGTTCTGGGTGCCGCGTTTGTTCTCCGTTTCATAGACCGTTAAGATGCCCAGTGACTTTGCCTTAAGGATCATTCGCTTGAACGTTGCGCGGGAAATGCCGCAGCCAAGATGCTCATCCGCAATCTTTTGCAGGATTGTCGTGATTCGAAGATTACACACACCGGGAAGTTCAGAGGAGAAGGTGATCAGCTGCTTGAGTCCGACAATCTCGCCCTTCGTGAATTCGTCCTTGCAATCTTTTAACCATTGCTCCGCATGCTTGTTGAACTCCTCTACGCTTTCAAACTGCGAATAGCCTGCAAATTTTTTAATGTTGCCCGATTTAATTGTCATTTTTCTGCACCATCCTTTCACCCTCTATATATGGGTTTAAGGAAAAAAAGGACAGGGTGGGCAGGAGAATATTGTGACGGAATAGTGAATGCGTTTTTTGGTTGGAAGGCTAGTTCCATTGACTAGCCAAAAAAGACAAATAGCAATACTCCATGGATCAATTGGGTGTTCAAATGAGAAAATTGGTTTTCTATTTGAGGGGAGAGTGGAGGATACTCCTTCCGCTCCAAGTCAGAAAAGTGGGGCCGCATCTAGCCGCCATGACTCTAGCAATTTTCACTATAGTAAATGCAAAACTCCTCCACACTGCAAAAAGTAATGGAGGAGTTTTTATTGGTAAAGAGCTTGGCGATAGGTGGTATAAACCTTGGCTTTGTCAATCAAAGCAGTTGCTTTTAAAATTTGATATTAATTAAAAACATCCACTCCGATTATTCTTAAAATCGCAATAATGATTAACGCGGAAATAATAAATGAAATTCCATAACCTAATGATTTTTTCATAGTATCCTCCTTTTTGTAAAAAATGTTTTACATATTCCTGCATACATGCTAACATAAATATACAGAATAGTCATTAAGATTAAGGAGTTTTTATGTATCTGATAACTTTGTGTATCATATGTATTTTATTAGTTTTGGTAGTTCCCTCTTTAATAGGAGAAAAAAACAGTGAGCTGAGCAAGGGAGATGAAAGGCAGAAGACTATTTTTAAAGAAGCCTCCAATGGCAGTTGGTATGTCATAGTCTTATATTTGTTAGTGAATGTTGTTTCTGGATTTTTTACGGAGGAAAAATTCAATTTACACAACGGATACTTGGATACGTTTATTGTCGGTTTGTTTGGATATATCGTATTTTATTTCTTGAATACGAAAAGGGCTTCCTGACAATGAAAAACAATATCCTGGGATTGAGAAAGCAGTTGGGATACTCACAAGAAGAACTGGCAAAATTGTGTAACGTATCAAGACAAACAATTAATGCCATTGAAAATTGCAAATATGATCCATCTTTAGAATTAGCATTTAAATTATCGAAGGTTCTTGATGTTACAGTGGATCATTTATTTATTTATAAATAAATTAAAGGAGAATAGCTTAATTTAAATAAAAATAAAGTATTTTACCAAGATACAAATTGATATTTAATATTTAAGCTATTCTCCTTTGGTGTATTTTAGAAAGGATAGGATTAGATTGGAAAATAAATCTTTTAACGTATACTTTAAATCTAAATTAAGAGAAAAAGTAGTTACTCCAGAGTTTTGGTTAACTCATCTTATTTCTTATGCTGGTATTTTATTGTTATTAAATTATATTGGCGCCGAAACTTCATTTCTCATCCTTTATGCGGTAGGTTATGCTGTTCTGACTCCCTTATTAGGAATGCTCAGTCTATACCGCTCTTACAATAAAAATGTCAAAGCTTAATCGATGATGTTTCTCATCCACTGATGGAAGTCCTTGTAGTGTGAAAAACGATCCATATTTACATCATCACTTATTTTTCCATCTTTTAAAACAATTACTCGCTCAGCCAATTCATATACTGTTTCAGGAATATGACTAGTAAATATAATGGATCCGTTAAAATTAAGCAATATATCTGTAAATAAAGAGATAGAAGCAACATCTAATGCATTAAATGGTTCATCCAATACAATTAAATCTGGTTCTGTCAATAAGCTTGCAGCTAGAGCAAGCTTTTTTTTCATGCCACTAGATAAGTCTTCAACACTTTTATTTAAGAAGGATTCAATTTGTGTTATCTTACTGATTTCAATCAAGCTGCTCTTGAAATTCCTAACTCCATAAAGACTGGCAACAAGTTTTAAATTATCGAAAACAGAGAGCTTTTCATAAAAAAAACTCTCTATCGGAACATAGCTTATTTTCTTTCTATTCATTGGGTTTTCAAATAAATCTTCTTCTAAAAATAAAACTTCACCGCTATCAGGCTTCGTTAATCCGACAATTAGTTTAAGTAACGTTGTTTTTCCTGCACCATTTTTTCCAATAATTGCAGTTCTTTTGTTAGCTACAGCGGTATCAATGCCCTTTAAAATTTCATTGCCTTCAAGAATCTTTTTACAATCATTCATTTTTAACATAATAAACTCCTCTTATAAGTCCATCCTATTAACTTTAATCGTAATCTTCTGTTTAAAATATTTTATTGTTTGGTAAATAATAAGTGTCGCAATGAAGATGACAGACGTACATATGATATAAACCAAGTTTGCCTCAATATCCAACAGCAATAATCCGATTGGCGGAAGGAAAACGATAAACATTAAGAATTGAACTAATTTAGATTCAACTGTATCTCCCCATGCTTCTCTTTCTGTATACTCCTCAATCTCAGTATAATGTTGAAAGTCTAAATGAGGTGACATGTAAGAGGGGAGCATTTTAAGCTCAGGTATACAAACAATGTTTAAAATACAAATGGAAGAAACATATAATAATTCAACAAAATTCATATCTAAAATGAAGAAGAATACGATAAACATCAGCATAAACTCTGGAACTCCAAATATTCTTTGTAACTTCACTTTAGCATCATACAGTTTTTCTAAAGTAACGCCAGATAACCGGTACAACAAAACAGATTTTCCATCTGCATCAAAATTAAATATTCCCGGAAATAAAGTGTTTCCTGATTCAAATGAATCTCGGGAAACAGAGTTGAAGAGAAATGTAAGGCCAATTAATCTAAACATTGGATTACCATTGAACTCTATTAAAGCAGCGAAACCTAAAGCCATACCAATAAACATATAATTAGTGTAATGAAAAAAGAAGAAACTGATATTTTGTGATAATTGCTCCCTATTTCGAAAAAGATTTTTTATTTGTATTTCTTCTACTGTGCTTCTAATGAATTTGGAAAAAGCTATTTCAAGAATATCAAGCCAATCTCTTTGTGTTCTTAATTTGTGTTTCCAGGAAGTCCTGTACCAAAATCCAGCTTTCGTAATGCACCAGCCCAATAAAATAACAAGGATGCTAACCCATATGGCCATACTCATATAACTAAATGGATGGTTTGTTAAGATCCTTGAAAAAATGACATCAGGCGTGGAGAATTGTTCTTTATATATTAATAATTCCTTAAAGTATTTTACAGCGACTGTTATCAGGCCTTTCCATTCGCCTAATGACAGCAAATTGGGCTTGTTGATCATCCAATATATTACTGATTTAGAAATCCAATAACTAACAGCGAGAATTAATGAACCCCAGAAAAGATTAATAATAAATGTACTGAACCTAAATCCTTTCGTAATTCTGTTAATGGAGATGTACGCGCCAATGATCGTTAAAATAAAAGAACAAATATTGGCGAATAATAAATACAATATAAAAATTCCCCAGCTTAACAAAGTCCCGCCTTTATTTATAACGAAAAACGTTAAAATAATATAAATATAGTTTGGAAGTATATTTATCGTATAATTGCTGATCCATGTAAAAAAGTATATTTGTCTATTTGATAATGGTGATAATGAAAGCAAGGTTTCTTCCACTGGGGAAATGACATATTTAATCAAAGTGAAACCAGAAATAATAGCATTTATGAAGATAAAAAAGAAAAATAAGTGCAGTATTTCGTACGAACTAAAATAAACCTTCAATTTGGAATATCCAAAAAATACAATCACAAAATAAAGTCCATATTGAAATAAATTCCAAATCAAAAAGATTGATGAGACACCATTACCAACCTTTTTGATTCGGAATAGTTTACTTACTGCTTTTTCGAAAAACTGGAGTTTTCTAGAAAGGAAATACGCCGTTTTCAGTTTTAAAATAGCCAATAAAGATTGTGTAAACAAAAATACTTCATCCCTTTAAGTTTCAAATAGAAACATTGATTATTGCAAATGCGAGATTGAAAGATATGATGAGAGAACATAGTATCGTCGCTTTCAGTTTGCTAATTCCACCAATAATAAATAGTCCCATCCCAATTAATATAATTTGTGCAATAAAAAAGATATCTATACTGCTAAACACTTTATACAATGATGTATCTTCAGGAAAGAATATTCCTAAATTGGTAAAAGTAGTAAAAGCATCTGTTTCTATAAGAAGATTCATTATAATATTAATGAATATCCCTATCATAGGAATAATAGATACATGTACCAATAAAGAAAAAATTTGTTTGAAATTTATATCACTTTGAACAAATATCATGCCAATCTTTATAGCAATGGACATAATAAGCAAACTAAAGAGGGAATTTAGTACTCCTCCAAGCGTTGTAAAAATGGCCACAACCATCTTTATTCTTTTTTCTGATATTTCTAAGCTGGATTTTACGCTTGAGAGTATTTCGGGATCTACACTTAAAAATCCTAAAAATGAAAAAACGAATAATTGAAGGATGATAATACCAATTAACGGTTTTAAGATTTTAGGTGATTTTTTAATCAGACTAAATTGTCTTAGCGGGGACGTGATCGTTTTAACTATTGAGGGATTGCTATTTTCTGCAGAAGTCTCTTCAAGCTCATTTTGGGCTAAAGTATTCACGATTAATCATTTCCTCCTAATTATATTGACTCTATGATTGCAGCAATGAGAGTTAAAAGGGTCATAATCAAAAAAGGATTCCAAATCTTTAAGTCTTTAAATAAAACTTTTTCTTTAATAAATATCCTTCTAATAATAAAACTGGATATTTGAATGCTGATTCCAGCACTGATAAGTGTTGCCGGAATTTCAAATATACCATGCTTCATTACCATAAAAAACAAATCCTGATATTGGTCGATAATAATAGACTGCGTGAGATAAAACCCGCCTACAGTACCATTAATAAAAACAATAATAATTGTAGGAATACTAAGGATAATACCGCCAATAATTAAAAAGATATGTATACGAAAGTTATGTAAGAAGATATTAAACCAATTTCCAAGGTCATTATCGAATGATAGTTCCCCTTCATTTATATTCAATAGAAAAAAGATCACACTGCTTAATAACATTCCAATTAAATATACCGAAAAAGCAATGGTAAAACTTACTTTAAAGTTAGAAATTTTTGCGATCAATAATTACCCCTCATTAAGTAGTAAGCACCTCGAAAATTTCGAAGTGCTTACGATAAAGTATTTTACCAAGATACAAATTTTTACGCCTAATCGTTTTTTACCATGCGACAAACTTCTTAACGCCCCAGCGCTTAATTAGTGTAACTAACATACCGCGGCCAACAGCTGTCAAAGCTGCTGCAAGTGGACCAGCGATGAATGCTGATACTATTGTTACAGCGTTAGCAATGCTCGCACCGTTTAGCAAAGCGTGAGTAACACTAGTCAATGTTGCACTTGTTACTCCAGTCCAAGCAACTTTTCCATAAAGCTCTAGTACCATAGTTTGGCTAGCAATTAAAGCTACAAAAGCTCCAACCAAAGCCAAAGACCATACAAGAATATCTTTACGTTGTTGAGTTCCTGTCATGATAGTTTCCCTCCCTTCTACCTAAATTGTTAAAAAGCACTAAAAAATTAGTACAAACATTATGATAAACAGAAATTTCGATAAAATCTACCCTTTTTTTAATCTTTTCATTATTTTTAAGAAAAATATACAAATAATTTAAAAGAAAGTGCTGTTAATGTTGGTATTTTTGAAGTGAAAAAGTAAAAACACGAGTGGTGCGCTACTAGGAATATAGAATTAAGCCTCCGCTATTATGAGACAAGTCAGATGGTAACTAGGCCAAATTCCCTTAAAGGGCACTATAGTAAAATAACGTTTATGCAGAAATAGATGAAGGTTGAGGTTGTCGAAACTAGAGACAAAATTACTCCAACACGCTTAAATATTCCATTAAACTGCTAAAGATGTTCACAAAAAAAGGGGATAAAAACTGCAAAATACAACTTTCCTGCCGATAATTTACCTGGGACAATAATGGTCCACATTTTCAAGAAGGGAGAAAGTATCAACGCAACAAAGTGTCAATTTTATCGAAATTTCGGAGGTTGTGTATGAAAAGAGTTACAAAAAATTTAAAGGCTAAGCTGTTGCTGTCTTTTGCTTTTATTCTCATTGTTCCTGCAATCATTATTGGTATTCTCTCTTTTACTACTGCAAAAGACGCTTTGGAGAATGAAATTTTAGCTGGGATTAACGAGAATGTTAGACAGTTGGACGATATGGTTAATACAACGATTGAGGATAAGAAGTATGTCGTTAAATGGCTGTCAGAGAATATTGACAGTAAATCGTATTCAGGAGAGGACACTGCAAATTTAAGAAAAACATTGTCTGAATATAGCAATCTCCATCCCGAGATTGAGGGAAGCTACGTCGGCACCAATACCGGTCTTTTAATTCAAGAGCCCAATACATTGGCAATCCCGCCGGGCTATGACCCTAGAGATCGAGAATGGTATAAAGCTGCAATGGAAAGAAGAGGGGAGGTCATTATCTCCGAACCGTATCTTTCTGCTGGAACAAATGATTTGGTATTTACGATTTCTCGAGCTATCAAGGATGGTACTGGGGTAATCGCGGTCGATATTTATATGAATCCTATTCAAAAAGCTGCAAGTAAAATAAAAATTGGCGAGAGTGGCTACGCTTTTCTTTTTTCCCAGGACAAGGGAGTCATTGCCCATCCAACGAAAAAAATTGGTTCGAAAATTACAGAGAAAGAATTAGATCCTATATTTGAAGACAATTCAGGGCGGTTACGCTATTCGTATGACGGATCAGAAAAGTCATTAACTTATCGAACAAATAAACATACCGGCTGGAAAATAGGCGGGAATATTGTTCTTTCGGAAATTGATGCAGTAGCCCGTCCTATTCTTAACAAGACAATGATCGTCATTGCAACAGCCATTCTTATTGGCGGAGTGCTTGTCTTTTTCATCATCCGTTCTATCATGAAGCCGATTGTAGAGCTTAAGCAAAGTGCTGTGAAGATCAGCGAAGGCGATTTGACGAAGGATGTTCTTGTTCATTCCAAAGATGAAATTGGCATGCTGGCCGTTACTTTTAACGAGATGCAGGATAAGCTGAGGCAGCTGGTGAAAAAGGTGGATGCAAAAACGGATCATGTTGCGGCATCGGCGGAAGAGCTGACAGCGAGTGCGGAACAGACAAGCAGTTCAACGGTTCACGTTGCGGCCTCCATCCAAGAGGTTGCCGGCAGTGCGGAGAAGCAAAAGAATGGTCTTGAGCAGAATGCGCGCTCCCTCGATGAAATGAAGCAGGGAGTTATGGTCATTGCGGATAGGGCGCAGAAGGTGTCGGAACTCGCCTACCATACGACAGAGCAAGCGGAGACGGGCGGCCAAGCGGTGAACAATACGGTGAACCAGATGAATTCTATCGCGGCATCTGTGTCGGAGTCCAATGAAAGAATCCGCGCTCTTCACGAAAACTCGAAGCAAGTTAGTTCCATTCTTGAAGTCATTGCAGGCATTGCTGCACAGACGAATCTCCTGTCTTTGAATGCGGCAATCGAGGCGGCGAGAGCAGGGGAGCATGGGAAAGGCTTTGCGGTTGTGGCAGATGAAGTGCGGAAGCTTGCTGAACAATCTCAACAATCTGCGGGAAAAATCGGTGATATTATCAAGACCATCCAGCAGGACACAGAGAACACAGTGGAAATCATGAGCAAGGTGAACGAGGACGTCCAAGCTGGCGTGGAAATCTCTCATAAAGCGATTGAAAGGTTCGAGAAAATCCTTGTGAGCACAAAAGAAATCAATCCGCAAATGGACGAGATATCTTCGAGTACGCAGCGCATTCTTTCCGGTGTAGAAGAAGTCGTCATTACGGCCAACGAGCTTGCAGAAATTGCGAAGCAAAATTCAAATGCATCAGAGGAAGTTGCTGCATCTTCCGAAGAGCAGCTAGCCTCGATGGAGGAAATCACTTCCGCTGCCAACGAACTTTCAAAAATGGCGGAAGAGCTGAAAGAGTCGATTGCAACCTTTAAATACTGATTCCTATTATATGAACAAAATAGCCTAGAGAGCGCAAAAAAAGGATCCATGTTTGGGTCCTTTTTCTCATTTTTCCCAATATTACCCTGCCATGCTTGAATACTAGTCCCGTAGCTTCGTAAAATAAACTGGAATGAACTAACAATTTTTTAGGCAGACAGCTATATTTATAGGAAAAGAGTGGGGATAAAGATGAGCGAAAAGCATCAACAACAACTAAAAGCATTGGCGATGGAAAGGGTCCATAGCATTTTATACCAATCTGATAAAGAGGTGCCTTTGGAGTACTGGTCGGTGATCAAGGAGTTCACCGGCATGTTCCTTGATGATTGGATCGTTTTTGAAAATCTGCTCGAAGCGTTCCGCCAAGACATGGAAAGTCTTGAGCTGTTCAGCCAGAATGTCGATATTTTTTACCGGAGCGGTGCTGGCCTTCATTCCGTTTCCTTCCTAGGCAAAGAATTTGCGCTCGAGCGCGAACTGTTCGCGGATTATTTGGCAAGCTGCACGGAAATCATGCGGCCCTTTTTGCCTCTAGGTTCCGTAGTCGAACTCGATTCGCGCTACTTCCAGCCAGATCCGTCCATCGAGTCAGCGGTGAAGGTGGTTATCACTGCCCGCTGCATCGCCCCAGAAGGATACCATTCTTATTTTCCATACGCCGGGGTAATATACCCGCTTGGCGAAATGAAGAAGGACCGGGTAATCCATTTCACCAGCCCGCTAATCCGGAGCGTCATCCATGAAGGCTACCGAGACGAAATGGAAACATCCTTCGAACTTTTGATGAAAAAAGAAATGATCGTCGACAGAGGCTTGAAGTCCATCGAGTTCTCTCCAGAGGACATGGCGAAGCTCCAAGCGAAACAAGACGAACATTCCGATTCCGAGGAAAAAACCAAAGTGGAAGCGGGTGAGCATTGATGGCGTATTATAGTTACCATGTCTGTCAAAAGACTAGGAACAATATTATTGGACAACTGAAGGACATACGAGAGTCCATCTGGGAAAATTACAGAGAAATGGATTTTGAGAATGCCGATGCAAAGGAAGAGATGCGGGAGGTCATAGGAGAAATGGCCAATGAAATCAATGATTTGATCGGGGAAATAATGGCAGTTCATTTTAAGTGATAGAGCGAACAGGAAGTTTTTGTATAAGAAGGGAAGCAAAGGGGTGTAGGCAAAGTTGGCGGGCAAACAAATTAAATTGAATCTTAGTGAACTAGAGTCGGCATTGCGTTCGCTGGATCATGCCATTTCAGATTTCAAGAGCTATACAACCAATTTCCGCTCAGGAACACGGAGTCAGCTGAAAAGCTTTCATTCTGACTTCGTCGATGCAGTGGATGATCTGCTTGATAATATGAACGACGACAGCAGCACGAAGCTGCTCGAGCACCTAGACGCGATCCATGATGCCGGCGTCATGCTCGTCAAGCAGATGAAGGAAACAGATGAGAAAATCAGCAGTAAAATCAAGGGGGGAGCGAAATGAAGCGCGACCTGCAGATCAATTATGGCATTCTCGACAANCGAAAAAGAAGGCATTGCCTACCTGGCAGGTGCTGCAGCGCCATCATTAATCCCTGTGGCGGGGGTTGTCGGGAAACTCGGAAAGGTCGCGAAGGTCGCCGGCAAGGTTCCCGCTTCAAAAACAAAGGGCTTTTCTGGTAATATAAAAGCAAATATAGATAATCTCATCGGCGGAAACAAAGCATTTTCGGGATTCAAAAACCGTGTCTCAGGTCAAATCAGCAGTGCTGCCAGCCAGTTTACAAAAGCTGTTAAGGCTCCGTTCAGCAACAAATTTGTCCAAGGTGCTCTTTCCAGAGCCAGAAGTGAACTAGCCCAAGTCGGCCGCGCTCTGGGAGGCTTGAAAATCCCAGTCGGCATCGAAAAGCAAGTCGTCTCCACCGGCTTCAACAACATCACCACCTACGGCCTCAAAGCCAAAACCATCAACGACCAGTTTTCTCAGTTTGCGAAGGTTGTTGATAAGGTTGAGGGGAGTGGGAGAAGAAATACCGCTAATACTGTAAATGATTATCTCGATGATATAATTGTAAATGGAAATGTCAATCCGGCTAAAATGAATAGGATAAAAAATGCTATTCAAAATAATACATTTAGTGTAGATGAGCTTTCGGAGATTAGCAAAAAGATGTCTGAATTAGGTATTACTAAGGAATACGATGAAGCATTAATTAAAATCGATTTTGGTAAGTATCTCAGAGGACTAATAGGTGAGCCTCCTACTGCTATGATAAATCCTCATGCACATCATATTTTATTTAAAAAAGGGCTTGGTCAGAAACAGCAAAAACTGGTTCGAGAAGGTCAGGAAATATTAAGAAGGTATGGAATTGATCCAATAATTGGGAAAGAAAACCTTATCTGGGCACCAAATGCCGTAGTAGGACAACATAGTCTTAATGCTTTAGAGTTAGTAGTTAATCGATTAAAGGCTATTGAAGAAATGGGCGGTGACTTTGATGATATTGTTGAAGCGCTTGAAGATTTAGGAGACATAGCTAGTACAAGGTAGCAGAAATATAGGGAGGTAATATTATGGATGAAAAAAATCTCAATAAAACTATAAGAAATGCTATTAAGGTTGGTGATATTAATGAAGTAAAGCGTTTAATAGGCGATAATCCAGAATCTTTACATTCAATGACACCATTTGGTACTTGGTTACATGTTGCAGCAAAAAAAGGACATTTTGGAATAGTAGAATATCTAATCCATAAAGGAATTGATGTTAATACAAAAGGTGATATATTTGACGCTTCTCCTTTAAGAGTGGCAGCAGGAGCGGGGCATTTGGAGATAGTAAAGTATTTAATAGATAATGGTGCAGAATTAGATGTGAGCTTGGCAAAAAGAAATCCGTTATTTGGAGCAATTTATGGCGGACATAAAGAAGTAGCTGAGTTTCTAGTTGAAAAGGGAATAAATATTTCAATTAGATATACTGGAGAAAATATTAATAATATGGACGCGTATGAATATGCTAGACAATTTGGGCAAACAGAAATCGCTGAATATCTAAAACAGAAGATGGATGAAAAAGAATAAGGAAGAGTTATAGAGGGTTAGCTGTCTTACAACTCGTTCATTTAATGATAGGACTAGTAGTAAATTATTTTATATAGCTAAACAGAAAACACTTGATTGCCTGTTAGGAACAAGTGTTTTCTGTTTTTTTTATAAGACAATTAGTATTACTTATAAAGGTACTACCATACATGATGTATTGATTTAATATTGTGATATTGTAAGGAGTACGATAAACCTGCGAAAGGCTTTAAACATGGCAAATAAATGCTGGAAAACCGAGGATACAGGGATTAACTTGGCATCATCATCAGTTTCCAGGAAAGATGCAGTTGGTTATTTCAAAAGTTCATGATGTAAACCATCTAGGTGGAAATTATGGGGAGACGGTATTAGATGAGAAAAATCGAATGGCAATTTGCTGATGAACCAGTAAGTGAAGAATATGTAGGGGAAATTGGAGACTCCTTAGGTTTTAATTTTCCAAAAGATTATATAAGTTGTGTTTCAATAAATAATGGTGCAAACGTAGAACCTGATCTATTTAATGTAGAAAATAAAGAGAAAGTATTTGGTAGTTTTTTGGGAACGTGAGAATGCAGGGGAAAAGGAAATGTTAATGCGAGAAGAAGGCTTAACTAAAGAACAGGCAGAAACCCGTGCAAGAGAAAATGTATTTTACGTTGCAGAGACATTTACAGATTTCCTTTATAAATTATATGATTAACAAGTAAGGTCATTAGAATTGTATTCGGTCCAATAATAAATCTAGAGAGTTATTATTATTTAAAAGCACATGATTATCCATTTGGCAATCATGTGCTTTTTGGGGTTATAGAGTAATAGAAAGAACCATCATCCACAGTAACCCTCATATCTATGAAAGAGGATACTATCCACCAGGTGAGCCCTATAATATTTATCCATATCTAATAGACCCGTGGATAATCTCATCGGAGCAACGAGGCATTTATGGGTTTCAAAAACCGTGTCTCAGGTCAAATCAGCAGCGCCGCGAGCCAGTTTACAAAAGCCGTAAAGGCACCATTCAGCAACAAATTTGTCCAAGGTGCTCTTTCCAAAGCCAGAAGCGAACTAGCCCAAGTCAGCCGCGCCCTTGGAGGCTTGAAAATCCCAGTCGGCATCGAAAAGCAAGTCGTCTCCTGTACGCTGCCATATTCGTTGGCAGTGTTTTTTGTTGTTTTAGGAAAAAATTGTGGCGGTACAATTTTAGAAAATCATGCGACAATAGATTAATGTTAATCATTCCCTGGCGGGAGGAGGGGCAAAAAGGGCCCGAAGAGACAGCGTTCCTTCAGCCTAATTTAGCCAAAACCATGACTAGGATAAAGTATCTTGGTAGAACAATCAGAGAATATTTAAGATATTATCAGGATGTACCACCTCCTTGCGATGAGAACTGTCCTGATTGTAATAGAAAATTATATAAGCATGGCCGGTACTATCGTATGGTTATCACAGGGAAAAAGGCGAGAAGGATTCCGATCTACCGATGGTATTGTCCTGCTTGTGGAAAGACTTTTTCATTATTGCCAGATTTTCTCTTCCGCTACCAAATCCATAGTGGGCAACTTTTACAAAGAGCCTGGCTTTTGCGGTATGTAAAAGGTCGAAGCTATTCTTTTATTCAAACGTACTTCTCGCAAAATGTTTTAGGGGGAGTAAGCTACAAAACTGTTAAACGATGGGATCGGCTTTGGAAGGGCCCGCTCAAGTCTCTTGTCCAATTCCTTCTTTCTTCAACAGTTGAAATTAAGCCATTTGCATTTGAATTTCAAAAAATTAAGCACTTAACAGTGGAACAACTTCTATTATTCCTTCTCCCGTTGGCATGGGAAATTTCTCATCCTACCACCCCCTATCCTTCCTGTGGTTACTTCCAATGGATAAATCAGTTAAGAGAAAAAATATAAACCACTCCATCCTTTATTCCCCATCCCACTCTCCGCCTACTTTCTTTCCGAATCCTGTTTCTCCCCCCTTCGGGGTATAATCCTCCTAAAATATGTATTTAAAACGAACGTTCCCACAGAATTTGGGCTCTCCCTTTTCATTGGTTCCTGTTATTTAATGAAACTTGTAGAAGTTGATTAAAAAGAGGGAGAGTTTTATATGGACGAAAAGCTTAGAAATGACATTGCCTTATACCGCTTTGGTTTGATCGCTGAAATTGTCACCAGAGAGCTCCCAAAAGGAGAACAAGCACAACGGCTTCGTAGCATCGCAGAGGCTGAACATATGAATCCATATGGAGAGATGCAAAAGGTCGGCATCCGTACGCTGGAAAGGTATCTGCAGCTTTATCGCAAGGGAGGGTTTGAGGCATTGAAGCCGGTGAAACGAGGCGGATATGCACCAAGGTCTATCTCAAAAGAGATACTGGAAAAGGCCATTCAATTGAAAAAGGAACGCCCAGAGAGATCGGTCGAACAAATTATCCGCATGATGGAGTTGGCAGCCATTATGCCAAGGGGAAGCATATCCGAAAGCACCCTCTCCAAACAGTTTAGGAAAGCAGGTATAACGAAAAAACGGCTACAACAAACACCTGTAGGCAACCAGTTTCGCCGCTTTGAATTTCCGTATCGCAATGCCTGTTGGCAAGGGGATGTCCAACATACTTTGTATCTTCCGGATCCCAAGGATTCAAATAAGAAGCGAGTGGCCAAGTTGTTTGCATTCATTGACGATTATAGCCGATTCATTGTGCATGGGCAGTTTTACTTTGACGAAAAAGGTGCGCAACTGGAAGACTGCTTCTTTAAAGCCATCTTAACTAATGGAAAGCCTGAACAAATCTATGTGGATAACGGATCCATTTATCGCGCAAAGGCGTTGGAGACAACCTGCGCAAAGCTCGGGATAAAACTGTCCCACTCTACTCCAAGACGGCCACAAGGGCGCGGGAAAATTGAGCGTTTTTTCCGATTCGTAGATACGTCCTTCAAGCCTGAGGCTTATGATCTGATCGAATCAGGAAGGATTCAATCCATTGAACAATTAAATCGGTATTTCCACATTTGGAAAGAATCCATTTATCATGAAAGAACACATGGGGAAACGAAGCAAGCGCCGAAACATCGCTGGGAAGAGTGTGAGCAACCTACGGTCTCCATCTCCTTTCAGGAACTAAAGAACGCCTTCTTTTGGGAAGAAGAGCGAAAAGTGGACAAGACNTGAGGGTGATAACCAATCAATAAAAAAGAATCATTTAACAGAGCTGAGGTTCAAGAATGTATACAGAAGATGAATATTTAGCAATAATTTTAGAAATTGGAAGGTTGCTTGATAAATATGAGGATTGTCAAAGTAGTGAGGAAAGGGTAGTATTAGCGGCCGCGATTGCTTTTTGGGGTGAGTTCCTTTCTCAATAATTAGTTCTTGAAAGATGGGAGATACAGTCATGAAAGATAAAATTGATTTTACCTAGATTATTCACCGATATATATAAAATCCCACAGAAAAGCCGACTTGTTGGCTTTTCTGTGGGATTCTCTTTTTCACTTAAAAGATGAAAAAAGAATCCATTTCTGTTATGGTTATTGCGACTAAACACCAACCAACTAGAAAGGATTCTTCTAATGGCTACTTTATCGCAAANATATAAATCAGTTAAGAGAAAAAATATAAACCACTCCATCCTTTATTCCCCATTCCACTCTCCGCCTACTTTCTTTCCGAATCCTGTTTCTCCCCCCTTCGGGGTATAATTCTCCTAAAATATGTATTTAAAACGAACGTTCCCACAGAATTTGGGCTCTCCCTTTTCATTGGTTCCTGTTATTTAATGAAACTTGTAGAAGTTGATTAAAAAGAGGGAGAGTTTTATATGGACGAAAAGCTTAGAAATGACATTGCCTTATACCGCTTTGGTTTGATCGCTGAAATTGTCACCAGAGAGCTCCCAAAAGGAGAACAAGCACAACGGCTTCGTAGCATCGCAGAGGCTGAACATATGAATCCATATGGAGAGATGCAAAAGGTCGGCATCCGTACGCTGGAAAGGTATCTGCAGCTTTATCGCAAGGGAGGGTTTGAGGCATTGAAGCCGGTGAAACGAGGCGGATATGCACCAAGGTCTATCTCAAAAGAGATACTGGAAAAGGCCATTCAATTGAAAAAGGAACGCCCAGAGAGATCGGTCGAACAAATTATCCGCATGATGGAGTTGGCAGCCATTATGCCAAGGGGAAGCATATCCGAAAGCACCCTCTCCAAACAGTTTAGGAAAGCAGGTATAACGAAAAAACGGCTACAACAAACACCTGTAGGCAACCAGTTTCGCCGCTTTGAATTTCCGTATCGCAATGCCTGTTGGCAAGGGGATGTCCAACATACTTTGTATCTTCCGGATCCCAAGGATTCAAATAAGAAGCGAGTGGCCAAGTTGTTTGCATTCATTGACGATTATAGCCGATTCATTGTGCATGGGCAGTTTTACTTTGACGAAAAAGGTGCGCAACTGGAAGACTGCTTCTTTAAAGCCATCTTAACTAATGGAAAGCCTGAACAAATCTATGTGGATAACGGATCCATTTATCGCGCAAAGGCGTTGGAGACAACCTGCGCAAAGCTCGGGATAAAACTGTCCCACTCTACTCCAAGACGGCCACAAGGGCGCGGGAAAATTGAGCGTTTTTTCCGATTCGTAGATACGTCCTTCAAGCCTGAGGCTTATGATCTGATCGAATCAGGAAGGATTCAATCCATTGAACAATTAAATCGGTATTTCCACATTTGGAAAGAATCCATTTATCATGAAAGAACACATGGGGAAACGAAGCAAGCGCCGAAACATCGCTGGGAAGAGTGTGAGCAACCTACGGTCTCCATCTCCTTTCAGGAACTAAAGAACGCCTTCTTTTGGGAAGAAGAGCGAAAAGTGGACAAGACAGGCTGCATCTCTTTTCAGGGAAATAAATACGAAGTGGATTCCCGATTGGTCGGTGAAATGATTACTCTCCGTTTCGATCCTAATGACCTGGAATCAATCGAAGTATGGTTTGACGGACAACAGTTTGAAAATGCAATTCCTTTAAAACTTGCCCGTCCAAGACATGAAAAGGTAGCTTCTGAAACCTCAAATAGAGCTGAAGAAGAATCTGGCCTCAACTTTTTGGATTTAACAGAACCCGACCATGAAAAGAAACAAAAGGAAAAGCGAGGGTCATTAAGCTATCAAACTCTTATAGGGGGAAAAGAAGAATGATTGCAAAACATTTTGGATGGAAGCACACTCCATTTCAAAAGGACATTCCTACTAGACACTTATTCATGGCAAAACAATATAAAGAGCTGCAGGCACGGCTGACATTTATGATTCAGCAGCGTTCATTCGGTCTGATTACCGGGGAAGTCGGCGCTGGAAAATCAACCGCCATCAGGTCACTGAAAGAACGATTGGAAGCAAATCAGCATGTTTTTCTTTATTTATCTGACTCAGCTTTAAAACCCCGCGATTTTTATCGAGAAATGCTTCTCCAGGTAGGAATAGAACCCAAATTTCTGGCGAGTGATCTCAAACGACAATTTAAAACAGCCCTCCTAGACATCTATGAAAACAAAAAGAAAACGCCCGTCGTAGTGATTGACGAAGCGCATTTATTGTCATCATCGATGTTACAGGAAATCAGATTCCTAACAAATTTTCAAATTGATTCCCTGTCACCTTTGGCCCTTATTTTGGTTGGACAGCCCGAATTAAGGGACAAGCTCCGTCTAAGAAGCCTGGAAGCCATTTCTCAAAGGATCAATACCCGCTTCCACCTTGATGGGATGAGTTTCGAAGAAATGATAGAATACATCAAACATCAATTGGAGGTGGCAGGAGAAAGCCGCCAGGTTTTCACGGATTCANTGTTATTTGTTACATTATTTGCTGGAATAGTATTAATCGAAAATCTCCTAGATGGAAAAAGGTTAATATTAAATCCCCCCTCTTTATACTAATAATTCGAGATTACAGAGGTAAAGGAAAAAAAGGCTTCTCATGGAATATCTCCATCCACTATCTTTTTTAATTACGAAATATATTTTTAAAAATTTCAGAAAATTAGAAGGAAATCATAAATCTTGGTTGAAATATATTTAATATAATTCAAAAAATAGGAAGTTATGGGGGTTTTAGCAAAAGGGTGGAATTATAATATCAAAAGGAGTGAGTTTAGAATGTCTTTGCCTAAAAAAGTAGTTGTTTTTACTCTAATGTTAGGATTATTCCTCAGCTCTTTATCAGTAGCAAGTGCTGCCACGGTAAGAAATGGGAAAATATCTTATTATGATGGGGTAGGTAGAGTAGGATCTGATGGAAAGGTATTAACAAAGTGGGATTGTGCAGTAGGTTCTAATTACAGATATACTATTACAAAGGGAACTCCAATATATACTACTAATTTATCTAATATGAAGTCTGCTACACTTTACAAATGGGATCATGGTAACTTCTGGGATCCTATTATTTTGGATGTACAAAGAGAAACTTATGTAACTAATTTAGGTGGCAGTACTTCTGCAGGTTATATCACTAATGGGAAAATAAGTTACTGAAGATCCCCTATCTTTATGAACTTGTCATATTGATAGGGGTAATTTTTCACTTGAGGTGTACTAATGAGAATTGTTAAAATCATTTTTTCGCTATCTTGTTTTATTCTTCTGAGTGGATGTAACACTACAAATGAAGCATCTACAAATCAAATGAAATCGGATATTCTATATATTGACTTTGCTAATGAATTAAACCACAATCATTATTTATACATGTTGAAGATAAACAATAATTACAACGAAGAACAATTGTTATTAAAAAAAACATTAGAGGATTATCCCACATCAGCCTATGCAAAGAAAAGTAACAAAATATATTATACAGGTTCTATAAATAAAAAATATCAGATTTTTGAAAAAAATATCATTAATAAAAAATCCAAACAGGTAACTAAAGACTTTTATTATGTAGATCTCTTATCCTTAAATGACACCGAGAAAATTATGTATATGAGAGTCTTATTAAATCAGGGAGATCGGAGTTTTAAAACAGTAATTTATGATTTAGAAACGGCCAAATATAAAATTTTATATCCGAATAATAAAGATTCTTCTGTAGTCGCTTTTGATTATAACCCTAAAACAAAAGAGTTGTTAGTCATAACGAAATCTTTAAAAGAAGAAGCTGGAAATATAGAACTTGCAAATAAAACAAATACCCCTCCAAAACCCCCTAAGTATCATTTTTCTTTATATACTGAACAAGGAGAATATAAGAAGAGCATTTTGACCTTATCCAAATTTGTTCGAAGCGCATCTTTATCAAAGAAAGGGGATGAACTTTTAATTAACTATAAAGACGGGCTTGAACTAAACCAACCATCAAAAATGGTTAACTTTAATATAAAGAATAACAATTCAAAAGTTCTAATAGAAGAATCTCAAGATTATATTAATATCCGACAACCAATATATAGCAAAGATAATAAAGGTTTTTATTTTATAGCTGATATTAATACCGAAAAAGTACCAGAGACGGCTTCAGCAGTTTATTATTATGATTTTCAAACAAAGGAAATCAAAGAAATATGGAAAAAAGGCAATGGTCAAGCAATTAATCTATACAGAAATAAGGTTTCAGATTAGAGACGGTATTAATCAATATATCCTTTGAAACATTCAAATTTCAAGGGCTATGTAGTCTTAACTCATGATTCTTCAGATGAGAAATTACAGTGTTTTTCCCATATTTACAATTACACGATAAAAATAGCCAAACAGAGTATACAAAGGGTTTGGTAATTGTCAGTTTTTTAGCAATTATGCAGTATTTTATAATCGTTTATTTATCAACATTTTTGGCCTCTAACCTATAAATGTCAACGTAAATATGTACATTATTGCTCGTTTAAGAGTGTACAAAATTACTCGCTTTCTGTTGTAAAGTGATCCTTTAGGCGGTAAGAACTTCCCACCATTGCTACTACCGATGCATGGTGTAAAATACGGTCTAAAATCGCATTAGCCAGTTTGGCTTCCTGAAAGATCTCATCCCACGCTTTAAAATTTACATTTGTCGTAAAGATGGTACTTCGCTTCTCATACCTCTGATCAATCAGCTGAAAAAACAGCTTGGCATCCTCTTGATCAATGGGCAAATAACCAATTTCATCAATTATTAATAGTCTATACTTTGTATAAATGCTTCATGTGAAGAAGGTGTTATTTCAACCAGATTCTTCTATTTGATTAACAATAAGTATGTGAAAAGCCATAAAGTTAACGATGCATTGGAAGATGGCGATCCAAAGTATGATGTGTCTCCAGAAAGGGGATTTATGGTATTAGACATCTTAAATCAGGATATAGAGAAAATAAAAGCATTGTGCAAAGAATATGATAGAGACATGCCTACTGAAATGAAATTGATATATGATGTAATGAGTGGCAAGTTTAAAGCTGAATACAAGTATGACTTAGTGTATACTAATCACAAGTAGAAAACTGCTCGGCATATTGCAGATGAGTGGTTTGAGGAGATAAAGAATAATAACCTTTAATACTATTAATAAATTAATGATCCTAAGAGATATAAGTTGCTGGTCAAAAGATTTCCCTTTAGCAAAACCCTTTTATAAAGCCATAAAAATGCTAGTTGATCTAAGCACTTGATGCCTATTTAGGTAGCAAGTGCTTTTTTAGTAGAACACATGACAAATTAAACGAAATAGCTGTCCTTTTATAAGACTTGATAGAAAAACTAATATATCGATCCATTAGGGGCTTTAAATTAATAGGTAAATAATTCTCTGCACTTTACATTACACATTGCTTTCCATTAGCAAATATAGTTAATCTCGTCGGTGGCAACAAGGCATTTATGGGATTTAAAAACCGTGTCTCTAGCCAAGTTAGCAGTGCTGCGAGCCAGTTTACAAAAGCCGTAAAGGCACCATTCAGCAACAGGTTTGTCCAAGGTGCTCTTTCCAGAGCCAGAAGTGAACTAGCCCAAGTCGGCCGCGCCCTTGGGGGCTTGAAGATCCCAGTCGGCATCGAAAAGCAAGTCGTCTCCACAGGCTTCAACAACATCACCACCTACGGCCACAAAACCAAAACCATCAACGACCAGTTTTCTCAGTTTGCGAAGGTTGGGGATCGGGTTGAGGGTGGGGGCAAGGGTAAGACTGAAAAAGGTAAGCTACATTTGAAAAATATTGATCAGTTCATAGCAGGTAATAAGAAATTTGATGAAGTTATAGATGATTATGCTCGACATTATGTTGAAGTAATAGAGATTAAAAACTGGTCTTGGGCCAATAATATTCAAGGTGGAAACAAATTAACAAGTAATAAAAGAAAAATGATAAAACTTCGAGCTGAAGAACTAGGTCTTATACCTAAAGTACTTTCCAATTGACATTGTTGAGTTGAAAAGTGGAGATACTTTAGAAGGATATTATATTGCTAATATTCTTAAAGTGGTTGATGCACTTTGTTTAGAAGAATCAGACTACCATGAAATACAGACTAAAAGTGTTGGGACAATATATAATGTACGAAAATATGCAATTTATGAGAGTAAAGTAGAAAATAGTGATATTTTTAAATTGGGAAATAGACAGGAAATTCCTATTTTTGTTTCAGAAATATTTAAAAAAGAAATTGAAAATAATGCATTAACAGGTATGGAATTTTACGAAATTAAAGCTATCTAAATTTTCGAATAAGAATTTTTTACTAGAATATACTCGGATTAATTAAGATATTCGAAAATAAAGACTCCATGAAGGAAATACTGAACTGTATCCCCATTTACGGACAGTTTAATAAAAAGCGCCTATCACGCAGAAACACCTGGATAGATGGAATTAGTTACATACGGAATTCATCAAATTACACTTCATAATGGAGGTAGAACAACTGGTATATGACTCCACCCATAACAAGGTTTCCTGCTTCATTAAACCCTAAATATCCAAAACAAATTAAAATTTTTCAATTTTCTGTTATAATCAAAGGCACTACTATTTAGGGGGCTGGGGAGATGCTGATAAAACCAAGTAAGCTGCAGCGTGGAGACCGGATTGCGACGGTGAGTCCTTCGTGGGGTGGAGCGGGGGAATCTGAGTTTAGGCCGCGTTATGAACAAGGGGTAAAGAGGCTGGAAGAGGTGTTTGGCCTGGAAGTTGTTGCGATGCCAAACAGCCTGAAGGGGGCCGATTACCTCTATAGAAATCCTCAGGCTAGAGCGGAGGACTTAATGACAGCGTTTCGCGATAACAGCATTAAAGCGATTATCGCAAATATCGGCGGATCGGACAGCATTCGGCTGCTTCCTTATATCGATTTTGATGTGATTCGTGATCATCCAAAAATCTTTATGGGATACTCTGATATCACAATTTCCCACTTGTTCTGCTACAGGGCAGGGCTCTCTTCTTTTTACGGTCCTGCGGTTTTGACGGATTTTGCGGAGAATGTGGAAATGCATGATTATACGGTTAAAAGTATTCAACGGACGCTTTTTTCAAGTGAGAGTATCGGCGAGATTGAGCAGGCGAAAGAATGGACGAGCGAATTTCTGGAGTGGACGGTTGAAGAGAACGCGAAGCAGCGGCGGAAGATGCAGCCGAATCGTGAGGTAGAACTGCTGCAAGGTTCCGGTACGGTAAGGGGGCGCCTGCTGGGAGGGTGCATAGAAGTGCTCGAGTTTGCAAAAGGCACTGAGCTTTGGCCTGAAAAAAAGTACTGGGAGAACAGCATTCTTTTCTTTGAAACGTCTGAAGAAAAGCCGCATCCTTCCTCTATTATATATTGGCTGCGAAACTATGCTGCACAAGGTATTCTACAAAAGGCGAATGGAATGATTTTTGCAAAACCGAAGGATGAAAGTTTTTACGAAGAGTATAAGGACGCCATTCTGCAGGTGATGGAGGAATACGGTTTGCAAGACTTGCCGATCCTGTATAACTTGGATTTTGGCCATACCGAGCCGAAGTTTATTTTGCCATATGGTGCGCTCGCTGAAATCGATTGTGAAAAGAAGAAGTTTTCTATTGTGGAAAGTGGTGTCAGCTAACCCTCTCATGCGTTTGATATAATGAGATAAATTGCAAATATGGGGGAACAGCGATGCTCATTCAATGTTCGAAAAAATTGTTGGATCAACTGAAGCTTCCGGCCGTTCCAGGGAACGAAGAGGATGAGTTTTTTTCCTGGCATGCCCACATGGTTATGATAAATCGCCGGAAGACAGTCGTGCTCGTGAATGACAGCAGTCTTTATGTTGTTGTACTTTACGGATTGAAGGCAAAGGAATTTCAAAATCTAGGTCGGATTGCTAAAGACGGAATCCGCAAAACTTTCGAAGCAGAAGGAATGAAAGATGAGGTCATTGAAAAGTACCTTGATGCGTTAGGTGAGGTTTCTTTCGCAAAAACAAAAAATCGCTCTACTGTTGCAAGGATGAACAAAGCTTGTGAAACTGTTCTTTATTTCGAGGAAGACTTAGATTTGGAGAGTATGTATCAGCCTCAGCTTGGTAAAAGATTAAGCGGAATGTACGCTGGCAAGGGTAAAGTAACTATTACCCCTAGTAAGGAAATGTTTAAGCTTCTCGAGACCTTTGCCGGTGAGCCTATAATCAGAAAGGAAGCGGCGCAGCTTCTCATTAAGCTGGATGGCACGGATGTGTGGCGCCGCTTGGCAGTTCCGTTGTTTTTGCCTTTTGCGAGGCTTCATTATATTATACAGGAAGCTTTTAACTGGACAGACAGCCACCAACATGAATTTCACCTTGAAGGGAATTTTTTCTTTGAGGTCGATTCAACGCTCGCCGATTTATTCCCGAAATATCAAGAGCTAGATTATATTTATGATTTAGGAGACAACTGGGAGCATCATATTATATTTGAAAAAGTAATCGAAGACTATAGTGTCAACTATCCAATCTGTCTGGAGGGAGAGGGAAATACGCCTCCAGAGGATGTCGGTGGTGCTGGCGGATACGCAGAGTTTTTACGAATCCTGGCCGACCCAAGCGATCCGAACCATGAGCATATGCGTGAGTGGGCAAAGTGGCAGGGTTACAAGGAGTTTGATATCAAATCAGTAAATTGGAACTTGAAACATTTTTAAATTGGTGCCCTTATGGGGCGCCTTTTTTATTTGAAGCTGTTTGTTGTAAATTCATATGTACATCATCTTATCTCCGATTCTTCTATCCGGCATATCCGCAAGCTGGGTACATGTATTGCATTG
This sequence comes from Bacillus massilinigeriensis, assembly GCF_900111815.1. Lineage (GTDB taxonomy): Bacteria > Bacillota > Bacilli > Bacillales > Cytobacillaceae > Mesobacillus_C > Mesobacillus_C mediterraneensis. The sequence goes on along the minus strand of NZ_LT630004.1, from coordinate 2,826,100 downwards.
CATCGAGATTTTTGCATACTTACCCGAAAAATTAAATATAGCATCAAGTTTGGTGCCTTTTCTTGTGAAAAAGTACATTTTGGATAAAAAGATGTCAGTAGCAGCAATATGTAACCGATTACACAAGCCGTTATTGGTCGTGAACTACTGCCGCAGAAGGTGCTATCAACGGTAAAAGGTGATTTATCTACGGTAAACACGAATTTATCTACGGTAAATCACCATATATCTACAGTAATCCTTAGTATATCTACAGTAGAGTCCTTTTAATTGTAATTATGTATAAAATAGGAAAATAAACATACGCAAACTCTCTCTCAGCATCCTCACTCCACACCAAAAAACTTGCAGCCAAAATTAGCTGCAAGTTTTCTTCTAGAACTTAGGCATATTTGATGCCGGCTGGCTTAACGTTTTCGATATTATCGGAACTGCACGGTGTGACAGCGTAAGTCATCTCGCAGTTCGGGCAGTTGGCTATAACAGTTGGCATGGTGAACTTTTCACCGCATTCACAATGGATTTCAAGTGGCGCGAGGGGCTGGTGATTTTCTTTTCCTTTGTATTTGACATGGTCTACAATCGCCTTGCCATCTTTCAAACTGGAACAACCACAGCTCATGAAGCAGCTCTCCTTTGAGGGTAGTTAATTTTTGGATAACATAAAAATAACATATTGCACCGAATAACAATGTGATTTATATCACATTATGCTATTTTCTTTGTAGACGTCTGACCGTTAAAATGAGCACGGTCATGCTCAGCCAGCAGCATGCGCAAGAAAAAGGCTTAGCCTGGGAGAAACCCGACTTGAAAACTCTTACCTTGAAGCTCGTTTCCCTTTTTCCTCTGATAAAATATCGGCAAAATTGGTGATGACACCGTTTGCCCCCATTTCCTGAAGCGACTGTGCAGGCTCTTTTTCGTTAACGGTATATGGGTGAAGGAAAAGGCCTGCTTCTTTGACCTTTTTCACGTAGTCTTTAGACATTCTGGAAAACTTCGGTCCAACGCCCACCGCATACGTCTTAATTTCAGCGAGCTCTTTTTTCGTGACTTTCTTGTTTTTTTTCAAATGCTGCAGCTGGATGAGCGGTATGTCCTTGTTCAGCTTATGGATATTGGTGAGACTTTCGCTGCTGAATGACTGGATGACGACTGCCCCTTTTGCGAGATCTCCATCGAGAAGACCGTGTTGATCGAGCAGAGTAATCAATTCTTTTTCCATGCCGGGATGGTCCTTCGGGTGTTTTGTTTCGATGTAGTAGTTCGCCTTGCTTCCAAAGGTTTTTAGAATTTCTTTTAACGTCGGCACTTGAAGTCCCTTATAGTGAGGGCTGCTATGGTTGGGGAATTTCTTGTTGAACCACGACCCTGCATCTAATTGCTTCAATTCTTTTAACGTATAGTCCTTTACATAGCCTTTTCCGTTCGTTGTTCTGTTTACCTTCTCATCATGCATGGCGACAAGCTCGCCGTCCTTCGTCATTTGCAGGTCAATCTCGATGTAATCTGCACCCATTTTTTTGGCAAGCTTGTAAGACTCAAGCGTATGCTCAGGTGCATAGCCACTCGCCCCGCGATGAGCGATAATCAGGAATTTATCTTCCTTCAGCATATCCTCCTGGCTTGTTGCCTCGATTAACTTAACGGTAAAAAAACTTGCCCCAATTAAAAATGCTAATACAATTGATGTAACGAATACTTTTTTCAAGACAATCACCCTTTGGATAGTCGTGACTTGCTTTTGGGATAATATCTGTAAAAAGTATTGTTGTCATACAAGCAGTTTATGGATGTTAAGGTTAGTGAGAATTTTAAATGGAGTGCCGGCTCCTGGTGCGAGAAGAGTGGAGGATGACTCTTTTCGCACCGGCAGAAGGATGCTGCGAGGATTAGTCCGCTTGGGCAGTGATGGTAGGGAGTTTGCCCTTTTTAGCTTCTTACAAGGATTTGGTTTTTCTCGCTGCAAAACTGCTCGTGTTTCCGGATGAGTTCTTCGAGACGTTGACTGAACCGCTTTGCTTTGTTGCTGTTAATTCCATATTTCAGCACAATCTCGATGAAACTCTCTTTAAATAAGGAAAGCCGCAATTCCAAATACTCTTCTTCGAGTGGGTGCATACCCCTGCCCCCTTTTTACTATATTTACACAGCGACAATCTATATTGTAACGAAACGGAGAGCAAGGGGCAATAATCCTGGAAAAAGTATATTGGGATATTTTGTTGAAAAGTAAATAATACAGGGAAGAAAGCAGACTCTTTTAAAATATAGAAAACGGAAATGGCCTAGCAGAAATGGATTTGTAAACCAATCCGGTTGGGAAATAAGAGTGGGGATTTGGAAAATAAAAAGGTGATCCAACCCCTGATCGGACAATAAAATGCCCATTTTGGATAATAAAAGTGAGAAATCGGATAATAAAATGCCATTTCGGATAATAAGCGAGTGGAACGGCAAATAGAAAGGTGCTCGACTAATGGTCGGACAATAAAATGCCGAGAACGGACAATAAAAAGGAGAAATCAGACTTAAGCTTTAATATGAAAGAAAACTTAAAGTTACGTCAAGAACATCTACAAATTCTAAGAAGGTTCCTTCACCTTTCCATTCATAACAGTAAGATTTATTAAGAATAATTTTACAATAAATACAAACATTATTTATTTTCTTGCTTTGGAGATTGGATTAAATAAAGATAATCGTTATTTGAAACTGATAGATGAACCAGAGGCTGGTAAAAACTACGATTATTTCTGGAGTTTTTGAGTTAGACTTACTCTAAAGTAAAGCCCTTCACACCATTTGTGCTCCGGACTCATCATCAGCTTCCTGCCAGCACTGCTGTTGCCAGTACTAGGTGTAGACGCCGCCAGCAAATGGAATGGTTTGGAGTGAGCGAGAATACTATGAGGTTTGTTCCGCCGCTCCGTTTTTTTTCGATAAAGTCAGGACCTGTGAAAGCAGCGACAATGATGAACATCAATGCCATTGTCAGTGCGAGTGTGACAGAAGAGTCACGAAGGAAGCCTAGTGACTTTGGCATTTTGATCTCTTCTGTTGTTTTTTCCTTGTTGTCGAAGTATTTGCCGATTGTTCCGGAAACGAATTAGCCGATGGAGAAGGAACGGGAGGGTTAGCCGTTGGGGTTCCTGGGCGGGAACGCTAGGGGCTAGTCCTTTTGTTACTCTATTTGTCATAATCTTTTTAACGAAGTGTGAACTTTGTCACGTGGATGATCCAAGGGCGGTGGTTTTTGATATATTAACAGTGTAATCAAATATATCTTTTATATCGAAAGGAAGCGATCATAATGGTTGCAAATTTTTTAAGGGAAAGCAAAGTTGCTGCCGGCATTCTTCTTGTCATCCGTTTGTTCCTTGGATATTCTTGGCTGACTGCAGGATATGGTAAATTGACTGGTGGATTCGATGCTTCAGGCTATCTGAAAGGCGCAATTGCAAACCCTGTTAAAGGGCCGGACGGCAGTGTTGTCTATGGCTGGTATGTATCTTTCCTAGAGAAATTCGCTTTGCCGAATGTAGATATTTTCAATTCAATTGTTCCTCTTGGAGAATTCCTTGTCGGACTAGGCTTGATTCTTGGCTGCTTGACAACTGCTGCAATGTTCTTCGGACTTGTGATGAACTTTGCCTTCTTCCTCGCAGGAACTGTATCTCATAACCCTACTGACCTGTTCCTAGGCGCAATTGTCCTTTTCGCAGGCTACAACGCAGGCCGCTTCGGACTAGACTACTGGGTTATCCCATACCTGCGCAAAACCTTCAATATGAAGGATAGCACAAAGACCAATCTCGTCTAACTAAAGCACCAAAGCGTGCCTGACCCCCGGCGAGTTAAAGCACCAAAGCGTGCCTGACCCCCGGCGCGTTAACGTACTAAATCATATGTGTTTGGAGAAAAATCCCGGCTTCTCAGCCGGGATTTTTGTGTCGTTGGGAGTCCAAACTCGCGACAGCTGTATGTTAAAATATGAGAATAACATAAAGCAATGCTTTCGCTCTGTCGATTTAGAAAACGAGAATAGATCATATAATAATAGACAATACTAAGCAAGACTCTATATACTATCCAACAGAAACCTTATAAAGCGATTCTGCGAATGATCGTACATAAATGGGAATCAGCACATAAAGAATAAAAGAATTAAAGAATGATTAAGATTAGTTTTGCAACACCTTTCCTTGAAAAAAAGTTGACAACTTCTACATTCTGATAAATCAAGCAAAAAAGCAAAAGGGAGGACATTCTATGAATATCAATATTTTAGGTGGAGGAAGCGAGGTAGGTGCATCTTGTCTCCATATCAATATGGCCGGAACGGATATCTTAATTGATGCCGGAATGCGCATGCATGGTGATGACCTTCTTCCTGCACTGGGGATGCTCGAGAATGTAGGCCGCCCTGATGCTATACTCGTCACACATGCCCACGCTGATCATATCGGCGCACTGCCGATTGTTCACGCCCTTTACCCTGATGCTCCGCTCTATGCAACTCCGCCAACAATCGATTTGATGAACATTATGATGCGGGATTCATTGAAAATCATGGAACAGCGCAGCAAGCAAGCGGGGACGCTTCCCCCGTATACGGAAGACCAGGTTAACGCCGTGCTTCAGAACGTCATCTCTTTCCCGGCAAGCAACAAGCTCTCCATCGGAAATATAAACATAACCAGCTACCGGGCTGGTCACATTCTTGGCGCTGTCATGTTCCTGCTCGAAGGTGGCGGCGAGACGCTGCTTGTCACAGGAGATTTGAGCTTTAAAGCAGGCAGGACCATTCCTGGTGCCGAAGTGCCCCACAGCATCCAGCCTGATGTCGTTATAATGGAATCCACTTATGGAAATCGCGCGCATACTGACCGAAATACCGAAGAGAAGCGGCTTGCCGAGGATGTGGCCGATGTCATTGCAGGCGGAGGCTTCGCGCTCATCCCGGCATTCGCCCTGGGCCGTGCCCAAGAGGTGCTGCTCGTTCTTCAAGATTATATGGAAAAAGGGCTCATACCTGAGTTTCCGATATTCGTCGATGGACTTGTGACACCAATCAGCAGGATTTATCGCGAATATCCGCACTATTTAAAAGGGCCAGTCGCACACCGAGTCCGAACCCATGGAGATGCCTTCTTGACCGAACGCTGCCGTGCTGTGAATCCTAGAGAGCGGGAAGCCATTTTAAAAGGCAAACCAGGCTGCATCGTGGCATCCTCTGGCATGCTGACAGGCGGCGCAAGCTCATGGTATGCTGAAAAGCTCGTTTCCGGTGAAAAAAACGCCATCTTCATTACTGGCTATCAAGATGAAGAGAGCCCTGGCAGAAAGCTTCTAAACCTTGCCGAAGGGACGACCCGGAATCTCGAACTGAGCGGTGTCGACTATGAAGTCCAATGCCGGATTGGCAAGTACGGCTTGTCCGCCCATGCTGACGCAAATGAAATGAACCGTTTTATTCATACGTTAAAACCAAGCTACACGCTGCTTGTCCACGGCGACGACGAGGCGCGCGCCCAGTTGGCTGGAATCCTTAACCCGCTGTATCGGCCGGAGCTTGTGGAAAATGGAGGCTCCTACGCTTTTGAAAAAAGAACTTCCGGAAAAGGCATGAAAGGAAAGAGGTATCAAGTCAGCGAGTCTAGTGAGAATCTGCGTAAATTGATCGGGAACGTATTGCTATATAAAACAGAAGGAGGAAGCGATTGTAAACTGGCAATCTGCACTGGTGTGCATCCAAAAAATGACATCCTTTTTTGCACCACACTGAAAGGCAAGCCTGTCAAGCTAGCGTTGGACACTGTCTTGGATACAGTTGGCCGTTGGAACGGACCAATCACGGAATTGACTGAAGCGGCCAATACGGCGTTTTCGTTCAACCGCCCTATTTTAGAAAAAATAGATTGGAGCGCTGTAAATCAAGGAACATACTCCTTCCCTTCCCTTTCACAGGCACTAGGCATCACATCAATGGAAGAAATGCTTTCCGTTGCAGTCATGCTCCAGGCACTTCCGGAAAGAGCAATCTCAAGAAAAAATGGAACAGCTGTATACACATTGGATAAGGCAGCATTAGAAAAGTTTTCCCGACTGGATATTGCAGTACAAGGATTGAAAATGAATCCGGCAGCAGCGATGGAAAAAACAAGAGCGCTAATGGGGGAGCACCCACGGTTTTTACGTTGCGGTGCGGATGATATAGGAACGGAAAGAGAAAGGCTCACATTATACTTTGATTTCCCTGACAGCATTAGCGAAAAAGAACAATCTGAAATTGTACATCTTCTGAAAAAAGAGACAGGCTGGGACATTTCTTTTTCGAGTTCCGTCAGGCAGGATCTGCTTCAGTCGCAAGTTATCCGGCTGATTGGATCAACAGGAGGCCCTGTTTCTATTCGGCTTCATGAGAGGAAAGTGGTCGTGCCTGTTACAAAGCCGGACAATGGGGATGCAGCGCTGAAAGAGTTCTTGGAGACGACGGGATTTACGCTCCAGTTTAAAGAAGAGGCGCAAATGGCTTCGCAATCAAATTTTTTTACTGCTGGGGCATCGGAAAAAAGAATGGAAAACAATCAGGCAATTGAAGAAGCGAAAAAATGGGCAGCAGACAGGGGTATCACCGTTTATAAGACTGGCCTCAAACAGCAGGATGGAGGTACAATCATGGAAGTCCACTTCATTTCCCCTGAAGTGGCTGTCCGGCATACAACCGATTTGGAGGAGCTGTCTTGGCGAATTGGGATGCCGGTCACCTATGCAAAAAACCCGAAGCAGAATGAAATTATTCGTCTAGCAGGGGAAAGTATTCCTTCAAGCTGGATTATGAAAAAAAACCCCTCGATTTTTGTGGACCGTAAGGCGGTTGGGATTAAACTTGAGAACACGCCAGAGCAAGCGGAGAGAGAAGAAGTTTCGCGTAAAGTGTTACAGTTAACTGGATATACATTGGAGATTTTATAGAAATGGGAGGAGCACCGCTTTTTAAAGGGGGCTCCTTTTTTAGGTTAATAGGAAAGCGCTCGTTTACTTTGATTGCTCCATAGGGTTTGGAAAGTGCTTTTACTAAGGCGGGTATTGCCTCGGCCTGTCCAAGGATCATTATAGTAGAAATATTTTTCGTCATATCCTGTCAGAACGAGAGCATGCACAGTAAATCCGTGCATAGGAGAGACCCAAACGACGATAGGCTTACCGTTGTAAAGCACTTCTTCAAGCGCGGAGATGGCGGCACCTGTCAGGTTGATGGAGTGCCCCCTATATTTTTTAACAAGGTCCATTAGTGCTGGTGGATAAATCGTCCAGCCCTCTGTCGTAAAAGGGTCCCCGACATAGCCTTTGTCAGGGTCGGTATCATGACGCAGCATTTTATGGGCTAGCTGCTTTTTGCTGACGGTTGCCCCTTTATAGCACAGCATCATGGTGACAGCAGTTATTTCACATCCTGTTGGAAGTTCAGGCAGCTGGGGAATTGTTGGGACAAGAAGTTTTATGCTGTTTTTTTTGATTTTGTTTTCCTCCTCTTTGCAGCGTCAATAGGAAGGTTACTTCACTAACCCCGATATTCCGTCATCACCAGTTTCATTCGAAGACTCCTCGCGAGTAAGTGTTAGAAGGCCGGTTTCTTGGCTGTAGAAGTAATCGTGCTGCTTTGTAGGTTGATAGGGTTCAATCAGACCTTCATTCCGAGCATAGGAGATTCGCTGAAGCTGTTCTGCTTTGTCCTTTTTTTGAATAAATTGCCCATATCTTGAGGGGATAACAAGGGTGCGGTCATAGATGAAAAAGATCTTTGTGTGGCGGTCATGAGGTACTGTATTTAAAATATGCTGAACATTGATGAATATACAACCATGTTTCGATGGTGACTTCGTTGGAAAAAGGCAAACCGCATGGCGCGGAATGACGATGAATGGTGTCATTTTAATATTGCCGAATAGTTTTTTAGCAGAAGCGAGTGCTCCCTGCAAATTTGAACCATAGTAGTTTAGAGTATCTTCGATTATTGCTTGCGGTGTCATATTGACGAGAAAATCTTTTCCTTTTTCGAGGACTCTTGTGATTGGTCTTCCATTCTGATCGTAAACGCCTGTCAACCAACTAGTATCCTTGCTGATTAAATAATTGCTTAGCATGAAGGAACCCCTCTCGCGGGAAAATTAGTTCAGATGTTAAGGGAAAACAATCTGTGCATTAAAAGTAACATTTTTTTGAAAATAATAAATGGATTGGAAGTAAAATTCAAAAAAATGTCAAGAATTTATGTCTTTTTCCGCTTGAAATTGCTGACTATATTTGTATTAACAACCATGTATACATTAAAAATAGAGAAAAGGTTTTATTGTAAGGTGTGTTAGCTTTCCTCTTTCTGAGTATTTAATTAATGATGATTAATCGTCCATTTGGCCGGATAGAATGGCGTTTTTTAGTTTTTCCTTTGCTCCTGCTCGCCACTGTTTTACAGCGGAAGGAGAAACATTTTCTTTTGCGGAGATTTCCTTGATTGTCATTTTATCTAAACAGTGGTGGAACACCCATTTCGTTTGATTTTTAGTTAAGTGTCCAGCGGCGCAATAGCTTTGCAGCAGTTCTTTCTCGAGGACTGGGCTAGGGCGATTGTCCTGGAAAGCATTCAAAAGTTCGTCTGTGGCGGGAGTGGCGGTCTGAGATTCACGGTTGTGCTTTGTTAATTCTGTGAGGAAGAGTCCTCTAATGGTTGTGTAGGCGTATGAAGTGAAGTCCCCTTTGCTGCCGTTGAACTGATTGCGGGCTTTCCATAAGCCGATGAGCCCTAGTTGGAAAAATTCCTCCTTGTTTTTGTATATATGCAGCGAGTTCATCAGTCCGTTGATCAGCGGTGTGTATTGGCGGTAAAGGTGCTCGAAACTTTCCATTGTGCTTCCTTTCGGAAAGCGCGCTTTGCATTTAGTTTCCCGGGTACCTTAACCATAGTAGAAGGCGAGTTTTCAGTCTAATCGTGATAATACAAATTTGGGGAGAAAATAGGGGAGAAAACGGAATTTCAGCAGCTTTTTCACTCCATTTAAAGATGAAAACAGCGAGTTGGGTGTAGGAAAAGCATTTATCACATTAAAGCAATGGGGGCCTGACCCCCGGCGCGGTGATGCGGTAAAGCGGAAGCTGTTCATACATCAAACCAGTCTCAGCGTATGGACACTTTGTCGCTTCACCACACTGCTGCACCGGGGGTCAGGCACGGTGGGGTGGAGTGATGTGGTGATGCTTTAACCTGGTAAATCAACCTGACTCTACCTCTTAAAACAAGTGATCGCCAGGCAGAGTCCAATCCATCACTGGCCACACTGCCCCCCACACCTCATCTCCTGCAAGACTTACACCCACTCTATTTTGAATTTTTGTCCTCCTCCGATAAACGGCAGAAGCGGGAGGTCAGCATCGATCACACTACCGATAACATTCACCCGCTCATCGCGTGGTAAGTCTCGTTTCGCAATTTGGATTTCTCCCTGATATCGTCCGTACCGCTCGTTGTCTACCGTAATCGAACCTGCACGACGCTCTGTTGTATTGTCAGGCACCACTCCGCCGGGACCAATTGTCGCATAAAGCCGTGATTCGAGCGATCGGATGACATCCCGCGCAGCATCCGGCCTGTTCGTGTGGACGGTTCCGACCTTTAAGAGCATGCGCCCGAAAGGGATCCTTTCATTATCCGAAAGCAAGTTCCCGCTAAGGTTGCTTCCATCCTTTGCGGGCAAGCTAGAACTCAAGCCACCCGCCCGTCCGGTCGATAAGCCTCCATCCGTTTCCCCCGGAACCGAAGCCGCAGCCGGAACCGAAGCCGAAGCCGCAGCCGGAACCGAAGCCGCAGCCGCAGCCGGAACCGGAACCGTATCAACAGCCGGAACCGTAGCCGCGCGCGCGCGCAGGAGCACCACGCCATCCTGATACATCGCGAACTGCTCCAGAGTATCGTCGCTTATCTGGATATCCCCAACGAGCACCTTGTCCACACCCTCGCACTCGAGCAAATCCACATATGCCGCAAACGGAGATTGACTCCGGTGGTCCTCAAGCGTCGGCAGCCCCTCATGCAGCGGCCCCCGCAGCATAGCATCTCCAGGAATAAAGGCCATGACGCCAAGTCCTGCTTCCTTAATCAGCCGATTTTGCCGGCGGAAAAAATTACGGTCTAGCCCTGTTTCTCTTCTTGGGTAAAAATTATGCCAAGCCTCCGCATTTTCCGTTATAAGCCCAAACTTCCTCAAACTATCCAGGCCAGCCTCCGTCAATGTGCTCGCATTCAAGGCAACTCTCATTTCATGCGAAAGCTGGACAATGACCTCGTCCGCCACGCCATAGTCGATTCTCAGCCCTGAAAGTCCCCAGTTCAAAAGCTTTCCGGCTGTCTCCCATGTACAGCCGAGATGCTCCAACGACTTTCTGGAAATATCCGCCATCAGTTCCATGCCAATCTCCCTTGCCAATCCTCCAAGCTCCTGCAGCCGACTTTTATACATACCAGGGTCATCCTCAGGAATATGAAGGGAAGTGAAAATGGACTTGCAACCAGCTCCCCGCATCTTGCGAATGTAAGCTTCTTGTTTTTCCATAGTCTCAGAGAGATACACAGAAATACCGAGCATATCCTTTTCCTCCTTCTTGTAAAAAGAAAAGCCTGACATAAGGTATGCAGGCTTTCCAGGTTTATTTTTTAAATATTCTCCGCCATTTCATCCTTAAACCCAAACAGGTAGGTGAAAATAAATCCAAAGATGTACGCGATGAGAATCCCGGCAAGATAAAGCAAGTATTTATTGTCAGCGATCAGCGGTGTGAGCGACAATCCGGAAACGCCAATGCCTGTAGCTGCCGTTTTCATCACTGCCTGGAATGCGCCACCCATCGCTGCACCAAGGCAAGCGGTGATGAACGGACGGCCTAGCGGCAAAGTGACCCCATACAATAGCGGTTCGCCGATGCCGAGGAAACCAACAGGAAGGCCACCCTTGATAATGTTGCGCAAGCGCTTGTTTTTTGTTTTAGCATAAATGGCAATTGCTGCGCCTACCTGACCTGCACCAGCCATTGCAAGCACTGGTAAAAGCGGCGTGTTGCCCAAAGTGTTGATCAGCTCCATATGAATTGGGGTCAGCCCGTGATGGAGTCCGACCATGACGAGCGGCAGGAAAAAGCCCGCGAGCAGAGCACCAGCTACAATTCCGCCAACATCAAGAATCATCTTAATCGCAGAAGTGATGCCGTCAGAGAGAATTCCAGCAATCGGCTGGATGGCAACGAGCGAGAACATTCCGACAACCAAAAGGGTGATAAGAGGTGTAAAAATGATGTCAATAGAGTTTGGCATGCCTTTTCTCACTTGTTTTTCCACAACAGCCATCAGCCATGCGGCGAACATAACTCCAAACAACCCGCCGCGCCCTGTAACCAATGGTTCACCAAAAAGCTGGATTTCTGCGAGTGCTGGACTGAACAGGATACCGCCGGCAATTGCGCCGAGAACAGGGGTGCCGCCGAACTCTTTTGCAGTATTCCAGCCGACAAGGATGGCAAGGTAAGCAAATACAGCGCCGCCAATCACGAGAAGAAGCTGCATCCAAGTTGCTTTTTCATCGACGCCGGCATTCTTTGCGAAGTTTGCTGCACCGTTGATGATACCTGACGCAACAAGCCCTGGAATCAGTGGAATGAAAATGCTGCCGATCCGACGGAGAAGATTTTTTACAGGTGTGTTATTTTTCTGCTTGATGCCGGCTCTTATATCTGACGCGGTGTTGAATGATTCTTCCGCCGCTTCCCCAGACCGGATGCCGGTAAGTCTGCTTATTTCGTCCGTGACTTTGTTGACAGTTCCTGGGCCGACGACGATCTGAAGCGTATCATCTTCAATTACGCCCATGACACCGTCAATTTCCTTCAGCGCTTTGATATTGGCAAGGCTGTTGTCCCGCAGGCTCAGGCGAACCCGTGTCATGCAGTGGGCAAGGCTTTTAATATTGTTCTGTCCGCCAATATGCTCAAGGATTTCTTTAGCCAAACGCTGTTCTTTTTTCATGAGTAAACCTCCTTATAATGCTTTTCTGATAAAACCACCAGCATGTTCTAGCTTGGATTGTGCCTCTTCTAGGTTGCAGTGGAGCAGGACCATGAGGATGGCTGTTTTTACGTTTCCGTTGGCTTCTTCATATGCTTTAGAAGCAGTATCATAGTCCGTTTCAGCAGCTTGCATGATAATTCTTTTCGCACGTTCCACTAATTTTTTGTTTGTCGGCTGTACGTCGACCATTAGGTTTTTATATACTTTTCCGATTCCAATCATGGATGCGGTGGAAATCATGTTGAGGACAAGCTTTTGCGCTGTGCCTGCTTTCAGTCTTGTGGAGCCTGTTAAAATCTCAGCGCCAGTTTCGACTTCGATTGCAAGATGCGCATGTTTTGCGATTTCGGAATTTTTATTGCAGCTGAGACTGATTGTTTTTGCTCCTTTGGAATTTGCGTGTTTGAGCACGCCGATAACATAAGGTGTCCGGCCGCTCGCTGCAATGCCGATGACAGTATCGTTCTCGGTGAGCTTGATTTCCTTCATGTCATCCTCGCCAAGTGTTTCACTATCCTCAGCGCCTTCCACCGCCTTTGTGAACGCCTTCATCCCGCCTGCAAGAAACCCTTGGACCATTTCTTCTGGAGAACCAAAAGTAGGCATGCACTCGACTGCATCAAGAACACCAAGCCTGCCGCTCGTTCCTGCCCCTGCGTAGATGAGCCTGCCGTTTTTTTGAAAAGAATCGATAACGGTTGCAACTGCTGCTTCGATGCTGGAGAGCTCTTTGGCGATTGCGATAGGAACGGTTTTATCTTCTTCGTTCATAACGGTAAGGATTTCTTTGATTGTCATGGTGTCAAGCTTCATCGTCTGGTTGTTTCTTTTTTCTGTCGTGAGTTTATCAAGCATAAGATCACCCTTTCTTGGAAGCCTTTACAAGTTACATTTTACTCTCGTGAAATTTAAAGTCAATATTATTTTATTTTTAAATGAATCAAAATTTCATATGTGATAATTTTTTGAAAAATAAACAAGAAGGATTGGTCTCGCTTTCGGTATTAATGTATTGTCGAGAATGCTTTTGATATGTATAAAGAAAAGAAGCTGGAGGATTTTCTCCAGCTTCGAGCAGTAGTTTTATACAAAGAAGCAAGCTAACGTCTTAGTTTTATGACTTCCTTTCGGGCTTCCTGATATTGTTCGACTACGCTGTCCCCGACTCTGTTGAAGGTGGCAAGGTAGAGGGCGTCGATGATATTGAGCTGCGTCATCCTCGAGGAGAGGGTCCCAACTCGGAAATCCTGTTCGACGACCGGGGTGCAGAGGCGAATGGATGCCAATTTATGCAGCGGTGACTTGTCAAGGTTCGTTATGGCGATGACAATGATCCCTTTGCTTTTAGCAAATTTGGCGAGTTCGAGCACGTCCTTTGTTTTGCCTGAGGTGCTGATTGCGAATAAGATGTCGTTTCGTTTCAGGTAAGGGATCAGGCTAAGCATGAAATGAAAATCGTGGTCCATATTGCAATGAAAGCCGAGGCGCGTGAATTTATAATAGGCATCGTAAGCCGCGGTTGCGGAGCCGCCTACACCAAAGAATACGAGGCGGGAGGCATGCTGGATGGCTTCCGCTGCTTTTTCCAGCTCCTTGCGGTCAAGGGAGGAGAGGGATGATTCGATGGCGGATTTATTCGCGTATGTCACCTTGTGGAATAGGTCGTATGGTGCATCTTTTTTTTGCAAGATGGAGAAATCTGTCAGGTTTGACTGCGTCATCGTATTATGTTTGACGAGCTCAATCTTAAACAGCTTGAAGCTGCCGATTCCGATTGACTTGCAGAAGCGGACGACGCTGGCTTCGCTGACCCCTGTCTTGTGGGATAAGTCTTTCGTTGTCATATTTGGGATAAATTCATGGTTCTCAATGATGTACTGGCCGATGATTCTCTCGGCGTCCGAAAGGTGGTTCAAATCCTTTTCAATTCTTGCCAATAGCTTATTCATGTTTCTGGCCTCCACGTGTACTATCTTACCAACCATCATAGATCGAATGCAGCAAAACAGCAAGCGTGCCTGACCCCCGGTGCGTTACCGCGGTAACGCACCGGGGGTCAGGCACAGTTTAGCACTTTAGCAAAGTGGGGGACAGGCACGCTTTAATTATTTAGTGGGGTAGCGTAGCATCTTCGCTTCGCTTGCTAGTCGCGTTCCTTGGCCGGGCTGCTTTGTACCATTGCCAGCATAGGAGGATGATTAATAGGATATCGACGGCATCTCCGCCATAGTACATCAGCATGCCTCCAGCTTGAGCTTCGGAAGCTGAAATCCCGCTTGGCGGACTGGCATAGATGGATTTCGACAATATGCCATGCCCTGCCAGTGCTACAATGAGCACTCCCGCCCTATAGTAAAAGCTCGTACGGTGCGGTGTAGGGTCAATATACACCATTGAAATCGTGAATAGATAACCTGAAAGAAAAATATGAAGATGAATGATCACATGCAAAGCTGGAATGTGATGCATTAATCCGAACAAATCAGTTCTATAAAGCATCCATAACCCACCAACATTCAAGACTGCTGCCACAAATGGATCGCTCACAAACCTGCTATATCGGCTTTTCAGAACCCGCGTGACAATCCTAGCATTCTTAACACTTAATGCTCTTAGAATGACAGTTGCTGGGGCGGCAAGCGCCATTAACAGGGGAGCCAACATCCCGAGTAACAAGTGAACTTCCATGTGAACCATGAAATCTTCATGCGCCTTTTCAGCCAAAGGGCCGGCAACGGAAAAAGACACAAATGTCACTCCGGCAATCCAAAGCAGCGTTTTATGTACTGGCCAGCCTAGATTATTTTTACTGAAAAAAACAGCCCAAAGATAGAGTACGGTTACTAGCATGAAGGGCAGCAGCAGGACGATAGAACCGGTTGAAAAATCAATACTGGGAGCAGTCGCGCCTCTATGATGATTATGCATGAATCCTTCTCTTTTCCCTGAATAGAATAAACGTTCCAGCAATCATGAGGAGCAGCGCTGCGATATTCCATGCCAAGTCGTATGGCAAAAGGTCGACATTGTAGCGAATTTGATGGAGCTTCATGACTTTATGCTGAATCGTCCCATCGTAAAAATTAAATCCGCCGGTCCCCAGAAGAACTGCTCCCCGCCATGCTGCCGGCATCCAGGTATTTCTTCGCCGAAGGTCCGCAACTAAAACCAGCGCAGCAACGGTGGCAAACCAGCTAAACGCATGAAAAAATCCATCAGAAACAAGTCCGGCTGCAGTTGTTGACTTATCATAAAAATGATGCCAGTGAAGCAACTGGTGAAAAACCGCCTCATCCAAAAATGCCGCGAGACCAATGCCAAATAGCGTGCCGGCTAGCAGGTTTCGTCTCCAATATCCCGAATTTTGTTGAACCATAGCTACCTCCATTGTCCCAAAATATAACTTTTATTATTTCTTCCCAAATTGGAAAGGGTTAAACAAAGTGGCTCTGAAGGAAACATATGAAAATGAAAAAACCCTCCCGAGTGGGAGGGTACTTATTTTACCAAGAAATCGTTAATGCTCCGTTTTCAGCAATATAGATGGAGTAGCTCTCAAATTCGGACTCTCCTGGTACATTTACTGGATTTCCTGTGCTTGCAACCGATCGGATTCCTTCCGCTATTGCCCCGGAGACTTTGCCTTGGTTGGCCATCAGGTCGATCAATAGTTCCTTGTTTTGAACGGAAGTAGATGCGTAGCCTGTGCTGAGCGCAGCAACTTGGGTGCCATCTTTAACAACTGCAAAAACATCTGACTCATTGATGCCATATAGTTTTGCACCATGCTTTTTCACAGCATTGATCCAGATGGAGAACTTTTTTTCCGTAACTAGTTCAAATTTGCTGCCGTCAATGATAATGAAATCTTCTTTTTGCTTTTGTTCGGTAGGTGCTGCATTTTCAGCTTGTGGTGCAGGTTTTGGGTGTGCGTTATTTTCAAATTGCGGCACACGTTTTGACTGTGTGGCATTTTCAGCTCGCGGCGCTGAATTTGTCTGTGTAACTATATTAGAATGATTGAGAGGTGATATACTTGGTTTAGTTGCTGTGTCATTTTGGTTCACTTTCGGAGCAGCTGGCTGTTCAATTTTACTCTTTACTGGAACAGAATTCTTAATGCCCTGTGTTTCTTTTACAATCGGTGCATTCATCTCACGTTTTGGTAGCTCCGCCGCAAGAGCGCTGTTATTATCTTGAGGGAACGAATATCCCGCACCTCCAGTAGCAATCACTGCACTCAACAAAACACCAAATATTTTCGCCTGTTTTTTCATTCCATTCACTCCTAATTTAAGTTATTCACTGATAAGACGTTTGAAATGAGAGAAAGTTGCATTTTTTTCTAAAAATATTTCAAAAAGATTACAAAAATATTTCTGATTGTAACATTAGGCTTGACAGCAATAGGTGAAAAATGGAGTCCATTAGATTCGATTAGACTTTTTGCTTGAGTTGAGAGACTATTACCCTTTTTGTACGATATTAATCATAGTGATAAGATGCAACTTTAAAAAATTCCTGATATTAACATTGTTATTGTTTTTAGTTTCCGTTAATATAGAGAATATAAGCTGCGTTGTGCGTAATTATAATAAAGTTTTAACCTTTAAGCTGTAATAGGGAGTTTTAATTAGGGCAGGAATGACAAGCCTCTGTCCATTGGACATGGAGGACATGCAGGAAAATCCTTGCGAACACCCACTTTGAGGAGTGGTGGTTTAAAACTTTCTTATCGACATTACGGCAATTGCGGCTCTAAACAGTACATTCAGCCAGTTCCCAAGCGGGAGCTGGCTTTTCTTTATCGTAATGAAGGAAAGCCGCATTATCGCAACCCATCCCTAAAGCGTGCCTGACCCCCGGCAAGGTGCAGTGTTAAAGTGAAGGGGCGTGCCTGACCCCCAGCGCTTTAAACAACTAAAGCGTGCCTGACCCCCAGTACATTAAAGAACTAAAGCGTGCCTGACCTCCGAAATATGACCCAAAAGTATTTTCACAGACTAATCCTACCTTTAATACACAAAGAGCATCATGATTGTTGTCACAAGGCCGACCCAAATACTTAAGAGCATGCAATAACCCATAATATGGCGGATGTGCAGACGTGCTACCGCAAGAATAGGAAGGGCCCAAAAAGGCTGGATGAGATTCGTCCATGCGTCACCCCAGCCGACTGCCATCGCGGTAATGGCGGGATTAACACCAAGCTCGATGCCGGCAGGCACTTGGAGGGGACCCTGCAACGCCCATTGGCCACCGCCTGAAGGAGCCAAGATGTTTACCAATCCTGCTGTCCAGTAGGTAAAAATATCAAAGGTTTCCTTAGTTGCTACCGAAGTGATGCCCTTTATCATGGCTTCACCTAGACCAGTGCTCCCCAACAATCCGATAATTCCTGCATAAAATGGAAACTGTAGAATAATTGGCGAGATAGCTGTAGCTGATTTTTTAAAGGCGTTGGCATAATTAAAAAGAGAACCGTGTAGCAGAAGCCCAAGGGACAGGAATGCTAGGTTAATAATATTTAAATTTAAATCGCTTCCACTAAAGCATTTTTAACAGCACGTAGGAGAGCCCTAGCAGTCCTGTTATGGTTCCAAGAATAGGGGTCCTTTCCAGCTTGATAGCAGGTGTTTCTGGAGCACTTGCCTGTGGCGGGATGTCCACTTTTTCTTGATGGTAAGCCTTGTAAGGTATGATGTTTTTCGTTGGAGCTATCAATAGGATAAAAATAGGAATAGTAATTAACAAAGCTAAATAAATGGTGATTGTCCCTGGGTGGAAAATAGTTTCTGATGTCGGCACTACACCCATTATTTTTTCTAAAAAATGTCCTTCAGTAGCAACGGTCAATCCGATGGTGCTCGATAAACCAGCAGTGTATAAAACAGTAGGGGCGTAGGCCGAAGCAACCAACAATGGGAAATGCGCATCCTGGTTTCTTTTTCCAACTTCACGAGCAATGATTGCACCGACCACCACAGCTAATCCCCAGTTGACATAGTAAGCTGCGGAGGATATAAGAAAGGTGAGAATATATGCCTGTTTGGCAGTTTTTGCAGTAGAGGCGATTAATTGAAGTATCCTACCAATCGCCGGGACGGCAGCAAGTGTTATTCCTGTCATCAAAAGCAATACCATTTGCATGGTAAACCCGAGATATACCCAAAATCCATCTCCAAATGATTCAATTAATGTGCCCGGCTCAGTAGGATTCATAAGAAATCCTATGACAAAAACAATAAGTGACAAAACTACAGCGATGACAAACGCGTCAGGCAGATACCTCTCCACAAGCCTCGAGAAACGGCTGGAAACCCTATTCAGCATTCACATTCCCCCTTTATCCAAGTTAATAAAAGGTTATGGACAAAACCATCCCAATATGCTACTTTACCACCCTAAAGCGTGCCTGACCCCCGGCAAGGTGCAGTGTTAAAGTGAAGGGGTGTGCCTGACCCCCATTGCTTTAAAGTGGGAAAGAGAGCTAATGCTTAGAGCTAATAAGGATTAAGAGCTCATATGAGAATTAAAGTCTTTGTTATTTGGTTTCCCTTTTTCCGGATTCGTAGTTTGTATGGAAAATGTGGTATATAATTTAATTTGAGATTAAACGTGGAGATGAGGCGATGAGAAAAGGGATTAAGTCTATTATTATTGGGAGCGTGCTTCTGATTCTTTCTATTCCATTGAATGTTCTGATGGCGGTAGAGCTATGCTATGACAGCAAGTTAAATAATATGTACATTACGAAGGATATCCACATTGAAAATACACATTATTTTGTTGAAGACAATGGAAAGATGGGAATTGAAGCAACAGGAGAATTGGTCATAACCGAAGACTATACAAAGAAAGAAAATCCCAGTAATTTTGCTCTGGATGATCTCCGCTTTTACAACAGAGGTAATGAAGGAAATTTTTATTTAAAGCTCTTGTTTGGAAAAAATAATATTGAAATTAGGGATTCCTTTCCGTTGCGCAAAAATGCTAACCCAGATAAAAAGGTTCCCGAATTAACAGAAGGGCTAGTGAAAATCACCTTGAACGGAGAGGAATATTGGAATAGAAGTAAGGTTGAACTACGCGCAACAGAGATGAATTTGACGCGGTATTATAACCAACTTAATTTTTTATTTGTAGAAAACAAGAGTAACGGCAAGAAGTCTGTGCTGATAACTTCTCCGATTGAGAATTCCAATGCAGGCGTCGATGGGCAAGAGTGGAAATTTGTATGGATCCCTGAAAAAGGTGAAGTGAGGGAAGAAGTCTTTGATAATGGTGATAGAAAGGATGACCCTAGTAAGACTTTTTTTATTAATAGAGCGACCGGTTCATTCCTGGGCTATAAAAATGATGTTTTCTTTTATTATTACTATTATCTTTATCCACTAGTTTTTCCTTGGTTAACCTTTTTAGTAGGATTAGTTTTCACACTGTTTGGAATAATTGCCTATAAGAAAAAAGAGATTCCTAAATAAAAAAACTGCTGCAAGTTGAGCTTGCAGCAGTTTTTATTTATTTTAAGATTTGAATAGTTACAGTTTTTCTACCCCAATTGATTGCTCTCTGGTGGGAGGACATGAATAGGTCGATTCGATTTCCTTTAATGTGGCCGCCTTTGTCGGCTGCAACTGCATACCCATAACCAGGTACGTAAACCCTTGTACCGAGTTTGATTACTCGAGGATCAACGGAAATCACTTTTGCATTAGGATTCTTTTTAAGGTTGAATCCTGTAGCTGTAATTCCGGAGCATCCTCTGCAGTTTGCGGTGTAGGCAGAAGCACTAACAGTAAGAGTCCTTGCAACGTTTGACGGTTTTTTAGGTGTTGGTTTAGCAGCCGGACGTGCTGGAGTGCTTGAACCAGAGACTCTCAACCGTTGATTTGGATAAATAATATCAGTTCTTAGGTTATTCCATTTTTTAATGTTAGAAACACTAG
The DNA here is from genome assembly GCF_900111815.1 of Bacillus massilinigeriensis. Taxonomy (GTDB): domain Bacteria; phylum Bacillota; class Bacilli; order Bacillales; family Cytobacillaceae; genus Mesobacillus_C; species Mesobacillus_C mediterraneensis. The sequence goes on along the minus strand of NZ_LT630004.1, from coordinate 2,806,033 downwards.
TTTTGTACATTCTTGCAATCTTATAAAGGCTGTCACCGCTTTTTACAACGTACACATTAGATGCGGCAGAAGCGAAGTTTGATGTTCCGAATAGTATAGAAAAGGCAGCGACGGCAGTAATAATAAACTTTTTCATCTTTGCTCTCCTTTGTTTTATCCCAGTGGTTAAAAGATAACACAGAAATATTACAATGATATTTCAGTTTATTGCTAGTTTAATTACTGTATTGTGTCAATTGCACTGTATATTACTAGTTACATAACAGTCAAAGTGAGATCGGGTACTGTCAAATAAGGGATTAGAAGTGTTTCTAGTTTATGATGATAGAGGTTAATAGTATAGGATAACAAGGGTATAATAACCAAATATGTGACATTGATTTTACGAAAAAGCTTCACCGCGTCACCGCGATGGGGGTCAGGCACACTTTGGCGCTTTATTGTTGCATTGTACAGGCGGTCAGGCACTATTTGGTGTGTTAATGCGTTAAAGGATGGGGATTGGAGGTATTGCAAAGGAGCTGTGTAGCCTCCTAAAACGGGATTTCATTGCCCAGGTTTTTCTTATTAATTTTGCTCCCTAGCATACTATAAAGATAGTTCACTGCCTCGTTATTTTGTATGTAGGTCGATTGTTACTGAGGGAATGTAAACAAATCTATGAAAATCATACTGTTATTGTTTATAAAGTGATAACCCAAACTAAATATTATACAAACATACACTCAACATTTCTCCGATACACTGGTCTTGAACATAATTCGGACAGAGGAGTGGGAGAAATGAAAAAGAGTTTAGCCGGAGCGGGAATTGCATTGTCGCTGATGCTTAGTCCTTTTCAACAAGCATTTGCATCAGAGTCTGTTGGGGAGTTACGAAAGATTGATAATGTAGCACACCGGGGGGCTTCAGGATATGCGCCTGAAAATACAATTGCGGCTTTCGATAAAGCTGTTGATATGAAGGCAGATTATATTGAGATTGATGTACAGCGCAGCAAGGACGGCAAACTTGTCATTATTCATGATACTACGGTAGACCGGACGACAAATGGAACGGGAGCGGTAAAAGATTTGACGCTTGAACAGCTACGAAGCCTGGATGCCGGGAGCTTCAAAGGACCAGAGTTTACGGGAGAAAAAATTCCAACTTTCGAAGAGGTATTGGATCGTTACCGAGGTAAGGCTGGAATTTTAATTGAGCTGAAAGCCCCGGAAAAATATCCTGGAATAGAAGAAGAAGTTGCTCACCTACTAAAAGTGAGAAATCTTGATAAGCCTAGAAATAACAAGATTATTATCCAGTCATTTAACTTTGATAGTGTGAAAAAAACCAATCAATTGCTACCTAACGTACCTGTTGGCGTTCTTACATCTTCTAGGACGCATACTACTGACCAGGCATTGAAGGAGTTCGCTACGTACGCGGACTATTTTAACCCAAGCTATGGCATTGTCACAAAAGAACTTGTTGATAAGGTGCATGGACTAGGTATGGGAATCTCTTCTTGGACAGTTCGTACTCCAGAGGCTGCACAGTTCCTGATTGATATGAAAGTAGATGCAATTATTACTGACTATCCGGATTATGTAGATCCGCGAAAATAAATTTCTCTTTACTAATCTAAAGCGTGCCTGACCCCCACTAGTGTGCAGCGTTAAAGCAAGAAAATCGTATGAAATACACTTATCCTAGATGAAGGGCAGGGGAAAAAACTGCTTGTTGGAGCCACTGAAGGTTTCAGCAAGCAGTTTTTTCAATTTAGGGAATTTATCCACTGCGGAATTTTAGCTTCAACCAGTTTAGGGTCCTTCAAAAGTCTATCTGGTATTCTTAATCAAACGTTTGATGAATCGGAGTTTTCTTAGAAAGTGCTGTAGAAAGATCTTGAAGGTCCTAAGGCATTGGTAAGTCTAAATAAGAATTTATCCGCTCCATAGAACTATCAATACATGGGTAGGAAAGGAGAAACTACGCTTTACTGTATTAATAGAATGTAGTGTGCCTGACCCCCATTGCGGTGATTCGGTAAAGTGTGCATGCCCCAATGGCCATGCCCCGGCAAGGAAGGCAGCAAAGCTTTAATAGGAATACACGGTTTCCCCTGGATGGATAAGGGAATATCTGCCGGCTATTGCTTTTGAGCGAGAATACTCTATCATAAAGGCAAATGGACTACGAAGATAAAAAAGATGAATGGATAATTTCACCTGCTTCTTCGAGTATGAAAGACTTCGAATCTTTTTTGAAAATCCCCTATCAAACAGGTGTTTTTCTAGAAGTGCATATCGCCCAACTGAAAAATGTCAGTGCTATGGCTGAATCGTGTAAAAAGGAGATGATTTACCATATGGATATGATTCATGGAATCAAGGCGGACGATTATTCAACCGAGTATATTTGCTAGAATTCAAACCTTATAGGCTTATTTCTACAAAAGCAAGTGTTATCTTGAAAGCTAGGGAGAAAGGCGTTATAGCAATCCAACGGATCTTTTTAATTGATTCCCGTGCGCTTTGAAAAAAGCTATAAGCTTTTGAAGAAAACAGTTCCCGATTATATCTAAGTACTCCCAGGGGCAAGGCCGAACTTAATTACGGAAGTAAAAGAACATGTTAACACTCCGGTCATTGCAGAAGGATTTATCCGCACAGCAACTGATGCCAACAGTGCCATAGACTCGGGGCTGTTACTTCTTCGCAAAAAGAATTATGGAAGTTATATTCTGAATAAGGCAGGGAGGGCTTCGGATATTTAGAGATTAATAACCTTAATAAAATTATTAACAAAATAAATGACAGCGTTTTCAGCGTTGGAGTATACTTCAATAAAAAGTCAACAAATTGTGACGGAGAATTGGAGATTCACGCAGATATACCTGTTGAAAAGGTGTTTTCTGTTGTGGGTCTCTTTTTTTCGTCACAAGCATATTTTTAAATACTAGCGAAAAAATCACATAATGGAAGGAGATAATTTATGTCGCCATTTATGGGAGAATTGATTGGAACGATGATTTTGATTGTTTTTGGTGCTGGTATTGGTGCTGGTGCCTTTCTAAAAAAAACTTATTCTAATAGCCCAGGCTGGATTGTGATCACAATTGCCTGGGGACTTGCAGTTACGATGGGAGTATTTGCAGTAGGTCCAATAAGCGGAGCTCACTTAAACCCGGCTGTTACGCTAGCACTAGCAATTGATGGTTCTTTTGATTGGGTCTTAGTTCCAAGCTACATTTTAGCTCAAATGCTTGGAGCAATTGTAGGTGCAGCAATGGTATTTTTTCATTATTTGCCTCACTGGAGAGAAACGCAGGATCCGGGAGCAAAGCTTGGTGTTTTTGCTACTTCTCCTGCAATCCCGCATACTTTTTCTAATCTATTAAGTGAAATTATCGGTACTTTCATTCTTGTTCTTGGATTGCTTTTTATCGGGGCCAACAAATTTTCCGAAGGTTTGAATCCTATTGCAGTAGGCCTTCTGATTGTGGTTATCGGTATGTCGCTAGGAGGAACGACGGGTTATGCAATTAACCCAGCACGCGATTTAGGACCTCGTATTGCACACTTTATCCTACCGATCCCGGGGAAAGCTGGATCGAATTGGGCATATTCGTGGATTCCTGTTGTAGGTCCGCTGCTTGGCGGAGCGCTGGGTGCCGTCGTGTATAAAGCGTTGTTTGCAGGTGTTATATCAACTGTCTTTTGGGTAGTTATAGCTGTGGCGGTTGTTGTATTAGGAGCAGCCTATGCATTTGGAAGCAAACAAAAGGGAGAAATGGAAGCCTCCAAAATTATTGCTTAGGAGGAAATCATTTAATCTTATTATTAGGTTACTAATTTAAGTTGAAACACTAGTTTCTGAGAGAGAAGAACATAATTTAACGCATTGCCGCACTACCACGCAAGGGGCCTGACCCCCAGTGTATTAAAGCGCTAAAGCGTGCCTGACCCCCGGCGCGGTGATGTGGTAAAGCGCTTAGATTTTTACTGTATAGAAACAAGTTGCTACTGTATATAAATATGGGGAGGTATTCCAGTGGAGAAATTTATTTTATCTTTGGATCAGGGGACGACGAGTTCTCGGGCAATCCTTTTCAACAAAGCGGGCGAGGCTGTTCATGTTGCACAGAAGGAGTTCAAACAGCATTTTCCGAAGCCAGGCTGGGTTGAGCATGACGCGAGTGAAATTTGGGGCTCTATCCTTGCAGTTATAGCAGGGGTCCTGTCCGAATCCAATGTTAGGTCCGAACAAATTGCGGGTATTGGAATAACGAACCAGCGAGAAACAACTGTCGTCTGGGATAAGGAAACTGGCATCCCTGTCTATCATGCCATCGTTTGGCAGTCGCGCCAGACTAGCGGTATCTGTGATGAACTGAAAGCGAAAGGCTATAATGACCTTTTCCGTGAAAAAACAGGCTTGCTTATCGATGCATATTTCTCAGGAACAAAAGTAAAATGGATCCTTGACAACATAGAAGGTGCCCGCCAGAAAGCGCAAGAAGGAAAACTTCTGTTTGGCACCATCGATACATGGCTAATTTGGAAGCTCTCCGGCGGCCGCGCGCATGTGACGGACTACAGCAACGCTTCCCGTACGCTCATGTACAATATCCATGAACTGAAGTGGGATGAAGAGCTGCTTGAAATTCTCGGCGTGCCAGCATCCATGCTGCCGGAAGTCAGACCTTCCTCAGAGGTTTACGGCAAGACTATTGACTACCATTTCTTTGGAAAAGAAGTGCCGATTGCCGGTGCAGCAGGTGACCAGCAGGCAGCGCTATTCGGCCAAGCTTGCTTCGAGGAAGGAATGGCGAAAAACACTTATGGAACCGGCTGTTTCATGCTGATGAACACAGGGGAGAAGGCGGTGAAATCAGACCACGGGCTTCTCACAACTCTTGCATGGGGTCTCAATGGCAAAGTCGAGTATGCGCTTGAAGGAAGTATCTTCGTCGCCGGCTCTGCAATCCAGTGGCTTCGCGATGGTTTAAGGATGCTGAAGAACGCGCACGAAAGCGAAGGCTATGCACGAAAAGTAGCTTCTACTGACGGTGTATACGTTGTTCCAGCATTTGTCGGCCTTGGCACGCCATATTGGGACAGCGATGTAAGAGGTGCGGTATTCGGCTTGACCCGCGGTACGGAAAAAGAACATTTTGTCCGCGCTACCCTTGAATCACTTGCGTATCAAACGAAAGATGTCCTTTCGGCTATGGAAGCTGACTCTCGTATTGAATTGAAAACGCTCCGCGTCGACGGTGGAGCCGTTATGAACAATTTCCTGATGGAATTCCAGAGTGACATTCTCAACGTTCCGGTTGAGCGGCCAATGGTAAATGAAACTACGGCACTAGGAGCCGCTTACCTCGCAGGACTCGCTGTCGGTTTCTGGGAAAGCCAAGAGGAAATCGCTTTACAATGGGCAATTAACCGTTCTTTTGAGCCGAAGATGGGCGATGAGGAACGCGATCAGCTTTATACTGGATGGAAAAAGGCTGTAAACGCAGCAATGGCTTTTAAATAAAATTTTAAATGATAGTCGATTTTGGTAAAGTAAGGAAGGTGGTTCTGTATAATCCATCGCCTTCTAGAGCATATGCTTTTAGATACAAGTTTGCTATAATGAAAACAAGTTAATATTCGGCAGGAGATATGGAGAGACCGCAGAGCATTACCAATTTTGAAGGTAGTGTTTTTTGCGGTCTCTTTTTATTTTTTAAGGAGGCTAACAGCATGTTCAGCAATAGGAAACGCAATGATATCGTAAAAAAGGTCCAAGCGGAGCCGTTTGATCTGATTGTCATTGGAGGCGGAATTACAGGTGCAGGGATTGCCCTTGACGCAACAACAAGAGGAATGAACACAGCGTTGTTTGAAATGCAGGATTTCTCCTCAGGAACATCAAGTCGTTCCACTAAACTCGTTCATGGGGGTTTGCGCTATTTAAAACAGCTTGACGTTAAAGTTGTCGCAGAGGTTGGGCGTGAGCGGGCAATTGTATATGAGAATGGACCGCATGTTACAACACCAGAATGGATGCTGCTTCCATTCCATAAAGGTGGTACCTTTGGGAGCTTTTCTACTTCCATCGGTCTAAGGGTATATGACTTTTTAGCAGGTGTGAAAAAAGGGGAACGCCGTACGATGCTTTCAAAGGAACAGACGCTGGAAAAAGCACCGCTTATTAAAAAGCAGGGACTAAAAGGCGGCGGTTATTATGTTGAATATCGGACGGATGATTCCAGGCTGACAATCGAGGTGTTGAAAGCAGCTGTGGATAAGGGGGCAACTGCATTAAACTATAGTAAAGTTGTCGAACTAGTTAAGGAAAACGGAAAAGTAACGGGTGCTGTGGTGGAAGATCTTTTAACAGGAGAAACATTCACAGCTCGTGCGAAAAAAATCCTCAATGCGACCGGCCCATGGGTTGATACGGTTCGCGAAAAAGACAAATCGAGGAACGGAAAGCAGCTTATTCTTTCAAAAGGTGCTCACGTTGTCATTGATCAGTCTCGATTTCCGCTGAAGCAGGCGGTTTATTTTGACACACCGGACAAACGAATGGTTTTCGCCATTCCGCGCAGCGGCAAAGCATATGTGGGTACGACAGATACTTTTTACGATAGCGATAAGGCGAATCCTAAGATGACAGTAAGCGACATGGAATATTTAATCAATGCGATTAACTATATGTTCCCAGAAGTAAAAATAACGGAAAGGGATATCGAGTCCAGCTGGGCGGGAATTCGCCCGCTGATTCACGAGGAAGGCAAGAGTCCTTCGGAGATTTCCCGGAAGGATGAGATTTGGGAGTCAGATTCGGGTTTAATCACGATTGCCGGCGGGAAGCTAACAGGTTACCGCAAAATGGCGGAGACGATTGTCGATCTTGTCTCGGAAAAATTTGCTTCTGAGGAAGGGAAAAAGTTCGATTCATGCCGTACGAAGCATCTTCCGATTTCAGGCGGTAATGTTGGCGGTTCAGAGCAGTTTCTGGAATTTGTTGAGAAGACAGCTAGTGCTGGTGCAGCAGGCGGCACCCTTACGAAGGAAGAGGCGAGAGAACTTGCGCTGTTCTTCGGTTCCAATGCTCCCTTGGTATTCAACTTGTTCGCGCAGCATAAGGAGGAGGCGGTAGCTTCCGGTATTTCTAACGTTCTATTTGCGAAGCTGATATACGGCATGGAGCACGAAATGGTGGCAACACCGTTGGACTTTTTCCTTAGACGAACAGGAGCGCTGCTGTTCGATATCCAAGCAGTGAAGGAGTATAAATACGAAGTTACTGCTTATATGTCAGGGCGCTTCGGCTGGACGGAAGAGCAGACAAAAGTGCGCGCCGCAGAGCTAGAAGCAGAGCTAGTATCCGCTCAAAACCCAGTAACTTCAGAAAAATAAAGCACTAAAGCGTGCCTGACCCCCAGTGGTTTAACGCGGTAAAGGGGATCAGGCACGCTTTTCTATGCAAAAGTTAATAATATAACAGCAGTTTCCCTCAGCAAATATGATCAAATCTGTGTATAAATCTCTTTGTTTCTCATCAACCGGACTCGAAATTCCCTTGCACATTTTTTCTCCGCCTCAAGACCTAGAAAAGTTTACAATTATGGTCTGTGGAAAGACGCAGACCTTTCAGATAATGTATAATAAAGGAAGAATAAAAAACAGGTATATTTTTTCTCTCTTAGTTGAAACATTGTTGCATATCCATCCGTAACACAATAAAGGAATTCACGACAGGAGTCGATAAACATGAACCCGTTTCTCTCGTTTGTTTTGCGATCCTTCATTGCGGGCCCTGCCGCAGTTGTCATATGGCTTGTAAGTTATTTTGGAGCTGACCTTTCCGCTATTTTGTCATCAGGTGTCGCCATCGGCGGATCGCTCGCCCTTTTTTGGATGCTCGGCTTTCTCTGGAAGAACAAGTTCTTGAAAAAGCATGGCGTGACGAGAAAAGAGTACAAGTATATTAAGAAAAATCTAGATGAAGCAAAAGGGAAAATATCCAGACTTCAGAAGTCTGCATACTCTATCAAACATTTGCCAACGATTAAGCAACGCTTTGAGCTTGTCCGTCTTGTGAAAAAAATCAACAGCATCGTTAAAAAAGATCCAAAACGTTTTTACCAGGCCGAGCGTTTTTACTTTTCACACTTGGATTCAGTATTGGAGCTGACCGAAAAGTATGCCTTTCTGGCCTCTCAGCCAAAAAAGAACCGTGACATCTCGGAGGCGCTTGCAGATACAAGATGGACATTGGAGGATCTAACCCGTACAGTGGAACAAGATTTGTATGAAATCCTTTCCGATGACGTCGAGAACCTAAACTTTGAAATTGATGTAGCAAAAAATACGCTAAAAACGGAAAGAGGCTCAAGGTTGGAGACTGTCAGGCCGATAGAAAATGTGAAAACCGATGAATCTGTGAAAGTGAGATCGGACAAGGGCCCTTTCGTTTCATTTAAATGCAAACAGGAAACGAGTGAGCAGCCGAAAACTAGAATGGCGCGACATGAGAAAGACGAGAAGTGCTCAAATGGAAAAAAGGAACCTGAGGCACAAAGGTTTTTTATTAATACAGATACAACTCCGAAATCGAAAGTAGGAATACCGGTTCGTCCAGCGGATGCCGGAAAAAGTGAAAAAAGCAGGAGGTTATAAAAATGAGTGAGCACAACAATGAATCTCTTTTAAAAAATTCCGGCAGTTTGATGGATGACATGTTAACTAACCCGTTTGGAGATGATGAGCTCCAACTAGCACCTCAAAAAGAGCTAAAAAAAGGCGATGAAAAACCTGTCCGGCTAATTGATGTTATACCGGAGGAAAATAAGGCGAAAGCATACCAGCTTGCGGAAATGATTGATCCGACGAATCATCAAGCGATGATTTCCTATGGAACTCAAGCGCAGGCCAAACTTCTTACTTTTTCTCACGCCATGCTGGAGCATGTGCAAAAGAAGGATGTTGGCGAGGTTGGAGAGATCATCAATGATTTAATGAAGCGTTTGAATGAGGTAAGTCCCGATGAACTGAAAACGGAAAAGCCCTCGTTTTTTTCAAGAATGTTTGGCAAGCTTTCGGGCTCTATCCAGGAGGTGCTTTCGAAGTATCAGAAGACTGGTGCTCAAATCGACCGCATCAGCGTCAAGCTCGATCGGAGTAAAAATGTACTGCTATCGGACATTGCTATGCTTGAAAAGCTGTACGAAAACAATAAGGAGTATTTTCATGCATTGAATGTATATATTGCTGCGGGCGAACTCAAACTCGAGGAATTGCAGAACAAGACTATTCCAGAGATGAAAAAAGCTGCAGCGGCTACTAGCGATCAGATGAAGTTTCAGGAAGTCAATGACATGATTCAGTTTGCAGACAGGCTGGATAAGCGTCTCCATGATTTGAAGCTTAGCCGGGAGATCACTATACAAAGTGCGCCGCAGATTCGGCTGATTCAAAATACGAACCAGGCGCTTGCGGAAAAAATCCAGTCTTCCATCATGACGGCTATCCCGCTTTGGAAGAATCAAGTGGCGATTGCGCTCACATTGCTGCGCCAGCGAAGCGCAGTCGAAGCGCAAAAACAAGTGAGCAAAACGACAAATGAACTTCTTGTAAAAAATGCAGAAATGCTGAAAACGAACTCGATTGAAACAGCACGTGAAAACGAACGTGGCCTTGTCGATATCGAAACATTGAAGAAGACGCAGGAAAGTTTAATTACAACGCTCGAAGAAACGCTCCGAATCCAGGAAGAAGGACGGAACAAGCGCAGACAAGCTGAGCAAGACCTTGCAGTAATGGAAGATGACCTCCGCCGCAAACTCCTGGAAATCAAGGACAAATAAGAGTACTGCATCACCGCCCTAAATCCCTAAAGCGTGCCTGACCCCCGGCGCGGTGATGCGATAAAGCACAGATGCTCCTTTAAACAAAAAGGAGGCTGTGCTTTTTGTTGTTGACTGCCACCTATTAAAGGAATAAAATGGATTTAGAGGTTTATCACTCTGCAATACAACTCTAAACCATGAAAAGGCAGGAGGGATTTCCGTTGGGACGCAGACATCGAATCTGGTACCCAGGCGCCACCTATCACCTTACTGCAAGGGGAAATAGGAGAGCAGCCATATTTAATGAAAGTGAAGATTTCAAGAAGTACTTAACTATTTTACAGGACGTCCGCATGCATCAACCCTTCACATTACACTCCTACTGTTTAATGACCAATCACCTTCATCTCCAACTCGAAACAAACGATTCTCCCATTCAATCCATTATGAAAGAGATACAATTCCGGTATGCAGTGTATTTTAATCAAAAGTTCAAACTCGACGGTCATGTTTTCCAGGGCAGATACGGAGCTAAGGTTATTGAAAACACGGATTACTTTCTCCAAGTTAGTCGTTACATCCACCGCAATCCTCTTGAATCAGGCATGGTGACAGCCATGGAAGATTATCCATGGAGCAGCTTTTCTTCCTACGTTCTCGGCAAGGCAAATCCCCATATTGATCCATTAAAAACCCTATCTTACTTCAGAGAGCCAGCACATGAAGAATACCGACGCTATGTTGAAACACCGATAGAAGAGCTAGTTGGCGAAAACGGTGAAATCGTCTGGATACCGCATTAATAAACTAAATCATCAAAGCGTGCCTGTCCCCCAATGCGCTAATACGATAAAGTTAATTGTAATCCCACAGCAGCAGCATGTCTCCGTCTTCCTGAACGACAATTACCTCCTGTTGAAAGTGGAATATCCCGTACTTTCCTTTGTAGCTTTGTGTGACAAGAAAGCGAAACCCATCAGCAAATTTCTTGCCTTCAGCTTCTATTCTCCAGTTTTTCACTTTCCCCGCACTCTCAATAGAATAGGAAAAGGTGTCCGCTCCAAAGTGACCCATGAACACATGCGTCCGATCCTGGATAAATACGGCTTTGGGAAACTTCTCTTTCAGTAGAGGATGTAAGAGCTCCCACGATTCAGAGTAATTTCCTTCTTGTTCTTCTTGATAAAATTGCTCAACAGCCCGTTCTGCTTGGCTTTCGAGTGAGATAAATTTATAAAAAATTGCCGCTAATACTAAGAAAGAAAAACAGATTAGCAACAGTTTTAAAGTGGGCGAATATCTTTTTCTCATTCATCTTGCCTCCATAAGAGGTTTTTTTCCATTTTATGTGAAAGAGATAACTATTAGACCGAGAGATTCAATAACTATTCATTCCTTTATATTTATATAATAAGAGAAAGCAGCCTAGGAAACCCAGGCTGCTTATAACCTTTAATGCACCAAAGTACCGCAGCGTGCCTGACCCCCAGCACTTTAATGTGCGAAAGCGGATTGCCGCTCTGCTTCACCCGCTCTGCCAATAGGGAATAGCAAAAAAGAGGCCATGCAGGCTGAGCCTACATGACCTCTTTAATATGGTTAGATGCGTTTCGCACCAAGATATCTAGGTTTCCAGTAAGAATTGCTTGTGCTTGCAATAGATACTCCGTAAGAAGTTGCTGAGTGGATCATTTTGCCGTTTCCGATGTAGATAGCTACGTGAGATACTCTACCAGGTGCGCCTGTTGCGTAGAACATCAGGTCCCCGGGTGAAAGGGATGAAACTGGCCTTCCAGTTGAAGCCATCTGGGAAGCGGTGCGCGGCAAGCTTTTGCCTGCTTTCTTGTAGGAGTAACCGACAAATCCAGAGCAGTCAAATCCGCTAGGTGATGTTCCGCCGTAACGGTATCTAACACCAAGGTTGCTCTTCGCGATAGCAACTGCTTTTGTGCGGTAGTTTGAGCTAGGAGCAGCAGGTTTTCTTGTCGTAATAAAGCTAGAGCTGACATAACCTTGTTTTCCATTGGCGGATACCCTTGCCCAGCCTTTGGACTGAGAATACACTGTAAGGGCTTTGCCTTTTGTCAGCCTTGTGATGATCGCGGCACGTGTCGATGGAGCCTTGCGGACATTTAAAGAACCAGAGTCGATATTTACATAATAGGTCTTTCCAGCAGCATGAGCCTTATCCAATGACGGTGCAACAGCGGCAGCAAGAGCAAAAAATAATAAAACAGATAGTATTCTCTTTAACAAGGTGTTATACCCCCGATTGCTAGTTGGTAAACTAAGTATAATCGGAAAGGGGTTACATTCAAATAACAGCATCATTACATTTTTATTACAAACAACGACACAGGGAAAATATAAATTGTTACATTTTCCCTGATATGAGACCCATATAAACAAAAAAAGAGACAGCATTCGATTATGCTATCTCTCCGATTATTCACTTTGAGATATTTTTTGCGACCGATAACTAATCGCTTTGAGGATAAACAGCTTCTCTTGTCTCGACAGCATACTCCAGCTTCCAGCTCTGATTTTCATTACAATCACTCCTATTAAAAAGATAAAAAACAATCTCCATAGGTTACTGGTTAAAATCTGGTATTCTTATACTTACTTTATACCGCCATTCATTAAGGATCAAACAACAAAAATATCTACATATTTCCCGAGAAATAATCTGTATTTTGGCATATTCCCGTTCTTTTTGGGGAAATTTAGATGGAAAGGGGTGATTTCACCATCTTTCTATCGAAAAAATACGATAGATTAAACTGGAACATCCTCTATATTTTCGTACATAATAAAACAAATGAGGAAAACCTCTTATTAAACAGCTAAACACGTGCCGTACAATATATAACAATCTTATATTTAACGTAAGGAGGAGAAGTGATGTGCAAGGCAATCTCTAAAATCCGATTTCACTGGCATACCTTTTGGCATAAACATAATAAAGCCTTGGTGAAAGATGCGCACTGTGAAGTTCTCAAGGCAAAACTAATTGAAAAAGCGCGCTATCACTGTTCAAAAGCAATCCGGTTACAAACAGAAATAAGGTCACAATCGTAATAACATAATAGTAATAATAATAATAATAAGTGAGTGGCAAGCCTTTTTCTGCACCAAAGTACCAGACAAGTCTCGTATAAACCCTTGCTTTTTGCAAGGGGAAAATATAATAGTAATAATTCCCTTCTTCTTTTGCCTTTCGGTGGGGAGAGTTGGTGGAAGAAAGCAGTTGATCGCTTCTTTTCCACCAACTGTTATGTCATCTAATATTGCTGAGTTAATTGTCGCGAATGATCTGCATCAAAACTTTCCGTACATGTTTTCAATACTTTTAAACGTAGAATAGAAGCCATATCTGAGGTGCTTCTCAATTTATTATAAGCCTTTCCTCCAGAACCTAACATAAAACTAGAATACTTTAAAAAGTTATTTACGCCATTAACTCTATTTTCCCCTAACATGAAAAGCAATTTATCTAGTGCTTTTTCATAAATAGTTAGGTCAACGAGATTTAAACGCTTTAATTCTTCTAGAAGTTCTAAAAGTCCTCCAACTCCATGACATAAGCAATAACTTTCCCCTCTTAAGTTAATCTGATCATTTAGCAGTGCCTGATATAGAAGGGAGGACTTTTTGGCAATATCTCCTCTAAGTTCGCTATAGCCGTTGTCCAATAATTCAATTCTGGCTAATAGAATCCCAACAATGCCATAGCATATATAATACTTACTACAACTCATGTCTCTTAAATCAGTATAATTGATATACCCTTCATCGTAATAGTTCTCTTCCATTGTAATGAATTGGTTTATTAACATTTTATGAGCATCAGAACCCCTCATTCGATCATAGCGAGATAGCGCAAGGATTAAACCACTGTAACCATGAGATAATCCAATTCTTGAATCACTGTCTAACAGTTCATTGTGCCGCTTCTTCAATGTTTTTACAAACGAATTTAAAATATCGTCCACTCGGTCATTAATATCTTGATTAGTAATATTTAGATTGATTTCTGAAAGGACGGTTATCATTCCTGATAGTCCTGTAAAATAGTCAAGGCTTTTAATGGCTGCTTCGTTGTCAATAGGAATTTCATTCAGTTCTTTTAACAATTCACGCAAGAAATAGCTCTCTCCTGTTAATTTGTATGCATTTAAATGTAAATATAAACTGGCACTGACCCCATTAAACCCTGTAACCTCTTCCCTGCTGTAGGTTTTCCAATTCTTCATCGTGTTAAATATTTGAATAAAACGCTCTGTTTCGATATTTAATTCATCCTTGCAAAATAAAAGTAAAAGGAGGTTCCCGCCATATTCAAAAATTGAAGGAGTAATGGGGGAAAGAGTCATTTTTGAACCTGAAAAGGTCGGTAAGAGAGCTGAAGTTGAGTCATTTAATGTTTGAAATATATTGTTAAACTCCTCTAAAAATTTTAGTGGGTCATTTTCACCTAGAAAAACAGACTCCCTGCTTATCGATGCGTCATTGCAATAATTATAGTTATAGATGAGGAGAGAACTCTCTATGTTATTTAATTCCTGGAGTAAACGGTTAGAGTTGAAATTCAAAATTCTCCCTTTAATATTTTCTTCAATTGATGTTGAAAAATAGTTTTCTGCAATAATTTCCCCTTCCGAGTACAGGTCATATGAGTTGTGATAAGTGTAAAATAACGGAATATCACCGTCACAGAGACTTTCCATCTCTTTTTGAATGATTGCGGGGGCTTTTGATTTTCCTAAGTTGCTGAATAGTTGAGTATCCCGTTCTAACTCCTTTAGGTAATAAGCTTCTAAGGATATATTTAAATACTTTGCGTAAATGTGGGTAGGTCTGATAACTTGCCGGATTTGTGAGTCTTTAATAATTGAAAGCAACTGGTCGTACATTTTTTCCGGCTCTTGTAACACGATTCTGCAAAAATGAAGAAAACCTCGTTTTATATCACCTGTATACATGCTAGGTGTTTGCTTTGTTCCATTTAAATAAATATTATTTTTCTGTTCCTCTAGGAAAGGATTTTCCTCAGCAATCTCCAATTCTCCCTCAGAATTAATCATTGTTTTGGAATTTGTATAGTGAAATTTGGAAACTGTCCCCTTTTCTCCTGTTAGTGCGGATATATTTAAATAATTTTCGCTCATTTCAAAAGGATAAACCATGCTTTGGAAAATGGAATTCGACATAAGGTTATAAAGATCATTATGAGTGTTATTCTTTTCGAAATCGGTAATGTCAGAAATGGTTTCCAAGTCAATAAAAACGGGTACTTCCCCGTTTACAATTAAATTTTCAAAGTGCATATCTGTTGAACATAAAAAGTAAAACGATGCGGAAATAAACCCAATATTGTAAAAATAATTCCTTACACTTTCCAGAGAATGATGATGAGGTTTATACTCGATTACCTCGTGCAAGGAAAAGTGCTGGTAGTTAAAGATTTTGTATTTGTATTCAGGAATGTATTGTGAAATAAAGTTCATAAATTTCACATCAATACTTGAGTTTCGCGGCTTATAAATGTACTTTTCTCCATCCAATTCAACAAAACAGACTGTTCTTCCTTTATTATGGGTATCTCCGAGGGAGACTTCCATATTGTCGATATGGTCAAAATGATTTTTTCGCTTATGTAAGTTTAAGTTATTTTTGATTTCTTCCATAAAAAGAAGAAAGTGATTAATCGTTGTCCTAATCTTCCTTTCCATAAGGGGGAAATTTTGTTTTAAAGAGAAAAAATACGGACTAGATTTAACTTCATCGTTAAATTTTTTCAGCGCGACGTCTGGCGCTAAATGAAAGTGCTCTTTGTAGCCCTCATATTCAGAATGTAAAACATTTATAACAATTGGAACCAGTTGTTTTTTCAGCTGATCTATTAAATTGGCAGCTAGCTCTTCACCTAAAAAGTGGGTAAGTCTTTCCTCTACTTTGTGAAGAGCTATTTCCCTATCATGAAAAGAATGAAGGATGTCTATAAAACTATGTGACATTTGTAAGAACCTCCTAGAATTCATATTTTGTTTGGATATGACAACAATACCATATTTATGTCGTATTTTTGTAAATATTTTGTAAATATACTTACTTTAAATTACTAATCATGTTATATATTGTTATATCAGGAAGGGGGTGAACTAAATGACAAAAGAGCAAAAGGAATTAATGGTTGCTGAAATGGAAAAAGATTATCTTGTAGAACTTGAACAATTTGAATCTGTGAACGTTGCCGGTGGTGGATTATCTTCTCTGCTGGGAAATGACGGGAAATTTTGCACTCTTACAGTGGAATGCATGCCTTCATGCAACTAGTAAATTCCGAATACTTACTATTGAATGAAAATTAAATTTTAGGGGGAGTTAACATGTTTTCAAAAGCTTTGGAAAAAAATGAAAAAAACGAAGGAATTTTGAGGGAATTATCGAACGCTGAGGGAGTAAATGGCGGAACTACAACTCTTCCATGTGTAGGCATTACAGTAACAATTTCAGTTTCCATGTGTCCTACAACTAAATGTACTTCTCAGTGCTAATCGATTTATATACTTAGAAAATATGGCTCTTTCTATTTTTTAATAGAAAGAGTCTACTATTTTGAGGTGTAAAAAAATGTTTTCAAGAAAAGTTCCTTATGTTGCGCAAGTGCAAGAGTCTGAATGTGGGTTGTGCTGTGTATCCATGGTCATGGGTTATTATGGTGAACATATATCTGTAAAATCGCTTTCTAAAATAGTTGAAGTAGGAAGAGATGGCGTCAGTTTAAATGATATGAAGGGCATTTTAGAAAGAAAACAATATGAAGTGAAATTGTATGAAGTCTCGACCTCAATGCTCGATAAGATAGAAAAAGCACCTTTAATTCTTTATTGGAACAATTCCCATTTTGTTGTTCTTGAAAGTATAAGGAAGAATGAATTTGTCATTGTTGATCCAAACATAGGAAGAATGAAGCTGAAAGAAGAGGAGTTTAAGAAATTTTTTAGCAACATCGTACTCTTGGCGACGCCGAAAGAAAATAAAGAATATATAAGCGAAAAAGAGAACTATTTCAAGGTATACACTGACTTTTTTAAAAGTGAAAAAAAGATCTTTTTATTATTATTGTTTATCTCCATTCTAAGTTATGCAGTAACGTTAGTAGCTCCAAATTTAATGAGATTTTTTACGGAGTACTATGAAAACAAGCAGCAGGTAGCGAATCTCCGGAACTTTCTGTGGATCATTCTTGCCATTTTCTCCTTTCTTATGATTTATACTCTTAGAAGTTTGGTCGTTATCAAGTTCTCCGCAGCAATGGATAAAAGCATATACATTAAAGTAATAAACAAAATGTTTCATGTTCCTTACAGCTTTTTTTTAACAAGGAATTCCAGCGACTTAATGTATAGGCTTGGATTGTTAAAAACTAATAGAGAGTATCTGATAAACACGGTATTGATGGGGCTCATAGATTTTGGGATGGTTATAACCGTTAATATAATGATGTTTTATATTAATCCTGCTCTCGTTGTATATACATTGTTAGCAAGTTTCCTTATGGGAGTTATATTGGTTTACATAAGAAAAATTATTTTAAAAAATCATAAGCTTGAAATCCTCCAAGGCACGAAGCTGCAGTCGCTTGAATATGAAACGATGTCTGCAATGTTTACGGTAAAAGCAGGAAATCAGGAATCCTTTATGAACAAGCTATTGAATGAACAATATGTAAAATCGTTGGAGTTTTATAAAAAGAGAACATTTTCGAATGATCTCTATTCCATGGTTATCTCTGCATTTTCCATTTTTGGCCCAGTATGTCTATTTTTAGTGATTATTTTTGTTTTGGAATCGGAAATAAGTATTGGTAAGGCAATCTTTGGTTACACCCTTTTAGGCATATATTTCAGCAGTTTAGGAAGCATATTTACAGCTTTTAATGTATATGGAACCTTGAAGAATAATTTAGAGCGTATCTCAGATATTCTCGAACACCCTTCTGACACAAACAGATCGGATTCCATCGAAATCAATGAAATTGAAACAATTGAGTTTAAAGATGTCTACTTTAAATATCCGGGACAAAAGAGTTACGTTCTAAAGAATTTAAATTTCACCATTCACAGTGGCGAAAAAGTGGCGTTCGTAGGCAAAACCGGTTCCGGAAAGTCAACAATAATTGGACTAATATTGGGCTTATATTCTCCTAATCAAGGGGAGATTCTTATTAATGGGTACAAGTTGGAAATGCTCGACAAAGAAAAATTAAAGTCATTAATAGGGTTCGTTCCCCAGGAGCCGTTTATATTCAATAAGTCTATAAAAGAAAATATAGTAATGAACCAGGACATCCCAATGGAAAAAGTAGAAGAAGTTTGCAGAGTCGCGCAAATATATGAAGAGATTCATCTTATGCCAATGAAGTATGAAACGGTAGTATCTGAATCTGGCCAAAATATTTCCGGCGGCCAAAAGCAAAGGATTATCCTCGCCAGATCATTAGTGAATAACCCGGAGCTAATCATCCTTGATGAAGCAACCAGCTCTCTTGATAATTTAACAGAAAAAGCGATTACTTCTTATTTTAAAAACAACAATAAAACGCAAATTGTAATAGCCCATAGGCTAAGCACCATTTTAAACTCCGATACTATTTTTATTTTGGAGGATGGGGTGATCATGGAATCAGGAAGCCATGAATATCTCTTAGTGAATAGCCAATCTTATCGTGAACTTAATAGAGAAAGTGAGGTAGCTTATAGTTGAATACTCACAATTTAATTCAAGTAACAAGTCGTTACCAATCGGATAAAGACTATCACTGTGAACATTATAAATTTGGGTTTGTTTATAAAAGGATTCTTAGCTATGTCCTTGAGCAGAACAAATGGATGAACATCCTGGAACCAGCTTTCCAGGATGTTTTAAAAGATATACATTCTTTCTCCATGAGAGTGATTTCAAGGGCCGTTACTATTTACCTGAATAACTTATATAAAGATTCGTTAAATAAAGTGAAAGATTTCCAAGAATTTTACTCTATGTATAAAAAGGAATTTATTGCGGACAATAAAAAGTTTAATGAATTTTTCAGTATATTTCCTGAAGCGATATCGATTCTCTATAACTATTATAATCAAACACTAAATAATGTAGAGTACCTTCTCCAATTACTAGAAGAAAATAAAAGCGCGATACAACAGAAATTCTCCATTAGTGAAGCGGAATATCAGCTGCTATCTTTTGATTTAAGTAAAGGAGATAAACACGAAAATGGTCGGTGTACTGCTTCCGTGAAAATCGGAAAGGAAAATTTCTTTGTTAAATGGAAAGATGCTAAAGCTGAGATGAACCACCAGCATCTTTATGAATATTTGAGAGAATGCTTACATATGAATGGCCCCGAAGTTGACTTGGATATTTTAACATTAGATCAATTCTATATACAAAGAGAAATAATAGTGGAGGATATAGATTGCGTCGAGACATACTTTAAAAATGTTGGTATTTTTTTGTTCACCACATATTTAATATCGGGATCAGACTTCCATTATGAAAACATTATTTCAACAAAAGATACAATCATCACAATAGATTCGGAGAATATTTTTAATATAAAAGAGGATTTCACTGTTTATGATACAGCCTTATTGCCTTCCTTTTCCATAAGGGAGAAGACACTCGCCGCATTCTCCAATAATTTCGAGGGTGATTTAGATATTTTGAAGTATGTATACGAAATCACCAAGAAAGGTATAGAAGTAAGGAAAGTTATTGAGAAAAAGGGGAGTGTTCACCTTAATATCCCTAAATATAAAGGCGAAGAACTTATCTTTTATCAATATAAAAATTTTATTATGGAGGGATTTAAGAAATCATATGAGTTTTTCCTTGATAACAAACTGGAAATGATGAATAAAATGGAAAGTCTGTTTACCGGAATACAAAATAGAATTATTAAAAAACACACCTACATATACAGTGATGCTATTTGGTCCAGTTATGCCCCGAAGCTTCTGACGGCAAGGAAATGGAGAGAAGAGTTTTTCAGAACGCTCGAAATTTTTGAGGAAAATGAAATTAACTTTCTTCTAGAGGGGAACATTCCAAGTTTCCGCCAAGAAATCAATATTGATCCACAATATTATCATAAGTTTTGCATGCTCGATTTGAAGAAACAACTACAGTTTATTGAGGAAGCCTATATTCTTGAGCAAGTTCGAAGTGGAAGCAATCCAGTAAGTAAAAATGTCTCCTCCCATAATGGGGACTTAAATGACATTTTTCTTCATTGCTATGAAAATTTAATGCAAAAAAGTTTTTATAGTGAGAATAATAGGCTGAATTGGTTAGAAATTGTAGAAAAAGGAAACGACTTATATAAGGATTATCAGGTGGACTATATGCCTGACACTCTTTATTACGGTAAAGTGGGTATATACTTATATTTATTGAAATATAGTCAGCATTTCAAAATGAAAACGCGTGAAGAAAACGAATTGCAGTTGCAAATACGATTATTTATTGAGGATTTTCAAAAGGACATCGACAATAATCCATCAATGCAGAATGGGATATTTGACGGTGCGGCCGGACTGCTGTATCTAATGGTAGAGTTTGAAAAGAATAATCCTAGTTACAAAGAAGAAATAATCAAAACAATTGAAAAGTTGGGCAGGAATGTATCGCATGATCTCTCCTTTGATATAGTATCAGGAAGTGTTGGCCTGTTAAAAGCACTGCTTGATATTTATCATGCGGAAAGATTCAAAAACTATAGACACATCCTCAAAGAAAATATCATCCTTGTCAAAAATCACCTTGTGACAAATTATTACAAACAAAATAATGTCTCCGGTTGGCTTGCAAAGGAAAAAAGCGGCATCGATATTAGTTTCGGTTATTCCCATGGAATTGCTGGCTATCTTCCTGTTTTGTTCCAATGTGCAAAATTACTTGATGATCAAGAATTATTTAGAATCGTGGACGATTGTTTGGAATTTTTAAATTCCGCTAACAATAGTACGACGAAGAATTGGCCTTGTTCCATTCAAAATAAGAAGGAGTTGGATAATTGGTGCCATGGCGCTCCTGGCATTTTACTTTCACTTACGGAACTCCTCAATGAAGGCTATGCAAAAGGAAACTTAAAAGAGGTCATTTATCATAATTTATCAACACTGGAACAAAGTGAAAAGCAATCTTTATCCTTATGCCATGGGAAATTCGGTAATTATTTTATTGGTATATATATAGCCTATTCCTTAAAAGACGAGGTTCTGTATAACAAGTTTATGAAGAAATTGGAGGATGGTCTCACCAGTTATTTCTCCGTTGACGATATAAATGGAATGAATAAATCATTTATGACCGGATATAGCGGTATTTTATTTATGTACTTACTATTTTTAGAAAAAAACATTATCCGATCGAATAATGTTTTGTTGGCACAATAAAAACATTCCAATTGTAGATAAAAGGTAGTTTCGTCTTTTTGAGTAAAGCGCACTTTACATTTTGTATGGTTTGTTTTACAATATGTATATACTTTAATTTGGGGGTGCAGGGATGAAGATAATAAACGTTTCTAAAACCTATAAAGATCATACGGTACTAGCAAATGCTCAAATGGAATTAGAGCGGGGGACCATTAATGGGCTTGTTGGGAAGAACGGTGCAGGTAAGACAACCCTTATGAAAATCATTTGCGGGAATATCGTTAACTTTGAAGGAAGAGTTGAGATTCCCGCAAACACTTCAGTAGGTTATTTAATTGAACATCCAAAGTTTTATGCTCATGAATCTGGACTGTTTAACTTGAAGTATTTTCAGCAAATATTTACGAATAAGGTCGATATGAATTTCTTGAACAAAATTATTGATACTTTAGAAATGAAACAATACATGAATAAAAAAGTTCGGAATTATTCATTGGGGATGAAACAAAGACTAGGAATAGCAATTGCTTTATTAAGGAAACCTGACTATTTAATTTTGGATGAACCGACTAATGGAATGGATCCTGAGGGGACAATTAGTATTTTGACAACCATTAAACAAATAGCAAAAGAAAACAATATGGCTATATTAATATCCAGCCATAAACTAGAAGACATAGAGTTCATTAGCGACAATATCATTTATATTGATGGTGGAAGAATTAAGGATATTGTCAATAAACAAAACCTGACGAATTCGGGTCTTATTGTTTTTACTTTTTCGCAGAAAGATGTTAAAGCGGCATATGCTATTTTGCAAGATGGTATAAGGAATGTTCAAGTTGAAGGTAATATCATCAAAACAGAATATATGGAGGATTACTCTGAAATCCTTAAAAATCTAGCTGCTAACAACATATTCCCTTTAAATATTGAGAAGAAAGTCACTTCAGTTAAAGATTATTATTTCCATTTATCCGAGAAGGGGGAAGAAGTACTATGATAGCATCAAAACTGTTCTGGCTTGATGTAAGAGGTCTTCACTCTAAATTTTATCTATATGTCGCATTAATTGGTTCTATCTTCCCTGCTTTTGGGATTGCATACTCGATCAAAAACCTTGATGGCCCGTTTACGATTCTTCATGTTACTTCTTTTTATGCACTATTTGGAAGTATCCTTTGTGTCAGCTTCGGAATGAACTTGTTTACAAAGGATATGGGCAGTGGTGTAAATACATTGATTTTCAATAGCCAAACCAATAGAAAGAAATACGTCCTCTCTAAATTTACTGGTTTCCTATACATCGGGCTTGTTTTCGGTATTACTTGCTCGCTAATGACATTGGGGATGGCTTATTATTTAAATTCCACAGTGGAACTAAGTCTTTATTTGAAAAGCATCTTAAACTACATTCTATTCTCTGTTTTATATGCCACCTTCTTTTTATTCATCAGTTTATTTTATCGAAAAGTAACTGTTTTATTTGTCATAGCAGTATTGTCCATTTCTTTTCTCCCTAATTTAGTGAGTACGCTGCTCGAGGGAAATATACTTCCGGCCAGTGTAGAGAAGATCGTTGAAAAAGTTCCGTTTTACTTTTTCCCTATTTTAATTGGTTCTCACAATTTAAGTGGAATGGAATATTTGATAGTTGCATTATCAATAGTAGTGGTTTTGCTCTGCTCCCTTTTTGCGATATCCAAACAAGATTACTAATGAAGCATATGAAGGGGTTTATTATGGAAAAGCATGAAGAAGTAATCATGAATAGGGTGTATGAATATAGGGTATTAAATAAATTAACTCAGCAAGAACTGGCAAAAGAAATTGGGGTTTCGAGACAAACAATAATTGTGATGGAAAAGAATAAATACGTTCCTTCTTTATTACTAGCCTTTAAAATAGCTAAATATTTTAAAGTAAATATAGAAGAAATATTCAGCTTTGAAGGAGGAAATACAGATGCTTGAAGCTCTGGACCAATGGATAGGGGCTGACAGAAGTAACTTTAATTTATATGTAGGGTTACTGTTATGTATCTTTTTGTTTTCAATTGTCACTTTAGGAATTTTAGCATACAGAATAGGAGAGCTGGATGAAAGGCGGAAAGCAATACAACTGAAGGTCAACCAAATTGTCTTAACATTTCTTGTAATACTGCTGTTTTTTTTCATGTACATGTTTCCTGAAGACTATTATTTGATCTATATGAAGCTATACCTTCTGACAATCATATCTCTGGCTCTTTTATGCGGAGCAGCTTCCTTTCTGTACTTTTTTATAAAGGAGCATTCCTGTTAGAAGCATTTTCGGGGACTTGAACAAAAAGAGCCCTCTTGGTATGATGCGGGGTGTCAAAACGTAGCACGAATTGACCCCTAATTTGATAACCAAGGAGGACTCCATATGGATTTTATACAAAATCACAAGATTAATCAAGTCACCGAAAAAACACTTGTTGTGGGAGTCGACATTGCCAAGCGGACACACTACGCTTGCTTTGTGGATGACCGCGGACGAGTGCTCCAAAAATCATTCTCTGTTTCTCAATCTGGAGATGGATTCGAGCTTTTCTATCAACGTATTCTCGCCGCAATGAAAGAGAACGGGAAAACAGAAGTCATCATCGGGATAGAGCCTACCGGCCATTATTGGCTCAATTTAGCCTATTTCCTGGACGAACGGGGCATTCCCTTGGTGATGGCCAATCCCATGCATGTCAAACGCTCAAAAGAGTTGGACGATAATCTACCAACCAAACATGACCGCAAAGATGCACTGGTAATTGCTCGTCTTGTAAAAGATGGGCGCTTCAGCTACCCCCGTATCTTGAAAGGTATGGAGGCTGAACTTCGCGTTGGATCCTCGCTTAGAAGTAAGCTTGCAGAGGAGCTAGGCGCTGTCAAAAACAGGATGATTCGCTGGTTAGATCGCTATTTTCCAGAGTTCGTTCAGGTATTTCCGTTATTCGGAAAAATGGCTATGGCTGCACTTGAATGCACTCCATTTCCGAGCGATCTTCACCAGAAACAACCCGATGAGGTGTTATCCCTTT
Source organism: Bacillus massilinigeriensis (assembly GCF_900111815.1). Classification (GTDB taxonomy): domain Bacteria; phylum Bacillota; class Bacilli; order Bacillales; family Cytobacillaceae; genus Mesobacillus_C; species Mesobacillus_C mediterraneensis. Next base: position 2,781,699 of record NZ_LT630004.1, on the reverse strand, counting down.
ATCGAAAGGTCGAGGGACTCAAATCCCCCCAAAGACCAAAAGCAGTGCGCCTTATCGAAGTCGCAGCTAGCTCTATTGGAGTAACAGAAGGACGTGAGATGGCCCGTATCGAAATCGCCACACTCGTTCGCCGTTACCACCAGCTAGAACAAGATATCGAAAGTATTACTCAACACTTAGTTGAACTTGTAAAAACGTCTGTAGAATACGAATGGTTATCAACGGTTCCAGGGCTTGGAGATACCACGATTGTTGACCTATTAGCTGAAATCGGAAGCTTTTCACACTACGAAGATCCACGCCAACTAATCAAACTCGCGGGATTAACGTTACGTGAAAATTCCTCCGGCCTGCACAAAGGGCAAAAACGCATCTCCAAACGGGGCAGAAGAAAGCTACGTGCCCTCCTGTTCCGAGTAATGATGCCGATGATTCGCCACAATGAAGCCTTTAGAAAGCTACACGAATATTACACTAACCGTAAGGTTAATCCGTTGCGCAAGAAGCGATCTATCGTGGTTCTATGCGGTAAGCTATTAAAAGTATTACATGGAATTAGCACCAAGCACAAAGCGTTTGACGCAAAGCGAATGATGAGGGATATTCCCGGCCTCGCAGAGGTTGCATAAGGCCCTACATCCCCTTAATTGGACCTAGACAACAGGATGACACGGAGAAGCTGGCACTATTTTTTCCATTCGACCTCGAGTCCCTAAAGGAGCTTCGCTAGCCTCTGCCTTATGACTAGACCGAACGAAGGAATGTAGGCACACTGATGCCCAGAGACATGGGAGGGTACGTCATCATAAGCTACGCAGAGATCCATGGTGCATCGCATAAATTCCTATCACTACTTTCCGTTATTATCCAGTAGTGACCGCGTAGCGTACCTGGCATTTGTAAGAGAATCACATATTTATTAATATCTGTTAGGGTTTGTGTCGAAAAATATTTTTTTGACACTCCAACAACGGGTCAAACCGTTGATATATCAATATTTATAGAGGGAGAGAATATAATGGGTTTATTAAGAGTTTTAATATCAGTCGGCTTAGGCGTTATTGTTTTTATTGCTGCACAAGCTATTCTATCATACTCTTTTAAAAAGTTTTTCCAGTTCAATACCTCATTGCAAGACACAGCTATTATGGGAATCTCTTTAGCACTTTGCCTCATTGTTGCGGTTTGGACATTTACCAAGTTTAATATGAAATAAAAACGGCACCTAGCCAATTTTTGCTTCTTATATTTGTGATTGTATCGTGTAGGACACGTACCCCCAATCAAACGACGCATGTAAGCACGCAGCACCTCCTATTAGGGAGGTGCGTTTCCTGTCTCAGAGCGAAAACTTACTATTTTCCCCGTACGTACGACTTGCCTCGTTATGTCCATGTCCCTATAGAAACAACATCTACGGTACATTCCTGCCCTTGTCGAAAAAACAGTAACTGTTTAGGAAAATACCGATATAAAGAGAAACAAACTTCAAAAATAAAGGGGAATACGATGAAAAAATCATGCTTATTGCTTCTTATCCCGCTCTTATTATCCTTTTATCCCGCTGGAGCAGGCACAGCTTCAACTGATATGGCACCAGAAGTACCACCGCAGAGCACTGGAGAGCGTTTTGACAAAGAAAAGAATGACTTTGCCAGCACCGAGCTGATTATTAAATTTAAAGAAGGGACGAGCGAGCAGGCTAGAAAGAAAGCGCTGCAATCCATCCGGGCAAAAGAGAAGGAGAGCTTAGCACAAGCTGGTTTCTCTCTTATACAAGTGCCAAAAGGGACAAGCCTCCAAAAGGCCGCTAAAGAACTTCATCATCTATCGAATGTCGAGTTTGTTGAGCCGAATTATCGGGCGGAAGCAGCTTTTACACCATCAGATCCTGACTTTAAGAAACAATGGTATTTACAAAAATTAAATACTGCTAAAGCGTGGGATGCAAGCAAGGGCTCAAGAAAAATCACTGTTGCAGTTATTGACGGCGGGGTACAAATTAACCACCCGGATCTTGCTGGCAAAATTGTTGCTCCGTATGACATGGTTTCCCGCAGGACGAAAATAACCCCGGATATGCATGGCACTCATGTAGCTGGAATTATTGCCGCCTCTAGCAATAAGCTAGGCGGTTCAGGCGTGGCTCCGAATGTGAAAATCATGCCAATCAACGTTTTTTCCGGAAATGACGCTGAAATGTATGATATTGCCGATGCGATTATTTACGCTGCTGACAGGAACGCCAATATTATCAACTTGAGTCTTGGTACACCAAGCTACAGTTATATCGTCGATTATGCCGTCCAATACGCCTGGAAAAAGGGGGCGCTCATTGTAGCGGCTTCAGGTAATGAAAGTACAAAAGAAATTACCTACCCTGCTTCCTTGAAAAATGTTCTTGGCATTAGTGCGACAGACAGCCAGGATAGACTTGCCTATTATTCCAATTATGGCAGCTATATTGATTTTGCAGCCCCGGGTGATAGGATATTTTCCACTGTTCCTGGTGGTTCATTTGGTTACATGAGCGGCACCTCCATGGCTACACCTGTCGTTTCAGGGACAGCTGCCCTCATCCTGTCGAAAAATCCATTTTTTTCGCAAGCCCAGATAATAAATACCCTAAAAAAATCAGCCATTGACCTTGGGAAGAAAGGCTGGGATCGATATTACGGCTATGGAAGGATTGACATTGGAGCGGCGCTCGGGAAAACACCGGAGGCCATATCGAGTATCAAACAATCACTTCCTCGCTTTTCCATTGATGGCGATTTAAAAGACAATATTTCATTTGCTTTAGCAAAGGGAGTGACATACTCCGTTTATATCCAGAATTCGAGAGGAAGCATTGTCCGTAAAATTGCCACAAAGAAAAAATCGGGCGGAGGGATAGTTTCGACAGCTTGGGATGGCAGGCTTTCAAACGGGAAGTATGCCGCAGCTGGAACATACAAGCTGATGGTCAAAGCATCCAACGGAAAACAGACAGCCTCCAAAGGAGCGACAATCATAGCAACAAACAATGTGTTGCCGGCAATAAAGGCGAATGCTAATGCTCTATTTTCACCGCCAGTGAAAAAAACGCTTTCCGCTCCTTACAGCATCAATAAAAAGGTGTATATGACGTCAAGCATAAGGGACGCAAGAAACAGGGAAGTCCGCAGGCTGCTTACTTCAAGGTTGCAAACGTCAGGAACGCATAAAATCATTTGGGATGGAAAAGACGAGAAAGGAAGATTCGTGAAGGATGGAAAATACACGTTAGTCTTCTCTGCGGCTGATTCCGCCAAGCGAAAGGCCACAAGGAAAATGACCTTGACGGTAGACACGAAGGCTCCCACCGCTATAGTAACACCGGCAAAGTCTCCTTTTAGACAGGATGGAAGGAAAAAATTTGCTTTCACCGCAAATATAAAGGAGAATGCAACGGCAAGCGCATATATCATGACAGGGAATGAAACAGTCGTAAAGACGCTTACGCTAAAAAAACCCCTCAAAACTGGAACGATTGCCTTCCAATGGGATGGCAATGATCATCGAGGGAGAAAGGCAATGGAAGGGAGTTACTATTATAAGCTGGAATTGACGGATGCAGCGGGGAATAGATCCACAATAAAAAGCAAAACCTTCAACCTAGTCGCTCCGCCTGTTCTCGCTTCTGAAACTGCAAGTGGCTTCAACACGATAACATATAGGACCAACCGGGCTGGTACTGTGACAATGGAAATTTTTAATGAGGGGCAAACTGTTTTAACTCAAAAAAACGAGATGGAAGCAGGGAATCAAGTGTTCACCGTGAATCCCGAATCTCTCGAGGATGGGGAATATTCATATACCATTACATTGGAAGATTCCTATTCTTTCGTTGAAAGTTCTAGTGGGACTATCACCATTTTAAAAGGGGCACCTGTTACTCCTTAAACAGCAAAAAGCTCCACGTCAGCTTATGATGTGGAGCTCTTCATTTATTCATGCAGTTTCTGTTCCGTAAGATCTGCGACAAGTATATAGCGTTCGGGCGCATCACCGATATACGAGAACGGGTAGCACGTTGTGACGGTCAGGGTAGCGCGCGGTTTTGGAACAATGACAGTGCGGTCGTCCGCGTCTACAATTCTAACTTTTCTAACTTTATAGGTAAATTCGCCCGCGTTAGTCTTAACAACGAGCAAATCGCCTTTTCCAACCTCGCCAAGCTTCCGAAACACCGTATCACGATGACCTGAAAGGACGGAATTGTCTTTTTCACCAGGCAAAACGCTTCCTGCGTAATGCCCGACACCTTTTTCAAGCTCATCCTCATCGGTCCCGTGGTAAATGGGAAGTGTCGCATTTATTTTCGGAATAGAAAGCTCGCCCATCATTTCTCCCTCAGCAGGACGGGTAGAATATAGGACTTTTTCCGTCTCCTTCTTGACTGGAGCAGGAGTTTCTTTCGCTCTTTCATTCACAGGGGCTTTCGTCTCCGCTTTCGACGCGCCGGAAGCAGGGAGCAGGCGGGAGACATTCGGGTAAATCAATGCCGCGCCTGCTATCATGCATAACAATCCAATCAATGCCGCGAACGAAAGCTTTTTCCTTTTCCGCCTGCGTTTCTTTCTCACTGTATACGCGCATTCCTTTTACGGAAAAGAACGAACCCGGCTGCAAGCAATGCTGCGCCTAAGAGCGCTTGTCCAGCATAATCGCCAGCAGTATTCGGGAGCTTTCCGCCTTTTACTGTCTGAGGCTTTTCACCTTTTTCACCCTTATCTTTCACTACAGGTGCCTTTGCGACCACTTCGTCAACACCATCAATCAAATTGGAGCCGAACATTTCTGCCGTCAATAAGATATCTGCTAGGAAAGTGCCTTGTTTGTTATAAAACTCAATCAGCACGTCGCTGCCATTCGTATCTTCAAGCGTCATAAGTTGATCTTGGGAAATAGGTGTCTTAGCACCGTCTTTTACTAGATAATATTTCGCATTCAGGTTAAGCAAATTCATTCCTTCTTTATAAAGGCTGACAAGCTCTCGGATCTGCTGTGGAGTTAGGTCTGTTGCACTATCAAACTCGCCGATTGCATCCAATCTTGAAGCAAGATTCATCAATTTTTCCAAGAAGGCAGGGTTTTCGAGATCAAGGCTCATGAAATGGTTCGCAAGATTCTCTGCTTCCGCTTCTGATAGACCGATTCCAAGCTCGGCAAGGACTGCTTGGAGCTCTGCATCATCGAACATAGGCTCTTCTTGATAGAATTCGACGGTGGATCTGAGGGCATCTTCATAAATGAAAATGTCTCTGACATTCTCATTGCTTTCCATCTCGCCATTTTCTGCAAGGAAAGCTACAAGTTCGGTTTCGTTGGCAAAGCCGAACTCTCCAAGCAATGCCTTAAGATTGCTTTCGTCAATTTTCGCTCCCAGAAACTCGTCCAGTTTCTGAATACTTTCAAAGTCATCGATAACGGTATCATAGTAGTATTCGAGATGGTCTGCTAGCTGCTCTTTCGTAATCCCCTCGCTCTTCAAAAAGGTATCCAAGTCCTGTTCCGTGAATGCAGCAAAGCTTTGTGCTGCAGGGCCGCCGGCAACCAGCAAGATTGCCATCAATACCGCTATTAATTTACGCATCTCTCTTCCTCCAAAATAAAATTTTTCCATCTCTTTAAATATAATCTAATTCTTGCAATTTTGACAGTGCAATATATGTAAAACTGGCTTGTTTTTTCCCGATTTCCTATTAAGGAAAACAATATACAGCCGATATAATATTCGACTATTTTCTCTAAAGAAGTGTAATGTTCTGAAAATAGGGTATAGCCAAATGTTTACTAGAGAGAGAGACTGCCACTTTCGTCCATGGGAAATACATAAAAGGGTGGGGAAAAAGTGAATGCATCAATGATTAAAAAAACCCTCTGTCTGGTTGTCTTTGTCGCGATGGTTTTGATGAGTGTCCTTCCAGGATTACAGCCACATGCTGCCAATAGTTATCAGGGCAAGGTGACTGCCGATATTCTAAATGTCAGAGCGAAGCCGGGTACGTCTTATGCTATTGTCGGAAAACTGCGGAATGGTCAAGTCGTAAATGTCACCTCCCAACAGAACGGCTGGTTAAAGGTTTCAGTTGGCAGAGTCAACGGCTGGGTTTCAGCAAAATATATTTCTGCTGTTAGCTGGACCGGATACGTGAATGCAACAAGCCTAAATTTACGAAGCACCCCGAGCATGAAAGGAAGAGTAATTGCATCTCTTCCAAATGGAACAAGCCTGACAGTTCGAGGCAGCCAATCCTCCTGGCTAAAGGTATATGTTCCTTCTAAAAAGATGACAGGCTGGGTTTCGCAGTCGTATGTTTCAAAATCAAAACAAAGCAAAGCAAGTGCGCCGCCTAGCAGCACGAAAACCTATTATGTCACAGCGTCCTCACTTAACGTGAGAAGCAAGCCGTCCACTTCAGGTTCGGTGCTTGGCAGCGTGAAAAAAAATACTGCCGTCCAAGTGTATGCAAAAAGCGGTTCATGGTCGCAAATCAAAAGCAGCAACGGATTAAAAGGCTGGTCATCTTCTAATTATCTTTCAGTGAAGAAACCTTCCGGAACTAATCCTGCGCCAACTCCCGCACCTTCGTCACCGCAACCCTCCATTGGTGGAGGTATTAGCGGCAAGACCATCGTCATTGATGCAGGACACGGCGGGATGGATCCTGGCGCGCTTGGCCGAAGCTACCAGGAAAAAGCACTTGCGCTCACGAGCGCAAATCAACTTGCCAGCCTTCTTCGCAACAGTGGCGCAAGGGTAATTATGACAAGGGCATCGGATGTATATTTAAGCTTAAGCAAGCGGGTTGGCATTAGCCATGCATATAATGCAGATGCTTTTGTGTCGTTGCATTACAATTCTTTTGCAAGCACTTCATCCGGCGTGATGACTTTTTACTATGGCTATAGTAAAGAAGGCATTCTGGCAAGCAGTATTCAGCGCGGACTGGTTAGCGAGACCGGAATGAGGAATATGGGTGCGAAATTTGGAAATTACCATGTTCTAAGGGAAAACCGCAGGCCGGCGGTCCTCGTAGAACTTGGATTCTTGTCCAATCCTGTCGAAGAAAGGTATATCGCTACGCCAAACTATCAAGCAAAAGCAACACGTGGAATTTTTAACGGAATACTAAGCTATTTTGCAACAAGATAATAGATAGGTAGAAAGTGCGAATGAAAACGAATCATTCGCACTATTTTTTCCCATAAAAGAATGTTAAATTAGTAAGAGACAATCTTTTTTGTAGTAATATGCTATAGTATGGAATTTATGGATATATAGAAGAGAAGATGGGGGTAAATGATGCAGAAGTTTTTAAAAGTAATGAGCGGTGCAGCGCTTGCTCTTTCGGTAATGGCTATGCCGTTGGCAGCGAATGCTAGTGAAAATGGAGAAAAAAGCTTGAATGTTTCCTCTAAGGGCAAGTACGTTCTTATAAGCAACGAATCTATCTCTCCCGAAAAGCAGGAATCCAGCGGAACGCTGCATGCAAGCAGCACTAAATTTAATACGGTGCCTGGGCAGCCCAAAGGCATGTATAAGCGCGATTATATAAAGCCTTTCGAAGTACCGAAGAACGGGGAAGGCCGAATTGACGGCAGCAAGGCCAAAAAGCAGGCAGTATATACAGTTGGTAATGCGAAGCGTTTTTATGTAAGTAATATTTTTATGAATACGACAGTAAGTTTGCCTTTCAAACTATACTACCAAGGAAAGAAAGCAAACGTATGGGTTCACAGCAACCAAATCTCCGAAGCAGAAGCAATAAAACTCGGCAAGGAATTTGATGCGAAGATTTATCCTTCTGTAGCAAACAACTTCGGTGTAGAGTCCGATGTGGACGGTGACAAGAGGATTAATATTCTTTGTTATGATATCCAAGATGGATTTAATGGGGCAAACGATTTCGTAGCAGGCTATTTTTATGCAGGTGATTTGTTCCGAATCCCGCAATCCAATGAGTCTGAAGTTTTCCATATTGATACGTTTCCGTTGATGCAAACAGACCGAGGCAGGGATGTATCTGCTGCTTACACTACGCTTGCTCACGAATTCCAGCATATGGTGAACTTCAACCGAAACATCTTTATGGAAAATGCTGAAGAGCAAATGGATACTTGGCTCGATGAAGCATTTGCCATGGCAGCAGAGCAGATTTATTCGGGGAAAGTGCTGCATGAAAGAATAGATTACTACAATAATTCTGACTCCATCGCTCGTGGCCAGTCGTTGCTTTACTGGGACGAAGATGGTGACGTTTTAGCTAATTATTCTTTATCTTATCTTTTCGGTCAGTACATCATGCTGCAGTCGAACAAAGGGAATGCCATCTTTAAAGAAATGCTGAACGATAAGCGGAATGATTATAAAGCGGTGGAAAATGCACTAAAAATTCCTTTTGGAAGTTTGATGACGAATTTCAGGCTTGCTATGCAGCGCAAGGATGCAACAGGTCCTTACGGATTTAAAGGAAAACCAGAATTTAATGCATTAAAAACAAAGCCATATACAGGCGGAACCGTTAACTTAAGAGGCGGCGGGGCTATCTTGAAATTTGTGAGTACAGATTTCACGGTACCAGCCAATGCCGGTCCCACTGTAACGTACACAGATAGCACATCTGCCGGAGTGCTGCAAAGCCCAATAGCGAATACTGTTGGTGATAGCGATAAGCAGGTGTCAGGAAAAGCAGCCGCCGGAGCTTCCGTTCATATTAAAGCAAATGGTAAGCTATTAGGAAAAGCGGTAGCAAGGACTGATGGAACTTTTAAACTGGCGATCACGCCGCAAAAGGCCGGGACTGTTCTGCAAATCCACAGTGTGAAGGGCGCTAATAAAAGCGTGGAAAGAAGGGTGAGGGTTCTCGACAAGACTCCACCTGCTAAAGTTGCTATTAACACAGTGAAGGATGATGACAAGGTAATTAGCGGTAAAACAGAACCAGGGGCAACAGTAAGTGTATACAAAGGAAAAACACGCTTGGGCTACGCTGCTGCTGATCGATATGGCAATTACAGTGTAGCAATGAAAACAACCCAGAAAGCAGGAACCGTTCTTTCTGTATATGCTAAAGACAAAGCAGGAAATGAAAACAGAAACGCTACAGTAAAAGTCATCGACAAAACAGCTCCAGCGCGTCCAAGTGTCTATTCGCTGAAAACCTCGTCCTCTTATGTGAAGGGAAAAGCGGAGCCATACTCGACTGTCTATGTAAAAATAAAAGGAAAAGTAGTCAGCAAGAAAACGCTCAAGAGTTCAAACGCCTTTTCAGTAAAAATTCCCAGGCAAAGAGTGAATACTGTTGTATACGTATACGCAAAGGATAGAGCAGGTAACACAAGCAAAAGTGCTAAGGTTACGGTGAAAAAATAACATTCTATTAAAAAAACTCCGGAGGACGCCAAGCGTCTTTCCGGAGTTTTTTCTTTTATTTCACTGGTGTGTACGAAATAGCTTCAAGCTTGTCGACAGAAATATTGGTTCCTTTGGATGACTTGTTTTTCTTTCCTGCGGCTACGATTTTAATCGTATGTTTGCCGCTCTTTAGCCCGGAAGCTGTGTACACTTTTTGCTGATGCTTAGTCGAGGAAGAGTATAGATCTACCTGTTTTACTTTCTTGCCATCGATGTAAATATCAGCAAGGCCGGAGTTTTTGTCTTTTTTAGCAAAGACAGAAATGCTTTCCCCTGTGAAATCATACTGTACAGCATTTCCTTTTTTCCCGGTGTAGGAGAGGGAGCCGCCGGATGCTTTTGCGTGCTTCTCTACAGACCACTTACCGCTGTATTTCAAGGCATTATTCTCTGCAGTCTTGACATTTTTCATGCCGATGTTGAGCATGTACGTACCTGCACCTGAAGCAGCGCTTGCGGCAATATAATAGTTGCCTGTTGACTTTGGTGTAAAGCTAATGCTTTCTGCTGATCCTGACTTCGAGGAATTCGCTTCAGGCTTTGTACCATATACTGTTTTTGTCCGGGCGATATAAAGCTTCAAGTTAAAGTCAGTTTTAGCAGGTCCGTTCAGAGAAATTCGATACGTCTTGCCTTTTTCTAATTTTTTCACCCATACATCATTGCTGTCACCTAGGCTGGCATCGAGGCTTCCTGCTGTGGAAGTTCCTTTCCAGCTCTGTGCCCCTTTGATATCGTCATCAAACACAAACAGTGTTTCAGCAAATGATGTTTCCTCTTCAGTTGTGTTGACGGAGACTGCATAGCTGTAGGATTTCCCCATGACTGCAGTCTTATCCTCAAACGATAGAGTCTTGTGCGGTGCTTTGTTCAGCTTGACGTATTCTTTTCCGCCCGCTTCCTTCCGATATACATTGTAAGAATTGCCCCACTTTGTTGCAGGCCATGCTAGTTTGACAACCTTACTCTTAGTCTGGTAGGAGGCTACCGGTTTGGAAGAGCTGCTTTTCACGATCAGCTTATCAATATTGATGCCGGAAGCGCTCTTGCGGCCAGCGGGGTCATCTTTCCCTGTCCAGACGATACGGACATGGTGTTTTCCGTAAGAGCCAAAATCTTTTTTAAATAGAGACTGCTGATACTTATGCGTGCTTGAGAACAACGAAACGGAGTCCGCTTTCGTGCCATCAATGTAAATGTCAGCAAGTCCTTGGGTGGCATCTTTGAAGCCAATCCATTCAAAGCTGGAGCCAACAAATGTAAAGCTCATTTCTCCGCTTTCTTTCAGGATGCTAGCAGATTTTCCAGAGTGCTTCGCATTGCTGACTTTTTCCCATTCGCCTTCGTACTGAATTGCACGAGACTGGTTCTCGTAATCTCCGCCGAAATTGCCAACGGAAAGCTGGTATTCACCGCTGCCCTTGAATGCACTAGGATTGACAAAATAAAAGCCTGTTTCAGGAGCTGTGAAAGTAATCTTTTCAGTTGATGTACCTTGGTTTTCAGAATGAGCAAGAAGGCCATTCGCATTGCTGACGTCAGCGTCATTTTCTCCGTAAACATATAAATCAAAATCTGTCCCTTGTTTTCCTCTTAAAGAAAGCTGGATTGTTTCTCCCTCTTTCATATCAAAGGCATATACATCATTTTTATCGGTCGATGCATCAAGGCTTCCTTTTTCTGTATGGTTTTTAAATGGTACACCAGGAAGGAGATCGTCGTTTACGGTATCAAGTGCTGATGCTTTCACTTGTTTGCCGCTCTTCGTAAAGCCATTTATACTGTCAAGCTTCAATCCTCTGTGCATGAGATAAAGCTTAGCGAAATCCGGTTCTATATCAGGATTCATTCCCAAGAACAATGCTGCTGCGCCAGTCACATGCGGTGTAGCCATCGATGTGCCGCTGTAGTAATCATACGCTTGCGAGTAGTCTGTATGATATTTCAGCAGCGGTTTCACTGATGCATCTGTCGATGTAAAGAAATCAGCAGAAGGAAACTGACTTTCCGAACGATCCACCTCAAATTTCTTTCCATTGTAAATAGAACCTTCTACACCTTTCACGTTCATATGTTGAGCTAGATCAGCATGTACCTTCAGCTTCAAGAGATTTTTGACAAAGGCTGATCCCTCTTGCCCCATAAGAGCATCTTGACCTGTAAGCAACAGTTTTCCGCCCTTTTTCAAGTAAGCATCAAGCAGTTTCAAATCATCGTCAGTGAGAGTCGTGTCTTCATTTGAGCCAAAGCCTAGACCGTGGCCTGTGAACCAAACAACTGCATCGTAGCTGCCAAGATCTGTGTCCTCGGGCAATGAATCGTCTGCGTTCAACGTAACCTTATCGTGGTTATAGCCGCTTAAAAGCTTTTCGTAGATTGGAAGATAATCTTTAAAGTAATTTTCGGTGTCCGTCATTCCTTTGAAGATAGTTGCAAGGTCATGCTCATCATCTTGGACAAGCAGTACTTTTCCGTTCTTTGCATCAGGAGCAAGGTAGTTCATTGCTGCATCGAATGCAGCCTGGCGAACCTCTTCAGATAGCTTTTCGTAGCCTATTCCGTCGATGATAGATTTGAACTTGTATTGTGTATGATCGACTGAGACTGCTGCAGAGATATTACCTAATTTTTTCTCATAGTCTTCAAGCGGGACCTTTGGAACGGTGCTTAGGATATTCTCTCCTGGTGCAGCCACATCAACAGAAGTGGCGCCATAGTTGGAGAAATCAGCAAGCTTGCCGGCATTATTCAACGCCGCAACAGTAAGAATATTAGGAGATTCATAGCCGGCAGGGTAGACGGTTTCTTCATCGTTATCCATGCTGTCATTCCCAGCTGCTGCAACAAATAGGCTGCCGCTTTCCGAGATAGCTTTCTCAAGGAGCTCGTCATATTCTCCGCCGCCCCAGCTATTGTTCGTCAGCTTGACGCCCATTTTCTTCGCATACTCAATTGCTTCAATTGCGCCTGCTGTATCCCCGCCTTCTGGTCCAAGGAACTTCAGCGACATAATTTCAACGTTTGGTGCAACTCCGACAACGCCGGTATTATCCTTGATGGATGGTCCTTCTGCTCGAGCTGCAATCGTGCCAGATACGTGCGTCCCATGCTCATCTCCATCAAGCGGATCATAGACAGTGTTATCTTTGTTGTAGAAATCATAGCCGTGGATATCATCGATATATCCGTTGCCATCATCATCGATTCCGTTATCAGGAACTTCCTTCTCATTTGTCCAGATTTTCTCTTTTAAATCAGGGTGGTTGATATCCACACCGGTGTCAATAACGCCAACAACAAGCTTTTTATCGGATGGAAGCTTTAGCTTTGACCATGCTTCAGGAGCGTCGATGTCAACGTCCGGTTTACCTTGTATGCCTTTGATAGGCTGGCCTATGTTGTTCAATCCCCATAGTTCGTTAAAGTAATTAGGCGTATTCAAATCACTAGAAGGGTAATATTTATAGTTGTATTGTACGGAAGCAACTGCATGGTCGCTTTTTAGCTTTTTCATCATGGCTTGCTCTTGGCCAGCAGGTACCTTCACAATATCACTTTTCATGGAGGAAAAACTTTTCACTTTTTTAAGTGAATATTTGCTATGCAGTGCTTTAGCGGTGGAAGAAGATGCGGATTTTTTATAGGTGACAATCAATTCACCTTTGACATATTCCTGCTTTTTCTCCTTTTTGTTCATCATATCCCGTAGTTTCCTTGCATGTTCATTCATAACAGGCTTCATCTCATGATTTTTCATGGACTTTTTAGCAGGAGTAAGCTGGCTTTTTCTGATCTCCCCGTTAGCGCTGATATCTGTTGATCCAAAGAGCAGGCCTGGTGCAACAGCAGAAACGGAAAGCATGGTTGCGAGTGAGACGGCTAAAACTTTCTTTTTTTTCATCTTGTACCCCTTTATCTTTTATAGTATTGCTAGACTATGCTCCTTTCTATACGAATCTAGTAAAATTGTACAATTAATGACCGAAGAACTATATAAAAAATTTTTGACAAAATTCGACGATTTTCTACAAATCTTTCAATAGAAAAACCCGACGCTAACGATAAACACCGGGTAAGATGGTTTATTTTATTTTGCGATTACTTTCCGAGATGCGTCTTTAGTTCTCCTTGAACACGTTGTCTTTCTGTCTCTGGTACCGCATAGTAATAAATGCCGCCAATGGAAGTGCCATTTCCTTCAATTTTCATTTGTTCAATATTGTCGGCAGCTGTTTTATAGTGTTTTTGGATGTCTTTCATTTCGTCAAACGTCATGTTTGTTTTGACATTTTCACCAAGTGCCGCAAATACATCGTCATATTTTGTCAGCGATCCAAAGCTTGCGCCTTTTTTCATGACACCTTGGATGATTTGGCGCTGGCGGTTTTGCCTTCCGAAGTCCCCTTGAGGATCCTCTTTCCGCATTCTAACATAGGAAAGTGCCTGGTTGCCGTCGAGAGAAACTTCGCCAACAGGAAAGCGGTGCCCGTCTTGGGAAAAGTCAATCGTGTTGTTGACAGTAATTCCGCCTAGTGCATCAACAATATCCTTAAAGCCTTCCATATTCACTTTCATATAGTAGTCAATCGGGATGTCGAGGAATTTTTCCACTGTGTCCATCGACATTTCCACACCACCGAATGCGTAAGCGTGGTTAATCTTATCCTGGGTGCCTCGTCCAACAATTTCCGTCCTCGTATCACGTGGAATGCTTAGCATCTTAACAGAGTTCTTATCGGGATTTATGGTCATAGCGATCATCGTATCAGAGCGGCCTTTATCACCCTCACGTTCGTCCACACCAAGCATCAGAACAGTGAAGGGCTCTTTTTTCTCAAAGGAAATGTTCCGTGTATTGCGCTCAATCGGTTCATGCATCGTATCCACAGCACTTGAAAGTGATCTATAAATCGAGAAAACGTAAGCTCCCAATCCTAGAACGAGTAAAAGAACAAGAATCCCAAAAATTTTGAGCCCTTTTCTTTTCTTTTTATGATGTTTGTCGCCTCTCATTACTAGTCCTCCATTGTTTTACAAATTTTGCAATTGATAATCCTAAGGATACCAAAAATATGGTCTCTTGGATATAGATATTTTTACGAAGTCCCTATAGAAAATCCAAATGCTGTTTCCGACTCAACTTTTTCAAGATCGCTTAATTCCCTATTTAAGCTCCAGCTTGATGTAAGAGCTGCTGATCCAGCCTTTTTTTCCATTGGAGAGTTGGATGGTGTACCAGCCACGTGTAGAGTCCAACACAGGCTTTCCGCTTTTGTCTAAAATTAGTGCAACGTATTGATTTGGCTGCAGGAAGCCGATTTTGCCGCTTTCCGCCGATGGCTTGGAACGAACATTGAGTCCATCCAATGCAGTGACGCGGCCAAGGTTATTTGTAACAAAGTAGCGGTTATAAGCATGGAATGAAATTGGTACAGTATTTTCACCGTTTTTTACTCCTGCATAGTAAAGGCTTCCCTTGTATTTTACTCGCATCCAGTAGTCGTTATGCTTTTCAAGGAGTTCGAAGGAACTGCCCTTAGTGATGGTTTTGGCGGAAGAACCGCCTTTTTTTACAGACAGGGCAAGTGTGTTTGTAGCAACCGCTTTTACTCCAGCAGGAAAAATATCTTTTCCATCAGGCTTTGCTGGTTGGGTGTAACCATTCAGGTTGGGCCTTGCCTTTTTATAGTAGCTTTCATTAAATGGCAGAATTCTTTCCATATGATTAGCTATTGCTCTTCCCCAGAACGAATCGCTAGCGTAATAAAAATTCATTCCCTCGCTATATGCGTCGACCCGGGTATTACCCGCAGTCTTGGTTGTAAATCCAAGATAGGCTCCTTTATACTTCCAATTCTTCGGATTCAAATATGTAGCTTTCATTTCCCTAGCGATATAATCGATATTCTGCTCAACGGAGCCGAAGCGGTAAGCTCCCACATATGGCGTAAGATCGAAAGCGCCGAAGCCGAATAAATTGTTCTTCCCAAGTGAAATTTGTGATGTCCCGTACCCGCTCTCGTGAATAGCGTGGGCAGCGAGGTAAAGCGCATTAACCCCATATTTATTTGCGGCATTGATAAATGCCTGTCCTTTATTCAGCAAGATACTCTTTCCACGTGCGTTCGCTGCAATATATTGATTGATTTGTGCAGCTGTGACAGGGGACTTTGTCCTAAGGTCGATGAACTGGTAGCCTGTTCGTGTATGTGGATCTCCAGAAATGATTTCCACTATATAATTCCCTGAAATATAGCCCGTGCTGCTGCCATAAGAAACTTTATACCAACCGTTCGATGTCCGTGTCGAAGGCTTGACCAACGTCGTTTTTGGAACGGTTGCAATTAGCTTAGCATCAGCAAAAGGAGCATTTCTTATATTCAGGTTGTCCAATGTCATGTAGGTCTTCCCGCCGGCGGATGCTTCTGTCCACTTTGGCGGTTCAGGCAGAGTAATCGGCTTTTTAGCGGCCACGCTTACATCTGAATGAATAGCATAATAACTTTTATTTTTATAGGTGACCCGGTACCATGTTTGGCCAACACTGTTGACCACTTTCTGTGTCGCAAGAAGTTTTGTCCCCCCCGGAATTCTTACCAAGGGCTTTTTTTTCGTATCGGGGGTTTGATAAAGCGAAATGGTTCGCTTTGCTTCATAGGAAGTCTTTTTTGTACTCGTATACTGATAATACTCTTTCAAATAGCTTCCGCTGACCCATCCGGTCAACGTGGCGCTTTTTCCTTTAAAAGAATATTTGTAACTGACCCTGTACCATGTACTTTTCTTTTCGAAAGCAGTAATGATTTTTTTCCGAGGTACTGTCGCGATCACTTTGTACTTTGTGCTTGCGCCTGAGCGCATATTTAAATTTGCTGTCGTTTGAAACGTTGTACGAGTAATCTTTACCGAAGCTGGTGGGGGAGGGGAAGGTGCTTGCGCTCGTTTTAAGTATCCTCCTGAAACCCATCCTGTTTTAACATACTTTTTTCCTTTCGCTGTATAGCTGTAGGTCACTTTGTACCAGTTGCTGCTTCGACTCGTTGCTGTCACTTTTTTTCCCTTCGGTATCGTTAAGATGATCTTGTATTTTGTCCCGGCTCCGGAACGAAGGTTCAAGTTTTGAGTCGTGGCATATTCGGTTTTCGCTATTCTAGTTTCTCTAGCTGCTTTTGCGTGAAAAGGCAGGGAAGAGGCAACAAGAAGAAGAACAGCGATAAAGAGGCAGACGGTTTTCTTCATGATATAACACTCCTTGTAGAAATTTTTGTTGGGTCCTCCTTTGAAAATATGGTATTTTTTTGTCTAGTGAAAAATAATCCATATAAACTTTATCGGTTAATTTACTTAGTTGTTAAGAAGATAATGGGAAGGTAATGCTTTTTTAATAGGGAAGAAAAAAAGAGAGCAGAAAAAAAGAAGGAACCTAAAGTCCCTTCTTAACGTCTCATTATGGTAGTTCACGATAAATATAGCTTTTGCTTACCCAGCCTTCTCTGCCGTCTGCAAGCTTCACATTATACCAGCCCGCCGTGTTGTCTGTGATGACTTTTCCCGTGCTGTCAAGCTTAAGTTGTACATATTGATTTAAGTCGAGCGCTGCAATTGGCGCTTGAGCTGTGGAAGCGGTAGGACGTACGTTCAGAGAGTCTGCTGTGACTCTTCCAAGGTTTTTGACGGTGATGTATTGGTTGTAAACATCGAATTTGATGCTGTTTGTCCAATAAACAACACCATTAACACTCAATTTCACCCAGTAATCGTTGTGCTTTTCCAAAAGAGTGAAAACAGTGTTCGCGCCGATGGTTTTGGCTACGGTGGTACTGCCTTTTTGTGCAGTCAAATTCAAGTTCTGTTTTGCTCCTGCAGTGATTCCAGCAGGGAACCGGTCATAGCCGGCTGGTTTTGACGGTCTTGCAGGGAACACCAAATTGGCAGTGGCGCTATCATATTCTGCTTTATTATAAGGGCGGATTTTTTCCATATGGGAAGCTATCTTTTGGCCCCATTTTGGATCGCTGGCATAGTAGAAGTTCATGCCCTCACTTTTTTCATCGACCCTAGTGTTAGTTGCAGCTGTT
Source organism: Bacillus massilinigeriensis (assembly GCF_900111815.1). GTDB lineage: Bacteria > Bacillota > Bacilli > Bacillales > Cytobacillaceae > Mesobacillus_C > Mesobacillus_C mediterraneensis. Next base: position 2,764,179 of record NZ_LT630004.1, on the reverse strand, counting down.
TTCGTACTATAGCCAAGGTATGCCCCTTTGTGCTTCCAGTTATTTGGGTTCAAGTAAGTTGCCTTGATTTCCTGCGCGATATAAGCGATGCATTGATCGACGGTTGCAAAGCGATAGGCAGCAACGAAAGGAGTAGCATCATATGCCCCAAAACCAAACAAGTTGAACTTGCCTAGGGAAAGATTCGATGTACCAAACCCGCTTTCATGAATAGCATTTGCCGCAAGGTATAGAGCGTTTACACCATAACGGTTTCCTGCATCAATGAATGCTTGCCCTTTTCCTCTTAGGACGCTTGCTTTCCCTGTCTGGGCTACATACGCATCAATATAGGCATTGATTTGAGATGCCGTAACGAGAGAAGGCTTTCGTAAATCAATAAATTGGTATCCGTTTCGGTGCATCGGATCGCCTGTCACTACTTGCAAGAGGTAATCTCCGAAGACGTAGCCTGTTTTGCCTGCGTAGCTGACCTTGTACCAGCCATTTGAAGTGACAGCAGTCGGAAAGACAAAAGTAGAATTTGGTATTGTTGTAATTTCAGAAGAATCAGTAGTATACGATTGTCTTAAATTCAAATTAGTTGTTGTCAAATAAGTCTTTCCACTAATCGCTGTTTCTGTCACGGACACAACAGGGGCAGGATTTGGAGCGGGAGTTGGAACAGGATCTGGAACAGTTGGAACAGGATCTGGAACAGTTGGAACAGGATTTGGAACAGTTGGCTGTGGAGGTACAGGTGTCTGCTCCGCATACGTTACAAAGCTTGCCGCCGGCGCAAATCCTGTTTTTCCTCCGTAAGATACTTTGTACCAGCTGCCGACTTTATATGATGTGGAAATCACAGTATCCTTCGGTATTTTGATTAATTTGCTGAACGATGTGCCATACGAAGCGTATACATACGTGTCCATCTTCGCTTTGAATTTAGTTGCTGCTATCGTTTGGGCAGAAGCTTTTAATACATCAGTGGCCTTAATATATAGCGTTTTTCCCTGATAGGAGACTCTGTACATCGTTTCACCATATCTGTTCACTGCTTTTTGGGTTGAATTGAAGCCATTATTGGCTGGAAGTGCATATGCAGCTGTTCCTCTAGTATCAGGGTTTGGGAAGAGGCTGGCTGTTTTGTTTGTAAAATAATAGCTTGTTGTGATAGTTGAAAATTGGTCATATGCTTTTAAATAGCTTCCGCTAACCCAGCCAGTCTTTGTAACAGTAGTCCCGTTAACCTTGTAAGTGTAGGCGGCTTTATACCAATTGTTCATTCTTTCAGATGACGTAACAACTTTGCCATTCGGAATAGTCAACATCGTTTTAAAGGATGTTCCAGGGCCAGTCCTAAGATTCAGGCTATCCGTTGTTTTATAGGTGGTCCTAGTGAATTTTGTTGTAGCGTAGGCTAGGTAATCTCCTGTCATCCATCCAGTTTTCGTAACATTGCTCCCATTCCTAGAATAGGTATAGGAAACTTTATACCAGCTGCCAACTTTCTCTGAGGCTACTACTCTAGCTCCCTTTGGCACAGTCATGATCACTTTATAGCTCGTACTTGCGCCTGTGCGCATATTGACGTTGGCGGTTGTAGTCATGGATATCTGCTGAATGACGGCAGCCTCTGTTTCAATTGGATTGCCAAGGACAATGGGGGACACGCCACTAAATAAAAGACTTGTAGAAAGTAGAATCGCCTTTGTTGATTTGTTCATGGTATACCTCCATAAGATTAGGCCTATCCTTAAAAGGATTGGTATACCTTATATCGGCAATTTTAGTGAGAAAGTAAAGATTAGGATGGAATTGGGTTAATTTGCCTAAAAAAGCAGGCTGGATATTCATCATCCAGCCTGCTTGTATTAACCAACTACTTTTGGAATGGCGCTTTTTTGCTGATTCAAAGCAATTGGTTTTGTTTTGCGCACCCTGCCTACAAGATAGGCTCCAAACGGCAGCAATGAAACTATTTTAATGATGAGAATCGAGATAAGCAATGAAGATACGAACAAAACTCCCACCTGAATGAGGTAAGAAGAGGTAAATTCAGCCGTGTAAGGACTCAGGAATCTTTGAACTTGCCAATGAAGCAAATAGATTCCAAAAGAATAATTGCTGATAACATTTACAATTCTGCTTTGCGGCAGGCGCTGGCCCCAGGCTAAAATGAGAGCACTCAGTGCAATGACGAGAGGGAATAAATCAATCCTTCTGGAACTAATCTCAACATAGCCATAACGGTAGGAAATATACATCATTCCTATAGCTCCGGCAGCTAACAAGATTGTTGCCCACCTGTATTTAAATAATTTTTCTGCGAGGTAGGAATAATGCTTTCCGATCAAAAATGCTGCTGTAAAATAGCCAAACCATGCAAGGAAAGAGATTTTAAGCAAGTAATCTAATCCGTTTAACGATGGGAACTCCCCTCTGATTTTATACAAATACCATCCCATAATTAAAAGGCTTACTGGGAAAAGCCATTTCATAGAAGGCTTAAAGCGAATAACTAAATAGAAAAGAAAATAAAACTGGAAAATAACAAGTACAAACCAGCCTTCATATTTACCTGTTAAAATGTTATCTAAAATCTTATGATCAATAATTAAATTTACGTTAAAGTATTTACGAACGAGAGCATCAATAATCCCAAAGAACACGAAGGGAAGATAAATATATTTAATTCTCCCGGCCCAGAAGTTTTCCGGCAATCCTGTGGAATATCGATTTGCTAGGATAATAATAGATAAAATAATAAATGTGGGCGTGGCGAAACTCAGAATAATACGGCTAAAGTGGTAAACATCAAGTTGAGGATGGCCGACAATTCTGGATGTTTGTGTCAACGCATGAAGCAGCAGTACACTAGAACAGGCAATGGCCCTCAATAAATTCCATTCTTTAATCATGGCTCTCCCCGCTAAAAATTTTTATAGACTACTCATAGAAAACTATAAAGAATTCCGTAATTTTCGTCAATAAAAAACAAATTCCATTTAGATGTCGAAAGAGGGAAAAGGTTATGGTCCCCTAAAAATTCGAATAAACAATCTCCACATAGTCATCCTCCTATTGATTTGGTTTTATAAATATCATAAAATTGGGGAGGATAACAATTGATTATTTTTTCGACACTATTCTACACTATTCTACACTGTCAAGGACGGTAGCTATAGTGTTTTTTCATATTGAAAAAGAGGGCATCATTTTTTTAGTATACACCTCGTTGAGAAAGAAGGTTTTTTCCATTAGAAGAGCAAGGAAAGTATTAAGCCTAATTAAAAGATCGAGAAAAGAAATTTTTGTAAAAATAAAAAGACAAAAGAGGAAAATAAAAGAGTACATCATAGACAATATGCTTGTCTATGGTGAGCTTCTAACTATGACGGACGAAGGTTCATCTATCACTTTCCGTGTCCAATATCGAAAAGGAAGGTCTCCTTCGAATGTAGCATTAGCCTTTATGACGGAAAGGAAGGAAGTAGTCTATAAAAAAGAAGCCGACCTGCTTGAACAAAAAGAAGGTTATTATATATACGCCTTTCAAATTCCGAAACAATCACTTCCCCAGTCTGCTGAAAAAAATCAGTACTATTTATACATAGGCGTGAGCGGCCGCTGGCATCACATACGGTTTGAAGAGGACTATGAAGAAGAAAATTCCGTGTCTTTTTTTGAGACAAACAGTCACTTATTTATGGAAAGAAGAGACAGGCACAGAAGAGTTTTTTTCCGGGCAAGCTATATGCACCAGCTTGATACCATTTTTGATCTTCCTCACTTTGTAAACTCTCTTTCCTATCAGGATGGCAAACTAACTGTAAAGGGAGAAATATGGAAAGCCACTTTTTCTTCCTGTTTCCCTGATGCGGAATATTTCTTTGTGCTTAAATCAAAAGGTGGTGTGATGGTGAAAGCACCCTTTTTTACTAGAGGTACAGATTTTGAAGCAGCATTGGAATTTTCTCCAGACAGATTTATGCCAAAAGGAAAATGGAATTTCTATATAATGGTTAGGTGGGGAGGACAGGAAAAATACTTTCCAAGTTATATAAGACGCAAGGCAGAACAAGTTGTTTCCACAAGTTTCTTTTTGCCTGCATTTAAAGAAACAGTGGCGCTGACGACCCACATAAAAAACGGGAAAATCTTTGCGAAAGTTTCTTATTTAACGATTCTGCCTAAGAATATCACTATCACTCATGATCATCAAAACTATCAACTATCGATGGAAATATACTTTCAAAATATTCAGATGGTGGAAAAATTTCAACAAGAAAATGCATGTTATCTTCGTTTCAACTCCCGTGATACGAATGAATATTTTGATATACAAGCTCAGCTTATCCCACAAGGAAATACTTATATCTTCAAAGCCTCGTTTCCTGTGAACTCTTTTACAGAAGGATACTTGAATAATGCACGTAGATGGGATCTGTTTCTTGGCTTGGAGCAGTTGGGGGAGATTTATAATTATCGAATCCGCACTCAACGTTTTGCTTCTTTTAAAGAATCCGCCATTTTCTTAAATGATGAAATAGATCGGTACTATTGCATGTTTTACAGGACAAAATACCGAAATTTATCTTTTGTGTACAGCAGAGTTCCTTTGAATAAACATGTAGAAAGCTATTCATTTGAGAAAGGGGTTTTTTCCCTAAAGGGTCACTTGAAGTTTAAATACCACTTTGACGGGCAAAAAAACTTAGATGTTATTTTCCAGCTTGTCAATAGACGTACGGAGGAAACCGTCAGTATAAAAGCTGTCCGAAGAGGCAGTGACTTTAAGGTAGAAATTCCTTATACTTCTTTAATTCCAATAATTGAAGAGTTTAAGGAGATTATTGACTTTTATGTTGTCTTGGAAGGCAAGAGTTTCTTCAGGAAGATGAAAATTGGCCTAAAACAATTTGATTATTATAAAGATGAAGTTTTTGGCAGCTTTACAGACAATAGTACAAATGGAGCTATTGAATATTATATGACGATTACCCCTAAAGGGAATTTGAAATTAGAAAGCTTTTTTTATCAGAATGAATCATATGAACTTCTTAAAAATGCAGATCGAATCAATCCGCAGCAGAACTTATGGATCGTTGGCGAGAGACCAAATACAGCACAAGATAACGGCATTCGTTTTTTTGAATATGTAAGGAATAATCACCCTGAAATCGAAATTTATTACGCTATAGAAAGTGGAGCACCAGATGCATTTAAAGTGGAGGCATTAGGTAACGTTTTATATATTGGATCAAGTGAGCATGTTGAAAAAAGCTTAAAAGCTTCTACTTTTATTGGAACTCACGACCTTGACTATATCCTTCCTTTTAAAGGCATTCATTTTAAAAATTACAGGAATGCGAAAAAGATTTTTCTTCAGCATGGTGTGCTGGGAAGGAAAAACGTTCCTTACCATAAGAATTATTATAAATATCCTTTTGATGTCGTCATTGTTTCATCACAAGCAGAAAAGGAACTGGTTGTTCGAAAAATGGGTTATCATCCTTCCGAAGTTGGAGATACCGGACTCGCCCGATTTGATAAATTACAAGAAAATCACCATCCAAAACGGGAGGTTTTACTTATTCCAACTTGGAGGGAATGGATTACGAATGAAGACAGGCTTCTTCACTCCAGTTATTTTCAAAAATACATGTCCTTTATCACATCTGAGAAGTTGTTTGGACTATTAGAAAGATATGACTTGCAGCTTAATTTTTACCCGCATTATCGAATGCAGGAATATATTGTAGAGAATGTGGAGATTAAATCGGATAGAATCAAGCTTATAAAGTTAGGGGAAAAAGATGTCCAGGAATTGATCAAAGAAAATAGCTTAATGATAACAGATTACTCATCTGTTTCCTTTGACTTCACTTATTTAAAGAAACCGGTGATTTATTATCATTTCGATAGAGATTTATTCTTCTCATCAGGCATTTTACGGCCAATAGAAGAAACATTTTTAGGCGATATTGTTGCAACAGAAGAAGAATTGATCAGGAAAATGGAAGAGGCAGTGAAGAGAGATTTCACTCCTTTAGAAGAAGTTAGTGAAAGAATAGGTTTGATCTTCTCTAATCAAGACCATCATAACAATGAGCGTATTTTTCAAGCTATTACAGAAGGAATTTCTTCAGATATAACCCTTGAAGTTAGCGGCATGGAAGAAATAATGTAATAAAAGAAAGCCAAACCTAAATCATCGGGTTTGGCTCATTTCCTTTTATCTAAAAAAGTTATTGTATGAAAAAGGACCCGAAATTTATTTCGAATCCTTTTTAACATTTATGTTATATCGTTGGTCGAACCAATATGGTTTTGTATATATTTTACGATATTATTGCTCGAATTTCCTGTTGAATATCGATTCCACTTTTTGTTAAACTCTTCACAACGAGAGCTATTCAAAGTTATTTTACATATTACATTTACCAGTTGCGAAGTAGTATAGACAACAGGACCTGGAACAAAGCTTTCGTAATCCTCCCAAAACCCTCTCGTTTTTGAGTAGTCTTTCAAGTCATAGGGGAAGAAAATCATTGGTTTATTCAGGATGCAATATTCAAAAGGAATGGAAGAGTAGTCCGTTATCAGCAAATCTGAGATGAAAAATAATTCATTAATATTTTTGCAGTCTGAGAAATCATATACAAAGTCTTTGAGAGTTTCCTTTATCTTCACTCCCTGTTTAATTGCAGGATGCAATTTCAATATGAGAATATACTCTTGTCCGAGCACGTCTTTCATCATGTCCAAATTTAAAGGCATTTGGAAGGAATGAATGCTAGTATCCCTGAAAGTAGGGGCATAAAGAATGACTTTCTTGTTTCTAAATTCAGGATTATTAAGTAGATACTTATTCTTAACATGCTGATGCCTTTTTGTATCGTAGAATAAATCCGTCCTTGGAATACCTGTTCTTAATATTTTGCTTTCATTTATTCCAAACGCTTTTTTAAAAATTTCTGCCATTTCTTCGGAACCAACAATTACTTTGTCGAACTTGCTGTATACCTTTTTAAATCTTTTCTGAGCAATCTTAGTTCTACTTGGTACAGAGGCATCTTCTAAGCCAAATTTTTTTAAAGCGCCATTTGCATGCCATAGCTGTATGCATTCGACTTCTTTCTTAAAAGAACAAGTGGCAAGAAAACCAAAATAATTATCAACAAATATTATTTTTGCTGTTGCAAGATGATAGGAAGACAAAATAAAGTCTTTGAAATTACTAGGTTCAAATTTATAAGTAGTAGCATCTTTGTGTTTGGAAAAATACGGATGCATTTTATTGGTAGCTAAAAAAACAGTACGACAAGAAATCTCTTGTCGTTTCATTTCCTTATATATATAGGAACTATTTTCGGTAAAAGATACTACAAAGACAATTTTATCTTTTTGCAAAGGGAATAAACGAAAGACGTAAAATAATATGGCGAATAGCCGTAAATAAAGAAATACGGCTATCTCCCTAACCATTGTTGACTTTTAACATATCTTTCTTAATTTTTGTAGTGGAAATACCGACGGTCCTAGGAAGATAAATAACCTCGCAATATTCCTTAAGAAAATCAAATTTACCTTTCCAATCGTCTCCCATCACAAAAATATCGATATCGTTGTCGATTACGTCTTTAATCTTCTGTTCCCAATCGTTCTCTGGTATAACCTTGTCCACATAGCGAATAGACTCTAAGATCATTTTTCGGTTATCAAAGCTATGGTAAGATTTCTTATTTTTTAATTTATTAAATTCATCTGTTGATATTGCTACAGTGAGATGATCACCAAGGTCTTTTGCTCTTTTTAAGAGATTAATGTGGCCCCAGTGAAGCAAGTCAAAGGTACCGTAAGTTATTACTTTCTTCATGTTTTCTCCTCCTTTTCGAGCAAAAATATTATCAAAAAATTTACAAGTAATTAACTGTAAATAAATATTATGAGGGTAAACTTACAATAAGGATACTAATCTCTAAAAATGATTATAAACAAAAAAATAGCGTGAAACTATATTTGTCGAACATTGTAAACATTTTCATTGAACCTGTGATAATTTTAAGTCAAATGTAATGTTTTTGCAAGATTAGCTCACAAACTGTAAACGAATCAAAGTGCAGTATTATATCTTCTCACTCATACCCTTTTTTTGCTCTGGGAATCCTAAGAAATCAATGTTTTTCTATTGGCCGCCTCATATTCGAGGCGGTTCTTTTTGTTGTTTATATGGAAATAAGGAGATTACTTGGGGTAGTTGGTATAATATTTCATGGGTTGAGGAATAAGATAAAAAGAATTATTATAGTGTTGTTGTGTAAGGACTATACCAAAATACAAAGGAAAAGAATAATGCTGAAAAAATTGGTTCGCAAGATTAAAGGCAGTTCTTTAATAAAGCTTGGTTACAAAATTATCTTTCAAACAATAGGTTTGTTTCCAGCGGATGAAAAACTTATTATTTTTGAGAGTTACCTAGGAAAACAATACAGCTGTAATCCGCGTGCGATATATGAGTGTGTAAAGGAGCAGTATCCAGATTACAAATTGTATTGGAGCATTGATCCTCATTATCAAAGTGCATTTGCAGGCAAGGGTTTAGAAACCGTTAATCGCTTTTCTATAAAATGGTTAATTTTAATGGCTCGTGCAAAATATTGGGTATCAAATAGCCGCCTTCCTTTATGGATTCCAAAGCCAAAGCATACTATATATCTTCAGACATGGCATGGTACACCACTTAAGCGTCTTGCTGCTGATATGGAAGAGGTATATATGCCAGGTACAACGACAGAATCCTATAAAAAGAACTTCCTGGAAGAGTCATCTAGATGGGATTATTTAATATCTCCAAATCACTATTCATCTCATATTTTTAGGAGGGCTTTTCATTTTGATAAAAAGATGCTCGAGACGGGTTATCCACGGAACGATATTCTACTAAAAGATCATTCAGATAGCTATATTAATAAGATTAAAAAAGATATCGGCATTCCGTCTGGCAAGAAGGTTATTTTATATGCACCTACGTGGAGAGATAATGAGTTTTATAGTGTAGGTAAGTATAAGTTTGACTTGAACCTTGATTTAGAGGCTTTTCAACAAAAGCTTGGATCGGATTATATCCTATTGCTTAGGATGCATTATTTGATTGCAGGAAACCTTGATTTGTCTTCTCTTGAAGGATTTGCTTATGATGTTTCTTCTTATGAAGATATAAGAGAACTATATCTGGTAACTGATTTGCTGGTAACTGATTATTCTTCCGTATTTTTTGACTTTGCTAATAGGAAAAAACCAATGTTTTTTTATGCTTATGACATTGATACGTACAGGGATAAGCTAAGAGGCTTTTATTTTAACTTTGAAAAGGAAGCTCCTGGTCCAATTGTTAAAACTACAGATGAATTAATAGCTGAGATCAAAAAAAGTGAATCCGAGGGTTATCCGCTTTCTCCTGAATTCACTGCATTTCACCAGAAGTTCTGCCACTTAGAAGATGGTGAAGCAGCTATGCGGGTTGTTCATAAATTATTTGGCTAGTTCAGTTACTCAAAGAGTTTATCAGAAGGCTAAATAGTGTATAATCTTATGGTGTTTATATCTGCACCAGTTTGTTAGAAAGGATCAAATATGAAATCTGCCATTTTGGTTTTGAAGGAACAAATTGAAAATTTTTACCTTGTAAGAAGGCTTTCCCTATATGAAGTAAAAAGCCAAAATAATAATAATTATCTTGGAGCACTTTGGGAGATATTAAACCCGGGAATTCAAATTGCAATATATTGGTTTGTTTTTGGTTTTGCAATCAGAGGTGAGGAGCGCTCTGTTCATGGAATTGACTTCTTCCCATGGCTACTATCAGGGATTATACTCTGGTTTTTCATTAATCCGGCAATGACCCAAGGATCCAGGTCAATATATACGCGGATTAAAATTATTTCTAAAATGAGTTTTCCGGTAAGTGTAATTCCTACTTATGTAATATTTTCTAAATTGTACTCACACTTGCTTCTGCTAGCGATCAGCATCGTTCTGCTGCAGTTTTTAGGGTACCCAGTTTCTGTTTATTATCTTCAGCTTCCATATTTTCTCTTTGCTACAATAGTATTAATCGTATCAATATCTTTACTGACATCAACACTTGCAACGATTGTTCGTGATGTGCAAATGGTTGTCCAATCAGTTATGAGAATGCTGCTTTATTTAACTCCAATTCTTTGGGAAAGGGACTTGGGCGGATTTCTTAATGTAGTAATGAAACTTAATCCGTTTTATTATTTGGTTGAGGGATATCGCGCTTCTCTTCTTTACAAACAATGGTTCATTTACACTCATTGGGAGTTCACTCTATACTTTTGGGCTGTTGTCCTTTTCTTCTTTATCATTGGTTCTTCTGTTCACACCAAGTTCAGAAAGCATTTTGTTGATTACTTATAAACTGGAAGTGATTTAAGGAATGGCCAAATCAGTTATTGTAAACAATGTTTCAAAGAAATATAAGCTTTATACTAAGACATCTGAAAAGCTGCTGGATATTCTTCTGCCGAAAAGCTACGGGGAAGATTTTTATGCATTGAAAAATATCAGTTTTGAGGCAGAAGCTGGAGATGTCATTGGTTTTGTTGGTATAAACGGTTCAGGGAAATCAACCCTCTCCAATATCATTGCAGGAATAGTACCTCAAACAAGCGGTTCACTGGAAGTTAATGGGCAGACAGCATTAATTGCCGTGGCTTCGGGATTGAATAATGAACTTAGCGGAAGGGATAACATCGAGTTAAAACTTCTAATGTTGGGTTTCAACAAAAAAGAGATTAAAGAACTTGAACCGGAAATCATTGAGTTTTCCGAGCTGGGAAAGTTTATTGATCAACCTGTTAAATCCTATTCAAGCGGAATGCGTTCTAAGCTTGGATTTGCTATCTCAGTAAATATTGATCCGGATGTATTGATTATAGATGAAGCCCTGTCTGTCGGGGATAAGGCGTTTGCGGAAAAATCGCTTGAAAAGATGTATGAATTTAAAAAGCGTGGAAAGACAATGTTTTTCGTTAGTCATTCTATTGGTCAGATGAAGAAATTTTGTGAAAAGGCGATTTGGCTGGAATTCGGTGAATTAAAAATGTACGATACAGTGGATAAAGTCATACCGGCATATGAGAAATTCCTTAAAGAGTATAAGGCTATGTCTAAAGCGGAACAGAAGAAATATCGGGAAGAGGCGTTGGCAAGGCAAAGTAAAGCGAACCCAACATTGTCCGTGTAAAAAACCTGCAGAAATGCGGGTTTTTTATTGATGTACGTAATGCATTCACAAATAGGAATACAATGAAGCTTTAGCGTTTAATAAGCAACAGAGTCTATTAGTCTATAATTCAATATCAATTTTCAACATAATGTGACATTCGGTTCATTTTTAACTCTATTGTTAAAAACGTATGGTGATAGCTGAAAGGGTTTGATAGATTAATAGTGGATTGGAAGGTTGAATGTTTGAAAGATAAAAAATTACGGGGGTGTATTGGTGGCACGAACAAAAAAACTAAATATTTTGTTGTTCTTATTTTTACTGTTGGCCGCAGCCGGCTTACAGGGGCCAGGGGCAGAAGCTGCAACTGTTAAGGTACAGGGAGTTGCGCTTAAAAGCCCTACTAATATTTATGCGAGCGCTTCGACAGGCTCTAAAGTCATTAAAACTTACGCGAAAGGCACCATTCTAAAGTATCATACATATAATTTTTCTTGGAATAAATGTACGGTGTATGTCAATGGACTAGCAACAGCAGGCTATATTTTGAAAAGTGATGTCAGGGATGCTGATACCACCCCTGTCTCTTACCAAGGGGTGGCTTTGAAAGCACCTACTCCAATCTATTCAAAAGCTTACACTGCATCAAAAGTCGTTAAGACGTATACGAAAGGCAAGATCCTTTCCTATCAATCTTTCGTTCCTGGCTGGTATAAAGCAAAGGTATATGTGTCTGGGAAGCAGATTCAAGGGTACATAAGTGCGAGCGACGTGGAAAATGCTGTTCCATCAACAACTAGTCTTCAAGTGCGCGCGATTAATGCTCCGACAAAAGTGTATTCATATGCATCCACTAGTGCTACAGTCTTAAAATCTTATTCAAAAGACACTATTTTAAGAGTTAGGAATTTCACTTCCAGCTGGTATACTGCAACTGTATATGTGAAAGGAGTGAAAAAAACAGGTTATATTTCAAAGTCACATACCAGTACGAATCTTCAAGTGGACTCTTATTTGAATCTTGATTTAAGAAAGCCGGCCAATATTACAGCATCAGAAATTGTTGCTTTTCTCGATAGAGTAAGCCCGAACAATCCACTCAGAAACAATGCATCTAGTTTTCTCGCAGCTCAGTCTAAATACGGTGTAAATGCGGCATACCTTGTTGCGCATGCTATCTGGGAAACAGGTTGGGGAAAATCCAATCTGATGAAATATAAAAACAATCTGTATGGTTACGGAGCATATGATGTATGTCCTTTCACATGTGGATACTATTATCCAACAGCAGCGGAAAGCATCAATGCAGTTGCATATATGGTTCGGACCAATTACCTTAACCCGGGTGGCCCATATTATCATTACGAGCATGGATCAACGCTTAGTGGCATGAATGTCAATTATGCAGCAGATCAAAACTGGAAAAATGGAATCAGTAACCTAATGGAAAGAATGAAGCCTTACAATTCGAACTACTACGCGAATGCAGGAGTATTGCCGCTAAATTCAGGCTATCCCGGTTCCTACAGTAGAGATATTCCAGCAGGCCGTACTTCTCCAGGCCATATCATTATTGACTTCCCGCAAGGCATAACCGCGACAGTTATCGAGAGTGCGAAGTTGAGGACGCTACCTTATACTTCTAGCTCCACATATATTAATACGGTTTCGGCAACTTCCCGAATAACTGTGATTGGATATAATACAGATGTTCGCTTGAATGGTGTTTATCCATATGACTATAAGTGGTATAGGGTGGCTACAGGAGCAGGCAGAGGTTGGCTCTATGGTAAGCTAATCAAAATGGATAATCTGCTAAAAGTAACGGTATCATCGGGTTCTGTCCTGAATATTAGAAACGCTCCTTCAGGCAGCACCGTTCTGACAAGTGTGCCATCTGGAAAATATCTGAAAGCAGTAATTTCAGGCGGAAAGCCTGTTATCACCGACGGCTGGTATAAAGTATACTTGCCAAACTCTACTGAAACAGGGTATGTTTCAGGTGATTACATCAAAGTGATTACAAGATAAAACAAAAAGGGGTACCGAGTGGTACTCCTTTTTACATGCCTTGGCTAATTCTCTATTACTAACTTCTTCAATCTCTCCGCCCTAGCCTTCCAAGAAAGCCCGCCAATAGCCGCATGCTGCATTACTTTTTCGTTATTGTCACGAGTCAGGGCTGCTCTGATGGCAGCAGCGAATTCTTCGGGCGTTGCACCGCTTTTTACGAACGCTGAAAATCGCTCAATGCTTGGGTGCTTCGTGGAAACGACGGGCTTACCTGTTGCTAAATATTCATACACCTTCAGCGGGTCACACGCAAGGGAGTGCGGATCCATCGTCCGAGGGAGAAGAAGCACATCGGAGGCATGTAGATAGGCGGGCACTTCTCCATACGGCTTTGCCCCAAGGAAGATGACATTGTCCAAGCCTTGCAGTCCAGCAAGTTCAATTTGATTAATGGCAGGATAGTCGATAGGACCAATCATGACGAATTGGTACTCTTTCAAAATCTTCGCTGTTTCCGTTAAAAGCGGGAAATCGATCCAGCTTGTGAGTGCCCCGACAAAGGTAATGCGGGGGTCGGGGAGAGCGCGAATATCGGCTGGCTGCTCCTCGGGAATTGCACTGAAACGGTCGATGTCGACAGCGTTCGGCAAATAGGCAATATCCCTTCCAGTCAATTTTTGTGCATTTTCGACAAGGTGCTGTGAGACCGCTGTGATTACCGTTGCACTTGCCGCAATTTCGCGGAACATCTTTGTCAGCTTCTCTCTTTTCTCACGACTGATGGAAGGAAAGCTCAAATTATCGTCAAGAATATCGAAAACAAGATGCTTTGGCTTCATAGCCATCACATACTCATACGACTGTTCAAGCGTTGTCGGTGTCACGTACATTACCGTGTTCTCTCGCCAATCGGAACCAAGCCTCTTTGCAGTAAAGCTTCCGAGGAAGGCGGCAGAGAGCTTTTCTCTGACGCGGTGCAGTCCGTGACGTGTCGGAATGAGGCTGAACGGCGAGTTCCAGATCCTTGTCTTTCCCTCCACCCGTTCGCTCCAGTTTGGAGACAGATTTCTTACTTCAGCCTGAGGGTTGATGTAGACCACTTCGGAGAAATCCCCCGCAAGAATGGTAGATCTGATTGTATCACTTAATTCTGTATAGTTCCATGGGAGCATACCAAGTGCAAGCAGACGAAATTGTGTAGTCATTGTAAAAAAACTCCTAAATTTTTATTAACAAATTTTTGGCTAGTTGTGAAAGATTCCCTTTTTCTATATGATGTAATTATACTTTAGCAGTATAGCAAAAGAAAACCAAAGATACATATTAGGGGGCTAAAAAATGAAGATCCGCAAAGCCATCATCCCGGCAGCCGGCCTAGGGACACGTTTCTTACCGGCAACAAAGGCGCAGCCGAAGGAAATGCTGCCGATCGTCGACAAGCCGACCATTCAATATATTGTAGAAGAAGCCGTTGCATCGGGAATTGAGGATATTCTCATTATCAGCGGCCGCGGGAAGCGGGCAATCGAAGATCACTTTGATAAATCGTATGAACTGGAAGAAACGCTCGCGCAAAAGGAAAAATGGGACATCCTTGAACAGGTTCAGGGAATATCGCGTCTCGCAAATATTCATTATGTTCGGCAAAAGGAACCGCTCGGCCTTGGCCACGCGATTTATTGTGCCCGCACATTTGTCGAAAATGAACCTTTTGCCGTTCTTCTTGGCGATGACATCATTCAGACGGAAGGAACACCGGGATTGAAGCAGCTGATGGATGTTTATCAGAAGAAGGAAGCATCTGTTGTTGGCGTCCAGCCGGTCGATTGGAACGATGTCTCGAAATACGGTGTCATTGATTGCTACGGCGAAGAGGGGAATGACAGAGTCTTCAAAGTAAATGCCCTTGTTGAAAAGCCGGCGCGTGAAGAGGCGCCGTCAAACTACGCAATTCTTGGCCGCTATGTCCTGAAACCAGAGATTTTCAGCATTCTTGAGAATCTGGCTCCGGGAGCAGGCGGAGAAATCCAATTGACGGATGCGCTTCAGATATTGAACAAATCGGATGGCATTTATGCCTGTCATTTCGAAGGCAACCGCTATGATGTCGGGGACAAATTCGGGTTCATCAAAGCAACGCTCGATTTTGCCTTACAGCGGGAAGACATTAAGGATAATGTAAGAAGTTACCTTGATGCCATTGTTCATGGCAAGTAATTTGGAAAAGCGCCGTTAGGATAAGAAAAGCCTGTTCCATTCCAAAACGGAACGGAACAGGCCTTTTTCGTATCGTTCCCCAATAAGCCTGAAATTTCGGCGGATTTTCTGAATCTGCAAATAGTGGTCGGTCCTTTGTCAGTTTCCATCGAGCGGAATAAGCTTCGTTTTTGCAATTGGCGTTTTTTGGTCATCGATAACTTTGACGTCAATCAGCTTTTCCTTTTGATTCCGCATGCTCTCAGGCAGGACGGCGAGCATGACGTTTTCGCTGACGAATTTTGTTTGGAGCAATCGATCATTGCAGAAAACCTTTCCGTGCTCCACGAAGTGATTTCCGGTGACGCGTATATTGTATTTGCCTTTAGAAATCGTCTCAGCGCTTGTAATTTCAATCCGTTCGCTGCCTAGGAAGTAGTCCTTCACAGGGGAGATTGGATTGTTTTGGTAGAGATACTGATTTCCGTAAAGTGTGTCATAATGGATGAGCTTATAGTCCTCAAGCTTTGAGCTATCTATTTTTTCTTCGTCGTTATGCTCTCTCCGCGGAATAATCGTGATACCTTGGTCATATATTTTTTTCGTTTCCCTGAATACAGGGGACATTTCTTTTTTCGCGCGGTCCAGCAAATAAGAACCAAGGAAGTTTGGTGTCATTTTCAAGTGTTCCTTGTTGCCGGGCGGTGTGAAGTTATCCCAAATAACCATCGGAGTTGAGTACATTTTTTCATAGTCGCTGTAAGTATTCGTATCTTTCATGTAGCCGGCCCGGCGGTATATATCAAAGTCGTTGCCAAGCATCGGCAAGTGGTCACCGTAGATGGCGATTATTGTGGGCTCATCAAGTTCCTTCACGCCGTCAATCAGCGTCTTGATGGATTCGTCCGTATCCTTCAGCGTCCGGCAATACAAATCTAAAATGTATTTCGTTTCATTATTCAACAAGCTCGATTCTGAGCAGCTTTCCAGGTTATTATACCGGGGATCAATATACGGTCCGTGGCTTGCCACTGTGACGATATTGAGAAAGTCAGGACCTTTCGTCTTTTTCAGCTCCGTTAAGGCCTTGTTCATCAATTCATTATCATCGATATATGGACCGATTTTTACTGGGTAATTGAAAAACTCCATTGCAACGAATTTTTCAAATCCTAGGTGTTTGTAGACGACGCTGCGGTTATAAAACCAGTTCTTGAAATTATGGACTGCAGCGGTATGGTAGCCTTGTTTTCGGAGCACATGCGCAAGCGAGTCAGTTGGGCGGTTGATATAGTATGCCTCCATTGCTTCCGGCTGGAACCTTGTCGTCAGTCCCGTTAGCACTTCGACTTCGGAATTGAACGTCCCACCGCCATAAATATGTACCCGCATTTCACCGGAAGGGTAATTTTCGTATAGCTCTCGAAAATTAGGAATCGGATCGTATTTGAGGTTTAACTTTTCAAGCTTCAACGGGTCCCACAGTGCTTCGGCGAGCACGACAATGACATTCGGTTTGAAGTTCAGGTTAACAGCGCTATCAGGAGACTTGGCAGAACCGACTTTCGCCATCCTGTCCTCTCCATAGCGGAACGGCTTTTTCACGGTCGTCTTTTCCCTGATTTCCAAGTAGCCTCCTGCAAGACCGAGACTTCCGTAATCATCTTTTTGTTGCTCGTCGCTCACCCGCATGGAAAAAACTTGAGGATTCAATGTTAGCGCAGCGAAGATTAGGATGGAAAACAGGGAGATGGCTGCTCTCGTTTTAAAGTTCAATTGCCTGGAATACTTGATTCCAAGATAGATCATCACGATAAATAGTACGAGAACTAGCGCAATGGTCAGTCCGATCTTCCAGTTGAACAGTTCGCCAACGCTGTCCATGATTGCCATGCCTTCCTTTACAAGTTCCAGGTCGGCTGGCATCAGCCTTGTTCCCCGCAGCTGGAATTTGCGGAAGCTTCCGTATGCTGCAAGGAACCAGAACCATGATTGGAGAAACAAAAAGGGAATGAACAATTTTTTGGGAAGAAAAATAAAGGAAGATACAAGGAAAAGGTAGAACAGATACGATATTAGAAACGAGAAGCTGCTGTCGAAAATCCAGTCGTAAGCACTTCTGATCGATCCGCGATGAATTGCTTCAGTTAGAAAAAGAGTGAGAAACGGAATCGTGATGAGCAACGTCATATATACGAAAACTTTTTTATTTACGGTGATTCCCTCTTTCATCCTGCACTGCCTCTCTTTTTTATGTTAATGTTTTGTTAAAATGTAAATTAATGATAACAAATTTATTGCATATTTGAAAGTTTACAAAATAATTCTTTCACTTCTTAATATTTGTGATAGTATATTTCAAGAAAAAGAAATGAAGTACACATTTGCTCACATTAAAAGGTGGTTACATCATTGGACTTTATTCGTAAATATGGTTTGATTCTTTCGGTTGTATTTCTGCTTGCCAGCCTTCTCGTTCCACATCAGGCTGTCGGCTTTGCAGCAACGGTGCTTATTGTAGCAATTTTATTGTTCAACCCGAAGCAAGGCATTTTGTTTCTGATAGTTTACTTTCCTGTAAGGCCATTCCTGCTCGAAGTGAATGATAGTGTAAAGTTTATCGGAGATTTATTGATTATATTATTGTTTTTACAAAGCTTGCCATACTATTTCCGAAAACGAAAAGAAGCAAGGACAGGACTCGTTTTTGTTGCAGGCTTTCTTGCATTTTTAGCCATTGGGGCAGCATCGGCGCTTCTGACAGGCGTATCGCTCGGCGCAATCATCTTTCAGCTAAGGGCCTTCATGATTACTTTCCTTCTGATATTCGTGGTTCGCAGCTTAGAAATCACTAGGAAAGACGTTGCCTCGTTCATGTGGGTGACAGTGATGATGGCCGTACTGCTGTCGCTGCAGGGCATTGTGGAGAAAGTATCATTAAGGACCATACTCCTCCCGCAAAGCTGGGTGGAGATGCCTTTAGCTGAGACGAACAGAATGCGGATATACGGCCTGATTGGCAATCCGAACGTGCTTGCAACTTATCTGTCCATCGCATTTGTCTTCACGCTTTACTTAAGAAGGCTGGCAGAAGGAAAAAAGGTGCTCCTCACTATTTTGTCTGTACTGATTTTCGGTGCATTCATTTTGACGTATTCTCGGGGAACGATCATTGCGCTTGGGGTCGGCATTCTTGTCTACCTGATTCTTTCAAGGGATTGGAAAGTGCTGAGGCCAATCTTGCTCAGCATCATTCTTGCCTTACCGCTCGTCTACTATCCTGTTGTTATGGCAACAGACTATATGGAGAGCAAAACGGCGAAACAGGAGAATAAGGAAAAACAGGATAAAGTTGAAGGCGATTTTTCCACAAGGATGAACGAGGCGTTCAACAAAGAAACAATCAAAAAGAGTACAGCATGGGGCAGATTATACGTGGTTAATAGAGGTTTTGAAATCTTCAAGGATCACCCTGTTATCGGCACAGGCTTTGGAACTTACGGAGATTCCGCATCATTGACTTATCTATCGCCAATTTACGAGAAGTATAAGGTGCCGAAAAATCTCTATACTGATAACCAGTACATTCAAGTTATTGTCCAGACTGGCGCCCTTGGGGTTGCCGCGTTTGCAGTCTTTATCCTCGGGATGGTTTGGTCATGCTGGAAGCGGAGGGAAGCCAATGAGGCAGCAATTCCGCTGATTGCCGTCCTTGCTGCAGGTTTTGCCGGAGGTATGCTCTACAATATATTTGAAGATAAGACGTTTACACTTTACTTCTATATCATGCTCGGCTTCGTCCTTCATACGATGTATGCCGGAAAAAGAAGTGTTGAGTAGCGATTTTCATTCCCGGGGTGCAAGCCGCGGGAATGATTCTTTGTTTAACAGTTTTTTAACAAAATGGTAATTTTCTTGCTATTCTAATATAAAATCGTAAAGTTTATAATGGGCTTATTGTCCATAGAGAAAAAGAGGTTTTTTTATGAGAGCGAAGTTTAACAAACTTCCCGGAATCGTAAAAGCGGTCGGAATCGTGACGGTCATCTCGGCATTCGGCAAAGTGCTCGGTTTTGTCAGGGAAGCGATTATTGCTACCTACTTCGGCGCTTCGGAAATGGCAGATGTCTTCTTCGTTGCCAATATGATTCCTACCCTTCTGTATACGGCAATCGGGATTGCCATTTACTCGGGAATCATCCCGATTTATGTAGAGGAAAAAGAAAGAGATCCGCTAAAAGCGGATGAAACGATGAGTGTACTTGGAACTGTTTTTCTCGTTATTGCAACTTTTATCTCTGTTTTATCGTTTATATTATCAGAGGAACTTGTCCGAATCTTTGCTCCAGGCTTCAGCGACTCCCAACAGCAACAGGCTGCACTCCTTACAAAAATCATGGTGCCAGGCATCATATTCATGGCATTGACAACCATTTCGACAGGGGTTCTTAATTCTCATAAGAAATTTGTCACACCTTCTCTGACAGCAACCGCGCAGAACATTGTCGTCATTCTTTTTACTGTGCTGTTAGCGGATGAATACGGGGTGAAGGGACTCGCAGCAGGGGTGCTTGTCGGTACGATTTTCCAATTTATCATTCAGTATCCATCGATATCGAAATACAATATTAGACTTAATTTTTCCTTCAAGAAGGAAAGGAAGCGAATCAAAGAGACGCTGATTCTTTTCTATCCGATTATCGTGGCCTCGCTTGCCGTCCAGATCAACGGTGTGACCGACAGGGTTATTTCATCGGGACTGGATGAAGGAAGCGTCTCTGCGCTAAGCTATGCAAACAAACTGATGCAGCTTCCGCTCAGCATTGTGATGGCTCCGCTGATTACGGTGCTGTATCCGTCCATCGTCGAGTCGGCCATCAAGGGAAAAGAAGAGTTTTTCCGCCTTGTTATGAAAGGTGCGAAGACGATCATCTATCTTTCGATTCCGTTTGTCGCTGTCATGGTAGTCGGGGGAAAGGATTTGATTCAACTCGCATTCCAGCGTGGAGCATTTGACATTGATGCCACGATGAAAACTGTTCCGGTTTTTATTTTTTACTCATTGGGACTAGTCTTCTTTGCATTAAGGGATTACTTGATGAACTGCCTGTATGCTTTGAAAGAAACAAAGCTTGCGATGTATACAAGCATTTCGATGGTATTAGTCTATATTGTTCTAAGCTTTACGTTATCAACATACTTTGAAGTTTCAGGCATCGCCATTGCCACAAGCTTTGCCACTTTTCTTCAGGCAAGTATGCTTGCATTTTTTCTTTGGATCAAAACAAAGCCAGGACGAGGCGCATGGAATGAATTGGTCTGGGACATCCTGAAATTTCTAGCGGCTTTTGCCGGAAGCTCCATTGCGGCCTACCCGGTATACCAAAGTTTGAATGAATTGCCCGCAATCCCGCTTCTTACCGTCATTACAATTGTTGTGTTTGCGGTTTTCCTAGTGCTGTCCTATATATTGCGGATACAGGAAACGAAAGCAATCTTAAAATTATTCAAGAAGGGGTGACCGAAAGATGAAAATCCTGATTACGACGATTTTTCAATACCCGCATGAAGGCGGACTCTCAACCCATGTAGCGACATTGAAAAAAGGGCTGGAAGAACTCGGCCATACTGTCGATATTTTAAGCTTCAGCGATATGAATCCATTATTCCGGAAGGTGTACGCCCAGGCTCCTGGATTCCTTCTTAACAAAGTGAATAAAGGAAAGGGACAGCTTCTCAACGATCGCCAGAAGCGGAAGCTGCTCTCTTCTTACCTTGAACAGAAAAAAGGCCAGTACGATGTCATCAATTCACAGGATGTGTATGCGGCAACTGCGTCAATTAAAACAGGCGTGCCAACTGTCGCGACTGTCCATGGTTATTTTTCCTTTGAGGCCATCAGCAGAGGCGCTATTGTGAAGGGAAGCGCGGAAGACAAGGAAATACTCGAGACAGAAAAACAGGCATATAAAGGCGCTGCGAAGGTGATTGCAGTCGATAAGCGAATCCGTAAATATATCATGGACCAGACCGGCGTGGAGGCATTTACGATCAAGAATTTCATCGATGTGAACGACTTCCGGCCGTCAAAAGAGGATAGTGCTGCAGCCAGAAAGGAATTCGGTATTCCCGAAAATGCTCGGATGCTTTTCGTACCGCGGAGACTGACCGAGAAAAACGGCGTTTCCTATCCTGCTCTCGCTCTCGAAAAGGTGCTTGCCAAACATCCTGATACGGTGCTCGTATACGCAGGCACAGGGGAACAGCAGGGCAGGATCGAGGAAATTGCAGCAAAGCATGGTTTGAAGGGAAACATCATGCTCCTTGGTTCTGTACCGCATGAAAAAATGAAAAAGCTTTACGCTGCTGCAGACGTTGTGCTTGTTCCAAGTGTTCACTCTTATGGAGTGGAAGAAGCGACCTCGATTTCTGCTCTTGAAGCAATGGGCTCGGGGGCGCCGGTTGTCGCTGGCGCAGTCGGAGGGCTGAAGGAGATTTTCGAAGACAAAAAAGACGGCCTGCTTGTCGATGTGGAAAACGTCGAGGAGCTTGCAGGAGCGATCATCTCCATCCTTGCTGACCGTGAGTTTGGGCAAAAGCTTGCACATCTGGCACGCACAAAGGTTGAAGAAGAGTATTCCCATCTTGCGGCAGCGAAAAAATATGCAGAGATTTACGCAGCAGCGCTGTCACAAAAGCAATCACGTTAGGAAGTAGGTTATTTCCCGTGCCAATCATGAAAAGGAAAGTTAATGTACTAGGTATGGAATTCGATGATATTAACGCATACGAACTGTTAAAGGCGTTAAAAAGCAAAATCAACAGAAAAAAGAAGACCTTCGTCGTGACAGCCAATCCTGAAATTGTCATGCACGCGCGAAAAGATAGCGAATACCGAAATATCGTCAGCCAAGCAGATTATGTAATTGCGGATGGCACCGGCGTCATCCTTGGGGCGAAAATGCTGCGCACACCGCTTCCTGAGAGAGTTGCCGGTTTTGACCTCATGGTGTCCCTGCTTCAGACAGGCAGCAAGGAAGGCTGGAGTGCCTATTTTCTTGGCGCTAAACCTGAAGTAATCGAGAAGACGATTGAAACGGTGAAGGCAAGGTACAAAGGGTTAGAGATTGCTGGCTACCATGACGGATACTTTCACGATTCCCGTTCCATCGTTAAGGAAATAAAGGAGGCGCAGCCTGACCTCATTTTTGTCGCAATTGGATTTCCGCGTCAGGAAAAATGGATTTATGAACATTACAACGAATTTAACAAGGGACTATTCATCGGTGTCGGCGGCAGCTTCGACGTTCTGGCAGGCGCGGTCAAAAGGGCACCTGAAGCTTGGCAGAAGCTTCATGCAGAATGGCTGTACAGATTGATCCAGGAACCGAGCCGTTGGAGACGGATGCTTGTTCTGCCGCAATTTGTTGTTGAAGTCGCCAAAGTGAAAGCAGGACAGAAAAAAGATGTTACTTAAAATATAAGGAGGCGAACGCCTTCATGAAAATTTTGCACTTAAATGCAGGAAATGAGACGGGAGGGGGAATGGTCCATATCCTTTCCCTCCTGAAAGGAATTGATTCGGAAGAGCTGATTCTCGGTTTGTTTGAGGATGGTGTTTTTGCTGAAAAGGCAAGAGCCCAAGGCATCCGGACCGTCACTTTCTCCCAGTCTTCCAGATACGACCTTACTCTTCTATCGAAGCTAAAGCGTTTTATCAAGGAAGAAAAAATCGATATCATTCATACGCACGGAGCTAGGGCAAATCTCTTCGGCTTTTTTGCCAGGATGATGACTGGCGTGACATGGGCCACTACCGTCCATAGCGACCCGCGAAACGATTTTCTTGGAAGAGGGTTGGCGGGCAAAATGTTTACCGGCCTTAACATGGCGGTATTGAAAAAAGCAGACCATTATTTTGCCGTGTCTGATAGATTCAAAGATATGCTGAGAGAATTCGGCATTGCCAGAGAAAGAATTACCGTCATTTACAATGGCATCGATTTTCAATTCGTCACTAAATCGCAAATTTTGCGCGAGGATTTGAAACTATCTGCCGAGGAATTCGTCTTATTAATGGTAGCTCGTTTCGATCCAGTCAAAAGGCATGAACTGGCAATTGAAGCGCTTGAAACTGTAAGGAAAGTTTCCAAGGAAAAAGTCCGGCTTTTATTGGTTGGTGAGGGAACAGAAAGGAAGCGGCTGGAAGATCTTGTTATGGCGAAGAATCTTAACAGTCATATCTTGTTCTTAGGACATCAGGATGAGGTAGCACCGTTTTTTAAATTGGCGGACGCAACGCTTCTTACATCAAGGACGGAGAGCTTTCCGCTAGTCTTGCTTGAATCCTCCCGGGAAGGAACCCCGGCAATCACAACAGATGTAGGCGGTGTCAGAGAAATGATTCCGGATCCGGAACATGGATTCATTGTGGATGGAACTTCTCAGGCTATCGCAGCAGCTATCATGGAAGCTGCCAGACTAAAGGCCCGCGGTGAATTGAAGGAAATGGGAGAAAAGTTCAGGAAACACACGTCAGAACGTTTTTCGGTCCAATCATTTGCTGACAGCGTCTATAATGCTTATAAACTCTTTGTAAACTAAAGTTAATGTTCAACTGCTTTGTGTTGTGCTATAATCCACTAGATAAGAATTTTTGTAGGTCAATCCATAGGGAAAATAATGCTTTTATGTGATAATACGGAGGATATTATGTTATATCTAACAATGGCCGCCAGTTTTCTGGCAGCAATCATCCTAACTCCACTCGTGAAACAGCTTGCATTTAAAATTGGCGCAACAGATAAGCCCAATCATCGTAAAGTGCATCAGAATGTGATGCCGCGTCTTGGCGGATTGGCTATATACTTAAGTTTTCTCATTGGTATCTTCTTAATTGGACCAGAGGGAAAGTATCACTGGCCTTTCATGATTGGCAGCTTGATCATTATAGCAACAGGCTTCGTTGATGATATAAAGGAGATTTCCCCACGGGTTAAGCTTGCCGGACAGGTGGCCGCTGCGCTGATCGTGGTAGTGGCTGGGGATATGAATGTAACCTTCATCAATCTGCCATTTGGCGGAGAAATTCATTTTGGAATCTTCAGCATCCCGCTCACCATGATCTGGATTATCGGGATCACAAATGCTATCAACTTGATTGACGGGCTTGACGGTCTGGCAGGAGGGGTTTCCACGATCGCGCTCTTAACGATCGCCGGCATGGCGTTTATCATGGGAAACCAATACGTGCTTGCTGTGGCGCTTATCGCAGCTTGCAGCACCATCGGCTTTCTTTTCTATAACTTTCATCCAGCAAAAATATTTATGGGGGATACCGGGGCACTCTTCCTTGGCTATATCGTTGCGATTCTGTCGCTGCTAGGTTTTAAGAACGTCACGTTCATTTCCCTGATTGTGCCAATTATCATTCTGGGAGTACCGATTTCTGATACGTTCTTCGCAATCGTCAGAAGGCTTGTGAATAAGCAGCCGCTGTCGGCGCCGGATAAGTCGCATCTTCACCATTGCCTCTTGAAGACAGGGTTTACTCACAGGCAGACAGTATTGCTGATCTATGCCATGAGTGCGATGTTCGGATTGACGGCGTTCATCTTCTCGTTCGCAACTGTCTGGGGTTCGCTGATCGTCATCGTCGCCATGCTGATCGTCATCGAGCTGTTCGTGGAGAAAATTGGTCTCGTACGTGATGATTACAAGCCGCTGATTAAAGCATATAGGGAATTTAAGACTGTTTTGGTCAGAGGAAGATAATAGATTCATAGAAACCGTGTGAACATGCTAAAAAGCCATGTACCACGGTTTTTTATTTGTGGTAATAGAAAAAATGCGGTTCCTTCTGGAAAGTTTGGGCAGGCTAAGACTAAGGAGGATGGTCGACATGTATTGGGTGCTTGCCGGTTGTTTTTTCCTGTCCTGTTTTCTCACACCGCTTGTGAAAAAATTAGCCCGTGCCGTTGGTGCCATTGACCGTCCGAATGAACGGAAGGTGCACGAGCGGTTGGTGCCAAGGATGGGGGGCCTCGCCGTTATTGCAGGCTTTTATGCAGGAATGCTAATACTGCGGCCGGAAGGTCCTTTTTTATGGGCTTTTTTGGCAGGCTGTGCGATTGTTACGGCTGTTGGCATTCTTGATGATGTGATAGAGCTTTCTCCGAAGGCGAAGCTTGCTGGACAGCTTACAGCAGCAACCGTGATTATTGCTTTTGGAGGATTGAAGATTGATTATATTAACATACCGTTCGGCGGGCAGCTGGATCTCCTTTACTTCAGCATTCCTTTTACGTTCCTATGGATTATTGGCATCACCAATTCCATCAACCTGATCGATGGCTTGGATGGACTCGCATCAGGGGTTTCGGCCATCGCCTTTATCGTGATGGCATGCATGGCCTTTCTCATGGGGGATGCCTTTGTTTATACTGTCTGCCTTATTTTGTTAGTTAGTACCCTTGGTTTCCTCTTACATAATTTTCACCCAGCAAGTATTTTTCTAGGAGACACAGGATCGCTTTTTTTAGGCTTTACCATTTCGGTGCTGTCGCTTATGGGCTTCAAAAGCCTAACATTCCTTTCGCTCATTGTTCCGATCTTGATTCTTGGTGTCCCAATATCCGACACACTGTTTGCCATCATTCGCAGAATTACGAACAGGGAACCCATTTCAGCAGCGGATAAATTCCACTTGCATCATAGGCTGCTTCATTATGGATTCACGCACAGGCAAACCGTTGTGCTCATCTACCTCATCGCTTGTGTTTTTGGCGCTCTGGGAGTGCTTGTTTCGCACAGTAATTTCCGCGGTCTGAATGTAGTGCTGCTCTTTGCTTTGCTGCTCTTGGAATTTTTTGCGGAAAAAATCGAGTGGGGAGGAAAGCGGTTTAAGCCGATCATCAAGACGATGGGCCTGATTTTTCCTGCGTTGAGAAAGAAGGGATAGCCTAGCCAAGAGGCTCCTTCTCTACAGAAGATTTTTTAACCGAATAAAAATAAAATAAGACTCCCAAGGGAACCTTGGGAGTTTAGAATGTTTATGGGTTGTCGCTATTTATTGTTTCATCCTCTTCTGTGCCGTCATCGCGGCTTGAACTCATGCTCGAGAGATCAAGATGGCTTTTGAACATGCTGGAAAGCTCATACACGTTTGCCTGATCCAGCTGAAAATAATACACGTCATTAATTCTAGCATCCTGTCCTTCCATTGTAAGAGACTCAATATCAAGGCCTTTCAAGGCATAATCATAAAGGGAAAGCATTTCGCCAAATTCCATATTTGTTGTGATATTGTCGCCAAGCGCTTCCATCACATCGCCGTATTTGGTAATCGACCCAGCAGAAATAGCTTTGTCAATGATTGCTCTTAGGATGAGCTGCTGGCGTTTACCGCGTTCGATATCATTATCGATTTTTCTCGTCCGGGCAAGCGCGAGGGCTTCTTCCCCATTCAGCTTTTGAACACCTTTTTTCAAGTGGATGGCATCGCCGGTGTCCTTGCTGTTCTGCTCGGTGAACTCAACCGGCACATCGACCTTGATTCCGTTCAGTGCTTCCACCACATCAATGAATGCATCGAAATTAAGCTTAACAAAGTAATCGACAGGGACGTCGAAAAGTTCTTCCACTGTTTCAATCGTTCCATCGACTCCTCCGTAGGCATGGGCATGCGTGATTTTGTCGCGCTTTCCTTCCGACGGAATATACACATAGGAATCGCGGGGAATGCTGAGCATCTTGACTGTCTTCTCATCCTTATTGAAAGAGGCGAGGATAAGAGCGTCCGTTCTTGTCGCATCACCTTGGTTGCGGACTTTGCTGTCATCCACCCCCATGATAAGGATAGAAATATTA
This sequence comes from Bacillus massilinigeriensis, assembly GCF_900111815.1. Lineage (GTDB taxonomy): Bacteria > Bacillota > Bacilli > Bacillales > Cytobacillaceae > Mesobacillus_C > Mesobacillus_C mediterraneensis. Next base: position 2,736,863 of record NZ_LT630004.1, on the reverse strand, counting down.
TCATGTTTTGGATCAACTTTTTTGATTCGCTTGGCAGACTGGTCGCCGCGGCTAAGCTCCACTTTTGACAAGCCGAGAACATCAGCCGCCTTTGTGTAGAGATAGGCGCCATAACCTAGCCCAGCAATCGTCAAAAGGAATATGGGAAGGAAAATAAAGAAAAACACTCTTCTACGCCGTTTTTTCTTTCGAATTCCCGCTCTGTTTCTCAATCTATTGTTCACCGAAATTTCTCCTTTATTAATTTTTACTTTGCTCATAAGGCTTATGTCATGGTATTGGATAACCAATAGTATACATCCGCAGAGGCAGCATCGCTATAGTATTTGTCATTCATGTTGGGAAAAATTTTTTTCCAGATAAAGTTCTTCTCCTGATTCTATGTCGGCCTGACCGTTCGTCAGTTCGGTCATCCAGTCGCAAAATGCAGGCTCCTGGCCGGTTTCAACGTAGGTTTCAATTATTACCTTGTCCAGATAAGTGACTTCCTTTACGTCATAGATGGAGGAATGAAGAGCGTTTTCCACTTTACCAAGGAGGGTATAATCAATGGTAGAATGCATGGTGGTCACAAGTTTTCTTTCCACAATACGTGCTGCAGCAATTCCTTCAGCAGCTGCTTTGCCATATGCTCTGATTAGTCCCCCGGCGCCTAGCTTGATGCCGCCGAAATAGCGGGTGATGACAACAACAGTATCTTTCAGCTTCTTCTTTTTCAGTACTTCGAGAATGGGGACACCAGCAGTCCCACTTGGTTCTCCATCATCGTTGGCTTTCTGGATTTGGTCGTTTTCACCAATCAAATAGGCTGAACAGTTATGTGTCGCATTCCAGTGTTTCTTTTTAATTGCGGCGATAAATTCTTGAGCCTGTTCTTCGGTTTCTACTCGGGCTACTTGGGAAATAAACCTTGATTTCTGAATAACGATCTCCCGTTCTCCCTGTCCTGATACAGTATAGTAATAGGGGAGCAAAGTTTCTGGCTCCTTTCTCGTAATGTCTTTCTTGGAAAAATGAATCTCAATAGGTTAATTAATGGTATTATGGCGCATTTTGTCCATTCTCTTTACATCTCATTTAATATAGACGGATGCCGGCCCATTTTAGTTGCCAATTTTCATTATAAATCGACAAGACTCTCGGTACAATCTTGCTAGGCAATGTAATCAAACTTTAATATTAGTAAAGTGGCGGAATGATATAATGAAATCGACTTGATTCTCAATCCTTGATTTGCCAAAATGGAGGACGCATTCAAACTTTCCGCCTTAGAAATGGAGAAGGGCACTGAACACAGTAGTCTATGGATTTTCCTGTTAAAATAATAGGATATATGACATGATAAAGATTAAGAAAAATATGCCTTAATGACCAAATTTATTCCAAGTCGGATTTTTCAACAGGGAAACATAGTATCTTAACCATTTTAAAGCTAAAATATTGTCATGCACTGCCTTTGGGGGAATCTGTATGGCCATAAAGAAACTGGATAAGAAATTGCTGGATGTAATCCTTGAAAAAATGATAGATACGGTAGGAAATTCAAAAGACGAAATCTTTCAGATTGGGGAACAGTGCCGGCATGAATATGCGTCGCTAGTCGATGAACTGAAGGAAGTAAAGCTTCAAGTCGCCCAGGTGATTGACGAGGGAGACAAGCTGGAGACGAGCGCAAGGTTCGCTCGCAACCGGCTTTCCGAAGTAAGTAAGCATTTCAAGGACTATAGTGAAGCGCAAGTCCGTCAGGCATACGAAGTCGCTCATAAGATGCAAATCGATCTGACGATGTGTCGGGAACACGAGAAGCAGCTCAGGGAACGGCGAGATGAACTGGAGCGCAGGCTAATTGGTCTTAGCGAGACAATCGAAAGGGCCGAGCACCTCGTCTCGCAAGTATCTGTCGTCTTAAATTATTTGATGAGCGATATACGAGAGATGGGGGAAGTGCTGGAGACAGCAAAGCGAAAGCAGGACTTCGGGCTGAAGATTATTGAGGCTCAGGAAGAAGAGCGAAAGCGGCTCTCAAGGGAAATCCATGATGGGCCGGCGCAAATGATGGCCAATGTCATGCTGCGTTCCGATCTCATTGAGAGAATATTCAAAGAGCGCAGTCAGGAAGAAGCGATGGAGGAAATCCGGAGCGTCAAAAAGATGGTTCGTTCGGCATTATATGAAGTGCGAAGAATCATTTATGACCTCCGTCCAATGGCCCTTGATGATCTTGGTCTTGTGCCTACCCTCAAAAAATACTTGCAGACAACCGAAGAATATCATAGTCAGACAAAAATAGTTTTTTCTAATATGGGACACGACAGGCGCCTGCCGACAAAGTATGAGGTTGCCCTTTTTCGTCTGATTCAAGAGTCTGTCCAGAACGCCCTGAAACATGCCCAGGCTACCATTATTCAGGTAAAGCTTGAAGTCAGGAACAATGTCGTGATGGTCGTTGTGAAGGACGATGGAAAAGGATTTGATATTCGGAAAAAATGCCCGGAATCTTTTGGCATAATGGGAATGCAGGAAAGAGTGGAGCTTCTTGAAGGGGAACTGACTATCGATTCTAAAGTCGGCTTAGGGACCATCGTGATGATACAAATTCCGCTTGCATAGGAAAAAAGAAGAGGCGTTTACGGCAGCCCGGAACACAAAACCCGCAGTTTCTCCAAGAAACTAGTACTGTAACTGTACAGTTGCAAGGCAATTAACTTTGCGCTGCAGGGGAACGATAATGAATAGAGACAGAAGGTTAAGGGAGGCGAATGTATTGACAACCAAGATTATCATTTTAGATGACCACCAGCTGTTTAGAGAAGGGGTAAAGCGGATTCTGGAATTCGAGGATTCATTTGAAGTTGTTGCTGAAGGGGATGATGGCACAGAAGCCATCCGCCTTGCAGAGGAATATAATCCTGATGTGATTATCATGGACATCAACATGCCAAATATGAACGGTGTGGAAGCGACACATGAGCTAGTGGAGAAGTTTCCAAATTCGAGGGTAATTATTCTTTCCATTCATGATGATGAGAATTATGTAACGCATGCATTGAAGACGGGAGCCACGGGCTACCTTTTAAAAGAGATGGATGCGGATGCGCTGATCGAAGCAGTTAAGGTGGTTGCAGAAGGCGGCTCGTACCTTCATCCTAAAATCACGCATAATCTCGTTAAGGAATACCGCAGGCTTTCCATTGACGAAACTGCTTCAACAAGCCAGTATGTGCCGAAAGTGGATATTCGCAGGCCGCTGCATTTGCTGACGCGTCGCGAGTGCGAGGTCCTTCAGATGCTTGCTGATGGAAAAAGCAACAGGGGAATTGGCGAATCACTTTTCATCAGTGAAAAGACGGTCAAGAACCATGTGAGCAACATTTTGCAAAAAATGAATGTGAACGATCGTACACAGGCCGTTGTTGTGGCGATTAAGAATGGCTGGGTCGAAGTCAGGTAGGAAGCGTTTTCTGCTTGTCTTACGGTGAACCAGTCAACCGAGAAGATGAAAAGTTTCATCCCGTTTATGCTTGTCTTTTTAACCGATTCTACATACATACCTCTGGTGCACCAGCCTATGCTGGTGTACCTTTTTATTTCCTCCATCCTATCCTGGTGGGGCGGATGTTGGATGCGCTGTCGAATTTACTCTGTTTTTTCCTGAATACTGTTTTATCAAAAGGAATGCAATTAAACTTAAATTCATTTAGAATGGTGTTTATATATAGTAGTCCAAAAGATAAGGAAGGTAACTTTATCATGAAAACGGCAGTCGTTACGGATAGTACGGCATATATACCGAAGGAATTAAGAGAGCAAAAAGGCATCAGACTGATTCCTTTGAGTGTGATTTTTGGAAATGAGAGCTATCGGGAAGAAATAGATATGACAGCTGAGCAGTTTTACGAAGAAGTTAGGGACAAGGAACTTCCGACAACCTCGCAGCCGCCGACAGGACAATTTGTCGAGCTTTTCGAAAGTCTTGCGAATGATTACGATGCGGTGATCAGCATCCATCTTTCAAGCGGCATCAGCGGGACTTTTCAGGGAGCGGTTGCAGCCAGCAACATGGCCGAGGGAATTAAAGTATACCAGTTTGACTCGGAAATCAGCTGTATGGTGCAGGGTTTCTATGCGCTTGAAGCTGCTGACATGGCAGCGGAAGGGAAAGGGCCGGAAGAGATCATGGCCCGGCTTGCGGAAATGAAGCAAACGATGCGAGCCTACTTCATGGTGGACGATCTCAGCCACTTGCAGCGCGGCGGCAGATTGAGCGGTGCGCAAGCATTTGTCGGCAGCCTCCTTCAAGTGAAGCCATTGTTGCATTTTTCCGATAAAAAAATCGAACCATTCGAAAAAATAAGAACGAGGAAAAAAGCATGGAATCGCGTGATCGAGCTGCTTAGTGAAGACGTGAGCAACGGCGAAAAGTACCGCGCTGTCATCATCCACGCTAATCGCGAGGAGCAAGCCCGCGAGTGCAAGGCGGAACTCGAGGAGAAGTATCCAAACGTTGAATTTATGCTGAGCTATTTCGGTCCTGTCATCGGCACCCACTTAGGGGAAGGCGCGATGGGAATGGGTTGGTATAAAAAATAATAGAATGATAGTTATGTTACGGCAGCCGGATATTGCGGCTGTTTTTTTATTGGTTCTGGGGTTATTGTTTTTACATAAAATGCAAAAGAAGTAAGTTAAAAAAAGCTACCGTAGATATTTTGCTGTTTACCGTAGATAAATCCGTCATTACGGTAGATATCCTTTTTAGGAGGATTCAACTTGAGTGTGTAATCGGTTCCGCACAACGATAATCTCCTTCAACTCTGCCTTTTAAGTCCCATATTATTTTTGCTCTCCTTTTAGCGAAGAAATGTTCACGATCTGTTAAAAATTCAGAGCAGGAAACGGCAGGGTAGGAAGTTTTTTTGCCGAATAGAATGGGAGAAAATAAAGGAGGTGCATGATGAGATTTGCAGTGATTGATAGCAAGCTTGTCCCCGAAAAAATTCTCGGCTCCCCCATTTCCCGAATCGATGACATCCCCGAGATTCCCCTTGATCCGCAATTTTCTTTTCAAGCTGATTTGAAAAAAATTCTTAATGGCAAACAGCTTCTTTTCGAAGATGTCCCTTTTTCCCATGAAATAATTCAGCAGCATTACGAACATGGTTACGTCACCTACAGGAAAGGATTGATAACAGCGGGCAAGCGCTTTGTTTGTCAGCGTTGCGGTAATGAGGACAAGACTTGGTTTGCGGCATTCCATTGTCATCGCTGTAATGAAGAATGCGCATACTGCAGGCGATGCTTAATGATGGGCAGAGTGAGTGAGTGTACCCCGCTCGTTGGCTGGCGGGATGATGCTGAGGTTGGTTCGAACGGCCGGGATGATGTTGCCCAAAGACTGCTTCAATGGGACGGTTCGCTTTCAGATGGACAAAAAGAAGCGGCTATTCGGGTGGAGCGTGCAATGCTTGAGAAGGAGGAGCTTTTAGTCTGGGCTGTGTGCGGCGCAGGAAAGACGGAGATTCTTTTCCAAGGGATTGAAGCAGCCATTGCGGCAGGACAGCGCGTGTGTATCGCAACACCGAGGACGGATGTTGTCCTTGAGCTTGCGCCAAGGTTAAAGGCGGTTTTTCCAAATGTGTCTATTGCCGCACTGTACGGGGGGAGTGAGGAGCGCCATGTTTTCGCTGCGCTCACTATTTCGACTACTCACCAGCTGCTCCGTTTCTACCGCGCTTTCGATACACTTATTGTCGATGAGGTCGACGCTTTTCCGTATTCTGTTGATGAAACGCTTCACTATGCGGTCAGGCAGGCAAGAAAACCGTATTCCGCGATGATTTTCCTTACAGCGACACCATGCAGAAGCTGGCAGAGAGAGTGCCGAGAAGGAAAGCGGGCGCATGTGACAATTCCAGCTCGCTTTCATCGCCATCCCCTGCCTGTCCCGGAGTTTGTCTGGTGCGGTAATTGGGCTAAGCTTCTGCAAAAGGGCAGGCTGCCGGGTAGTGTTGTAAGTTGGGCGAAAACAAGGTGTGACGCTGGGAAAGGGGCTCTGATGTTTATTCCGAGAATTGAGTTGATGGAGAAGATGCTGCCTCTTTTCCGAAAGCTGCATCAGGGAATCGAATCTGTACATGCAGAAGATTCGCATCGGAAAGAAAAGGTGAGGAAAATGCGGGAAGGAAAAATTCCACTTTTGTTAACCACGACCATATTGGAGCGAGGAGTAACATTTCCAAATATCGATGTTGCAGTTCTAGGAGCGGAGGCGGAGCTTTTTACCGAGAGTGCCCTTGTCCAAATCGCTGGGAGGGCGGGCAGAAGTGCGAGCTTTCCAAAGGGTGTTGTGTCTTTTTTTCATTTTGGCGTGACAGAAGAAATGCAAAGAGCACGGAAGGTGATTCAGAGTATGAACAAAGAAGCGGAGAAGCGCTGCCTTGTTGATTGAGAGGGGGGTTAGAGATGGGGATGTTTTCGCAAGAACGCTGTTTGATTTGTCATGAAGAGATGGTGGCAAGCGCTACTTGGCGCGGTGTTTTTCTTGGTGAAGAAGTGACTGGTTGCTGTTCCCGCTGTTTGTCGAAGCTAGAAGCTATTGGAGGAGAGACTTGCAGGATTTGCGGAAGAGAACTAGATTCTAACTTTTGCAAGGAGGACCTTTGTTTGGATTGTGTTCGCTGGGAAGAGGACGGTGATTGGGCGGGTATGCTTGACTCGAATATTTCGCTGTTTCACTACAACGACTTTTTAAGGGAAACGATCGCCCGCTATAAATTTCGCGGGGATTATGTGCTCGCAAGGGTATTTGCCGAGAAGATAGAGGAAGTACTGAGAAAGGTTCCTCATGACTATCTTGTTCCGATTCCGCTCAGCGAGGAACGATTATACGAGCGGGGATTCAATCAATCGGAGGCGCTGATATTGGAGGCTGGACGAGAGGCAACGCTGCTCCTTGCACGAATCCATTCGGAAAAGCAGTCAAAGAAATCCAGGAAGGATCGCATTCATTTACCACAGGTGTTCACCTTGGGTAGAAATGAAGAATTAACCGGTAAAACAATCATGCTCGTTGACGATATATATACTACAGGATCAACGATCAGACATGCAGCCAAAATACTAAAAGGCGCAGGTGCGGCGCGTATTCACTCAGTGACCATCGCCCGTTAAAGGTGCGGTGGCTGGGTGCGAAGGTCATGCGGTGAAGCGCAGAAGGGAGGGTTCGTTATGAATCTCATTAATTGCCCTGGATGTGGGGAGATATTTGTAAAAAATAATTTTCGCGATGTTTGCGAGAAATGCTGGAAAGCAGAAGAACGGGCGTACGATACGGTTTCTAAGTATATGAGAAAGCGGGAGAATCGCGCTGCTACCATCACACAGGTTGTCGATGCGACTGGTGTCAAAGAGTCGCTTATCCTCAAATTTGTGAAAGCCGGCAGACTCCGTACGACGCAATTTCCTAACCTCGGGTACCCGTGCGATAAATGTGGGGGCATCATCCGGGAAGGCAGGCTTTGCGCAAGCTGCACATCAGAATTGAAGGAAGAGCTGGAACGCTATAACAAAGAAGAGAAGAGAAAACAGCAGCTCCAGCGCAATCAAACCTTCCTTTCAAAGAAATCACTGTAAAAAGTCGCAGGTCTTAACTCACGATAGAAGATTAGTTTATGGGTAAATTGTTCCATTTTCGTCTATTATGTTAACAACTCCGCCTTATTTGCCGATATAATCAGTGGTAGATACGTACGGTTGAAAGAGAGGTTATATTATGAAAATAAATAATAATCAAGGACCATCAGGGATTAACCCTTATATCCAAAAAAAGGCGAAAGTGGGCAAAACTGAATTCAATCAGCGTACAAAAGCAGACAAAGTAGAGATTTCATCTGCCGCTAAAGAAATGCAGCAAATGTCCCGGGTGCAGCAAGAGCGCACTCAGCGTGTTGAATCGCTGAAAAACCAGGTAGAGAACGGAACCTACAAACAGGAGCCGAAGGAAACAGCTAAAAGCATGCTTGAGTTCTTTTTCAAAAAGTAAAAGAAACTCGTCTCCATGACGAGTATTTCTTTTTGCATGTAATGGAGGGATTCTATGACAGCCCAACTTATTCCGGTGATGGAAAAGCTTTTAAAGCTGCATCAGAGTTTGCAAGAGCTAACGGTAAGGAAAACCGCAATCGTGAAAAAAGGGGATATAGAATCCCTGAATGACATAATAAAAAAAGAACAAGCCCATATATCCGCAATCGAAAAACTTGATAAAGAAAGGGAGAAGGTTTCCGCGTCCTTATTCCCTGGTATAAACAATGCAACGCTATCCATGGCAGCGGAAAAGGCGGAAGACGATGAGAAGTCCCGCCTTCTTGAGTTAAAGGAAAGCCTTCTTACAGTAATAGACAACATAAAAGAGAATAACCTCTTAAACCAGCAGCTGATTCACCAATCGCTGCAATTTATCAGTTTTTCCAGAAACCTTGTCATGCCCCAACAGGAAAACTATAATTACGGTCCTCAGAAAAGAAAGACTAATGAAGCAGGACAGGGACTCTTCAACGGAAAAGCATAAAAAACAACATCATTGGAGGAACGATTATGCGTTCAACCTTTATGGGTCTTGAAACAGCGCGCCGCGGGATGTTTACCCAGCAAAGTGCACTTCATACAACCGGGCATAATATCGCAAACGCTAACACACCAGGCTATACTCGTCAAAGAGTCAATTTTGTCCAGACAAGCCCCTATCCAGCAGCATCCATGAACAGGCCGCAAATGCCAGGGCAATTCGGTACTGGCGTTGAAGCAGGCTCGATCGAACGTGTCAGGGAAGGATTCCTTGATGTGCAATTTCGAAGCGAAAGCAATAAGTTCGGTTATTGGCAAGCCCGTGCAGATTCTCTGCAAAAGCTCGAAGAAGTTATGCACGAACCTTCCGATACAGGACTTTCTGAGACAATGAACGAATTTTGGCAAGGACTTCAGGATCTTGCCGTCAATCCGCAAAACCCCGGTGCCCGTTCTGTTGTGCGCCAGCGCGGTATTGCGCTATCTGAGACATTCCAATACCTTAACCAATCGCTCACTTCCATTCAAACCGATTTAAAAAATGAAATTGGGGTAACAGAGAGCAAATTAAACTCCATTCTTTATCAAATCAGTCAAGTGAACAAGCAAATCGGTGAAGTAGAACCGCACGGATACCTTCCAAACGACCTCTATGATGAGCGCAGCCGCTTGATTGACGAGCTTTCAACCTTTGCCAATATCAAGGTGGAATATACGGAGCCTGACGGAAGTCCGAGTGCACTAGCGGAAGGCCAGGCAACCATCTCGCTAGTCGATGACAATGGCGGAAAGCTTGCTGAAATGGTTAATGGTGGTGAAATAAATAAATTTTCCGCTGATTTTTCAGGAGTGGATGGCTCTGTTAAGTCTGTGATGGTAGGTAATACAAGCATTGATTTCACGAAATCCCAGGGCAAGCTGAAGGCGCTTATCGATTCTTTCGGTTATGATAGCAACGGTAAAGTCGAAGGCGTCTATCCGAAAATGCTAGAAGAATTGGACAACCTAGCATATACGTTTGCAACAGAGTTCAACAAGGTGCATGAAGCCAACTTGAGCCCGAATGAAATCGCCAACGGAGAAAAAGCTATCCCATTCTTTAATGTAAGCGGTGACCGCAAGGGCTACGCTGGGAGAATGGCTGTTGCGAAGGAAATCCTTGAGAATATCGATAATATTGCCACTGCCGCACCTGCCAATCCTTATCTTGGAGATTCCCAGGGAGTTCTTGACTTGGCAAACGTTATCAACAACCAATATGCGTATAGCGGAGGAAGTGAAGGCAAAGCCAACTTCCGAAATTATTACGAAGGCGTGATAGGTGAAATGGCCGTACTTTCACAGCAAGCTGAAAGGCTATCCTATAACAGCGGCTCTCTCATGGGAGCGGTTGAAAACCGCCGCCAATCTGTCAGCGCTGTTTCACTTGATGAAGAAATGTCGAATATGATCCAGTTCCAGCATGCCTACAATGCTTCCGCCAGGATGATTTCCCTGACGGACGAGCTTCTAGATAAAATCATCAACGGCATGGGAACCGGAGGAAGATAGGTGATGTGCGATGAGGATCACACAATCGATGGTAGCAAATAACTCGCTGAGGAATTTGAGTGAAAGCTACCGCAGAATGGATAAATACCAAACCCAAATTAATACAGGCAAAAAAATTACTAGACCATCTGATGATCCGGTTGTGGCAATGAAAGGGATGTTCTACCGTTCCAACTTGTCTGAAGTGGAGCAGTTCAAACGCAACCTTTCTGAGCTTTATCTTTGGATGGAAAATTCCGAGGCGGGTGTTGAGCAGACGAATACGGGCTTGCAGCGCGTAAGGGAACTCACTATTCAAGCAAAAACCGGTACGTTAAGCCCCGAAGATAGAAAAGCAGTTGCGCGCGAAATTGAACAGATTCAACACGATATCGTCTCCATTGCGAATACGCAGGTAGCAGGTCGTTATATTTTTCACGGAACCGATACGAACAATCCGCCTGTGACGGAAGGTACGCCTCCACAAGTGGCGGCGAATCTTAAGGACTCTAATATTCAAAACTACAATGTGGAAGTTTCGCGTGGTGTTTCCATGAAGGCGAACATCAATCCTTCAAACGTGTTTGGCCAGGAACTGTTTGATACGTTAACAAAGCTGCAAGCAGCGATGGACCCTGACAGCGAAGCGGCGCAAAAGTTTGATCCAGCGACGCTGAATATGGACGACTTGCTGAAGGATTTGGATAAGTCGATGGACAGCCTTTCTGCCGAGCGTTCTGAGCTAGGTGCTCGTTATAACCGCCTCGAAATGATTGATGAGCGGATTGCCCAGCAGGAAGTGATTGCAAACAGAGTTCTATCAGATAATGAAGACGTGGATCTCGAGAGAGCAATCGTCGATTTGAAAGTACAGGAAACCATTCACCGTGCTGCCCTCGGCGTTGGTGCACGCATTATCCAGCCATCGCTTCTTGACTTTTTACGATAAGCTATTTCCTTTGGGAGTAGCTTTTTTTCTTAGGAGGTATTGTTATGCAGCTACCGCAAATAAGGATGGAATCAACCTTCGCGCAAACCCAGATTGCCACAACCCGTGGCGAGCTGGAAATCGAGCAGCCGAAGGCGGAGGTGAGCATCGAGCAGCCACCGGCAGAAGTAGAAATAGAGCATACGCCATCAAGGCTGACGATCGACCAGACACAGGCGCGAGCAGACATGGATTTGAAGACTATAAAAAGAAGGAAAGAAGAATTTGCCCAACTTGGATACGAGGACTTGCTGTCAGGTATCGCACGCCGTTCCCAGGATGGTGATGAGCTTATGATGATAGAGAACGGTGGCAACGCTATTGCTGAGCAGGCAAAGCGAAACAGTGAGACGCCGATGTATGATTTTAATATCGGGTGGATTCCGTCGCATGGCAGTGTCAAAATAGATTACAACCCCGGAAAGGTAGAGATCCGGGCAAAAGCCAATAAGCCGATCATATCCATCACAGCGAATAAACCAAGTGTAAGCTATACGCCAGGCAAAGCAGAAGTTTCCTTAAAAAACTACCCTTCATTAAAAATTGATTTTGAGAATCTGAAGTTTGTGGGAATCAACTATGAACAATCCATTTAAAGGACTGATGAAAATGAGAATCCTGACAAAATACCACGGCGAGACGGAAATCAGCGAAGTAATCGAATTTGAAAAAGGCATTCCCGGATTTCCGGATGAAAAGAAGTTTACCCTTCTGCCGCTTTCCGAGGAAAATATCTTTTTTGCAATGCAATCAATAGAGACACCTGAGCTTGCCTTTATCGTCAGCAGCCCTTTCCATTTTTTCAAGGAGTACGATTTCAAACTAGATGAAGTTTCGGTGGGCGAACTGGGTATAGAGACAGAAAAGGATGTTGAGGTGTACTCCATTCTGACAGTGGAAGACCCGTTTGTTAATACAACAGCAAATCTCCAGGCTCCAATCATTCTGAACCGCCAAAGCCTGAAGGCGAAGCAGGTTATTATTCATGATAGCACTTATGCGACGAAGCATCCTATTTTTGAAAGCGCAAAGGGGTGAGGTCATGCTTGTACTAACGCGAAAAAACGGCGAAAGCATCAGAATCGGCGATGACATCGAAATCACCATCGTCGCTTCGAAAAACGACCAAGTCAAGATCGGCATCAAGGCTCCCAATCATGTTGAAGTATACCGCAAGGAAATCTATGACCAGATCACAAAGGAAAACCAGCACGCATCTAAAGATATCGGCGCTATGCTGGGATTCCTTAAAAAGAAATAAAAGAAAAAATTGAATAAAACTATAAAACAATCCTCCAAAAAGACGATAAAACAATTGTAAGGGCGAGCAGGGACGGCCGACCGGCTCCCCGAGCAAAAACAAATGTCTACACGGATGTGGACAACCCAATTCAAGGAGGAAACAAAAATGAGAATCAACCATAACATCGCAGCACTTAACACACACCGCCAATTGAACAGTGCAGCAAATGCACAATCTAAATCAATGGAGAAATTAGCTTCAGGTCTTCGTATTAACAAAGCTGGAGATGATGCAGCTGGTCTTGCAATCTCTGAAAAAATGCGTGGACAAATTCGTGGGTTGGATATGGCATCAAAAAATGCTCAAGATGGTATTTCTTTAATTCAAACCGCTGAAGGTGCATTAAATGAATCCCATTCCATACTTCAACGTATGCGTGAATTAGCAGTTCAATCCTCAAATGATACGAATACAGCAGAAGACCGTAAGAATATACAAGACGAAGTAAAACAATTGGGTGAAGAAATTCAACGAATTGGTGAACAAACTGAATTCAATACAAAGAAATTAATTAACGGTGATATGGGTGCAGGGGTAAGCGCTGCAACAACCCATGCTCTTACAGGTGCTTTAGAAAGTACAATGGCAGATGATACACAGTTAAGTGGACTTCTTGATGCCAACGGAAATAACTTACAGCTAGCGGTTGGTGATAAATTTACAATTACTTGGTCAGTAAATGGCACTCAGAAGACTGTAGAACACACAGTTGGTGCCTTAACTGAAGCTTTAAGTGACGTAACTGATAAAATTGCAGCAGATGCGTCAGTGGATTCTGTAGCAACTGCAGCAGGAAAAATGGTTGTAACTTCTGCAACTGCTGGAACTGCAGGTCAAATAAATGGTCTATCTATCCAGGTTACTAGTGCAGATGGAACAAGAAAAGAAGCTGCATCCAATGCATTGTCAAATTTCACAACTACAACAGAAGCTAAAGACAAACGTGCAGATGGAAGTGCGGATTTCCAAATTGGTTCAAATCAAGGACAAACTCTTAATCTGTCAATAAGTGATATGAGAGCAAATACATTAGGAGTAAGAGATTTACAAGTTGGATCAAAATCTCAAGCCGGTACTGCAATTAAAGTATTAGATCAGGCTATTCAAAAAGTTTCCGCGGAACGTTCTAAGTTAGGTGCTACACAAAACCGTTTAGAGCACACAATCAATAACTTAAACACATCTTCTGAAAACCTAACTGCTGCGGAATCTCGTATCCGTGATGTTGACATGGCGAAAGAAATGATGAACCAAACTAAAAATTCTATTCTTTCTCAAGCTGCTCAAGCTATGCTTGCTCAAGCTAACCAACAACCTCAAGGAGTACTTCAATTACTTCGTTAATTTTAGTAGCTTTTAAGAAAGAGACCTTAGACTTCTAAGGTCTCTTTCTTAAATAATATTTAAATTTGGAGGTTGGTGGAATGCAGATTAATCATAATATTGCTGCCTTGAACACCTATGGTCGCCTTTCACAAGCTTCAAATCAGATAATGAAGTCTTCTGAGAAGTTGTCTAGTGGTTTGCGTATCAATAGAGCGGGTGATGATGCGGCAGGGATAGCAATTTCTGAAAAAATAAGGGCACAGATTAGAGGTTTAGGGCAGGAGCAAAGAAATATGCAAGACAGCATTTCGATGCTTCAAACAGCAGAAGGGGGGATGGAAGAAATCCATTCTCTGCTGCAACGGGGAAGAGAACTATCAGTACAATCGAAAAATGACACTCTAACTGATATTGATCGTCAGTCTATCCAACATGAAATCAATCAAGTTGTAAAAGAAGTGGATCGGATCGCTAATAATACCGAATTTAACACAATCAATTTGCTAAATGTAACTTCCTCATCTAATAGTCAAGATCAGAAGAAGGCTGTAGAGGCTTTACAGAAGTATTGGTTGAAAAATAGTGAAACTCTAATAGCAACTCACTATGGTTTACAAGCAGCAACAGATGACGCCCCCTTTGATATCCAATTTATACAAAATTCAGGTGACGGAAGAGTGGCATGGGTACAGGGGTCTTATTATACTACAGGAACTGATGGGAGATATTTTAATCAGAAATTAGTTCTGGATATGAGTGACTTTTCACCAGTTTCTATGCCAAACGGTGGTGGATCTTGGATTTCAAATGATCGGATTATCGCTCATGAGATGACACATGCGGTTATGGGCAGAACAACTAATATGCGAGACCTACCAACATGGTTTGTAGAAGGTACAGCTGAATTTATAGCTGGTGCTGATGAAAGATTAAAGGCAGACTCGAATAATGGAGCAAATTTCGCAACTCTAAAGAACGAGATAGATACATGGGACAGTTCAAGTGCGGATTATTCTGCTGCGTATGCTGCAGTAAAATACCTGGATGCGCAATTAACCGGGGGAATTAAAACTTTGTTTGACGAGATTAAAATTGGTGGAGCAGAAAAGACTCTAGACCAAGCTTTAACGGATTTATTAGGTTATGATGAAGCAGGTTTTCTTTCTGACTTCAAGGCAAATGCGACAATTGTTAACTCTAATATAGATTTAAGTGATGCTGACACCGGAGCTATCGGTGGCGGTGATGATAATACAACCGTTCCAGACACCGTAAATTTAGATTTAGAGAACCCTTTAACAGCTTTTGTAGAAAAGTGGCCAACTTTTAGTGCGGGAGTATCTTCATTGCGAGGTGGTCCAGGTATAAATATTGAATTGGTTAATGTTACAAGTGAATCACTAGGAATTAATAATGTAAATATTTTAAGTAAAACAGATGACAACATATCTATATTTGATGGAGCGATTAGATACGTATCTTCTGAACGCTCACGTCTAGGTGCCTATCAAAACCGTCTAGAGAAAGCGATAGCTGTTTCGGCTATCTCAGAAGAAAACTTAACTTCAGCTGAATCTCGTATCCGTGACGTTGATATGGCGAAAGAAATGATGAACCAAACTAAAAATTCTATTCTGTCTCAAGCAGCACAAGCAATGTTGGCTCAAGCGAACCAACAACCACAAGGTGTTCTACAACTTCTTCGTTAATATACTCAATCAGGGGTTTGTCCGAATGGACAAGCCTCTTTTCGTGGAAAAGAAAATTCTAATCTAGGCCTAGCCTAGGGTTCCAAAAAAGTTGTAAGTATCATATTATAATCGCTCCAAAATTATCGAAGACAAGTCAAAGAATTTTGGTGAGAAACTTCGGACTATATTTGAGCTGCTTGAAGATATTTGATCGCCGAGAAACCCGCGTATGGTCCCAAAAACCCCTAAACAACCCTCCACCCGCAACCGATATATGTACTATAGAAGCTGAATTGTAATGGGGGCTACTGTGATGATTGAGAAGGTTTCGGCTGGGAATGTTTTTTCCTCGGGACTCCGGGTTACGGAGGCTGGGAGAGCGAATCTTGGACATAGCGCAGCGGACGGCGGGCCTACAATTCTTCCGGGGGAAGAGGTTTTTCCGGAGGAGGCTCTTTCCAAAGAGGAAGTAGAGAAGATTGTCCGCGGGCTGAATGATTTCGTCCAAGTTTCAAAGACAACGATCCGCTTTGAGTTCCATGAAAAGTTAAATGAGTACTATGTGACGGTTGTTGATTCAAAGACGGATGAAGTGGTCCGGGAGATTCCTTCGCGCAAGATGCTCGATATTTATGCTGCGATGACGGAGTATCTTGGCTTGATGGTTGATAAAAAAATTTAAGGTGGTTGTTTTATGGTACGGATAGGCGGATTAGCGAGCGGCATGGATATTGATACGATTGTCGGCGATTTGATGAAGGCCGAACGCATGCCGCTTGATAAATTAAAGCAAAAGAAGCAGGTGATCGAGTGGCAGCGGGATGATTACCGCTCGATGAACAGCCTGCTGCTGAATTTTCGCTCGGAATTGACGAGCATGAAGCTGACGACGAAATATCGCGCAAGGGCCGTAAGTTCGACGTTCAACGATCGAGTGACGGCGACGGCCAGCAGTGCTGCTTCACAGGCATCTTATTCAATCGATAAGGTGACGCATCTCGCGACATCGGCAATGGTGAAAAATAGCGGAGGCATTTCGTCTTCCGCAACTGAGAAGGTGAACCTGACTGGCGGACTGTACGAAGGCCGTGACAGCTTTCATTCGTCTGACTTTGACTGGAAAAAAGGCTCTGTTGACTCGCAAGCCATCAAGGCAGCAGACGGACCGATTAAGCTGAAGCTTGGCGAAGGGGTTGCTCTCCAGGATATTGAAGCGATGAATGTGAAGGTGAACGGGAAGGCATTCCAGGTTGTTTCAGCTCTTCCAGCAGATGGTCTTGGCGATAATCAAGTCATGGTTGCGGCGGACGGAACTTTAACATTCAAAACCCCGCCTGCGACAGGTTCAACTATTCACGTCGATTATTTTGCCAATAAAAAAATAGAAACCAGTACGGCTGGTGAAGGACAGACAGTTATCCAGCTTGGCAAAGGGTCGGTTAACAGCCTGACGCTTTCCGTTGGAACTTCCACTTATACGATGGATACTGTTTCAACGGATAAAGTAAGGGAACTGAAAAACGACGCGGGAGACAAAGTAGGCAGTGTTGACACCATCACTGGCAAAGTAACGCTAGATGCTGCAATCGAAAAAGATGCAGCAATCAAAGCCGATTATACGCAAAACTATTTCACTTTTTCTGTCGCTTCCCATACTTCAAAAGGGCTTGTGACTGAAAACTTTGGTGTTCAGGGAACCGAAACTCTCGCAGGTGTCATGAGTCGGGTCAACAGCTCAAACGCAGGCGTGACAATGTTTTATGATAGCTTTACGGACCAGATGACAATGACCCGAAAGGAAACGGGAAACTTCAACGCTAGTGGAAATGAGATGGTGTTCTCAGGCAATTTTCTGAACAGTGTCTTGAAGTTTGGCGGGCAGGCAGAATCTGGCGGAGAGAATGCGGTTTTCACCATCAACGGCCTGCAAACAGAGCGCTCATCTAATACGTTCGAAATGAGCGGAGTCACTTTTACACTCAAACAGACTTTCAACGATGGCAAAGCAGTATCATTGAATGTCAGCAATGATTCAAACCAGGTTTTTGACAATATTAAAGGGTTCATTGATAAGTACAATGAACTCATTGATAAAATCGGCAAGAAAACATCGGAAGAGTACTATAAGTCGTACAAACCGCTGACAGATGAACAGCGCAAGGGACTTTCGGAAAAGCAACAAGAACAGTGGGAAGAAAAAGCGAAAAGCGGTCTTTTGCGGAGAGATTCTATCCTGACAGGCTCATTGACTAAGATGCGCAGCGATTTTTATGCACCAGTGGCTAATTCTAGGGTTGATCCGATGATGAAGCAGCTTGCGGATATCGGTATCAAGACTAGCCCGAACTACCTTGAGGGCGGGAAGCTCATTATCGATGAAGCAAAGCTTAAGAAAGCGATTGAAGAAAATCCGGAATCAGTCGAGAACCTGTTCCGTGGAGAAGGGTCTGACCATGCTTCGAAGGGAATTGCCCATCGCCTCTATGACACGGTGACTGGGACAATGGACGATCTGAAGCAGCGAGCGGGCAATACTTTTTCCACGAACCAGCAGTTCGCGCTAGGAAAACAAATCAACAGTATCGACAACTCGATTGGGCGTTTTGAAAAAAAGCTAAAGCAAGTGGAAGAGCGCTATTGGCGCCAGTTTACCGCAATGGAAAAGGCGATTTCCAAAGCGAATTCGCAATCGACATACTTGATGCAGCAGTTCAGCGGCCAGTAAGCATAAAAAAGGAGAGTAAAAATGGCAGTCAAAAATCCGTATGAGTCTTACCAGCAGAATTCAGTGACAACCGCTTCGCCAGGTGAATTGACCCTCATGCTCTATAATGGAATCATCAAGTTCACAGCACTTGCTAAGAAAGCCATGGAAAGCAAGGATATCAGCGGGAAAAACACCAATATCCTTAAATCACAGGATATCGTCCGGGAACTGATGGTAACGCTGGATGAGGGAGCGGACGTAGCGAAGGACATGATGAGTCTTTATGATTATATGTACAGAAGGCTGATTGAAGCGAATATCAAAAACGACCCGGCCATCCTTGTCGAGGTAGAAGCCCTCGCTGCAGAATTTCGGGACACATGGAAGCAGGTAATCCAAATTAACAGGCAGATGCAATATGGGGAAAGCAGGCGGGCTTGATGTGTTCTATTAGCTCATATCACGAATACACTGTAACGATGATAGATCTTTTGCAAAGCAAGGGTATCGAGCGGGATGAAAAAATCGCTGCAATTGAGAATCTCCTAGAACAGAGGGAAAGCTTGCTTGGCAGCATCCGCCCGCCCTTTACCACGGAGGAAGCGGAACTGGGCAGGCGGCTCGTCTTTTTGGAGCGGAAGCTGGAAGATTTGCTTTCCAAGGAATTCAGTGCTATTCAGTTTGATATTCGCGAGCTTCAGAATAAAAAAGAATCGAATCGAAGATATATCAATCCATACGGGAATTTGTCGGTGGATGGAGTATTTTACGATCAACGGAAGTAAGTGCCTCCGATCTTCGACAAGAGAAAGCCGCCATTTCGGCGGTTTTCGCCTTTTAACGGCAGGGTTTTCAACTTTTCTACTGTCCAGAACTTGAAAAACTTCATGAATTCGTCAAATCTTTTCCCTGTTTTTGCAGGAGTTCTTTAGGGTAAAATAGAAATATAAACTCATAGAAAGATTAAAGGAGGAGCTCGCTTATGAACTACAACATTCGCGGTGAAAACATTGAGGTAACTCCGGCAATTAGAGAGTATATCGAAAAGAAAATTGCCAAGCTGGAACGTTATTTCACAGAAACGCCAAACGCAAGCGTTAGCGTAAACCTGAAAGTATATCAAGATAAAAAATCTAAGGTAGAAATAACGATCCCAATGAAGAACCTCGTCCTCCGGGCCGAAGAAATCCACGAAGATATGTACGCAGCAATCGACCTGATTACGGATAAATTGGAAAGACAAATCCGCAAGCATAAAACAAAAGTAAACCGCAAGTTCCGCAACAGTGACAGCATCAAGGAGTCAGCTCCAATTTTCACAGAGGCTGTTCCGCATGAAGAAGAGGAAGATGAGCTGGAGCTTGTCCGTACGAAGCGCTTTGACCTGAAGCCAATGGACAGCGAAGAGGCGATCCTCCAGATGAACCTGCTTGGCCACAGCTTCTACGTCTTCCAAAACGCTGATACAAACAGCACCAATGTTGTTTACAAGCGTAAGGACGGGCGTTACGGCTTAATCGAAGCTCAATAAGAATCGCGAACGAACCCGCAGTCACTTGAGGCTGCGGGTTTCTATTTGGGTTCTTTGTCGGAAGAATATGTCGAATAACCTATTTTCCAGAAAAATCGCATTATTTCCCTGCGAAACTTGGTCTGCGAACCTAGCTTTCAAGAGAACATCCCCCGAAATGTTGTCACTCTTTTTCTGAAGTGTTAAAATTAGATAGAACTAAATCGAATTTTTACAAGGATTCGGTAGGTTTTATGGCGAATCTTTTTTATTTAGTGCCAATAGAACGCAAAATGCTTGTTGGATAAGACGGAATGGATAAGGAGCGTAAGTATGGGGATTTTAGATAAAATTTTTGACCAGAACAAACGCGATGTGAAAAGATTAACAAGGCTTGCGGATGAAATCGACAAGCTTGCAGGTGATACAGAGAAATTAACGGATGACGAGCTTCGGGCCAAGACGGAAGAATTCCAGACCCGCTATCAAAACGGTGAATCCACGGATGACCTTCTTGTGGAAGCTTTCGCGGTCGTTCGCGAGGGTGCCCGCCGCGTGCTTGGTCTCTATCCTTATAAAGTGCAGCTAATGGGTGGTATCGCCCTTCACGAAGGTAATATTTCCGAGATGAAGACAGGGGAAGGTAAAACGCTGACGGCAACCATGCCGGTTTACCTTAACGCAATTACCGGAAAAGGCGTTCACGTTGTCACTGTCAACGAATACTTGGCTAGCCGTGATGCGACGGAAATGGGCAAGCTGTATGAGTTCCTCGGACTGACAGTCGGCCTTAACTTAAACGGCATGGATAATGCAGAGAAGCAAGCTGCCTATCGTGCTGATATTACTTATGGAACAAATAATGAATACGGATTTGACTATCTTCGCGATAACATGGTGCTATACAGTGAGCAGAAGGTTCAGCGCCCGCTCCATTATGCTGTAATCGATGAAGTCGACTCCATCTTGATCGATGAAGCGCGGACACCGCTCATCATTTCTGGTACTGCGGCGAAGTCCACCTCTCTCTACATTCAAGCGAATGCTTTTGTCCGCACGTTGAAACAAGGGGAAGACTACACTTATGATGAAAAGACAAAGGGCGTGCAGCTAACAGAGGAAGGAATCACGAAGGCGGAGCGCGGCTTTGGCATCGATAACCTTTTTGACATTGCGCATGTGACGCTGAACCATCACATCAACCAGGCGTTGAAGGCGCATGTGACGATGCACCTGGATGTCGATTATGTTATTCAGGAAGGCGAGATTATCATCGTCGACCAGTTTACCGGCCGCCTCATGAAAGGGCGCCGGTACAGCGATGGATTGCACCAGGCTATCGAAGCAAAGGAAGGCCTGGAAATCCAGAATGAAAGCATGACGCTAGCAACGATCACTTTCCAGAACTACTTCCGGATGTATGAAAAGCTTTCCGGGATGACTGGTACGGCAAAAACGGAAGAAGAAGAATTTCGCAATATTTATAATATGAATGTTGTCGTTATCCCGACAAACCGTCCGATTATAAGGGATGACAGAGCAGACTTAATTTACGCTTCAATGGAAGGCAAGTTCCGTGCGGTTGTCGAGGATATTGCTGAACGCCATGCGAAAGGTCAGCCTGTGCTTGTAGGTACTGTTGCGATCGAGACATCTGAGCTCATTTCAAAGCTCCTACTGAAAAAGGGTGTCAAACATAATGTTCTTAACGCAAAAAACCATGGCCGTGAAGCTGAAATCATCATGGAAGCAGGCCATAAGGGCGCTGTAACTATCGCGACAAACATGGCGGGCCGTGGAACTGACATCAAGCTTGGTGAAGGAGTAATCGAGCTTGGAGGACTAGCGGTCATCGGTACCGAACGTCATGAGAGCCGCCGGATTGACAACCAGCTCCGCGGACGTTCCGGTCGTCAGGGAGACCCTGGTGTTACGCAGTTCTACCTTTCCATGGAAGATGAGCTGATGCGCCGCTTCGGTTCCGACAATATGAAAAACATGATGTCACGCCTTGGCATGGACGATTCTCAGCCAATCCAGAGCAAAATAGTTTCCAAAGCCGTTGAATCCGCACAGAAACGCGTAGAGGGCAATAACTTTGATGCACGTAAGCAGCTTCTTCAGTATGACGATGTGCTGCGCCAGCAACGTGAGATTATCTACAAGCAGCGCGATGAGGTACTCGAAGCAGAGAACCTTCGCGAAGTAATAGAAAAAATGATTCTTTCTGTGCTTGAGCGCGTTGTCTCCATCCATACGCCAGCAGGGGAAGACAGCGATGAATGGCAGCTGGAAGGCATTGCTGACTATGTGAGCGGCAACCTCCTCCAGGACGGAGATATCAGCGTTGACGATCTTCGCCATAAAGACCGTGATGAAATAACAGATTCCATTTTTGCATTGGTGATGGAACGCTATAACGAAAAGGAAGATCAACTTGGCTCCGAGCAAATGCGTGAGTTTGAGAAAGTGATCGTTCTACGCGCCGTTGACTCGAAGTGGATGGATCACATCGATCAAATGGATCATCTCCGCCAGGGTATCCACCTTCGTGCCTACGGACAAATCGATCCGCTTCGTGAGTATCAGCAGGAAGGCTTCGTGATGTTCGAAAACATGATTGCCTCCATCGAAGAAGAAGCAGCTCGCTATGTGATGAAAGCGGAAATTCGCAATAACCTTGAGCGTCAAGAAGTCGTGAAGGGACATGCTGTCAATCCGAAAGAGGATGGAGAAAAGGTGAAGAAGAAGCCTGCCACCAAGTCGGTTGACATTGGCCGCAATGATCCATGCTATTGTGGCAGCGGCAAGAAATTCAAGAGCTGCCACGGCAAACTAGAAGGCTGATCAAGAGAGGGAAAGGGCCGGCGGACGATCCGCCGTCTCTTTTTTTCATCTGGTGTGTGAAAAACAGGCTGGAAAGATATATAATGATAACAACTAATTGATGAGGTGAAAGAGAATGGAAATGGCAGAAATCAGGAATGAATTGGAAAAAACAGCTAACATATTAGCGGGCTTCAGGGGGTCTCTTTGACCTTGAAAATAAGGAAGCGAGAATTGCAGAACTTGATGAAGTGATGCTGGCGCCGGAGTTCTGGGATGACCAGCAGAAAGCGCAGACAGTCATCAATGAATCAAATGCGCTGAAGGATCAGGTTCATGTTTTTCATGATATGTTCGAAACGTACGAGAATTTGGAGCTGACGTTTGAGCTTTTGAAAGAAGAGCCGGACGCTGACCTGCAAGAGGAACTGGAGAGCGAGCTTTCTGATTTGGCGAATCGTCTTGGCGACTTCGAGCTGCAAATGCTTTTGAGCGAAACCTATGATAAAAATAATGCTATACTTGAACTCCATCCAGGTGCAGGCGGAACGGAATCCCAGGACTGGGGTTCGATGCTGCTCCGTATGTATACGCGCTGGGCGGAAAAACGCGGCTTCAAGGTGGAGACGCTTGATTACCTTCCAGGAGACGAAGCGGGCATCAAAAGCGTGACGCTCGCCATCAAGGGCCATAACGCATACGGCTACTTGAAAGCAGAGAAGGGCGTACATCGCCTTGTCCGGATTTCGCCATTCGACTCCTCCGGTCGCCGCCATACATCCTTCGTATCGTGCGAGGTAGTGCCGGAGCTTGATGATACAATTGAAATCGATATACGCACAGAGGATTTAAAAATTGATACTTACCGGGCAAGCGGCGCCGGCGGACAGCATATCAATACAACTGACTCAGCGGTGCGAATCACCCACATTCCAACAGGCGTTGTGGTAACGTGCCAGACGGAGCGTTCTCAGATTAAGAACCGTGACCGCGCGATGAATATGCTGAAAGCAAAGCTTTACCAGCGCGAAATCGAGGAAAAAGAGAAGCAACTCCTCGAAATCCGCGGTGAGCAGAAAGAGATCGGATGGGGCAGCCAGATCCGCTCCTACGTGTTCCATCCTTATTCGATGGTGAAGGATCATCGCACAAATACGGAAGTAGGAAACGTTCAGGCAGTCATGGACGGCGATTTAGATGCGTTTATTAACGCATACTTGCGTTCCAAGCTAGCGTAATAATGCCGATCCCCTGCCTTTTTTGAGGCGGGGGATTTTTATGGTGTGCTGTTAAACTCTCAGGCTCGCACTATTGGTAAATTTAGGATATACTTGTTGTTTTGATGAAAAGCGTCATTCACAATGCTGGCTTCTAAAAGCCTAAATTGTCATTTTAATTGATTCCTCTGGGCTCAGTTAGAGACGCTCAAAATAATTTTTTACATTAAAAGTTAAGAGAGTAACTAAGATACAGCTACTGTAGATAAATTGCGGTTTACCGTAGATAAAGTGGGATTTACCGTAGATAAAATCGCTATTTACCGTTGATAAAATGAAGATTACCGTAGATATCCTCTTGAGAGGAAGATAGGGATGTCCGCAAAACGATGTGTAACCGATTACATAACGAACTATAGCGCCGCATTACATCTTTTTAAGGTTTGAAATCTGCATTTTTGTCATTTTGAATGAAATCGAAGCTTTTTTTCGAAAAATATATCAGTAGATTTATTAACCAATTCCTACGTACAATTAAATCGTTTAGATGTGACAAAGTTGCTCTTTTTGCATCTTCCTTTAGTTCATTCCAAGAACTGAAGGTAGCGCCATCAGGTATTTGAAAAAGTTGGTCTATGTTCTTTTTTTTGCTCTTCATTTAGTGCATGGTCAATCTGATGATAGATGGTACGATAGGATTTATTTCGAACGTCATTGGCTGCATCTTTTAAGGTATTAAAGACGGGTAATTCATATCGTAGTCGTATTAATTCTTCAATCGCAGCATTAACTAAGTCGGCAGGATCATCTTTGCTAAATGCAAGTTTATTCATTGTATCGGTTACAATTTGGTGTGCCTCATAATCAAATGGCTGAAGCTGAAGATAATCCCTAACAAAACGGAAGTGCCGTTTGGCAGTTCTCGTTCCACTATATGTTTTCCATTCTTCTTCAGTAGGCAAAGGCAAGTGTGCCTTTTTCGCTATATGTATGACAATCACTTCCGGAACATCGACAATACGCATAAAAAAACCAAGCTTCTGTACGGTTTTAATTAAAATTAGTAACGCCAATTGCTGAATGGTACCTTTAGATTTAATCTCTGCCCATTCTATTTCATTTATTTTTGGGGTATATACTTCTTCCAAGTCCTTCTCTGTCAGATTACTTTTAAACCGGGGGTAAATGGTATCCTGAATACTTGGCAATTCATATCCCTTCTTTATCTAAAAGTTTTAAACATTCCTATCATTATAATAAAATAAAAACCTATCAAAATGATAGGTTCAACTGATTTGCCCAATATTTACCAGTGTGGCCCCTCAATCTGCGAATCGTTTCCGCACCCCTATATGCGAAGAATAACATAAATTACACATAGGGGCATGGGTATATTTTCCCTTTTCAAAAAAATTCATAAAAAGTAAAACGGCTTCGAGGCGTGCAGGAAAAAATGGGATTACTATGACATTTACAGGAAGGAATGGGCATGCTATACTCACTGTCGGAATCGGCGGAAAAAAGGGGTCAACATCATACCGCAGATTACTTTCTACTAAATAAAAAGGGGAAAAAACTGTGGAGAAAAACCGGAACAAGAAAACTTATCCGATCATCGAAAAGGCATTGGATTATATTTATATTTTGGCAGGCTCTGCAATTGTGGCGATTACATTCAATCAGTTCCTTTTACCAAACAGAGTGGCTTCAGGAGGCATCAGCGGTATTAGTACGATTCTTGACGCCATGTTTGGCTGGGAGCCGGCGTATGTTCAATGGGCTTTTAATATACCGCTCTTCACGGCAGGAGTGCTGCTTCTAGGCGGGCGCTATGGAATGAAGACACTCATTGGAACTGTGTTTCTGCCGTTTGTCGTTTTTTTAACAAACGATATGGAGCCTTGGACGCTTGACCCGCTTCTCGGGTCTCTTTTTGGCGGAGTTGGTGTGGGGCTTGGCCTTGGCCTTGTATTTCGCGGGGAGGCTTCTACGGGGGGAACCGATCTTGCCGCTCAGATTGTCCATAAATACACTGGGGTGTCCCTTGGAAAATGCGTCGCGATGATTGATGGAATGATCGTTCTTTCCGCTGCGATTATTTTTGATGTGGAGAGGGGCTTATACGCGTTGATCGGCCTCTATGTCACAAGTAAAACAATCGACCTTGTACAGGTAGGTTTCGGCAGGGAGAAAATGGCGCTGATTATTACGTTAAAACAGGAAGAAGTTAGAGAAGCGATTTATCGGGAAATCAATCGTGGAGTTACTAGACTCTCGGCTTATGGAGGGTACACCGATACTGAACGGCCTGTCGTCATGTGTGTTGTCGATCAAACCGAGTTCACGAAATTAAAGACAGTAGTGAAGGAAATAGACACTACAGCATTTGTCATTGTTACCGATGCATCTGAAGTGGTAGGTGAAGGTTTTAAAAATGCGTAGAGATGGTATAGAATGAATATGTATGTATTATTTAAAGGGGGAGTTACGAATGAAGAAAAAGTTGGCTGCAATTTTGATGGGAACAACGCTTGCACTTGCTGCATGCGGCGGAAGCGACGAAGCGGGAGACTCTAAGAGCGCTGGCGATCCGGAAAAATTATTCAACCAAAAATGCTCTAGCTGCCACGGCGGGAATCTTGAAGGAGGAGCAGGTCCTGCGTTGGACAAAGTTGGTGCAAAGCTTTCTCAAGACGAGATTGAAAAAATCATCAAAGAAGGTAAAGGCAGTATGCCAGCAAAACAACTAGAAGGTGAAGACGCATCAACTGTTGCAAAATGGCTGAGCGAAAAGAAATAAGCTTGCTCCATTGAAAAAAGCCATTCTTCCATCTATCCAGATGGAAGAATGGCTTTTTATTTTTTTGCTGCAGCTATTACGATGACAAGGCTCACGTGTACATCTAGCGGAAAGCATTGCGCCTGATGACGAGGCTTGACAGGGTTTTTGCAGGGAAAGGACAGCAGAATTTCTCAGTGGCTTTGCGAAAAGCAACAGTTTTTTATGAATGTTGCTTTTTTTTCCTAAATTTAATGAAAATAATTGTAACACAAATGAAATATACCAGAACATTCGTGTAGTTGCGACTTGCTTTGCGAATCCTGTCATATCAATACTTGCAGTAGTTTTTTAGAAAAACCCCTTCATTACAAAGATAACAGCAATTACTCCTTTTGTAATAAGGTGGATAATATCTTTTCCTTTGAAAAGAAACTGTAATATTAAAAGGCTTTTATTGAAAGAGTAGGATGTTATAATGGGTTTGTTACAAAAAATGTCGAATGATAGCCAAGGGAATTAACATAAAGCTAAGGTGATTTGATAATGATAGAAATGCAGGATGTGAGCAAGACTTACTCTAACGGTGTAACAGCCCTTAGCAGGATTAATATAAACATAGAACAAGGCGAATTTGTATATGTTGTAGGTCCGAGCGGCGCGGGAAAATCGACATTCATCAAGATGATGTACCGGGAAATCCGGCCCACGCATGGAACCATCAGTGTTAATGGAATCAACCTTTCTAAACTGAGACATAACAAAGTGCCTCTCCTCCGTCGAAATATCGGCGTCGTCTTCCAGGATTTCAAACTGCTGCAGACGCTCAGTGTTTATGAGAATGTAGCGTTTGCGATGGAGGTCATTGAAGAACAGCCTGCCAATATTAAAAGGCGGGTCATGGAAACCCTTGATCTTGTCGGATTAAAGCATAAGGCAAGAATGCTTCCAACGGAGCTATCCGGCGGGGAGCAGCAACGGGTGTCTATTGCCAGGTCCATCGTCAATTCCCCGAAGGTTGTTATTGCAGACGAGCCTACAGGGAACCTCGATCCAGATACTTCATGGGAAATTATGAATATTTTCGATGAGATTAATCTACGAGGCACCACTATTGTCATGGCTACCCACAACAAAGAAATAGTAAACACAATCAAACATCGAGTAATCGCGATTGAAGGCGGCAGGATCGTCCGCGATGAAGCGAAGGGTGATTACGGATATGAAAGCTAGAACCTTTCGCCGCCACATAAGAGAAAGCTTCAAGAGCCTTACGCGTAACGGTTGGATGACATTCGCCTCCGTCAGCGCAGTAACGGTCACACTGCTGCTTGTTGGTGTGTTTTTCGTCATTATGATGAATCTCAATAGAATGGCAACAACGATAGAAGAGGACGTAGAAATCCGCGTACATATCGATGTGGCAGCAAACGAGAAGGATAAGGATTACCTTGAAGAAAAGATAGGCCAGCTTGGCGGCATCAAGAGCATTACTTATTCACCGAAGGAAAAAGAATTGGACAACCTGATTAAAAGCCTTGGTGACAGGGGAGAATCTTTCAAGCTGTTTGAGCAGGATAATCCGCTGAATGATGTATTCGTCGTAAAGACGAAAGATCCAACAGATACAATGAAAATTGCGAAGCAGATCGAAAAAATGGACTATGTCTCGTCAGCGAAATACGGACAAGGCAAGGTGGAAAAGCTTTTCAATGTGCTGAAAATAAGCAGGAACGTCGGGCTTGTCCTCATCATTGGACTATTGTTCACGGCAATGTTCCTAATCTCTAATACCATCAAGATTACGATTGTGGCAAGACGCCGGGAAATTGAAATTATGAGACTTGTTGGCGCAACCAATTCCTTCATCAGATGGCCGTTCTTCCTTGAAGGTCTCTGGCTGGGGATTCTCGGAGCAATCATTCCGATTGCCGTTGTTTCAAGTGCCTACTACTATTTATTCGATTTCATCCAGGCCAAGCTAATTAGAGAGCATTTTATTAAATTAATAGAATTCAATCCATTCGTCTACCAGCTTTCAGCTGTTTTGCTGATCATGGGAGCAGCAATCGGAATCTGGGGAAGTCTCATGTCCGTCCGTAAATTCCTTAAAGTGTAATAGAGGAGGGAGCCGGCAACAGCGCCGGTTTTTTCCCGGGCATTGCGCGAAAATCTAAGAAGAAAAGCTACGAAACTATAAAAGTTTGAGAGGGGTAAACTCTAGTGAAAAAACAAATTCTCTCACTAGCAATGGTTAGTACTTTAAGCCTTGGTACTTTGGCGAGCCCAATTGGTCTGAACCAGGCGAAGGCAGAATCAATTAGCGAACTGAAGGAAAAGCAGTCCCGCGCCCACCAGGAAAGGGCGAAGCTAGACTCTGCTATCAAGGAAAAGAAAACGAAAATCGGCGAACTTCAGTCACAGCAAAAGGGTCTTCAAGATCAAATCAAGAAAGCGGACCTAGCAGTGGAAGATGCAACTGTAAAAATCCACAAAAAAAATGAGCAGATCAAAAAGATTGAAGCTGAAATTAAGAAGCTCGAGGCAGAAATCAAAGTTCTGATAGAAAGAATTGAAAAGCGTAATGAGATGTTGAAAGAAAGGGCTCGTTCCTACCAAGAAAACGGCGGGACCGTTGATTATCTAGACGTCATCCTTGGCGCTCAAAGCTTTGGAGACTTTGTTGAAAGAATGAGTGCGGTGGCAACTATCGTGGAAGCCGACCAAGATATTCTTGAAGAACATAAAAAAGATAAAAAAGAATTAGAAGATAAGCAAAACGCTGTAAAGCAGAAGCTTGAAGAAACAAAGAAGATGAAAGAAGAACTGGAAGCTCTTTCTGTTAAGCTAAAAGCGGAAATTGAACAGAAGAGCAGTTTGATGGGCGAACTCAAGGAAGAAGAAGAGCATATGCATGCAGAAACTTTGAGCCTTGAAGAGGAAGCGCAGCTTGCAGCATCTCAGGAAGCAGCATTCGCACAGGCAATCCAGAATGAACAAAATCGCCAAGCAGCAGCTTCTCAACCGAAGCAAAGCTCTTCTAATGGTGGCGGAGGCAGTTCGTCCGCAGCATCAGCACCTTCTGGCGGCGGAGGCGGTCAAATGCCAGCAGCTTCAGGCGGAATGCTTCAATTTCCGACAACTGGAAGGGTAACCTCTGGTCTAGGACCGCGCTGGGGATCTTTCCATGCCGGTATTGATATTGCGAACAGGGGAGCCAATGTACCGATTGTTGCAGCGGCAGACGGTGTTGTCATTCGTTCCTACTATTCTTCCAGCTACGGAAACGTTATTTTCCTTGCCCACTCTATTAATGGCAAGCGCTATACAACTGTTTATGCACATCTGAGCGCACGCTTTGTAAGCGGCGGCAGCGTATCACGCGGCCAGCAAATCGGTCTCATGGGCAACACAGGCCAGTCTTTTGGTCAGCATTTGCACTTTGAACTCCATGTCGGCGACTGGAACCAGTCAAAATCCAATGCAGTTGACCCGCGCGGATACTTTTAATAGATTAATAAAGACAAACTTGATGCTATATCGGGTTTGTCTTTTTGTTTTTTTTGTCTTTTTAAAACTGTTGATTGCTTCTAATGAAGGTTAACCTTTGTGTGTTCATTTACATATTTCGGATTAAATGGATACATTTTGGGATCTACTGTAGATAAATCGCTGTTTACCGTAGATAAATTGCTGTTTACTGTAGATAAATTGCCGTTTACCGTAGATAAACGAACCGTTACCGTAGATAGCGCTTTTCAGAAGGGTTCAGAACAAAGGCTAATTCCTTGTGTAATCGATTACACAAACAATGTAAATCAAAAACTCCCGCCACATCGCGTAAATTCCTCCCTTTTTCACAAAAAAACTACTAAAAATTGCTTCATATGAAGTTTAACTTTTCAGTGTGATTTTTCATATTTTCGTTGGAATGGATGATGAGAGTATGAAGGTTAACCTTTGTGTGTTCATTTACATATTTCGGATTAAATGGATACATTTTGGGATCTACTGTAGATAAATCGCTGTTTACCGTAGATAAATTGCTGTTTACTGTAGATAAATTGCCGTTTACCGTAGATAAACGAACCGTTACCGTAGATAGCGCTTTTCAGAAGGGTTCAGAACAAAGGCTAATTCCTTGTGTAATCGATTACACAAACAATGTAAATCAAAAACTCCCGCCACATCGCGTAAATTCCTCCCTTTTTCACAAAAAAACTACTAAAAATTGCTTCATATGAAGTTTAACTTTTCAGTGTGATTTTTCATATTTTCGTTGGAATGGATGATGAGAGTATGAAGGTTAACCTTTGTGTGTTCATTTACATATTTCGGATTAAATGGATACGTGTTGGGATCTACTGTAGATAAATCGCTGTTTACTGTAGATAAATTGCCGTTTACCGTAGATAAACGAACCGTTACCGTAGATAGCGCTTTTCAGAAGGGTTCAGAACAAGGCTAATTTCTTGTGTAATCGATTACACAAACAATGTAAATTAAAACCTTCCGCCACATCGCGCAAATTCCTCCCTTTTTCACAAAAAAACCTACCAAAATGACAATTTTTAACTGGTTTTCGGTGAAATTTAATATCGCCGGCCTGAATGTATTTTTCCTTAGAAAAGGATTTTGAGGTCTGATGCATTACTTTGTATACAGTGGCATCCTCAGACAATGCTGCGCCATTTCAGATACTTTATTTCCCATTTCCAACTCATAACTTGTACAGCGCGTTCATATAATGTTGGAGACATTGGACGAGGAGGATGAACATGAGACGAAAGGTGACAGCCATGCTGATGGCATGTTCCCTTGCTGCAGGCTCCGCCGGCACCTATGCGTTACTGGAGTGGAAAAAACCAGCGGAGGAAGCAATGCAGCAGGTGCAGGAGCCAAAGACGGCTGCTGAAAGACTTGTCAAGGTAGGACAGGCGTACAGCCTTATTCTGAACAGCTATGTGGAAAAAGTGGGCGAGGAACAGCTGGTAGAGGGAGCCATTCAAGGGATGCTGTCCACGTTGAAAGATCCTTACTCAGTTTATATGAATCAAGAAACATCCAAGCAATTCAACGAAACCTTGGATTCTACTTTTGAAGGAATCGGCGCGGAGGTAAGCAAGGTAGATGGTAACATTGTCATCGTATCCCCGTTTAAAGGATCTCCTGCAGAAAAGGCTGGATTGAAACCCGATGACAGAATTTTAAAAGTGAATGGCAAAAATATTTCAGGCATGGATTTATACGAAGCAACGCTGAAGATACGCGGCGAAAAAGGGACGAGCGTAAAGCTCGAAATAGCGCGGCAAGGCTTGAAGGACCCGCTTGTCGTAAATGTTGTAAGGGATGAGATTCCACAGATTACGGTTTATTCTGATATGAAGAAGACGAACGGAGAAAAAGTAGGCTATCTTCAGGTTACTTCTTTTTCCGAAAGTACAGCAGCTGAATTCAAGAAGGAGTTGCAGTCGCTTGAAAAGAAAGGCATTGATTCACTGCTGATTGATGTGCGGGGTAATCCAGGAGGCTTGCTTTCAAGCGTCGAGGCTATTCTCAAACAGCTGCTGCCGGAAGGAGAAGTACTCTATCAAATTGAAGAACGGAGCGGGAAAAAAACGAGGTTCACATCGACATTGAAGAGTGAAAAAGCATACCCTGTTGGGGTTCTTGTCGACAAGGGAAGCGCATCGGCAGCTGAGATATTGGCTGGGGCTATGAAAGAAGCTGGAGATTACCCAATAATCGGTACCCGTACGTTCGGCAAGGGAACCGTGCAGCAGGCCGTACCAATGAAGGATGGCAGCAATATTAAGCTGACAACGTTCAAATGGCTGACATCTGACGGCAACTGGATTCACCGCAAAGGCGTTGAGCCGACAGTCAAAGTTGAACAGCCTTCACTGTACAAGACGCATCCGATCACTGTGAAGAAACCGCTGCGAAAGGATATGAACAGCGAGCAAGTAAAGAATGCACAGGAAATCCTTGGCGGAATTGGCTTTGCCCCCGGACGAAAAGATGGTTATTTCAGCGAACAGACGGAAACGAGTGTGAAAGCTTTCCAGAAGAAAAAAGGGATGAAGGCCACAGGCGTGATTGATGAAAAAACAGCATCTCTCTTAGTTGAGACAGCGAAGAAGGAAATGAAGAAGGAAGAAAACGACGCACAGCTCCAAGCAGCGTTGACTCTGCTAGCAAAATAATGAACGAAGCTGCCAGCTAGAAAGGCAGCTTTTTGTCCGTGAAATAGTTTCCAATATATGAATCTCCCAAGTTACCATATGTTTTCTGGACAAGATTTGCTAAAATAAGCTTAACTGTCCGAACGGTTCAGAAATTTTTTTAAAAAGGCTGGTGGCATTGGGTGACGCAAATATGGTTATTAGAATTGCTGAAAGGAACGGGGAAGCTATTTCTTCACCCTCTGTTTTACGGCTGCTTTTTAATGGCGGCAGCATTGGGAGTATCAAGGGTTAAACGCGAACGGAAAAACTTTCATGTCCGCGCGCAGGATGCGTATTTTGAGCTGCGGCAGCTTCTTCCGCTGGGAGGGCTCGTAGGGCTAGCGCTTTCTGTTGCAGCCATTGGCGCAGGAATGGTGATTCCTTTTGCTGCACTCCTGCTTGTCTGTGCTGTTGCGCTCCTTGCGATGCTAACGCTTCAAGTGAAGCTTCTTTCGCCTGCATTTACCGTGGGAGTCGCTTTCTTCCTGCTCGTTTTCACAGCGGGCCGAGGTGGGGAATTGCCGCTAATCGGCGCTGCTTTTTCCAGCCTTGATACCGCTGTCTTTCCATCGCTTGCGATTTTGCTTGCGCTGCTATTGATTGGCGAAAGCGTGTTGATCGGAAAGAATGCAACGAAAGGAACTTCTCCGAAGCTTGTAAAAAGCAAGCGCGGGCAGACAGTCGGCGTGCATGAAGTGAAAAGGCTTTGGCTCGTACCAGTATTCCTGCTTATCCCCGGTAGTGCGATTGAGTCGATTTTTCCATGGTGGCCAACGTTTTCTCTCGGAGAACAGGCCTTCTCCCTGCTGCTAGTTCCGTTTCCAATCGGCATCCATCAGCAGGTCCAGGGCTTACTGCCGAAAGAAGCGATAACGATAACGGCGCGCCGTGTGCTGCTGCTTGCTATACTCGTGTTGGCGGTGTCTGCAGCAGGCTATTGGTATCCGATTGCGTCAATCGTCGCTGTAGCGCTCGCGATGATTGGCAGGGAATCTATTACCATGAGTCAAAAAATAAAGGAAGCTAATCTTGCGTTCTATTTTTCGAAAAAGAATAACGGAATCATGATTCTAGGAATCATTCCCGGATCACCTGCAGAAAAAATGGGCCTCACAGTCGGGGAGCTCGTGTCAAAGGTAAATGGCATCGCTGTCCGCGATGAAGAGCAGCTGTACGAAGCGCTCCAATACAACCGTGCCCATTGCAAACTCGAAGTCATCGACACAAACGGTCAAATCCGTTTCGCCCAGCGAGCGCTGTTCGAAGGCGACCACCACGAACTAGGCATCCTCTTCGTGCAGGATGAGAAAAAGTGGGGAAATGCTGCAGTGTAAAACACCGTAACAAGGCGTTTTTATCTCAAGGATTAACTGGTTTTTTTACAAAATTTGATCTTTTTTTCTGAAAAGGCCCTGTAAAGAGAATCATCTTAACAGGGCCTTTTCATTTATTTATGAATTAAACTTCTCAAAAAAGAATTTTAAAAAACATTTGACAAATAAGATTTTATCTGATAATTTTTATATTAATTAAATTGTTAAAATAAACAAAAATCGCTGAAGAGAAAGAGTAAGATAAGATTCCTGTTCCACAGAGAGTCGGTAGTCGCTGAAAGCCGATGTTCAG
The DNA here is from genome assembly GCF_900111815.1 of Bacillus massilinigeriensis. Lineage (GTDB taxonomy): Bacteria > Bacillota > Bacilli > Bacillales > Cytobacillaceae > Mesobacillus_C > Mesobacillus_C mediterraneensis. Next base: position 2,702,568 of record NZ_LT630004.1, on the reverse strand, counting down.
AACTTGTCCGAAAATCATCTCCGAGATGCAATGCTGAAACCTTTCAGTAAGTATTGCCGGATCGTCCCCCGTTACGAGGAACACGTATGATTGTACGTTGATTGAGAGCCGTATGTGGATTTTATTCTACAGACGGAACTAGGGTGGTATCGCGAGCTAACTCGTCCCTTATTAAGGGGACGGGTTTTTTTATTTTTAAATAACTTTAGTGAAAACAAAAAATTAAATGGGAAATGGGGAACTAGTGATGCAGGAACAATTGATCTTTTTGAATGGCCAGTTTGTTAGTAAGAAAGACGCTGTTGTCTCAGTGTATGATCACGGTTTTTTATACGGGGACGGGGTTTTCGAAGGAATTCGCGTGTATGAAGGCAATGTTTTTCGGCTGAAAGAACATTTGGACCGGCTTTATGACTCAGCAAAGTCCATCATGTTGTCGATTCCATATAGTAGACAGGAATTAAGTGCTCTCGTTGTGGAGACGTTGAAGGTAAATAAACTGCTAAATGCCTATATTCGCGTAGTTGTCTCTAGAGGAGTTGGGAATCTGGGCATTGATCCTGCCACTTGTTCCAAGCCTCAAGTCATCATCATTGCGGAAGAACTTGCATTATTCCCGAAAGAGTTATATGAAACGGGAATTGACATCGTTTCAGTTGCAACAAGAAGAAATCGATCGGATGTACTTTCTCCAAAAGTGAAGTCCTTGAACTATTTAAATAATATTCTTGTCAGGATTGAGGCTAATTTAGCTGGTGTTGGCGAAGCGCTTATGCTAAATGACCAGGGCTATGTGGCAGAAGGATCTGCGGATAATATCTTTATTGTAAAAAATGGGGAGATTTTAACCCCGCCTGGATATGTAGGAGCATTAGAGGGGATTACAAGAAATGTCATCATGGAAATTGCTCATAAATTAAATCTCCCAATGAAAGAGGAAGTTTTTACAAGGCACGATGTGTATGTAGCCGATGAAGTCTTTCTCACTGGAACAGCGGCAGAAGTAATTGCTGTTGTGAAAGTTGACGGCAGAACGATTGGCGATGGTAAACCAGGCCACTTCACAAATATGCTTTTAGAGGAGTTTCGAAAAACGGTGCTTGTAGATGGCGTGAAAGTATATGAAAGCCAAAATGCTTGAGGGGAACACAGAGGGGGGAACCGTATGCGCAGTGACATGATCAAGAAGGGAGTAGACCGTGCTCCTCACCGAAGCTTGCTTTACGCAACGGGCGTGAAATTAAAGGATCTTGATAAGCCTTTTATAGGAGTATGCAATTCCTATATAGATATTATTCCGGGACATGTCCATCTGAGGCAGTTTGCGGATGTCGTCAAGGATGCGATTAGAGAAGCGGGTGGAATTCCATTCGAATTTAATACCATTGGGGTAGATGATGGGATTGCAATGGGGCATATTGGAATGAGGTATTCCTTGCCAAGCAGAGAACTTATTGCAGATTCGGCTGAAACGGTAATCAATGCCCACTGGTTCGATGGAGTATTCTATATCCCTAACTGTGATAAGATCACTCCCGGGATGCTGATGGCAGCTGTTAGAACAAACGTCCCTTCCGTATTTGTTTCCGGTGGGCCGATGGAAGCAGGCGTTTCAAACAGTGGAAAGCCTTTATCGCTTGTATCCGTGTTTGAGGGTGTTGGCGCCTATCAATCAGGAAGAATGTCCGAACAGGAATTACTTGACATTGAACAGAATGCATGCCCAACATGCGGCTCCTGTTCGGGTATGTTTACGGCAAACTCGATGAACTCTTTGATGGAAATGCTCGGGGTAGCGCTCCCGGGCAATGGTACGCTAGTTGCTACATCAAAGGAAAGACATCGATTAATCTATGATGCGGCTCGTTATTTAGTTGAAATGATAAAAAAAGACATTAAGCCAAGAGATATTATTACGAAGGACACAATCGATGATGCCTTTGCGCTTGACATGGCGATGGGCGGCTCTACGAACACCGTTCTTCATACTCTTGCGATCGCAAATGAAGCGGAAATTGACTATGATCTCAAAAGAATTAATGAAGTGGCAAAGCGAGTTCCTTATTTGTCTAAAATAAGCCCAGCGTCGGATTATTCCATGCAGGATGTTCATAATGCTGGTGGTGTCAGCGCTATTATTAAACAGCTATGTGAGATGGAAGGGGCCGTCCACCCTGATCGAATGACGGTTACTGGAAAATCCCTTTATGAAAATGTAAAAGATGCTCAAGTTTTAAACGATGATGTGATTCGCAGCAAGGAAACAGCATATAGTCCTGTAGGGGGATTATCCATTTTATTTGGAAATATTGCACCGGATGGCTGTGTTATCAAGGTAGGTGCGGTAGATCCCACCATCAAGAATTTTACTGGGGAAGCCATTGTTTACGATTCTCAAGATGAAGTATTGGCCGGAATCGAAAATGGTGATGTCCAGGAGGGGCATGTGGTTGTCATCCGCTACGAAGGGCCAAAGGGTGGACCGGGAATGCCGGAGATGCTTGCGCCAACAGCTGCTATTGCTGGAAGAGGACTCGATAAGAAAGTTGCTCTGATTACAGATGGAAGATTCTCCGGCGCCTCCAGGGGAATCTCCATTGGACATATTTCACCAGAGGCTGCTGAAGGAGGCCCAATTGCGTTCGTGCAAAATGGAGATAGGATAACCATCGATTTAGAAAACAGGACAATCACACTCTCTGTTTCTGAAGAGGAATTAAATGCAAGAAAAGCCCAATGGACCCAGCCGCCACCGAAAATTAAAAAAGGGTATTTAGCTCGTTATTCAAAGCTTGTCACGTCCGCGAGCACGGGAGGAATTTTAAAAATTTAATACTTAACTCGATGACGAGGTTTAAGGCTTTGGAGTTCGCATTCACAGAGAGCTGGTCGTGCTGGAAGCCAGTAATGCGCCAATTCCTTTATCCCCTCTGAGTGTTGTTCTGAAAATAGCAGTAGGAACAATCGAGTATATACGTACGTATACTCGTTATCAAAAAAAAAGACAAATCAGGACCTTTAATCAAAAAAAGGAATCTTGGTTTGCCTTATAAGGTTACATTTCGAAAGGGATGTTTCAAAAGAGGGTGGTACCGTGGAGAGCTATAAGCCTTTTCACCCCTGCACACATGATGAATTTGCTGTGAGGGTGATTGGGCTTTTTTTTATGATCCTGAAAAGGAGGAGTATGATATGGAATTAAAAGAGTCAGTAGCAGCACTAGAGTTAGATGAATTGAACTTAAATGGGGCAGATTTGTTCATACAGGCATTAAAGCAGGAAGGTACAGACCTATTGTTTGGCTACCCTGGTGGAGCAGTTTTAGGTATGTATGATGCACTTTACAGATCACCGATCAAGCATATTCTTGCCCGCCATGAACAAGGAGCGATTCACGCGGCTCAAGGCTATGCGAGGGTTTCAGGAAAGCCGGGGGTTGTCGTTGCTACTTCCGGACCAGGGGCAACAAACTTAGTGACAGGGATTGCTGATGCCATGATGGATTCGTTGCCGCTAGTTATTTTTACAGGTCAGGTTGCTTCGCCTGTAATTGGAACGGATGCCTTTCAGGAAGCAGATGTTGTAGGGATTACGGCACCTATTACCAAACAGAACTATCAGGTGAAAAGAGTAGAGGATTTGCCTAGGATAGTAAAAGAGGCCTTCTATATTGCAACAACCGGACGGCCAGGCCCTGTATTAGTCGATATACCGAAGGATTTAACAGCTATGCCCACAGGACCATTGAAAGAGGCTGTTGTTCATCTGCCAGGGTATCAGCCAACAGTGAAACCTGATCCATTGCAAATAGAAAAGCTACTTGAGGCACTCAAGCTCTCCAAAAAACCAATCATTCTAGCTGGAGCTGGCGTTCTACATGCTAAGGCTTCAGAAGAATTGCTCAAGTTTTCCGAACATTATCAAATACCTGTAGTCCACACCCTTTTAGGACTGGGAGGATTTCCGGCGCAGCATCCTTTATTTTTAGGAATGGCGGGTATGCATGGCTGCTATACCTCAAACATGGCTATTTATGAATGCGATCTCTTAATCAATATAGGCGCCCGATTCGATGACCGGTTAACGGGTAACTTGGATAGCTTTGCACCGAAAGCAAAGGTGGTGCATATTGATATCGATTCATCAGAAATCGGCAAAAATGTTAAGACGCATATTCCTATTTTAGGAGATGCAAAAGTAGTCATGCAGATGGTTATGAGTCAAGCGGGCAAGGAGAGGCCAGACACAAAGCTTTGGCTAAACCAATTAGATAAGAACAAAGAAATGTATCCTTTTTGGTATAGCAATTCGGAGGAGTTCCTATCACCCCAGCAATTTATCGAATTGGTGCACAAATATACGGAGGGAGAAGCGATTGTCACGACCGATGTCGGTCAGCATCAAATGTGGGCGGCGCAATTTTATTCTTTTTCTCAACCAAACCGTTGGGTTACCTCCGGCGGATTAGGAACAATGGGATTTGGATTTCCGGCAGCCATAGGTGCACAATTGGCAGACCCTGAGGCAACGGTCGTTTCGCTAGTGGGAGACGGCGGTTTTCAAATGACACTGCAGGAACTGATTTTATTAAAAGAATGGGGTTTGCCAGTAAAAGTCCTGATTATCAATAACGGATCTCTCGGAATGGTCCGTCAGTGGCAAGAGACTTTTTACGAAAAACGATTTTCGCAATCTATTTTTTCCTTGCAGCCAGATTTCGTTCAGCTAGCACAATCTTATGGAATAAGGGCTTTCAGAGTTACCACAAGGAAGGAAGCGGAAAGGATTCTGCAAGAAGTTTTCACAGACCGGGAGCCAGTCCTAATTGATTGCTGCGTGAATCCTAATGAAAACGTCTATCCAATGGTAGCGCCAGGGAAAGGGTTACATGAAATGATTGGGGTGAAACCATGAAAAAACGGGGGTTCACGGCATTGGTCCATAACCAAAATGGTGTTCTAAATCGTCTTATGGGGCTGTTGACGAAGCATCAATACAAACTGATAAGCCTTGCAGTAGTAGTTTATAACGAGGTAAAAGATATTTCAAAAGTGTCTGTCATTGTAGAGGCTGAGGATGATCATAAGTTTTTGCAGCTTGTAAAGCTAATAAATAAACAAATTGATGTACTGTCTATAACGGATTTGACAGACGAACATGTCATTGATAGAGAACTCTTATCGATGAAGAAGTTATTAACTTAAGAACATATCCACTATTAAATTAAGAAAAAGGGAGAGATTTCAAATGGCAAAAGTTTACTATGAAGCTGATGTAAAGGAAGAAGTGTTGAGAGGGAAGGTCGTTGCTGTCGTTGGTTATGGCTCACAGGGTCATGCGCATGCTTTAAATTTGCGGGAAAGTGGTTATGACGTAGTCGTCGGATTACGTCCAGGGAAATCCTGGGTCCAGGCAGAAGAGGATGGATTTCGAGTACTATCTGTTAAGGAAGCGTGTGATGCGGCAGATATCATCATGGTTTTATTGCCTGACGAAAAACAGCCTAGCGTTTATGAAGAAGAGGTGAAGCCTGCCTTAACTCCTGGTAAAGCACTGGCATTTGCCCACGGCTTTAATGTTCATTTTCATCAGATCGTTCCGCCGGAAAATGTGGATGTGTTTTTAGTGGCTCCTAAAGGTCCAGGTCACTTAGTCCGTAGAACATATGAAGAAGGAGCGGGAGTTCCGGCGCTAATTGGGGTGCACCAAAATGCAACAGGCAATGCTAGAGAGCTCGCCTTAGCTTACGCAAAAGGAATTGGTGCAGCTAGAGCAGGTGTGCTGGAAACGAATTTTCAAGAGGAAACCGAAACGGATTTATTCGGTGAACAAGCAGTTCTTTGTGGCGGCTTAACATCCCTTGTGAAAGCAGGGTTTGAAACGCTAGTTGAAGCTGGATATCAAAAGGAAGTCGCCTATTTTGAATGTATGCACGAGCTTAAATTAATCGTCGACCTTATGTATGAACAAGGGCTGGAAGGAATGAGGCATTCCATTTCCGATACCGCTCAATGGGGGGATTTCGTATCTGGACCAAGAGTGATTAATGCGGAAACAAAGGCAAGAATGAAGGAAGTATTAATGGATATACAGTCGGGGAAATTTTCGAAGGGCTGGATTTTAGAAAATCAAGCAAACCGGCCTGAATTTAACGCGGTTAATAACCGGGAGAAGCAGCATCCGATTGAGGTGGTTGGAAAAGAGCTTAGAAAAATGATGCCATTCGTGCAACAGAACGCAAAGAGAGAAACGGAAAAAAGTAAATGAATAATACAATCATAAAAAAAAACATTACGAGGTGAGGACATTGGGGATTTAATAAAGGGTATCAACGTTCTGGAAGCAATGGAAAAATTGGTGGATAAAGTCCATAGAACTCCCTTAAAGCAAAGCACAACCCTGAATAACTTAACGAATGCCGACGTATTTTTAAAACTGGAAAACTTACAAAAGACAGGGTCGTTTAAACTAAGAGGAGCCATGAATAAAATTGTTTCCATGCCTGAAAACGAAGCGAAAAATGGAATCCTTGCCGCATCTGCTGGAAATCATGCGCAAGGGGTAGCGCTGGCCGCATCGTTGAGAGGAATGAAAGCGAAAATTTATATGCCCAAACATACCCCTCTTTCCAAGGCGGCTGCAACGAAAGCGTATGGTGCCGAAATTGTATTGGTCGGAGAAACGTATCATGAATCCTACCACAAAGCAGTAGAAGAAATGAACCAGACTGGTAGCACTTTTGTCCATGCGTTTGACGATGAAATGGTGATTGCAGGGCAAGGGACGGTTGCCTTGGAAATGCTGCAGCAAAATAGCCAATTAGAGGTTGTATTTGTACCAATCGGGGGCGGTGGACTTGCATCTGGGGTTGCACTCGCAATTAAAGCAATCAACCCTTTCATTAAAGTAATCGGTGTACAGGCAAATGGGGCATCTGCGACATACCAGAAATTCACTGGCAGGAAAGTGAAGCCATACCTGCCTATCAACACGATAGCGGATGGGATATTGGTTAAGGAACCAGGGATTAAAACGTATCCCATCATTCAAAAGTATGTGGATGATATTGTTACAGTTACCGATGAAGAAATTGCCCATGCAATCATTTTTATGCTCGAAAGAGAAAAAATGCTGGTGGAAGGTGCAGGAGCGGCTGCATTGGCTGCTATTTTATACAAAAAGGTACCGATTGACCAACAGAAAGTAGGCTGCATCATCAGCGGTGGCAATGTAGACCCTGTTAAAATCCCTATGTATAAAGAAATGTCAAAAACTACAATGAAGCTATACTATACTGGATGATTATTATGGTGTCATTATTTTGTGCAACTAATATAGTTATGAATAGAATAGTTCCTAAGTTTTTACTTTTACCAAAAAGCTAAGCTCTTTAAGATAATCTTAAAGAGCTTTTTTTGTGTGCCCGGCATGGGTACAGGCTCTAAGGTGAAAGTCCTGAACAGTGAAGGCAGTAGTAGCTGTAGCTCAAGACAAGGGTATAAGGGGCGACCCTTATATCTGAAGGAAGTCGGCGGCAAACTTCCGCTCCGAGGAACACGAACCTCATATAAGGCTAGGTGGCATTGGGTGAGTCTGCAAAACAAGACAAAGCCCTTACTGCCGAAGGTGCCACAGAGTAAATGAGGCGGAGACGTGGAAGGAAAGTCTGTACTCTTACCCGGGGAGAACCTGTCGGAATGCCGTACTCATGCGGTAAGCCTATCCGTGAGGGTAGGTTGAACGGCAGGCGTCAGCAGAAGCCATAGTACTTGTCCGCTTAAGAGGATAAGGAAGGGCTGAACCAGTTATGGAAAATAGGGGCTAGGCGAATCTTGCCATTCAGTGAAACAGAAAACAGAGAAACCTGTCTATTGAAAGAAATGGTGAATCCATGGGGGTCAATAGGACAGGGTGGAGAATGGAAGAACACAAACAGAAACCCTATTTACGCAGGAGGTTATATCAATGTTAATGGAACGAATCCTGTCACGGGAAAATCTACTT
>NZ_LT630004.1:2507839-2694345 GCF_900111815.1 Bacillus massilinigeriensis | reverse complement strand
AACTGGAACCGCCGTATACGGAACCGTACGTACGGTGGTGTGAGAGGGACGGAGGTTAGTCACCTCCCCCTATCTCTATTATCATTTACACTGAATAAACAAAGTAAATTTTTCCCGTATTTGCAACTTTTTATAGTGCTGATTCGGATGACAGAACAGGAGTCGTAAGAGAAGATGTTGTTCAATACTATTAGGGACGTGCTACTGATGGGATTGGACTATTATTACGGAAGGAATCACTAGGAGTTTTATTAAATGGAGGAGTCTTGGTCGTTGTATTTTTGTTATTGTTAGCCAAGGGAATTGCTGGTGATTAACTTTCTATATATTTACCAATTCCAAGTAAGCTTACGGCAGATTGATCAATTTGATGTTATAATGTAAGTATTTACAATATTTGGAGGTGGATTAGGTGAATCCAACCATGCTTTTTATTTTAACGTTCGTGTCAATGGGTATATGGGTCATGGTTTCCCGAGAATCTATACGTGAGTCAAAAGATAAAGAAAAAAATACAGGTAAAATGATAGCACTGCTTGCAGCAGGTAGTTTCACTACTATAGTTTTATTAGTCTCGCTCTACCAAAAATTGTAGTAGTGGGGAAGGTATACAATCAAGCAATATTTCTTCTCGTTTGTTATGACCCAACATTCGTCAGCATCACTTTTTCTCATTCATATGCCAACGAAACAAAACAAAAAATAAGTCATAAAAATAATATGTATCAAAAAGGTAATAAACGCACTTTCAAAGTTTAAGTGTAACCAATAAAGGTCCTAAAATATATACATACCAGATAAGAGAAGCATTTGCATATGGTTTAATTGAGGAAGAGGTAATATATGACCAAACATTAAAAGTAATAGCCAATAACACATTTTGGGGTTTAATAAATACGCTGACATTGGTTAATTCCCTGCCATTTTTTCTGAAATTGTCGAATTCGCCTCCATTTCAGGGGTTGGGATGGTATAATTTTTTCGCAGGTATTTTACAAGAAAAATGGACAAGGTGGTGCACGCCAATTGAAATGGAAAGCTCTTGGAATTGCTGCAGCTGCTTCCTTTATGCTCGCAGCGTGCGGTGGTGCTGATTCTGACCAGGCATCACAGGAAAACAGCCCAAAAGATGTCAAACAGCTTGTGCATGATTACAGTGTCGGCAAGAAAACAGCCGATTCCGCCTCTATCACTTCAGAGCAATTGATTGTGGAAGACGGCAAAGATAGAAAGGTATACAGCCTTCCAAAGGATGAATTTTTTGTTTCCATCGCTCCATACGTCCACGAAACCCATCCATGAACGAATCATAGCTTGACAGGTTGTCAAGGAGAACTGGTGGATAAAGAATTTGACGTGTTGATTAAAGACAAAGATGGCGACGTTGTTGTAGATAAGAAGCTTGAATCAGAGGAAAATGGCTTCATTGATGTGTGGCTGCCTCGCGACGAGGAATTTACCGTGAACATCCAGCAGGACGGAAAAGCGTTCGAAGGAGAGCTTTCAACGTTTAAAGGTGATAATACATGCATTACAACAATGCAGTTGAAATAGTAGCTTCCCAGTGGCTCGCCACTGGGGGGCTTTTTTCCTTTAGCAGGGAGGTGGTGGGGCAAATTTAAGTAGGAAAATGCGGATGTAAGCAAGAAAATTACTAGTTTTAATAGAAAACGATGATTTTGAAGATAAATAAGAAACTTCTTAGCTAAAAAGTTAGTAATAAGTGGAGAATCTCGTCTCTGTAACCGGTTCCACAGTGGAGAAATATATGCCTCCAAACAGGGTATCTACGGTAATCATCGATTTATCTACGGTAAATGGCAATTTATCTACGGTAAACACTAAAATATCTACAGTAGTCTCCTTGCATTTTCCAATCTATCTTTAATCTGTAAACGCAATCTTCATGCCACATCTGTTTAGGCTATGTGATCGATAATGCAACCGACTCCAAACCCTGAAAAACTGTCATTTTGATTGGATTTATTGTGAAATAGTGAATTCAGAAAACTTATGTATGCAATTTATATAGGGAATTTTACCTTGGTTAAGTGCACTAGGAATGAAGATATCTGCGTGAACGGTCCATTGTTGTTCAATATTAATTCTTTTAATCGAGTTGAGTGAAAAACACTTTAACTCGCATCAACCGCTAACCCATGCTTTAAAAACTAACTGCCCTTTGTGATACTCCTTCACAAAGGGCAGTCAAATTTAGAAGAGATCTGCTTCTCGTGCTGCTTCAATACTCTTCCGTGCAAATTCTACTGGATCTCCAACGTTTTCCCAGTGCATATACATCAGGCGAGGCTTATCAAATAGCCAGTGGTTATGGACGGCAGTCACTGCAAGGCCTCTTCTTCTTAAGGCTGATAAAAATGGATTGATTTCAGCTTGCAGGATGACTGTTTCTCCAAGGTTAAGCCTGTTGTTTTCAACAGAAAGAGCAAATGGGAGGGCTAATGGTGATTGAGTTGTGCGTCCCTTAATCGTAGCATCAATATTTCGGAGACGCTGTACGACACAGGCTGGTTTTGTGGCTATAACCATTCCTCCAATGATGTCGGCAAGCTCCTGGCACAGTGCTGCGTTAACTCTTCCCCTATTAGAATGACCATCATGACTTGAACGCAATGGAAGATAATCGGAAGACTCATGCATGCTTTCTGATTCTACCTCATGCATGGCTCTTCTTTGATTCGATCCCCACAGCATATTTTCCCAGAATTCTCTTTTTTCCAATTCCATCTCTCCTTATAATGAACTTCTCTATATACTATTGTCAGGCACCTAACATGCTTGGTTATTTGACCTAGGACAATCACCTGTTTTTGAAAAAAAATAAAAAACCGACCATACCAGGCCGGTTATAAAAAGTTTGCTTATGTCACTTAATGAAACCGCCAACTACCATGATGGTCTGTCTGAAAACTGTGCTTGTAAGGCCGCGGATTGCTTCTTTTGCTGATGCATAGGAAGCCGGGTTGACTTGGCCAATTATACCTGTGCCTGAAGCAAAATGGATGAAAAGCCCTTTGTTTTGCTTCGATTGAGAATTAGATGTTTGCATTAAATATACGGTAGGATAAAATCCTGTATAAAAGGATAAGTAGAAATCATCGATATAGGTCTGGGTGATTGGAACTTGTCTGGAAACGTGAGCGTTGTTGAAAAGGAAATCGAGTTTGCCAATTACCTGGTGCAAAGTATTTGTATATCGTCCGGCTGGAAAAAGTAATGGCGGCACTTGGGGAGATTTAATAAGGGAGAACCAGTATGAATATTAGATTGCTAACTAAAAAGGAAACACCGCCGTGGGAGTTGTTATTATTAGCTGACCCTTCGCGAAAGATGGTTGAGGGATATTTAGAAGAGGGAGAATGCTACATTGCAGAAAGTAATCTTCAAGTGATTGGAGTCTATGTATTAGTTCCAAAAGAACATGAAACAGTGGAGCTTGTGAACATTGCAGTAGCAGAAAAGCATCACGGTAAAGGCATAGGTAAAATATTGGTGTTTCATGCCATCCAAACAGCGAAAGATAGAGGATATAAAAGGATTGAGGTTGGCACTGGAAACTCAAGCATAGGACAACTTGCGCTTTATCAAAAATGTGGATTCCGGATAACAGGAATTGCTAAAGACTTTTTCGTTAAAAATTACCAAGAAGAAATCTTTGAAAATGGCATAAAGTGCAGGGATATGATTCGTCTTTCTCAAGGTTTGTAAAATCAAATGAACTTAGAGTTCAACTGTTTACGTTAGTTAAATAAGCCAACGGATGCGTTTCGTTAAAGAAGAAAGGGCATAACATTTGATGGTATACCTGAAAAACGAGAGAAAATTACTATTTTATAAGATTAGGAGTGAAAAACAGAGCAATAGAGCTTAAAAGTTAGAATGGAGGGAGAATAAGGTGGTGTGGGACCGATTACACACTCAGATTGCCCCTCCTAAAACAGGTTATCAACGGTAAACGGCAATTTATCTACGGTAAATGCCGATTTATCTACGGTAAACCACGATTTATCAACGGTAATCAGCACTTTATCTACAGTAGCTAGGCGGTAGGAACCATTTAAGGTTCTATTTGGAAATCGCGCCGTACCGCATAACCTTAATCACCCGCAAACCCCTTAAAAATTGTCATTTTAATTGGTTTTTACGGTGAAACAGAAGTATTTTCGATGATAGAAGGCGATTTTTTGAGCAGTCTGGTTTCGGGAACCGATTACACACTCAAGTTGCACCCTCCCCAAAATAGGATATCTACGGTAAACCACGATTTATCAACGGTAATGAGCAATTTATCTACAGTAGCTAGGCGGTAGGAACCATTTAAGGTTCGATTTGGGAATCGCGCCGTACCGCATAACCTTAATCACCCGCAACCCCATTAAAAATTGTCATTTTAATTGGTTTTTACGGTGAAACAGAAGTATTTTCGATGATAGAAGGCGATTTTTTGAGCAGTCTGGTTTCGGGAACCGGTTACACACTCAGGTTGCACCCTCCCCAAAATAGGATATCTACGGTAAACGGCAATTTATCTACGGTAAACGGCAATTTATCTACGGTAAACCACGATTTATCAACGGTAATCAGCAATTTATCTACAGTAGCTAGGCGGTAGGAACTATTTAAGGTTCGATTTGGAAATCTAACAAGTAGCCAGGCGTCGCCTGCTATATAAGGGTGAATATGTAAAGCGAAGCAATCCACCCATCCTATCTGTCTGCTAATAAATAATCTGTTAAAATAAAGAAAAAACTATAAAGGAGCAGGAGATGGATATTCTTTTACTGGCAAAGGATGAACTGGAAGAACAGGGAGTCCGTTGGGTGCTGGAATCTCATTTGACTGGAATCACTATTCTCCCTTGCAGGAGAATGGAGGAGTTTGAGCAGGGGCTTACTGCGCACCAGCCGGCGCTTGCAATCTTGAATATGGACGGCTGGAACAGCGAAGGAGACAGTGTGCTCGATTTGCTCAAGCGTACGCGCATCCCATGGCTTGGACTGTCATCGGAAAGGATATTCCAGACTGCATACCGGGCACTTCGGTATAAGGCGGAGGATGTGTTATTTAGGCCATTTTCTTCCGTTGAACTCGTGAAATCCATTCAGCAAATTCGCTATCAGCTTCGCAATCGCCAGCAGGATAGCAAAGGTTTCTCTATCGAAGCAAACGCTCTTGAGATAGATTATACCGAGCTGTTCATCAATGAAAATAAAGCAAAGAAGCCTGTAACGATGACGGCTTTTCTAACGCCAAATCCGGAGACGCTTTCTTTAATATACGAGGCTTTACATCGTTTTTCATTTACATTAAAAACGAAAGTATTCGTGCTGACCAACTTCATCCTCTGCGTGCAGGAGAGCGATGATTCGATTGATTTCCAGGAGGAATACCGCTCTTTTATGTCGCTATGGAAAGAGCGGAGCGATGACCCATTGGCTATTGTCACTTATCGGGCAAATCCTCACGCTTCGATAAAAGACAGCTATCAGCAGGTAAAGAAAATGACGAAGCAAATTTTTTTCTCCGGCTATGATACTTTTCTTGTCGGTTGTGATCAGGAGGAAACGGTGGAAACGGATCCGCTGCTAACGCCTGCGGAACAGCAAGAGTGGATAGGAATGCTTGCGAATCGGGATGAGAAGGCAATCCGTGACTGGATCGAGCGCGAGTTTTTGATGTGCAGCCCGCCATATCCGGATCCGGAAATCATCCGAATCCGTTTGACAAGTGTTCTCGCCCAAGTGAGAAGGTATATGAAATCGCATCAATTAGAGGAGGCCTCCCTCGAATCAGATTATTATCATGTATTCAAGGAGATTATCCAGAAGCCTGTCATTTATCAAATTTTGAACAGCTTGCTGCCATTCCTTTCGCGTTTATTTTTCCATGCGGAGCAGCATCAATCGACAAGCATAACGGAAAAAGTTCAGGAACTCATTCGTACTCATTACAGCAATCCGCAATGGACGCTCGCGGATTGCGCAGAGGCACTTGGGATGAATAAAAGCACGCTCAGCAGACGGTTCACCGCGGAATCGGACACATCTTTCCGGGAGATGCTGCACGAGGTTCGGATTCGGGAAGCGAAGAGGCTTTTGGCGGAAACCGATTTGCCTTTAGAGGAGATTTCACGCTTGACTGGCTATACGCATCAGTCTTATTTCAACGCTAAATTTAAAAAACTTGTCCATCAAACACCTTTTTCTTACAGACAAAGCAATAAAATGTACAATTTTTATAAAAAATGAAACAGATTATAAAAATAACAATCATTCACCAATAAGTTATCTGAATAATATTAAAATAAAGAACTTTTTATAATAAGAAGCGCTTTCATGAAGATGTAGAATAAAAACAAATAGAACATTCTTAGGAGGCCACGATATGAAAACTACAGCTGAACAGAAAGTCATTCGCTATAGAGGTACGGAACTACATACAAAAGGTTGGCAGCAGGAAGCGGTCCTTCGCATGCTGATGAACAATCTTGATCCTGATGTTGCCGAGCGTCCGGAAGACTTGGTTGTATACGGCGGAATTGGAAAAGCGGCACGGAATTGGGAGTGTTTTGATGCAATTGTGGAAAGCATCAAAAACTTGGAAGACAACGAGACGCTGCTCGTGCAGTCTGGGAAGCCAGTAGTGATTTTCAAGACTCATACTGATGCACCGCGCGTTCTTATTGCAAATTCGAACCTTGTGCCTGCGTTTGCAAATTGGGAGAAATTCCATGAGCTCGACCAAAAAGGCTTGATGATGTACGGACAGATGACAGCGGGAAGCTGGATTTATATCGGATCGCAAGGAATCGTCCAAGGCACATATGAAACGTTTGCGGAGCTGGCCAAGCAGCATTATGGCGGCACATTGAGAGGAACGATTACCGTAACAGCAGGCCTTGGCGGTATGGGTGGGGCTCAGCCGCTCGCCGTTACGATGAATGGCGGTGTCTGCATCGGAATCGAAGTGGATGAAACAAGAATTGACCGAAGAATTGAAACGAGATATACAGATGTCAAAACAGACTCTCTTGAAAAAGCGATTGAGATGGCACAAGAAGCGAAGAGGGAAGGAAAGGCTCTGTCAATCGGTTTGCTCGGAAACGCAGCTGAAATTCTACCTGAAATGATCGCAAAAGGCTTTATCCCGGATGTATTAACAGACCAAACTTCTGCCCATGATCCGTTGAACGGCTATATTCCGATTGGTTTCTCACTCGAGGAAGCAGCAGCGCTCAGACAGTCCAGCCCTGAAGACTATGTGAAAAAATCCAAAGCTGCAATGGCAACGCATGTAAAAGCCATGCTTGAAATGATGGAAAAGGGTGCTGTTACATTTGATTACGGCAACAATATCCGCCAGGTAGCGAAAGATGAGGGAGTGGAAGACGCATTCAGCTTCCCGGGATTTGTCCCTGCGTATATCCGCCCGCAGTTTTGCGAAGGCAAAGGCCCGTTTCGCTGGGCAGCGCTGTCAGGGGATCCTGAGGATATTTATAAAACAGATGAAGCGATACTGCGCGAATTCAGCGATAATGAGCACCTTTGCAACTGGATCCGTATGGCTCGGGAAAAAATTCAGTTCCAAGGCTTGCCAAGCCGAATTTGCTGGCTAGGATACGGGGAGCGTGCCCGCTTCGGAAAAATCTTAAATGATATGGTGGCAAGCGGGGAGCTGAAAGCGCCAATCGTCATCGGCCGCGATCATCTTGATTCCGGTTCCGTTGCATCACCAAACCGCGAAACAGAAGCGATGATGGATGGATCTGACGCTGTTTCTGACTGGCCGATCCTCAATGCGCTTGTGAATGCTGTCGGCGGAGCAACATGGGTTTCCCTTCACCATGGAGGCGGCGTTGGAATGGGTTATTCCCAGCACTCCGGTGTCGTTATTGTCGCGGACGGAACGAAAGAAGCAGAGGCTCGAATTGAGCGTGTGCTGACAACAGATCCTGGCATGGGTGTTGTACGCCATGCTGATGCAGGCTACGAGCTTGCGAAAAAGACAGCGAGAGAGAAAGGCATCCGCATCCCAATGCTCGATAAAGGGGCGAGCTGCTAATGAATAAACCTATTCTAATTAGACATGCGGCACAGCTTGCAACAATGGCTTATGAGGGAAAAGGACCACGTTCCAAAGAAGCTGCATCGCAATTAGGATTAATTGAAGATGGCAGCCTTTGGATCGAGGATGGAAAAATTGCAGCAGTCGGGACAACTGCGGATATTGCGAAGAAATTTGCTGACAGGCTAGAGGAGGCGGAAGTGATTGATGCTTCCGGCCGCCTTGTCACCCCGGGACTTGTTGACCCGCATACGCATGTTGTATATGGCGGCAGCAGAGCACGTGAATTTGAAATGAGGCTTGAAGGCGCTACCTATATGGAAATCATGAATGCAGGCGGCGGTATCCATGCCACTGCCAGAATGACAAGAGAAGCAACAGAAGAAGAACTAATGGAACAAACTTCTGCTCGCCTTGACTCGTTCTTGAAGCATGGTGTTACAACCGTTGAAGGAAAAAGCGGCTACGGGATGGACTTGGAGACGGAATTGAAGCAGCTTCGGGTCATGAAAAAACTGCAGGAAGCACATCCTGTCGATCTTGTTCCTACTTTCATGGGCGCCCATGCTGTCCCGCTAGAGTACAAAGGCCGGGAAGACGCATTTGTTGATTATCTTATCGAGGAAATGCTTCCGCTTGTGGTACAGGAAGAGCTTGCCGAATTCAATGATGTATTTTGTGAGAAGGGTGTTTTTACCCCTGAACAGTCAAAGCGCATACTGGAAGCAGGAAAAAAGCTTGGTCTGACGCCGAAAATCCACGCAGATGAAATAGAATCATACGGAGGAGCAGAGCTCGCAGCACAGGTAGGAGCAATTTCTGCCGAGCACTTGCTAAAAGCATCCGATGAAGGAATTAAGGCGATGGCAGATTCGGGAACGATTGCATGCCTCCTGCCTGCAACCGCGCTCTATCTGAGGGAATCTGCAGCGAGAGGAAGGCAAATGATTGATGCGGGAGTACCTGTTGCGATTTCAACAGACTGCAATCCAGGTTCCTCCCCGACAACATCGATGCCGCTTGTCATGAATCTCGCGTGCATCGCGATGAGGCTGACACCTGCCGAAGCATTAACGGCGGCAACCTACAACGCAGCCTGTGCAATCAATCGGGAACACCTTGTCGGCTCCCTTGAGGAAGGAAAGCAGGCAGATATCGTTCTTTGGAACGTGAAGGATTATCGAGAGCTTCAATACTTATTTGGAGTCAACCATGTTAATTCAGTATGGAAAAAAGGCGTTAAGGTACGATAAAGGAGGGCGGCTGCATAGCCGCCCCTCTCCACTTTTTGAAAAAATGCAGAAAGGATGATGTTAATGGAAACAAAGCAAGTGTTTGAAAGCGGCATTGAAGTAAGAAAACAGCCTTCCATGTGGAAGTTCTTCCTTTACAGTTTCTTTGGCGGCTTTATCTTTTTTGTACCGATCACGATTGGAGAAAAGAAATCCATTCCGCTTGATCATCTTGTCTCGCTTATCCAAAATGCTGCTGGCCCGGCAATTCCCTATTATGCTCTGATGATAATTGCCGCTGGTGCACTGTATCCTTTTCTTTCAGGATCATGGAAGAAATCAAGTGTTGATATAATTTTCTCAATATTCAAATTAATAGGTTTGGCAGTCGGAGTGATGATAGTTTTTAACTTTGGCCCCGCATGGCTGTTCCGTCCGGATATGGGACCTTTTCTATTCGACAAACTCGTGACACCTGTAGGGCTGCTTGTTCCCGTGGGTGCGGTTTTTCTTTCGCTCCTTGTTGGATATGGCTTGTTGGAGTTTATAGGAGTGTTGACTCGTCCGATCATGCGCCCCATTTGGAAAACTCCGGGCCGCTCCGCCATTGATGCAGTCGCATCTTTTGTTGGGAGTTATTCAGTGGGCCTCTTGATTACGAACCGAATTTACAAAGAGGGAAAATATAATGCAAAGGAAGCAAGTATAATTGCGACTGGGTTCTCTACTGTTTCCGCGACCTTTATGGTCATCGTCGCTAAAACTCTCGGCTTAATGGAAATGTGGAATACTTATTTCTGGCTCACTTTCTTTGTAACATTTCTTGTCACTGCGATCACAGTAAGGATTTGGCCGTTGTCTAAAATAAAAGAAGAATATTATGAAGGCTCCACTCCACAGCCGGAAGTAGGCATTAAGGGGAACCTCTTCGCAGCAGCTTGGAATGAAGCAAAAGAAACGGTGAAGTCGAGCCCGAAGCTAAAGGATAATATTTGGCTCAATTTAAAAGATGGTCTTCACATGGCGATGGCGATCTTGCCATCGATTTTATCCATTGGGTTGCTGGGACTTGTCCTCGCGGAATATACTCCGGTATTCGATTGGATTGGCTATATCTTCTATCCATTTACTAAAGCGCTGCAGCTCCCTGAGCCTATGCTTGTTGCGAAAGCCAGCGCGCTTAGCATTGCTGAAATGTTTCTTCCTGCGCTTATGGTGACAGAGGCTGTACTGGAAGTAAAAATTGTTATTGCAGTTGTGTCAGTATCTGGCATCATTTTTTTCTCCGCACTTGTTCCATGCATCGTATCAACGGAAATTCCATTATCCATCCCTACACTTATTATCATTTGGATAGAACGTGTGATTCTCACACTGGTCATCGTTACTCCTATTGTCTTTTTAATTATATGATAAATTTGCACAAACGAAGGGAGAAGGAAACCAATAGGGTTTTCTCTCCTTTTTTTCATTCCGCTCCCTGGGGATGTCAATTTCCTGTTGCCTGATATGTTGGAATATAAATGAAAGTCCGCACACATATTTTTTTCTTTTAATCAATATGAATGTAAAGAAGCAGCAGCCCGGGAGGGGAATAAATGAAAAATCAACCGCAATTGCCTGGCCATGTTAGTGAGGATCAATTCAATGCAATGTTAGTTTCACCGGAGTCGTTTGCAGCAAAGCCTGAGTCTCTTACTGAACAAGTTTTTGTAGAGCGGTCCCTGACTGAAAATCGATTTTGGCTCAGAATCATGAAAGAACATGCAATGTTTTTAGGGGAGGGATTCAATCGAAATGATAAACATCTTATCCAACAGACAGACAGATTTCATTATTATTTTGAACAGCAGGAGATAAAGGCTTATCAGGTTCCAAACAATGTATCCTTAGTAAGGAAATTAAATGAGGAAAGTATCGAATTGGTTCACGGGTTCAGGAATTTCAAAAGGAACCTCCTGATTCTGATCATCAATTGCAAAGTGACAGGATTCAATTTCCCGTTGCTGGTAGATCATATTGCACGTGAAGCGGAATATTTTATGAGGACGTTAACAAAGTTCAATCAAGGAATCCTTGATCCTATTCAAGATGCAATCATCAATGAAAATGTTTTCTGGCTGAAGATCATGATGGAGCATTCAAGGTTTATCGCATCCTTGCTAGATCAATCGGAAAGGAATCTTGTCAATACAGCGCGAAAATTCGGTGATGATTTTGAAGTACTTCTCAATCAGGCAAGAGATGTGGAATCAATGTTATATCATAAACAACCAACGTACCCGATTATTGGAAAAATGAATAAAGACAGTGAAAGTGCCACAACGGAACTGCGCGCGTTCAAAAAGGCAGGCCTTGATCTCATACGTTCTTGTCAAATTCGGAATGTAATCAATCCGTTGCTGGCAGATCATGTCGTTCGAGAGGCAGACCATTTCTTGTATATGATTCATGTTCTAGAGGATAGATTAAACAAAAAGAAAGTGGAAGAAATGGGCACTGAGGGGAGCAATTTGAAGTCACTTTAGGGGGGACCTCTATGGCTAAAATAAGCAAGGACGATTTTGTAAAAGGCTTCGTTCCGCATCATAATCATGGGTCTGTAGATTACACATCAGTCGAAGGTGGGCATGTCCACCAATGCCTTGATGTCACCTCGCCGCCTATACGGACACAAGACCAAGGGCATATCCATTATACGGAAGGGTATGTTGTCTTTGAAAATGGCCATAACCACCATTATAAGGCATATTCAGGACCTGCGATACCAGTAGGGAATGGAATGCATGTTCATTACTATGACTTTTATACAAGCGAAAATGATGGACACAGGCACCATGTGAAAGGTGTCGATCAGCCTGCCCCTGGCGACAAATAAGGAAGAACCAATTTTAGGCAGTACTTTATTAAAATAGGTTAGTTTGTTGAACCACCTAAGAATTCGCTATTATTCTAATCATTTGAACGCAAAATGACGTATGCCCATTGGATGCGTCATTTTGCATTTAGAAAATCATTTATCATTGCATACATGCTTATTTGGCAGGACAATTTGTTCACTTGTCCGAGCTCATGTTATAATGAAGCACTTGCGATTCAATGGAACGGATGCTATTAAGAGCCTCCGCCTAGTGATAAAAATGGGGGTGCAAGAGTTTGAATAAACGATGGACAATCGAGAAGATTAAAGACTTTGTTGAGAAGAATTCTGAAAGCAAGCTGCTGTCAACGGAGTATCATGGCTTTTCGCAAAAGCTCCAATTCCAATGTGCTTGTGGGAGCAAATTTGAAAAAACCTTTACAAAATTTAAAAATAATCACCAGCGTAAATGTGAAGCGTGCCAACCACCCAAAGCATCACGTTAAAGGAAAAGCAAAAAAAGCCGCCAATTTCTATTAATAGAAATTGACGCTTTTTTAATTGGAGAATGATTTTCCCTTACCATGGAAGGCTTACATCTATTTTCTTTGCGAGCTCTTTGCTGTGCTGTCTTCTCTTCTTCCTGTTTTCTGCTCTCTCTGCCGCGCTTTCGTGAAGCATTATTTCCTCCTGTGTATGAGGAACTACCTTGGGAATGGAGATAGGATTTCCTTCTTTCGAAAGAGCGACGAACGTTAAGAATGAAGTTGCTGCAAGGGCTCTTTCCCCCGTCGTGAGATCCTCTGAGATAACTTTAACGAATACTTCCATCGACGAAGTACCGACCCATGAAACAAAAGATTCCAGGCAAACTGAATGATCCTTTTGTATCGGAATTAGAAAATCGACAGAATCGGTCGATGCTGTAACAACCTCGCATCTTGCATGGCGGGATGCCGAAATCGACGCAACATCATCGATCATGCTCATGAGCTTTCCCCCGAATAGCGTACCGTGGTTATTTGTATCAAGGGGTAAAACCCTGCTTGTTTTGATTACTTTTGATGCTGAACACATTTTGGTTTCTCTTTCCATTTTGTTTCCTCTTTTCTATTTATTTGCTTCTTTCTATTATAGTTATTTTTTTCTCATGTCGCCATTCAAGTGATTAAGACTGAAAAAATGTTTGTTCAATAGCATTAAATGAAGCGATAACGGCTCCCATCTTATTCATGCACTCCGCACGATGCGGACCAACTGCAGCAAAAAACATGAAGTTTACACTGTTCACTGTTTTGTTGGAATTTCAACTGGCATTTCTCTTGTTGGTTAAATTCCCTAGGCCTAAAATGGAAAGGATGGCAATCAATTAATATTGGTAAATTTTTTCGCGGGAGTGCGATAGAAGTGAAGCAACAAGCTTATCTGCCTGAAATGTTTGGATTACGGAAAGTTTACAGCACCACCTGTGGAACAGTGTAGAGGAGTCTTCGTATGAGATCAAAATATTTTGCCAGCCTTGCTGCTATTTTAATGTTTTTTACCATGGCGCTTTCGGGCTGCGGCAGTGATAAACCTGGATCAGCCAGTAAGGCGGAGCGCAAGAAGGATGAACTGGTTCTTTCGATTGAAGGGGAACCGGATGCGGGCTTTGACCCGGCCACAGGCTGGGGCCGTTATGGCTCACCGCTGTTCCAAAGTACATTGCTAAAAAGAGATAATAATTTAAATATCATTAATGACATCGCAACAGATTACAGTGTGAGCGATGACGGGAAGATTTGGACTGTCATCATTCGTGATGATGTCCTTTTTTCCGATGGGAAGCCTCTCACAGCAGAGGATGTCCAATTTACATTTGAAACGGCTAAGAAAAAAGGTTCAGTGGTCGACCTTCAAATCCTCGATGAAATCGAAACAAAGGACAATAGGAAAGTGGTGTTCACTCTCAAGAAACCTCAATCTACTTTTATCCATTCCTTGATCGTCACAGGTATCGTACCGAAGCACGCATATGGAAAAGACTACAGCAAGAAGCCAATCGGATCGGGACCGTATGAGCTTGTTCAGTATGATAACGGGCAGCAGCTCATTGTGAAAGCGAATCCTGAGTATTATGGGAAGAAGCCTTTTTTTAAAAAGCTGACATTTTTATTTTTAAGCGAGGATGCAACCTTTGCTGCAGCGAAGGCTGGGGAAATCGATGTCGCTGCTATTCCCGCTTCCTTCAGCAAACAGTCAGTGCCAGACATGAAGCTTAAAGTAGTAAAATCAGTCGATAACCGCGGTATTATGTTTCCATGCATCCCGGCAGGAAGCAAAACGCCTTCCGGCCTGCCTGCGGGAAATGATGTTACAGCAGATCCAGCTATCCGCCATGCAATCAATAGAGGCGTTAACCGGCAAGCCCTCATTGACGGCGTCCTTGAAGGACACGGAACAAAGGCATATACTTCGGCAGATAACCTGCCATGGTGGAATCCGGAGACTGTTACTAAAGACGGAGATGCTTCCGGGGCAAAAGCTATGTTAAAGAATGCAGGCTGGAAAGACCGCGACGGCGATGGCATTCTCGAAAAAGGCTCGCAAAAAGCACAGTTTTCCCTTTACTATCCTGCTGATGATGGCATCAGGCAATCTCTTGCCATTGCAGTCAGTGACAGCATCAAGCCGCTCGGCATTGCAATGGAGATCGAGGGAGCAAGCTGGAATAAGATTGAAAAGAAAATGTACTCGAACGCTGTTTTGCTAGGCTGGGGCAGCCATGATCCTCATGAAATGTACAATCTATACAGCAGCAAATATGCAGGGATTGATTACAACAATACGGGCTATTACATAAATGAAACGGTGGATGCTTATCTTGAAAAGGCACTTCTTTCGACAGATGTCAATCAGTCGATGGAATATTGGAAAAAAGCCCAATGGGATGGAAAGACAGGTTTGAGCGGCAGAGGCGATGCACCATGGGCCTGGCTTGTGAACATTGATCATCTTTATCTTGTAAAAGAAGGATTGGACATTGGGAAACAAAGAATTCAGCCGCATACTCATGGCTGGCCGCTGACTTACAATATTGAAGAGTGGAAATGGGCTGAGTAAGTTGGGAAGAAGCAAAATGCTGGTAATCTATCTGATGAAAAAAACGATCAGGATGGCAACGCTTCTTTTAGCCATTAGTTTCCTATCTTTTTTGCTTGTGAAGAATTCGCCCCTTGACCCGGTGCAGGCATACATCGGGGCCGATATGGCCAACGTCAGCCATGAGCAGCGAGAGCAGATTGCGAAGTATTGGGGATTGGATGAACCAGTTATGCTACAGTATACCCGTTGGGCAGGTTCCTTGCTTTCCGGTGATATGGGTACATCGATGATATACCGCGAACCAGTTGCAATTTTCATCGCGGAACGATTCCAAAATTCGATTATTCTGATGCTAACGGCGTGGTTTTTATCGGGTATGATCGGATTTGTACTAGGCTCTCTTGCAGCGATGAACAAAGGTGCGTTCACAGACCATGTGATCAAGTGGTACTGCTATACACTTGCGTCTACCCCGACATTTTGGATGGGCCTATTGGTTCTAATGGTTTTCTCGGTCTGGCTCGGCTGGTTTCCTGTTGGGCTCGGCGTTCCAGCAGGAAAACTAGCAGAGGAAATTACGCTTGGCGAACAGCTTCAGCATTTGGCGCTTCCCGCGTTGACGCTCAGTATTGTTGGAGTCGGTAATATTGCCCTGCACACTCGCCAGAAGCTGATCGATGTCCTTAAGAGTGAATATATCACCTTCGCAAGAGCCAGGGGCGAAAGCGGTTTTGAGTTGTTTTGGAAGCATGGGCTGCGTAACATCCTGGCTCCAGCCCTGATGCTGCAGTTCGCTTCCTTTAGCGAACTGTTCGGCGGAGCGGTGCTTGCCGAACAAGTTTTTTCGTATCCGGGGCTTGGACAGGCGACCGTTGAGGCCGGCCTAAAAGGGGATGTTCCACTATTGTTGGGACTTGTGCTTTTTAGCACGGTGTTCGTTTTTATTGGTAATCTTATCGGTGATATCCTCCATCACTTAGTTGATCCGCGTATGAGGGAGGAATGGCGAACATGAACGTTTTGAAAAATAAAAGGCTGCGGGCATTGGGGATGACTATTTTTTCTATACTCTTTCTTGGTGGTGTCGTCATTTTAGGACTAACCCTGGATAAGGGAAATATTGTGACACACCTGGAAATTCGTAATGCTCCGCCTACCCTCGAGCATCTCTTCGGTACGGACTGGCTTGGCAGGGATATGTTTACAAGGACGATGATGGGACTTACGCTAAGCATGGGGGTTGGCCTTTTGGGGGCGTTCTGCAGCACGATGATTGCGGCTGTTCTTGGGATGGTTGCTGCGACAATGGGAAAAGTTGCGGATGCTGTTGTTTCCTGGAGTACCGACCTTTTTCTCAGCGTGCCCCATCTCGTCATGCTTCTTCTGATTTCTTTTTCATTGGGAGGCGGAGCAAAGGGCATAATAGCAGGCACTGCCTTAACGCATTGGCCAAGCTTAGCTCGTATCATTCGCGCGGAAATCATGGCGATACGTTCGGCGGATTATGTTCAAGTATCGAGGAGATTGGGCAAGCCTGGCTGGTGGATTGCAATGAATCATATTTTCCCGCATATCCTTCCGCAGCTGGCTGTTGGTTTTTTGCTTATGTTTCCGCATGCAATCCTTCATGAAGCTTCCGTTACGTTCTTAGGATTAGGATTGTCGCCGCATCAGCCGGCGATTGGCATCATCCTTTCAGAGTCGATGAAATATCTTTCGTCTGGCTTGTGGTGGCTTGCCTTTTTCCCAGGGCTATGCCTCCTCTTTGCTGTTCGGGCGTTCGCTGCGATCGGCGGGAATCTGCGGCAATTTATCCGTCCATCAAGCGCACATGATGCTAGGTAAGGGGATAATTTATGGCCATTCTTGAAGTGGAAAATTTATCTGTTTCATTCAATCAATATAAAATGTTTCGCTCTGTCAAAAGCAAGGTGATTTCAAGTTTAAGTATTGCGGTGGACGAGGGAGAAATTGTGGCAGTGGTCGGTGCAAGCGGGTCGGGAAAAAGCTTGCTCGCCCAAGCTATTCTCGGCATTTTGCCTCCTAATGCAACCATTGACGGCATCATGTTATTTCGCGGTGAAACTTTGACTCTCGCAAGGCAAAAAGCATTGCGCGGCAGAGAAATTGCAATCATTCCGCAATCCGTCAATTCGCTGGATCCGCTGATGCGAGCAGGTTCTCACGTCCGGACTTCTGTAACCGCCGGGAATGCATCCGACCTTCAGAAAGAAGTGTTCAAGCGTTATCACCTTGAAGAAAAAGTGGAAAAACTATATCCGTTCCAGCTTTCCGGAGGGATGGCGAGACGGGTGCTTCTTGCTTCAGCGATGGTGAGCGGGGCAAAAGTGATAATTGCGGATGAGCCGACACCAGGACTGGATGAACAGTATGTTGCAGAGGCTCTGCAACATTTGCGGGAGTTTGCGGATAACGGCTGTGGTGTTCTGCTCATTACACACGATATTGGAGCAGCCTTAAAGATTGCTGATAAGATCGCTGTATTTTACGCGGGGACGACGGTAGAAATTGCCTCTATCGAGAATTTCCGGGGCGATGGAGAAGATCTGCGGCATCCGTTCAGCAAAGCGTTATGGCGAGCGCTTCCCGAAAATGGTTTTGAGCCGATTCCAGGGTCGCAGCCTCAGCCGGATAAATTGCCTTCCGGCTGCCTTTTTGCGGCGCGCTGTAAAAAAGCAGCGGCAGCATGCAGCGCAGCCTTTCCGGAAATGAGGGAATTACGGAATGGGAGAGTGAGGTGCATCCATGCAACTTGAGGCGAAGAAATTATCCTATCGATACGGATGCTATCCATGGCTGTTTCGAGAGGTCGATTTTACACTTTCTCCAGGTGAAGTGGTAGGCCTTCTTGGCCCAAGCGGCTCGGGAAAAACGACATTGTGCCGAATTCTGGCTGGGTATGTAAAACCTGCTGAGGGTAGGGTGCTGCTTGGCGGAAAACCGATTACAAGAAAAGGATACCAACCTGTTCAGCTAGTGTTCCAGCATCCTGAAAAAGCACTCAACCCACGGTGGAGAATGCGCAAGGTGCTCAAGGAGGCAGAGGTGGAGGATAGCATCCTTGAAGCTCTTGGCATCCAGAGTGAGTGGCTTTCACACTTCCCTGGCGAATTATCAGGCGGTGAGCTGCAGCGCTTTTGTGTTGCAAGAGCGCTAGGGAAAGGAACAAGGTTTTTAATTGCAGATGAAATGACAACGATGCTTGATGCCATCACTCAAGCGCAAATTTGGAATGCTGTCTTAAATGCTCAGAAACAGAGAGAGATGGGCATCGTTGTTGTCAGCCATGAGGAAAAGCTTGTTGCTAGATTGTGTGACAGAGTCATGCGGTTGTCGAGATAATGTGCAGGCAGCTTTGGACATGGAAAAGCTTAACGCAAGCGATAGAAAAACCGCCAGGCATCATCCTTGTCATCTTTCCGGAAAAAGGCTATTCTAAGGGGTAGCATTTAATCTTGTGGACAGTGTCCGGGTGAGGTGTCAGCTTCAATGGTCTTAAAATATTTTTCAGCACTCTTTTTGCCAGGGCTGCTCGTTGTTTTCTTCACAAGAGTCGCCTATAACCAAGTCATTGGGCTTGTGCTCACAGTCGGTCTGATTGCAGCCTCTGTTTACAAAGGATATACGGATTCGTGGTGGCTCATCGTCATCGATGCTTTTTCCTTGACGCTAGGTTTTTATTTTTCCAACAGGATGACAGCACGGTTTCGTAATAAAAAGTGATTTCTGCCTGCAGTGCCTTTAGTTAGGTGCGGCGGGCTTTTTGTATGGAGACTGCAAAGAAAGTCGAATTTTATCTAGAACGTTTGTTTGCTTTTTGTTGGTTAGCAATCGCCCCTTTGTGGTAGAATGTTTGTAGCAGGAAAAACGGACAGAATGACCCCGGACTTGTAACACGGGGCTCTTTTATATAGAAGGAATTTTCCGATGGGAGGCTTTACTGTGAAGGATCAGTTTGAATTGGTTTCAAAGTATTCCCCGCAGGGTGACCAGCCTGAAGCGATCAGAAAGATTGTCCAGGGAATCAAGGAAAAAAAGCGGCACCAGACGCTCCTTGGTGCGACAGGGACAGGAAAGACATTTACAATTTCGAACGTGATTAAGGAAGTGAACAAGCCTACCCTTATCATCGCGCATAACAAGACGCTTGCCGGCCAGCTGTACAGCGAGTTCAAGGAGTTTTTCCCGAACAATGCTGTTGAGTACTTTGTCAGCTATTATGATTATTACCAGCCGGAAGCTTATGTGCCTCAGACGGATACTTTCATAGAGAAAGATGCTAGCATCAATGATGAAATTGACAAGCTGCGCCACTCTGCGACATCTTCCCTTTTTGAGCGGAAGGATGTCATCATCATCGCAAGTGTCAGCTGCATCTATGGTCTCGGTTCTCCTGAAGAATACCGTGATCTTGTTGTGTCGCTCAGAACAGGGATGGAGATAGAGCGAAACCAGCTTCTTCGCCGTCTTGTCGATGTACAGTATGAACGGAATGATATTGACTTCCAGCGTGGAACTTTCCGTGTGCGGGGAGATGTTGTAGAAATATTCCCGGTATCCCGTGACGAGCATTGCATGAGGGTAGAGTTTTTCGGCGATGAAATTGACCGGATTCGGGAAGTCGATGCCTTGACAGGCGAAATCATCGGTGAACGGGACCATGTTGCAATTTTTCCAGCTTCCCACTTCGTCACTCGTGAAGAAAAATTAAAAATCGCCATCGAAAATATTGAAAAGGAGCTTGAGGAACGCTTGGAAGTGCTTCGGGCGGATGAGAAGCTGCTTGAAGCGCAGCGTCTTGAGCAACGGACAAGATATGATCTGGAAATGATGAGGGAAATGGGCTTTTGCTCAGGAATCGAGAACTATTCGCGGCATCTTACCTTAAGGCCGCCCGGATCGACGCCTTACACGCTACTTGACTATTTCCCTGAAGATTTTTTAATTGTGATAGATGAGTCTCATGTTACGCTGCCGCAAATAAGGGGAATGTTTAATGGTGACCAGGCACGGAA
The DNA here is from genome assembly GCF_900111815.1 of Bacillus massilinigeriensis. Lineage (GTDB taxonomy): Bacteria > Bacillota > Bacilli > Bacillales > Cytobacillaceae > Mesobacillus_C > Mesobacillus_C mediterraneensis. The sequence goes on along the minus strand of NZ_LT630004.1, from coordinate 2,674,048 downwards.
ACAGGTGCTTGTTGATCATGGTTTCCGCTTGCCGTCTGCCATGGATAACCGTCCGCTCACATTTAAGGAATTTGAAGAGCATGTCAGTCAAATTGTCTATGTATCGGCAACACCAGGCCCGTATGAATTAGAACATACGCCAGAAATGGTGGAACAGATTATTCGGCCTACCGGGCTCCTTGACCCAACCATTGACGTTCGGCCAATTCAGGGCCAAATCGATGACTTGATTGGCGAAATCCAAGACAGGATTAAAAAGAATGAGCGGGTCCTCATTACAACATTAACGAAAAAAATGTCTGAAGACTTGACAGATTACTTGAAGGAAATCGGTATTAAAGTGCAATATCTTCATTCAGAAGTGAAGACGCTGGAGCGAATCGAAATCATTCGTGAGCTTAGACTTGGGAAATACGATGTGCTTGTAGGGATTAACCTACTAAGGGAAGGTCTCGATATACCGGAAGTATCGCTTGTCGCCATCCTCGATGCCGATAAGGAAGGTTTCCTCCGCTCTGAACGCTCATTGATCCAGACGATCGGCCGCGCTGCCCGGAACGCCTCTGGCCACGTCATCATGTATGCGGACAGAATGACCAACTCTATGGAATTAGCCATTTCTGAAACAAAACGGCGGAGGATAATTCAGGAATCCTACAATGCGAAACATGGAGTTACACCGCAGACGATCCAGAAGGAAATCCGCGATGTTATCAAGGCTACTTATGCTGCGGAAGAGCAGGAATCTTACAGTCCTGCGGAAGGCATGAAGAAGCTTTCGAAGAAGGATCGCGAGAATGTAATTGCCAATATGGAAACAGAAATGAAAGAGGCAGCGAAGGCGCTCAATTTCGAAAGAGCTGCAGAGCTGCGTGATTTGATACTAGAGCTAAAAGCGGAAGGATGACGTATACATGGCGATGGATAAACTCATAGTAAAAGGCGCCAGAGCCCATAATTTGAAAAATATCGATGTCACCATTCCGAGAGATAAGCTTGTCGTTTTGACAGGGCTTTCCGGTTCAGGAAAGTCCTCTCTGGCATTTGACACTATATACGCAGAGGGGCAGCGGCGCTATGTAGAATCGCTGTCCGCCTATGCGCGCCAGTTTCTTGGACAGATGGACAAGCCGGATGTGGATGCGATTGAAGGACTTTCTCCTGCCATTTCGATTGATCAGAAGACAACGAGCAGGAATCCACGTTCCACAGTTGGAACCGTAACGGAAATCTATGATTATTTAAGGCTGCTATTCGCAAGGGTCGGACGCCCTGTCTGTCCTAACCACGATATTGAAATTTCATCTCAAACGATCGAGCAGATGGTGGATCGAATTATGGAATACCCTGAAAAGACAAAGCTGCAAGTGCTTGCCCCAATGATCTCCGGCAGGAAAGGGACGCACGCGAAGGTTTTGGAAGATGTGAAGAAACAGGGCTATGTCCGTGTTCGTATCGATGGAGAGATGCGGGATCTCGGCGACGAAATTGAACTGGAAAAAAATAAGAAGCACAGCATAGAAGTTGTCATCGACAGGATTGTTGTCAAGGAAGGAATTTCAGCCCGACTGGCAGATTCCTTAGAAAGCGCGCTTCGGCTTGGGGAAGGAAAAGTTCTCATTGATGTCATCGGCCAGGAAGAGCTAATGTTCAGCGAGAATCACGCATGTCCCATTTGCGGCTTTTCCATCGGAGAGCTTGAACCGCGGATGTTTTCCTTCAACAGTCCTTATGGAGCATGTCCGGAATGCGATGGTCTCGGTGCAAAGCTTGAAGTGGATGTGGACCTTGTCATTCCGAATAAAGATTTATCATTGAATCAGCATGCGATTGCGCCATGGGAACCGACATCATCCCAATATTACCCTTCACTTTTGGCTGCGGTCTGTCAGCATTATGGAATCAGCATGGATACACCGGTTAGGGACTTGCCAGCCAGCCAGCTGGACAAGATCCTGCACGGATCAGGGAATGAACGCATTTACTTCCGCTACGAGAACGATTTTGGGCAAGTAAGGGAAAATTATATTGTATTTGAAGGTGTTCTTAGGAATATTGAGCGGAGATACAAGGAAACAAGCTCTGATTATATCAGGGAGCAAATGGAAAAGTATATGGCTGAGCAGGCCTGTCCAACATGTAAAGGTAAGCGGCTGAAGTTAGAGAGTTTGTCTGTCCTCATATCTGGCAGGAACATCGGAGAAGTGACGGCCCTATCCATTGAAGAGGCGTATGACTTCTTTTCAACGCTGGAGCTTTCGGAAAAAGAAATGAAGATTGCCAACTTGATATTCCGTGAAATAAAAGAGCGACTCGGGTTCCTAATTAATGTAGGGCTGGATTATTTGACGCTCAACCGTGCTGCTGGAACCCTTTCGGGTGGAGAGGCACAGCGAATCAGGCTTGCAACCCAAATCGGTTCAAGGCTGACAGGGGTTCTGTATATTCTTGATGAACCATCCATTGGACTTCATCAGCGGGATAATGACAGGCTGATCGGCACGTTGAAGAACATGCGTGACATTGGAAACACCCTCATTGTCGTAGAGCATGATGAAGATACGATGCTTGCAGCAGACTATCTGATCGATGTCGGCCCTGGAGCGGGTGTCCATGGAGGAGAAATCGTTTCGGCGGGAACGCCTGATGAAGTGATGAACGACCCTGCATCGCTTACAGGGCAGTACTTGTCCGGCAAAAAGTTCATCCCGCTTCCGGTTGAACGGAGAAAGTCTGATGGCCGCTTGATTGAAGTCAAAGGAGCGAAGGAGAACAATCTTCGAAACGTCCATTTGAAGCTGCCGCTCGGAATGTTTGTCGCTGTTACAGGTGTTTCTGGATCTGGAAAAAGTACTTTGATCAATGATATTCTCCACAAGGCTCTTGCGATGAAGCTTCATAAAGCAAAAAGCAAGCCGGGAGAATTCCGTGAAATCAAGGGAGTGGAACAGCTCGAAAAGGTCATCGATATTGACCAGTCCCCAATCGGAAGGACTCCGCGTTCCAATCCTGCAACCTATACGGGCGTTTTTGATGATATCAGGGATGTGTTTGCTTCAACAAATGAAGCAAAAGTGCGTGGCTATAAAAAAGGCCGGTTTAGCTTCAATGTGAAAGGCGGACGCTGTGAAGCTTGCCGTGGCGACGGAATCATCAAGATTGAAATGCATTTCCTCCCTGACGTATATGTGCCATGCGAGGTATGCCACGGAAAGCGTTATAATCGTGAAACGCTCGAAGTACTTTATAAAGGAAAAAATATTTCTGACATTCTTGATATGACTGTCGAAAATGCGCTTGAGTTCTTTGAAAATATCCCGAAAATCAAGCGGAAGCTGCAAACAATCTGGGATGTCGGTTTAGGATATATCACGCTTGGCCAGCCTGCGACAACTCTATCAGGCGGGGAGGCTCAGCGTGTTAAGCTTGCGTCAGAGCTTCATCGTCGCTCAAATGGACGGTCGTTATATATCCTCGATGAGCCGACGACAGGTTTGCACGTCGATGATATTTCGCGCCTCCTAACCGTCCTGCAGCGTCTTGTTGAAAATGGGGATACCGTCCTTGTGATCGAGCATAATCTAGATGTAATTAAAGCTGCAGATCATATTATCGACCTTGGTCCAGAAGGCGGTGACCGCGGTGGTACGATCATTGCTGCAGGAACACCAGAAAAAGTGGCAGAAACACCAGGCTCTTATACAGGAAAGTACTTGAAGCCTATCCTTGAGCGTGATCGTCTCAGAATGGAAAAGCTGGTAGAAGAACGTGAGACTAGCACTATTTAAGGGAAAACAAGGCTTCCGGAAGAAGGGAGCCTTGTTTGCTTAGGAAGAATGAAACTTCTTCCAACTATCATCGTATATATTGGTGTAGCAATTATAATGTTGAAGGGGATGAAGCGAAATGAAGGAAGAACGGAAGCGCATCCTGAAGATGGTGGAGGACGGCAAGCTGTCGGTGAATGAAGCGTTATTCCTATTGGAGCAGCTTGAGAAAACAACCGAGAGCATGGAGGAAAAGCAGGAGGAAATCAAGAAAGAGCTGTCTGCTGTCGTGCAGGAAGAAGAGAGCAGCAGTAGGGCAGAAAAGAAAAAAGAAGAAGGTTTTGGAGAGACTTTTCGGTCGATTCAGGATAAGGTGTTCGATTTTGTCGATACTACTTTTAAGAAAATTAAGGACCTTGACCTTGATCTGAATTTTGGGCACGCTGTAGAAATTGAACATATTTTTCAGCAGAACGATACTTATATTAATAAAATCGACATAGATATCGCTAACGGCAGCGTCCGCCTTGTTCCATGGGATCGCCGAGATGTCCGCATCGAATGCAGCGTGAAAGTATATCGTGTAGAAACAGAAGAGGAAGCGCGCCGCAAACTACTGGAAGATGCCGTATTTGCCATTGAAGGCCAAAGGCTTCGCTTTGCCGTACAGCAAAAGTGGATGAAGGTTACTGCTGAACTGTACGTCCCAAGGGAAGACTATGACAGTATCCGCATCAGGCTTTTTAACGGTGGAATTGAAGGCAGCAGCCTTTCGACGCGGGATTTTAGAGCGAAGACTGCCAATGGAAAAATCTCATTTGATAACCTTCAATGTCGCAAGCTTGAAAGCGAAACGGCAAATGGCCATCTCAAGGTATATAACAGCAGCATACACAATCTAGAGGCAGAAACGATCAACGGTGCTATTACGGTGCTCGGTTCTTTCCGCTATGTTGATTTGCAATCCTTTAACGGCCAGATTGACTGTAGGGTGGAAAATGATGATTGCGAAAACATTGAAGCAAAATCTTCAACAGGAAGAGTAGAGCTTACAGTACCTGCCGTTGCGGCAGCTGGAACACTAAAATCTAATCTTGGCAACTTCAAGGTGAATTTCGAGAATGTGCGCGTCGTGGAGGATAAATCGGATATGATCCAAAAAACGATGCGTTTCGAACCTGCTGATGATGCTCCGGCCTCTCTGCGAATCTGCGCAGAATCAAAAACGGGAGCCATTACGCTGAATAGAAATGAGGGGAAAGAAGCAAACTAGCTGCTGCTCCTGTTTCCGAAGACAGAGGTGAAAAATGATGAAATGGCTTCTAGGAATCGTTATTAATGCAATATTATTTACAGCAATCTCTGGATATTTTGGGGAAGCATTTTACATGGAAAGCTTTGGAGCTGCTTTGGGAGCCAGCTTAGTGCTCTCAATTCTCAATGTGCTCGTCAGGCCAATCCTGATTTTACTGACACTTCCAGTAACTATTTTGACCCTTGGATTGTTCTTGTTCGTCATCAATGCTATCACCATTCTTATTACAGATGAAGTGATGGGGGCAGCTTTTGAAGTGCAGGGGTTTGGGATGGCATTGATGACCGCTGTGATCATGGTGCTCGTCAATCTTATTCTCCAGAGTACGGTGCTCAAACAGGAAAAGTAAAAAACAGATCCGGCCAAAAGCTGCTGGAGCTGTTTTTACTTTTTTTATCTTCGATTTTAGTACAAATTCAATTTCAGCAACATATGGAAAATAAATAGAATTGACTGTAGATACTATAGCGATTACCGTAGATAAATGAACCGTTACCGTAGATAACCTCATTCCAGAAGCAGTCCACCAAGGCGTATGCCTTGGTGTAATCGGTTACACAAGCAATTTATTTCAAAAAGTCATCCCAACCTACCGAAAACTGTCCATTCCTCCCCCAAAAACAAATCAAAATTACAATTTTTTAGGGTTTGAGGGCAGAATCGAGTGTGGAGAGCAAGCCTGAATACTGCAATTAAAATAGATCCGGCGGGAAAATAGCGAAATCGGAGCTAATATTTTCTAGCATTTTTTTTCTTTAAGCGATATTGTTCGGCGGTGGCTGAAGCAATGGCCTTAGCGATTATCCGCCGATACGTTTCTGAGAGGAGGAGCTGGCTTTCTTCCCTATTGGTCATGAATCCTGCTTCGATTAGGACTGCATCCATCATTGTTTCTCTCAAAACATGGAAGTCCGCTGTTTTGACGCCTCGATTGCGAAGACCTGTTGTTGCCACTGCATTTCGCTGGATCTTTTGAGCTAACGCATAGGCAACTGGGGGCTTCCTTAAATAAACGTATGTCTCGATTCCCCCAGGCTCGCTCCATCCTGAGCTGAAAGCATTGGCATGAATAGATACATAAAGGTCTGCACGCTGCAAATTCGCTTTCCGCGTTCGTTCCGCAAGCGGGATGTCCCGTTCGTCAGAATGAGCGAAAGTGACTGTAACGTCCTCATAGCTCACCAGTAGTTTTCGAGTATACTCTGCAACAGCTCTGTTAAACTCGTACTCACGCATTCCGTCAGGACTCCGCTTCCCGGGAGTAGCGTAGCCGTGGCCTGCATCCAACACTATTTTCATATCTGTGTCCTCCTTTAAAAAACTTCTTCTATCTATTAGATATAGAGTTTTCGTTTAAAAGGACATACCAATGAGATTATTTTTCCAGACTGTAAAGATCGTCCAGTTTATCGGAAATGAACTTTCCGGCATCGGCAACACCTAGATTATAAAAGTGTGTGGCAAGCTTTTCAGTGAAAAATTCCAAAATCAGCAGGGCAGCAAGATTCCCTAATTCTTCTCCTCTCTCCGTTAAAAAGTATTGCTGAATCTCTCCCGCGAACAGTTCTTTTGTTTCCTTATCTAGCTGAAATTTTCCAGGCATCTGTCCTTCCCCTCTCCTGTTTTAATTTCATTATAAAGGGGTGCTGGCAAAAATGGTAAAAAAGAAGGCGGTCACGTTTTGTTCTCAACAAAAAGATGCTAAAATAAAAAGTATTGCACGCATTGAGGATGAAAGGAGAGGCTTTCTTGGTAAAGGTCCGTACAAAAGACATCATCGAAAAATTTAATCTGGAACTTGTCAGCGGTGAAGAAGGCATTAATAGGCCAATTACGACAACGGATATTTCACGCCCTGGTATCGAAATGGCTGGATATTTTGAATACTACCCTGCGGAAAGGCTGCAGCTTATAGGAAAAACAGAACTCTCTTTTTTCGAAAAGCTGGACGAGGCTGACCGAAAGTCACGAATGGAAAGGCTATGTACTGATATTACACCTGGAATTATTATTTCCCGCGGCATGGAAGTACCAGAGGAACTCGTAGAGGCGTCGGAACGCGAGTCTGTTCCTGTGTTGAGGTCGAATCTTAAGACGACGAGGCTTTCAGGGCATTTGACTAGTTTCCTGGAAAGCAAGCTGGCACCGACTACTGCTGTTCATGGTGTGCTTATTGATATATATGGGGTCGGTGTTCTCATAACAGGGAAGAGCGGTGTAGGAAAGAGCGAAACCGCACTCGAGCTTGTGAAGCGGGGACACCGTCTTGTGGCAGATGACTGTGTGGAAATCCGCCAGGAAGACCAGGATACCCTTGTGGGTACATCGCCAGAGCTGATCGAGCATTTGCTTGAGATTCGGGGACTTGGCATTATCAATGTCATGACCCTTTTTGGAGCTGGCTCCGTCCGCACGCATAAACGTATTTCGCTCGTCATCCACCTTGAGCTCTGGGATCAGGCAAAGACATATGATCGTCTGGGCCTTGACGAAGAAACGATGAAGATTATTGATACAGATATCACAAAGCTCACCGTTCCGGTCAGACCGGGAAGAAACCTTGCTGTCATTATTGAAGTAGCTGCAATGAATTTCCGCCTCAAACGAATGGGAATGAATGCAGCGGAACAATTCACGAGTCGGCTTTCGACAGCCATTATGGATGGTGGCCAAGAAGACCGTTAAGTTCTTCGTTGATATAGAGATTTTACAGGGAGAGGGAGGAATAGCATGGAAGAGAATATTGTACCGCTCGATCCAGTGGCTTTTTCATTGGGACCGATTACCGTCCATTGGTATGGACTCATTATTGGTGCAGGTATCGTGTTAGCGTTGTGGCTTGCGGTCAGGGAGAGTGAGCGAAGGGGACTCGACAAAGAAGTCTTCCCTGATCTTTTGCTTTGGGCTGTTCCAATCGCAATCATTTGCGCCAGAATTTACTATGTCATTTTTCAATGGGATTACTATGGACAGAATCTTGGAGAAGTCCCCAAGATATGGAACGGAGGTATTGCCATTCATGGTGCCCTCATAGGTTCAGTTGTGACTGCGTATATTTATGCAAAAAATAAAGGATTATCGTTTTGGAAGCTTGCTGATATTGCCGCACCGAGCATTATCCTTGGCCAGGCAATTGGGCGATGGGGCAATTTTATGAACCAGGAGGCATACGGCGATGAAGTGGCGCGCAGCTTCCTAGAAAATCTCCATCTTCCTGATTTCATCATAAATCAGATGTACATAAATGGCGCATATTACCACCCAACCTTCTTATATGAATCAGTTTGGGATATGCTGGGTTTTGTCCTTCTTATCTCTTTGCGCAGAGTCAATCTTGGCAGAGGGGAGCTTTTTCTCACCTACATTATCTGGTACTCTGTCGGCCGCTTTTTCATCGAAGGTTTGCGGACGGACAGTCTTATGCTAACGGATTATTTACGAATGGCACAGACGATATCCGCGGTCCTTATTGCTGTATCAATCGTGCTATGGATTTACCGGAGAATGAAAGGGTATTCTCAAGTGCGCTATCATGATAGTGAATCGGAAAAAGAATAAATATTCAGGGAGGGAGGATGCTTTATGGTTTCAACGTTGAAAAAAGGATTCATTGTTGGCTTGCAGACAACGTGGACACTGGGGAAAATCATCTTCCCTGTCACGCTGATCGTTTCAATTTTGCAGCACACTCCTTTTTTGCCATGGGTTATCACAGCGATAGAGCCGCTGATGGGTTTCCTTGGATTATCGGGAGATGCAGCAATTCCGCTCGTGCTCGGAAACTTTCTAAACCTGTATGCGGCAATTGGAGCGGTATTGTCTCTGGACATGACGGTAAAGGAAGTATTTATTATCGCAGTGATGCTGAGTTTTTCGCATAACCTGTTTATCGAGACAGGCGTCGCACTGAAAGTTGGCGTCAAGCTGTGGATAGTTCTTCTTGTCAGAATTGGGCTAGCCCTTCTTTCTGCGGTCGTCATCAACCTCGTCTGGCAAGGCGGGGAAGAAATGGCGAAATACGGGCTCATTCCTGCGAAAGAAGAAATCACCGAAGGATGGGTTTCGATTTTGCTGAATGGTTTGGAAAAGGCTGGGATAGGGGTATTCCAGCTTGCCATCATTGTCATTCCACTCATGGTAGGTATCCAGATACTGAAGGACTTGAAATGGCTTGATGTTTTTTCAGGGTGGATTTCTCCTGCAACGAAGGCGCTTGGCATGGAGGCAAATGCCTCAACGACGATGGCTGCCGGATTGCTTTTTGGTCTTGCGATGGGCGCAGGCGTGATGATCCAAGCGGTTAGGGAAGATGGTGTAAGCAAAAAGGATGCTACGATTGCGTTCATTTTTCTTGTCGCCTGCCACGCAGTTGTGGAAGACACGTTAATATTTGTACCGCTTGGCATACCAGTCATCCCGCTGCTTCTAATCCGGCTCGGAGTCGCAGTGTTTTTAACGGTGGCGGTCGCATTTTTCTGGAAACGGGCTGAAGTAGCAAAAAGAAAGGAAGCTTACTATGAGCAATAGCATCGATACAGTTTTATTCGACTTGGATGGTACTTTAATTGATACAAACGAACTGATTATTTCCTCTTTTCTGCATACACTGGAACAATACTATCCTGGGCAGTACGGACGGGAAGAGGTTCTTCCGTTTATGGGACCCTCTCTGAAAGAAACGTTTGAAAAGATTAATCCTGGGCGCTGTGATGAAATGATCAGCGTCTATCGAAAATATAATTTGGAGCAGCACGATTTCCTCGTAAAGGAATTTGAAGGAGTTTACGAGTCTGTCCGAATTCTTCATGAAAACCGGAAAAAGCTTGCGATTGTTACGACAAAACTTTCAGATGTCGTTCATAAGGGATTAAAGCTGACAAAGCTTGATGCTTTCTTCCCGGTAATCGTAGCCATCGATCATGTGGAAAAGGCGAAGCCTGATCCTGAGCCTGTACTGAAGGCTTTAAGTCTTCTGAATGCTGATGCTGAGAGTGCCATAATGGTAGGCGATAACCATCATGACATCCTTGCTGGAAAGAATGCCGGCACAAAAACCGCTGGTGTTGCCTGGACGGCTAAAGGGAGAGAGCATCTTGCAGCATACAAACCTGATTTCATGCTTGAACGCATGCCAGACCTTTTGCCGATTGTCGGAGTTTAAAGATGCGCAGGACAAAACGATATCCTGTTGAAGGGGCAAATTCCCTTTGGCATGTGTATAAAACAGTCCCCTTCCTCAAGGTAGTAAAAAATTTCCTCGTCATCCAAACGGCTCGGTACACGCCTTTTCTTGGAATGAAAAATTGGCTGTACAGAACTTTTTTACGCATGAAAGTCGGCGAGCAAACATCTTTCGCCCTGATGGTCATGCTGGATGTCATGTTCCCGGAGAAAATCAGTGTTGGCAAAAACACGGTCATCGGTTATAACACGACCATCCTTGCCCATGAATATCTCATCAAGGAATACAGGCTTGGCGAAGTGGTCATTGGCGATCGAGTGATGATTGGCGCTAATACGACCATCCTTCCCGGCATTACCATTGGCGATGATAGTATCGTTTCTGCAGGTACGCTTGTCCACAAAGATGTGCCTTCAGGTTCCTTTGTGGGGGGAAACCCTATGAGGGTCATTTATACGAAAGAAGAGTTAGAAGCAAGATGGAAGAATGATTCCATTTATGGCAGTAATCGATAGTCAGAAAAATGCATGACCCCTCTATTTTATTGATAGAGGGGTTTTATTATTTGAAAATAATTAAAAATAGGAAGATTATCAATAATTAATCTTGATGTCATTTTCTTGTCTTTTAATAAATCTTATAATATATTTTTCTAGTATTATGAAAAATATAGGGAGGTATCGTATGAAAAGAATTGGACTTGCTTGGCAGATTCTAATCGGTTTAGTGCTCGGTATCATTGTTGGTGCCTTATTTTATGGAAACTCGCAGATTGGTTCCTATTTACAGCCTGTCGGAGATATATTTTTAAGATTAATAAAAATGATTGTCGTTCCAATTGTTATCTCCTCTATCATTCTTGGAGTTGCTAGCGTTGGTGATACAAAGAAACTCGGCCGTCTCGGCGGGAAAACTATTATATATTTTGAAATAATTACAACTGTTGCGATTGTTCTCGGAATCTTAGTTGCAAATATCTTTCATCCAGGAACAGGCGTGAACATGAGTTCTCTTGAGAAAACGGATATCAACAGCTATGTAGAAACAGCTGAAAAAGTGGAAAGTCACGGATTTGCTGATACAATCGTCAATATTGTACCAACGAATATTATCAATTCCATGGCACAAGGCGATATGCTGGCTATCATTTTCTTCTCTGTTCTATTCGGTCTTGGAGTAATGGCTGTTGGAGAAAAAGGGAAACCCGTGCTGGCGTTCTTCCAGGGAACAGCTGACACTATGTTCTATATGACAAACCAGATTATGAAATTTGCACCGTTTGGTGTTTTTGCATTGATTGGTGTAACCGTATCCAAATTTGGAATTGCATCACTTATTCCGCTCGGGAAGCTTGTTATCACTGTGTACTTAACAATGGCGTTCTTCATCGTTGTGGTACTTGGAATAGTTGCAAGAATGGCTGGCGTGAACATTTTCCACCTTCTGAACTTCTTGAAGGATGAGTTGATCCTCGCATACTCGACTGCAAGTTCTGAAACAGTACTGCCAAAAATCATGGAGAAAATGGAGAAGTACGGATGTCCGAAAGCGATTACATCTTTCGTTATTCCGACAGGTTACTCCTTCAACCTTGATGGTTCCACCCTCTATCAGGCGATTGCAGCCATCTTTATTGCTCAAATGTACGGTATCGACTTGACGCTTGTAGAGGAGTTTTCTCTTGTTCTTGTTCTAATGGTTACATCTAAAGGAATTGCAGGCGTACCAGGTGTATCTTTCGTCGTCCTTCTTGCGACGCTTGGCACTGTTGGTATTCCAGTTGAAGGACTTGCTTTCATCGCTGGAATCGACCGCATCCTTGATATGGCTAGAACAGCAGTTAACGTTGTCGGCAACTCCCTTGGAGCAATTGTTATCTCCAAGTGGGAAGGCGAATTCAAACCAATGTCCGAAAGAGAACGCGACGAAATGGTCGCATAATATTCAGCGAAAAACGGCAGGCACCGCTCTGAGGTGCCTGCCGTTTTTGCTATTTTAAAATAATCTGCAGGATATCAATTTGGGATAGCACACTTTACCATGTATATTATGCTTACATAATGATTATTGATCCTTCTGCTTATTCAAATACCTTCCATGCTCTGGAACGGCAATCGCAGCGAATTCCTTTACGAGCATTTGCAATCCTTCCGTTAATTCTTTTCCTGCCATCGACTTTCCATGTCCTGTAACAGCGATATTCGGTTGAAGCCGCTGTAAAAGCTCCACAGAGGATCTTGCTGCCTCCCAATTGGTAGTCAAATATCTCGGTGGCCCGCTGATCTCTTTCTTCTGTGTGACGACCTTATAGAGTGATTCTTGCTTGACTGTCACAAATGCATCACCGGCAATAAGCATCCGGTCTGATTCCCGAAAAAAAGAAACGTGCCCTTGTGTGTGCCCTGGTGTATGGAACCATTTCCAATCAGCGAGATGTGGAACGCTCCCATCCATGGGGAGAGGATGTACTCTTGCTCCGAGATCAATTCCCTCATTCGGATAGATAGCTGCACTCTTTGCAAGAAGTCCCCCGTCCACTGTTGGGTCAGGCTCCGGATAATCGTCAGCACCCGTCAGGAATGGAAGCTCCCTTTCATGCGCATAAACCTCAACCTGCCATTCTTCCGCAAGCTCTCTAAGTGCCCCGACATGATCAAAATGACCGTGTGTCAACAGGATGGCTTTCGGAGGGTTATTCTTTCCGAACAAAGCTTCCGCTTCCTCTGCAACTTTTTCTTTTGACCGCGGCATCCCAGCATCTATTAGTACCCAATCGTTTCCTTCTCCGGGAACCCCGATAAAACAGACGTTGACAATCTGGACGGTGAAATAGTGAACATCTGCCGAGGCTGACTGCAGCTTTCCGCTAGCAATGGAAGTGACTGGGATAAACCTCTTTTCTGAACTATTTTCCATATTGATGCCTCCTTCCAATCTATTTCCTATTTTACCCGATCAGGCTGAAAAGAAACGATATTCGCATTAGATTGATTCTAGCAAAAATACATATTGTGGAAAAAATATCTTTGGTGAACTTATCTCTGCATCCATAATATAGTAATACTGAAACACCAAACCCGAACTATATCCCAAGCTACATAATCAGAATGTCACCATATTCCATAGGAGGCTAAGGAAGCATGCGATCAGGAGAAAAAAGAAAATTGGTATTGATTACGTTGTGTTCAGCTATGTTGTTTTTATGTCTTGTGGCTGCAGCATTTTTATCCCCGCTGCAGCAAAACCCTCAGAGCGCGGAAGGGATGGTCGCATTCTTTGGAATCACTCTTGCTCTCTATGTCATTCCGCTCCTTCTCTATGTGCTTGGAGTCCGGATGATGAAATACGTCATGGCTGCTTTTTGCTGCGTCGGAATTCTTGCTGTTCTGCTTACATTTCTAATCGTAATAATGTTTGCTGAATCAACTTCCTATCGGTTTTCAGATTTTTTTCTAGCCGTTTTCTTTTGCATCGGCGTATTTGTCGTGAACATAGAGTGGCTTTACACTGCGCTGCAAAGGGATAATTCCACTCAGGAAAACAGTGCTGAAAGGCAGGGTGAAAGTTAAATCCCGCTGGAATTCAAAAGTTCAACTCTGAGACGATCGAAAATACTAGGGAAACCTAAAAAAAGGGGAATTTAGGAAAAGGCAAAACGTCTTCCCCTCTTCTCCGAAAACATCTCTATGTGATATAATATATTAGTTAATAACCATTTTTGGAGGATTCGATGGGAAAAAACTTTAAAGCAATCAAACAAACTGGGCAAGTACTGTCATTTGTTCCTAATGGCGAGTATTACTATGCCAAAGGAATCAGGGCATACAATCGACGGGATTTGCAGCGGGCGTACAAGTATTTTTCCCGTGCGATGGAGCTGGAGCCGGGAGAACCGATGATCGTATGCCAGCTGGCAATTGTCCAATCAGAAATGGGCGAGCACCAGCAGTCGATTCGTCTCTTGCAGCTGATCCTTGAAGAATATGACGAAGAAATGGCAGAATGTCATTACTTTTTAGCCAACAATTACGCTCATTTGGGCTTATTTAAAGATGCATATCATCAAGTCAACCTCTATTTAAAGAAAGATCCGGAAGGTGAGTTCGCGGCAGATGCCGAAGATTTGCTAGAAGTGATCACGGTGGAGGCAGAGAATCTTGATGAGGAACTGTTTGAAGATGATGAGCTCATCATGAAGCAGGAAGAAGCAAGACAGCTGCTTGAAGATGGCGAATTTATGAAGGCTGTCGAGGTATTTGAAGCGTTGGTACGTGACTTTCCTGAGTACTGGTCCGCTTATAATAACCTTGCCCTCGCATATTTTTACCTTGGGGAAACCGATAAGGCAGCAGGGATTCTTGAAGAAGTGCTCGAACTGAACCCGGGGAACCTGCATGCACTTTGCAATCAGCTTGTGTTTGCATACTATAACAGAATGGATGAGGAAGTTGCCAGGCTAACAGAAGTGCTTGCGAAAATTCACCCGCTGACAGGAGAACAGCAGTTCAAGCTGGGAGCTACTTTTTCGCTTATCGGAGAATGGGAGCATGGATACAAATGGCTTAAGCGGCTTCAGCGGTTTGGTCATGAAGGCGACGGTGCGTTTTATTACTGGTTATCCTGCTCCGCGTATCATACAGGCAGGGAGCAGGCGTCGAGACACTATTGGAAGAAAGTGCTTGTGGAAAGTCCTGAAAGGGTAGGGCATGAGCCATGGAGTGAACGCAACCATGGCAAGCAGCTTGACACGCAAATATCCTCCATTATCACAAGGTTCCAGAGTGATAACATGGAAGAACGGCTTCTCGCCTTGTTTTTGACAGCTCTTTCTGATCAAAAAGAGCAAGTGCTGAAAGAAGAGAATATTAGCGGCAAGCTATCTGACATGGAAAAGCTCTATCTGGAGTTTATCGAGTCGGGCCTCCGCGAGAAGGAAATGGAAGTAGTGCTTCGCGCTCATGATACTGCCATGCATTTGTATAGATTCCATCAGCCTATCAATTATGAGTGCGCAGGCATTTATATCATCTGGTTTGCTGTTTTCCAGGGAGCCCTCCAAGAAGGCTACAGCTTGAAAAATAACAAAGCCTGGGCGGCGGCAATTGACTATGTATGGGCGCAATTTCGCGAATTCAAGGCAACAAGGCAGGAAACTGCAGCCCAATACGATATCTCCGTATCTACTTTAAGTAAATATGTCAAAATGGTGACTGGCCTGCTTAGCTAGCATATGTCCCGTACGTTTTTCCGAGCACATTCTTGGACGTACGGGCCTTTATTTTTATAGGATAGGAATAGCAAGGAAATACTAAAAACGGTATCCGTTCAATGGAAGGGAAATAGGAGGTTATACCTATGGCTGAAGAAAAAATTTATGATGTCATCATCATTGGTGCAGGGCCGGCAGGAATGACGGCAGCTGTGTATACATCAAGGGCAAATCTGACAACGCTTATGATTGAGCGCGGCGTCCCGGGCGGCCAAATGGCTAACACGGAAGAGGTTGAAAACTATCCTGGCTTCGATCATATTCTTGGACCGGAACTTTCAACAAAAATGTTCGACCATGCGAAGAAATTCGGGGCGGAATATGCATACGGCGATGTAAAAGAAATCATCGATGGCAGGGAATACAAAACAGTGATTGCTGGTTCGAAAGAATACAAGGCAAGGGCTGTGATTCTGTCCGCTGGAGCAGAATATAAGAAAATCGGCGTACCTGGTGAAAAGGAACTGGGGGGCCGCGGTGTTTCTTATTGTGCTGTCTGCGATGGCGCGTTCTTTAAAGGGAAAGAACTTGTAGTAATTGGCGGAGGAGACTCTGCTGTCGAAGAGGGTGTCTACTTGACTCGCTTCGCTTCAAAAGTAACGATTGTTCACCGCCGCGATGAACTTCGGGCACAAAAAATTCTTCAAGACCGTGCGTTCAACAATGAGAAAATTGATTTTATCTGGAGCCATACAGTGAAGGAAATCAATGAGAAAGACGGCAAGGTCGGCAGTGTTACGCTTGTTTCCACGAAAGATGGCCAGGAGATGGAATTCAAGACAGATGGTGTGTTCATCTATATCGGCATGGTTCCATTGACAAAGCCGTTTGAAAGCCTTGGGATTACAAACAGCAATGGATACATTGAAACAAATGAAATCATGGAAACAAAGGTTCCCGGCATCTTTGCCGCAGGAGATATCCGTGAAAAAACACTTCGTCAGATTGTAACAGCAACAGGTGACGGCAGCATTGCCGCTCAAAATGCCCAGCACTACGTCGAAGAGCTGAAGGAAGAGCTAAAAGGGCAAGCCTAAGCTGCGAAAAGTAATGCTATATTAATTCTTCTGTAACAGTAGCGAAATAATCGGCGGGTATAATAGGAATAGAAATTGACCCCCTTTTGAAAATATACCCTTTATCAGCACAGGTTCTCCTGTGCTCTTTTTTTATGGTACAGAAGCGGAGATATGACTATAACAAGGGTCTTTTATTTCCCAACCTTTACAAAAATATCACTTTTCATTTCATTGAGAGTGCTTTCTAAAAATAGTATAATGAAAAGAATGATATGATTGTCCATTCTTTATTTGAAGGTGAATGCTATGCAGCGCGTAACCAATTGTTTATTGATCAGGGATAATAAAGTACTTTTGCTGCAAAAGCCCAGAAGAGGCTGGTGGGTAGCACCGGGCGGCAAGATGGAGCCTGGAGAGACAGTGAAGGATTCATGCATACGAGAATATCGTGAAGAGACAGGAATTTATTTGCTGAATCCTAAGATTAAAGGGATTTTTACATTTGTCATCAAAGATGGGGATACAGTTGTATCCGAATGGATGATGTTCACATTCTTTGCTACAGAATCAACTGGTGTCCATCTTGAAACATCGGACGAAGGCACGCTTCAGTGGCATGATGTTAGTGAAATTAAGAATTTGCCCATGGCTGCGGGTGATTACCATATCCTCGACTATATGGTTCAGGGAAAAGGGATTATCTACGGCGCATTTACCTATACGCCAGATTTTAAGCTGATCAATTACAGGCTTGATCCGAATTAACATAAAACATTCTATCAATTATAGAAACCGAAGAATTGGGGGAAAAATATGACGACCGGCTCTACGAATGATACGCAGATTGTCATTATAACAGGAATGTCAGGAGCGGGGAAAACTGTTGCCATCCAAAGCTTCGAAGATCTTGGTTTTTTCTGCGTCGATAATTTGCCGCCAACCTTGCTCCCGAAATTCCTGGAATTAATGAAGGAATCCGGCAACAAGATGAACAAGGTGGCGCTTGTGATGGACCTGCGTGGAAGGGAGTTTTTCGATTCCCTCTTCCGTGCGCTTGATGATCTAGGAGAAACATCATGGGTAACGCCGAAAATATTGTTCCTTGATGCGGATGATGCAGCGCTTGTCCGACGGTATAAAGAAACAAGGCGCTTCCATCCGCTTGCTCCATCTGGCCTTCCGCTTGAAGGAATCAAGCTGGAGCGTGAACTACTGGAAGAACTGAAGGGCAGAGCGCAAATCATTTATAATACCTCTAACATCAAGCCAAAAGAATTGCGCGAAAAAATTCTGGAAGACTTTGCAGCGGACGGAAGGACAACTTTTACCGTGAATGTCATGTCCTTTGGCTTCAAACACGGCCTTCCAATCGATGCAGATCTTGTCTTTGATGTGCGCTTTTTGCCAAACCCGCACTATATCGATCATATGCGGCCGAAGACAGGACTTGATGAGGAAGTGAGCACTTATGTGCTGAAATGGAATGAGACGCATAAATTCCTCGAAAAAGTAACAGATTTGCTTGCTTTCATGCTGCCGCATTACAAACGGGAAGGGAAGGCCCAGCTTGTCATCGCCATCGGCTGTACCGGCGGCCAGCATCGTTCCGTTGCGCTCGCGGAGCACATTGCGCATCATTTTGAAAACGATTATAAAACAAGGGTGTCTCACCGAGATATCGATAAGAGAAAGGCACATTCCTCATGAGAAAAGGCAGCCTGCCAAGGGTCGTTATTATCGGCGGTGGAACGGGACTGCCGGTATTGCTTCGCGGCCTGAAGCAGTATCCTATTGATATTACCGCTATCGTCACAGTGGCGGACGATGGCGGAAGTTCTGGCCGGCTTCGGGCTGATTTATCCATCCCGCCGCCGGGAGATATTAGAAATGTACTCGCGGCACTTTCGGATGTCGAGCCATTGGTTGAAGAAATGTTCCAGCACCGCTTTTCCACCTCGAATGAACTTTCCGGCCATTCGCTCGGTAACCTCATCCTTGCTGCGATGACTTCTATTACGGGGAACTTCTCCCATGCCATTCAGGAAATGAGCAGGGTGCTGAATGTGAAAGGAAAAGTGCTCCCTGCTGCCAACCGAAGCGTTATATTGAATGCAGAAATGGAAGATGGAACGATTGTAAGCGGAGAAAGCAAGATTCCCTACTCCGGGAAAAAAATCAAGCGAGTATTCCTCAGTCCGGAGGGAGTGCAGCCGCTGCCAGAAACGGTCGATGAAATAAGGGCGGCCGACTTGATTGTAATCGGACCTGGAAGTCTTTTTACTAGCATATTGCCTAATCTTCTTGTCGAAAGACTTGGCAAGGAAGTTTGCGAGGCGAAAGCGAAAAAGGTGTATATATGCAATTTGATGACCCAGGCAGGAGAAACGCTTGATTTTACTGCAAGTGACCATGTTCAGGCGATTTATGAACATATGGACTGCTCCTTTCTCGATGCGATTCTTGTCAATAACGAACCTATCCCTGAGGATATTGAGCTGCGCTACAAGGAAGAGCTGGCACAGCCTGTGCGTTTTGACCGAGAACGTCTTTTGCATATGGGGATTGATATATTGGAAGATGAGATTGTCATTCAGACGGATGGTGTTATTCGCCATGACACCAATAAAGTTGCGAGAATGCTCATTTCCCTTTTAGAGGTTTAGCCTAACGGGAAATGATGCGGATGCCGCAAATAACGGAGCGTCCCTGCAATGGGGGCGCGATTGCTTCATAAGGGGGAAAGTACAATGTCTTTCGCTTCGGAGACCAAGAAGGAATTGACCAATCTTGATGTGAAAGGCTGCTGCAGCAAGGCGGAGATGTCCGCGCTGATTCGCATGAATGGGTCGCTGTCGTTTTCAAGCCGGGAGCTTGTCGTGGATGTCCAAACCGAAAACGCAGCCATTGCCCGCAGGATCTATACGCTGATTAAAAAAAACTATGATGTGCAAGTGGAACTGCTCGTCAGGAAAAAAATGCGGCTGAAAAAGAATAATGTTTATATTGTTCGGCTGAAGGATTCGGCCAGGGCTATACTGGAAGATTTGCAAATCCTTGAAGAGGGTTTTGCGTTTATTCACAATATTTCCGCGAATTTAATCAAAAAGAAGTGTTGTAAGCGTTCTTATTTACGCGGTGCTTTTCTAGCAGGCGGGTCGGTCAACAATCCTGAAACCTCCTCCTATC
Organism: Bacillus massilinigeriensis; assembly: GCF_900111815.1. Taxonomy (GTDB): domain Bacteria; phylum Bacillota; class Bacilli; order Bacillales; family Cytobacillaceae; genus Mesobacillus_C; species Mesobacillus_C mediterraneensis. The sequence goes on along the minus strand of NZ_LT630004.1, from coordinate 2,654,310 downwards.
ACCTTGAAATTTCCTCGCTATATCAAGAGCATAATGAATCTCTTTGCGAGTTAATGAATAAATTTGATTTAAACAGCAAAACGCTTGAACGGAAGAAAGGGTTTATCACCTATTTGAAAGAAGCTGAAAAGATCACTGAATTCCTGAACATTGTCGGCGCTCATAATGCGCTGTTAAGGTTTGAGGATATCAGAATCGTGCGGGATATGAGGAATTCTGTGAACCGGCTCGTGAACTGCGAAACAGCGAACTTGAACAAGACAATCGGCGCTGCACTTCGTCAGGTCGAGAACATTCGCTATATTCGTGATACGGTAGGGCTTCACGTCCTTCCCGATAAGCTTCGGGAAATTGCTGAGCTACGCATTACGTACCAGGATGTCACGCTGAAAGAGCTTGGGGAAATGATGTCAGGCGGTTCCATCAGCAAGTCTGGCATCAACCACCGCCTGAGAAAAATTGATGAAATTGCAGAGAAGCTCCGGGCAGGAGATATGGCAAAACAGTAAGTTGGAAGTGTACCAGGCAGATGGGGAATACGTGTTCTTCTAATAACGGGAACAATGTACATACATCGAGAGCCTGTGCCCGAATATAATGATGAATAGCCGAGGGGGAAGGAAAGATGGTAGAAAAACAGGTTCAAGTAAAATTGAAGACCGGCTTGCAGGCACGTCCGGCGGCACTGTTCGTCCAGGAGGCGAACCGGTTTTCATCGGAAATTTTCCTTGAAAAGGACGGGAAAAAGGTGAATGCGAAAAGCATCATGGGTCTTATGAGCCTTGCGGTAGGAACAGGCTCTACCGTGAAACTGATCGCAGAAGGCAGGGACGAAGCGGAAGCGCTCTCTGCCCTGGCTTCATATGTAGAAAAAGAAGACTAATGTATGCACCAAAAAGACTCGCCCGTCGAGGGCGAGTCTTCTCACATTTATTTGCTTGTTGGTTCGTTTGGATTGCGATTGACGATATGGTCAACTAGACCGTATTCTTTTGCACGCTCAGCAGTCATGAAGTTATCACGCTCAGTATCGCGCTGGATCACTTCAAGAGGCTGACCAGTGCGCTCTGCAAGGATATCGTTCAGCTTGTCGCGTAGGAAAAGGATGCGTTTTGCAGCAATTTCTATTTCCGTTGCTTGACCTTGTGCTCCGCCGAGCGGCTGATGAATCATGACTTCTGCGTTTGGAAGGGCATAGCGCTTCCCTTTTGTACCGGCTGCAAGCAGGAATGCTCCCATGGATGCAGCCATACCAATGCAGATTGTCTGTACATTCGGCTTGATGAACTGCATCGTATCGTAGATTGCCATACCAGCTGTAATGCTGCCGCCAGGGCTGTTGATGTAGATGGATATATCCTTCTCGGGATTTTCCGCTTCTAGGAAAAGAAGCTGTGCGACAATCGAGTTTGCCACATTGTCATCAATGGCGCTGCCAAGCATGATGATGCGGTCTTTCAGCAGGCGGGAATAAATATCGTAGGCACGTTCGCCCCTGTTTGTCTGTTCAATGACTGTAGGAATCAAGTTCATATTTTGTGTTCCTCCTTTAATCATAAGCTCTGGCTTTCGCCAGGAAATCTATGTACTGTTAATGATACACCGATGGTCAATAAAGGTCAAACAAATCGATGTTGTCCTTCAAGAGAAAGTTTCGACAGTTCCCTCCGAAACCCTGCCTTACCCTTCCATCTTACCCATCATCAAACTTTTTAAACGAAAAACGGCTTGCATTACATAAGGATATACCCTATAATAGATAAGCGTAACACCAACCAGCTTTTCCAATATAATAATATATGCCCTCGTGGTGCAACGGATAGCACGCAAGATTCCGGTTCTTGAAATTCGGGTTCGAGTCCTGACGAGGGCGTCACCGTAATTGTATAACGTTAAAGTTTACGATGCCTCTACGCATGTTTAAGCGTAGGGGCGTTTTTTATTTTCTGGGATATTTTCCTCCGTTTAGTAACACGAAAAGTAACACGTACCCCCTACGTACAAGCCTTCCGTTAATTTTCTACGGGGAGGTTTTCCGCATTAAAAGACGAACAACCGTCACCACTACAATAGCGCAACAGTCGCGCGAAAAACCAAACGATACCAAATTAATAGCCGTAAGTTTTTTCGAAGCCGTCTCCGAATTTTTGAAGAATTGCACGATAAGAGGGCTCGCTGCCGACACGATAAAGCTTTACGACAAAGAACTGAAGCAAGTTGGTCGGAGTCTGGACGCAATCAAATCGCCATTGTCGGACGTTAGGAAGCTTCGACAATCAGACATCGAAGGATTTATCGCCCATCAATTAGAACTTGGACGAGCCGTAAGTACGATCAATACAAGAATACGAGCCGGCCGCACGTTCTTTAACTTTTGTAAGGATAGAGACTTTATCGCCGCGAATCCTTTCGACGGGATCGAGCAATTAAAGCAACGACACGAAATAGGCGCCACGTTTACAAAGCGGCAACTTAAGATGTTGCTCGACGCGCCAGACGTGACCACTTTTGCGGGATTAAGGGATTTAGCGATGATGCTGACGTTAGCCCATACCGGAATAAGACTCACGGAATTAGTAAATCTGCGCGTTCAGAACGTCTCATTCGACGAGAAAGGCGCAATAAACGTCCAGTATACCAAAAACCGCTACGCACGCAGGATACCGCTTACAGAACGTCTGAAAGCCGTCTTAAAAGCTTATATGCAAGAGCGCGGCGTTCTGCATACTGATGCGCTGTTTATTACCGTTGAAGATGAGCCGGTAAACCAGCGATTAGTTCAGCTACGGATAAAAGAGTACGGGGAGAAGACCGGCGTAAATAAAGAGGTTGCAGTAAATCCGCATGCGTTTAGAAGGACATTCTGCCGATTAAAGATCGAAGCAGGAACGAATATCTTTGTCCTTCAACGATTAACCGGACATCAATCGCTTGAGATATTGAAGCGCTATGTCCAGATATACGGAAAAGACTTGGAGGACGCAATCGAGCAAGGATTCGAAAACATGTAAACAAAAAAATAGAGCGCCGACTACCACAAATAGTCAAACGCCCACCGAAACAATCATCTGTTTTCAGTTTATCAGAAAAAAAGCGTGCTCGCAACATTTATTTAAGTGCGCCATTTTTCGGTAAGCTACGGCTGGGCAAGCGCTCCAAAAGGAGCCGGAAAAATGAACTTATCATATCTCGCAAACTATCAAACATTCGAATCGAAACAGGCGCTCAACGAAGCGACCAGCGCCCACCTTACGGCCAACCGTTATGACCTATCCGAAACCGCTCGCAGGGTTTTGACGGTCATATCTCGCCATGCCGTTAAGTATCCTGGCGTCGCTCACTTGAAGGCGGCAACGATTGCATCTATGATCGGAATGAGCGAGAAGACAGTCCGACGCGCCATCAGTCGCCTTGTAGCGTTGCGAATCGTTCGGAAGGTGGTTACGATGCGAAAAGTAACCGGAGGGCAAGGCGCCAATATCATGCAAATACTGCCGCATGTCCAGGCGCAAGTGTCCAGGCGTGAGGAAGCCGCCGAGCCAGCGCCCGCAAGCGTTGAGCAGCCGAAAAGTGAGAACGAACCTTATAATTCTATTAAACAAAATAACTCTAAAGATATTACGTATCCTAGCGGATATGCTTCTACGATTATGACGCCTTATGTACGATTCAAGAAAACGGTCGGATCATTCGTTAAGGATGACCGCCTGACCAACAAACTATACGGAATCTATCTCGCCCAAACTTCATACATACGCGAGTGCCATACCGAAGAGGAATTACTTGGCGCTGGCTTAGATGCGGTCAGAATAGCGTTTATGGCGACTAAACGGAAGAGATTACGCAACATTGCCGGATACTTTCACGGTACACTTGACCGCCTGCTAGACCGCTTATATGCGCAAGTGATTAGCGAACTAATGTAAGAAAAGCGAATATTGTACGCACTGTATGAAGGAACACGAACGGAATGGCTGCCGCTGGTTTACATAACGTTACAATATCGCGCGTTTTAGGCGTTCGAGTATGTCCGATTAGTAAATAATGCGAACAGACAATAGAGGGAAAGCGGATAGAGAGGCGCCATACGGTCGGACTGTATCGGACTATACGCCGCGATTCTACCAGCCGCATGCCTTGTCCGCGTGACCCTCCGAACGTTTTCGGGGTTCCGATTATTGCCGATATTGGCGTTACCCTACCGTTGAATCAATATATAGCGTTTATATAGAAGGAATACGGTGTTATCGTCTATATGTAGCGTTAGATTGCGTAATGACCGGAAGCATTGGCGCAAACATCAGCCGCGCCGCCTCGACCGGAAGGCACTCGCCAAACTCACGGGGGTCAAAGCGCCATAACTTAAAAGTATTGACACCGGTTTAGGCTTCCGCTAGAATAAAGGTATCAGGCGGTGTCGTAACTTATCGCCATAAATGAGAACGGAAAGAGGCGGTCAATATGACGATATATGGATATGCGCGGGTATCAACGGCAGGGCAAGATTTAGAGGCGCAAATACAAGCGCTGAAGGCGGAAGGATGCACCGAGATATATTCGGAGAAGTTTACCGGCACACAAAAGGATCGACCGCAGTTACAGGCGCTGCTGGCCGTGCTAGGCGAGGGTGATACATTGGTCGTAACGAAGCTGGATCGCATAGCCAGGAGTGCCACGCAAGGCAGCGAATTGGTGCGGGAACTAATCGACAAGGGTGTCCGTGTCAACATACTGAACATGGGCGTTATGGATAATCGGCCAGCGTCGAAGCTAATCCGTAATATCTTCTTTGCATTCGCAGAGTTCGAGCGCGATATGATCGTTGAGAGAACGCAGGAGGGCAAGGCGATAGCTAAGCAGCGTGATGACTTCCGAGAGGGTAGGCCGGCGAAGTATTCGAGGAAGCAAGTAGAGCATGCGCTTGGGTTGCTCGCGTCCTATTCGTATAAGCAGGTCGAGGACATGACCGGCATAAGCAAGTCAACGTTAATAAGAGCGAAGAGAAAGCAGTCGGCGAAATAGTGCCGGCTCTTTTTTCGTTATAGGGGGGCGGGTATGGTAGCGCGGCGACCTCGCCCAGGTGGTATCGAGTAGCGCGCATCATGAAAACACTTCACTTCCAATATTTTCTATATGACACAAAAAATTTCCGCAAAATTTTAATAACTCGGGGGTAAAAAACGGAAATCAATTCGTACAAACAAATCGCAGGAAACGCAATATTCGAAATCAGCAGAAGGTTAAGAGGAGTACGAGATAATCCGAAAAATTACGGTTTTGAAAGCTATCGCGACTGGGAGCGTTGGTGTAACGAAGAAATTGAGATTTCTAGGAATCATGCCAACAAGTTTATAAAAGTGGCGGAGGAACTCGGTGCCTCGGGACACCGAAACCTTGGAATTAAAGCGCTCTATGAAATAGCAACCCTACCAGCAGAACAGCGCGACCAACCGCACACCATCCCGACAACAACATAAAAAAGACGCCAGGCGCTATTGCTTGGCGTTTTCTAATACGAATATCTCATTTGAATCGCTTATGTTTAATGTTTCAATAATCTTCGCTAGGTGTTCTTTGTTTATTGATTTCCGCTGATTATTGCATATCTCACTAATGGCAGCTGGTCTAATGCCGGTTTTCTCCGCTAGTTCTTTCTGGCTCATGCCCTTCTCTTTTAGCAATTCATTTATCCTCAATTTAATCTCAACCATTTAACCACATCCTAGTCTTATTATCGTAATTATATAATGCCAAAATAAATTTCGCAATTACGGAATTATTTTTGTTGACATTACGAAATAACGGAATTATTATTAATATACGGATTACGAAATAACGGAATTATGAGAGGTGAGAAAATGGGAGCCGTGTTTTTTACCGTAATCATGGCCGTAACAATCGCAGTCTTTACCGCAGCTTACTTTATCGCACCGAAAAGCCTACAGCGCAGAATCATGAATCAAATTAACTCAATCGGAGGGAATTAATATGGAAAAAGTAACAGCTATGTACGTGTTCGAGGGGAAAAGCTTCGATTCCGAAAACGAAAAAGGTGTCCTTGTCGGCGATAAGGTACTCGTATCCGATAACGATGGGACGCGGCTTTATGAATGTCAGCAAACGAAGGATCCGAGTAAGGTAGTCGTGAATCTTGACGTTAATGATACCAATTACTTAAACGGCAGACCGGATATGTTGCTCGATTTAATCAAGGAGGGGCCGAAGAATATGAAACGAGTCACTGTCTATCGAAAATATGATGGAGAAATTGATTGGGAATTTGCAGAACTTGGCGTCCTGTATGAAGATAGGGGCATCGTGCTCCAATGCGATAATAACGGTCTGATAGCATTTTTCGAAGCAAAGCCGCTGGATGGTCACGAAAATGCTGTAATCGTCGAAGAAGGCGCCGAAGATTTGTCGCAGGACAATCCTGGGTTTGTTATCGACTTAATTATGGGAGGTGCTGGGCGATGAAAAACGTTGCTCGAATCGCCTACTATACACGCAAGGTTGCCGAATACGGGCGCCCAGGAAGCCGCCGCAACCGTTATCGTCATGGCCGCCTAACGGCTTACAAGCGGGCGCTGAACGCTCGACTAACGGAAGGGAGGAATCGGAAATGACGAGAGACCCAGGAACAGGAGGCTTCATATGCGCTTAATTAACGCTACATTCATTGCTAGTGATGACCCGGACTTCGGCGAAATAACCGAGCGCCTGCCGCTGATTGCGGATTCAGTGTTAATCGAAAACAGTTATGGCGAACTAAACTTTCTGACTATACCGCCGGTTGCTGCCGGCCAAGAACACGTTATAGTCGACCGCGCGTCGGCGCCGATGTTTCAGCTAATGATTGCGGAGGATGCAGAGATTGACTACGAACTAATCGAAAACGGATCGCTGCTCGATTTCATAAGAAAATACGCAACCAATGGAGGATTTTAGGATGCACGACTATTTTTCGCAACTTGTTTCGCTTAGTGAGGAAGTAAAAGCGTACTATAACCGCTTGAACGGTCTGCAGTCGCTTCTTGATCGCAAAGTATCGGCAATATACCACGACATTGAAAAGAACGACATTGACGCCATATCTGGCCATGACTACGCGCTTAAGTTAAAAGAAACGTTGCAATCCCGCCGCATTGTAAAGGATGAACTGGCGCGATTGAGTCCGGTTTATCACATGCTGCGTCAACAAATGGAGACGGTCGAGGATCAGCACGAAAAGGCGATGCGCAAAAGCGCTGAAATCCGCGGTCAATTAAATGTAAGTGGCGATATTGGCGAGGTGCTAATGGCGCTCGAGGCGTAAATGAATGCCGCTGTCCGGTTGGATGGCGGTTTTACATTACATTTTCGTTACAAATAGCGTTTTATGCCCGAAAAAGTGATGTAAAACGAGAGGTCATGCGTCATACGGAATGTATAGATTAATTTTTACTGCGCAGTTTTGCTATTTCGGTGGTATTAATTTAAGCGGGGATTTTTAACTGGCGACAAAAAGGTATTAGTAGGAACGCTGAAACTGCCCGCTCCCACGGGTTCAGTGTTCTCTTATTTTTTACAGTGGGAGTAAACAAAGTTTAAATAGGAGGACAAAAATGAACGCAAAATTATTTAAGTTTATCAGGCAATCACAAGGTTTGACGCAGCAGGAGGTTGCGAATCTGTTAGGAATCAGCAAAACGCTAGTCTGTTTGATTGAAAGAAACAAGAAAAATATTAGTGATCGTGTGAATAAAAGATTCCGAGAGTCGTTTGGCGCAGAATATGTTGACCGTTGCCAATCGTTTTTGGAAGAAAAATAAAATGGAGGGTTCAAATATGGGAGCAGATAAAAAATATCCTTTTAAAATTGAAGAGTATTATTCGCCAGGATTAACGAGCTTAAAACGAGTTTATACGCAGCACCCCAAGTTTAACGGAAATGTAAGGCTAATTTATGAATTACTGTTTGACTATTGGAATCCGAACTACGGTTATGCGTTCCCTACTCTATGGCAACTTTCCGCTGACTCCGGCTTGGGTGAAGCGACTGTGGAACGTTGCATTAAAGTTCTTATTCAGTTAGATTTAATCGAGAAAAAGCGTTCAAGTGTGGCGCAAAACAACGTTTATTTCATCAAAAAGCCAGTAGCAACTATCGAGGAATTGATTGCGAAGTTTCCAGAAGTCGAGGAGCATTACGAAAAACGGCGGGATTATATTAAATCACGCGAGGAAACCAGTAAAGCACGTCTGAAAAATAAAAAACCTGACGCTGCAAACGTCAAGGCTGAAGAAAAAGTATCTATTGAGATTATAGCACCGCCTGAAGATGACTGTCGAGAATTAGATTTAGACGGATGGCTTTAGTTCCTACTCATCATTTTGAGGGGTATATACTCATCATTTTGAGGGGTATCTACACGTCGTTTTGATGGGTTAAAGAAATATACCGAAATAAATATACCGATAAAAAGATACATTGCGCCTTATTGCATAAGTCGCTACAACGTTAATTGCTTATATACCTTTGTTGGTCAAAGAACTTAATAACAAAATAAAAAGACAGCTACCCATCATTTTGAGGGGTAGGGTATTTAAAACATGGGAGCGATTCAAATGACAGATAAAACGAGGTACAGAAACCCCGGAGCCGGAGCCGTCGAATTTGCCGCTGAATTCTTGGCCGGATTCAAGCGAGAGGAAGCTGCGGTATTAGCGCCTGCATTACTTCGAGGTGAGTTACATGATCCGTCCGATAAACGCGTGAAACGGTGTGGGCATTGCGGCTATTATTGGAGAGATAATAGTTTACGCAATACAAAGCGGACATGTTCTGATGAATGTAAAACCGGTATTAAATCGCTGCAAAAACGTCAACAACGGGCGGATGCTGCTTTGTTGGATACGAAGCCTAAAAAGCACAAATTAATGGACGACTATATCTGGTGGTTAGAGTACCCGTTTTGGATTCATGAATATTCGATGATTAAGATTGGATGGAAATTTGAAAGACCTTCAGGTATAGCGTTAATGGATTACGTAGAAACAAGTCGGAATCAAATGGGCGATGGTAATCGAAAGAAATCTAACAAACATGTAGACTATCATGGCGACGATAGAGATTTATTTTAACTGGCGACAAAAAGGTATTAGTAGGAAGGCCTTGACAGGCTGGTATTTTTTAGGGGACAAACGGAATAAAGGAGGGAGAAACGACATGAACGGAATGAAATCGAGGGCAATTAGATACTATTTGGGCGAATCAATGGATAAGTTTTCAAAGAGAATCGGGGTTGCTGCTTCGACCATTTGCGCCATTGAAAACGATCAAAGGGAAATGTCTGACTATGTGCGAGCAAAAATGCTTCGTATTGAAAACGAGTTGCCGCCAGACTTTTTTTCTTTTTATGAAAAATTTAAGTTATAGATAACCCATTTTATTTTACTGTCAAAAGGAGTGGATGTCAAGTGAAAGAGAAAATCGAGAAACGCACTTGTACACGTTGCGAGCAGGAAAAAGAGCCAGCGGAATTTTATACTGAAAGTCGTTATTATTGTATTTCCTGTGAACGAGAAACCGCAAGAGACCGAATGAGTCGCTACGGTAAAACGCTTCGAGGCAAAGCTGCCCAGGCTCTCGCAACTAGCCGCAAGACAATCAAGCGCAACGGCTATAAGGTTAAAGACGATTTAACGCTAATGGATGTTATTTTCACATTTGCAATGGCAGACGGTGAATGTAGCTACTGTGGCAAAGTAACGGATGATTATCAAATGGAACATATCGTGAGTTTGGCGAAAAATGGCCCCAATACGCTTTCTAACATTTGTGTTTCATGTAAGCCATGCAATTTAAGCAAAAGTAGCAAGGGCTTACTGCAATGGCGAGAGTATGACGAAGTGGTCGATGTCATTCAAAAGATGGCAGGTCGTCGCGGCGTAACCATCGAGGAAGTTCTCGAGGATTTTACAACGTGAAGAACGACCTTTGGAGAATGGAAACGGGCTGGCTTGGCGGCTACACAGAAGACCGCAACCTAATACGAAGAATCAAACGTTATAAATCTGACTGGCCGATAATGGCGGACTATTTTAAAAACGGTCGGCTAATCGGTGTCCAGTTCCGAATTCCAATCGAACAAAGGCGCCCAGCCGAGCGAATGTTTGATTGCAGATTATAACGAAAATTAGGCGTTTTAAGGGCTTTTAAGCTTTGACCCTTGCGATAGTATTCGGAACGTTTTAAGACGCCTAAAACAAGGCGAAATCAACAAAAATCTGCTCGTTACACACATTTTATAGGGAGGTGTCGGAAAATGCCTGCGTATCAGTTTCAAATTACTCGGCGCGGGAATCTGCCGGTCATAGTTGACGTCGAGGAAAACGGCCAGCAACGCCAATTCCTCTACAGCTGCCATTTATCGGATCGCAGAATCGAGCAGCTACTGCCCCGCCTTGTAATGGATAGCAAGTGGAAGCCGAAAAGAAAGGCGGTGTAAGATGCGAATCGACATGGTAGTTTTATCGCTCGATGACCAATACGGAGTGGGAGCGGAGTTTCGCCTGCTCGACCATCCAGAATTTACGCTGGTCAAAGTGGCGTCGCTATATTATCCGGCTGGCAAGTTTCAATCTTTAAACGAATGCTTAAAAGCGGCGATGCCCGAGTTGCTTCAGGAAGCCGATTCAAATGTCGTTCGCTTCCGATCAAAGCTACAAAACTTCAAGCGCGCCGGTCAGTTTACCCGTCCGCTTGAAGTTTTGGAAAAAAAAGTAACCGTAAGTCATGTTGCCGGTATTAGTTTTGATTGCCGGAAGCTTGCAATAGACGCATTAGAACGCAAGGAAAGTATCATAGCGAAAATATAAACGAAAAGGGGACGGATGAAAAATGGGAGAAAAGTTGTTTACTCAAGAGGAACTCAACAAGATTATTGCTGAAAGCCTTGAAAGAGAGCGAAAGAAAATTCAAGAAGAAAGAAGCCTAGCCAAAGAGGAAGTACCACCAAATGAGGGTGAAATCGACTACAAAGCAAAACTTGAAGAATCAAGAGCGGAAGAGGCAGAGCTGTTAAAGAAGATAGATACGATGAAAAAGCAGAATGCGCTAGTTCTTGCCGGTTACAGTATCGAGCAATCAACAAAATATTATCAGTTTGTAACAGGCTCAACTGACGAAGAGATCGCCGCAAGTATAGAGAATTTGAAACAGGACGTTAAGCCAAAAGGCCATTCAAAGGGCGTAGACCCTTATCATCACGGCAAGCAAAAAAAATCTATCTGGAATCCTTGGAGGTAATAACTATGAATCTATTCCTATTTAAACCGTATGAAAACCATAACCAGCACACTATCGTTGATATTGACGGCGTGGCAGCCGAGCAATTAAAAGCCAGCGGTCAAGCGGTCGAGGTATCGCTAGGAGAATATGACCAGCACCACCAACGCGCAAAAGCGGCATTCAATAAATTCAAGAAAGCCGAAGAAGCGATAAAAAATTCCGATAACCCGTACTTGAAAATTCCGGAGGTCAGAGATTATGAATTAAAGAAAATTCGCGAGGAATTCGAGGCGGAAAGTCTCGCCGCTGAAGCCGATTGGAAGGAGTTCCGCAAGCAAGCAATCGAAAGCGCGAAAACAAAAGCGGCGCAGGCGTATATTCCGGTATCCGAGCGCGATAGAGCAACCGCCGAGCAAGCGGTCGGACGTTACGCTATGCAGATTGCGCAGGCGGTCGGCGCCGATGCTATCCGGGAAGTAATCGGTAACATGCAAGCGGAACTAAGTCGGCTGACCGATTCGCAGAAGATTGCGATGCAGAGCCAAATCGGAAGGGTTACCGCTGATTTAGAGCGTAAGATTGAAGCGGCTTTATGGACGGAAAGGAACCCGAAGCCTCGTCTATCCGGGATTTATTCCGAACTTCAAGACATCCGCAATATGGACTTACTAGGTGTCAAGGCTGCGGAATCGTTGCCGAATACCGTTGCCGTGGATTATAACACGGTTAGAGTAGTTAGGAAGTGGTAGGCGATGGCGATGAAGCGCTTGATGGTTTACGCAGAAATTCACCGCAGATGTTAGCCATACGACCAATAAATTGGCTTTAAGCCAAACAATTTTTAGAAGTTAAACAAATTAACGAAGATACTAGGGGGATTTAATGATGAACACGACAATTCAAATCCGAAAAACGACATATCCAAAGAGCGACTTCCGGTCAGCAGGAAACGCATTTAATTCGACCATCACACGCGCGGGCTTCAATCAATCGCTAGAAACCGGCTTGCACCGTGACGGCATCCTTGCGGACGAAATTGACGCAGCAATGAAACGCTTAATCGAATCAATGATACACAACGGGCAGACTGGTGCTGTCGTAACGGTTAAGCTTCCGGCCGGCTATACGCTTACCGCAGCGCTTAAACAGTTCTATATCGACAAATACACCTTGGAAAAAGACCTTATCGCAAACTTGGCATTTGCGTAACGACTATTCGAGCTGCCATAACCGGCGGCTCCTTTTTATTTTAAGGAGGGAATTGGAATGATATACACGCTAACATTCTTGGCGCGGAGATTTCGCTATGCTATCGCCAAGCTAACCGACCAGGATGGAAACGTTACAGAATTTCGCGCCGCTAACAAGCACGAGGCAAGGTGCCGGGTATATCGGCATCTAAGCGGCAAGCCAGCAACGGTCTACACCGACGACCTGGCAACGCTTAGCAAAACAGCCATGCGAAACAAGCCGAGAAATATCGAGGTGCGGCGCCTTGATTAAGATACTCAACAAGCAGCGCCAGCCTGTCGTCATCCTCGAAAACGCGTATAAAATATCTTACGAGAAACGTCTCAACGAAATTTGGGGCGTTTCTTTTTGTTTACCGCTAAGCGACCCGAAGAACGCCGAATGTAAGCCGCTTAACTTTGTCGAAGTCACAGACGACATGACTGGCGAGTATATCGGCTTATACCGCATAGCGCCGTCACAAACGACTAAAGACGAGAGCGAGGACGAAGTTTTATACGAATGCGATCACGTGCTTTCAACGTTAATGGATAACGTTCTGTTTCGCTATCATGAAACGACCAACTTGCCGACATCCGAGGTTATACAGTTTTTGCTCGAAAAGCAAACGGTAAAACATTGGCGCCTGGGGCATTGCGACTTCAAGCGATATTTTTCGTACAGCTGGGAGAACGAAAGCGGCCTGCTTGCGCCGCTCTTCTCCATCGCCGAGCCGTTTGACGTTCCTTATCAATGGACGTTTGACACAACGTCATACCCGTGGACGCTGAATCTAGTCGTGCCGGAAAGCGAAGCGACTTGCGAACTCCGCTATGGAAAGAACCTAGCGATCATTGAGCGCACCGTCGACCCAACCAACATTGTCAATCGCATCTATCCGTTAGGTTCAGGCGAGGGTGTAAATCAATTGACCATCGAAAAGGTGAACGGCGACATTCCGTATCTCGAGGACGCTACATCTATTCAAAAGTATGGCGTGCTGCCTTACGTATGGGTTGACAGACGCTATACAAGACCTGGGGAAATGAAGGCCAGCGCGCAGGCGTTATTAAAAGAATGGAGCGTGCCGAAAATCTCGTATCGCGTCAAGGCGGTTGACTTATCCGTGTTGACTGGCGTTAGCATTGACCAATTGAAAGTCGGAAAGGTTGTCCGCATAATCGACCCGGATTTCGGCGTTATTGAAGCGAGGATTGTCAGCGAAAAGAAGGGCGATATAGCCGGAGCGCCTGACGATATTGAACTGGACATCGCTAATAAAACCGAAGACATGGGCGGCACGGCGGCAGATATACAAAGGCGTCAAGAAGTCAATGAGGTTTATTCGCAAGGAGCGACGAATTTGCTCGCATATTCTTACAATGATAACGCAGATGCCGATTACCCCGCGGTCATCCGTTTTTACCTTCCAGACGACTTGGTGCGCGTCAATCAGCTACTACTAACGTTCGAGACGACGAATTTCCGCGCATATAGTAAGGCGGCTATAAGTACAGCGGCCAAGACTGCGACAAGTTCAAGCGGCGGAGGCACAACGGTTTCGTCAAGTAGCGGCGGCGGCTCGGTTGTATCGTCAAGCAGTGGAGGAGGCACAACGGTTTCATCCAGCGCCGGCGGAGGCACTACTGCGACATCATCAACATCCAAATTTATGGAAATCCTGACTGGCGTTCCAGAAAACTCGGTCGGGGATCCTAACGATAACTACGGTTATCACTTGCACATGCTGTCCATTCCAGGGCACAACCACAGCGTTACAATAGCACCACACAGCCACAGTGTAACGGTTGCAAACCACAGCCATAGCGTTACCCTTCCAGCGCACAGTCACAGCGTTACAATAGCGGCACATAGCCACAATGTTGAAATACCCGGGCATGGGCATGACTTGTTGTATGGCGTGTATGAGCACGATACGCTTCCTAGCCAAGTAACGATTAAAGTTGACGGAAGGGCAGTACCAGGAACGGCGACCAGTGGTGATAATATCGACTTGATCCCTTTTTTGGCTAAAGACAGCGATGGCAAAGTAAGACGCGGCGCTTGGCACACTGTAGAATTAACACCTAACGGCTTGGCCCGAATCAATGCGCAAGTTATTTCGCGGCTGTTTATTCAATCGAGAACGGGCGGAAATTATTAAAAGCCTCGGCTCTATGCCGGGGTTATTTTTTTTCTATGGATTATCGAACGTACATTCGGTTATGATATACGTAAGGAGATGACCGGATATGTCTATTAACGACCGCGGCATAATCAAATGGCTGCCAGCGGCTTATATGCCAGAACAACGGGCAATGCTGCGAGAACTAGAGCGCGACGAACTGCGCCAACCAAAGCCGATACTTGACGAATATGAAATCGAAGAACTAGAAAGCCGGATATGTTATGCGATGGAGTTTAACTTTCCGGTAGCTATTTCGAAATGGTCAGACGGATTTACCTACGAAGAAAAAGGGCGCATTCATTACCTCGACCCTATTCGGAAGGAAGTCCGAATGAAGTCGTCAGGCGGGGCGCTTATACATATTAAGTTTGCGGATATTTTGGCGGTGGAGGTTATCGAGTAAAGTTTCCGCTGCCTCTCTCCGCATTTTTTTAGCGTTGACAAGTACAGCTATATTAGCTATTATTTGGATAACGTTTAGGTTTGGCGTAGTAGCGCGTAGTAATTATTCGTTAATACAATTATAGCCGTTTCAGGATTGCGAATAGATGCCGAAAGAGCCCGCGAGTGGTGCAACGGATAGCACGCAAGATTCCGGTTCTTGAAATTCGGGTTCGAGTCCTGACGAGGGCGTCATTAAAATCAATGAGTTCCTATGTTTGTATGAGTTTTATACAAGCGTAGGGGCTTTTTTGTTTGGTTGCTTTTCATTCGTGAATAACACGCAATGAATAACAAGAAATGGAGGACTTTGGAAACACCCCCTAGAATATAAATAAATGTTGGAGAACTTAATACGGTTAGAAAGGAGTAAAAGATGAAGAAAACGGTTTCTTATTATTCTTTATTGCAATCCTGCTAATGGGTTGTACCCAACAAAAAATGCTAATATGAAAACATCGGATGAAAAAGTGACGGCTGATAATTGGAGAGAAAGTGCTGCGTTGAGGATGCCATATAGGGATGAAGAGGGCAATGAATCTGAACGTGTATTTAGAATGGGTGATAATGGGAGATTTGGCTATGGGGAATACGGTCCATTGATTCATAATAGCAGTCAAAAATACATGTGGCATTTCTGGATAGATAAAAAAGAGTTTGAAAAGTCATTAAAAATTACAGCTATAAATCAAAAGTCAAAGGAAGAAGTGGTGATTTTGAGTACTGATGCAACAGCATTAGCACCTAATAATGGAGCTAGTCACCATATCCCTTCAACGATCAACTTACCAGAAAAGGGACTGTGGAAATTTGTTGTAGAATTTGATGGTAAGCATTTTGGGAGCTTAGTAGCTGATGTACAATAAATTGTTTTGAGTCCTGACAGTGTGGGCGGGGCAGCTATTATCAGAACAACAGGTGAAAAAGAAAGTTGGATAGAATATGAGTATTAAATTTACAGCTTATGTATCCAATATGGAAACAGGAACAGCGCATTTATTAACTAATGATTCATATAACGAAATAGATTCCGCATTTGTTACTTCGGAGCGAACAACATATATACCAATTACTCATCCAGAAGCGGCAAAAGCAGCTCTAAAAACTTGTGAGGAACAGGAAGGACCCGCATTATATATACCTGGATATGTGCAATTAACAATTGATGGGATAGATTTCTTTACAGAAGATGATGATTCATAATTGCTCTTGCTAACACGACACCATTAATGGAAAGGTAATTATTAAAATATGAAAAATTTTATTGGATTTTTCCTTGCTAATGGCCTTTGGGTACTATTCTCATTATTTCTTACGGGAATAGATATTCCGATTCCAAGCTCCTTTATAGCATTAATGATAGCGGCTAACGCTATTTTTGCGTTCTTTTCTATTTTTGTTCAGACATTGGTAATTACTTTATATGAAGTGAATGTTTTTGAAGAACCTAAAAATATTCTAAGTTATTGTTTTAAATATATTGCTATTACTACATCGGGGATAAATTATTATGTTCAAACTGTACTAAGTAGACTTCCATTTATATTAAACAAATTAGTTGCTGCGTTTTTCTTTATCTTCCTGGTTGCGACGGGTTTCAGCTTGCTGGGCGTTTTCAATTAATGTAGCTTAAATTTTTTACATGCTGGAGGAAAAAGAATATGAAAGATACCAAAAAAATAAATGTGTCTTCACAAATCTTTATAGATACTCTGATGGATTTAGGATTAACCAAAAGGGCGAGGGAATTTGCAATTGAAAGCGGTTTTTCTATAAAAGAAATTGATCAGATGAAGAGGAAATCAAACGGGATAGAGATTTCGGAGCCGTTAAAAGAAATATTAAACTCAGTGTTAAGTACTAGCAGCATGGCCAGGTTTGAGAATGGAGAAAAAACGCTTCTTATTTTTCCAGATAGTAAATCCAATATAATAGCCGAGCGGATAGAGGGTGACTCTTTTGAGTTTTCTAAGCATGGATTCAAGGAGTTAAGTTCAATCTTAAGGGGATTTTACGGGTGGGATACCAGCAATCAGGTTGATCCCATGAAGATAAATATCGGGCTAACCAGTGATATATATGATTTAATCCATGGAATAGAACCATCGGTTTTGGATGAAATGATAGAAGATGAAAGTTTCGAAGTGCAAATTCGCCATTTTTTACTTGACTTTAAAAGAAATCACCAACAGGTTTCCAAGATTATCTTTAAAAAAAGAAGAATTGATAAATATGATATGGAAGAAAACCATGTAATGTTATTTGTCCCTTCAGAGAGCTTTATCTGGCACATTAATTATGAAGGGATAAAGGACGATCAAATCATTTTAACAAGTAATACTGTCCCGACCTATTTATCAGTTGTGCAGAAAATAACGAAAGAAATATTGCAAGGCAGTATACATAACGAAAAGAAAAAGATAATCCATTCAAAAGAAGAACAAAAAAAGTTTTCATTTAGAAGAGGGTTTTCATTTTTTTGGAAGAGTAATCTAATTTTATTTACAATTATCCTTGCGCTTAATATAAATAGAGCAAACTTTAGTGAGGAAGGTGGCGATTTGCTTCTTTTAATGTCTCTATTATGGGAAGCCTTCCTTATTTTATTATCTATTTTTCTTGTCTTCACGAGAGAGGAATTTTAGATTTAAAGGACGCTTAGCCTCACAATAGGGGCTTCGCCTCTTTATAACTTAGTTTGCAGGTTAACTCAACATAGAATAGAGGGAGGGAAATAATTGAGGGTTCATTCAAAAGAATCTAATGAGCATCATTTACGTTATCTTGTGAAATCTGCAATAGAAAAGGATGCGGAAAACTTGTCTGTTATAAGGTATAACAAATGTTTAAAATCTGATTCATTGATGAATGCCTCGCCCCTCTTTCTGCTTTTTCCTACCTTCATCAATATTTTCACGGCCATTGTTCAACTTTCAAATCAGCGTTGCTTGGTTTGCTAAGTGGATTTAATTCATTCTCCTATCAAAACCACAGGAACCGCCATCACAAACGACGACGGTTTTTTTTCATTCATTTTCCACTGCTTTAAAAACAAGATTTTGTATGATCATGGTTTGCCAAAGGAAATCAACAGGTCTAGTGTAAAATTTGTGACAAAAATGTGAACTTGTAAAATTGTTACCATTCCTCTAAGTCCCGTTTTCATGTAAAATGGGAACAGGAGGGGATTGGCATGGATTTAAAAGCAGGGTTGTGGCAAAAGCAGACGTTAAAGCTTGCGATGACGCAGGAGCTTTCACAGGCCATTGCGCTTTTGCAGTATTCTGCCCAGGAGCTTGCCGCTTTTTTGGAGGATAAAATGTTGGAAAATCCCCTGCTCCAGGTAGATTACCAAAACGTGAAAACAGTGGATCCGAGGCTCGGCTTGGAAAGGAAGACGAGCGCGGCGGGTTCTGGAGGGCGCGATCAGAAGAATTGGATTGAGCAGATTGGTGAGACGTCTGATACGCTGCAGGACCATCTGATTTTTCAATTGAATTTACTTACTGTTACTCCAGAAGAGAGAAAAATAATAAAAGCATTTATTGAATCTATAGATGAAAACGGTTACTTGGGCGTGGATGGTACTGAAATCTGCCATCGGTTTGGAATTAGCGAAGAAGAGGCGGAGCATTGCCTTTCCATTCTCCAAGGGATGGAGCCGGTTGGGATCGGTGCGCGCGGGCTGCAGGAGTGTCTGCTTCTTCAACTGGAACGATTGCCTTGTTGTCCGGAAAATGAACTGGCCAGGATTATCATCAAAGAACATTTTCTGCTTTTTGCCGAGAAGAAGTGGAAGACGCTGGCGAAGTTAATGAAAACGGATTTGAAGCAAATCCAGAAAGTCTTCGATTATGTACAGCGTCTTAATCCGAGGCCGGGTGCGGCTTTCGGGGGCGGGAAGGCTGCATATGTCGTGCCGGACGTTGTCGTCAGATTTGAGGATGGTTCCTTGACAGTCGGACTGTTTAATGGCACGATGCCGAAGCTGACGTTCAACAAAGACTATTTTGAAAGTATGGCAGCGCACGGAGATCAGGAAGTTTCAAAGTTCCTGCAAACAAAGCAGCATGATTATCAGTGGATTTTAAAGAGCCTTGAGCAGCGGAACGAGACATTGATGCGTGTTTCTTTAAAGATTGTTGAAAAGCAGCATGATTTCTTTTTTAAAGGACCGACTTGTCTGCAGCCAATGACAATGAAGGAAGTAGCAGATGAATTGGAGATCCACGAATCGACTGTCAGCAGGGCAGTAAGAGAAAAATATATGCAAACACCTGCAGGAACTTTTGAATTGAAATATTTCTTCTCCAGTTCCATCCAAACAACGGAGCAAGAGAATACTTCTTCTCGTCAGGCAAAAGCAGGAATCGGCAGGCTGATTAAAGAGGAAGACAAGAAAAGCCCGCTTTCAGATCAGGAAATCGTCCGATTATTGAAGGATCAAGATGGCATTGTGCTATCAAGGCGAACCGTTGCTAAATACAGAGAACAGCTTGGTATCGCGTCCTCTTCCAAAAGGAAACGGTTCGAGTAGAAAATAATAGAAGATACAGGGTGTGGTTTGATGAAAGGTGCAGTAACACTTTATATGAGGGAAAAGTGCCACTTGTGCAGCGATGCGAAAGAAATGCTCCAAAGCCTTCAAGAGCAGTGGGATTTTTCCATTGTAGAAGTCGATATTGACAATGATGATGACCTTGTAGAGCAGTATGGAATTACCATTCCTGTTGTTGTATTGAACGGGGAAGAGATAGCTTGGGGCATTGTTGACAAAAACGCCATGATTAAAGCGTTTTCAGAAAAAAACATTGATTATATCGGTTGAATTACTTTTGCACTCCTGCTAGAATAAAATTTGTAGCAAGGGTGATTTTTTTTACATCAAGTGGGACATAATATGTCTAACCGGGACATTATGTGACCATGAAAACGGACGTCCCATTGAAAAAGGAGAATATCATCATGAAATCAATTCTTGATATTCAAAAAAGAATGGTACCCGATTTGGTTGAGATTATGCAAAAACGGTTCCAGATTCTACAATACATAAAAGTGATGCAGCCTGTAGGAAGAAGGAGCCTTTCCACAAGCCTCGGCCTTACAGAGCGGGTGCTCCGCAGTGAAACAGAATTTCTTAAGGAGCAGGACCTCATAATTGTTTCTTCACAAGGAATGAGCTTAACCGAAGAAGGAAATGATATCCTTGATGGTCTAGAAAGCATAATGCGCGATATAACGGGTATTAGCAAATTAGAAGAGCAGCTCCAAAAGAAAATGGGAATTAGGAAAGTCGTGGTTGTCCCTGGCGATAGCGATAAATCTCCTTGGGTAAAGAGCGAGCTTGGCAGCGCATGTGCAGTTTGCATGAGAGAAGCGCTGAAGGGAAATGATACCATTGCGGTGACAGGCGGATCGACAATGGCTGCTGTTGCGGAAATGCTTCCTAAGGATCTTGGAGAAAAGAATCTCCTATTTGTTCCTGCAAGAGGTGGCGTTGGCGAAGATGTGAAGAACCAAGCCAACAACATATGTGCAAACATGGCGGACAAAACGGGATCCAAGCATCGGGTTTTTTATGTGCCGGACCAGGTGAGCAGCAGCATTTACGAATCCTTTACCAAAGAACCGTATGTGAATGAAGTGCTCGGTCTCATCAAATCCGCAGGAATGGTTCTTCATGGAATTGGAGATGCTATCACAATGGCGGAGCGCCGGAAAACAGAAAAGGCAGACATGGAAAAGATTATGGAGGGTAAAGGAGTTGCAGAGGCTTTTGGCTATTACTTTGATGAGGCTGGCGAAATCGTCCACAAAGTACAGACAATTGGCCTTCAGTTAGCCGACCTCCAATCCATTGAGCATGTGTATGCCGTCGCGGGTGGTTCATCGAAAGCGAAAGCAATAAGCGCATACATGAAGCAGGCTCCAGCATCGACCGTTCTTTTTACGGACGAAGGAGCAGCAAGAAATTTGGTACAAGGGTAGCGCAAGCTTCCCATTAAATATAATCATAATGAATGATGCACGAATTAAAGGAGGAAAAAACATGGCAGTAAAAGTTGGTATTAACGGATTTGGACGTATCGGACGTGTGGTTTTCCGCGCAGCGCTTAAAAACCCTAACATCGAGTTAGTTGCAGTAAACGATTTGACAGATGCAAAAATGCTTGCACACCTTTTAAAATATGACTCTGTACACGGTACGCTTGAAGAGGACGTGACAGTGGATGGCGACTCTCTAGTAGTTGCAGGAAAACGCGTTAAAGTTCTAGCAGAAAGAGATCCAGCGCAGCTTGGCTGGGGAGACCTTGGCGTAGAAGTGGTTGTTGAATCAACTGGCCGTTTCACAAAGCGTGCAGACGCTGCGAAACACCTTGAAGCAGGTGCGAAGAAGGTTATCATCTCTGCTCCAGCTTCCGATGAAGACATCACAATCGTAATGGGCGTAAACCATGACAAGTATGATGCAGCAAACCACCATGTAATCTCTAACGCTTCTTGTACAACAAACTGCCTTGCTCCATTTGCAAAGGTATTGAATGACAAGTTTGGCATCAAACGCGGTATGATGACAACTATTCACTCCTACACAAATGACCAGCAAATCCTTGACTTGCCGCACAAAGACTACCGCCGTGCTCGTGCTGCTGCTGAGAGCATCATTCCGACAACAACTGGTGCTGCAAAAGCAGTTTCCCTTGTATTGCCTGAATTGAAAGGCAAATTGAACGGTGGCGCAATGCGTGTCCCAACTCCAAACGTATCGTTGGTTGACCTAGTTGCAGAGCTTGATAAAGATGTAACAGTTGAAGAGCTTAACAGCGCCTTGAAAGAAGCTTCTGAAGGCGAATTAAAAGGTATTCTTGGATACAGCGAACTTCCGCTTGTTTCAAGAGACTACAATGGCAACCCATACTCTTCTACTATCGATGCGCTTTCCACAATGGTTATGGAAGGAAATATGGTTAAAGTAATCTCTTGGTATGACAACGAAAGCGGCTATTCTCACCGCGTTGTTGATCTCGTTGACTACATCGCTGGCAAAGGCCTGTAATACCAAAAGCCCACCGCTCTTCACAATTGGGGAAAATGTTGGATTAAGTAGCGGTTAACAGCTATAATGTAATGGTATGAAAAGGGGAGCGGGGACCATTCCCCACTCCCCTTTTTCTTTTACTTGTAATCACCATTTTAGAGGAGGACATGCCTTGAATAAAAAATCGATCAAAGATGTTGATGTGCAAGGAAAACGTGTATTTTGCCGAGTAGATTTCAACGTACCGATGAAGGACGGACAGGTAACGGATGAAACAAGGATTCGTGCTGCGCTTCCAACAATTGAGTACCTGGCAGGAAAAGGAGCGAAAGTAATCTTAGCAAGCCATCTTGGGCGGCCAAAAGGCCAAGTGGTGGAAGAAATGCGGCTTACAGCGGTATCAAAGCGCCTGTCCGAACTGCTTGGAAAAGATGTGAAGAAAACAAACGAGGCTTACGGAGAAGCGGTCAAAGCGGAGATTGCTCAAATGAACGATGGCGATATCCTCTTGCTTGAAAATGTTCGTTTTTATCCTGGTGAGGAAAAGAACGATCCAGAGCTTGCGAAAGAATTCGCAGCGCTTGCTGACCTGTATGTCAACGATGCTTTCGGTGCAGCTCACCGTGCGCATGCGTCAACAGAAGGAATTGCAAAGCATATCCCTGCTGTATCCGGCTTCCTGATGGAAAAAGAGCTTGAAGTGCTCGGCAAAGCATTATCCAACCCTGAGCGCCCATTCACTGCAATCATTGGCGGAGCGAAAGTAAAGGACAAAATCGGTGTGATTGAGAACCTGCTTGAAAAAGTAGATAACCTCATTATTGGCGGCGGACTTGCTTATACTTTTGTTAAAGCACAAGGGCATGAAATTGGAAAATCTCTTTTAGAAGAAGATAAGATTAGCCTTGCTAAATCATTCATTGAAAAAGCGACGGAAAAAGGCGTAAACTTCTACATGCCTGTCGATGCAATTGTTGCTGATGAATTTTCCGAAGCTGCAAATACAAAAGTGGTTTCCATTAAAGAAATACCTGCTGATTGGCAAGCGCTGGACATCGGGCCAAAGACTTCGGAAATTTACCGAGATGTTATCATGAATTCCAAGCTTGTCATTTGGAATGGTCCTATGGGCGTGTTTGAAATGGATAAATTTGCAGAAGGTACAAAAGCTGTTGCTAATGCTCTGGCAGATAGCACGGATACATATTCTGTCATCGGTGGCGGCGATTCAGCTGCAGCAGTTGAGAAGTTCCACTTAGCAGAAAAGATGAGTCATATTTCTACAGGCGGCGGGGCATCCCTTGAGTTTATGGAAGGAAAAGACCTTCCAGGTGTTGTTGCTTTGAACGATAAGTAAAATTACTATGTTTCGCAAGTGATTCCGAAGCTTACGGAAGCCCATTCCGAACCTTTCGGGATACGCTTAATCAGCAGTAAGTCGAAAGGAAGTGTCATCATGAGAAAACCAATAATCGCAGGTAACTGGAAAATGTTCAAAACGCTTTCCGAAGCGACTAGTTTTTTGGAAGAGGTAAAAAGTCTTGTTCCATCAAAGGATGAAGTAGAATCAGTTGTATGCTCTCCAGCATTGTTCCTTGGACAGCTTGCTGAAATTGCAAAGGACCATGATATCGAAATTGGCGCGCAAAACATGCATTTCGAGGAAAGCGGAGCATTCACTGGCGAAATCAGTCCGAAAGCTCTTCAAGATATCGGTGTAAAATATGTAATCATTGGCCACTCTGAACGCCGCGAAATGTTCAACGAAACAGACGAAACAGTCAATAAAAAGACACTTGCTGCATTCCAATACGGGTTAACTCCGATTGTATGCTGCGGTGAAACACTTGAACAGCGTGAGAACGGTGAGACAAACGAATTTGTTGCCGGCCAGATTCAAAAGGCGCTTCAAGGTATAACGGAGGAGCAAGTGAAGCAAACCGTTATCGCTTATGAGCCTATTTGGGCAATTGGCACAGGAAAGTCTTCTACTGCAGAAGACGCGAATGTGGTTTGCGCTGTCATCCGCAAAGTCGTTGCAGAGCATTTTTCCAAAGAAGCAGCTGACAGTGTCCGCATCCAGTACGGTGGCAGCGTAAAGCCAGGAAATATCAAGGAATACATGGCGCAGCCTGATATTGATGGGGCGCTTGTTGGTGGAGCAAGCCTTGAAACATCATCTTTCCTTCATTTACTGGAGGCAGGAATCAATGAGTAAAACGTCACCAACTGCATTAATCATTCTTGATGGCTTTGGATGCCGTGGAGAACAATATGGTAATGCTGTCTCCCAAGCGAAAAAGCCGAATTTTGATCGATATTGGCATGCATATCCTCATGCAGAGCTTACAGCATGCGGGGAAGCTGTCGGACTTCCGGAAGGCCAGATGGGCAATTCTGAAGTTGGGCACTTAAATATTGGTGCTGGCCGGATTGTATATCAAAGCCTGACACGTGTGAACATTTCTATTCGTGAAGGTGAATTTGAAAAAAATGAAACCTTCCTTAAAGCAATCCGTCACGCGAAGGAAAAAGGCACAGCGCTTCACTTGTTCGGCTTGCTGTCTGATGGCGGTGTCCATAGTCATATTAACCACATGTTTGCATTGCTGAAGCTAGCGGCAAGTGAAGGGCTTGAAAAAGTTTACGTCCATGGATTTCTTGACGGACGCGATGTCGGTCCGAAGACGGCTCCTAAATATATTAAAGAAACGCTGGAAAAAATGAGTGAAATCGGCGTTGGAGAATTTGCGACGATTTCTGGTCGATACTATTCTATGGACCGTGATAAACGCTGGGATCGGGTGGAGAAGTCGTATCGTGCAATGGTTTATGGCGAAGGTCCAACTTATTCGAATCCAATGGAGCTTGTTGAAGACAACTATGCTCATGGTATCTTTGACGAGTTTGTCATTCCGTCAGTATTAGTAAAGCCAGATGGTTCACCTGTTGCTACCGTCCAAGATGACGATGCTGTTATTTTTTACAACTTCCGTCCGGATCGTGCCATCCAGATTTCGAACACGTTCACGAACAAAGACTTCCGGTCATTTGACCGCGGTCCTAAGCACCCTGAGAACTTGTTCTTCGTCTGTCTGACACACTTCAGTGAAACAGTAGATGGATATGTTGCATTTGAGACGGTTAACCTTGATAATACACTTGGTGAAGTGATTTCGCAGAACAATATGACACAGCTTCGAATTGCCGAAACGGAAAAATATCCTCATGTTACTTTCTTTATGAGCGGAGGGCGTGAACAGGAGTTTCCTGGTGAAACACGCATCCTAATCAATTCTCCGAAGGTTGCAACATATGACCTTCAGCCTGAAATGAGCGCATATGAAGTAACGGATGCACTTCTAGCAGAAATTGAAGCTGACAAGCATGATGCGATTATCCTCAATTTCGCCAACCCGGACATGGTTGGACACTCAGGAATGCTTGAACCAACCATCAAAGCGGTTGAGACAGTGGACGAGTGCCTGGGCAAAATTGTGGATCTCATCGTATCAAAAGGCGGTACAGCGATTATTACAGCGGACCACGGAAATGCCGATGAAGTATTGACGCTTGAAGGAATGCCGATGACTGCCCATACGACAAACCCTGTCCCTGTGATCGTGACAAAAGAAGGCATTGAACTGAGAGAAGACGGCATTCTTGGAGACCTTGCGCCAACGATGCTTGAATTATTGAATTTGGAGCAACCTGCAGAAATGACAGGAACATCCATTATTAAAAAATAAAACCCTACACTAAGGAGAGATTTTAATGCCATTTATTACAGATGTTTACGCACGCGAAGTACTTGATTCCCGCGGGAATCCAACTGTCGAAGTAGAAGTTTTCACTGAGTCTGGCGCTTTTGGCCGCGCTCTTGTTCCAAGCGGTGCTTCCACTGGTGAATACGAAGCTGTAGAGCTTCGCGATGGCGACAAAAGCCGCTACCTTGGCAAAGGTGTATTAACAGCCGTTAAGAACGTGAACGAAGTCATCGCTCCATTCCTTGTTGGCGAAGAGTACAGCGTTCTTGACCAAGTAGGCGTTGACAAAGCGTTGATCGAGTTGGACGGAACAGAGAACAAAGGCAAGCTTGGCGCCAACGCAATCCTTGGTGTATCAATGGCTGTTGCGCATGCAGCTGCAGACTACCTTGATGTTCCTTTGTACCAATACCTTGGCGGATTCAACTCAAAGCAGCTTCCTGTTCCAATGATGAACATCGTTAACGGCGGCGAGCATGCGGACAATAACGTTGACATTCAAGAATTCATGGTTATGCCTGTAGGTGCGGAAAACTTCCGCGAAGCGCTTCGCATGGGTGCGGAAATCTTCCACAGCCTGAAGAGCGTTCTAAAAGAAAAAGGCCTTAACACTGCTGTTGGCGACGAGGGCGGATTTGCTCCAAACCTTGGCTCTAACGAAGAAGCTCTTCAAACAATCGTGACTGCAATCGAAAAAGCAGGCTACAAGCCAGGCGAAGAAGTAAAGCTTGCAATGGATGCTGCTTCTTCTGAGTTCTACAACAAAGAAGACGGTAAATACCATCTTGCTGGCGAAGGTGTTGTGAAAACATCCGCTGAAATGGTTGACTGGTATGAAGAGATGGCTTCTAAGTACCCAATCATCTCCATTGAAGACGGTCTAGACGAAAATGACTGGGAAGGCCACAAGCTTCTTACAGAACGCCTTGGCAAAAAAGTTCAGCTTGTTGGTGATGACTTGTTTGTTACAAACACTAAGAAATTGGCACAAGGCATTGAGCAGGGCGTTGGCAACTCCATCCTGATCAAAGTGAACCAAATCGGGACGCTTACTGAAACATTTGATGCAATTGAAATGGCGAAGCGTGCAGGCTACACTGCTGTTATCTCCCACCGTTCCGGTGAAACAGAGGACAGCACAATCGCTGACATCGCTGTTGCAACAAATGCTGGTCAAATCAAGACAGGTGCTCCATCCCGTACAGACCGCGTAGCGAAATACAACCAGCTTCTTCGCATCGAAGACCAGCTTGGCGAAACTGCGCAATACAATGGCATCAAGTCTTTCTACAACTTGAAAAAATAATCTCACTTCATTTGAACCGCTCAGCAGACGTGCTGGGCGGTTTATTTGGTTAGAGCGAACAGGAGCATTAACACAGCTATTGTATGGGACGGGAAATTATGATAAATTAAAAATACTGTTAGTTGCAGGTTTTTCAGGAGGTGTACTCATGCATATCTTTCTTGTAACATTGCTCGTTATTGTCTGCATTTCCCTTATTGTTGTTGTCTTGCTTCAATCTAGCCGCAGTACAGGCCTTTCAGGGGCTATTTCCGGCGGAGCGGAGCAGCTGTTCGGCAAACAGAAGGCCAGGGGAGTTGACTTAATTCTCCACAGAATCACTGTGGTTTTATCTGTCTTGTTCTTTGTCCTCACAATTGCTGTCACTTATTTAAAACTGTAATGCTAGAGAAAGTCATTGGACCCGGCTTCAGCTTGAAGTCGGGTTTTTTATAATGGGAGCTTTTTTCTGGCATGTTGCAGAAGGGTTTGATAAAAATGTATGAGAAGGGTAAATATTTAAGGATAAAGAATACATATAAAGCAAGGAGTTATGGAAATGAGAAAACTGGTTCCAAAACCGTTCACATTTAAAGGAGGCAGCCGGGCGGTGTTGCTGCTTCACGGATTTACAGGGAATTCTGCGGATGTCAGAATGCTAGGCCGCTTTTTACAGGGCAAAGGATACACATGCCACGCGCCAGTCTATAAAGGACATGGAGTTGACCCTGAGGAGCTAGTCCTAGCAGGGCCGGAAGACTGGTGGCATGATGTGATGGAAGCCTATCAGTATTTAAAAAATGAAGGCTATGACGAAATTGCGGTAGTCGGCCTCTCGCTTGGCGGCGTTTTTTCGCTTAAGCTTGGGTTTTCTGAGCGGGTTAAGGGTATAGTAACGATGTGCGCACCAATGTATATAAAAAGTGTGGAAACGATGTATGAGGGTGTGCTGGAATATGCCCGGGAATACAAGCGGCTCGAAGGAAAGCCGACAGATGTCATCGAGCTGGAGATGGAAAATTTCAAAAAAACGCCAATGAAAACATTAAAAGCGCTTCAGGAATTGATTGCGGATGTGCGCAGTCATGTTGATAGGGTGTATTCACCAACACTCGTCATTCAAGCAAAAGAAGACCATATGATTAATCCGGACAGCGCCAACATTATTTACGATGAAGTGGAGTCGATCCAGAAGGAAATCAAGTGGTATGAGGAATCTGGTCATGCCATCACTTTCGGACCGGAAAGAGATCAGCTCCATGAGGATGTTTACGAGTTTTTAGAAATGTTAAATTGGAAAGAATAAGAAGGTTGATGCAGCGGGGCTATGTTTTTAAAAAAGCCTCGCTTTCATCTAGTGAAAGGGAGGGATTGTAATGGAAGAGAGCATTAAGCAGCATGTCGACCGGCTGCTTCATTATATGAAGGATGAAGCGTATAAACCATTGACAGTGCAGGAATTGGAGCAGGCGCTTGAGATTCATGATTCTGCTGACTTCAAGGATTTTGTGAAAGCCCTAGTAGTAATGGAAGAAAAGGGGCTAGTGGTCAGGACAAGAAGCAACCGGTACGGTCTCCCGGAAAAGATGAACCTTGTTCGTGGAAAACTTACAGGCCATGCGAAGGGATTCGCTTTCGTTATTCCGGAAGAGCCCGGATTAGATGATATTTTTATCCCGCCAAATGAAACAAACAATGCGATGCATGGAGATATCGTGCTTGCACGCGTTTCATCTGAATCAGGCGGACAGCGCAGGGAAGGGACCGTTATCCGTATTCTTGAGCGGGGTGTTCAGCAGATTGTCGGTACATACACTGAAAGCCGCCATTTTGGGTTTGTCATCCCGGACGATAAGAAACTAACAAGTGATATCTTTATTCCGAAAGAGTCTTCTGCCGGCGCTGTGGAAGGGCATAAGGTTGTTGTGAAGCTGACATCCTACCCTGATGGAAAGAAGAGTGCTGAGGGTGAAGTTGTCGCGATCCTTGGGCACAAGAATGATCCGGGCGTAGATATTCTTTCGGTCATCCATAAGCATGGCCTTCCGCAGGAGTTTCCTGGGGAAGTGATGGAACAAGCGAATGCTACACCTGACAGCATCGATGAAAGTGAACTGGCGAACCGTCGGGACTTGCGCAAGGAAACGATTGTTACCATTGATGGAGCAGATGCAAAAGACCTTGATGACGCTGTTACGGTAACAAAGCTTGAGAACGGCAATTATAAGCTCGGTGTTCATATTGCCGATGTGACGTACTATGTTCGTGAAGGCACTCCCATCGATGTCGAAGCAGCTGATCGTGCAACAAGCGTGTATCTAGTTGACCGTGTAATCCCCATGATTCCGCATCGTCTCTCAAATGGGATTTGTTCATTGAACCCGAAGGTCGACAGGCTGACGCTTAGCTGCTCGATGGAGATTTCGCCTGATGGAGAAGTAGTCGACCATGAAATTTATCAAAGTGTGATCAAGACGACGGAACGAATGACCTATCATGATGTAAACAAGATCCTTGTTGATAAGGATGAAGCGCTGCGCTCAAGATACGAGGCGCTTGTTCCAATGTTTGAGATGATGGAAGAGCTTGCTGCGATTCTTCGGGATAAACGGATGAAGCGCGGAGCCATTGATTTCGATTTCAAAGAATCGAAAGTGATTGTGGATGAGAATGGAAAGCCTTCAGATGTCGAGCTTCGGGAGCGTTCTGTTGCGGAGCGTCTTATCGAAGAGTTCATGCTTGCAGCAAATGAGACGGTTGCAGAGCATTTCCATTGGATGGATGTACCGTTCATCTATCGGATTCACGAAGATCCGAAGGAAGATAAGCTCC
Source organism: Bacillus massilinigeriensis (assembly GCF_900111815.1). GTDB lineage: Bacteria > Bacillota > Bacilli > Bacillales > Cytobacillaceae > Mesobacillus_C > Mesobacillus_C mediterraneensis. The sequence continues at coordinate 2,624,256 of NZ_LT630004.1, read as the reverse complement.
GCCGTTTCTTTGAATTTATCACGAACTTTGGCTATATCGTGAAGGGGACAGCTAATTCTGTTCATCCTCGTGCACTACAGGAAATTGTCGAAGAGGTACAAGGAAAGCCAGAGGAAATGGTTGTCTCAACTGTGATGCTTCGTTCAATGCAGCAGGCGAAATATTTTGAAGAGAGCCTCGGGCATTTCGGGCTTTCAACAGAATATTATACGCATTTCACGTCACCGATTCGCCGCTACCCTGACTTGATTGTGCACAGGCTGATCCGAACATACCTTATTGAAGGAAAGCTTGATAATGCGACAAGGGAAAAGTGGAACAGCATGCTGCCTGAACTCGCGAAGCATTCTTCCGATATGGAACGAAGGGCTGTGGAAGCGGAAAGAGAGACGGACGAGCTGAAGAAAGCTGAGTATATGGAAGACAAGATTGGCGAGGAGTATGACGGTATCATTAGCTCGGTGACGAACTTTGGAATGTTTGTTGAGCTGCCAAATACAATTGAAGGTCTGATCCATGTCAGCTACATGACGGATGACTATTACCGCTATGATGAGCGCCATTTTGCGATGATTGGCGAGCGGACTGGCAATGTGTTCCGAATTGGAGATGAAATCACTGTCCGTGTCATCAATGTCAACAAAGACGAGCGTTCCATCGATTTTGAAATCGTCGGCATGAAAGGGACGCGCAGGGATCGTCCTGCAGTGCCGAAAGTCTTCAAGACTGGAAGTAAAGAAAAGAAGCCGCGCCGAAAAGAAGGACGAAACGGAAGCGATTCTTCTAAGGAGAAGGGACCAGGAAAAGGGAAAGCAGGAAAAGGGCGGAACAAGAAGTTTTTCGAAAACGCCCCAAAGGCAAAGCGTAAAAAACGCTGATCCTTTAACACACTAAACCAGTGGGGGACAGGCACCCTTTACCTCGGTAAAGGGTGCCTGTCCCCCACTACGGCAGTGCGTTAAAGCGCATTTCAATTAACACACCGCTTTATCCCTGCGGCCATTTTTGCTAGAATAGAGAAACAGTAGAGAGAAAGTAGGGGAGATACAATGCCAAAAGGCGCAGGAAAGACAATCGCCCAAAACAAAAAAGCCTACCATGATTATTTCATTGAAGACACATACGAATCGGGGATCGTCCTGCAGGGTACGGAAATCAAAGCGATTCGCGCAGGCAGGGTCAATTTGAAGGATTCTTATGCCCGCATTCAGAATGGAGAAGTATGGCTGTACAGCATGCATATTAGTCCATACGAGCAAGGTAACCGATACAACCATGATCCGCTTAGGACAAGGAAGCTCCTTCTCCACAACCGGGAGATCAGCAAGCTTATCGGGGAAACAAAGGAAACAGGCTACGCGCTCGTTCCACTCAAGCTTTACCTGAAAAATGGCTTTGCAAAAATCCTGTTAGGTCTTGCAAAAGGGAAAAAGAACTATGACAAGCGCGAAGACTTGAAAAAGAAAGAAGCAAAACGCGATATCGAGCGTGCTTTCCGCGACCGTCAAAAAATGTAGCAGCAGGTTGTATGTACCACGGCAAGGGTTACCAGTTGAAAACCAATGCCAATATGTTATAATAATAAATGTCACAGCAGTGACAAACAGCTTAGCCCGGACACCGGGTCTCCTAACGCCTGTTTATACTATACGGGGACGTTACGGATTCGACAGGGGTAGTTCGAGCTTAGGTTGCGAGTCGAGGGGATCGGCCTCGTTAAAACGTCAAAGCCTATAACTGGCAAACAACAAAACTCTTTCGCTCTAGCTGCCTAATAGGCCTATAGCGGTTCGCCCCTCCATCGCCCATGTGGTAGGGTAGCGGACTCAAACTTAGTGGGCTACGCCGGATTCCACCGTCTGAGGATGAAGGAAGAGAACAACCAGACTAGCTGGCCGGACGCCTGTCGACAGGCATAAGGATCAGCGAATCGCAAATATGTCGACTACACTCGTAGAAGCTTAAGTGCCGATGCTTCTGGACGTGGGTTCGACTCCCACCGTCTCCACCATACATATTGTATTGGTGGTTTTTTTGTTGTTTTGTGCCTTGTTAATCAAGGATTTCCGTCTTTATTCTCCTCATATAATGTCACTCGTTATCACCTAGTCGTAGTTAAAATCGTAGTTAAAAATTTTGATAGTTGCCGTATTTTAACACAGCTTCTTCTTTTGCATTTTTTGAAACCTGAGCGTAGATATTCAAAGTTGTTCGTGCATCTGAATTGGCCTAAACGATCTTGTACTTCCTTAATTGTTGCTCCTGCTTCGAAAAGAAGAGTACAATGCGTATGACGTAATCCATGAGTAGATACTTTAGGAATACTATATTTATTTTGAAGTTTTGAGATCCATTGGCTCGTTTTTGATGGCTGAATGTAATCGTTATTTTTATTACTAAAGATAAGTTGTTCTGGTTGTAACGAGTTATAACCAGAAATTAAGAGTTCTTCTTTTTGTTTTTTTCCCAATTAGATAATACATCCATCGTTTCTTCATACATTTTAATCGTACGTACATCACCGGTTTTTGGTAATTTAATGTACAATCTACCTTGTTTTCCACGTGAGATTGCTTTTGTAATGAGAAGTTCTTTATTTTTGAAGTCTACATCATCCCATGTTAAAGCAAATGCTTCGCCTTTACGAATTCCAGTATGAGCCAATAGATGAAAGAAAGTAAATCGCTTATAATCATTTTCTTGCTTTAAACACTCTAAAAAATACCTTAATTGTTCTTTTGTATAGTAGTTACTAGACTTCTTATCAACAACAGTTGCCAATCGCTTTTTTCGTTTTGAGATATCGACTAGGTTAAAAGGATTATTACCACAAAGGTATCCGTGTTTAATTGCAAAATCCAACACTCCAGCAGCGTAAGATTTGACGATGCGTGCTTTTTTTAATTTGATAGCCCATTCATTTACATGACGTTGACACACGTCAATATTCATTTTTTCAATTTTGTATAATCCTAGGGCGGGTAAAATGTGATTACGGAATATCCCTGTTGTTTTTACAAACGTACTCTCCTCTACACTTTGTTCATATTGTTTAATTCATAAATCATACACATCCTTATACGTTTCTGCTCGTTGTTTCTTGAATGTTCCATTAGCAATCTCCAATTTAATTCTAGCTAAAGCGAGTTCAGCTTCTTTCTTAGTTTTATACTTGCTCCTTGTTGTTCTTATTTCTTTGCCTGTTAATGGATCAATGCCAAGATATACTTTAAATCGGTAAAGCTTCTTTCCATTTTTTAATTTATAGCTCTCAATTGATGTGGTTTTTTTCTTTGTCATTAAGTTTTCCTCCTGTCAGCTTGCGGGGGCAAGATTTTAAGGAAGAGATTCACATAAACATAATAGAGTACAGGGGTAGTCTTATGTGCTTATGTAAATCTACTTCCATCTTACCTCATAATTTTTAAAAGACTATTTGTATCTTAGTAACTTCGTGATTCTAAGAAGCGGTCTTATGGGAAACCAATTGAACGCTAGCAGAACCAGGTCTGCTCACTTTAAGACCTTCCAGCATGAATTTCTTAAATGTATTTATACTTACTCCCGCATACTGCGCGCCTTCCTTTAGTGTCATCCGTTCCTTTGCATTAAGTTGTTCTTGGAATTGTTGCATAGCTTGTTTAACAGATCCTAGAACAATTACTTTAATTGTATCTTCCATATCCGGCATGCCTAACTCGATTTTCATATAAATGTCCTCCTCCTAAGATAAATAGCCTTTTTTAAAATAAAAAAAGCAACCCAACAGATATCCCATAAGAAACGGCATCTAGTGCCATACAAACAAGAACTGACAGCTGTTGCTAACAGTATCATTGTTATTCTCTTATGCGCATATCTATGGTTGCGCGTTTATCGAATGTGAATTTGCAACTAATCATAAGAGTACAAGAACTATTCGAGGAGCCATTAACTACAGCGACTAGTGGAATATTCAGTACTCGTGTCTTATACGCGAGCGGTATTAGCCCGTCTTTCCCAGAAGGTATATTTGAAATAACATAAAAATATAGTATGTCTTTCGATTAAGATATAGTCTAAATTATGAAAAGATCAATTGTCAATAACAAAAACTATAAAAAAATAATGGAAGATTGTTAAAAATTGTTTGATTTGCTGTAAGGCGTAATGACATATGGGTAAAGTTAGCCATTTGAAAAAACTACTGTAATTTATATCTGATAATGGGTTATAAATACATTCTCAGACAAGTGTGTTGTTACTGCACAGAATGACATGAACGATTCCTTATATATCATAAAAGGAACTGATCAATCGGATCGCCAACGATAGGCTCTTATTGTTCAGAAGATATTGATGGGAGCTTCAAAGGAATGAAAAAAGGTCATCAATGAATAGAAAGCCGAGTAGAGTAATGTGGGAGCCCACTTACACACCGTCATAGCTAGTGGGGTTACTGTTAAGATGGTCTAAGTTCGTAACCGTAACAAGAAAGCGAATGGTTTGCTACTTTTGAAACTGGCTGTACCTTGAACGGATTGGGCTGTCGCGCTTCAGTAGTTGATTGAACTTCTTCAAGATGTCTTGAAACAGACAAACAGCCGAATCAAAAAACTAATCGAAAATCAACTCTAACAATGCAGTGATGGCCTTCCTAGATATATTAAAGCTATTTGCCAATTTCACTCTGCGAAATTTATACAGTCCTCTGTAGGTGTTTCTATGTCAGAAAATTCATTTTCCTCTTCATAAACTAATATATTGAAGCTTCTTAATTCCCATCTCTGAGATAAATCTTTCTATAATATCAATGCAATCTACCATTACTGTTTCAAGATTATTGTAGTAAGTATTTACTGCAATAAAACTATTTAGGATAGTTATACATGATTTTGTGTCTGGATATACTGCCAAATTCATGTGTAATACTATCGGAACTCCGGATTGCACTGTTGATAAGTTTATACTTTTTAAAAAATTATAGGGGTTTATAGTGACAGGGATCTCAGCTTGTTTAAATAGGCTTTGTAGTAAATGAGTGTTTTCTTTTGTGAAATAGGGGATTTTACTCGAACTAGGATTTTTGTGCAATTCTTTTTTGAGCAACTCCTTACTAGCCAATTCAATCTGATATTGTATGTAATTTGGCATCTTTATCATCTCGTGAAATGGAGTTTTTGTTGCGATTAATATCTTTATTAAACTGTCTAATCTGATGTTCCATTGAGGATCGGATTTAAAGTACTTTATTGTTGAAATAGATAAATTAGTCTTTCCGGCGAGCTCTTCATCAGTAATTCCTAGCTCCTTCATTCTATTTTTAAGTAGATTCAGATATAACGGTTCATCCATGAAGTTTCCCCCTTCGATTGTTTGTATTAAGTATTGCTAAAAGCTAGGTATATAATCAAGGCCAATATATTGACCTTGCAGATTTTTGAAATTTTCGTTCTATTTTACTAAGAATGTCCTAGCAAAAAGGAGATTTATTTGTTGGAGGGAATTGGGCTTTATTTAAAGCCTGCCTTGACTATTTATGGATGCTATAATCCTGGAGTGATGAGTTAATATACATAAATACATCAGATTAGAAATCAAGAAAGTGAGGACTGTTAATGGGTCCTTTTTCTTATTTTTCCCAATATTACCCTGTCATACTTGAATACTAGTACCCTAGCTTCGTAAAATAAACTGGAATGAACTAACAATTTATTAGGCAGGCAGCTATATTTATAGGAAAAGAGTGGGGATGAAGATGAGCGAAAAGCATCAACAACAACTAAAAGCAATGGCAATGGAAAGGGTCCATCACATTTTATACGAATCAGATAAAGAAGTGCCTTTGGAGTACTGGCCGGTAATCAAGGAGTTCACCAGCATGTTCCTCGATGATTTGAGTGTTTTTGAAAATCTGCTTGAGGCGTTTCGTCAGGACATGGATAGTTTGGAGCTCTTCAGTCAGGATGTTGATATTTTTTACCGGAGCGGTGCTGGTATACATTCCGTTTCCTTCCTTGGCAAGGAGTTTGCGCTCGAGCGCGAGCTGTTCGCGGATTATTTGGCAAGCTGCACGGAAATCATGCGGCCCTTTTTGCCTCTTGGTTCCGTAGTCGAACTCGATCCGCGCTACTTTCAACCAGATCCGTCCATTGAATCAGCGGTGAAGGTGGTCATCACCGCCCGCTACGTCGCCCCAGAAAGCTACCATTCTTATTTTCCATACGCCGGGGTAATGATGCCGGTGTTATGCTCATAAAGCAGATGAAGGAAACGGACGAGAAAATCAGCAGTAAAATCAAGGGGGGAGCGAAATGAAGCGCGACCTGCAGATCAATTATGGCATTCTTGACAACATTATCGAACAGCTTCACACCTATAAAAATGCGCTGGACAAGATGGAAGCCTCCCTTGAAAAAATCAATGCTTTCATTTCCCTGAACGAGGGGGAAAGTGTCGAGGCATGGGAAGACCAGGTGCGAAAAATCAAGCGGGAAATCAAAAACTACCGCAAGCAAATAAAAGATCTTACTAATCTGTTTGAAAATTATGTGGAGCGAACAACTGCCTATATATCCCCGCTTTCTAGGAATGCGATGATGCGGGTAGACCGGAATGATATTGCCTATAACCTTGATCAAATCAGAGACTCTATCGTAATGAATATGCAAGATGCGCTTATGGCTACTTACCGGTCTCCTTCCTTCTTAGCCGCAATAATCGATAATCCAACTGATGAAGATAAGGCAAAGAGTAAAAGCAATGAGTTAAAGCTGGATAGAATTCGCTCAAGGATACTGTTTTCCCAGACTCGTTTTCATAACAAAATGGATGAATTGTACCGAATTCATAAAACGAAGGTCATTGAATTTGAGAATACGGATGATGCTTTTAGCGATAAAGCAGCCAATCTCAAAAATAAGTATACAAACTTCTGGGAAGGAGTTGGAGACGTACTTGAAGTAACCGGAGAAGTTTTAGGCGGATTGTTGAAGGGGATTTTCAAAGGGCTGGTTGGTCTCATTGGCGGTATCCTTATCCTAGTCAAAGATGGCATTGTCATTGCGGCTTCTTCCCAAATCCCAGATCCAATTGAACCTGATTTCTTGAAAAAAGAAGCAGATGCCACGATTGATAAGTATGCAAGTGCGGCCATGCAGGCAATCAAAGATCCGGAAGGCGTATTTGAGGCCATCGGACAATCGTTCTCCGACACGTATGAAAAAGAAGGTATTGCCTACCTGGTAGGTAATGCAGCCCCATCATTTATCCCTGTCGCGGGGGTTGTCGGGAAACTCGGAAAGGTCGCAAAGGTCGCCGGCAAGGTTCCTGCTTCAAAAACGAAGGGCTTTTCTGGTAATATAAAAGCAAATATAGATAATCTTTTCGGTGGTAACAAGGCATTCGAAGGCCTCAAGAACCGTGTCTCAGGCCAAATTAGTAGTGCAACAAGTCAATTTACAAAGGCCGTAAAGGCACCATTCAGCAATAAATTTGTCCAAGGTGCCCTTTCCAAAGCCAGAAGCGAACTAGCACAAGTAGGCCGTGCCCTTGGAGGCTTGAAGATTCCTGTAGGTATCGAGAAGCAAGTCGTCTCTACAGGCTTCAACAACATCACCATCTACGGCCTCAAAACCAAAACCATCAACGACCAGTTTTCGCAGTTTGCGAAGGTTGTGGATCGGGTTGAGGGTGGGGGTAAGGCAAAGGCAGAAGATAAAGGGAGGGATTTTACTACTCCCAAATGGAGTAATGACGGCAAATATGATAGCATTAGAGGATATAAAGGTAGAGACCTTACGAACTATGATGGAAATTATTTAATAGATCCCAGACTTGTTGTTGAGATGAACTTTAAGGGGAAATCCAACTCAGGAACTAATGCTGCGGGATGGGAAAGAAATGCTAAAAAGTTCTTTAATACATTACTAAAAAGTAATCCAGAGTTTTGGAGTATAGATAACACTGCTTTGATAAAGAGAGGTAGAGTTCCAATAGTAGATGAACAATTTGTAAAGCATTTTCCTCAGTATAATGAGTATTTGAAAGATCCAATGAGACATCACCATATTGGAGAAGGTGGTCAAGCAGTAGCATTGCCTAAGAGTTTGCATCCTGGATATGGAGGTATCCACAATATTGAAAAAGATTGGGGAATTACTGGGATAGATGATGAAATAGCAAACAGACTTGAAACTTTCATTAAAAATTAAGAAGGTGAGAAGATGATATTACCAGAGGAATTTAATGATAAATGGGATGTTGTTAAGGATGGACCATTAATTAAATTTAATGATCAAGATTTGGAGGGTGCGCTTTTTTCAGATGAAGTTAAGAGATTTTTGTCAATTGGGGGCTTACCTGAAACTCCTCCACCATATTTAGAGTTTACCTCGTCGCAAGCAATTTTAAGCCGAGTTACCAAGGCGTTAAATATGCCGGAAGATTTTCAGGAATATTGGTTTTTAGGTTCCACAGGTTCTGGTGATCCGATATGCATAATTGAGAACCTAGAAAATATAGTGTTTCTTAATAATGGTGATAATTATAAAGAGGTATTTATTAACTCCTCTTTACCGCAGTTTGTCGAGTGCTTATTAGCATATTCAAAAATGATTGATAAGGCAATAGAGGTTAATGGTGAGGATGCCTATATTGATAATGACATTCCGGAATTTGTGATAAACTGGTTAAGAGAAGAGTTTGAGCGAATTGACTATAAGTGTATGGCAAAAGGAAGTTTTTGGTTTGCGGAAATTGAGAATTTATATGAGTAATTAATTTTTTCAAAAGCTGCAGCTTTGTTGTATTGATGTTAATAATTCTTTAGCGCTTGTTGTCGTTTAATGGCAACAGGCGCTTTTGCTTTTTACTAAAGAAACAATGATAGAAAATCAAATTTTTCGACTGCAGATGAAGTATTGGCTAAGAAGTGGAGTACACCTGATCAAAAATGGACAGCAGAAGATATAGCCGATTGGCGAGAAGATAAAAAATATACTTGGCATGAATTAAATGATGTTAAAACAATGCAACTTGTATCAATCAAAATCAATAAAGATTTCGGAAGAAGGGATTGGAATAGATTTTATAGAAATAATCCAAATCCTACAAAAGAAGAAGTAATAAATTATATGATAGAGTTAGATAAGAAATATGGTGAGAATTTTAATCCACCAGTGAAAAGGTAAATATGTGGGAGGGGGAGTAACTTATGATATTATATTTTTTAGAACCAGAAGTATCAGGTGGTCATGGTGAATATACCATTTATGGAACAGAAGACGATATTGCAACAGAGGGTATATCAGGAAAGGTAAAGTATTTACATTATGAATTTGAAGGATGGCTAAGAGATGATTTTTTAGAGTCAACACCATGTAACCGTCAAGTAGTTTTGAACACTTTTTGCTCATTAAGTTTGAACACTTTTTGCGTCAAAAATTGTTTTTCTATTTTTAATTCTATAACTTTCCCCGTTTAAATGAATGACTTCAACTTTATGAAGCAACCGGTCCAAAATAGCGGTTGTTATTCCTTTGTCTCCCATCAATTCTCCCCATTCTTCAGGCCCTTTGTTAGATGTAAGGATGATTGAACTTCGTTCATATAGGTCATTGATTAAGTGAAAGAATAAATTGGCCTCCCGTTGATCCATTGCCATATACATGAGGTCATCAATGATGATTAGGTCTGCTTCTTTTATAGCTTTAAGCTGGAGCTGGGATTTACGCAGGTACTCCTGGGATTTGAGGATATTTATTAGTTCTCCCATGCTATAAAAGGAGACTTTATATCCGTTTTGTTAGCCCAATCGCAATATGAGTTTTGCCAACTCCTGGTGGACCTAGAAGGATCATGTTGTATTACTGTTCAAGCCAAGTTAGCTCTTTAAGCTGCTCGATTTGACGGGTGCTTAAAGATTGCTGTTCCGCAATTTTGAATTCATTGAGTGTCTTATAATAAGGAAATTTGGCCTTTCTCAACCTCTTTTCTCTGTTTTTCTCCTCCCGTCGCTTCAATTCAAAGGATAGTATTTCTTGTACAAATTCAAGATATGTCCACGAATGTTTTTCTGCATTGCGTAGTAATGTGGGTAACTCATTTGCTGTTTCCGCCATCCGAAGATGGCGGAGGTTTTCTTGAAGATGCTGAACTGTTCCTGTCATTTTTTGAGCCCTCCCATAATCTCTACATAAGTAGTAAGATCTCTTGTTTGTGCAGTGGCTTTTATTGCGGGGGTAACTATCTTTATTTCTTGCAATGAAGGGGTTGGGGATAATTCGTTTTCTGTTAATCTATGAAAGTGTTGAGCGATGTCACAAAGATCATTAGCACTCCAACGATGATCTCTAATGCACTTGGTAATGGCTTCATCAATGCCATGTCTATATTGGCTAATCGTATGTTGGATAATTTAAAGTTGGTCTCTCATATACCTTGGATGTTTTACGCCAACCTCATGGATGAATTGCTTTGCTTCTTCAGGATTGGACAATTGCCGTATAACTGTTTCTTTGAAAGCGTCGAGCCCTTTTGAACGGTCTCTTCCATGGTTTCGGTTCTTGATTAATTCTCCTTTTCCAAGAGCTAACCGATGACGGGCAAGAATTTCACCTTTTGAAGTTGCTCTGATAATCAGTTCGCTTTCTCTTACTTCAACATAAACTGTATTATTTCCCCTGGGTCGGTATGTTCCTAGCGGCAGGGAGTATCGGTTTGATTTGTATTTAATGACATTGTCCTTATGGACCGCTCTTGTTATACTGTTACTTAGGTCGCTCTCGAAAGAGAGCAGTGAGGAGACTGGTCTTAAGTGTTGCTTTTCCAGGGCGTGCACTTCTGCCGGTCTTTTTTTTGTAGTATTATGTACAATTTGATTGCCTGTCCTTTCTAGCCAGGCAAGACATTTCTCATTCCAGCTTTCCAAGTTAAAGAATACTCTGTTCTTGGCAAAGCTTCCTTTGACAAATTTGACTACATTTTCAATTTTCCCTTTAGTTTGAGGGTCTGATTTCCGACACAGGTAAACCCTGAAACTTCGTTCCTGTTTATATGCCTGAAAGTCTCCTGTAAAAATGATATCCCCAGCATTTTCGCTCACTGTAATTAAGTGGTCTTGGTCATATACGATTTCTTCTGGCATTCTCCAAAGTAATGGAAGGTACTTTCATGGCATCGGATAGTGTCTCTTGTGGTAAACAGTCTATCTTGCCATTCAACATATTTATATCTAGAATGCGAAAGAACAAACGAGATAAAGTATAGTTTAACTTCACTGTTCAGAGATGTTTTAACTTTCGTTTCTCCCCAGTCCACCTGCACCTGCATCCCCATCGGGAGTTCTTCTACAGCTTCATGATCACGTATACGAATCACTTTTGGTATATGGTAAGTATCCCTCAATTCACTAACATAACTTCTTAAAGTGCTGCTACCAACCTTGATTGTCGGTACCTTTTCCTTCAACCAATCTTCAATTTGTGCTGAAGAGAGATCTGGATGCTCCTTTAGCCAGATTAGAATTATATCCCGATAGGGATCTAATTTTTTACTTCTAGTCTTCAAGGTAGAGACCCAATCTGTTGCCTCATTGAATGACATATCCAAATATCGATAAACTGTATTTCTCGATATTCCTAATTTCTTGGAAATTGCTGCTATCTTAAAACCTCTTTCCCTAAGTTGATTTACTTCTAAATACATTGCTAATTTTTCCACCTTTCCATACCTCCATCAAACACTATGTTAAAAATATCATCATAGCGTAACTGAGGTTATTTGGGATGAAAAGTGTTCATTCTTATCTAGCAAAAACTGTTCACTTTAGTCTAGCAGTTACAGTATTCTATAATCCAGTATTAACAGTAGCTCTAACCGACAGACTCACTCATAGAGCATACATGGTAGATATGATTGGACCATCTTATCGAATATTAGATACAAAAGAGTGGTTAGAAAATATTCAGCCTTAGTGGCTCAATTTTTACTTGTGAAATACATACAATTAAATGGATAGAAATTGTCGTAATGTAAAGGAGAAGAAAAAGTTATTGACAAAAAGTAAAATTAGTAATAATATTATCTCGAATTCAATATTCTTTAATTAAAGATAAAATGATTCGCTGTGTTTTATGAAGGAATTATTTTTTTTTAACAAGATATCTCGAATCCGAGATAAAATAAAATTTAGGAGGAAATAATAATGATGGATCTTGGAGTATTAATCATTCGTATGGTAATTGGTATTTTGTTCATTGGTCACGGAGCTCAAAAACTGTTTGGTTGGTTCGGTGGTTATGGATTGAAAGGAACTGGTGGCTGGTTTGAGTCTATGGGAATGAAACCCGGAGTGACAATGGCTCTCCTTGCTGGCTTAGCGGAACTATCGGGAGGAATTCTGTTTGCTTTAGGGTTATTAACGCCACTTGCAGGAATAGTGATTGCAGGCGTTATGATCATGGCAATTGTTAAGGTACACGCTCCAAATGGTTTATGGGCGACATCAAATGGATATGAATTTAACTTGACTCTGATTGCAGTAGCGATAGGCATTGCTCTAATCGGACCTGGAAAATATTCGATAGATGCGTTTTTATTCTAAACTTCTCTAACGAACAGGAGGAACAAAGCATGGGTAAAAAAACGATGGGTATTCATCATATAACAGCAATCGTAGGACATCCGCAGGAAAACATAGATTTCTATGCTGGGGTTTTGGGTCTGCGAATGGTTAAACAAACTGTAAATTTCGATGATCCAGGTACGTACCATTTGTATTTCGGTAATAAAGGTGGGAAACCTGGAACGATCATCACTTTTTTTCCTTGGCCTGATGCCTACAAAGGAAGAATTGGTGATGGCCAGGTAGGGGTAACCTCTTATGTGGTTCCTAAGGGTGCGATGAAGTTTTGGGAGCAGCGACTGGAAAAATTCCATATTAAATTTACAAAGAATGAGCGTTTTGGTGAGCAGTATTTGAAATTTGATGATCCGCATGGGCTTCATTTAGAAATGGTGGAAAGAGAAGAAGGCGAAATAAACGAGTGGTCCTTCGGCGATGTAACTCCTAAAGTTGCAATCAAAGGATTTGGCGGAGCAACCCTCTATTCGGCACAGCCAAATAAAACAGCTGAATTGCTGGAAAATGTAATGGGCCTTGAATTTGTAGGTAGAGAAGGAGATCTCAACCGATACCGTTCTTCAGGAGATATTGGAAATGTAATCGATCTAAAATTAACCCCAGTTGGAATTGGAAAAATGAGTGTGGGAACTGTGCATCACATTGCATGGCGGGCAAGTGATGATGAGGATCAATTAGAATGGCAACAGCATGTTTCAGAAAACGGATATGGTGTCACAGCTGTAACAGATCGAAATTATTTTAATGCCATTTACTTTAGGGAGCATGGGGAAATTTTGTTTGAAATTGCTACCGATCCTCCTGGATTTGCCCATGATGAATTGCAAGAGACCATGGGAGAGAAATTAATGCTGCCGCAACAGTATGAACAATATAGAGGTCGGATAGAACGAAGGCTAATACCATTAGAAGTGCGGGAGTTAAATGATGAAACACATATTTAATCAGGGAAAAGATAAAACGAAACCAACTTTATTGTTGCTCCATGGCACAGGAGGGAATGAATTAGATTTACTTCCTCTAGCAGAGGTAATTGATGAAGAAGCTTCCGTGTTAAGTGTACGCGGAAATGAACTGGAGCACGGAATGCCGCGGTTTTTCAGGCGTTTGGCAGAAGGTGTTTTTGACGAAGAGAACCTTGTACTCCGAACAAAGGAATTACATGAGTTTCTTGACTCTGCAGCAGAACAGTATGCCTTTGACCGAGGTAATATTGTCGCAGTCGGCTACTCGAATGGAGCGAATATAGCAGCGAGCTTACTGTTTCATTATAAAAGTGCAGTGAAAGGAGCGATTCTACACCATCCAATGGTGCCGAGAAGAGGAGTGGAGCTTCCAGATTTAACAGGCACTTCTGTATTTATTGCTGCTGGAAAAAACGATCCTATTTGCTCACCAATGGAATCAGAAGAACTGCAGTCATTATTAAAAAACGCAAATGCGAATGTACAACTCCATTGGGAAAATAAAGGACATTCATTAACTGCTGGGGAAGTTCAAGCCGCAGCTAGCTGGTATCGTAATTAAGGATGTTTTAAGTTATTTTACTAAAATTGTTAATGATTTGGTTGATATTCAGTATTTTGACACAGGAAAAATTAACTATTATATATACATTCTTTACCTTTTTTGTTAATCTAAATTTAGATAATAATAGAGGGGGATATTGGAATGTGGATGTTCGTTGGCTTGTTAAGTTTATTAGGATTACTTGTTTTTCTTGTTTTAGCAGTTATCTTTGGAGTCAAGAAAAACGGAAAGGCGAAAAAAATGTTACTTTGCGCAGGAGGAGCTGTTGTATTATTTTTTGCAGCCCTTTCATTTGATTCGGACATTTCGGAAAGAGCCGACTCAACAGTAACAAAGCAAAGTGAACAAAAAAGCAAAAACTCTACTTCCGATAAAAAAGAACAGACTAAGGCAGAGAAAGTTGTTAAAAAGCCTGAAATAAAAACTCCCCAACAAGAAATGATTGAAAAATTAAGTGGTCTTTTTGATAAAAAGAAAGCATTCGACGCAGGTTCATACGTTAAGGGCGATATACCACTAGGTGAATATGCATTTATTTCATTTGACGGGAGCGGGAAATATTACGGGGAAGAAGATTTATCAGGAAATATTATCGATAACGAAAATTTTGATAGTTTCGGATATGTATATGTACATGGAGCTGGAAATATCCAAACCGATGGTGTTTTAGTAAGTTATGATGCATTTAAAGAGTTAGGGGTAAGTAGTGCAAAGGAAATATACGAAATGGTAAATAATCTTAAGGACTTCAAAGACTCTGGTTGGTACAAAGTAGGGGTAGATATACAACCTGGGCAATATACTATTGAGAGTATGGGAGAAGGATACGTTGCAGTATTGACTGGGCCTGTTGGGAAAAATGAAATTGTTAATAATGAAAACATTAATGGTCGATTCACTGTAAACATTACCAATGGGCAATATTTACAAGTATCTAGAGGTACCATTACTCAGTAAATTGAATACATATGACAGTCGAGTAGGAGGGAGGAAATAAATCCAATCCTCTTTGATCATGCGTATGTACGGTTATGTTAAGATATTTATGATAGGTTTTATAACGGTCTGTCTTTGTAGACTTTTTAACCCTCGGTCACTCTAAAAAAGTGATCGAGGGTTTTATTTAATATTGACCTATTTTAATGTACCAATAGCTTTTACTTGACATCACAAAAATAACCATTTGAGATTATCCTGTATTCAAGATATTACAAATACACATATTTTGTTTTGAAATAATTTAGGAGGTGAGGTGGAGAAAGGGTGCTGCAGCCATCCGTATCTTGCATTGATTCGAGATAACTTAAATTAAACCAAAAACTGGAGGACAATATGTTTAAAACAGAAATCGGAGCATTAGTATTAAGAGTAACATTAGGAATCATTTTTTTCTTTCATGGTCTTGCAAAGTTCCAGGGAGGTATTGAAAACATCGCTGGCTGGTTTGATAGCATTGGTTTACCAGGGCCCATGGCATATGCGGTTGCAGGTGTAGAACTCATCGGAGGGATTGCTCTCATCCTTGGACTTGGAACGAAAGCTGTTTCCGGGCTGTTCGCATTGCTAATGCTTGGAGCGACGCTGAAGGTAAAACTCTCTGCCGGGCTGCTCGGTAATGGAGAAGCAGCAGGTTATGAGCTCGATCTTGCATTATTTGCAATCGCCATTTTTCTTGTCATCAACGGAAGCAAGCTATTATCCATCGATTCGCTCATTTTTGGTAAGAAGGAAGAACAGATTACAATGTAACCCACAAAGAAGGTTCGATTTTTTCGAGCCTTCTTTTATTATCGCTAAGTTTGCATATTACTACTGTTATTGATTGAAAAAATTAAGTGAAATTTAGAAGAAATTTATTTTTTCCTTCTATCCTATTTTTATAGGGGGAGGGGGAGAAAAGGAAAATGAAAAAAGGTTTGAGAAATATAAAAAGAGCGGCGGCTATCTTTGGAGCATTTCTTGTTATTGGTGTGGTTATTACATACATTTATCATCAGTATAAGTTAAATCTGGAGGCGGAGCTGCTCAACCATAGTGGAACGCTGGTAGAGGTAGGAAATAAAGAGATTCATGTATACAATGAAGGTGAAGGAAAAGACACCTTCGTATTTATGCCAGGGGCAGGTATAACTGCTCCCGTATACGAAATGAAGGGATTATACACAAGATTTTCAAAAGAGCATAAAATTGCCGTTGTTGAGAGAGCTGGCTATGGATTCAGTGATGTATTTCATGATGAAAGAGATATTGATACCATTCTTAAGCAGACAAGGCAGGCGCTGAGAAAAAGCGGGAATAAGCCACCATATATCCTTGTACCGCACTCTATATCTGGTCTTGAGGCAATATATTGGGCCCAGAAGTATCCGGATGAAGTGAAAGGTATTATTGCAATGGATGTTGGTCTGCCAAGTGAGTATGCAGAGAACCCGCTCGATTCCGGTGATATTCTAATGATAAAGGGTCTGAATATACTTTCGAAATTAGGAATGCAAAGGCTTTCACCTAACGCTACTTATGACCCTAAGGTTATAGAGGGTTCTTTTCTATCCGAAAAGGAGAAGGGAGTTTTTAAGGCGCTTTCTTATCAAAAGGCATTTAATGATGATATAGAGCAGGAAATCTTACAAGCTTCTGAAAATGCAAGTGCTTCAATTAGTTTGCCTGCGCCCTATAATACGCCAATTCTCTTCTTATCTGCCTATACAAAGGAAAATCAAAAGTCGGAAGGGATTATTCGAAAAAATAAGCATTATAAAGAATTTGCAAGCAAACTTAAAAAATCTGATGTGAAAAGAGTAAAAGGAAAGCACTCAATCTATTTATATGCTCCTGATGAAATCTACCAACTTAGTGAAGAGTTCATTTATGGGCATAGAGATCGGAAGGATGAAAGATGAAAGGGTACACCATTTTAATCGTGGAAGATGATTTGATGATAGGCGAATTATTGAAAAAGATTCTTGAACGGGAAGGGTATAGCGTTCACTGGTGTAAAGATGGACGAGATGTGCACCGTTTTGTAATGGAGGTAGACATCATTATTATGGATATTATGCTTCCAGGGGATGACGGTTTAAAGATTGCCAGTGAAATAAATAAGACCGGGCTGAATGTTCCTATCATTTTTCTCTCTGCACGAAGTGATATTGACTCAAGGCTTGACGGACTTACCATTGGAGAAGATTACCTTGTAAAACCATTTGATCCTCGTGAACTTCTATTAAGACTACAAAAGCTATTAAATAATAGGTATGGAAATTTAATCAGCATTAAACATCTGCATATTAATCGGGACACAAAAAGAATTTTTATCGATTCATTTAATAACGAAGTGGCTCTGACGCCAATTGAAAGGAAAATGTTCTTTTATCTTTATGACAATCATGATCAAATTTTGACAAAAGAACATTTTTTTCAATACCTTTGGCAGTTTGAGGATCGAAATCCTAATATCCTGAATGTCCATATGAAAAAGATTCGGACGAAGATAGACGATATTCGGGGAGATATCATTGAAAATATTTATGGAGAAGGGTATCGAATGAATACCTATATAAAAAAATGAAATTAAAGAAGAAGTTTCAGCTAATGTTAATTGTGGTCACTTTTAGTGTGCCGTTTATCTGCCTGTTGATTAACTTTCTGATGTTAGGAATTTATAAACTTGTCTCGCGGAATGTAAAAGGATATGATTTGCCATTCTATCAATCTTTTGCCTATCCAATCATGTTGGTTCTTTTCTTTCTTTCCTTTTTCCTTATAGCATATGTCTTTTCACAATCAATAACATCGTTGCTTGGGAAGATTGATACATTAAACCAAACGATCAGAAATTTGGCTGCTAGTGAAAAAGTTCCAGATAAGCTCGATGTTGGCACCCTTGATGAAATCGGGGAACTCACTAGCGCAGTTAATCTTCTGATTGAAAGAACAGCCTACAGAGAAATAGAATTAACACAGCGGGAGGGAATGCAGAAAGAATACTTAAATAAATTAAGGCATGACATCAATACTCCGCTAACTGCTCTAAGGCTGCAGCTCTTTTATATGGAAAGCAGCCGTCCCTCTCAATCCTTTCAGCCGCTTTACCAACAGATCCAGTATATTGCCGACCTGACAAATGAAGTTAGGCTCGAAGCGACTGATTCCCTCGACTCCTCTTACATTCTTAAGGAAGAAGTAGACATGGTAGACTTTTTTTATTCTATGGTGAGGAAATGGGAATATCTATACCATCTAAACGGGATAAGTTTGAGGGTAAATCATGTTGGAGATAAAATGATTTGGTTAAGCAGCAGTCTTTGGCTCCAGAGGCTGTTTGATAACATTCTTCAAAACACATTGAGACATTCGGCATCCAGTTCTATGGAAATTACGATCACAAATGGTGCGATTGTCTTGAGAGATGATGGGAAAGGGTTTGACCCTGGAAGAGAGTATCCTGGTTTAGGAATGAAGGTTGTTAAGGATCTTTCAAAGTCGCTTTCGATAGACTGTTGCTGCGACTCAGGTTCAATGGGAACAATTTTTAGTTTTACATTAGGAAAAAAGAACGAGGGCAAGTCTTCAGCAGTAGTCTAAAATTAGGAGTGATATTGAAGGAGAGTGAGGGGTGCGGGATGAATCTGCACAACCTGGAGGCGTTTGTATATGCTGTCCATTTCGGGAGCTTTAATAAAGCGGCGGAGGCTTTGTTTCTGACACAGCCGTCCGTGACGGCACGGATCCATACACTGGAGACTCAAATGAATACAAAGCTGTTCTATCGGGAAGGAAAGTCGATTACCTTGACGGAAAAGGGGAAGGAGTTCTTGCCGTATGCACAAAATATCCTGCTTTCCTTTCAAGAAGCGAAATCAAGGATGGAGCAGCCGGCAATGGAGCATCAGACTGTCAGGATAGGATGCGCTACTTCCATTGCCACCTGTTTAGTGCCAGAATTCTTCCCCAAGTTTATTCGTGAATTTCCGAAAGTCCACATCCAAATGAAGACGGGACATTCCAAAGACATACTAAACAAGTTGCTGAATAAGGAAGTGGATTTTGCTATTATACGCTCTATCGCTCATCCCGAAATAGAGTGTCATCTCTTGAAAGAGGACCCTATTGTACCAGTGGTCTCATCCGGTCACCCTCTTTCAGGAAGAACGGTGACCATAAGAGAAGCCGCTCGCTATCCTATTATTTACTTTGGATATGATTCCATGGATTTGCTTGTTATAAAGAAGTTATTTCAATCCGAGTTTGTTGAGCCGATGATTGCAATGGAAGTGGATAGCATGGAAGCGGCGAAGGCATTTGTAAAGAACGGAGTTGGCATCAGCTTTTTGCCGAAACACTGTGTGAAAAAGGAACTTGAGAGCGGGGAGCTTTCTGCGATTTCGCTCCGCCCTGGATTTCACTGGAATATGAAAATATCCCTTGTTCATTTAAAAGGAGCAAACATATCTCCTTTTCTCGATTTTTTTGATAGTCTTTCTTTTGCAAAATGAAACCCTGATAATATCCATAATAATGGGATAATTCAAAAATATAGATTATAATAAACTTAATAAGAAAAAAGGAGAGATGAATATGACAGTCACAACAATTGCTTTCACAACCAAATCGGAGGGTATGTTGGCAATCTAGTGATAAAAACTTATTCTCCGGTTTGAGTTCCGCATTGGAATCTCTAAAAAAATCGGAGGGCAATGAATTGAGTATTAAAAATCTATACTATGGTATAACTAGTTCACGTGAGTTCATCATCCAAATGGTGTTCACTCTGAATGCAATTTATTACGTTTCTCAGGCAGGGCTAAATCCTTTACAGCTTGTTTTGGTTGGGACCATTATGGAACTCTCGATATTAATATTTGAAACGCCAACAGGATTGGTGGCCGACTATTTTGGGAGAAAAAAGTCATTGGTCATCGGTACATTTGTTTTAGGAGCGGCTCATTTATTAGAAGGGATTGTTCCGGATTTTTGGGCAATCGCTGCCGCTGCAGCCCTGTGGGGAATAGGGTGGACATTTATAAGTGGTGCAGAACAGGCATGGGTTGCGGACGAGCTAGAGAATAAAGAACTAGACCAAGTATTCCTTAAAGGGGCACAATATAATTCGCTAGGCAGATTTACCGGAATTATTGTCAGTGTGCTTATAGCTGCGATTTTTTCAGTACAATGGACGATTATAATTGCTGGCGGATTTTTAGTGGTATTAGCAATTCTTACACATTGGACTATGCCTGAAACGAAATTCGTCACTATTGCTCGTGAAGATACTTCTAATCTTCAGCAGATGTCGCTGGCAATTAAGGGTGGCTTATCTCAAATAAAAGGGAATTCAGTACTGGTTGGAATTGCAGTTATCACATTATTATGGGGGCTTGCTAGTGAAGGTTTCGATCGGTTATGGGGAGCACATTTCATTGAAGGCTACAGCTTGGCGGAGGAAGACACCGTTTACTGGTTTGGAGCTTTTTATGCGGTCGCATTTCTATTAAATTTAGCTATGCTGAAAGTTGTGGAAGTGTATGTGAAAACAGGCTTTGCAACCATTTTATTCGTGCTAAATGGTATGTTATCCGTTGCGATGCTGATTTTCGCATATACTGATAACTTCATGATAGCAGTATTATTATATTGGACAATTGCCTCGCTTCGGACAGTTAATTATCCTTTGGTGAGCGTGATGACAAATGAGCGGTTACAATCACAAGGTAGGGCTACTGCACTTTCAATGTTTGGGCAGCTGGATGCGTTTGGGCAGGTTGCGGGAGGCCCTCTTGTAGGAATGATTGCACTTTATACCTCGGTTAACGGAGGTATTGCTGCTTCTGCGATATTAATTTCTCCCGTTTTGTATTTTCTATGGAAGATGAGAAAAGTAGTGTAAAAGGATACATTTTAATAAAAAGTATAAGCTATTTCAGTTTGGAGCTTGGGCTGTAAGCTTTTAAGTGACAGCTAGTTTCACAGTTTTTAAAATGAAAATGCCAGGGCAAATACTTTTGCCCTAGCATTTTATTTTAGTATTGGTTGAACATTTCCTGAATCTTAGCTGGGTCGCTTGTTTTGGATAGGGCGATCATCGTTAGCACTCTTGCTTTGACAGGATTCAGCGTGTCAGAAGAGACGAAGTGGTTCTTGTCATCGATGTCTTCGTGCGTGACCATCCCGCTGCCAACCTTCGAATCGCGGACAATCACAATGCCTTTTTTCTGGGCATCGATTAGCCCTTCAAGAGTTTCAGGATAGACGCTTCCGTTGCCAGTACCAGCATGGATGATTGCTTTCGCTCCTGCCTCTACTGCAGCATCGACCATGGATCTGCTGTCGTTTCCATGCGCATAGACAATGTCCACGCGCGGCAGTTCTTTTATGTCGTTTACATTAAACTCTGTATTGGTAGTGTGTTTTCTTGCGGATAGATTATAGAAGTATGGCTTTCCGCCTTGGACAAGGCCGAGATAGCCAAAGTCCTGTGAGCCAAATGTATCAACCCTCGTTGTATTGGTTTTTGTTGTATCGCGGGCCGATCCAATTTTATCATTTAATGCTACGAGAACGCCTTTCCCTTTGGACTCCTTGCTGGCCGCAATTGCGACAGCGTTATATAGGTTCAATGGACCGTCCGCGCTTAGAGCAGTTGATGGTCTCATCGAGCCAACTACTACGACAGGCTTTTCACTTTTAATGACTAGATTTAGGAAATAGGCTGTTTCTTCAAGCGTATCAGTACCGTGAGTAATGACAATTCCATCAACACCTGGATCTTTAAGCTGCTTGTCCACTTCCTTCGCTAGCTTCAACAGAATCTCATTTGTCATGGCAGAACTGTCAATCTTACATACTTGTTCTCCACTTATATTAGCAAGGTCCTTTAGTTCGGGAACAGCTTCCACAAGCTGATCTACTCCGACGACACCCGCTTTGTAGCCTGTTGTTTCAGACTCAGACTTCGCTGCCCCGGCAATCGTTCCACCAGTTGCAAGTATCTTCACATTAGGCAAAGCTTTATTCTCCGTTGCCGCGGCTGTTTTCGTTGCCACCTTCTCCACTTTTTCCGGTTCCTGTTTCTTAGACGCAGTTGCCGAATTGCAGCCGGCGAGTCCTGGTACCAATAATGTCAGTGCAAGAGCGATGCTCGCAGCCTTTTTCGTGCTTGATACTGTTCCAAATTGATTCATGCCGTTAGACCTGCCTTTATCATAGTGTAGTGTCTGGCGCCATCCTTATTATAAATTGTGAAGAAGTGAATTTGTTATAGAACTAATTTATAAGATAAAGAGGAAATTATAGGTGGTGTGGATGAGCATTGACTTCAGAGAAATGATATAAACATTCAAAATACTTGAAAAATAAAGCAGGGTTCTATAAAATATAAAGTAATCTATTGAAGAACGGAGGTGGGAAGGATGTTTCATCAACCTGTTTTAGCGTGCGGCTATTGGAATGATTTTCTGTATTTTTGCCGTGCGAAATTTGCTGTTGCAGTTGTTAACGGGATACGTGTGCCCTTTTTTAACAACTTCATAGCAAATCTAAAACGGTGAAAACATCTCTTACCCACAATATATATGGACGGTGAAGAGGAGCTTTTCATGCTCTTCTTTTTTTATGCCATCCGTTAGTATCAAAAGCCAAAGGGAGTGCTGTATTCCCTTTGGCTTTTTTATATTTTAAGGAGGACTAGACATGATTGCATGCAGTGTAAACTCGCTAAAAAAGATGTATGGCGGAAGCATTATTTTTGAAAATATATCATTTGAAATTATGGAGAAAGAGCGCGTTGGCCTCGTTGGCCGGAATGGCAGCGGCAAGACGACGCTTCTTCGATTATTGGCAGGAGAAGAAGCACCAGATGGCGGACAAATTTCCTGGAAGAAGAATTGCAAAATAGGATATCTGGCGCAAATCCCAAATTTTAATGATGCTTTAACGGCAAACGACGTACTGAAAACAGCTTTCACCGAGCTCCAGCAAGTGGAAGATAAAATGAGAAAGCTGGAAGCCGAGATGGGCTTGGAAAAGAATGAAGAAAGGCTTCAGAAGTTAATGGATGAATACGGAAGTCTCCAAGAGTTTTTTATTTATAATGGCGGATATGAAACGGAAGCGAATATCAAAAAAATTGCGAAAGGCTTGAACATTGAAGATTTATTGGCAAAACAGTTCTCCATATTGAGCGGCGGCGAAAAGACAAAGATATGCTTAGCATTAAACCTTTTAAAAAATCCCGATTTTTTGCTGTTGGATGAGCCGACGAACCATTTAGACTTACTGGCAGTCGAATGGCTGGGGGGCTTTCTGAAGGAATACCCCGGGACCGTCATTGTCATTTCGCATGACCGTTATTTTCTCGATGAAGTAGCAACAAGAATCATTGATTTGGAGGATGGCGAATGTCATTGTTATAACACCAACTACTCGGGATTTGTGAAGGAGAAGGAAGAACGACTGTTGAGGGAGTTTCACGCCTACGAAGAGCAGCAAAAGAAGATAAAGAAAATGAAAGAAGCTATCAAGCGTTTGAGGGAATGGGCTAACAGAGCGAACCCTCCAAATGAGGGGCTCCATAAGCGCGCTAGGAATATGGAAAGAGCATTGGAGAGAATGGAAAAATTGAATCGTCCAGCATTGAACCGAAAGAAAATGAACCTCGAGATGTCTGCCTCCGATCGAAGCGGAAGAGACGTCATTTTTCTGAAAGATGTATCGAAAAAATTTGAGGGAAAGCAGCTGTTTCAAAATGTTCATCTCCATTTGACTTTCCAGCAGCGTGCAGCAATCGTTGGGGAGAATGGCACGGGAAAATCCACTTTGCTGAAGATGATCCTTCGCCAATTACAGCCAGATAGCGGAGAAGTAAAAGTAGGGAGCAATGTGAAGATTGGCTATTTGTCACAGCATCTTTTTTCACAAGAGGAACATGAAACAGTAATAGAAGCTTTTCGCAATGAAGTAATCGTGACAGAAGGAGAGGCAAGGCAGATCCTCGCAAGATTCTTATTTTATGGCCATACTGTCTATCGGAAGGTCTCCAAGCTGAGCGGGGGAGAGCGGATGAGGCTGCGGTTAGCTCAGCTGATGTACCAGGATATCAATGTGCTGATACTCGATGAGCCGACGAACCACCTTGACATTGAATCAAGGGAAGTGCTGGAGGAAGCGCTCGATGATTATAATGGCACTATTCTAGCGGTTTCCCATGATCGCTATTTTCTCAATAAGTTATTCCAGAAAATATACTGGATTGAATCTGGAAAGGTTAGTTTGTACGAGGGTGGCTACAATTATGCCAAGGAAAAAAGATTGTGAACAAATGCTTTTATGAAAAATTCTCAAATAGTCCCTTTTTTATGCAAAAATTCTATTCATCTCAAATAAGGGACAACAAAGGGTAGAACACCACTTGGAAAAGAAGCAAAGGTGTACGTAACGTTTCCCGCAGACCGAGCAGACCAGTGATTGGGAAATTCCCTGTCAATCGACATTTTCAGCTATATTTTGATAACATACAATATTGATAAAATCAATACTTGTATAAATTAGGATTTTTCAGTTAAATGATAATAAGTAAATAAGAGTTTAAGAGTGCCCGGTTGATAGAATACCGGGATAATAGGGAAACCGGTTAAACTCCGGTGCAGCCCCCGCTACTGTAATTGCTGACGAAATTGCCGAAATACTCGCCGAACATACCGGTAAGGGGGCAATAGTAGGACGAAGCAAAAGCCAGGAGACCTGCTTTTAAACAATTTCTTTCATTTCTTCGGAGGGAAGGATGATAGTACGCTCTGCGGTGATTCCGCTGGAATGAACTGTCATGCCCTGGCCTAATGAAGGTCAGGGCTTCTTCGTTTTTTAAAAGAGAATATTACCATAGCATAGGTGTGCAGCAATCATTTGCTGCGCTTAAAAGGGAAGTCCGGTGAAAATCCGGCATGGTCCCGCCACTGTAAAGGGGAGTTTTGCTGCAGCATGTCACTGGATATTCCGGGAAGACGCAGCAATGCAATGAACCTAAGTCAGGAGACCTGCCAATGCTATTCTTCTTCACTCCTACGGGTCATAGGCAGCAGAAGTACAATTTTTTTGGCGTTTTTTAATTGCCGGAGAGTTGTCCTTTTTTAACGCTTCCATCCATCGGTTGGGAGCGCTTTTTATTTTTTTAAAAAGGAGAGGGAAACATGACGACTTGGAATCTATCCGACACAAAGAGCCATATTCTCATCTGCAATGGTTCGAGCTGTATGAGAAAAGGAGGAGAGGAAGTAACGGCAGCAATTCGTGATGAAATAAGCAAGCTTCAGCTTGATCCATCCGTACATACGACAAGGACAAGGTGCAATGGACGTTGCAAGGATGCCTGCATTGTTATCCAATACCCTGAAGGAAATTGGTACAAGGCGATGTCACCAGAGCTTGGCAGAAAGCTTGTCCAGAGCATTCATGAAGAAGCGGAACTGCTGCCTGAGTCTGTCCTATATGCATTTGAAGGAGATTCTTTTATCAAGGTAAGCGGCGAGTCGGAGCAGGGGAAAAACAAACCAGTAAAGGCAGGGTGCTAAAAACATGGAAATATTGTCATTCGCCTTTTTGGCTATTCTTATTGGAGCGCGGCATGGAATGGACAGTGACCATGTGGCAGCTATTGCAGATATGGTTGGAAGCGAGGGGAATAAAAGCAGGCAAATTTCTCTTGGTATCATGTATGCGCTGGGTCACGGATTGATCGTGTTCCTCATTGGGCTTCTCACGCTATTTGTAGGGGCGAGGCTGCCGAAAGGCGCTCAAAACTCTATCGAAATGCTTGTCGCGATTACACTGTTACTCCTGGGAGGCTTCATTATTTATTCTATCTTCAAAAATCGGAACAGCTTTGAACCAAAAGGCCGATTCACGATGATGTACGATGGACTGACAAGCATTGCGAAAAGATTTGGTTTTTCGGGGAGGAAGAAGATTTCTCCACTTAAGATTGGCATCATCGGTGCTTTTCTCATTGGAGTAATCCACGGCATCGGTGTCGAAAGCCCAACACAGATTGCTGCGATTACAAGTGCTGGCGGCTTCGACAGCATTGCAGCTGCAACTGCGCAGTTGGTATTGTTTGTTGTTGGTCTTCTGATATCGACTATTCTTATGACGTTTCTTATTTCCTGGGGTTTCATGAAGTCAAGGCTTAAGCGGCAAATATTTATTGCTTTAGGATCTGTTACCGGTTTATACAGTATCATACTCGGTTCGGCCATGATTGCCGAGCTGGTAGGAGGAGGAATTTAATTGGCAGGCAAATTGCTTATCGTTGGCTTTGGACCAGGAAGCGCTGAACACATTACTAAAAGGGCAAAGGATGCAATCAAGGAAAGCGATACCATCATCGGCTACAAAACTTATGTTGACTTGATAAGAGAACTGATGACAGATCAGAAAGTTGTGAGCACCGGGATGTCAGAGGAAGTAACGAGAGCGCAGGCAGCAGTCCGCTATGCGGAGCAGGGAAGAAAGGTAGCGGTTATTTCCAGCGGTGATGCGGGGGTTTACGGCATGGCTGGCCTTATATACGAAGTTCTTGCGGAGAAAGGGTGGAGATCGAACGAAGGAGTAGAAGTGGAAGTCATTCCAGGAATCTCTGCCATCCAATCATGCGCCTCGCTGCTGGGAGCCCCTGTTATGCACGATGCGTGCACGATAAGCCTTAGTGATCATTTGACACCTTGGCCACTTATTGAAAAGAGACTGGAAGCTGCGGGGGAGGCGGATTTTGTCATTGCGCTCTATAACCCGAAAAGCGGCAGAAGGACAAGGCAAATCGCCGAGGCTCAAAGAATATTGCTTCAATATCGGGACTCCGAAACTCCAGTAGGACTTGTAAAAAGCGCCTATCGCAATAGTGAAAAAGTCGTCATTACAACACTTGAAAAAATGCTGGAACATGAAATCGGCATGCTGACAACAGTCATTATCGGAAACTCTTCTACATTCCTGCACGGTGACATCATGATCACTCCGAGGGGATACCAACGGAAATATACGTTGGGTCAAGAGCAGCAAAGACTGCGTCCTCATGAACGTCTTCGTCCTGAAAACGAGCCATGGGCGCTGCACGAAGGGAAAAAGGAAAAGGTTGATAACAGCCTGCAGCAGTTGGCAATGGAGGCAATTGCAGCAATTGATGGGAAAAAGACTGCCGAAAGAATCCAGCCACCCGGTATGGAAATGGTTTTTGAATTAGCAGTCAGCCCTGGGGTTGCCGAAAAGAAGTTTACACCTCAACAGCTGCTTTTGTTAGCAGAGCTTGCCGGGGAAACGGGAACGATTGAATATACTCCGCATCATCATTTGCTTGTGAAGCTTCCGGGCGTAGATATGAACGAGACGACAAGACTTCTTCTTGAAGCGGGCCTTCTTCTTCATCCTGTGGGAGATGTTGTCCAGTTAAAGGCTTGCGATTTTTGCGATGGTGATAAGAAAGATGCTATTCCTTATGCCGAGGGAATTCAAGAACGCATCTCTGGAATGGCAGTGCCAAAGGAACTGAAAATCGGGTTCAATGGCTGCGGTATGGCATGTTATGGTGCTGTACACGAGGATATCGGACTTGTATTTCGCAAAGGAAAATTCGATCTTTTCCTTGGTGCAAAAACGGTTGGCAGGACAGCTCATTCAGGACAGCCAGTTGCGGAAGGAATAGAGCCAGATGAGGTGGTCGACATGATTGCAAAAATTGTAGACGAATACAAACAAAATGCACACCCAAATGAGCGCTTCTATAAATATTTCAAAAGGGCAGGGGAAGTTTATGGCTTTCAGCACCGTGACTATGCACCAGTCATACAGCTTGAGCCTGCGCCTTGTGGAGAATAATCAATGGAGGTAATGATGAAGAAAGCAATATTGCTTGTTGGCCATGGAAGTCGTGATCCGGAAGGAAATAATCAGGTTAGAAGATTTATTGAAGATTTAAAACAACATATCAAGAAAGATATTCTGATTGAAACATGCTTTTTGGAATTCGAATCACCGACAATCATCCAAGGGATTGAAACATGCGCGGCAAAAGGAGCTAACCATATTTATGTGATTCCAATCATGCTTCTTCCTGCTGGGCACTCCAAAATCCATATCCCTGCTGCCATTGATGAAGGGAAGGAGCGATATCCGTATATCAACTTTACATACGGAAGACCGATCGGCATTCATGAAGAAACCATTGAAATTTGTCTTTCTCGTATTAGAGAAATCGGGGAAAACCCCGAAAAACAAGGCAATGATACCGCTGTTTTGTTTTTGGGAAGGGGCGGAAGCGATCCTGATGCGAACAGTGAGTTATACAAAATCTCCCGCCTTTTCTGGGAAAAGACGGATTACAAGCTGGTTGAGCCCGCATTCATGGGGGTCACCAGCCCGCTTGTTGATGAAGGGATAGAACGCTGCATCAAATTGGGTGCGAAAAACATCGTCATCCTTCCTTATTTCCTTTTTACAGGAATCCTAATAAAGCGATTAGAGAGAATGGTCGAAGAACTGCAGCAAAAGTACCCGGACCATCATTTTAAGCTTGCAGGATATTTCGGGTTCCATGAACGGCTGCAAACCATCATTGCCGACAGGATAGAGGAGGCTCTGCAGGGAGAAGTGAAAATGAATTGTGACACATGCCAGTTCAGAATCATGGCGATGGATCATATCGATCATCACCATCATCATGATCACCATCATGATCACCATCATCATCATGACCATCATGAGTCTCACATTCATGAAACGGCAATTCCAGAGGAGGCGGGAAAAGCATGATTCTTTTCCTTGCCGGTACGAGTGATGCAAGGGCGCTGGCAATTGAAATCAAGCAGACGGGATACGACTTAGTAGCAACAGTAGTAACGGAAAATGCTGCTGAAGAGTTAAGGAAGCATGGTCTTTCCACCATTGCAGGAAGGCATGACAGCAATGGATTCGTGGAACTTATTTCAGACAAAGGATTTAAGGCAATCGTTGATGCAAGTCACCCTTTTGCTGAAATGGCCAGCAAGAATGCAATGGAAGCTGCAACACTGTGCAACATCCCTTATATACGTTACGAGCGAGAGTCTGAGAGCTTCGCGGATGAAAGGCTGACGGTCGTTACTTCCTATGAGGAGGCAGCCGATGCTGCGTATCAGAGGAAGGGAGTCATCATGCTGACAACCGGAAGCAAGACACTTGAGATTTTCAGCAAGAAGCTTCTAGGTGTGGAAGGTGTCCGAGTAATTGCCCGGATGCTTCCCCGAATGGATAATCTTGAAAAATGTGCAAGTCTTGGCTTTCCACAAAAGGATATTGTCATGATCCAAGGCCCATTCTCTAAGGAATTCGACAAAGCGCTTTATCAGCAATATGGCGTTACAACAATGGTCACAAAGGAAAGCGGTAAGCAAGGATCTGTTCGTGAAAAATTGGAAGCAGCAAGGGAGCTTGGAATTGAAACTATCCTTATCAAGCGGCCCAATATTGATTATGGCTTAAAGTACTCTAGTTTCAGGGAAGTCATCACTCACTTGAAAAATACAGTTTCTATTGATAAAAGGAGGAAAGGCATTGGACTTTAAAACGGAATTTAAACCAGTCACGGTTCATCCGGAAATGATCGAAACGAAAAGCTTTGAAATGATCGATGAAGAAGTGGGAGAGCACGGATTTACGGAAGAACAATACCCTGTTGTCCGCCGCGTGATCCACGCATCTGCTGATTTTGAACTTGGAAAGAGCATGATTTTCCACCCTGATGCTGTATCAGCTGGAATTCGTGCAATCCAGAGCGGCAAGCCAGTCATTGCGGATGTTCAGATGGTCCAGGTTGGCATCAGCAAGCAAAGAATTGAAAAATACGGCGGAGATATCCGCGTGTATATTTCGGATAGTGACGTCGTGCAAGAAGCAAAGCGCCTGGAGACAACAAGAGCCATTATTTCCATGCGCAAAGCGATCCGAGAGGCTAACGGCGGTATTTTTGCAATTGGAAATGCTCCGACTGCCCTGCTCGAGCTCATTCGCCTAATTAAGGAAGGAGAAGCGAACCCTGCGCTTGTCATCGGACTTCCAGTCGGATTCGTCTCGGCGCCTGAATCGAAAGAGGAGCTTGCAAAGCTTGATATCCCTTTTATTACGAATGTCGGAAGGAAAGGCGGAAGCACAGTAACAGTTGCTGCTCTTAACGCTATTTCATTATTGGCAGACCGGAAGTGAGTACATCATGTCGGCTAAAACGGATAAAAAACTAAGGCCTGGATTTACGACTGGCGCTTGTGCTGCTGCAGCGACTAAAGCTGCGCTGACTGCTTTGATTACAAGGGAGGAGCAGCTTGAAGCTACCATATTATTGCCTGTCGGTTCCTTCGCCACTTTTTCCATGGAGGAGTGCATTGTTGGCGAGAACAGTGCAAAAGCAGGAACGATAAAGGATGCAGGGGATGACCCTGATGCAACACACAAGGCCTTAATCTGTTCAGAGGTATTCTGGAACGGAGAGGAAGGAATTACTTTGGACGGCGGAATTGGGGTAGGGCGTGTGACGAAACCTGGTCTGCCAGTAGCTGTCGGAGAAGCTGCGATTAACCCTGTCCCGAGAAAAATGATTATGGACGCAGCAGACGGGGTCCTCAAGCAGTTTCAAATCGAAAAAGGAATTAAGATTATCATTTCTGTACCGGACGGTGAGGAAATTGCAAAAAAGACCTTAAATGGCCGTCTTGGCATTCTTGGCGGAATATCCATCCTCGGGACAAGAGGGACTGTCATTCCGTTTTCCACCTCTGCGTACAAAGCTAGCATTGTCTCGGCCATTAACGTAGCAAAGCTGGCAGGCTGTGAACATGTAGTCATCACAACTGGCGGGAGGAGCGAAAAATATGCGATGCTCCAATACCCCTCCCTGAAAGAAGAGGCGTTCATCGAAATGGGGGACTTTGTAGGGTTCACATTGAAACAGTGCAAGCGGGCAGGGATGAAAAAAGTGTCAGCAGTTGGAATGATGGGGAAGTTTTCAAAGTTTGCCCAAGGCGTCATGATGGTCCACTCGAAAAGCGCTCCTGTCGACTTCGAGTTTCTTGCGGAAATCGCGCTGTCGGCAGGCTGTTCAAGTAGTACAGCCGAAGAAATCCGGCAGGCGAATACTGCTTCACAGGTCGGGGAAATAATGGCGATGTTCCCCGCTTTTTTTGAAAAGCTATGTGAAAGCTGCTGCCGTTCAGGAATGCAGGAAGTAAACGGGGGGATTGCAATAGAGACAAGCTTGTATACTCTGAAGGGAACATTGCTTGGAAAGGCGGAATACGATGAAACAAGCTGTGAAAATGATTGGAATAGGCGAGTCAGGAAGAGCTGACCTTCTTCCTCTGTATGAAAAAATGATTGCAGAGAGCGACGTTTTAGTTGGCGGCGAAAGACAGCTTGCCTGCTTTCCGGATTATCAAGGAGAAAAAGTCATCATCAAGAGCGGTGTGATGAAGCTTGCGGAAAGACTGGAGAAAGAAGATAAGAGAATAGTGGTACTTGCTTCTGGAGACCCTTTGTTCTATGGAATTGGGGGTTTTTTAGCCAATAAATTAAATCTTGAAATCTATCCTTATATAAGCTCTATTCAACTAGCCTTTGCAAGAGTGAAGGAATCATGGCACGATGCTTACTTTACCAGTATCCACGGGCGCAGCATGAAAGGACTTGCCCAGCGGATAGACGGCCGTCAAAAAGTGGCGGTCCTTACAGATAGCAAAAATAGCCCTCAAAGACTGGCAACCTACTTGAAGGCGTTTGATATGACGGAGTACAAGGCATTTGTTGCGGAAAATCTCGGGGGAGAAGCGGAGCGGACAGGCTGGTATAGCTTGGATGAAATGGAGAGCACTGATTTTTCGCCGCTCAATATCGTTATTCTGAAAAAGACGGGAAAAGCCCCGGTATGGTCGAGCGGAATCGAGGACGAGGAATTCTCCCAACGAAAGCCTGATAAAGGGCTGATTACCAAAAAGGAAATCAGAAATCTTTGTATAGGTGAGCTTGGAATTCAAATCGATAGCATTGTTTGGGATATCGGTACATGCACAGGCTCTGTTGCGATTGAGGCTGCAAAGCTCGCGAAAGAAGGCGCCGTTTATGCGATTGAGAAAAATGAGAAAGATATTGAAAACTGTCTCGAGAATATGAAGAAGTTCCGGGCTGATTTAACAGTAATTCATGGCAAGGCCCCTGAAGGCTTAACGGATTTTCCGGACCCGGACGCGATTTTTATCGGCGGGACGGCAGGTGGTATGGAAGAAATATTGGAAGTCTGCTGTAGGAGATTAAAACCTGACGGAAGAATAGTACTGAATGTTGTAACGGTAGAATCTCTGTCAGCTGCGATGGAAGCTTTGAAGAAGAATGGATTCCAAGTTTCAGTTACGCTTGCCCAAATATCGCGCAGTAAGCCGATTTTGAAACTTACAAGATTTGAAGCGTTGAATCCGGTCTATATTATCGCCGCAAGACGAAAGGAGAAACAGTAGATGACAGGAACATTGTTCGGGCTTGGTGTGGGACCAGGGGATCCGGAGTTGATTACCGTGAAAGCATTCCGCATGCTGAAAGAGTCTCCGGTGATTGCATATCCCAAAAAGCGGAAGGGCAGTAAGAGCTATGCACAGCAAATCATTGATGTTTACATAAACCAGACGGAAAAAGAAATGCTCGGCCTCGTTTTTCCCATGACGAAAGACGAGGCAATCCTTGAGCGGGAATGGCTAGCAACGGTCGAAGCAGTATGGCAGAAGCTGAAGGAAGGCAAAGATGTCGCTTTCGTCACGGAGGGGGATCCAATGCTATACAGCACTTTCATACATATGATGAAGCTGATGCAGGAGCTTCATCCGGAAGTGCCGATTGTAACAATCCCAGGTATTTCTTCCGTAAATGGAGCAGCGTCCAGACTTGGAATTCCTCTTGCTGAAGGTGATGATCACGTTGCCATCATTCCGGCACAGGATGATTATGAAAAAATGAAAAAGGTGCTTATGGATAATGACTGTGTTGTATTCATTAAAGTAGCCAAGGTAATGGATATGATGCTCAAGGTTCTCCGGGAGTTAGGTTTGTCCGAAAAAGCTTCTGTTGTTACAAAAGTAACGTCAGGTGAAGAAGTTATTTGGAAGCTCGAAGAATTGGACCGCGCAGAGCTGGAATATCTCACGTTAATGGTGGTGAGAAAATGATGAAAGTAACGATTATTGGAGCAGGACCAGGTGCCCCGGATCTGATTACCGTACGAGGCCTTAAGCGGCTGCAAGAAGCAGAAGTGGTACTTTATGCAGATTCACTTGTAAGCGATGAATTGATAGCAGAAGCGAAAAGTGGAGCGGAAATTGTAAAGACTGCTGGAATGCATCTAGAAGAGATGGTGGAATTAATGGCTGCCAGATGCCATGAAGGAAAAAAGGTTGTCCGAGTCCATACTGGCGATCCAGCAGTGTATGGAGCGATTCTGGAACAAATTGCACTGCTGAGAGAAGCGGGAGTGGAAGTCGAAATCATTCCAGGAGTCAGCTCGGTATTTGCATCTGCTGCTGCGGTTGGAGCGGAGCTGACAGTTCCTGACCTGACCCAGACTGTCATCCTGACAAGAGCGGAAGGCCGGACACCAGTACCGGATGGGGAGAAGCTGAAAGACCTGGCGAGTCATGGCTGTACTGTTGCCTTGTTTTTAAGTGCAACCCTTACGAAAAAGGTAGTCCGTGAATTTCTCAATGCAGGCTGGAGTGAGGAAACACCAGTGGCAGTAGTGTATAAAGCGACATGGCCGGATCAGAAGGTCGTCCGCAGCACTCTTAAAAACCTGGATGAGGATATGCGAAAGAATGGAATCAGAAAACAAGCAATGATCCTTGCAGGGTGGGCACTCGATGAACAGATTTACGAAAAGAATTACCGGTCTAAGCTTTACGATAAGGAATTCACCCATGGCTTTAGAAGAGGAGCACCAAAATGAAGCTTTTTCTTGAAGAATGGATACAGCCGAAAATCAACGTTCGAGAAGACTATGCGATCGTTGCCATTACGAAGCATGGGACGGTGCTTGCACGAAAGCTTCATCGGGTTTTTTCAGGCAGCGATGTATATTATATGGAAAAATTCGAACAGGGGGATGAAGCGGGAAAAGGAATTACGATGTTCAGCGGCAGTGTTCGCCACCTTCTCCCTGCTCTATTTCGTTCCTACAGGGGAATCATCCTGATTATTTCCCTTGGTGCGGTAGTCAGGATGATTGCGCCAATCTTAAAAGATAAAAAAACGGATCCAGGTATTGTTGTCCTTGATGATAAAGGGCAATATGCCATCAGTGTTCTATCAGGACACCTAGGCGGAGCGAATGAACTTGCTGTTGAAGTGGCCTCGCTAATTGGTGCCCATCCCGTCATCACGACAGCTTCCGATGTGCAAAAAACGATCCCAGTAGATTTGTTGGGCAAACGTTTTGGCTGGGTGTGGGAATCCGCTGAAAAGCTGACTCCTGTTAGCGCATCTGTCGTCAATGAGGAACAGGTTGCTTTTATCCAGGAGTCGGGGGAGAAAGAGTGGTGGCACCATGATAGGCCCCTGCCAAGCAACATAAAAAAATATGATAGCATTGCCGACGCTATTGCTGCTAAGCCTGACGCTGCCTTAGTTGTCACGCATAGGAAACTCACGCTTGAGGAGGAACGCATCCTTGAAAACGGAGTGTTGTACAGGCCAAAAGTCATCGTGTTAGGCATAGGCTGCAACAGGGGGACAGAGGCAGAAGAAATAATATCGGTCATTGAAGAAACGCTGGAAGAACTGCAGTTTTCTCTTAAAAGTGTAAAAGCGGTGGCAACTATCGATTTGAAAAAAGATGAGCAAGGATTGCTGGAGGTTGTTTCAAAGCATGGATGGGCCTTTCATTGCTATACTCCTGCAGAACTGAACAGCGTCAAGATAGAGCAGCCGTCTAAAACGGTATTTAAATATACTGGTGCACACGGTGTAAGCGAGCCCGCAGCATTGTTGTACAGCAGGGCAAAGAGTCTTGCAGTTGTGAAAAAGAAATCTGGCAATGTCACAATATCTGTTGCTTTGGCAAAGGATGGCTTGCCGGAAAATATGGAGTGAAGGCAATGCGGAAAAGACTAGTTATTGCAGGAACGGGCAGCGGGGTCGGAAAGACGACACTCACGTTGGGACTTATGTCTGCACTGAAGAAAAGGGGGCTTATTATTCAGGGATTCAAATGCGGCCCTGACTATATTGATCCATCCTATCACACAGCGGTAACAGGCAGAATATCTCGAAATCTGGATAGTTGGATGCTCTCAGAGCAAATGGTCAAAAGAACATTCGTACATGGAAGTTGCGGAGCGGATATTTCAATCATTGAAGGTGTAATGGGCTTCTACGATGGAAAAGACCCGCTTTCCAATGAAGGGAGCACTGCGCATATTAGCATGATTACAGGATCGCCTGTCATCCTTGTAGTTAATTGTGCAAGCATGGCAAGAAGTGCGGCAGCGATCGTGAAGGGTTTCCAAACATTCGATACAGAAGTTCGTGTTGCTGGAGTGATAGCGAACAATGTGGGAAGTACAGGACATTATCGAATAGTGAAAGCTGCAATCGAGCAAGAGTGTGATATTCCTGTTCTCGGCTATTTCGCAAGGGAAAAAGGAATAGAAATACCGGAACGGCATCTGGGTCTCATTCCTTCCATTGAACGCGGCGAACTTGATCCATTTTTTGAGCGTCTTGGGAATCTTGCCGAGGAATGTATTGATCTGGATAAACTTATTGAGATTGCTGGTACTGCACCTGATCTCATTGTTGAAAAGATGCGGCATTTTGAAAAAAACGTTTCCCCTTCTGTCAGAATTGCGGTTGCAAAAGACGCCGCTTTCAATTTTTATTATCAGGAGAACCTCGAACTGCTCGAGAGTAGAGGTGCTGAATTGGTTTATTTTTCACCGCTGGCAGGCGAGGCGGTTCCTGTAGATGTGGAAGGGCTCTATCTTGGCGGCGGCTTTCCCGAGGAGTTCGCAAGAGAGCTGAGCGGGGATAGAAAAGTATTGCAGTCGGTGAAGGAAGCGGTTGAAAAAGGTCTCCCGACGCTTGCGGAGTGCGGAGGATTCATGTATTTAACGGACTCGATTGAAACGACAGACGGCGCTGTTTATCAAATGGCTGGCATTATTCCTGGGAAAATTGTGATGGGTAAAAAGCTTGCAGCACTAGGATACAGGGAAATCAAGGGCGAGCCGGGGAACTTCCTTTTACCAGAAGGTGTTACAGCAAGAGGGCATGAGTTTCACTACTCGAATTTTCATAGTGATGCCCTCCCTTCCCCTGCCTACACCGCTTCAGGGAGGCGCGGTTCGAAATCAGATGGTTTTATGAAAGCGAACCTCGTTGCAGGCTACATACATTTTCACTTTGGATCATGCTTGGAGTCAGTGGATAATTGGATTTCTAAGTGCAAGGAGTTTTCATGTACTATCCGGTAATGTTAAACCTCCAAGAACGAAATGTTGCGGTGGTCGGCGGAGGGCAAGTCGCGGAAAGAAAAATTTCCTGGCTGTTAGAGGCGGGCGCAAAGATTCTCGTCATCAGTCCGGAAGCAACGACTGTGATTAAGGAATGGTCAAAGGCCGGGAAGATTTGTTGGCATCAGAAGACATTTTCAGGTGAGGATATAGTACATGCTTTTCTAGTGTTTGCCTGTACGGATAGCATGGAAGTAAACAGAAAAGTATTAAGTGCGTGCCGGAAGGATCAGCTCTTATGCATGAGTGGCGAAGCGAAAGCGGGTGATTTCATCGTGCCCTCAGTGTTAAATAGGGGACGACTCCAACTTGCTGTATCGACATCAGGAGCTAGCCCTAGTCTTTCGAAAAAAATCATTCGGGAACTGGGAACGATGTATGAGGAGGCCTATGGAGCATACGTCGAGTTTTTGTATGAAGCAAGACGGAAAATCCTTGAGATTGAGCGTGACTCAGATTCAAGGAAAACAAAGTTGTCGATTCTATTGGATGAGCGGTTTTACTCGCTGACAAAGGATGGAATGATGAGAGAGAGAGATTTGCTTTTTGAAAGATTGCTCAATGGAAGGAGCATGAACGATTAATGGAAAAAGGGACTGTTTATCTTGTTGGTGCCGGGCCCGGCGACATCAGACTAATCACCGTCTACGGATTGGATTGCATCAAACGCGCGGATGTAATCGCCTATGATAGGCTAATTAATACAGAACTTCTCGGCTATGCGAAGGAAGGTGCGGAGCTTGTCTATGTCGGCAAGCTCCCAGGGCGTCACGCTTTAATTCAGGAGGAAATTCATGACCTTCTTGTTGAGAAAGCATTATCCGGTAAAACGGTTACCCGGTTAAAAGGCGGAGACCCATGTGTTTTTGGCAGGGGAGGGGAAGAAGCAGAGGTGCTTGCAGCGCATGGAATTCCATTTGAAATCGTTCCAGGTGTCACATCTGGCATTGCGGCGCCGGCATATGCAGGCATACCTGTAACGCATCGAGATCATGCGACAACCTTTACGATTGTCACAGGCCATGGCAAAAAGGAAAGAGGCATGGATGGGATTCAATGGGATTCATTAGCAAAAGGAAGTGACACAATCGCATTTTATATGGGGATTTCAAATCTCTCGTATATATGCAAGGAACTCATTGGACATGGAAAAAATGCCGCTACGCCTGCAGCGGTAATTCAGTGGGGGACAATGGAAAAACAGCAGGTTGTGACAGGAGTTCTTTCCACAATTGAGGAAGAAGTGCAGCAGTCCGGCATTACTCATCCTGCCATCATTATTGTTGGAGAAGTCGTTAGATTAAGAGAGAAAATTCAATGGTTCCAAAAAGAAGGAGCTGCTGTTGTATAAGCAGGGCTGCCGCATCCGTAAGCAGGAGCGGCGGCTTTTTTGTCTTTCCAATGGACAATCCTTTTTTCTATATGATAAAGCAAGAACGGATGTTTGGTAAAGAGGGGAGGAAAACAATTTCTAGGAGATTACCCACCATTAGACGACAATACTGCAATGGAGTGGTCAATCTTTATGAAAGTAGTCTAATAAATTTGTAAATTAGTAGAATGATTTTTCTAAATAACTTAAAATGGAGTTGTAAGCTTTTTTGTCAAATAGCAACGATTTTTGAAGGAGGGGGTTGGATACAAGAATCCTTGGAAGTTTGTTGGTCGAACGTTCTTTAAAAAGAACAAATCTCCGTAATTCTATTCGTTATTATGTTTCTTAAGTCCTGGGTTTTCTAGGTCTATTGTAACAGATGATTCGGAAATGAGATCGTGCCTTAAAACCTATACTATTACATAGGAGGAGAAGAGAGTGAATCCTAGGAAGAATCCGATTTTTATTGTAGCAGCAATCCTGGTGGTTTTGATGAATTGTTTCCTTCCGTTCACACCGTCCGCTGCGGCAGCGGAGCCGATTACGGTAGCGCAGGCAATTGCCAACAATAATGGGAATGCGACGGTAAAAGGCTATATCGTTGCCTATACGACTAGCGGACCTACTTACAAATTCTCGCAACCATTCAATGAAGATACGAATTTTGCAATCGCGGATAGCCCTGATGAAAGGGACAAGTCTAAAATTCTCCCTGTCCAGCTTCCGTCCTCTTTCCGGTCTCAATTTGGCCTGAAGACCAACCCGTCCAACATTGGTATAGTCGTTACTGTGACTGGTACACTGACAGCTTATTTTGGTGTACCGGGTCTCAAGACGCCGACAGCGGTAAGCTTCGGAGATGGAAGCAATGATCGCGAGACTCCGCCGCCGGCAGGGACGGAAGGTCTGAAAATCCATGATATCCAAGGGCAAAACCACGCATCCCCTTACGAAGGCCAGAACGTGAAGGATGTCGAGGGAATTGTTACAAGGACGCAGGATGCAAACAATTTTTATATGCAAAGCGTAACACCTGATGAGAATCCTAAAACGTCTGAAGGCATTCTTGTGTACAAGCCGGCGCATAACTTGAAAGCTGGTGACAAGGTAACGGTAACCGGCCAGGTGAAAGAGTGGGTACTCGATGGTTACAGCGATAAATTAAAGACAGACCTTGCTGTGACGGAAATCAATGCGCAAAACGGTGCTGTCACTATATTGGAGACAGGGCTTCCTCTTCCAAAGCCTGTAGTGATTGGAAAGGATGTCAACCCGCCGTCTTCAGTAATTGATAACGACCAGTTCTCCCAATTCGATCCGGAACAGGATGCTATTGATTTTTACGAAAGCCTTGAAGGAATGCGGGTTGGAGTTGAGAATCCAACAGCAGTTGGCCCGCAGAAGTATGGAGAAGTGCCTGTCATTACTGGGCGCGAAGCAGGGAAACCTTATACAACTCCGGGCGGAATTTCCATCACGAAGGATAATTTCAATCCTGAACGATTGCATCTTCTTTTTGGCAACAGAGACTTTGTTGCTAAAACAGGCGATGTTTTTGAAGGTACTGTGACCGGTGTTCTAAGCTATTCTTTTCAAAACTTTAAGGTGCTGACAGATGAGGCAGCTCTTCCGCCATTGTCTGAAAGCAGCTACAAGCGGGAAGTAACAACCGTTAAAAAAAATACCGACAAGCTGACAGTCGCAACGTACAATATGGAGAACTATACAGCTGCAAATGCAGAGAAAACGAATAAGATTGCGGAGTCGATTGTGAATAACCTGAA
Source organism: Bacillus massilinigeriensis (assembly GCF_900111815.1). Lineage (GTDB taxonomy): Bacteria > Bacillota > Bacilli > Bacillales > Cytobacillaceae > Mesobacillus_C > Mesobacillus_C mediterraneensis. The sequence continues at coordinate 2,584,386 of NZ_LT630004.1, read as the reverse complement.
CGCTCCGGATATCCTCGGCCTCGTCGAAGTCCAGGATAACAACGGCACAGGAACAGGTGAAACAGATGCATCGAAAAACTATGAAGCTTTAGTTGAGGCGATTAAGGCGAATGGCGGTCCCGCATATGATTGGACTGATATCGCTCCGGAAAACAACAAAGATGGCGGTGCCCCAAATGGCAATATCCGCGTTGGGTTTATTTATAATCCTGAGCGCGTAAAGCTTGCAGATGGAATGAAAGGTACTGCGACACAGGCGGTAGGCTATGAAAACGGCTCACTGACATTGAATCCTGGACGAATTGAGCCTTCAAACCCAGCTTTTTCAAGCAGCCGCAAGCCGCTTGCAGCAGAGTTTGAATTCAACGGCGAAGAAGTCATCGTTATCGCTAACCATTTCAACTCTAAGGGTGGCGATCAGCCGATTTTTGGCAAAAACCAGCCGCCGCTGCTTGGCAGTGAAGCACAGCGCATGGAAATCGCGAAAACAGTGAACGGATTCGTCGATGATGTCCTGCGGAAAAATGAGGAAGCGAATATCGTCGTTCTTGGTGACTTGAATGACTTTGAGTTTTCCAACCCGCTACATGCACTGAAAGGTGATGATCTTGATAATCTTGTGGAAAAAGTCCCTGTTCCTGAAAGATTCACTTATAACTATCAGGGCAACTCCCAAGTACTTGACCACCTGCTAGTTTCAAAGAACCTTTCTGAAAAAGCGGAAGTAGATATCGTTCATATCAACTCTCCGTTCATGGAGGCTCATGGACGCGTCAGTGATCATGACCCTGTACTCGCACAGCTTGATTTTAATGAAGGGCCGTTTACGCTTTCTGTCATGCACACAAATGACAGCCATGCGAACGTAGAGCAATATCCTAAACTTGTGACAGCAGTCAATGAGACGAGAGCAGCTAAGCCAAACTCGCTGCTGCTCGATGCAGGAGATGTGTTCTCCGGAACGCTTTACTTCAATCAATACGAAGGCATGGCTGATCTTGAGTTTTTGAACGGTCTTGGCTATGACGCAATGACGTTCGGAAACCATGAATTCGATAAGGATTCCCAAGTGCTATCCAATTTTATCAGCAAGATGAAGTTCCCGATGGTGAGTGCAAACGTTAATATCACCAAGGACCCTGTACTGGGACCACTTTTTGATAAAACGATTGCTGAGAGTGCGGAAGGCGGGAAAGTTTACCCTGCTGTTGTGAAAAACATTGATGGGGAAAAAGTAGGTATCTTCGGATTGACGACGGAAGACACTACCTTCCTTGCAAGCCCTTCAAAAGATATTGTTTTTGAAAATGCAGCGGACAAGGCGAAAGAGACAGTAAGAAAATTGGAAGAACAAGGTGTCGATAAGATTGTTGCGCTCTCCCATCTCGGTTATAGTAGCGATAAAGAGCTCGCAGGACAAGTAGATGGTATTGACATCATTGTCGGCGGGCATACGCATACAAAGCTCGAGAAGCCGGTTCTAGTGGAAAAAGCGGAACCGACAGTAATCGTCCAAGCAAACGAGTATCTGAAGTACTTGGGAGTTGTTGACGTGACTTTCAACGAAGAGGGTGTTGTCACTCTCTCGGACGGCAAACTTCTTGATCTCTCTAAATTCGCTGAAGATCCTGCTGCAAAAGCTCGCATCAATGAGTTGAAAGCACCGCTTGATGAATTGAAGAGCAAGGTTGTCGGTAATAGCAATGTTTTCCTGAACGGCGAGCGCGGCGATATTAGGACGAAGGAAACAAATCTTGGAAACATGATTGCAGATGCAATGGTCGAAAAAGCGAATGAATCGGTGCCGACGAAGATTGGGATGCAAAACGGCGGCGGCATCCGTGCTTCAATTCCAGCAGGCGATGTCTCACTCGGCCAAGTGCTGACAGTCATGCCTTTTGCAAACCAACTTGTTACTCTTGATTTGACAGGAGAAGAAATTTGGCAGGCGCTTGAACATAGCGTGAGTGAAGTAGAACGTGCTCAAGGTAAGTTCATGCACGTATCAGGATTAAAGTTCAGCTATGACCCATCCAAACCTGCATACAACCGGGTGTGGAAAGTGGAAGTGAAAACGGAAGATGGCTATGCGCCGATTGATCAAGCTAAGCATTATCATGTTGCAACAAACGCATTTGTCGCAGATGGTGGCGATGGATTCTCCGTCTTCAAAAAAGCCAAGGATGAAGGGCGGATCAAGGAACTCTACGTTGTAGATTATGAAGTGATTTCTTCCTACCTCAGCAAAAACAGTCCTGTTTCACCTAAGGTTGAAGGAAGAATTCTGACAGGCGAAGAGCCTCCTCAATATACCGGCTGGGTAGAACATAATGGTGAGTGGTATTACTACAGCGATGCTGGTGTAAGGCAATTCGGCTGGCTTGAGCTTGACGGTAAAAAATACTATCTCAACCCTGCTTTTGACGGAGCTAGAGCGGAAGGCTGGACGGAAATTGAAGGGAACTCCTACTACTTCCATCCAGAGAAAGGTGTAATGGCAACAGGCTTTGTCATCATCGAAGGAAAAACGTACTACTTTGATGAAGGGACAGGAATTTTCAAATCGGTGAATGACGTGTTGGCCGGTCTTGATCATTCTCTTGAAAACTATAAGAAGTCTGGTGAAGTAAGCGGTCCTGTCGCATCCAAGCTGACTAACACCCTTCATCAGGCTGAACATCAATATAGTAAAGGGAACACAAGGATTGCGATCAACTTCTTAGAAAAATTCAAGGTTGAAATGCACGTTAAGCCAGGGAACGTTTCAAAAGCGGCAAAACAAAGTATGACTGCCCAAACGTCTCTCCTGCTGTCTATGCTGAAAAAAGGAGCCCAATAAAATGGAAGCAGGCCTGCTGTGCTACACAGTTGGCCTGCTTTTTTTGCGTGGATATTCCTATATTTATAGTAAAAACACAATTAATATCATGGTCTATCCATTTATAGAAGCTGACTCATAACTGGTATTGTTAGTGGCAAATGGATTTTCCTATATTTATAGTAATAACACAATTAATATCATGGTCTATCCATTTATGAGAGCTGACTCATTATGTGTCAGCAACACGGAAGGAAAGCTTTCGGATCCATTGTCTGTACTTGCAAGGATCTCTAAGAAGCGCGGGACTTCGCGGCGGAAGCAAGGTGAAAACGTTGGTGCACACAGTGAAGCTTGCAGATATCAGCGAGGTTTTCGAACAGCTGGAAAAAGGCGAGAAGAATGCCGCATCGTGTTGACATTGGAAGACTGTAGGACCGGGACGTTGGAATACGTTTTGGCTTTTTACTATTTGGTATAATGTCTTCCACGATAGCTCCCCACTGCGTGAAGATGGAGGGTAGTGATAAGTCTTCGCGCAGTGGAAGGGGAGAGGCAAAGGATGTCGCACAGTGTCCTATTTGAGATGCTGCAATCAATGAGGAGAAAATAATCGTCAATCGCCTGAATGTGAGCTTCCCTGGATTTTTTTAGACAGCTGCTGCAACGCCAATACCCGGAGACTCTTTTTACCGTAAAATTACTGCATGCAGGGCATTGCACGCCAGTATGAATGTCGGCTCTTGTTAAATTAAAATCTTCAAGGATGTTAATGTTGTCTTCAGGATTATGGTTTTTAGTCAGGAGTTTTGCTAACCGTTTTAACTCTTTTGGCGTGACGATGGGTTTTGGGAAGTGTTTTTTTACGGAGGCTAGTTTTTCGAGAAAAGAATTCATCCTGCAGACTTTGTAGTAATAAGCAGGTGTAGGAGTATCAATATGGACGGAAGGATTGGTGAATACAACAAGGTAATCGATAGGAATGGATAGTTTAGCGTGGTTTTCTAACCAATCGTCGAGCAGGGATGCCTGGAGCTTTGCTTGGAGTAAAGGATCATTGAAAATAACCGTTTCGTTCTCTTGAAAAGTGTGGGTCATTTGATTGAATTTTGAGTCTAAGGTGATACTTCCGCTATGATTTTTGATTTCGGCGATGAGTAGGAAGGCGGGAGAAAGAATGAGGGTGTCAATTTGAAAAAAAGAGTCCCGTACAGGAAGGCGAAGGTTTCGCAAAACATAATAATCCTCACTGAGATATGTATCTAGGTATCTATCGAAAGCCAATTCTCCTCTATAGCCTGACTTTCTTCGTTTATACTCTTCTAAAATTGGCTGCCTGGCAGGATGGGATCGATGGAGACATCTGCCTAGAGATTCAAGTTTTCGAAGCCTTAATGGGATTTCTCGTTCTTTTACAATCAATTTGGGTATGCTCCTTTCGGCTTTTTATCAATATTTCTTTTTATAGCAGCTTTGTTCCTCCCTAGTGTTGCGGGAAAAGTTGAACGGAGTGTGAATTTTTCTTGGGAGCTCGTAAGGAATGGTGTTTTGGAGGAGAAAATCAACAATGTTATTTGATGAGATTGCTCACGCTGTGAGAGTTATTAACAAACTTATATAGAGTTCAACTAAATGGGCTAATGGTTGAATTTGGGGTGGGTTATCAACAAGTTTGCGGGAAAAATCGCTCACGCTGGTAGAGTTATCAACCAACTTGTTCAGAAAATCAACCAAACCACTCTAGAAATCAACCAACTTCAGATAGAAATAAACCAAACGGCGTTGTGACAGCATATTGCGGGTGATCTACACAAGGTTATCAACCAGGTTTTCGGAAAAATCGCTCATGCCTGAAGAGTTATCAACCAACTTGTCCAGAAAATCAACCAAACTACTCCAGAAATCAACCAACTTCAGGTAGAAATCAACCAAACGGCATTGTGGAGGGATCGGGAGGGTGCCCTCCGCTAGGTTATCAACCAGGATTTCGGAAAAATCGCTCACACCTGAAGAGTTATCAACCAACTTGTCCAGAAAATCAACCAAACTACTCAAGAAATCAACCAACTTCAGTTAGAAATCAACCAAACAGCGTTGGGACAGGATATTGCGGGTGCTCTCCGCTAGGTTATCAACCAACTTCAGCCAGAAATCAATTAAACGTCCTCATGGAGTGGGCCGGCTGGAAGTTATCAACAGGAATCAGCATCTCTTCACAAACTAAGCAAAAGTTTGCTGCTCCTTCACTCGCACTTAATATCAGCTTTACATTTGTGTTGTATAGTGGTTTTGTAACGATGGAAGGCCATACTATATGAATGGGATGGTGCTTGTCATGAGGATGATGCTTGCCCGAGTAGGAGTAAATTTTCTCTTGGTAATGGTTCATTTTTATTTGACTTAGGAACATCGGAACAATTTTTTTAGGAATGATACTAGCGGTATTGTCGATGCCAGCTTTTTATAATGTATTCCATAAAAAACGGCACACTGCAATTGCAGTGTGCCGCTTTTTTTATTTATTCTCCGAGGTCTACGTTGTGGTAAACCTGGCGCACGTCTTCAAGGTCCTCGAGGGCGTCGATCAATTTTTCAAACTTCGCTTTTGCTTCTTCTGGGAGCTCGACATCGTTCTGTGCAAGCATGGTCAATTCGGCAACAGTAAAATCGGTAATTCCGGCATTCTTGAATGCTTCCTGTACCGCATGGAATTGATCAGGCTCGGCATATACGATAACGGACTCATCTTCTTCAATGATGTCGCGAACGTCTACATCCGCTCCCATCAGCAATTCGAGAACCTCATCCGCTGTTTTTCCTTCAATGCCGAATACGGCAGTAGCATCAAACATGTAGGCAACAGAGCCGCTCACACCCATGTTTCCGCCATTCTTGCCGAATGCTGCGCGTACGTCGGAGGCAGTGCGGTTCACGTTGTTTGTGAGTGCATCCACAATGACCATCGATCCGTTTGGCCCGAAGCCTTCATAGCGCAGCTCATCGTAAAGTTCTTCCGCTCCGCCCTTCGCTTTTTCAATTGCGCGATCAATGATTGCTCTAGGCACATTGTATGTCTTGGCACGCTCTAGCACGACGCGCAAATTCTGATTCAGTTCGGGATCTGGCTCGCCTTGTTTTGCAGCCACATAAATTTCGCGCCCAAACTTGGCGTAAATTCGGCTAGTGTTCGCGTCTTTTGAAGCTTTCTTATCCTTGATATTGTTCCATTTACGACCCATTATGTCCACTCTCTTTCAAGTTTATCTACAGAAAAATATTAATATGAAAAAAGGAGATGTTCAACACTTTTCTAGAAAAAGGCAAAAGTGTCGCTGATATGACACCATCTATTATACCTCAACAACACTTGTTGCAACAAAGTGGAACCTGTAATATTCAACATCGTTTCTCTCCGGTATATTTATTAGCTGACTCGACTGGCGGCTCTTCAAAAGGTATGCGTAGGAAAAGCATATATAACGAACGGAGGGGCATCTTCATGTGGTCCCTAAACATAAAAAAGACACCTTCCGAGGAAGGTGTCTTTCGCGTATTGAGGCGACGGACTGCACGCCACATCGTGCATTTCCAAAAAGGAGTGTCCGTCGACTTACACAACTCAGCTCATCGCTTTGCAACTATAACATGGTAGAGGGTGGACTGGCAAGATTTTTGTGGAATGTAATAAAAATCAATTCATGTTATTTAACTGATTTTGTACAAATTATAGGAGTATATACAAGAAAAATTAAAATAGATGTCTAGTGGTATAGACAACTGCATGTTATAATAGTGGGAGAAAAATCAAAGGAGTGGACGTAATGGATAACTCCAGTACAATACTGCTGAAAAATGCAGAAATTTATGCTGAAGACCAAACTTTCGATAAAGGTTTTATTTTTATTAAGGATGGCAAAATCGCTGCTGTCGGACCAATGGACAAGCTTGTAGATTTTCCGCAATCTGCATATTCTCTCGTAGAGGTACTTCCTGAGGGCTCGAAAGTAATTCCTGGATTTATTGACCTTCACATTCACGGGGCCAATGGCGCAGATACGATGGACAGCTGTGATGAGGCAATGAAAAATATTGCTTCCAGCTTGCCGCAGGAAGGAACAACAAGCTTTCTTGCGACGACCATTACTCAAAGCATAGAATCTTTATCTAAAGCGTTGAATGTGTCGGGGAATTATATTAGGGAAAAACAGCAATATGGTGATGCCGAGGTTTTAGGAATCCACCTTGAAGGGCCGTTTATCAACCCGGGTAAGGCGGGGGCACAGCCTCTCGAACATATCATAGATCCTGATCTTCATTTATTCAAGAAATGGATCGAGGAGTCACGAAATACAATCCGCCTTGTTACAATTGCCCCAGAACAGCCTGGCGGCGAGGAGCTTGTCCGCTTTTTAAAAGAGAAGGGCATTATCGCATCCGTTGGGCATTCTGATGCAACTTTTAAAGGAGTGAGAGAAGCGGTCGATGCTGGTGTGTCTCATGTTACCCACCTTTTCAACCAGATGCGTGGGCTGCATCACAGAGAGCCTGGCGTTGTCGGAGCCGCCTATTTACAGGAAGGGCTGAAGGTTGAGCTCATTTGTGACGGTATTCATGTTATTCCGGAAATGGTCAAAGTATCATATCGGCAAATCACTTCAGATAGAATGATTCTTATTTCTGATGCCATGCGGGCGAAGTTCCTGCCGGATGGGGAATACGAGCTTGGAGGGCAAAAGGTGTTTGTTGCAGATGGTAAAGCTCTCTTGGAGGAAGGAACACTGGCGGGAAGTGTCTTGACGCTTGATGCTGCATTTAGAAACATCATAAAATTCACAGGCTGTTCCATGGAGGATGCGGTAAAAATGAGCGCAGAAAACCCTGCAAGACAGCTTGATGTGTTTGACCGAAAAGGGAGCCTAAAGGCTGGAAAAGATGCCGATATTGTCATTTTGGACAGCGATATGGCAGTATCAAGAACGTATTGCAGAGGAAGATTAGCTTTTTGCAGGGAGGGTTCTGAATGAATATCGTAAAAGTGAAAAACTACGAGGATATGAGCAGGGAAGCAGCTAATTTCATACTGAAAAAATTGAAAAAAAATCCCCATATAACATTGGGGCTTGCTACAGGGGGAACACCGACAGGGACTTACAAGGAACTGATTGAGGATCATAAGGTGAACGGGACTTCCTATAAGGGTGTATCAACCGTTAACCTTGATGAGTATATTGGCCTTTCTCCAGAAGATCCTAACAGCTATCGGCATTATATGAATGAAGCGCTATTCAACAGCATTGATATAAGGATAGAACAAACCCACGTTCCTCATGGCTTGACAGGAAGCTTGCAGCAAGAATGCAAACGGTACGAAAATCTGATTGAAAAATTAGGCGGCATTGATTTGCAGCTTCTTGGAATCGGGAGCAATGGACATATTGGATTCAATGAGCCTGGGACTCCTTTTGGGAGCAGGACGCATATTATCGACCTTGCTCCGTCAACGCGTGAAGCGAATGCAAGATTTTTCAGCTCAATGGAGGAAGTTCCGACTCAGGCAATCACTATGGGGATTGCTTCCATAATGAAAAGCCGGGAAATACTGCTCCTTGCTTCCGGAGGAGCCAAGAGCGAAGCGGTCAAAAGGTTACTCCTAGGGAAAGTAACGGAGGATTTCCCTGCTTCTGTACTTCAACTGCATCCTAATGTAACGATTATTGCAGATGAAGAAGCAATGGTAGGTGTGATAGAGGAGGGAATGGCGTGATAGATAAATCCTCTCCAGTTCCGATTTATTATCAGCTAGAAGAATTAATTAAGAAGCAAATGGAAAATAATGAACTGCAGCCAGGTGATGCGCTGCCCTCCGAGCGGGAATATTCCGAGCTGCATGGCATCAGCAGAATGACGGTAAGGCAGGCAATCAGCAACCTCGTCCAGAACGGAATGCTCTACAGGCAACAGGGAAAAGGCACCTTTGTTGCAGAGCGGAAAATCGAAAAACAGCTTTTAGGGTTAACGAGCTTTACGGAGGATATGCAAGGAAGAGGGGTGCGCACATGGAGCGAAGTGGTTGATTTTCAGAAAGTGCCTGCTAATCTTTATATTGCATCGCAGCTTGAAATGATAGTGCATGACGAAGTGTTTGAAATCAAACGTGTCCGCATGGCTGAAGGTACTCCTATGGCGTATGAGACAACCTATCTTCCGGCCAAACTCCTTCAAGGGTTGACGGAGGAGGCTGCAACGCAATCGATTTATCTTTATATCGATGAGCACCTTTCTTCACCAATTGGCAGTGCGCGTCAGACGATTGAAGCATCGACCGCGAATGACATGGAAGCAGACTACCTGCAAATCCCGGAAGGATCGCCTGTTCTGTTGATTGAGCGGACGTCAAAGCTGAAGGATGGAACACCAATCGAACTAGCAAAATCTGTGTACCGGGCAGATCGATATAAGTTTAGCGTCGATATTAGTCGATAAAAGGGACAGTCCTCTATTTAGAACTGTCCCTTCTTCTTTGATTTTCTCTGTAACGATGAAAGGTGCTTTAGTACTTTATAGGAGCACGCATACCAGATTCGGCGTATTAAGGCTTCAAAACCACCTTAATCACATCGTCTTCATGGTCGTTGAATATTTTATATGCTTCGCTTGCCTGCCCGAGCGGTACTTTATGGGTGATAATCTCGGTTGGATCAATGTCCCCTGATGTAATCATTTCGAACAGCTTTGGCATGTAATGAATGACAGGTGCCTGTCCTGTTTTCAAGGTGATGTTTCGTTCAAAGATATTACCGAGAGGGAACATATTATAAATAGAGCCATACACACCAGTTAGCTGAATGGTGCCAAACTTTCGCACAGCATCTTTCGCAATTTGGATGGCGCTCAACGTTCCGCCTTGCAGTTTCAGCTTTTGTCCGACCTTTTCCGCAGCTGATTTTTCTCCGTCCATACCGACGCAGTCGATGACAACGTCCGCGCCACCATGGGTCACTTCTCTTAAGTATTTACCTGGATCGCTATGGTTTTCAAAATTATATATTTCCGCATTGTTCATCTTTTTCGCGTGCTTCAATCGGTAGTCAAGATTATCGACCGCAATGACACGCTTTGCACCCTTCATCCATGCGAATTTTTGCGCGATCAATCCAACGGGACCAGAGCCAAGGATAATGGCGGTATCGCCTGGTTTCAATCCTGAGTTTTCCACACTCCAGTAGGCTGTCGGCAGCACATCTGACATGAACAAGAGCGCTTCGTCTTCTAGCTCGCACGATTCAGGAATGACGAAAGGCATGAAATTGCCATAAGGAACGCGCAGATACTCCGCTTGTCCTCCAGGATAATTTCCGTATTGCTCCGTATAGCCTAAGTATCCGCCAGTATCTTTTAGAGAATTTGGATTCGAGTTATCACATTGGCTTTCCATTTCGTGTTGGCAGTAAAAACACTTGCCGCACGATACATTGAAAGGAAGGACAATCCTGTCACCTTTTTTCACTTTTGTCACTTCCGGTCCGACTTCTTCGACGATTCCCATCGGCTCATGGCCAATGACAAATCCTGGGCGGGTAGGCATTGAGCCAAGATAGATGTGGAGATCTGAACCGCATATTGCTGTGGAGGTAATGCGGACAATGATATCATCGTTTTTTTCAATCTTAGGAGCTTCCACATTTTTAACTTGAATATCTCTTGCACCCTGATACGTAACTGCCTTCATATCGTACCTCCTAGTAAGTAGATTACTTTCCCTATACCCCAGTATTCCCCATGATATCCAAAAAATAATCGCGATTGAATCTGATTGACATATACTGTACTGGGGTATAGTATAATATTAAAAATAACAGACAAAAAGGAGTGAATTTTTATGGCTTCCGGGGAAAAGGTACGGGCAATCAAGGAAGTGCAGCTTCCGATAACAGGCATGACGTGTGCAGCCTGTTCAGCAAGAATCGAGAAAAGTTTGAAAAAGCTAGAGGGAGTCGAAGATGCTTCCGTTAACCTGGCGCTCGAAAATGCAACCGTTCAGTATAATCCTGACAAGGCAAGAAGTACTGATTTTGAAAAGAAAATCATTGACCTTGGCTACGGCGTTCTAACGGAAAAAGCGGAGCTGGAGATAACGGGGATGACCTGTGCCGCCTGTTCGGCAAGAATTGAAAAAAGCCTTAATAAGCTTGATGGGGTAAAAAAGGCGACCGTCAATCTTGCGCTCGAAACAGCTAGCGTTGAGTATAATCCTTCACAGCTTGGAGTTTCGGACATCATCGCAAAAATCGAGAAGTTAGGATATAGCGCTAAAGTGAAACGAGAAAGTGGAGAAGGGGAAAAGGACCACAGAGAGCAGGAGATTGAAAAGCAGAAAACTAAATTTTTTGCCTCACTGCTGCTTTCCCTGCCGCTTCTTTGGGCAATGGCTGGCCACTTTTCATTCACTGGTTTTATCTACGTCCCAGAGATTTTCATGAACCCATGGTTTCAGCTTGCATTGGCGACACCTGTTCAATTCATCATTGGAAGGCAGTTTTACGTTGGTGCCTACAAGGCATTAAAAAACGGCAGCGCTAACATGGATGTGCTAGTCGCGCTTGGAACTTCTGCAGCCTATTTTTACAGTTTGTATCTTTCGGTCGTAAGCATCGGCGAGCATGCGCATATGACAGAGCTTTATTTTGAAACAAGCGCGGTTCTTATCACATTGATTCTGCTTGGAAAACTGTTTGAAGCAAGAGCGAAAGGAAGGTCATCAGAAGCGATCAAAAAACTGATGGGCCTCCAGGCGAAGACAGCGACAGTGCTGCGGGATGGCGAGGAAATGACTATTCCCCTCGAGGAAGTGGCAGTGGGAGATGTCCTTTATATCAAGCCGGGTGAAAAAGTGCCGGTTGACGGTATTGTCATCGAGGGGCAATCTGCTCTCGATGAATCGATGCTGACAGGTGAGAGCTTACCGGTGGACAAAGCGGCTGGCGATACGGTCATTGGTGCAACAGTAAACAAGAACGGATTTTTAAAAGTAGAGGCGACAAAGGTCGGAAAGGAAACGGCGCTAGCACAAATTATCAAAGTAGTGGAGGACGCACAGGGCTCGAAAGCACCGATTCAACGCCTCGCGGATAAAATTTCTGGAGTATTCGTTCCAATCGTTGTTGGTATTGCTGCAGTCACCTTCCTGATTTGGTATTTTGTTGCGAGTCCTGGAGACTTCCCAGAAGCTCTAGAGAAAATGATTGCGGTGCTTGTTATTGCCTGTCCTTGTGCGTTAGGGCTGGCAACGCCAACCTCGATCATGGCGGGCTCCGGCCGTGCTGCTGAATATGGCATTCTTTTTAAAGGCGGAGAGCATCTTGAGCTGACGCATGAAATCGATACGATTGTGCTCGACAAAACAGGCACTGTGACAAACGGGAAGCCAGTGTTGACACATATCCTGCCATCCGGATTGGACGAAAAAGAATTCCTTCGTTTAGTAGGTTCTGCGGAAAGGCAATCGGAGCACCCGCTTGCACAGGCGATTGTTGCAGGTGTAAAGGATAAAGGTGTGGAACTGACTGAGCCGGAAAATTTCACGGCAGTGCCCGGATACGGAATTAAGGCTTCGGTGGAAGGGCATTCCGTGCTTGTCGGCACAAGGAAAATGATGCTTGCAGAAGGAATTGCCATTGATTCGGTACTGCAGCAAATGGAGCAGCTTGAGGATAACGGGAAAACAGCAATGCTCGCAGCGGTGGACGGTGTTTATGCTGGTATGGTCGCGGTAGCGGATACAGTGAAAGAAACTTCAGCTTCAGCAATTCGGCGGTTAAAAGAGATGGGGCTTGAGGTCATCATGATCACTGGTGACAACAAGCGAACCGCAAACAGCATCGCCGCCGAGACTGGTATTGACTATGCGATAGCTGAGGTACTCCCAGAAGGTAAGGCCGAGGAAATCAAAAAGCTTCAGTCTCAAGGGAAAAAGGTCGCAATGGTTGGCGATGGAATCAACGACGCACCCGCACTTGCTGTTGCAGATATTGGCATGGCAATCGGTACGGGCACAGACGTCGCGATGGAAGCAGCGGATATTACGCTCATGCGCGGCGACCTCAACAGCATTGCTGACAGCATCCTCATGAGCAGGAAAACGATCCGCAATATTAGGCAGAATCTTTTCTGGGCATTCGCCTATAACACCTTAGGCATCCCAATTGCGGCACTAGGATTTTTGGCGCCATGGCTTGCCGGTGCTGCGATGGCCTTCAGTTCTGTCTCCGTCGTTCTCAATGCCCTTCGCCTGCAGCGCGTCAAACTAAACCGTTAAATGAAGTGTCTTTGCATACGATACAGGGGTATATTAAAATAGTGGAAAAGGGAGGGGTGGAGCGTGGAAGTTCCTGAAATAGAGAAGACGGCGAAGGATACAGAATGCGAGAGCCATTGTAATCCTACGCCGGGAAGGAAAAGCCATCACTCAGAAAGCACAAAGAAAAACCTTGTGACAAGGCTGAACAGGATTGAAGGGCAGATTCGCGGAATCAAAGGCTTAATCGAAAAAGATACTTACTGCGATGACGTCATTACACAGATCTCCGCAACCCAAGCTGCCCTCAACAGCGTGGCGAAGCTTCTGCTCGAAGGCCACATGAAAACGTGTATCGTCGAGCGGATTGAAGAAGGTGACAGGGAAGCCATCGATGAGCTCCTCGTCACGATCCAAAAACTCATGAAAAAATAAACAAGGGAGGCATTATCAATGGAAACAGTAACACTCAATGTAAAAGGAATGTCATGCGGACATTGTGTTAAAGCAGTAGAAAGCAGCGTAGGTGAACTTGTAGGCGTCCAAACCGTTAAAGTAGATCTCGAAGGCGGAAAAGTAACTGTAGACTACAACCCTGAACAAGTAACAGTAGAAAAAGTGAAAGAAACAATTGACGATCAAGGATATGATGTAGAGTAGAACAACAAAAAACGCACCCGGCTAGGTGCGTTTTTTTATTGATTTTATCCACTTAACTAGTAACTTGTTCCGCTACTGTTTGTACTCCTTCAATAGTAGCTTTCCACTCAGAAAAAGGCTCAAGCCGGACACGAACAGATTTCTCCGTGTCATCGCTATACTCGACAAGCCACATACCTTTGTTAGAAGGGAGGAAGAAGAAGATGTTTTGCATATATGGATCTGATTCCAGATTAGGAATATGGAAAAACGCTATATTAAATAGAGACCAATTATATTGTCCTAAATCTTCCATAAAATAATTAAAAGCTTCCTCTTCTTCAGCTGTAAAATTGCTCATTTTTCTAACTTTATGTAGCTTATTTTGATCACTTAGGACATTAAAGCCTTTTTCTGTTAAGAAGAATTCTTTCGTTTCTCCTTCAAATATAGGGAAGGAGTAATACTCTTGAATAAAGGAAGGAATTTCACTAGTTTTTAAGAGGTAGAATTCATGGACGATATCTTTATGAATAATTTGAGCAGTCCACTCTTCGCCTTCTAAGTGATGGATCATTAGCACGCTTTCTCGAGGGAAGTCAGAACACCGGACTATCCAATTAGATTTTGTGAATTGAATAATAAACTTTTGCAAATCTTCTGGAAACGGAACCTCATCGTTTTCCGCTTTTTCCTCATCCCATAAATCCTTCACCATCAACTGATGAATCGTTGTCTCAATAATTGCATCCCATTCTTTCCCGCTTTTTCTCCCAAAAGAAGACTCCGCAATCCCTCTACCTTCTCCTGGAAACCCACAAAGAGATACAAACAGTGCAAGTTCCTCAGTGGTACAAGTCATTAAAAAGTTCATTATAATCACCTTTATTCTGTATTTTTCCCTAACTTAATACAAGTAAATTTAAAGAAAGAGCATCCGAAGGAACTTTGAGATATAGTGGTAGATAAAAATAAAAGCAATACTCATAATAAAAGGGGTGATTAATTGAAGCAATTTTCGGATTGGCCAAGGGTATTTTTGTTGTTTTTTATAAAAATAGATTGCTATTATCATTGTTGAATCCATAATTAAATTAAAGACTTTATCCAACCAGCTTTCAGGAGGTTTTACCACACCTGTTTCATACCAATTAAGGTAAAAGTCACCTAAAAGGAATAGTAAAAAGCTAAAGATTGCTTGTATCCCCATCAATATCATTAGGATAAATTCAAAAGTTGACAGTATTGATTCCATTTTTAATCAGTTCTCCTGTGAGAAAAATATTTATTTAAACCACTTACTAATAGATTTTCCAACTTTCTTCCCTATGGATCCTCCAAAGTCTTTAATTTTATCTCCTCCGAAAGTACTTATTCCAGCTCCAATTAAACCGCCTGCTGCTCCTCCAATCACTATACCTATTGGCCCTCCAACACTTCCTATTGTGGCTCCAATTTTCGTGCCAGCTCCAATTAAGGCAAAATCTGTAGCAGTACCAGCTAAAAACCTACCGAATTTTTCATATTTGGATTTATTTTTATTCTCTGGTTTAACAAATTCGGTAAGATTAGCAACTACAGTAATAGTGTTTCCTACTCCTGGAACACGCTCTGCAACTTTAGTAAATCCTTTAGCTTTTGCTGCTGTTTCAACCACTTCTTTTGTACCGAATTTGACTTTATTTATATAGTCAGCTTTAAACTTTTTACCGTCAATATAGTTACTTTGATTTTTTGGAAAGCCGAATTGATGTTTTATATAACTCCCTGCGTCATTATAGGTGGAGTACAACTTTTTAAATGGTTTATCAATAAATCTGGTAGACTTCAACTTTTCGCGAAACTTTGTGGCGAGTTCTGCACTATGTCCTCCTTTTGCAGTCCAAGCCTCCGGTGCACCAACGGAGAATTTATACTCGCCTTTATACTTTTTCCAAAGTGTTGGCTCACCTCCATGATAAGTTATTTTCATTCCCTTTGCTTTACGAGCTGCCCAATATGTACGAGCTCCATGGAAGCTAATGAGAGCGAAGTCTCCGTATTGCATAATTCTCCCATTAGTGAAATCGAAAGGCTCACCAATAGTATTGGCAATATCAAATGATTTATCTGCTTTAAGTGTATCTTTTAAATTTTTATAGGCATCGGATTGCTTTAACTTTTTACCATTGTAATTTGAAATGGCGGAGCTTCCTTTGCCGAACATGGATTCCAACTTATCCATATAATTATTAAGCAATTCTAGTTTATTTTCAAGGAATTCTACTTCTTTTGCTTGTGCATTATCAAAATTTACTAGAGCTTCTATTGTCTCATCAACGTATTTTTCTGCATTGTCTACTGTGTTGACAAAACCTTCTTCTTCTAACTTTGGTAGCCATGTGAAATCCTGTTAAGAGCCATTTTTAATGGCGTTTATTTCGGAAACGACAATGACGGCAACAGACTATTTTCGCCACCGTCACTTTCGTTTCCTTTTTAGTTAAGTCAAATTCGTTGGCATTATATGGTTTAAAGTTCCATTGAATTCATTTCAAATTTATATTATTCTCTAAACAGAAAAAGGACCTTTTCAGGTCCTAAAACCGGTAGTCATCTATGACTCGCTCTACCGAGTTTTCGTCTACCAGTTCCTGCTTCCTGGAAACTGCGTCTAACAGGCATTCCGTACATAAACGGTTCGTTAAGCGCGGAATGCCTCGAGTTTCCTTAAAGATTAATTTTAATGATGAATCCGTGAAAACCTGGCGGCTTTCTCCTGCCACCTCCAATTGATGTTTGATGTATTCTATCATTTCTTCGAAACTCATCCCATCAAGGTGGAAGCGGGTATTGATCCTTTGAGAAATGGCTTCCAGGCTTCTTAGACGGAGCTTGTCCCTTAATTCGGGCTGTCCAACCAAAATAAGGGCCAAAGGTGACAGGGAATCAATTTGAAAATTTGTTAGGAATCTGATTTCCTGTAACATCGATGATGACAATAAATGCGCTTCGTCAATCACTACGACGGGCGTTTTCTTTTTGTTTTCATAGATGTCTAGGAGGGCTGTTTTAAATTGTCGTTTGAGATCACTCGCCAGAAATTTGGGTTCTATTCCTACCTGGAGAAGCATTTCTCGATAAAAATCGCGGGGTTTTAAAGCTGAGTCAGATAAATAAAGAAAAACATGCTGATTTGCTTCCAATCGTTCTTTCAGTGACCTGATGGCGGTTGATTTTCCAGCGCCGACTTCCCCGGTAATCAGACCGAATGAACGCTGCTGAATCATAAATGTCAGCCGTGCCTGCAGCTCTTTATATTGTTTTGCCATGAATAAGTGTCTAGTAGGAATGTCCTTTTGAAATGGAGTGTGCTTCCATCCAAAATGTTTTGCAATCATTCTTCTTTTCCCCCTATAAGAGTTTGATAGCTTAATGACCCTCGCTTTTCCTTTTGTTTCTTTTCATGGTCGGGTTCTGTTAAATCCAAAAAGTTGAGGCCAGATTCTTCTTCAGCTCTATTTGAGGTTTCAGAAGCTACCTTTTCATGTCTTGGACGGGCAAGTTTTAAAGGAATTGCATTTTCAAACTGTTGTCCGTCAAACCATACTTCGATTGATTCCAGGTCATTAGGATCGAAACGGAGAGTAATCATTTCACCGACCAATCGGGAATCCACTTCGTATTTATTTCCCTGAAAAGAGATGCAGCCTGTCTTGTCCACTTTTCGCTCTTCTTCCCAAAAGAAGGCGTTCTTTAGTTCCTGAAAGGAGATGGAGACCGTAGGTTGCTCACACTCTTCCCAGCGGTGTTTCGGCGCTTGCTTCGTTTCCCCATGTGTTCTTTCATGATAAATGGATTCTTTCCAAATGTGGAAATACCGATTTAATTGTTCAATGGATTGAATCCTTCCTGATTCGATCAGATCATAAGCCTCAGGCTTGAAGGACGTATCTACGAATCGGAAAAAACGCTCAATTTTCCCGCGCCCTTGTGGACGTCTTGGAGTAGAGTGGGACAGTTTTATCCCGAGCTTTGCGCAGGTTGTCTCCAACGCCTTTGCGCGATAAATGGATCCGTTATCCACATAGATTTGTTCAGGCTTTCCATTAGTTAAGATGGCTTTAAAGAAGCAGTCTTCCAGTTGCGCACCTTTTTCGTCAAAGTAAAACTGCCCATGCACAATGAATCGGCTATAATCGTCAATGAATGCAAACAACTTGGCCACTCGCTTCTTATTTGAATCCTTGGGATCCGGAAGATACAAAGTATGTTGGACATCCCCTTGCCAACAGGCATTGCGATACGGAAATTCAAAGCGGCGAAACTGGTTGCCTACAGGTGTTTGTTGTAGCCGTTTTTTCGTTATACCTGCTTTCCTAAACTGTTTGGAGAGGGTGCTTTCGGATATGCTTCCCCTTGGCATAATGGCTGCCAACTCCATCATGCGGATAATTTGTTCGATCGATCTCTCTGGGCGTTCCTTTTTCAATTGAATGGCCTTTTCCAGTATCTCTTTTGAGATAGACCTTGGTGCATATCCGCCTCGTTTCACCGGCTTCAATGCCTCAAACCCTCCCTTGCGATAAAGCTGCAGATACCTTTCCAGCGTACGGATGCCGACCTTTTGCATCTCTCCATATGGATTCATATGTTCAGCCTCTGCGATGCTACGAAGCCGTTGTGCTTGTTCTCCTTTTGGGAGCTCTCTGGTGACAATTTCAGCGATCAAACCAAAGCGGTATAAGGCAATGTCATTTCTAAGCTTTTCGTCCATATAAAACTCTCCCTCTTTTTAATCAACTTCTACAAGTTTCATTAAATAACAGGAACCAATGAAAAGGGAGAGCCCAAATTCTGTGGGAACGTTCGTTTTAAATACATATTTTAGGAGGATTATACCCCGAAGGGGGGAGAAACAGGATTCGGAAAGAAAGTAGGCGGAGAGTGGGATGGGGAATAAAGGATGGAGTGGTTTATATTTTTTCTCTTAACTGATTTATCCATTGGAAGTAACCACAGGAAGGATAGGGGGTGGTAGGATGAGAAATTTCCCATGCCAACGGGAGAAGGAATAATAGAAGTTGTTCCACTGTTAAGTGCTTAATTTTTTGAAATTCAAATGCAAATGGCTTAATTTCAACTGTTGAAGAAAGAAGGAATTGGACAAGAGACTTGAGCGGGCCCTTCCAAAGCCGATCCCATCGTTTAACAGTTTTGTAGCTTACTCCCCCTAAAACATTTTGCGAGAAGTACGTTTGAATAAAAGAATAGCTTCGACCTTTTACATACCGCAAAAGCCAGGCTCTTTGTAAAAGTTGCCCACTATGGATTTGGTAGCGGAAGAGAAAATCTGGCAATAATGAAAAAGTCTTTCCACAAGCAGAACAATACCATCGGTAGATCGGAATCCTTCTTGCCTTTTTCCCTGTGATAACCATACGATAGTACCGGCCATGCTTATATAATTTTCTATTACAATCAGGACAGTTCTCATCGCAAGGAGGTGGTACATCCTGATAATATCTTAAATATTCTCTGATTGTTCTACCAAGATACTTTATCCTAGTCATGGTTTTGGCTAAATTAGGCTGAAGGAACGCTGTCTCTTCGTGCCCTTTTTGCCCCTCCTCCCGCCAGGGAATGATTAACATTAATCTATTGTCGCATGATTTTCTAAAATTGTACCGCCACAATTTTTTCCTAAAACAACAAAAAACACTGCCAACGAATATGGCAGCGTACAAAATCCACTGAGTTGATGTAATTATTTGCTTCAGAGACTGAATCTATAGTGTATTCTTTTATTTTTTTTAGAGGAGGCTTTATGTTATTCTCTAAAAATGATTGATCAATATAGCAGTGGCTTTCCTTTTCATCCTCGACGTATTCCAGGGCATCTTTAATATTTTCCATAGTCTGTAAATAGTCATCGGAAAAGCTTTTGAAATATTGTAGAAAAGGTAAATGGCACTCTTGATAAAATGAAAAAATGGAATCAGCGGTTTTTCCCATAAAGATAGCTCTTGAACTATTTAAAGCACTGATGCTTTTTTGGAGCTCTTCTGTTTTAGTAACCTCAGTCTTAATTTTTTCTTTAACTATCTTGAAATGCCCACGGACTTCTCCCGAATCTATAGTTTTCAAATTACTCCCTCCTAACTCAAAGATTTTGCAATTTTAGCTGCAAGCTCCTTGTCAGCTTCTCGCAATTTATCTAACGCTAATCTTGTATCATTAACATTTTGAGAAACAAGTTTTTTATATCTTTCCATTATGTTATTGATTTGTGTATTTAAATTATTAATACGTGAAATGGTAATTAAATTGCTATTGCCACTATTAGCCGCTGGTAATTTTAGCTTTAACTCACTTGAAGCCGTTTGTATATTAGTGAGTATTTCTTCAACTTTATTGTAATTCAGTTTTATCATAAGAAATCCCTCATTTTCGTTGTTTTAATTCTTTTTCTAAGGAACTTTTTTGTTGTGTAACCATAGTGATTTCACCATTTATTCTTGTCATTTCTCGATCAATAGTTTCTAAAACATAGAAAAATTGGTCATTAATTAAATCATCATAACTATTTATCAAACGTTCCCTTCGCTTATCATCAAACTTATGGGCTTTTAGACCACTCCAAGTATTAGAGGATAGTTCAGGTTTACTAATTAGATTTCTTTGAATCTCTAAATCTGTTAGTATTCCATACAAACGTCCCCTGCACCTTTCCAGTTCTCTAAGCTGCTCTTTATATTTGTTAATTAAAGCATTACAATTTGCAATTGAATCCACATTAATCACCTCTTGATTGAAAGATCATACTTTTTATATGGAACATTCTCTACAACATACGAGTAAAATCACCTTTAATTACTATATCATGGTAATTAATCATGCTGTAATGGACCATTTGGATTAATTTGGTGGGAATTAAGGGGTCCTTTATACTATTTAATCAACTTTAGTATAGTGGGAATGAAGCCTTTCAGCAGGGAGGCATTAAGACCATTGGTATTGCAGTTTTCTATGCTAATGCAGAAAAGAAGACTCCGTGATTACACTACTTACATAAGGAAATCCACAAAGATACAAACTAATTTAAAGAAGGACTATTCGAAGGAACTTTGAAATATAATGATAGATGATCATAAAAGCAATACCCATAGTAAAAAAGGTTATTAATTGAAGCAATTTACGGATTGGCCAAGAATATTTTTGTTGTTTTTTATAAAAATAGACTGCAACTCCCATAAAGAGATTCATACAAATATTAATTACTTTTTGAATTGTGTTTTCAGGTGGAGAGAATGTACCATATTCATAATATTTTAGATGAAAATCTCCTAATAGGAATAGAGTAAAGCTGAAAACTGCTTGTGTGCCCATCAGTGTCATTAGAATTACTTCAAAAGTTGATAGTATTGATTCCATTTTTAATTAATTCTCCTGCAAAAAAATATACTTAAACCACTTACAAATAGATTTTCCAACTTTGTTCCCTATGGATCCTTCAATATCTTTAAATTTATCTGCTTTTGCAGAAAGGAAGACTCCGCGATTCCTCTCCATGCATTAGGAAATACACAAAGAGATACAAACAAATTTAAAGAAAGACCATCCGAAGAAACATTGAAGTAAGCTGGAAGATAACGAAGAAAACAATACTCATAACAAAAGGGGTGATTAATTGAAGCAATTTTCGGATTGGCCAAGAATATTTTTGTTGTTTTTTATAAAAATAAATTGCAACCCCCATAAGGAGATCCATCCCAATATTAACCATTTTTTGAATTGCGTTTTCAGGCGGAGAGAATGTACCATATTCATAATATTTTAGATAAAAATCGCCTAAAAGAAATAGCGAAAAGCTATAAACTGCTTGTGTGCCCATCAGCATTATTATAATAATTTCAAAAGTTGACAGTATGGATTCCATTAATTATTCCTTCTCCTGTAAATAAAAATTATTTGTTATTTAAACCATTTGCTTATAGAGTTTTTAATCTTACTTCCGGTGTTTCCAATCTTCTTCCCGATGGATCCTCCAATGTCTTTAATTTTATCTCCTGCTTTTGTGCTTATTACAGCCCCAATTAAACCTCCAATTGCTCCTCCAGCCACTATCCCTATTGGTCCACCCACACTTCCGATTGTTGCGCCAATTTTGGTACCGGCTCCAATCAAAAAACAATTCATACCGGTATATGTTTTAGCCTTTAGTGATTACTAATAAAAAATTGAATAAGCGGTGGATATCCTGCTTCGGGAAGTAAGTACACAAAGATTGTAAAAGCAATTGTTAAAATGCCGAAAACAATGAAAATGATATACAGAGAACTAGGACCTTTTCTCTTCTTTGATAGTAAGCCAATTAGTAAACTACCAATCCCAAGTATTAAAGAAATGGTGAATCCTAAGTAAACATTCATGTTGTCCAATGAAGACGAAAAAAATAAAATCAAAAAGATAATGATGAATAATACACCAGTTGTATTCAACGTGTTCAATTTTCTCAAACCTTTCACTTGAGAGATCTTAAAAAAACCGTCAATTGATCCGCCACTATTTTACTATGATATCCTCAATTACTATATCATGGTAATAAATATTGCTGTAATGGATCATTTGGATTAATTTAGTGAGATTATGAGGGTCTTTTATACCACTTAAACATATTTGGTATAGGGGAAACACGGTCTTTCGAAAGGGAGACATTAAGAACACCGGTGATGGGTTTCTTTACACAAAAAACCGCCAGCCCTTATAATAGGGTGCTGGCGGTTTGGTTGAATTCCGTATTTAGTTGACACCCTTCATCAGCTTTTGAATTTTAGGTGACAGGGCGAAGAGCAGGAATCCTAGTAAAATGGATATTCCACCGATGATTCCAAAGTAAAAGATTTCTGTGTCTTTCGTATAGAATCGAACTACTTGCGCGTTGATTGCCTGAGCGGAAGCACTTGTCAGGAACCATAGACTCATTGTCTGTGCGGAGAATGCAGCAGGTGCCAGTTTAGTAGTTGCAGACAAGCCTACTGGTGACAGAAGGAGTTCCCCCATAACGACCAGGAAGAAGCTCAATACTAGCCATAGTGGGTTAACAAGTGTTTCTGTTCCGTTTACATACGCAGGAATCATCATCACAATGAAGGAAAGCCCTGCAAAAATCAAACCAGCTGCAAATTTCTTAGGTGTGGAAGGCTGGCGGCTGCCAAGCTTAGTCCAAAGCCATGCAAAAACTGGTGCAAACATAATGATGAAAAGTGGATTCAATGACTGGAATAGAGACGGTGCGATTTCAAAACCAGCAAAATTCAACTGGGTACGCTTGTCCGCATAGGTTGCAAGTATGTTAGAACCTTGCTCTTGAATAGCCCAGAACATCATTGCGGCGATAAAAAGTGGGATATAGGCAATCAGTCTGGAACGTTCTGTATCGTTTGTTTTTGGGCTGCGATACATGAATATGAAATAAAGGACTGGAATGACAATCCCAAGGATACTGACGAGTAGGATGAACCTATTAATGGTTAAAATTCCTGTGTAAATTGATACAGCTCCGAGAATTCCAACAATAAGGATAACAGCGCCAATTCTGCCAAACGCTTTTTTACGATCTTCTTTTGGCAGTGGATTTGGTACATAAGTGCCTGCAAGTCCAAGGTTTTTCTTCTTTGTCAGAATGAAGACGATAAGTCCAAGCAGCATTCCGATTGCAGCTATGCCGAATCCAAGATGGAAATTATACTTTTGCCCGATTGTTCCGACAATTAACGGTGCAAGAAATGACCCCATGTTGATACCCATATAATAAATGCTGAACCCTGAGTCGCGGCGTTGGTCTTCTGGGCTATACATATCACCAACAATGGCAGAAATATTCGGTTTAAGGAGACCGGTACCGATGACGATCAAGCCCATAGAAAAGAACAATGCAGTAAGGCCTGCAGGCATAGCGAGAACAATGTGGCCGAGCATAATGAAGACCCCGCCGTAGAACACTGTCCGTGACGTTCCGAGCAGCCTGTCGGCAACCCAGCCGCCGATGATTCCGGACATATAGACAAGGGAGCCATATATAGCAAAAATGGAGTTTGCGACTGTTTCATCAAGTCCGAGACCGCCTTGGGATAATTCATAATACATATAATAGATGAGGATTGCCCTCATTCCGTAATAAGAGAAACGTTCCCAAAACTCTGTGAAAAACAGTGTAAAGAGTCCCTTAGGATGGCCGAAAAAGCCTCTCTGGGGAACACTTTGCACAATCTTCTCTTTCATGTTGTCTGTCATAAAGTATCCTCCTTTAAAATATAAGTTATATTATACTACTACTATTCTAGAAAAATAAGTGGAAATTTTCTTTTTATGTAAAACAGAGTCAAATTATACCCATTAAATGGGTGCGTGAAACCCTTATCCAATGGGCTATTTCAATGAAAAAAGACTCCGGAAATCCGCAGTCTTTTTTGTGTAAATATTCTTTAATTGTCAGCAGCTGGCTGGCGCCTTTCGAGTCTAGAGAAGATAAGTTTGTCTGCGACAAAGCCGACAATGGCACCAATAAGTGCCGGAACGAGCCAGCCCATCCCTTCAGCATAAAGTGGAAGATTTCCGAGAAGAGATTCAAGTTCATGAATTCGGATTCCCATTGCCTTCAGGCCATCAGCGATGCTGATTAAGAGTGCCAGGAAGATAGCCCCCACATACACGGAACGCCCCCCGCCAAACAACGGATGCAGCAGGGAAAGGACAATCAGGACAATCGTGACAGGATAGATTGTTACGAGCACTGGAACAGAGATCGAAATAATCTGTGTAAGTCCTAGGTTGGCAAACAAGAAGCTAACAAGCGTAACGATCGTTGTAAAAGTTTTATAAGGAACTTTTGGCATTATAGTAGCAAAATACTGTGCTGTTGCGGAAACAAGTCCAACACATGTAGTGAAACATGCAAGTGTTACGATAATGCCCAGAAGAATCATGCCAGGATAGCCGAACACTGTTTTAGCAGCTACTGTAAGGAGCTGTCCGCCGTTTTCAAAGGTACCTGCACCTGCCATCTTCGTTCCAAGCAGACCAAGTGATACGTATACAAGTGTTAATCCTAAACCTGCAATCAAGCCAGCTTTAAGTGTTAGTCGAGTAATGATTTTCCTATCCGTCACTTGTTTTTGCTTGATGGCTGTGATGACAATAATCCCAAATGCTAGTGCGGCGATTGTATCCATTGTTAAGTATCCTTCAAGGAAACCTGTGGTGACTGGAGATGATGCGAATTTTTCGGCAATTTCGCCAGTACCACTGCCAAGCTTAAACAGACTGACAATGACGAGAAGCGCAATTGCGATCAGCATGATTGGCGTCAACACTGTACCAATTCTGTCTACAAGCTTGGAAGGGTTTAGGCAAACCCAAAAGACAAGGGCAAAGAAGACAAACGAGAATGCCCATAGGTAGAGCGGACCATCAGATTGCCCAAGCAATGGCTTTAGCGACATCTCATATGCAACGTTCGCTCCACGTGGTATACCAAAAAATGGTCCGATTGCCAGATAAACCATTACTGTAAAAACAATGGCGAAAACGGGATGGACTCTCTGCCCCATTTCTTGGACGCCATCTTTCACTCCTGCAATAGCGACAACCGTGATAAGCGGCAATCCAACACCTGTTAAGACAAACCCGATTATAGCTGGCCAGAAATTATCGCCTGCCATGATTCCGAGAAACGGAGGAAAGATCAGGTTACCTGCTCCAAAAAACAAAGCGAATAGCATAAGCCCAATAAATAATGTGTCTTTCTTTCTGTAATTTTCCATCTTTCTAATAAAGACTCCTTCCCAAAGTAAAATAATGATGAAGGCAGATGGTCAATGAGGGGTTATTTTAGCAGGATTACTCTGCAAGCCTTAAGGCAACAAAAAACCCGCCCCCCTTTTACGGGACGAGAATGATTTCGTTTTACCCTGATACCGCGCGGTGCGCAGTGCTCATCAACGTACCATCATACGTGTTCCCGCTAACGGAGGAAATTCCGGCCAAGGCTTACTGTTATTCTGCCCGGCATCTCGGAGATGATAGCCTCTATGCACTGAACACCGGCTTTCAGCAATTACCGGTTCTCTGGGGATCAGCTTTCATAAGGGCATTGTTCTCTTCATTGATTTTCAGTATTGAGATTAACTAATTAAAAGAATAATAATATTCAGTCAAATTGTCAACCTATATATTAAATTACCAAAACTTATACTATGGATTGGAACTTCTGTTTCCATATTAGAAGGTAACATAGCAGGAACCTTATTACAAATGTTAATTGGTATTCCACGATAAAAAAGGGGCTGAAATGATGATTGTAAAAATATTTGCGAATGTAATAGATATTTGTGGTGGATGTCATATTCCCTTTGTTAGCCGTGCAAATCAACCAGCGAAGAGTTCAAAAAATGACTTTGAAAAAAATGAAAAGACCGGCACGCTCACACAGCAGCCGGTCCATCTATTATACTGTTCTCTTTAAATGTTTGAAGCTTCCCTTAGAAAGTAAGGACTTTTCGAGGCGGTGTGCAAACACTCCGGCAAAAACACAAATGATGATATCCTTCACGAGTGGAAATGCCATCCAACCCCAAGCGATACCATAGCTGAAAACATCCGGTGCTCCCGCCCAAGTTTTCATTGCAAAATACATCCAGTTTGTCCCGAAAAGATAGTTGGCTGCAAGCCCTGCGAGGGACGCGATAATAAACGAAGAGAAAGAACGATGTTTTTCAACTATTATACCTGCAATAAAGGCTGTTAAAATGAAGGATAGAATAAATCCGAAAGTTGGTGATACGATGGTGGAAAGTCCTGAGCCAAATCGGGCGAAGACAGGCATTCCGGCAAGACCGACAAAGGCATAAACAGTCATTGCTACTGCTCCCAAGCGGGGTCCGAGAATCAATCCGGCAAGGACTGCAAAGAAAGTTTGCAAGGTAATAGGCACCTCTCCTATTTTCATGAATGGCGCGAAAGATGTGATGTTTGCCCCAATTGCCATCAATGCCACGAACATTGCTGCAAGCGTTAAGTCTAATGTAATGAATTTCTTCTTCATAGGCGTTGTCTCCTTGTTTAATCGAATAGTTATATGTACAGAATAATAGAAAATTTGATTTTATGTCAACTTATTTTAAAATCAGTTTACATTTAAATTCTAAACATAAATATAGAGGACGTCTCAAAAGGTGAAATAATTCACCTTTTGGGATGTCCTCTATTTATAGTTAATTCCATTCTCCAAGAAAAGCGGAGGCGGCCTTGTTTGGACTGTTCAGCACATCTGCCGTTTCTCCGAATTGAATTATTTCACCGCTATCGAGAATGGCAAGGCAGTCAGTCATATATTTGATTTCCATGTAGTCGTGGCTTATAAGCATCGCAGTCGTTTTCGTTTTGTTAAGAATGTCCTTCAGTTCCTTCGTCAGCCTTGATTTCGTCGGAAAATCAAGGGAGGAAAATGGTTCATCCAGGAAGAGAAGCTTTGGTTCGATCACCATCGCCCTTGCGAGGTTCACGCGCTGTGCTTCTCCGCCGGAAAGCAGGAGCGCATTTTTCTTTGCGAGATGGGAGATGTGAAACATTTCGAGCCAGTACATCGTTTTTTCTTTCAGTTCTTTTTTTGATACTTTTCGAAGCCTTAAACCGAGGGAAACATTGTAAAAGACGCTGCCATCAAGGAGACATGTTTGCTGTAAGGCAACAGAAAACTGCCTGCGGATTTTCAAAAGGCTGGACTCTTTGATTGGTTCCTCCATAAAGGTAATGCTTCCCTGTGCAGGGCGCTCCAAGAGTGCCATCGTTTTTAAAAGCGTACTTTTGCCCGCTCCGTTTCGTCCCATGATTCCGCATATTTTTCCTTGAGCAAGCGTAAATTCAGACACTCGCAGAACTGGCTTTCCATTTTTTCGGACAAGAACGTCTTTTAAGGTAATCATGGTCTCCTCCTTCGCTGCTGAAGATAGGTGAGGCAGAATGTGACAAGAAATGCAAGCGTCATCAGGATAAAAGAGAGAGCCAAAGCGGTATCGAAATTTCCTTTTGATACTTCCATTACAATCGTTGTTGTGAGTATTCTTGTTTCCCCGCTAATATTGCCTCCGACCATCATTGCTGCCCCAACCTCTGCGATCACTCTGCCGAAACCAGCGATGATAGCTGCAAGCAGTGCAAGCCTAGCGTCTTTCATCAGGATCATCAATAACTGAACTTTTGTCGCTCCAAGCGCCCGTAACTGCAAAACCAGCTTTTCATCTATCTGTCCAAAGGCAGAAGCTGTAAGCCCTGCGATGATTGGAAAAGATACAAGGATTTGTGCAAGAATGATGGCAGTTGGAGTATACAGGAGGGACAAGTCGCCTAATGGCCCCGAACGCCAGAGAAAAATGGTAATCCACAAACCTGCGACAACGGGCGGAAGTCCCATTCCGATGTTGACAAGCGTTAAAAGAAATTTTCGCCCAGGGAAATGTGCTAAACCAAGAAAGACTCCTGCAGGCACACCAAGAAGCGTGCTAACAAGAATGGCAGTGGTACAGACCTTTAGTGTTCTGAACGTAATTTCTATTATTTCCGGGTCCCATTCCAAAATCATTTTCAGTGCTTTTTCCAGACCATCTAATAGTAAATCCATCATCCACCAGGCTCTTTCGTTTATTTTTCAAACAGGAAGAAAAGCGCCTGTCCGTACTTGTCCTTGCCAAATTGAGAAATTGTTACTTTCGTTTCTTTGTCTGTCATGAAGTAAACAAACGCTTTTGCTCCGTCACTATTCACTTTTTTATGCTGGTCTGGGTTCACCTGCATGACATGATAAATGTTCAATAGGCTCTCGTCACCCTCTGATAGGATGGTCAAATCGCCGAGACTATCTTGCTGGGCAAGGAAAGTTGCCCTATCTGTAAGTGTGTAGCCTTCCTTCTCTGCAGCAACCTGAAGGGTGCCTCCCATACCTTGTCCTGTTGAGAGATAATTTTTCTTCTGCTTAACATCAAGGCCGCTGCTTTTCCAAAGTTCTAGCTCTTTTTTATGCGTTCCAGAATCATCTCCGCGAGAAACAAATGGAGCATTGGACTCAACAAGCTTTTGGAAAGCTGCTTTTGCTTGTAAATCTTGAATGCCTGCTGGGTCCTTCTTAGGTCCGACGATAATAAAATCATTGTACATCACTTTTTGGCGGTTGACTGCGTCGCCGCTTTCGACGATTTTCTTTTCAGCTTCAGGAGCGTGCACAAGAAGGACGTCCGCTTCTCCTTTTGTTCCCATTTCTAGTGCTTGTCCAGTTCCGACAGCGATTGTCTTAACGTTAAAAGGATGCTTCTTTTCAAATTGCGGTATTAATACATCTAGTAGCCCGCTATCCTGGGTACTTGTTGTTGTCGCAAGGATGAGATCGGATTTTTCTATTTTTGCAGCATTGTTCTCTTCTTTTTTAATGCCTGTGCTTCCACCGGAGCAGGCGGAGAGTATGACAGAAATGATAAGCAGTAAGCTCCATAGTTTCTTCATCGAATAATTTCCTCCAATTAAAAAGATTGATAAATAATTTCGCCAAGCTTCGCTGCATCGTATCCAT
Source organism: Bacillus massilinigeriensis (assembly GCF_900111815.1). Classification (GTDB taxonomy): domain Bacteria; phylum Bacillota; class Bacilli; order Bacillales; family Cytobacillaceae; genus Mesobacillus_C; species Mesobacillus_C mediterraneensis. The sequence goes on along the minus strand of NZ_LT630004.1, from coordinate 2,555,034 downwards.
CGCATGCAAGGGCATGCTCCTTGAAGGTGGTAACCTGCAAGAGGTCTAAAAGGTGCATTAGTGCCGTTTCATTCTCGCTAGTCCAGCGGAATACAAGGTCAAATTGCTCTGTCGCCATTGGAATGAAGCCAAGATCTAGTCTGCTTGCAGCAAAGGAGGCGCCAAATGTAACATCAGCCTGCCCTGAGCATATATGGGAAGCTGCAGACAGATGGTTCCACTCCTCCTTGCCATACCCGCGTATCTCCTTAGGTGAGATGCCGGACGTGGAAAGGAAAGAGTCAAAAAGAAATCTTGTTCCTGAACCTTTTTGTCGGTTTACAAACGTCACATTGTTTCGAGTAAGATCATGGAAATTAACAATGTTCTTTCGATTCACCTTTGGAACGATTAATCCTTGTTTCCTTGAAGCCAGCCTGATGACAGTAATTTTCTCGTGGATGAACAACTGTCGGATGAAGGGGAGATTGTACTCCTGTGAACTTGGATCAAGCAGGTGGACCGCAGCAATATCGGCAGCACCGCGATAAAGCATCATCAGTCCTTCAAGGCTTCCAATATAGGAAGGGCTTAAAGTGATGCACGCATTTTCTTCCGCAACGTAGCTCACAAGCTTTTCCACAAGGAAATCGTGGCTGCCGGCAAGCTGAAGGGTAAATGCTAGAGAAGGAAGGTTGCTATGTGATCGGGCTTTTTTGGCCGGAGCAGTCCGCATTGCAGCCATATAGCGTTCTACTTCCTCTTGCGAAATTCTCATTTTATTCCCAACCTTGAATGCCTGAAGTTCTCCTCTTTTGATTAGTTCATAGACTGTATTTTTCGCAATTTTGAACAATGAGGCGATTTCATCCGGCGTATAGGCGGATTTTTGCAAGCATTTCAACCCCTTTTCTTAATGAGTACTTATCTAAAATAAAGGAAATCCCTTCGCTTTTCTATGATTTTCATCATTTTTCATTATGTTTTGTTGTGTTAAGCAATACGAAGTTCACATTTTTGACAAAAAGTAATACTCTATGCAGTATGCTGTATTTCTGGCAGTTCTTCGTGGTAAACTAGAAAAAAATGAGGAAAGGAAGAGAGGATGGATATCACGGATAGAGCAAGAGATATTCTGCAAGATATCCTTCAGCAACAGAACGCCGAAGGAATAAGATTGTATTTTGCAGGCTTTGGCTGAGGCGGTCCACAGATTGGACTGGCTCTGGATGGGCCGGAAGAAGAGGATCATGTATCGGTGGTCAACGAAATTCATGTGGCAATAGATAGTGCCATTCTGGAAGAAACGAAAGGACTCGTTCTCGAGTATGAAGAGAAGCATGACAGCATTGTTTTGCGAGGCGGAAACAGCTGTTAAATTCTTAGGACGTTAAAAAGCCGGTCTAATTCCAAACATGGAATTAGACCGGCTTTCCTATATATTTTTCCTTTATTTACCTCCGTTAAAATTTCCCTGCAAATTGAAAGGCTAGGACTGCAATCCCGAGAATCCATACATAAATGGCGAAAGGCTTCAGCGAGTGATTCTTTAAGTAACCAATCATCCACTTGACGGCAATATAGCCGAAGAAGGCAGAGGATATGATGCCAACAAGGAGTGCAGACAGAGAAATCGTTTCTGACCCTCCTTCAAAAAGGTCTTTCAATTGAAGCACAATTGCTCCCACGATGGCTGGCGTGGATAAAAGGAAGGAGAAATATGCTGCAGTTTCCCTGTCCAGTCTTCTCCAAAGCGCAGCTACAATCGTCATTCCCGATCGCGAAATTGCAGGCATTATCGCGGCTGCCTGGAAGGTCCCGATGAACAATGCATCTCCGTATGTAATGTCATCCATTTTTTTTCGGCCATTTTTAATCGAGTCGGCAAACCAAAGGAACGTACCTGTGATTAGGAACTCCCAGCCAATCGTTGCACCAGTTTTCGATATCTCATCAAAGAAGTCCTTGAAAAGGAGGCCAGCTGCTACTGCTGGAAGCGTCCCGATGACCAGCAGAAAGGTTAGTTTTCCAAAGGGGTTTTTCAAGAGTCGAATGAATTCGTGTTTATAGAACACGAGCACTGCTAATAATGTCCCTACATGGAGCATTGTATCAAGCAGCAAGCCGGCTTCCTGAAGCCCGAACAGGTTTCTGCCGAGATAAAGGTGCCCTGTACTGCTGATCGGGAGGAATTCCGTCAGTCCTTGAATAATTCCAAGAATGAAGGCTTCTATTTTTGTCAGCATATTAACACTACCCTTTTAGTGATATTTTGGTGCAATTTGGATTTTAACAAGTTATATGATGATTGTCATTTCTTATTTTATGAGACAAACTTGAAGTCAGACCTGCTTCGATGAAATAATCACCAATTAGAGGGGAAGAAGTTGTGATTTATTGAAAAAAAAAATATAATGGATTATTGTACAGGTTTCTTTATTAAAAGGGGAATATCCATGACTTCTTATAAAAATAACTCATCAAGGGTCGATTACGGCCTTGTTCTCATATTGTTTTTAATGTTTTTGACAAGCTGTATCACCATCTATAGCGCACAGGGCCAGTACAGCGGAAATTTCGCTTTAAGACAAGTAATCTATTATGCGATAGGCTGCGGGATCATTGCATTTGTCATCAGGCTTGACTCTGATCAACTGAAAAGATTGACATGGTACGCATACGCTTTCGGCGTCTTTTTGCTGGCATTATTGATTATTGCGCCCGAAAGCATTGCCCCGAGAATAAATGGAGCAAAGGCGTGGTTCAGGTTGCCAGGCTTTTCCCTTCAGCCATCAGAGTTCACAAAAGTGTTCATCATTCTTGCACTTGCAAGAGTTATACTTGAACACCATCAAAAAAACCCACTAAAGACTATCCGGTCCGATTTTTGGCTTCTGATTAAGATTGGGTTTGTCACAGGGCTGCCGCTCCTGCTTGTTATTAAGGAAGACCTTGGGACATCACTTGTAATCATTTCGATCATGCTTGGGATGATTTTCATTGCAGGGATATCGTGGAAAATACTGCTTCCTATTTTCGGTTCGGGTGCTGCCCTCGTTTCAGGAATATTCTATCTCGTTATCGCAAGGCCGGATATTCTTGAAAAATATGTCGGCGTCGAACAGTACAAGTTAAACCGGATATATTCATGGATTGATCCTTGGAATAACCAAAGCAGCACTGGCTTTCAACTGGTGAAGTCACTGCTTGCCATTGGCTCTGGACAGACTTCCGGAAAAGGCCTGTTCGGTCGGGAAGTAGTTATCCCAGAAGGTCACACCGACTTTATTTTCAGTGTCATTGGTGAGGAATTTGGCTTTGTCGGGGCGAGTGTCGTCATCAGTTTGTTCTTTCTATTGATTTACCATATTACGAAAATTGCGATTCAAGCAAAGAATGACTATTATACTTATATTTGTGTAGGCATTATTAGCATGATTACTTTCCATGTGTTCCAGAATGTCGGGATGACAATTGGACTTTTACCAATCACAGGTATACCGCTTCCTTTCATCAGCTACGGAGGAAGTTCGCTTATGGGAGGAATGCTGGCAATGGGGCTCATCTTTTCGATACGCTATCACCATAAAAAATACATGTTCTCAAAAGGGGCATAAAAAGGAAGAGCAGGGGAGAAGTTCCTCTGCTCTTTCCTTTTTTTTATTATTGAAGTCGGCCGTCATAGGGAAACTGTGATGTGTATCCTTGGAATTGCTGGTGGGACTGCTGGAGCTTTTGGCCATCAGCTGCTTCAATGCTGTACCAGCCTTTTTTGAACATTAGATTATAAAGGCTGCGCTGGGCATCCTGGGTTTCATTAAAGATGGATGTGATGTCCTGGTATAAGCTATCATGGCTTAGCTCATTGAGCGTTGTCGAATAGGCGCCTGTCATATACTTTTCCGTTGTAAGCACGTCGTTAATGAAGTCGCGGTCATTCATTTGCGGATTCTTTTCTACCTTTGTTTCAGGGTTTTGAATCTTTTGTTGATTCTGGGGCATATTTTGCTTCCTCCTCTACTGCATTCCTGCTTGATTTTGGCTGCTCCCGCTTCCTAAATGCGAGAGAATTCTTTCATAATGGCGCTGATGCATTTCTCCGCATCTTTCCAATTCAAGCTGAATATCGGAATCCTGACATTGTCCTGCAAAAAAATGTGCTTTTTTCATCGCCAAAAGATTCCAAGACAGCATGTCAGTCAAATATAGAGAATCTTTGACTGAAATGACTTTTGGCGGCTGCTGCATGATCATTTGTCCTTCATTGTTCATGTTTTGCTGCTGCATTTTTTCCCTCCTCATATACTTTGTCTTTTCTAGGTTTCCACGAACTCCAGAGACTATTCAAAACCAAATTCGACAATATGGACATTTTTCTACAAAAATAATATTCAAAAAAACTGAAAAGTGATAAAATAATCATAAAGCCTGAATTTACATAAAAGAGAGAAAAAATAATTAACACTATGTAATCGTTTTCAAGGGGGAGAAATACAATTATGGAGAAATTAATGAAAGACTTTTTCCTATTCCTGTCGAAAAACAGGTCACTTACGAAGCTTGCTAAAAAATATGGTCTAAAATTCGGCGCTGGACGATTTGTGGCAGGGGAGACGATCGAACAGGCAGTAAGGGTTATCAAGGAACTCAATTCAAAAGGTCTTGTTGTGACAATCGACTACCTGGGTGAGTTTGTTGATAATGAAGCAGAAGCGAATGAAATGGCTGACCAGTCTATTGAAGCAATCAAGGCGATAGGCCGGGAAAAATTGAAATCCCAGCTCAGCTTAAAAATGACTTCCATGGGACTAGATATTTCAGACGAGCTTGTAATGAGAAACATGCGTCGCATTCTTGAGGCAGCAAAGGATAATGGCGTTTTCGTTACAATCGATATGGAAGATTATTCACGATGCGCCAAGACAATCGAAATTTTTAAGCTGCTAAGGTCCGAGTACGACAATATCGGAACCGTGATTCAGGCATATCTTTACCGTACGGAAAAGGATATTGCCGATCTGAATGCCTATTCACCGAACCTTCGTCTTGTAAAAGGGGCTTATAAGGAATCTCCGGAAGTAGCATTCCCTGAAAAGAAAGATGTAGACGAGAACCTGAAAAAAATTATTAAAATGCATCTTCTTAATGGAAACTACACAGCTGTAGCGAGCCATGATGATGCGATTATTAACTATACGAAACAACTGGTTAAACAGCATAATATCCCGAATAGTCAGTTCGAATTCCAAATGCTGTTTGGAATAATGCCTGAACGTCAAAAGGAATTGGTACAAGAGGGCTACACGATGCGCGTGTACGTGCCGTATGGAACAGACTGGTATGGTTACTTTATGCGCCGATTGGCAGAGCGCCCGGCAAACGTTGCATTTGTGCTAAAAGGAATGTTCAAGAAATAGAGTGAAAGCTAGGGCGGTGTTCCTGGCTTTTTGTTTTGAAGTTAAAAAATGGAGGCAGAAAACTCATGTCTAGCAACGAGATTCTATTTTGGGACCCAAACTCTTGTCATTATAATTCGTTTTCCTGTGAGAAATGGAGAGTTGTAATCATTTTTTGAAGTTTTTTAGTGTTTTTGATTCCCGTTGCTGTTTTAAATATATCGGAATGGGACTGATGCACCTCCACTGAATATGGTAGAGGTGCTCAGACTTCTCTCTTTTTTTACTTTTTATATTGACTGTTTTGGCTGTTGACTTTATTAATGTCCGGCTGATTGTCGGAGGGGCCTGCATTCCCTTTCACGCTTGCTGCGCTTACACCTCGTTTTGATGGGTCTTTCTTCATCCTTGCCATTTCTATCACCTCCAATTTTATGTTGCCCAAAACATCAGTGGGAATAAATTTCTAAAAATTTAAAAACTTCTGTTCAAAATTATTGCATGAAATTTCTAAATATTTTATAGTATTAGTATTAAACACATTCCATACGTGCATATATTTTTTTAGTGTAAAAATGAATGAGTATTCATTCAAAGATGAAGGTCAAGGGGGAGAGAATATGCGTCAAATTCAAAGAGCCGCTGTATTGGGATCTGGAGTCATGGGATCAGGAATTGCTGCTCACTTAGCAAACATAGGTATTCCGACAATGCTATTGGACATCGTACCACGCGAGTTGACAGAGGAAGAAAGTGCAAAAGGCCTTTCACTGCACGATAAAAAAGTTCGCAATCGCTTTGCTGAAGGAGCAATTGCCAGGATCTTGAAACAAAAGCCTGCACCGCTCACATCGAAGAAAAATCTTTCGTTGATCCAAGCAGGAAATCTTGAAGATGATATCAGCATGTTAGGAGAAGCCGATTGGATCATCGAAGTTGTAGTTGAAAACCTTGAAGTGAAAAAGAAAGTTTTTGAAAGCGTTGACAAGCACCGGAAAATTGGCAGTATTGTCAGCTCAAATACTTCAGGAATATCCGTTAATAGCATGGCAGAAGGCAGATCAGAAGATTTCCGCAAGCATTTCCTAGGGACACACTTCTTTAATCCGCCGCGCTACCTTAAACTCCTGGAGGTCATCCCTACGAAAGATACGAATCCCGAAGTGCTTTCTTTCATGAAAGTATTTGGGGAAGACCGTCTTGGGAAAGGTGTCGTTGAAGCAAAGGATACACCAAACTTTATCGGCAACAGGATTGGTACATACGGCCTGTTGGTCACTGTAAGGGAAATGCTGAAGGGTGGATATAGCATCGGAGAAGTCGATTCCATCACCGGTCCGCTGATCGGCCGTCCAAAGAGCGCAACTTTCCGAACCCTTGATATAGTTGGGCTTGATACATTCGCCCATGTTGCCAACAATGTATTCGAGCAAGTAGAAGGTACCGAGAAAGAGGTTTTCCAAGTACCTGCATTCATGAAGGCGATGCTGGAAAAAGGCTGGCTTGGAAGCAAGTCGGGACAAGGCTTTTTCTTGAAGAAAGAAAAGGAAATCCTCGAGCTTGACCCCAGAACACTCGAATATGTTCCGCGCAAAAAATTGAAGGCTCCATCCGTTGAAGCAAGCAAGCAGGAAAAAGGGACAGCCAACATGCTGAAAACAATTGTTTATGCAAACGACCGTGCGGGCGAACTACTTTGGAATATATTCCATCCGCTCCTGACCTATTCCGCTAGTTTGCTTGGAATGATTGCCGACGATATCGAAAGCATTGATAGAGCAATGAAGTGGGGCTTCAGCTGGGACATGGGGCCATTCGAATTGTGGGATGCCATTGGAGTGGAGAAATCGGTTCGGAGGATGGAAAAAGAAGGGATAACAGTTCCAGATTGGGTGAAAGACATGCTGGAAGACGGGTTCCCTTCTTTTTACCAAGAAAATAACGAGGAGCAATCTTTTTATCACGAAGGTTCTTATACACCGATTGAGAATAACCCGAAGAATATCGACTTAAAACAATGGAAAAAGAAGCACGGCGTTATCAAGAAGAATAGCGGTGCAAGCCTGATTGACCTCGGTGATGGTGTTGCCCTTCTCGAATTCCATTCCCAAAACAATGCGATTGGAATGGATATCACTCAGATGATCAACTTTGCTGTTGAGGAAGTGGAGAAGAATTTTAAAGGTCTCATAATCGGCAACCAAGGAAAAAACTTCTGTGTAGGCGCAAACCTTGCGATGATTCTGATGGAAGCGCAAGACGATAATATTTTTGAAATTGACCTTGTAGTCCGCCACTTCCAGCAGGCGATGATGAAGCTTAAATATTGTCCCAAACCTGTAGTGGCTGCACCGTTCGGCATGACGCTTGGCGGAGGAGCGGAAGTTTGTCTGCCTGCAGCGCATATCCAGGCATCAATGGAAACGTATATGGGTCTTGTAGAAGCTGGTGTCGGATTGATTCCCGGTGGCGGTGGCAACAAGGAATTATACACTAGACACCTTGCAGGAATGCCAAATGGAGTGGAATTTGATTTGCAAAAGGTTGCGATCAAAGTGTTTGAGACGATTGCAATGGCGAAGGTATCTACATCAGGAGAAGAGGCGAGAGAGAATAACTTTCTAGCGAAAGCCGATGGAATCAGTGTGAACGGCGACCATTTAATTTACGATGCGAAGCAGGCAGTACTCACCCTTTATGAAAAAGGGTATGCTGCTCCAATGAAGAAAAAAATTCCGGTAACAGGTGAACCAGGGTATGCCACGCTTCTCCTTGCTGCGCAAACGATGCATCTTTCGGGGTACATTTCCGAGTATGATCTGAAAATTGCCCGCAAGCTAGCGTATGTTATTAGCGGTGGGAAGGTACCATACGGCACGCTTGTAGACGAAGAATATTTGCTTAACCTGGAAAGGGAAGCATTCCTGAGCCTTGTAGCAGAGCCGAAATCGCAGCAGCGGATGCAGCATATGCTCTTGAACGGGAAGCCGCTGCGCAACTGATGCTAGAATCTGGACTGCTCTTGAATAAAAGATAAACATTGGAAGTGAGGGAATAAAGATGAGAGATGCGGTGATCGTTGCAGGTGCTAGAACGCCGGTGGGAAAAGCAAAGAAAGGATCGCTGGCGACTGTCCGCCCGGATGACCTTGGGGCAGTCGCTGTAAAGGAGACCTTGAAGCGGGCAGGAGGTTACGAAGGGAATATTGATGATCTGATTATTGGCTGTGCAATGCCGGAAGCGGAACAGGGTCTCAACATGGCTCGCAATATCGGAGCGCTTGCAGGAATTTCTTATGAAGTACCAGCAGTTACTGTGAACAGATATTGTTCTTCTGGGCTCCAGACCATTGCTTATGCAGCGGAAAGAATCATGATTGGACACAGTGATACTATCATCGCAGGTGGAGCTGAATCCATGAGTATGGTGCCAATGATGGGTCATGTCGTACGACCAAATGCAAAGCTTGCAGAAACAGCTCCCCAGTACTATATGGGGATGGGGCATACAGCGGAGGAAGTCGCAAAGAAATACGGGATTTCCCGTGAAGATCAGGATGCTTTCGCTGTAAGGAGCCACCAGCGTGCTGCCAAAGCAATTGCTGAAGGGAAATTTACAGACGAGATTGTTAGTGTGGAAGTTAGCAGAACTCTTGTTGGGAAGGATAACAAACCTTTTGAACAAACAGAAGTATTTTTCCAGGATGAAGGTGTTCGTCCTGGAACGACTGTCGAGGTATTGTCAAAGCTGCGCCCGGCGTTTTCTGCAACAGGAACAGTCACAGCAGGAAACTCTTCACAGACTAGCGACGGGGCAGCCGCGGTGATGGTTATGGATAGGGAAAAGGCAGATTCCCTTGGCTTCAAGCCTTTGGCAAAGTTTCGCTCGTTCGCGCTCGGCGGGGTGCCGCCTGAAATCATGGGAGTTGGTCCAGTTGTTGCCATCCCTAAAGCACTGAAGCTCGCCGGCCTAGAACTTTCTGATATTGGGTTGATCGAACTAAACGAGGCTTTTGCCTCCCAATCGATTCAAGTTATTCGTGAACTAGGGCTCGATGAAGAAAAAGTAAATGTAAATGGCGGAGCAATCGCGCTTGGTCATCCGCTTGGCTGTACAGGAACTAAGCTTACGCTTTCCCTTATCCATGAAATGAAACGAAGGAACGAGCAATTTGGAATCGTGACAATGTGCATTGGCGGAGGGATGGGAGCAGCCGGCGTATTCGAACTTCTATAAATGAGAGCTTACGATAATGATAGGGAGGAAGAGATAATGGCAAATCAGACAGATAAGCTTGTGAAGGGCGGCAGTTTTATTATAGAAGATGTAGCATGCGATGCGATTTTTACACCGGAGGATTATAGTGATGAGCAAAAGATGATCGCTAAAACAGCGGAAAACTTTGTGGAGAATGAAGTTCTCCCAGAAATCGAACACCTTGAAAATCATGAATTCCAACGTTCCGTCAAGCTATTGAAAAAAGCTGGAGAATTGGGACTGCTTAGAGCTGATGTGCCTGAGCAATACGGTGGCCTAAGCTTAGACAAAATCAGTTCCGCATTGATTGCGGAAAAAATGTCTAAAGCAGGCGGCTTTGGCATCACCCATGGAGCGCATGTTGGTATCGGGTCTCTGCCAATCGTACTTTTCGGAAACGAAGATCAAAAGCAAAAGTATCTTCCACTGCTTGCTACAGGGGAAAAGCTTGCAGCATATGCATTGACAGAGCCTGGATCCGGATCAGACGCTCTCGGCGCCAAGACGACTGCCAAGCTTAACAAAGAAGGGACTCACTATATCCTGAACGGTGAAAAGCAATGGATTACGAACGCTGGATTTGCAGATGTGTTTGTTGTCTACGCAAAAATAGACGGACAACAGTTCTCTGCTTTTATCGTGGAACGCGATTTCCCAGGAGTCTTCACAGGTGCAGAAGAAAAGAAAATGGGAATAAAGAGTTCCTCCACAAGAACGCTGATTCTCGAAGACGCTGAAGTTCCTGTCGCAAACCTTCTTGGTGTCGCTGGAAAAGGGCATGTCATCGCTTTCAATATTTTAAATATTGGCCGCTATAAACTGGGAGTTGGCGTTGTCGGAGGAGCAAAGCATGCATTTGGCCTTACAGTAAAATATGCCAACCAGCGACAGCAATTCGAGACTCCAATTTCTCAGTTCAACTTGACAAAAGAAAAACTTGGAACAATGGCTTCGAAAATTTATGCTTCTGAAAGCTCTGTCTATAGGACTGTTGGAATGTTTGAGGAAAGAATGAACAGGCTTAGCGAGGAAGAGGTAAACAACGGAAAAGCTGTTGCCGACTCCATTGCGGAGTATGCGATTGAATGTTCCTTAAATAAATTCTTCGCAACCGAAGTACTCGATCATGTTGTGGATGAAGGCGTCCAGCTTCATGGTGGATATGGATTCATGCAAGAGTATGAAATCGAGCGGGCTTACCGTGATTCCCGAATCAATCGAATTTTTGAAGGAACGAACGAAATCAACCGTCTCCTTGTGTCAGGCACTTATTTGAGAAAAGCGTTGAAGAACGAACTGCCGCTTTTCCAAAAAGCGCAGGCGCTGCAAGAAGAGCTCTTGATGATGATGCCAGAAGAGCCAGGAGATGAGCCGCTAGCACAAGAGAAATATCTTGTGAAAAATGCTAAGAAAATCGCCCTCCTTGCAACCGGCTTAGCGGCGCAGAAATTCGGCAAGGCGCTTGACAAGGAACAGGAAATCCTTGTGAATATCGCCGACATGGTTTCAAATGCCTACGCCATGGAATCTGTCGTGCTGCGGACAGAGAAAGCAATCCAAAAAACTGGACTTGAAAAGAATAAACAAAAACTATTGTATACTCAAATTTTCTGCCAAGAAGCATTTGGCGATATCGAAAAAGACGCAAAAGAAACGCTTGTTGCAACAGAGCAAGGTGATACATTAAGGATGCTGACTTCCGCTCTCCGGAAATTCACTCGCTTTACGCCGGTGAACGTTATCGCGAAAAAGCGTGAAGCAGCAGACAAGTTAATCGAAAGCGAAAGGTTCATCGTTTAATAGAAGGATCGGTAACGCTTAATAAAGAGGCATTCAACAGCAATTGTCTAAAAATGCCTCTTTATTGATTTCTCATTAGAACAGGTAAGTCAGACGGAGTATCCGGGATTGAAAAAGACTTTGAAAAATCTGCACGCGGAATGTTAGAATTATAATGACGGAGTGTGATAATATCCGTTATAGGGAATGACCATAAAAAAGGGTGTTCAGGGTGGTGATTGTATGGGATTGACATTCTATTGGTATCCGAAGTGTGGTACATGCCGCAATGCAAAAAAGTGGCTCGATGCAAATGAAATAGCTTACAATGAAGTACATATTGTGGAAAGTCCGCCTTCGAGATCCGAGCTTGAGGATCTGTATCATAAAAGCGGCCTTGAACTGAAAAAATTCTTCAATACAAGCGGGCAGAAATACCGTGAGCTTGGAATGAAGGATAAGGTTAAAACCGCCTCTGAATCGGAGCTTCTTGATATTTTAGCTTCCGATGGGATGCTGATTAAGCGTCCGATATTAACAGACGGCCAAAAAGTGACAGTAGGTTTCAAGGAAGAAGACTATGTTAAAGCGTGGTTATCTTAAACAGGGGAACATTCCATTCAAGGATGGATTAAACTAAAAGTGGAGGGATTTTTTGATGAGTACACCAGCAGAGTTACGTTATTCCGAGGAACACGAATGGGTCAAGACAGAAGGGGAAAAAGTACGCGTAGGTATTACTGAATTTGCACAATCTGAGCTGGGAGACATCGTATTCGTTGAGCTTCCAGAAGTTGGCGATACTGTCACGGCGGACGAGCCATTCGGAAGTGTAGAATCTGTTAAGACTGTATCCGAGTTATACGCTCCAGTCTCCGGTACAGTTGTTGAAGTAAACGAAGATCTAGGCGATAATCCGGAATACGTGAATGAATCTCCATACGAAAAAGCATGGATGGTAGTGATTGAACTGTCTGATGCAAGTGAGTTGGACAAGCTGATGACAGCAGAGCAATATGACGAAATGACAAAAGAATAAAGAGAAGCGCCTTAGACTGCAGACAAACAGCATTTGAGTTTGTTTGCGGTCTTTTCTTTTGTATGTGGCGATAGGGGATTTTCGATTGCGTTAAGAAAAAATTGTTTGCCGTTTAGATTTTGGCTATACCGTAGAAATCCGAAGGAGAGCAGTATTCAGCAGGAGAAAAATTGGATGTATCATCGGTTCCAGATGCGCTTTTTTTTCGAAAAATTTTAATAAAGAGGAGAAACCCCTTATAGGATGGCTTCCTAATTTTGTCGTCAATTCTCTTTAAGGATATTGGGCAAACTACATCCAACAATCCAACAAGGAGAAGGGTGTTAAAGATGACGTTAGAGCGAACAAAGCTGGATGTGACGGATAGATTGATTGGAAAGCTTGAAAGTGGCCGTATTGTGCTTTATTTAGAAAAGGAAAAGGTCGGAGAGATTCCTTTTCCTGCGCAACCGGGCATTTCTCTGCAGAACCATTTTGAAATGAATGGTGAAAAGGTTTACCAGCGTATTTCCGTGCCGTCATCACCACAGCCTAGGTACACAGACTGTGACGAAGGTGGCTGGTGTTAAAAGCGGGATTTCCCCGCTTTTTTTCTATACTGAAAGTCGAACATTATCTTTGCAAAATTCTTTGAAAAAAGTAACAATAGAGTTAACAACAGTGTTAACAGCACAAACAAAAAAACAGCGACAAAGTATATTGTTAGTATGACAATTCTGGCGGTGGTAAAAATGATGGACGAACTAGAAAAAGTGCTAATTGTGGAGGGATCCTCCGATCGGAAAAAGGTTCAAGTCATCTTAAAGGAGCCTGTAGAAATTATTTGCACTAATGGAACAATTGGCGTTTCAAAGCTCGATGAACTAATTGAAAATCTGTTCGATAAAGATGTATATATTCTTGTTGACGCAGATGAATCAGGGGAAAAGCTTCGCAAACAATTCAAGCGGGAATTTCCTGAAGCAAACCACTTGTATATCGACAGGATGTACAGGGAAGTAGCAACTGCCCCAGAGAAGCATCTAGCAACAGTCCTTCTCGGCGCGAATATTGATGTGCATACACAGTTCCTGGAAAAAGGATGAACGAAATGGAAGAATGGTCAAAAGAAAAAATCCTTGATTTGCTTCAATCCCGGAGTGACGGGATTCTTTACTTTTACACTCCTCTTTGTGGAACATGCCGGGTAGCGGGAAACATGCTGGATATAACAGTTACAATGTTCCCTGAAATTCCATCCGGAAAAACGGATCTGAATTTTACCCACGAACTGGCGAAACAGTTCGGCATTGAAAGTGTACCATGCTTGATCCTTCTGAAAAACGGAAACCTTGAAGAGAAGATATACGCTTTTCAATCAGTCCCTTACTTGTATGAAGAAGTGAAAAAAATTTTTGGTAGCGTAAAAGAGTGAAATTAAGACATTATTTCCCGGGAAAAGTCATAAAATGCTGTGAGCTGAAGTAATTGTCGAAAAGCTTTAAAGGATGGAAGCCGTTTTGGCAGCTTCTTGAAGCGAGTGGGAAATTGCGTTCCTACCTTCTCGCAGAGTCGATACTGTTTTTAACCAAGTTATGAGAAAAGTGAAAAATATTATTTGACTGACCTTATCCATCATGATATGATTCTCTTAACTTAAAAACTGAATATTCTTATCAAGAGAGGCGGAGGGACATGGCCCTGCGAAGCCCGGCAACCGGTTAGCTAACACGGTGCTAATTCCATCAGAGCAAGCGCGCTCTGGAAGATAAGGAGAGATGACGAACCACCCTCTTCTTAGGAAGAGGGTTTTTTCATTTCTTCTTCCTGCAGGAGACTAAAAAAACTTTGGGAAGAGATGATGACATGGCAGAACAAAGACAATTGAGGATTGAGACATTAGGGGTGCATGGGGGGCTAGCTCCTGATCTGGCAACAGGCGCCAGGGCAGTTCCTATTTATGCTAGCAATGCATATGAATTCAAGAGTACAGACCATGCTGCAAAGCTGTTCGCATTGGAGGAACCAGGATACATCTATAGCCGGATACACAACCCGACAGTATCCGTTTTTGAAGAGAGGGTTGCCCTCTTAGAGGGAGGTGTGGGAGCACTAGCAGTATCGAGCGGAATGGCAGCAATTACGCTAGCGATTTTAAATATCGCTCATGCAGGTGATGAAATCGTTGCAGCTTCCAACCTCTATGGAGGAACGTATAATTTATTCGCCGTAACCCTTCCGAAGTATGGTGTGAAGGTAAAGTTAGTCGATCCGACCGATCCTGAGAACTTCCGGAAGGCGATAACGGAAAAAACAAAAGCAGTCTATGCGGAAACGATTGGCAATCCAAGCCTCAGGGTGCTCGATATTGAAAAGGTAGCAGACATTGCCCATGAATCAGGAGTCCCGCTCATTGTCGATAATACCTTTGCAACTCCTTACCTTTGCCGTCCTATTGAGCATGGAGCTGATATTGTGATTCACTCTGCTACCAAGTGGCTGCTTGGAAATGGCACCACTCTTGGCGGAATCATTGTTGACGGCGGAATATTCGAGTGGAACTCACCAAAGTTCCCTGGATTCACAACGCCTGATTCCAGCTATCATGATATCGTCTACAGCGAAGCGATTGGCGCTGCTGCTTATATTGTTAAAGCTCGCGTTCAGCTTTTGAGAGATATCGGGGCATCACTAAGTCCGCAAAATGCTTTTCAATTCACCCTTGGACTTGAAACTCTGCATGTCCGTATGAAAGAACATATTTCCAATACAAAGAAGCTGACGTCGTTTCTTGAAGAACATCCTGCTGTCTCATGGGTGTCGCACCCAGGTCTTGAAAATCATCCTGACCACAGTTTGGCAGAAAAGTACTTGCCAAGGGGAGCAGGCGCTGTAGTTGTTTTCGGTATTAAGGGCGGCAGAGAAGCTGGGGCAGTGCTGATTGACTCTGTTAAGCTCTGGTCCCATGTGGCTAATGTGGGGGATGCTAAAAGCCTGATTATTCACCCTGCCAGCACGACTCACCAGCAGCTGGATAAAGAAGGGCTCGCATCAGCAGGTGTACCTGAAGACTTAATCAGGCTCTCGGTTGGAATTGAAAATATCGAAGATTTGTTGGAAGACCTAGCGCAGGCAATCGAGAAAGCGGTGGAAACTGGAAGTGCCGCAACCGACATTTCTTCTTGACACTGCTTTTCCAAGCATGATAAAATCACTCTCGTAATTAACCGCACAACGTTAAAAATGAACAGCCGAATAGATTGCTCTTATCAAGAGAGGTGGAGGGATGTGCCCGATGAAGCCCGGCAACCGTCAATAAGCTTTCACTTATTGAAATGGTGCCAATTCACACAAAGCGATTGCTTTGAAAGATGAGAGAAAGGTTTCTTGGATTTATGCCTTTCTGCTCATATGCAGAAAGGCTTTATTATTTTACAAAAGAATCATTTTGCGAAGATAGCGGAACAAGAGAGGGTGAATCTTTTGATATCAATAAAGAATGTCAGGAAAGTATATTCTTCCAGACAAGGAGAAGTTAAAGCAGTTGACAGAGTCGACCTTGAGATAAAAGAAGGAGAAATATTCGGTGTCATTGGATATAGTGGTGCTGGTAAAAGCACGCTCATCCGGATGCTGAACGGCTTAGAGATACCAACAGAAGGAAGTATCACGGTCGCAGGAAGGGAAGTTTCTCGAATCAAGGGAGCAGAACTTCGGAAAGCCAGGCAAGAAATATCGATGATTTTCCAGCATTTTAACCTGCTATGGTCTAGAACGGTTGCCGATAACATTGCTTTTCCGTTAGAGATAGCCGGAGTTCCAAAGAAGGAGAGAGATTCAAGGGTAAAAGAATTGATCAGCCTTGTCGGTCTTGATGGACGAGAAGGTGCTTATCCTTCTCAGCTCAGCGGCGGTCAAAAACAAAGGGTCGGCATTGCAAGAGCCTTGGCAAATAACCCGAAAGTATTGCTTTGTGATGAAGCTACATCAGCACTTGATCCTCAAACAACGGACTCAATCCTCGATCTCCTTGTTGATATTAATGAGAGATTACGTTTGACAATAGTGTTGATCACGCATGAAATGCATGTTATTAGGAAAATTTGTCATCGGGTTGCTGTTATGGAAGGCGGAGCGATTGTGGAAAGAGGCCCTGTGCTCCATGTCTTCAAAAATCCGGAAAAGCCTGTTACCAAAAGATTTGTTCAACAGGTGACCGAGCCGGAAGAGACAAAAGAAACGATCGGCCACTTGCTTGCAAACTACCCGAGAGGTCAGGTAATTCAGCTGACGTTTGTCGGGGAAGGTGCAGAACAGCCGTTGATTACAAATCTGATCAGGAAGTTTCCATTAACGGTAAATATCCTGCAGGGAAAAATATCTCAAACGCAGAACGGTTCCTATGGAACACTTTTTATTCATCTTGATGGAGAAGAACCGGATGTAACAAATGCTCTCACCTTCATCAAAGAGCAAGAAGTTGGAGTGGAGGTGATCAGTCATGGCTGAATTAATACCAAATGTCGTCTGGGAAGAAATGTGGGAAGCTACCCTTGAAACGCTTTATATGAGTGCTATCTCGGTTGTAGCAACCTTTATCCTAGGTACCGTGCTTGGTCTGCTACTTTTTCTTACTGCTAAAGGAAATATATGGGAAAATAAGCCGATCAATTTTATTATAAGCGCTTTTGTTAATATTTTCAGGTCTATTCCTTTCATTATTCTCATTGTTCTACTTATTCCGTTTACGATGCTGATTATGGATACGATGATTGGCGAGAATGCAGCGTTGCCTGCGCTAATCATTGGTGCTGCTCCGTTCTATGCCAGAATGGTAGAAATCGGGCTTAGGGAAATAGACAAAGGTGTGATTGAAGCGGCTAAGTCAATGGGAGCAAAAACACCAACGATCATTTGGAAAGTGCTGCTGCCAGAGTCTATGCCTGCACTTGTTTCAGGCATTACGGTTACAGCAATTGCGCTAGTCAGCTATACAGCAATGGCTGGTGTCATTGGGGCTGGGGGTCTTGGAAACCTTGCATACCTTGAAGGATTCCAGCGCAGCCAGGGTGACGTGACTCTTGTGGCAACCATTATCATATTGATTATTGTCTTTACTATTCAGTTTATTGGAGACTATATCACAACAAAACTAGACAAACGTTAAAGGGGAGTTATTGATGAAGAAATGGTTTGGTATTGTATTGACGATTGCATTAACACTTGCACTTGCTGCTTGTGGATCTAAAGGCGAAGATAACAAAGACAGCAAGAAACTTGTTGTCGGTGCATCAAATGTGCCTCATGCGGAAATTCTTGAAGAAGCAAAGCCGCTGCTCGAGAAAAAAGGAATTGAGCTGCAAATCGAAAAGTTTCAAGATTATGTTGTTCCAAACCAGGCGTTAAAATCAGAGAAATTGGATGCTAACTATTTTCAGCATATCCCATACCTCAAACAGCAAATGGCAGAGCATAAGTATGATTTTGAAATCGCTGGTGGAATCCATATTGAACCAATCGGAATCTATTCTAAAAAGTATAAAAAACTAAGCGATCTTCCGAAAGGCGGACACATCATTATGAGCAGTTCTGTGGCGGACCATGGCAGGATGCTCAGCCTGTTAGAGAAGGAAAAACTAATCACGCTGAAAGACGGCGTGGACAAGACAAAAGCAACAATAAAAGATATCAAAGATAATCCGAAGAACCTGAAGTTCGATACAGAATATGAAGCGCCGTTGCTGCCGCAAATCTTCAATAATGGTGAAGGCGACGCAGTGCTGATCAACTCCAACTATGCAATTGATGCAAAATTGAATCCGCTGAAGGATTCAATCGCAATCGAGGAAAAAGATTCTCCATACGTTAATATTGTAGCCGTCAGAAAAGGAGACAAAGATCGTAAGGAAATAAAAGCGTTGATCGAAGTGCTGCATTCAAAGGAAATTCAAGATTTCATTTTAGAAAAGTATGAAGGTGCAGTTGTTCCTGTTTCTGAATAATAGAAAGAAGGGACTACTCTAGAATCTGCCGGTTATTAAATTTTCTTTAATGCTTAAAATGATAAGTCGGTTCAATTCCGTATTTTGGAATTGAACCTTTTTTTGTCCTCTTTTTCCTCATTGTATTCCTAGCAGTTTTTAATAGTTCTTTTTATGTTGACCATAAATCGAGGATAGGAATTTGGACGTTGAATAGTTAAGTCCAATTTAATGATTTAATAAGTATCCTGGAGTGGAAATCAACCGCTCCAATAAAATCCAACGCCTATCCTTAAGGGCTTTTTCGATGGGCTTAGTAATATTCCTCCTTCCGTTCGAGCATACTATTCTTAATGAACCAATGATTGGAGTGGGTAAAGAATGGGACAGGAATTCGATTATGATAATGGTACCGAAGGCGCTTTACATGACTATAAGCAAGGACTTGGATTATTTACAGCGAAAATGCCGGAAATTGCTCGTCATTATAATGCTTTTACCGAGGCGTGCTTCAAGGAAGGGAGCGTCAGCATTAGAGACAAGCATCTGATTGCGCTTGGAATTTCTCTTCATGCGCAGGATGAATATTGTATCATTTATCATGTGAAAGGATGCCTTGATAACGGCGCATCGGAAGAGCAAATTTTAGAAACAGTCGGAGTTGCGGCTGCCCTAGGAGGCGGAGCGGCAATGAGCCAGGCGGTTACGCTAATCCAAGAGGCTGTCAGCGACTTAAAAGGAACTCACTAAAGCAGGAAACGGGAAGAATAACGCAGATTATGGCGAACGGCAATGGTTTTAAAGCACACATGAAGCTTCATCCCTTCATAGCCAATTATTGGCTGTTTTTATGGTTTTGTAGAGGGTATAGAAAAAGTGTTAACATAAAGAAGTCATAAAAAACGCGCTACAAAAGCGTAACCATGAAGGGATGATTCACTATTAGTCCGTTACAGCTGAACTATACAGCGGAAATGGAAAAGGCCATGCATGGAGCTCACGGTATTTGCTATGAAGTATACTGTCAGAAGCACGAGGCCAGGATGAGAGTGGAAAGAAGACGCGAGAGGGATTACATTCAAAGCCAACGAATGGTGGCAGATATAGACCGTAAGCTCCATTCGTGATTAGGATAAGATAGATAAACCAGTGTGAAAGCACTGGTTTCTTCTTTTTATTAATAGGAAGAGTTAGCAAAGTCACTCTGCGACAAAATCACGATTCTTTTCAACTCTCATTTTAAACAGTTGCGAACACTTTTCATTTGTTATAAGATTGTAATGAGAATAGAATGAGAATAGAACATTTCCCATTTTTTCAGGGATAATTTCTTTTTTTAATAACGGAGGGAATGAATATGGCTGGATCTGTATTATCAATTAAGGACCTTCACGTTGAGATTGAAGGCAAGGAAATATTGAAAGGCGTTAACCTTGAAATCAAAGGCGGCGAATTTCATGCCATCATGGGGCCGAATGGAACAGGAAAATCAACGCTTTCTTCTGCAATCATGGGGCATCCGAAGTATGTCGTGACAAAAGGTTCCATTACGCTAGACGGAGAAAACGTATTAGAAATGGAAGTAGACGAAAGAGCACGTGCAGGTCTATTTCTTGGAATGCAGTACCCTAGCGAGATTAACGGTGTTACAAATGCAGATTTCCTTCGTTCCGCTATTAATAGCAGACGCGAAGAAGGCAAGGAAATTTCCCTAATGAAGTTCATCCGTAAAATGGATGAGAAAATGGAATTCCTTGAAATGGACCAAGATATGGCACAGCGCTATCTCAATGAAGGTTTCTCGGGTGGAGAAAAGAAACGCAACGAAATCCTTCAATTGATGATGATTGAGCCAAAAATCGCCATCCTTGATGAAATTGACTCAGGTCTTGATATCGATGCACTGAAAGTTGTATCTAAAGGTATCAATGAAATGCGTGGAGAAGAGTTTGGCTGCTTGATTATCACACACTATCAGCGCCTGCTAAACTACATCACACCAGATCATGTCCATGTTATGATGCAGGGACGCGTTGTCAAGTCTGGCGGACCAGAGCTTGCACAGCGTCTCGAAGCGGAAGGCTATGACTGGATTAAACAAGAACTTGGAATCGAAGACGAAACAGTAGGGCAAGAAGCGTAAGCGTTAGGAGGATCAAGATGACTACGGAAACGAAACTGCCGTTTGACCAGGAATACATCACTTCCTTCTCCAAGGAGATGGGCGAACCGGAATGGCTGACAAAACTCCGCGTACAATCGCTTGAAAAAGCTGATACGCTTCCAATGCCAAGACCGGATAAAACAAAGATTGATAAATGGAACTTTACAAATTTCAGCAAGCTTGTAGTTGCAAGTGAAACATTTGAAAGCCTTGATCAGCTTCCAGAAGAGGTTCAATCTCTTTTGAGCGCTGAGAAAACTAACAGCCTTTATATCCAACGGAACAATAAGCCTGCTTACTTGCAAGTCTCTGCGGAGCTTCAGGAAAAAGGCGTCATTTTTACCGATATATATACAGCTGCAAGAGAGCACAGCGATTTGCTTGAAAAATACTTCATGCAAAAAGCTGTTAAAGCAGATGAAAATAAGCTTGCAGCGCTGCATGCTGCCTTTGTTAATGGCGGAGTATTTCTTTATGTACCGAAGAACGTAATTGTCGAGGAGCCGGTCCAAACGATTTTTCTTCATGACGATGCGGAAGCAAATTTGTTCAACCATGTTATTGTAGCGACAGAGGATAACAGCAGCGTTGTTTATGTGGAAAACTATATTTCTACTGTTGACAATGCAAACAGCCAGGTGAATATTGTATCTGAGGTCATTGCCGGCACAAACTCAAAGATTCAATATGGCGCTGTTGATAATCTTGCAAAAGGCACAACTGTCTATGTGAACCGTAAAGGTATTGCCGGACGGGATGCTAAAATTGAGTGGGCACTCGGCCAGATGAACGATGGAAACACCATTTCAGAGAATGTTACAATCCTTGAAGGCGACGGCTCATACGGAGATACAAAAATAGTTGTTGTCGGACATGGCGATCAAGTGCAGAACTTTACGACTAAGATCACTCATTTTGGAAAGCACTCTGAAGGTTATATTCTGAAGCATGGCGTTGTGAAAGAAAGTGCAACGACTATCTTTAATGGTATCGGAAAGATAGAGCATGGAGCATCGAAATCCAATGCAGAGCAGGAATCACGCGTTTTGATGCTAAGTGAAAAAGCGCGCGGCGACGCAAATCCAATCCTTTTGATTGATGAAGATGATGTTACTGCAGGCCACGCTGCTTCAGTTGGCCGTGTGGATCCTAACCAGCTTTACTATTTAATGAGCCGCGGCATCTCTCAGGAAGAAGCGGAGAGGCTTGTCATTCACGGCTTCCTCGCACCAGTTGTAAATGCACTTCCGGTTGAGGGAGTTAAAAAGCAATTGGTCGAGGTTATTGAAAGGAAAGTTAAGTAATGGATATCCTCAACATCCGTAAGCAGTTTCCTATTCTGGATCAGGAAGTGAACGGCAACCCGCTTGTTTATCTGGATAGTGCTGCAACATCACAAAAGCCTATCCAGGTAATTGAAGCACTTGATCGTTATTATAGAGAGTATAACTCCAATGTTCATAGAGGTGTTCATACGCTTGGCACAAGGGCTACCGATGGATATGAAGGAGCAAGGGAAAAAGTCCGAAAATTCATCAATGCAAAGTCCATGCAGGAAATTATTTTTACAAGAGGAACAACAACGGCAATAAATACTGTTGCTGTCAGCTATGCGCTTGCCAATCTGTCCGAAGACGATGAAATTGTGATCTCTTACATGGAGCACCACAGCAATATCATTCCTTGGCAGCAGGCTGCAAAAGCTACTGGCGCCGTGCTGAAGTATGTTCCGCTGCAAGAGGACGGAACCATTTCGCTTGATGATGTCAGGAAAACGGTAACACCAAAAACGAAGGTTGTTTCCATCATGCAAGTATCCAATGTGCTTGGCGTGATGAATCCAATCAAAGAAATTGCCCGCATCGCTCATGAAAATGGAGCAGTCATGGTAGTAGATGGTGCTCAGAGTGCTCCGCATATGAAAATTGATGTCCAGGATTTGGATTGTGATTTCTTTGCTTTTTCTGGTCATAAAATGTGCGGTCCGACTGGAATTGGGGTATTATACGGAAAGAAAAGCTTTTTGGAGAAAATGGAACCGATTGAGTTCGGCGGAGAAATGATTGACTTTGTTGGTTTGCAGGATTCTACGTGGAAAGAGCTTCCGTGGAAATTCGAAGCAGGAACACCAATTATCGCCGGTGCCATTGGACTTGGTGCAGCAATCGACTTTCTTGATGAAATAGGACTCGATAACATCGAAGCTCACGAGCACAAGCTTGTAGCATATGCGCTTGAAAGAATGTCGGGAATTGAAGGTATGACTATATATGGACCGCAGGATCCGGCAAAAAGGGCGGGCCTTGTGACTTTCAATCTCGGCGATGTCCATCCGCATGATGCCGCAACTGTTCTTGATGCAGAGGGAATTGCTGTAAGGGCAGGACATCATTGTGCCCAGCCGCTGATGAAAGTGTTGAATGCTTCTGCAACAGCACGTGCGAGCTTCTATCTCTATAATACAGAAGCAGACATTGACAGGCTGGTAGAGGGCCTTGTCAAAACAAAGGAGTATTTCAGCGATGTCTTCTAATCATTTGGATACATTGTACCGTCAGGTGATCATGGATCATTACAAGAACCCGCGCAACAAAGGAGTTCTTGAAGACGGCAGCTTGACAATCAATATGAACAATCCTACTTGCGGCGACCGAATTCAGCTTACCATGAATGTGGAAGGCGAAGTGGTGACAGATGCGCGGTTCGAAGGGGAAGGCTGCTCGATATCGATGTCCTCTGCTTCGATGATGACCCAAGCTGTCAAAGGGAAAAAAATTGAAGAGGCATTAAAGCTTGCTGATATTTTTTCTAGTATGATGCTAGGGAATGACTACGACGAGGAAGATATAGACCTAGGCGATATCGAAGCGCTTCAAGGTGTTGCAAAGTTTCCTGCACGGATTAAATGCGCTACCCTTGCTTGGAAAGCCATGGAGAAGGGCTTGAAGGAGGAAGAGTCCGAAGAGTAATGTTTCGGACAGTAACGAAATAGCGCCCTTGATAATGGGTTCTTTTCGCAGAAATGGAGGAATTCGACGATGGCTAAAAAGATGCCAGAGATCGGTGATTATAAATACGGATTTTCCGATAAAGATGTATCGATTTTCCGTTCAAAACGCGGTTTGACACGTGAAATTGTAGAAGAGATTTCAAAGATGAAGGAAGAGCCGCAATGGATGCTTGATTTCCGACTGAAGTCGTTGGAGCATTTTTATAATATGCCAATGCCTCAATGGGGCGGTGACCTTGCTTCTCTGAACTTTGATGAAATCACTTATTATGTTAAGCCTTCCGAGAAGTCAGAGAAATCTTGGGATGAAGTACCGGAAGAAATTAAACGTACTTTTGATAAGCTCGGTATTCCGGAAGCTGAGCAGAAATATCTTGCAGGTGTTTCCGCACAGTATGAGTCAGAAGTTGTTTATCATAACATGAAGGAAGATCTTGAAGCGCTCGGAATCGTATTCAAAGATACCGATTCAGCGCTAAGAGAGAACGAAGATATTTTCCGCGAGCACTGGGCAAAAGTAATCCCTCCAACTGACAATAAATTCGCGGCGCTTAACTCTGCTGTGTGGTCTGGCGGATCTTTCATCTACGTTCCTAAAGGCGTAAAAGTGGATACTCCGTTACAGGCATATTTCCGTATCAACTCGGAAAATATGGGACAGTTCGAGCGTACGCTGATCATCGTTGATGAAGGCGCGCATGTCCATTATGTTGAAGGATGTACTGCTCCTGTGTATACGACTAACTCGCTGCACAGTGCGGTTGTAGAAATCATCATCAAGAAGGATGCGTATTGCCGCTACACAACGATTCAAAACTGGGCGAACAATGTATATAATCTTGTTACGAAGCGCGCAGTTTGCGAAGCGAACGCGACAATGGAATGGATCGATGGCAATATCGGCTCTAAGCTGACGATGAAATACCCTGCTGTCATTCTAAAAGGCGAAGGCGCAAGGGGCATGACCCTTTCCATCGCACTTGCAGGTAAAGGACAGCACCAGGATGCCGGGGCAAAAATGATTCACCTTGCTCCAAACACTTCATCAACAATCGTCTCGAAGTCAATCTCTAAGCAAGGCGGTAAAGTCACATACCGTGGTATTGTCCACTTTGGTCGCAAGGCGGACGGGGCTCGGGCAAACATCGAGTGCGATACGCTTATCATGGATAACAAATCGACTTCCGATACGATTCCATACAACGAAATCCTGAACGATAACATTTCCCTCGAGCACGAAGCGAAGGTGTCCAAGGTTTCGGAAGAACAGCTATTCTACTTGATGAGCCGCGGCATCTCCGAAGAAGAAGCTACTGAAATGATCGTCATGGGCTTCATCGAGCCATTTACAAAAGAACTGCCTATGGAATACGCAGTCGAAATGAACCGCTTAATCAAGTTCGAGATGGAAGGCAGTATTGGATAACGAATGATTAACCCTTGTTTATCAAGGGTTTTTCTTTATTTTGGGGTAAGCAAAGTTTCTGTCGGGTCTTTCCGACGTGGACAAATTATTTGTGTAAGAATCAACCGTGATTTTGTTTTAATCACTCTAAGCTAATTTATTAGTAAAAATGATGCCAACAAAGCATGGTAGTACTGCGCTGCTGGAGAAGCCCGTCCTATTCTTAAAAAGACAATGAGGGTCATTTCATCTGCATTTTTTTGGCGGAGTGCTTGTCTTTTTCATCATCCTTTCATCATGAAGCCGAATGTAATGCTTAAGTATAATGCTGTGAAGATCAGTGAAGGCGGTTTGACGAAGGATGTTCTGGTTCCTTTCAAGGAGGAAATTGGAAGCAACTTCGATGGAGGAAATCACTTCCGCTGCCAACGAACTTTCAAAAATGGCGGAAGAGCTGAAAGAGTCGATTGCAACCTTTAAATACTGATTCCTATTATATGAACAAAATAGCCTAGAAAGCGCAAAAAAAGGATCCATGTTTGGGTCCTTTTTCTCATTTTTCCCAATATTACCCTGACATACTTGAATACTAGTCCCGTAGCTTCGTAAAATAAACTGGAATGAACTAACAATTTATTAGGCAGACAGCTATATTTATAGGAAAAGAGTGGGGATAAAGATGAGCGAAAAGCATCAACAACAACTAAAAGCAATGGCGATGGAAAGGGTCCATAGTATTTTATATCAATCTGATAAAGAGGTGCCTTTGGAGTACTGGCCGGTGATCAAGGAGTTCACCGGCATGTTCCTTGATGATTGGAACGTTTTTGAAAATCTGCTCGAAGCGTTCCGCCAAGACATGGAAAGTCTTGAGCTGTTCAGCCAGAATGTCGATATTTTTTACCGGAGCGGTGCTGGACTGCATTCCGTTTCCTTCCTTGGCAAAGAGTTTGCACTCGAGCGCGAGCTGTTCGCCGATTATTTGGCAAGCTGCACGGAAATCATGCGGCCCTTTTTGCCTCTTGGTTCCGTAGTCGAACTCGATCCGCGCTACTTCCAGCCAGATCCGTCCAGTGAATCAGCGGTGAAGGTGGTTATCACTGCCCGCTGCGTCGCCCCAAAAGGCTATCGTTCTTATTTTCCATACGCCGGGGTAATATACCCGCTTGGCGAAATGAAGAAGGACCGGGTTATCCATTTCACCAGCCCGCTAATCCGCAGCGTCATCCATGAAGGCTACCGAGACGAAATGGAAACATCCTTTGAACTGCTGATGAAAAAAGAAATGATCGTGGACAGAGGCTTGAAGTCCATCGAGTTCTCGCAGGAAGACATGGCGAAGCTCCAAGCGAAACAAGACGAACATTCCGATTCCGAGGAAAAAACCAAAGTGGAAGCGGGTGAGCATTGATGGCGTATTATAGTTACCATGTCTGTCAAAAGACCAGGAACAATATTATTGGACAACTGAAGGACATCCGAGAGTCCATCTGGGAAAATTACAGAGAAATGGATTTTGAGAATGCCGATGCAAAGGAAGAGATGCGGGAGGTCATAGGAGAAATGGCCAATGAAATCAATGATTTAATTGGGGAAATAATGGCAGTGCATTTTAAGTGAAGGTAGTTTGAATAAGAAGCAGGGAAGCAAAGGGGTGTAGGCAAAGTTGGCGGGCAAACAAATTAAATTGAATCTTAGTGAACTAGAGTCGGCATTGCGTTCGCTGGATCATGCCATTTCAGATTTCAAGAGCTATACAACCAATTTCCGCTCAGGAACACGGAGTCAGCTGAAAAGCTTTCATTCTGACTTCGTCGATGCAGTGGATGATCTGCTTGATAATATGAACGACGACAGCAGCACGAAGCTGCTCGAGCACCTAGACGCGATCCATGATGCCGGCGTCATGCTCGTCAAGCAGATGAAGGAAACAGATGAGCAAATCAGCAGTAAAATCAAGGGGGGAGCGAAATGAAGCGCGACCTGCAGATCAATTATGGCATTCTCGACAACATTATCGAACAGCTTCACACTTATAAAAACGCGCTGGACAAGATGGAAGCCTCCCTTGAAAAAATCAATGCTTTCATTTCCCTGAACGAGGGGGAAAGTATCGAGGCATGGGAAGACCAGGTGCGAAAAATCAAGCGGGATATCAAGCACTATCGCAAGCAGGTGAAGGATCTCACCAACCTGTTTGAAAACTACGTGCAGCGGACAACTGCCCATATTGCCCCACTGTCAAGAAATGCGATGATGCGGGTAGACCGGAATGATATTGCCGCTAACATTAAACATATTGAACTCTCCATTTGGACCAATATAAAACAAATAGAAGCGGCTATTTTTGCTTCGTCTCTATCTTTTAGTGTAGGCTTAACCGATGAAGAAAAGGAAAAGAGCAGAAGCAATAAATGGAAGATGGATGGCATCCGCTCAAAGGTGATGGCCACAAAGGCGCGACTTGATGGAAAAGTCGATGAATTGCATCGCATCCATGAAACGAAGGTCGTTCGATTTGAAGAAACAGACGAATCTTTTAGCCATAAAGCTCAAAGCGTGAAAAATAAGTATACAACCTTTTGGGAATGCATGGGAGATGCATGGGAAGATACTTGGGATGATATATCCGGATTTTTTGGTGGATTATTCAAAGGGCTGGCTGGTCTCGTCGGCGGCATCCTTGTCCTAGCCAAAGATGGCATTGTCATTGCGGCTTCTTCCCAAATCCCAGATCCAATAGAACCTGATTTCCTGAAAAAAGAAGCAAATACGACGATTAATAAATATGCAAATGCCGCTGCGAGTGCCCTCGACGATCCGCTCGGTGTGCTAGAGTCCATTGGTCAATCGTTCTCCGACACCTATGAAAAAGAAGGCATTGCCTACCTGGCAGGTGCTGCAGCGCCATCATTTATCCCTGTCGCGGGGGTTGTCGGGAAACTCGGAAAGGTCGCGAAGGTCGCCGGCAAGGTTCCCGCTTCAAAAACAAAGGGCTTTTCTGGTAATATAAAAGCAAATATAGATAATCTCATCGGCGGAAACAAAGCATTTTCGGGATTCAAAAACCGTGTCTCAGTTCAAATCAGCAGTGCCGCCAGCCAATTCACCAAAGCCGTAAAGGCACCGTTCAGCAACAAGTTTGTCCAAGGTGCTCTTTCCAGAGGCAGAAGTGAACTAGCCCAAGTCGGCCGTGCCCTTGGAGGCTTGAAGATCCCAGTCGGCATCGAAAAGCAAGTCGTCTCCACCGGCTTCAACAACATCACCACCTACGGCCTCAAAACCAAAATCATCAATGACCAGTTTTCGCAGTTTGCGAAGGTTGTGGATCGGGATGAGGGGAGTGGTAAGGGTAAAGAGTATAAAAACTATAAATCTGTTGAATATACTGGAACAACAAAGGTTAATGGAGAAGAAAGAGATATTAGCAGACGGGTTTTTCAAAGAATTGATATCGATTATAAGAGAATCGATCCTGATACTGGCATGACAAATTTTCAATTAATGAAAAAAGGAAGAGCACCAATTTGGAAAGATGGAACGGTTATAGAGCTTCATCATTTAATCCAAAGAGAGCCAGGATCAATGGTAGAAATTCCTGCAAGTATGCATGATGAATATAATAAAATTTTGCATGGTTTGGTGGAGAATGGTGGGAGCTTTAGAAATGACCCTGTATTAAAAAAGCAATATGACAACTTTAGAAGTAAATATTGGAGATGGAGAGCTAAGCAAATAGATAAAAGTGAATTGTAAAAGGAGGAACCTTGATTGGATAAAGAGGAATTAATAAACTTTATTAATGAACATAAGGAATCAGATGACTTTACAGGTGGAGTAGATGAAAGTCAAATTAATTCAATCCAAAATGAGCTAGGGGTGGAATTACCAGAAAGTTATAAGTGGTTTTTAACTACCTATGGTTCTGGTGGGTTATTTGGAGTTGATATTTTAGGAGTGGCTAAGTCAAATAGAGCTCCTGTTGTTGTTAATACAAAGAGATATAGAGATTTAGGCATGGACAAGGATTTAGTAGTTATTGAAGATGCTGGAGAATATGCTTATTGTCTATATATCAGTGAAATGGAGAATAATGAGTGCCCGGTAATAGCGTGGAATAGACCAGGGGGACTTGATGACTACAATACAGCAAAGGATTTTTATGAGTTTTTATCACAAAGGTTGTTGGATGCAAAAAAAGCATGGGAAGAAGATTATTAAGATAGATAAATAGAAAGAAATTATAAATGAGATTGCTGAAAATCAAAAACTCTTGATGGTTGTACCATCAAGAGTTTGTATAAGTGTGCCCGGCATGGGTGCAGGCTCTAAGGTGAAAGTCCTGAACAGTGAAGGCAGTAGTAGCTGTAGCTCAAGACAAGGGTGTAAGGGGTGACCCTTATATCTGAAGGAAGTCGGCGGCAAACTTCCGCTCCGAGGAACACGAACCTCATATAAGGCTAGGTGGCATTGGGTGAGTCTGCTTAACAAGACAAAACCCTTACTGCCGAAGGTGCCACAGAGTAAATGAGGCGGAGACGTGGAAGGAAAGTCTGTACTCTTACCCGGGGAGAACCTGTCGGAATGCCGTACTCATGCGGTAAGCCTATCCGTGAGGGTAGGTTGAACGGCAGGCGTCAGCAGAAGCCATAGTACTTGTCCGCTTAAGAGGATAAGGAAGGGCTGAACCAGTTATGGAAAATAGGGGCTAGGCGAATCTTGCCATTCAATGAAACAGAAAACAGAGAAACCTGTCTATTGAAAGAAATGGTGAATCCATGGGGGTCAATAGGACAGGGTGGAGAATGGAAGAACACAAACAGAAACCCTATTTACGCAGGAGGTTATATCAATGTTAATGGAACGAATCCTGTCACGGGAAAATCTACTTCATGCGATTAAAAGAGTAGAAAAGAACAAGGGAAAGCATGGAGTGGACGGAATGCCCGTCACCGCTCTGCGCGCACATATCGTGGATAACTGGAGCGAACTGCGCAAATCCCTTGCCGAGGGAACCTATGTCCCTTCCCCCGTCCGTCGAGTCGAAATCCCGAAACCAGACGGCAAAGGGAAAAGGAAATTAGGAATCCCGACCGTGACGGACCGTTTCATTCAACAGGCAATAACCCAGGTGCTTACCAGAATGTACGACCCAGGCTTTTCTGAAAGTAGTTTTGGGTTCCGGCCGAACAGGCGGGCGCACCAGGCAGTCAAACTAGCGCAAAGCTACATGGAAGAAGGATATAGATGGGTGGTAGACATTGACCTCGAAAAGTTCTTCGATAAGGTTAACCACGACAGGTTAATGAGTAAATTAGCCGGGAGAATAGAGGATAAATCCTTACTCCGTTTGATTCGACGATTCCTAACCGCGGGTGTTATGGAAGGCGGACTTCTCAGTCCGAACCAGGAAGGCACTCCGCAAGGAGGACCATTAAGCCCCCTCCTGTCCAATATAGTCCTGGATGAACTGGATAAGGAATTAGAGCGCAGAGGACACAGGTTTGTCAGGTATGCGGATGATTGCAACATCTATGTGAAATCCAAAAGGGCTGGAGAAAGAGTAATGAGAGCAATGACTCATTTTATAGAGGGGAAGCTTAAGCTGAAGGTGAACAAGGAGAAAAGTGCCGTAGACCGACCGTGGAAGAGAAAATTTCTCGGCTTCAGTTTCACAAGCAACCTAAAACCGAAGGTAAGAATATCACCTCAAGCAATTAAACGGTTTAAGGATAAAGCAAGGAAATTGACCAGCAGGCGAAGTTCAATCTCTATGGAGACAAGGATTCATATCCTAAATGAATATCTAGTAGGGTGGGTCAATTATTACCACCTGGCTGATACCCGGTCAGTAATTGTTAGCCTAGAAGGCTGGCTAAATCGAAGACTGCGAATGATTAGGTGGAAGGAATGGAAACTTCCTCGAACCAAAGTCAGGAAACTCATCGAACTGGGTGTACCAAGAGGAAAAGCTTACGAATGGGGAAATACGAGGAAAGCCTATTGGAGAATATCCAAGAGCCCAATTCTTCATAGAACCCTAGGGAAAGCCTACTGGCTTTCCCTAGGGCTAAAAAGTATTTCTGCAAGATATGACATACAGCGTCAGACATAACTGGAACCGCCGTATACGGAACCGTACGTACGGTGGTGTGAGAGGGACGGAGGTTAGTCACCTCCCCCTATCTCTATTGATATTTTGTATATAAAGAATTTCCATATAATTATGCGAGATGGCATTTTAATCTAATGAAGTATTTTATATAGCTAACCATAAAGCGCTTGATTGCCTATTAGGTAACAGGTGTTTTTCGTTTTTTAATGAGACATTTATGCTTGGGATAACATGAATGTTGCTTTACTGAAATTCATAGCTCATGAAGGTAGTACCATCATGGAGTATCGTTTTAATACTTGGATAGTAAGAAAAGTACGATAATTAGGCGAGATGAAATTTTATAAGGTAGGGGTAGTTATGACATGGATTGGCTAACAAACTAACGACAATGACAAAGCTCGTGGCGATAAAAGGTAGGTTACATAAGAAGGTTACTAGTTTCGAAACACGGCAGACAAAAATTGGGTTGTATACTTCCTAGAGACGGTCGTATAATACTCGCTATTCGTTTAAAAAGCGTTACAAAAATTACAATTTATGTAACGGGAGGGTGAAAAGTTGAACGTTGTTGGGTATATACGAGTCTCAACTCAAGTGTAGGGAAGAGATGGATATAGCTTGAAATATCAAGAAGAAGAAATTAGAGCATACTGTGAAGAACAGGGTTTTAAATTGATACATATTCTTAGAGATGAAGGAATGTATTTGGCAAGCAAAAAATGTATGAAACGGCAGTTAAAAATGTAGCCACCTGCCAACCGTTTTCTAATTTTGTAATAATGACTCCTTATAGCGATGACTATCGCCATTAAATACCACCAGATGAGAGTGATGGATCAGTCGGTCAATGACTGCTTCCGTTAATATTGGATCTCCAAAGACGTGGTTCCACTGACCGAACTGAAGATTGGTCGTAATAATAATACTCTTGGACTCATAACACATTGAAATAATTTGGAATAATAGTTCTCCACCTTGCTTGTGCAGTGGAATATACCCCAGTTCATCAAGGATTAATAAATCCAGCTTTTCTATTTGCTTGAACAATTTCGGCAAAGTACCCTTTTCATTTGCTTCTAGAAGCCGGTTTACTAACCCTGCCACTGTGTAGAACTTAACTGTTTTACCAAACCTATGTATGGCATTCAAACCAATTAAGGTCGCTAGATAGGTCTTTCCAACACCTACCCCTCCGTAAAATATCGCATTCTCTTGTCTTTCCATGAACTCTCCATTTAATAGGGATTCCTTTGTCAATCCTGCTGGAACCTGGACTTCACCCCAATCAAACGGCTTTCCTTTCACTTTTGGGAGTGTAGCTTGTGTTAAAAGGAGATTCATCCTGCGCTCCTCACGCTGCTGGATTTCAGCTTCAAAAAGCTTAAGTAGATATTCTTGATTACTTGTAGCTTCCACTTCATCAAAATGCTCCTTGATCCAGCTCAACTTCAGTCGTTTTGCATAAGACTTAATTAGGTCGTTCATTATGATTCCACTCCTTTATGGAGCCTGTCATAATGTCCTAGCCCTCGTGTCGCATCTGGTAGTTGAGGCAAAGACGACCTCGGCTTTATGTCACTTCGGATTCCTCGTCCATTAATAAGTTGATAGAATACTTGTTTAATCGCATCCACGGAGGGATGCCCACGTTCAGAGGCCATGACCAGTGCTTTAGTAATCATGACGAAATCATGGTCCTTTAAGATCGTTGATAATAGTTTCAGTGCCTCCGGCTTTTCTGCCACTGTACATGCTTCAAAATAGTTCTTCCATTCTTCCGGAAGTTGATCATAAAATCCTGTATATTTAAGTGCCGTAGGCCGTTTGGCCATCAAGTTCAGATAAGGCTGCCATTTCATGGACTTTCTATACTGGCCATAAAGCCGGGAATGACGGACGACAAGCTGGTGATTATCATTCAAGATATCCACCTTGTCATATGAAATTTTCACCAGTACCTTGCTTTGCGCATATCGGGGAGAAGTGGAGTACAGATTAAGATCCAACTTGATATACCCATACTTATCAGCTTTCAGGGTTTCATACCTGACACACTCGTACTCTTTAGACGGTAATGTGAGGAAGGCGGACTTATCCTCTTCAAAGAGTTCTGAAATCATCTTCTCCTTCTGGTAATGCTTCCTATCACGGTCTTTCTCTGCCATAGCCCATAATTCCTTATTTAGCTCGTCCAGGTTGATGACATGAAGTCCTGGGAGGAGGAAATTATTTCTGATATACTTGACCATTGCTTCCACATGGCCCTTTTCATTTCCACTATTAGGATTGCAGAATTCACACTCGAAACCGTAGTGAAGGACGAAGTTCTGGAACTCGTCCGTTAGTTGCCTTTCACCATTTGGCAAAACTTTCTTAACGGCAGGAGTAAGGTTATCAAACCTAATAGCCTTGGGTACTCCACCCATATGGTGAAATACTCTTTTCATCCCCTCAAGGAAACACTCCTTATTTTGGGATGGGAAAGCCTGAAAATAAAAGCCGTTACTGGAAGGGAAGGACATTACTAGGAACGGTAATACAATTTCTTCTCCTCCATAGATAAATGGAGCTTCACCAAAATCCACTTGGGCGGTTCCTGGAATGGATTTGAGTGGAAGAGCAGCCTCATCCGTCTCGTTAAGGAAGTCTTTTTTTCTTGTGGAAACATAATCCCTGACCGTTCGGTCGGATCCTTTAAATCCATGATGATCTTTCAATAGTTCCCACATTCTCTTGGCTGTTTTACGAAACTTCTTTTTCTTTTTCAGATCCTCCCTAATCCATTCATCTAGTATGGCTTTCACTGGATCTAATACAGGTGCTGTTCTTGTCTGTTTCTTTTTAGGCTTTTCGTTGAAATCTTCCAAGTTCGCATACTTCTTAATTGTCCTTGGATCTTTCCCCATTCTTTTAGCTACATTTGCATATCCGCAACCTTTATTGTTAACTTCATGTCTGATATACTTAATCTCGGCCACAGCCAACATCTCCTTAATACCTCCTGCACGTTTTGTACCCAACAGGAAGTGTATGTGTATTTTGGAATGTTGACAAGTGGCTTTTTTTAATTTGTGCAGTCCCCTCGGGGCCTGCACAAATTAAATGCCATAACCTACATTTTTATGATGCCATAAACAGCTATACCAAACAAAAGGGTGAAAAAGAACTAAAAATACATAACGGGCATGCAGAAGTAGTAAAAAGATTATTTCAACTTAAACAAAAATATAAGAAATGGTCATTGTCTAGGTTGGCAGAAGCATTGAATAAAGAAGGCTATCAAACTACGCAAGGGAAAGCATTTACGAAAGTACAAGTGAAAAGAATTTTAGACAGAGAGAGTTTTTATCAAGGGATATATAAATATGGAAAAATACAAGCAAAAGGGAAACATGAAGCAATAATTTAATAGGTTACTTAAAAAAAGGACTCATTTTCTTATAAATTACTATGTAACGATGAAAATGGATAGGCTTTCGTACCAATGCGCACCAGAAGGTGAACGCTCGAACTAAGGTTGCCGGCATTTTCATTCAATCATTGACAACTGAATAGGAGGATGAGCCATGCATGAAAAGCAGAAACATGTTTATGTGGGTGTAGACTTACATAAACAGCACCATGTGGCAGTGATTATTAATTGTTGGCAGGAAAAACTAGAAGAAATAAAGTTTGAAAATAAACCGTCCGCTTTCTCAACATTTTTACTAGATATTGATAAACTGACAGAAGAAGGGTTGACACCTGTATTTGGTTTAGAAGATGTGGGCGGTTACGGTCGAGCACTGGCACAATATCTAACGGACCATGGACAAGTTGTAAAAGAGGTTAACCCAGCTCTTTCTTATGCTGAACGAAAAAGCCATGTGACCGTACAAAAAAGTGATAGCTGGGATGCGGAATGTGTGGCTAGAATATTGGTAAGACAACTTAGCCAATTGCATGACGCTAAACCACATGATTTATATTGGTCGATACAACAATTGGTCACTAGAAGAAATGCATTGGTGAAGGCGCAAGGTGCTTTGAAGAATCAACTGCATATTCAATTGAGTCACCATTACCCTAGCTATAAGAAGTTTTTCTCCGAGGTGGATGGGAAAACAGCTTTAGCATTTTGGGAACGATACCCATCACCGTCTTGTTTGGAAGGTGTGAGTATAAAACAATTGACCACCTTCTTATTAGAAGTGAGCCATAATACTTGTTCGGTGAAAAAAGCGAATGAAATATTGAAGCTAGTAATAGTGGTAGAAAGCATTGTGCGCCACATTTTGTTTGGAAAGCAGGAAATAGGCAAGGTGGAAAGAGAATTAAAAGAGTTAATGAGCTTACTAGACTTTCAACTAGACTCCATGCCAGGCATTGACCTCGTAACAGCTTCTGCTTTAATTGCGGAGGTAGGTGATGTAAGACGTTTTCCTAATGCCAACAAATTAGCACGATTTGCGGGGATTGCGCCTGTTTACTTTGGGTCTGGTGGGAAAGGAAAGGAACAAAAAAGCAAACAGGGAAATCGGGCGCTGCACGCTTTATTTTACAACCTCGCAGTCCAACAAGTGCAAGTAGCAAAAGGAAGTAAACTGCCACGGAACCCAGTGTTTCATGCTTACTACCAACGAAAACTAAAAGAAGGTAAAACAAAGGGACAAGCATTGGTGTGCATAATGAGAAGGCTTGTGAACATTGTTTATGGCATGATGAAGCATAAAATAGCCTATGAATTACCGATAATAAAAGAGAAAGAAATAGTTTAATAAAGTTTTAGATAGGTTGTTTTTTTATTTATAGATTTTAAGATTACAACATAGGGTACGGGTAATGTTGAAACTCCTAACCTGCAAACAGGTAAAGGGTATGATGCAGGTGATGCTCCTGTACAAATTGAAGGTCCATGGACAATTAATGATTTAAAGCAAGGTTTATTGGGGCATTCACCAAGAGGACTTAATAAACCAGATTTACATCATGGAGGACAAATGCCAGGTGGAGCAAAGCATGAGATAATTCCTTCGCAACATAGAAATAATTCAGCGCTTCACCAGAATAAATATAATCAAGGTGTTACTCCTGTAATGCGTCAATCAGATAGACAGTTGCATTGGTGGTATAGAGCAAGGGAACAAGGTGCCGATGATATATTACCTGAATGGATTTACGATAAATAATCTTTTTTGGAGTTGAACGGAATGGACTATAATATTTTTCTTGAAATTGTTAATGAAACCAGAAACAAAAGACCGATATGGTTTGGATTGGAGTCAGAACCTAAAGGTAATGATAGTCAAATTGAGAAAGTTGAAAAAGCATTATCTCTTTCCCTACCCGAGGAATATAAATGCTTTGTAAAAGAATTTGGGGGTGGCTATTTCGCTCTTACCAATATATTTTCAGTAAATGAACTTGGTGATTGGTTTATTGTCAACTTAAATAGTCAAATAGGACTTATAGAAACACATTCCTTTTTAGCTGTTTCTGATATTGAAACTGGTGATTATTATGGGTTTACGCTTGAAAAAGGGGTTTGTGGTTCAAGGGTTATGTTCTATGACCATGAAATTAATAAAATTGAAGAAACAAAGTATGAAAATTTATATGAATATATTTTAGACGTTGGACTAAATCCTAGGTAAATGTACCGATTTGTTACTTTAGAGCCTCGATAAGTTTAAGACTTTCGAGGTTCTTTATTTTCAGCGGTAGATAAATGTTCATGTTTGAATTAAGAGTACAGGTTGGTAAGCAGACGCACTAGTTTAGTTCTGTCACAAAGATATAAAAACTACCGCACCTAACTACTTGATTTATATTTGCACACAAGAATGACAAAGGCTGATCCTGTTAATAACATCGACCCAAAAGCATCAAAGGCAGCCTATAATTATGCCATCGGAGATGATATTCGAACGATTAGGAGCAAGAATGTTTTTTGCAAGCAAAAAGTGCAGAAAAGTGCAGCGAAAATTACATAGGCTTGCAGTTTACTTTTCACATTAAATCCCATCATTCGCTTTAACGGTGGAAAGGGCATTTTTCAATCGGTAGCTTTCCCCTGTGAACGCGATGACATGTGCATGGTGCACCAATCTGTCCACAAGGGCTGAAGTTAGACGGTTATCCCCAAAAACCCGATTCCACTGACCAAATTCCAAATTTGAGGTTACAATCACACTCTTGTGCTCGTAACAGTCTGCAATAATGTGAAACAATAATTCCGACCCTTGCTTTTGAAAAGGGACATATCCCAATTCATCCAGTATAAGCAAATCGCACTTCTCAATCTGCCGTTTTAATCTTTGTAAGGTACCTTCTTTCATCGCTTCCTCTAATTGCCCCACCAAATCAGCCACCCTAAAGAAACGGACCTCAAAGCCCTGTTCACATGCCTTAACACCTAAAGCCGTTCCTAGATGCGTTTTTCCTGTGCCTGGCGTCCCCATAAGTAGTAGATTCTGTTTTTCCTTTATAAAACGAAGATCACAGATTCCCTCTTTCGAGGTAGTCGCCGGCAAGTGCAGCTGGTCGGACCATTCATAATCCCTAAGCCATTTAAGCTCTCTAAATTTAGCCTTTTTTATTAGTCTAGCGATTTTGGTGGTTTGTCTGGAATTGACTTCAATTGATAGAACATCACGTAAAAATTGTTCTTTGCTTTCAAAAGGGACTTCCTCAAACTCTTCGATAATATGGGCAAGGTGGAGTGTTTTACAAATGGCCTTTAAATCGGTCATCAGGACACACCTCCCTCTAAGTGTAAACGCTAAAATAAAAGTTGACCACTAAAGTACAATTCGCTAATCAAAAAGTTGACCACCCTTAACACCAAATCCCTTATCATAGAGTTTGTCGAGAACTTCATGATTTGGGAGGAAAAAAGGATGTTAAAGATGGCTAATATAGAGCTTATCAGAAAATTGCACTTTAAAGAAGGTCGATCTATTCGGCAATTATCAAAAGATCTCAAACTATCAAGGCAAACCATTCGCAAGGCATTACAACAGAATGAAATTCCAACCTATCAACGCTCAAAGCCAGCTGCCAATCCGGTCATCGATCCCGTTAAATCAACCATTATCCAATGGTTAATGGATGACGAAACAGCCCCAGTAAAACAGCGTCATACAGCTGCTCAAATCTTCAGACGCTTGGAGAAAGAATACGGTTTTAAAGGTGGAGAATCCACTGTCCGCCGTTTCGTACGCCAATACAAGCAGCTCAAGGAAGCCCCTAATTCCTCTATTCCGTTGGAATTTGATCCTGGTGAATTCGCCCAATTTGATTGGGGAGAAGTCATCATCATTCTGAATGGTATTGAAAGAAAAGTAATGCTTTTCTGTATGAGGCTTCTGTATAGCCGAAAGATATTTGTAAAAGTGTTTCCGCATCAGCGCCAGGAGGCTTTATTTCAGGGGCACGCAGATGCCTTTGATTATTTCGGTGGTGTGCCGAAAACGATTGTCTATGACAATATGAAAACAGCGGTAAAGAAAGTGTTAGAAGGCACCAAGCGCGAAGAACAAGAAGCCTTCATTCAGTTTCGATCACACTACCTCTTTGATGCTCAATTTTGTGCGCCGGCAAAAGGAAATGAAAAGGGACAAGTGGAGAAACTGGTTCAAACAGCCCGAGCTCAATTTTTAGTTCCTGTTCCACGGGTAAGTGAGATTCAGGAACTAAATCAATACTTAATGGAACAATGCGATGCCTATGAGGACACCTTTGTACCAAAAACGAAAGAAAGAGTCGGGGATCGATTCCTGCAGGAGAAAGAATATCTTTTGCCAATTATCGGTACACATCCCTGCGCAAGAAAGGTAAAAGCTGGTGTTAACAGCTTGTCCCTTGTGAATTTTGAAACAAATAGCTATTCTGTACCAACAAGATATGCCGGAAGAAAAGAAGCACTCATATATGCATATGTAGATTATGTAGAGGTATGGCTGGACGGAAGTTGTGTTGCCAAACATGAACGGTCATATGAAAGACTCCAAGAAGTATTTGAAGTGGATCATTATTTGGATGAACTGGAGAGAAAACCAAGGGCTATACAGCATGCGCGCCCAGTCAGAAGAGCAAAACTTCCCCCAATTTACCAAGAATTTTATAAGAGGACCCTTTCAAGATATGGCCATGGAAAAGAGTTTATTAAACTATTGAAGCTTCATAGGGAATTCTTAATAGAGATGGTAGAACGGGCTGTTGAAAGTTGTGTAAAAGAACAGTTATTCACAGCTGATAACGTAAAGCATTATCTTTACCTTATGACACAGCCAGAAGCAGCTAAACCAGCACCAATCAAATATGAAATGGAACAGGCTGTCGCTGTCAAGGCCCCCACATTTAGCCCGTATGATCAATTATTACAGAAAGGAAGGTTTATACACTGAATACACACCGTTTTCAAATGGATGAATATTTAAAAAGGCTAAGATTACCGACAATACGTGACCAGGTTGATGCTTTTTTACGAGAAGCAAATGAGCAACAAATCACATATGAAGAATTTCTATTTCATCTATTGTCGATTGAAGTAGCTGAACGGGAAATCAAGAAGAAAGAGTCTGCCAGAAAAAAGGCGCAATTCCCGGTACATAAAGACCTCCTCTCATTCCGATTTGAGGAGGCCCCACATGTGCCCAAAAGGCGCATTCTGGACATCTTTCAAGGCGAATATATTCAGCAGAAAAGGAATGTCATTTTTATTGGGAATTCGGGGACTGGAAAGTCCCATTTATCTATAGCTTTGGGCGAAGAGGCGATTAATCAAGGCTATAATGTCAAGTATTATACAGCCGCCCGCCTATCGAATGAACTAATGGAAGCCCAAGACGAAAAAAGGCTCCTCCAACTGGAGAAACAATGGTTGGCCGCAGATGTCACGATTATCGATGAACTTGGCTATATCCCCTATCATCAACGAGCAGCTGAATTATTGTTTCAATTTTTTTCTTCTCGTTATGAAAGAGGAAGTATGATTATCACAAGCAATCGGGAGTTT
Organism: Bacillus massilinigeriensis; assembly: GCF_900111815.1. GTDB lineage: Bacteria > Bacillota > Bacilli > Bacillales > Cytobacillaceae > Mesobacillus_C > Mesobacillus_C mediterraneensis. Next base: position 2,514,929 of record NZ_LT630004.1, on the reverse strand, counting down.
AGCCGGTGGGTAGAAGTTTTTCATGATGAACAGATGACCGCCGCCTTGTTGGATCGAGTGACCCATAAGGCCCACATTATTCCCATGAACGGAGAAAGTTATCGTCTTAAAGAAACCTATTCGAAATAACAAGAGGGTGGTCAACTTTTGCATGAGCGACATGGTCAACTTTTGTGTTGACATTTACAAGAGATCAGGTCTACAAGATTTTTATTAGATGTAAGGAAATTTCTTTGATGGGTAATGGTAAAGCAAAAGTTAACTTAAAAAAATTAACCCACACATTACTCGCTGTTACAACAGGATGATTTGATTAAATGTAAGATGAAAAAATTCGTTAATAAGTGTAGCCCCGAGGAACTAATAAAAGGAACACTCTTTTGAGTTAACTTTTATAAGTTCCTCGGGGCTTGTTTGCGGGTGAGGATTTACGATGTAATTTTGACTACCTAACCTAGTATAAAAATCCCTTAGAATATCGTCATTTGACCCTGCTTCTGATATTGAAACAAGGAGAAATTTCCCTCTCTTTTTTTATTCTATAACTTTTTCATGTAGTGAAAAATCATTCAATTCCAATTCCGATAGTGGATAAAAAGTAAAAAAGAAATATTCACCGGAACGGTAGTAATCTTGGATGACGAATTCTCTTTCTTTAATCTCATCCAAGGCTCTTTCAAACTCTTCAAGATTTTCCTTTTTGGTTCGTTTATTAAAACGAATGGCGTAACGGAAGTCAAGCCAACTTCGTCTAACCGGATTGGTTTCTTTCATCTGGTGGGCCATAATTCGCTCTTTCTGCAGAACGAAAACAAGGTGGTAAGAAAAACGACCTTTTAATTCCATTACTTTATCACTGTATATGTTAACAACCTGCTGCCGTAAAAAGTCATCATATACATCCTCGGATACAAAGGCGGTTACAAGCCGTTCTCCACTATCACTTTTGGAGTCTTCCTGAATCCGGACGGAAGAGAAAAGCCCTTTAACAAAATACTCTCCACGCTCATTTGCTTCTGTTACTCGGTAGTTTGCGAGTTTTAATATCCGTTCGATGGTAGCTTGATAATTCTTTGCATTGTCACTATCATACACCCGCTTAACAAGCTCTTTTAGAGGAAACTGAATACGTCTTGTCGTTTGAAAGCTTGCATCTCGAAACATCAGTACATCGAGGAAAAGTTCAAAATCCTTGTTGTCCAAGTCTGGGACCTTTTTATTGAGGTCATTGACAAAATCACTGCTAACAAGCAAGCTGATGTTTGAATTGGTTGCAAAACGGCTTCTCTGAATGGTGGGATGATAAGTCTTTCCGGGATCGGAACCGGGCTCATTCAAACTTACATTCTTGGAGTCAATCGCTAGTTTTCCTCTAGGAGAAATGCCGAAAAAAGATGTTGTGATGGCGAAGTTTGGCGATTGATAAACAGTCGGTTTGAGAAACAGTTTATTCTTTATCAATAAATCGCCAATCATCATTGCCAAGTCTATCTGGATTGCGTTGTTCCTTTGCTTTTTCGTCTTCTCATGTATAAAGGGATAAGTGAAAGTCGGCATTTCTTCGCTTTCTGCCCACTCCAGTAGCTCTTCTTTAGCCTTTTCCATGTATTGTTCTAAAGAATCCATATTGAATTCAATGCGAAATTGTTCCAACCCAAATTGTTGAATGTAATTTTTTAGAAATGTTTCTTTTCCTTTTAGTTCTTTATAAGGAGCCGATGGTTTCTCTAGATTTCTAATGGCTGTCCGAGCCCATCTCCTTTTAGTCCTTAAAAATGAATTCCGTTTTATGCCCGCATAGGCTTCTTTTTCATCTTTATCTTCATAATAAGTTTCATAAAGAAACGGGATCAAGGATTCAAGAGACGCCTCCGTATATTTTCTTAGGATAGGGGTGAGCTCTTTTTCATCCAGGACTCCCAATATGGTAGAAACGAGTTTTTCTATCATTTCATCCGTCGGTGTTTCCGTCATGAGGGCGCTCCTTTCTGTATGCTTTTGAACATGATCATGTTCCAGGTCAAATTTTTGGTTAAAACTCTACAACTACAATAGTATGAAAAAGCTGTATAAACAGCAAGTATTCCCTGTGAAAAGACATATTTAGAAAGAGCAGGGAAGATTCTCTAAATGTAGCTTTATAACGTTTGAACAAAAATGAACTGATTTGCATCTATCATTATTAGGGGAAATACCTATTTCAAAGGAACCTTTTACCTGAAAAGGTAGTAATATCTCGGATACCTGTGTAAAATTACCTATAGGAGGCGCAATAATGAAAATACTTAAATCTTTACTAATCTCATTGTTATTATTGGCATCGGTATCAATTACGCCTGCTGCAGCAACCAATGAATTAAAAGTCCATTTTATTAATGTTGGGCAAGGTGATGCTATCTACATAAAAACAGCAAATGGAGATGACATACTAATTGACGCCGGCAACCGAGATGGAAACGATGTAGTTGCTTATCTGAAAAAACAAAAAGTAAATGATATTGAGGTTATGATTGCCACTCATCCAGACGCAGATCATATGGGTGGATTGGATGAAATTCTTAAATCATTTAAAATTAAATCTGTTTATGCTCCAAAAGTTAGCCATACTACACAGGTTTATAAAGATTTCCTTACTGCTGTTAAAAACGAAGGTGTAAAAAATAAAACAGCAACAAAAGGTGTTTCTATACCTTTAAAAGGTGTTACAGCTAATTTTGTTGGTTCAGTTAGAAGCTATAGTAATAGTGATTTGAATAATTGGAGTGCCGTTTTACGCTTAACTTATGGTAAAAAGGCTTTCTTATTTACTGGTGATGCAGAAACTACATCTGAAAATGACATGATTAAATCAAAACAAGTATTAACGGCTGATGTGATTAAAATTGGCCATCATGGAGCGAAAACGTCTACCAGCTCCGCTTTCTTAAAAACCATAAAGCCTAAATATGCTGTACTTAGCGTTGGTAAAAACAGTTACGGACATCCAACTTCTGATGTGTTAAACCGACTGAAATCAAGTAAAGTAAATGTTTTTAGAACGGATAAACAAGGTACTATTATTGCATCAACTAATGGAACTAACTTAGCATTTAATACTAAACCTGCCATTCCTGGTACAGTTACTGCACCTACTTCTGCAACCTATAAATTAACAGCTAGTTTAGATAATAGAACTCCTAAGCAATACTCCACTATTAATCTAACTGTTAAAGGATTACCTAGCGGAACAAAATATAAAGCCGTGTTTCGTTATAAGAGTAAAAATACAACATATTCAGGATCTGTGGGTAAAAAGCTACCTGTAAAAATAGGCCGAGCAGCAAAAGGATTTACTGTAAAGGTGGATGTATCAGCATCATATAAAGGAAAATCCTATAAAACACAGACTGCTTTTACTCCAAAATAGAGGTGGTTTTATGAAGGGTATTATAGATCGGATTGAGGGTAATATGGTTGTCGTGGAAACTGGTGGGGAAACAAAGGATTTTCCGAAAGACATCTTCCCCAAAAGTGCTTCTGCCGGTGATGTGGTTAGCATTATTGGAAGCGAAGTAAAAATACTCAAGGAAGAAACTAAGAAGCTCCGGAAAGAAATTGAAGCGCTTATGGAGGATGTATGGGAAGATTAAATTAAATGCCCTTCTCAAATGAGAGGGGCATTTAATTTTTCATAATCTTTGTTAAATAATGATGTTGATAATTACCCTATATTCATAATGAACGAAACGGCTCTCATCGATTAACATAAATTGTACTTGGTCAAAATGTTACCAAAAATAAAAACCAAGTGTAAAGCTACATACGAAGAGGGGACGACATTATGAAGGAAATACAAAAAATTGTTTGTTTGGACCTATCCTAAAGATATAATTTATCCTTCGCTTAATAAGCCTTTGAGAAACGGATGGTTAGCTGAACATGATACAATGAATTTGAAAGTCTCATTAAAAAATGTATAATTTGCTAATTTAAGGACATATTAAACTTGATCTTTTGTACCAGAAAAGAGAAAATTCTTATAATTATAATATAACAGTAAAAAGACTCCATTCCTTGTTTTACTTTACCAAGTAGGAGTCTTTTTTATGTGTACTGGATATTAGTCATAAATCTATTTAATCTTAACACTAACAAGTTTAACTCCAGCCTTCTTTGCATCCTTGGTTGCTTTTTGAATTTTATTTACTAGCTGTTTTTCATTTTGTTTTTTCTTCAGCATGGATCTCACCCCTTAAATAAATTTTCATTAAGAGTATTGACGATAAAAAATAAAAGTATTCAAAAGTAGGTTCTAAACTTGTCCATTCTCACTATATATCTAGTAAGACCTGGAAAAGTGGAAAAATGACCATGAAGTAATCAAAAAAAACTGGGAAGTGGGGGAAGGGATGGAGTACCTTAATCCTTTGTTTAGTAAACCTACAATAGAAAAAACTAAAACGGCTGCTATACCAAGGCGGCCTAACCAGTTGAAAAAACACCGCGCTGTTCGGAAAGATAAAAGACATAATATTAAATTTCCAGTATGCAGCATTGTACAAGTTCGGCTCAAAAGTCTTTGCCGGCAGGCACAGAGGATTTATAGGGATAGAGGTAAAGAACCATTGAGTCAAACTAAATAGAAATGCTATTTTAAATATGTACACTAACGCTTGAATTAATATGTACAACCTTGCTTCAATTTTACATACTAGTCATGAGGTGTTTATTGCAAAATAAAAGTGCAGAACTTTGCAAGGAGAAACTGCAGAGTCCTGCACTTTATTTAGTGGCATAAAAAAAGGACTTGCCAGTCCCCAAATTTCCCTCTACTGTAATTGGTGTCGAATCAATTTAGTGGAGGTTTAGAAGGGATGCTAACAATGTCCGATATTAATTGTATCAAGAAATTACGAAACGAAAAAGGATTATCAGTAAACAAAATAAAACAGACACTAAAAATCAACTGGCGAACAGCCAAAAAATACGCAGATGGAGATCAACTACCTGCATCAAAAATACGAGAAAGGAAAGGAATGATGTATGAAGGTCAATGGGGGGAGATGGTTACTGATTGGTTATCGGAGGATTCCAAACTAAAGAAAAAGTCCCGTAGGACTAAGAAACAGTTGTTTGAGGAATTACAAAATCACGGGTTCAAAGGGTCCTATAGAACAGTCTGTTACTTTATCGAAGATTGGGAGAATACCCATCAGGATGAAAAGGATCGGGGCTTTGAAAGGCTGACTCATCCTCCAGCTGAAGCCCAAGTTGACTTCGGCGTGATGGAGGCTGTACAAGATGGAGAGCTTGTTGATATCAGAGCTTTGGTGATGTCCTACCCTCACAGCAATGCTGGATTTTCCGTACCTTTGCCGTCAGAAAATCAAGAATGCTTCCTTCATGGATTAAAAGAGCTCTTTCGTCAATCCGGAGGAGTACCTCTTAAAATCCGAATCGATAATTTGACTCCGGCAGTGAAGAAGACCCGTTCAAAGGTGGAAGAGGCGCAACTGACAGATGCATTTATACAATTTCAAAACCATTATGGGTTTGATGTTCAAGTGTGTAATCCCAGAAGCGGCCATGAAAAAGGGAATGTTGAAAATAAGGTGGGATATATCCGCTACAACTTCTTTAGCAAGGCCCCCGTTATGAAAGACTTTGATGATCTCACATCGAAACTGGAAAAGAGATTAGCAGAAGACAGGGATCGCGTTCATTATGAAAAACAGGTCAGAATAATAGATTTATGGGAGGAAGAGTCCAAGCATCTTTTGGCCCTCCCTGAGCAAGATTATCCCGTTTTCAAAGAAGAACAGGTTAAGGTGAATAAGTATAATGAAATAAGGCTTGATCAGACTTTGGTACATGTCCCTAAAGCAGCAAACTATGGCATTCTATATATTCAATGCACTTGGGACTCCTTTAAAGTGGTAACACCAGATGGCGAAATTCTGCTCGAGGACTTTCGTCCTTACATGAATAAAAGAAAGGCCTTGCCTTGGCAGTCCATTGTAAAGGGATGGATTCAGAAACCCCGAGCACTTCCCTACTCGCGTTATCATGAATATTTACCAGGAAGGATTCGAAATTACTTAATGGTGGATAATTTGTCCATTCGTCAGGAACGTCTGAAGGCTTTGGCAGCTCTGCTTGTTACACATGATATGAAGGGAATTAACTTGAATTTTTATGAACTAATAGAGGAAGAAAAGCTTGGAACACAAGCCAATCCTTTTGATGTGGAATGGTCCAAATATGATAATTTGGCCGGAACTAAGGAGGCTATGTCATGACTTTCGATCTCAGAAGTAAGTGCAAGTCTCTTCGTTTGGCCTACATTCCAGACATTTATGGCAAGATCCCTTTTGATAATCCNGTACAGAATCAACTATCGCTTATTGATACGTTAATCAAGCTCACTAATTATGAAATCGATGTACGAGAGCAGAATATGATTCAGTCAATGGTAAAGGTCGCAGGTTTTCCGCACTTAAAGGAAATAAAGGATTTTGATTTTACCTTTCAAACGTCCGTAAATCAGCAGCAGATTCTAGATTTTCTAACCCTTCGGTTTATAGAAAGGAATGAGAATATTGTTTTCTTAGGGCCAAGTGGAGTGGGGAAAACCCACTTGGCAACAGCGATAGGGATCACAGCAGCAAAGAAACGGACAAGTACTTATTTCATAAANATTCTTTATGAGACAAAAGATGGTGAGCAGGTCGAGATAAATGTAGCTGCACTCATTCTTTCTACCTCAAGAATACGCACCTTTCATATGAGTATATCTAAATCTCAAAGCACTCTATTTTCCTTTTTAACGGAAGCTTTTGAAGCATTTGGTGGTGTACCTGCGGAACTCCTTACGGATAATATGAGAACAGTGATGGATGAAGCAAGAACAGAACATTCTCCAGGGAAAGTGAATGCAAAATTTGAACAGTTCGCAAAAGACTTTGGCTTTAAAGTAAGAGCGTGTATCGCAGGACGACCACGGACAAAGGGGAAGATAGAGACCACGATGAAGCTATTAGATGAAATCCATGCCTACCAAGGTCAATTTACATTAGAGGAGCTGCATCAGTTTATACAGGATTTAGCTAAC
>NZ_LT630004.1:2292696-2507202 GCF_900111815.1 Bacillus massilinigeriensis | reverse complement strand
TTATACAAAGTATAGACTATTAATAATTGATGAAATTGGTTATTTGCCCATTGATCAAGAGGATGCCAAGCTGTTTTTTCAGCTGATTGATCAGAGGTATGAGAAGCGAAGTACCATCTTTACGACAAATGTAAATTTTAAAGCGTGGGATGAGATCTTTCAGGAAGCCAAACTGGCTAATGCGATTTTAGACCGTATTTTACACCATGCATCGGTAGTAGCAATGGTGGGAAGTTCTTACCGCCTAAAGGATCACTTTACAACAGAAAGCGAGTAATTTTGTACACTCTTAAACGAGCAATAATGTACATATTTACGTTGACATTTATAACTAAATTCAACACTTTATTGCTTCGATATGGCCTAAACAATGAACAAATTCTTATCTGGACACAAGAATACTCAGATTCAAAAGTTTATATGCATACCAAATTATTAGAGACGGAATATACAGAAATAGGTGGCCCTTATGGGCTTGCGGTTCAAAAAAACATTTCAGAAAGAAAAGTGGTATTTTTTATCATTATGTCCGTTCTAGAGTGGTTGGATGGGGGGGAATCAATTGAAGAAATCATATAGCGCTTTAAATATACTCCAGGAGCGCTTATCAGCTACTACAGATGGAAAGGGCTTCTTTAGGTATCTTATGTCTACCCGGCGTTATATTACCATAGCGGTGGATTATTTCGAATATGTAAGAGGGGTTATTTTCGTTAATGATTTAAGAAAAAACTTTGGAGAAGAAATTCCTTTTCAATTTGACATTGCAGTTCTCATACACATGCTATATAAAGATTTTTTAAGTGGGGTAAGAAAAGGTTCTGCACCGAATGAGGAGATTGCCAGATATTTGATACGTGGAAAGCAACAGTACTTTAAATCGAAAATAGAAAAGCGGGTGATGAAACCTTTAACAAAGAATTTATTTCAATTTGAAACTGTGGAAGAAGAAGAGGAAGCTACTCCACAAAAAGATAAGCAGACCGCTTTTTTAGAAATTAAAATGCATGAGAATGAAATACTCCGTGCAGAAGTCTTGCTGAATGATTTAGAGATTCATTTTAAAGGGTTGGAAATCAGTGTCGAAGAAGTAATGGCAATAGTTTATTTGGATTTTATTTCAAATATAAAAGTTAACGGTAATTCTTTAAAGCTACAAAAGAATATAGTCGCGCACCTAAAGCAAGCATAATAGGCAATTAATATTCTATCTGGTCATTTATATACTTTTATAAGCATCCATCAGGGTGCTTATAAAAGTATATCTAGAATGTCTTCAATTTTGATTTCTAACAAATCATTAAATTTATCAACAACCCGAATTCTTTGAGTTTGAGTATTAAAATAGTGGATATGTCCAATTACTAATTCGTATCGGTGTTCTCGAAAATAAGTAATCGATACTTCTTTTGTATATTCCATTGAATCACAAATAGTATTATTTAGGTAATCCAACTGTTGCTCATCTAGTTCTGGCTTGTGTATGTATTCTTGCTCTTTATAAAAGTCTTTAAAGTTAGAAATTAGTTCAGGCTGCATGGAAACCATCCGAAACTTCTTAAGGCCACGATCTTTAATTCCCATTATATACCCTCCAAAACAAACGTATGTTCTGTTTATTTTAATCCTATCTGTTTTTAAACACAAGGACAAATTTTTCCATCAGTCACAGAGTTTTTGATCTAACTAATAGAAAAAATTAGACTTTTTCATAAATTATCGAACTTTATATAAAAGCCACAGTTGATTTGCTCACAGAAAAAAGGGTCCTAATACGGAACCCTTCTTGTTAAAATCGTTACTTCCTAGATTTATCTATTTTATCGATGACTTTTTTACTCTCTTCCGCACTAAGATTCGTGTACTTAGATGTCGTCTCAAAAGAGCTATGGCCAAGCTGGTCTCTTAACAAAACTAATTCCCCGCCATTCCGGATCCATTCTGTTGCAAAAGTATGCCTCAGTTTATGAGGGGATAGTCCCTTGCCCTCCAAAAACTCTTCTTGTGAATTAAAAGCTTTCGTATATTTAACCACAAGGTTCTGAATGGCCCTTACAGAGATTGGTTGGGCAGCCCCTTTGTATTTAGTTAGAAAGACGTAAGGAACACTACTGTCGGGTTTATAACGGTCATTTCGAATCTTTAAGTAATCTTTTAAATCTGAAAGGGCAGAAGGGAGGACAAAGGCAGTATCTTCTTTATTTCCTTTCCTAACAATGTCAATTTGTTCCTTCCTAAAATCTACGTCAGGAAGGGTAAGACTCGCGATTTCACTTACACGAGCTCCGCTACCTAATAGCATACTGATAATACTTATGTCCCGCTCCTTGTCTCTAAGAAATACTCCTTTTTTACGACCGGTAAGTTTTTTCTCATATTCGTACTTCACAAAATCAATAAACTCATTAATTTCATTATTAGATAGAATGACAGAGCTTATTTTCCTTGCTCGTCTGCTTGCTGTTTCTTTCTCTTTGCCTACTTTGATTTTATTGAAAACATTTCGATAAAAATAGCATTCCCCTTTGTTATCTCCTTCCGTGATTTCCGTTTCCGTGGTGAGATAATTAAAAAGGGATTTCAATGCATTGATATTTCTTAAGACTGCACTTTCGGATCGCTTCTTTTTTACTCCTTCTCGTTCTTTAATAACTTCTTCCTGAATATATTCCAGATAGAATTCGGCATTTTCCTTTGTTAACTCTTCTAGTGTTAAAAGAGGTGTTTCCTTAACATCTACCGTTGAAATACCCTCTTTTTTAAGCCATTCAAAGAACTTTTTATATTCATGAACATATCCAAGAAGAGTTGAAGAGGAGTACTTTGCTCGTTTTTTAGCTCTAACAAATTCAACCACATAAGGTGGCATATTATTTAATTTTTCCTCCAGACGATTTTCATGCACCATTTTTTCTCTGGATGGAGCTGGCATTATACATCAACCTTTCAAATTACCAAATGTTAAAACCCTTGATTGCATTTTTTAAAGATTGAGGATATATGAGTTCTTTTAATTTTTTTTCTCGCCGCGATAAGTTCCCAATATAACGGATCATTACTAATATACTTAATAAAAGGGCAGCATAACCAAAATAAATTTTAGGGGAGAGTAGGGTAAAGTTGAGAATTATCAATGCTGTAGACAAAGATAGCAACATTGATAAAACATTAGTAATCATATTAAACCGCCCAATTTTATGGATTAAATAATGGTATTGTTCAAAATGATTATATGTTTCTTTGTGTTTTGTTTTCCAAGACGTCTGGGCTTTCTCCATTTTTTTATTAAAAGTTATTATTTCAGGATCTTCTTTTTTTTCTGTATCCAAAGCGCGCTGGAAGTTGATTTGCCGGCTGAATGCAGCTATCGCTCTTTTATTTTGTTCTCTAAATTCTTTCTTCCACTGCATTTCCTCAAAATCCCGTACCTTTTTATTGAGGCCAATTATTCCAGTAAATAGGGTTCCAGTATTAATCAGACAAATAAGTGAAATAAGAATTGTAGAGGTCTCATCCGCATAGTTAGGATTTAAATTTGAGTTGATAAAAAGTACCATGGCTGCAAATCCAATCCAAGATAGAATCAAGAGCAGCCTTCTAAAACTAAAAGGTAGTAACATTCTGCACACTCCATAAGATTCAAAGATATGATGTTTCATTTTTTTTCTAAATAGTTCAATAGGAGAGAACTTAACAACTTTCATTTTACCAAATATCGAAATTAGTCGAACTATGCGTGAAATACAATTTTAACGAACATTTATTCTTTACCTTAGGTTAATAAGAGTCCTTCTTAAAGGAATTGATGTTATTTGATTTAAATTATAATTTTTTATTTTATCGAAACCCTTTCCTAATTCAGAAATGTAAAAGGTAAAGTCACTGTCTATCTCAGTGTCAACCTGGTTAGAGCATATTTTTTTCATAACTAAATCTTGTGAATACCATTGATTATGCTCAGCTGCTATGTACCACATTTCTTTAATACAGGCTATTTTGACCGTAGATATACCGACTGCATCATAAATTCTTTCTAAGAAGAGGGTGAATGAATCTAGGGATCTGAAAGGCCAACCAGTTGTGTAATAGCATTCATTTAGTTGGACAATATAGTTATTAACGAAATAAATAATGTCGCTTCCTATAGCATTATAGAATTCTTTAATAACTTTTTCGTCAGAGAGTAGGGTATAAATTGGTTCAAGGAAATCACTGTATACATGGTCTACAATCAAAGTTTTTTGGCATATTTCGTAGAACTCAATCCAATTACTTGGAATACCCCTAATTGATTCTTTATATTCTCTTACTGTAAGTTCTGTTGTTGTTATTACAGGCATTAGGATTTCTTTAAATTTAAAATAAGCTTTAGCGAAAGCAAATACATCCTCATATTCCTTGTTAACAGCTTTAGTTATAATAGGGCCAAAATTAGACTTTCCTAAGTCAACTGGTTCTTTACCAGTTAAAATGAAATAAAGTATTTTACCAAGAGAATATATATCACTCTTGTTAGTACCATTTTTCAATTTAATTAATTGGTCAGGATCGACAAACATCCATTGTCCATATCCAGCAACAGAGGATTGAGCTATATTGGAATGGCTGTTAGAATCTTTACCTAAACCAAAGTCACATATATTGATTTTTATTTCAGAAACATCATCCTCAAAAATAAGTATATTGTTAGGGGACAGGTCTCTGTGCAACACTCCACGTTCGTGAGCAAACATTATGCCCTCAAGTATCATCTCGAAGATCCTAAGACGTTCATTAAACTCCAGCTTGTCGTTATGCTGTTTGATATAACTATATAAATTAGTTTTAGCTAACGGCATAACGTACCAATACTTCTTATTATTAGTATCTATGGTAGAATCTAAAATATCTATTATGTATGGACAGTCCTTAAGTCTTTGTGTTAACTCAATTTCCTTACTAAATCGGTGGATAATCTCACTATCATTATGGTATTCCTTTTTTAGCTTTTTAACTGCAAACTTCATTTTAGTCATATTGCAAAGATACTTCTGTACAGTAGCAAATCCACCTTCACCGATGTTCCTCTGAAATTGAAGACCTTCAATCATTTTATAAACTCCTTTAGATAACAAATATATACTTGATTATATCAAGGTATAATATTCCAGTCGACTATTTGTTCGTTAAATTAGAATTTAACGTGAATATAAATTTTCCATCATCTTCCCCTTTAAACCGAAGGTCCTATTCATACCAACTTGTACGCTGCCATATTCGTTGGCAGTGTTTTTTGTTGTTTTAGGAAAAAATTGTGGCGGTACAATTTTAGAAAATCATGCGACAATAGATTAATGTTAATCATTCCCTGGCGGGAGGAGGGGCAAAAAGGGCCCGAAGAGACAGCGTTCCTTCAGCCTAATTTAGCCAAAACCATGACTAGGATAAAGTATCTTGGTAGAACAATCAGAGAATATTTAAGATATTATCAGGATGTACCACCTCCTTGCGATGAGAACTGTCCTGATTGTAATAGAAAATTATATAAGCATGGCCGGTACTATCGTATGGTTATCACAGGGAAAAAGGCGAGAAGGATTCCGATCTACCGATGGTATTGTCCTGCTTGTGGAAAGACTTTTTCATTATTGCCAGATTTTCTCTTCCGCTACCAAATCCATAGTGGGCAACTTTTACAAAGAGCCTGGCTTTTGCGGTATGTAAAAGGTCGAAGCTATTCTTTTATTCAAACGTACTTCTCGCAAAATGTTTTAGGGGGAGTAAGCTACAAAACTGTTAAACGATGGGATCGGCTTTGGAAGGGCCCGCTCAAGTCTCTTGTCCAATTCCTTCTTTCTTCAACAGTTGAAATTAAGCCATTTGCATTTGAATTTCAAAAAATTAAGCACTTAACAGTGGAACAACTTCTATTATTCCTTCTCCCGTTGGCATGGGAAATTTCTCATCCTACCACCCCCTATCCTTCCTGTGGTTACTTCCAATGGATAAATCAGTTAAGAGAAAAAATATAAACCACTCCATCCTTTATTCCCCATCCCACTCTCCGCCTACTTTCTTTCCGAATCCTGTTTCTCCCCCCTTCGGGGTATAATCCTCCTAAAATATGTATTTAAAACGAACGTTCCCACAGAATTTGGGCTCTCCCTTTTCATTGGTTCCTGTTATTTAATGAAACTTGTAGAAGTTGATTAAAAAGAGGGAGAGTTTTATATGGACGAAAAGCTTAGAAATGACATTGCCTTATACCGCTTTGGTTTGATCGCTGAAATTGTCACCAGAGAGCTCCCAAAAGGAGAACAAGCACAACGGCTTCGTAGCATCGCAGAGGCTGAACATATGAATCCATATGGAGAGATGCAAAAGGTCGGCATCCGTACGCTGGAAAGGTATCTGCAGCTTTATCGCAAGGGAGGGTTTGAGGCATTGAAGCCGGTGAAACGAGGCGGATATGCACCAAGGTCTATCTCAAAAGAGATACTGGAAAAGGCCATTCAATTGAAAAAGGAACGCCCAGAGAGATCGGTCGAACAAATTATCCGCATGATGGAGTTGGCAGCCATTATGCCAAGGGGAAGCATATCCGAAAGCACCCTCTCCAAACAGTTTAGGAAAGCAGGTATAACGAAAAAACGGCTACAACAAACACCTGTAGGCAACCAGTTTCGCCGCTTTGAATTTCCGTATCGCAATGCCTGTTGGCAAGGGGATGTCCAACATACTTTGTATCTTCCGGATCCCAAGGATTCAAATAAGAAGCGAGTGGCCAAGTTGTTTGCATTCATTGACGATTATAGCCGATTCATTGTGCATGGGCAGTTTTACTTTGACGAAAAAGGTGCGCAACTGGAAGACTGCTTCTTTAAAGCCATCTTAACTAATGGAAAGCCTGAACAAATCTATGTGGATAACGGATCCATTTATCGCGCAAAGGCGTTGGAGACAACCTGCGCAAAGCTCGGGATAAAACTGTCCCACTCTACTCCAAGACGGCCACAAGGGCGCGGGAAAATTGAGCGTTTTTTCCGATTCGTAGATACGTCCTTCAAGCCTGAGGCTTATGATCTGATCGAATCAGGAAGGATTCAATCCATTGAACAATTAAATCGGTATTTCCACATTTGGAAAGAATCCATTTATCATGAAAGAACACATGGGGAAACGAAGCAAGCGCCGAAACATCGCTGGGAAGAGTGTGAGCAACCTACGGTCTCCATCTCCTTTCAGGAACTAAAGAACGCCTTCTTTTGGGAAGAAGAGCGAAAAGTGGACAAGACAGGCTGCATCTCTTTTCAGGGAAATAAATACGAAGTGGATTCCCGATTGGTCGGTGAAATGATTACTCTCCGTTTCGATCCTAATGACCTGGAATCAATCGAAGTATGGTTTGACGGACAACAGTTTGAAAATGCAATTCCTTTAAAACTTGCCCGTCCAAGACATGAAAAGGTAGCTTCTGAAACCTCAAATAGAGCTGAAGAAGAATCTGGCCTCAACTTTTTGGATTTAACAGAACCCGACCATGAAAAGAAACAAAAGGAAAAGCGAGGGTCATTAAGCTATCAAACTCTTATAGGGGGAAAAGAAGAATGATTGCAAAACATTTTGGATGGAAGCACACTCCATTTCAAAAGGACATTCCTACTAGACACTTATTCATGGCAAAACAATATAAAGAGCTGCAGGCACGGCTGACATTTATGATTCAGCAGCGTTCATTCGGTCTGATTACCGGGGAAGTCGGCGCTGGAAAATCAACCGCCATCAGGTCACTGAAAGAACGATTGGAAGCAAATCAGCATGTTTTTCTTTATTTATCTGACTCAGCTTTAAAACCCCGCGATTTTTATCGAGAAATGCTTCTCCAGGTAGGAATAGAACCCAAATTTCTGGCGAGTGATCTCAAACGACAATTTAAAACAGCCCTCCTAGACATCTATGAAAACAAAAAGAAAACGCCCGTCGTAGTGATTGACGAAGCGCATTTATTGTCATCATCGATGTTACAGGAAATCAGATTCCTAACAAATTTTCAAATTGATTCCCTGTCACCTTTGGCCCTTATTTTGGTTGGACAGCCCGAATTAAGGGACAAGCTCCGTCTAAGAAGCCTGGAAGCCATTTCTCAAAGGATCAATACCCGCTTCCACCTTGATGGGATGAGTTTCGAAGAAATGATAGAATACATCAAACATCAATTGGAGGTGGCAGGAGAAAGCCGCCAGGTTTTCACGGATTCATCATTAAAATTAATCTTTAAGGAAACTCGAGGCATTCCGCGCTTAACGAACCGTTTATGTACGGAATGCCTGTTAGACGCAGTTTCCAGGAAGCAGGAACTGGTAGACGAAAACTCGGTAGAGCGAGTCATAGATGACTACCGGTTTTAGGACCTGAAAAGGTCCTTTTTCTGTTTAGAGAATAATATAAATTTGAAATGAATTCAATGGAACTTTAAACCATATAATGCCAACGAATTTGACTTAACTAAAAAGGAAACGAAAGTGACGGTGGCGAAAATAGTCTGTTGCCGTCATTGTCGTTTCCGAAATAAACGCCATTAAAAATGGCTCTTAACACCAACTAAGGGAAACAAAATAATTACTTGATTAGTTTTGCACCTTTTGTAGCTTTGTAATAAAGTTTGTTTAAATTAACGATATTAATCTTGATATGAGAACAAATATAAAGAGCATGTTTTGAAAAAAGATTGTTCAAAACATGCTCTTATTTAATGTGGCAGATTAACTTCTTTATAAAAAAGTTTGATTATTTTTGAAACCCTTGTTGCACTAAAGCACCCCCTACAAAGTGATTTTATATGTTATGAAAGTCCCTGCTAACCCTTAGAATGTATAGACATTGACCTACTACATAAAAGGTAGTACTTTAAAATTAATAAATCGTAAAAGAAGGTGAATGTACGGATTCTTATAACATAAGAAATCCGTCAAGAGTATGAAAAATAGGTGGACGAGCTTATTACTGATAGCAACCGTTTTTCTATTGATTTCTGGGTGCCAAGATAAAACGGAAGTAAAAGATACTGTTAAAGAAGAGCCCAAAGGAGAAAAGTTTATTTACACTAAATATGATCTACCTGTGGAACAAAAAGCGATGCTAGGAAACAAACATGCTCCACATACAATCTATTTAGCCTTCGATTATGCTTGCCCTTGGTGTAAGAAGTGGATGCAAGAGATTCTTCCGGAGATTCAAAAAGAGTTTATTGAATCGGGTCAAGCCAAATACATCAGCCAACCTCTTTCTCTTTTATCTGAGGAATCCTTAAAACTTGTCGCTGCGGATTATTTTGTTGAAACCAACATTCCTGGTAAATATTTTGATTATCAATTATCAGTTGCAGCTGAAGCCCCAAAGGATCATTCTAACATGTCAGGTGACTGGGGATCAGATCAATACATTGAGTCTAAAATAAAAGAATTTGGATTAAACTACTCTGATTTAATCAAAGAAAAAGATTCCTTTCCGGACAATTTAACATTAACTCGTCAATTCACTCGAGAATTTGCACTGGAGTTTGTACCAACAGTCTATGTAGATGGAATTAAATTGGCCCAATATCATGATATGAATGAAATAAAAAAAATTATGGAAGGAAAAATCAAAGAAGGAGATGTAACCTATATAGAAAGTGATAATTAAAAGGGGTGATTTACATCATCCCTTTTGTCATTATCTAGATAATATCAAAACTTATTTTTCATCGCATTACTTGTTTCTGTTAGATACTGATTTCTTGTGGAATCTTAATTTTTTCTTGAGACCATCTACTCTATGCCCAAATATTCTAATAACAAGTCCTGATTTCAATCCTAGGTAAAAATATATAAATGCCCCAAACACTGAGCAAATGATAATGATGCCAATAGCTTGGAACTTAGACTCAGGTGTAAGGAACAATACTAGTATTTGATATACTATTTTTGTCCCCGACCACATTATTGCAGCAAAGATGACTATTAATAAGCTACTCCTCCAAACAAATAAGAATGAATAGCGGGCATATTTTTTGATGGCAAAAAATTGAATTAAAATGGCTGCAATATATCCAAGAGCGGTCGCATATACTGCACCCTTTGTTTCGAACATTGTTATCAGTGGGATATTCAAAGATAATTTAATTAAGAGGCCGGCTAACAAACTAAGAACGGTAAAACGCTGTTCATTGATTCCCTGTAAAATAGACGCAGTCATTAAAAAAAGCGCAAATAAAATCGCAACAGGGGCATAAATTTCGAGCACTTCTGTTCCAAGCAGTTTATGCTCATAAAAGACGGTATACACCGGCTCTGCCAATAACGAGAGGCCGACAGCAGCAGGTATTGTTAGGTACAGCATAACTTGAAAAGCCTGGTTTAACTGTTGATTTAAGCCTATCCTATCATTTTCCACGAATGCCTTTGTGATACTTGGCACCAGCGTAAGAGAAAAACCAGTTGCGAGTGATACCGGTATGATCACAATTTTATGTGATTCAAAATTTATGATGGAAAAAGCAGCATTGGCAGCATCAAAGCTAAAACCTAGCTTCATCATCACGCTTGGAAAGGTTAATTGATCTATCGCTTGGAATAGTGGATTGGCAACCCCAACAAACACAAATGGAGCTGCATAAATAAATATTTCTTTATAGATTTCTACTAATGAAACATTTACAGTACCTTTATCTAGTAAAAGAAGCTGTTCAAAATATCGCCTTCTTTTATACAAATACCAAAATAAAACAAATAAACCTCCAATAGCACCAACAAATGCCGCAAAAGTAGCCACACTTACCGCCGTTACAGTATTTCCATTAAAAATATGTACAACTATAAAAGCACCGGCTAAGGTAAAAGTAATCCGGACAATTTGTTCTACCACTTGCGAAACTGCTGAAGGTCCCATGGACTGATGCCCTTGAAAATATCCTCGGATTAAACTCATAGATGGTACAACTATTAGAGCAAAACTAACCGAACGAATTACTGTTGTAATATCTTTTAAATTGGATTTGATATCTTTGTTATCTTTAAAACTTAACTCAGCCATTATAGGGGCTGAAATATACAAAACTAAAAATGCGGTAACACCTGTTAGTAGCATAATTAATAAACCAGACTTAAATAATTTACGACCAACAGTATACTCTTCAATAGTGTTATATTTTGAAATAAATTTTGAAACTGCAAGCGGCACTCCAGCCGTTGCAATGCTTATGAAAATTGTATAAGGGATGTATGAATATTGATAAAGTGCGGTGCCTTTAGGACCCACTATTTGATAAAAAGGAATGACATAGAGTAAGCCAAGAACCTTTGATAAGATTGTACCCACCGTTAAGATAAATGTACCTCTTATAAGCTTTGATGACATAATTCAGATTCCCTTCCGATTTAAGAAAGTGCGTGAAAAAAATAAAAAGGTTATTTGACCTTTACTTGCATTATAAGTAGTTTATCTTTCTTTATCCTGTAATGCCACTGATAATCTTGTTATTTTTAATTAAAATGGGTCAAGTACCCTATTACTCCAAAAAAATACTTAGTATTTTAATGAAGGTATATACTTGTATTTTATATGAAATCTTTTGAATAAAAAGAATATCTAAAAGCAATTAAGGGAATTTCTTGTTTTGCCATTTGTCAAATAAATGTCCCCTTTCAAATATTAAATGAAACCATTAAAAATATGTATGGTCGTAACAGTTACACGATAAATTCAATACTTCCTAAAAACTCATTCTATATTAGATTAACCAACTATTATAAATTAACCAACTATTATCCCTTGAACAACTTATCTTCATATATATGAAGGCTTTAATTCACAGTTTATATTATTTTATTACTGCCGTTATCTGTAATTCTTTATATTCCTCAATATGTATCATCAAATAAATACTCTGTATAAAAGATTTCTTAATAATAGGCTCTGTTAAATAATAGTGTTGATTTTCGTAAAAGATAAGGGACCCAATTTGGGTCCTTAATAACTAAAGGTAAAGATTAGCCCTGCCTTAAAATCTTTTGAAACATTCTAGGCGTGTGTCTATCAAAAGCATTTATTAATTCTTTTCCAAATATAGTTATGCTTCTTTCCCAAGGGTGCCCTAAATAGCCCCACTTAAAGTCCTTCTGGATAAAGAAATAGTAATCGCCATTCGGAAAGATTGGTATCGTCCATTCTCCGAATTCATCTCTTTCGAATTTTAAGCGTGGATTTACCCAATAACATTCGTGTTGCCAATCGAGTCCAGTATATATTCATCAACTAATGTGCTTAAATACATCTAACGCTTTTTGTTCAAGGTCATCATAAGCATCTAAATCTGCTGACTTCCCCGAAATAATCGGAAATATTATAGTTATAAGGATGTGGTACCTTAAATGACGGGAATTTAGAAATACTTGGTTCAAATTTAAAGTCTCAATATATCATATCCTGTCCCAAATTTGATCGTACTCTTTCTGTGAAAACGGAACCCAGTTCTTCATTAAATAACCCCCTTTCCTATTTCTTTACCTAAGCAGTTGACCATTTATAATTTGAAACCTGATAGTCTGAGTTTGCGATTCGTAACATTTGTTGAGAACAAGCAACTATCAATAATCATTTTGCTTACCGTTGTAGAATCGTTACGGAATCTGATTAGGTCGAGGTATTTGGTAGCCACGCCATTAAAACGGTCCATCCAGCCTTTCAAACGGCTATGATAATTATTAACATTTTGGATATGGTAAAGACCCTTAACACGTTCCTTTCCATCCGATTTGAAAAGATAATGCTCTAGTCCTTTGTCTTTTGCATATGTTTTAAACGCTCGCCACACATCGGTGCAAAGGATATTCGATTTAGATAGCTTGGGGCCGATGGCTTTCTCTAAGCGGGATTTTACAATACGTCCTTGACCAATAACTTTAGAATAAGTCAGTTTTTGACGGTCCCTGGCAATCAGAACACAAACTTGTTCTCTACTGATGCCACGGAATTGAGAAGCACCACCACGCTTGCGAGCTTTACGCCCATTTAAATTTCATTTACCTTTTTCAGAGTATAGAAAATATGTCTCATCCATTTCAACAATACCCGAAAATTGGTCAAAATCCATTTGTTTCATAGGAATAAAATCTTATGCCTCCAATAGAAAAGGGAGACAAAGTGGACTTCAATTAGCTCAGAAGCCTTGCGTAAAGAGTAGCCTTCAATCATACACTGAATAAAATCCAACGATTTGTGAGGAAGGTGCGACCCCCGTTAACATCGGTAAAGATTTTACACGCAAACTTTACAGCGATAACGCTGCCGTTCCATTGTTTTCATTCCAACTTTAACAGAATACTTTCCAAATCGGACCACATTATTCGAGTGACAGTGAGTGCAGGTGTGGCCACCTTTATGTTTCTGCTAGGATACCTCTTTAAAAATTGGTTCACTTGCAGAATAGGAAGCAAGAGATTTTGTAAAAAACTCTTTCAAACGAATTTGGTCTGCGGTATTGATGAAACCACTCACTTTGTCCTTATTAATATAACCATTATGGAACAACAGTTCGTTTTATTCGATATCAACATAATCGTTTAATAGAGCCTAATAATAAATAACCCCAATAAAAGCACTTTTATTAAGTGTTCCTATCGGGGTGAAAGTATTACTGAATATTATTTTAAAAATAGATAGATACTAATAAAGGTGCTAAATTAATTAATTAATATATTAATATGTACTATATGTTCTATCATATTGAATAACTTGCATGCCCATTAATTTTTGTGTCCATGTAGTTATATCCTTCGATGATTGTTTATAAGTATAACCATTTATGTATGATAGAGTCTTGTATACATGTCCGTGTGTGAATGTTGGTTGAGAACTGTAAGTTTTATACCAGCGAACCAATACTTCATCTACCTGTGCAGCTTCTGTATCTTTTACATTAAACGAAAAGATACTTAGTGTAATTGCAACTGCTAAAATAAGTTTTGAAAAATTACCCTTTTTTAACTTCATTTCTAATTACCTCCATTTTTTATTTATTACCCAAAATAATACCATCACACGAAAAATTTGTATATAGATTTTTTGTTCTATTTTTTATTTTTATAATTTTATAAATAAACACACAAAATTATCACCAATGCGTTATAATATTTATATAGTATATAAATATTATACCTAAAATAGGGTGTTTTGGTAATATACAATAATATTTAGCAGAAAATAGTAAAGTTAAATATTTTAATAAAGGCAGGTTTGAGTATGATAGCGGAAATTAAAGACATAAGTAAAGTTATAAGTAATAAGGAAATATTAAAAAATATAAGCTTTGAAATAGGAAAAGGTGAAGTAATTGCCTTAGTTGGACCCAATGGTGCAGGTAAAACTACTCTGCTAAACACATTGACTTATTTAAGTTCATTTAATAAAGGTACAATATTATTCGAAGGTATGGATAAACAAAAGAGTCCTGAAATAATATTTAAAAATGTTTCGTATATGCAGGATGCATCCATTCTATATAAAGAATTAAATGGTATGGATCATCTTAGGTTTACAGCTAAAATAAATGGTAAGTCAAAAAAAGATATTGAGTCTGTAATAAAAAAATTAGACATAGGAGAATATGTGAATAAGAGTGTTTCAAAGTATTCACTTGGAATGAAGCAACATTTATTATTATCTTTATCATTATTAACTTCCCCAAAATTATTAATAATGGATGAGCCACTTAATGGATTAGATCCTACAAACAGCGTTAAACTTAGAAACCTAATATTAGATTTAAAAAAAGAAGGAACCTCTATACTTCTTTCTTCTCATATACTAAGTGAAGTTGATAAAGTTGCTGACAGAGTTCTTTTTATGAATAAAGGAGAGATTATTTCAACAACTGAAATAAAAAAAGATGATGCTCCTATGGCTAATAGATATATTATTAAAGTAGATGATAATAAAAAGGTCTTAAAAGCATTAAACAATTATAAGTTGAAGTTAATTAATAGCAATAGTTTTGAAATTGAAATTTCTGAACTGAATTTTAATAACGTAATAGAGTGTCTCCTAAACAATAAAGTTAAGATTCTGGATATTAATAAAACAAAAATTGGAACTGAATTAATTTACAATAATTTATATGGTGAGGTATTATGAATAGCAGTTTGATATTATTTGAATTAATAAAATTTAAAAAAAAGAGGAAAAATATTGTTATTTTTTCATTATTTTTATTAATAGTATTATTATTCTTTATTTTGAATAATAAAATGTCGTCAACATATGCTGAATCAAGAATACAAGAAGAAAAATTTGCTATTGAATCTCTACAAGAAGCAATTCAAAACTTGCCTCAGGACTCCAAAGTAGATATTAGCTCAGTAAGTGAAAGTTATAATTCAGAACTCAATCTGAGACAGGATTTATTAAGGGCTTATCAAGAAGATAACTGGTTAGTTGCTTTAGAAAAACAAATAATGTTGGACCAAAATTCCCTTGAGAGTTTGGATAAAGGTAATGTTATTGGCGGTGAGCCTAGAGAGGTTGTAGAAAAAAGATTGGCAATTAATGAAGAGCTACTTCATAAAAAGATAAAGCCTGAAGAAAGTTATTATGGTACGAGTGGAATTCAATTTCTTAAGAATATATTAAAACTTGGGATGAGTTTTTCAGGACTATTATTATCAATTTTTTTAATAGGTGATATTCTTTCTAATGAATATGAAAAAGGGACAATAAAGTATATTTTCACCCAACCCATTTCAAGGAAAAAGATCTTAACTACAAAATTAATATTTTCAGTAATAGTATTATTTTTAATTTATTTTACCTTTGGATTAGTTTCATTTTTTTTAGGTGGGTTATACAATGGTGACTTTGGAAATATTAATTATCCTGTATATGTGTATAGGAATAATGGCTACGATTTTATAAGTTTGGTAGAGTTAATTTTCTCTAGTTCATTACTTTTCTTTTTCGTAATATTGTTTATTGTTTCTATTGTTATTCTAATGTCTGTCCTTACCAAGAATAGTATGTTAACAATAGGATTTACTTTATTAATAATTTTACTATTTACTTTTAGCACGGAGAAGTTTACTTTTCTTTATCCGTATAATCATTTAATACCTTTTTCTTATATCGATTCAATACAAGTAATTGATGGGACCATTTCTAATAATTCCAGCAATTTTAATATCTCATTAATTACCGGTATACTAGTGTTAAGTATTTCTACATTAATTGCTGTCATTTATACAAGGGTGTTAATTAATAGAAGTAACGAAATATAAAAAAAATTTAAAATCGTACAATCAAGCCTATAGTTTAGAAGAATTGACAAGGGAACTATATGACTACATCCACTGGTTTAATCACATACGAATTCATGGAACACTTGGGTATGTAAGGTCCGGTTGAATATAAACTTAAGAAAACAGCCCCAAATAGGAAGGAAATAAACCTTCATACTTGGGGCTGTCCCATTTCAAATATTAAGATGATAATATTTTATCACAGCGCTATCATTAATACTATGTTATTAACGGATCCTTTTAATACGATGATTGAACTTTTCTTTCCAATATCCTTTTGACATATCCGCTATGGCAACACCAGTTGAACTTTGAGCTCCGATAAATTTGTTATCACCAATATAAATTCCAACATGTCCGTCTTTTTTGTAAGTGTCAAAGAAAACAAGGTCTCCTGGCTGCATTTGACTATCATTAACCAGCTTCCCAAAATTCTTCAAGGTTTCAGTACTAACAGAAGTTAACTCTCCTAAATTTATGCCTACCTGGGAATAAGCCCAATGGACAAAGCTAGAGCAATCAAAATTCCCTTGGTTTATGTCATTCTGATTTCTCCCCCCGCCGAACAAATAAACAGAGTTATTAATCCATCGATTCCCCACCGTAGTAACCCTGTTTTCATCCCCTGGAGCTAAGACTATAGGATTCAGTCTTTGGTTATTCAGATGGTTCTTAAACTGCTCCGCTCGTGAGATTACTTTATTAACGTACCAATCGGCATGGTTATAGTGCCATATAGCTCTTCTTTTATCAGTTGAAAAGTCATTTGCAACAAGATACTTAGCCGCCGTTGCAACACTGTCGGCAATACTCCAGGGGCTTGCTACGCCATCTTTATTCGCGTCAACTCCATATCCATTCCCCTGTTTTATAACATCTATATTCGTAATGTCTAAATCTGCAGGTACAAGCCCTCCTGACGTTTCATATTTGTACCCTACCCATGTAGCCGGCATAAACTGAAACGGTCCAATAGCCCCCACTGAGGAGATCATAGTGGGATGAGTAGAGAAGGATGTTTCGACGGAATGTAAGGCAGCTAAGTAATACCAAGGTACTCCATACTGCTGTTCTGCAAAGAGGTAGTACTTCATAAACTCTTTTGGTACATCGGTTGATGTAATGTTCTCGCCAAACTCCGGATTCAAAGGTTCTGGTTTTAAATTTAAAGTTCCATCCAATCGCGCTTTTTCATAAACAAAAGCTTGATCGATAGCTGACTTTTGCTTCTTTAGCATCTTACTATCCTGGAGCAGCTTTTCTTTTTCAGCCTTATTTTTTTGCTCTTTTTGCTCCAACTCTTTAACAAGATTGACCTTCTCTTTTATTTGCTCTTTTAGAAGGTCGGACATACCGGTTAATTCTACTTTTAATGATTCTACCTCTTTTAGTTTCACTTGGAGCTCTGCTTCTTTTGAAAACAGATTTGCTAACATTTCTGTACTTGCTAATCTTAGATACTCTTTGTTATTAGGTTTGGCTTGGGGTTCCGTTATTAATATGTTGTCGTTTGGAAATAGAGACATCCCATCTTTACTCACCCCCATTTCCTTTTTAACTTTTTCGATTTCCCTCTGTCGGTTTTGAATGTCATTTTCTAATACAAAAAGCTGACTTTCAGTATTCTTAACCTTTCCTTCATTATCCCATATAGCTTGTTTTAACTTGGTGATTTGACGGTTCAATATTGTTATCTCGTTTTGGGATAAATTAATCTCTTTATCCATTTTGCTAATTTGAGTCTGAATAGTGGATAGCTGCTGTTCAATCCTTTTATTTGTTTCATTCTCTTCAGCATTAGCAACCTTTATCCCGGCCATACTGCTTAAAGCAATAGTGAGTGCAAACGTTACTTTTGCAATCCTCATCCTTTTTTTCCTCCTTAATAATAATGAAAATAAAAAAATCCCCAAGAATAGTAGGAGTTGTATCCTACGATTTCTTGGGGATGTCCCATTAATAGTATTTTGTTACTATTAATCATATCCTATCAGCAGATACACTACAACCCAGATTATCCAGGTAATCCTTTCAATCAAACAAAAAAACACTACGGAAACCCGCAGTGTTTCTCGGATATGGATAAGAACCTATTTATAACCTATACCGCCGAATCTTCTGCTAGTTCATCCCCAATTGTAGGATCTCCGTTGTCTTCATAAATTGCAGGATCATTTTCTTCCCCGTTTTGTATTTCTTCATTTACTGAGGACTCATCAGTATTCCCGTCACCTTCCACATACTCATCGTCGGTATAATCATCACTTCCGTCGTATTCTGGTTTAACCTCCTTTACGTTCCAATAAACAGTGCCATAAACTAATGGTCCTGTTGTTGATAATCCTTTCCCATATTCAATCATGGTTGCTTGAGTACCCGCTGGAGCTATGAAATCAATTGTTCTAGTTACCATATCACCGTAAGTGTAACCGTCAAGTAGTTTTGAACACTTTTTGCTCATTAAGTTTGAACACTTTTTGTGTCAAAAATGGTTTTTCTATTTCTAATTCTATAACTTTCCCCGTTTAAATGGATGACTTCAACTTTATGAAGCAACCTGTCCAAAATGGCAGTAGTAATTCCTTTGTCTCCCATCAATTCTCCCCACTCTTCAGGCCCTTTGTTAGATGTAAGGATGATTGAACTTCATTCATATAGGTCATTGATTAGGTGAAAGAATAAATTGGCCTCCCGTTGATCCATTGCCATATACATGAGGTCATCAATGATGATTAGGTCTGCTTCTTTTATAGCTTTAAGTTGGAGCTGGGATTTACGCAGGTACTCCTGGGATTTGAGGATATTTATTAGCTCTCCCATGCTATAAAAGGAGACTTTATATCCGTTTTGTATTGCTTCTAGTCCTAGCCCGATCGCAATATGAGTTTTGCCAACCCCTGGTGGACCTAGGAGGATCATGTTGTATTGCTGTTCAAGCCAAGTTAGCTCTTTAAGCTGCTCGATTTGACGGGAGCTTAAAGATTGCTGTTCCGCAATCTTGAATTCATTGAGTGTCTTATAATATGGGAATTTGGCCTTTTTCAACCTCTTTTCTCTGTTTTTCTCCTCCCGCCGCTTTAATTCATAGGATAGTATTTCTTGTACAAATTCAAGATATGTCCACGAATGTTTTTCTGCATTGCGTAGTAATGTGGGTAACTCATTTGCTGTTTCCGCCATCCGAAGATGGCGGAGGTTTTCTTGAAGATGCTGCACTGTTCCTGTCATTTGTTGAGCCCTCCCATAATCTCTACATAAGTAGTAAGATCTCTTGTTTGTGCAGTGGCTTTTATTGCGGGGGCAACTATCTTTATTTCTTGCAATGAAGGGGTTGAGGATAATTCGTTTTCTTTTAATCTATGAAGGTGTTGAGCGATGTCACAAAGATCATTAGCACTCCAGCGATGATCTCTAATGCACTTGGTAATGGCTTCATCAATGACATGTCTATATTGGCTAATCGTATGTTGGATAATTTGAAGTTGGTCTCTCATATACCTTGGATGTTTTACGCCAACCTCATGGATGAATTGCTTCGCTTCTTCAGGATTGGACAATTGCCGTATAACTGTTTCTTTGAAAGCGTCGAGCCCTTTTGACCGGTCTCTTCCATGGTTTCGGTTCTTGATTAATTCTCCTTTTCCAAGAGCTAACCGATGACGGGCAAGAATTTCACCTTGTGGAGTTGCTCTGATAATCAGTTCGCTTTCTTTTATTTCAACATAAACTGTATTATTCCCCCTGGGGCGGTATGTTCCTAGCGGCAGGGAGTATCGGTTTGATTTGTATTTAATTACATTGTCCTTATGGACCGCCCTTGTTATACTGTTACTTAGGTCGCTCTCGAAAGAGAGCAGTGAAGAGACTGGTCTTAAGTGTTGCTTTTCCAGGGCGTGCACTTCTGCCGGTCTTTTTTTTGTAGTATTATGTACATTTTGATTGCCTGTCCTTTCTAGCCAGGCAAGACATTTTTCATTCCAGCTTTCCAAGTTAAAGAATACTCTGTTCTTGGCAAAGCTTCCTTTGACAAATTTGACTACATTTTCAATTTTCCCTTTAGTTTGGGGGTCTGCTTTCCGACACAGGTAAACCCTGAAACTTCGTTCCTGTTTATATGCCTGAAAGTCTCCTGTATAAATGATATCCCCTGCATTTTCGCTCACTGTAATTAAGTGATCTTGGTCATATACGATTTCTTCTGGCATTCCTCCAAAGTACTGGAAGGCACTTTCATGGCATCGGATAGTGTCTCTTGTGGTAAACGGTCTATCTTGCCATTCAACATATTTATATCTAGAATGCGAAAGAACAAACGAGATAAAGTATAGTTTAACTTCTCTGTTCAGAGATGTTTTAACTTTAGTTTCTCCCCAGTCCACCTGCACCTGCATCCCCATCGGGAGTTCTTCTACAGCTTCATGATCACGGATACGAATCACTTTTGGTATATGGTAAGTATCCCTCAATTCACTAACATAACTTCTTAAAGTGCTGCTACCAACCTTGATTGTCGGGACTCTTTCCTTTAACCAATCTTCAATTTGTGCGGAAGAGAGATCTGGATGCTCTTTAAGCCAGATTAGAATTATATCCCGATAGGGATCTAACTTTTTACTTCTAGTCTTCAAGGTTGAGACCCAATCAGTTGCCTCCTCGAATGACATATCCAAATACCGATAAACTGAATTTCTCGATATTCCTAATTTCTTGGAGATAGCTGCTATCTTAAAACCTCTTTCCCTAAGTTGATTTACTTCTATATACATTGCTAATTTTTCCACCTTTCCATACCTCCATCAAACACTATGTTAAAAATATCATCATAGCGTAACTGAGGTTATTTAGGATGAAAAAGTGTTCATTCTTATCTAGCAAAAACTGTTCAATTTAGTCTAGCAGTTACAGTAAGATGGAATAACTGTCGAGGTCCCGACTATTTTAGATGTAAACGCTAAAATAAAAGTTGACCACTAAAGTACAATTCGCTAATCAAAAAGTTGACCACCCTTAACACCAAATCCCTTATCATAGAGTTTGTCGAGAACTTCATGATTTGGGAGGAAAAAAGGATGTTAAAGATGGCTAATATAGAGCTTATCAGAAAATTGCACTTTAAAGAAGGTCGATCTATTCGGCAATTATCAAAAGATCTCAAACTATCAAGGCAAACCATTCGCAAGGCATTACAACAGAATGAAATTCCAACCTATCAACGCTCAAAGCCAGCTGCCAATCCGGTCATCGATCCCGTTAAATCAACCATTATCCAATGGTTAATGGATGACGAAACAGCCCCAGTAAAACAGCGTCATACAGCTGCTCAAATCTTCAGACGCTTGGAGAAAGAATACGGTTTTAAAGGTGGAGAATCCACTGTCCGCCGTTTCGTACGCCAATACAAGCAGCTCAAGGAAGCCCCTAATTCCTCTATTCCGTTGGAATTTGATCCTGGTGAATTCGCCCAATTTGATTGGGGAGAAGTCATCATCATTCTGAATGGTATTGAAAGAAAAGTAATGCTTTTCTGTATGAGGCTTCTGTATAGCCGAAAGATATTTGTAAAAGTGTTTCCGCATCAGCGCCAGGAGGCTTTATTTCAGGGGCACGCAGATGCCTTTGATTATTTCGGTGGTGTGCCGAAAACGATTGTCTATGACAATATGAAAACAGCGGTAAAGAAAGTGTTAGAAGGCACCAAGCGCGAAGAACAAGAAGCCTTCATTCAGTTTCGATCACACTACCTCTTTGATGCTCAATTTTGTGCGCCGGCAAAAGGAAATGAAAAGGGACAAGTGGAGANGGCAAGATCCATTAAGAGCAGTCCGAGAAAAGAAAGCCGCTCAGCCGCCAAAGTAATCCGGACAACGAAGAAAGCAAAGCCGAAAGTGGCCAAGCGAGCCCAGCAGCCAAGAAGGCAAACCCAAACGAGGATAGAGAAGCGGGCAGGAAGTTCAAATAGCGCAGGAAACTTAGACAGCCTCGATCCACCTAAACAAAAGTCACTGGTAAAGATGGATTTGCAGAAGTTTGCTGGTAATAATGATGCGGGTAAATATCAAGTTGGAGCATATAAAGATATTAAAGGAGTAGAAGGACTTGATGCCCATCATGCAGGGCAGAAGGCAGTAATGAGAAATTAGTGAATAATTATAATCCAGATACTGCTCCTGCAATAAATGTTCCAAAGGTTGGTCATACAATAAAAGGCCCTAATGGTATAGTTTCAAGAAGTACCAAAGGAATAGAGAATCCTAGACAGCTATTAGCAAGGGATATTATGGAACTAAGAAGAGTCTATGATGACATACCAAATTCTGCTTTAAAAGAACTTATTGAATTAAACAAAAATATGTATCCAGAAATGAGGAAATAAAATGAATGATATTTTTGTTAAATCGCTTTATGAGTCTATTGTTAAAGAGAACCTTCAACTATATAAAGACTTGTGCGAAACAACGAATGTTACTCCTAAGACAGATGAGTATTGGAAAAAAGCTATTAGTTTTTACGACAGTTTAACTGACGAAAATAAAGATACATTAATGAGGATAATCGAACAAATCATGATTGATACTATATCAAACATGCTAGGAGTAATTGATGGAAGTTCAACTTTAAAGGATTGTTCGTTAGAACCTAAATTACTCCTTGATTCTATTGATACAGAAGGAGAACTGCAAGATTCGTTTTTAGAATTCATAGAAGAAGAAAGTAACAGCTAATTGAAAGTTTGATTACAGAGGTTTCCATAAGGCACATAAAAGATATTAAAAAGTTTAAATGAATTCTATAACCTTGATTGGCTAAATGCCTTTCAAGGTTTTTTACTATATTTTACAATAATTAGCTAATATTTGAGTGGGACAATATGAAAATGAATTGTTTGAAAATAGAGACTCCTTGAAGGTAGTACCGTCATGGAGTTTTGTTTAATACTCGGATTACGTGATGATAACGAGAATTAGGCGAGATGACATTTTACATGGCAAGGGTGGTTATGGCATGGAAAGGCAACGAACACACGAGAATGACAAAGCTTGTGGCGATAAACAATGGGTATCGTGAAATAGCAAAAAGAGATGCTGGTATTCCAAAAGGACAACAACCCAAAGCAGTGAATAGAGTCGATATGCGTACTGCTGCGCATGAAGGTGGGCACGTTATAAAAGATTCAAGTGGCAATGTAATCAGTACTAGGGAATATGTCTATACCAACAAAGATGGTAGAAAAATTGTTATTCAAGACCACAGTGCGGGGCATGTAAAAGGTGGACAAGGTCCGCATTTTAATGTTAGACCTAGCGGTAATACTCGCACAGGGAAAGTTCCTGGTAGGAAAGAGCATTATCCATTTAATAAGTAAAGGGAGTGGTAGAATGTGGTGTGAATTTTTGAGAAGAAACAATTTTTTAATTAGTTTATATCCTGATATGCCTGAACTAAAGAATGTACGTATTTCGGAAATTAATATGCAAGACGAAGGTCAAATAGTTGCAATTTCATTTGATATGCCGGTTTATACTGAAAGACCACCTAAAAAGTGGAAAGACCTTGGAGACAATACAGTTGGTGTTAGGGTCGATTTGTCTGCAGTAAAAGAGATTTCATTAGCTGCTAGCTCATTTGACTATAAAGGTGATATAGAAATTTTTAAAGATGAATCTGAGCTAATTGTAGTTAAAATTACTGGGACAGTTAATGCTTTGATAAAAGCAGAATATGGATTTGTTCAATCTGTCACTGCCTACATGAAAGAATAAATCTAAGGATAAAAGAAAACCTTGATTGGCTAAATGCCTTTCAAGGTTTTTTAATTTAAGACCACTGCGGTTAAAAGGCACTATGACTCTTAAATGAAAAACCATGATGGTTAGCAAACATACTAGAATGGTTGCTGTAAATTTTAAAATAATCATCACACATACTACTCAAGTACGTTTAAATACGAGAATGACAAAGCTTGTAATGTTAAAGTAGAAAAAGCGAAGGTTTATTTGATGGAGAAACCGTTACCTGTATGCCGAAGGTGACCCTGTTAATAACATCGACCCGGATGGCCTAGCGCCAAAGTGGCTAAAGAAGCTCAAAAAAGGGATTAAAAAAGCATCGAAGGCAGCCTACAAAGGAACCTCAAGGGCAGTCAAGGCATACAGGACGGTCAAGAGAGTCTCCGAAGACATTACCGTTCAACAGCCAAGCGTGTAGCCGCAAAGGTATACAAGAGGCCGAAAACAGTGCCGGCAAGATCCATTAAGAGCAGTCTGAGAAAAGAAAGCCGCTCAGCCGCCAAAGTAATCCGGACAACGAAGAAAGCAAAGCCGAAAGTGGCCAAGCGAGCCCAGCAGCCGAGAAGGCAAACCCAAACGAGGATTGAGAAGCGGGCAGGAAGTTCAAATAGAGCAGGAAACTTAGACAGCCTCGATCCTCCCAAACAAAAATCACTGGTAAAGATGGATTTGCAGAAATTTGCTGGGAATAAGGGTGAAGGTAATAGTTTAAAGCAAGGCGAATTCTCTGTAACTAATTGGGATGGATATCCAAACAATGGAACGAAGCCTGATGGACCTTTTAGACTGCTTGAAGGTGAAGAATATCAGAAAGCAAGAAAGGCAGCTAATAATGCCAATGCTGCTTTGCATAGAAAAGACCCAGAGTTAAAGGGTAAACAAATTCATGAAATTCACCCAGTTAAATTTGGTGGAAGCCCTACGGATAATGCTAATAAAATCCCATTGAGTCCGAAAGATCATGCTGAGTATACAAGATACTGGAATACCTTAATGCGTAATCTAAAGAAATAATTAACATGTGAAAGGTAGATAAGTATGGACGAGAAAATTAAGACTTTATTGAGTCAATTTGAACTTAATGAACCAGCTTCAGAAAACATTATTAAAAAAGTTGAAGAGCTACTGAGTATTAATTTTCCACAAGAATATTATGACTTTCTTTTATTTTCTAATGGAGGAGAAGGTGCAATTGGTCAGTCTTATTTAGTAATGTGGAAAATAGAGGATTTAATTGAATTAAACGAGGCTTATGGGGTTGAAGAGTTTGCCCCAGGTTTATTAATTATCGGTTCTAATGGTGGGGATACAGCTTATTGCATTGATATGAAGAGGACCATTAAGCCATTTGTACAGGTGCCTTTTATTGGGATGGATTTAAGTGAGGTACAAGATTGTAGTAATGACTTCAACGGGTTCCTAAGTTTCTTGAATCAAGAATAATTTATATTTGACCTTAATTGGCTTAATGCCTTTCAAGGTTTCTTTTCTGTCTCAAGGCATATAGGACGGTCAAGAGAGTCTCCAAGAAGACATACCGTTCAACAGCCAAGCGTGTAGCCGCAAAGGTATACAAGAGGCCGAAAACAGTGCCGGCAAGATCCATTAAGAGTAGTCCGAGAAAAGAAAGCCGCTCAGCCGCCAAAGTAATCCGGACAACGAAGAAAGCAAAGCCGAAAGTGGCCAAGCGAGCCTAGCAGCCGAGAAGGCAAACCCAAACGAGGATAGAGAAGCGGGCAGGAAGTTCAAATAGCGCAGGAAACTTAGACAGCCTCGATCCGCCTAAACAAAAGTCACTGGTAAAGATGGATTTGCAGAAGTTTGCTGGTAATAAGGGTACGGGTAATGGTAATATAGTCAACGAAGTTAAAGAAATTGAGTATGGAAAGCACATAATAAAAGGTGAAAATGGTAAGAAACAACTACTTCCAAATACTAAGTACGTAACCAATGATAACTACAAATATACTACCGATGAACTTGGACGTATTGTAAATGTAGATGCTCCAGAACTTATATTGAAAAAGGCTGATAGAAATAAATATGCTCAGGCAAATGTAGGGGGGAAAGACAGATTACCAGATGATGATGGCGGACATTTAATAGGAGCACAATTTAATGGTCCTCCTGATATTGATAATCTTGTACCACAAAATAGTCAAATTAATAGGAGCATTCCTGTTTGAAAGATTTTCGGGGACTTGAACAAAAAGGAGCCCTCTTGGTATGATACGGGGTGTCAAATCGCGGACCGAGATGACCCCTAACTTAGTTAACCAAGGAGGACTCCAAAGTGGATTTTAAACAAAATCAGAAAATAAATCAAGTCACCGAAAACACGCTCGTCGTTGGAATCGACATTGCAAAGCGGACGCATTACGCTTGTTTTGTGGATGATCGTGGACGGGTGCTTCAAAAATCTTTTTCTGTATCCCAGTCTCGGGATGGATTCGAACATTTCTACCAACGGATTCTGGCTGCAATGAAAGAATACGGGAAAACAGAAGTAATCGTTGGGATAGAGCCTACCGGCCATTATTGGCTCAATTTAGCCTATTTCCTGGGCGAACGGGGCATTCCCTTGGTGATGGCCAATCCCATGCATGTCAAACGCTCCAAAGAGCTAGATGATAATCTGCCGACCAAACATGACCGCAAAGATGCGTTAGTCATCGCTCGCCTTGTAAAAGATGGACGTTTTAGTTATCCGCGTATCTTGAAAGACATGGAGGCAGAACTTCGAGTTGGATCCGCGTTTAGAAGCAAGTTGACAGAGGAGCTTGGAATGGTGAAGAACAGGATGATTCGCTGGTTAGACCGCTATTTTCCTGAGTTCTCCCAAGTCTTTCCGTCATTCGGAAAGATGGCGATGGCCGTACTGGAATGTACACCGTTTCCAAGTGATCTTCATCAAAAACAACTCGATGAAGTTTTATCCCTTTACCGACAGGTCGAGGGGCTAAAGTCTCCGCAGAGACCAAAAGCAATACGCCTTATCGAAGTCGCAGCTCACTCTATTGGAGTAACGGAGGGACGCGAGATGGCCCGTATAGAAATCGCCACACTCGTCCGTCGTTACCATCAGTTAGAACTAGAAATAGAGAGCGTGCCAGAGCAGTTAGTCAAGCTTATAGAAACATCTGTAGAATACGATTGGCTCTCCACAGTGCCTGGGCTAGGAGACACTACCATTGTCGATTTATTAGCTGAAATCGGAAGCTTTTCCCACTATGAGAATCCACGCCAATTAATCAAACTCGCGGGATTAACATTACGGGAAAATTCCTCCGGCCAACATAAAGGACAAAAACGCATCTCCAAGCGTGGCAGAAGAAAGCTGCGAGCCCTTCTGTTCCGAGTGATGATACCGATGATTCGCCACAATGAAGCTTTTAAAAAGTTACACGAGTATTACACAACCCGTCGGGTTAATCCATTGCGTAAGAAGCAATCCATCGTGGTTCTATGCGGGAAACTACTAAAAGTGTTACATGGAATCGGCACGAAGCACAAAGCGTTTGACGCAGAGCGAATGATGAAGGATATCCCTTGCCTCGCAGACGCTATGTAAGTCCTGCATCCCCTTGAAGAACTAGACAACAGGATGACACGGAGAAGCTGGCAATATATTCACCATCAGACCTTGAGTCCCTATAGGAGCTTCGCTAGCCTCTGCCTTATGACTAGACCGAACGAAGGAATGTAGGCACACAGATGCCCAGAGACATGGGAGGGTACGTCATCATAAGCTACGCAGAGATCCATGGTGCATCGAATAAATTCCTATCACTACTTTCCGTTATTATCCAGTAGTGACCGCGTAGCGTACCTATCATTTGTAAGAGAATCACATATTTATTAATATCTGTTAGGGTGTGTGTCGAAAAATATTTTTTTGACACTCCAACAACGGGTCAAACCGTTGATATATCAATATTTATAGAGGGAGGGGGGGAGTTTGGTACGAAATGGAGACTGAATGGGCTAATGCATTGAAAGAGGTACCGCCCAAGAAAGTCTTTGTTAGTATTGAACCGACCTATTCTAATAATTCTATGCGACCAGATTCCTTTATGGTCGAATATGAAATTGAAGGCCAATTTCCAGTAATTCGCGAGATTGCAAATAAATCAGGAGGCTGATATTGATGAGTTTTGAAACAGAATTAAACGAGTTATATAAAGAAATTGCACAACAGGTTAATGATATGATTCCAACTGAATGGGATAATTTCTATTTTAATGGTGAAGTTAAGGAGGGAGAAGGAGGAGTTTTCTTCTTTTTTACACCCAAAGGTGAGGAACAACACATTTTTTCACATTATATTCCAAGATTATATAGTGTAGATAAGAGGGCTTATAATAAAGAACTACATAAATTATTTCAACTTACTCAACTTTCGCAGAGTGAAATCGGCAAATAAGCCTTGATATAACTGGGCAGATTGGCCAACCAAAGTTGTAATTGACATTCAATGTGCTTTTTCATTTTCGTATTGGTCTGCTTCAGGACATCATTAAGAAGCTCGATCAACTGCTGGAGCGCAACTGCCCAATCGAGTTCATTTACTTCATCACAAAATTCATAAAAAAGGCCGCCGAGTGTGCGTTGGTCGGTGTTGCAGCGATTTTGCCACGACAAAACAATATAGCGGGCAAATACTATCGTTGTATGGCTAATTAACCCATCATAGGAACGCCCTTGGAACTCCTTCTGGAGTTTTAACAGCGATTTGGTCGTCTTGAAGAAAACCTCGATGTCCCAACGCATGCCGTAGATCTGGATAATCTCCCGTTCGGTCAAGGTTTTGTCGGTGCTGAGGATGGCCAGCCATTCGCTTCTCTTGTTGCGATTTTGGACGAAGACAATCTTGACGCACGTTCCGTTAGCCATGACACAGTGAATGGAACGAAGAATTCCTTTTTTACCCTGGATAGGTTGCGCCAAACTATACAATTGCTTCAACGAAACCCGTTGTCCACCCGCTAGGTACCGCTGCTTCGTCTCTTTGACCATACCGATTACATCCAATCCCTGTCCTTTAATGGCTTGGACAAGCGGAGGTAAGGTGAACCAGGAGTCCATCAGAACATAGCTTGCATCGATACCATTCGCAAGCGCACGGCGGATCATGTCCGGAATCTGTTCAGGCGCCGTTTGAAGCGCATTCATCCGGCGTTTGTAACCAGACGTACGTTTATCGATGTCCGATGAGATGCCGTTAATCTGTGCTTTCTTGGAACTGAGCAGGGAAAAATCGATTGGCATGAAGGTGGAACCGTCCGACCAGCCGAGCGTTAACATCCGGAACCCTTTGTAGAATTTCATTTTCAATGATGCGTGGTCAAAACAACGGGCAAGTAGTTCAACCTTTTTACTGCGGTTCCGGTCGAACGCCGAATCATCGACAATGAAAACCTTTGGTCGTGTGTGATCGGTCAGACAATCGACCTTCTGGATGGTTGAAGCGCTGAACGACAAAAGGAATCGCTGCCAATTGAATGTTGGCTGATTAAGGAATCGATAAATGGCATCCTTCGCAGGATAACAGTCCGCTTTTTTCGAATTCAGCAGCGCAAACCAATTCTTATGTTGAAAGATTAGGCAGAAGACCAGTTGAAATAAGTACGAACAGGAAAAGCCGAAGGCTTTGGTGATACCAGCCTTCCGAAGATGCCTAAAGATATCTAGCTCGGAAAAAACCGAGCGCAATTCATTCGGGAGTTGATTGTTTGATTGGTTTTGATCTATCATATAGGAGGCACCTCTTCTATTGGTAGTGGTTTTTCGACAATTCTACTTTACCATAGGATGAGGTGTTTTTCTTTTGTCCAATTCAATTGTCAAGGTACCTAATGAATTGCAGAAACACATAATTACGATGCCGGTTGGATCGATTTATATCGGTGCGAAAGTTGAGAACTTACTATTGAACTCCAAAAAGTTTTTACTGATAATGATCAAGATCCTTGGTTTTCAGTGACATTAATATTAAATGATATAGGTAAATTAAACGTACATTTTGATTATACAAATTGGCATGAAAGTGAATTTGGTCCAACAGATAGAATTAAGTATTTTGAATATAAATATATAAGTCAATACAAAGAACAGCTAGATTTAGATTTAATAGAGAGAATGAAGGAATTTGAAGAAAAGTAAACAAAAAAGCACTTGGTGCCTTTTAGGCAGCGAGTGCTTTTTTGTAAGGAGTCACTGCTTTGGACAACAACAAAATAACTGTATGAAATTCATAACTCATGAAGGTAGTACCATCATGGAGTATTGATTTATATATTTGGATTTTGTGAGAAGTACGATAAACAGGCGAGATGATATTTTTTAAGTGGCAGGAAGACTTATGATACTGCAAAACCCACAAACTTTAGACAATGACAAAGATCGTAATGCTATAGGGGTAACGATACAGATACATAAATCTAGTGAATAAAAAGAAAGTGAGAATTTTTGAGTGAGACACAAAGAAAATGTTTTACATGAAAATCGATAGCTCATGTTGGTTGTACCATCAAGGAGTATCGTTTTAATATTTGGATAGTAAGAAAAGTACGATAATTAGACGAGATGACATTTTATATGGCAGGGGTAGTTATGACAGGGAATGGCTAAAAAACTAACGAGAATGACAAAGCTCTTGGCGATAACCAATGGGTAACGTGTAAGACTGTTTCTTTACTGCTTTGACTTATAAATTTTGGGTTGTTTTTTTACTAGAAACGGTCGTATAATACTCGCTATTCGTTTAAAAAGCGTTACATAAATTTTAATTTTCGTAATGGGAGGATGAAAAATTGAACGTTGTCGGGTATATACGAATCTCGACTCAAGGGCAAGCGAAAGATGGATACAGCTTGAAATATCAAGAAGATGAAATTAAAGCGTATTGTAAAGAGCATGGATTGAAGTTGATCCATATTTTTAGAGATGAAGGAATCAGTGGCGCAAAACTGAATGAAGAAGTACTAGGAATAGACAGGGTGGGCTTACAGGAGATGTTGGCTCACCTTTCGTCTGTCCAAATTGATTATGTGGTAGTGCTCAACACAACCCGATTATGGCGGTCAGATATTGTGAAGGTACTGATACAACGAGAGCTGAAGAAATATGGTTGTGACATTAAAAGTATTGAACAGCCATTTTACAGTATCCATAAGAAAGACCCCAATGATTTTTTGGTCAAAAGACCCCAATGATTTTTTGGTCAATGGATTAATGGAGTTATTAGACCAATATCAACGTCTTGAAATTGCCCTCAAACTAACGAAAGGGAGAAATAAGAAAGCGAAGGAAGGTGGTTATGCAGGAGGGAGGGCTACCTTTGGCTATACCAAACAAAAGGGTGAAAAAGAACTAAAAATACATAACGGGCATGCAGAAGTAGTGAAACGGTTGTTTGAGCTTAAACAGCTCAATTGAGCCATCATTACCCAAGCTATAAAAAGTTTTTCTCAGAAGTGGATGGAAAAACAGCATTGGCATTTTGAAATCGATACCCTTCACCATCCTGTTTAAAAGGTGTGAGTGTAAAACAGTTGACCAAATTTTTATTAGAAGTGAGCAACAATACTTGTTCGGTGAAAAAAACGAGTAAATATTGAAGCTAGTAATAGAAGATGGGAACACTAAGTATACAACCTTTTGGGAGTGCATGGGAGATGCATGGGAAGATACTTGGGATGATATATCCGGATTTTTTGGCGGATTATTCAAAGGGCTGGCTGGTCTCGTCGGCGGCATCCTTGTCCTAGCCAAAGATGGCATTGTCATTGCGGCTTCTTCCCAAATCCCAGATCCAATAGAACCTGATTTCCTGAAAAAAGAAGCAAATACGACGATTAATAAATATGCAAATGCCGCTGCGAGTGCCCTCGACGATCCGCTCGGTGTGCTAGAGTCCATTGGTCAATCGTTCTCCGACACCTATGAAAAAGAAGGCATTGCCTACCTGGCAGGTGCTGCAGCGCCATCATTTATCCCTGTCGCGGGGGTTGTCGGGAAGCTCGGAAAGGTCGCGAAGGTCGCCGGCAAGGTTCCCGCTTCAAAAACGAAGGGCTTTTCTGGTAATATAAAAGCAAATATAGATAATCTCATCGGCGGAAACAAAGCATTTTCGGGATTCAAAAACCGTGTCTCAGGCCAAATCAGCAGTGCCGCAAGCCAATTCACAAAGGCCCTAAAGGCACCATTCAGCAACAAATTTGTCCAAGGTGCTCTTTCCAGAGCCAGAAGTGAACTAGCCCAAGTCGGCCGCGCCCTGGGAGGCTTGAAAATCCCAGTCGGCATTGAAAAGCAAGTCGTCTCCACCGGCTTCAACAACATCAACACCTACGGCCTCAAAACCAAAACC
Organism: Bacillus massilinigeriensis; assembly: GCF_900111815.1. Classification (GTDB taxonomy): domain Bacteria; phylum Bacillota; class Bacilli; order Bacillales; family Cytobacillaceae; genus Mesobacillus_C; species Mesobacillus_C mediterraneensis. The sequence continues at coordinate 2,474,740 of NZ_LT630004.1, read as the reverse complement.
ATCAACGACCAGTTTTCTCAGTTTGCGAAGGTTGGGGATCGGGTTGAGGGGAGTGGCCAGAATAAGAGTAAAGTTACTAAGGGTACGGATAAATTAAATTCAACAAAAGATATTTATAAAGTATCACCTAAAGATATTTACCAAGCGCTAGAAGGCTATGAGCAAACTCATAAATTCAAAGCACATTTTAGAGGATTTGAAGTAAAAGCACAGCGTTCATTATCGCATATGTCTGATAAACAATTGATATACTCATTTAAAAAAGGTTACTCACCAAAGGATGGAGCAAATGATACAATTGTACTCCATCATCATGAACAAAAAGTTGAGGGGCCAATAATTGAGATGCCTAGTAGATACCATGATTTGGGTAATAAAAAACAACATCCATTTGGAAATTCAGGTGGAGTTGGGAGTGGGGAAGCTAGGATAGAATTTAATAAGTGGCGTAAAGAATATTGGAAGGCAAGATATGCCAATGAAATGATTAAAAGGGGGATTATTGAATGAAGATAGAAATATTAAATGCTATTGATGAAGAGATCGAAATGTGCCCAGAAGCCTTTGGAGGACCTCTTAATATTGAGGAAGTAAACCAAGCAGAAGATGAACTAAAAGTAAAATTGCCAGAGGACTTTAAAGAATTTCTTTTGAGATATGGTTCTGGAGCAGTTGGTGAGGCTATTATTTTGGGATTGAAAGAGGCAGAGTTTGTTGCGACACCATCATTTGTAGAGAAATCTCTACATTTTAGAAAAGCACTCCCTCAAGGGTATGAGAATTTTACTGCTATTGGTATAGACGGTGCAGGAAATCCAGTAGGATTTAATTTCCCGAATACAGAAATTATTACATTTGACTTTAATTTCGGTGGGAAAGAAATTATAGCAGAGAGTTTTGAGGAATACTTAGAAAAAGCAATCCGTGAAGAATTAAATATACATTTTTAACATCCGGGATATTAATTGTAATAAGATAGACTAAAAGATGAAAATTAACTGTAAGCACTTGATTGCATAGTAGGCAACAAGTGCTTTTTTGATAGAAATTAGCCTTTGGACAACATAAAAAAAGATTTGTATCAAATTCATAGCTCATGAAGGTAGTACCATCATGGAGTATTGATTTATATATTTGGATTTTGTGAGAAGTACGATAAACAGCCGAGATGACATTTTTAGTGGCAGGAAGACTTATGATACTGCAAAACCCACAAAGTAAAGACAATGAGAAAGCTCGTAATGCTAAAGGTTGTAACGATACGGATACATAAAGATAGTGAATAATAATAAGAAGATTTATGAGGATAGACAGGGTGGGCTTACAGGAGATGTTGGCTCACCTTTCGTCTGTCCAAATTGATTATGTGGTAGTGCTCAACACAAGCCGATTATGGCGGTCAGATATTGTGAAGGTACTGATGCAACGAGAGCTAAAGAAGTATGGCTGTGAAATGAAGAGTATTGAACAACCATTTTACAGTATTCATATGAAAGACCCAAACGACTTTTTGGTCAATGGCTTAATAGAGTTATTAGACCAATACTAACGACTTGAAATTGCTTTAAAACTAACAAAGGGAAGAAATAAAAAGGCAAAGGAAGGTGGATATGCAGGAGGACGGGCAACATTTGGCTATATGAGACAAAAGGGTGAAAAAGAACTGAAGATACATAGCGGTCATGCAGAAGTAGTGAAACGGTTGTTTGAGCTTAAACAGCTCAATTGAGCCATCATTACCCAAGCTATAAAAAGTTTTTCTCAGAAGTGGATGGAAAAACAGCATTGGCATTTTGGAATCGATACCCTTCACCATCCTGTTTAAAAGGTGTGAGTGTAAAACAGTTGACCAAATTTTTATTAGAAGTGAGCAACAATACTTGTTCGGTGTAAAAAACGAGTGAAATATTGAAGCTAGTAATAGAAGATGGGAACACTAAGTATACAACCTTTTGGGAGTGCATGGGAGATGCATGGGAAGATACTTGGGATGACATATCCGGATTTTTTGGTGGATTATTCAAAGGGCTGGCTGGTCTCGTCGGCGGCATCCTTGTCCTAGCCAAAGATGGCATTGTCATTGCGGCTTCTTCCCAAATCCCAGATCCAATAGAACCTGATTTCCTGAAAAAAGAAGCAAATACGACGATTAATAAATATGCAAATGCCGCTGCGAGTGCCCTCGACGATCCGCTCGGTGTGCTAGAGTCCATTGGTCAATCGTTCTCCGACACCTATGAAAAAAGGGCATTGCCTACCTGGCAGGTGTTGCAGCGCCATCATTAATCCCTGGCGCGGGGGTTGTCGGGAAACTCGGAAAGGTCGCAAAGGTCGCCGGCAAGGTTCCTGCTTCAAAAACAAAGGGCTTTTCTGGTAATATAAAAGCGAATATAGATAATCTCATCGGCGGAAACAAAGCATTTTCGGGATTCAAAAACCGTGTCTCAGGTCAAATCAGCAGTGCTGCCAGCCAGTTTACAAAAGCTGTTAAGGCTCCGTTCAGCAACAAATTTGTCCAAGGCGCCCTTTCTAAAGCCAGAAGCGAACTAGCCCAAGTAGGCCGTGCCCTTGGAGGCTTGAAGATCCCAGTCGGCATCGAAAAGCAAGTCGTCTCCACCGGCTTCAACAACATCACCACCTACGGCCTCAAAACCAAAACCATTAACGACCAGTTTTCGCAGTTTGCGAAGGTTGTGGATCGGGTTGAGGGGAGTACTAATGGTACGGGTGAAATTATTCAAGTTAAGAACATTAAAGATGAAGTAGATATTATCCTAGATTATTCACCGATATATATAAAATCCCACAGAAAAGCCGACTTGTTGGCTTTTCTGTGGGATTCTCTTTTTCACTTAAAAGATGAAAAAAGAATCCATTTCTGTTATGGTTATTGCGACTAAACACCAACCAACTAGAAAGGATTCTTCTAATGGCTACTTTATCGCAAAACACTCTACATTTCAACCGTTCCATTAAATTGTCTAATGATGGTGGTGCGCTTTCTTCTGACACTGGAGAATTCATTTTTCGTGAGTTTGATGAAAAAATCAGTTTCTCACAAACGATTTCAAAACATCTCCAATTAAAAGATGAACGCACGTATTGCTTCCATACGAATGAACATTTACTTCGTCAAAAAATCTATCAGCTGATCGCTGGCTATCATGAGGATGATGCAGCGGACCGTTTAACACATGATCCGGTTTTCACACAGGTTCTTGGCAAATCTGCACTCGCTTCTCAACCGTCCTTATCACGATTTTTTAAGCGCTTTGACACGGAAGCACTAAACCAACTTCAATCAGCCAATCAGGAACTGCTTGACCGGGTTCATCATGCTCGACAATCGAAGACACTTATTTTCGACCTGGATTCCACACATGCCGATACATACGGAAACCAAGAAAATTCTTCCTACAACGCGCATTATTCTACAACAGGCTTTCATCCACTAGTCGCATTTGATGGGCTAACAGGTGATTTCTTGAAAGCGCAATTGCGCCCGGGAAACGTTTATACTTCCAATGGTGTTGTAGATTTTATGCGCCCACTCATCGAGCACTATAACGAAGTTTTCCCCGAAAAATCTTATCTAGTCCGTGGCGATAGTGGCTTCGCGGTGCCTGGTCTATATGAATTATGCGAAAAGGAATCGGTTTACTATATCATTCGTCTAAAAGCGAACGCCAAGTTAAAAGCACTTGCGGAAGAACTACACCCAGCACATGAAATTCATGATGTGTCCTTGACAGAAAGCTATGTAGAGGAGTCCATTTACCAAGCATCTTCTTGGTCAAAGCCTCGTCGTATTATCATTCAGTCCATTCGCCCTGCTGGTGAATTGTTATTTTCACATGCCTTTTTTGTGACGAGTCTGGGTGAAGCCTTTTCGCCCCAAGCGATTGTCACATCTTATCAACAGCGGGGCACAATGGAGAATTTCATCAAAGAAGCGAAAGATGGCTTTGGTTTTGATCAGATGAAAAGCCATGATTTTCTGATCAATGAAGCTCGGATGATGTTGAGTCTGCTTGCCTATAACTTCACGAACTGGTTACGGACATTCAGTTTTCCGACCAAGTATAAGGGCATTCAAATCCAAACGATTCGTACCCGGCTAATCAAAGTGGCAAGTAAGTTGGTGAAATCCGGACGCTCGCTATATTTTAAAATGTCCTCGAGTTTTGTGTATGAACGCTTTTTTTGGGACGTACTCACCCGAGTGCAACAACTAAAATTTGAATAAATACCCTTTTAAAATAAATCGAACCTGCACCAAGGGAGAAGTCTGTCCAAAAATCGGTTTCCTCCCAAGAATCGTTTTAAATTTCCTGTCATTCGATTATTTTCTCCGTAAAAATTCACCTAAACTTTAAAAATTTCATTAAATACCCAGAATTTCAGATCACGGTGAATAATTCAGGATTATTGCTGAAAGAGCTAAAAGTTTAGACTTAACTATAAGAGAAACTCCATATAAAATCATGGGTAGTAAAAAAATGAAACAATTGAATGAAAAGGTGAAAAATAGAACTATCACAAAAGAAGAATGGAAACAATTAATGTGGAACAAGAGATTTAAACGCAGAAGAGATAACGGTGTAGATGACTTCTGGGAACAAGAAAGAGAACGCTTGTTAAATGGAGAAGCTACGAGGGTATGGACGGAGAAACAAGCAAAAGACATAATAAATGGTAAGGCGCCAAAATATGAAGGTAAAACTATGATTGGTCACCATACTTATAGCGCATCTAAATATCCGCAAATTGCCAATAAAGGCGAAATCATATATCCTGTAACATTTAGAGAACATTTGTATAGATGGCATGGTGGTAGCTATAAGAAAAGCCTGCCTGGTAAACCACTAAATAATTCAGTTGATAATGACTTTTAAGGAGGATATAAATATGTCAGTAATACTTTTAGTGGTAGAACAAGATGAAAACCAAATGAAATATTTACCTGTAATAAGGAAAAATACTAATTTGGGATTTTCTGAGATAAAAAAAAGAATTGAAAATGGAAGTCCGATAATGGAATGTAATCTTTTTAAAGATAATGAGGACGATGCGAAACTTGAAAAATTAATAAATGAATTGATAAATGATGGTACGAAAATAAGACTGTTTGATGGTGAATTAATTAAAAATAAAGAAGTATCTGTTGAATACTTGATGAATAGATTTGATAGATATAAAGAAATACAAAAACAAAATGAAATGTTAGATGATTTAATGTATGGTGAAGATTAAATTGTGGGGATGTTATGTAGAGTCGAGAAAATTCAGCTACAATATTTAGGCGAGATGACATTTCAAACATTCGATGTATTGTTACAGGGAACAAACCAAAAGCTTACGAAAATAAACAGGCTCGTGGGTTTACAGAAAGAATTAGTAATGAATTACTTTATAAAATTAAAATAAAGCGCTTGATTGCCTATCTAGGTAACAGGTGTTTTTTTATTTTTTATGAGATATTTATGCTTTTGATAACACGAATGATGCTTTACTGAAATTCATAGCTCATGAAGGTAGTACCTTCAAGGCATTCTGTTTTAGTACTTTGTTTGTGAAAATAATAAGATAAACAGGCGAGATGACATTTTACATGCCAAGAAGACTTATGACACTGTAAAACCCACAAACTAAAGACAATGAAAAAGCTCGTAATTCTAAAGATGATATCGATACGGATACATAAAGATACACTAGCGTCGCATTAAAATAATTTAACACACCAAATAAAACTGAATTTTCTATAATATCCTCCATGCATAAAAAAAATCCTTTATAATGGTTGGGCGGTAGTAAACCATCCAAATCCAAAATAAAGGAAAATCGCATGGATAAGTTTACACGAAAAACATCATTTGAGCAATGGTTTTCACCCATTTCCTCCACAAAACTCGAGGAATTGGTGGAAGCCTATCAATTAAATTACTATACAAAGAAGCTACACATCGCTTCATTCTTGAAATTATTCGTATTCGCACAGCTCAACGAAACCGAAAGTCTACGTGCTGTCAGTGAAACGCTATTCTCGGATGACCTACAACAAGCAACAGATTTAGAATCGATTAGCTTTTCGCAGTTAGGACGTCGATTAAACCAAGTGCCAACAGATGTTTTCCAGCAAGTATTTCTAGACCTAGTCGCGCAAATTCATGAGAAAACGCATTTTGAAAAGCGGCGTGAAGTTACAACACCGTTGAAAATCATTGACTCAAGTACGTTGCCGCTGAACTTAAACCATCATAAATGGGCTGAATTCCGCAAAACAAAATCAGGCATTAAGTTTCATTTACGTCTAGTTTTCCTAGAAAAAGGCTGTTCGTATCCAGATAAAGCGGTCCTCACGAATGCGAAAGAACATGATCGCGGCCAATTAGAAGTGCTGGTAGACGACAAAGAATGCATGTATGTGTTTGACCGTGGTTACTTGGATTATGAGCGATTCGACCGCATGACAGATGACGGCTATTTCTTTGTCTCACGCTTGCGCAAAAACGCCGTCATACGTGTGCTAGAGCCTTTTGAACGCCCTGAAGACTCCAACGTGTTATCCGATGAAATGATTCTGATTGGAACGACGCAAAATCGTGCAGAAAATACGTTTCGTCTCATCAAAGTACTGGATTCAAAAGGAAACGAGCTGCATTTGATCACGAATCGTTTTGATTTAAGCGCGGACGAAATCGCTGAACTGTACAAGTCACGTTGGGCAATCGAACTATTTTTTTAGTGGATGAAACAGCACTTAAACATTAAAAAGTTCTACGGACAAAGCGAACAAGCTGTGCATAATCAAGTGTACATCGCGATGATCGTCTACTGCTTACATGTGTTGGCTCAGCTCAACACGAATAGCTCACGAACCTACCTACAAATTAGTCGGTGGTTAAAGGCAGCACCGTGGAAATCAGCGCACATTTGGATTCGAAAAATCACAGGAAAAGCTGTCCCATAAAGGGTTTTACCGTTTCTTTCGCCTATGTCAAAGGTTATAGTAAAAAATGGATGTTTACTACCTCTGCTTGAGTGTCTTCCTTTTACTTCTAGAATGGAAAAGATAGAAATCAGAAAAATTCAGTTAAAATTTATGCGACACTAGTGAAGAAGAACGGAAAGTAGAAATTGAAATACAGTATCAAATTGATGAATTCAACAGATTAAATCAAACGGTGAGGTGACCACAATATGAATAATAAACAGGATGTATTGCGGAAATACAGAAAACAAGTAGTGTTAGTTGATAATAATCAAGTGGCACTTTTAGAAGATGGAGCATTACCTGCTAATTGGTTAAGTATACTTAAAGAAAAAGATGACCGAAAAAGGGTAGAAAAAACATTGGGATTATGGGGAGATTTTGTTTCAATCGATTTAAGGAATACCATTTCTTACTTGAGGGAGAATCTTTTGAATATTGAGCTGATTAAAGAAAATAGCAAATACTCCCGGTTGTATAGTGTTAGGGTTGGTGATGGGGAAATAGACTACTATGAGGGTGGTATACCTAATAGAAATTTTGAAAATCCTAAATTAAAAGAGGCATGGCCTAAAATGCCTCAATCGTTAAAGAACTTTTATGAGAATGTCCATGATGGCTTTTACTACTATCCAAGTAGAGCGATGGGATTAGTTTATTTGGATAGAGTTACTTTTTTTGATGATGATGAGTGGGGAATTATCGAAGAGTTGATTGAGCCTTTACAAATTAATTTAAAAAGCACTTTTGGTTTCTTTAATAGTGGGATGGGGGCCTATGTAGCAATTGATTATAACAATTGTAATAATGATAAAGCTACATTATGGTTTTCTGACGAACAGCCAAAGTACAATGTTAATTTTGGGGATATAGTAGATGAATGGATTGTTATGGGATTTGAATAACTGTGCTTTTCAGCTAACAAAAAAACGTTGAAGTTCCTATATACTTCAACGTTTTTTTTGGTTAAAAATTTGCTAAACATCTTTTATAAATGAAACACAAAAAGGGAAATGGTCAACATAATTTTAAAAACTCTATTGACTGTGGATGTATTCTGGACAATGAATCTGACAATTTTACAAATGCTGGTTATATCTATAAGTATAGTTTACAATCTAATGGAAGCCAATAATGAATATTAATTGAGAGTGTTGGAGCTGTAACTTGTGCTTAAATTTAAAAAAAGTAGGTGTTAGTCATGACTGGCAGAAGAATGATAGACAGATGGGAAGACGACAGTAAGAGTTTTATGGCTCTAAATATTAAAAAGAGAGTGCTTTCTACCATATATGGAGCGATTATAGGTGATGCGCTGGGAGTACCGGTAGAGTTTAAGCCTAGAGATACTTTTAATATTTCGGATATGACCGGATATGGTACGCACAATCAGCCGCCAGGGACTTGGTCGGATGATACCTCGTTAACATTGTGTTTGATGGAAAACTTAAGTAATAACGGAACAATGGAAGATTTAATGGCATTGTTTGTACAGTATAGACAAGAAGGCTATTTAACTCCCTTTGATGTTATGTTTGATATTGGCGCTACCACCGATCATTCCATCAACAGGTTTATAAAAGGAAATCCGTCGCAGGAGTGTGGGGGTGATGGAGAGTATGACAATGGAAATGGTGCGCTTATGAGAATTGCGCCATTAACCTTTATGATCTGTAGGAATTTTAATTTTTTGGAAAAAGCCGAAGTGATTAAAAAGTACACAGAAATAACTCATGCACATCCAAGATCGATTGTTGGTTCCCTTATATATGTTGAGTTTCTTATAAGGTTGTATTACAACAACTCTCCTTCGATGGCTGTGAATGAAATCAAGGCTCTTTTCGATGAGAATTTTGATGCGGAGCATATCTATCGAACAGAACTACAACATTACTCAAGAATATTTTCAGAAGACTTCTTTCAACTACCTCGGGAAAAAATCAAATCTGGCGGATATGTTGTCCATACTCTAGAAGCTGCCATTTGGTGTTTGGGAACTACCAATTCTTTCAGTGAAGCGGTCTTGAAAGCCGTGAACTTGGGTGAAGATACTGATACAGTGGCATCTATTACAGGTGCATTAGCCGGGATGCATTATAAATTAGAGGATATTCCAGCTGACTGGCTAGAAAAGCTTGTGCGGAAGCAGGAAATCGATCTGTTAATAGGGGATTTTATTCAAACATGTGCAAATAAAGCAATAATTGAGGAGTATGGGAGTTTGTAAGTTTACAAAAAAGTAAAGGGTTTGAAATTAAAACCAATTGTAGGCTATAGGATAGTAAATCACCTCCTAATAATACTAAACTATTTATTATATATGAATAGCCTAGAATGCGCAAAAAAAAGGATCCATGTTTGGGTCCTTTTTCTCATTTTTCCCAATATTACCCTGCCATACTTGGATGCTAGTCCCGTAGCTTCGTAAAATAAACTGGAATTAACTAACAATTTTTTAGGCAGACAGCTATATTTATAGGAAAAGAGTGGGGATAAAGATGAGCGAAAAGCATCAACAACAACTAAAAGCAATGGCGATGGAAAGGGTCCATAGTATTTATACCAATCTGATAAAGAGGTGCCTTTGGAGTACTGGCCGGTGATCAAGGAGTTCACCGGCATGTTCCTTGATGATTGGAACGTTTTTGAAAATCTGCTCGAAGCGTTCCGCCAAGACATGGAAAGGCTTGAGTTGTTCAGCCAGAATGTCGATATTTTTTACCGGAGCGGTGCTGGACTGCATTCCGTTTCCTTCCTTGGCAAGGAGTTTGCACTCGAGCGCGAGCTGTTCGCCGATTATTTGGCAAGCTGCACGGAAATCATGCGGCCCTTTTTGCCTCTTGGTTCGGTAGTCGAACTCGATCCGCGCTACTTCCAGCCAGATCCGTCCAGTGAATCAGCGGTGAAGGTGGTTATCACTGCCCGCTGCGTCGCCCCAAAAGGCTATCGTTCTTATTTTCCATACGCCGGGGTAATATACCCGCTTGGCGAAATGAAGAAGGACCGGGTTATCCATTTCACCAGCCCGCTAATCCGCAGCGTCATCCATGAAGGCTACCGAGACGAAATGGAAACATCCTTTGAACTGCTGATGAAAAAAGAAATGATCGTGGACAGAGGCTTGAAGTCCATCGAGTTCTCGCAGGAAGACATGGCGAAGCTCCAAGCGAAACAAGACGAACCAAAGTGGAAGCGGGTGAGTATTGATGGCGTATTATAGTTACCATGTCTGTCAAAAGACTAGGAACAATATTATTGGACAACTGAAGGACATCCGAGAGTCCATCTGGGAAAATTACAGAGAAATGGATTTTGAGAATGCCGATGCGAAGGAAGAGATGCGGGAGGTCATAGGAGAAATGGCCAATGAAATCAATGATTTAATTGGGGAAATAATGGCAGTGCATTTTAAGTGAAGGTAGTTTGAATAAGGAAGCAGGGAAGCAAAGGGGTGTAGGCAAGTTGGCGGGTAAACAAATAAAATTGAATCTTAGTGAACTAGAGTCGGCATTGCGTTCGCTGGATCATGCCATTTCAGATTTCAAGAGCTATACAACCAATTTCCGCTCAGGAACACGGAGTCAGCTGAAAAGCTTTCATTCTGACTTCGTCGATGCAGTGGATGATCTGCTTGATAATATGAACGACGACAGCAGCACGAAGCTGCTCGAGCACCTAGACGCGATCCATGATGCCGGCGTCATGCTCGTCAAGAAGATGAAGGAAACAGATGAGAAAATCAGCAGTAAAATCAAGGGGGGAGCAAAGTGAAGAGCGACCTGCAGATCAATTACGGCATCCTCGACAACATTATCGAGCAGCTTCATTCATATAAGAATGCGCTGGACAAAATGGAAGCCTCCCTTGAAAAAATCAATGCTTTCATTTCACTGAACGAGGGGGAAAGCGTTGAGGCATGGGAAGACCAGGTGCAAAAAATCAAGCGGGATATCAAGAACTATCGCACACAGGTGAAAGATCTCACCAACCTGTTTGAAAACTACGTGCAGCGGACAACTGCCCATATTGCCCCGCTTTCAAGGAATGCGATGATGCGGGTAGACCGGAATGATATTGCCGCTAACATTAAACATATTGAACTCTCCATTTGGACGAATATAAAACAAATAGAAGCGGCTATTTTTGCTTCGTCTCTATCTTTTAGTGTAGGCTTAACCGATGAAGAAAAGGAAAAGAGCAGAAGCAATAAATGGAAGCTGGATGGCATCCGCTCAAAGGTGATGGCCACAAAGGCGCGACTTGATGGAAAAGTCGATGAATTGCATCGCATCCATGAAACGAAGGTCGTTCGATTTGAAGAAACAGACGAATCTTTTAGCCATAAAGCTCAAAGCGTGAAAAATAAGTATACAACCTTTTGGGAATGCATGGGAGATGCATGGGAAGATACTTGGGATGATATATCCGGATTTTCAGTGGGATTATTCAAAGGGTTGGTTGGTCTTGGGGCGGGACTTTATGTCCTAGGCAAAGATGGTATGGTCATTTACTATTCCACCAGAATACCGGATGCAATTGAACCAGATTTTCTAAAAAAAGAATATAATGCCACTATTAATAAATATGAAAATGCCGTTGTGAGCGCTTTCGACGATCCGATGGGCGTATTTGAGGCAATCGGCCAATCGTTTTCCGACACCTATGAAAAAGAGGGTATTGCCTACCTAGCAGGTGCTGCAGCGCCATCATTAATCCCTGTCGCGGGGGTTGTCGGGAAACTCGGAAAGGTCGCAAAGGTCGCCGGCAAGGTTCCCGCTTCAAAAACAAAGGGCTTTTCTGGTAAAATAAAAGCAAATGTAGGTAATCAAGTAGGAAGCAACAAGGCATTCGCCCTAGGAGGCTTGAAAATCCCAGTCGGCATAGAGAAGCAAGTCGTCTCCACCGGCTTCAACAACATCACCACCTACGGCTTCAAAACCAAAACCATCAACGACCAGTTTTCGCAGTTTGCGAAGGTTGGGGATCGGGTTGAGGGGAATAGAACTGAAGGACAAGTAGTTAATAAGAAGATAGAAAATATTGATGATCCTATTAGAACATACCGTGGTGCAGATATAAGCAAGCTAGAAGCTAAATATACAGCTGATTCACGTTTAGTTGTTGAAATGCCGTATGTGGGTAAAGGTCAAAAAAATACAAATGCTGAAGGTTGGTTGCGTGATAAGGACGTTTATTGGAAAGATATGTTAAAAAGACACCCAGAAGCATTTAATAAGTCAAATAAACAAAAGATTGAATTGGGTTTCTCTCCTGTCAATAATCCGACATTTAGGAAATATTTTCCCTAATATGATTTAAAAGAATTGTATAATGATACTCTTATACATCATCATATTGGCGGTGGTGGCCAGGCTGTAGCGGTTCCTTCTAAATTACATCCTGGTTTAGGTGGAATTCATAATGCAGAGAAGGAAGCAGGAATTTGGGGGAACGATAAAATGTATGCCGAACTATTAGAGAAATTCTTAGAAAATGGAAGGTGATTTCATTGGAAATGAAAGATGCAATGAAAAAATATTTTAGTTTAAGAAAAGAATACTATGATAAAGGTTTAGATTTCCTATTTAAAACATTCTATAATGAAGATGTTGAATCATTTATTTTCTATGGTGAAGTAGATGAGGAAGAAGAAATTTCATGGAAACCTATTGAAAAAGACGTAAAAAGTGATCTTCAGCCTATAGAACAAAAGTTTGACATTAATTTTCATCTTTCTATTGTCAGTTATTTTAATTCATATTGGTTTGCAGATTTAGATGGTTTTATTGATAATCATTATATTAAGCTGGAATCTGTTTTACCAAATATTGAGTTAAATTCTTTCGAAAGTAATCTAGAAGGTTATAAAAGTAATCACCATAATAAAATTGATAGAATTCCTATCGGAATAGAAGGAAATGGGTTAATAGTTGTCTTAGATAATATTACAGGAAAGGTTGAATTAGAAGATTTTGAGCGCGGAACATTTAAATTGATCTCAAATTCTTTAGATGATTTGATTTCTTGTTTAAGAATGGAAAAATAACTTTGCTAAAATCTAATTGCTTAATGGCGAGTAGCCAGTCATGGTATTGGACTATAAGAGATCTTTAATTCGATTAACATGATAGCTTTATAGGTTTTTCAAAACCATTTTATAAAGATTAGAAATAAAAATGCTAGTTAATCTAAGTACTTGATGCCTATTTAGGTATCAAGTGCTTTTTTAGTAGATGGCAGAAAAACCAATACACCGATCCATTAGGTGCTTTGAATTAATAGGTAAATCATTCTCTACACTTTAAATTACACATTGCTTTCCATTAGCAAATATAGATAATCTCTTCAACGGCAACAAAGCATTTCCGGGATTCAAAAACCGTGTCTCTGGCCTAGTTAGCAGTGCTGCGAGCCAGTTTACAAAAGCCGTTAAGGCGCCGTTCAGTAACAAATTTGCCCAAAGCTCTCTTTCCAAAGCCCGAAGTGAACTAGCCCAAATCGGCCGTTCCCTTGGAGGCTTGAAGATCCCTGTAGGCATCGAGAAGCAAGTCGTCTCTACAGGCTTCAATAACATCACCACCTACGGCCTCAAAACCAAATCCATCAACGACCAATTTTCGCAGTTTGCGAAGGTTGTTGATAAGGTTGAGGGGAGTGGGGGTAAGGCTAGGGGAACGGGTAAAGATAAAGCTATAGGTAATGTTCCTAGAATTAAAGAAATTGAAGTGAATTTTAACTATAAAACTAAATATGATTCAAAAGAATTTGCAAGGCAGTTAAAGGATCAAGAAAAAGGTATGAATCAACTAACAGTCGAAGAATACTTGAAGAATAGAGAAAGATATATTGCTGAGGGTAGAGCGATAGAAGGAAATGCTGCTCAACAAGCCGCTCGCGAAAAAGCATTAAATAAAAAAATAGAAGAGCTATTTGAAAGTGGAATGTCTTGGGAAGCAGCTGAGATAAAAGCAAATAGTTGGTTGAAAACACAAGCAGCACTTCATAATCCAGATCAAATAGCTGGGGGTAAACCACTAAATATTGGCGGTTTGGGAGATAGGAGAATAAACTCCTCAATTGGATCACAGTGGAAATATAGGATTGATATTGTAGATGAACAAATAGGCGAACTAGCTAAATTAATGACATCTGAGCAAAGGAAAAATACGTTTTTAAATGTTAGGCTTACACATTAGAGGAGGTTTAAAAATTGAACTTATTTGAAGACTTTAAGAAAATAAGTGAAGTGGAAGAAAGTACAATTAATAAATATAAAGGTTTGCTTCCTGAAGAATTAATTGAAACGTGGAAGACATATGGTTATGGTACATGTATGAATGGGTATTTAAAAACAATTAATCCTGATGACTTTAGCCCCTTAGTAAAAGAATCTTATTTAAGAAGTGAAGGAACAATCCCTATTTTCACCACATCTATGGGCGATATTATACTATTTGAAAAAGATAAAAACCAAGAGTCTTATGTTGTATTGATTAACTACCGAAAAGGTAAAACAAAAGTGGTAGCTTCAAAATATTCTTTGTTTCTTAGATTTTTAGAGGAAGAGGCATTTAAAAATAAGGCATTAGATTGGTCGCCTTATCTAGAAGCAAGAGAAAAATATAAAGAACCAGAGTACGATGAGTGCTTCGGCTATACACCCCTTGTTTATTGCAAAATAAAAGTGCAGAACTTTGCAAGGAGAAACTGCAGAGTCCTGCACTTTATTTAGTGGCATAAAAAAAGGACTTGCCAGTCCCCAAATTTCCCTCTACTGTAATTGGTGTCGAATCAATTTAGTGGAGGTTTAGAAGGGATGCTAACAATGTCCGATATTAATTGTATCAAGAAATTACGAAACGAAAAAGGATTATCAGTAAACAAAATAAAACAGACACTAAAAATCAACTGGCGAACAGCCAAAAAATACGCAGATGGAGATCAACTACCTGCATCAAAAATACGAGAAAGGAAAGGAATGATGTATGAAGGTCAATGGGGGGAGATGGTTACTGATTGGTTATCGGAGGATTCCAAACTAAAGAAAAAGTCCCGTAGGACTAAGAAACAGTTGTTTGAGGAATTACAAAATCACGGGTTCAAAGGGTCCTATAGAACAGTCTGTTACTTTATCGAAGATTGGGAGAATACCCATCAGGATGAAAAGGATCGGGGCTTTGAAAGGCTGACTCATCCTCCAGCTGAAGCCCAAGTTGACTTCGGCGTGATGGAGGCTGTACAAGATGGAGAGCTTGTTGATATCAGAGCTTTGGTGATGTCCTACCCTCACAGCAATGCTGGATTTTCCGTACCTTTGCCGTCAGAAAATCAAGAATGCTTCCTTCATGGATTAAAAGAGCTCTTTCGTCAATCCGGAGGAGTACCTCTTAAAATCCGAATCGATAATTTGACTCCGGCAGTGAAGAAGACCCGTTCAAAGGTGGAAGAGGCGCAACTGACAGATGCATTTATACAATTTCAAAACCATTATGGGTTTGATGTTCAAGTGTGTAATCCCAGAAGCGGCCATGAAAAAGGGAATGTTGAAAATAAGGTGGGATATATCCGCTACAACTTCTTTAGCAAGGCCCCCGTTATGAAAGACTTTGATGATCTCACATCGAAACTGGAAAAGAGATTAGCAGAAGACAGGGATCGCGTTCATTATGAAAAACAGGTCAGAATAATAGATTTATGGGAGGAAGAGTCCAAGCATCTTTTGGCCCTCCCTGAGCAAGATTATCCCGTTTTCAAAGAAGAACAGGTTAAGGTGAATAAGTATAATGAAATAAGGCTTGATCAGACTTTGGTACATGTCCCTAAAGCAGCAAACTATGGCATTCTATATATTCAATGCACTTGGGACTCCTTTAAAGTGGTAACACCAGATGGCGAAATTCTGCTCGAGGACTTTCGTCCTTACATGAATAAAAGAAAGGCCTTGCCTTGGCAGTCCATTGTAAAGGGATGGATTCAGAAACCCCGAGCACTTCCCTACTCGCGTTATCATGAATATTTACCAGGAAGGATTCGAAATTACTTAATGGTGGATAATTTGTCCATTCGTCAGGAACGTCTGAAGGCTTTGGCAGCTCTGCTTGTTACACATGATATGAAGGGAATTAACTTGAATTTTTATGAACTAATAGAGGAAGAAAAGCTTGGAACACAAGCCAATCCTTTTGATGTGGAATGGTCCAAATATGATAATTTGGCCGGAACTAAGGAGGCTATGTCATGACTTTCGATCTCAGAAGTAAGTGCAAGTCTCTTCGTTTGGCCTACATTCCAGACATTTATGGCAAGATCCCTTTTGATAATCCTGAACAGTATGTAAATGATTTATTTGAGGAGGAATTGAAGCTAAGGGAGAGAGCGAAAATAACACGTTTAATAAAGAAGGCTGGATTCTTGGATCGGAAAAGTCTTGAAACATTTGAATGGCATGAACAGCAAATGAGGTTGCCTGGTCAGATGACAAAAGAGAGACTTTACAGTCTGGATTTTATTGAACAAAGAGAGAACGTAGTTCTAGTCGGAACACCTGGAACCGGGAAAACCCATTTAGCAACAGGGCTAGGAAGAAAAGCATGTGAATTGGGGTTTGAAGTAGGTTTTTATCGAGTTTCTCATTTGGTAGAAGAGTTAGAGAACGTCTTGAGGTTGAACCGGTTATCCGCCTTCCGAAAAAGAATCCAGAAACTAGACTTAGTGATTCTGGATGAAATGGGGTATCTTCCCTTCGGAAAAGAGGGATCAGAGTTATTGTTCCAGTTAATATCTGAGTGTTATGAGCAGAAAAGTCTAATTATAACCTCAAACTTGGAATTCAGCCAATGGAACAGGATTTTCACCGATTCCAGGTTAACCGCCGCTTTGGTGGATCGTTTGATTCACCATGCCCATATCATCTCATTCCATGGGGAGAGTTACCGTCTATCTCATGCATTGTCAAAAAGAAGGTAATAGATAGGGCTGGCAAAGTTGTGCATTTTCCTTTGCATTCTTCTGCACTTTTTCCTTGCAAAATACACCCCTACTTGGTTTAGGTGGAGCAGATAAAGCAGAAAATCTTAAAAAGGTCAAATTGAAGGAACATATTCTTATTATTACTGAATTTATGGGACCAGTTCAGTAACAATAAGAATTATATTACAGAATTAACTTTAAACACTTGATTGCTTATTATAGGCAATAGGTGTTTTTTGTTTTTTTAATCAAGGGGGGAGCGAAATGAAGCGCGACCTGCAGATTAATTATGGCATTCTCGACAACATTATTAAACAACTTCATACCTATAAAAATGCGCTGGACAAGATGGAAGCCTCCCTTGAAAAAATCAATG
This sequence comes from Bacillus massilinigeriensis, assembly GCF_900111815.1. Classification (GTDB taxonomy): domain Bacteria; phylum Bacillota; class Bacilli; order Bacillales; family Cytobacillaceae; genus Mesobacillus_C; species Mesobacillus_C mediterraneensis. Next base: position 2,457,404 of record NZ_LT630004.1, on the reverse strand, counting down.
CTTTCATTTCCCTGAACGAGGGAGAAAGTGTCGAGGCATGGGAAGACCAGTTGCAGAAAATTAAGAGGGAAATCAAAAATTATCGCAAGCAAGTAAAAGATCTTACCAATCTGTTTGAGAATTATGTAGAGCGAACTACTGCCCATATCGCCCCCCTGTCAAGGAATGCGATGATGCGGGTAGACCGGAATGATATTGCCTATAACCTTGATCAAATCAGAGACTCTGTCGTAATGAATATGCAAGGTGCGCTTATGGCTACTCACCGGTCTCCTTCCTTCTTAGCCGCAATGATCGATAATCCAACTGATGAAGAGAAGGAAAAGAGTAAAAGCAATGAATTAAAGCTGGATAAAATTCGCTCAAGGATACTGTCTTCCCAGACTCGTTTTAATAACGAAATGGATGAATTGTACCGAATTCATAAAACGAAGGTCATTGAATTTGAGAATACGGATGATACTTTTAGCGATAAAGCAGCCAATCTCAAAAATAAGTATACAAACTTTTGGGAAGGCGTTGGAGACGTATTTGAAGTAGTTGGAGAAGTTTCATGGGGATTGTTGAAGGGGCTTTTCATCGGGGTGGTTGGTCTCATTGGCGGAGTCCTCATCCTAGCGAAAGATGCCATTGTCGTTTCGGTGTCTTCCCAAATTCCAGATCCAGTTGAACCTGATTTCTTGAAAAAAGAAGCCGATGCCACCATTGATAAATATAAAAGTGCGGCCATGAAGGTCATCGATGATCCAGGCGGCGTATTTGAGGCGATTGGGCAGTCATTCTCGGACACATATGAAAAAGAAGGCATTGCCTACTTGGTGGGTAGTGCTGCGCCATCATTTATCCCCGCCGCGGGGGTTGTCGGGAAACTCGGAAAGGTCGCAAAGGTCGCAAAGGTCGCCGGCAAGGTTCCTGTTTCAAAAACCAAGGGCTTTTCTGGTAATATAAAAGCAAATATAGATAATCTCATCGGCGGAAACAAAGCATTTTCGGGATTCAAAAATCGTGTCTCAGGCCAAATCAGCAGCGCCGCAAGCCAATTCACCAAGGCCGTAAAGGCACCATTCAGCAACAAATTTGTCCAAGGTGCTCTTTCCAGAGCCAGAAGTGAACTAGCCCAAGTCGGCCGTGCCCTTGGAGGCTTGAAAATCCCAGTCGGCATCGAAAAGCAAGTCGTCTCCACCGGCTTCAACAACATCACCACCTACGGCCTCAAAACCAAAACCATCAACGACCAGTTCACACAGTTTGCGAAGGTTGTGGATCGGAGTACTAAGGGTACGGATGATGTTACACTTAAAAAGAAATCTGTACCAGACTGGTTTAAAGAGCGTTGGGAAGCAGGTAATAATTTTAATAAGGAAAATCGTCCTCGTTACCCTTATAATGAGGTAGAGTTGGAAGCAAAAGAAGTAGGGGGCAAAAAGTACGTAGTTGACTCATATGCACCCAACAAGGAAATAGTATCGAGAAAATTCACTCAACTTAGTGAAGTGCAAGAAAAGACAGCTAAGAGTTACTTAAATGAAATCACAAAAAAATATTCTTCGGGTTCTAAAATATCAAATGGTACTTTTAATCCTAACGCTCTCAAAGGAGGGCGACTTAAAGGTGAATTAATATTAGAAATACCTGTTCAAAATAAACCAATTCCGCAAACAATTCTTGATGAGGCAACAAAAAACAGGATTATTATTAGGGATTTTAAAGGGAAGGTGTATAATTGACTATGAAAATTTATTATTGTGACGAATGGTCGGACATCAAAAAGAAGCCTTGGAACATACTTGATGACCGTACTGCATACACATACCATCAAAAACAAGAACCATATACGGCGGTATTATTAGAGGATGAGAAACCTAAGTATATTGTAAATGTTACAAATGAATGGGTTTCGGTGGGGTTTTATGATGACCTGATTCGTAAATATTTAAATTATGATTTTGAAGTTATGAGTGATGGTAAGATTTTTTTAAGAACAGCCATGTATTGGGAATATGATGATGAAACTGACACGGAAGTAAGTAGCTTGATTTTGGGCTTCCGAGAAGATGGCTATATAGCAATGGAAAAGAGAGATTTAAAGACCGGTTCAGTCGAGGAGCGCAAAACTAGCGATACCCTTGAAAGAAACTGGGATGTATTTCCTGAATTTGGTCATTACAATCATTTGTGCAAAGAGGAAAGGTAACGTGTTTAGAGCACTCTAGTGCCTAAACTAGTTATACGAAAGGGTTTTACGTATAGGCACATAAAGCAAGTGAACTAAAATACAATTAAAATATTTGAGTTGGACAAAAAGAGCAATGATACGTTTGAAAATAGAGACTCCATGAAGGTACTGCCATCATGGAGTTTTATTTTATATAGGAATAATAAGAAAAGTACGAGAATTGGGTGATTTGACATTTTACATGGTGTGGGGACTTATGATACTGCAAAACCACAAACTAAAGACAATGACAATGCTCGTAATGCTAAAGGTGGTAACGATACGGATACATAAAGATAATGAATAATAAAAAGTGAAAATTTTGAGTGAAACAATAAGAATGTGATTTGTTTGAGAATCGAAAGCTCATGATGGTTGTACCATCATGGAGTATCGTTTTAATACTTGGATAGTAAGAAAAGTTGGATAAATAGGCGAGATGACATTTTATAAGGTAGGGGTAGTTATGACATGGATTGGCTAAAAAACTAACGAGAATGACAAAGCTCGTGGTGATAACAATGGGTAACGTATAAGAGTGTTTCTTATACTGCTTTGGCATATAAATTTTGGGTTGTATTTTTACAAGAGACGGTCGTATAATACTCGCTATTCGCTAAAAAGCGTTACGAAAATTAAAATTTATGTAACGGGAGGGTGAAAAGTTGAACGTTGTTGGGTATATACGAGTCTCAACTCAAGTGTAGGGAAGAGATGGATATAGCTTTAAATATCAAAAGAAGAAATTAGAGCATACTGTGAAGAACAGGGTTTTAACTTGATACATTTTTTTAGAGATGAAGGAATTAGTGGTGCAAAACTGAATGAGGAAGCATTGGAAATAGATAGGGTGGGCTTACAGGAGATGTTGGTTCACCTTTCGTCTGTCCAAATTGATTATGTGGTGGTGCTAAACACAGGCCGATTATGGCGGTCAGATATTGTAAAGGTGTTGATACAACGAGAGTTAAAGAAATATGGATGTGACATTAAAAGCATTGAACAGCCATTTTACAGTATCCATAAGAAAGATCCTAACAACTTTTTGGTAATGGCTTAATGGAGTTATTAGACCAATACAACGGCTTGAAATTGCCCTCAAACTAACAAAGGGGAGAAATAAAAAGGCGAAGGAAGGTGGTTATCTAATATTATAGAACCATAAAAAAGACTATCCCCTTTTTTAGGAGATAGCCGCGGATTAAAAGCACATCCTGATTGCTTTCAGTTATATCGGATGTTTAAACACAAGAGAAAGCACCCATATCACAAGGGCTTCCCCCTCTCTAAACTTTACCTCAAGACATGTTCCTCTCCAGGTTGTGCTATGACTTGAGAGATTCTCTGTTTTTTAGATTTTTTAAAGTGGAACAATTCATAAATGACCGGAACTACGATCAATGTCAATAGAGTAGAGACCGCTAAACCACCAATAACGACAATCGCAAGACTTTGTGATACAAGGCTTCCCATTTCGGCTTTTTTAAATAATAATGGCAGCATCGCGCAGATGGTGGCAATCGCAGTCATTAAGATTGGCCGGATTCGGGTAGCGGCTGCTTCCAGAATAGCCTCACGCATGATCATCTTTTCTTCGTTTTGCTTAACACGGTCGATTAACACAATGGCATTTGTAACGACGATTCCAATCAGCATCAACGCGCCAAGAAGCGCTGTAATATCAACTGAAATCCGGCTTACCAATAGGCCAAGAATGGCTCCAATGGCTGCCAGTGGCAAGGAGAACAGGATGGCAAGCGGCGCACGTAAAGTTTTAAACGTAATGACCATGATTAAATAGACAATCCCGATGGATGTAATCATTGTGATAAATAAATCTGTAAAATCATCCGCCTGCTGAACGGAAGCACCACCTACCATTACTTCTACATTATCAGGTACGTCTATCCCTTCTTCTTGTTTGGTCCCATGTATCTTGCTGTTGATTTCTTTTGAGATGTCCGATAGCTGTTTTGGGTCGACGGTTGCCTGTACCCGTAAATAAGGCTCCCCATCTTTATGAAGTACTTGTGTTGACTTATTTTCCGCCTTAAGCTTCGCAACAGTTGTAATTGGTACTAAATCCTGTCCGGCTGAAATCATGATTCCTTCCAGATCTTGTTCCGATCCGGGGTTCAGGACAGGTTCCATGAATACCGGTGTATTGATTCCATCGAGTGTGACACTTCCGACCGGAATGCGATTCAGCAGCATGCCCAGCTGTTGTGAGACCTCACCGGGTTTAGCCACTGTTGAATCAACATTAAAGGTATAAACAGGTTTTTTCTCTTCTTGATTCGTCTCTACTTTCTCGACACCTTCAATATCTTTAATTTCTTTTTCAATGCTGGCGGCTGTTGACTCAATGTCAGACATTCGGTCGCCTACGACATCGATTGTAATCGCAGTGGAACTGCCGCCTGTAAGGGAGCCTGAATTAGCTGTCAATTCCGCTCTTGGATAATCATTTTTCTGTTCATTTACCATATCAATAAATTCCTGGGCATCGACATCCTTCTTCATGACAATGGTAAAGGAAGCCTTCGTTGGGGATTCTACTGACCCAAATTGAGCTGCATCCGTACTATTCCCCAGTTGTGTATATAATGATTTAGGTTCATCCTGGGCCATCAAAAATTCTTCTAATTTCAATGTGTTTTTACGGACTTCTTCCATTGGGGTTTCATTTGGATAATCCAATGAAACGTTGACAAGTTCCGCATCCGAGCTATCCACGGCACCTTTAGGGATGCCAAGATAGGCCCCGATTGACCCCACGAACAGAAAAGCAGATGCGAGCAAAATGACCCATTTATGATTCAATGACCATTGCAGCATGGAAACATATCGCTTTGGCGTACGATGCTTAGGCAGCTTTGCATTTTTCAGCAACCCCGCACTCATGATTGGGACAACTGTCAAGGCCACAAGTAAAGAGGACAGTAAAGAATAAGTGACCGTTAAAGCAAACGGCAATAAGAAATCCTTTAATCCCGCACCAACCAATCCAAGCGGCAGGAATACGGCCACAGTTGTAAGAGTTGAAGATGTGATTGCCGAGGCAACCTCCTTTGTAGCCTCTATGACGAGCTGGACTGAAAATTTCTCATGCTGCATTCTTCGGAATATATTCTCGATCACTACGATACTATCATCTACCAGCCGGCCGACTGCTACCGCCACGCCACCGATTGTCAAAATATTTAAGGTAATGCCTGATTGTGCCAGTAAAATCAATGTCATGCATAAAGATAGCGGGATCGAGACAATCGTAATGAATGTCGATCGAATGTTCCGTAAAAAGAATAAAATGACAATAGTCGCAAATAATGCCCCGAGCAGCACTTCCTTCACCATGCTGGTTACAGAGGTGACAACCATATCAGCTGTAGAAAAGAATACAGTTACGTTGGCATGCTCGTATTTCTTTGAAAGATCCTTTGCTTGTTTTTTCACCTCTTTCACGATTGCCACTGCGTTGGAATTGCTATCCTTTGTTATAATGGCCAGTAAGGCATCTTCCCCGTTGATACGAGTAATATTTGCATCCTGATTCGCCTTTTGAAGTGTAGCTACATCCCCAAGCTTCACTCCTGATAGTACCGGTAAATCCTTCAGGTCATCCAGGCTGTCGAGTGTGCCAACCACTTTAATATTGCTTGCTTTCCCGTCAATGGTTTTTTGGCCTACGGAAGCAGCAATATTCTGGTCCTTCAAGGCGCCAAGCACCGCTTGAGCGGGAAGATTATACTCCTTCAGTTTCTCGTGATCAAGATGAATCGAAACTTCATCTACGGCTTTCCCGAACATGGATACATTTCCAACACCCTTAATCTCCTTAAAAGCTGGAAGTATTTTTTCATCTGCCAGTTTAATATTTTCTTTTGTGAGTCCATCCTCGAATGTCATTGAAATATCAGCAATTGGAATCATGTCTGTATTAAGTTGGACTACATTGGGTTTATTTGTGGCTTCCGGAAGCTCGACTCCATTCAATGCTTCTTGCACATTATCCTTCGCTTGCTTCATATCTGTCTCGGCTTCGAAGTGAATATCCACCTTGGAGAATCCGTCTCCCGTTGTAGAGAATACATCACGTTTTCCTTTTACAGAAGCAACGGACTTCTCGATTGGCGTCGTTACCGTATCGGCCATTGTCTCAACATCCATACCTTGACCAAGAACAACGACTGTTACCTGTGGATTGTCAGCAGTCGGCAAGAATTCCATTGGCAATGTAAAATAACTTATAACTCCGATAACCAATGCCAGAACGGTCGTAAGAAATACAGCAGCCTTATTTCGGAAAGACCACTTTGTAAGCCACGTCATTCCCATTTCCCCCTTTAAAGTAGAAAAATTTGTACGTTGCAAATATATAGTTGAACTGTAACAAAAAGGATTAACTGAATCCAAATGAATTATAATCGTTCTTTATATAGAAGTAAATCACAATTTGGTGAAGTTTTCGTAAATAAGTAAGCCATTCCGAGTTGACCCACTCCTTAATTAAGCCTATCGAGAAATGCCGCAGCAGAAATGCTCATCAGCAATTGTTTGCAATATCGTGCTGATTCGGAAATTGCAAACGCCGGGAAGTTCTGAGGAGAAGCGAATCAGCTGCTTTAGCCCAACAAGTTCACTCTTCGTGAATGTGGCTTTGCACTCCCTTAACCACTGCTCCGCATGCTAGGTGAAATCCTCTAAACTTTCAAATTGCGAATAACTTGCGAACTTTTTGATGTTGCCCGTAAGGATATATGATGGAGGAAGGTCCAAGGCAAAGCTGCCGAGGGCTGTGCCTTGGAGGTCAACGTTCTGGTCATAAAGCGTGATATTGTTGAACGGGGAGCTGCCGCCAATCGACTACAGTGCATTATAGGCGGCAAGGTTCATTTGCTTGGAGAAGTCAAAGCGGTATTGGTTGGCTTGGTAAGTAGTTCTAATTGATTTTTATTTTTAAGTCTAGTTGATTAACAACGGAATTTACTAGGGTACATAATGGGTTAATAATAGTCTTAGATGTTTTATTCTCAACTTGCTGAGAAGCATCAACCATAGATAATTGAGCTACAGAAATAACTTTATTTTCATCCTTAATGATCTGATTTAAGTAGTTGGAAATTACATTATTATATTCTTCTTTTAATCCTTGCATGATCAATTCAAAAGAATTTTCTATTACAATAACCTCTAAATCCAAAGACTTTTGCTGATTATATGCAAAACATTTAAGACGTTCCATTGTACCATTAACCGTTGCAGGATTTGAAAATAAAATTATCTGAGGCTGATATATATTGCAAATATAATCAAAGAATGGTTCATCAATTTTAATAATCGGTACTGATATTGAAGGTTGGTCTTCATTTAAAATTGCAATATAGTTTGTACATGTAATAAGAATAGCATCAACATTACATCGGGCAATCCATTCTAATTGCTCCTTAACTTTACTTTTAACGTCTGTTTCCTGGAAACTATCATCTGATGTAAAAAGTAACATTAATGCGGGGTCAACAAAATGTATTAATTCAATATCATAATGGGAAAAAGAACTTTCTAAATAGTCAATATTTGAATAATGGGCATGTAAGCACCCTAATTTTTTTCGAATTTCATTCCACCTCCATATATTTCTGAATATTATGTCAGACGGTTAATCCCAATGTCGATTAATATTGAGATCGAGACCTCGCTTTCACATTAAATGTCCCTTTTCAAAAGGAACAACTGAGTAGAAATAGCGATACTACCTGACTTATCTATTATAAAAGACTTTTTCTTTGCATAAAATGACTTCGTTGAGCATTTTTTGTTTTTTAATAGTCAAACTAGATGAGCGAAACACTACAGCCCCATGTTTTTACAACTCTATGTTAAAATAAATGTAATATTCTTAAAAGGGGGTCGAAACAAATGCCATTTGAACCTCCAACAGAAAACTATTGATAAAAGAGTTTGTCTTTAAAGAATATAAAGTGCCATCCAAAAAACCAGCATATTTGAATTTGTTATATGAATGAGGGTGTTTCATGTTTTTTGTTAGAAAGAAAACCAGAAATAGTTGGATAAAACAAATCCAAAAAAAAGCTAGCAATATAATTGAAAAGGAAGACTACTCATTTATTGATCACCATATAAAAGATAAGCGAATTATTCTTCTTGGGGAAAACAGCCATGGTGTTGCAGATTATTTTTCTGCAAAAATTGATATAATCCGTTACTTACATAAGAATCATGGATATAATGTGGTCGTTTTCGAAAGCGGACTAATTGAGGCGACGATGTGCAAGATTCTGTTAAGTAATTATTCTGCAAAGGAAAAGATACAGAATTGTTTCCTTGATATATATCATAATGAGGAAATGAAACCATTTTTTACTGAAAATTGGGCCGAAAACTTGCAAATATGTGGGATGGATATTCAACCCACATATCCCCTAATATCTGAACACATGCTGGAGTGGATTAGGAATCATATAGATATCGAACTTTATGACTCCTTAAAAAAAGTGGAACTGCTTTTTTGGGAGTTAGATAAAGAAATCATGTTCAAAGTAACGAAGCACTTAAAGTCTAGGATGAAGGGAGTAATGAAAGAATATCACAAGATTTTGCACCTTATCGACTCAAAACGAATAGAAGGTCAGGGGAGTAATGATAGTAGGATGTTCGAAGTGATTCACCAAGGTATAAGGAACAGAGTACAATGGCTGGAAGTTAGTCTTAAAGGATTCTTGTCCTCAGGGATATTCAGGGGAAGGTTAATGTACGAAAACTTGGAATGGCTGATGAATAACTATTACAAGGGTGAAAAAGTTATTGTCTGGGCCCACAACTTTCATATCAGAAAAACACAAACATTCATTTCAAAAATATTTGGAATTAAATCAGTTGGATATTGGTTACAGCAGAATTATCCCAATGATTTTTATTCAATAGGCTTTTATGCGGGTAGCGGAACATTTGCAACCCAGTTACGGGTTGAATTAGAGATAGATGCTGAAAAAAAGAATCACTTAGAGTCATTACTAAATGAAGCCACAAAACAAAACATATTTCTACCATTGAATCTAACCGGTGAAGCAGCGGAAAAAAATATATGGTTTAACCGGAAATGGTGGTTGCTGGAATCCGGGTTGATGGGATTGGCGCCAAAAATTATCTATCCAAATGATCACTATGATGCACTGCTCTTTTTTAAGGATGTCCACCCTCCTCTTTATTTCACTCGTAATGTAAATGAAGAAGAAATGGAGTGAAAACTGGCTTAAACGGTGACTGGGCTGGGGGATACCAATAAAGGCAGCCTATATGTTATTCGGAACTTACATTAAAAAGTGGCGGTAACCGTTACCGCCACTCGAAAACACCCTAATTCCCTTGCTTCTTAACAAATCCCAATAACCCGTGTAAGGTTCTGACAAAGTCACTGCCGGATATATTACCTAGTCCACCCTCAGCACAATCGATTTCATTGTATTGCAAAATTCGATCTCTTCGTATACTCGGACCAGCAATAGCGATTGGAACCGGTTCACCTGTATGTTCCCCGACTTCACAAGGTGTCGAATGATCGGCCGCCAATGCGATATACACATTTTCAGGTAACTGCTGGCAAATGAGACCAACCATATGATCGAATAACTCGATCGATCTTACTTTCTCATGGGGCTCATTATCGTGGCCTTTCACATCCGGTGCCTTCATATGGACGTAAACGAAGTCATTATCAGCTATTTCCTCAATAGCCAACCTTGCTTTTAATTCAATATCAGTATCAATATTTCCAGTCATGCTACTATCTGTGAAAGTCTTATAACCTGCTAGTTTTGCCACGCCTAAAACCGTACTTTCACCTGCAATACAGCTTACATTTATCTTAAGCTTTTGAGCGACAGGAACTATGTCTACCATCTGGCCAGCTCCCCTTGTAAGGATAAAATTAGCTGGCAGCTTTCCATTTGCTATACGTTCCGCGTTAACGGGGTGAGATGATAATATGGAGTGTGCCGTTTCAAGAACCAAGTTCAAAATATTGGCAGTTCTCCTAGCTTCCTCAGAGGAATCCAAAGGTTCTACTTTATGATAAGGTTTACCGTCATTAGGAGCTTTAGGATCTGAGTCACTCACTTTATCGCTTAACCCAGGTCCTCGCAAAATGAGCACGGCACGATGTTCTGTTGCCGGCATAAATTCAATTTCTACCCCGCCTTCAACTTCTAAACCACTAATCGCTTGTGCTAATTCATCCGTTTTCTCGCGTATTCTTCCGGCACGGCGATCGACTACAATCCCGTTTTCATTCACTGTGGCAAAATTACAGCGGAAGATAATATCGCCAGGTTTAACGTTCATTCCGATTCCAAGAGCCTCAATGGGTCCTCGCCCAGGATAATGATGCGGCTGATAGCCAAATAAAATGAGATGTCCCATGTCTGTTCCTACTGGAATACCAGGAGCAATCAAATCCATCATACCATTAATTCCCTCTGAAGCGATACGATCCAGGTTTGGTGTTCGGGCATATTCCAATGGTGTTTTACCACCTAACAAAGGATGTGGTCGATCACCAAGTCCATCGGCAATCGCCATGATAACTTTTCTGTTCAACAAGATATTCTCCTCCTAAACCTTATAGTCCCAATAAGCCAAACCAAGTGAAATAGGCGAAACAAATAACGGATGCACCAATAAAACAAGTGATAACGGCATATTTTACTTGATCCACGATGGTAAAGTAATCCGATGAAAAATAAATGGTATTCACTTTTGAGTGTGGCGGAAGTGTAATCGTAAATGTCATCGTCATTGCGGCTGCGAGTGCAAGAGGTACAGGATCCATACCTAATGTTTTAGCCAATGCAATGAATGCTGGTATCAAAATCGTAACTCTCACCGTTTTACTCGTAAAGATGAGATGGCTGTACATACTGAGGAATATGACTACTATTGCTACCATAACATGACTCATCTGGTCAATTCCTAGACCGTCCACTACCTTACCGATAAGGTATACAGCGCCACCAGATTCATCCAATGCATTTCCTGCAGCATAGGCACCTGCTGCGAAAATCATAAGTTCCCATTTGATGTTTGCATCTTTCCACTCAAGCATTCCGACTTTTGGAAGTAAACAGAGGAGTGCCGCAATAACCGCAGTTTGCTCAGTGCTAATTTCAAAACCGAACCAAGCATCGTGATAGTCTCCTGTAGCCCACAATAGTACGGTCAGAATGAAAATAGCTGATGCTTTCTTCTCTGCTACGGAGAAGGAACCTAATTTCGCCAGCTCGCCCTTTAACGTCTCCATTACATTTTCAAAGTTACCTTCTTCTTTAATGGAGAATAGCTTTAACCCAATGATAAAGGTGATAGTCATCGTGATGATAGAAGCAGGCATAGAGGCAAAAAGCCAATCCATATAACCGAGGTTTCCACCTGCTTGCTCGTTAATGAAACCTACTGCAATGATATTACCTGACGTAGCAGTCATGACACCCGAAGTTGCAAGGGCATCTGCTTGAAGCCCTTGAAGCATCATCACTTTACCAAGTCTACTCTTTCCAGGAATAGCTTTGTAGACTTCCAATAAAATTAAGCAAATAGGTAACATAAGTGTTGCACGTGCTGTTGTCGATGGAACGAAAAACGCTAAAACAAAATTAATAATGACCAAAACGATTAACGTTCGAGTAGGTGTTTTTCCAAACTTCGTGACCATCCATAGAGAGAATCTTCTACCTAAATTAGACTTCATCATAGCCGAGGTTAAGACAAATGCAGAAACCATTAACCAAATAACGTCAAATCCTAATGTTCCAAAAGCTACTTCTTGATCTTCGACCGCTCCCACTAATGGCAGCAATAAAATGGCAATCAACGATGTCAGGTAGATTGGAATTGGTGTTGTTATCCAAAGAACCAATGCACCAGCGAAGATTGCGATTGATTTTTGGGCAGCTGGCTCTAATCCTTCTGGAGCAGGCATAAACAGTAATGAAAAAACAACAATAATAGCGATGGGAATTCCCCATTTTTTCATGCCAGCCTCAAAACGTCCTTTCTGCTTGCCCGACGGTTCTTTTTCACTCGTTTTTACATTTTTCAATGTCATCTTAAACCCTCCTTGTGCTTGCCTTGTATTCGCTTTCAGTATATTTAATCTCATGTTATAATACAATTTGATTTATTTTATATTACCATAATAAAACCTTATAGTTTCTTAAGCATAGAACTGGATATATGGAAAAAATAGCAAATGGTTTTATGCAAGAAGAAGAAGGGATGTTTCAATATGAATTTAACGAAACTGCAAACCTTTATTACTCTATCGGAGTGCTTAAATTTCACAGAGGCAGCAGAACTGCTGTATTGTTCACAACCTGCTGTCAGTATGCAAATTCAAAGTATGGAGAGGGATTTAGGATTTCCGCTATTTGATCGAATCGGAAAAAAACTATATCTTACCAAACAAGGGGAGCACTTCAAACCCTATGCGGAGCAAATGATTAATCTTTTTTCGACATCGATTGAACACATTAAACAGTTTGACAATTTATCTTACGGAACGCTATCTTTCGGTGCAAGCAATTTTGTTGGAGTCTACCTTCTTCCCGCTATCCTTAGCAGCTTTAACAAGAAATTCCCAGGAATCAAAATTAATATGAAAATTACCAATTCGAGGCATTTGCTTAATATGTTGGAGTCTAACAAGGTAGAATTATTGGTTCTTTCTAATCGAATACCAATAGATGAGTCTCGCTTTCAAGCCAAAACCTTTTTTCAAGATGAACTTGTACTGATTGTTAATAACCAACACCACCTTGCCCGAAAAGGAGGATGTACATTAGAGGATTTAGTTCATGAAACGATGATATTGAAACCTAATAAATCCGCAACCCGTACTTATTTAGAAGGGGAATTTGCAAAATACGGGTTCAGCTCTTCTGAATATATGGAAATTAGCAGTTTAGAGGCTATCAAACAAAGTGTGATCCATGGGCTTGGTGTATCCATCGTCTCAAGTTTAGCTATTAAGCATGAGATTAAACATAAACTATTAGTAAAGGTTCCTATAGAAGGGGTAAAATTTCTCAGAGGGATAAACTATGTGCATCATCGAGGGATCCACTTATCACCGGCAATTACGCAATTAATTTCATTGCTGGATGAAAAGTCTGTATGACTTGCATAGGTAATTTTTTAACGAATAGAGAATAAACGTACACGAACCAAATCCGCCTGATTGGGAAAATTAGGTGGATTTTTCCGTTAAAGAAGGATTATTATCCTTTTCAGTGGAGAAGAAGAGCTGGAAGACACTAGTATGGTTTGCGGATATGATATTATGTGGAGGTAGGAGGGATCGATCATGGTTTCTATTGGTTTGACAGGTTGGGGGACCATGATTCCCATTTATAATGAAAAGGTTTCGCCACGTGATAAACTGAGGGCTGGCACCAAGTCAGCTTGATTTGTTCTAAAAGGGATGAGGGACGATGGAAACGATTCATATTTATCATAGCAATGATTTACATAGTCATTTTGAGCATTGGGAGAGCATCAGACAATTGCTGCAAGACAGGAGAGCTTGGCATGAACAGGAAGGCGACGATGTATTTGTTTTTGATATTGGCGACCATATGGACAGGTGGCACCCTTATTCAGATGCTACAAGAGGGAAAGGTAACTGCCAGCTTTTGAATGAAGCAGGCTATGATGCAATTACGATAGGAAATAATGAGGGAATCACTCTTTCCTATGAGAACCTTGATGAAATGTATGACGAGAGAGCCTTTCATGTGCTTGCAGCCAATCTTTATAATGAAGATGGAGAACGTCCAGCATGGGCGAATCCCTATCAGATTTATCATAGTAAATCTGGAAAAAGGATTGCCGCTATTGGGCTTACCGTCAATTACACCCACTTCTATGACCTTCTGGGCTGGAAAGTAACCGATCCATATGATGAATTGGAAAAGGCTTTGCGAGAACTAGCGGGAAAAGCGGATGTCTTCCTATTGCTATCCCATCTTGGTCTTCATGAGGATGAGAAAATTGCCGAGCTGTTCCCAGAGATTGATGTGATTATTGGCGGCCATACTCATCATATCCTTCATGAAGGAAAAATGGTGGGAGATACTCTCATTTGTGGTGCTGGAAAGTACGGGCAATTTATTGGCCATATTACAATAGAGCTGAATGAGGTAGAAATAAGACCATCGGCGAAAAAAGCCTTTTTATATGATATGACGGAACAAAGCAGCGTGGATGATACGGAAGCGGAAATATTATATCATACAGGAAAACAACTCCTCCAGACTCCTGTAAAAACGTTAGAAAAACCCATACCTGGTGATGCTATGGCTACACAAGGATTACCTGAACTGCTGTGCGACGAATTAAAACAATTCACGGGTGGCGATGTCGCATTCCTAAATGCCGGGCTGCTCTTGGGCGGGCTCCAAAATACCGTCACGGAATACGACCTTTTATCTGTATGTCCGCATCCTATCAACCCATGTACTGTTATTCTCACAGGTGCAGAATTGAAGGAAGTGTTACTCCAAGCGATGACAGATAAATGGACAAGCATGCAGATCAGAGGGCTGGGATTCAGAGGAACCGTCATGGGAAAAATGGTGTTCTCGGGAGTAACGAAAAGTGAGGGAATGTTCGTAATAAATGGAAGATCACTGGAATATAAAGCAGAATATACGGTGGCAATTCCTGATATGTTTACTTTCGGACGATTCTTTCCGGAAATATATCGATGCACAAAGAAGCAATATTTCTTGCCGGATTTCATGAGGGATCTGCTTCGAAATGCAATCCTCAAACTGGAGTAGCTGCATTCACCCATTTCCATCAACAATCATAAAGTGGTACTAGTGATGGAAAGGAGGGCTTTAAGCGTGATTGAAATGCTGCCAATTACAGTCGGAGAACAAACTTTTATCGGTGTGACTGTTAAGCTGCCCAAAACTAACCTGCTTGCAGTAACGGCTGACAAAGGTTATATCATGTGCGGAGCGCTGGATGTTGCCCTGCTGAATGAAAGGCTTGCAGGAAGGAAAATCATTGCCGGGCGCGCGGTAGGAGTGCGTACATTGGAAGAACTGCTTGACGCACCCCTGGAATCTGTAACGATTGAAGCAGAGCGTCTCGGAATTACTGCAGGTATGCAAGGTAAAACAGCTTTAGTAAAAATGCTGTAAAACAGCTCAATAGGGCTGTTTTTTTCATGCAGCTTGAAAGTTTAAGAATTTGTCGAAATTAGGCGGGTAATGATACTGTCTTATGATAGAATAGATGGGGAATCCAATCGCAGGATAGAGTTCACAATACATAGTTAAAGTGGGAATCTTCAATGAGACTTATTGCGACATCGGAGGCAAATCTCGGTTCAACACTCGGAAAAGCTATTTACAATGACAATGGGCAAATTCTGCTGAACAAGGGAGCAGCATTGACAGCAGGCATTATTGCCAGGCTTATCGGATTCGGGATTGATTATATTTATATCGAAGATCCAGATACTGCAGATATTATTTCAGCCAATCCAGTTTCCGAAGAATTGAGAGTCGCAGCATACAATACCATTCAAACTACCTTCCAACAGCTTGAAGGAAATTTTAACGTTTCCCCTGCTATCGTACTGGAAAACAGTGCGAAAGAGTTCAAACTCCTTATCCGTTCGCTCATTAAGGAACTTACAGGAAGCAAGGAGCTCTTGAACCTTTTATCCGACATTATTATACATGACAACTATATTTTCACACACTCTCTGAATGTGACTCTATATACGCTTGCCATCGGTCTTGAAATGAAGCTCTCTGAGCGTGATCTAGAAGTACTTGGCGTTGGAGCAATGCTTCATGATGTTGGAAAGATGAACATTCCTCACGAAGTCCTGATGAAACCAGGAAGATTGACGGAAGACGAGTTTAAGGTCATCCAGGAACATGCTGAGAAAGGCTTTGAAATTTTACGGAACGTCGAGGGCTTGCCACTCCTTGCCGCCCATTGCGCCTTCCAGCATCACGAACGACTGGATGGTACCGGATATCCTCGAGGGTTGAAGGGGCAGGAAATCCATTTATTTGGAAGAATTCTAGGCGTGGCCGATGTTTTTGACGCTGTTACATCAAATCGTGTATATAGGGCTGCGATGCTGCCGCATGAAGGGCTTGAGGTTCTCTATGCAGGATATGGGACGAAGTATGACTCACATGTTATCGATGCTTTTAAAAGGGCGGTAGTCATCTATCCGGCAGGACTTTCAGTGGAACTGAACAACGGCTGCTCTGGCGTAGTTTCGTCTCAGCATAAAGGCTCAAACGGCCGCCCAGTTGTGCGTATTCTTCAGGAGAATGGGCGAAGGGTACAGCCATATGAACTGGACTTACGGCAGCATGCCTCCATACTTATTACAGGTTGCGATGCAACAGCTATGGGAAAAAATGAACAGTGAATTGCCTGCATCATGCATTGAAAATATGCTGATTTTTAAACTTTTTTGAGGTCCTGAATAAGAGTCGGTTCAATTCCGTTTTAAGAATTGAACCGGCTTTTCTTGTTTTTGTCTATTTCTCCGAGTCACGTTCAAGCTATTAGTTCTTGATGGAAAATACTTTTCTACATATTCCAATACTATTTTACAAATACGTTTTGACAAAGGAGATGAGTCGAGATATACTATCTCTTAAGAAGTCAGAAAATATAAAACTTTCCAAGTCTTTAGTTTTTTTCAAAAAAAGATGATGGGAAAACAGGGGGTTTATTGAATGGAAAATCGTCCACAGTGGGGAACGAGAGCTGGATTTATTCTAGCGGCAATCGGCTCGGCAGTAGGGTTAGGGAATATTTGGCGTTTTCCAGCTGTCGCTTATGAAAATGGAGGAGGAGCATTTTTTATCCCGTATTTGTTTGCATTGCTGACTGCGGGAATTCCGCTGCTCATTCTTGAGTTTTCACTAGGCCATAAATTCAGAGGTTCTGCTCCGCTAACGTTTGCAAGGCTAAATAAAAAATTCGAATGGCTTGGTTGGTGGCAAGTAGCTATCTCCTTTGTCATTTCTACTTATTATGCTGTCATTATTGCTTGGGCAATGTCTTTTACCATTTTTTCCATCAATCAAAAATGGGGTGACAACCCAAAGGATTTCCTCTTTGGAGATTATCTTCAGCTTCCAGCAACTGCAGGAGCGCCTGGCGGAATTGTTCCAGGAGTGTTCATTCCACTCGTTCTAGTTTGGCTTATCACGCTTGGAGTATTGTTGAAGGGTGTAAAGCGAGGGATTGAGCTTGCAAACAAAATTATGATTCCAACGCTTGTCGGTTTGTTCCTCATTATCGTATTCAGGGCGATCACGCTCGATGGTGCAGCACAGGGGCTCGATGCTTTCTTTAAGCCGGACTGGGCTTCCGTTGCCAACCCGAAAGTTTGGGTGGCAGCATATGGGCAAATCTTTTTCAGCTTATCCATCGGCTTTGCCATTATGATTACGTACTCGAGCTATTTGCCTAAGAAAACGGACTTGACCAATAGTGCGTTCATTACGGGCTTTGCGAACTCTGGCTTTGAACTTCTTGCCGGTATTGGCGTTTTCTCAGCACTCGGTTTTATGGCAGCACAGCAAGGAGTACCGGTCAGCGAGGTAGTATCTGCTGGTGTTGGTTTGGCATTCGTTGTCTTCCCGCAAATCATCAGTGAGTTCCCAGCATTCAATGGTCTGTTCGGAGTAGCGTTCTTCCTTTGTCTTACGCTTGCTGGGTTGACATCACTTATTTCTATTGTGGAAACGTACGTAGCGGCAGCACAAGAGAAGTTTAAGTTTTCTAGGAAAAAAGCAGTGCTTATCGGCGGTGGTACTTCCGCGCTGCTCTCCATTCTGTTTGCGACAAAAGGCGGCCTTTATTATCTGGATGCTGCGGATTACTTCATCAACCAGTTTGGAGTCGCACTCGCAGGGCTTGTGGAAGTCGTAGTAATCGCTTGGTTTGTGAAGGAGCTAAAAGGTCTTCAAACGCATGCTAATACCATTTCTGATATTATGATTGGCAGCTGGTGGCGGGTGTTCCTTGGAGCAATTACTCCGGTTGTCCTTGGCTATATGATGGTCCAGAACATCATTACGAATATTAAGAGCAATTACGAGGGATATCCAACAGAATTCCTGCTTGTTGCAGGGTGGGGTGTTGCCGTGACTGCATTGCTTGTAGGGTTTGTGCTGATGGTGGTGAAATGGGATAGGGAAATGCTCCAATTCCCTTCAAAAAAGGAGGCGTCCTAACATGTCAACTAGCGCAATCGCGATGATGGTTGTCGGTATTGTCATCATATGGGGAGGTCTTGCAGCAAGCGTTGCAATGGCTGTCAGCAAGGCGAAAAACTCCTAATAGAAAAGGTAAAGAGCGGCGAAATGCCGCTCTTACTTTTTTGTTCCAATCCGTTCCTGCCTTTCCCAGAGGCGGAGATGGGGGTATGGATCGAATGACCATTCGGTTGCACCATTATCTTTGTAAATGCCATAGTGTAGATGCGGTGGGAATTTTCCAGAGGTGCCAGGCGGTCCGTAGCCTGAGCTTCCCACGCCACCGATTACTTGGCCTGGTTCCACTACTTGACCTATCTTCAAATCTTTGGCAAAACCGCTTAGATGCGCATAATAATGGTAGTTATTATTGATATCGCGAATACCGATCCTCCAGCCCCCATAACGATTCCAGCCTTTCATTTCCACAATGCCGTACCCTGTCGCCCTGACTGGAACACCATATCCCGCGAAAATATCTGTGCCTTCATGGATTCGTCGTCCTCCCCAGCCGCGAGCATCTCCCCAAGTGTTTTTATAGCTATGATTGCTTCTCAGGGGAACGGGAAAAGCATGCGAGTCGAGGTCCAGCCTGCCAAAGTGCTTGTATACCTTCGCTTTTCCCATGATAATCCCAACGGTTTTGTCTCGATGATAGTAATGCCAGAGAGCAATTCTGATATGATCACTGTTTGTCCCGTATTGAAGCAATTGCTGGGCAAATGCATGCAGAACGTCCGCATCATTATGTCTGTCAGCTTTTCCATCGATATTACCATCATAACCAACTCCATTGAAAAATTGGATGGAGGCAGGGTTTGTGTCATCGATATTAGGGTTGGTTGGTCCTGCCCAAACCTCCGGATTGAAATAAATTCCTGAAACCCCAGAAGGATCTGGCAAATCTCTTCGGGCCTCCCTGATATTTCGTTCGTATTGGTCTACAGCCGCGATATAGTACCATGGTATTTGAGTTGCTGCTTCCACTTGCCTGTACAGCTCCATACGCTTCCTGTATGGATCTTCCCGTTTACTTTCAGCCTTAACACCCGAAAGGTTGGAAGCGAAGAGAGAAAAAACGATAATGAATGCCAAAAGAAACCTCACAGGAATCCTCCCTTCTATTTTTTGATTCCTATAATAGTTTGCGGGAAAATGCTTTTATCATAATGGGGAATTGCTGGTAATGGCAAGCATTCACGCTTGTCGTACTTTTTTCAATATGATAAAGTGTCAAAGAAGAGACCGATATTAATACCTCATAGAATTACCATGAAAATCACTATTTCCAGCAGCAGGATACTCCTGCTGGAAGCTTAGGATGGAGCTGAAGACAGTGAGTATAAAAGAACAACCATTGAGGAAGCCGGAATGGCTCAAAATAAAGTTGAATACAAATGATAATTACACAGGGCTAAAAAAGATGATGCGGGAAAAAAGCCTTCATACTGTATGTGAAGAAGCCAGATGCCCGAACATCCATGAATGCTGGGCTGTTAGAAGGACAGCGACATTTATGATTCTTGGCGATGTCTGTACGCGTGCTTGCCGCTTCTGTGCAGTAAAGACAGGTTTGCCGACAGAGCTTGACTGGCAAGAGCCGGAAAGGGTTGCAGACTCTGTTGCGCTAATGAACTTAAAGCATGCTGTTATTACTGCTGTTGCACGCGATGATCTGAAGGACGGTGGCGCTGCGGTATTTGCAGAAACTGTGCGTGCTGTACGGAGAAAAAGCCCACTCACAAGCATTGAAGTACTGCCGTCAGACATGGGTGGTGTCTACGAGAACCTGAAGATGTTGATGGATGCTAAACCAGATATCTTGAACCATAATATCGAGACGGTCAGGAGCCTGACACCAAGAGTCAGGGCGAGGGCTACATATGAGCGCTCCCTAGAATTCCTAAAGCGGGCAAAGGAGATGCAACCTGATATCCCGACTAAGTCCAGCATAATGGTGGGACTTGGAGAGACAAAGGAAGAGCTGTTGGAAGCAATGGATGATTTGCGTGAGAATAATGTGGACATCCTTACGCTTGGCCAATACCTTCAGCCAACGAAAAAGCACATGCCTGTTGTAAAATATTATCATCCTGATGAGTTCCAGGAACTGAAGGATATCGCTCTTTCAAAAGGCTTCTCTCACTGTGAAGCTGGTCCGCTTGTCCGGTCTTCCTACCATGCAGATGAACAGGTGAATGCAGCGGCAAAGCACCGCCAGGAAGCTGGAGTACAAGGAACGACAAACGCATAATTCAATACAAAAAAGAGTTCAGCATCAATGCTGGACTCTCGTTTGTTTTACTGCTGTTTCTTTCTCGTTTCTTCTCCAATGTCGTCTTTGTCCATTTTTTCGTTCATTTCGCCTTGTGCCTCGCCATTTTCATTTTCGCCAGTACTCATTTTTTCACCTTGTGGGGATTTCAGCATTTGTTTCACGACACCATCGACAAGAATTTCTACATCGCGGCTATTCGTATTGAGACTTGCGAAATTCTCTACATCTTTCCGCAAACTAGGATCATCTGTTACATAAACGTGGTACCATCGGGGGATGACAGACATGGCCATTTTTTTCACTTGGTCCGCCGTTTCGTTTCTGTCTTTCGAATCAGTCTTATAGACGATAAGTACTTCCTCATCGGTTACAAGTGTTGATACATCATCGACATCAGGGGTTTGAAGACAGAACTTTGAAATAGTATCTGCTGTCTTTTCCCTGTCAATTGCTGTGTCGGCATCAAGCTGGTCATCGCCAAGGATTCCGCTCTTTTGATGGCGAACATAACCAAAGTTTTTTCCTTTGTCATTCATGGCTTTATCGTCACGGTTTAATATATCAGCACGACCATCGTTTTTATTAATGGTGTTGCCGCTTTCTTCGAAGATTCCGTTATTGCCATCACGATCTTTGGCAGAGTCATCCGCGGCACAGCCGGCGAGTAATATTCCCGAAATGGCTGCTGAAACAAGTATTCCTTTCTTCATCTTAACACCTCCTAAAGATTAGAATAGCCAGAAGCATCCTTTTTTTGCTTAGTAATTGATGGGGAATCAGTTATAATTTAAAGTATGGAGAAACAATAAGGGTATAAAGCACCGCATTAAGTAAAGAGGTGATGGAATGATCTGCATCAATAACCACTGTTACGAAATAGTGGAAGATTTCCGGGATGGCTTCAATGAAGAGGCATTCCGTGCACGCTACAGCGAGATATTGACAAAGTATGACTATATTGTTGGTGACTGGGGCTATGGGCAGCTAAGGCTTAGAGGCTTTTTCGAAGATCAAAGCCAGCGGGCGACCTTCGATACAAGAATCAGCACAGTCAGCGAATACATATACGAATTCTGTAATTTCGGCTGTGCCTACTTTGTGGTGAAAAAATTGAAAAAATAGGCTAGAAAGAAACCACCGCGCACAAGTTTTTGTGCGCGGTGGTTTCATAATTGATATGGTTTTTGGCTTGTCTGCTCCGGGTCATCATGAACAGGATGGGCTCCTTCTTCCTGCCGTTCGGTATCTTGGTGGAAGGATTTCTTTTCATAGTTAAAGGCACTATAATAGCGCTGGCCATCCTCCCACTCCGTGCTTTTGTTCTCGACAGGTCTGTCTTTGCCCTGGGCTGATCCGTATGGACCTTCTGGAAACTCTTCTACTGTCAGGTAATTATCGCTTTTTTCAGCATTAGATATATCATCATATCTGTCTTTCTTGTCACCCATCTAATCCCTCCTAACTTTATGTCAATAGTATTGCTCCTTTAAGCGAATAATACTATTGGTTAGGAAAAGCAGGCTTTACATGCTTTCGCGAAGGAAGGCGCGCAGTTCATCTGCTTCCGCTTCGTTCAATTGAAACGCATGCTCAATATATCCCTCTTCATCTAAGTCATCATGGCCGATAATTGCGAAACGGCTTCCCTGGATGTCGAGTACAATCTGTTTGCCATAGTAGCGGTCTGTTTGCATAATCGCTAAGTCAAAGCGCTGATTCTCTCCCATAAAGCTGACGAATCTTGTTTTCGTGTCCGCTTTGTCGTCATAAAGGAAAAATCGGTCTGTCATTTTTTTCGCCCCTTTGTTCTATCATGTTTCCATGATACCAGAAAAACGAATGGACGAAGAGGGTTTTGGAGAATTATCGAAGTTCCCTGCTTTTTCGTATATAATATAACTGGACAAAAGGATTGGTTGGACAGGCAGAAGGGGTTAAATTAGTTTTAACCATCTTTTTAAGAACTTCGGAGGTGTATCAGAAGTGTTTTTTGTTGATAGGGAAAAAATTGAAGAAACACTCGTCTTCCTCGAAAAGCAGATTGTGCTTTTCAAGGAGCAGCAGCAATGGGGAACGGAAATAGAAAAGGCAGCGCTCGAAAGAATTGTCCATACGATGATTGAATCAGTGCTTGATGCAGGAAACATGATAATTGACGGCTTCATCATGCGCGACCCTGGAAGCTATGAGGATATCGTCGAAATACTCATTGATGAAAAAGTGGTGTCGGAAGAAACAGGCAGGAGCTTAAAAGTCGTTATCGGCCAGCGGAAAGCCGTTGTCCAGGAATACACCGATCTTCATCATAAAAATCTGGAAAAGATTTTTACGAACGAGCTGGAGGCGTTAGAGGTATTCCCTGCATCCATCCGTCATTATCTTGCAACCGAGCTAGGACCAGTTTCTGCATTCAAGAAATAATTTCGATTTCGAGGCCACCAAGGCGCGGCCTCTTTTTTCATGCTGAAGGAGGAAATATAATTTGAAGCAATATAAGGGATATTTAATCGATCTTGACGGCACGATGTACAAAGGGTCAGAAAGGATCGAAGCAGCGTCGGATTTCGTGAAGAGACTTGTTGAAAAAGAGATTCCTTATCTCTTTGTGACGAATAATTCTTCCAGAACACCATCACAAGTTGCTGCGAAGCTTCGGGATTTCGATATACCGGCACAAGAAGATCAAGTGTTTACTACAAGCCAAGCAACTGCCAATTTTATATATGAAAAGAAACAAGACGCATCTGTTTATGTGATTGGGGAAGAAGGCATCAGGGAAGCACTAGCAGAAAAAGGGTTCAAAGAAGGCGGAGAACAGGCTGATTTCGTTGTTGTCGGTATTGACCGCTCCATTTCTTATGAAAAGCTTGCCGTAGCTTGTCTTGCTGTCCGGAATGGTGCAACCTTCATTTCCACAAACGGAGACATTGCCATACCAACGGAGCGAGGACTGCTGCCTGGGAACGGTTCACTGACATCTGTTATCACCGTATCAACGCAAACACGGCCCATTTTTATCGGCAAACCGGAATCTGTTATCATGAACCAAGCGTTAAAAGTGCTTGGAACACCTAAAGAAGATACGCTCATGGTAGGGGACTATTACGATACCGATATTCTTGCAGGCATGAATGCAGGGATGGACACGCTCCTCGTCCATACTGGTGTCACGACAAAAGAACTTCTAGCAGGATATGATTCGATGCCAACCCATACTATCGACTCGCTCGACGACTGGAAAGTATAAAAAGGGTGTACGCATTTTTTATGCGTACACCTCTCTTTATTCTACATTAGCTGCCCGATGCGCGAGACGGCTTGAAGCTGCGGCTGCAATTGCTCCGACGAGATCATCGAGGAAAGTATGGCATTGACCGCTTGATTTGTCATTCAGTTTCTCAAGTATCCCTGGCTTTTGCTTATCAATATAACCATAGTTTGTAAATCCGATGGATCCATATATGTTCACTATCGAGAATGCCAATATTTCATCTACCCCGTACAACCCTTCATCTGTGGAAATAATGGATTGGAGGGGTTCTCCAAGCATTCCTTTTTCCGCAAGGATATCGAGCTGGATGCCTGTCAGAATGGCATTCTGGACTTCCCGTTTGGAGAGGACTCGCTCTACGTTCTCCCTGCAAACATCCATGCTGAGTGCCGGATGGTATTTTTCCTGAAGGTAAAATACAAGCTTGGCAATATCCTCAATCTCAACGCCCCTTTCTAGAAGCCATTTCCGTGCTGTCTCTTCTGTCATGTGTATCGCTTTTTTGTTTTCAGCCATGTAATTCACCTTTCTTTTGTCATTAGTACTCTTTCTAACCTTTTTTACCCTAAGTTATTCCATTCTATGAAATCCGTGCAGTGCACCCTGCAGTGATTCCCTAACAAGAAACTTGATGCAACGTCATATACATTGATGAAGAACAAGTTGAAAGCGGGTGTTGGAATGTTTGAGAAGATGCTGAAAGAGCATTACGGACTCAAGGCAGGAACGGAAATCGATTTGGAAGGATACCGTGCCTTCAAGAAAGAAAACTCTCTATACTTAATTATGAAGGCAAACCAGTTGAAAGAGCAAGAAATAAGCGAGCTTTCCCAGATAGCAAGCCAATTAAAGGAATTTGGAGACAAGGATGTTCCCGAATTTCTGCGGACCAATACTAACATGGAATACTGTGAATGGGAAGACAATCGTTACAGCGTCCTGCACTGTGCGGAGCCAGCGCTTTTAAAACCTGCGAAGACAGCTAAAAAGCTTGCAAGGTTCCATATGAGAGGAAGGATGATTCCTTTCCATGTCAATAGTATCAACCGGATAGGCCAATGGAAACAACTATGGGAGCAGCGGGTTGATCAAATGGAAGCCGTATGGAATGAAAAGCTTTTTCAAGATCCTGAAAATAATTTTGAACGTGATTTCATTGACTCTTATCCCTATTATATGTGTTTAGCGGAAAACGCCATTCAATATCTTGTCGACACGGAGCTCGATATGCAGCCGGGAGAAAGCGACAGCGGAACCGTTTGCCACGAAAGGTTTTCAGCGACAGTGTGGGGCACAAAACATATTATCAAAAATCCTTTCGATTGGGTGTTCGACCACCAAAGCAGAGATCTTGCCGAATGGGTACGTGGCCAATACTTTCGTAATACCCAAGTTTCTCAGCAGAAAATCCGCACTTTCTTACTGGAATACCAGTCGGTGGGGCGCTTGACCCCTTTCTCGTGGAGACTTTTATACGCACGGCTCCTGTTCCCGCTGCATTATTTCGAGACGGTCGAAAATTATTATGATGCGCAGTCTGATCAGCAGCGGCACGAGCTTGAAGAAAAAATGACGAAATTCTTAAAACAAGCAACTGAACACGAAAGATTCCTTTCAGCTTTCTTTCAGCTGGCAGAAGCTCCGGTGAGAACCATGAACCTGCCGATGCCAAGCTGGCTCATACTGCAGCCATTATAGGGGGCAGCCTATGGTAAAATGGTTTCACAAGCTATCCCTTGGAAAGGATTGGTGGAATGAAACGATATGTATATGTAACGAGAAGGCTTCCGGAAAGGCTGCTTGCAGGTTTACACGAACACTTTACTGTTGAAATGTGGGAAAAAGAAACGGTTCCTGTGCCGGAGGAGGTGCTGCTCGAACACGCGGCAAAAGCAGATGCCATCCTTACAGTGTTGACGGATGTTGTAACAAGAGAGCTGCTTGAAGCCTCTCCAAGACTGAAGGTAATCGCAAACATGGCGGTAGGCTTTGATAATATCGATGTTGATGCTGCTACGGAAAATGGAGTAATTGTCTGCAATACACCTGATGTCCTCACAGAGACAACTGCTGATTTAGCGTTTGCATTGCTCCTTGCTTCAGCCCGCAGGCTTACTGAGGCGAGTACTTTTCTTAGGGAGGGAAGGTGGAATTCGTGGAGTCCATTTTTGCTTGCAGGTCATGATGTACATCACAGAACGCTTGGCATCTTTGGTATGGGGAAAATCGGAACCGCTGTTGCAAGGCGAGCGGCAGGTTTTGGCATGGAAGTACTTTATCATAACCGAAGGAAAGTGGAGGAAGAGGAGATTGGCCGCTATTGCAGTTTTGATGAACTGCTCGCTCTTTCCGATTATGTCGTCTGCCTCGCACCGCTCACAAATGAAACAAGATACGTTTTTCATGCAGGAACTTTCAAGAAGATGAAAGACTCAGCGATTTTTATCAATGCTTCAAGAGGAGCCCTCGTGGACGAAAGCGCGTTATACGAAGCCATTAAAGAAGGAGATATTGCCGGGGCGGGCCTTGATGTGTTTGAAAAAGAGCCAATCAACTGCAATCATCCGCTGTTGCAGCTGCCAAACGTTACTGTGTTGCCTCATGTTGGAAGTGCTACAGTAGAAACGAGGTCAAGGATGATTTCTCTTTGTGCTGAAAATATTGAACGCGCACTGCTAGGGATGAAACCGAAAACAATTGTTAATCATGAAATATGGAAAAGTGAATAATGTTTTTAAGGTTTGTTGAGGAGGAAGATGCTGATTAAAGAATCACGGTAGTATTCATACATTTGTTTACAGTTCAATCGCCGCATGCAAAAATTGCGGCGATTTTTTTCATTCAAAAGATTTTTTAATGCAAATAGCAATACATCAGGGTTTATAACGAGCCACTTTTTTGACTTTTTTGAAAAGCAATCGCTTACATCTCTTAGTAGGATAAATAACCCTTGTAAATATGTTTGCCAGTATTTATAATGTCTACTATACAAATACAGTTGTTCTTCCAGAATGAACAGAATGCGAGGGGAAACGGGATGAAAGCAATTTCGATTGGTCTTCTAGGTTTAGGTACGGTTGGCAGTGGTGTGGTCCGGATTGTGGAAAACCATCAGGACACGTTAATGCACCAGGTTGGCTGTCCAATTAAAGTGGATAAAGTGCTTGTACAGGATATTGCGAAGGAAAGGGTTGTTAAAATAAATCCAGCATTGCTGACGACGGATGCCGCCGACATCATCGATAACCCGGATATCGATGTTGTCATCGAGGTGATGGGCGGTATCGAAACAGCGAAAAATTATGTTTTGCAGGCAATCAGAAATAAAAAGCATATTGTAACGGCAAATAAAGACCTAATGGCGCTTCATGGCTCCGAGCTTCTTACAGCCGCTTCTGAGAATGGCTGTGATCTATTTTACGAAGCGAGTGTCGCTGGCGGCATTCCGATTTTAAGGGGGCTTGTCGATGGCCTTGCTTCTGATCGAATCACAAAAATGATGGGAATTGTGAATGGAACGACAAATTATATCCTTACAAAGATGGATCAGGAAGGCTTGGCTTACGAGGATGTTTTAAAGAGTGCACAGGAACTCGGCTTTGCAGAAGCGAATCCGGCTTCAGATGTAGAGGGGCTTGATGCCGCAAGGAAGATGGCCATTCTTGCGACGCTCGGCTTCTCGATGAAAATTGATTTGGAGGATGTCAGGGTACAAGGAATCACAGAGGTAACCGAGGAGGATCTTCAATACGCAAAACAGCTTGGCTATACGATGAAGCTCCTTGGCATTGCGCATGATGATGGAGATAAGGTTGAGGTAAGCGTACAGCCAACCTTGCTTCCTAACAAACATCCGCTCGCATCGGTGCAAAATGAGTATAACGCCGTTTATGTATATGGCAAGGCCGTTGGAGAAACAATGTTTTATGGACCAGGGGCAGGGAGCCTTCCAACCGCGACAGCGATTGTTTCTGACCTCGTTGGCGTCGTGAAGAATATGAGATTAGGAGTTAACGGCAATAGTGCAGCTATTCCCCAATTCCCGAAAAAGTTGAAAGGACCAGAAGAAATGTATTCGAAATACTTTTTAAGGATTCATGTGAAAGATGAAATTGGTGTTCTTGCTGAAATCACTTCCATTTTCTCCAATAATGGAGTGAGTTTTGAAAAAATCATTCAGCAGCCGATCAAACAAATGGCTTGCAGTGAAATTGTCATCGTCACGCATAAGGCATCGCTTCGAGACTATGAAACTATCATGGCACAATTGGAGAAGTTGCCTGCTGTTAAGGATATAAAAAGTTCGTACAAAGCAGAGGAGAGTGCCGGCGCATGAGTTGGAAAGGGCTGTTACAAGAATACCGCGAGTTTTTGCCTATGACAGAAGATACACCTCTGTTGACGCTGCATGAAGGAAACACTCCACTGATCCGATTAGACAAAATATCGGCAATGTGGGGCATCGACCTTTACGTAAAAACAGAAGGAACAAACCCTACCGGTTCTTTTAAGGACAGAGGAATGGTCATGGCGGTCGCAAAAGCGAAAGAAGAGGGAAGTGATACTGTTATTTGTGCATCGACAGGCAATACTTCCGCTTCTGCTGCAGCATATGCAGCAAGGGCGGGTATGCGCTCCATCATCGTAATACCGGAAGGAAAAATAGCTATGGGGAAGCTAGCACAAGCAGTCATGTACGGAGCGGAAATCATTTCGATCAAGGGCAATTTTGACAGGGCATTGACAATGGTTCGAAACATTAGTGAAAATGAACCTGTGACACTTGTCAATTCCGTCAATCCATATAGGTTGGAAGGGCAGAAAACGGCTACGTTTGAAATATGTGATGCTCTTGGGAGCGCACCGGATATCCTTGCGATACCTGTTGGAAACGCGGGGAATATAAGCGCCTACTGGAAAGGTTTCAAGGAGTACGATAAGGTGAAGAACACAGGTCTTCCGAAGATGTTTGGCTTTGAGGCCGAAGGAGCGGCGGCCATTGTTCATAATCGGGTATTCGAGGAACCTGAAACAGTGGCAACGGCAATACGAATTGGCAATCCGGCAAGCTGGAACTTGGCTGTAGAAGCTCGTGAAGAGTCAGGCGGCATTATCGACGATGTATCCGATAGCGAGATTTTGGACGCTTACCGGCAGCTTGCAGCATTGGAAGGGATTTTTGCAGAACCTGCTTCCTGTGCTTCTATCGCAGGACTTTATAAAGCACTTGTACAGGGAAAGGTGCCTTGTCAATCAAAGGTAGTTGCTGTACTTACAGGGAACGGGTTAAAGGATCCATCGACTGCTATTGATTGTCATGAAATTAGGCCGGTCACCCTCCCGGATGATGAAGCGGAGGTCAGCGCCTACATCAAGGGAGTTGTCCATCAATGAAAGAAGGAGACATGTTAACAATCAGGGTTCCTGCAAGTTCAGCTAATCTTGGCCCGGGCTTTGATTCAATCGGGCTTGCATTAACACTTTACCTAGAGGTCATGGCAGAGAGAAGCTCTAGCTGGGAAGTCATTCCTGAGACCGATGCGCTTGAAAAGTTTCCGGCTGATGAGAAGAATTATATATGCTTGATCGCTTCTAAAGTTGCTGCTATGTATGGCCGGGAAATGCCACCTTGCAGGCTAAGGGTGAAAACAAGCATTCCGCTTGCACGAGGACTAGGTTCAAGCGGAGCTGCCATTGTTGCTGGTGTGGAATTGGCTGATAAGATGTGCGGACTGGGACTCTCGCTGGAGGAGAAGCTAGCTGCCTGCACAAAGTTTGAAGGACATCCTGACAATGTGGGAGCATCCCTTTATGGGGGGCTCGTTGTTGGGAGTCAAACTGACGAGGAAGTGCAGCTAACTGCAATGAAGCAGCTTGCAGTAGAGGCTGTTGTCTTGATTCCCGAGGAAGAGCTTTTGACAGAAGCATCAAGGGGAGTGCTCCCGTCAAGTATGAAGTACTCTGCTGCAGTCAAATCGAGTGCTGCGGCCAATCAGCTGCTAGCAGCATTCTTCACTGAAGATTGGAAGCTTGCAGGGAGAATGATGTCTTCGGACTTGTTTCACCAACCTTACAGGAAAGAATTGATTCCTTGGTGGGATGATGTAGAACGACTTGCGTTACATTCAGGTGCTTTCGGCATGGCGCTAAGCGGAGCTGGACCAACGCTTCTTTGCCTAGCTGAACCGAGAAAAGCGAACATGCTTGCGAATGTTCTAAAAGGAGCTTTCCCGCAGTTGAAAGTGCTTCATCTAGCGATTGACCGTACAGGACTGATGACAGTAGAAGTAAAGGCGGAGGAAAGAAATGCATGCAAATAAAAACAGCGTTTCGCTACGTGCGAAACGCTGTTTTTTATAGAGTAACCGTTGACTGTTAGCGGCTTAGAATACTTGCTCCACTTCTACAATTCCAGGAACTTCTTCGAGGAGGGCGCGTTCAATCCCTGCTTTTAACGTAATCGTTGAGCTGGGGCAGCTTCCGCATGCGCCAAGAAGGCGAAGCTTTACAACTCCATCTTCTACATCGACAAGTTCACAGTCTCCACCGTCACGTAGGAGAAATGGACGCAATTTATCAAGAACTTCCTGTACTTGTTCAATAATATTTTGTTCAGCCATGTAAAATCGACTCCTTTCCTAGTCTTTATTATAATCACATATATAAGAAAAATCTATTGAATAAGACCAAAAAACGACTTATCCATTGTAAATTTCTTGCTTGTAAGGAGAAGTATAGTACAATGAAATTAAAAACCGAAGGGGTATCGGAACATGGGGACAAGAGAGGTAGAGATCGTTGTATACGGTGCAGACCAGATTTGCGCGAGCTGCGTTGGCCAGCCTTCATCAACAGAAACGTACGAATGGCTTAAGGCGGCAGTAGGAAGGAAATATCCTGACCAGCCTTTTACGATCACGTTTGTCGATATATTCAATCCGCCGAAAGAGCCGGTTAAAATGGAATTCTCTCGAAGAGTGCTAGAGGAGGATATGTTTTATCCTGTTGTGGTCATCGATGAGATTATTGTTGGAGAAGGAAGTCCAAGACTGAAAAACATTTATACAGAAATGGAAAAGCACGGATACAAGTCTGCTTAATCTTATCTGTATTTTGAAAAAGCGGAAGCGAATCGAAAATGATTCGCTTCCGCTTTTTTCATGGGGAGTCGGGGCACGATGTTTCTGCTAAAGATTCGGTTGGCAAGTCTCTTTGCCCGGGAGCATGCGGTTAGCTTGTTTACAGATTAAAGATAAAATGGGAGTTCTCTGGAACCTACTGTAGATATTTTGCAGTTTACCGTAGATAAATTGGGTATTACCGTAGATAACTAGCTGTTTACCGTAGATAAATAGAGCGTTACCGTAGATACCCTAATTACAGCAGTATTCCACCGTAGCAAAATGGAGTTTGTAACCGGTTACGGAGCCTCTCCTGTTCAAAAAATACTGTTCCATCCTTAAAAACTCGCACTTTTTCCTCGCAAAATCAATCAAAATGACAATTTTTAAAAAGGGGGACCCTTTTCGTTTTGTAATGATGGGAGTTTATTTTTACTATGGTGGTCTGGTGATTTCCATTCCAAGGCTCAACGTTCTCCCGCTCATTCCGCTTCGATCAAAAGGGATGAACAAAAAAAAGACGGAATTTCCGCCTTTTTTTTCGCCTTGAGGTGTCACTATATCATCCGTTATGGTACTTATACATCCAGAGAATTCCAGATTTCAATAGGCGTGCGACCCTGCCGGTGATTGCGCGGTCTGCCAAGAGCCCAAAGCCGTGCTTCTTGCCAAGAGAGCCAAGAATACCTTTTAATTTGATTTGCGGGAAGGATACAGGTGGTTCCTGACCTTTCCAACGGCATACCAGAACTTGGACAATTTGTTCCGCTTGTCCTTCTGCAAGCTGCGCGCTTGGGGCGTGAGGGAGGCTTGCACAATCTCCTAGTATGAAGACATTTTCGTATTGTGGAAGGTGATGTCTTTCGGAAATAATAGCTCGGCCCATACCGTCATGCTCTCCAGGGAGATCGCGGACAATCTTGCTTGCCTGAATTCCTGCTGTCCACACAATGACATCTGCAGCGACAGGTTCATCATGATTATATATGGTGTTTTCTTCTACTCTTGTGATGTTTGCATTGTTGATAATTTCGACTTGATGGGTATCAAACCAGTTTTCCACATACGTGCTAAGACGTTCTGGAAATGAGGAGAGGATATGGTTTCCTCTATCAAAGAGCTTAATGTTCAAATCTTTTCGGCTTTCGCTAAGCTCACTCGCAAGCTCGACACCGCTAAGACCGGCACCGACAATCGCGACAGTTGATCCTGGTGAGAGGTTATTGAGCTTCTGGTACGTGGAGCGTGAATTTTCAATGGACTGGATGCTGCAGGTATATTGATCTGCACCTGGAACATTGTGGTACTTATCTTCGCACCCTAGGCCAATGATTAAATCATGATAAGATAATTCTTTTTCGTCACCCAAGAGGACAAGATTCTTTTCCAAATCCACACTCTTTACTTCATCATAAATGATGGAAAGCTTCGGATGCTCTGGAAACGAGACGCGGACATGCTGGTCGGAAATAGTTCCTGCGGCAAGCGCGTAATATTCCGTTTTCAAACAGTGATACGGTACACGATCTACTAGAATAACAGATACATCTTCAGGTAACTCGGGAAGAACCTTTTGAAGGATTCTCATTCCCCCGTAGCCACCGCCAAGGATAACTAGCTTTTTCATATGAATTCCCCTTCGCCTTCTATTGAGGAACGGTGGTTTCCGTTTTTTTCAGAGGCCGCCGTTCAATTAACGACAGTAGTTATTTCACGATAATAAACAAGTCATGGAATATTATCCATCAATAAAATTATATAGAAAATGTGACAAAATAACAACACTTATACATAGCTAGTTCTGGTTGGGGAAATTGACTCTATCGTAAAAAAAAGGTAGGATATTTTTAGTAGAGGGGTGGGAAAGATGATTCAGCCAATTATTGAATTTTGCATCAGCAATCTGGCTAATGGGTCACAAAAAGCGAAAGAACAGCTTGAAAGAGACCCGGACCTTGATGTAATAGAATACGGCTGTCTGGGTTATTGCGGAAAATGTGACCGCTCGCCGTATGCACTCGTCAACGGTGAACCTGTCAGTGCCGAGACACCGGATGAACTTGTGGAAAAGATTTATCAGTATTTGGACGAAAACCCAATGTTCTAATAGAAAAAGAGCCTGTAATCTTATTTTTATAGAGATTATGGGCTCTTTTAACATTACGATGGTGTATTTGTTTTGAGATTTCTAATCTCTTGCCAGCGTTCTTTTGCCATACGGATAACATTCGGTTCAGTTGATTGTCTTTGCTTTTCAATTACTTTAGAAAAGTAGCGGACTGATTCTTCGTGTTGGCCTAACCGGTGGGACAGCTCTCCAATTAAATAGAGCAGTCTGTATTCGGAAACATTGCTTCCTATAAAGTCACCCTCGCTGTAAGAACGACTATATTCCTGTGCAGCGAGATGAAGGAAGCGTCGCTCTTCCTCAAGCTGAATATTGTGGCGATACAGCCAAGCTGTACGAAGATAGAGACCTGCAATGAGAACATGCTTTTCTTTTTTAAGCACGGCGCAGTAGGCACCAAGCTTTAAGGTCTGAACACCTTGAAGTACATTTCTTTCGCCGCTATAATCGTGCGGCTTCCAGTGACTGCACACTTTATCCTTCAGTTCGTCTTTTGTTCCTGGAGGGAAAAAGGGTGATGACTCTTCGGTAAAAGAAAAGCCGCAATATGGGCATACATGTACATGGTAAAGAGCTGGGTTGTTTTGCGGGTCGCGATATTCTGGACAAAAGTCGGTATCCATATTTACCTGACGGACAAAACGGGTGCGAAGTTTTTTGGTGGTAAATGCTTTGTTACATAAAAGGCATGTGCATTGCTTATCGTATAACGGTTTAATTTCTGTCATTTCTACACCTTCTTACAAAACTAATGGAGAGATTTCTATCCTATTATTATAGCAAGAATTGTTTTTACTTGTTTGTCTATCGTGTTACAGAATGCCAGTTCAAGAAGGTTGTGTAACATTCTTACCATGTATATACTATAATTAAGAAGGAAATCCATTGAAGGAGGGAACAACTTTGGATCAAATCGTAACGATTACAGAAGCTGCAGCCTTGCAGATTAAAGATATGATGAAGCAAAATGAAGAAGAAGGAGCGTTCCTGCGTGTTGCCATCAAAGGTGGCGGCTGCAGTGGCCTGTCTTATGGTATGGGATTTGCCCATGAGGTAGAAGCAGGCGACAGAGAATTTGAACAGCATGGAATTAAGGTTCTCATCGATAAGGACAGTGCTCCTGCATTAAAAGGAACGAAAATCGATTATAAGCAATCCATGATGGGCGGTGGGTTCACCATTGATAACCCGAACGCAATCGCATCCTGCGGCTGCGGTTCATCGTTCCGTACAGCAACGGAAGCTGGAACGCCAGAGGAATGTTAACATAGGTTATGAATTCTAAGCCTTCTCGATAGCTGAAGGTTATGGGGTTTATTGGATCGCAGATAAAGAATGCTTGCGGAAGAACCGGTTGACCCTGGAACTCAACCGATGGGTGTAATAGCAGTGGCAGGAAATGTGGTGAAAATGGTTACTGCTGCTTCAACAGAAGCTTTTGTTATATTCACTGTCTCGACTTTAGTATTTCGTCGGCGAATAGATGAAAAAAGAGAATAATAAAATTAATTAAATTAATAAAGTCGTTGTTAAGGAGTAGACAGGGCGACAATTATGGCAAAAAAGCTAATCCTATAAAAACCATAGGATTAGCTTTTTTATTCTCTATGGATTTTATCAGAAATTTACGATCGGCCACCATTTTTCTTATTTCCGGAGAGGCCGAGATACGCCCCCTTGCCAACGTTACATAACGGCATATGTACCTTCCCTCCATTTACTGCATAGGATATTTCGATAAGTTGTGAAGGGAATGAGTATCGATGAATAACTCTCTATATGGGTATCAGAATCATTTTTATCAACCTTTTTCCAATTATAATAACCCAGCTTTATATCCGAAGTACGATCAACGAGAGCAAAATACTTCATTAAGAGATTTTGGGCCCAACCCGTTTGTTATTGATATTAATGAAGCTTCGAAGCGGAATAGTACATTCCGAACTGCTCTGTGGACTGGACGGCATTTGCAGGTTACCTTAATGAGCCTTAACCCTGGTGAAGACATTGGTTTGGAAAGACATCCGAACCTTGATCAATTTCTGCGAATCGAGCAAGGACGGGGAATCGTAAGGATGGGGAAAAGCAGGAGAAACTTAAACTTCCAAAGAAATGTTCAAGATGATTCTGCGATTATTATACCTGCTGGAACGTGGCATAATTTAATCAACACCGGGAATGTTCCGTTGAAACTCTACTCGATTTATGCCCCGCCGAACCATCCATTTGGAACGGTTCATCGAACAAAAGCAGAGGCCATGGCTGCAGAAGCGGGACAGCGTTATGTTCAAGGAGGAAACAACGGCAATGGAGTGATAGGCTGGAACACCGCGAACGAATATGCGACACAGAATGTTTGGTGATACAAGGCTTATCTTTATACAGACTATGTTAGGACATCCAACAATGTTGGCTGTCCTCTTTTTTTAGTTGCCTCATGTTAATTCTTGAAGCCAACAAATCTTTCAACCTATTTTTATTCAGGTCATTGGCACATTTACGTCGCTTCTTGGACAACAGCCCCCTCTCTCTAACTGAGTTATGCATAGGATACAGCGTAAGGAACAACAAGAGAGAAAGGAGGAGAAAAAATGGGTTACCGTAGGAGGGAAGAAGAGGTTGCCGGAGTTTTCGACAACAACTTTAAAGTAAGGTTCCATGGCCATATTGACGGAGAAGACTTTTGCCGTGCTGTCCGCCGCTGCTTGATCAACGATCTCCTTGTTGCTGGTGCAAATGAAGAAGATCGTGATGAAGATCACCATCACAAGAGATCTAGCCGGTAATGAAAAAAATAATAAACAATAGAAGGAGGAAAAAAGATGGGTTATCGTAGAAGAGAAGAAGAGGTTGCTGGAGCATTCGAGAACAACTTTAAGGTGAGGTTTCATGGCCATATTGACGGAGAAGATTTCTGCCGTGCTGTCCGCCGCTGCTTGATTAGAGATCTTCTTGTCGCTGGTGCAAACGACGAGGAAGATCGTGATGAACATTGCCATTGCAGGCACAGCAGGTAATGAGAAGCTGCTAGTAAGAGGAAGGTCCCGGATGAATTCCGGGGCCTTATTTGGTCATTCACACATTTCAAGAAAGGGTGGGACAAACGCCTCTACGTCCTGTCCTTCAATGCATAAGATAAAGTGTAAGGAAGAAAAAGGGATGGAAAGGGGGAGAGAAAATGGGTAGATATAGAAGAGAAGAAGTCGGCGGTGTTGCTAATAATAATTTTAAGGTTAAATTCCACGGCTATATTGATGGAGCTGACTTCTGCAGGGCGGTTCGCCGTTGCGTAATTAACGACCTTTTGGTTGCTGGAGCTCAAGACAACGAGAATGATAACAGAAGATGCCATTGCAAAAAACACAGAAGGTAACCAACACAAAAACCCGGCAGGCTGATGCCTGCCGGGTTTCATTCCTCCCTACGATAAGTCAACATCGATTCGCTCCGCTCATCGTGTTTCCTATATCTCAATCGAAATCCTCCAGGCCGTACAGCGCTGAACGGGGCGCTTCCGCTTTTCACTGTCTAGCTACAGCGCCCAGCGCTTATTGTCCTTCGGCTTTCTCCCTACGATAAGTCAACATCGATTCGCTCCGCTCATCGTGTTTCCTTTATCTCAATCGAAACCCTCCAGGCCGTACAGCGCTGAACGGGGCGCTTCCGCTTTTCACTGTCTAGCTACAGCGCCCAGCGCTTATCGTCCTTCGGCTTTCTCCCTACGATAAGTCAACATCGATTCGCTCCGCTCATCGTGTTTCCTATATCTCAATCGAAACCCTCCAGGCCGTACAGCGCTGAACGGGGCGCTTCCGCTTTTCTACTTATTTAAACATAGAGGAGCTGTGCAGCGGTTGGAGCTTCGCTTTTGGATCGATGAATGCTTTTGCGTTGTTTACTGCTGTAGGAGCTTCACCAAATCCGCAAGCGATTAGCTTTACTTTTCCTTCGTATGTGCAAATGTCGCCTGCTGCATAGATACCTGGTATATTCGTTTCCATACGAGAGTTGACGACAATAGAGTTCTTTTCGATCTCAAGTCCCCACTCTTTAATTGGTCCAAGTGATGAAACGAATCCAAAGTTACAGATGACAGCATCTACATCCAATGTCACTGTATTTTCGCCGTTTGCTTCCTTCAGTATAAGTCCGGAGATTTTTTCATCATCGCAGACAATGCTTTCCGGTACATAAGGAGTTTTGATATCTACTTTTGAATTTTGCAGGTTTTCTACACTATGCTCGTGTGCCCGGAACTTATCACGGCGATGCACGATGGTTACCTGGCTTGCGATTGGCTCAAGCATAAGCGCCCAGTCAACCGCGGAATCGCCGCCGCCCAAGACTGCCACTTTTTGGCCAGCAAATTTATTGAGATCATCAATGAAGTAATGAAGGTTTTTGCCTTCATACTCGGCAGCATTTTCTAGCTCGAGACGACGAGGTTGGAATGCACCATTACCTGCAGTAATAATGATAGTTTTAGAATAATGAGTTTCTTTGTCAGTTGTCAGCTTAAAGCTGCCGTCTTCCATTTTCTCGAGCTTTTCTACGGATTGTTCGAGGACAATGACAGGGTCAAATTTGGCCATTTGCTCTTTCAGATTGTCGACAAGCTCCTGTGCGCGAACTTTAGGAAACCCTGCAACATCGTATATATATTTCTCAGGGTAAAGGGCACTAAGCTGCCCGCCAAGCTGCGGAAGGCTCTCAATAATTTTGACGGATGCCTGTCTCATTCCACCGTAAAATGCAGTGAACAAACCTGCGGGGCCGCCGCCAATTATCGTAATGTCATAAACCTTCTGATCTTCTTTCACACTGTATCCCCCTAACCTAATGGAAAAATCAATAATCACTCTATTTTTAATAATAACATAAACTAATGGAAGAATAACTGTTATTCCTCACAGAAATCATTAACAAGGTGTGGTAGAAGCATGGAGTTCACTCGACAAATTCTATTTAAAAACAACAATTTAATCTAAATATTTCGAAGTTTCAGCATAAAATTTATTTGCTTGAAAAAGACAAAGAAGTAGAATATCATGATAGATAGACAATTATGTTAATATTTTGTGACAAAAACAGTACATTTTCTTGTCACATATAGTGAAGATAATCACATTCTTTTTCTTGATATTACTGAAAAATGGTATTCGCTTCGCAGAGGATGAGAAAAAGTGGGGAAAGAAAAAAATTAGAAAAGGTGGAAGTGATCACTGTGAGAAAGCCGAAAATCGTAATTTTGGGAGCAGGATATGGCGGACTAATGACAGCCTCCAGACTGCAAAAAAACCTAGGGGTAAATGAAGCAGACATCAAACTTGTCAACAAAAACGACTATCATTATGAAACAACATGGCTGCACGAAGCATCTGCAGGCACGCTTCATCATGACCGCGTCAGATATGATATCCGTGATGTTATCGACCGGAACAAAATTGAATTTATCCAAGATACAGTCGAGGAAATTAAGACAGCTGAAAAAAGGGTAATCCTTGAGAAAGGCGAACTTGCATACGATTACCTTGTAATAGGTCTCGGTGCAGAGCCTGAAACTTTTGGCATTCAAGGTTTGAAAGAATACGCTTTCTCCATTGTCAATGTGAATGCAGCACGCCAAATTAGAGAACATATTGAGTACCAATTTGCGACATATAATACTGAGGCAGAGAAAAAAGATGAACGCCTTGCTATCGTGGTTGGCGGAGCAGGTTTTACAGGGATAGAATTCCTCGGTGAACTGACAAACAGGATACCAGAACTGTGCCGTGAATATGATATTGACTTCCACAAAGTGAAAATTATTTGTGTGGAAGCAGCACCAATGGTTCTCCCTGGCTTCGATCCAGAACTCGTCAACTATGCAGTTTCTCAGCTGGAGAAAAAGGGTGTAGAATTCAGGATTGGAACAGCAATCAAACAAGCAACGCCTGACAGCATCATTGTGGGCAAGGGTGATGAAGAAGTAGAAGAAATCAAGGCAGGCACCATTGTTTGGGCTGCAGGTGTCCGTGGCAGCTCTGTCATTGAGAAATCAGGTTTGGAAGCAATGCGCGGCCGAATCAAGGTGCAGCCAGATTTAAGGGCACCTGGCCATGATGATATTTTTGTTGTAGGCGATTGTGCATTAATTATTAACGAAGAAATTAATCGACCATTCCCACCAACTGCTCAAATTGCGATGCAGCAAGGGGAAGTGTGTGCGAGAAACTTAGCTTCACTTGCACGCGGCAAGAATGAAATGGAGACCTTTAAGCCGGATATTAAAGGAACGGTTTGTTCCCTTGGAGAAGACGATGCAATCGGTGTGGTATTCGGCAAGAAAGTGGTAGGGGGTAAGGCTTCCTTCATGAAAAAAATGGTCGACAACCGCGCTCTTTATATGATTGGCGGACCTTCCCTTGTAATGAAAAAAGGTAAGTTCAATATTTTTTAATAACAAACATTCAGGCCGGGATTTCCCGGCCTGTTTTTCAATATGACGATAAGGCGGAGAGAAATTTGGGGAAAAGAGACAAAGTTTGGCTGGGGGCTGCGGGTCTTGTTGTTTCGGAAAATGGAGAGTGGCTTGTTGTGAAAAAAACGTATGGTGGTTTAAAAGATATGTGGTCTCTCCCTGCAGGTTTTGTGAATAAAGGAGAGACAGCAGATGAAGCAGCAGCACGTGAGGTTTTAGAAGAAACAGGTATCGTTTGCCAAGTTAAAGGCCTAATTGGTTTACGGTCAGGCGTAATCCGTGAAATGGTAAGCGATAATTTGCTCATCTTCTTAATGGAACCTGTTGGAGGAAAGCTTAAAATTCAAGAAAGTGAGATAGCGGAAGCATGTTTCATCCACCCTAAATTTCTTTACGGCAAAAGCGATGTTTCTGTTATGCTTCATCATTTAACGGAAATCACATCAGATACAATGAAGCCTGAAATAAACGGAATAAATCCAGGAGACCAGTTTGAATACACGGCATACAAATTATTTTTATAATTTTCTGAAATCTTAAGAATAAAAGAGATATAAAAAGCAAATCAAAACTGTATACGTTTTCATTACACTTTTTTCAGCAAAAATGCGGTTTCCTTTCAAATGGAATCTTTGGTATATTATCAGAAAATTCAATTCAAAGGAGTCGATAGCTTGAACCATCAAAAGAATGAAATGAAAGAGTGCCCTTATTGTTCCGGAAAAGGATATGTTCAGCTTTTACTTGGAGGTTCGGAAACCTGCACTTGCTGCGGCGGTTCAGGAAAAGAAAAATAAGAATTTTACAGCCCCTGTTGCGACAGGGTTTTTTTATGGAGATGTAATAATTGACGGAGTATTAAGCTTTCAGTACACTAGGGATGATTGCTTATAGGAGGAGTTTTTTGTGGAACTGACTGTTGTTACACTGATTATTTCAATGTTGTTATTCTTTGTTTTATTTTTTGGTATAGGGTTCTTGCTCAATATGTTACTAAGAATGTCTTGGGTGATGGCTGTAATCTATCCTATTGTAACCATTTTCATCATCGATAAGGTTCGATTTGTGGAATACTTTACTGATAGTCGCAATGCATTCGGGGAGCTAGGGCAAAAGTTTTCGAACTTGGCGCCTGCTGATATCTTGATTCTTGGAAGCGGATTTGCAGGAGCGCTTGTGGCAGGATTCACAATCAAACAGCTTCGAAAAAAAGGATATCAAATGTTTTAAGCAGCTTCGAAACGGGGGCTGTTTTTTCTTTATTTAGGGAAAAAAATAGGTCTTCCGCTTTGTTTTTACTCTTTTATTGCATATTTTCTTTTCAGTCGGGAAAGAAATAGCTTTGAGAGGAGTGAGAAATATTGAAGAATTTCTTTCTGTCATTATCAAGGCGGACGGCTATGACCATTCTGTTTGTTGCAGCATTGTTGTCCACTTATCAATCCGTATCGGGAGTTAGCGCGATTTCCCTAGCTACATATTTGTACAAGGACGAATCTACATATCATACACACGGAAAAAAAACGTTGGGCATATCAAAAAAGGTTCTAGGCCATGTTTCGTCTCCAGCTACAAAAATTTCATCGAGCAAGACATCAGCTAAACCCCAGCCGGATTTAGAGTCAGCTATTGACTGGTCCCAGTTTAAAAAGACTACTATTTCCGCAACAGGTTATACTGCAGGGGTGGAGTCAACCGGTAAACACCCTGGTCATCCTGGGTATGGCATTACCTATTCAGGCGTTAAGGTGAAAAGAGATCTGTACTCCACCATTGCAGCAGATTTAAGTGTGTATCCGATCGGTACCATCCTCTTCATTCCAGGCTATGGCTATGGAGTGGTTGCGGACAAGGGAGGCGCAATTAAAGGAAACAAAATCGACCTCTATTATGAAACAGTGGATGATGTCTACCAACAATGGGGGAAAAAGACGGTGGAAGCCTCCATCATTAAAGTGGGCAACGGGAAATTGACAGAAGATGAATTGAAAATGCTGAATGAAGATAAAGCAATGCAGGTATTTAGGCAACAATATATTAAGAAATAAAAAAATAGCAGGCTATCCTGCTATTTTTTATGTATGCTGATCTTCTTTTAAAAGGGCAATGAGCTTTTCCAGGCCATCGAGAAGCCTGGGGGAAGGTCTGCAAAACAGCTCTTCCTCGAGAATGAATATCCTGTTTTTTTGAACCGCTTCGAGGTTTTGCCAGCCGGGCCTTTTCGTAATTTGCGAGCGTTTAATTTTATTCTTCCTAACACCAACCCATGCGATACAAATATAATCAGGGCAGCGTGATAAAACATCTTCCCAGTTCGTACTAACGCTCGCAAGCTCCACTTCGTCAAACAGGTTTTTCGCTCCGGCCGCAAGAGAAATCTCTGAGAGCCAGTTGATCCTTCCAGGCGTAAATACCGGTTTCGGCCACCATTCCCAGTACAATCGAGGCTGTCCGGTAATGAGTCTTTCTCCTTCTTTCTGCAGTTCTTTCAGCCTGTTTCGGAATATCTCTGCAGCCATCTGTCCTCGTTGCTGTTCTCCTATTGCTTTTCCCGTAAGAATGAGGTCCTTCTCGATATCTTCTAGTGATTGAGGATTGAGGACGATATGTGGAATGCCCCGATCTTGCAAGGCAGCAATATTTTTTTCCATTCCTGGAACACTTAGTGATGCCAATACGAGATCAGGCTGAAGTTCTTCGACAAGATCGATGTTAATGGAAAGGTCAGGTCCAAGGCGTGGAAGGTGCTGAACACTTTCTGGCCAGTCAGAGTAATCATCAATTCCAACAAGCTGATTTGATAGTCCCATATACTCAAGAAGCTCTGTATTACTCGGGCAAAGCGAAACTAGTCTCATATACGCATTCCTTTCTTAAAGAAAATAATGGAGGGCAAAAGTAAGAAAGATTCCTGTCAGTCCTCCAAAGAAAACTTCGATGGGCTTATGCCCTAGCAATTCCTTCAATTCTTTCCGC
The DNA here is from genome assembly GCF_900111815.1 of Bacillus massilinigeriensis. Lineage (GTDB taxonomy): Bacteria > Bacillota > Bacilli > Bacillales > Cytobacillaceae > Mesobacillus_C > Mesobacillus_C mediterraneensis. The sequence goes on along the minus strand of NZ_LT630004.1, from coordinate 2,414,630 downwards.
TTTTCGGTCTCCGGTTTATTCGGCCAGTTTTTTGCTTCTTCGACGAATCTGTTGAAATCGCTGACAAGCTGGTTCAGTACCGTTGCCTGCTCTCCTGCCTGGCGCCGAACACCTGTTGCGTCAAACATCGTAATGACACTAAAGATGGCTGCAAGTGCAAACAGATTGGAATCTAGTCCAGATTCAAGTGCAATACCTGTGGATAGAGCAGTGACAGCTGCTGAATGAGAACTCGGCATTCCGCCTGTACTTGTCAGCAAAGACCAGTTCCACTTCCTCGTCGCTACAAAAGTAATAGGCACTTTTACAAATTGGGCAAAGAAGATGGCAGCTAGGGATGCCCAAAGCGGAAAATTACTCAAAAGTTCCATTCTGTTTTACCTCCTTCGTGTTTTTTCCTGTTAAACGAAACATGTTATGCTGTAGGTGTACAGGCGTGAGGTGATGAAATGGCGGAATATCCGATGGAATACTACGATTTTTTTATCTCTTTCAATCAAGGTGAGTACTATTCTTGTCATGACTTGCTTGAAGATATGTGGATGGAAGAGAAAGGCAACCTGTTCTTAAAAGGGCTTCTCCAGCTAAGTGTAGCGCTATATCATTACAGTTACGGCAATGTAAAAGGGACAAGAATCATGATGGCTGTTGCCAAGGAATATCTTTTGCCTTACAGGCCGAAACATTGGGGGCTTAATCTTGAAACAGTGATTAGTTTTATAGAAGAGTGCCTCTCCATTATACCAGATAAGGTGGATACTGTGCCTTATTCAGCAATTGGGAGCCTCCCTAGATTGCCAGAAATTTTTTTATATCTAGATGAAGATTAGGGAATCGAAATATTCTCGATGTTCGGATATAATGTAGGTATATTATGGAGGTGTTTGCGTTGTTTACTGTTAAGGATCGTTTTGAGTTTTCTTTGCCAACTGAAGTTCTTGCGATAGGTATAACGAAACGGGTAGGTCAATTGGAAGGTCTCCTGAGAGAAGCGGATGCACTATTTGAAGGTGCTCTCTTTGAACTGGTCAAGAGCGGGGATATTCGTACAAAAAAGAAAGCGGTATCTAAAATACATACGTTCGGAAAAATTGGAGCAAAACGGCTCTACTTCTTGGGAATGGGGAAAGAAAAAGAACTTAATTCTGAAGGGCTTAAAGAAAGTTTTGGCAGGCTGTTCAAAACCGCCAAAAAGGATAAGTGGAAAGAAGCAGCCATCCTGCTCGATACTTTCACAACAGAAAAGATTGATGCGCTTGATGCAGCACACGAACTTGGTGAAGCGCTTGCTCTAGCAACATATGAGTTTGAAGGGTATAGGCAAAAGTCAAATGAGCCTGACGTTACGCTTGAAAATGTAACGGTCTTTTCAACTGCACTGGAAAAGGAAGAAGTTCGGGCGGCACTGGAGGTAGGTTATATTTTCGGCAAAGCGACAAATTCCTCCAGGACGCTTGTCAATCTGCCTGGGAATATGTTGACGGCATCAGGCATGGCTTCCTACGCTATAAAACTTGCTGAAAAGTATGGGTTCCAAACGGAAATTCTTGATAGGGAAGACATGGAGAAATTAGGAATGGGTGCATTCCTCGCGGTAAGCCAAGGTTCGCTCGAGCCGCCGAAAATGATTGTCATGAAGTACCAGGGAAAAGAGGAATGGAAGGATGTCATCGGGCTTGTCGGGAAAGGAATCACTTTTGATACAGGTGGATATTCTATCAAGCCAAAGGATGGCATTGTCGGGATGAAAACAGATATGGGCGGTGCCGCAGCCGTTTTTGGCGCGATGGAGATTATCGGAGAACTAAAACCAGAGCAAAATGTTGTGGCGGTCATTCCGTCAACGGATAATATGATCAGCGGCGGGGCCTTTAAACCCGACGATGTGATTACCTCCATGAACGGGAAAACGATTGAAGTGCTGAACACGGATGCGGAAGGCCGTCTCGTACTGGCTGATGCCATTACCTATGCAAAACATCACGGAGCCGATTATCTCGTCGACGTCGCGACGCTTACGGGGGGCGTCGTTGTTGCACTGGGAACGGAGATAAGCGGAGCGCTTACAAATAATGAAAACTGGTATGAGCAAGTACTTCAAGCATCGCATGAAGCAGGCGAGCCGATTTGGAGACTACCGCTTACCGAAAAAGATATTGAGAGGGTCCGTGGCAGTAAAATTGCTGATTTGAATAATTCGCCTGGACGGGAAGGCCACGCAATCATGGGCGGCGCCTTTGTAGGCGAGTTTGCAGAGGGAACACCATGGGTTCATTTAGACATTGCAGGAACGGCAACTACCAGCAAGGAGCATGACCTTGGTCCACAAGGTGCTACAGGAGTCATGGCAAGAACCTTGGCGCTTTTGGTGGAAAGATTCGAGACAATTTAAGCATCCCATTACCTGGCTTTGGCCAGGTTTTTTTTGTTGGAGTATTATTTCAGAAAAATGGTTTGACAATTAAATAATGCTATGATAATTTAATAATTACATTTTAACACTCTACCAATTTATCGTAATAAAGCATCCTTAGAAAGGGGACAGCGTCACATCATGAATGCAGTAATTATTGCCGTCCTAGCTATGCTCATACTGAGTTTATTGCGGGTCAATGTTGTTATTTCACTTATTGTTGCTTCGATTATTGGAGGTTTGACAGGCGGATTAGGACTACAGGAAACAATGGAGGTTTTTACGAACGGGCTCGGAGGGAGTGCGCCTGTCGCTCTCAGCTATGCCCTATTAGGCGGGTTTGCCATGGCTGTGTCGAGCACAGGCCTTCCTGATGCGCTTGTAGATATGATGCTAAAAGTAATCGGAAGGATGGGGGAAGAAAAAGGAAAGGTTTATTCTAAAATATTAATTGTTTCTCTGATTCTCTTGATGGCCATTTTTTCACAAAACCTTATTCCTATTCATATCGCATTCATCCCAATCTTTATTCCGCCGCTGCTAGCGATTTTTAACAAACTTAAATTAGACAGAAGGCTTGTTGCAGCAGTGATTACTTTTGGCTTAATTACGCCATATATGTTCCTTCCAGCAGGGTTCGGGAAAATTTTTCATGAAATTCTGCAGAAAAATATGGCGAACAGCGGTCTTGTTGTTAAAGTGGAGGATATTCCTCAAGCGATGCTGCTTCCGGCAGTTGGCATGATTGCAGGGTTGTTAATCGCAGTTATTATTAGCTATCGAAAGCCAAGAAATTATACCGATTATGAAGCGTTCAAACAGCAAAGTATTGATTTTTCTAAAAGAAAATTGCTCTTTTCCGTCATTGCCATCATTGCTGCATTAGCGGTTCAAATCGCATTTAAGTCGATGATTTTTGGGGCCCTTGCAGGAATTATAGTCATTTACTTCAGCGGTGCCGTACAATGGAAAGAGACCGACAGTTTGCTTACCGGCGGGATGAAGATGATGGCCTCCATCGGGTTTGTCATGCTAGCTGCATTTGGGTTTGCAGATGTTTTGAAAGAAACAGGAGATGTAAATAGTCTTGTACAGATTTCCTCCAACTTGATAGGGAACAGCAAACCAGCAGGTGCCTTTATTATGCTGATAGTTGGCCTGCTAGTCACCTTAGGTATCGGGTCATCCTTTTCGACCATTCCCGTAATTGCTACCATTTTTGTTCCTCTTTGCCTTCAGCTTGGTTTTAGTCCAATGGCGACCATTGCCATTATTGGGACTTCAGCTGCTCTTGGGGATGCGGGTTCGCCTGCATCTGACAGCACGCTGGGACCAACTTCAGGCTTAAACGCGGATGGGCAGCATAATCATATATGGGACACGTGCATCCCGACATTCACTCATTATAATATTCCCCTCATTCTATTCGGCTGGATAGCCGCAATGGTTTTATAGATGAGCAAGCTAGGCAAAAATCTAATTCCATCGGACAAATGCCCACTCCTTTTCCAATAACCTGGCATATGAAATAGTGTAGGCAGAAAGATTGAGGAGGAGGTTTTGTCGTATGAGGAATTTTTATCCCGGATTCCGTGGGGACAGCCGGTTTATTTGGGGAGCCCCTTTCTTGGGAGGCTTGCTGGGAGGACTTGTTGGCGGCGCTTTGATCGGACCGAGACCGTTTATCCAGCCTTACCCGGTATATCCCCCGTTTCCCCCATACCCCGTGTATCCTTACGGTGGGTTTCCATATTACCGCTAATGAAGAAAAACAGCTCTTGGGAGGGCTGTTTTTTTTAGCGCCACTTGAGTTTGACAATCACTTCGGCATCCCCTTTTTCATCTAAAAAACGAAGCATTAGATTATCAGGGTTAAAAAGCAACATTGGTTTATTTCTAATTCCTGTTGACAGGATAAGTCTTTCTACTGCCTGAGTTTTTGATTCCTGAGCTGCTTTCATAATTTTGGTGGAGAAGGAAGGTGATGCGGAAATCTTTTCAAGTAGACTCCTCGCGTCCTTAAAAAATGCTAATGATAAGCCTGCAGATTGGCGAAATTTCGAAGAATCGACTGGTGGATAAGGTCTCATGCCTAAGTATTCTTGCTTACGGTTGGCTGTATTATCCCAAAATTGGAAGCTTTTCAATCTATCCCTCCTTACATAAACTTGTATCCCTCATATATATGTAAGGGATCACTTTATTAGGCTATGAGTTTCGGATGAAAAAAAGAGGATATTATTTGGAAAGAGTAGAATTTCTTAGTCATATATTTAATTATTTAGAAAATTTTTCTGAAGTAAGCAGTAGGGAGGAACCTGGATGAATGTGGACCTCGTCTTGGAAATGATGGAAGGAAACGGATATATCGGTTTATTCATCTGGTTATGGTTGGGGATTTTTGGAATTCCGCTTCCTAATGAGGTCCTGATCATGGGAGTAGGTTTTGTATCATCTACTGGAATCCTCCATCCTTTATCCGCATTTTTGACGGCGTATGCTGGCCTAATCTTTGCGCTAACAACAAGCTATCTGATGGGGCGGATATTGGGTAAACGTTTGCTAAGTTTCTTTCGAAAATCTAAGCGATTCACTCTATCCGTGGAATCATCTATTAGAATAATGGCGAAATACCACGCTTTCTCACTTTCTTTCAGCTATTTTATTCCTGGGGTGAGGAGTGTTATCCCATTTCTCTATGGAGCAGGAGGACTCAATTATCGTACATTTGCTTTATATGCGTATCCTGGAGCGCTTGCTTGGCTGTCTCTTACTTTTACTGCAGGTTTTTTATTTGGAGACAATATGGATGATATAATAAAGCTTGGAAGTGAGTATGGGGCTGCTTTTCTCCTTGTCTCACTTGTAACATTAACCGTAGTGATTCACAGAAAAAGGCGTAGAAACAGGGAAAGAGTGCTCGATAGGTAGATTGGCGGGAATATTTCCCGCCAATCTCAAATTACTGCCTGTGTTCAAATAAATCGATTGCTCCAAGGACGATATGAGCAAGGCCGAAGCCGACTACAGTATTTGAAAGTCTGTTGTTGACTCTGTTGCTTTGAGACAGCGCATAACCTGCTGCTGTTACGGCAGTTCCAAGCACTGCAGGAATCAAACCTTCTCGTACATTATTCATGCTTATCCACCTCGGATTATGGTCATTATTTGTCCAACAGGACATTGTTAGCATCCCCGTTCTCCTTAACATTTATCAGATTATCACGCTTGATGATGGAGGTACATAATGGACTTTAGCCAAACGCTCATGCATTCGCTTGGGATTGAGATTACTCGAGTGGAAAAAGGTCTTGTCACTGCGATGATGCCTGTAGATCATCGGACGCGCCAGCCTTTTGGGCTGCTGCATGGAGGTGCATCGGTTGCGCTTGCAGAAACAGTAGCAAGCATTGGTGCTTATGAATTATCAAACAAGGAAACCGAAGCAGTTGTAGGGCTTGAAATAAATGCGAATCACCTTCGTTCCAAAAGGGAAGGAATGGTGACAGCAACCGCAGAAGTGTTGCATCACGGAAGGAAGACAATGGTCTGGGAAGTTAAGATAGAAGATGAAGAAGACAAGCTGATCTGTATTTCAAGATGTACGATAGCAGTTATTCAAAAGTGAACGCAGGGCGGTTTCATTGTGTCAAGAAAAAGTTAGTTCGAATCCGCAAAGCGAGTGATTTCGGGCTTTTGAAAAAGCTTGAATCGGTATCACGTGCTTTGCTAGTTGCACTTTCAATATGGTTTTTTTCGATGTTGTGTTACACGATACTGCCGGTTTGTCCACGATATTCTATTCCGCTCCCAAACCCTAAAAAATTGTCATTTTGCTTTTTTTTTGAGGTTTAGGCGAGGAGTTTTTGGTGATGTGGAATTGTTTTTTGAAAAAGCGTGCTTTTGGGACCGATTACACACAATTGTGTAGCTCTCCCTGAAGCGTTCTGGATAAGTTATCAACGGTAACTGTTCATTTATCAACGGTAATGGACAATTTATCAACGGTAAATCACCGTTTATCAACGGTAATCTATCATTTATCTACAGTAGCTATACAACAGGATCCATATTAGATAATTTTTGTAAAATGATCCGCGTTCCACTGCGCTCCCAAACCCTAAAAAATTGTCATTTTGCTTTGTTTTTTGAGGTTTAGGCGAGGAGTTTTTGGTGATGTGGAATTGTTTTTTTGAAAAAGCGTGCTTTTGGAACCGGTTACACACGATTGTGAAGCTCTCCCTGAAGCGTCCTGGATAAGTTATCAACGGTAAGCGCAAAAATATCTACAGCAGATTCCAGTTTGTTTTCAGGTCGGCTGTTTTTAACTCGCTCGATTCCCATTTGTCCCGCCGACTAACACGGACTTAGCGGCTCACCTGTCCTCTGATCGTGCCGTGGTACACGGCATTTCTTATCCTGATGAAAGATCCCATGGGGTGATATCGAACAAATCCCCAAGCCTCTTTCCATGAAAGGATGATGGGGCCAAGCTAAGAAAGCAATTTCTCATGGAACATAGGAATGGAAGCTCCATCTTTGCAATCCAATCGAACTTTCTAATGTGTGACGAAACCTTCCTTGCTCGCCTTGCATGACTTTTGGAGTATTGTGTAAAACCCTTATTGGTCGATTCCTCGGATGCTATGGAAGCAGCAAGCGTCACTGCGTCCTCTATTGCCAACGATGCCCCCTGTCCCATATTAAGGAGGGGGGAGTGGGCAGCATCCCCTAGCAGCAGGATACAACCGAAAAAAAGAATTCCAGGCGATTTCGATTCAAAAATATCATGGTGAATGATTTCATTGTCTTTTGTTCTCTCGAGGATTTGCTGAATCGGATCGTGGTAATAGAAAAAATTGAATAACAAATCAATCGAAGCCCAAGTATTCATTGCTTTCTCTTGTCCTTCACATTTCCTGACGGCATACCAGTAAATCTGGTTGTTTGGAAGGGGAACAATCCCAAAGCGACCCCGGTGCCCCCATGTTTCGCTGAAGGCATAATTGGAAAACTCACCATCATGATCAAGAATACCGCGCCAGCAGGTGTAGCCGGAGGCCACAGGGGAAGAGTCCGGCAATAGCTTCCTCCTCACAAGAGAGTGAAGTCCATCGCAAGCGAGCATATAACTGCACTCTTTCGTCTCTCCGCCTTCAAAGAAAAGGGTAATGCTATTCTTATTCCGCTCAAAGTTATCGAGTTTCTGTCCAAAGTGCAGCGTGCCAGGTGAAAGCTCGCTGGCTAAAAGGGTCAATAAAAGAGGACCATAGATGAAGCGAAAACAAGATGTAATGACAGGAGAAGAATATTTTAATGTGGAGATGACTTTCCCGGAATCTGCACGGATCGTATAACAATCGGTACCGATACTATTTTTCCATACAGCTTCCCTTAGACCAAGCATTTCAAGGCAGATAAGCGCATTTCCGCCAAGAATCATGCCAGCGCGAGGATAATCTTCTGGCATTCCCTGTTCGTACACTTCTGCCTGTATTCCTCTTTGCTGCAGAGCGAGGGCTGTGCATAAACCGCTGATTCCGCCGCCAATTACCGCAACCTTTTCGCCTGCCATCATAACCGCTCCCTTTCTCGCTATGCTACCTTCATCATACGCTATACATTTTCACCGAGGTATGGATAAAAATTGAACCTTTCTGGAAATTAAAGTAGAGAAAAAACCACTAATTCACGACGAATTAGTGGTTTTTGTGCTAAATTAGCTACTTTTTTCTATGTTTCGCAAGGTCATCCCTCACACTGTTTCCCCAAAGCTTCACACCTGAATTATATGCGGCTCTGCTAATTAAATGGCCTGCAACAGGGGATGTCATGAAAATGAAAGCAATCCCCAGCAATAGTCTTGAGTGAAAGCTGCCTGTGTCTTGATAGGCATACAGCAATGTACCAAGAAGCACAAGCATGACACCGAGTGTAGCGCTTTTCGAAGCTGCATGATTCCTTGTGTACACATCTGGAAGCCGGATAAGCCCAAAGGCAGTAACAAGGCTTAATAGCGCACCGGTTAGAACGGTTAGACCAATAAAAAACTTAAGAATTTCTGTCACGTTCCATGATCACTCCCTTCTCCAGGTATTTGCTAAAAGCAACTGTCCCGATAAAAGCGAGAATTCCAATCAAGAGGATAATATCGAGAAAAGCAGTTGTTTTCAGGAAAATAGATACAATGGCGATGATGGAAACAAGGTTAATGCCAAGCGCGTCAAGCGCAACGACCCGGTCGGGGATAGTTGGCCCTTTGATGACCCTGTAAATGAGGCCGAGCATTGCCAGGGAAATGATGAACAAAGAAATCATGAGGACGATTTCAAACATTATCTGCTCACCTCCATGATCGCTTTTTCAAATGAATTCTTGATACCATCGATTGCTTCCTGTATGTCATCAATATCCATTGCATGGACATAGAGTATAGAGTTGTCAGGAGAAATATCGATGACGAGCGTACCGGGTGTCAACGTAATCAGGTTTGCAAGAATGGTGATTTCCCAGTCTTCCTTTAACTCTGTTGGTAGAGCGAAAATCCCAGGCTTAATATCGAGCTTTGGTTTCAGGATCACCTTTAATACTGCCAGATTTGATAAAAATAACTCACGATTAAAAATCAGGAAAAGACGAATGACAGCCACTATTTTGTACCCGTAAAATCTCGTATGAAAAAACCTTCGGAAAGTAAAAATGACCAAAAGGCCGAAGAAGTAGCCTACAAGAAAAGTAACAGGTGTATAGGATGTCTTTAGAAACATCCATATGAAAGCAAGGAAAAAGTTAAGCAAAATCTGGAAGGCCATCTACTATCACTCCTTTAGGACCGCATTGATATAAATGTCTGGATTTTTTAAGGTCTCTGCCGCCAAGGAGATGACCGGGTAAATTGCTTCCGTTCCTAACCCATACAAAACTGCGAGTGCTGTAAGAAGGGCAGGGGCTGCCAATAGAGACGTGACAGGAACTTTGCCTGTATTTTTAGGTACACGTGCTTTTCCCCAGAAGGCTCCAATGAATATTTTCATGATGGAAAAAAGGACAACAAGACTTGACATTAAAACAATTCCTGCTCCCCAAAAGCTTTCATCCTCAAAACCTGAACGGACAATTAGCAGCTTTCCGATAAAGCCGCTTAGCGGAGGAATGCCTGCAAGCGCTAATGAAGCAATGAAAAACGTCCAGCCAAGCCCTGGGTAGGTATGGATGAAGCCACCCATTTTTCGCAGGTCGGCTGTTCCTGCTAATTTTACAATAATTCCTACTAAAAGGAACAAGGCAGCCTTGATGATCATGTCATGGATTAAATAAAAGATAGAGCCTGTCACCGACTCGCTGTTCATGATGGACACACCGAATAGAATGACACCAACAGCGATAATGATATTGTAAATAATTATTTTTTTAACATCATGGAATGCAATTGCACCAATTGCACCTGCAATGATCGTGAAAATCGCGAGGATTTGAAGAAGCTCAATCGCAAATCCCGCATCATGATAGAAAAATAATGTATAGGTTCTTGTAATGGAATAGACGCCGACTTTTGTCAGCAATGCACCAAACAGCGCCATAACAGGAGCCGGCGGTGCATAATATGAGCCAGGAAGCCAAAAATACAGCGGAAATATGGCACCCTTTAACCCAAATACAATCAAGAATAGGACTGCAATCACTGTAAGAATTCCTGAATTGCCCGACTCCGCAATCCTTGCGGAAATATGCGCCATGTTCAATGTGCCGACGACAGAATATAGAAAAGCGACCGTGATGACAAAGAGAGCGGAGGAAATGACATTAACAAGAATATATTTAATGGTTTCCCTCAGTTGAATCTTCGTCCCTCCAAGAACAAGCAAAACATAGGAAGACATCAGCATTACTTCAAAAAACACGAATAAGTTGAAAATATCACCTGTTGTGAAAGCCCCGTTCACTCCAACAATAAGGAACTGAAAGATAGGGTAATAGTAAAACTTCTCCCTGTCTTCCCCGATAGACCAGAAAGAATAAAACAGGCATGCAGCAGCAATGATGCTTGTTGTCAGCACGAGCAGGGAAGAAAGCATATCGGATACGAGTGTGATGCCGAATGGCGCCTCCCAGTTGCTGACATTCATCGTTTGAATTCCATCGTTATAAACTTGAAATGCGAGCGCAGCGGTAAAAATGATGGTAACAATCGAACTTATACCTGAAATGGTTCGCTGCAGTCTGATGTTGCTTGAAAAAATAATGAGAATGATTCCAGTAAAAAGCGGAATCAGTATTGGTATTATCAGTAGATTATTCATGTCCTTCCTTTCCTCTCAAGCGATCCATATTATCCGTTCCTAGTTCCTGGTACGCCCTATAGGCAAGTACGAGAAAGAACGAGGTAACACCAAAGCTGATAACTATTGCTGTAAGTATCAGCGCCTGTGGAAGCGGATCTACATAAGACTCGGCATTCTCACCTAATAACGGTGCGGCACCGCGCTTCAAGTCGCCCATTGTCAAGATTAAGAGATGGGCTCCATGGCTCAGTAAACCAGTTCCGACAATAATGCGCAGAAGGCTTTTGGAAAGCATAAGATAGGTTGCTGTCATGAACAATATTCCGATTAGGAAACTCATAAGTATTTCCATTAGTCACTCTCCCCAATCGTCTGAATGATGGTCATCGTCACACCAATGACGACAAGAAACACACCGGTATCGAACAAGACCGCTGTATGCAAGGATGTTTTTCCAAGAATGGGCAGGTTTGCATACGTATAAGCATGTGTCAGGAAAGGCTTCCCTGCGAGCAAGGCTCCAGCTCCTGTTCCAGCGGAAAACAAAAGACCAATGCCAATCATTTTCCGGTAATCTACCGGAAGGATGGCTTTGACCATTTCGATATCATAGGCAAGAAGGAGAAGGACGATGGCACCTGAAGCCATGAGTCCGCCGATAAATCCTCCGCCCGGATGGTAGTGTCCAGTAAAAAACAGATAAATGGAGAAAAGGATAATGACAAACAACGTAATTTTCGTCACTGTTTGTAGAATGATATCATTTGTCTTCATTACTCGTTTTTCCCCTTTGCAAGACGCAGCTTGATCATCCCGAATATGCCAAGAGCGGCGATGGCAAGTACGCAAATTTCAAACAATGTATCGAATCCGCGGAAGTCAACAAGGATGACATTGACCATATTTTCTCCGCCAGCTTTTTTATACGTATTCTCAATATAATAGTTTGCGATGCTTCCGAACTTTTTGCTGCTGTGGGCAGATAATGAGATGACTGTTACGATTGTTCCAACTCCAATGGCAATCAGCAGGTTGACAAGTTTAAATCCTATTCTCCCTTCGCTTTTCCTCAGTTTTGGCAAATGATAGAAGCAGAGGAGGAACAGGGATACGGAAACTGTTTCAATGACAAGCTGGGTCAGTGCAAGGTCTGGTGCTCGAAAAATGACAAAGAATAGCGCTACCGTATAACCTACAGCTCCGAGAAGGATAATGGATGTCAGCCGCGATTTGGCAAAAAGGATGGAAATAGATGCAGCCGCAATGATGGCAACAAGCATGATTTCATAAAAACGTACAGCTGCCAAATCGTCTGTATTTATTTTGAATGCTTGTTCATAAACCATTGCCAAACCAAGGATAAAGATAAAGAACGAAAAGATATAGACAAGATATGTCCTGATAAAACCATTCATATAAAGGCTTGTAAACCTTCTTGATCCTAGTTGGGAAAGTTCCAATGTCCGATCGTAACCTCTGTTAAAGGACCATTTTTCAGGGAAGAGACGGTAGAAACCTATCCACTTATCACTGGTTTTATACAAGAAAAATCCAACTGCAATTACTCCCACTGTCATGAACAATTCAGGTTTGAAGCCATGCCAATGGGATATTTCTACTTTAAAGCTTTCGCCATTCCCTAAAATGTTTTGCAACACTGCCCCCATTGCAGGTGCAATCAAGCTGTCGGAAAGGATATTTGGGAATAATCCGAATATCACGACAAGCGATGCCAGAATGACTGGAGGAATCAACATTCCTAAAGGAGCTTCATGAGGTTTCTTATCCAGTTCTTCCTGCTGAAACCCACCTGAAAACGTCTGAAATAGTATTATCATACAATACACAAAAGTGAAAACACTTCCCGTCCATGCGATAACCGGAAATAATAGTCCCCATGTGTCAAGGCTGAGTATTCCCGCTTCCTTCACTTTCAGCATGGAAGTGAAAAACATTTCCTTGCTGAGGAAGCCGTTAAACGGCGGAAGTCCAGCCATGGAAAGGGTCCCGATTAGGGAGATAGTAAAAGTGATAGGCATCATTGTCATTAATCCGCCGAGCTTGCGAATATCTCGAGTACCTGTTTCATGGTCAATGATCCCAACAGCCATGAACAAACTGCCTTTGAATGTCGCATGGTTTACGAGGTGGAATAGTGCTGCAGTGGTAGCAACCGTATATGGTACAGCGCTTTTCCCGCTAAAATGAAAAGCTGCAGCTCCAACACCAAGAAGAGACATAATCATACCAAGCTGGCTGACAGTAGAAAAGGCAAGGATACCCTTCAAATCTGTTTGCCTAACTGCGGAGAAAGAACCCCAGAACAGCGTCACTAATCCGGTTATTGCAATAATCCATAACCATAGGCTTGATTGGGCAAATACGGGAGTTAGCCTTGCGACAAGATAGATTCCTGCTTTCACCATTGTGGCTGAATGGAGGTAGGCACTGACAGGAGTAGGCGCCTCCATTGCATCAGGAAGCCATATATGAAAAGGAAATTGTGCAGACTTGGTAAATGCTCCAAGCAGGAAACAGAGCATTGCCGGAACAAACAAGGGTTGTCCCGATAGCTCTCCAGCCATTTTAATGGTTTTAGAAATGCTGAATGTCCCTGTCATGAGGTAAAGGAGCAATATTCCCCCTAGCATGGCTAAACCGCCAAAAACTGTGATCAGCATGGACTTTTGGGCACCGTACCGAGACCTTTCACGATGATTCCAATATCCAATCAGGAGGAAAGAAGAGAAGCTCGTAAGTTCCCAAAAACTGTAGAGCAAAATCATGTTGTCAGAGAGGACAACACCTAACATCGCACTCATGAACATGAGCAAATAAACATAAAAGAGATGAAGCTTTTCTTTTTCTTTCGATAAATAGTAAATCGAATACAGTACCACCAACGAACCAATCCCAGTGATTAAGAGGGCAAATAACAGCCCTAATCCATCAATTTTCACAGTGAAATCAATACCGAGTGAAGGAATCCAGTCAAGTGTCCTTGTTATGGTATCGCCTTGGGAGGTCTGGAAAATGAATTGTAGAAAATAGGAGAACAGCATTATGGGCAGCGGCAGGAGAAACCAGCCTGTATGTATGTTTGCGAATTTCTTATACAATGCCGGTATGAATGCCGCCAAGATAAGCGGTGATACAATGGCAAGGTGTAATAACGACAAAAAACGAACCTCCTTGTTATGCATTATGTCCTGGTAACCGTATATCCTTTTTACTCTAACATTTTTAATCTTCTACCTTCAAACGAGAATGCTTTGACGGAAATATCGGAACCTTTAGACAAAATTATACCTTAAAATACAATCTTCTGCATTATCAAGCTGAAAGCTTTCTGCAACGTATAGATTGGAGGGATTTTTCCTAATCTATACTTAAAAGGAGGGGATAGTATGGTTATTAAATCAGCTATCTGTTGTGCTTTGTTTTTCTGTTTACTCCTTATGGCAGTTCACTTTGAAAATAGCAGAACAGACTACAATAGTGGAAGAATTGGCATACAAGGAGCGGGACAAGGGGGAAGCAAAACGGACGATTTTGAAGAACCTTTCCAGCCGAGGGAGTATGTGAAAATTATTCCGCAGTAAGATAGAAGAAAATAGGGAAGAGATAGGACATAAATTATTGTTTCTTTTTAGACAAAATAAAATTGCAGAAAAGTTAAAAAACGGAGGGTGATACATGCTATAATAGTAAAAATGTGGCTGCACACCGCAGCGGACGGAAAGTTGGGTGACGATGGGCAAGGTGGAAAAGGTCTTATTCATTGATTTTGAATTTACCATGCCGGACCGTAACAGCAGAAGGATGGGGTTTTATCCTGAAATCATCGAGGCAGGTGTGGTCCTTGTAAGCCGGAATAAAATTATTGAGCAGTTTTCTGCATTCGTGATTCCGGAGAGGTTCCCGGTACTCACGGAAAGATGCCGGTCTTTCCTCCATATTTCACAAGAGCAGGTTGATACTGGAATAAGGCTGAGGGATTTAGCAGAAAAGTTCCGGGTTATGCAGGGCAAGGCGGATTGTTCCATTGTTACATGGGGGAATATGGACATGAAAGTCCTTCGCCATAATTGTCAAAAAGTTGGAATTCCATTTCCGCTCTCTGGTGAAGAAATCGATCTTTCAATGGAGTATAAGCGTTTCTTTGGCGATCAGAATCAGACTGGGCTTTGGAAAGCGGTCCAGGAATACGGAAGGGAAGGAACTGGCAGACATCACAGGGCATTAGATGATGCGCTCACAACCTTCCACATTTACAAACTTGTTGAGAAGGACAAACAGTATTTAAAGCGTCCGGCTCCAACAACGATTGGAGATATGGTTGACCTTTCGGAACTCTTCAACAAATTTGCATAAAAACCAGATCGCCATGATGGTAATCTGGTTTTTTGTGCTCGTAATCAAAAGTATTCTTTTTGAAGTGTCTCGATACTTTGTAAACTTTTTCTTGCCCAATCAGAGCTGTCGTTCTCCAGCTCCGTTTTCATTTTCGAAAGTGCTTCATGCAGTGAATCTTGGTAATTTGGTATGCATTCTTCAAAATGACGTACCATTGTTCTCGGAATATTGGCCTGTTCACGGAAGGAGAGTGCTTTTCTCTCATGGAAAAAGCCAACCCCTGTTTGCTTGGGATGATGGAGGTCGCCCTGCATAGGATGCTTCAAAACTGCCAACACCCGTACAAGATAATGTTCGGGTCTGATATCCGTTACTTCTCCGATATATTTCCCGGTTTTATATATAGCTGTCACCGTGTCCCCGATATTGAATGAACTCATTGGATTATCCGCCTTTCTTTGGAAGTATGTCTTGTTCTCATTATGATGTAAATACCAAAAAAAACAAAGTGCAAACAGTGCTGAAAATACTTTATATTAAGTTTTGGAGGGATGAGAATTGAAAAATAGGATAGCTATCATAATGGCGGCATTGGCATTCTCACTTGGTGCGTGCCAAGCAGAAGAAAGTGCCGATAGAAAAGCTGGCAGCGGGGAAACTGCTGAACAGAGCGTGAAGAAGCCTGGTGAGCAGGATGGCTATTACCCACAGCTTTCATCAGAAGTCGCAGAAAGTGAAAAGCTAGTAGAAATGACTACCTCGATGGGGAGCATCAAAATCAAGGTTTTTCCAAAGCAGGCGCCTAAAGCCGTGGAAAATTTTCTCGCTCTTAGTGCGAAAGGTTATTATGAGGGAGTATCCTTTCATCGCGTGATTGAGGGATTTATGATCCAGGGAGGTGACCCTACAGGAACAGGAACCGGCGGGACCAGCATTTACGGTAAGCCATTTGAGGATCAATTTTCGAAGAATCTATTCCACCTCCGCGGAGCTCTGTCAATGGCGAATGCGGGACCAGATACGAACGGCAGCCAATTCTTTATTGTACCGAATGGTGATTTTGATTCTAATGCGAAGAAAATGATGAAAAAATATCCTGAGAAAATCCAGAATGCTTACGAAGAAAAAGGTGGAACACCTTCGCTTGACTTTAAACACACTGTCTTTGGCCAAGTGACAGAAGGAATGGATGTGGTTGATTCCATCGCTTCTGTTTCCGTAGATGAAGATGACAAGCCAAAGAGGAAAGTAGTCATTAAAAAGGTAACCATTCTGAAATAGCAAAGCATTTTCTTTTGTGAGAAAAGAACTCGTTGCTATAATGGGGAGAGAATGCCAACTGTTAAGGCGGAGAGGGAGACTGTATGATGTTGCAATCCACTGTATTGGCCTTGTTTTTATATTTTCCAGAGGATAAATCAGAATATATACCTGCGTCGATTACTTTTGTTATCTTTGCCATAGCGGCAATTGTTACGATGAGGTTAATCGTGAAGGTGTCGAACAAGGAAGCCCAGAAAGCGAAAGAATACGAAGCCGAGCTGAAGAAAAAATCGTCCGATTTTAAAAATGAATCTTAAAGTGAATGCTCCTGTTAACGGAGCGCTGACCGCAGACAAAATTGATTTTTATCAGTTTGTCTGCGGTTTTTTTTTTATTTTTACTAATTAATGACTGTTGATTTGTGCTGTGCTTTTCTCTGAAATCGATCTCTTTTAGGTCTAAAGAACTAAAATGTTTGAACATTTGATGTCGTTATGTTTCATATCGTTATAAAAAGGGTAGAAAAGAGGTTTATTTTTTAGGGGTTTGGTTATATACTATTTTTTAACTTTCAAAAAGGGGATAGAACGATGAGGCATGACCCAGCAGTTATAGCTGTTGTGGAAACCATTATGGAGATATCTGGTACAAAGGCGAATATTGTGTTGGAAGACTATTTCCCTGGTGACCGTTTTGCAGGCGGCAAATATCAGCCAGCAAGCCATACTATAACAATATATATTGAAGAAATTAGAGAGCAGTGTAACCAAATATTCAAGACGGATGTATGCTTTGAAGAGTACCTTTCCATTGTTTTAGCACATGAAATTGGGCATGCGGAAGATGCTGAATTAATGAGTTTAGTCGATTTAATGGACAATACCGAAAATGAAATCGATCGTAGCAGGATTTTACTTCAGATAGAACAAAACGCATGGGATTATGCTACAAGTATCATTCCTGAAAGAAGTTCCTTTCTGCTTAGCACTGTTATCTCCCATTCCTTGCAGCCACATTATGAGGCAATAAAGAGGTCAGGCAATCCACAGCGTGTTGGTGCCTGACCTCTTTTTTTATGTCAAAGCTTTTTTCAGCCGCGTTAAACCTTCCAACAGTGTTGCTTCTGGACAGGCTACATTTAATCGAACGAAGCCTTCTCCGCCTGGACCGTATTTTGGCCCAGGTTCGAGCGCGATCTTTCCTTTGTAGAGCAAGAGTTCTTGAAGCTCTTTGTCGGAAAGAGCTAGCTTTCTGCAATCAATCCAAAGCAAATAGGATGCGTCCGGAAAAAAAGTTTTGACTCCTGGGATGTTCTCTTTCATATAAGAAATTGCTGTCATGAGATTGTTTTTTATATAGGGCATCAGTGAATTTAACCATTCGTCTCCATAGTGATAAGCAGCTTCCAAGGCAGTTAAACCGAATACATTTGGACAGTGGAAACCGTTTTTTTCTTGGATGGCTTGAAATTTATCGAGCAGACTGCTTTCCGGGATAATCACAACGGATGCCTGCAGTCCTGCAATATTGAACGTTTTGCTAGGAGCGACAAATGTGACGACATTTTTTAGAAAATCTTTGTTAATAGAGGCGATGGGCAAATGTTCATTAGGAGTATGGACAAGATCCGAATGAATTTCATCAGAAACGATTAGACAGTCATATTGACTACAGAGGTTTCCAATTCTCTCGAGTTCTTGCCTTTTCCAAACCCTTCCTCCAGGATTGTGAGGATTGCAAAGGATAAATAACTTAACTCCGCCTTTTAGCTTTTCCTCGAAATCTTTGAAATCGATTGTATACTCTCCATTTTGGAAGTGAAGCTGGGAATTGACGAGCACCCTTCCGTTTTTCTCTACCATTTCCATGAATGGAGGATAGACGGGAGACTGGATTAGTACTTTATCTCCAGGTTTCGTAAAAGCATTCACAGCAGTGCTGATGGAAGGGACAACGCCGGAGCTGAAGGTAATCCATGAATTGTCCACTTTCCAAGAATGCCGTCTCTCCAGCCAGCCAGCTGCTGCTTTTACAGCAGATTCACAAGGATATGTATATCCGAAGATCCCGTGTTCCATACGCTGGCGAAGGGCATCTGTAACAGCAATTGGGGGTCGAAAATCCATATCCGCAACCCACATTGGTAAAACGTCACACGTTCCGAATACTTCTGCTGTCCGTTCCCACTTTACTGATTGAAAACCTGTTCTGTCGATTACTTTACTGAAATCAATATTTTCCATAAAATCCACCTCGGCAAGATAAATTCTCCATTTGAATGTTTCATGATAAAATAAGCATACCAAAAAAGAGTGAAATATAGGTGATGATTTTGGAAACACAGGATAAGAACCGGCAAATGGTTAAAATATTAAATGAATGGGATCCTATTGGCTGTGGATATGGTATGTATGATCCAGAGATTGCCGGTGTGCTCCATGCGGTTTATAATCTCGATTCCCAGCATGAACTGGCAATCAGAATTCAGGCTGTTTACGAACATTCCTTTGAAGAGATTATTCCCTATGAATCATGCTTGCTGGTGGCAAAGTCTCTTTTGGCTGTGAAAAGCATGGGTAATTGTTCTATTTAATAAACAGCAATTAAGAAATAGTACTTGCTGTTTCCTTTGAATGAGAGTAAATAAATTGCCGAATGTTTTCAAATACTGCTTCAGGCTGTTCTTCAGGAACGAGGTGGCCAGTATCCTTCAATACGATTAGACTCGAATTTGGCAAGTCTTCTTTCAAACGTTTGCCGACATGCAGTGGTACGACGCGATCGTGCTCTCCCCAAATGAGAAGACAAGGATCCGTAATTTTTTGAAGGATATCGGGAGACAAATCTCCTTCGCGGTGGCGAATCATGCTTGTAAGTGCCTTGAATATATTTTCTTCCAGGAAGGGAGAAAGATAGCCGTTTTCCATCTCTTCTGTAATGAGCGAGCTGTCGTAGACAACTTGCTCTAAATTTTTTCTGACGCCAGTCTTGGCGAAATGGTATTTCACATAATGATGAAAAAAAGGCAAATAGCTTGATGCGATTAGTGGTATTCTTGCACGCTTGCTATAACCGGAGCTGCATAGGAGGACGGCTTTCTGTGCAGCCTTCGGAAAATAGTACATGGCATTTAATGCGATTTGGCCGCCCATGGAATGACCGACAAGAGTATAGGTTTTTATCTGCAAAAGTTCCAGTAGTTTCGAAACTGTATAAGCCATATTTCTGTAAGAGTACGTGAAACCGAGGATCTTTCCGCTCTTTCCGAAGGGCGGGAGATCCACCGAGACGACGGAATACTCCTTGCGCATTAATGGGATGATTCTTCTAAAACTAAAAGTCGATGAAAGAAACCCGTGGACCAATACGACTGTTTCTCTCTGCTCTTCATGCGGAAAATGCTCGAAATAAACGTCAATGCCGTTCACGTGTTTGGTGCCTGCAAAAGGTCTGGCATTCAATACGTTTTCCTCCTGAACACTCGTATTTTTATTATCGATTTCTTATATTTTCCCCACGATAGTAAGTTTCACACCTATTGAGGGGGAGAAATAATGTGCTCTTGTACTGTTACTAAATAAAAATTCAAAAGGGGTTCGGAAAGTCTTATTCCGAACCCCTTTTTCCAGAAAGCGTGATTTGGTTAGAAACCTTTCAGTTTTAACAAATCTTCTTCTCTTATCTCTCTTGCCATTTTGAGAAACAATTTTGCTTTTTTAGTGCCTACTTCTTCTATAAGATCGGTTAACTCCTGGTCAATTGCGGATTGGTCGTTCCTCGATTCTTGTTCTAAAATCTCGGATGCCGGAACGTCGAGTACGGTTGACAGCTTCATAATCGTTTGCAGATCAGGTACCTTTTCTCCCGTTTCATATTTCTCAAGTGTACGGGTTCCTACCCTTGCTTTCAGAGCGAGTTCTTCTAAGGTGAGTTTCCTGTCCAGACGGAAAGCTTTGATATTTTTACCAATAGCGGACATGCTAATCCCTCCCTTTATTCCTATATATATTTTATCACGAAAAAATTGTCTTTTGTTTGAACTTTTAGTTGAATTCTGAATTTTATAGGCTTTTTCCATGATAACTAAATGCAAAGAGGGGAGAACCCATTTATTTGTTTTTGTGCTTATTCCCTTTCTATGATATAATTTTATATTGCGTATAATCAGGATAAAATTACCGAAAAGAATTAGGAGTGTTTATATGACAGAAAAATTTCAAACAGGCAGTGTAGTAACAGGAAAAGTAACAGGAATTCAGCCTTATGGTGCATTTGTAGCGCTTGACGAAAATACACAAGGCCTTGTGCACATCTCAGAAATTACCCATGGCTATGTAAAGGACATCAATGAATTCCTTAAGGTCGGAGACGAAGTGAACGTGAAGATCCTCTCAGTGGATGAAGCAGCTGGAAAGATTGGCCTTTCCATTAGAGCAACAGAAGCAGCACCAGAAGCTGCGGTGAAAGCGAAAAAGCCTCGCAAACGTCCTGCGCAAATAATCCAGGACAATGATTCTTCGGGCTTCAATACTCTAAAGGACAAACTGCAGGACTGGATTAATGCATCACAAAAAGAAAATACAATGAAGAAATAAGGGTAGAACCGGATAATTTTTATCCGGTTTTTTTACTGTTGGAAAAGCGGGAGGAAAAATCGTATAATATAATTAGACAGTTTAAAATTTTTTGAAATCGAACGGAGGAATGCTCATGCCAACAAAAACGAATGAACTCATTGAACAGACAGAACGGTTTGGAGCTCCCAATTACCACCCGCTGCCAATCGTTATTTCAAAAGCAGAAGGCGTATGGGTAGAGGATCCTGAAGGCAATCGGTATATGGACATGCTGAGTGCTTATTCGGCTGTCAATCAGGGCCATCGTCACCCGAAAATCATAGAGGCACTGAAAGATCAAGCGGATCGTGTCACCCTAACCTCCCGTGCGTTTCACAATGATCAGTTAGGGCCATGGTATGAAAAGGTTTGCCAGCTTACAGGAATGGAAATGGCACTGCCGATGAACACAGGTGCTGAGGCTGTGGAAACAGCGATAAAAGCGGCAAGACGCTGGGCATATGATATTAAGGGAGTCGCTGCAAATCAGGCTGAAATTATTGCATGCGTCGGCAATTTTCATGGCAGAACAATGACGGCGGTTTCACTATCTTCAGAAGAGGAATATAAGCGCGGGTTTGGCCCAATGCTCCCAGGAATCAAGCTTGTTCCATATGGGGATTTAAAAGCCCTCAAAGAAGCGATTACACCTAACACCGCAGCATTTCTTATTGAACCTATCCAAGGCGAGGCAGGCATTGTCATTCCTCCGGAAGGCTTCCTCAAGGCTGCCCGTGAGCTTTGTAGTGAAGAAAATGTGTTGTTTATAGCAGACGAAATCCAGGCCGGTTTAGCTCGTTCTGGAAAACTATTTGCATGTGAATGGGAAGATGTAAACCCTGACATGTATATCCTCGGAAAAGCGCTTGGTGGAGGGGTGTTCCCGATTTCTTGCGTGGTTTCTAGCCGTGAAGTGCTTAGTGTCTTCAATCCTGGTTCCCACGGTTCGACTTTTGGCGGAAATCCGATTGCTTGTGCCGTATCAATTGCAGCATTGGATGTCATTGAGGAAGAGAAGCTTGTTGAAAGGTCTCAGGAACTTGGCGAGTACTTTATGGATAAACTGCGTGAAATTGACAATCCAATCATCAAAGAAATCCGGGGAAGAGGGTTGTTTATTGGGGTAGAACTCAAGGAGCCGGCGAGAAGTTACTGCGAGAAGCTTAAGGAAGAAGGTCTTCTTTGTAAGGAAACGCATGATACGGTCATTCGTTTTGCTCCTCCGCTCGTCATTACTTATGAAGAGCTCGATTGGGCAATTGATAGAATCAAAAAGATTTTGGGATAAACAGAAAAATCCGCCTGATGGGCGGATTCAGCTTGTGGAGAAAGGCACCTTTATTTCTTCCACAGGCTTTTTTATTTTAATTCCATTTAGCTTTTTTACTGTTTAATATCTCCTTTTCATAAAAAAACAAAGATCGCCACTCACTTTCCTAGCCTTGCTAGGTGTGTGACGATCTTTTTTATATTCTGGCACGCTGCAGTGAGTAGGACCTGCTCACTCGCATTGTGCAATCCCCGTAACCGGCAATAGCGAAGCCCATGCAGTTCTTTTGAATCTGCGAAGCTTCGCTCTACTTTTTCTTTTCTGAACTTATAAAGCATCTTTCCAGAGAGGGAGAGCCTGTTTTGACGAACCTTCTCCTTGAATTCTTCCCACACATGGCGCGTAACGATCTTTTGTGTATTCCTTGATCGGGTACACTCCTTTAGGAGGGGGCATTCGGAACATCTCTTTGGATCTGACTTATATTCACGGTAACCTTCTCTTGTCGTTGTACGATAAACTAACTCCTGTCCATTTGGACAAATGTAAACATCTTTCTCTTTATGATAGGTAAACTTCCATTTAGGAAAAAGTCCTTTTGTCGGCTGGTATCTACGATGGGCGATCACTCCAAAAACCTTACGGTCATGAAGTCCTTTACAAATTGGATTTGTTAAATATCCTGAGTCGAGTGCCACTGCTTCTACCTTAAATCCAAAACGATCCATCTGACGGTCAAGCCTAGAAAGATAAGGGACAGAGTCATGGACATTTCCCGGAGTAACATAAGCATCAGTAATGATATTGAACTTCATATCGGTTGTTCGATGATCAAGATAACAGAACATCTCCTGCTTATTTTCCCTGGACATGAAGCCACAATCTGGATCGGTTGTGCTTTTTCGAATTTGTTTGGTCTCTGTCACCTCCTCTCTTTCTTTTAGTGCTTTTTTCCGTGTTGGAATCTATCCTCTTCCACAGCT
Organism: Bacillus massilinigeriensis; assembly: GCF_900111815.1. Classification (GTDB taxonomy): domain Bacteria; phylum Bacillota; class Bacilli; order Bacillales; family Cytobacillaceae; genus Mesobacillus_C; species Mesobacillus_C mediterraneensis. Next base: position 2,391,447 of record NZ_LT630004.1, on the reverse strand, counting down.
CTATTGAGTTCTTCTATGTATTCCCGAGTCTCCACTTCGACTTCTTCCCGTGTAAACTTGTGCTTATTGGCATTCGCTTTAAGGTGAGTAGAGTCAGTAAACAGAACTCTTCCACCAACCATTTTATGATTCATGGCTAACAGGACAATCTCATCAAAAATTTCTTGAAAGATATTCGTATCTTTAAAACGGGTTCTTCTATTCCAACTGATGGTCGAGTGGTCCGGCACAGGATCATTGAGCTTCAAGCCAAGAAACCATCGATAGGCTACATTTGTTTGCACTTCCCGTTCTAATCGGCGTTCCGAACGGATGCCATAAAAATAACCAATAAACATCATTTTAAATAGAACTAGTGGATCCGAAGGACGCCCGGTACTCTCGGAATAATAAGGACGCAATTTCTCCCCGATAAAAGAAAAGTCTATGTACTGGTCCACCTTTCTTAAAAAGTGATCCTGGGGAACCAAATCCTCAATTAAAACAAATTCTGCTTCTCCTTGTAATTCCCTTTTCGGTTTGAACATCGCATCCACCATCCTAAGTGTCATATTAATAATATTATATCAAATTAACGCGGTGAATGGTTAAAGAAATCGGATAAAAATTAGGCTGTCGAGAGTTTCTCGACAGCCTGAATCCGCCTGATGGGCGGATTTTTTATTTTGCAAGTATTTTTACAATGCAATCGAATTTATCGTGTTGTACGAGGTTCTGCTTCACGCTCAGCTTCTGCACTTGGTGCAAACAGAAGACCGAGATTAATGAGTCCTGCTAGGCCAACCAAACCATAGACGATTCTAGATAGTGCAGCATCCTGGCCACCGAAGATTGCAGCGACAAGATCAAATTGGAAAAATCCAACTAAACCCCAGTTAATGGCACCGATGACTGTTAGGACCAAGGCAATACGTTGAAGAGTGCTCATGAATGATTCCTCCTTATTTAGATGGGTTCCCATTTATTTTTATACATCCGGGCATAATTTATTCGTTTCTCTGTGACAATTTTTATTTATCCGGGGAAATATAAAAGAAACATAACGCAGAACATCGAGGTGCAGGTAAATAATTCCAAATGCCTGCATTTTGCATTGAAACTGGTGTTCAGTGATAATGAAATTTGAAGGAAGGTGATGAAGCGTGGATAATTTTACATTTTGGAATCCAACGCGTCTTATTTTCGGAAAAGGTCAGATAGAACAATTGGAAACAGAGGTACCTAAATACGGCAAAAAGGTTCTTCTTGTATATGGTGGGGGTAGTATAAAAAGGAACGGGCTTTATGACAAAATATCGTCCCACCTCGAAAAAGCAGGTGCATTTGTATACGAACTTTCCGGGGTAGAACCGAATCCAAGGCTTTCTACAGTAAAAAAAGGTGTGGAAATATGTAAACGTGAGGGTATCGATTTTCTGTTGGCCGCAGGCGGCGGAAGCGTGATTGACTGCACCAAGCTGATTGCAGCAGGTGCAAAGTATGATGGTGACCCTTGGGATATTGTAACGAAAAAAGCAATGGCTGCTGACGCCCTTCCTTTCGGCACAGTATTAACGCTTGCAGCAACAGGTTCGGAAATGAATGCAGGCTCCGTTATTACAAATTGGGAAACGAATGAAAAATATGGCTGGGGAAGTCCTGTTGTTTTTCCGGCTTTTTCTATACTGGATCCAGAACATACGTATAGCGTCCCAAGAGAACAAACTATTTATGGCATCGTTGATATGATGTCCCATGTGTTCGAGCACTATTTCCATCCTGAAACAAATACGGAACTTCAGGACAGAATGTGTGAATCTCTTCTGCTGACCGTCATTGAAACTGCACCAAAATTATTGGATGACCTCCATAGCTATGAGCATCGAAGTACTATTCTATATTGCGGAACAATGGCATTGAATGGAATGCTGTCAATGGGTTTCAGAGGTGACTGGGCAACACATAATATTGAACACGCAGTCTCGGCCGTATACGATATTCCCCATGGTGGCGGGTTGGCAATCCTTTTCCCTAATTGGATGAAGCACAATTTGAAAGTGAATCCTGAGCGTTTTGCACAGCTTGCTGTACGGGTATTTGGAGTCGATGCTACAGGAAAGTCTGCTGAGGAAGTTGGCTTGGAGGGGATTAGTAAGCTGCGCGAATTCTGGGATAGCATTGGAGCGCCATCCAAGCTGTCCGATTATAATATTGATAACAGCAAATTAGAATTAATGGCCGATAAGGCGATGGCAAACGGAGAGTTCGGTACCTTTAAAAAAATGCAATACGAAGATGTGCTTGAAATATACAAAATGTCCCTTTAGGAAAAAATCAGACATTGTATTGCCAGAATGCCATACAATGTCTGATTTTTAAATAAGCAATTCGAGTGGATAAAAAGTATTTTATTTTGGGTACGCTTACATGGAGGGATGTTCTTGATTCTTACGGAACGTTTCGATAAAGTGTTAGAGACAACATATAAATGGAGGATCAAGTATGACACATGTCCGTTTTGATTACTCAAAAGCTTTGAACTTCTTTGGAGAACATGAAGTTACATACTTAAGAGATTTTGTTAAGGTTGCCCACCATTCACTTCATGAGAAGACCGGTGCAGGCAGCGACTATCTTGGCTGGATTGACCTTCCAAGTGAGTATGACAAGGAAGAGTTCTCTCGCATACTTGAATCGGCAGAGAAAATCAAAAAGAATTCTGATGTTCTTATTGTCATTGGTATCGGGGGATCATATCTCGGTGCGCGAGCAGCGCTTGAGTTTTTGAATCATCATTTTTACAACGCGCTTTCACAGGAGAAACGTAAAACACCGCAAATAATTTTTGCAGGAAACAACATCAGTTCCTCCTATATGAAGGATGTAATGGACCTTCTTGAAGGGAAGGACTTTTCCGTCAACGTCATTTCTAAGTCTGGAACGACAACGGAGCCGGCAATTGCCTTTAGAATTTTCCGGAAATTGCTTGAGGAGAAGTATGGTATCGAGGAAGCGCGCCAACGGATTTATGCGACAACAGATAAAGCGAGAGGTGCATTGAAGACCCTCGCTGATGAAGAGGGCTATGAAACTTTTGTCATCCCTGATGACGTCGGCGGACGCTATTCCGTTCTTACAGCTGTTGGTTTGCTTCCGATTGCTGTGAGTGGAGCGGATATTGAAAAAATGATGCAAGGTGCTCGAAAGGCAAGGGAAGATTTCCGTGCTTCAGAACTGGAGGATAACCTCGCTTATCAATATGCTGCTGTTCGGAACGTTTTGTATAATAAAGGGAAAACCATTGAAATGCTGATCAATTATGAGCCATCACTTCAATACTTTTCCGAGTGGTGGAAACAGTTGTTTGGAGAGAGTGAAGGAAAGGACCAAAAGGGAATTTATCCTTCATCTGCCAACTTCTCAACGGACCTTCATTCTTTAGGGCAATATGTCCAGGAGGGGCGCCGTGACTTGTTTGAGACAATTATTAAAGTGGAAAAGCCGCAGCATGAGCTCGTGATTGAAGCAGCGGAAAATGATCTTGATGGCCTTAATTATCTTGCTGGCAAAACAGTAGACTTTGTCAATAACAAGGCTTTTGAAGGAACGCTGTTAGCTCATACGGACGGAAATGTACCAAATCTAATTGTTGCTATTCCGGAACGTAATGAGTATACATTCGGCTATCTTGTTTACTTTTTTGAAAAAGCTTGTGCAATGAGCGGTTATCTCCTTGGTGTGAATCCGTTCGACCAGCCTGGAGTAGAAGCATACAAGGTGAATATGTTTGCACTTCTTGGCAAACCTGGCTATGAAGAAAAGAAAGCTGAATTAGAAAAAAGGCTGAAATAAAAGTATATCTAAAGTACAGGGGAGCTTTTTTGCTGCCCTGTTTTATTTTGCGCCTATTTGTCATGAAAGAAGATACTTTCGCTCACACTAATGAAAAAGAGAAAGGTGTGAGGGCGATGATCGAGCTGTCATCAGAGATTGAAGGCAAACATTTCGGCCTTTATATGCTGGAAGAAATATTAAAACCAATGGGGTATGCAGTGGGGGGAAGCTGGGAGTATGATCATGGTTCATTCGATTATAAAATCGACGATGCTGTTGGGTATCAGTTTCTTCGTCTCCCTTTCCGTTCAATTGATGGCCAGTTGGATTCGAACGGATGTACAGTTGTGTTTGAGCGTCCTTTTCTGTTGTCGCACAAATACCAGCGTGGATTGGATGACCACGCTGGCACTGGAGCTTTTTCCGGTTCCCTCAATCAGTTTTCCGAACCAGTGGACAAAGATGCAAGCTTTCCGGAACCGTATATAGAGATGGGGAAAACACTCCTAAAGGAAGTAGAGGAAGCACTTTTAGGCAAACAATAATCGTTGCCGCTACTTCAGGATAATGAGTTCATCCATACGAGTAATCATAGTATCAGCAGGGGGGTTGACGATATAGTCATCCCCTTTCTTTAATCCGATTAGAAGTCTTCCTTCTGCATTTATAATCGTCTGTTGGCTACCGTACGTAGATGGATTGCCTAAATAAAGACTTGGCGGGGTGAGCTTTATTTCTTTGTTTCTAAATCCAGTCATCAGTTTTTGAAGCGATGCATTCCCTTCTGCCCCATTAATACTCGATAGAATCATCGATCCCGCAACTACATTCGTTTCAATTATTTCATCTGCTCCAGCACGAAAGGCATTGTTTACTTGATTGCTTGTCAATACCTCTGCAATGCAACGAACGCTAGGCTGTAAGCCTTTAATGGCGAGAAGAGTTAACACAGTGTTCTTATCTGCTTGATGTTCGACAAGGTTCTGGTCGGCAGTGATGATGACAAGACTCGCGGAAGGAACACCTGCTCTTATAAGGGTTTCATCCAAGTGTGCAGCACCTTTGATAAAATGAAAGCTATGGGAGGAAACAGGATGGGTGTTTAAAGTCTCATCTATCAACACAATGTTTTCTTTTCTAACCGCGAAGACTTCGGCTATCTTTTTGGACCGCTCATTCCAGCCAACGATGACAAGATGATTCTTACCTTTAAAAGTTGTTTTACCTTTGTAATAGTCTTCCTGTTTGTTCACAGCGGTTGTCGACAAAGTCACGAAATAGGATGACAGGAAGCCGGCTCCAGCGAATAGAAGTACGATGGTAGCTACCCTGCCGGAAAGGGAAGTTGGGGCATAATCTCCATAGCCGACAGTGGATGCAGTAATAATAGCCCACCAGATTCCTTCAAATAACGTGGGGAAAGTATCCGGTTCAAGTGCATGGATAATAAGTCCGAAAATGACCATATTCAAACCTGCAATAAGCAGGATTCGGAACAGGAGCGGCATCCGGATAAATCTTACATATAGCTGTTGTGGCATATAATCCCCCCATTCGGTTCTCTTTGTTATTTTGACCTGAGAATATAGGTTTTAGCCGGCATTTTGTTTTCACATGAAAGATATGTCACATAATAAAAAAAGGTGAAAAAACCGTGGCAAACGGCTATTCAAACAGTTTTCTCCTTCATAGAGTATTAGTAAAGGAGGAGTGAGAATGAACAATCCAGTTTTAATATTCCTTGCAGCGATTTTGGCAGGCTTTGCACTGCTGAATCTTCCTGACATAGCGTTGCTAGCAAATCTAGTTACTTTCTTTCAAATAGCAGCTGCAATTGCCATCATCCTATTTTCTTTTGTACTTTTCTACATTGCGTTACGGACTCTCTTCAGTGGATGCTGGAAATAAAAAAAGGAGGCTGCGCAAGCAGTCTCCTTCTCTAACTCAAACATTAAGCAGTGACTCTTTTTTTGGCTAATGGCATTTTTTTCTGTGATTTCCGGACACTTCCATAGAAGAAAATACTGGACGCCAGAAGAGCAACACCGAATAGGAACGTTTTGATATCTGCTGTACCAGCGATGATGACCCAAACTGAATAAATCGTGGATATAGCAGCAATCACCCCGTCGATAACGCGAGAACGTCCGTCCGTATACGTTTCCCCTGTAAAGACGAGCTTTAGCTGGAAGACGGATGCAATGAAGTATGGTACAAGATAAGATAAGGTCGCAATGGCAATGATGAAATCAAATGCCTGTGCAATCGAATTCGAGATTGTTGAAAAGATAAACAGCTGTCCAAGAATATTAGTGACGTTAAGAGAAAAAATAGGCAATCCATTTTTGTTTTCTTTTAGGAACGATGTAAGGAAAAGTCCCTGTTTTGCTGCTTGAAATGGTACTTCAACGCTGAGCATTACCCAGCCGATAGTTGAACCGATCAAACTGACAATCCCGAGACATGCAAGTATTTTTCCGCCAATAGGTCCCATAACAGCTACCATTGCATCAACCAATGGTTTTTCCGAGGCAATTAAAGTCTTTTGATCAAGCATCCCCATGACAAGCATACTAATGCCAATATAGATAGCGAGTGCAATGAACAAGCCAAGAACTGTCGCTTTTTTGACATCTGTTTGCTTTTTTGCCCGGGAAGAAAAGACAACAGCAGATTCTACTCCAATAAAAGCCCAAAGTGTTGTTAGCGCAGCGCTGTTTATTTGCCCAAGCAATCCAATCGTTTGGCCAGCCTCATCATATCGCGGTGCGGAGAATGGCAGAATATTTGTTTTCTGAAAGGCATAAAGTCCGACAAGGATGAAAAGGAAAAAACCGACGACTTTTGCAGCTGTGGCAGCGAAGTTCAGTTTTCCGGCGGACTCAAGGCCACGAAGAATGGTAAAGTGAGTCGTCCATAACAGGAACGAACAGACGGTGAAGGTTAACAAACTTCCGGTTGTAACAGTAACGCTTCCGATTGTAAAAAGTTTTGCCGTACTAGTAAGAATAGGAAAGAATGTTGAGAGAAAGCTTGCGAATGTAGTGATAATAGCGATGTTTCCTGCCAGGTTACCAATCCAATACCCCCACGAGGCCATAAAACCTGACAATGTCGCTGCATGGCTTCCCTTGCGGAAAAGTTCTTTCGCGTAAATTTGTGGCCCTCCATTTAATTCCGGTTTTCTTATTCCAAGATTTCCAAAAACAAGAGTGGTCATCAGAACGCCGAAACCTGTCAACAGCCATGCGAGAAGTACTCCCAATGGACTGGCAGATTCAGAAAGTGCCCGTGGAATCATAAATATTCCAGACCCTACCATATTTCCAACAACAAGTGCAGTTAAAATCCAAAACCCTAATTTTTTTGACTGACCCATAGTGTAATCCCCTTTCATATTGCCCTCTGCTCAAATGAAGAGTGTCCACCAGTCATGCCGACGCAAAAAGCACACCTTAGTCCATAAGGTGTGCTTCTGTATCCACACCAGACAAGAACGGATAGTTCATCATGACAAAAGCCATGACAGTCCTGCGCCTTTCGGCAACAGTCCCAGCTACTGCATTCAGAGAAATGCAGCGCTTCGGCAGTATTTCCTTTCAGATAAATTCATCGAGTTCTCTGACTCTCCGTTACCCTACTAATAAATACCGCGACCTCTACCTCATCTTGAGCTGATGAGGGTATATTGTATATTTTTAATGTAGTTATCATACAATAGGTTGTCTGACATGTCAAAGTAAAGTTTTGGCAATGGAAATCACAGATCTGCAATAAGATTAAAGAATTGTTAAAAAACGTAAATTAGCGTAATGCGAAATAAAAATCAGGGTATGATAGTATAAAAAAAACGGCGGGAGGTGTGTTCATGGTCCGGTGGGACGGGCAAATCATTTCCGGTATTTTTGATAATAAGGCAAATGAATTTGAAATTGAAAAAGTGAAAGACTTTTATACAAAATCGGTTATCAAAAAAACCCAAGCAGAGACACTATATCAATATTTAAAATTACACGAAGACGATCAGGAGGGCCAGATCATCACCATGTATGATCAAATTCCAGTGTTGCTGACACAAGGGGAAATAAAGCGGCTGCTTGGAGACTTGGAACAAGTTAAAGAGATGTATCATTAGCATCATTTCGGGTCTTTTATTATCCAAACAAAAATGGTCCCCCGGCGAACCATCTAAGGACACCATTCAATTATACTAATTAAAAGGAAAGTATGTATTCTTTCATCCGCATATGAAAAAGGGCGCCCAATATCGATTGGACAGCCCTTTATTCTTTTTCGTTTATAAGGGAGGTACTGGAGAAGGTGACTTCCTGACTGTTGCTGTATCCCCTGGCGATTCGCGCCAGCTTGTCGATATATTCCTTCATAAGCAGCAAGGCCGCAAAGATGAAAGGAAGTAGAAGGTACCCTACTCTATACAGCAACAGAAGAACAAGGACTTTTTCGTCGGGAATGCCTAGTTCTTGGGTTCCCCAGATAAAAACGAGATCAAACGAACCGAGTCCGCCTGGAATCATGCTGAGTATTCCGGCGCAGGACGCGATGATGAATACAGGAAAAAGACTTCCCGGACTGACATCAAGCTGAAGAATAGATGCCAGATAGACAATGATGCCATAAATGGCGATCCACTCCATTAGGGATACGGTGACAAGCCTCAATGATGTCATGGAACAAATGCTTTTTTCGCGGTTATTCTTTAATCTGCGATGGGTGAAATATAGGTAGCCAGGCAAATAGAGACTCACAGCAAAAACAGAACCTGTCAGCCATCTGACATCATGCAACAGCGGATAATTTCGGAAGCCTGCTGCAATGATTCCTGCCAACAGAGAGATTCCCGTAAGGTAAAAGAGAGATACGGAAGCGATCGTTTTCAAGAGAACCCGTTTGTCTTGCTCGTAGCCTCTATAAAAATATGTTCTGAGCGCTGCTCCAGCAAAACCGCCAAAACCGATAAGATTTGAAAAAGAGTTGGCAATGAAGGATATGCGCAGCAGCCTGCTGAGCGGCATCCTTGCACGGAGGAGCTGCAGCAAGATTGCATCGTAAAAGAACATCGGCACAATTGCACAGCAGGTGAGTATTAGCAGCAAGGCTATTTCTATGAAAGAAAAACTTGCTATATCTTTTTTTAATTCTCCGGCTTCAATACCTGTTAAAAACTGATGGATTTCAATGCCGGCGATCAACATCAAAACAAAAGGAAACAATATTTTTATACTCTTAAGCAGTTGGTTTTTTTTCAAAACAAAATGGTACCACCTTTTAATGGATTGCTACCTATCACTATAAACCTTTCGACGATAAAAAAACAGAGATAGTTGCCATTAAACAGTGAATGATGGTATCTTTTTTCTTTTTAATCAATAGAAATACTTAACCCGGAAATTAGAAAGGACGAGGATTCATGCTTACAATTCAGAATGTTAACCAAGATCTTTTTGGAAAAATTTACAATCTGTTTAAACATATTCCTGCGGCTAACAGGCGGTATATCCAGGAGGGATTATATGAGGCAGCCTTTGAACAGGCGTTGGAAGAGGGAGGGGTTGAAAGACTTTATCGCGATGCCGGAAATTTCAGCAAGGATGGAGTTTTTTCTGGGCGGGCATGGGACAATGGGCAAGATTCCCATAAAAATATAACAAACTTTCAATTTCAAAAGAGTACTGCTTCTGCTGGCGGGGAAATTTTGTATATTCTTTACATCCTCGCAATTGCAAGGGGACAGAATGTTTCAGATGATTTATCTTCGCAAAAAGCAAACAGTATATTGACGGAACTTCTGATTAACAATATGAATTTGTTCCTTAAGGAAACGGAAGGAATTGAAACTTCATTTTCCGTAAAAAGAAAATTAGAAAGTAAGCTTTTTCAATTTGTCATGTGCAGGTGTTTCTCTCCTTCACTTGTGAAAGCAATGCAGGAAAAGGCGCTGAAGCGACTGGAGTTTGAAGAATTCGCAAGCAAAGGCTTACTGAATCTAATGGAAAATATTACAGCACTTGCAGGAAAAGCGGAGTTTATTCCAGGCTGGGGAAAGGTTGCGAACGCTTTGCTTTCACCTACAGAGTTGTCTGCCTGCTATCCTGATGACTATATGAAAATGTTAGAAGAAACAGGGGACCTTGTTTTAATCCGAGAAGCCACTCAGCTCAAAAAATCAACAGATGAGACAAAAATTGTTTCCTCCTACCATTTCCTCTTCCTCACTTACATCAACAAGAATAAGCCGTATTTGTTACAATCTCTGCTTTGCTCCAATTCTATTTCTAATGAGAATCTCCGCAGCCATTTGAAGCTCATTCGCACTTATCTTCATCAAACATTGAAACTAAGAACAAGGCAGGACATTTATAGATTAATGATGTTGCTTCGAAGAAATAATTTCAAGGATCATTTTCTTTCCCATATGGAAAGGAATGCAATCAAGATGCATATATATGCGGATAGTGAATGCAAATAAAGCTATGCAGGAGAATGAATGATTCGGATAGACGCAGCTGTTCTACTATAATTGTTCAAAAAAAGGATTACATTATCTTCTTAAAGGGTAAATATCACCACGCCCGAAACAGATATTGAAGGGGAGAGGGGAGAATGAAATGTATGTGTAAAAGATTATTAGGTGTCAGTTTCCTAGTCTTATTGGTAGGCGTATTGGGTGCGTGTGCCGAAAAAGATAAACTCCAAGACGGTTCGGAGCTGATTAATGAAGGCGAATTTGTATTCACTGCGTCTGGTGAATTTAAGCCATTCAGCTATCTCCAGGATGACTTGACGATGACAGGATTTGATATTGAAGTGGGGGAAGCTCTGGCAAAAGAGATGGGGCTGAAACCAGTGCAAAAAAGGATGAAATTCAAAGGAATTGTGGAAGGAGTAAAAACCGGCAGAGCGGATGCCGCTGTTGCCAGCCACACTATCAATCCCCAGCGTAGCAAGCATGTGCTGTTTTCCACGCCATACTACTACTCAGGTCCACAGATTTTTACAAGGCCCGATAGCACGATCAAAACAACAGCCGATTTGAAAGGGAAAGAAGTCGCTGTTGCAAAAGGCTCTACATATGCAGATACCGCACAAAAATACACGAATAACATCAAAATGTATGATAGCGATATTACAGCCCTCAAAGCATTGAGCAGCGGCCGTCACGATGCGGTGATCACCGATTTTGTAACAGGGAAAAGCGCAAAGAAGGAAGGCTTCAAGATTGTTCCTCAACAGTTAATAGAGCGTAGTGAACAAGCGGTTGTTATTTCCCAGGATAATCCCGCACTCCATAAAAAGATTAACAAGGCGCTTCAAAATCTCAGAAAAGACGGGACACTGAAAAAAATCAGCCATAAGTACTTTGGACAAGACATTACGACTCAACCAGAGTAATCAAAAGAGGTTTAATGGAAGTCACTCATTAAAAAGGAAGGGTGTTATCAATTTGCCTAGTATAGGACACGTGTTTAAAACGCTGATCGACAGCAGCGGCTTGTTTTTCGACGCTATGTTGATTACGCTTCAGCTTACAATTGTTTCTATTATTTTTGGAATTATTATCGGTTTGTTTTTTGCATTGCTTAAAATCTCGAATATCTCCATATTAGGATATATTTCAGATACGTATGTTTATCTTATCCGTGGAACACCACTAATCGTTCAGATTTTCATCTTGTACTTCGGAATCAGCGGCATTTTCCTTATTCCAGATTTCTGGGCAGCTGCTTTCGCGTTGGCATTTCATAATGGCGCATATATTGCGGAAATTTTCCGGGGGACCATTCAGGCTGTCGATCGTGGACAGATGGAAGCTGGACGTTCGCTTGGTATGACAAAAAGTCTCACAATGCGGAGGATAATTCTTCCGCAGGCATTTCGCCGTTCTCTTCCTCCGCTTGGCAATCAGTTTATAATCGGTTTAAAGGATTCCTCACTTGCAGCCTTTATTTCCATGAATGAACTATTCAATGTAGCGACAACGCTTGGTTCAAATAATTTTGACGAAATGACTTATTTGATTATTGTTGCATTCTATTATCTTGTGCTTGTGGCACTGCTCACATGGTTGGTCAACAGCTTTGAAAGGAAACTGGCAATTAGCGACAGATAGGAGGAAGTTCTATGCCTGAAAAAGAAATGATAAAAACGGTAGGTTTAAATAAATCCTTCGGTGATCTTCATGTTTTGAAGGATATTGATATGACAGTGTGTGAAAGTGATGTTGTGTGTCTAATCGGTTCAAGCGGATCTGGAAAGAGTACGCTGTTGCGCTGTCTCAATTTTCTTGAAAAGAAGAATAGCGGAAGCATTTTTCTCCGAGGGAAGGAAATTGAATTAAAAAACGTGGATGTCAACACTGTTAGACAGAAGGTCGGCATGGTATTCCAGCACTTTAATCTCTTTCCACATATGACAGTGCTTGAAAACGTGATGGAGGCACCGATTCATGTAAAAAAAATACCGAAGGCACAAGCGGCAAAGGAAGCAAAAGAACTTCTTAGGAAAGTAGGTCTCGGTGATAAAATGCATGTTTTCCCTAGCAAATTGTCGGGAGGGCAAAAACAGCGTGTTGCAATCGCAAGAGCGCTTGCCATGAAGCCTGAAATAATGCTGTTTGACGAGCCCACTTCCGCGTTGGATCCAGAGCTTGTCGGTGAAGTTCTTTCCACCATGAAAGAGCTTGCATTAGAAGGAATGACGATGGTGGTCGTAACGCACGAAATGGGATTTGCCCGTGAGGTTGCGGATTGGATTGTCTATATGGATGAAGGCAGGATTATTGAAAAAGCTAGGCCGGAAGACTTCTTCCAGAATCCAAAGGAGGAAAGGACGAAAGAATTCCTTAAAACAACAGAGTTAAAATGACCTCGTTCTCACAAAGCCTTCGAAAAGATAGCAAAAAATCAAGAAAAAACGATATATGATGAGCAAGAACCGTGAAAAGATAATGAAAACGGCTTTTTTTGTTAATTTAGTCTCATAAAGACGAAATTTCCTTCTTTACAATTGCTTGGCACGGGAGTATGATAACAGCATTCATTCAATATTTTGAATCGCTTAATCCGTCAGGAGCGGGGGAACCAACTTAGGCATTATGCCATGGGGTGAAGCCTTTTCACGAAGGCGGGGCCAAAAATCTTGGGCCCTAATCCGTCAGCTAACTCCGCAAGCGTACAGGAGAGTAAAAGCCAAGCTTGTGGTAACATTTCTAATGGAGAGCCCACAGAGCTTTTGACTTAAGCCTCTGTGGGCTTTTTTATTTTGCTTGAATTTCCTTTGACGTAATTCAAACGATTCATAAATCTTCGTAACGAACTTCATACTAAAAACCATTGGGGCAGAAGGGGAATGGCTCTATCAACATTTTATTTGTATCTTTTCTTTTTAATGTAAAAGAAAAGCAAAGGAGAAAACGATGAAAATAATGAGGGGAATAAAACTGGATCCTCCAAAGGTCCTGGTGCTTGGATTTTCGACTGTCATCCTGTTGGGAACGATTTTGTTAATGCTTCCGGTTGCAACCGTGGATGGACAAGGACTCGGATTCACTAATTCGCTCTTTACGGCCACTTCAGCTGCATGCGTAACAGGGCTCGTTGTAGTCGACACGGGGAGCACTTTCACTACTTTCGGTGAAATTGTCATCCTCTCGCTCATCCAAGTGGGAGGATTAGGGTTCATGAGCTTCGCAACACTTGCCGCCTTTGTTCTTGGAAAAAAAATCTCCTTGAAGGAGAGGCTCATTCTTCAAGAATCTTTAAACCATTTGACAGTCGAAGGGATTGTTAGACTAGTTAGGAGAATCCTGATTTTTACTGCTGTCATTGAATTCATTGGAGGCATTCTTCTATCCTTCCGATTCTCCTTCGATATGCCAATAGGAAAGGCGATATACTTTGGGTTTTTCCATTCCATATCAAATTTCAACAATGCAGGCTTTGATTTAATGGGTGATTTCCGCAGCCTTACGGGTTATGTCGATGATCCGATCGTTACGCTTACGGTTTCTGCCCTTATTTTTCTTGGAGGCATCGGCTTTATCGTGATGAATGAAATGTACGAATACAGAAGTACGAGGAAACTTTCGCTTCATTCCAAGATAGTGCTTTCTGTTACGGGCTGTCTGATTACGATCGGCACAGTAATGATTTTCTTCTTGGAATACCATAATCCGAAAACGTTGGAGCCGCTTTCCATGACAGGGAAAGTACTCGGTTCACTATATCAAGCTATTACGCCGAGGACAGCAGGTTCCAATACATTGAACATAGGGGATTTAACACAGTCTACACTCTTATTGATCATCATTCTAATGTTTATCGGTGCGTCTCCAGGTTCCACCGGCGGTGGCATCAAGACTTCCACTTTCGCAGTCCTGCTTGGTGCTGTGAAATCCCAGATACGAGGGAAAGAAGATGTTGCTTTTTTTGGCAGGCGTGTCCTTCCGCAAACGATTTATAAATCGCTTACGGTGACCCTAAGTGCCATTTTCCTTGTTATGGCAGTGACCATGCTGCTCACAATCTCGGAACATGGAAAAGACTTTTTGATGATTTTATTCGAAAGCGTCTCTGCATTTGCGACAGTAGGTCTTTCGATGGGACTCACCCCCGAGCTGTCCGGTTTTGGGAAATTCCTGATTATTTTTACGATGTTTGCAGGAAGGGTCGGTCCTCTGACCGTTGCATTTGCTGTTACGCTGAGAAGGCAGCAGGATCCTTTTCGTTATCCAGTTGGTAAAATTATGATTGGCTAGGAGGTACATGATGGAAAAACAATACGCGGTTATAGGAATGGGACGTTTTGGTTCAAGTGTAGCAGCAGCCCTTTACGCGGAGGGAAATGAAGTGCTGGCAATTGACAAAAATGAACTTCATATAGAGGAACACAAAGAGTCGGTGACCCACGCTGTCATCGGTGATTCCACGGACGAGGAGACGTTAAGAGCGGTAGGTATCCGAAATTTCGATACGGTTATTGTGGCGATTGGCGACGATATCCAAGCGAGCATTTTGACAGTTCTGATGCTGAAGGAAATGGGAGTCGTTCATGTCGTGGCAAAAGCGCTCAATAAGAATCATGCCCAGGTCCTTTACAAGGTAGGGGCGGACAAAGTCATTTTCCCTGAGAGAGATATGGGCGAGCGTGTCGCACACCAGCTTATGGCTGCTCCAAATGTTCTTAATTTCATCGAACTAGCGGATGAGTACAGCATCGAAGAAATCAAAGTTCCGCGAAGCCTTAGCGGGAGAAGCTTGAGAGAAATCAACCTGAGAGCGAAATACAATGTCACAGTCATTGCGATTAAGGAAGGGGAAAAGATAGACATTTCCCCTGACCCATATAAAAAACTTCATGATGATGACATCTTGATTGTGATTGGTGAAAACAAGGATTTAATCAAGTTTGAGAGAATGGATTAATAGAGAAAAGCCGCCTTTTGAGCGGCTTTTTTTCATGGTAAAGCTGCGAGAAAAGAGGTTGCTTCCTCGCTTTGCAGCGGATGCCCTATATAGTACCCTTGGGCATAATTGCAGTGTCCATTTTCGAGAAGTTCTAGCTGCTTAAGGTTTTCAACACCTTCCGCAACCACTTTTAAGTCCAAGCTGTGTGCAAGAGAGATGACGGCAGAGGCAATAGCTGCATTGATTCTGTCTTTCTCAGAATCCATGATGAAGGACCTGTCAATCTTCAGTGCATCTATTGGCAGGTACTTTAAATAATTCAACGAAGAGAATCCTGTGCCAAAATCATCAATAGAAATGGAAATGCCTAAAGATTTCAGTTTTTTAAGCAGATTACCTGTTTTTTCTGAAGTATCGATCAAAAGGCTTTCTGTCAGTTCCAATTCAAGACAGGAGGGAGCTAATCCTGTTTCCTTTAGGATGCGGGCGATTGAAACGTCAAAAGAAGGCTGTTGAAATTGCAGTGCCGAGAGGTTGACACTGACGGAAAGTGGGCTTTGCTGGGAAATATTCCATTCGGCGCATTGCCTGCAAGCTTCCCTGATGACCCATTCGCCGACAGGGATGATTAGTCCCGTTTCTTCGAGACTGCTGATAAAGCTGTCAGGATACAGCAGCTTGTCCTCTCTCTTCCAACGAATGAGTGCCTCCATTCCATAGATTTTCCGGGTCTTAATATTCATTTTTGGCTGATAATGGAGCACGAACTCTTTTTCATAAAGTGCTTGACGCAATGCGAATTCCAGATCGAGACGCTCGATGACCGATGCTTTCATGGAGTTTTCGAACTTTGTGAGCTTATTCCTTCCATTTTCCTTCGCTTCATACAAGGCAATGTCTGCATTCCTGATCAAAGAGTTCATATCCATTCCGTCTTCTGGATAATAGCATAAGCCGATACTTGTTGTGATCCATAAACTTTGTCCATATAGCTTGAATGGCTTGCGCAGTAATTCCATTACGTCCATTGCAAAGCTTTCAGCTGCTGACTTGTTTCCTTTACAAGGTAACAGAAGGATGAACTCATCACCTCCAAGCCGGGCTACAAGGCTATCGCTCTTCACAGTATCTTTAAGACGTTGGGCGACAGATTTTAATAGCATATCACCCGCATCATGGCCAAGACTGTCATTAATATTTTTAAAATGGTCCAGATCAAGCAGCAGGATGGCAAGTTCATTCTCTAGTGGATGTTGACCTTCAAGAAAACTTTTCAAAAAGGACTGTATGAACCATCGGTTTGGTAGCCCTGTCAGGGCATCATGAAAAGCCATATGTTGAATTTTCTCTTCCGCTTTCTTTTTTTCCCTTATATCACGGCACCATGCATAGTAAAGCTTATTGCCTTCTGCCGTAATTTGCTGAAGAATGATATCGGCAGGAATCCGTTCTTCCCCAAGACTTAATATCGAATCCTCGAATTTTACTACATTCTTTTCATCCTCGCTGAACCAGCCTAACTTCTCCGGCAGCTTTTTGAAAATATCATTTGCTTTCATTTTTAGTAGCATCTCATTTTTAAGACAAGTGACATTACATGCAGCAGTATTAGCGTTAATAATTTTGCCGTCTGCATCTAAGAGGAAAAAGTAATCAGCAGATTGTTCAATAAGATTCCGAAATATTTCTTGGCTTTCTTTTAACTTCCTTTCCGCCATAGCTCTTTCGCTTTTCAGTCTTTTGACCGAGAGGTTATTCTGGAACCTGGACTTTAAGAGAAGCTCTTTTTCCCGCTTCTGCAGAAGATTTATTTCCTGCCGAAGAATGGCGATTTTTCTAGCATATCCATGTGTTGCCCATTTTTCCACTATCATCCCCGTCCTTTACTCTATTAAGGCCGTGAAACCAGAAAAGTGCTTTTCCGCATTCCTTTACCTTATATCGGCTATTATGGAAGACTATAAAGAAAGCACCCGTAAATTGGCTGAAAAATCTTCTGACATATGAAGCTCTAACATTCGATTACTTTCTCCTATACTGCTATTATTTATATTGGAGATCAATTGAAATTTATATATAAGAAAGTAGGCTGGATAGATGTCGTTTAAAAAGAAACAATTTTTTGGCCTTGGGCTAACCGTTTTATTCCTGTCAATCCTCCTTTATGTCATTATTCTTATGACAGGAACCATTAAGACGAATATGGTGGAAATCGTAGAGGATCGATATGACAAAGTAAATAAAGTGATGGAAATGAGGCAGCTGCTTTATGTGACCGACAAGGAAGTCCTGTCTCATATTGATGGAAGTGAGAAAAAGCGAGCTGCCGATAAGGCGGATGTAAACAATAAGCATGAGGAAATGAATAGAAGGATATATGAACTCGAAGAGGTTTTGAACAAGAAGAAATCTATAGTCCTCCTTAAAAGCTTTCAAGAAAAATATCAAGACTACGCTGCTAAAGAAGAGGCATGGCTTCATCGAATAGAGCAGGGTGAATCCCTCTTGGAGGTTAAAGCGGATTATGACGAGCAAAGCGGTGAGCGTAATGCTTTGCTTAAAACAATCGATGAATTTAAAAATTACCAGGAAAGTCTTATCGGAGATGCAGTAAAGCAATCAAACGATGCGTATTATCAGCTTATTACATGGTTAGTTGTCTCGGTTATTATTGCAACTGCATTAATCGTGATGGTGACACTTTGGGTCATCCGCAGTACAGGCCGAAACCTCGACAGCATCACAAAGGGAATAAAGAATATTGATTATCATAATCTCTCCTCTATTCCGAGACTTGAGATTGAAGCAAATGATGAAATCGGGGAAATAGTACAATCGTTTAATTCGATGGCAGAATCACTTGAAGAGTATTACCATAAAGAAAAGAAGTTCACTGCAGAAATCGAAGAACAGAACTGGGTCCAAACATCATCTGCAGAAATTATTAGTCTTTATCATCGCAGCACAGACGTAGACAGCTTAGCAGACCAATTTTTAGTGAGTATAGGAGAAGCGACAGGAACGGCTCTTGGTGCTTTTTACCTTGTGGAAGGAGAAGGGGACAGCAAAGGTTTAAGAAAAATCGCTGGGTATGCAGATCATGGCGGAACGGCAGGAAAGGACTATATACCTTTCCGCGAGAGCCTAGTTGGACAAGCTGCTTGGCAGAAAAAAGCTGTCTTCCTTGAGGAAGTGCCGGAAACGTATATTCCAGTGTCAACAGGACTTGGAGAAGTAACGCCACGGAGTGTCTTTATACTGCCAGTCCTTTCAAAAGAAGAAACCATTGCGGTAATTGAGCTTGCCAGTATGAAAGGTTTTACTCCAGCGGAGAGGAATCTGTTTGAAGAGGTAACAGATACGCTCGGAATCGCGATTGCTAATATACTTGGCAGAATGGAAGTCGAGCGGCTACTCTCGGAATCCCAAGCACAGGCAGAAGAATTGCAGTCACAATCAGAAGAACTGCAGGCTCAATCTGAAGAGCTCCAGACACAGTCAGAAGAACTTCGCATGATTAACGAACAATTAGAGGAACGTTCTCGCGAGGCTGAACTTAAGTCTGCGGACCTTCTTCAGGCAAAAACAGAGCTTGAAGCAAAGGCAAAGGAATTACAGCTCAGTTCAAAGTATAAGTCTGAGTTTCTAGCGAATATGTCGCATGAGCTTCGTACTCCGTTAAACAGCATCTTGCTTTTGTCCGAAATGCTTGCAGAAGATGAGGAAAGAACGCTAACGGAAGAGCAAAAGGAATTTGCCCGGGTAATCAATACTTCTGGTGAAGATTTGCTAAATTTGATAAACGATATTCTTGATTTATCGAAGGTAGAGGTTGGAAAAATAGAGGTTGCTTTTGGAGAGGTGAATTTAAAGGAATTCAGCAACAGGCTTATACAGCTGTTTTCCCATATTGCTGGGCATAAGGAACTTGAGTTTGAAGTAACAACAGATGACAACCTCCCAAATATATTTTATACGGATGAACAACGTTTGCAGCAAATTGTCAAAAACCTGCTTTCCAATGCATTTAAATTTACCGAGAAGGGCAGTGTCAGGGTTAGGATGGAGAGTGCCACCCAAGAAGAAGTCCAGGCATTCCAGCTCCGCTGTCATGCGGAGAAATGGCTGAAACTCGAAGTAACGGATACGGGGATAGGAATTCCTGTTGATAAACATCGTCTAATCTTTGAAGCCTTCCAGCAGGGAGATGGCGCAACAATGCGTAAGTATGGCGGAACAGGATTGGGATTATCCATCTCTAAGGAGTTTGCACACCTTCTTGGTGGAATGATGATGGTGGATAGCGAAGAAGGGAAAGGAAGCACATTCACCCTATATCTTCCTAGTCTGCCATTTGGGATGCCTAAGGATGTTCAGCATGAGGAAGAGGTGCACGCTGAAGAAGAAGCACTCATGGCGGTTAAGGAGACAGCTACCGGCAGTTCAGATTTGAAGACAAACTATGAAGAAGAGACAAATGATAAAGACTTGCCATACGGAAATGGTACTTTAAATGGGAAGAGAATATTAATTGTTGATGATGACAGGCGAAACATTTACGCACTTTCAAATGTGCTCGAAAGGGAAGGAGTAAAAATCAGCAGTGCTGAAAATGGAATGGAATGTCTTGCAATTCTTAGAGAGGATTCGTCCTACGATATGATTTTCATGGATATCATGATGCCAGAAATGGATGGTTATGAAACAATGAAAAGCATAAGGGCAATGGAACAAGGAAAAGAAATACCCATTATTGCATTAACTGCTAAAGCGATGAAAGGAGATCGCGAGAAGTGCTTGGAGGCTGGTGCTTCCGACTATATAAGCAAGCCGTTGAAACTTGACCAATTGCTATCGGTCATGCGTGTCTGGGCAGCTAGGGAATAGGGGGAATGGACATGACGGACGATAAGTTTTTGGAAAAAGAAGAATTAGAGTTAGATTTGCTCCTGGCAGCCTTGCATAGGCTGTCAGGCTTTGATTTTAGGAAATATATGAGGTCTTCTATTATGAGGAGGGTTCAAAACAGGGTAAGGCTGGAGCAGCTTCCAAACATCAGCAGGCTGACGGAAGAAGTGATAAATAATGAAATGCTGCTTCAAAAACTGCTTGATGATTTTTCCATCAACGTCACGGAGATGTTTCGCGACCCTGCGTTCTTTAAGGCGTTCAGAGAAAAAGTAGTTCCCGAGCTTGCGGAATATCCTGAAATACGGATATGGCATGCAGGCTGTTCTACTGGGGAAGAAGCCTATTCCATGGCAATTCTTATGGAAGAAGAAGGACTTGGGGAAAAGGTAAGAATTTACGCAACTGATATGAGTGAAAAGGTGATACGAAAAGCGGAAAAAGGCAGTATTCCTATTTCAAAAATGAAAGCATACACGACGAATTACATGCTCTCAGGTGGAAAAAAATCCTTTTCCGAATACTACTCGACAGACAGCGAGTGCGCCTATTTCGATTCGAAAATCCTTAGGAAAATAGTGTTTGCCCAGCATAATCTTGTTACGGACGGATCATTCAATGAATTTCATATCATCATTTGCCGGAACGTCCTGATTTATTTTAACCTTGAGCTACAGAAGCATGTCTTGCAGCTTTTCAATGCAAGCTTAGCAGATGAAGGTTTCTTGGGTATCGGAAGCAAAGAAAGTATTCGGACGGAAGCATACGGGCATTTTGAAGAGTTTTTTTTCGAGGAGAAAATATATAGGAAAATGAGGGCCTGAATATGCATCAGGTCCTCCCTTTTTTTGAGATTATAAGTATGGAGGAGCTTCCCGGATATTTGTCATGTCCTTTTTCGATTTTCCAAACTTTTAAAACTATGATGCACCAAGGGAGTCTCTAAGCAGAGAAAAAGCTTGTGGAAAAACTATTCCACAAGCTTAACATCAGACCATGTTTTCCTTTAATAAGCCTGGATAATTACTGCGCACATATCATCTTCTGCATCTTTTTGGTGACTTTTATCGAGCAACTGATTCAAAGGCTCAATCTGCCTGTTCACATTCCAAAAGGTTGAGGCAGCCTCCTTCAGGCAATTGTATTCGTTCAATCCGTATTTCTCTGCTGTCTCTTCGACACCATCCGTCAATAGCAGAAGCTGAATGGAATCATTGTATTCAATCGTATTAGTATGTATTTCGATTTGATCGAAGAAACCGACAGCACAGGTTCGTTCTGACAGCTCGACGAGTTCTTTCTTATCTATAAGAGCAAATCCGAAAGGGTGCCCTGCATTTACATACTGGACCGCCTTTTCCTTTGTATCGATGACTATGTATATCCCCGTGAAATAATAGGGTATTTCTTGGTTTCTCATATTGAGAGCATTCATACAGCGATTTAACTCTCCCACAACGTATTCCGGAGCAGGACAGCCCCTGATTGCGTCCCTGAGGGCTGATGCAATGTACATGCAGACAAGAGATGCCGAAATTCCATGTCCCATCATATCTAGAAGAACTGCTGCATAACGATGTTCATCGATTCTGTGCCAATGGTACATATCCCCGGCAAGCTTGTTGGCGGGAAGGTAGGATGCTTTCATGAAAATGTCCTTATTGATAATTGGTTCGCTGAGGAGGCTGGTTTGTACTTGCATGGAAAGGTCAAGCTCTGTCCTGATCCGCTCTTCCTGTTCCTTATGCCAGTCTTTTTCTGCTTTGAGCCGCAGGGCAACCCTTAATCTCGCAATCAGCTCTGTTTTGTCAATCGGCTTCATGATATAATCCATCCCGCCAACCTCCAGTGCCTCCGCTACTTTTGAGGAATCCTCCAATGCCGTGACAAAAATGACGGGGATATCTTTCCACTTAGAGTTTAGCTGCAATTTCTTGCACGCTTCAATACCATCTAGTTCCGGCATCATAATATCCATCAGGATTACATCAGCGGTTATTTCTTTTTCTCTTTCTAAGTGCTCGAACATGTCAATAGCGGAGGTGAAAGAGGTATAGTCGAGGTAACCAGCACGCTTTAATATTTTTTCAATGACAAACAAATTGACTTTGTTGTCATCCACGATCAAGATTCCCACAGTACTAACCCCTTTTATTGTAATATAATTTTTATTTATAAAGAGAACGATATGTATATCCTATTTTCTTTACCCAAATATTTTGGTGTCAAACCTATGTTGCTTACTTTTTTATTCATTTTTTTGTTTCTATTCTATCTTACTCCCTTTTTTGAGGGAGGTACAAATATAGAGCGGCTTAAAAACATAAAACGCCAACTCCTTATTTCCAATGAGGTGTTGGCGTTTTTTTCTGGAAAAACGAACCTTTTGAAAGCGCTAGCATCGGATAATTGGGATTGCTTTAATATTGTATAAAAAGTGTCATTTGTCATTTTTGTCATTTTCGAATACGTCAATGGATTGATAAATCTTCGCAGCTGGTCGGATTAATAGCTGAAAACTCCCCATTAAGTAAAGGTAGATTTTTAGTTTACTGTCGGGATTTAACAGGACAAGTGTGCTGCCTGCCATAAACCAAATAGCTACTGTGAAGTCATTAAGTGCTGCAAGAAGGTACTTGCTTTTTTCAAAACCTATTTCGTAATTTCCGATACGGAATGAAATTCTGTTTTGCTTGCTTTTTTTCATCTATTAGCCTCCTCCAAAAGCGAAGTGGCGATTGCTCTTGATGCAAGCCCAGTCTACTCATTCCCTGTCGGAGTTCGCTAAAACATTGATAAATGTGGAAAGGCAGCCAGAGTCATTGGCTGCCTTTCTTGTGTACCCAAATGTTAACTGAATTTTTATTTCAACTCCTGTTTGAGCTTTATTGGGACTGCTTTCTCACTTTTCAATACTTTAATTAATGAAATAACAATAAGAATCATCACAACTGCAAATGGAAGAGCGGCAATAATGGATGCTCTCTGTAGAGCCTCTAGTCCGCCTGCCCAAAGCAGGATTGCTGCGGATGCAGACTGAATAACTCCCCAAGCCAGCTTCACTCTATTGGGCGGATTAAGGCTGCCGTTCGATGTCTGCATTCCAAGGACGAAGGTTGCAGAATCAGCCGAAGTGATGAAAAAGGTGCTGATTAGGAAAATTGCGAGCAGTGAAAGAACAGAAGAAAACGGGAAGTTTTCAAGAAGAGAAAAAAGGGCTACTTCACTTCCGCTTGTCTCGATAACTTTCATCAATCCCTTATGTTCGAAAAATTCGAGGTACATGCCAGTTCCGCCGAATACGGAAAACCAAAGTGCGCCAAAGATCGTAGGCACGAGCAGTACACCCACAACAAATTCACGGATGGTGCGGCCCTTTGAAATCCGGGCGATAAACGTCCCGACAAAAGGAGCCCAGGCAGTCCACCAAGCCCAATAAAAAATAGTCCAATCCTGAAACCAGGTGATGTCCTGCTCAAAAGGGCTCAAACGGAAGCTCATTGACGGCAGGTTTTGCAAATAAGAGCCGATTGTAGTAGTGAAAAGGTCCATGATAAAGTTGGTTGGACCAACAAACAGCAGGAATAGCATCAAAGCGATTGCAAGAATGATATTAAAGTTGCTCAAAAATTTGATTCCTTTGTTTAAACCAGTCTGAGCCGATAGCATGAACAGCACTGTAGCCACCGCAATGACAGCAAGCTGCGTTCCAAAGCCATTGCTGATTCCACTGAAAGTATGGGATAAACCTCCGCTAATTTGTATTGCTCCAAGACCTAGTGATGTGGCAACACCAAAAACAGTGGCAAAAACAGCAATGCAGTCAACCGCTGTACCAATTGCGCCATCAACTTTATCTCCAAGCAATGGTCTTAACAGTGAACTGATGACACCAGGCTGGCCTTTCCTAAACTGGAAGTAGGCAAGTGCTAGTCCAATGACGGTATAGATTGCCCAAGGATGCAGCCCCCAGTGAAAAAATGAGTAGCGCATCGCTGCCCTTGCAGCCTCGGGGGTCTGCCCTTCTGCGAAAGGCGGTGCATAATAATGATTCATAGGCTCTGCGACTCCCCAGAATACAAGGCCGATTCCCATCCCGGCGGAAAATAGCATAGCAAACCAAGTCAAGTAGCTATACTCTGGCTTATCGCTATCCTTGCCAAGTCGGACGTTTCCATACCTGGATAAAACTAGAAACAAAGCGAAAATTAAGAAACTGGAAGCAGCCAACAAATAAAACCATCCGAATTTTTCAATAATGAATCCTTGAACAATTTTAGTCACATGTTCAAGATTGCCTGTAGGCAAGACATCGGCCGGTATTAGCCCCCAAATGATAAAAAGTACTGTAATCGTCACGGATATCGTAAATACAGGTGACAGTTTCTTCATAGAATCCCTCCCTAATTATCGGGAAAAGGGCATTGAGCACATCACAACAGCAAAGGCAAAAGGGATTTTTGCATAGCATTGGAAAGATTTGGGGAATAGAAAAACGGAGGACGTTTGAAAAAAACACACAGAAAATAACGTCATTTGCCTTAAAAATGCTATTCGCAAGGTAATACCATGCATTACTACGGTGTTTTTGGATTTAAGTACATGCATTTTAGGAGAAGTCCCTGCCTTTGCCCTGCAACCTGTCCTTGCAGGCGCCACGGCTCTTTAGCCCTCACCCGAATACTATCGTAACAAATAATGGGTGCGGGGAACAAGGAAGGTGCTTCTGTTGTCATTTCATGGGAGCGCTGTCACCGTTGTCCTGCATAGATAAGTAAGTAACAAAAAAATTTCCTCATTTTTAATCTACATGGTTTCCTTTACAGAAGAAAAGTTGTTTTCATATAATATAGAAGGCTATGTTCCATTGTCGTGGAAAGTAAAAGCGAACTCGCCAACAAACAAAATGTAAATCGAGGGAGCATAAATGGATAGAAACGGACAAAAATCTAGATATTTAGCAGGGATATCATTGGCACTTATGGGAGCAGGTTTCCTCTCGACAATACCTTTTCATGATTCTATTTGGGGAAGGCTCTTGCAAGGCGGCTTTGAAGCAGGTCTTGTTGGCGGTCTGGCGGATTGGTTTGCTGTGACAGCTTTATTCCGGCATCCACTTGGGATTCCCATCCCGCATACTGCGCTTCTTCCTCACAACAGAGATAGATTGACAAAAGCATTGACAAGGATGCTTGAAGAAGAATGGCTTACAAAAGAAAGCATCCTTGGTAAGATGAAGCAAATGAAATTTATGGAACGAATTCTTTCAATTGCAGAAAATGAAATGGAGAAGGAAACGTTTCAGGATGCACTTAGGACCATCATCCGGGAAGCAGTCAAGACCATCGATATAGACAAGCTTGTGCCGATTCTTGAGAAGGAACTGAAGGAAAAGCTGATTTCTGCTGACTCGAAGGGCCTCATTACGAAGGCATCCCAGTCTATCGTGCAAAGACAATACGATGAAAAGGCGTTTGATTACTTTCTTTCGGAAATCGGGAAATGGGCCGCGAAAGAAGAGTCGAAACACGCCCTTGGAAAGATGGGAAAACAGCTTATTGAAACGACAGAAGCCGATGGTATGCTTAAGTTTGCACTGACTTCATTCGGCCACCTAATAAACGAGGAAAAAATCGGACAAATGCTCCAAACCTTCATTCAGAAACGAATCAAAAATGTCAGCAGACAGGATAACCGCTATCGCCTGATGATCCAGGAGCGAATCAGGGAGGAGATAAGCGGCTTTCCTGCCCGTGAAAACCTGATGTTGGAAATAGAACAGTGGAAAAACAAAGCTGTACAAGACTTGGAAGTTTCCCATGAAATCAAGAATCTACTGGAGCAAGCGAAGTCCCGATTGCTTACGGCTGCCGAGGAAGAGACTTTTATTGTTCAGTATGTGATGCCGGTGCTCAAGCGATTTATCGCCAATCTAAAAGAAAACGAAGATCGAATGACGATGATGGAAGCGTGGGCACATAAACAGATCGCTGCCGCCATTGAAAAGAATCACTCCAAGATTGGCCGCCTTGTAAAAGAAAATCTTGATCATTATGACACAGAAACATTGATTGATATGATGGAGAATAATATTGGCAAGGACCTTCAATGGATTCGGGTAAATGGAGCAGTTTGCGGCTTTTTCATTGGACTTGTGTTAACAAGTTTCAAACTTCTATTCTAGCGCTTTTAGCTGTTGCACTTTTTCGCGCATTCCAGTAATCAGCACTTGGACAACTTCAGGTCGGCTAAATTCCTTAGGAGGAAGCTGGCCATTCCTCAGCATTGCCCGCACTTTCGTCCCGGAAAGGATTAGCCGATCCTCCTCCTTGTGCGGGCATGTTTTTGTTGAACCCATATTCCCGCATTTATTGCAATAAAAGCTGTTTTCAAAAAACATCGTTTCAATGCCAATTTCCTCCTCTGTGAAGAAGGAAAAAATCCTGTGTGCGTCATACGTTCCATAATAACTTCCTACCCCGGCATGATCTCGGCCAACAATAAAGTGGGTACATCCAAAATTCTTACGTACAATAGCGTGGAAGACAGCTTCCCTCGGGCCAGCATAACGCATCGCTGCCGGAAAAACGGCAAGCATTGTCCGCTCTTTGGGATAGTAGTTTTCCAGAAGGACACGATAGCTTTCCATACGGATATCAGCGGGGATATCATCGGCTTTTGTTTCCCCAACAAGCGGATGAAGAAGAAGACCGTCCACTGATTCCAAAGCGGTTTTCTGGATATACTCATGTGCCCGGTGTACTGGGTTCCTTGTTTGGAAACCGACAATCGTTTTCCAGCCTCTCCTCGCAAATTGTTCCCTTGTTTCGGCAGGTGTAAGGAAATACTGGCTGAATTGATCTCTTTTTACCCTCTTGAATACTGCAACAGGGCCACCGATATAAATGTTTGGGCGGCTGTACAGCTTTTGGACTCCTGGGTGGTCAATATCTGTTGTCCGAAACACTTTTTCTGCTTCGGTTTTTTTATCAGGAGTGAACATATCTGTAACAGTCATTGTACCGTAACGTTCGCCATCTCTTATAAGATCCACATTATCTCCATAAGAAAGCTGGGCGGCCTCCTGTTCACTTATCGCCAGCGTCACAGGAATACTCCACGGCAACCCTGAAGACAGCCGCATGTTTTCAATGACGGATTTGTAGTCGTTCTGCCCCATGAAACCTTCTAATGGACTGTAACCGCCGATTGCAATCAACTCTAGGTCTGCCATGGCCATATTGTCCATTTCTATCCTTAAGGAGGAAGATTCTGCACTTTCTTCACCTAAACAGCAAATAAGCTTTCCGCCATGAGGTTTAATCAATGGTAACTCCTCCTTTTTCTGCATCACTGAACACTTTGTGTAAGCCGCACTCTTTCTTGTTTGTATTCGCCCATCTTCCTGAACGAAGGTCTTCTGGATTGGAGGCGGGAAGGGTGCACACCTTGCAGCCGATACTTGGGTAGTTCTTGTCGTGCAGTTCATTATAGGGGAGCTGATGAAGTTTGATGTAGGACCAGATGTCTTCCCATGACCAATGGATTAAGGGACATATTTTGATAGATTGGAATTTTTCATCTTTGTTAATAAACTGAAGTTTATCCCGTTCAGGAGACTGCCCTGTCCTTAGACCCGAGATCCATGCTGCTCTTCCCTCAAGCTGTTCGGCCAGCGGTACTACCTTTCTCAAGTGGCAGCACTTATCCGGACTTCTTTCCCATAGCCTCTCTCCGTAAATCTCTTCCTGAACTTGAAGGCTCAATGAAGGCTTGATGCATTCAATATCCATTTCAGGATACTTTTTCTTGGCTCTTTCAATGAGACGATAGGTTTCGGAAAAGTGTAGTTCTGTATCAAGAAAGCGTACTTTTGCATCGCGCTTCACTCTGTAAATCAAGTCAAGCATAACCATTCCTTCTGCTCCGAAACTGCATGCGTATACGACTTCATCTCCATATTCCTTGAATGTCCAATTAAGCACATCCATTGAGTCATGCAGCTTAGTATTAATCTCATTTACTTTTCTTTCATCCCAAGAATGATAGGTTAAAATATCCTTCATTGCATTTCCTCCCAATCTTTCGTTTGACTTGGCCAGCTGGGTAAATACCTAGATCATTGTATTCAGGCAGTTCCTTTCCGGTGATTCTACGGCAAGAGTAACAATCTGAAGGTGGGCGAATATACTTTTTTGACATCATTTTTAATGTGAAGGGGGAACCAGATTGAATGTTTCGATTATCCAAGGGAACAGCGTGACGCCAAGGACAGCGGAGGTGAATGTGGTAATTGACGTCATACGCGCTTTTACCGTTGCACATCATGCTTTTTTATTAGGTGCAAAAGAAATCATCCTTTCGCCCACAGTGGAAGCTTCCCTTGAACTGAAGCAAAAGAATCGGGATTTCCTTCTAGCCGGTGAAGTAGAGGGATTGCCAATTGCGGGATTTGACCTGGATAACTCTCCATGGAACTTGCAGGGAAAAATGCTTGACGGAAAAACAATTGTGCAAAAAACAACGAACGGCGTCAAAGCTGCATTGAACGCTCTTGATGCAGAGATAGTCCTTGTAACAGGATTCTCCAATGCGAAAGTGACAGCAGATTATATTCGCTCTTATTGTATAGCGAGAAATACCGATTGCCAGATTAATTTGGTAGCTTCACACCCTACTGGCGATGAGGATCTCGCATGCGCCGAGTATATTGCTGGACTTATACTTGGTGATCGGGGTGCAGATGCTTGCTCTGTTTCCAAAAGAATAAAAAATTCCGTACCTGCACAAAAATTCTTTGATCCTAAAAAGCCTGAGTTCCAGCAGGAAGATATTTGCTTATGCACGGAGGAGATAAATAAAGGATTTGTAATGAAAGTGAATACTGGTGGAGTTTTGCCAAGGATCGAGAGGGTGGAAGTATGAAAAAGAATTCTTTATTGCTCCCAGAGAGAGAGTCAAAGCCGCGATCTAAAGGAATGACAGTTCTGATTGATAATGGCGTCCCGCTTAACTTTTTCCGGGATACGGTCACATCTTCAGGAAAGTTTATCGATTACGTGAAATTTGGCTGGGGAACTTCCCTAGTAACAGAGCAAATTTCTGAGAAAATTGCCTGCCTAAGATACCATGGGATCGAGTTTTTTTTTGGCGGGACGTTGTTTGAGAAATTTGTAAGTCAACAGAAAATAGAAAGCTTCTATGAGTATTGCCTTGCTAACGGATGTAAATATATAGAGATTTCAAATGGGACGCTTGATATGAGCAATAGGGAGAAGGCCGGCTACATTAAGGATTTTTCAAAGGAGTTTATCGTTTTTAGTGAAGTAGGAAGCAAAGTTGCCGAGGTATCTGATAGACAGAATCCATTAGAATGGCTCGAATGGATTCAAGAGGATATGGAGGCAGGTGCCAAAAAGGTTATTACCGAAACAAGAGAAAGCGGTACGAGCGGAATGTGTAAAAGCAATGGGGCCATCCGCAGCGATATTGTTTCTGCAATCGTGTCATCAGAACTGGATTTAGGAAGCATTATCTTTGAAGCTCCTGAAAAAAGGATTCAGACAGAACTGATTCGCGAAGTAGGAAGCAATGTAAACCTTGCCAATATCTCCTTTCATGATGTAATTCCATTAGAAACTTTGAGGCTGGGCCTCCGCTCGGATACTTTCCACCTGTTTAAAGGAGTGAAGGAATATGAGAGAAAGCAATAAAGTCTTTCATCTTGCTGTTCCATGTAAAGATCTTGATGAGACGGCAGATTATTATCAAAAACTAGGTTGCAGGCTTGCCAGGAGATATGAAGACAGAGTAACGTTCGACTTTTTTGGAGATCAGCTTGTATGTCATTTAAACCCGGAAGGAATAGACAAAACTCCAAAAATGTATCCTCGTCACTTTGGTATAACCTTCCTTGATAGAGAAGAGTTTGATAGACTGCTCGAAAAAGCAGTGAATCAAAGCTTTCCCTTTTTCCAGGAGCCAATGGTTCGTTTTCCGGGAAAAAGAGAGGAACATCTTACTTTCTTCTTAATTGACCCTGCTAATAATTTGCTTGAATTCAAGTACTACCATGATCTCGAAATGCTTTATTAGCTGATTTGCACAATAGGGAGAAAAAGGGGTTTGCCTAATATTGGCAGACCCTCTTTAAATTCAGATGATTGGTTTGAAAATGATAGGGTGAGGAAAAAACATGCTATGGAATAATAGGGGGGATTCGATGGAGAAAATAAAGTACAACAAGCTTGTCCGGGATGGCATACCCGACCTGTTGAAGGAACAGGGGAAATCCTTTAGTACAGGAGTATTGAATGACAAAGAATATTCTATTAAGCTGCAGGAAGCCCTCGTGGAGGAAATGGAATGCTTTGTTGAAAGCAGGCATGACAAGTTAGCCGGTGACATCGCGGACCTCTTGGAAATTATCTATGCAATCGCAGAACAGAGAGGAATTACGGAACCGGAAATAGAGTTCACAAGACAAATGAAGAAAAAGCAGCTTGGTGGTTACGGCAAGAAACTTATCATTGAGCCAGCTGGAGGATAGAAAGAAAAGCTGTTGGTGTCAACAGCTTTTCCTATTCAGCCTGCAGATCCTGTATGATTAGGTCTTGATTTCTTCCATACATAAATGATTCCAGCAAGCCATAAGCTTCCAAGAATCGTATAGATTGCTGAGCTTCCGGCAGAAGGAACGTGAATAGCTGCCATTAGCGTCTTTGTGTTGGTCATAATAATCATGCCGCCAACTAGGATGCCAAGGAAATGGGAAGGGATGATTTTAACAAGCCAGGCAGCAATAGGGGCTGCGATAAGCCCGCCGATCATAAGCGCGATTACCCACTGCCAATTTAATTGGCTCCACCCGAGAGTCAGGAGAAATCCGGCAGTCGCAGATAGTGCGATGGCGAATTCACTTGTATCAACAGTACCGATTACTTTTCGGGCTTCCATCTTTTTTGACATTAGGACAGGTGTTGCTATCGGGCCCCATCCGCCCCCGCCAGTCGAATCAAAAAAGCCTGCGATGAACCCGAGAGGAATGAAAAACTTTGATGTCATCTTGACAGGCTTCCCATTATTGCTTCCCGCAAAATCGCTAAACAGGAAACGATAAATGACATAAAAACCGAGGCATAAGAGAAAAAAAGAGACATATGGTTTGACAATGTCGCCTGGGATGCTGCCAAGGAAAACTGCTCCTAGGAATGCGCCAATCGACCCGGGAATAATCAGTTTTTTGACGACATGTTTGTCAACATTCCCGAAACGCAAATGGGAAAAACCAGAAGCTGCCGTTGTTACGACTTCGGCCATATGGACGGAAGCTGAGGCAACGGCAGGGGCAATCCCGAACAGCAGCAACAGAGAAGAGGAAGTCACTCCATAAGCCATTCCAAGCGACCCGTCTACAAGCTGTGCAGCCAAGCCGATTAGTGCCAGTAATACAAGCCTTCTCAAAACGATCTCTCCTTTATTTTTACTGGGCATTGCGATTAAAAATGTGGAGCCCATTTCTACGCTATATTATGAAAAATAGGCGGAAGTGTTCTTCTATTGCCAGCGCATGAAATTTAACTGCTTATGGAAGGGATGAATCAAGGGGAAGATAGAAGAAAATCAGTTTAAATAGCCTATTACGGGAGGGAAAGATGGAAGCGCGTGAATCTATTGCAAAAAAAGTTGCCTGGATTAGTGTTTGGAGCAATGTTTTATTGACTGTTGGAAAAATTGTTGTGGGCTGGTACGGAAAGAGTGATGCGGTTTTTGCAGATGGTATCCATTCGGCTGCAGATGTGTTTGCATCCATCATTGTACTGCTGGTCATCAAACTGGCAAACAAACCAGCAGATGAGGATCATCCATACGGCCATGGGAAAGCGGAAATTATTGTATCCGGAGTAGTAGGGATGGTCCTGCTCCTCGTTTCCTTCTATGTTGTGTACGAAGGTGTTTCCGGATTCTTTCATCCGATCGAGGCGCCAAGCATTTTAGCAATGGTCATTGCCCTCGTATCCTATGTATCGAAAGTTCTTTTATACAGATATTCCCTAAAAGTGGCAAAATCGCATAATAGTAAGGCAATTGAGGCGATTGCATACGACCATAAAGCAGATATTGTATCATCAGTTGCGGCGGCGGCTGGTGTACTTCTTTCTGTTGCTGGAGAGAAATTCTCTTTGCCTTTCCTTCTGTATGGTGACAAAGTTGCCAGCATTTTCGTAGCGTACTTGATTTTCAGGATTGCTAAGGAAATGCTGACAGAAGCCTTCCATATCCTAATCGAGAGAAATATCGAGCCTAAGCTGATGCAGGAATATATCACAGTCATTTCTGAATTTGAAGAAATACGCAGGATCGACAGAGTCAGAGCCAGGGAACATGGACATTATATCCTTGTCGACATAAGGGTGTCTGTTGATCATTTCAAGACAATCAAGGAAGGGCATGATCTTTCGAGGGAAATGAAGAAGGCATTGATGGCTAAATATGATAATATTGCTGAAGTATTGATCCACCTTAATCCTTATTACAAAGAGTGAAGCTTGCAAAAAGCGCCTTTGCCGGGAATATAGATATACTTAGTGAGTGCTGCTGAATGCAGTAATTTTTTAGTCTGATGGAGGAAGCGCATGAGAAAAATTGTGTTGACTGGAGGAGGTTCCACCGGCCATGTTTCCTTGAATCTTGCCTTAATACCGCTGTTGAGGGAGAAAGGCTGGCGGATTCACTACATAGGATCAAAAGAGGGCATTGAGAGAAGCCTTATTGAAAAAATTCCAGATGTAACCTATCATTCGATTTCGACGGGCAAGCTGAGAAGATACTTTGATTTGAAAAACTTCCTTGACCCATTGAAGGTTGGTTTGGGCGTCCTGCAAGCGCAGAGGCTCATACGGAAAATCAAACCGGACATCGTGTTCTCTAAGGGCGGGTTTGTATCCGTTCCTGTTGTGATGGCAGCATGGATGAATAGAGTTTCTGTCATTTCGCATGAATCTGACTATAATCTCGGGTTGGCATCAAAGCTTGCCATCCCTTTTTCGAAAAGAATGGCCTTCACGTTTCCTGAGACACGAAAACATATACCGAAAGAGAAAGCATTGTTTCTCGGTCCTGTAGTTAGGCCAGATATTCATGATGGTGAAAGAGAGAAGGGGCTGCGGTTATGCGGCTTCGATTCGACAAAGTCAGTCATACTGGTAATGGGCGGCAGCCTTGGTGCTAAGAAAATCAATGGAACAGTCAGAAGATGTTTGCCGGCACTCTTGGAAAATTATCACGTCGTTCACCTTTGCGGGAAAGGGAAGGCCGATGCTGGAATTGCAGAAAAAGGATATAAGCAGTTTGAGTATGTTGACGAAGGATTAGCTGATCTCTATGCAGCAGCTGATTTGATCATTTCGCGTGCAGGTTCCAACTCGATCTTTGAATTCCTTGCTCTCAGGATTCCGATGATTCTTATCCCGCTTCCACTATCGGCAAGCCGCGGGGACCAAATTTTGAACGCTAAATCGTTTGCGAAGCAGGGTTTTGGTGAAGTGCTGAATGAGGAAGAGATGACAGAAGAATCTCTAATAAAGACACTTCGGGAAATGGACAGCAATAGAGAAGCGTATATTAAAAACATGGAGTCGAAGAATCAAGGAGACGGACTGCAAAAGCTTTATCATGCAATCGCTTCCGCTTCGATAAAAAGACGGAAAATGTAGACTTATTCATATCACAATAGAGTAGAGCGGAACTTGCAGGAGAAATGTACGACTCCATTCACAGTTTTTCACATATGGCTGCTGTATTGAATAAAATAACCGGGAGATTCAAATTATAAGATAAGACCAGACCGTTAGATGTCTGGTTTTTATTTTTCCCGGAATATATTGCTGGCTTTGTCCATAATTTAATAAAGTCGCTGAAATGAGGTTTAACAGGTTGAGAATCAGGGAAAAAGTACAATTAGGGTTTTATCAGATTTTTACATCTAGTCCTTTTATCCTTTACAATTTATCAAAATAGGAGTATATTAATCTTTTGTAATGAGCCTTTTTTATGGTGATAAATGGAACGAATAAAATGATATCTTCTAAAAATAAAGCAGGTGAAAAAATGAAAAGCTTTTTGAATAAAGAACAATTCAATATTAACAGCTACACTGGGTTTTTCTTTTTAGCCGTTGTCCTTATGTGGATTAAGACGTACTTTGTGCAGTTAACTCAATTTGATCTTGGTGTCGAAAGTGTGATGCAGCACTTTCTCCTTTTCCTGAATCCTCTTGGTTCTTCTGTCTTGTTCTTAGGGTTAGCATTATTCAGGAAAGGAAAGAAAAAATACTACTGGATATTGATTATCGATTTTATCCTGAGCTTTATCCTATATGCAAATGTTCTGTATTACAGATTTTTTAATGATTTTATTACTTTGCCAACAGTTACACAAACAGAGAATTTTGGTGATGTGAGCGGCAGTGTCATTTCGCTTGTTAAGCCGATGGATATCCTGCTGTTTGTTGATTTTGTATTGTTGGTGGCTCTTTTCCTGAGTCGCAAGATTACAATTGATTCATCGTCTTTCCATCGAAAAAAGGCGATGGCAGTTATTCTTGTTGCGTTTGCAATCTCAACAGTTAATCTTGGACTTGCAGAGAAGGATCGCCCGCAGCTTCTGAAAAGGACTTTCGATCGTAATTATATTGTCAAGTACCTCGGTATGTTCAACTATACAATTTACGATGCAGTGCAAAGCACAAAGGCTTCTGCCCAAAGGGTTATGGCGGACAGCAGTGACATAACAGAAGTAATCAATTTCACCCAGTCACAGTATGCAGAGCCTAATCCGAAATATTTTGGTGCAGCTAAAGGGAAGAACGTCATTTATTTGCATCTTGAATCCATGCAGAACTTCTTGATAAATTACAAAATTAACGGAGAGGAAGTCACTCCTTTCCTGAATTCTTTAACAAGAGACCAAAACACCTTGTACTTTGATAATTTCTTCCATCAGACTGCACAAGGTAAGACAGCAGATGCTGAGTTTATGCTGGAGAATTCGTTGTTTGGTCTTCCACAGGGGTCGGCTTTTACTACAAAAGGTTTGAACACCTATCAGGCTGCTCCTGCAATACTTGGTCAAAAGGGGTACACATCCGCTGTATTTCATGGAAATACGAAATCATTCTGGAACCGTGATGAAATTTACAAGTCATTTGGTTATAATAAGTTTTTTGATTCCTCGTACTATGACATGAGCAGTGAGAATGTGGAAAACTACGGAATGAAGGATAAACCTTTCTTTAAAGAGTCCATTCCGTTGCTTTCAGAATTGCCTCAGCCGTTCTATACGAAATTTATTATGTTATCCAATCACTATCCTTATCCAATCGATGAAGAAGAAGCGACCATTGGACCGCATACAACTGGGGATAAATCAGTTGATTCCTATTTCCAGACAGCACGTTATTCCGACGAAGCTGTAAAGGAATTTTTCAACTATTTAAAGGAATCTGGTCTTTATGATAATTCGATTATTGTTATGTATGGTGACCACTATGGTATATCTGAAAACCATAATAAGGCGATGGAAACAGTGTTAGGCAAGGAAGTTACACCAACAGTTAACGCCGAATTGCAAGAGGTCCCGCTATTCATCCATATTCCAGGCGTTGAAGGCGGTACGATGCATCAGTATGGCGGGCAAATCGACTTGCTGCCAACACTTATGCATTTGTTGGGTATTGATACAAAGGATTATGTCCAATTCGGAACAGACCTGCTTTCTCCTAAGCACCGTGAAATTGTAACATTCCGTAACGGAAACTTTGTAACCCCTGAAGTAACATCGGTAAATGAAAAATATTATGATACAAAAACAGGTGAACCGCTAGAAAAAACGGAAGAAATGAGGCAGACGAAAGAGTTCGTTCAGCAGCAGCTAGAGCTTTCCGACAAGGTTGTAAACGGTGACCTTCTACGGTTCTATACCCCAGATAACTTCAAACCAATCGATCGTTCGGACTTTGATTATACAAATCCGGATGAAGACAAGGAAGAGAAATAACGAGAAAAGGGAGCTGCACTATGCCAGCTCCCTTTTTCTGCTTCTTATTTTAAATACATATGGGTTTTTTAACAAAACATTCAAAGCAAATTATCGGGTAAACATGAACAGTCTGTGAACTATTCGGATAGTGAGCCATTGGAGGGGATTAATAGACTATAATGATGTTGGAAAAATGTTCTAGAGGAGGATACAAAGATGAAAAATGAGTTAACACAAGCTGTCAACAAGCAAATTGCCAATTGGAGTGTGCTGTATATTAAACTGCATAACTATCATTGGTATGTAACGGGTTCTGAGTTCTTTACACTACATGCTAAATTCGAAGAACTGTATAACGAAGCAGGGCTTCATATTGATGAGCTTGCTGAACGTCTGCTTTCACTTGGGGACAAGCCTGTCGCAACCATGGCAGGTTGCCTGGAGATTTCATCAGTAAAAGAAGCAAAAGGTGAGGAGAATGCTTCCCAGATGGTAAAAATGATTGTAGAAGATTTTTCTACCATGATTGGAGAATTAAAGAATGCAATGGATATAGCGGAAGCGGCAAAAGACGAGACAACTGGGGATATGCTGCTTTCCATCCACTCTAGCCTTGAAAAGCATGTTTGGATGTTGAATTCTTTCCTCGGAAAATAAGCAATAAAAGCAGGCTGCCCGTATGATACAGGCAGCCTGCTTATTAGAGGAGAAGATGAGATTCGAACTCACGCGACGGTTGCCCGCCCTAGCGCATTTCGAGTGCGCCCCCTTGAACCACTTGGGTACTTCTCCAAATGAGTTCCGAGCGGGTGAGGGGAATCGAACCCCCGTCGTCAGCTTGGGAAGCTGAAATTCTACCATTAAACTACACCCGCATGGATTATATAGAAAATTTGAAAGACAGGAACGGTTTCCGAAGCACGGTACCGATCCTGTCTGGGAAATGCGGATGAGAGGACTTGAACCTCCACGGTGTTGCCACCACTAGAACCTGAATCTAGCGCGTCTGCCGATTCCGCCACACCCGCAAGCTTAAATGACGATAAAAAAATTATACCATAAAAGTATTGCAGTGTCATATTTTTTTGTGGCAAAGTGGTGAGAAACAACAATTTTTACTAGGTTCAATGTGTTGCGATTTTTTGTTTTTATTGGAATTTTCAATCAATAGTGTTATGCTTTTTATATAGAAAATAGAAACGCTGTTGCGTAATAGGAAACAGGTGAAGAATCGCAGACCTCATTTTTAAAAAACAGGAGGAAAAAGAATGTCCGAATATGTTACATCGGGAAGCCTGAAGGTAGACAAAACGCTTTATGACTTTATTAACAGTGAGGTCCTTCCGGGGAGTGGAGTGGAACAGCAAAATTTTTGGGATGGATTCAGCAGAATTGTCAGCGAATTAACTCCTCTGAATCGCGGATTGATTAGAAAAAGGGAAAGCATCCAAAGAGAAATCGATGATTGGCACCGAGATAACCCTTCTTACAATTTCAAGGATTATAAAAACTTCCTTGAAAATATCGGATATTTGGAACCGCAAGTTCCAGATTTTGAGATTGATACAGTGAACGTAGATGATGAAATCGCATTGCAGGCAGGACCTCAGCTTGTTGTCCCAGTCAATAACGCGCGCTATGCAATCAATGCGGCTAATGCTCGATGGGGAAGCCTTTACGATGCCTTGTATGGAACGGATGCTATCAGTGAGGAGGACGGCGCTGAGCGCGGCCTGGGATATAACGAGAAAAGAGGAAAGAAAGTCATTGGGTATGGTCGCAATTTCCTTGATAAGGCTGTACCGTTAAAAGAAGCTTCCCATCAGGATGTTGCAGCATACAAGATTGCCGGCGGGCAGTTGCTTGTACTTTTAGCAGATGGGAGCGAAACAGGACTGGAGAACCCTCGAAAATTGAGAGGCTATAGAGGAACGCCGGAAGCACCAACCGCTATTCTATTGCAAAATAATGGGCTGCATTTCGAAATCTTAATCGACCGGCTCCATTCAATTGGGAGGACGGATTTGGCAGGAGTAAAGGATATACTTGTCGAATCTGCATTAACAGCGATCATGGATTGCGAGGATTCTGTTGCAGCTGTTGATGCTGAAGATAAGGTGCTCGTTTACCGCAACTGGCTCGGATTAATGAAAGGCGATATCTCCGCTCAGTTCAGGAAAGGCGGCAAGGAGATGACAAGGGTATTAAACCCTGACAGGGATTATCTTTCACCTGAAGGAACCCCTTTTACCTTGAAGGGCCGTGCATTGATGTTCAGTAGGAATGTCGGGCATTTGATGACAACGAATGCTGTCCTTGATGAAAATAAGGAAGAAGTGTTCGAAGGAATATTGGACGGAGTGGTAACAAGCCTCATTGGGAAACATACCATCCTTGGTACTGGAAGCTTTCAAAACTCTTCTCAAGGCTCTATTTACATCGTAAAACCAAAGATGCATGGGTCGGAAGAAGTAAGATTTGCAAACTTGTTGTTTGATAGGATCGAAGACTTGCTTGGTTTGGAGCGCCATACAATAAAAATAGGTGTAATGGATGAAGAGCGAAGAACTTCCCTTAACTTAAAGGCATGCATCCGTGAAGTAAAATCAAGAATTGTCTTTATTAATACAGGATTCCTTGACCGTACCGGAGATGAAATTCATACCTCGATGGAAGCAGGCCCGATGGTTCGGAAAAATGAAATGAAATCATCCAAATGGCTTTCTGCATATGAAAAATCCAATGTTCTGACGGGGCTTGCTGCTGGATTTTGCAAAAGCGCCCAAATTGGAAAAGGAATGTGGGCAATGCCGGATAGGATGAAGGCAATGATGGAGGAAAAAATCAACCATTTATATACCGGAGCTAATACGGCTTGGGTCCCATCCCCTACTGCTGCTACACTCCATGCATTGCACTATCATTCTGTTTCTGTTAAGGATGTGCAGGAAAGGCTCTCTGGGAGCAAGGAAGATTGTCGCGATGAAATATTGTCTGTTCCTCTGGCTACAAAGGCAGAATGGAATCAGAAAGAGATTCAGGAGGAACTGGACAACAATGCTCAAGGGATACTTGGCTATGTTGTTCGCTGGGTAGAGCAGGGGATCGGATGTTCAAAAGTCCCGGATATCCATGATGTTGGCTTGATGGAAGACAGGGCAACATTAAGGA
Organism: Bacillus massilinigeriensis; assembly: GCF_900111815.1. GTDB lineage: Bacteria > Bacillota > Bacilli > Bacillales > Cytobacillaceae > Mesobacillus_C > Mesobacillus_C mediterraneensis. Next base: position 2,352,094 of record NZ_LT630004.1, on the reverse strand, counting down.
TATCCAGCCAGCATATGGCAAATTGGCTGCTTCATGGCATTGTGACGAAGGAACAGGTAGAAGAAACAATGAAACGGATGGCAGCGGTCGTGGATCGTCAGAACGCAGGTGATCCAGCTTATAGGCCGATGGCAAAAGACTTTGATGCTTCTATTGCTTTCCAGGCGGCTTGTGAGCTTGTATTTGAAGGTGCACGTCAGCCCAACGGCTATACAGAGCCGATCCTGCATCGCCGCAGGTTAGAAGCGAAAAAAAAGTTTGCACTACAGTGATAGAAATGAAAAACCGGGGGTAGCGGTGTGGATAGAGAGAATTCCGTCAAGTCTGTTGCCAGAGCACTAGACATCATTGAAATTGTCAGCAGGAAGGAAAGCGGTTTCGGCGTTACTGAAATTGCAAACAAAATGGATATGAACAAAAGCTCTGTTCATCGGACTCTCTCGACTTTATTGCAGTTTGGCTATGTCCATCAGGATACAGAAACGGGAAAATACAGGTTGGGATACAAATTTCTCGATTTAGGTTCAAGGCTTCTAGATTCCTTAGACTTAAGAACTGAAGCGAAGCCCTACCTGCTTGAACTTGGTAAGAGCACAAACGAAGTCATTCATCTTGTAGTCCATGAACAGGGAGAAGTCGTATACATTGAAAAGCTGGAGGGAAATGAAACGCTCAGAATGCATTCAAAGGTAGGTAGACATGCCCCGATGCATTGCACATCTGTCGGGAAAGCTATCATGGCTTTCCTGTCAGAGAAAGAAACTCAGAGCATACTGAAAGAGAAGGGCATGAAGAGGCATACCGAGAGTACGATAATCGATGAGGTACAGCTATTGAACGAATTGAAAAAGATTCGTCAAGACGGATGTGCCCTGGATATGGAAGAAAACGAGCCAGGAATCGTATGTATCGCCGTTCCTGTCTTTGACTACTTCGGAAAGGCAATCGGTGCTGTAAGTGTTTCCGGTCCTGCAATGAGAATGACGACTGAAAAGCTCCAGTTGCTTAAAGAGAAAATGAAGATAATTGGTTCAAAGATATCTTTTGCATTGGGATATAGAGAAGAGGAATAACAACAATACAAATCAGCCGTTGCTACAAAAGCTGCATCGTTGAAACAAGTCCGACTGTGAAAGACCTTAATAATAAATAATAAAAAAACCCGGGTAGTTAGCACTATCCGGGTTCATCGTGTTATTATTATGCATAAACAGGAGCGCCTTTGATTGAAACGGCTGTTCCTGCTTCTCCTTCTAATGCACTGTATGCTTGTTCAAGGGAAGTGATGATCGTTTTTCGCTCTGCGCTTGTTGCTGCGAAGGCCATTGCAGCTTCAATCTTAGGAAGCATGCTTCCAGGAGCGAATTGACCTTCTTCGATGTATTTTTTAAGTTCTTCTATTGAAACATCTTCGAGTTTTTTCTGATTAGGCTTGTTGTAGTTCACATATACGTTGTCAACAGCAGTTAGGATGAGAAGTGCATCTGCATCTACAAGTTCAGCAAGTTTTTCGGATGCGAAGTCTTTGTCAATTACAGCTTCTACACCAGTATAGCCTTCTGCACCATCTACTACAGGGATACCGCCGCCTCCTGTGGAGATAACGATGTTTCCTGCTTCAACAAGAGAGCTGATAACGGAATGTTCTACGATGCCAACAGGTTTTGGAGAAGGAACGACTCTTCGCCAGCCGCGGCCTGCATCTTCTTTGAAAGATACTCCGGTTTCATTCATTACTCGTTTTGCTTCTTCTTCGCTGTAGAAAGGACCAATTGGTTTTGTTGGATTAGCAAATGCATTATCTTGCTTGTCAACGAGAACACGAGTTACGACAGTTACAACGTCTTTTTTGATGCCTTTTTCTCTCAAGGCTTTTTCCATTGCGTTTTGCATCCAGTAACCGATCATTCCTTGGCTCATTGCTCCGCAAGTATCGAGCGGCATTGCTGGATTCTTTTCGGAATCAGCAGCTTTCTGCTGAAGGAGGATATTTCCAACCTGAGGGCCGTTTCCATGTGAAATGATGATATCAATGCCATTTTCAATGAATGATGCCAGCTGGCGAGCTGTATCTTCCAAGGCTTTTTGCTGTGCCTGTGCAGATGCATCTCCAGATTGGATTGCGTTGCCGCCTAGTGCAATTACAACTTTTCTCCTTGACATGATGATGACCTCCAAATAGTTGTTTTTCAAAATCAAATATTAATCTCTCCCATTGCTAGCTGAACGATCGCAAGTATTGCAAGAGCAACAAAGGCGACGGCGATGATCAATTCAGGGCGGGTAAATACCGTTTTAGCTTTTGCTTCCTTTTGGATGCTACTGTAAACCAAAATGCCTGGTGCATATAGAAGCATTGTCAGAAGGAGGTAGTCTACTCCAGCAGCATAGATCATCCAGATGCCGTACACGCTGGCAATGATACCGACTGTAAGGTTTTTTGTTCTGTCGGCAAATGAGCTTTGCAGCGAGTGTTTGAATTGGTAGAACGCTGAGAAGGCATATGGAATTAAAATGGCAGATGACGCCAATGAAAACGCGAAATTATAAGCTTGATCTGTGACAAGGAAAGACAATAGAAATACTTGAATTAATCCGTTGCTAATCCATAAAGAATTGATTGGTGCACCGTTCTTGTTTTCTTTTGCAAACCATTTCGGGAACAGTCCGCTTTTTCCAGCAAGGAAAGGTATCTCTGATGCAAGAAGTGTCCAACCAAGCCATGCCCCAAGAACGGAAATGATGAGACCAAGGTTAATGAAGGTAGCGCCCCATTTTCCGACAACGCTTTCGAAAACGTAAGCCATTGATGGGTTATCGAGCTGTGCAACTTCCGGCCTGCTCATCATCCCGATGCTCATTAAAGAAATGATAATGTAGATGACCAATGTTCCTAAAAGACCGATAATGGTAGCTTTACCTACATCCTTTTTATCTTTTGCGCGGCTGGAAAGGACAACTGCCCCTTCAACACCGATGAATACCCAGAGGGTGACGAGCATGGTGCTCTTTACTTGGCTCATGACATCGCTAAATTCAAAGCCTCCGCCAGTACCCCAGAAATCATAAGTAAAAGTATCAAAATTAAATGCGAAAATGCCAACGATAATAAATAGGAAAACTGGTACAAGTTTTGCAATAGTAGTAATAAGGTTAACCAAGGCTGCTGATTGAACACCACGTAGAATCAACGCATGTACGAGCCATAGTAGAATACTTGCCCCGATAATCGATGCGACATTTTGTCCGCCTTTGAAAGTTGGGAAAAAGTAACCAATGGAAGAAAACAGAAGTGTGGCATAGGCTACGTTGCCAAGCCAGGCTGAGAACCAGTAACCCCATGCGCTGTTAAAACCCATGAATCTTCCGAAACCTGCGGTTGCGTAGCTGAAAATGCCGCCTTCCAAATCCGGACGTTTATCTGTCAAGTTTTGGAAAGATAATCCAAGAGCAATGATACCGACACCAGTGATGACCCAGCCAAGAACGATCGCTCCAGCTGAAGCTCCGCCTGCCATATCTGTCGCTAGGTTGAAAGCTCCGCCGCCAATCATTGAGCCAACAACGATAGCAATGAGTGAGAACAACCCTAATTTTTTTTCTTCAGACATTCACTTTGCACTCCTTTAAGTTGTTTAGAAAGAAAGCAAGGGAGAAGAGAATTTATCCCTTCTCCGCTTGTCATTTTCTTTATTACAGGTTGCCAAGTGTAGCAGCCATGACAGCTTTGATCGTGTGCATCCTGTTTTCTGCCTGGTCGAACACTTTAGAGTGATTGCTACGGAAAACTTCATCAGTAACTTCCATTTCAGGAAGGCCATGTTTTTCGTTGATGTCGCGGCCGTATGCAGTTTCAAGATCGTGAAAAGCTGGCAGGCAGTGCAGGAAAATCATGTCGTTATTGCCTGTTTTCTTCACCATTTCCATGTTCACTTGGTATGGTGATAGAAGAGAAATCCTTTCTGCGAACTTGTCTTCTTCACCCATCGATACCCAGACATCGGTGTAAATGACGTCTGCACCAGCAACTGCTTCATCCACATTGCTTGTGATTGTCACTTTGCCGCCAGATTGTGCTGCATACTCTTTAGCAAGTTCCACTACATCTTGCTCTGGGAACAGAGACTCGGGACTTGCAATTCTTACGTCCATACCAACGAGTGCGCCCCCTACTAGAAGGCTGTTTGCTACGTTGTTACGGCCATCGCCAACATAGACAAATTTGATTCCTTCAAGCTTGCCGAAGTTCTCTTTAACTGTAAGGAAGTCAGCAAGAGTTTGGGTTGGATGCCACATGTCAGTTAGACCGTTCCATACTGGCACGCCAGAATGTTCTGCAAGCATTTGAACCTTCTTATGCTCGAAGCCGCGGAATTCGATTCCATCGAACATTCTGCCAAGAACTTTTGCAGTATCTTCGATAGATTCTTTTTTTCCAAGTTGGATGTCATCTTTTCCAAGGTACTCAGGGTGTGCACCAAGATCGATACAAGCTACTGTGAAAGCACAGCGAGTTCTCGTAGACGGTTTCTCGAAAAGAAGTGCAATGTTTTTGCCTTCAAGATGGCGGTGAGTGATGCCTTTTTTCTTTTCATCTTTTAATTTTTCAGCAAGCTCTATGAATGTTAGGAATTCTTCACGGCTGAATTCTTTTTCAGCGAGGAAGCTTCTACCTTTTAGTGTTGTGAAATCCATTGTGCATCTCTCCTATTATTAAATCTTATTTCAAGTTTTCGCGTACGATTGGCATGCTCATGCAACGTGGGCCCCCACGACCGCGAGACAACTCTGAGCTGAGAACTTCGATAACTTCAATGCCATGTTGGCGAAGCAATTCATTAGAGATATAGTTACGGTCGTATGTGACTACAACGCCTGGAGCGATAGCCAATGTATTGGAACCATCATTCCACTGTTCACGGGATGCTGCGATTTCATCTCCGCCACCGCAAGGGATTAGGACAAGTTCGCTTAGGCCAAGAACTTCTTTCAATGCTTCTTGAAGGTTATTACGATGAGTAATGCTTACAGTTTCTTCCGTTTCGCCTTTTTCAAGGATGTAAACATTCATCTCACCTTTAGAGTCTTGGATTTCTGGATGAATGGTGAATTTATCGTAATCTACCATTGTGAATACTGTGTCAAGGTGCATGAATGCACGGCATTTTGGAATCTCAACAGCAACAACTTTCTTAATGGAGTTTTGCTTTTTAAACAGGTTCACTGCTAATTTTTCAATTGCTTTAGCAGATGTACGAGCAGATACACCGATTGCAACTACCTCATCGCTAAGTACGAGTTCGTCTCCACCCTCAATGCTGAATCCGTAGTCACGATCGAGCCAAACTGGAACATCATGGCTTGCAAATCTAGGATGGTGTTTAATGATGTATTGCATGAACATAGATTCACGTTGTCTTGCAGGCTCTCTCATTTTATTGATAGAAAGTCCGTTGCCAATGCTTGCAGCAGGATCGCGAGTGAAGTAAAGGTTTGGCATTGGATCAAGATAGAATGGATAGTGGTCATCCATTAATTCATACAGGTGAGTTTTTTTCCTGGTGTCGATTTCCTTTTTCAGGACGCCGCCCATGATTTTGTCAACCATTTCTTGTGTAGAGAATGAAAGCAAGTATTCTTTTAAAGTTGCAGTAGCGCCATTAGCGCTCATTTGGCTTTCTGCAAGCATTTCATCAAGAAATTGATTTTTGATATCGCTGTTGCTGAGTGTTTCACTAACAAGCTTTTCTAAGTAAAGAACTTCAATGCCTCTGTTTTTCAGAGTTTCAGCGAAGTAATCATGTTCTCTCTGGATGATAGGCAGATAAGGAATGTCATCGAACAATAGTCTTTGCAGATATTCCGGTGTAAGGTTTTCAACCTCTTTTCCGGGACGTTTCAGCATTACCGTTCTTAGTGTTCCAATTTCAGAGGTGACGTTGATCGGATGTTTCAAAGACTTGTCTGAGGCTTTGTTTGCCATTTCGATTGTACTGTTCATAATTGTCTTTCCTCCTTATGTAGAATCCTTGCTACACCTTTATTCTACGAGATGAAAACGCTTAATTTTGTTAGCCTCCTTACAATTCGAGTGTTAAAATCCTTACACTTTTTTGCTCGTGGTATAAGAACCTATGAATAAATATTGTGGTTTTCATAGAGTATAGGGGAATAGAAACGATGATTAACGAATAATGACTGTATATATACAAAAAAACGTATACAAAGTTCCACTATTGAGAAAATTCCGAATAACAAAGAAAAAACCTTGATAACATTGTTATCAAGGTTAATCTACTATTCCGCCAAACGTATGAATGCGATGTCTGGGGCTTTACCTTTTAAAAGTCTTTCAGATTGTTCTTTGTCTAAATCATTGGTAGAAAGGGCTAGCGATACTACTCTTTCCTGTCGAGCCGGCAAATGAACCGGAGTCCTTATTGCCATATTAGGAGTACCTTCGATTTCACGTGGCACTCCAACCTCCAGCTTCTGAGGCATGTGCTGATAGTTCTTTAAGACAACATTGCAAAGGATCGTGTAGTTATCCTCATCATATTGGCATGAGCTTTTATCTTTCACATATTCAACGGCATATACTCCGCTCTTTCCGGAAAAAGAATAGGTCTTGGCTGCAGCAGCAATGGTGTGATTGACAAGCGGGGAAGCGCCTAAAAGGAGAATTCCGATGAAGAGAATCTCAAATTTCCTATATATTCTATAATACTCTTGCCTCTCTTCTTTCATCCATATAGAGAACATGAGGATTCCTGCTGCTTGAATGGCTGCGGCGAGGATTGGGATGTATGGGATATTTCTTTCTGAAAGGATTGTATCAATCGCAGTTCCATTAAATAGATAAGATCCAAATGTTCCCCGACTCCCCGGCAACTGAATGAGCAGGGATAGCCCGAATACAAATAAGGCAGCACCAAGGACATTGTAGTTTACTTTCGTCATGACATCCCCCTTTGGAAAAATGTTGGTTATTTTATGTCTATTATATGAACATCCAAAGGGCATTACAACTTTCCTGCCCATAAAAAAAGCGCCAATGTTTGGCGCGCGAGTAAAGCTAGGTTAATGGAAAGCGTCTTCAAAATATTGCGGATTGTGAATTCTAATTTTTTTCTCGCAGACGGAAATGATATTTTCCTTTTTTAATTGATTCATAAGCAGACTGACAGTCTCCCGGGTGGTACCGGATATTTTGGAAATTTTAGATGCTGTCAGGGGGCATGGGATGATTATTTCATTTCCATCCTTTTCCCCCAGATCTTCCATAAGGAATTGAAGGGAGTGAAGGACTCTATCCTGTGCATTTGGGATAACAATTTTTTGTACTCTTTTTTGGTGTGAAGAAAGGACAACGGAAAGTTTGGTGATGATGTTCATAAGCAGTTTGGGGTTAGATTTCACCATTTCTTCTAAGACTTTTACCTGAATAAAATACACCTTTATGTCTGTTACAGCAATAGCTGTATGCTGATAGTATTTATCGTTGAAGAATCCAGCAAGAGGGAACATTTGGTCATGCTTGACGAAATCGAGGTAAAGCATACTACCTTCCTCATTGCCGATTTCAAACATGACATAGCCCTCCTGTAAAAAGAAGATTTTATCGCGAGGGTCTCCTTCCATAAAGAGGTATTGGTTTTTCTTATACGTTCTGCTGAATATGTATGGTTTAAATTTATCCAACGTTTTTTCATTGAGGGTGGAAAAGAGATCGAATTGATTCAAATTGCCAATTGTTTCTGATTGCAACAAACTGAACACTCCTTCCTAAAACTCTTTTAGCCAAGGGGATTTGCGAGCTTCATAAATTCTCTCGCAGCCTCGGGGGATCTAAAAATGATAAGGCATGTGTCATTACCGCAAATTGTACCTGCTTTCCCTTCAATTTCTATGCCATCTAGAATAACTCCAAATGCATGGGCATGACCTGGCAGTGTTTTGAGGATGACAAAATAGTGGACTGCTTCAATGCTAACCATAGAGTCTTTTACTTTTTGGTGGAACTTGTCCATTGTGTAGTAGTCCTGGTCCATCTTGAAACTATATTTAAATCCCCCATTTTTCCCGGGAATTTTAATGAGTCTTAACGACCGCAAATCCCTCGAAATGGTAGCCTGGGTGACATCAAGGCCTTTCTTGTAAAGTATGGATGCTAGTTCTTCTTGGGTTTTAATCTCGTTTTCTGAGATTATTTCCTTGATAAGTTTTAAACGCATCTCTTTTTTCATGGTAACGGCTCTCTTTCCTAAGTTAAGTTTTCTCCTATTCCCATAATATTAGCAAAAGTGATAGAATTACATATATAAAAGGTGAACTTATTATGAACTATTGTGACAAAGCTGTTTTACTGCTATGTAACTGTAAACAAATAGACATATATTTAGTACGCGGAATTTTCTTTAAGTCAGGAAGTCAAACTTCATTTAGTGTTGTTTCCTTGGTTTTTATTCATTACAATTGTACACTTTATAAAATAAAGTAACTATATAGGTGAGGTAAATATTTCATGATTTTTCATCAAAAACCAAATATGTATGTAGACGCTGTAGCATTAAAAGTGACTGATATTCATCGCAGTGTGGAGTTTTATACCGAAGTATTAGGTCTGAAGATCTTTGCGAGGGAGGAAGGTAAGGTTTACTTGTCAGCAGATGGAAGTAATCCAGTTGTTATCCTTGAATATCGCAGAGGGATTAAAGGAAAAGAGCATAATCGTGCGGGACTTTACCATTTTGCGTTATTGCTTCCGAGTCGGAAGGCCTTATCAACTTTTTTCAAGCATATAACTGCTACAGGATATCCGCTTCATGGTGCTTCCGATCACCTTGTCAGTGAAGCAATCTATCTTTCTGATCCGGACGGGAATGGAATTGAAGTTTATTGTGATAAACCTGTTTCAAGTTGGAATTGGCGAGATGGCATGGTTGAAATGGCTTCGCTGCCCCTGGATATGTCAGCTTTGCTGAAAGAAAACAGTGGAGCGGGGGAGAGGTTTTTATCGGAAGGAACGGTGCTTGGTCACATTCATTTACACGTTGCTGATTTAAAGGCATCGGAGCACTTTTATTGTGAGCTGCTGGGGTTTCAAGTGGTCAACCGTTATGGTAATGACGCTCTTTTTCTCTCAACGGGTAATTACCATCATCATATCGGGCTCAACACTTGGAATGGCAACGGAGTCCCTCCTGCCAGTGAAGAGAGTGCAGGAATGGAGCACTTTTCAATTGTTTTGAAAAACAATGAAGAATTTCATAGAGTGGAGAGAGTCTTTATGGAAAATAACGTTCCTTTCATAAAAAAGGAACAATCCATCATGGTGAAAGATCCATCCGGTATATCACTTTTGCTGAAGTAACAATAGACGGAAGATAGATTTAGATTTCCGTTAGTTTTTATTTTTCTTTACCAAAATGTTTTTTGCGGAATACATTGAAAATAAACAAAGCGCACTTATTGACATTTCACACCTTTGTTTTTATAATAACAACAAATGAATATTTTCCTTAAAGGGGAGTAGCTGTACAATAAAGTCGTCATTCCGGGACATGTCCCCGGCTTTATTGGCAACATAACGTTGTTAGCAAGACCTTTACTTAACGGTAAGGGTCTTTTTGTATGTTTTTGGCCTTTGCCGCGAGTGGTAAAGGCCTTTTGTATTGGTTAAGCTAGAAAGATTGACTATGAAAAAGGATCGCACTGCTCAAGCTGCAGCTTCATTTAAGGACCAGGAAAAAACTGAGGAGGAATTTATTAATGGATGTTTCAATGTTATTAGAGTACGGCTGGGTGCTGCTTGTCCTGGTGGTATTGGAAGGGTTGCTTGCGGCAGACAACGCGCTTGTACTCGCAATCATGGTCAAGGATCTTCCAGAGGAAAAACGAAAGAAAGCTTTGTTTTATGGATTGGCAGGGGCCTTCATCTTCCGCTTCGCTTCTTTATTCATCATTTCGTTCCTTGTAGATGTATGGCAGGTTCAGGCTATTGGTGCTGTTTACCTCCTGTTTATGTCGATCAACCATATTTTCAGGAAACTGGTGAAAGGGAAAGCAGAAGAGAAACCAAAAGATGCGAACAAGAAACCAGCAGGATTTTGGACTACGGTCATTAAAGTTGAGGTTGCAGATATTGCTTTCGCCGTTGATTCCATCTTAGCTGCAGTGGCTATGGCTGTTATGCTTCCAGATACACCTCTTCCAGCAATCGGTGGATTGGATGGCGGTAAATTTTTAGTTATTTTTGCCGGAGGCTTTATCGGCCTCATCATTATGAGGTTTGCGGCAAATATGTTTGTTAAGCTCCTTGAGCAAAGGCCGGGTTTGGAAATTGCCGCCTTCGCCATCGTCGGCTGGGTAGGGGTCAAACTTGCTGTCTATACACTTTCCCATCCATCGCTTGGTGTATTGTCTGAAGAGTTTTCGCACTCTACCGCATGGAAGGGCACTTTCTATGTTGTTTTAGTTGGAATTGCTGCAGCAGGATGGTTTTTGTCCAAAGATAAAGACGAGAGCAGCACAACAGAAAATTCAAGAATCTCTTGATAACAAAAAATCCATTCTTCTTTCCGGTATTTGGAAAGAGGAATGGATTTTATTTTTTCGGTTAAGTCCGTTATATGTTATTTCATTTGATTTCAATGTTTTTTCGTGCGGGGAGAGGGAGAAATCCCATCTTCCGAATGTTATCAATAACGCTTGGTATAGAAGTTTTCCGTATAATACGGCTGCCCATGCTGGTTAAATGAAACCCCTATTCCTAGTGACCGATACTCGGTGAGTAGAATGTTCTTTCTATGTCCTGGTGAATTCATTAGACCTTCATGGGCGAAAATAGCACTGTTCTGTCCGTATGCAAGGTTTTCTCCTGCTGTAGAAAAGGCAATTCCATCATCGGCCATTCTGTCAAAAGGAGATTCTCCCTCAAGGTTAGTATGGCTGAAAAAATTGTTCCTAGCCATATCCTTGCTGTGATTTAATGCGGTCATGCTAATTTTTTCGTCCCACTTTAACAAAGGCAGCTTTTTTTCTGAACGATCTGCATTCGTTAAATCGAAGAGCTGTTTTTCAAAACTAGCTTGTAAGTCCTTGCTAGTCTTGGCATAATAGCCGTTTTTTTGCTTTTCGAGTGAGTCGCTGATAATTTGGACTCCAGTAACCGTGTTTCCTTCTTGTTTGTCGTAGAAAATGGTGTAATAAGCTCCGTTGATTCGATATATTTCAAAACCGCTGTCAAAATCAAGCTTATAAAGTTTATTTCCCTTTCTAATTGTATCGAGCGCTTCTCCTAGCGCAGAATGTACCTCTGTTCTAGTACTCCCATGCTTTATACCTGATTGGGAAGAGATGATGTCGTGATTGGAATAAAGTCCGTTAACTTTTCCTGAAGAATCATAGCTTACCATCATGAAATTTTGAAAATGGTTGTGATAAGTATACCAATTGGAACCATATTCGTTTTTACTTATTCTCTTAGGTTTTCCAAGTTCTTCTTCGACACTTTGTTTTGACTGACCTAGTTCCACGTTATAGATAGAAATAACACCATTGGTGGGGGCTTTCAAATTAGGTTTGCTCTCTTCAGTTGGTGTAAAATCTGGTTGGGGTTTTTCGTTAAACAACAAAACGCTAAGTTGATATCTTAGGCTTTGGAATTCCTTGACAGTGGATTGAAACATATCCGGGAGTTTACCTATTATTTCTTCGCTGCTGTTTTTGAGTTTTTCAACAGGAGGAGCGGCGGTTTGCGTTTCAAATGATGATAGTGAAAAGAAAGCGAGTGTAAAGGTTATCAGAAGTGTGATGAATTTCATGATATCCCCTCTTTCTATTAAATTGGTACTTAATATAATATAGCCATGGACGATGGGATGTAAAAGTAATGAGTGTATTTTTGTCATTTTACCCTGGTAGTTCACCTCGTGAAACAGGAAGTCACTGGGAGATTCAGAAAGTGAAATGACATCAATGTTATCTTGTACTACAAAATATAATGCTTCCAACAAAATATAAAATATCTTCTTGAATTTGAGTAAAGAATAATGTGGGAAGATTGGCCCGTTTTAGCAAAAAAAGAAAAAAGTTATCCGGTATGCTTGCCTATTCGGGTATTTTCTGTTATTCTAAAAAAGAATTATTTTTGTTCGTTCGGATAGTTCACCTGAATATATCACTGAGAGCAAGAATAGTAACAAATGTGTGTATATACACACACCGGGAGGCAACAAACATGGAAAACGGTAAAGTAAAATGGTTTAACGCAGAAAAAGGCTTCGGCTTCATCGAGCGTGAAGGCGGAGAAGACGTATTCGTTCATTTCTCAGCTATTCAAGGTGAAGGCTTCAAATCTCTTGACGAAGGTCAAGAAGTATCTTTCGACGTTGAGCAAGGCGCTCGTGGACCACAAGCTGCTAACGTTGTAAAACTGTAATAACTAACTTTACAACTACAAACAGATCCTTCGGGGTCTGTTTTTTTTGTTTTGTTTTGCAGGAATTTAGTCATATCAAAAACAAAAACCCTTGCAGAATTCTGCAAGGGTTTTTGAGGATGGAGAATAGGGGGCTCGAACCCCTGACCTCTTGCATGCCATGCAAGCGCTCTCCCAGCTGAGCTAATCCCCCGTAACCTGATTGGCATCAGGTACAAGAAAGATTATAGCTTCTATCCTAATTTTCTGCAAGAGAAAAAACGAAATGCAGTTTGTAGCTATAAGCTTTCTATTTCGATACGTTCAATTCCTTCTATTAGTGAAATGGATTCATAAACATCAGTTGTTTTCCTGCGAATATCTACGGTTACAAGGAGCTGTATTTGCTGGTCACCGTCAGCAAGATCTTTAATGCGGACATTTTTTAAAGAAATCTTTTCTGTCTTAATTCGAGTAAGTATTTCGGCGATGCTATCTTTTCCTTTCACTCTAAATTCTAACATAATTTCTTTTTCCCTCAGCTGTCGAGGTCCTACCACGCTCATGAGAAAAGGCATAAACTCGACGCTGAAAATCAACAAGGCAACTCCAGCTATTGCTTCCATATAGAAGCCTGCGCCAACTGCGATGCCAATACCTGCTGCCCCCCAAATCATCGCGGCAGTCGTCAATCCAGAGATGGTATCATTCCCTCTTCGCAATATTACCCCAGCACCGAGAAAACCAATTCCGGAAACGATTTGGGCTGCCAGTCGAAGAGGGTCCATTGTAATGTTAACATCCTTATCCCCAGGGAACATGTAGGCAGATTCGCTTGAAACAATAGTTAAAAGACAACTGACAATAGAAATAACAAGGCTTGTCTTTAAGCCGACTGGCTTTCGTTTTAGTTCCCTCTCTAGCCCTATGACCAGACCAAGAAAGGCGGAAAGTCCCAGTCTCAGTAATACTTCTGCGTTTATTAGATGTACTTCCAAATTAAACCCACCTGACATTTTGATTTGAAAAACGGTATAAAAAATGCAGTTTTGCACTTAAATGATATTCTACCATCAAATTATGCTTTTCCGGTTTGTTTTAGCACATACCTTAATGAAAGGAATAGGAGCAGAATATTTTTATCCTATTCTAATGCTGTTCAAACCATTTCGTTTTCAAAAAAGTGGTTTGGACGAGATGGAAGTATGGGTATGCTTATCTTTTAAAAAGTATATTGCAAACATGTTCTAATCGTGGTATATTTATTATCGCTCCTGTTTTTGGGGTGCATTCCATTATTGAAGAAGACAAAAAAAATTTTGAAAAAAGTCTTTACAGTAATCAAGTAACATGTTATATTATTAAAGTCGCTTCGGCGGATGAAACGAAAATTGCTCTTTGAAAACTAAACAAACAAGCGTCAACAAACAATAATATGATGGTCACTGACCATCAGCCAACGTTTTATTTGATGAGCTAATCACTCACTCTTTTATGGAGAGTTTGATCCTGGCTCAGGACGAACGCTGGCGGCGTGCCTAATACATGCAAGTCGAGCGGGAAAGCATCTAAGCATGAAGCCCCCCTCAAGATGAGATTTCCCATAGCGTAAGCTAGTAAGATCCCTGAAAGATGATCAGGTTGATAGGTCAGAGGTGGAAGCGCGGTGACGTGTGGAGCTGACTGATACTAATCGATCGAGGACTTAACCAAAAAGAAAAGCGGAGGCGTAGAGCCGAAGCTGGACAATTAGGCATACTCATTCTTCTTTACCTTCTGAAACATACATTATCCAGTTTTGAGGGAATGAAATTTCTCTTGCAAAATTCCTAAAAGGCAGTATAATAATAAATGTCTTTAAAAATGTCTGGCGGCGATAGCGAGAAGGTCACACCCGTTCCCATACCGAACACGGAAGTTAAGCTTCTCAGCGCCGATGGTAGTTGGGGGTTTCCCCCTGTGAGAGTAGGACGCTGCCAGGCTGTTTATACGGAGGATTAGCTCAGCTGGGAGAGCATCTGCCTTACAAGCAGAGGGTCGGCGGTTCGATCCCGTCATCCTCCACCATTTTGGACATGTTCATTGTTCACTTGCCGGTGTAGCTCAATTGGTAGAGCAACTGACTTGTAATCAGTAGGTTGAGGGTTCGATTCCTTTCGCCGGCACCATTTGTACGAGCCATTAGCTCAGTTGGTAGAGCATCTGACTTTTAATCAGAGGGTCGAAGGTTCGAGTCCTTCATGGCTCACCATTTTTCAATAAACATATGCGGGTGTGGCGGAATTGGCAGACGCACCAGACTTAGGATCTGGCGCCGCGAGGCGTGGGGGTTCGACTCCCTTCACCCGCACTGTTTTTTGCGGAAGTAGTTCAGTGGTAGAATACAACCTTGCCAAGGTTGGGGTCGCGGGTTCGAATCCCGTCTTCCGCTCCATTGCTTTCGCCGGGGTGGCGGAACTGGCAGACGCACAGGACTTAAAATCCTGCGGTAGGTGACTACCGTACCGGTTCGATTCCGGTCCTCGGCACCATTTTTTCAAATATGCGCCCGTAGCTCAATTGGATAGAGCGTCTGACTACGGATCAGAAGGTTATGGGTTCGACTCCTTTCGGGCGCGCCATATTTCGGGAAGTAGCTCAGCTTGGTAGAGCACTTGGTTTGGGACCAAGGGGTCGCAGGTTCGAATCCTGTCTTCCCGACCATTTTGCACGGGGCCTTAGCTCAGCTGGGAGAGCGCCTGCTTTGCACGCAGGAGGTCAGCGGTTCGATCCCGCTAGGCTCCACCAACTAAATTATCTTTTATATATGGCGGTGTAGCTCAGCTGGCTAGAGCGTACGGTTCATACCCGTAAGGTCGGGGGTTCGATCCCCTCCGCCGCTACCATATATATGGACCTTTAGCTCAGCTGGTTAGAGCAGACGGCTCATAACCGTCCGGTCGTAGGTTCGAGTCCTACAAGGTCCACCATTGTATTTTCATTTGGAGGAATACCCAAGTCTGGCTGAAGGGATCGGTCTTGAAAACCGACAGGCGGGTCAAACCGCGCGGGGGTTCGAATCCCTCTTCCTCCTCCATTTGCTTTTAACAAAAAGCGAATACGATGCTTTTAAAAGCACCAGAAACAAAATTTATTACCGTCGCGGGGTGGAGCAGTCCGGTAGCTCGTCGGGCTCATAACCCGAAGGTCGCAGGTTCAAATCCTGCCCCCGCAATCTGGTCCCGTGGTGTAGCGGTTAACATGCCTGCCTGTCACGCAGGAGATCGCCGGTTCGATCCCGGTCGGGACCGCCATTTTGGCTCAGTAGCTCAGTCGGTAGAGCAAAGGACTGAAAATCCTTGTGTCGGCGGTTCGATTCCGTCCTGAGCCACCTTTACTAAGCCGCAAGGCATAAAAGATTTACATAATGGCGATTGTGGCGAAGTGGTTAACGCATCGGATTGTGGTTCCGACATTCGTGGGTTCGATTCCCATCAGTCGCCCCATTTTTATATTTGACGCGGGTGTAGTTTAGTGGTAAAACCACAGCCTTCCAAGCTGTTGTCGTGGGTTCGATTCCCATCACCCGCTCCATATGGGCCTATAGCTCAGCTGGTTAGAGCGCACGCCTGATAAGCGTGAGGTCGATGGTTCGAGTCCATTTAGGCCCACCATTTATTTTCCGCAGTAGCTCAGTGGTAGAGCATTCGGCTGTTAACCGAACGGTCGCAGGTTCGAATCCTGCCTGCGGAGCCATATGGGGAAGTACTCAAGAGGCTGAAGAGGCGCCCCTGCTAAGGGTGTAGGTCGCGTAAGCGGCGCGAGGGTTCAAATCCCTCCTTCTCCGCCATTGGCCCCTTGGTCAAGCGGTTAAGACACCGCCCTTTCACGGCGGTAACACGGGTTCGAATCCCGTAGGGGTCATCTAAAAGACCGTAAACATACATTGTATGTTTACGGTCTTTTTTTGTTTTTTCGTTTCTACTACGAATATTTGAGTAAACGCAGAAAGAAATATATTGAAAATCGAGTTTTGCCAATATTGTTAATGACTGTACATCGGAATTGTAAATGCTTCATTGAAGAAAATGAAAGAATTTCGTCGAAATATTTAAATAATCTTTACAAGGGTTTTATATCCATTACGAGAATACTATTGTTTAACAGAGTGACAGGGAAGGTGAGTAAAAAATGATTGCAAGTCCAACTGATTTTCAAATTCATCTTTTCCATGAGGGAAATTTTTTTCGTTGCTATGAGTTGTTTGGCTCCCATGTCATAAAAAGCGAAAAATCCACATATACTCGATTTTGTGTTTGGGCTCCCACCGCAAAGAAAGTAAGCTTAGCAGGTACCTTTAATTGCTGGAATGCAAAGGGATGGGAACTTAGCAAACTTAATGATCAAGGGGTATGGATGCTCACTATCCAGGAGGATCTGACGGGTGAGCTTTATAAATACGAAATGGAGACAAGAGATGGCAATGTTATTTTAAAGGCTGATCCATTTGCATTCCGATCAGAACAGAGGCCTAACACGGCATCTGTCGTTCATTCTTTCGCGAGCTATAAATGGGATGACGGGAAATGGATGCGCGGCAGAACGAAAAAGGATCATGGTACACAGCCAATGGCTATTTATGAAATCCACTTAGGTTCTTGGAAGTTAAAGCAGAATGGAAGTTTTATTACATACAGAGAACTTGCTGGGGAGTTAATTCCCTATGTACGGGAGCATGGCTACACGCATATAGAAATAATGCCGCTATGTGAGCATCCGCTCGACGTTTCCTGGGGCTATCAGGCTACTGGATACTATTCTGTTACGAGCAGATATGGAAATCCTGAGGATTTTATGTATTTGGTTGACCAATGCCATCAAAACGGATTAGGGGTGATTCTTGATTGGGTACCGGGGCACTTTTGCAAGGATGAACATGGGTTGTATAGGTTTGATGGTGATTTTACGTATGAATATGAAAATATAAAGGACAGGGAGAATATTGTTTGGGGAACAGCGAATTTTGACCTTGGAAAGACAGAGGTACAAAGCTTTCTTATATCCAATGCGATTTTTTGGGCGGAAACATATCATATTGACGGATTCAGAGTAGATGCTGTCGCTAATATTATTTATTGGCCCAACTCCTCCAGTTCGGTAAATCCTTATGGATTGAGCTTTCTCCAAAAACTTAACAAGACGGTTTCTTCCATCGTTCCGGGGGTCATTATGATGGCTGAGGATTCAACAGACTGGCCTGACGTCACATTACCTGTGGAAGAAGGCGGACTTGGTTTTACATACAAGTGGAATATGGGATGGATGAACGATATTCTCGAGTATATGGAAGCAGCACCTCCTGACAGAAAGCTTCTTCATGAAAACGTGAGCTTTTCCTTAGTATACGCATTTTCTGAATCTTTTATCCTGCCCTTTTCTCATGATGAAGTGGTTCATGGGAAAAAATCCTTGCTTGATAAGATGCCAGGAGATTATTGGCAAAAGTTTGCTCAGCTTCGCCTCCTTTTAGGTTATATGATAGCCCACCCAGGAAAGAAGCTTACTTTTATGGGGACAGAACTAGCGCCTTTTGCGGAATGGAAGGATGAAGAGCAACTCGATTGGCATTTACTGCAGTACGAGAGCCATTTGAAATTGAACAGCTACGTTAAAGATTTAATGAAAGTATATAAACGAGAAAAATCCTTGTATGAAAACGATCGCTTTTCATATGGATTTGAATGGATTGATGTCAATAATCATGAACAGTCGGTTTTTTCTTTTGTACGGAAAGGGAGAAAAGCAGGGGATTTTCTAGTGATTATTTGTAATTTTACTAGTACAGCCTACTCTGATTACAGGGTTGGAGTGCCGCAAAAAGGGGCCTATAGGGAAATCCTTAATAGTGACGATGAAATATATGGCGGTTCCGGGGTGGTTAATCGTAAACCTATCCAGGCAAGCAACGTTTTTTTTCATGGGAGGCAGCAATCAGTTGCAATGAACTTGCCGCCTTTTGGTATCAGCATTTTACGTCCGGTAAAAACAAGGAAAAGGAGTGCAGTGAATGCAAAATAAAAAAGTGGTTGCGATGCTATTGGCGGGGGGACAGGGAAGCAGGCTCCATTCCCTTACAAAAGAGATTGCAAAACCGGCAGTCCCTTTTGGAGGTAAGTATCGAATCATCGATTTTCCTTTGAGTAACTGCACTAATTCAGGCATTCACACTGTAGGAGTATTAACGCAATATCAGCCTCTTGTCTTAAATTCCTATATCGGAATCGGGAGCGCATGGGATCTTGACAGGAAAGAAGGCGGTGTGACTGTTCTTCCGCCATATGCAGCTGCCAATGAAGTCAAGTGGTATTCCGGTACGGCAAGCGCCATATACCAAAACTTGAACTACTTAAAACTTCATCAACCTGATTATGTCCTCATCCTCTCAGGTGATCACATTTATAAAATGAACTATGAAAAAATGCTGGAAGATCATATTGACAAAGGAGCAGATGCAACCATTTCTGTCATTGAGGTCCCATGGAAAGAAGCAGGAAGGTTCGGCATTATGTCCGTCGATCATGAAAGAAGAGTGATGGACTTTATGGAAAAACCACTTGAGCCAAATAGTAATCTTGCTTCCATGGGAATATATATCTTTAACAGGACAGTATTGGAAACAGCACTTAAGATGGATAATCTGGACTTAAATTCAAGCCATGATTTTGGGAAAGACATCATTCCTCGTTTGCTAAGGGAAAACAAAAAGGTCTTTGCTTACCCGTTCAATGGATACTGGAAAGATGTAGGAACAGTAAAAAGCCTATGGGAGGCAAATATGGATTTGCTGGATGATGCCTGCGGACTTGACTTATTTGATATCTCTTGGCGAATCTATTCCGTAAATCCTAATCAGCCACCGCAAGTCATTGGAGAAAATGCATTTATTAAAGAATCCCTCATTAACGAAGGGTGTGTGGTGGAAGGGAACATTAACCGTTCGGTTGTTTTCCAGGGTGTAACGATAAAAGCTGGTGCAAAGGTTTTTAAGTCGGTTATTATGCCGGATGCAATTATTGGTGAGGGCTGTATAATTGAAAAAGCAATTATCTCACCAGGTGTTACTGTACCTGAAGGAACGAAGATTATCCCTGCGGTATCTGACGAAGTTGTGCTGATTTCACAAGATAGTATAAATGAGTATTTATCGTGCTGACATGGTACTGGAAGGAGGAGGATTATGTTGAAGAACAGCTTGCTTGGAGTAATTGATGCAACCGCTAATCATAAAGGTCTTCAAGAGTTGACGATTCACCGATCACCAGCGGCGGTACCGTTTGGAGGAAGGTATAGACTGGTTGATTTTATTCTTTCTAATATGGTTAATTCCGATATAAGGAGTGTGGCTATTTTTCCGAAATTCCAATACAGGTCCTTAATGGATCATTTAGGTTCTGGGAAGAATTGGGATCTAAATCGAAAGCGAGACGGATTGTTTTTCTTTCCCTCACCAAGTCTCGATTATCCGGTGACAGGTCTTGGATCACTCGACCATTTTGCCGCTAATATCGACTTTTTTATGAGGAGTGAACAAGAATATACGATTGTTGCGAATGCATGCACCATTTTTAATATGGATTTTAAACCTGTTCTTGAATGTCATATCGAAGCTGGCTGCGACATTACGGCAATTAGGAAGGACGGTGTTTCGCTTGATATATTCCTTCTGAAAACCTCCCTTCTAAAAGAACTGATCCTTACTAGGCACGAAACCTCCTATTTGAGCATTAGGGATGTAGCAACCGATCCAAACAGTCCGTTTACCCTTTGCAGCTATCATTATGATGGTTTTGCGTCCATGATTGATACTGTGGAGAAATATTATGAAGCGAGCATGGATTTGTTTCTACCGAAGATTTGGAGTGAGCTTTTCGCAATGGAAAGGCCAATATTGACGAAAGTCAAAGATGAGCCACCGACTCGGTATGCGGAAGGAGCCTCCGTGAAAAATGCTATGATTGCGAATGGCTGCCTAATTGAAGGAACGGTTGAGAACAGCATTATCGCCAGAAGTGTGAGAATTGGCAAAAATTCAATTGTGAAAAATTGCATCATCATGCAGAAAACGAAAGTGGAGGAAAGTTGCATCTTGGAAGGAGCAATACTGGATAAGGATGTAATAGTGGAAAGAGGTGCACATATTAAAAATAGCGGACCGATGCCATTTGTTATTCGAAAAGGTTCTGTACAAGGGGCGTGGATGAACTCTTGAAGGTTTTGTTTGCAGTTTCAGAATGTGTCCCCTTCGTTAAATCAGGCGGTCTTGCAGATGTTGCTGGGACACTCCCTGCTGAGCTTGCTAAGCTTGGGAGCGATGTAAGAGTCATCTTGCCGAAGTACACAATAGTGCCACACGAATATAAGATGAAAATGAAAAAGCGCAAGGAATTTATTGTTCGTGTCGGCTGGAGAAGGCAATACTGCGGGATTGAAGAGATGGAACATGCCGGGATTATCTATTATTTTGTCGATAATGAGTATTACTTTAAGCGCAACAGGATGTACGGAGACTTTGATGATGGGGAGAAGTTTGCCTATTTTAACCGGGCTGTCTTGGAGGCGCTTTTTGAACTTGATTTCTTTCCTGATATTCTACATTGTCATGATTGGCATGCAGGGATGATTCCTTTTCTCCTTCGCACACAATACAATCAAGACTCACGGTGTCAAAACATCAGAACCGTTTTTACGATCCATAATTTACAGTTTCAAGGAATATTGCCTCCTGAAACACTTGGCGATCTTCTTGGACTGAGCTACCGATATTTTAACGCCGATCAGCTAGAGTTTTATGGGAATATCAACTTTATGAAAGCTGGATTAATTTCTGCGGACAAAATTACGACAGTCAGTCCAACCTACAAGGAAGAAATCCAAACCGCATACTATGGCGAAAGGCTTGATGGTGTGCTTAGGCTCAGAGATAGAGATCTTGAGGGAATATTGAACGGCATTGATTACCTTCTGTATGATCCTGAACATGACGGATTGCTTGACGCAACTTATCATTCAGAGAATCTCGAAGGCAAAAAACAGAATAAAGCATCATTGCAGCGGGAACTTGGTCTTCCTTTGAGCGATAGACCACTTATCGTAATGGTAACAAGGCTAACCGGACAAAAGGGATTGGATCTTGTAAAAGGGGTTTTCCATGAATTGATGGAGACAGATATTCAATTGGCAATCCTAGGAACTGGGGATCATGATTTCGAGCAGTTTTTAAATAGGATGGCATCCCTTTATCCTGACAACTTCAAAGCATGGATTGGATTTGATGAGGGACTCGCTCATAGATTTTACGCTGGGGGGGACATGTTCCTTATGCCATCAAGGTTTGAACCTTGCGGGTTAAGCCAGCTAATTGCCATGAGGTATGGAACAGTGCCGATTGTCCGGGAAACTGGCGGTCTGAATGATACAGTCCATTCTTATAATGAGTGGGAGAAAACAGGCAGCGGCTTCACCTTTACTTGTTTTAATGCTCATGACATGCTGCATACGATAGAGCGTGCAATCGGTTTTTATGGAAGGAAAGAAGAATGGGGGAAACTGGTCTCTTCCATTATGAAGCTAGATTACAGTTGGAAAGTTTCCGCTAAAGAATACCACACGTTATACCAACAACTTATTGACGGAGGCGATTCCATTGTTCGCTGATGCAGCAGAATTTAAGCGTGCATTTCAAAATAGACTGGAAATGGCATATGGTAAAAATTTTCAATATAGCACAAAGAGAGAGCAATTTCACACTCTTGGGACAATGGTCAGAGAATGTGTCAGCGCAGAGTGGATTCGTACAAATGAAAGCTACAGGAAAACACGAAAAAAGCAAGTTTATTATCTATCTATCGAATTCTTACTAGGAAAGCTTCTACGTCAAAATTTACTGAACCTTGGACTTGAGGAAATCGTCAGTGAAGGACTTGCTGATCTCGGCATCGACTTGGATGAGCTGGAAGATCAGGAGGCAGATGCGGGACTTGGAAATGGCGGTCTCGGCCGGCTTGCGGCATGCTTTCTTGATTCTCTTGCTTCCCTTGATCTCCCTGGTCATGGCTATGGTATACGGTACAAGTATGGTCTTTTCGAACAAAAAATTATTGAAGGCTATCAGGTTGAACTTCCCGAACAATGGCTGAGACACGGCCATGTCTGGGAAGTCAGGAAAGCGGATGAAAGTGTGGAAATTCCTTATTGGGGAAAAGTGGAAAGCAGCGTAGAGAACGGAAAACTTATTTTCCGTCATTATGATGCAGAAACAGTGACAGCCGTACCGTATGACATACCAGTAATAGGATATCGTACGCGTACTGTAAATACATTGCGGCTGTGGACTGCAGAGCCTTCCCGAACGATGGACAGCAAGCATATTCTGCAATACAAAAAAGATACAGAAAGTATTTCAGAGTTCCTTTATCCTGATGATACTCATGATGAGGGGAAAATACTTCGGTTAAAGCAGCAGTATTTACTTGTAGCTGCAAGTCTAAAGTCCATCATCCTTACTTATAAAAAACAGAATACAAGTCTTTTGTCATTGCATGACCATGTTGCTATTCACATCAATGATACGCATCCAGCGCTCGCTGTACCCGAGCTGATGAGGATCCTCATCGATGAAGAGGGTTTTAGTTGGAATGAAGCATGGCATATCACGAGGAATACCTTGTCTTATACAAACCACACGACGCTCTCTGAAGCATTAGAGCGATGGCCAACTTCCATTTTTCAACCATTGCTTCCGAGAATTTATATGATAGTCGAAGAAATAAATGAACGCTTTTGCCGTGATCTTTGGGAGAGGGAGCCAGGAAGTTGGGCTAAGATCGAAAGCATGGCTATTATTGCAAATGGTGAAGTTAGAATGGCTCCGCTTGCTATTATAGGAAGCCATAGTGTGAACGGTGTAGCAAAGCTTCATACCGAGATTTTGAAAAAGCGGGAAATGAGGCTTTTCGCAGAAACTTTTCCGGAACGGTTTAATAACAAAACAAATGGTATTACACATAGACGCTGGCTGCTTAAATCGAATCCAAGTCTGTCTAATTTGATCACTGGTGCAATCGGCGACGGCTGGATTCGGGAGACAGAAAAATTAGAGGAGCTATTATCATTCAAGGATGATGCAGGGTTTCTCCAAGAGTTAGACCGAGTCAAATCTGCTAATAAAGAAAGGCTTGCTGGCATTATTTTTGAAAGAAACGGTTTCTCTGTAGATCCAAGCTCCATATTTGATGTGCAAGTAAAAAGACTGCATGCCTACAAACGCCAGCTTTTGAATGTGCTTCATATCATGTATATGTACAATCGGATGAAGGAGGATCCAGGCTATCATTTTTACCCGAGAACCTTCATTTTCGGGGCAAAGGCTTCACCGGGATATTATTTTGCTAAAAAAGTCATCAAGCTGATTAACACAGTAGCAGAGAAGATTAATCGCGATAAAGATGCAGAAGGAAGACTGAAGGTCGTATTCCTGGAAAATTACCGGGTATCCCTTGCAGAAGACATCTTCCCCGCGTCTGATATAAGCGAACAGATTTCGACCTCGAGCAAAGAGGCTTCGGGGACAGGGAATATGAAGTTCATGATGAATGGTGCATTAACGATAGGTACGCTGGATGGAGCAAATGTGGAAATCACCGAACTGGTTGGCAGGGGAAATATCTTCCTGTTTGGTTTGACTGCAGAGGAAGTGCTATCATACCAAAAATATGGTGGCTATCATTCACACGAATACTATCATCATGATAAAAGAATCCGTCAAGTGACTGATCAGCTTATCAATGGATTTTTTCCTGACACAGAGAACGAGTTCACAGCTATATTTGATTCGCTACTATCTCATCATGATCAGTACTTCGTATACAGGGACTTCGCTTCCTATGTAAAAGCGCAGGAAAAAGTGGGGAAAAGCTTCCAGGAGAGAGAAACGTGGTTGAAAAGCAGTCTTGTTAATATCGCAAAGTCTGGTTATTTTTCCAGTGACAGGACAATTCTTGAGTATGCCAAAGAAATTTGGAAGATTGATCCTAAAACTCAATCATCATTAGATATATAGAAGTGTGAGACGATAATAATCGAAACAGAGTTTTCCTCAGGAGAAGCTTTGTTTTTTCTTTTTCCATAGGGGTATCATAAATAACAGCATTATGGAAAAAGAAAGGGGTTTAGCTCTATGAAGCTTTCCAACCAACAAGTAATCGAACTTCACGGTTTTAATAATCTTACGAAGTCGCTAAGCTTTAATATGTATGATATTTGTTACACGAAAACGAAGTCCGAACGGGAATCCTACATTGAATATATTGATGAGCAATATAATGCGGAGCGCCTTACCAACATTCTAAAAAATGTAGCTGATCTCATCGGAGCCCATGTTTTGAATATCGCAAAGCAGGATTATGTTCCACAAGGTGCTAGTGTCACTGTTCTTATATCGGAAGAGCCTATAGTAGAAGTACCAACAGAAGCCTTCTCAGAGTCACCAGGTCCGCTTCCGGATAATGTTGTCTTTCAGTTGGATAAAAGCCATATCACTGTTCACACGTATCCTGAATACCATCCTGATGAAGGCATCAGCACGTTCAGGGCGGATATCGATGTTTCTACCTGTGGTGAAATATCTCCGCTAAAAGCGTTGCACTATCTTATTAAATCCTTTGATGCAGATATTTTAACAATGGACTATAAGGTAAGGGGATTCACCAGAGATAAGAGTGGAAATAAGCTATTCATTGATCATGATATTAGCAGTATTCAAAATTATATTCCGGAAGAGATAAAGGATTCGTATCAGATGATTGATGTGAATGTCTATCAGGAAAACATTTTCCATACAAAATGCAAGCTGAAAAATTTCGACCTGGATCATTATTTATTCGGATACAGCAAAGATAGCTTATCCAAAGAAGAAGAGTTGGAAATCAGTAAGAGAGTGCAAGTTGAAATGGATGAAATTTTCTACGGGAAAAATACTGAAAACGGCTGGATGGGATGAGACCGCGAAGTAATGAATGCTATCGCAGTAAAGGGGCACCCATCTTCGGGTGCCCCTTTACTGCGATAGCATATGAATTGCATCATTGATTCTTTGCCTTGTTTTCCTTTACATAACTGTCTTCCTTTCGATAAGGAATGTTACCAAGCTGGGACTCGGTACCCTTGTCGTCAAGCATCTCTTCGTACCTTTCTTCTTGGCGATTAGGATAAATTTTTTGGTTTTTACCAAACATATCTGTACCTGTAAAGGATTCATAGTCTTCAGAAAATCCTTCATTGTTTTTACTGCCATCATAGAGATTGTTATAATCTTCATGGTCTCCCAAAACATCTGCAGGTGTTTCGGATGTTCCATATGCGGCTACTTCTTGGAAGCTATCCTGATTATCAGTCGTTTTTACTCTTTCCCTGCGCTGAAATTCTATATTGTGTGTTTTCTCTAAAATATCCTCTTCAGCAGGCCTGTCATCGCTTATGCTTACCTCTGGCGTATGATCGACACAGTATAGGGTGTATGGAACGATCTCCAATCTTTCGAAAGGAATATCGGTGTCGCACTCTTGGCATTTCCCGTAGGATCCATCTTTAATTGCTCCTAGCGCTGCATCAATTTTTTCGAGATCCCTTTCATGATGCTCGTCCATTGCAATGTTTTTGCTTCGTTCAAATAGTTCTGTACCGCTGTCAGCAGGGTGGTTATCGATAGAGGATAGTTCACCGGTTGCTTCACTTTCACCTCCATTCAGGTACCCTTCTTCATTATTTCCTTTGATTTGGTTTTGAAGCGTCTCTTTTTCATCTAAAAGCATGTTTTTTAATTTGGAAATTTGTTGTGGCTGTAGCATGATTTTTCACATCCTCATCTCTGGCTTACATAGGTATTCTTCTCTATCCAATACCCTTTGCCGTAGGATGAAAACATAAGAAAAGCTTCCGGAACACCGGAAGCCATTAAAGGAAATATTGTATAAACAGGCCTACAGAAAGCAACAGTCCAAAAAAGGTATTTGTTTGTGCCGTAGCTTTCATAGCTGGCATCATCTGCAATGGGCTCGAATTTGTCCTAAACCCTTTAACTGCACCAATCGCTTTTGGAAGGCTGAGCGCGATTAGGGATACCCATGGAGTGATAGTCCCTATAAAGATGAGGATTGCAATCCAAGCATAGGAGACAATAAACATTCCCATAAGCAAGTTGATTGCCCCGTTGCGTCCAATAAGGATCGCTAAGGTTTTCCTCCCAAAATCTTTGTCTCCTTCAAGGTCCCGAATGTTATTTGCCAACAGGATTGCACCCACAAGCATAAAGCTTGGGAACGCAACAAGAACGCTTTCGACAGTGACTGTTCCAACTTGAATATAAAAAGAGATAAGGATAATTAATAGTCCCATGAAGAAGCCCGCGACAATTTCACCGAATGGCGTATAGGCAATTGGAAGAGGACCACCGGTATAAAAATACCCTGCAGCCATTGATACTAATCCTATGGCTGCCAGCCACCAGCTGCTGTTAGCGCAAATATAAATTCCAATGAAAAGTGCAATGCCATAAAGCAGAAAGGCAAGGGACAGTACAGTTGATGGCTGAAGGCCATCTCTCACGATCGCTCCACCGATTCCTACCGATTCTTTCGTATCAAGTCCCTTTTTATAGTCATAATATTCATTAAACATATTGGTTGCTGCCTGAATTAAAAGGCTTGCTGCCAACATAGCGAAAAACATGCCCTGACTGATATCCGTAATCCCTGCAGCGAGTGCTGTGCCCAAAAGGACAGGCGCAAACGCCGCTGTCAAAGTATGAGGACGTATCAACTGCCACCATACTCTCCAACCGTGATTTCTTTCAATATGTGGGGAACTAGGTTCGAGATGTGTTTGCATCTTCTCAATCTCTCCCTTTATTTTAAATAAACAAACCATATAATTTTAACAAGTTCAAGAAATATAGTCAAATGTTTTCGTTTATAGCCGATTTTCCGTTACAATTAAAGTGTAGGGCCGAATGTATGCGCTGTCAATGAAATTTAACTGTTGCAACTGGTTAATAATACCTGCTGATACTCCTTTGTTTATGGAATCTAAAAACAAATATATAATAAGGATAAGACTAGTACGAAGAGTAATGGCTGTTATTGACATTGTCATACTTGGGGTGTATCTTAAAATAAGTTTGAAAACGTGTAATAACAGTGAAAGGCTGTTATTGGAGGGATAAAAATTGGTTACGATTCACGATACCAGCTTGAAGGAAGGAATCGTTTCTGGGATTAGAAAAGCTCAGGAAATGAACCAACCAGTATTGGTAAGCGAAGTTCAAAGGATTGACAGAAACGATGCTTTCGCTTTTTTTCATGCAGGGAGCCAGCTTTTTTTAGGTGAACGTTTTTTTTGGAAGGATCCTGAAAGCCGAAATATTTTTGCAGGCGTTGGAACTACGGCCGTTTTACAGCATTTTGGGAATGAAGATCGATTTACCTCAATAGAGGAAGCGTGGAAGAGTTTGCGCGAAAGGGCGATTATTCTTTCAGATGAAGAAGTTGCAGGAACGGGTCCAGTGCTGTTCGGCGGATTTTCCTTCGATCCTCTAAAGGATAAAACAGGATTATGGGCAAGATTTGCAGATTCCCAATTTCAAGTTCCTAAATATTTGCTGACTGTTTCGGAAGGACAAGCTTATCTTACTTCAAATATCCTGTGCTCCTGGCAGGATGAAGCGGAAAAGCTGTATCAACAATTTTTGCTGGAAAAGGCTGCATTAACACTGGAAACTACCGGTACCTTCCCAACAGTTCCTTCTCTTGAAGAGATCGAGGAAGTGCGGCCGGAGGAATGGAAAAATAGTATTTTGGAGCTTGTGCAAGAATTGCGCGGCAACGACCTTCAAAAAGTTGTCCTTGCTCGGGAGTTGCGACTTCGTTATCACGAGCCAATCATGGCGGATAGCGTGTTGCACAATCTGTTGGAAGAACAGGAAGGCAGCTTTATCTTTGCACTTGAAGCGGGAGACGACTGCTTTATTGGGGCAACTCCGGAAAGACTTATCAAAAAAGAGGGGAATTCGCTTTTTTCTGCGTGTCTAGCAGGTTCGATCGGAAGGAGCGATGATCCTGGTGAAGATGAAAGACTAGGAAAAAGCCTGTTGGAAGACCAGAAAAATTTAATTGAACACCAGTATGTTGTCGATATGATTAGGGCAGCGATGGAAGCAACATGCGAAAAAGTGGATATTCCGGAATCTCCTCAACTCATGAAGATGAAGTATATTCAGCATTTATATACGCCAGTTATTGGAACAAACAAAGAAGGAACTTCCATTTTCCAAATCATTGACCGCCTCCATCCGACCCCTGCGCTTGGTGGGATGCCTCAAAGACAAGCAGTAGAGAAAATTCGTGAAGTGGAGATTCTGGACAGAGGATATTATGCCGCACCAATGGGTTGGCTTGACCATAGAGGAAATGGAGAATTTGCCGTGGCAATCCGCTCGGGTCTTTTGAGAGGAAAAGAAGCTTCCTTATTTGCAGGGTGCGGTATCGTTTCCGACTCTGATGCGGACAGCGAATACAGGGAAACGAATATTAAGTTCCGCCCAATGCTGCATGCACTGGGAGGTGGAGAAAAGTGAGCCATATAGAAGCTTTAACTGCTTATTTATCAAGCTTTGTAGCCGAATTAGCAATTTCGGGTGTGAGAGATGTCGTCATCAGTCCTGGTTCGAGGTCCACTCCTATTGCGATGGTAATGGCAGAGCATCCCGAACTTCAGTTGCATATCCATGTTGATGAGCGTTCAGCAGCTTTTTTTGCCCTTGGGATCGCCAAGGCATCAGGAAAGCCTGTTGCCCTTCTTTGTACTTCAGGAACAGCTGCTGCCAATTACTATCCTGCCATTGTTGAAGCGGGAATTTCCAGAGTACCGCTTATCGTCATTACTGCGGACCGTCCTCATGAACTTCGTGATGTTGGAGCCCCGCAGGCAATCGATCAAATACACTTGTACGGACACAATGTAAAATGGTTTGTGGAAATGGCCATACCGGAAGCTAGCAGTGATGCAAGAAGATATGCGCGGACTGTTTGTGCACGAGCGGCAGCAACTGCAAAGGCATTTCCAGCAGGTCCTGTTCATCTGAACTTTCCTCTTCGGGAACCGCTTATTCCAAATCTCCATGACGAGATGTTTGAGCTAGAAGAGCGCCCAGAGGGATATATTCAAATTGTACAAGGTTCCATGAGTCTTCCTGATTCTTTTTATGAATCGCTTATAGAGGAATTGCCTCCCGACACAAAAGGAATCATTGTTTGTGGTCCAATTGAGGATAAAGATTTTTCTGAAGCAGTAGTACTTCTCGCGAGAACCTTAGGGTTTCCTATCCTCGCAGATCCGCTTTCTCAACTGCGAAGCGGTGTACACGATAAATCTTATATTATCGATGGATACGACACTTTTTTGAGGAATGAAGCTGCAAAGACAGTATTGAAGCCTGACGTCGTCCTGCGCTTTGGTGCGATGCCTGTTTCTAAGGCACTTTCTTTATTTCTTAAAGAAAACAGGCAAGCGATGCAAATTGTGGTGGACGGCGGAAACGGCTGGCGAGATCCACTGATGTCAGCTTCCAGAATGGTTTATGCATCAGAGACACAATTTTGCCTTGCATTATCCGATGCAATGAAAAAAAAGCCCGAAAACGAGGAATACCTTGAAAGATGGAAGCAGCTTAATGCACGTACAAATGAACTCTTAGCAGAAGTAGAAGCAGGCAACCTTTTAAGCGAAGCGAAACTTTTCCAATTATTAAAGGGACAGTTACCTGAAAATGCAACAATATTCGTAGGAAACAGTATGCCGATTCGTGATCTGGATACTTTTTTCACTTGTAACGGGAAAAATATTAAAGTGTTGGCAAACAGAGGAGCAAATGGAATTGATGGGGTGATTTCTTCAGCGATGGGGGCGGCAGTCATTAATGATTCTGTCTATTTAATCCTTGGCGATCTTACTTTTTTCCATGATACAAATGGTCTTTTGCCTGCGAAAATGGAAAATCTTCATATAAATATCATCCTTATTAACAACAATGGTGGCGGTATTTTTTCTTTTCTGCCACAGGCTAATCACCCGAAGCATTTTGAAAGGCTTTTTGGTACTCCTGTAGATCTTAAATTTCAATCTGCTGCAGAAATGTATGGTGCAAGCTATGATAAAATCACAGATAAAGATGAATTCTTGCAGGCATTTGAAAAGAACAAGATTCAAAAAGGATTGAATATCATGGAGGTTGTCACTGATAGGGAAGCTAATTTACAAGAGCATCGGAATTTGTGGAAAAATGTTTCCCGGGAAATAGACATCCTACTTGAAGGTGAGACGCTTTGAAGTTCATTATAGATGGTGTGCGATACCATGTGGAAGAATGCGGTGCTGGTTTTCCACTTGTTGCCCTTCATGGCTTTACAGGAACAGGAAAGACATGGGAGCCTTTCTGTAAGTATTGGGAAGCTCACTCGAGGATCATAATGCCTGATTTAATCGGACATGGAAAGACTGATGCCTCGCCAGAAGTGGAAAAATACAGCATCATTCAAGCTGCACAGGCTATTGCTGAAATGCTTGATGCAAAAGGCGTAGAACAAGCAGATGTTCTAGGGTACTCGCTGGGCGGCCGCATTGCTGTTGCTTTTGGAGTTCTGTATCCTCAAAGAGTAAGGAAGCTAGTCCTTGAAAGTACGTCTCCAGGCTTGAAACTAGAGAAAGACCAAAAGATGAGGAAAGAGCAGGATGGCAAGCTTGCCGAAATGCTTGTTACAGAAGGATTAGAAGCTTTTGTGGACTATTGGGAGAACATTCCGCTGTTCCAATCGCAAAAAAAACTGCCGCAAGCCATTCGCAACAACATCCGGAATGAGCGTCTTTCTCATTCTCCTTTAGGTCTGTCAAATAGTCTATTGGGGATGGGAACAGGCTCACAGCCTTCATGGTGGAATGAGATAAAGAATTTTTCATTTGAAACGCTTATCCTTTCGGGAAGCCTTGATTTAAAGTTCTGTGCCATCTCGACTGAAATGACTAGAAAAATTCCTTCTTGTCGGCATGTGACAATCTCACCCGCTGGGCATGCAATTCATGTGGAACAAGCTGAAAAATTTGGTACAATAGTAAGTAGGTTTTTAAGCAATACATAATTAGGAGGAAGAGCGATGACTGAATGGGTTTCAGAACGTACCTATGAAGATATTTTATACGAAACATATAACGGCATTGCCAAAATTACGATTAATAGGCCGGAAGTTAGGAACGCATTCCGCCCGAAAACTGTAATGGAGTTAATCGATGCATTTGCGTACGCGCGTGACGATTCTAATGTTGGAGTTATTGTATTAACAGGTGCCGGCGACCTTGCTTTTTGTTCCGGAGGAGACCAAAAAGTACGCGGTCATGGAGGATATGTTGGAGAAGATGAAATTCCCCGACTTAACGTCCTCGACCTCCAGCGCTTGATTAGAGTTATTCCGAAACCAGTCATCGCAATGGTGAAAGGCTATGCGATTGGCGGCGGACATGTGCTTCATGTTGTGTGTGATTTGACTATCGCAGCGGATAACGCCATTTTTGGCCAGACTGGCCCGAATGTTGGAAGCTTTGATGCAGGATATGGTTCAGGTTACTTAGCGAGAATCGTGGGGCATAAGAAAGCGAGGGAAATTTGGTTCCTTTGCCGTCAATATAATGCACAGGAAGCACTTGATATGGGCTTGGTTAATACAGTTGTTCCGCTTGAAAAAGTGGAGGAGGAAACGCTGAAATGGTGTGAGGAAATTCTCGAAAAAAGCCCAACTGCACTGCGTTTCTTAAAGGCAGCAATGAATGCGGACACAGATGGACTTGCAGGCCTTCAGCAGTTTGCCGGAGATGCGACCCTATTGTACTATACAACGGATGAAGCAAAGGAAGGCCGTGACGCTTTCAAAGAGAAGCGTAAACCGGATTTTGGCCAGTTCCCGCGTTTCCCTTGATAAAAAGACGTATACTGCAGCCTGATGTGATCATCAGGCTGTTTTCCTATTATAGAAGGAGGAGATAGTGTGGGACAGATTATGCCAAACTGGTTGAAAAAGCGGGCTGAACTGACTCCCGGCAGGACTGCGCTGACCTTCGGGGATGAAAGCTGGACATTTGCGGAACTATATAAAGTTTCTCTTGGGATTGCTAAAAAGCTAGGAAGTCTTGGAGCAGTGAATAGAACGCGCATCGCAGTGCTACTTCCTAATAAGGCTGAATCTGTTTTTATCTTGCATGCCCTGCAAATGGCAGGTTGTGAAACAGTTATTTTAAATAACAGGCTTACTGCAGATGAACTTGCTTGGCAGCTTGAAGATAGTTCACCAAAGATTTTTATTGCTGAAACGTTCTTGTATGACAAAGCAAAAGAAGCATTCCGGAAAGCTGAAGTACCAGAAGGAAAACTGCTCTGTACAGAAGAGATTGCTTTCTTAGAGGCAGCTGGACCATATTCATTACTGAAAGAATATTCCTTGGATGATGTGACAACGATTATGTACACATCAGGAACGACCGGCAAGCCAAAGGGAGTGCTGCAGACATACGGAAATCACTGGTGGAGCGCCACAGGCTCAGCTCTAAACATTGGAATCTATGAACAAGACAAATGGCTGTGTGCTGTACCTATTTTTCATATCAGCGGGTATTCAATTCTTATGCGAAGCATCATTTACGGTATTACCGTGGAACTTCATGAGCATTTTAATGCTGCTGCAGTAATTGAATCTTTCCAAACAAAGCGTGTGACCATCATGTCGGTTGTGGCAACGATGCTTTCACAAATTGTAGAAAAAATGGATGATAGGGGCATGCCAGAGAGTTTCCGCTGCATGCTGCTAGGAGGAGGGCCAGCTCCTTTGTCGCTGCTTGAGACTTGCCGATCAAAAGGGGTTCCTGTCTACCAGACATATGGAATGACGGAAACCTCTTCTCAATTCGCAACACTCCCTCCTGAGTACAGCATAGAAAAGCTTGGTTCTGCAGGGAAAGCTTTATTCCCTAACCAAATCCGTGTCCTTCTTGAAGATGGAACAGATGCTCATCCCTATGCAGAAGGGGAAATCGTGGTGAAAGGACCGAATGTGACCCCGGGGTATGCCAATCGCGACCAGGAAACAGCAAATGCGCTAAAGGAAGGATGGCTGTATACAGGGGATATCGGCTATCTTGATGATAGTGGTTTTCTATTTGTGTTGGATCGCCGTTCTGATTTGATTATTTCAGGCGGTGAAAACATTTATCCAGCAGAGATAGAAGGTATTCTCCAAGCTCATCCCAAAATTTCCGATGCTGGAATCGCTGGGGTGCAAGATGCAAAGTGGGGGGAAGCACCTGCAGCATTTATCGTTAAAAAACAATCATCAGATTTAACGGAACAAGAGGTCCTTGATTACTGTGAAAACCATCTTGCGAAATATAAAATTCCAAAGCATATCATCTTTGTTGAAAGCATCCCCAGAAATGCTGCGAAAAAGCTGTTGCGAAGAAAGTTAAAAGCAATGCTGAAAGGGGAGGATGGCTTGGAATGAATATACGGTCAATCAAGCTGCATCATATAAAAATGCCATTGAAAACCCCTTTTTCTACCCATTTGGAGACTGTCACAGAGCGTGAGGGAATCATCATCGAAGTGACAGGAAAAGATGGTGTAAAAGGGTATGGTGAAAGCGTGGCGTTCACCTCTCCGTGGTATACAGAAGAAACCGTTAAAACGTGCTGGCATATGATGGTCGATTTTTTGATTCCGTTATTACGGGATAACATGCCGAGTACACCACACGATACCGCAAATATTTTTCGCAAATATCGTGGAAATCTGATGGCTAAGGCTGGTATGGAAAGCGCATTCTGGGATTTAGCTGCGAAAAGAAAGGGGATGCCGCTTTTCCAATATATCGGCGGAGTAGGGGAATCCATTCCAGCAGGTGTTGTTATTGCCGGAAAGACAATCAATGATTCTCTCAATCAGATTGAGTTTTATTTGAGTGAAGGTTTCACAAGAGTCAAGGTAAAAATAAGCCCAGAAAACGATATCAAACTCATTCAAATAATCCGACGGCACTTTCCTGATCTAGATTTGATGGCAGATGCTAATTCTGCCTATACCCTCCAGGATGCTGAAAGATTGCTGGCACTGGATGAATTCGATCTTTTAATGGTGGAGCAGCCGCTTGCACATGATGACATCATTGAACATGCAAAACTACAAAAACTGATTAGGACACCGATTTGTCTTGATGAGAGTATTACAAGTTTTGAGTCTGCAAGAAAAGCAATCGAACTTGGCAGCTGCGGCGTTATGAACATTAAGGCTGGAAGAGTCGGAGGATTAGGACCTGCAATGAAAATCCACGATTACTGTAGAGAGCATGATATACCTGTCTGGTGTGGAGGCATGATTGAGTTTGGAGTATCACGGGCACATAGCATCGCTCTTGCATCTCTACCAGGCTTTACGATTCCGGGCGATATATCTGGCTCTTCCCGTTATTGGGAACAGGATATCATCATGCCGGAAATCGAAGTAAAGCATGGGCGGATCTTAATTCCATCATCACCTGGGATAGGTTTTGAAATCCATGAGCGAAGGTTAGCCGAAGTAACCCAATTTACAGAAGAATACTTTATGTAAAAAGGAGGCAGCTTATTCAGCTGCCTTTTTACATGGAATAGAATGAAGAAAATATGACGATGCGTGATTTATATCACAATAAATGATTTCAGTTAATTTTATAATTACTGTGTGAGTAGTGATAAATACAGAAGAGGGTGTTGACAATGCTAGATCAGAAAACAATAGCTATCATTAAATCGACAGTACCTGTACTCGAAGAGCACGGAGAGAAAATTACGAGCGTATTTTACAAAAGAATGTTTTCAGACCACCCAGAGCTTTTGAACATTTTTAACCATGCGAACCAGAAGAAAGGACAGCAGCAAAGAGCGCTTGCCTCGGCTGTTTATGCAGCAGCAAGTTACATTGACAAGCTTGAAGCAATCTTACCTGAGGTCCGTTTGATTGCTCACAAACACCGTAGTATTGGGATTCAGCCTGAGCAGTATCCGATTGTTGGGAAGTACCTGCTGCTTGCAATCAAGGAAGTCCTTGGGGAAGCAGCGGATGAAGAGATTCTCCATGCTTGGAAAGAAGCATACAAGGTGATAGCGGACGTTTTTATCAGTGTGGAAGCAGAAATGTATCATCAAGCAGGATGGGAAGGGTTTCGAGATTTCAAGGTTGTCAGGAAAGTGGCTGAGGGTGATCATGTTGCCTCTTTTTATCTGCAGCCAGTGGACGGCGATTTCCTACCGGAATTTCTTCCCGGGCAGTATGTAAGTGTTCTTGTCGAAAGCACCAATGATTCCTTCAAGCATATAAGGCAATATAGTCTTTCCGCAGCGCCAGGGAGAGATTATTATCGCATCACAGTAAAGCGGGAAGGAGAACAAAACGGAAAAGCTGGGGTTGTTTCACATTTTCTTCATGATCATGCAGAGGAAGGAACTGTTGTGAAAGTAAGTGCTCCTGCTGGAGACTTCACTGTTCATCCGTATGAAGAGGGGCCGCTTGTGCTTATTAGCGGAGGTGTTGGTATTACTCCACTCTTCAGTATGCTGCAGGCTACAGTGGATGCCCAGCCCCAGCGAGAAGTGACTTTCATCCATGCTACATCAAACGGCAGAAATCATACTTTTTCACAAGAAGTAAAGGAATGTGTGAAGAAAGGCAATGTGAAGAGCTTTGTTTTTTACGATTCTCCAACAAAGGAAGATAAAGGAGCCCCAAGCTATTATGAAGAGGGATTTGTTACGAAGGAATCACTCGCTGAAATGATTCCCGCGGTAAATGCAGATTATTACTTCTGCGGTCCGAAGCTTTTTATGAAGTCGATATACATTAGCCTTAGAGAGCTCGGTATTCCGCAGGAAAGGATTCATTATGAAGTATTCGGTCCAATGGAACAATTATAGTAAAGAGAGGGAAGGGCCGCCGCCCTTCCCTCTCCATTTTTATTGTGCTGGTACAAAGGTTTTGCAGCCAGTGTCATCTGTTTCAGCTGCTGTATCTCCAATGCTGCTGACAACATAAATTTGGTCTGCACCACAGAGGTTTCCCTCTGCCCAATATAGGCAGTTATTGACTTCGCAGAGTACGTCCTTCGCCATTGCATGACCCCCTTTGGATAATGTGGATCCTTCATAGTATTTTCATTATTTTGAAAGGAAGTCAGGTAATGTACGGATGATTTGGTATATCGAGAATAAAATCCGGAGGGAATATTTATTCGTTCAATGCTTTATCAAGCGTTTTCAGGTTTTTCTCCATAAGAGTAAAATACGTTTCGCCCTTTTCAATATCTTCTTCTGTTAAAACCGAAAGATTGTGGAGAATTAATTTCTTTGCATTTAATTCTTTCCGTACTGTTTCGGCAATTCGGGACTCGAAGTTTTGCTCCATGAGCACATATTTTATTCCTTCCTTTTTCGCATGTGTAACAAGGGTTCCCAGTTTTTTTTGCGAAGGCTCGTTAGTTGTGGACAATCCAGAGATGCTTGTTTGCTCAATGCCATATCGATCTTCCCAATAGCCGTATGCTGCATGGGAAACGAGAAACTCATCGTGCTTTGTATCGGAAAGTGTGTTCTTGAATTTTTTATCAAGCGAGTCAAGTTCGCCGGCAAGCTGCTGATAATTTTCATCGAATTGT
The DNA here is from genome assembly GCF_900111815.1 of Bacillus massilinigeriensis. GTDB lineage: Bacteria > Bacillota > Bacilli > Bacillales > Cytobacillaceae > Mesobacillus_C > Mesobacillus_C mediterraneensis. Next base: position 2,314,864 of record NZ_LT630004.1, on the reverse strand, counting down.
TTCTTTTTTGAAGGGAGGACTTCACCTAGCCGTGTATTAATTTCTATCGCCATGGCTTTGGCATATTGAGGATCAAGCCAAACATGCGGATCTACATCTCCATGCTGATGTCCATCTTCTTCATGTTCTTCATGTTCCTGTTCTTCCTGGTCTTTAACACGATTTCCTAGCTGGAGTTCGCTTCCGGCAGAAATAAGCTTTACATCTTCGTTTTTTAATGTTTCCTTTGCTTTCTCTACAAACCCCTCAAGTCCAAGTCCTACATAGATAAACAAGTCTGAATCAGCTAGTTCCATCATATCCTTTTGTGAAGGTTCAAACGTGTGTTCATCGGCTCCTGGAGGATATATCGTTTCTACGGATACATCCTTACCGCCAATCCTTTCAGCAAAATACTGCAATGGATACACGGTTGTATAAATCTCCACCACATTATCCTTGTCTTTCTCTTGTGCATTTTGTGAGCCGGAACAGCCTGTTAAGAGTAGGCTTGCTCCGAGGAGCAGTGATGCAAATAAACGAAATTTCTTCATGATTTCCTCCGCATAGTTATTATTAATTCGTAATGATTACGATTTACTCTTTGTATGTTACCTAATTCATGCACAAAAATCAAGAGAGTTCACTTGAAGAGAAAATTGCTGTATTCTTATTTAGAATACAGTAGGATACGGAGGTAATGGGAGATGAAAACACTGCAGCAAATTCTGGATTATAATGAGAAGTTCGTTTTAGAAAAAAAGTATGAACAGTTTTCGACAACGAAATTTCCGAACAAAAAAATGGTTATTTTAACTTGCATGGATACCAGGCTTCTGGAATTGCTTCCTAAGGCTCTGAATGTCGGAAACGGGGATGTCAAAATTGTAAAAAATGCAGGCGCGCTTGTTACGCATCCTTTTGGGAGTATCATGAGAAGCTTGCTTGTGGCAGTTTATCAGCTTCAAGCAGAGGAAGTACTAGTTATCGGGCATCATGACTGCGGAATGAGCGGGATGAAACCCGAGACAGTCATAGATTCAATGAAGGCCAGAGGGATACAAGAAGAAACGCTGGAAACCCTCACGTATTCGGGCATAGATATAAAAGAGTGGCTGCACGGATTTGATAATGTCTCGGAAAGTGTCGCTCACAGTGTGGAAATGATCAAGAAGCACCCACTACTGCCAAGGGATATTCCTGTGCACGGTCTTGTCATTGATCCGGGGACAGGTAAGCTAGATGTAGTGGTTGATGGCTATCAATCCTGATCGTTCTCCTTTTCCGTTCCTTTTCGTTTTCGTACCGGCCATTTCTCGGGGACGGGATCGTGTCCACCAGGATGAAGCGGCTGGCATTTCAATATTCTAATGATGGTCATCAGTGAGCCCTTGAAAACACCAAAACGTGTGACGGATTCTAGCCCATATTGAGAACATGTAGGATAAAAACGGCATGATGGAGGCTTAAGCGGTGATATTGCGACCTGGTAAAAGCGAATTAGTTTCAGTATTCCTTTCTTGAACAAAACGACTCTCCTCCCTGAAATAAACATAGCATATATCGAGCAATCCGTCTAAAAATGAAATATCTGTGTAAACTGATGAATTAACTCGGAATTTATTGTATAATGGGGAAAAGCAATGAAAAAGGAGTGAATCACCATGCCATCAGTTGAAAGTTTTGAGTTAGACCATAATGCGGTTAATGCTCCATATGTCAGGCACTGCGGAGTGCACAAAGTTGGAACAGACGGCATCGTCAACAAATTTGATATCCGTTTCTGCCAGCCGAACAAACAGGCGATGAAGCCTGATACGATTCATACACTTGAACACCTGCTTGCGTTTAACTTAAGGGGACATGCGGAAAAATACGATCATTTTGACATTATTGATATATCACCTATGGGCTGCCAGACAGGATACTATCTTGTTGTGAGCGGGACGCCTTCAGTGGAGGAAGTAATTGAATTGCTTGATGCAACAATGAAGGAATCAGTGGAAGTCACAGAAATACCAGCTGCTAACGAAGCGCAGTGCGGCCAGGCAAAGCTTCATGATTTAGAAGGTGCAAAGAAATTGATGCGATTCTGGCTTGAGCAGGATAAAGAAGAATTGAAAAAAGTATTTGCATAAAGCTTATGAAGAAAGGAGGATGCCTTAATGGTATCCTCCTTTCTAACATTAGTCTTTCTCATTAGTCTTTCTCATTTTTCTCCGATTCATCAGAATGCGGTTTAACCGGGTCGACAGTATGCTTGAATTTATATGCTTTGGAAGTTGTCAAAACTGCAAGGATAAGCACGAGCAGGACAATAATGATGGAAATAATAAGTACTGTATACATAAAAAAACCCCCTTTGTCTCAAAATGATTTTATCATGTTCTCTATCCTGAAAGCATGGAAAATGTTTAGAAGTTGGGAAAATAGGGTATATGAATAGAAGGAGGAGATGATAATTATGTCTGCAGAATTAATACAATCTGTTAACAAGCAGGTAGCTAACTGGACAGTTCTTTACGTAAAGTTACATAACTATCATTGGTTCGTGAAAGGACCACAGTTTTTTACGCTGCATGAAAAGTTTGAAGAGCTTTACAATGAAGCAGCTGTCATTATTGACGAATTTGCAGAAAGAATTCTTGCGCTGAACGGCAAGCCGGTCGCAACAATGAAAGAATGTTTAGAGATGTCATCTGTATCTGAGGCAACAGGGAGTGAAAATGAAACAGAAATGATCCGCACCCTTAGTGAAGACTTCTCCAAAACTGCAGAAGAACTGCAAGAAGGAATCAAGTTGGCAGAGCAGGCTCAAGATGAGGGTACTGCTGACATGCTGCTCGGAGTGATGAAAAGCCTTCGTAAGCATCTATGGATGTTCCGAGCTTATTTGTCTTAAAAAGGAACAGTCTGCTGAGGGCTGTTCCTTTTTACATGGTCGAAATAAAAAGACCCGCGTTCAGGGGCCTGGGTGAAATATGTATTTTTTAATGGATATTTCTTGAAGGGTAAAGTGGAGCAGGATGCTGGCCGAATTCATCTTGAGCAAATTTTCCTTTAAGGCTTTCAATTAGATAGACGCCCATAAGATTATAAAGCTCCTGCGTATCGAGCTCTTGAATGAGCTTAATTAAATCATCCCTGGTCATCTCTTCTAAAAATGCAAAGGCAAGCATATCAATATCTTCCTCGTCACCTGTCAATTTATTCCGATATAATTCATACAGTTCATCAATGAGTTTCATATGCCATCCTCCTTTCTTTCCTTGATCTTTTTTCTTCGTTCTCTTTTTTAGCTTATATGTATTTAATACCCTGAACCGGTTCATTTATTCCTATTTATTGTTAAATAGGAGCATCCATCTATTACTCTAATCTTATTTTAACATGGAAAGGGGATGAGAAAAAAATTTTAGAGCATGTTTTTCCGACATAATTCGCCGAATAATCAAGGCCTTTTGGCGGAAACCTTTAGATAAAGGGGTGAGACAGATGGCAGGTGAGAAAAAAAGATATTATATCGATATAGGCAGTGGGGAAATTACCCAAAGTAGGAGTTCTTCTGTTTGGAATTATACAATAGAGGCAAATGATGAGGAAATCATTGCGCTTAGGGAGATTTTCGAACAAAATTACTCAGTGGACTGGCAAAATTTCTTGAGGGCGCATGTTCCTTATGTGCAGTATCATTACGATAAGCAAAATGACGCCCAAGACAGGCTTCTGATAGACATTTACAGGACGATATACCAACTAGGAGATCCAGAAGCAAAAAAGCATATTGAGAGCATGGGGATTTTACCGGAGCTTTCATGAATCCAGGGCAGCAAGGTACAAGCTGTCCTTTTTTTCCTTTATAATATGGAGGAGATGGATGAATCGGGGGATGCAGGTTGAAACAATTCATTGATAAAGAAGGAAAAAAAATCAATTTTACCTATAGAGAAAACAGCTTTGAGAGAGAACCGGAGCATGTACTTGTTGTTTGCAGTTATGAAGGGAAATGGCTTTTAACAAAACATAAGGAACGAGGGCTTGAGTTTCCCGGGGGAAAAAGAGAACCAGGCGAGACGCTCGAAGAAGCAGCCTGTCGAGAAGTAATGGAAGAAACGGGAGCCATTCTAAGGAAATTATCATTCGTTGGTGAATACAAGGTTACAGGCTCTAGTGCATCCTTTATTAAAAGAATTTATCATGCAGAAATTCAATCGTTATGGTCCCGCAGTCATTATTTTGAAACGGAAGGACCAGTGTTGCGGGAATGTAATCTTCTTACAGAAAGGTTTGGAGAAGAATACAGCTTTATCATGAAGGATGATGTAATGAAATTTGTGCTCCTACAACTGGCGTCAAATATGGATGTAAAAGGACAAAAACCCCCTGAAAATGAAGAGGGCTTTTAATTATTTTTGATCAGTTTCTTCTCAAGCAGTTCCACTCCTTGGTACATTAGGGTTGCGAACACGGCGATGATCAGAAGAGATAACAGAACAAGGGTGAAATCGAACACTTGGAATCCATAAATAATCATATAACCTAGACCTTTAGCAGAAGCAAGAAATTCACCGACAATAACCCCCACCCATGACAATCCGACATTTACTTTCAGAGTGGAAATGATTGTTGGGAATGATGCAGGCAGAACTGCCTCCCGGAAGCAATGGTAGCGGGAAGCACCTACTGTTCTAAGCACTTTGAGATAATTGGGCTCCACTTCCCGGAAGGCTGTATACACAACAATGGTGGTGATAATAACGGAAATGATCGCCCCCATCGCAACGATGGAAGTTAAGGTCGGCCCGAGTGCAACAATCAGGATGGGACCGAGCGCCACTTTTGGCATTGCATTCATGATAACAAGGTAAGGATCTAGAATTCTAGATAGCATCGGCGACCACCATAGGGCAGCTGCAAGAAGGGTGCCTAAAAGAGTACCGAGCAGAAAACCTACAACTGTTTCCGTTAAGGTTATGCCTAGGTTTGCTGCGAGACTGCCATCAGCAAGTTTGTCGAGGAATAAATTCCAGACTTTAGACGGGGCGCTAAAAAGCAATGGATCAATGAGCTCTATCCTGCTAGAAGCTTCCCATAAGGAGAGAAATGCAATAAAGATTAGCAGTTGGAAGGAACGAACAGTCCTGTTTTCCCTAGTTAGTTTTTTTCGGTATTCGTCGTGGAGGATTTCTGCTTTAAGTTTTGGATTCAAGTGACTCCAGCTCCTTCCAAATGGTCTGGAAAAACTCGTTAAAGAATGGATGCTGCCTTGCCATGAATGGACTTATATCTCTTAATTCAGCTGGCACCTCAAAGATTTTGTGTATGGTCCCTGGAAGAGGGCTGATCATGACGATTCGGTCGCTCATTGCAATTGCTTCTCCGATATCATGCGTGACAAGGATTGCAGTTTTTTGAAAATGCTTCAGAGTACTGGAAACAAGATCCTCAAGTTTCAGTTTTGTCTGATAATCAATGGCGGAAAATGGCTCATCAAGCAAGAGCAGCTTAGGATCTGTTACAAGTGTGCGCACCAAGGCTACCCTTTGCCGCATTCCTCCTGACAATTCCTTAGGGTAGGAGGATAGAACGTTTCTTAATCCCATTTGTTCGAGCAGCAGAATTGCTTTTTCCCTCGTAGAGGCATCCAGTGTTCCTGTGATCTTGGGACCAAGAAGGATATTCTCTTCGATTGTCTTCCAAGGAAAAAGATAATCCTCCTGTAGCATGTAACCAATTCCTTGATGCCCGCTTCCAGGAGGATGGCCATCAAGGAGCAAACGGCCCTCTGTTGGCTGTATTAATCCTGCAATAATGGAGAGCAAGGTTGTCTTTCCGGACCCGCTTGGGCCGAGGATGGAAATAAACTCACCTTTTGCGATTTCCAAGTTAATATCCTTTATCGCGGTTGTCGCAGATGTTTTGGTAAAATAAATATGATGTATATTACTTAGCGTCAAAAACTCCATCATTGCACCTCACTTCATCGCATTTTTTGCAATTTCAGTATCTACTAGTATTTTGTGCGGAACGTCCTTTGGAAGCTCTCCTGCTTCTTTCATGATGTTTTTGAGATTGTTCCATTCTTTCTTGCCAAGGACAGGGTCTGTAGCAAATGATTCTTGCTTTTTATAGCGATCCACTACTGTTGCAAGAAGTTCCGTATCCGTATCTTTAAAGAATGGCTGGATGACCTTTGCCGTTTCCTCTGCGCTGTGGGAATCTACCCATTGCTGTGCCCGGTAAATAGCTCTTGTAAATTTATCAATCGTTGCTTTATTGCTTTTTATATAGCTGTTTTTAGTCATGAAAGTAGTGTAAGGGACATGACCGGATTCAGAGCCGAACGATGCAACAATATATCCTTTTCCTTCCTTTTCCATAATGCTTGCAGTAGGTTCGAAAAGCTGCACGAAATCTCCTGTTCCGGAGGCAAAAGCATTTGCAACATTCGCAAAGTCAATATTCTGAATCAACTTTACATCCTTTTCTGGTACGATTCCGTGTTTCTTCAACACGTACTCCCCTACCATCTGTGGCATGCCGCCTTTCCTTTGCCCTAGGAAGGTTTTTCCTTGCAGTTGATCCCATGTAAAATGATCGATTTTTTTCCTTGATACAAGGAAAGTCCCATCTGTTTGAGTGAGTTGGGCAAAATTAATAACAGGGTCGTTTGAACCGCGAGCATACACATAAATGGAGGTTTCAGAGCCGACAAGAGCAATATCAGCCCCGTTTGACAGCAGGGCAGTCATTGTCTTGTCACCGCCCCAAGTAGTCTTCAGGTCCACCTTCAATCCTTCTTCTTTAAAAAATCCCTTGGCTAACGCAACATATTGGGGAGCATAAAAAATAGAACGTGTGACCTCTGCGACCCTGACTGTTTGCATTTTTTCCTTGCTGCATGCAGCGAACGGGATGACGAGAAGAATCATCAGCAGGAAGGGGAGTGAGGCTTTCAACACTTTCTTCATTTAGGGTGCCTCCTTTGAATTTTTTCGAAAACATCTTTTATGGTAGTGTATGAATAGCTGAAAAATGTGTGTATGCCCATATATGATGAATGAAAGGAGGAACGAGGATGGAGAGAAAGCGTCGAATAGTTTCAATGTCTGCGTTTCCTTCCCCAAACCCAAAGGTCAGGATGGAAAGTGTTACATATATGGCAGGAGGCTTGAATGTCAAGGGGCTGATGGCTGCACCGCTGGATGGATCAGGCAGGGAAGGCTTCTTATACTTGCGGGGAGGAATAAAGAGTGTAGGAAAGGTGCGACCCGCTCGCATCGCACAGTTTGCAGCAGAGGGCTTCACGGTTTTCGCTCCTTTTTACAGAGGAAATCAAGGAGGAGAAGGGCGAGAGGATTTTGCCGGGGAGGATCGTCAGGATGCCTTCGCAGCATACGAGCTGCTGCAATCACTGCCATGGGTAGATGGTGTGCATATATTCGGTTTTTCAAGAGGGGGAGTAATGGCTCTTCTTACTGCGCTCCGTTATCCTGATGCTTTATCGGTAGTTACATGGGGCGGCGTGAGCGATATGTTCCTTACATACGGAGAAAGAAAAGACTTAAGGCGAATGTTGAAGAGGGTGATTGGAGGAACGCCGGGGAAGTTTCCAGAAAGATATATGTATCGCACGCCGCTAGCTCATTTAGAGAAGATGGCTGTTCCGGTGCTTATCATTCACGGTGCTAAGGATAGTAATGTTTCATTGGAGCATGCCAAAAGGCTTGAAACAAAATTAAAGGAACTTAAAAAGCCGGTAACTGCATGGTATTACGATGCTTACACGCATTACTTCCCGCCTTTGGTCAATCGCAAGGTTGTTAAAGCTTTGACGGAATGGATGAAAAATCAAAGGGGAGCATGTTAAGATTAGAGCGAGAAATAAAAAGGAGCGGATGTTCATGGGGATGCCTTTGGAGCTGAATACAATGATTGTAACAAAAGGGAGAGAAAAGAGAGAGGAAGATAATTGGTTCACATTGAAAAAGGATGGATACCGTCTTTATCCGCTTGATATCCCATTGGAAGTTAAGAAAACGATAGAAGGCGATCTCATTGGTCAAGCAGTGGTGAAAAAAGTGGAATGGACCAATGGTGAAACAAATTTGATGTACCAGTTACTTTCCCTAAAAAGCACAAATTAAAAAGGTCAGCTGCCATTATTGCAGCTGACCTTTCTTTAGTCGTCTATCGAGAGTTGACAGGGCCGCCTTTTTCAACGATGTCATTGGAGACATTTTCGAACTTTTTAAAGTTCTCGCGGAATTTCATTGCAAGCTCTTTCGCTTTCTCGTGATATTCTTCTTCATTAGCCCATGTCTTTACAGGTTGAAGAACATCATCAGGCACTCCCGGCACGTGAAGTGGAATTGCAAGGCCGAAGTTCTCGTCCTTAACGGTTTCCACATTGTTCAATTCGCCCTCGAGCGCAGCATGGATCATCGCGCGAGTATAAGAAAGCTTCATTCGGCTGCCGGTACCGTACTCTCCGCCAGTCCAGCCTGTATTAACGAGATAGACATTTGCACCGTGCTCATCAATTTTCTGGCCAAGCATTTCTGCATAGCGAGTAGCAGGAAGCGGAAGGAACGGTGACCCAAAGCATGTGGAGAAGGTTGCTTCAGGAGAAGTGATGCCCCGCTCTGTACCTGCAAGCTTTGAAGTGTATCCGCTTAGGAAATGGTACATTGCTTGCTCCTTTGTCAGCTTTGAAATCGGAGGTAATACGCCGAAGGCATCTGCTGTCAGGAATACGATTGCATTCGGATGTCCTGCAATGCTTGGCTCTACAATATTTTCCATTGCTTGGATTGGATATGCAGCCCTTGTGTTCTCTGTAAGAGATCCATCGTCGTAGTCTGCCAAGCGAGTGTTATCATCAAGAACAACATTCTCGAGTACCGAACCGAAGCGGATAGCATCGAAAATTTGCGGTTCTTTTTCGCGGGATAGGCTAATGCACTTAGCATAGCAGCCGCCTTCAATATTGAATACACCATTGGCAGACCAACCATGTTCATCATCGCCAATCAAGCGTCTTGTCGGATCGGCCGAAAGCGTTGTTTTCCCAGTACCGGAAAGACCAAAAAACAAGGCAACGTCTCCCTCAGCGCCTACATTGGCTGAGCAGTGCATCGGCATAATTCCAGACTCAGGAAGCAGGTAGTTCATGACGGAGAAAATGGATTTCTTCATTTCCCCTGCATACTCAGTACCGCCAATTAACACAACTTTTTGTTCAAAAGAAACAATGATGAACGTTTCAGACCTTGTGCCGTCCACTTCCGGATCTGCTTTGAAATTTGGAACTGAAATGACTGTGAACTCAGACTTATGGTTTTCTAGTTCTTCTTCGGTCGGCCTGATGAACAGCTGATGGGCAAAAAGATTGTGCCAGGCATATTCATTGATTACTTGGATAGGCAAGCGAGATTTTGTATCAGCCCCTGCAAAGCCTTTAAACACGAATACTTCTTCTTTTTCTTTGAGATAGTTTAATACTTTATTGTACAAGTTTGAAAAAACTTCTTCAGAAATTGGCTGATTAACTGGGCCCCAGTCGATCTTATCTTTTATAGATGCCTCTTCGACAATGAATTTGTCTTTAGGCGAGCGTCCAGTGTATTTACCTGTTGTAGCCCGCACAGCACCTGTTGATGTAAGGATTCCTTCTCCTCTGGAAAGGACTTTTTCTGTCAGTTTAGGAACAGACAGTTGCATATGGACGTTTTTCCCTGAAAGAAGCTGGGAAACCTCATTCGATACACTTGTAGATGTCATTCAAGAATACCTTCCTTTATTAAAAAATTATTATATAGTTGTAAGCATTTCCATCTCATTGAACAGTATAGCACATTGAAATCATTAGTCTATACTAATCGAATGAAAAACTATACATCTTTTTTGCCCCTTTTTAAGAATGTTAAAATATAATATAAGGAAGAAAAAAGGGGGGGATGGAGTGGCTAAGGTTGTTGTTTTATACGATTCAACATGTTCGTTATGTACCAATTCAATGAAAAGGATGAAAAAGTTAGATTGGCTCGCGAAGGCGAATTGGACTCCGCTTGAAGAGTGGAACAGCATCCAATTTTCCGCAGAGGATTTAAGAGAAGAAATCCATGTTGTCTTGGAAAATGGAGAAGTTTTAAAGGGGTTTTATGGGGTTAGGAAGGTGCTTCTCTTATTCCCTGTGACTTTCCCTGTTGCTCTCCTCCTTTATATGCCGTTTGTTCCAATTTGGGGAGTACCGATTTATAGACTGATAGCTAAAAACCGGCACCTTTTTTTCCATGATAAATGCACTGATGATACTTGTTCCATTAGGGATTCATAAAATCATTGACATCTGGTGTTTCATTGCGTATTATTTTGACTTGAACGGATACTCTCTTATCCCGAGCTGGTGGAGGGACAGGCCCTATGAAACCCAGCAACCTGCAGAAAGTAAACAGCAAAATTGCTGTGCTTTTTAGCAAAGGTGCTAACCTGAGGCAAGGGGACAGCCCTTGAACGATAAGAGTGAAAGGCGCGGATTTGAAGCCAAAACCCTTTCCTCAATAGATGATGGAAGGGTTTTTTTATGCCGATTTTCCGAAGGTGGCGGAACATAAAAACCTTATAAGGTGCCTTGATTGGGAGTGGAAAAGAAAAAGTGAATGGCCTTGCTGACATTGGCGGACACTTTTTCAACAGCCATATTCCTAATAATATCTCTGGGTTTATTTCATACTACTAAGGGAATGAGTACCGTATCAAAGTCGGACCTGGTGGGGGGTCCTAACATTTCCATATATTAAGGAGGAAACAAGATGTCAACAAAACGCCGTTTGTTCACTTCCGAGTCAGTGACTGAAGGCCATCCTGACAAGATTTGCGATCAAATTTCCGATGCAATTCTTGATGCGATCCTTTCAAAGGATGCAAATGCTCGTGTCGCTGCTGAAACTTCTGTTACAACAGGTTTGGTATTGGTTGCTGGAGAAATTACAACAAGCACTTACGTCGATATCCCGAAAATTGTTCGTGAGACAGTCAAGAATATTGGTTATACACGGGCGAAATACGGATTCGATTCTGAGACTTGCGCTGTGCTTACTTCGATTGACGAACAGTCAGCGGATATTGCAATGGGTGTAGACAAAGCGCTTGAATCCCGTGAAGGCCAAATGTCTGATGAAGAGATCGAAGCGATTGGAGCAGGCGACCAAGGCCTTATGTTCGGATTTGCGTGCAATGAGACAAAGGAACTTATGCCTCTTCCAATCTCTTTGGCACATAAGCTTGCACGCAGGCTGACGGAGGTACGCAAAGATGAGCTGCTTCCATACCTGCGCCCAGATGGAAAAACCCAGGTAACGGTAGAGTATGATGAAAACAACCAACCTGTTAGAATCGATACAATCGTTATCTCTACCCAGCACCATCCAGAAGTAACGCTTGACCAGATTCAGCGTAATTTGAAAGAGTATGTCATCAACCCTGTAGTTCCGAAAGAACTGATTGATGAAAATACTAAGTACTTCATCAACCCAACTGGCCGTTTCGTTATTGGTGGTCCTCAAGGAGATGCCGGTCTTACTGGCCGTAAGATTATCGTCGATACATATGGCGGCTATGCACGTCACGGTGGCGGTGCGTTCTCCGGTAAGGATCCTACAAAGGTTGACCGCTCTGCTGCCTATGCTGCACGATACGTTGCCAAAAACATTGTTGCAGCTGGTCTCGCTGATAAAGTGGAAGTGCAGTTTGCATACGCCATCGGTGTTGCAAAGCCAGTTTCTATTGCGGTTGATACATTCGGTACAGGCAAAGTGAGCGAAGATGTTTTGACAGACCTTGTCAGCAAAAACTTCGACTTGCGCCCTGCAGGAATCATCAAAATGCTCGACCTGCGCAGGCCTATTTATAAGCAGACAGCTGCTTACGGCCATTTTGGCAGGGCGGATATCGATCTTCCTTGGGAGCGTACAGATAAAGCAGGACAACTACGCAAACAAGCTAACATTTAACAAATAAAAAAGCTGGGTCTGCACTTTTTGCGGTCGCCAGCTTTTTTTTATGACTGGAATAATAGTGATATTTATCCAATTCTTTATTTTTTTCCTTCATTGATGCAAAGCGAATACATTTAGTGTTAGTATTATATAGTGCGAAATAGCACTTTTTATGCACAGCAATATTATTCTTTTGGAACGGAGAAGGTGACGTACATAATGTGTGGCTTTATCGGTTGTGTACACGAAAATACACATAAATACACTGCTGAACAGAAACAGCTGTTTAAAAATATGAATGATGTGATCACTCACAGGGGACCTGATGACGATGGTTTTTATGATGATGAACATATTCAGTTTGGTTTCCGCCGTCTTAGCATCATTGACATCGAGTGTGGCCATCAGCCCCTCACCTATGAAAATGAGCGATACTGGATCATTTTTAATGGAGAAGTATATAACTATGTAGAGCTTAGAGACGAACTTTTGCAGGAAGGCTTGGAATTTGCAACGCATTCGGATACAGAAGTAATCATTGCGTTGTACAGCCACCTGAAGGAGAAGGCAGTGAGTAGGCTCCGCGGCATGTTTTCTTTCGTTATTTGGGATAAACAGGAGCAGCAGCTATTTGGCGCTAGAGATCCTTTTGGGATTAAACCATTCTTTTATTTCGAAGATGGGGAAAGAACGTTCTTCGGTTCAGAGAAAAAGAGCATCCTCCTCGCGTTGGAGAATGATGTCCTTGATTATCAGTCATTGCAGCACTATTTAACGTATCAGTTTGTACCAGAGCCTGATACTATGTCAAAAGGTATCCATAAGCTGGAGCCTGGTCATTTCTTTACGAAAAAAATCGGTGGCCCAATGAAAATTGAACGCTACTGGAAAGCAAACTTCCAGCCGGTGTACAAGTCGGAGGATACGTTTATCAAGGAAATCCGCGATGTAATGTTTGACTCGGTTAAAATCCATATGCGGAGCGATGTGCCGGTCGGTTCTTTCCTTTCAGGCGGTATTGATTCTTCCATCATCGCTTCGATTGCAAAGGAATTCCATCCTGCAATCAAGACGTTTTCTGTTGGATTTGAACGCAATGGTTTCAGTGAAGTAGATGTTGCAAAAGAAACAGCTGACAAGCTTGGGGTCGAAAATATCAGCTATATTATTTCACCACAAGAGTATATGGAAGAGCTGCCGAAAATCATGTGGCATATGGACGATCCGCTTGCAGATCCAGCATGTGTTCCACTCTATTTTGTTGCGAGAGAAGCAAGGAAGCATGTAACGGTTGTTCTTTCAGGTGAAGGAGCCGATGAACTGTTCGGAGGCTATAACATCTATCGAGAACCTCAAGACCTAGAAATTTTTAATAAGATTCCAGCTATCGGCAAATCATTGCTGAAAATTATCGCAAAGATCATGCCTAAGGGAATGAAGGGGAAGAGCTTCCTCGAACGCGGCGTTACCCCGATGGAGGAGCGTTATATTGGAAACGCGAAGATGTTCACAGAGAAAGAAAAGCGGGAGCTCATGAACGTCTACCAAGAAGGACTGCATTATACGGATATAACCAAGCCTTTGTATGCGGAAAGCAGAGGATACGACCCTGTTGACCGAATGCAATATATCGATATTCATACGTGGATGAGAGGGGATATCCTTCTTAAAGCAGATAAAATGACCATGGCACATTCATTGGAACTTCGGGTTCCTTTCTTGGACAAAGCAGTATTTGAAACAGCATCGAAAATTCCAACGAGCCTGAAAACTGCCAATGGGACTACAAAGTACATTTTGCGCAAAGCTGCGGAAGGTGTAGTTCCAGCGCATGTGCTTGATCGGAAAAAACTTGGGTTTCCTGTTCCAATCCGCCATTGGCTGAAAGATGAAATGAATGGATGGGCAAAGAACCTGATCAAAGAAAGCAACACGGATCATCTCATCAACAAATCGTATGTCCTGCAGTTGCTTGATGACCACTGCCAGAACAAAGCAGATAATAGCCGAAAAATCTGGACGGTTCTAATGTTCATGTTATGGCATGATGTTTATGTCGAAAAAAAATACTCCTTTCAAAAGGAGTATGAGATGGAAAAAACGTTCCAAACATTATAATTTATTTTAGGGAAGGTAGGTTATTGCTTGCTTTCCCATTTGCACCCATGCTTCCGTAAAGTTGGAAATGGGTGCTTTTTTATTTTTTTCACCGGTTAGCGGGTCATTGAAGTAGATATAGCTTTGATTGTATCCCGTTAAGAGGACAGAATGTTCTTTGTAAGTAATCTTTATCTCACCTTGTGGAGTTTTCCATGTTTCGAACTCGTTTGGTGAGAGTTGCTGATATCGAGTATTGATTATTACCCAAACAGGCTTTCCGGCAGAAAGAGGGATTTTCAGTTCTTCAAAATGGACTCCTGTCAAGTCTTTAATCCTGTTAGGCATGTACTTTTCAGCGAGTTCTGCTACAGGTTTATGATAAACGCCTAAGCCATATTCCTTACGGGTGTGCATATTGCCGACAAACCCTTCGTTTGGATGGCCGTAATGGATTACGCCGTCAATGACGTGACGCTTTTCTCCATTCTTTTTTATTTCCTTCGCAAGTTCCGTTTTATCTACATCGACCCCTGCATGGCGGAGGAGCATAGTGAGACTTGTAACTTCACAACCTCTTTCCAGTTCTGGCAGTTGTGATATAGCGGGAACATCGAGGAGGACCGACTCTTTCAGCTTGATAGCAGGGTATTGTTTTTTTGTTGAAGATGGATTATTGATTTCCGGTTTTGTCGCGATCCATCCCTTGACAGAATCCACGGCTTTAGCAACTCCGCTATCAAAGGAGCTTTCCGCTGCATAAAAAGCAACAGCTCCAAACAGTATGATGAGCGCCATCGAAAAAAATCTCCTTGGCCTCCGGTAAAACAGCAGAATGATGAGCAAGGAAGCTGCAGAAGTTAAAGCAATTGTCATGTATAATGAAAGCATAGAATCACCCTTGAAAAAGCGAATGTTTTGTTTACTAGCAGAGTATGGTATATAAGATTTATATCGGCATATTCCTTCTATAGTTAAGGGGAATGCAGGTAAAAAGGGAATAGCGAAATAGCCGAATGGAAATAGAACGGATAGGTTAGGCAATAGGAGATAAAGCGTGTGGAAATAAAAGATAGTAATGAGGGGTTAGAGGGATTTTATCTAGGGGGTTTTACCGCATCACCGCAGTGGGGGACTGCCCCCACTGCGGTGATGCGGTAAAGTTTTCAATCTTTCTTTTGAAGTGATCGGTAGTATTGAGCCTTTTCTGCATATTCGCGGCTGATTCTTTCCATATCATGAATATCGTCAGCTGTCAGTTCACGTATGACCTTTGCAGGCCTGCCGAAAGCAAGAGTATTTGGAGGGATTTTCTTTCCCTGCGGAACAAGGCTTCCTGCGCCGATGAATGCTCCTTCACCAATTTCAGCTCGGTCGAGGATAATGGAACCCATTCCGATTAAGGCTTTCTTTCGGATTATGCAGCTATGTAGGATCACCTGGTGTCCGATTGTCACTTCATCCTCAAGGATTAAAGGATTCTTTGGACTTTGGTGTAGAACCGAATTATCTTGGATATTCACTTTTTTTCCGATAACCGTTGGAGCGACATCCCCTCGGATTGTACAATTGAACCATACACTCGATTCTTCGCCAATCTCTACATCTCCTGTGATCGTAGCGTAGTCAGCGATAAAAACGGAAGAAGCTATTTTGGGCAGCTTATCATGATAAGGATAAATCAATGAATTGCACTCCAATCATTTTTTTTCCAAAAGGAAAGCTGGAAAACAGTCCTCGCTTTCTTTTCCGGTTAATTATATATTATAGTTCTTTTATCAGTTGTGAAAGAAAAAGGTAGGTGCTGATCTTCATGTGGAAATGGGAAGCAGAAGGAGAAGCGAGAGCAGTAGTTGTCATGATTCACGGTGCCCTCGAACATCATGGCCGTTACGGTTGGCTAATTGAAATGTGGCGAAAAGCAGGGTTTCACGTCATTATGGGGGACTTGCCTGGACAAGGTATGACAACAAGAGCAGACAGAGGGCATATTGAAGATTTTGAAGAATATCTTGAAGAGGTCAAAGAATGGCTTGATGCAGCCTACCAATTTGATCTGCCTGTCTTTCTTGTCGGACATAGTATGGGGGGACTTATTGCAATCCGTCTTCTTCAGAAGTACAGGACAGACATTGCAGGGGTCATTCTGTCATCCCCTTGCCTTGGCCTTGTTAACTATCCATCCAAACCTTTGAATTTACTTTCTGTCGTTATGAATACTGTTGTTCCATCATTCAGGATGGCACCGGGTCTTTCTGTCGAGATGGCGACGAGAAACAAAGACGTCCTTGAGGCAGATATGCATGACTCGCTTTATATCACAAAAGTCTCTGTTAGATGGTACCGCGAACTCCTTGAGGCTATGGAAAAGGCTTTTGAAGAAATCGGGAAAATTCAGGATATCCCGATGCTATTAATGCAAGGTGGGGAAGATAAAATTGTGGACAAACGTGCGGTGAAGGAATGGTTTAACCACACTCCGCTTTCTGAAAAAAGATATAAGGAATGGCCAAAGTGTTATCATGAAGTGTTCAATGAACCAGAAAGGGAAGAAGTCTTCGAATATGCCAAGGATTTTGTCATTAGCCAATTAAAAGCAATTGGCTATGTATACTAGAAAGGAGCAGTCCATGTCGATACCATCCATGCCAATAGCTCTGATGTACCGTGTCTATCGCAAAGTGCTGCCGCAAGTTCATCGGGAATTGAATTACTGGAAGAAAAGAGCAGAAGCTATACCAAATGTAGAGCTGAGAAAACAGGCGCTTGCCAGCATTGAGGATAAAACCTTTCATTGTGAAGGTGGCAGCATCCTTAGCTTGATTGCTCAAGAGAAGCGACCAGAAGCTATTCGGTTCATCGTTGCCTATCAGACGATCAGTGATTATCTTGACAATCTTTGTGACAGAAGCACCTCTCTTGATCCTGAAGATTTTTCAGCACTTCATGAATCGATGCAGGATGCACTAAATGTGAATGGAGAACTTCGCGATTATTACCGAAGTAGAGAGGATCGCAATGATGGCGGCTATTTAAGGGAGCTTGTTAGCGTCTGCAGAAGTATGCTTGCAGATGTTGCGAGCTACTGCGAAATCAAAGAACATCTCAGCGAACTTTGCGGGTATTACTGTGACCTTCAAGTACATAAGCATGTGGATAAAGGAGAGAGAGTTGAAAGGCTTCAGAATTGGTTCGATTCCAATCGTGATAAAATCCCTGATATGCAATGGTACGAGTTTTCTGCATGTACCGGCTCCACTCTTGGGGTATTTTGCCTTGTTTCCTATGCCATGAGGGAAGACTTTCGACCGGAGTTTGCAGAGAGTATCAGAAAAGGGTATTTTCCGTATATACAGGGTTTGCATATTCTTCTCGACTATTTTATTGACCAGGATGAAGACTTAAAAGAAGGCGATTTAAATTTTTGTTTTTATTACGAAAATGAAGAAGCCCTTTTCAACAGGCTTCTTCACTTCATGGAAAATGCTGATCGCCATACATTTAATCTACCTCATCGAAAGTTCCATCAGCTGATCAATCGAGGTTTGCTTGGAGTATACCTTTCTGACGAAAAGGTACTCCGTCAGGATAAAGTGAAAAAGCTTGCGAAAAACATGATCAAAAGCGGTGGGCATATCAGCTATTTCTTTTATCTTAACGGTCTTGTATATCGTTCACTGCAAAAGCGTATACCTGCCTCGCTTGTCCGTTCCTTTGTAAAATAAACGCAGAGCCTCCCGTTTCGTCATCGCTTTTCCATTGCAATGATGAACGGCGGGCTGTTTTTTTGGTTCATGAATTCGTAACGCAGGATATGAGCCTTTTCTTGCTCAACCGTTTCTAAAAACTGCAGCAGTTTGTCCTTCTCTGTCTTTCCTTCCGGATGGCCATGGTAAATGACTAAGACAATTATACCTTCCGGGGCCATCATGTCAAAAATACGCTCGACAGCGCGAATTGTTGTTTCCGGCATGGTTACAATCGATTTGTCCCCGCCAGGCAAATAGCCTAGGTTGAAAACGGCACCAGCCACTTTTCCGTGATACGCAAAAGGGATACAGGAATTTGCGTGCTCGTGGCCTTTATGAAAAAGCTCAACTCTCCCCTGAAGGTTTTTAGCGAGCAGCTTTTCTTTGCATGTCGTCAGAGCAGCTTCCTGGATATCAAAGCCAAACACTTTTCCGGTATCACCAACGAGTTCAGCAAGGAAAATCGTATCATGGCCATTCCCAACAGTTGCATCAATTGCAACGCTTCCATGGGAAATTGCTTTTTCAAGCAGGTGTCTCGCGAACGGAAGAATACGTTCTAGCTTCATTTTGCTTCCTCCTCTGACAGGTAAAATTTACCTTGCCAACTATTCCGCTTTTTGAGTTCTGCGTCAATAGCGTTCAATACTTCCCATTTATTCACACTCCACATTGGTCCAATCATCAAATCAATTGGTCCATCTCCTGTAATTCGGTGAACAATCATTTCTGGAGGCAGTATTTCAAGCTGGTCACAGACTAGCTTGACATACTCTTCAAATGAAAGGAATTTCAATAAGCCCTTTTCGTATTGCTTGACCATAGGTGTTCCTTTAAGTAAATGAAGCAAGTGTATTTTAATTCCCTGTACATCAAGTTTTGCCACTTCCTTGGCTGTTTCAAGCATCATGGCTGTTGATTCCTTCGGCAAACCGTTGATGATATGGGTGCAAACCCTGATTCCATGTTGGCGAAGCTTTTCAACACCCTCTACATACATTGAAAAATCATGTGCGCGGTTAACAAGTAACGCTGTCTGTTCATGGATGGTTTGCAGACCCATTTCCACCCAGAGATAGGTTCTCTCGCTTAATTCTGCCAAGTAATTGACTACATCATCTGGAAGACAATCAGGCCTCGTAGCGATTGACAGTCCGACAACACCATCTTGAGAGAGGGCTGCTTCAAACATCACTCGCAATTCAGAGACCGGCGCATGCGTGTTCGTATAAGCTTGAAAATAAGCCATGTAATTTCCGTCTTTCCATTTTGTATGCATCTTTTCCTTTACTCTTTGAAATTGCTCTGATATTTCTTGGCGCCTGTCACCCGCAAAATCACCTGAGCCGGCAGCACTGCAGAAAGTACAGCCGCCATAAGCGACGGTTCCATCCCTATTTGGACAGTCAAAACCACCATCCAAAGCTATCTTGAAAATTTTCTGTCCGAAAGTCTGGCGCAAATGGTAATTCCATGTATGATACCTTTTTTGGTCATAAGCATATGGAAATGGGTTAATACGATTCATCTTCCTACTCCTCATTTTGCATAATCCAGGCATTGCCGTTATTCCGCAATCCATCAGAAGAATTGTATCATGAAGCGTTCGCCCTATCCAATGGACAAAAATAAATGGAAGCAATAAGTGTCTCTCCACTGTGATAGGAAAAGGGGAAGTGAACAAAATAAAGAAGAAGCAAAAGCTTCATACCATAATCAGGAGGTGCTTGCTTGTGGCAACGCGGCAATCTGTGGAAGAGCATATCCAACAGTGTGAAACGAGCATCCTTACTGCAAGGGAACAGTATGAGAAGGCAAGCATGCAGGAACATTACAATACAGAAGAATATACACAATCCATGATGGAATTGGAAGAGGCGTATAATGACCTGGCAAAATTGGCTCTTAGCTGCAACTCCCAACAGCGTGAGCGCCTGCACCGAATGAGGCTTCAACTGCAGCAATTGCAAAATAGCATGATCTTAAGGTAACGTAGCGGACAAAAAAGAGATTGAAGGGTGGCCCATAATGAAGAAAAGGTCTAAACAAAATAATCCAGAACAGAAAACTAGGAACGGAAATCAGGATGTGGAGTTTGGCTTCAGAGCAAGATCCTATTAAGAGAGCCAAGAAGAAGTATGAACAGTCCGGTGGACAGCCAGTCAAGTCGAAATTCCATCCAGAGCCGGAACAATCATCTTAATATTGTGAAGCCGCACAGCCTTATGGGGGTGCGGCTTTTTAGTATTAAGAAATCAGGCTAGGTCTCAAATAAATGTTGCTAAATAGGTTTAAAACTACTAAAATGATATTTTGGAAATCGAAATATCTTGGAGATGCAAACATCTGGCATCTTGATAAAGGAGCGTTTTACATATGCCTAAAGCTTTATGGCTATTGGTTATTGGAATGGCAGTCAATGTAACTGGCTCTTCCTTTTTGTGGCCTTTAAACACCATTTACATTCACGAATATCTTGGTAAATCTTTGGCGGTAGCTGGAGTCGTACTTATGTTAAATTCTGCGGCATCCGTTGTTGGAAATCTTATCGGAGGTACGCTTTTTGACAAAATAGGAGGCTACAGGAGCATTCTGTTAGGGATTGCGATTACCATCCTGTCGTTGGGGGGATTGACCCTTTGGCATGACTGGATACCATATGTCACATTCCTCACGATCGCAGGGTTTGGCTCAGGCATTGTCTTTCCTTCTATGTATGCAATGGCAGGCTCAGTGTGGAAAGAGGGGGGAAGGAAAGCTTTCAATGCCATTTATATCGCCCAAAACCTTGGTGTCGCACTTGGAGCAGCACTTGGTGGTGTAATTGCTTCCATTTCGTTCGATCTTATATTTTTGGCAAATACGCTGATGTATATCGCCTTTTTGCTTATTGCGATTTATGGTTATCGCGGAATCCAGTCAGCAGTTCCTAAGCAGACAAGCATCATTCAGGAGAATGGGCCTGTCAGGAGCTCTGCCAAGCTTTTTGCGATGGTGACAATCAGTGCAGGCTACTTGCTGTGCTGGGTTGCTTATGTTCAATGGCAAGCAACCATTCCTGCATATGCACGAGAACTTAATGTTTCAGTCGGACAATACAGTGTCCTGTGGACGGTGAATGGGGCGCTGATTGTTTTAGGGCAGCCGATTGTGAACAGGCTTGTACGTCCATTTGAAAAATCATTGAAAATCCAAATGTTAATTGGCATCTTGATTTTTATCCTATCTTTCTTTATCTCCGCATCTGCAGGAAACTTTGCAGGGTTTCTAGGAGCGATGGTTGTTCTGACAATCGGTGAAATGCTCATCTGGCCAGCAGTTCCAACCATAGCGAACGATCTTGCTCCAAAGGGAAGAGAAGGTTTCTACCAAGGCATCGTTAACAGTACAGCGACAGCAGGGAGGATGGTCGGACCGCTTTTGGGCGGCATTGTTGCCGATTTATACGGTATGTCCATGCTTTTTGGGGTTCTCGTATTCCTGCTCGCTGGGGCTATGCTCACCACATCCGTCTATGATCGGAAGCTGAAACAGGCGGCATCATATCAGGAAAAGGCAATGTAAATAAGCGGCCCTTGTGGCCGCTTATTCTCTTGAAAAGTGTCTGCTCCTGTATGATATATTGTGGGTCCACCTGCTTTATAAAATTGTCATTATGACTCGCTTTCTTGTGAACAATAGGTGGTTTTTGGGGAAATAGAACTGATTCTTGAAAAAGTCTTGTTTTCTAACCGATTACAAAGCGGATTGAATATAAAAAAACGCAGACAAATTCAATGGAGATTTGTCTGCGTTCTGGAGCAGTCACTAAACGGCTGCTTTTTTATAAATCTTCAATAACAATATAAGTTGCTTTAATTGGTCCATGAACACCGACTACGAGGTTTAGTTCGATATCAGCGGAGTTGCTCGGTCCTGTTATGAAGTTAATGCAGGATGACACTTTGTTCCCTTCAAGGTGAAGTTCCCGCAGCTTTTTTGCTGCTTGGGTCATGCGAGGAACGATACTGCTTTTTGGAACTAGACAAATATAAGTGGCTGGAAGGAAGCTGACGGATCGTCCTTTATCCTTATCCGTAAAAAGTGTAACGGTGCCGGACTCTGCAAGCGTAATTTCACTGATTGTGATGCCGACATTCGCCTTCTCTGCAAGTTTGATGTTCTCGCTGCCTCTTTGATCGTCCCATTCGAGATAATCAATGTTCTGTTCTTTCCACTGTTCCTTCATCAGGGAGTCAAGCCCCCATTTTGAAAATCTCTCGTCTTTCCAGCTTATCACAGGACCCCCGCCATATTCGGCAACTGTTTCTGCAAGCGTGGCGGGAAGGGTTTTTTGATTTTTTT
>NZ_LT630004.1:1846292-2292589 GCF_900111815.1 Bacillus massilinigeriensis | reverse complement strand
GGCCCCCCGCCATATTCGGCAACTGTTTCTGCAAGCGTGGCGGGAAGGTTTTTTAGATTTGTTTCCACAAGGCTTGTATGAATTTTCATGCATTGGTTTTTTAGTACTTCCACAAGTTCATCTTGTGTTGCACCTTTTAAAACATCATCTTGAGGACGGTGTTTATAGGAGGGGGTTTTTACTCCTTCTGTTCGTCTTTCCCTGCCAAGACTCTTTGCGATTTGCGCTAGGAAAGCATCCTTGTTCTGAATGGATCCGCTCATTATTTAGCGCCTCCTTTTTCCCTGTTTTTGAACCAGTCCCTAAACCGCTCTTTATTTGGTGCGGGAAAGTTTCGGCTGTCTGTCCATAGCTTCAAAGGGCCAGGACCTTTTGTGATTGTATCGCCTTCTGTGAAGGGACTCATCGCAGATGGGACAAATTTTGTTCCTAACTTGTATAGAGCAGGGGAGGAAGCGCCCATACCAAATGCAGCCATCGCAATTTTTTCCGCAAAAGGTGCTTTTCCTTCTTCTTCCACAATGACTTGCCGATGTTTGTGAAGCAGCTGATGCAATGGAATCTTCACAGGGCAAACCTCTGTACATGCACCGCAAAGAGTCGTGGCATACGGCAATTCCTTAAATTCATCATATCCGCCAAGAAGCGGTGAGAGTACTGCACCGATAGGACCGGAATAGATGGATCCGTATGAATGTCCTCCAACTTGACGATATACTGGACAGACGTTAATGCATGCTGCACAACGGATGCATTGAAGGACAGACTGGAATTCTCCGCCTAGAATGGAAGACCGGCCATTGTCCACAATAACAAGGTGAAACTCTTCAGGACCATCTGATTCTAGTTCTTCTCTCGGCCCGGTCAAAACAGTGATGTAACTCGTCAATTTTTGTCCGACGGAGCTTCTGGTGAGCAGGCTTACCAGCACTTCCATCTCTTCGAAAGTAGGAACAAGACGCTCCATTCCCATCACGGTAATTTGGGTTTTTGGAAGTGCGGTGACTAGGTCCGCGTTGCCTTCGTTTGTCACTAGACTGAAAGAGCCGGTTTCAGCAACTGCGAAGTTACAGCCAGTAATACCAACATCAGCGCTTAAAAATTCTTCCCGAAGCTTTTGCCTTGCATGGAGAGCAAGTTCTTCGGGTTTGGAAGTTTTTTGGTATCCGAGTTTTTCAGCAAACACGTTGCGAATCTGTTCTTTATTTTTGTGCAGTGCAGGTACGACAATATGGGACGGAGGATCATGATCATCCACTTGCAGGATATATTCGCCCAAATCCGTTTCAATGACTTCACATCCAGCATTCTGTAATGCGGAATTTAACGAAATTTCTTCGGTAACCATCGATTTTGACTTTACGACTTTTTTTGCATTTTTTTGTTTCACTACAGCCTGAATATATTCATTAGCCTGTTCGGCAGTTTGGGCAAAAAACACATGTCCGCCTCTTGAAGCAACGTTTTCACTAAGCTGTTCCAAATAGAAATCGAGGTTTTCTAGGACATGCTGTCGAATTTCTTCTCCGAGAGCTCGCCATTCCTCCCAGTTGCCAAGTTCGTCTGTTGCATCCTGTCTGCGTGTTCCCATTCGCTCCTGGGCACCGGCGACAGCTCCGCGCATAAAGGAATTGTCAATCCCTTTTTGAACCCGCTCCTTGAACTTATCTTCACTGATTTTCATTGTCATGGGTTTATCCCCTCCATTCTAAAAGTTATGAGTCACCGGCTATTAAGAACTTCCGCAATATGCATGACTTTGATAGGTTTGCCATGGCGCTCAATTCGCCCTCCGATATTCATGAGGCATGCCGCGTCGGCGCCAATCAAGTATTCGGCTCCTGTTTCTGCCACATGCATGACTTTCTCATCAACCATTTGCTCTGAAATCTGTGCCATCTTGACAGCGAAAGTTCCACCAAACCCGCAGCATTGTTCTTTTCCTGGAAGCTCGGTAAACTTCAGTCCTTGTACATTTTTTAATAGCTTCATTGGAGCTTCTTTCACGCCAAGCAAACGGGTCATATGACAGGATGTATGGTAAGTGACGGTCGCATCGAACCGGGCACCTACATCCTCGATTTTTAAGACGTCCACAATGAACTGAGTCAGTTCATATGTTTTTTCCGCTAGCTTCTTTGCTTTTGGCTCCCATATTGGATCGCCTTTGAAAATATGCTGGTACTCATGGAACATGTATGCGCATGAACCCGATGGAGAAACTACATACTCCGCATCGATGAATGTATCGATCATTTTTTTCATGGCATCCTTCGTTTTATTAACATAGCCGCTGTTATAGGAAGGTTGTCCACAGCATACTTGGGATTCCGGGAATTCTACCTCACATCCCAGCCGCTCGAGCAATTCTACTGTTGCCTTGCCGACATTTCCCTGGAACAAATCGACAATACATGTTGCAAAAAGAGTAACCTTCACTTATTACCACTCCTTGTTATTTCATAACTGCTACTATTAAATAGTATGGTCATCAGATGACCTGTGTATTAATCCTGATAATTTTTATCATACTATAAATATGTTTACCTTTGAAAGGGCATTCAACAGAATAATTTCAAAAAGGTGCACACCACTTTATGGAAAAAAGCGGTGTGCACCTATTAACAATCTGTATTCGCAATTGTTTTATCAAGATAATGTTTAAGAACGTTTTCTACATCACCTATATGGCGAAGCATGAGGGACCTGGCATTTTCAGGATCCTGATTTTTGATGGATTGGTAGATTTCACAATGCTCGTGGTAAAGCCTATCGAGGGTTGTTTGTGTTGAATAGAGCCATACCCTGCGAGTTTCTTTCATTGTCTCTCCCATCAAGCCTGAAACATGGTTGATAAGACTGATCAAAAGTGGATTTTGTGAGCCTTGGGCAATTGCCAAATGAAATTCCAGGTCTGACTTTTCTCCTAACTCTTCGTTACCAAGGGCAAGTCTCATTCCTTCAAGTGCTCTTTCCATCGCTTCAAGGTTTTCCTCTGTTCTTCGCTCAGCAGCGGCATAAACTGTTCCGAGTTCAATGATTTTCCTAACTTCAAGAAGGTGGGCGACATCTTCCTTATTCATCAGGATAGCTGTCGATAAAGGAAGAGAAACTTGTTCTGTTTCAAACTCTTTGACATAAGTGCCTTCCCCTTGCCTTATTTCAATCAGTCCCATTGCACGAAGTGCTGTTAAGGCTTCTCTTATGGCAGAGCGTCCCACCTGAAAATTTTCTGCTAACTGCTGGACGGAATCCAGTTTTTCTCCCGGC
Source organism: Bacillus massilinigeriensis (assembly GCF_900111815.1). Classification (GTDB taxonomy): domain Bacteria; phylum Bacillota; class Bacilli; order Bacillales; family Cytobacillaceae; genus Mesobacillus_C; species Mesobacillus_C mediterraneensis. Next base: position 2,289,319 of record NZ_LT630004.1, on the reverse strand, counting down.
TTTACTTGCCCGGATTTGATCATTTCAAGGATGGCTTCTGCAACCTCTTCATATATTTTCTTGGGTTTGATTTTTTTATATTTCAATTTATAGTCCTCCACATCACCTTGTTCCTAACTCCATTATACATATTTAAGGATATTTGGATACTAGTTGAAATCTGTTATAAATTTATTGGGCGTAGATACTATATAAATTATTTAAAAAGATAAAAAAATAGGTTGATATGTTACAAGATTGTCACATATAATTTGAACATAGTGGTTAATCACCAAGTCATCAGATGACCATACCAAAATAGTGAAAGCGGTTACTGCCGCGAGGGGAAAGACATTATGGGGACCATTTCATTTATTAAGATGCAAGGGGGAAAAACATGAATTTCACACAGAACTTCACCGCAGTCGGTGACAGCCTGGCATTATCGGCGATTGTTGCGCTGATTCCAATCCTATACTTTTTTTGGGCACTAGCCATCAAAAGGATGAAAGGGCATATTGCTGGATTGACAACATTACTTGTTGCTTTGCTTGTCGCAGTTATAGCGTTTAAGATGCCTGCCGGAATGGCAGTGATGTCTGCATCGCAGGGTGCTGCATACGGGCTTCTGCCAATAGGCTGGATTATTATTACATCCGTTTTTCTGTATAAGCTCACAGTAAAAACAGGGCAATTTGATATTATTCGCAACTCCGTTCTTTCTATTACAGAAGACAGACGTCTTCAAGCGTTGCTGGTTGCCTTTTCTTTTGGGGCATTCCTTGAAGGTGCAGCAGGCTTTGGAGCACCTGTGGCCATTTCGGCGGCACTTCTTGTAGGACTTGGCTTCAATCCATTGTATGCTGCAGGGATATGCTTGATTGCAAACACTGCACCTGTAGCATTTGGTGCAATCGGAATTCCTATTATTGCAGTTGAAGGACCAACAGGCATTCCTGCAATGGAGATTTCCAAAATGGTCGGACGCCAATTGCCATTCTTATCCGCGTTCATTCCATTTTACTTGATTGTCATCATGGCTGGTTTTAAGAGAGCTTTGGAAGTATTGCCTGCAATACTTGTTTCCGGTCTTTCTTTTGCACTCACTCAATATTTTTCCTCTAACTTTATGGGTCCAGAGCTGCCAGACATTCTGTCAGCGCTTGTATCACTATTCGCTCTGACAATCTTCCTGAAGTTCTGGAAACCAAAGACTATTTTCAGATTTGCTTCTGAGGAGGAAACAGCATCAACTGCTGCAGCAGAACAATTAAAGGAAGCAAGTCATACTGGCGGTGAAGTTTTCAAAGCATGGTCACCGTTCTTGATCCTTACACTAATCATTTCGGTATGGGGCATACCAGCTATTAAATTGGCTTTAACTGGTCACTATGAAGGAAGCAATATCATTCTGAAAGGCATTAATTCGCTTGGTCACATGGTGACTTTTGCTCCAGAAGTACCACTGTTAAATAATAGAGTCTTTAATTTCGCACGTGAAGCTGTTCCGGCAGTGTACAAGCTTGAAATTTTAGGTGCTGCTGGTACTGCGATTTTAATCGCTGCCGTTATGACGAAATATATTGTTGGGATGGATTGGAAGGACTGGTGCATTACATTTGGAGAGACATTGAATGAATTGAAGTATCCAGTTTTAACGATTGCTTCTGTTGTCGGGTTCGCTTATGTAACGAATTCTTCCGGCATGAGTACAACCCTCGGAATGACGCTGGCAAAAACAGGGGAAACACTATTCCCGTTCTTCTCACCATTCCTTGGATGGTTGGGAGTATTCATTACTGGATCCGATACATCTGCCAACCTGCTGTTCGGTAATCTGCAAAAAATTACCGCTGAATCTGTCGGCATGAATCCGATTCTGGCTGTTGCGGCAAACTCTTCTGGTGGGGTAACAGGGAAAATGATTTCGCCGCAGTCCATTGCAGTTGCGTGTGCTGCAGTCGGTTTGGCAGGGAAAGAGTCAGAACTCTTCCGCTTCACCATTAAACACAGTCTTTTCCTTGTCGTGTTGGTCGGGATTATCACCTTCCTGCAAAACTCAGTTCTGTCCTGGATGGTGCCGTAGGATAGAGAATAATCGCTGTCAAAAGCTTCTGTCCATGATGGCAGGAGCTTTTTGCAGTTTTGTCAAGAAGAACAAGGGAATGGGAAATGAAATTGAATGTTAATATCGAGTTCCAAGATGGCATAATAATGATTGCATTACTTAGCGAGAAGCTGGACAAGAAATAATTGCTCCTTCACTTGCATCACAAGATATAATTGTTTACAATAGCTGTATATTATATTGAAAAAGGTATTGACGAAGGAGTATTAGTGCGGAAAACCCTGCAGAAGAGAGCTGACGGACGGTGCAAGTCAGCCAGGTCCCCATGAACTCGCCTTCAGAGTCGCTGGCGTGAAATTAGTAGTGCCTGCCGTTTTCCGCGTTAAGGAGCAATGAAGCGAGTGACTTGTCACTAAGTTGGGTGGTACCGCGGGAGATCATACATATCCTCTCGTCCCTTTTTTGGGACGGGAGTTTTTTATTTTATCAAAGAAAACCAACGCAGGAGGTATCTGAAAAATGAGTTTTAACCATCATGAAATCGAGAAGAAATGGCAGCAGTACTGGGATCAGAACAAAACTTTCAAAACGGCGGAAGAGGAAGGAAAACGAAAATTCTATGCGCTAGATATGTTTCCATATCCTTCAGGAGCTGGGTTGCATGTTGGCCATCCAGAAGGATATACAGCGACAGACATTCTTTCTCGTATGAAAAGGATGCAGGGATATAATGTTCTTCATCCAATGGGTTGGGATGCTTTCGGTCTCCCTGCGGAACAATACGCGCTTGATACTGGCAATGATCCAGCACAATTTACAGAGCAGAATATCAATAATTTCCGCCGCCAAATTAAGTCACTTGGCTTCTCGTATGACTGGGATAGGGAAGTGAACACAACAGATCCTTCCTACTATAAATGGACACAGTGGATCTTCCTGAAGCTTTATGAAAAAGGGCTTGCCTATATCGATGAAGTTGCAGTTAACTGGTGCCCAGCACTTGGAACTGTCCTTGCGAACGAGGAAGTAATTGACGGGAAGAGCGAGCGCGGTGGCCATCCAGTTGAACGCAGGCCGATGAAACAGTGGATGCTAAGAATTACTGCTTATGCCGATCGTCTGCTTGAGGACTTGGACGAGGTTGACTGGCCTGAAAGCATAAAAGATATGCAGCGCAACTGGATTGGACGCTCGGAAGGCGCGGAAGTTACTTTTGACATTGAAGGTCATGAAGGACGATTCACTGTTTTTACAACAAGACCTGATACATTATTCGGTGCAACATACGCAGTGCTTGCTCCCGAGCATCCGCTTGTTGGAAAGATTGCGGCGGAAGCTCAGAAGGCTGAAATCGAAGCTTATTTAGATAATATCAAGAGCAAGAGTGATCTGGAACGGACAGATTTGGCAAAGGATAAAACAGGCGTATTCACAGGTGCTTACGCTATCAATCCTGCGAGTGGGGAGAAAATGCCAATCTGGATTGCGGACTATGTCTTAATGTCTTATGGGACAGGTGCTATCATGGCAGTTCCAGCGCATGATGAACGTGATTATGAGTTCGCGAAGAAGTTTAACTTGCCAATCAAAGAGGTCGTCCAAGGCGGAAATATTGACGAAACAGCTTATTCTGGCGATGGAAAGCATATTAATTCCGGCTTCCTTGATGGATTGGAAAAGGAAGAAGCAATCGAAAAAAGTATAGGATGGCTTGTGGAAAAAGGTATCGGCAAGAAGAAAATTACCTATAGACTGCGCGATTGGCTCTTCAGCCGCCAGCGCTATTGGGGGGAGCCTATCCCAATCATTCACTGGGAAGATGGAACAATGACCGCCGTTCCTGAATCGGAGCTTCCGTTAGTCCTTCCGAAGACAAAGGAAATCAAGCCTTCAGGAACAGGGGAATCGCCACTTGCGGTTATGGAAGATTGGGTGAACGTTGTTGACCCGGCAACTGGCAAGAAGGGGCGCAGGGAAACAAATACGATGCCACAGTGGGCAGGAAGCTGCTGGTACTACCTTCGCTACATCGATCCTCATAATGAAGAAGCACTTGCTGATGCGAACAAACTAAAGGAATGGCTGCCGGTTGATATTTACATCGGTGGAGCGGAGCATGCGGTTCTCCATTTGCTTTACGCTCGCTTCTGGCATAAAGTTCTGTATGATTTAGGCATTGTCCATACGAAAGAGCCGTTCCAAAAATTGTTCAATCAAGGAATGATTCTAGGAGAAAACAATGAGAAAATGAGCAAATCGAAAGGGAATGTCGTAAATCCAGATTCTGTTGTCGAAAGCCATGGTGCTGACACGTTGAGGATGTATGAAATGTTTATGGGCCCATTGGAAGCTTCGATTGCCTGGTCTACAAATGGCCTTGATGGTTCTCGCCGATTCCTTGATAGAATATGGAGGCTGTTTATCGACGAGTCAGGTAAACTAAACAGCAAGATTAAGGAAAATGCTGAAGTAGACAGCATGGAAAAGGTTTATCATCAAACAGTGAAAAAAGTGACGGAAGACATTGAAGGACTTCGCTTCAATACCGCTATTTCTCAATTGATGGTCTTCATTAACGAAGCTTACAAGGCAGAAGCGCTTCCGAAAGAGTATATGGAAGGTTTTGTGAAGATGCTTTCCCCGATTACTCCGCATGTTGCGGAAGAGCTGTGGGAAAAGCTTGGCCATGAAGGTACGATTAGCTATGAAGCCTGGCCTGCATATGATGAAGCCAAACTTGTTGACGATGAAGTTGAAATTGTTATTCAAGTAAATGGGAAAATCAAAGCGAAAATCATGGTCCCTGCAGATGCAAACAAAGAAACATTAGAAAAAATTGCGATGGGTGAAAATGTGGTTCAAGAACAAATCAACGGAAAAACAATTAGAAAGGTAATTGCTGTTCCAGGCAAGCTCGTCAATATTGTTGCTAATTAATAGAAGAGGGTGTCCCAATGGGCACCCTGTTTATTTTTAGCACTGCTGTAACTATGATTTTGTAAAAATTTAAGGAATTCTTATTTGTTTCTGTTGAAAACATCGTCAATTGTATTGTTGAAATCCCTGAACAAACCATCGCGATTATTGTTATTACGAATATCGTTTGTATAGTTGCCCATCGTATTATAAAAATCTTCGTCAAATGAAACGTATACCTTATGAATCCTATCATCAGCCTGCCTTACCTTGTCTGCAATACGCTGTTCAAACTTAGTTGAAACTTCGCTGTAATTGCTTCGGTCTTTATTCTCTTCTTGGTTGTTGACATTATTGTTATTATTTTGGTTATTGTTTTTATTTCCTGCATCTCCCTTTCCATCGATAAAGCCGTCAGATCCTTTGTCATGATCCTGGCTGATTTTTCCATCTTGGCCGTACCCAGGTCTGTCGCCGCCCATCCCTGTACCGTAAGTATCCGCATTCCCAGTACCAGCGCCGTCTGTTCCCATTCCGCCTCCGCCAAAGGCTTCTCCGCCACGATTGGCATCGTCATTATTACCGTCCTGATTATTTCTGTTTCCATCACGCAGCTTCACTGCTACATAAGCATTGTTATTAGTGATAATGACGTTTGCGTCATCCACTTCATTCATTTGCTCAACTTGGCGTTCAGCACGGTCGGAAAGGGAAAGCTTTTTATTATCTCTCGTATTATTTACTTTCGGTTTATCCATCTGTACTTTCTGCTGTCCGTTATCATTGGCTTGATCATTATCGTCTGCTCCGCATGCTGCAAGTCCTATTGCAAATACCCCAGCTGCAAGCACGCTCCACTTTTTCTTCACAGCGTAACCTCCCAAAAATGTTTTTTCCCTTTTAGCTTGTCTTTTTTTTTACTAGCTTATTCTTATTGGAAAAAACATCAGGACTTCATCATTTCTTTTTTCGCGGCAGGATGATAAATTGTTAATATTGTGTACGAACTGAAAAGGAGATGAGTCGAGTGGATATTCAGACGATTACTGCAGAGGAATTATGGAGAAAATTAGATGCAGGTGAAAATCTTCACCTTATAGATGTAAGGGAAGATGAAGAGGTTGCCTACGGAATGATCCCAGGTGCAAAACATATCAAAATGGGGGAGATTCCAGAAAGCCTTGATGCTTTTGATAAGAATCAAGAATATATCTTTATTTGCCGTTCTGGCAACAGGAGCGGAAATGTATGCTATTACCTTCAGGACAAGGGATACAAAGTCCGTAACATGGTTGGGGGTATGCTTTCGTGGGAAGGCAAGACAGAATAAGGATTGGCTTGTCCGAAAGTGGGCAAGCCTTTTCTATTTCGAAAGTGAAAAATCTTCTTCGCTGCAATTTCCCCAGCCTTTTCTTATATAAATCTGGATTTCCGTCAAGAATGGATAAAAAAAGAAAGGTCGGATAACATGATCCAAGTGAAGGTCTTTGATTATGAACATGAGAAAGATTTGGAGATGGAAATGAACAGTTTTCTCGAAGTGCTAGATGAAAAAAAGCTTGTTGAAATTAAATACAATGTAGCAGCGATAAAAGAAGACGGAGAAGACAGCGAGGGTCAAATCTACTGCTTCACCGCCATGATTGTATACAGGGTTTAATCATGCTGTCCGCGAGCAGACATACCTGCATTTATTCCGGCCAGCCTACCAGTCACCAGTGCCGAGGTAATATTGTAACCTCCAGTGTATCCATGGATGTCAAGGATTTCCCCGCAGAAATACAAGCCTTCCATTTTTTTCGATGCCATTGTTTTCGGTTCCACTTCTTTTACCGATACTCCGCCTCCTGTCACAAAAGCTTTTTCAAGCGGAAGGGTTCCATTTACTTTAAACCGCAACCCTTTTAACATTTTACATAGCTCCCTGACGCTTTCCTGCGGTATTTGCGCTCCCTGCGCAGAAGGTTCAATATCGCTCTTCTCAAGCAAAAAGTGCAAATATCTTTCAGGAACAATGCCTTTTAGGATTGTTTTAGCAGACTTTTTTGAATTGCTTTTCAAACTCGCCCATACTTCCTGAAACAGCGGTTCTTCTTTTTTATCTGGAACGCTGTCAATCACCATAACAACTTCACTCATATGCCACTTTTTCATTGCTTTAACGACGAATTGGCTGCAGCGAAGAGCAGCAGGACCGCTGATCCCAAAGTGGGTGAAAATCATATCCATCCGGTGGGTTGCTAATGTTTTTCCTTTCGGATTCAGCACACTTAATGCCACATCCCGCAGGGCGAGTCCTTGCAATGTTTTTTCCTTTATATACGCTTCAGCAGAAGTGAGCGGCACTTCTGTTGGAAATAGTTCTGTGATCGTGTGTCCGGCTTTTTTCGCCCAAGCATAACCATCACCAGTAGAGCCGGTGTGCGGGACGGATTTTCCGCCAACCGCAATCACAACTGATGCTGTTTCAAAAACTTCTCCGCTGGATGAAACGACGGAATCGATTTTTCCATCCTTATAGTTAATCGTTTTAACAGGGCAGTTTGTTTTGATATCTACATGAAGTTCCTTCAGTCTTGTAAGAAGTGCATCCACAACCGATTGAGCTTTGTCGGTTACAGGGAACATTCTGCCATGGTCTTCCTCTTTGAGCTCAATTCCAAGCTTTTGAAAGAAAGCGATAATATCTTCATTGCCAAAGATGGAAAGTGCGCTATATAAAAAGCGCCCATTTCCGGGGATATGCTCGATGATTTCTTCAATGGGCCTTCGGTTTGTAACATTGCATCGACCTCCGCCGGAGATAGCCAGCTTGCGGCCAAGCTTGTCCCCTTTATCCAGCAGAAGGACTCTCGCACCTTGTTCACCTGCCCCGATGGCAGCCATTAGCCCGGATGGACCCCCGCCAAGTACTATACAATCATAATTCATTACGGATTCACCAACTTTATTTCTGTCATTTTTTTATTATATAGCATTTCATACATAGCGGAAAAGGAAACGAAAAATCGTGAAAGAAAGTGGCGCACCGGAAGAAGAAAAGGTAAACTATTGATTGTGCTGTTGTAAATCCATCGTTGTAAAAAGCTTTTATATAATGGGGAGCTTCGGCTTAACCCGGTAACAGGAAGGGATATTCATGTCATCGAAGCTGTTAAGAGGTACTTTTATCCTGACCCTTGGAACAATTGTTTCAAAGGTGCTAGGGCTATTTTATGTTATTCCGTTTTATGCGATTGTCAAGGCAGAAGGAACCGCCTTGTATTCCTATTCTTATATCCCGTATACGATATTTATCAGTATCGCGACAGCAGGAGTGCCGCTCGCAGTATCGAAATTTGTAGCAAAGTATAACGCAATGGGAGAGTATGCTGTAGGCCGGAAACTGTTTAAATCAGGACTTGCAGTCATGTTGGCAACAGGAATTGTGTCCTTTTTGATTATGTATTTTACTTCTCCGATCCTTGCTGAAATGTCTATCAGCCCAGAAGATAAAGGCCTCATTGATGTTGCGGATGTCACTACCGTCATGCGTGCGGTTAGTTTCGCGTTGATTGTTGTTCCGTTCATGAGCCTTATTAGAGGTTTCTTTCAAGGACATCAGTCTATGGGGCCTTCGGCTGTCTCACAGGTCATAGAACAAATTGTCAGGATTGCATTTGTTCTTGGGGGTGCCTTCCTCGTTTACAAAGTACTGGATGGAAGCCTTGTTGCCGCTGTAAGCATTGCAACTTTTGCTGCTTTAATCGGGGCGCTTGGCAGCTTAGCTGTCCTATGCTGGTACTGGTATAAGCGAAAGAGCTTTCTTGACGAGCTCCTATTGGAGGATAGGGGAACGATGGATATTTCCTTAAAGGAAATTTATAAAGAAATCATCCTCTATGCTGCGCCTTTTGTTTTCGTCGGTATTGCAAATCCACTTTTTCAGTTCATTGATCAAATTACTTTCAGCAAGGCGATGGCTTCCATCGGAATGCATAACGGGGCATCGGAAGCATTCTCCGTTTTGAACTTTGAATCTCACAAATTAGTCATTATACCGGTTTCATTAGCTACAGCCTTTTCGCTGACACTTGTTCCAAGCATAACGAAATCTTTTGTGGAAAGGGATAGAAAAAGTATGAACCGGCAGCTTGACCAAACTTTTCAAGTGCTAATGTACCTTACAGTCCCTGCCGCCGTTGGTATAGCACTTTTGGCAGAACCAGTGTTTACGGTGTTTTATGAGCATAAGGAACTTGGAACCGAAGTGCTAAGGAGTTATGCACCTGTTGCTATCCTCTTTTCTTTATTCTCTGTTACGGCTGCCATCCTCCAGGGAATCAATGAACAGCGGTTTACAATCCTGAGTCTTTTGACAGGATTGCTAGTGAAATTGACGCTTAATATTCCGCTCATTCGGTTGTATGAGACTCAAGGTGCCGTTCTTGCAACGGCATTAGGATATACTGCTGCAATATTGATTAATTTATATGTCATTCGGAAGTTTGCACGCTACCCCTTCCGTTTTGTTTCAAGGCGAATTGCATTGATTCTTGCTTTAACAGGAATTATGTCCGCTTTTACCATGCTTGTTTATCAAGGGCTGCTGTTGTTCCTTACTCCTGAGAGCAAGGTGCAATCGCTCGTTATTATTGCTGTCGCTGCTGCTGCAGGAGCAGCCGTCTATCTATATCTTGGCCTGCGTTTAAAGCTTGTGGATAAGCTATTTGGCGATAAAGTGGGGAAAATAAAAAGCAAGTTAAGAATGCATTAGGTGGGATGAACAATGAGACTGGATAAAATATTAGCCAATGCGGGTTTTGGCAGCAGGAAGGAAGTCAGAAAACTTTTTAAAAATGGATCTGTAGCAGTTAATGGGAAGTCGGTCAAAGATGCAGGGAAGCATGCTGATCCCTTTGCAGATGAAATTACCGTGTCTGGGGAAACGGTTCGATATAGGGAGTATATTTATCTCATGATGAACAAGCCTCCAGGAGTAGTGTCTGCTACCGAAGACAATTTCGAGGAGACAGTCGTTGATTTGCTCGAGTTTGAAGACGCCCTGTTCCAGCCGTTTCCGGTAGGAAGGCTTGACAAAGATACGGAAGGCCTGCTGCTTATCACGAATGACGGTGCCCTCGCTCATAAGCTGCTTTCACCGAAAAAGCATGTGCCGAAAACCTATTTTGCATTAATAGACAAACAGGTTACCCAGGGAGATATTGAGGCTTTCAGGAACGGAGTCACGCTTGATGACGGGTATTCTACCAAACCAGGAGACCTGAGGATTTTAACCGAGGGAATGCCTTCAAAAATTTTACTCACCATAACAGAGGGGAAATTTCACCAGGTGAAAAGAATGTTCCGTTCTGTTGGAAAGAACGTTCTGTTTTTGAAGCGGGTCAGTATGGGACCGCTATCGCTTGATGATACACTGCAACCTGGGGAATATCGGGAATTGACTGAGGAAGAGTTAGAGTTGTTACAAAAACTAGGATAATAAAAAAAGGAACCGCAGATGCGGTTCCTTTTTTCATATGATGAAGTCATGACGTCATTTTCACTTTTTTTTGTGTTGTTGTCCACTTTCCCCTGCTGGTGCTTTTAACAAGATCATTATAAGCCAGGACGTTTAAATCCCTTTGAATTGTCCGGGGGGTAATGCCAAATTCCTCTACAAGCTCATGGGTTGATACAGTTCCATTCCTAAGGATAAACATGTAGATGGACTTGATTCGGTTTATCATCCGGTTAGTCGAAGGTTTCAAACAACCACTCCCTATCCTTAATAAAACCATTGGCCAAAATCCTGCAACCGACATTTACCTGAAGCTGAGGTTAGACATATGTAGTTTTTGCTGTTCAGACATCTCCTTTATTAAGGTTTCATTATGCTGATTCGAGATGATCTTACCTGCTTTTTAATTATTTTACCCTTTAATTTATTTAATTTCTAGTAAATTAACCGAATTTACAAGAATTTAAACCTTCATCCCTGTTGAAAGTTCGGAAAATGCTGTTTCTGTAAAAACTTTTTTTATTTAAAATAATGCAATCAAACCTCGATATATGTATACTAAACAGAAAATTGTAAAATATTTATCTTTAATTTCCCTTATATCATAGCCCGATACTTTGCCGAAATGAAAACAAAGAGTAAAATAGGAGTCGGCACGATTAAAGTACATAAATCGGAGGAATCACACATGCAATCAATAGAGTGGAGTCAAGAAGTAGAGAAAAGAAAAGACGGCCTAATCAGAGATACCCAGGAACTGCTACAGATTAAAAGTGTCCTGGACGAAGAGAATGCAACGGATCAGGCACCCCTTGGAGAAGGTGTGAAACAGGCTTTAGATTTCATGCTGGAGCTTGGCGCAAAGGATGGCTTTAAGGTGAAAAACGTCGGCAATTTAGCAGGTCACATTGAATTTGGAGAAGGGGACGACATACTGGGGATTCTTTGCCATGTGGATGTTGTTCCAGAAGGCGATGGCTGGACAAGCGATCCATTTGGTGCGGAGATTTGCGATGGAAAGATTTTTGCACGGGGCGCTATTGATGACAAAGGACCAACAATGGCCGCCTATTACGCAATGAAAATTGTTAAAGAACTTGAGCTCCCTCTAAATAAAAGAGTGAGAATGATCATTGGGACGGATGAGGAGAGCAATTGGCGATGTGTTGACCATTACTTCGCACATGAGGAAATGCCGGCAATGGGGTTTGCTCCAGACGCGGATTTCCCAATTATTTACGCTGAAAAGGGAATCGCTGACTTTGACCTCGTTCAACAAGAAGGAAGTAAGGAAGCTGAAGATACTGAAGTGAAAGTAATCGAGTTTTCTTCCGGACGAAGATATAATATGGTTCCCGACTTGGCTCGTACCGTATTGGAAACAGAAAATGGCAGGGAAGAAACAGAACTGCTGCAAAAGTTCGAGGATTACAGAAAATCCAATGGCCTTGAAGGAAAATATCATATTGATAGCGGGCTTCTCGTTTTTGAACTCAACGGAGTTTCTGCCCATGGCATGGAGCCGGATAACGGCAAAAATGCAGGGATTTATATGGCGAAATTCCTTGGAGAATTGCAGATTGATCAAAAGTCCAAGCAGTTTTTCTCCTTCGTCAATAACTACTTTTTTGGCGATTCCCGGGGGAACAGCTTAGGAATTCAATATAACGACAATATAACCGGTGATTTAACTATTAATGTTGGAGTGCTGAACTACTCTCATGAAAAGGGGGGGAAACTCGGCCTCAATATGCGTTACCCTGTCACTGCCAAGTCGGAGGAAATCATGAAGAAGCTGGAAAGTACAATAGTAAAAGAAGGATTCACTATTGAGAACTTTTCCGACTCAAAACCGCATCATGTTGCGGAAGATGATTTCCTTATCAGAACGCTGAAAAAGGTATATGAAGAGCAGACAGGTGAAGAAGCAAAACTGCTTTCAATCGGCGGGGGAACTTACGCGCGTTCACTTAAATCAGGTGTTGCCTTCGGCCCCCTTTTCCCGGGCCGTCCTGACATTGCTCACCAAAAGGATGAGTATATTATCATCGAGGATATGTTAAAGGCTGCCGCTATTTATTCACAAGCAATCATGGAGCTTACTAGATAAAAGGAGATGAACAGATGGATTGGGTTATTCATAATGGAGAAATGTTGGAGCGGAAAAACGCGAAAGTAGATATCGAAGACAGAGGCTACCAGTTCGGCGATGGAGTATATGAAGTCATAAGAATTTATAATGGTAAACTCTTTACTGCTACAGAGCATCTTCAACGGTTAGTGGAAAGTGCGGCGAAAGTGGGTATCACTCTTCCATATAAGGTTGCTGAACTGCAGACCATGCTTGAAGAATTGATTTCCAAGAACGAAGTTGACCTTGGAATTGTCTATTTGCAATTTACTCGAGGTGAGTCCCCAAGAAAGCATGCCTTTCCAGGAATTGATGTAGCACCAACATTTGTGGCGTATACAAGAAAGGTAGATCGCCCGCAAGCGAAGATGGAACGAGGAATGAAGGCCATCACTGAGGAAGATATCCGCTGGCTTCGTTGTGATATCAAAAGCCTTAATTTATTAGGAAATCTGCTTGCAAACCAAAAAGCTACTGAGGCCGGCTGTGATGAAGCTATCCTTCATAGGGGAAATACGGTGACAGAAGGAAGCCATACAAATATCTCCATCGTTAAAAATGGAATAGTTATAACACATGAAGCAGATAATTTTATCCTAAATGGAATTTCAAGGCAGGTCATGCTTAAACTTTGCAAGGAGCATGATATTCCGTTTGAGGAAAGAGCTTTTACGTTAGAAGAACTGAACGCTGCTGATGAAGTGTTTCTGACGGGTACAACCATTGAAGTCGTTCCTGTCATCATGATAAATGAAAAGCCTGTTGGAGTGGGGGTACCAGGAACCATGACAAGAAAGCTTCAAAGCTTATTTGAAGACGAAATTGTACGAGAATGTGGTCCCTTGCTTGAAAACAGGGTGTGAATCGAAAAATGCAGGCGGTGCATCCCGCCTGCATTTTTCGTTGATCTTTACTTATGAATAGATGTAAGAATTTTGATAGAAAATAGTTATAATGGATGTATTGTAAGAGTACAAGAGCCAAACTCCAAAATTGGGGGGATGAATGATGGAAAACCACTTTTTCTATGCTCTGGCACTGCCAGCAGAAGTGAAGGAGGAAATTGGAAGGAGAATGGAAATCATGCAATCCAGTCTTCCTTTCAAGAAATGGGTCTACCCTGAGGATACTCATATTACGCTTGCTTTTTTAGGTCATGCTGAAAATGTGATGTTGAATGCCTCCTTGGAAATGGCAGAGGCAAGGCTGTCGGGATTTGCAGCGTTTCCGATGGAAATAAACGTGATCGGAACTTTCGGGAGCAGGGTTTTTTGGGCAGGTTTAAAGCATGAAGAAATGCTGGGAAAGATAAGAGATACGGTATATCATATCTGCTGTGAAGCAGGTTTCCAGCTGGAAAAACGCCCGTTTTCTCCTCATATCACCTTGGCAAGGAATTGGGAAGGGAAGGAACCTTTATCCACAATCCAACTTATGGAAAACGATCTTTTTGCACAGGAACCATTAAAGTTTGAAGCTAAGAAAGTCGTTTTATATAAGACTCGTGTAGGGAAAGTACCTAAATATGAAAGTGCCCATACATTTTATTTATCCGGAGAATAGTGGCAGAAAGCAGGGAGAGCATGGCGCAATTAATAAAATTACAGGATTATATATCGCGTTATGAACAGGAGATTTATAAGTATCCTACAAGGTATCTATCCTTGAAAAATAGACAGTGGCAAGCAATGAATGAAAAATGGGAGAAAAGAAATTCAGCACACGGAACAGATCACTCCATTGAAAAACGAAAGCAACTTTTCTTAGATCGTTTGTTTCCGCTTCAGTTGAAATGGGCAAGTTCAACAGTTGCAAGAAAATCCTTTATAGATGGTATGTATAAAAATGACGAAATGCTGAAGTTTTTTCTGCAGCGGTTTCCCGATACATTTCTAATAATGTATCGTCCAGTTTTCCTCTTAAAAAAAGCAATGATGGAGGGGGAAATCATTTTTCTGACTCCAACTGCCATATGGTGCATAAAAGTAATCGAACAAGAGAATGATGATGTGTTTATTGGTTCAAAAGCTCGCTTTTGGATTGTAAAGAAACAGAACGGTGATGGAACAGAAATTAATCCGCTTCCAAGCCTTGAGAGGACTGGGGCAATTGTGAAAACACTGATGGAAAGGCATGATATCGACTTGCCAGTTCATCAAGTGATTTTAACGAGAAATGGGTATATTGATTATTCTTTATCTCCCTTTGGCATAGAGTTAATTGATAAACGAAATTACGAGGAATGGTTCAAAGGAATGAGGAGCCAGCGATCGCCTCTGAAACATGCACAGTTAAAAGCCGCAAAATGCTTGCTTCAGTTATGCCTGACAACATCAGTCAAACGCCCGGAGTGGTCCGAAAGATTCTAGGCCGGCATCCTAAGGAGCTGAAAAAATGACAGCAATTGAACGCCTGTATCATGCTTACCTCGACGAAATACAGAAGATTACCATTCTTTTGCCGCGAAACTATCATAATGGCTTTTCTTCACGATTCACTCTTAGGAGCTCCCGAGACTCAATGGAATTGGAAATAGTAGACTGTTATGACCTTCCTGACTGTAAAAAATATGTTTGCACTTCTTCCTACCCTCCTGAAATAGGAGATTGCCATACTGTTTTTGATGAGCATGGCGGCAGTACGGATTTACAGATTGGAGCAGTTATACGAACAGAAGCGTTCGATGAGACCTTTTCATATAATGGGGAATTGGGTGTTGATTATAGCAGGGAAAGAACGGTCTTTAAAGTATGGTCACCGACCGCAACGAAATTACAGCTAATCTTGGCCCAGCCTGGTAGCGGTAGTTTTGAGTCCTTTGAAATGGTAAGAAAGACGAGAGGGATTTGGAAATTAGAGGTAGAAGGGAATCTCGAATATTACCGTTACCGTTATCGGGCAAATATCAACCTTGTCTGGAATGAAGCAGTTGATCCGTATGCTAGAGCTATAGGAGAGAATGGGGAATATGGAGTGGTTGTGGACATGGAAAAAACAACCCTTCCTTCTAAACACCTTCTCCCTCGTTTTGAAAATCCTTGTGATGCGGTAATTTATGAAGTCCATATTCGTGACTTAACATCTCATCAAAACAGCGGGACAATGTATAAAGGGAAGTATCGTGGCGCTGCCGATAGTGATACTGTTAGCAGTGCTGGTATAAGCACGGGTCTTTCTTATTTAGCAGCCCTTGGGGTAACTCATGTGGAGTTCTTGCCTTTTAACGATTTTGAAGGGGTAGATGAAAGGAATCCCGATAAGCAGTATAACTGGGGCTACAATCCTGTCCACTTCAATCTCCCGGAGGGAAGTTATGCAACAGATCCAGATGATCCTTATTGCCGGATTAACGAGTTGAAACAGCTGATTAAAAAATCACATGAACATGGCATAAGGGTGATCATGGATGTTGTGTATAACCATGTGTACATTCGAGAAAATTCAGTGTTTGAAAAACTGGTACCAGGGTATTTTTTTCGGCATGATGAACATGGAATGCCTTCAAATGGAACAGGGGTAGGAAACGACTTTGCTTCAGAACGGAGAATGGGTCGGAAATTTATAGTAGATTCCGTTGCTTATTGGATGAAGGAGTATGAAGTAGATGGCTTCCGGTTTGACTTGATGGGAATTCTTGATATCGAAACAATGCTAGAAGTGAGAGCTGCAGCAGATTGCATAGACAAGACAGCGCTCATTATTGGAGAAGGATGGGATTTGAACACTCCCATTCCTGATTCCTGCAAAGCGAACATTGGAAACCAGCTGAAGCTCCCGCGAATCGGCCACTTTAATGACTGGTTTCGTGATACGATAAAAGGGAGTACCTTTAACCTTTATGACAAAGGTTATGCAATGGGAAATGAGCGGTATGGTGATGCTGCGAAACAAGTGATTGCGGGAAGTGTTGGAGTTGGCAGGAGAAAGGCAGGGCTTTTCTTGGAACCAATCCAATCGGTTAACTATATTGAGTCTCATGATAATCATACCCTCTGGGATAAGTTAGCGATCATCGATCCAGAGTTGGATGTGATGATACAAAAAAAACGCCATAGTCTTGCAACTTCCATCGTCCTTCTTTCTCAAGGAATTCCATTTATTCATGCAGGACAAGAATTCTTTCGTACGAAACAAGGAATCGGAAACAGTTACAAATCTCCGGATACCATCAATTGGTTAGATTGGGACTTGCGTGATGACAACTTGAAGTATATTAACTATTTTAAAGGAATTATTTCTATTCGACACTCCCACCGTGCATTTCGTCTACCTGATACACAGTCAATCAGAAAACATCTTCATTTTATGGATCTTGACCTCCCTATTATCGGGTACTGGCTGAAGGACGTGGAGGAACTCGGTGCATGGGGTCACATTGCAGTTATTATTAATCCATCTCCAACGGCGCGGGAAATTCCCCTTCCGGATGTCGGAGAATGGCATGTACTTGCGGATGACACCCGTGCAAGCAGCAATCCAGCTCGAAAAATGTCTTCCCTTGTTGGCAGTGTGGCCCCTTATTCTTTGCTTGTTGTAGCATCGCGGCACCAACAAAATTGACAAAGGTTTGAGACATGCTTGACCCGCCGCCGAATAGGAGATAAAATTTATAAAGATAGCTATTGCGAGAGTCGGATCGATAGCTGTCTTTTTTATTCTTTTCTGCCATAGCCTACATTGTCGGACAGCATCGCGGCTGGCAATGTTATACGAAATAGTGATTTAATTGAAGGTGAACAACTTGGAAGATTTATTTGGACAAGAATGGGAAATAATACCCGCAGGTGGTGCTACAGGTGCCGCTTATTTTGCACAGCATGAAGAACAGCGCCTGTTTTTAAAAAGAAACTCATCTCCTTTTCTTGCGGTTCTGTCCGCCGAAGGGATTGTTCCTAAGCTTGTCTGGACGAAGCGGCTGGAGAATGGAGACGTTATTACCGCCCAGCAATGGCTGAACGGCAGGGAGTTGAAGCCTGTTGACATGAAGGATGCAAGGGTGGCTGGTCTTTTGAAGAAGATACATGAGTCCGAGCCATTGCTTTCGATGTTAAAAAGGCTTGGTAAAAACCCGCTGGAACCCGATGTTCTTCTTCGTATTCTGAATGATGGGATGGATGGAGAACTTGTTATTCATTCTTCTATAGAGAAAGCCTTTTCTTTTTTGGAAAGCAATGTGAGCAAAGTAGTGGTAGCCGAAAAAGTCGTTTGCCATTGTGATGTCAACCATAATAATTGGCTGCTTTCCGAACAAAATCAGCTGTATCTCATCGACTGGGACGGGGCCATGATTGCAGACCCCGCAATTGATCTTGGGTTGTTTCTCTATTCCTATATTCCGCGATCCAGCTGGTCAGAATGGCTGGAACAATATGGTTTAAAGCTTACAGAAGGATTAGCCCTTAGGATGAAATGGTATGTTGTAGCACAAGCGCTTTCGTCAATCCAATGGCATAAGAAGCAGGACAGGCTCCATGAAATGAAGAATTGGATCGTTTTTCTCGAAAAAGCTTTAGTGCAATCTTAAAATCAAGTAATGTCCCCAATGTCCTCTACCCATTGCGAAAGTCTTTCTTGATGGGCAGTGATATGCTCGTCCAAATCGGATGAATACTTGCCATTTTGGCTGTAAGAGTAGATTTCTTCAAGGACAGGCTTTACGTTATCATGAATGTTGTTGCTAATCATTAAAGACTTAATCAGTCTTTCGAGCTGTTCACATTCGGATACAGACCCACAGCAATCTGATTGCTGATTGGTCAATATATCTTTCATTAAATTTATTTGGTCTTTATGATCCAAAGGCATGCTGTTCACCCTTTCAAATAAAAATTCGACTAAAAAGGAATCCTTCTTATTGTACGGATTCCTTTGATGTTTATTCGTGCAGGAAATCGTTTTAAGCTTGAAAAATGATTGCCTGTCATGTTATGTTTTGAACGATATAATTATTGCAGAGGTGTAGGAATGCGACTAAGAAATAAGCCGTGGGCGAAGGATAAACTCTTGGAATATCCCCAGTATGTTATCCTTGAACCTGAAGCCCACCGTGGTAATTGGAAAGAAGTATTTGGAAATAGCAATCCTATTCATATAGAGATTGGGACAGGAAAAGGAAGGTTTATCCTTGGGATGGCAAAAGCGAATCCGGATATTAATTATATTGGTATTGAGCTTCAGCCAAGTGTCATTGTTTCGGCGCTCGACTTGCTTATAGAAGCTGACCTGCCTAACCTTAGGTTAATGAATGTGGATGCTGCTGAGCTTATCCATTACTTTTCACGAAAAGATGTCAGTAGGATTTACTTGAATTTTTCTGATCCTTGGCCGAAAACAAGACATGAGAAAAGAAGGCTTACTTATAAGTCCTTTCTTTCTGTCTACGAGGAAATCCTTGGCAAAGGCGGCGAAATTCATTTTAAGACGGACAATCAGGGTCTGTTTGAATATTCTCTCATGAGTTTTTCTGCTTATGGTGTTCTGCTGAAATATGTGAGCCTAGATTTGCATAACAGTGATTTTGAAGGAAATATCATGACAGAATACGAAGAAAAGTTTTCAGCAAAAGGAAACAGGATTTACCGTTGCGAAGTGGTATTTCAGAACGGAGCATAGAGAAAGGCGCCTGCCGAATTCGTTTGGCAGGCGTTATTTTAGCGCAAAAAGTTTTAATATTTTAAATCTTTTCTCACACAATGGTACAATGAAACTAAAATGTAAAGGGGGAATTTGCATGGAAAAGCTCCATTTAAAAAATGCGACCATGACTTGGCTGGATGGCGGTGTGACCCATTTAGACGGAGGAGCGATGTTCGGCGTTGTTCCAAAGGCACTTTGGTCAAAAAAATATAAGGTGAATGAAAAAAATCAAATTGAATTGAGGACGGATCCTATACTAATTCAGGCAAACGGAGTAAATTATCTCGTTGATACAGGGATTGGTTCAGGGAAGCTTAATGAAAAACAAAAACGGAATTTCGGGGTAACATCAGAATCTAAGCTAGTCGAATCGCTGCAGGAATTAAAGCTGTCCCCAGAGGATATAGATTACATCCTAATGACACATATGCACTTCGACCATGCGTGTGGACTTACAGAGAAGGCAGGGGAACAATATCGTTCTATTTTCCCTAATGCTCGAATTATTACATCTGAAGTGGAATGGGACGAGATGCGTGAACCAAATATCAGGTCGCAAAATACATATTGGAAGGTAAACTGGGAATGCATTGAAGATCAGGTAGAGACTTTCAAGGAAGAATGGAAACATGGGCTAATAAAAATGGTCCATACAGGTGGCCATAGTGATGGTCATTCTATCCTTATCCTAGAGGACAATGGAGAAACGGTTGTGCATATGGCTGACTTAATGCCGACGCACGCACACGAGAATCCACTTTGGGTGCTTGCTTATGATGACTATCCAATGGACTCTATCGCAGCTAAACAAAAGTGGATGAAGTTTGGAAAAGAAAAAAATGCTTGGTTTACTTTTTACCATGATGCCGTTTATCGTGCTATCAAGATTGAAGATAATGGAAGTATCATAAAGGCTGTCAGAAAAGCTAATTAACAAAAAAACCTGCGACAATCGCAGATTTTATAGTCGATAAACATCGATGATAGATCCTGTAGAAGCATCGGCGACAAACTCGAATTGCTCTGTTTTGCCGTCCTCCATGCTTCTTGAGATACCGCCTTTATATACAGTAAACGAGATTGGACCTTTTTGATAAACTTCCTGATTCATGTTGATCCAGGAGCCAAGGATCGGTCCCTCCTTTTTGAAGGCTGCTTTTGCATGTCCAAGCGCTTTTGAGGCTGTTACAGAACTGTTCCTGGCTGCAGCTTCCTTAAGCGCATAGGCACAAGTTAAACCTGCTCCTACACCGAGGAGAAATGATTTCCAATTCATTGTTAACCCTCCCATTGATTGCTACTTGAAGTTTTCTATTAACATCATAACAAAGATTGGATTTTACCGAAAGTTCGGGCATTTTTATTTCGGATTTCCTCCTTGTTGGTTTACAATAGCAATGATGATACATATTAGATAGTTATCTCTATTTATGAAAGGATGCGGCATAATTGAACGAACAAACACTCGCGCTTTTTAAGACGCTGACAGAACTGCCTGGCGCACCCGGAAATGAACATAATGTAAGAGCGTTCATGAAGGAACAAATTGAGCTTTACAGCGATGAGATCATTCAGGATAAACTTGGAAGTATCTTTGGAGTAAGAAGAGATGTAGAGGATGGCCCAGTGATTATGGCTGCTGGGCATATGGACGAAGTTGGTTTTATGGTAACATCCATAACGGAAAACGGAATGATTCGCTTTCAGACGCTTGGAGGATGGTGGAGCCAAGTGCTTCTTGCCCAAAGAGTGCAGGTTATTACGGAGAATGGTCCAGTGACAGGGGTGATTGGATCCATTCCTCCGCATTTGCTCGATGAAACAAAGCGCAATAAGCCGATGGAAATCAGCAATATGTTGATTGATATTGGTGCCGATGACAAGGAGGATGCTTTATCCATTGGAATTAAGCCAGGCCAGCAAATCCTGCCAATCTGTCCTTTCACACCAATGGCAAACAGTAAGAAAATCCTCGCAAAAGCTTGGGATAATCGTTATGGCTGTGGGCTTGCTATTGAATTACTGAAAGAAACGAAGGGGGATACCCTTCCGAATATCCTCTATTCTGGAGCAACCGTACAGGAGGAAGTAGGCCTTCGAGGTGCACAGACGGCAGCGAACCTCATAAAACCGGATCTTTTCTTTGCAATGGATGCCAGCCCAGCCAATGACATGACCGGTGATAAGAATGAGTTTGGACAATTGGGCAAAGGAACACTACTTCGTATCCTAGACCGCTCCATGGTTACACATCGGGGATTGAGAGAGTTCATCCTCGATATGGCGGAAACGAATAACATTCCTTATCAATACTTTGTCTCTCAAGGAGGGACAGATGCTGGGCGTGTGCATACGTCTAATGAGGGAGTGCCAAGTGCTGTCATTGGCATTTGTTCGCGCTATATCCATACACATGCCTCTATGATTCATGTAGATGATTACGCAGCTGCTAAGGAATTATTGATCAAACTCGTCAAAGCATGCGACAAGACAACAGTTGAAACAATCAGGAATAATAGCTGACGGACGGGGGCAGAGTTTCTGCCTCTTTTTTAGCATTTTAAAGAATAGGAAGTGCAGTGTATGAACATTTCAGTTGGTACAAAAAACCCGGCGAAATTATCAGCCGTTAAAGAAGCATTTCAAGGTTACGATGTTAAAATTACTCCAAATAGTGTTGAATCAGGTGTCAGCAATCAGCCAATGTCCGATTCTGAAACAATCCAGGGCGCGATAAACAGAGCGGAAGCAGCATTGCTTTTGTCAGGGAGTGATATTGGCATCGGGCTCGAGGGAGGGGTACAGGAGATAGGAGATAGCCTGTACCTTTGCAATTGGGGAGCTCTCGTGCAAAGAGGAGAGAGACCGCTCATTGCTGGAGGCGCTAGAGTTCCGCTCCCAAAGGAAATTGCATTAAGGCTTATGGCAGGGGAAGAATTAGGTCCTGTAATGGATGATTATACTGGAAAGAGAAATATCAGAAGCAATGAGGGTGCAATAGGCGTTTTCACGAATAATCGGATTAACCGGACAGGAATGTTTATCCATATTATGGAGCTGTTAATTGGACAGTACCAATACCGGATAACGAATGGAAAGTTGGAGCAGTGAAACAATGGAGGTTAAAAAGAATTCTCAATGGACATTGCTTCCCTGTGGAAGTAAGTCAGTTTTGTTTCTTTTTCTTTTTCACCGCTGTAAAATGGATACAGTGAAAAATGATGGGAGGAAAAATTAAATGAAAAAACTTGAATCTATGGAACAATTTCATGATATGAAAAACAACGGAAAGCATATGTTTCTTTTTTCGGCTGATTGGTGCCCGGACTGCCGGGTAATTGAGCCTTTTCTGCCGGAAGTCGAGAGCCAATACACCAGCTATACTTTCGTATATGTAGATAGAGATCAATTCCTTGATCTGTGCATCGAATTGGATGTGTTTGGTATTCCAAGCTTTATTGCATACAATAATGGGGAGGAAGTTGGCAGATTTGTGAGCAAAGAACGCAAAACGAGAGAACAAATTGAGGAATTCATCCAAGGGCTGTCAAAATAGCAGCATGATTCCTTGCTCGGAAAGGGTGGGCAAATGGATAGCAAAAAAATGCGCAAAGAGCTGGAAACAAGGCTTAAGCAACAAGGACGCAAGTTTATCTATAACCGGAAAAAGGACGAGCTGAGAATAGAAAATGAGCAAAGCGGCACAGGGATCAACGTTTCACTCCCGGGAACCATTGCCAAATGGCATGAGTGTAAGGAGAAGGCAATTGAAGAGACAGTGTACTATGTTTCCGAAGGTCTTGCTGCTATGGAAAAAAATGCAGAGCTAAAGGGAGAGGAAAAGAAAATTTACCCTGTTATCCGCTCCGCATCATTCCCAGATGAAGCGGAAGCAGGTGTACCGTTTTTCTTTGATATCCACACTGCCGAAACAAGAATTTACTATGCTCTTGATATGGGAAAGACATACAGGTTGATTGATCAAAAACTTCTTGCCCGTGAAGGATGGAGCGAAACGCAGGTGAGGGAAACAGCAATGTTCAATGCAAGGTCCCTTGCAGCTACGTTCAAGGAAGATAGTGTTGCAGGAAATACTTTTTACTTTCAGAACAGCAATGATGGTTATGATGCAAGCAGAGTGCTGAACAGTAGCCTGATGGAGGGAATGGCAGAGAAGATACATGGGACGATGGCAGTCGCTATTCCTCACCAGGATGTTTTGATCGTTGCCGATATCAGAAACGATACTGGGTATGATATACTCGCTCAAATGACGATGAGCTTTTTCACTTCTGGAAGGGTTCCTGTAACGGCACTCTCTTTCTTATATGAAAAGGGAGAATTAGAGCCGATTTTCATTATGGCGAAAAATAAAAAATGAATCAAAAGACTGCCTTATTCATATGGCAGTCTTTTTAGTGGATAAAAGAGGATGAAGTCGGATAGGGTTTCCAATTTTTTGGACTGAAGGACCTAAAAATAATTGATTTATTAATTTATCTCGAAAACAGGCGAATAACTGTTAAAATAGGGAGGAAAAGAAACGGAAAAGAGTGATGTATTTGAGCTGGCTAAAAAAACTGTTAGACTTTTTCATTATGGAAGAGGAAGAAATAATTGAAATAGATGAGAGTAAAAAAGCAGAAGAAAAAACCCATCGAAAATTGCCTCATTATCCTCAAGGAAAAAAAGAGCTGGATACGAGGGTGTTGTATCAGTATCCGAAAGGAAAATTCAAATTCCCGCTAATACCAGATGCAGGTTTGAATGAACAAGAAAAAATGAGGAGGAAGAGACCCGCAACTTCAGGACAAACTAAACGTCCGGATGTGGCTGTGAAACCGACAGTTCATAAGCCTGATGCTGATTTCACTACAGAAGGGGTGAGCGGCAAGGTGGAGAGGCCCTACAAGAAATCTAGGCAGCCTTTCCGGCCAACGGAAATCCCTTCACCAATTTATGCTTTCAGCAGGCCAAAGAAGGAAACGGTCATTGAAGTGGAACTTTCTGGTTTCTCAAATAAGCAGCGAGAAAATGAAGATTTACTAAAAACGATTGCTGAAGAAGAAACGGAAACGGCAGCAGTGACAGCAGAAAAGACATTCTATCCATCGAAAGAAGAAACCAATCATGCTGCCGTAATGGAAGCAAAAACGGAATTAAAGTCAGAACTAGAACCGAAACCGGAACCAAAGCTAGAATCGGAACTAGAGCCAAAGTCCGACCCTGCCCCACGCCGCCATGTTCCTTTCAATGTCATGATGCTCAAGAGCGACAAAAATAAGCAAAAAATTTCTCCTAATAGGCAAAGATCGGTGGAAGTGTCGCAGGTTCAGAGGGGAGTTAAAAGGGAAAGCGCAACACCTGGAAACAGGATAACAAATGCTGTCGATAAGGAAAGTGCTGATAGTGATTATTCCGTGCCCCCAACTAGCCTTCTGGATCCTCCTGTTCATCTTGAGGCAGACTGGGACTGGCTTGATGAACAAGAAATTTTATTAAATCAAACCATGAACAATTTTAATGTAGGAGCAAAAGTTGTTCATGTGACTCAAGGTCCTTCCGTCACTCGATTTGAAGTTCAGCCAGACCCTGGCGTGAAAGTCAATAAAATTACGAATCTGTCGGATGATATCAAACTGAGCCTAGCAGCGAAGGATATCAGGATAGAGGCGCCAATACCTGGAAAGCATACCATTGGAATTGAAGTGCCAAATGAAAAAAGCAGGCCGGTCCAAATTAGTGAAATTATCGGAAATGAAAGCTTTGGAGAATCCTCCTCGCCGCTTGCTGTTGCGCTAGGACTCGATATTTCAGGAAAGCCGATCATCACTGATTTGAGAAAGATGCCGCATGGCCTGATTGCTGGTGCAACAGGTTCCGGAAAGAGTGTGTGTATCAATACGATGATTGTAAGTCTTTTGTTCAAAGCACATCCTGATGAAGTCAAGCTGTTGCTGATCGATCCGAAAATGGTGGAGCTTGCGCCTTATAATCATATCCCGCATCTTGTCAGTCCGGTCATTACAGATGTGAAAGCTGCCACCGCAGCCTTAAAATGGGCAGTGGAAGAAATGGAACGAAGGTATGCCCTATTTGCCCATACTGGAGTAAGGGATATTGGTAGGTTCAATTCATTGGCGGAAGAACAAAAGCGCGATGGAGATAAATTGCCGCTTATCGTTATTGTCATTGACGAACTTGCTGACTTGATGATGATGTCACCAGCGGATGTGGAAGAAGCGATTTGCAGGATAGCCCAAAAGGCGAGGGCTTGCGGCATTCATTTGATTATCGCTACTCAACGTCCTTCCGTGGATGTCATTACGGGTCTTATTAAGGCGAACGTTCCTACAAGGATTGCGTTCTCTGTTTCCTCACAAGTTGATTCCCGTACGATTATTGATATAGGCGGAGCAGAAAAGCTTCTAGGCAAAGGAGATATGCTTTTCCTTGAAAATGGGGCATCCAAGCCCTTCCGTCTGCAGGGTACATTTGTATCAGATCGCGAAATAGATGATATTGTTGCTTTTGTGAGAAAGCAGAAAGAACCGAAATATTTGTTTGAACAGGATGAATTGATAAAGAGAAGCCAAGTGACGGAAGAAGAGGATGAGCTTTTCTTTGAAGCGTGTGAATTTGTCATCGAACAGGGGACCGCATCGACTTCCAGTGTCCAAAGAAGGTTTAAAGTAGGCTATAACCGTGCTGCCAGGCTCATTGATATGATGGAAAAACAAGGATTCATTTCGGAAGGCAGAGGGAGCAGGCCAAGGGATGTCCTTATTTCCCCAACGGATCTGGAGGCAATACAAGAGACTAGTATACTTGTTTAATAAGTGGTATTCTTTTAATTGCGTTGTCATGAGTTCATGACTTATTAAGTTAAGGTCTATGTTGAAGGAGTTTATCAATGAAAGAAATCGAACTGAAGATGCAGGGGAAGATAAGCCGCCTGACAAACAAAACTTTCAAATTCGATGAAAGGATAAGAGACGGCTGGTTTTCTGCTGTATACTTCCTGAAAACGAGGGAAATTGTCGAAAAATACTTCAGAGACAACATAGTCACCATGCAATTTTTCCAGCGTAATGAAGCTGTCCTATGCGGGACAGATGAAGCTATCGCCCTTATCAAGACTTTTGCGGATAAACCGGATGGACTTGAAATAT
Organism: Bacillus massilinigeriensis; assembly: GCF_900111815.1. Lineage (GTDB taxonomy): Bacteria > Bacillota > Bacilli > Bacillales > Cytobacillaceae > Mesobacillus_C > Mesobacillus_C mediterraneensis. Next base: position 2,262,917 of record NZ_LT630004.1, on the reverse strand, counting down.
ATTCACTTAAAGACGGCGATAAAATCAAACCATTTGAAACGGTTTTGACCATAACAGGTCCATATCAGGATTTCGGTTATTTGGAAGGGCTGATTGATGGAATCCTCGCGAGGAGAACTTCGGTTGCTACGAATGTGTATAATGTGGTGAAAGCCGCCAGCTGTGCAGGCAGAAACAAGCCGGTCATTTTTATGGGGGATAGGGATGACCACTTTACGACGCAGGCAGGGGATGGATATGCAGCCTATATAGGAGGATCATCCGCCCAGGCAACCCATGCAATGAGTGAATGGTGGGGCAAAAAAGGAATGGGCACGATGCCGCATGCGCTCATCCAGATGTTTAACGGAGATGTGGTGGAGGCAACGAAGGCCTACCATGAGACTTACCCTGAGGATGATTTGATTGCGCTTGTCGACTATAATAACGATGCCATTACAGATGCACTCAATGTTGCTAGGACATTCGGAAACGACTTGAAAGGTGTTCGTGTCGACACTTCCAGAACAATGATAGATCAATACTTCCTGAGAAACCAGCATCTTCTCGGAACCTTTGATCCAAGAGGCGTTAATGCTGAGCTGATCTTTGCTTTGAGGAATGCCTTGGATGGGGAAGGGTTCCAACATGTTAAAATTGTTGTCAGCGGGGGATTCAATGAAACAAGAATTGCTGAATTTGAAAAAAGTGGTGTACCCGTTGACATGTACGGGGTAGGTGGAAGTTTATTGAAAATAAATGTAGGCTTTACCGGTGACAATGTTCTGTTGAACGGACAGCACCAGGCCAAGGCCGGACGAAAGCTAATGCCTAATCCACGGCTCCAAAGGGTGGATTGAAATAGTGGTTTACGGGCTGCAGGCTACGGGTATATACTTTGCTGCCTCCCTTGGCTTCCTGCAGGGCACATAGTTTTTGCAAGGGAAAGATGATATAATGTTCTAAAATTAAAGAGATTAAAGTTATCAATGTATTTGCAGCAGGCGGTGCAATAGCAAACAAATAGCACCGCTCATATACTGTGTTACATACAGACGTTTGTTGGAGGTTCTTTATATGACTATTTACCATTTCGTAGGTATAAAGGGGTCTGGAATGAGCGCTTTGGCTCAGATTCTACATGATATGAACTATGAAGTGCAAGGCTCTGACGTAGAGAAGCATTTTTTCACCCAGGACGCCCTTGAACAATCGGGAATAAAGATCCTTCCGTTCCAAAAGGAGAATATAAAGCCCGGCATGACCATCATTGCCGGCAATGCTTTCCCAGACACCCACGAAGAAATTGAAGAGGCAATGAAGCAGGGCCTGCCTATTGTTCGCTATCATCGCTTTCTTGGAGATTTTATGCAGAATTTTATCAGTGTTGGTATTACGGGCGCGCACGGAAAGACTTCGACTACGGGGCTTCTTGCGCATGTCATGGGTGGAGCAAAGCCAACGTCGTACCTGATTGGAGACGGAACAGGTAAGGGGGAAAAGGAATCGGAGTATTTTGTCTTTGAAGCATGCGAATACCGCCGTCACTTTTTATCCTACTTCCCTGATTATGCAATCATGACGAACATTGATTTCGACCATCCGGATTATTTTGCAAATATAGATGATGTTTTTTCTGCCTTCCAGGACATGGCTTGGCAAGTTAAAAAAGGAATCTTTGCTTGCGGCGATGATGAGCAATTGCAGAAAATCCAGGCGAAGGTACCTGTGTTATTTTACGGTTTTGCAGAGGAAAACGACTTCCAAGCGAGGAATATTGTCAAGTCTACGGAAGGTACTTCCTTTGATGTCTTTGTACGCAATACTTTCTACGGAGCTTTTTCTGTTCCTGCATACGGAGATCATAATATTTTAAACGCGCTTGCTGTTATTGCTCTTTGCCAATATGAAGGAATGGAAAAAAACATGATTGCAGAAGGCCTTTCCACCTTTAAAGGTGTTAAGCGCCGCTTCTCTGAAAAAGAAATCGGAGATCAAATTATCATTGACGATTATGCACATCACCCAACCGAAATTAAAGCAACTGTTAATGCAGCTAATCAAAAGTATCCTGATAAGGAAATTGTAGCAGTATTCCAGCCACACACATTTACAAGGACTCAAAAATTCTTACAACAGTTTGCTGATAGCCTCAATATGGCTGACAAAGTATACCTTTGTGACATATTTGGTTCTGCAAGAGAGAATCATGGAAAGCTTTCGATTGAAGATCTTAGAGAAAAAATTCCAGGAGCTGAAATTATTTCAGAACATGGAATGGAAATACTTAAAGAACATAGCAATGCTGTCATTCTTTTCATGGGCGCTGGAGACATTCAAAAGTTCCAAGCAGCCTACGAAAAACAGCTTCATCAGTAATAACATCAAAAAGAGGGTTTGGAATGAATATTCCAGATCCTCTTTTTGTGTGCCCGGCATGGGTACAGGCTCTAAGGTGAAAGTCCTGAACAGTGAAGGCAGTAGTAGCTGTAGCTCAAGACAAGGGTATAAGGGGCGACCCTTATATCTGAAGGAAGTCGGCGGCAAACTTCCGCTCCGAGGAACACGAACCTCATATAAGGCTAGGTGGCATTGGGTGAGTCTGCAAAACAAGACAAAGCCCTTACTGCCGAAGGTGCCACAGAGTAAATGAGGCGGAGACGTGGAAGGAAAGTCTGTACTCTTACCCGGGGAGAACCTGTCGGAATGCCGTACTCATGCGGTAAGCCTATCCGTGAGGGTAGGTTGAACGGCAGGCGTCAGCAGAAGCCATAGTACTTGTCCGCTTAAGAGGATAAGGAAGGGCTGAACCAGTTATGGAAAATAGGGGCTAGGCGAATCTTGCCATTCAGTGAAACAGAAAACAGAGAAACCTGTCTATTGAAAGAAATGGTGAATCCATGGGGGTCAATAGGACAGGGTGGAGAATGGAAGAACACAAACAGAAACCCTATTTACGCAGGAGGTTATATCAATGTTAATGGAACGAATCCTGTCACGGGAAAATCTACTTAACGCGATTAAAAGAGTAGAAAAGAACAAGGGAAAGCATGGAGTGGACGGAATGCCCGTCACCGCTCTGCGCGCACATATCGTGGATAACTGGAGCGAACTGCGCAAATCCCTTGCCGAGGGAACCTATGTCCCTTCCCCCGTCCGTCGAGTCGAAATCCCGAAACCAGACGGCAAAGGGAAAAGAAAATTAGGAATCCCGACCGTGACGGACCATTTCATTCAACAGGCAATAACCCAGGTGCTTACCAGAATGTACGACCCAGGCTTTTCTGAAAGTAGTTTTGGGTTCCGGCCGAACAGGCGGGCGCACCAGGCAGTCAAACTAGCGCAAAGCTACATGGAAGAAGGATATAGATGGGTGGTAGACATTGACCTCGAAAAGTTCTTCGATAAGGTTAACCACGACAGGTTAATGAGTAAATTAGCCGGGAGAATAGAGGATAAATCCTTACTCCGTTTGATTCGACGATTCCTAACCGCGGGTGTTATGGAAGGCGGACTTCTCAGTCCGAACCAGGAAGGCACTCCGCAAGGAGGACCATTAAGCCCCCTCCTGTCCAATATAGTCCTGGATGAACTGGATAAGGAATTAGAGCGCAGAGGACACAGGTTTGTCAGGTATGCGGATGATTGCAACATCTATGTGAAATCCAAAAGGGCTGGAGAAAGAGTAATGAGAGCAATGACTCATTTTATAGAGGGGAAGCTTAAGCTGAAGGTGAACAAGGAGAAAAGTGCCGTAGACCGACCGTGGAAGAGAAAATTTCTCGGCTTCAGTTTCACAAGCAACCTAAAACCGAAGGTGAGAATATCACCTCAAGCAATAAAACGGTTTAAGGATAAAGCTAGGAAATTGACTAGCAGGCGAAGTTCAATCTCTATGGAGACAAGGATTCATATCCTAAATGAATATCTAGTGGGGTGGGTCAACTATTACCACCTGGCTGATACCCGGTCAGTAATTGTTAGCCTGGAAGGCTGGCTAAATCGAAGAATGCGAATGATTAGGTGGAAGGAATGGAAACTTCCTCGAACCAAAGTCAGGAAACTCATCGAACTGGGTGTACCAAGAGGAAAAGCTTACGAATGGGGAAATACGAGGAAAGCCTATTGGAGAATATCCAAGAGCCCAATTCTTCATAAAACCCTAGGGAAAGCCTACTGGCTTTCCCTAGGGTTAAAAAGTATTTCTGCAAGATATGACATACAGCGTCAGACATAACTGGAACCGCCGTATACGGAACCGTACGTACGGTGGTGTGAGAGGGACGGAGGTTAGTCACCTCCCCCTATCTCTATTGGTTGCATTCTTTAATGCGGATCAGTAAAAAGGCAATTTCTGGTGCGTTCTCAGGTAGAAAGGTAGTTTTGGAAGGGTTTCGGAAAAAATTGCATATTTCGTGAAACTTAAAGTAATTGATCAACGTAGTATTTATATAGGAACATTGAAGGAGGAATATTACTATGGAAACACAAACAGAAACAAATATGATTTCGGCCAAGCCATCATTGCTTGGTATGTTCACAAGCCCAGGGGTGCAGTTTGATAGAATAAAAGCTAATCCAAGAATCTGGATTCCATTATTGCTGATAACGGTTATCGCTGCCATTTCTACTTTTGCCGCTGCCTCGCAGATTGATGCCGATTATATGATTAAAAGCGGTGTTGATTCAAGTATGGCAGATGCCATGGTTGGCTTTACGAAAATCACGGCAATCTTTACCGGTGTTTTATACCCGATAATTGGTGTTTTAATTTCTAGTGCAATCTATCTTGCTATTGCTAAGATTGCCGGTTCGGAAGTTAAATTCAAGCAAATGATGTCAATGAATGTGTATATACTTGTAATTGGTATTGCAGGTCAGTTGTTGAACGGCCTTTTAGGTTTGGTGATTGATTCGGTCCCTGAAGTTCCAGTGACATCTGTTGGTGGATTTGTAAACGAGACGAAGCCGGGCGTTTTATCTGCCATTGAAGTGTTTTCCATTTGGAGCTTGGTACTAACAGCGATTGGTCTGCAGCGAGTTGCCAACCTTTCTAAAGGTTTGTCCTGGACTGTCGTTGTAGTTATATTCCTTATTACAGTAGGTCTTGCAAGCCTTTCAGGAATGTTTGCGCTATGAGAAAGAAAAAAGTATGGATTGCGTCCGGCATTATCCTTGTCCTCGCAGTCATGATCGGTGTAAGTGTATTTCGCCAGGTGTCTGCAAAAGCACCCTCTGTTGAGACGGTAAGTCTGAAAAATGAAAAACTGTCATCGGAGCTCATGATCCCAGGTACTGTGAAACTCCAATCTGAGCAAATCGTCTATTCTTCTCCTGAAAAGGGGAAAGTAAAGGAAGTTATGGTTAAGGAAGGGCAGGATATCACTAAAGATACAGTGCTCGTTAAGTTTGAGAATCCTGAAACAGAGTTAGAAGCAGAGAAAAACAATCTTGCTATAGAAACTTCTTATCTCAAAATCAATCAAACCAAAAAACAATTAAACTCATTATACGAAAAGAAAAAGGAACTTGGCAGCGGTGAAGAAGCAGATGCTGCAAAGAAAGAAATCGATGCCCAAATAGAACAGCTTGAAACGGAAAATAAAATGGCTGAACTTGATTTGAAACAAAGCCTCTTGCAAAAAGAGCAGCTTTCCGCACAATTGGAGGAGCTTGAAGTCAAAAGTAAAATTGACGGCAAGGTATTTTCCGTTAATGAAGGAACAGAACCTCTTGCTGAAGGAGAGGCGCCTGAACCTATCGTACATGCAGGGAAACTAGAGGATATGATTATAACAGGGTTTCTATCTGAATTTGATACATTGAAAGTGAAGGCAGGCCAAAAAGTGAAAATTAAGACGGATGCTTTGCCTGATAAGCATTGGGAAGGAGAAATTAAAACGGTTGCAACGCTTCCCCAGCAATCTCAAGAAGGAGAGGCGGGAGGCAATGCAGCAGTACAGTATAAAGTAACTGCAGTGGTGATGGGTAATACCGAGATGCTTAAGCCAGGATTCCAAGTCATTATGGAAATCGTGACAGAAAGCAAGGAGGGTGACTTACTTCCAGTTGATGCTGTTATGGAGAGTAATGGTAAACAGTATGTTTACATAGTAAAAAATGGCACTGTTAAAAAGAAAAAAGTAGAAACGGGCATGGCCACTGGTGACAAGGTGGAGATTGTAAAGGGCCTATCAGAAAAAGATAAAGTAGCCAATGGTAATCTAGACCGCCTAAAGGATGGCATGGAAGTGAATGTCCGATGATCGAGCTTGAATCGGTATCCAAGACATATACTGTTGGTAAAGAAAATGTTCATGTCTTGAATGATGTCAGCCTAACTATTTCCCAAGGAGAATTTGTCGCCATTATGGGGCCATCAGGGTCCGGGAAATCAACGCTTATGAATATCGTTGGCTGTCTTGATAAGCCATCAGCAGGCTCGTATTTCTTAGGGGGAGAAAATGTTTCAGGCTACAAGGATGCTGAACTAGCAAGGGTTCGCAATCAATCCATTGGCTTTGTCTTTCAGCAATTTCATTTGCTTCCACGGCTTTCAGCCTTGAAGAATGTGGAGCTTCCAATGATTTATGCTGGAATTAAGAAAGAGGAACGGATGGAAAGGGCGCGGAAGGCATTGGAAAAAGTCGCCCTAGCTGACAGAATGGATCATCTTCCCAATGCGTTGTCAGGAGGTCAGAAGCAACGGGTTGCAATTGCTAGGGCAATCGTAAATAGTCCTAAGTTAATTTTGGCGGATGAGCCTACAGGTGCGCTTGATACGAAAACGAGCACTTCTATCATGGAGCTCTTCCGAGAACTAAACGAAGAAGGTACAACCTTGATTGTTGTCACCCATGAGCCTGAAGTGGCTGAATATGCGGAGAGAACCATTTTGGTAAGGGATGGAGTCGTCTTACATGGGGATGCCCGTGCCAGGAGGGAGAAGCTGTGAACGTTATCGAAAATTTAAGGATGGCTTTAGGCTCTCTGATGGCGCACAAAATGCGCAGCATTCTTACCATGCTTGGTATCATCATCGGTGTTGGGGCGGTAATTATTGTCGTAGCAATTGGACAAGGTGGAGAGGCAATGCTGAAAGAACAATTTTCGGGAGCGGGAAACACGGTTGAACTCTTATTTCAGCCTCCCGAAGAAGAAATGGAAGCAAACCCTAATCTCCTGTCCCAAGCTCCTTTCAAGCAGGAGGATATAAGAGCGCTTGAGGGGATACAAGGAGTAAAAAAAGTGGTTGCAACAAGCTCTGAGTTTTCATCGGCAAGATTCAGGGAAAAGACAGTAGATGCTTCGGTTACTGGAATGAATAATGGATACCTAGAAGTGAATGGTTTAAAAGTAAAAAAGGGAAGAAACTTCTCCTCTTCTGATTTTCTCAGCGGAAGAAGAGTTGGTCTGATCAGCCACTCTGCAAAAGAGGAGCTGTTTGAAGGACGGTCGCCTGTTGGGGAAATTATCAGGATCGCCAACCAACCTGTTGAAGTGATCGGTGTTTTAGAGAAGCCCAGTGGCTTGTTCGCATTTGGATCAGTTGAGGTATACCTTCCTTCGCAAACATGGCGTTCCGTATACGGTAAAAGTGAGTATTCCCAAGTGGCCCTGCAGGCTGATTCCGCCGACGAACTGAAGGCGGTAGGAGAAGAAGCAGCCAAATTGCTGAATAATATGCACGGAACAAAGGAATCTTATCAAGTTATCAACATAGAGGAAATTACGGAAGGTATTGGCCAGGTCACAAGAATCATGACGATGATTATCGGGAGTATTGCCGGTATTTCACTGTTTGTTGGTGGAATAGGGGTTATGAATATCATGTTAGTTTCTGTTACCGAAAGGACAAGAGAAATCGGGATTAGGATGGCCTTAGGGGCTACAAGAGGTCAAGTGATGACCCAGTTTTTAATAGAATCGATTACCTTAACGCTCGTTGGAGGTATAATTGGTATTTTTTCTGGGTGGGGAATTGCATCATTGGTCAGCGCTTTCGCAGGATGGCCATCGCTTGTTTCCTGGCAGGTAGTTGTTGGCGGGCTGTTGTTTTCCATGATCATCGGGATTATCTTTGGCCTGCTCCCTGCTAACAAAGCGTCTAAGCTGGACCCAATAGACTCTCTTAGATATGAATAATAACGAAGAAGGCAGCTCAAACGAGCCTTAGAAAACAGACAAACTCGATATCCATCGAATTTGTCTGTTTTTTTCTCTATATAGGTCTGTTGATTGCCATTCGAGGTGCTTCGCTTTCACCTGGCACGCAAGATTGGCAATGGATGGCTTTTTTGCTATTTTAAATTTTCTGGATTCAAGACATCTAGTTCTGGTAGAACGAATCTGCCGTCCTTTCGGATTAGTACATCATCAAAATATATTTCCCCTCCGCCGTATTCTGGTCGTTGGATGTTCACCATGTCCCAATGGATGTTGGAATGGTTTCCGTTGGATGCTTCATCATAGCATTGCCCTGGGGTGAAGTGGAAGCTTCCATCAATTTTTTCATCAAAGAGAATATCCTGCATCGGGTGTTGGATATAAGGATTGACTCCAATTGCAAACTCGCCGATATAGCGCGCTCCTTCATCGGTATCAAAAATCTGGTTGATGCGTGTTGTGTCATTGGCGGTAGCTTCGACAATCTTTCCATCCTTAAAAGTCAGCTTCACATTTTCAAAGGTAAAACCTTGATATGGGGAAGGCGTATTATAAGTAATAGTTCCATTTACAGATTCCCGCACCGGAGCTGTGTATACTTCTCCGTCAGGAATGTTAGCCAACCCGGCACACTTAATTGCAGGAATGTCCTTAATGGAGAAATGGATGTCTGTCCCAGGTCCTGTTATCCTGACTTTATCTGTCCGGTCCATTAAGCTCTTCAGACTGTCCATCGCTTTATCCATCTTTCCATAATCCAGGTTACAGACTTCAAAGTAGAAATCTTCAAACGATTCTGTGCTCATTTTGGCCAGTTGTGCCATCGATGCTGTCGGATAACGCAATACGACCCATTTTGTTTTCGGGACGCGAATATCCCCATGTACTCTTTTACCAATGGTAGAACTATGGAGTTTCATACTTTTGTCCGGAACATCGGCATGCTCGTTAATATTATTCCCTGAGCGCAGTCCGATATAGGCATCCATCTCTTTCATCACATTAGCTTCGAAGTCAGCCATCATATTATATTGTTCCTCGTCGGCCCCCATCAACAGAGCCCTGTCGACACCTTGATCCTTTAACAGAACGAATGGAAGGCCACCTGCTTCGTATGCTTCCTTCACCAACGCCGTTACAAGCTCACGTTGCAAGCCGAAGTTTTCAATGAGTACCTTTTCGCCCTTTTTCAAGTTTACAGAGTAATGAATCAAATTTTTTGCCAATTTTTCAATACGTGGATCTTTCATCCTTTAACCCCCTATTGACTTTTTAAAAAACATACTATTATTGTAACTGAAACTGCTGGATTTTGCAGAGCTTAATCCTTATGATAAAAATAGGAGGAATGGGGAAGGGCTGTTAAGGGAATACAAAGGAACGATATGGTTTTATGTACTTATCCTGGGGGTAAGAAAGAAGTAAGTTAATGGAGGTGTTCTGAAATGGAAATCATTTTGTACTTGAGCGTTGCTGTCATCGCGGTTGCGTTTCTAGTTCTCGTCATTTACTTGGCAAAGACGTTGAAATCCCTGCAGGCAACGCTGGACAGCGCTGCTCATAACCTTTCAGGTTTGGAAAGACAGCTTGATGGAGTAACGAAAGAAATGGCTCAATTGCTACATAAGACCAATACATTGGCCGATGATATCCAGCGTAAATCGGAAAGCTTGAACGGTGTGGTCAATGCTGTAAAAGATGTTGGCAATTCTGTCCAGAAATTCAATCAATCGATTCATAGCATCTCAGCTGCTGTAAATCAACAAATTGATAAAAATCAAGACAAGATTTCCCAAGTTGTCCAGTGGAGCAATGTGTTTCTTGAACTGAAGGATAAATGGAAAGCTCGCCGAACTGCTCCTGTTTCACACGAGCTTGATCATGAAGAAATCCTAACAGGTAAGAGGGAAAGGGCAAATTACTAAGCAAAGGAGAATGTACATGAACAGAGAATACAATAATAAAGTGAACAATGAGAGAGGTTCAAAGGATTTTGTTACAGGAGCCGTTATCGGAGGGCTTGCGGGTGCTGTTGCAGCACTTCTTCTTGCACCGAAATCAGGAAGGGAGATGCGGTCAACACTCAACGATCAGACAACTGCGCTTCTTGGAAAAACGGAAAAGCTTCGTGAAACTGCAATGGAAAAAGGAAGCTCGCTCGCTTCTACTGCAAAGGACAAGGCTAGTACTTTAACAAAACAGTCCGCTGACTTGATCAATAAAGTTAAGAGTGGAAAACAAGGCGGGAACAACGGACCAGCAGAAGACTTGCAACAGGTTCCCACGTCAATGGCGGAAACTAGCAGCATGACAAGCACCCATACAGCGACTGGAGAAGAAATTCAAAGGAAACTCGCTGAGACTCAAAAGGCTTTTGATGAAACGGAAAATAAATTGAATCAGTAAATTTGTCTTCAAAACGGTGAAGTGATAAAATTACTTCACCGTTTATTTTTGTGTGCCCGGCATGGGTACAGGCTCTAAGGTGAAAGTCCTGAACAGTGAAGGCAGTAGTAGCTGTAGCTCAAGACAAGGGTATAAGGGGCGACCCTTATATCTGAAGGAAGTCGGCGGCAAACTTCCGCTCCGAGGAACACGAACCTCATATAAGGCTAGGTGGCATTGGGTGAGTCTGCAAAACAAGACAAAGCCCTTACTGCCGAAGGTGCCACAGAGTAAATGAGGCGGAGACGTGGAAGGAAAGTCTGTACTCTTACCCGGGGAGAACCTGTCGGAATGCCGTACTCATGCGGTAAGCCTATCCGTGAGGGTAGGTTGAACGGCAGGCGTCAGCAGAAGCCATAGTACTTGTCCGCTTAAGAGGATAAGGAAGGGCTGAACCAGTTATGGAAAATAGGGGCTAGGCGAATCTTGCCATTCAGTGAAACAGAAAACAGAGAAACCTGTCTATTGAAAGAAATGGTGAATCCATGGGGGTCAATAGGACAGGGTGGAGAATGGAAGAACACAAACAGAAACCCTATTTACGCAGGAGGTTATATCAATGTTAATGGAACGAATCCTGTCACGGGAAAATCTACTTAACGCGATTAAAAGAGTAGAAAAGAACAAGGGAAAGCATGGAGTGGACGGAATGCCCGTCACCGCTCTGCGCGCACATATCGTGGATAACTGGAGCGAACTGCGCAAATCCCTTGCCGAGGGAACCTATGTCCCTTCCCCCGTCCGTCGAGTCGAAATCCCGAAACCAGACGGCAAAGGGAAAAGGAAATTAGGAATCCCGACCGTGACGGACCGTTTCATTCAACAGNAAAGGGAGTGGGAGAAATGATAAACAAACTGGAAACAGTTGCAGATTTCACAACATTAATGGAACAAGCGCAGCCGCTTTTTTTGTTAAAGCATAGCTTGACGTGTCCAATCAGCCAATCGGCATTTGAAGAAATGGAGAAGTTTTCCGGGTTGCCAGAAGTCAACTGCTATTACTTGGCGGTACAGGAAGCTCGGCTTTTGTCTGACCATATTGCCGAAGAGTACGGCATCAAACATGAATCTCCCCAGGCCATTTTCTTTCATGAAGGTCAGCCGGTTTGGCATGCATCTCATTGGAAAGTGACGGAAAATGCGCTTACGGAAGTATTTGAAGGAAAGAACTGAGGCACCCCTGTCCCATGGGTGCTTTTATTGTAAGTATTTTCCTGTATGCTTTAACGCTGAAAAGCGTTTAATTAATAAAGAAATCTGATGACTTTTCATGTTTAATGATTTATAATTACCTAATAATAAAATGAGCAAGATAAATGAAAGGACGGGGGAGTATTGGGCAATAATGAACTGGATCAGCTAAGACAACGAGTAGACGAATTAAATTTGCAGCTTCTTTCCCTAATCAATGAACGAGCACTTTTAGTTCAGGAAATCGGGCGGGCTAAGGAAACCCAGGGAGTATACCGCTATGACCCTGTCCGAGAGCGGGATATGCTCAATTCCATTAAAGAGAACAACAACGGACCGTTTGAAAGTTCGACAATTGAGCATATTTTTAAGGAGATCTTTAAGGCTGGTCTCGAACTTCAAGCTGATGACCATCGTAAAGCATTGCTTGTCTCACGCAAGAAAAAACCTGAGGATACGATTGTCGAAGTGAATGGGGAAAGAATCGGTGATGGCTTGCCACACTTTGTGTTTGGGCCATGTTCTGTCGAATCCTACGAGCAAGTTGCAAAGGTGGCTGAAAGTGTTAAAGAAAAAGGATTTAAGCTTTTGCGTGGAGGGGCATACAAGCCAAGGACCTCCCCATATGACTTCCAGGGGCTTGGATTAGAAGGCTTGAAGATATTAAAGCGCGTGGCAAAAGAGTATAATCTTGGTGTCATCAGCGAGATTGTACACCCTAATGACATTGAAACCGCTATGGAATATTTGGATGTCATCCAAATTGGTGCAAGAAATATGCAGAACTTTGAATTATTGAAAGCTGCAGGAGCTGCCGACAAACCAGTACTGTTAAAACGTGGTCTTTCTGCCACAATAGAAGAGTTCATTAATGCTGCTGAATATATAATGGCTCAGGGAAATGGAAGAATCATTCTCTGTGAACGTGGAATCCGGACGTACGAACGTGCAACGCGGAATACGCTTGATATTTCTGCCGTCCCAATTCTGAAACAGGAAACCCATTTGCCTGTCATGGTTGATGTGACGCATTCCACCGGAAGGAGGGATCTTCTGCTGCCTGCAGCCAAGGCCGCGATTGCTATTGGGGCAGATGGTGTAATGGCAGAGGTTCATCCGGATCCTGCCGTTGCCTTGTCGGATAATGCACAGCAAATGGATTTGAAGCAGTTTGATGAGTTTGTTTCACAAATAAAGAAATCATCCTTCGTCAGCCTTTAAAGTTGCTGTGCAGTAGAAGCCTCTCCTTTTTTGGGGAGGCTTTTGCCGTAAAATTACACTTTCTCTCGTTTGAACATTGCTTGAGGGGCTTGCATGTCGTATGATAAAGTATAATTAATTATGTTTGACATATCACAATCTAATAAAATGCTGATTCAGCCATGTTTTGTTCTAAAATAAACAATATGGTTAAGCAAGAATTGAAGGAGTGAATGGAATTAGTGAATATTACGATATACGATGTAGCAAGAGAAGCTAACGTTTCAATGGCAACGGTTTCCCGGGTAGTCAATGGAAATCCGAATGTAAAACCTGCTACGAGGAAGAAAGTAATGGAAGTGATTGATCGCCTTGGGTATAGGCCAAATGCAGTGGCTCGGGGGCTTGCGAGCAAAAAAACTACCACTGTCGGTGTCATCATCCCCGATATTTCCAGTCCGTTTTTCGGTGAACTTACTAGAGGAATTGAAGATATTGCAACCATGTACAAATACAATATTATCCTCAGTAATTCGGACCAGAATAAAGAAAAAGAACTTCACCTTTTGAACACTATGCTTGGAAAACAAGTTGATGGTATCGTATTCATGGGTGGTAACATTACGGAGGAGCATGTAGAAGAATTTAAAAAGTCTCCAGTTCCGATTGTTTTAGCTGGTTCCATCGAAGAGACAGAATCAATTCCATCGGTGAATATCGATTACGAAACTGCCACGTACGATTCAGTTAAAGCATTGATTGAAAAGGGACATAACAGGATTGCGTTTGTCATTGGACCATTGCGTGAACCAATTAATAACGATAAGAAACTGCCAGGATACAAAAGAGCTTTGCAGGACAGCGGCATATCAGTGCAAGATGAATTCATCCTTGAGGGAGATTATACATATGACTCAGGCATTGAGGCAATTGAAAAGCTGGTAGAATTGGAAGAAAAACCGACGGCTATCATTGTTGCATCCGATGAAATGGCACTTGGCGTTGTGCACGGTGCAATGGACAATGGCTACAATGTGCCTGACGACTTTGAAGTGATCAGCTCTGATAATACGAGGATGGCATTGATGGTAAGGCCGCAGTTGACAAGTGTCGTTCAGCCGCTTTATGACATTGGTGCAGTGGCAATGAGGCTGTTGACTAAGTTGATGAATAAAGAAGCGGTCCATGGCCATACCGTTACTCTTCCTCATCGGATTGAATACAGGGCATCAACGAAACAATAGAATAAACACCCATTCCATCTCGGAATGGGTGTTTTTAAGTTGTGGGCAATTTTTTATGGCTCCGGATTGGGTATAGTGCTTTTTCCAAAGTCTTGGCGTTTTTCTCCGTAATCTCTGGTTTCCTTGGGATTGGTTCATACAAATTATTCGGGTCGTCCCACTCTTTAGGAAGAATGATAGGAGCTGAAATTTGCCATTCTTCCAACCATTCTTTCGGCAAACTGCCATAACAATTTGAGTTTTCGGTCATTTCATGCCATATTAGTGCCCATGCCCTTGGAACGACCCTCCAAATATCATAGCCTCCCCCGCCTACAGCAATCCAGCGTCCGTTGCAGTATTGGTGTGCGACTCTGTGCGCCAGCTTCGGTATTTCTCTGAATATTTTCATCGTGGAGGAGAGATGGGTGAGTGGATCAAAATAATGGGCATCTGCTCCATTTTGGGTAAGAATAACATCTGGTTTAAAAAAATCAGCCACTTCTGTTATTGCCTGTGAGTAGGCATCTAGCCATGATTCATCTTCCGTAAAAGCATCAACCGGAATATTGAAGGAGAACCCATAGCCTTTCCCTTGCCCTCGCTCATTTACATTTCCAGTACCGGGAAAGAGATAGCGGCCGGTTTCATGAATCGAAAGAGTGCAAACATCAGGGTCATCATAGAAAGACCATTGAACGCCGTCTCCATGATGGGCATCTGTGTCCACATATAGCACTCTTGCCTTATATTTTTCCTGCATGTATTTGATCGCAACGGAACTGTCATTGTAAATACAGAATCCAGACGCTTTTCCCCGGAATCCATGGTGAAGCCCTCCGCCCAGATGTAACGCGTGCTCCGCTTTTTCTTCCATAACAGCATCTACGGCTGTCAGTGTACCTCCTGCTAAAAGCGCACTTGCCTCATGCATATTCGGAAAAACAGGAGTATCCTCTGTACCAAGTCCATAACTTTCCCCTTTTTCTGCGGATAGTTCTCCTTTGCCGGCTTTCATGACAGCTTGCACATATTCCGGGTCATGGACGAGACACAGTTCGTCCATGGAAGCAGTCCTGGGAGCAATAATATCATTGTCCGATATGCTCCCGTTTTTCTTGAGCAAATCCAGCGTTAGTTTCAAACGCTGCTGATTGAAAGGGTGGTTTGCGTTAAATCTGTAGTTTAACAGTTCTTCGGAAAAGACAAAAACAGAGCGCCCGCTCATGAAGAAACACCCGGAAGGTTGGGCCAAAGCACATGATGACCAGCTGTTTTTAAATCATCAATGATAGCTATTGGATTCATCGTCTGGATTCTAATCGCCAGAATCTTGCTGTTTTCATCGTTTCTGTCAGGATAAACAAGGACACTTAGTATATTCGCTTTACGTTCGCTGATGATAGATGCAATATTGCAGAGCATCCCTGACTTATTTGGAACTTTAATCTCTATCTGGGAGCCAGGCTGAAGGGCTCCTGTCAATGCAACAAGCGTATGGAGCATGTCTGTTTCAGTTACAATGCCTGCCAGTTTCCCATCTGATACGATTGGTAAACATCCAATATGATGTTCATAAAAAAGTGCTGCAACTTCTTCCACAAAATCGAGAGGATGCCCTGTGATCAAATTCCTTTTCATTATTGATCGCAAAGGTTTTTGCAGTTCCCAACTATTTTCTCCAAGCTCAAAGATTGAAGGCATAGCAGCCCGGATATCCCGATCTGTAACAAGGCCTTCTAATTTCCCATCCAAACAAAGGATGGGAAGATGACGTATTTTCTTTAATTCCATCAGCTTGACGGCATCCTCGATAGTGTTTTCAGGTGATAAGGTGGCAACCTCCGTCTTCATGATTTCTTCAACAATCATCCTTATCCTCCTAACTGAACGATTTCGTTTATTAGTACATGAAACGGTTCTTGAACCGTAATCTATCAAATTGTTGGACAGAGTCGGGGGGAATTCTTTTCCCGATTCTTGCCATAAGGCAATTTGCAGGATGCGAGCTGATTTCTGGATCATCGGTTGCAAACCACTCCATTCCACCAGCGTTCATCATTTTTTCCATTACTTTCCTGTATTCCCATACATTCAGACCGGTTCCTTTCAAGTCCCAGTGCCAATAGTATTCGGTTGTGATGACGATATAGTCTTCCATTGCATCATCCATCATGGAGACTGTCAAAAGCGCTTTTCCGACTCCGCATCCCCTGAACTTAGGTATCACTTCAATAGCCCCAAGTTCAATCAAATCTTCCATTTTTCCTTCCGACCATCTCTCAAGAGGATCGGGATAAAGGAAGGTAACATAACCTACTACCGTATCTCCGCTTCTAGCTACGATAATCCTTCCCTCGGGAAGGCCAGCTATTTCGACAAGGGCTTTGTGCTGCTGTGCGGGTTGGCGGAATGCTACCAAATCTGAATGGAAGTTATGGCCTGCGAGCTGAGCAGGAGAGATTGGCCCCTCAATGATGACGGGACCGTAAGAGGTTTTCAATACTTTTGCATTATAGGTCTTTATATGTTCCATTAGTTCACCACCCGAATACGAATATGCATACCACTATTATACATAAATTCCAAGGTTAAAAAGAGATTTAACGAAATTTTCTGTAATATACGAATACAATAGAGTTTGTAGAAGTAAATTTTTTAAAAATTGAGAAAAGATGCAAATTATACTATAATGTTTGATAAACATCATTGCAAGGGGGATGGGGATATGAAAGTGGAAGCCTTGCCAGCTATCAAGGGCGAGTATAATTTAGCAGATTATGATCGAGCGTACAGCGATTTTAACTGGGAGGATACGAAACGGGAGTTCAGCTGGCATGAGACAGGAAAGGTCAATATGGCTTATGAGGCAATTGATCGGCATGCAATCGGGTTCAGAAAGAATAAGATTGCGCTCTACTACCAGGATGGGGTTCGGAAGGAAAAATACACTTTCAAAGAAATGAAGGATCTGACAAATAAGGCAGGTAATGTCCTTAAAGCTTATGGAGACGTGGAAAAGGGGGACCGAGTATTTATTTTCATGCCTAGGTCACCCGAGCTTTATTTTGCTATTCTTGGTGCCATAAAGCTTGGTGCCATTGTAGGGCCTTTGTTTGAGGCTTTCATGGAAGGAGCTGTTCGAGACCGTCTTTTCGATAGCGAAGCGAAAGTACTTGTTACGACACCGGAACTGCTAGAACGAGTACCTGTTGAAGAACTGCCTGCTTTAAAGAGAATTTTCCTTGTCGGCAATGACGTAGAAGAATCAAGCCAAACGATTGATTTCAATCATAAGCTAGCTGAAGCCTCTAGAGATCTGCAAATGGAATGGGTGGAGCGGACGGACGGAATGATTCTTCACTATACTTCCGGTTCGACTGGAAAACCTAAAGGTGTTCTCCATGTTCATAATGCGATGATGCAGCAATATCAGACAGCAAAATGGGTGCTGGATTTGAAGGAGGAAGATGTTTATTGGTGCACAGCTGATCCAGGCTGGGTGACTGGAACATCCTACGGTATTTTCGGTCCATGGCTGACCGGAACTTCAAATGTAGTCATCGGAGGGCGCTTCAATCCTGAAACATGGTACAAAATGATCGAGGAGTATGGTGTAACAGTTTGGTACAGCGCCCCGACTGCCTTCAGAATGCTCATGGGAGCAGGGGATGAGGTAGTGAAAAAATTCCGTCTTGGATCGCTCCGTCACATTTTAAGCGTTGGGGAGCCGCTTAATCCCGAAGTGGTAAGATGGGGGATGAAGGTGTTCCACTTGCGCATACATGATACATGGTGGATGACGGAAACAGGAGCACAGCTTATTTGCAACTATCCTTGTATGGAAATAAAACCAGGTTCCATGGGTAAGCCGATACCAGGCGTGCAGGCAGCGATTGTGGATGACCAGGGAAATGAACTGCCGCCGTATAGAATGGGGAATCTTGCCATTAAGAAGGGCTGGCCATCCATGATGTCGGCAATTTGGAATAATGAACAAAAGTTCGAGTCCTACTTCATGCCTGGAGATTGGTATGTTTCGGGTGATTCAGCCTATATGGATGAGAGCGGGTATTTCTGGTTCCAAGGGCGGATTGATGATGTTATTATGACCTCAGGAGAACGCGTTGGCCCGTTTGAGGTGGAAAGCAAGCTTGTAGAGCACCCGGCAGTCGCTGAGGCAGGAGTGATTGGCAAGCCTGATCCGGTGAGGGGAGAGATAATCAAAGCCTTCATTGCCTTAAGGGAAGGATATGAACAGTCTGAAGAGCTGAAAGAAGAAATACGGCAGTTCGTGAAAAAAGGTTTGGCTGCTCATGCAGCACCACGGGAAATTGATTTTCGTGAGAAGCTGCCGAAGACACGGAGCGGTAAAATCATGCGCCGCGTGCTGAAAGCCTGGGAGCTAGATTTACCGACAGGTGATCTGTCAACAATGGAAGATTAATGGGGAAAAACAGAGCCGCTCATCCTGCAAAAGATGGGCGGCTCTATTTTTGCTTTTATCTATTCTGTGGCTTCTGTTGGGTGATACTCGAGGTATCTTTCTTTACTTCTTTTTCTTTCTTGCCGGAATCTTTGCTTTGCTTTTTCTTTTCTTGTTTTTCCGCAGCTTTTACAGTATTTGATGGCCCTGACTCTCGTCCTGCTACATCTACAGCCGTAATGTAATATTCGCCGCTTCCTCCTGCATGAGATAGCGAAGTACCTGCTTTGATACTGGCAATTTTCTTACCGTTCCGGTAAATCCGATAACCAACGACATCTCCTTCAGGATGCGTTCCCCATTGCAATTTCCCGCCGGCAGCAGAAAGTTTTGGTGGTGCGGGTGTTCTTCCGTTGTCGTTGAGTTTAGCACTTGCTACGAGTTTTTTCGACCAGTCCTCTCTTTGTGGCAGAAGCTGGGCAGGATTACTGATTCGATGTCCTATAAGGCTTTCCATATATGTGGGGTCAAGAACTACGCCCCCTGTTTCAACAAACTCTGCAGGAGTGCTGTCGAGCGCATAATAGCTTTTGCCGCCCACTGTGACAAATTTGCTTGCTTTCAGGGAGTCATCGACTTTAGACGGTGCATGCTTTGCGATAAAATAGTCTGAAGCGGCAAGACCAGCCTTGGAACAGGCATCAGATGGCAATAGACCTGAAACCATACAGTATGATCTTCTGACGATTCCTCCTGGCATCTGGAAGCTTTGCGGCGGGTCCACGATTTCTGGAGCAGCATCATAGGCTGCGTTCATTAAGTCTGCCCACAAGTAATTCGTCCTTACGCCATATGTTAATCCGTTGTAGTACCTTTCTAGTGATTTTGGGGTATCATAACCCATCCAGACGCCGAAGGATACATTTGGATTTGTTGCCACAAACCATGAATCGTAATATTCGTGTCCCGTTCCTGTTTTCCCGGCCCAATCTGATTGGAATTTAAGTCTGCTTTTTACGGCGGTGGCAGTTCCTCTGTTGATGACATCGCGCATCATATCGATCGTCAAAAACGATGTCTGCGGGCTGAACACATCGACAGGGGCAATCGTGTGCTGATAGATTACATTTCCTTCCCTGTCGGTAATTTTATCGATTAAATATGCATCGATAAATTTTCCGCCATTTGCAAATGTGCCAAATGCGTTTGTATTTTCTTCAACAGTGACACCACTGCTAATTGATCCCAATGCCGCGGCAGGGTAATAAAAATCATCTTCTTTAAGAGAAGAAAAACCCATTTTTTCAAGGAAGGATGCCGGATTTTGGTTAAGGATGTTCTTGTAGGCAATGACAGCCGGTACGTTATATGACTTGGTGAGAGCTTGTCTGACGGAAGTCACACCGCTGTATCTCAAATCATAGTTTTTTGGCCAAGGAACACCGGGGTTGTTTGGGTTGAGATAGACTTCTACATCAGGCAGGACAGATCCAGGATGCAGCGTTCCTAGCTCCATTGCAGGAGCATAAACAAGGAGCGGTTTCATTGTAGAACCGTTTGGCCTTAATGCATCTGTTGCGTGATTGACCTGTTCCCGCTTAAAGTCCCTGCCTCCTACGAAACTCAGAATCTTTCCGGTTTTATTCTCGATCAGCGTTGCACCGAGCTCTACAGGCTCCATTATTGTTTCGATTTTCCCGGTCTTTTGATTGCGTACCTGCTCAGGTCTTGCATTTCCATAGTGCGGATAGTTTACAGCTGTTTCCTGCATCCGATCGTATATGTTTTTATTAATCGTTGTATGGATGGAATAACCGCTCTGGCGCAAATTTCTGTCTGCAATGTTCATGTACTCTTTTCGGAGGTTTTGATCCTTCGTGAAATCCTTTTCATCATAACCATCTTTTTTTGCGAGAATTTTTGCCAGGATTTCCGTTGCTCGTTTTTCAATTTCGAATGTTAAATATGGGTATTTTTCGATCGTATTTCCGTCATCGGCTTTTTTGACGAAATCTTTCGTAATGTCGTACGCCATTGCTTCTTTGTATTGTTTGTCATCGATATACCCGCCCGATTTCATCCTGGTAAGGACGGTCTTCATTCTCATAAGGCCAGGTGATAAATCTTCTTTTTGTTTACCGTGGTCACTGGAGAAGGGCGTATATCCAAAAGGACTTTGCGGAAGTCCAGCAATGAATGCTGCTTGCGGCAATGTTAAGTCCTTGGCATTTTTACCAAAAATGCCGTTTGCAGCAGCTTGTATACCGGCAATATTTTTTCCAGAAGCATTCCTTCCAAAGGTTGCTACATTGAGGTATGCTTCAAGAATCTCCCGCTTGTCGAAAAATTTCTCCAGGCGAAGCGCAAGCAGGATTTCTTTTGCTTTACGTTCAAAGGAAACTTCATTGGTTAGAATTTGATTCTTGATGAGCTGCTGTGTGAGGGTCGAGCCTCCTGATTGGCTTGAGGAGTTTGTTGCTTCTTGCAAGATTGCGCGAAGGATTGCTTTAGGCACAACACCATCATGTCTGTAAAAATATTCATCTTCTGTTGCGATTACGGCATTTATTAAGTATGGTGAAACATCGTCCAACTTCACTTCTTCTCTGTAGAGATCCGTTCTCATTTTTCCTAGATAAATATTATCAGCAAAAAATAATTTTGAAGTTTCTTCGTAATTGTAAATCTCCTCCTTCATATTTTTATAGGAGCGTACTGGTTCATCTTTTACCAGCGATGCAAAGTATCCTGCTCCTGCGCCGCCAGCGAATCCAGCACCAATTAAGATTACAATCATAAGAATAAGCAGAAGGTTCCAGATGATTCCATAGGAAATCCTTGCTCTTCTCAATGTTTGTTTATCCGTGATAAAAGTTTGAAGAGATTTCCAGTATTCTCTCCAGCTCTTTTTTTCTTGGTTCATAGTATCATACCCCCTGAAATATCCTATATTATAGCATAATGAAAGCAATGTATTGATACACGCTTTCATATTCTTTTTTTAAAAGTAATTTGACAAAGATAAGAGAATTATGATAAAAAAGTTTTAATATCTTTATAATTGACAAAGCGCTGAAGGGAAAACAGTAGCGCTTCCATCTCTGTATTCAGAAAGCCGGCGGTTGCTGTGAGCCGGTACAAATGGAAGGGCGAATTACACCCCGGAGCTTCTGCAGGAAGGTGACTTTTTGCGGACGGCACTGCCGTTATCGTTTTAAGAGGAAAACAGTAAGCCTGTTTTCAAGCTGGGTGGTACCGCGCATACAAGCGTCCCTGCACATGTTGCAGGGCGCTTTTATTTTGCAAAAAAGAAGCAGGAGGAATTTCAAAGATGGATTTATTAAATGATTTAAAATGGCGGGGTATAGTGTACCAGCAAACAGATGAAGATGGAATGGCTGAGCTTCTTGGTAAGGAGAAGGTTTCTCTTTACTGTGGTGTTGATCCGACAGCTGACAGCATGCACATTGGCCATCTATTGCCGTTCTTGACTCTCCGAAGGTTCCAGAACAATGGCCATCGTCCGATTGTGCTTGTCGGTGGTGCAACGGGCATGATTGGGGATCCAAGCGGTAAAAGTGAAGAGCGGAAGCTGCAGACAGTGGAAGATGTGAACCGAAATGTAGCAGGTATTACGAAGCAGTTGAAACAGATTTTTGATATGGAAGGCGAAAGCTGCGCTGTCATGGTGAATAACTATGATTGGACAAGTAAACTTGATGTGGTAACATTCCTGCGCGATTTCGGAAAGTACATCGGAGTCAATTACATGCTTGCTAAAGATACGATTGCTTCCCGTCTTGACAGTGGAATCTCTTTCACTGAGTTTACTTATACTATCTTGCAAGCAATGGATTTCTTACATTTGTATGAAAATCATGATTGTAAAATACAGATCGGCGGCAGCGACCAATGGGGAAATATCACAACAGGATTGGAATTGATTCGGAAGATGGCTCCAGAAGGTTCCAAGGCTTACGGGATGACAATCCCGCTTGTTACGAAAGCAGATGGCACTAAATTTGGAAAATCAGAAAGCGGTGCTATTTGGCTCGATCCAGACAAGACATCTCCGTATGAGTTCTACCAATTCTGGATCAACACTGCTGATGCTGACGTAGTGAAATACCTTAAATTCTTCACCTTTCTTAAAAAGGAAGATATCGAGATGCTTGAAACTTCTGTAACGGAAGAGCCGCATCTTCGCAAGGCCCAAAAGACGCTTGCAGAGGAAATGACAAGGCTGATCCACGGAGAAGAAGCATTGCAGCAAGCTATCAAGATTTCAGCTGCATTATTTAGCGGCGATGTCAAAAATCTTTCTGCTGCTGAAATTGAACAGGGCTTCAAGGATGTGCCTTCATTTACAGCGTACAAGGAGTCAAATCTCAACCTTGTAGACCTGCTTGTCGAGGCGAAAATTTCTCCATCGAAGCGCCAGGCTCGTGAAGATGTCGCAAATGGAGCTGTATCATTGAACGGAGAGCGCGTGACAGATACGGCATATATAGTTGGAGAGGCAGACAGGATGGAAGGGAAGTTTACCATCATCCGCCGCGGAAAGAAAAAATATTTTCTTATTAAATATTAAAAAAGAATGCCTCCTGATATTGGGGGCATTTCAAATTGTAGTGAAACTCATCTCAGTTTGCGGAAAAAATTTTTTCTGCAAGCATTTTTTGTGTGATGGTCACCATATAGCTATTCAGCTAAGAAAAGACCCCTCTGCAAGCTGCAGAGGGGCTGTCTTATTAACGAGAGTAGAATTCTACGATCAGCGCTTCGTTGATTTCAGCTGGAAGCTCGGAACGTTCAGGATGACGAGTGAATGTTCCTTCAAGCTTGTCTGCATCAAAAGTCAAGAAGTCTGGTACGAAGTTAGTCACTTCGATTGCTTCTTTCACAACATCAAGGTTGCGAGATTTTTCACGAAGGCTGATTACTTGTCCTGGAGCTACGCGGTATGATGGGATATCAACGCGGGATCCGTCAACAAGAATGTGACCGTGGTTTACTAGCTGGCGTGCTGCACGGCGAGTGCGAGCAAGACCAAGACGGTAAACAACGTTGTCAAGGCGCGATTCAAGAAGAATCATGAAGTTTTCACCGTGCTTACCAGTCATTTTGCCTGCTTTGTCAAACAGGTTGCGGAACTGGCGCTCAGTAACTCCATACATATGACGAAGTTTTTGCTTCTCTTGAAGCTGCAATCCGTATTCGGAAAGCTTTTTACGCTGGTTAGGACCATGAGGACCTGGTGCGTAAGGGCGTTTTTCTAATTCTTTACCTGTGCCGCTTAGTGAAATTCCAAGACGGCGGGATAGTTTCCAGCTTGGGCCGGTATAACGAGCCATGAATGACTCCTCCTCGTGTTTTTATTTTGGTAAAATAAAAACAGTTTGTGATACAGCAGTCACGATTATTTTATTTTCATGCACCTTCGCCCTAGCAGCAGCGGGTTACAAGATGCACCATCGGGATATCCGAGGAATAAAATAAAGTCGTAAAGGTGTCCACATAGGCTGCGATATTTTACACAAAAGCAATTATATAATTTCTCAACCAGTAAAGTCAAGGGACTATTTTACTATAAAATAAATTATAAACCACTTTTTTAATAGGATGTATGCTATACTATGAATAGTAACTTTTACCTTAATAGGAAGAATGGATTACTTGTGGATAAAGAATTTCGCTTTGTAATGGGTGGTTTGGAATGAATAATTTCGCGGAACAGCAGTTTATAAAAGAGCTGAAATGTCGCCTATTGGATATTATTTTAGGTATACGAACTCCTATTTTAAAAGGAAATTTATGTGAAAGCCTTCTTGAAGCCTTGAAAAAAACAGCTTTCATTGAGGGAGTTATGGATTTCTACCACTTCGGAGAATGGGATGAGAGCATCTATCTCGTTGCTACTAACAGAAGCGTGAAGTCAAATGTTTCTCAAGTGCAGGAGAAGTTACCCTTTGATAAACTCAGCCGTGGCAAAGTTTTTAGGGAATCTTTCTCCCCAAATAGAATGATGCTCGTCCTCAAGCACAATGATAGCCTTGCTGGAGCGATTGTGATTGAAGGGAACTCCGGGATCTTACGTATGTTTTCTGATTGTATACTTGAACAAGTAGCAGATGAAATCTCCCGTATAGTATTCCAAGTCTCTGGATTGGAAAAAATCGAGGCGGAAAAACAAAGATACCGCCAGTTGCATAGAGTGACGGAAAAGTTCCACTCGACAATGAATGTGGACGATGTCCTCTCTGAAATTATCCATACGCTCCAAGATGTGTACCCAGGGTTTGAATATTACCTTTTATTGAGTCAGGATAACTCTGGGCATGGAGAATTGCCAGTGAAAACTTTTGAGTATAACAGCAATAATCTTTCAGCAATGCAGGCTTATGTAAATGGAACCCTGCAAATCGAGGATTCTCTCCTCGAAAGGAAATCAATTCTGTATGCCCCTCTTAAAGGAAGGCAAGGAGTATATGGAGTCCTCCAAGTGATCGCTCCTGATTCTCAGATATTTCCGGGAGAAGAAAGAGAATTTATTTGTTTGCTTGCCAACACAGCGGGAAGTGCACTGGAAAATGCGCAACTCTATCAGCAATCACGCAAACTGGTTAGTGACCTTCAACTCATTAATGATACGACACATGTATTGAACAGCAATCTCCGCCTGACAGACACGGTTCAATATGTAACAAGTAAGATTAAGACTTCGCTTGATGCGGATGAGGTAGGTTTTTTTTGGCGGAACGAGGAATCTGGCGAACTGGAAGTGCTTGATGGGAGCACTCCCTTTTTTGTAACGGGTTATTCTAAACCGGAATTGCATTCATTTGGTGTGATGATATTAGAACGAAGGGAACCAATATTCATTGGCGATGCTGTCCTCTTAGAAGAAAGCCAATACTCTGCCTTCCGTTCGATTATGGGCGTGCCAATCAAGCAAAATAATCAAGTAAAGGGATACGCACTCATCCTCAATAAGGAGCCGTATGCTTTTACTTTTGAGGAATTCAAGCTGCTTCAATCGTTAGTCTATCATTCCTCGCTTGCCTTTTCGAACGCTATGCTCAAAGAACAGCTTGAAGAGCTTGTGATCACAGACCATTTGACAAAACTTTTTTCAAGAAGCTACCTCGATGAAATAATGCATATATCAATGGAACGGGATATGCAAGGAGCATTTATCCTCATTGATATCGATAACTTCAAATTGATTAATGATACACACGGACACCAGACGGGGGATGAAGTGTTAATTCAGCTGGCGAGGCTTACATGCGGAAGCATCCGGGCTTCCGATATCAGTGCAAGATGGGGTGGGGAAGAGCTCGCCATATACATTCCAGGTGGTTCAATCCATGTAGGGATTCGCACAGCAGAGAGACTTGTTTGCATGGCGATAAAAAATACGTTCCCGCCTATCACTATTTCCTGCGGAGTATCCTCATGGAAAAAAGAAAGCGGGGATACGGTTGAATCTTTATTCCGCAGGGCTGATCAAGCACTGTACGAAGCAAAGAAATCAGGAAAAAATAAAGTGGTCGCAGCTAAGGAAGACATGACTTTCGAGCGTTCTATCACCAAATTATGAGGAGCAGAAGCATCAATCTGCTCTATTTTTATGAAAAAATATTATGATAATTTCGTCAAAAGATTGCAAATTGCTTTTCTGTTTTCTATTCTTGTCATATGCTGTTAGAGAAGATGTATGCGTTTTCAAAGAGAAGGGGGAGCACAATGAGCGAAAAGAAATTTGAAACAAAGGCAATCCATTCTGGTTATGACTCAAGTTTATACAATGGAAGCCTTGTCCCACCAATTTTTCAGACGAGCACGTTCGCATTTGAACATGCACGGCAAGGGGCTGCCAGATTTTCTGGGGAGGAAGAAGGCTATATATATTCAAGGCTCGGTAACCCAACCGTGTCTGTGTTGGAGGAAAGAATGGCTGTTTTGGAGGGGGCT
The DNA here is from genome assembly GCF_900111815.1 of Bacillus massilinigeriensis. Lineage (GTDB taxonomy): Bacteria > Bacillota > Bacilli > Bacillales > Cytobacillaceae > Mesobacillus_C > Mesobacillus_C mediterraneensis. Next base: position 2,236,310 of record NZ_LT630004.1, on the reverse strand, counting down.
GAAAAGGCATTAGCATTCGGCTCGGGGATGGCTGCTGTTTCCGCAGTCCTCTTTGCGCTAGTGAAAAACGGCAGCCATGTCATTTGCTCGCAGGGGATTTATGGCTGTACGTTCGGTTTATTGGAGCTGTTGGAAGAAAAATTTGATGTAGCTCACGACTTTTCTGCAATGAGGACAGAAGAAGAGCTAGATGCATTGATTTCGGCGGATACGGCATGTATTTATGTGGAAACACCAATAAACCCGACGATGCAGCTTGTCGACCTTGAAATGGTCGCTAAAGTTGCCGCTAAGAATGGTATTCCGGTGGTGGTGGATAACACTTTTTGTTCCCCATATTTACAAAACCCAATTGAGTTAGGATGTGACATTGTCGTTCATAGCGCAACGAAATACATTTGTGGCCATGGAGATGTGGTAGCTGGGATTGCAGCAGGTAAAAAAGAAATAATGGACCGGATCGCGGTTACTACCCAAAAGGATATTGGCGGAATCATCGCTCCTTTCGATGCGTGGCTCCTGTTGCGAGGCCTTAAAACGCTTCCTGTCAGGATGGACCGCCACAGTGATAACGCAGAAAAGCTTTTTGGTTTCTTAAAAGAGCACCCCATGATAGATGAGGTTTTCTATCCAGGGGATTCTTCCTCGAAAGATTTCAAAATTGCTAAAAAGCAAATGAAAAAGGCAGGGGGACTTATCTCTTTTACAATAAAGGGTACCAAGGAAACTGCACAGCAACTGATGGACGAATTAAAGCTTATTAAGATAGCAGTAAGCCTTGGCGATGCAGAAACGCTGATTCAGCACCCGGCAACCATGACACACGCAGTCGTGCCAGAATCAGCGAGAGCTAGGATGGGAATCAAGGATAATATGCTTCGTCTCTCGGTAGGCCTCGAAGCTTGGGAGGATATCCGTGATGACCTTGCTTCTGCTTTGGAAAGATTAACATAGAAGAAAGACCGGCAGCCAAAAGTTGCCGGTCTTTCGTATCTTACCCTTTGTAAATTGTCATTAGAACCGCACAAAATTCTTCAAGCTTTTTTTGATCGAGTTCATCGAATCGGCTTGTTTCAGGGGAGTCAATATCAAGCACACCGATAAGTTTCTCGCCATTTAAAAGGGGAATGACGATTTCTGATTTAGAGGCTGCATCGCATGCAATGTGACCTGGAAAGGCGTGAACATCCTCTATTCTCATCGTTTCTCTCTTTTCGGCAGCAGTGCCGCAAACACCACGGCCCAATGGGATCCTCACACATGCCGGAAGACCTTGGAATGGGCCGAGCACGAGTTCGCTCTCATCTATCAAATAAAAACCTACCCAGTTAATTCGATCGAGGAACTGGTTCAGTAAGGCAGACGCATTGCTCAAGTTGGCGATGACATTACTCTCCCCTTGGAGGAGTGATCTTAACTGTTTAATCAGTAAATCGTAATTTTTTTCCCTGTTTTCACCATAAGAATCGACTTGAAACACAATCTTTCCCCCCATGCATCGTAGAATATCCATTCATTTTAACAGAACTTGGAGAAAAGAAGGAGACTTTGTCGACAGATTTTCCGGGGAAAATGGCTGCTTTTCCGATAAACTAGTAAGTGAGCAGTGAATGTGGAAAACCAGGAAAAGGCGGGTGGAAGAATGAAAAAAAATGCTAGGGAAAAAATCGTAGATTCTGCTGTTTACCTTTTCAATACGAAAGGCTACAGCGGGACATCGATTCGGGACATTGCTGCCAAAGCCAGGGTGAATGCTGCCAATATTGCTTACTATTTCAACAATAAAAATGGGCTTCTCGAATACTGTTTAACCGTGTACTTTGAAAATTATCTTAAAGAATTAGAAAAAGGATACTCTTCGCTCGAAGAAGGGGCGTATGTCTGCCTCGAAGCTATTGTTGACAGTCTCACTGCTTATCAATGCAAAAACCTCCAGCTTACAAGGTTTGTTTTGAGAGAAATGACAATTGATTCTCAGATGGCAAGAGAAATTATGGCAACCTATATGGCGAAGGAAAGATACTACCTGAAAAAGGTGCTGGAGGCTGGAATGAATGCGGGTGAATTTGCAAGCCAGTCTGTTCCCTATACGATTCTTCAACTAAAATCACTATTAGGCATGCCGTTTCTAAATGCAGACTATGTAAAGGAAGTTTTGCATATTCTGCCGCACGAAAGCTATTTTGCCGAAAAATATAGTCGGCAAGTCAGCAGCTGGCTAAAGGCTTTTCTCTCACCTGATAGAAAGCATAATATACGGGAAGCCGTTTCCCTCTAGGAAAATCAGTTCTGTATGTCCACGAGTCTTTGGCCAAGTCCTTTTGCTTGGCGGGCATCAGAACCATAGTTCAGAGAAATACCGAAGCTCGCAGCTTGTTTTTGCTATTAAGGCGGGAGGGTAAAGCTCGCTAGCATTGAGAGGCTCTGCCTTTCCTGCCCCGTTATAATTGATTGCATGGCTTTCAGGGTCAAGATTTGCATTTATTGACATGCGTACAGTGCGAACTGCCTTGACGGCTCCGAGTACATCTGCCATTTCTCCGAAAACCCTTGGACTGTAATCCACACAGAAATATTCCCCATTACTCAAAAAGCGTAGGTTGCCCACGTCAAAGTCGTGAAATGATTAGATTAGTTTCGATAATTTTATCAAAAAAAAGAAATAACTGGTCAAAAAGTGTCGTTTACATGGTATCATAAATACATTATAAATCATTTTATGCAATGATTATTATTGATGAAACGACGCTCCGATTTTTTTCGATAGGCCAGGAGGATTAGTATGGAATTTATTATTGGTGGAATCATTTTACTGATGGGATTTTTTTTGACAGGATACATATTGAAACGGAAATATTATAACGAAGTAGATAAATATGAGGCATGGAAACTGGATATTATGAACCGTCCTGTGCTTGATGAAATGTCGAAAGTGAAACAATTGAACATGACTGGACAGACAGAAGATCTCTTTGAAAGATGGCGCCGGGAATGGGATGAAGTTGTTACAGTAGGCTTGCCTGCGATAGAGGAGCTTTTGTTCGATGCGGAAGAATACACGGATAAGCTTAGGTTTAATAAAGCAAAAGAGACTTTCTCTGTCATTGAGAACAAACTCAACGAAATAGAAGAGGTTATTGATAATATACTGAAGGAATTGAACGAGCTTATCGGAAGCGAAGAAAAGAACCGGAACGAAATCGAGGGACTGAAAGAAACGTATCGTGAGTGCAGAAAGAATCTATTAGCGCATCGGCATAGTTTTGGGAAAGCAGAAGAGATGCTTGAACACCAGCTTGACGATGTGAATGCAAAATTCACCGATTTCGAAGAAAAAACAGAAAATGGAAATTATCTGGAAGCGAGAGAAGTCGTTTTGTCGATCGCTGCCTTGCTTCAACAAATAAATGGAGTCATGATCGGAATTCCTGGTCTTTTACATGAATGTCAAAGTGTTATTCCCTCCCAGATCAGCGATTTAAAAGATGGCTTCAAGGAAATGGCAGGCCAGGGTTACCAGCTGGAGCATATCGGCTTTGAAGAACAAATTGCTGAGATGGAAAAAGCACTCGGAGAGTACCAGCAAATGATAGATGAAGGCGATATCGCGAAGGTGGAAGTGGGCATCTCCGAATTGAAGGCTGCTATGGAAACACTGTTTGATTTGTTTGAACAGGAGGTCACAGCGAAGCACTCACTTGCTAGGATAAAGCCGGACTTGGAACAGGTGATGGCTGAAGCAGCCGAGGAGCAGGATCATATTCAAGCAGAGCTGGAGACGATTCAGGAGAGCTATCATTTGCAAGAAAATGATTTGGGAGCGCAGCGAACAATGGATCATCTGCTCCAAGATCTCCTGAAAAGGTTTGAACGGCTTTCTGGAAAAATTTCTCAGGGGGAAATCGCTCAAAGTTTCCTTTATGAAGAGATGCTCGAACTGAAGGAAGAAATGGAGGAGCTAAGGTCAAAACAGGGTGAGTTCCAGAATAAATTAAGTGCCCTCAGAAAAGACGAACTTGCTGCAAGAAGTCAAGTGAAGGAATTGTCTAAAGAGATAACGGAAATGGTGAGACTTGTTACGAAAAGCAATCTTCCGGGATTATCCCAAAAGTATAAGGAGTTGCTCCAAGATGCAAAGAGTACCATCGAAAACGCATCAGAAAAACTGGAGCAGAAGCCTTTAGATATTCCTGTTGTACAGCAGCATCTCGAAATAGCGGTTCTGACGGTTGAAAAACTGTCTGCAACTACAAAAGAGACGATTGAAAACGCCATGCTCACAGAGAAAGTAATCCAATACGGCAACAGATATAGAAGCAAGTACCCATCAGTTTCAGTAGGGCTCCAGGAGGCAGAGGGACTTTTCAGAAACTGCGAGTATGCTGAAGCACTCGAAAAGGCAGCCGCTGTAATTGAGGAAGTCGAGCCAGGTGCCATGAGAAAAATCGAAGAATACATTTACGAATAGCGAGTATAGGTTTGAAGGTCTCCAATGAAAGTTGGAGGCCTATTTATTTATTTTTGTTTTTTGCTCAGCATGTTTATGGTAAGATTATTTGTTGGCACTTTCATCTTCATTGTGAGGAGGATCGGTGTATGATTTATTTAGACAATAGCGCTACGACAAAACCATATCCAGAAGTCTTGGATTCGTATATAACAGTTGCCGGAAAATTTTTCGGAAATCCTTCTTCTCTTCACGCTCTCGGCGGTAAGGCGGAAAAGCTTCTACAGCAGGCACGGGCACAGGTGGCAGGCATCCTTGGGGTAAAGAGCGAAGAAATAGTGTTTACTTCAGGAGGAACCGAAAGCAATAATCTTGCTCTAAAAGGTGCTACAATGGCAGCTGCCTCCAGGGGCAAGCATATCATCCTATCTGCAATCGAGCATCCATCTGTTTCTAATGCAGCGGAACATCTGAAGGAATCAGGGTTTCATTCCACAATCGTTCCTGTTGACAAAACAGGGAAAATCAATGTGAAGGATATCATAAAGGAAATCAAAGAGGATACCATCCTGGTGTCGGTTATGCATGTGAACAACGAAACTGGCATCATCCAGCCAATAAACGAGATAGGGAAAGCACTGCTGGATTATCCTAAGATTCTCTTCCATGTGGATTATGTACAAGGTGTTGGAAAAGTTCCGTTGGATTTAACAGAGTGTAAAATCGATCTATGCTCCATTTCAGGCCACAAATTCCACGGGTTAAAAGGCACTGGAGCTCTTTTTGTTAGAGATGGAATCCGTCTTCATCCTTTGCTCTCAGGCGGAAACCAGGAAAAAATAAGGCGCAGCGGTACAGAAAACGTTGCAGGTGCCGTAAGTATGGCCAAGGCCTTGCGGATGACGATGGAAAGCCAGCAGGCGCACAGTGATAGAATGACTGAAGTTCTATCCATACTGCGAAAATCCGTAGAAGGCATTCCGGGAGCAGTAATCCACACACCTGAACATGGAAGCGCACCGCATATCCTTAACTTTTCCTTAAGTGGGGTGAAAGCAGAGGTATTTGTTCACGCTCTTGAGGAAAAAGGAATTTATGTTTCGACAACAAGTGCATGCTCTTCGAGACACAGTAAAGGCAGCAAAACGCTATTGGCAATGGGAGTGCCGCAGGATTTGGCAGAAAGTGCGATAAGAATCAGCCTTTCGTACGAGAATACTCCTGAAGAAGCTGAATTTGCCGGACAGGCAATGAGAGAGGCAGCAATAAGACTGAGAGAGGTAATGAGCAGATGATTTATGATCGTGTTTTAATACGTTATGGTGAAATCTCAACAAAGGGAAGAAATAGAAAGAAGTTCATAGATATGCTGAAAAAAAATATTCAGCATGCGCTTGAGGGATTTACCAATGCCACCATTCGGGCAGACCGTGACAGAATGTATGTCCTCCTAAATGGAGAGGATGGAGAAAGGGTAGCCGAAAGACTCCAAGCTATTTTTGGCATTCAATCGTTCAGTCTTGCTGTTAAGACGAGTCAAGACCTTGATGAAATAAAAGGAACCGCAGTTGCATTAGTAAAAGGCATGTACAAAGAAGGATCTACATTCAAAGTGACTGCAAGAAGAGCAGATAAAAACTATGAACTCGATACAAACGAAATGAATCATGCTCTAGGAGGGCACATTCTCCACTGCATACCTGGAATTACCGTTGATGTGCGCAAACCAGATATTAATCTTCAGGTAGAAATCAGAAAGGAAGGTGTATACCTTTCTGCGGGGAATTTTCATGGAGCAGGAGGAATGCCAGCCGGTTCAAGCGGTAAGGCAATGCTCATGCTCTCTGGAGGAATCGACAGCCCTGTTGCAGGGCATCTATCCATGAAGAGGGGCCTGGAAGTAGAAGGCGTGCACTTTTTCAGTCCGCCGTTTACGAGCGAGAGAGCGAAGCAAAAGGTTATTGACTTAGCAGCAAAATTAGCGGAGGTTAGCGGCAGGTTCGTGCTCCATATCGTCCCGTTTACCGAAGTTCAGCAAGCGATTCACAAGCAAGTCCCGGAAAATTATACAATGACCTCTACACGAAGGTTCATGCTCCGAATTACAGAGGAACTGCGTAAACGAGAGGGTGGACTTGCAATCATCACAGGCGAAAGTCTTGGACAAGTGGCTAGCCAAACGCTCGAAAGCATGTATGCTATCAATGAAGTGATTAGCACTCCTATATTGCGGCCGCTTATCATGATGGACAAAACAGAAATAATGAAAATTTCTCAAAGGATCGGAACGCATGAAATTTCCATTCAACCTTACGAAGATTGCTGCACCATTTTTGTCCCAGCTGCACCTAAAACAAGGCCAAAGCTAGAAAAAGTTCAGCGTTTTGAAGAATTTTATGATTTTGAACCACTAATCAAAAAAGCGGTAGAAAAGACAGAAACCATTGTTATAACACCTGGCAGACAGACCGGGATAGACGAAGATTTATTCTAGAATTTTCATGATGTAATTGAGAACAATTACCAAAGGGGAGACAGTATGAAGGCATGTGGTTTTACACAATCTATACTCACAAGGAGGTGAAACCACATGTCAAACAACTCAAACAACCTTTTGGTACCAGGAGTAGAACAAGCTCTTGATCAAATGAAGTACGAAATCGCTTCTGAATTCGGCGTTAATCTTGGTGGTGAAACAACGTCACGTGCAAACGGATCTGTTGGTGGAGAAATCACCAAGCGTCTAGTTTCTATGGCTCAACAGCAAATGAGCGGATTTTCTAGATAATAAAAATAAATAATATGGCTACAAGGGGCAGGAAGTAATTCCTGCCTCTTCTTATGTTTTTTGGCTTTTATTGTCCAAAAGAGGTTGAGTACTATACTATCCCCATTCAAAAATTTTTCCTCATGATTGGTAGTATCATCAAGAAGTATTTTTTTATATCTAAAAATAATATTTTGAAATATTTGAATAATTTTGTATAATTAAATTGTTAACATAAAAATACAATTAGGGGGAGAGGCAATGAAAACAGAAGAACTAATTGCCCCGCAACAGTATAATCTTATTTCTGAGTTTGAAAAGTATGTCAATAAGGGAAAAACAGCACTCCGTTGGGAAAATGAAAATGGAGATACAGCGAGTATTACATACGATGAACTACTTTATAATGCAAACCGAATTGGAAACGTATTCAAAGGAGCAGGACTCCATAAAGGGGATGTGGTCCTGGTTGTTGTCCCAAGGCTTATCGAGGCATACGAGGTTTACACTGCTGCGCTGAAGCTGGGGCTTGTTGTCATTCCAAGCTCAGAAATGTTGAGGACAAAGGATTTGCAATACCGTATCCACCATGGTGATGTTAAAGCAGTCATCAGTTATTCTCCGTATATCCCTGAGTTTGAGGGAATGAATGAAATAGTTGGTTTAATCAAATTTTCGCTTGGGCAAGAGGTTCCTGGCTGGATTCATCTTGATAAAGAGAAGAAAATTGCTAGTGAAAAGCTGGAGCTTGCGGATACAGAAAAGGATGATATGGCGTTCCTCTCTTACACATCTGGAACAACAGGGAGCCCAAAGGGTGTTGTTCATACACATGGGTGGGCATTCGCTCATTTGCGGACAGCAGCGAAAAATTGGTTATGTATTGAAGAAGGAGATACCGTTTGGGCTACAGCCGGACCAGGTTGGCAAAAATGGATTTGGAGTCCTTTTTTATCTGTCCTTGGGTCAGGTGGGGAAGGCTTTGTCTATCATGGGAAATTCGAACCGGAAAAATATTTGCGGCTTTTGGAATATTACCAAATCAATGTACTTTGCTGTACACCGACTGAATATCGATTGATGGCAAAGGTATCAACAATTGGCGATTACAAACTTTCCGGACTACATAGTGCGGTCTCTGCTGGAGAGCCATTGAATCGGGAAGTTATTGAAACTTTCCAGAATCACTTCGGTCTTAATGTAAGAGATGGCTATGGACAGACAGAAAACACCCTTCTTGTCGGTGTGACTAAGGGAATGGAGATTCGGCCAGGTTCAATGGGAAAACCAACTCCAGGGAACAGGGTGGAAATCATTGATGAGAATGGAAAGCCATGCCCTCCAGGAGTAGTAGGGGATATTGCTGTCCACACAGAGACGCCTGCCCTTTTCAAAAATTATTACAAGGATCCTGAGCGTACTGCCATGCAGTTTAGGGGAGATTATTACATTACGGGAGATAGAGCAAAGAAAGACGAAGAGGGATATTTCTGGTTTGAAGGACGAGGAGATGACATAATCATTAGTTCCGGTTATACAATTGGGCCATTTGAAGTGGAGGATGCGCTAGTCAAACATCCTGCTGTAAAGGAGTGCGCCGTAGTTGCATCTCCTGATGAGGTTCGTGGCACAATCGTTAAAGCATTTGTCGTGCTTCGTGACGAGGTGGATAAGGAGGACCCTAGTCTGATTCCTTTGCTGCAGGATCATGTGAAAGAGCTAACTGCCCCGTATAAATATCCAAGAAAAATTGAGTTCCTTGAAGAATTACCGAAAACAACTTCTGGTAAGATTATGAGGGGCGAATTAAGGAAACGGGAGATGGAAGGCGCTAGTACAAAATAAGTTGGGAAGTGATGCAGTTTGTCGAGACAAATCTGCATCTTTTTTTTTGATTATGTTTAGTATGAAAAGATTGTCAGCAAAGCTTTCTCCATATATAATAAAATTATTTCGGGTTCAGAAAGATTAGGGGTGAGAATTTGTCTGACAGGACAGAACAGCAAAAAGGGATATTTTACGCGGCTTTTTCTTATTTGTTATGGGGGATACTCCCGATATATTGGAAGTTTCTTGGTGATGTAAGTGCAGATGAAATACTAGCAAACAGGGTATTTTGGTCATTCTTTTTTATGCTGGGGTTTCTCGGGATTGCAGGGAGGTTTCGCATCTTTACTGATACGCTGAAAGGATTCACGCAAAATCGAAAGCAGTTAGCTGCGCTCGCTGCGGCTTCGGTGATCATCAGTATTAACTGGTTCATTTACATATGGGCAGTGAATACGGGGCAAATGATACAGGCGAGTCTAGGATATTATATCAATCCACTTGTTAGCGTCCTCTTAGGAATTGTTTTTTTTAAAGAAAAGCTGTCAAAAGCGCAGGTGCTTTCTTTTTTTCTTGCGGCCGTAGGTGTGCTTATCATGACTTCTTCCTATGGTAAGTTTCCTTGGATATCTTTGACCCTTGCTTTTTCCTTTGGCTTATATGGTCTTGCAAAGAAAAAAATCAAGATGGAATCTTCCGTTGGTTTGGCGCTTGAGACGATGGTCGTCATGCCAATTGCAGCAGTCTATATGGCAATATTGTTTTTCAGAGGGGACAGTTCGCTTGTGGCAGGATCAATAGCGGAAACACTTCTTCTCATAGGAGCTGGTGCAGTTACGGCAGTGCCCCTTCTTTACTTTGCCAAGGGAGCGCAGAGCATCCCGCTTTCCATGCTCGGGTTCCTGCAATATATAGCGCCAACTCTTACGCTCCTATTAGGAGTATTTATATATGGAGAAGTTTTTACACCAACCCATATTTATGCTTTTTCTTTTATATGGGCAGCGTTAGCATTGTACACGTTTTCTAGAACAAAGAAAGCAGCTGATTGGGAATCGAGAATACGAACAGGGAAAAGTGCTTGAAAAACCGTCCATACATTTAAGGTGTGGACGGTTTTTTCTGATACCAGGCCGTATGCCGCTGAACGGGCGCTTCCGCTTTTCGTTGTCTAGCTCCAGCGCCCAGCGTCTATCGCCCTTCGGTCTCCTTCCTACGACGAAGCACAGGAAGTGCGAGTAAGGCGAAGCGCACTGGATGTGCGCGTTTAGCGTTATAAGTCAACATCGATTCACTCCGCTCATCGTGTTTCCTTTGCCGCGCATTAACGGGCAGTAATTTCTAACTGCCCGTAAAAGCCCGATTGGCTCATCTAGTAACCAGCAAAAAACGCTGATTAAGATTCGCCTTATCTCAGTCGGAGGACCTCCAGGCCGTACGCCGCTGAACGGGCGCTTCCGCTTTTCGTTGTCTAGCTCCAGCGCCCAGCGTCTATCGCCCTTCGGTCTCCTTCCTACGATAAGTCAACATCGATTCACTCCGCTCATCGTGTTTCCTTTATCTCAGTCGGAGGACCTCCAGGCCGTACGCCGCTGAACGGGCGCTTCCGCTTTTCGTTTTTATAAAAAGGTTCTTTTTACTTTTTCCCAGAACGAGTTGTCCTTTAGCTTGACGGTTTTGATATATTTCCCGCTCAAGGTGATGTCAAGTGTTTCTACATGCTGAATGCTCAAGGCTTCATTGTCCATACCCATGATTGGATAATCGTTTCCGTCCTGGACCACTTTCAATGAAAGCTTTCGGTCACCGCTCAGTATAAAGGAAGAGCCGAGTGTCCGGTAATGATTGTTGTTGACAGATGCTAGCTCACTTACCTGCATGCAAGGGAGGAGAGGGTCTACGACAGCTCCGTTGACTGATTTGTTGTAGGCTGTGCTTCCAGTTGGAGTGGCCACAATCATGCCATCACCTCTGAAGGTTTCAAAATGCAAATCATCAATAAAGACGTCCATAACAAATGTCTTGATAATTCCGGAGCGGACACTAAATTCATTCAGACACAAGAACTTAGCTTCTTTATCAACGGTCACTTCAATTAATGGATAGCGTCTTACCTCCAGCTCTACGTTTTGAATGGCACCGATCATTTTGGATGTATCTTCAAGAGTAAAATCACAGTATAAATTTAAGTTCCCTCTCGTGGAGATTCCCGCATAAAGACAATCTTCACGAAATCCGGTTTTTCTCACTGCTTGGAGGAAAGTTCCGTCACCTCCAATTGAAACAATGATATTGGCATCCTGGTAGTCTTTTACTATAGTAAAACCGTATCTTTCAGCTGCTTCCTTAAGAGAGGAAATACTCTCGCTTTTATCTGTCTCATGGTTGTGATAAAAAAAGAGATTGCGTCGGTTAGGCATATTCATTCCTCCAGGCATATATATTTAAATGTTTTTAGTCCCCTTTTTTTCTCAATTTTGCTAGAATAAAAAGGGTTGAGACAATATTACCATAAATCTGTACGAAGCCAAATCATTAAGGGGGAACATCATGAACGGGAAAAGATGGGCGGCACTTGGGATCGCCGTTGGTTTATTCTTTATTTCTGTATTAGTGAATACGCTGTCCTTTTTCGGTACAAAAGAAGAGAAGCCTTCTTCTTTGGATCAGCTAATTGAAGTTGGAGGGTATACTTTCAGCGAGGAAGTAATAGAAGAAGGAAATGATTTTGAAAAAATCGCAGTACTCTCGGTGGACGGTACGATACAGGATGCTGGGGAGCCTTCTGCTTTTATGTCCAGTTCAGGATATAACCACCGTGAATTTCTCAAAAAGCTAGACAATGCCAAAGAGGACAATGAGGTAAAAGGGATTATTATTCGCGTTAATTCCCCAGGCGGAGGCGTTGTGGAAAGTGCGGAAATCCATGACAAAATTAAAGAAATCCAAGAGGAAACAAAAAAACCTGTCTATATATCAATGGGCAGCATGGCTGCTTCAGGCGGATATTACATATCTGCTCCTGCAGATAAGATTTATGCTAGTCCTGAAACAATTACTGGTTCTCTCGGTGTAATCATGCAAGGAATCAATTATGAAGGTCTTGCTGAGAAATATGGCGTCGATTTTGTTACGATCAAAAGCGGTAAGCATAAAGACATTATGAGTCCTACAAGGAAAATGACAGAAGAGGAACACCAAATCCTTCAGAGCATGATAGATAACTCTTATCAAGGCTTCGTGAAGGTCATTTCGGATGGTCGAGGTATACCAACTGGGAAAGTAAAAGAAATTGCGGATGGAAGGATTTACGATGGACGTCAGGCGAAAAAGCTAGGTCTAATCGATGAATTCGGACACTTTGAAGATGTTGTGGAGCAAATGAAAAAGGAGAAAGATATGGCGGATGCCATGGTTGTAAGTTATTCAGAGGATATGGGATTCGGTTCCTTTTTCAGCTTTGGAGCACAAAAGTTGATGGGAAATGAAATGCAAATGACAGATATGGCGAAGCTTCTCATGCAGCCGAATGCTCCTCGGCCGATGTATCTGTATTCGGAATAGGGGGTGCGTGGGCTTGAATAAAGAAAATGATAGGACAGCAGAAGAACAGAATGAGAGCATGAAGACTTCTTCCGAATTAGAAGGAGATACAACCCAGGAACCAAATGAAACGGTGAATGGTAGCCGTTTGGGCAGTGATGAAACAACCACTGCTGGGGGAAAGGATATTGGTGGAGAGGTATCTGAGACTGTTTCTCCAATACCGCTGGTTTCAAAAGCAAGTCAGATTCCTGAAGAGCATGGCCGTTATGCGGGCTTCTGGATGAGGTTTTGGGCGTATCTTACTGACCTCATTATAATATGGAGTTTAAATGGATTATTGATTTATCCAATCCTTAGAGGACTTGGGATATCTACCGATAAAGACAGCCTTTTTGATCCCGCCACAGTACTGACTGCTATTATTTTCTACCTGTATTTTGTCTTAATGACAAAGTATCTGGGGCAAACGCTAGGGAAAATGTTGTTCGGGTTAAAAGTGGTAGACTTAAAAGGCGAACGACTTTCCTGGGGCACTGTCTTGTTCAGGGAATGGATTGGAAGGTTCATCTCCATAACCGTCCTGCTTGGTTATGTCATCGTCGCGTTCCTTCCGAAGAAACAAGGATTGCATGACCTTTTTGCGGATACGACGGTTGTACACGAAGCATGAAAATAACTGTTGATATTTTAAGCCTCCACTCTCGCAGAGTGGAGGTTTTTACATCTTTCACAAGAGCAAAAGACATAATGATAAATTTTAAAGATTTGTGGTCGGGATAGATGAACGAAGGGCGAACATACGGACAGATATTTAGAAAAACAACGTTTTTATCTTGCGACATCCAGATAAACATGCGGATACGGCAGGTTTATCTTTATGCACCTTTGCCAATAATGGAAGGCTGAAGGATGTGAAGGAAGGTGTACGGGTTATTGTTTGTAGGTGGTTTATTAACTGCCCTCGCATTTTTGATAATACTGATTTTCCTAATGAAAATAACTGTCACCATTGATTACTTTCATCAAAATAAAGATGACCGTCTAAGCATTGTCGTGAAGACTGCTGCAGGAATGTGGTGGAGAAAATATGAGTTCCCTGTCCTTATAACAGATGACGACGAGACAGCCATCATGTTTCAGGTGAACAGGGAAGATTCGTTTATGGAGGAAAATACCAAGGGGAAAGTGGAGTTTGAGGATGTATGGAAAATCATCCATGACTTAAAGGAAATCTTACAACATATCATTGGTTTTGAGAGGATTGTCCGGAACTTCATGAAGAAGGTTATCGTAAGAAAGCTTTCTTGGCATACAAAAGCAGGCATTGGTGATGCTGCTGCAACTGCAGTCATCTTCGGGATAATCTGGGGAGCCAAAGGGTCGACAGTTGGGTTAATGAGTAAATATGCGAAAATCCGCTGTAAGCCGGAGTTAAGCGTCACTCCATGCTTTCAAGCACCATTTTCTCAGACAGAGCTGTCATGTATCATTCAGGTCCGGATTGGGCATGCTATTTTCGCAGGAACAAGAATCGTGAAATATTGGAAGGGTGGCTTTCCAGAACCTAAAAGCCGGCCCCTTCAGTTCTATCTAAAAAAAAATCAGAGCATGCATATCGAGGGAGGAAAGTATAAATGGCCGATCATCCAATCCAGGGTCTGATGACAACAGCGATGGAGAACTTGAAAGAAATGATAGATGTCAATACGATCATCGGAGATCCAGTGGAAACACCTGATGGGAGCGTAATCCTGACAGTTTCTAAAGTGGGATTTGGTTTCGCCGCAGGTGGAAGTGAATTTATGTCCGATGGAGAAAGTTCCGAGAAGGACTCAAAGCACCCTTTCGGCGGCGGGAGCGGCGGTGGAGTTTCCATCACGCCAATCGCATTTCTGATTGTCAGCCATCAGGGCGTCCGGATGCTTCATCTTGACGAAAACACTCATTTGCTTGAAAAAATTCTAGATCTTGCCCCACAAGCTGTGGAAAAAGTGCAGAATATGATGTCAAAGAACAGCGGAAAGAAAGAACAGAAAGACAGCAGCAGTGATTATGATGGACCAAAAAATGATCTTGATTTATAGCAATACGATTGGCAGCTTGTAAAAAAAGCTGCCAATCGTATTGTAAAAGGCAATTTATTTGAAACTTGCGGGTTAAGAGGATATATTAACACTGTGTACATATGTGAATGAAGGAGGACGATGAGCATGGCAAACATTACATTTAAGGGAAACCCAGTAACGCTGTTAGGCACTGAAGTAAAAGTTGGGGATAAAGCACCAGAATTCAAGGTGCTTGCTAATGATCTGTCAGAAATCACATTGAAAGACAGTGCAGGAAAAGTTAGGTTGATCAGTGTTGTACCATCGATTGACACAGGGGTATGCGATGCACAGACTCGCAGATTCAACGAGGAAGCAGCGAAGCTTGATAACGTTGAAATTTTGACAGTAAGTGTTGATCTTCCATTTGCGCAGAAGCGTTGGTGTGGAGCAAATGGAATCGATAAAGTCACGACTCTTTCCGACCACCGCGATTTATCTTTTGGTGAAGCGTACGGTGTGGCAATCAAGGAACTTCGCCTTCTTGCACGTGCAGTTTTCGTTGTTAACTCAAGTGACGAGGTAACATATGTGGAATACGTCAGCGAAGCAACAAACCATCCAAATTATGAAAATGCAATTGAGGCTGCCAAAAGCGCTCATTAATCGTTATTAAGCTGCGGATGACCGCAGCTTTTTCCATTCTTGTAGCGATGGAAAGAGAACGTTAAAATGTAAACAAACAGAAAAACTATAGGTGTTTCAGGAGGATATGAATGTGAGCGTAACGCAAGTAGAACAGCTGTTTACAACATTCAACGTGACAGCGGATATTTTAAAGGAAGAGTTGGATTGTACATACTTAGAGGCCGTCGCTGAAACGGGTGAAAATATGTTTCACGGATCGGTACTCCAAAAGGATTTGGGAGAGTTTATTATCAAGCGTCTCGAAAAAGCCTATGGAGAAATTTCGCTCGAGGATTACAGCAAAGAAGAAATTCGAAGAAGCTTCCAGCTTGCTATTTTAAAAGGAATGCAAGTAAATATTCAGCAGCACCATCAAATGACTCCAGATTCTATTGGGATGTTCATGGGATATTTATTAAATAAATTTATTACGAAGCAAAGTTACAGCCTGCTTGATCCTGCTGTCGGAACAGGAAACCTCCTTGCAACGGTGATCAACCAACAGGAAAGCAAAAGCATCTTTGCGACTGGTTCTGAAATTGATGATGTCCTCATTAGATTGGCTTATGTCAGTGCAAACCTGCTTGGACATGATGTGGAACTTTTTAATCAAGATTCGCTTGAACCACTTCTCGTTGACCCTGTGGATGCGGTGGTCTGTGACCTTCCTATAGGATATTATCCTGTTGATGAGAGGGCAAAGGACTTTGAAGTATTTGCAGAAACAGGACATACTTATTCGCATCATTTGTTCATCGAGCAAAGCGGACGGCATGCAAAGGACGGAGCCTACTTGTTTTTCGTTATCCCCAATGAATTGTTTGAAAGCGAACAGTCTGGTTATCTTCACAAATATATAAAAAACAATATGAATGTCCAAGGTATTCTTCAGCTTCCATCCTCACTTTTCAAAAACAAGAATGCGGCAAAGAGCATCCTTATCCTTCAAAAGAAGGGGGAAGGAATCAAACCGCCTAAACATGCCTTGCTTGCGGAGCTTCCATCACTTTCGGACAGCGGAGCAATGAGAAGAATCCTCGATAAAATGGACGAATGGTTTAAGGAAAATAAGCAAGAATAAACGAAGAGCCGGTGTTTTAAAATACACCGGCTTTTTTCATTATTCAATAAATTGATTAAGCAGAAGTGTCTGAATAAATATACATTTATATAAAAAAGAAAAGTAACAAGAGATTGCTTGAAAAGTTATAACGACAATGTTTTAATGTAAAAATGAGAGTATGATTTATAGCTTATTTGCCGACAAATTGTATATGGAGCAGACAAAATATACGTAATCTGTTATATAAAAAGGAGTGGAAAATTGATTATGGCAAAAATGATTGCAATTAATGCAGGTAGTTCATCATTGAAATTTCAGTTATTTGAAATGCCGAGTGAGAAGGTTATCACAAAAGGCCTTGTAGAGAGGATCGGACTCCCGGATTCCATCTTTAC
This sequence comes from Bacillus massilinigeriensis, assembly GCF_900111815.1. Taxonomy (GTDB): domain Bacteria; phylum Bacillota; class Bacilli; order Bacillales; family Cytobacillaceae; genus Mesobacillus_C; species Mesobacillus_C mediterraneensis. The sequence continues at coordinate 2,219,533 of NZ_LT630004.1, read as the reverse complement.
GATTACTGTAAATGATAAGAAAGTGAAAGAAACGCTTGATATTCCAGATCATGAAGTAGCAGTTAAAATGCTTTTGGACAAGCTTATTTCTCAAGGGATTATAGGCTCCCTTAACGAAATTGAAGGAATTGGCCACCGTGTCGTTCATGGCGGAGAAACTTTCAGCGATTCCGCTGTCATAACGGATGAAGTCCTTGAAAAGATCTCAGATCTTTCTGAGCTTGCGCCTTTACATAATCCAGCGCACGTTACAGGCATCAAGGCGTTCCAGCATGCGCTTCCGAATGTTCCAGAGGTAGCGGTTTTTGATACTGCATTCCACCAAACGATGCCTGAAAACTCATTCCTCTATAGTCTTCCGTACGAATACTATGAGAAGTTTGGAGTAAGGAAGTACGGTTTCCATGGTACGTCACACAAGTACGTTTCCCAACGTGCTGCTGAGATGCTTGGGCGCCCTGTTGAACAACTTCGCCTTATTTCTTGTCACCTTGGAAATGGAGCAAGCATTGCTGCCATCGAAGGAGGAAAATCCATCGATACGTCAATGGGATTTACTCCGCTTGCAGGGGTGACAATGGGTACGCGTTCTGGGAATATTGACCCTGCGCTCATTCCGTATATCATGGAAAAGACAGATCAAACTGCTGAAGAGGTGCTAGAAGTACTCAATAAAAAGAGCGGTATGCTAGGTGTAACAGGTTTTTCTAGTGATCTTCGCGATATTGAAGATGAGGCAGAAAAAGGCAATGAACGTGCAGAGCTTGCACTTCAAGTATTCGCCAACCGAATCCATAAGTATATCGGCTCGTATGCTGCGCGTATGAGCGGAGTAGATGCCATTATTTTCACAGCAGGAATTGGTGAGAATAGTTCTGCAATTCGCGGACGTGTCCTGAAAGGCCTTGAATTTATGGGCGTATACTGGGACCCTGCACTAAACCAAGTACGCGGTGAAGAAGCGTTTATCAGCTACCCTCATTCCCCTGTAAAAGTCATGGTTATTCCGACAAATGAGGAAGTCATGATTGCAAGAGATATCGTTCGGTTGACAAAGTAATTCTTTCCTTGAAAAAATGCAAAAGCGCTTAGGACGCTTTTGCATTTTTTTATCCATTCCTTTCAGGACAGGTCTGAATCTTTAACAGTTAATTATGCTATACTGAGAATTAATGACAAATATCCAGGGGGTTATACTATGCATTTTAGCGATAGGGAGCAAAAGGTATTGAACGGCTTGAAAGAGTGGGAAAATGCACTTGCTGAGTATCAACCCAATGACTTCGAGCAAATCTATCATCAATATGTTGATCGTTCCTTTGCTCTTTTGCCGGAAGGTATTCAGGAACGTTTTTTTGGCATGATGGACGGCTGGCTTTTTCATCTTCACGCTTTAATTCAAGGATCCCAGCTGCAAACGGACGCGAGGGAAAGAATCCTGTCAGCGGGTAGAATATTTCAACCTGATATTGAGACAGTTGAGGATATGAGAGAGTTATCACTTGAACAAATGGAATATATCGCAACCTTGCAGATTTCAAGGCACCGCCTGTATTCCTTTTTGCAAGGTGGTTCCGCCGGGAGTGGTGGCAGTTTAATGCTGGGTGCGGATATTCCAGCAATGGCGGTCATCAATCTGCGGGCAGTCCAGCTGGTGGCCATGTCCTATGGCTTTGAAGTGAATACGCCTTTTGAAATGATGGCTGCCTTAAAAGTTTTCCACGTAGCAATGATGCCGAAAAGGATGCAGTCAGCAGGCTGGGATGAATTAATGCGTGACCTGAGGAAGGCAGAGGATTTTTATTTTTATCACGGTCGTGAAGAAATTACGAATCCTAGCTGGCTTGAACAGCCATTGAAGCAGGTCTTTAAAGGGATCGCTATTTTGTTTTTCCGTAAGAAAAAGCTGTCAGGATTTCCGCTCATCAGCATGGGGATAGGAGCCGGAGTCAATTATCAGATGACGAGGAAAGTGACTGACTTTGCGCATAGGTATTATCAGGCAAGGTATTTTTTTCGGAAGGGACTGACCGAAGATTGAGCACGAAGGAACATAAAGAAAATGCCCCATCAGTGGTTCACTGCAAGATTATTACTGTCAGTGATACAAGGAACAGGGAGACGGACAAAAGCGGCCGACTGATGGTTGACTTGCTCTGTAATGCTGGTCATAAGATTATGGACTATAAAATCGTTAAGGATGAAGCGAAACTCATTGCGGATGAAGTATTGAAGGGTTGCGGCAAAGAGGATATCAATGCTGTGCTCATCAATGGAGGAACTGGCATTGCGAAGCGAGATGTGACAATTGAAACAGTGCAAGAGATGTTTGACAAGGAAATCACTGGTTTCGGTGAGCTGTTTCGCATGCTTAGCTATCAGGAGGACATTGGTTCTGCAGCCTTGATGAGCAGAGCGACTGCAGGTGTCATCAAGGACACTGCGGTTTTTTCAACTCCTGGCTCTACAGGAGCAGTGAAGCTCGCAATGAATCGGCTTATCTTGCCAGAGCTTGGCCATATTATCCGCGAAATAAAAAAAGATCTATAGTATATGCGTCTTTCATACGAATAAAGCAGATCCGGCAGAAAAATTGTCGGATCTGTTTTATAAATTACAGAGATTAAAGATTAAAATGGAATATAATGGATACTGGTATAGTTGTTTTGTCGTTTACGGTTGATATCTCTATTACAGAAGTATGGAGCCGGATCGGCCACTTGAAAGGAGCCATACCTGTTCCTCTGATATCGAACGAGTCTATTACCTGTGCGCTTTGCCGGAAATATCCTGGTTTGTTCGGTACCACAGCCAAAGCTCATTAATGACCGAGGCAAGTTCAGCAATTTCGCTGTTCAGCTCGCACGACCGTTTGAAATTCATCTCTTCGTCTAACTGAGCCTGCTTTTGGTTGATGACATGTTCCAGTGCCGCAATTCGATCGGGAATACTACCGCGAATCCTTTCCCAATGGAACAGAATATAATCTTGAGTACTGGAACTGTATGCTTCCCATTCCTGTAGTAAATCAGGCACCGGGATGCCTAAGCGTTTATCATGCTTGAAAAAATTCTCCATATTTCTCCCCCGTGTTTCCCTATTGATTTCATTCTACAACAATCATCCATGAAGAAGAAGTGAAGACACTTTAAATTTTGCTTGTGCATAAATTGTTATGGGAAAAAGTAATGTAACCATTGAAAAAGATAAGGAAACCTGATAAGTTATTAAATAGTATTGAATAATAATATATCTACATGAATATTTATTCAGAAGGAGAGAGAAAAATGTTAGCGAAAAAAGTGGTGCTCGCATATTCTGGCGGGCTTGATACATCCGTTGCAATCAAATGGCTCCAAGATCAAGGGTACAATGTGGTAGCGTGCTGCCTCGATTTAGGAGAAGGAAAAGATTTAGCTTTTGTAAAAGAAAAGGCTCTGAAAGTCGGTGCGGTCACCTCATATGTTCTGGATGTAAAGGAAGAGTTTGCACAGGAATACGCTTTGACTGCCTTGCAATCACATGCATTTTACGAAGGGAAATATCCGCTTGTATCAGCATTGTCACGTCCACTTATTTCAAAAAAGCTTGTGGAAGTGGCCGAGAAAGAAGGAGCGGTTGCAGTAGCCCATGGCTGTACAGGAAAAGGGAATGACCAAGTGCGTTTCGAGGTGTCAATCAAGGCGCTTAATCCTGATTTAGAAGTATTGGCTCCTGTCCGTGAATGGAAATGGTCCCGTGAAGAGGAAATACAATATGCGCAAAAAAACAATATACCTATCCCAATTAATCTAGATAGTCCTTTTTCCATTGACCAAAATCTCTGGGGAAGAAGTAATGAATGTGGCATATTAGAAGATCCATGGGCAGCTCCTCCAGAAGAAGCATATGAATTGACTGCAAGTCTTGAAAATGCACCGGATACCCCTGAAATGATTGAAATAGACTTCGAAAAAGGTGTCCCAGTAAAATTAAATGGAAAATCACTTTCCCTGTCTCAATTGATTCTGAACTTGAACGAATTAGCTGGAAAGCATGGAATCGGGAGAATCGACCATGTTGAGAACCGTCTTGTTGGAATCAAGTCACGTGAGGTTTACGAGTGTCCTGCTGCAGTGACGCTAATCAAAGCGCATAAAGAACTGGAAGATATCACGTTAGTGAAGGAAGTAGCACATTTCAAACCTGTGATTGAGAAAAAAATGACCGAACTAATTTACGAAGGCTTATGGTTTTCCCCGCTTCGCGACGCTTTGTCTGCGTTCTTGGCTTCAACGCAGCAGTATGTAACAGGAACAGTAAGAATCAAGCTCTTTAAAGGGCATGCAATAGTTGATGGTAGAAAATCTCCATATTCCCTCTATAATGAGAAACTGGCTACCTATACTTCTCAAGATGAATTCGATCATGCTGCTGCTGTTGGTTTCATCAATCTTTGGGGTCTCCCTACTAAAGTACAAAGCATGGTTCAAGGCAAGAAGGTGACAGTATGAAAAAACTTTGGGGGGGAAGATTTACCCTTTCTGCCGAAGAGTGGGTGGATGAGTTCGGCGCATCCATTCCCTTCGACCAGCAGTTAGTTAAAGAAGATATTGAAGGCAGCATTGCCCATGCTAAAATGCTTGAAAAAACAAAGGTTGTAAGTAAAGAAGAGGCAGCGAAAATGATGGACGGTCTGTTCCAACTTAAAGCCAAAGCGGAAAATGGAGAACTTGAGTTTTTAGCAAAATATGAGGATATTCATCTGAACATTGAGCATTTGCTAACGGAAATGATTGGACCCGTTGGCGGGAAGCTGCATACGGGGAGAAGCCGGAATGATCAAGTAGCTACAGACATGCACCTTTATCTGCGAGAGCAGGTGAAAGAGCTGATTATCCTGATTACCGAGTTTCAGCAGGGGATTATTGAGAAGGCAGGAGACCATGTCGAGACAGTGATGCCGGGATACACACACCTTCAGCGTGCCCAGCCAATCTCTTTTGCCCATCATCTTCTGGCCTATTTTTGGATGATGGAAAGGGATCGGCAGCGTTTTACAGAAATGCTGCAACGAATAAATATCAGCCCGCTTGGAGCGGGGGCACTAGCGGGAACAACCTTTCCTATCGACCGTTCATACTCAGCTAGTTTACTTAGTTTCGATGGAATATATGAAAATAGTCTGGATGCTGTAAGTGACAGGGATTTCATCCTAGAGTTTCTTTCAGCTTCTTCAATATTGATGATGCACCTATCGCGCCTTGCGGAAGAAATTATATTATGGTCAAGTCAGGAGTTTCAGTTTATTGAACTTTCTGACACTTTCTCAACTGGGAGCAGTATCATGCCACAAAAGAAAAACCCTGATATGGCAGAGTTGATCAGAGGGAAAACCGGGAGAGTATACGGGAACCTGGTGAGTCTCCTGACTGTGTTGAAAGGTCTTCCGCTTGCCTATAATAAAGATATGCAGGAAGACAAGGAAGGAATGTTTGATACGGTTAAGACTTTGAAAGGTTCACTACGTATCTTCACTGGAATGGTAGAAACCATGACTGTGAAAATGGAGAACATGAAATCGGCCGTTCATTCGGATTTTTCCAATGCTACGGAACTAGCTGATTATTTGGCAGCAAAAGGCGTTCCATTCCGCGAAGCTCATGAGATTGTCGGGATGCTTGTACTTTCCTGTATCAGGAAAGGTTGCTATCTTGTAGACTTGCCTTTAACTTCCTTCAAGCAAGCACATCCTTTTTTTGAGGAAGACATTTACAAAGCGCTGAATCCTAAAACATCTGTTGAAAGAAGAAATAGCGCTGGGGGTACAGGCTTTATAAAAGTCAAGGAACAGTTGGAGAAAGCGAGAGAAGTGCTGGAGGCAGCAAAAACGCGTGCGATCTGAGCGATTGCGCGCGTTTTTCAATTGTTTCAGGCGGTTATTCTTCTTTTTCTGTTCTTACAATAAGAACATCACAATTAGCATATCTGGCAATATGTTCGGAAACGCTTCCAATAAAGAACCTTTCAACTGCGTTCATTCCTGTAGCGCCGCAGATGATTAAATCTGCATCATATTTCTTGGCAATATCCTTGGCTATTTTCACTTTAGGAGAACCGTAATCTATTTCGTATGTCACTTCTTTAACACCGGCTTCGAGGGCCTGCTGCTTGTAGCTTTCCAATAATTCTGTCGCAAACTGGCTAGCCCTCTCAGAAATAGTTCGGTCATAAGCTTCCACTGTTGCAAAAGTGCGCAGGTCAATAATATGCGCCATCACGATTTTTGCATCATTGCGCTTAGAAATTTCAATTGCTTTCTTGAATGCCCAAGCTGCTTCCTTTGAACCGTCAACTGCTACTAAAATATTCTTATAAGTTAGTCCCATTTCTCTCATCCTCCCTTTACCTTAATTATACAACATTCGTAAGTTATAAGCTGTTACAAATTGACGAAAAATAAGGACAAGTGAAAAAACAGGCGAAAAGTACATTTATAATGAATTTTTTTGCAATGAACAAAGAAATAATCTAAAATTTTAATTGTTTGCGCTTAGTGGAAAAATGAATATTTTTTCTTCCATTATTCGACGGTTTAGTGTTATAGTGGAATCGGCCACAATTGATTTTCATATTTATATAGGAGGCATGCAAAATGCGTATTGGTGTACCTAAAGAGATAAAGAATAACGAGAACCGTGTCGCGATGACACCGGCCGGAGTAGTAAATTTGCTGAATTTCGGGCATGAAGTATTCATCGAAGATGGTGCGGGAATTGGTTCAGGGTTTACCAATGAGGATTATGTTGCCGCAGGAGCAAAAATTGTTGAAACTGCTTCCGAAGCTTGGTCCCAAGAGATGGTTATGAAAGTGAAAGAGCCTCTTCCTGAGGAATACAGTTACTTCCGTGAAAATCTCATTTTATTTACATATCTCCACCTTGCTCCGGAACCAGAACTAACGAAAGCGCTTATTGACAACAAGGTTGTTGGTATTGCTTATGAAACAGTTCAGACTCCAAATAAAGCGCTTCCACTATTAACGCCAATGAGTGAAGTTGCCGGCAGGATGGCTGTACAAATTGGAGCTCAGTTCCTCGAGAAGGTTTATGGAGGTCAAGGAATTTTGCTATCCGGTATTCCTGGTGTTCAAAGAGGAAAAGTAACAATAATCGGTGGTGGGGTAGCTGGAACGAATGCGGCGAAAATGGCAATCGGACTTGGGGCACAAGTTACGATGATCGATTTAAACCCAGAGCGTCTGCGCCAGCTTGATGATATTTTTGGAAGTGATGTTACAACACTGATGTCAAATCCTTATAATATCGCAGAAGCAGTTAAGGAATCAGATCTCGTTATAGGAGCGGTTCTAATTCCGGGAGCAAGAGCGCCAAAACTTGTCACAGAAGACATGATAAAATCTATGAAGCAAGGCTCAGTGGTTGTTGACATTGCTATCGACCAAGGTGGAATCTTTGAAACTACTGACAGGATTACCACACATGACAATCCTACTTATGAGAAACACGGTGTTGTTCATTATGCTGTTGCAAATATGCCTGGGGCTGTTCCACGGACATCGACAATGGGTCTAACCAACGTAACGGTTCCATATGCTGTGCAGATTGCTAATAAAGGCTTCAAGCAGGCATGCCTTGAAAATGAAGCTCTTTTGAAGGGAATCAACACTCTAAGGGGATTCGTGACATATAAGGCTGTTGCAGAAGATCAAGGTCTTGAATATATGGATGCTCGACAATTGCTGGAGCAAGCTTAATATGCAAAGGGGTGTGGTCGGTAGACTGCACCCTTTTTAGCATATGTGGGCATTTTCCTACAAAGGGTGTAAAATTGTTACGATATGGAGTATATTATTTATGGGTATGCTTGCAAGAAATGTATTCATGCCGATATTAAGAAATTGGGAGTGTCATAATGGAAAAGACATTAATCTTTGGGCACAAAAATCCTGATACGGATTCTATTTGTTCTGCCCTTGCATATGCAAACTTGAAATCAAAGCTTGGAAAGGAAGTAGAGGCGGTAAGGCTTGGCCAAATTAACGAGGAAACGCGCTTTGCCCTTGAATATTTCCAAAGTGCAGAACCACGCCTTGTAAATAAGGTATCAGAAGAAGCCAATGAGGTTATCCTCGTTGATCACAACGAACGTCAGCAAAGTGCTGATGATATTGCTGATGTTAAGATAACTGAAGTGATCGATCACCATCGCGTGGCGAATTTTGAAACAAGCGATCCGTTATACTTTAGAGTGGAACCTGTTGGTTGTACGGCGACCATCCTAAATAAAATGTATAAGGAGAACGGCGTGGAGCTGGATAAGCAGACAGCTGGACTTATGCTATCCGCTATCATTTCTGATTCCTTGTTATTCAAATCGCCGACATGTACAGAAGTGGATGTCAATGCAGCTCGTGAGCTTGCGGAGATTGCTGGAGTGGACGCAGAAAAGTACGGCCTAGACATGCTGAAAGCTGGAGCTGACCTCAGTACAAAAACAGTTCCAGAGCTAATTTCCCTTGATTCGAAAGAATTCCAAATGGGAAGTTTTAAAGTGGAAATCGCACAGGTTAACACGGTAGATGTTAATGAACTGCTTGCGCGCAGGGAAGAACTTGAGGCAGAATTGAACAAGACTATCTCGGCTAAAGGTCTTGACTTATTCGTTTTCATTATCACCGATATTTTGACAAACGATTCCGCTGCCATCGCTCTTGGAACGGCTGCTCCATCTATTGAGGAAGCTTTCCATGTACCGCTTGTTAATAACACAGCTGTATTGCAAGGCGTTGTTTCCCGAAAGAAGCAGGTTGTACCTGTCCTAACAAATGTCCTTGCTGCGAAATAAAATAGAATAGAAAAAGACAGTCGGATTAAGAATCCGGCTGTCTTTTTTCAATCTATGCATTTGCTGGCTCGCTGCCTGTTTCCTTTCCGCGATTCCATTTGTAAGCGGCTATTGTAAAGTAGGAGATGGATATGAGGGCAATTATAATCCAAGTGTTTTTTACCTCAGGCATTTTCCAAACTCCTATCATCGATAAAAGCGAAGGGATGGTCAATGTTAACCACGACTGAATGAAAGCAACCTTCCCGACGTAAGCATCAATTTTCTTGCCAAGCCCCATGGAAAGGAAGAATAAGAACCAGAGGAGTGCCCACATAAGCCACGTTAAAGCACTCACGAAATCTTGAAAATGCACTGCTGCTACAATCGTATAGACAATTGCAATAATTGCTACCCAAAGGGAATACCAACCTAGACCAGTCCCATCAAGCCCCTTTAAAAGGGTAAATCCGACATAAAGATAAGTAAATCCGAATAAAAAAATACAAGCTAGACTATAAATGGTCCAATGCTGCTGATCGGAAACAGCGATGAGGTAAAATGGCACTGCTACTTGTAAAATGCCTGCAAAGATGTTGAACATAGCCACGCTCCTTGCCTCTGCTTTACCAAGCAGCATCAAACTGTTCAGAAACAGTGCTGCGCCAGACATTAATAATCCTGCGTCTCCCATGATGAACGACCTTCCTTTAAAAAAGAAAAAGCAATTCCCGGCACTTTTTAAGGAATTGGGAAATGCTTTTTCCAAATATGTTTGTTGAATATTAAAGCACTATGCTTACGATAATCGCGGACAATACACTTACAAGAGTAGCCCCGTAAAGTAGCTTTAGACCAAATCGGGCAACCACGTTACCTTGTTTTTCATTCAATCCTTTCACGGCGCCGGAAATGATGCCGATAGAGGAGAAGTTAGCGAATGATACAAGGAATACGGAGATGATTCCAAGGGTTCTAGGGCTAAAGGTTTTTGCAGCATCAGCAAGCTGCATCATTGCAACAAATTCGTTTGTTACAAGTTTTGTAGCCATAATTCCGCCGGCTTTTACTGTCTCTGCCATTGGCACACCCATGATAAAGGCGATAGGTGCAAAAATATAGCCAAGAATTTCTTGGAATGAAATTCCGAAAATCATGTCAAAAACACTGTTAATCGCGGCAATCAATGCAACGAAACCGATAAGCATTGCTCCAACGATAATCGCTACTTTAAAACCATCAAGAATATATTCACCAAGCATTTCAAAAAAAGATTGTTTTTCTTCCTCTTGTATGTCAAGAATATCTTCGTTGTCGTCAACAGTATATGGATTGATGACTGAAGCGATGATGAATCCTCCAAATAAATTTAGTACAAGAGCAGTAACGACATACTTTGGTTCCAGCATCGTCATATAAGCACCAACGATGGACATGGAAACAGTGGACATTGCAGATGCGCATAGTGTATAAAGTCGGTGTTCAGGGAGTTTTCCAAGCTGCTTTTTCACAGTAATGAAAACTTCGGACTGGCCAACCATTGCAGAAGCAACAGCGTTATACGACTCGAGTTTTCCCATTCCGTTTATTTTGCTGAGCAATATTCCAATCCCTTTCATAATGAGAGGGAGTATTTTTAAATACTGGAAAATTCCAATCAAAACAGAAATGAAGACGATTGGCAAGAGAACATTCAGGAAGAAAGGCATTGAGCCGTCATTAGCGATGCCTCCGAAAACAAAGTTAACTCCTTCAGCAGCATATTCAAGCAATTTGGTGAACACACCGGCAATCCCTTTGATTAAAATCAATCCGAATTTTGTGTTTAACAGGATATATGCCAGGATAAGCTGCAATACAATCATGATGATAACATGCTTAAACTTTATGTTTTTGCGATCGTTGCTTCCTGCGAGCGCTAGGGCAATTACAACTATAAGTCCCAGAATTGCGATAATGTATTTCATGTATATGCCTCCACATTGGTGTAGTTTTCCGGGGAGCAGCCCGCAGGAGCAGGCTGCTAAGATTATTTATTTAAGTCATCTGACGAGAAATAGCCAGGTAGGATTTCAGCAATAGTTGTTTCCTTAATATCACCATTATTATTAGCAAGAAAAATTTTCGTTTCATTTGTTGCAAATTCCGAGATAACTTGTCGGCATGCTCCGCATGGAGAAATGGGACCTTCGGTATGACCGACTACTGCAATTGCTTTAATTCTCTTCTTACCTTCGGAAACAGCTTTAAAAATGGCCGTGCGTTCTGCACAATTCGTCAGTCCATAAGAAGCATTCTCTATGTTGCAGCCTAAGAAAACGTCGCCGCTCTCCGTGAGCACGGCCGCCCCAACTTTGAAGTTGGAATAAGGAACATATGCCTGTGACTGGGCTTCCACCGCTTTTTCAACGAGCTTCTTTGCATCCATAAGTCATTTCTCCATTCATAGCTAAATTTTTTGGTGCTTTAACATTTAATGGGTGAACGTGTGCGTATATAGCTCTGATGGTTGTATTTCTTTTATCTCAGTCGGAGGACCTCCAGGCCGTACTGCGCTGACCGGGCGCTTTCGCTTTTCATTGTCCAGCTGCAGCGCCCAGCGCCTAACGTCCTTCGGTCTCCTCTCTACGACGAAGCACCGGATGTGCGAGTAAGGCTATGCGCACAGGACGTGCGCGTTTTTAGCGTTGAAAGTCAACATCGATTCGCTCCGCTCATCGTGTTTCCTTTGCCGCGCATTAACGGGCAGTAATTTCTAACTGCCCGTAAAAGCCCGATTGGCTCATCTAGTAACCAGCAAAAAACGCTGGTTAAGATTCGCCTTATCTCAGTCGGAGGACCTCCAGGCCGTATTGCGCTGACCGGGCGCTTTCGCTTTTCTAATAATCAGTGTTGGATTTTAGACCGTTTACAATTGCAACACCTGAGCTTGCACCGATTCTAGTTGCCCCAGCCTCAACCATTGATTGAGCATCTTCAAGGCTTCTGACTCCTCCGGAAGCTTTCACTCCGATTTCAGGTCCAACAGCATTCCGCATAAGCTTAATATCTTCCACTGTTGCTCCGCCTGTGGAGAAGCCTGTAGAAGTCTTGACATAATCAGCACCTGCCTTTACAGCAAGCTCGCAAGCTTTCACTTTTTCCTCCTCTGTCAGGAGGCATGTTTCAATGATGACTTTTGTTAAAGCTTTCCCTTTCGCAGCTTCTGTTACTGCGTGGATATCTCTTTCCACAAGGTCAAAATCTTTTGACTTCATTGCGCCGATATTGATGACCATATCGATTTCTGTAGCGCCATTTTCTATAGCGTTACTTGTTTCAAACGCTTTTACTTCAGGGGTACTAGCACCAAGAGGGAAGCCGATTACTGTACAAACTTTGACATCTTCCGCATCTTTCAAAATACTAGCAGCTGTTTTAACCCATGCTGGATTCACGCAAACGGATGCGAAAGAATATTCCTTTGCCTCTTCGGCAAGTTTGATGATGTCGCTTTCTGTTGCGTTCGCTTTCAAAAGTGTATGATCAATCATACGTGCAAATTTTTCACTCATTATTGATGCAGCTCCTTATAAATTGATAAAAATCCTGAAACGCTTACATTTCAAAAACGTAAATTGTAATTTCTACATTGAACAATATAACAACCCGTTGAACAAATGTAAATATTAAATTGAACTAATGTTAAGTGGAACTATTTTCTTTTTCACATTTTGTTCATAATAAGTTTACCCCTATTTATCAAGAAGGAAACGAGCTGTAAATTGATCAGTAATGAGTACATTTGCGTATCCACCCTTTAATGCACCATAAATTCCTTCTATTTTTTGAGGTCCTCCGCCAACAAGGATGCTGTACTCTTTCTTCTTCAATGCTTCAAGGTCAATTCCAAGCGTCCTATCGTTCAAGGTTTCATTCAAAAGATTTCCCTGTTTATCAAAGAACCTCGAACAAATGTCCCCGGCAGCATGAGAATATATTTCCTTCAGGTCTGCATCCGTAAAGTAACCCAGCCGGAATAGCAGTGATTCTGAACGGATAGTTCCTACCGTGAATAACGCTATGTTTGCTTGTTTTCCAAGGTCTAATACTCTTTTAATGTGTCGATCTGCTTCCATTGCCTGTTTGACAACAAAGTGGTCGACAATTGCTGGAAGGGGCAAGTGGATAGGAGAAGTATTGAACGCTTTTCCAAAAAGATAAAGAATTTCCGAAACATAGGTATTTGTTTCCGAATGACTAATGCCGCCTTTTAGCTGAACGACCTTTACATTATTAACGGGCTTTTGCTGAAGTTCTCTCGCGATATGGTAAAGGGTTGTTCCCCATGTTACGCCAATTGTATCCCCATCCTTCACCATTTCATGAAGGAAGTCAGCAGCCCGCTTTCCGAGGTGATTCTTGATGATTTTGTCTTCATATTGGGGAATAGCGGTTACGATTGCTTTTTTTATTTTGAATTTTTGTTCCAATTCGTTCGTTAGGTTGCTGCTGTGTTCAGCCGGATTGTTAATCCTGATTTCCACAATGCCTTCCGCTTTTGCTGTTTGCAAAAGTCTGGAGACAGTGGGCCTGGAAACCCCGAGAATTGAGGCAATTTCATTCTGATTTTTATCTAGGAGATAATACAATTTTGCGGCTTCTATGACCTTTTTTAATTTCTCGTCCATGTTCACCATCTCTTCTCTTTAAGTGATTTTTACATAATTTCAATTCTGTATGAACGAATGTAAAAACGCTTGCAAAGTTGATTGTAACGTGGAAGTTGTTTTACATCAAGATTTTTTAGTTGGAAAACCTTTTGACGGAAAGCGTTTTTTTTATTATAGTTTCATATGTGTTTGCATTTTAATACCGTGTTTTGCGGGAGAGGTTCATAGCACCACCCTCTATAAAAAACTATGGATATGAAGGTTCATACCATGTCCAGAGGATGTGGTTTTTGTTTTTTTTAGAGGCTGGCTGTCCCGTAAATACGTTAGGGGGAGGAAGCCGATATGGCCGGAAGAACGGAAAAAGAATTAGAGAACATCACATTGCTGGGGAATCAGGGGACAGATTATAGTTTTGCGTATTCGCCACAAGTATTAGAAACCTTTGAGAACAAGCATAAAGACAGGGATTACTTTGTAAAATTTAATTGTCCTGAATTTACAAGTCTTTGTCCGCAGACAGGGCAGCCAGATTTTGCGACAGTTTATATTAGCTATATCCCTGATGTGAAGATGGTGGAAAGTAAGAGTTTAAAGCTGTATCTGTTTAGCTTCCGCAATCATGGTGACTTTCATGAAGATTGCATGAATATCATTATGAATGATCTTATTAAGCTAATGGATCCAAGATATATTGAAGTATGGGGGAAATTTACTCCGCGGGGCGGTATCTCGATAGACCCTTATACAAACTATGGTAAACCAGGGACGAAGTATGAGAAAATGGCGGAATATCGGATGATGAACCATGATTTATATCCGGAAACAGTGGATAATCGCTGATCAATAAAAAAAGCCTCCTATCAGATGTTTGAATAGGAGGCTTTTTGTCATCTATTCTATTGTCAACAGTTCTTTCGGCTGCTTTGTTAAAACTTCCAGTCCGTTTGCAGTTACAACGATATCATCTTCAATTCGGACACCTGCAACTTCTGGAACGTAAATTCCGGGCTCGACAGTAAATACCATGCCTTCCTCAAGAACAAGCGGGTTGGATTCTGTTATCGATGGGTATTCATGTACGCTGATCCCGAGTCCGTGTCCGAGGCGATGAGGGAAGTAATCGCCATATCCGGCTTCAGAAATGACGTTTCGTGCAGCAAGGTCGACAACAGATGCTGCTGTTCCCGGCTTGATCGCTTCCAGTGCTTTCAACTGGCCTTTAAGGACTGTATCATAAATCTCCTTCTGTTTGGAGGAAACTTCTCCGTAAGCGACCGTCCTTGTGATATCGGAGCAATACCCATCTACCACGACTCCCAAGTCAAACAGCACTAAATCCCCTTTCTTAATTTTTGTCAGTCCTGGATTTCCGTGCGGAGAAGCAGCGTTTTTTCCTGTAAGCACCATGGTAGAGAAACTCATCGCTGTAACGCCTTTCTTTTTTAACTCATACTCGATCGCAGCAATGATATCAAGTTCTGTTTTGCCTTCCTTGATCTCTGCCATTCCAGTCTGTACTGCGAAATCAGCAAGCTCGCATGCTTTCCTGATTGTTGCAAGCTCGTTCCTGTCTTTTTTCAGCCTTAGTATCCTTAATTTTTCCTCTGCAGGGATAAAGCTTGCTTCAGGAAAGAGATTTCTCATCCTTTCAAACCGCTCTACACTCATATGTTCTTTTTCGATGGCTATCGTATGTACGGAAGATATCCTGGCAGTAATTGCATCCTTAATTAAATCCCATGGACGGTCTGTGTCAGTATGACCGATGATATCTCCATTCCACCCAGCTTTTTTTGCTTCATCCTTTTCCATTGCAGGACAAACGAGGAAAGCGTCGTTTTCTTTAAAAACGGCGATGCCAAGAAGCCTTTCATGTGGATCACTAAGAAAACCGCTCAGATAAAAAACATTATCTGGATTTGTCACAAAGCATATGTCCACGTTATTTTCCCGCATCCAAAGCGACAGTTTATTCAGCCGATCGTTCAAATTGAAAACCTCCAAACATTTTCTTGCTAGAATGAGCGTAGCAACAATCAAGGAAAATGTAAACTTTTATTCCCCTCCTTTCCGGGTATAAAGGAAGGAAAGCGCGAGGTTTTATCGAAGACTACATTAAATTTAGAAAAAAGGAGAGAGAAGTGTGAAAATATCTTTTCACGGTCACTCAGTAGTAAAAATTATTACGGGAGGGAAAACACTCTTAATCGATCCGTTTATTACTGGAAATAATCTTACAGACCTTGATGCTTCCAGTGAAAGGCCGAATTACATTATCCTGACGCATGCGCATAACGACCATGTTGGAGATACTGTGAAGATTGCCCGGGAAAGTGATGCGCTTGTTATTGCAAATGCGGATCTTGCTACCTATTTAAGTATGCAAGGTGTGCGCACACATGGAATGAACATTGGCGGGGCCTTCCAATTTGATTTCGGGAAAGTGAAGTTTACCCAAGCTTTTCACGGCTCAGGATACGTGACAGATGATAACAAAATCATCTATGGTGGGATGCCGGCAGGTGTTCTTATCTTTGCGGAAGGGAAAACAGTTTACCATGCGGGCGATACCGGCCTTTTCTCTGACATGAAGCTCATCGCTCAAAGGCATCCGATTGATTTAGCATTCTTGCCGATTGGCGATAATTTCACCATGGGACCGGAGGATGCGGCCCTTGCGGCAGAGTTTTTAGAAGCAAAGACAGTTGTACCGATTCATTACAATACATTCCCTCCTATTAAACAGAACCCTGAAACATTCCTTAGCATGCTAAAAGGGAAAAATGGGCGCCTAATGAATCCAGGAGATCATTTTGAGTTATAATCATCGGCTGCGGATATTCCGCAGTTTTTTATTTTCCTATGAAGGTGTTTTTTACAAAAGATATATCATAGAGTATAGAAATATCTTTTTGCCGGAGGCGATATATTTGAGTAAAAATAGGTACTTGCTGTGCTTTCTCCTTTGCGGTCTTCTCTGCTACTACGCATTGCCGTTGCTGCCGCTGAATGCTGCAGGTGCGGGTGGGGCTTTTGCTTTATCTTGGCTGCTGCTTGCCTCGTTTGTAGCAGCTGGAAATCTTTCTGCATTCCTCTATGGGCCAAGGAAGCAAAAACGATTGCTGAAAGATGGTGTGCACCTCCAAAAAAAAGTAAGAGGAAGAGGATAAACGGATTAGAAAGCACTTGAGAGGGAGAAATATGACTGTGATGAATTGAATACATGCTTTATTCACCTTATAATAAAGAGTAGGAATATATTATGTGTCGGAATTCTACTATAAAGGGTGAAAGTCTTGGCAACTAAGCACGAACAAATCTTACAGTACATAGATGAACTCCCAATCGGAGAAAAGATATCAGTTCGCCAAATCGCCAAGGCGATGCATGTGAGCGAAGGGACTGCCTACCGGGCTATCAAGGATGCTGAGGTCAAGGGATATGTCAGTACAATTGAACGCGTAGGAACAATAAGGATTGAAAGAAAAAAGAAAGAGAATATTGAAAAACTTACGTATGCAGAAGTGGTGAACATTGTTGATGGGCAGGTGCTTGGCGGAAGAGCCGGCCTTCATAAGACTTTGAATAAATTTGTAATCGGGGCGATGAAGCTCGAGGCAATGATGAGGTATACAGGGGCCGGAAACTTGCTTATCGTCGGGAATCGTGACCGCGCCCATGAACAGGCGCTGAGGGCCGGAGCAGCTGTTTTGGTGACAGGTGGATTCGACGCTGAGGACCATGTGAAAAAGCTTGCAGACGAGCTGCAGCTTCCTGTCATCTCTACAAGCTATGATACCTTTACTGTTGCAACTATGATAAATAGGGCCATTTACGATCAGTTAATCAAAAAGGAAATCGTGCTCGTGGAAGATATTCTAACCCCTCTCCAGGATACTGTCTACCTCAGGACGGATGATACAGTTGGCGATTGGTTTCGATATAAGGAAGAAACGCTGCATAGCCGTTTCCCTGTTGTGGATCGGAATATGAAGGTACAGGGAATAGTAACGTCGAAAGACATCATGGGAGACGATCCAGGGATTACTATTGAAAAAATCATGACTAAGAATCCGATGACAGTGAGCGAAAAGACAAGTGTTGCCTCCTCTGCACATATGATGGTATGGGAGGGCATAGAGGTACTTCCAGTCGTAGACGAATCTAATAAACTTCAAGGAATGATCAGCAGGCAGGATGTGTTAAAAGCTTTGCAGATGACACAACGTCAGCCTCAGGTCGGAGAAACTATTGATGATACGGTGACAAGCCAATTAGTGTTATCAAAAGGGAAAACGAAAGAAGAAGATATTTTTCGATGCACTGTCACACCGCAGATGACGAACCACTTAGGAACGATATCATACGGTGTGTTCACAACCATTGTCTCTGAGGCAGCCAACCGAGTTTTGAGAGGTTATAAAAAGGGAGACCTAGTCGTTGAGAATATGACAATCTACTTTATCAAGCCTGTCCAAATCGACAGTACGATTGAAATTATTCCGAAGATATTAGAAGTGGGGAGAAAGTTCGGAAAAGTGGATGTCGAGGTATATCATGACGGAACGCTTGTCGGAAAGACGATGATGATGTGTCAGCTGATCGACAGGCATTAAAAAAATAAAAGCCAGTCTATTTAGACCGGCTTTTATGCATTTCTTTTTATAAGGCCCGATTTTTTTCTGCTTCGTCTGCTGCAATCGGCAGGATGTGCCGGTAAGCTTTTATTCCCGCCCAAACATTAAGTCCGCCGAGAAGGATAAAAATGGATGCGATGATATAAGTGACAGTTGTCTGGAAGAGAAACAGTTGGTTCACTCCAAATAAGGCGACGAACAGGCCAAGAGAAATCCCGGATTTAGATCTGAGGAACTGTCTTTCTCCCGGAAGGCTGCTGCGCACAAATTTAATTTTATAGAATACATACATCGAGAATGAAAGTACGATAAACAATACTAATATTGGCATGAAAAAATTCCCCCATCTAAAAATCTCTCTCCATTTTAACGATTTTTTGAAGGAAAAGCCATCATTCTGTTTACAAATAACGACTTGGAGGAACCGAACATGAAGGAAAAAATCTTTGAAGCAATGTTAAAGTATGACACTATCATTATTCACCGCCATGTGCGGCCCGATCCCGATGCTTATGGATCACAAGGCGGACTCGCCGAAATCTTAAAGGAATCCTTCCCGGAAAAAAACATTTATACAGTCGGAACGGAAGAAGAATCCCTTCATTTTTTAAGAAGACTTGATAATATTGATGATGATACGTACAATGGAGCACTAGTCATTGTTTGTGATACTGCTAACGCAGAAAGAATTTGTGACAGGCGTTACGATTTGGGCGAAATGCTTGTAAAGATTGATCACCATCCAAATGAAGATCCATACGGGGATTTAGTCTGGGTGGATACGACTGCAAGCTCCACGAGTGAAATGATTTACGAGTTTTACAAGGAGTTCAATGCCCAGGGTCTACAGTTTTCCGATGAAGCAGCAAGACTTCTCTATGCGGGAATCGTTGGAGATACGGGGCGCTTTTTATTTCCAAGCACAACGGAGAAAACTTTTTCTTATGCGGGGGAGCTGATTCTTTACAACTTTTCGAGAACAGAGGTCTACGATAAAATGTATGAACTTCCTCCACAAGTGGTCAAACTGAACGGTTATGTTTTGCAGAACTTTACCATTCATAAAAACGGGGTGGCCTCGTTGAAGATGACGAAGGAATTGTTGGAGAAATACGGAGTAAGACCTTCACAGGCCTCTCTCCTTGTCAGTGAACTGGGTAATGTGCAAGGAATTAAGGCATGGGTTTTCTTTATTGAAGAGGAAGACCAAATCCGTGTCAGGCTGCGTTCAAAAGGACCTGTTATCAACGGCCTTGCTAGAGAATACAGGGGCGGAGGGCACCCGCTTGCCGCTGGAGCATCCATTCATAGCTGGGAAGAGTCTAATCACGTCATTCGTAGCCTCGAGGAGCTATGCAGAGAATACGCAGTTCGTGATTGATTGAAAGAGAAGAAGCCGCTCCCTGTAAACTTATACAGAAAGCGGTTTCTATTCTTCTAAGTGTATGTCCACTAACACATTCACTGTAGTAAAGAATAACATTGATTTTATTTCGAGCCTGTACCGTTTCCCATTCAGTTTGATCACTTTATTCTCTATCATTTTTCTGATCATGTCCCTGCTTTTATAGACAAAATCTAGATCTTTGGCGATGAACATGCTTAAATCATCTTTTATTTCTTCCTCTGACTCGAAAACGCCAAAACTATCGAGTTCATACTTCTCATAGTTAAGAATTCTTACATTTATTTCTTGAATCTTTAATGCTTCGATGTTTTTTTCGTTCAATTTCCTGTCATCTTCTTGATATATTTTTAATCCGCTTTGCAGTTTCTCGATTGTTTCTGCTTGTTCGGTAATTTTCTTCGACTTTTCTTCCATCCAAACACCATGTATATAAAGAAAGATCATCCAGCTGACAACGCCTCCGATGGCCATTCCAGAAAAGAACCGCTTCCATGAAGGAAGCCGATAGTATGGGGGTATTCTCATACTATCCTTGCTCCAGAGTAATCCATTTTATAATAATAGCTCCAGTCTGAGCACCGCCCATCGCAGAAACAATTAAAAGAAACTGTTTAAAAATATCCTTTGTCTCCCCTTCCAGAAAACCACGTTCGAAGCTGTATACTGTATCAAATGTTCCTCCAATCGCAGCAATGATAGCCCAGATTCGGATGGAGTCGGAGAAACGGGAAATTTCCGTCAGAAGCGGCTGGCCTGTTAAAAAGGAAGCAATGCCGCCCACGAGCGATCCGCCAAGCAGGACACCGAGGGCGATAAAATAACTTTCGAGCAAATGGGCGAAAAACGGTTGGTTCATAACACTATCCCCTTATCCTCTTTTTTCTAACGGATAATTCATTGTATGGACAATAAGGAATATTTATGTTTGTGCATTTTGCAGTTGGAGATGAGAACGTATTTTCTTTTTTCGCAGTATAGCCATATAATGAAACAAGAGAGAAATCTTGAGAGGGTGTGAGCAGAATGCCGTATATCCATCTTCATGTATATAGTGCATACAGCCTGCTGACGAGCACCGCTTCCGTAGAGCAGTTGGTTTCAGAAGCTAAGGCGAAAGGCTATCCTGCACTAGCGCTAACAGACTGTAACAATATGTACGGAGCTGTAAAGTTTTATAAAAAATGTCTTGAACATTCCGTAAAGCCAATTCTTGGTCTTACTGCTGATATACTGCGGAGCAATGAGGAAGAGGAAAATGCCTTTCCGATTGTATTGTTGGCAAAGAACAACACAGGCTTTGGTAATCTGATTAAAATAACAAGTGCCATTAAAACAAAATCACCCCGTGGTATACCTGTAAAATGGCTGAGGCATTATGCTGATGGGCTGTTCGCACTTTCACCTGGCAAGTGCGGGGAAATCGAACACTACGCTTCACTGGGAAAGTACGAACTTGCCAAGGAAGCCGCTTCCCTTTACAAAGAAATCTTTGGTGAAGGTAATTTCTTTATTTCGCTTCAGAATCTAGATGGCCAAGCGGAATGGATGGAAACAATGGCTCAACTTGCTGGCGAATCGGGCATAAGGACAGTTGCTACCAATCCTGTTCTTTATCTCCAACAGGAAGATGCGTTTACGCATGAAGTCCTGCTTGCCATCAAGGCAGGTGCAAAACTTGCACATGATACAAAGGAAACGGGACAGTTTTATTTAAAGTCACCAAAAGAGATGGAAGCACTTTTTTCCCGTTACCCTGATGCACTTCTGAACACGATTAAAATAACGGAAGAATGCAATGTCATGTTAGGTTTAGGAGAAAAACATTTGCCAAAGTATCCTGTTCCAAAAGGAGAGACAGCCGGGGAGCTACTTGAAACGCTTTGCAGGGAGGGGGTAGCCAAACGGTATGGAAATCCCGGGAAAGTACATTTTGGTAGGCTGGATTATGAACTATCCGTCATCCGGTCGATGAATTTCAGCGATTATTTCCTGATTGTTTGGGATTTTATGAAATATGCCCGGGACAAGGGAATTTTGACAGGACCCGGTCGTGGCTCAGCAGCGGGATCCCTCGTGGCATATGTCTTATTCATAACTGACGTCGATCCGATTGAACACAAGCTGCTTTTTGAGCGCTTCCTTAATCCTGAACGGATTACCATGCCGGATATCGATATCGACTTTCCAGATCACCGCCGGGATGAAGTAATTGAATATGTTGCAGATAAATACGGAAAGATGCATGTTGCCCAAATCGTTACTTTTGGTACCCTTGCAGCAAAGGCGGCTGCAAGGGATGCGGGGAGAGCGTTTGGACTTCATCCAACCGAATTGGAGAGACTGTCAAGAGTAATCCCGTCTCGGCCTGGGACGACGTTGCAAATGGCATATAAAGAATCGAAGGGTCTTAGGAGTTTTATAGGTGAAAAAGAAACCTACAGGAAGCTTTACGAAACCGCCCTGAAGATAGAGGGGCTTCCTCGCCATACTTCCACACATGCAGCTGGTGTTGTGATAAGCGAACTTCCTCTTCCTGATGTGATTCCAATACAAAACGGGCATGACGACGTATTGCTTACTCAGTATGACATGGAGGATGTTGAAGAAGCCGGACTGTTAAAAATGGACTTTTTAGGGCTTAGGAATTTGACGCTGCTGGATATGGTTGTTTCTTCTATAGAAAGAAGCACTGGTAAGAAGCTGGATATAAGAAAAATTTCGCTTCATGACAAAGAGACATACAGGCTTTTAGGAAAAGGTGATACGACAGGTATTTTTCAACTTGAATCGGAAGGCATGCGGAAAGTACTAAGAGAGCTTATGCCCTCTCGCTTTGAGGATATTGTAGCTGTAAATGCGCTTTACCGTCCTGGTCCAATGGAAAATATTCCACTATTTATTGAAAGAAAGCACGGTAAGAAGGAGGTAGAATACCCTCATCCGGATTTGAAGGAAATTCTTGAAGATACATACGGTGTTATTGTCTACCAGGAACAAATCATGAGAATTGCTTCCAAAATGGCGGGATTCTCGCTGGGAGAAGCCGACTTGCTTCGCCGTGCAGTCAGCAAAAAGAAAAGGGAAGTGCTCGACAGGGAAAGAGCGCACTTTTTAGAAGGTGCTACGGCTCAAGGCTATGACGACAAAGTGGCAGGGCAAGTATATGATTATATTGTCAGGTTTGCCAACTATGGATTTAACCGCAGTCACGCAGTTGCCTACAGTTTCATATCGTATCAGCTTGCCTATCTGAAGGCGAATTTTCCTTTGCATTTCATGGCTGCGCTCCTGACTTCTGCTGTTGGGAATGCGGAAAGGATTTCGCAATTTGTAAGAGAACTTAAAAGGATGGGCTGTTCTTTGATTCCTCCATCCATCAATAAGAGCGGGTACAGCTTCCTCATAGAGGGGGATAATATCAGGTACAGTCTCGCCGCGATAAAAGGGGTAAGCTCATCCAGTCTCAAAGAAATCTTTAAGGCAAGGAAACATGGGAAGTTTCGGGATCTATTCGATTTTTGTATTCGTGTTCCGCAAAAGGCATGTGGGAGAAAAACATTGGAAGCACTTGTGAACTCCGGAGCTTTTGATGAGTTTGGTCAGGACAGGGCTGTTCTCTTGGCAACATTGGATGTCGCTTGCGAGCATGCTCGCCTAGTAGCTCCAGATGATAGTAAACAAGAAAATCTGTTCCAAGGAGAAGAGTTCAACATAGTTCCAAAGTATGTGAAAGCTGATCCATTGCGGATGGAGGATAAACTCCTTTTGGAAAAAGAGGCATTAGGTCTGTATTTATCGACCCATCCTGTTTCCCTCCATGCTGCTAAGCTCTCTATTGCCCAGGCGATTCCAGCTTCGGAAGGAAAACCTGGCAGGAAAGCAAAAGTAGGGGTCTATATTGTTTCAGTCAAGAAGATACGGACGAAAAAAGGGGAATCTATGGCATTTCTTACTTTGAGCGATGAAGGCGGTGAAACGGAAGCGGTTGTCTTCCCAGAAGTGTATCGGCGTTATAGCAAGGAACTAAACGAAGGCATGATCGTCCTTTTACAAGGGAAATTCGAAGAAAGAGGCGGCAGGATTCAGTTTATCGTTCAGCAATTCCTTGACATAAAGGAAAGCTCTAGCACTGCATCGAAGCTATTCCTGAAGGTGGAAGCTTCACTATCTACGCCTGATAGCCTTCGGGAGCTGAAAAATATTTTAAAGGTTTACCATGGTCCGGTTCCGGTTATTTTGCATTTTGCAGCCCAGGACAGGACAATCCTGCTGCCTGAAGAATACAGCGTCAATGCGAGCCAGCAATGTTTGAAAGAACTGCAAGCGTACCTTGGTGCTAAGCATGTCGTATTGAAATAATAAAGTTTTATAACTCAAATAGATATGTTATATTGATAAGCGGAAGTTTTTGGTCTGACCACTTTTGGAACGCTGTAACAGAATAGTGTTTCCTTTTAAGAAATAAGGAGTGAAATAACCCGTGACATTACGCGAAGAAGCCTTACATATGCATAGGCTCCATAAAGGTAAATTAGAATCCCAATCGAAGGTTTCTGTGAGGAACGCAAAGGATTTAAGCCTCGCCTATTCCCCTGGAGTAGCAGAGCCGTGTAAGGAGATTTATGATAAGCCCGAAACAGTGTATGAATACACAATGAAAGGAAATATGGTCGCGATTGTATCTGACGGAACCGCTGTTCTTGGGCTTGGCAATATTGGTCCAGAAGCAGCTCTCCCTGTAATGGAAGGAAAGGCAGTGCTATTCAAGAGCTTTGCTGGAGTGGATGCTTTTCCAATTTGCCTTAATACAACGGATATTGATAAAATTGTAGAAACTGTAAAATTGCTTGAGCCTACATTCGGTGGTGTGAATTTGGAGGATATCGCTGCCCCAAGCTGCTTCGAGATCGAAGAAAGGCTTAAGAAAGAAACAAATATCCCTGTCTTCCATGATGACCAGCATGGTACTGCCATCGTTACAGTCGCAGGTCTTGTTAACGCCCTGAAGCTTACAGGAAAAAAGATGAATGAAATCAAAGTTGTAGCGAATGGTGCAGGGGCTGCGGGGATTGCAATCATCAAGCTGGTGTACGCTTATGGAGTAAGGGATATCATCATGTGTGACACAAAAGGTGCCATCTATGAAGGACGTCCGAATGGAATGAACAATATAAAGAATGAAGTAGCGAAGTTCACGAACAGGGATAACCTGCAAGGAACATTGGAGGATGCAGTCAAAGGGGCAGATGTTTTCATTGGTGTATCTGCTGCAGGTGCATTGACGGAAGAAATGATTAAAACAATGAATCAGGATCCAATCATTTTTGCAATGGCCAATCCAAATCCTGAAATTATGCCAGCAAATGCTAAAGCAGCTGGAGCAAAGGTCATTGGAACGGGACGTTCGGACTTTCCTAACCAGGTAAACAATGTTCTGGCATTCCCAGGTATTTTCAGAGGAGCGCTTGACGTCCGGGCAACGCACATCAATGAAAAAATGAAGGTAGCAGCTGTAGAAGCGATAGCGGGATTGATTGGTGCGGACGAACTAACAGCAGATTATGTTATTCCAGGACCATTTGATTCGCGTGTAGCTCCCGAAGTGGCTGCTGCAGTAGCACAAGCGGCAATGGAAACTGGCGTTGCCAGAATGAAAGTAGATCCTGAGGAAATTAAAAAGCGTACAAAGAAACTTGCTATTATTGACAAAAGTGAGTGAGATGGTATGATTCCGTCAGATAGGGGAACGAAAGTTTATATTGAAATTGTCAAGCAGCTAAGGTCTATGATTGAAAAGGATGGACTGAAGGCTGGCGATAAAATCCCTTCCGAAAGAGAACTTTCAGAGCGCCTGAACGCTGGGCGCTCCTCTGTCCGGGAGGCCCTAAGGGCGCTTGAACTGCTGGGACTTATTGAAACTAGGCGGGGAGAAGGAACCTTTATACGTGACTTCCATGGGAATCAGCTTGTTCAGTTGTTGGGTACTTTTGTCCTTCAGGATGAAAAAGCTAGAAAAGATGTGGCTGAAACGAAAGTGCTTATTGAAATGAATTGTCTGCTGCTTGCTGCAAAAAAGTGTAGGGGAAAAGGATTTCGGTTAAAGGAATGGGTACAGGCTCAAAGGATGCTAGAAGACGATCGTTTTTTTCAGAAAGTGGCTGAACTAGCTGATAATTACCTTGTTTGCCGGATTTGGCAGATACTAAAGGACTATAATCATTCCCTTCATGTAAAGAAATCTATATTTCCGGCAGAGTGGTATGTTCGCTTGGCAGAAGCCTTGGATGCAGACAGCGAGGATGAAATTCGCTCCGCGTATGATGCTTTGCGGAAATTGTCGGAATACTAACGACACATTATAACAGACAATGTTTTGTTATTGCCTTATAATATAGGACATGCTTCTAAAAAATTATGTTACTTGATTTTGGCAGCCTAGCTCATTTTTTTCGTTTAGTGGTCTGGCCACGCTGGAATTAGTTTGGATATATCATCATATCGTTACTGCGAGATTGAAGGAGGTTTTACTTTGCTTAAGGAGCTATTTACAAAATCGAAGAAAAAAAAATATGCGACTATACCTTCTGAAAGTGCAAAGCAGGATGTGCCAGAAGGCATCATGACAAAATGCCCTAATTGTAAAAAAATCATGTATACGAAAGAACTGCTGAAAAATTTGAAAGTATGCTTTCATTGTGGATACCATCATCAGATGGATTCCCGCGAACGAATACATAGTCTTGCGGACAGAGGAACTTTTATGGAGCTTGATAAGAATATGGTTTCAGAAAACCCGCTTGGATTTCCTGGATATGAGGAAAAACTCGAACAGGATAGGAAGAAAACGGGTCTACATGAGGCCGTTGTTACTGGGACGGTGAAGATTGGAGAGCAAGATGCGGTCGTTGCTGTTATGGATGCAACTTTTAGAATGGGGAGCATGGGTTCTGTTGTTGGAGAGAAAATAACGAGAGCCATTGAAAAGGCGGATGAACTATCTGTTCCCTTCATTATTTTTACTGCTTCAGGTGGTGCAAGGATGCAGGAAGGCGTACTGAGCCTCATGCAGATGGCAAAGACTAGCGTTGCATTAAAGCGATTTAGCGACAATGGGGGTCTAATCATTTCCATCATGACGCACCCTACTACAGGTGGCGTTTCTGCTAGCTTTGCTTCATTGGGAGACTACAATTTTGCAGAACCAGGCGCCCTTATCGGATTTGCAGGAAGGCGGATTATTGAACAGACGATACGCGAAGAACTCCCGGAAGATTTTCAGACTGCAGAGTTTCTCCTTAAACACGGTCAGCTTGATGCAGTTATTTCCAGAATTGAATTGAAGGAGAAATTAACTACCATTTTACAAATTCACCAGCCGGGAGGTCGTTTCGAATGGCAGGAGATTTAGCTTTTGAAAAGCCGGTAACTGAACTAAGAAAGAAGATTGCTGAATTAAAAGAGTTTACAATGAATACAGATGTCGACTTAAGTTCTGAAATAGACAAGCTGGAAGCAAGGCTAGCGAAGCTTGAGAAAGATATATATGAAAATTTAAAACCTTGGGATCGTGTCCAAATAGCAAGACACCCCGACAGGCCAACAACGCTAGAGTATATAAATCGTCTTTTCACCGACTTCTTTGAATGCCATGGAGACAGAGCATATGGAGATGACGAAGCAATTGTCGGCGGCATAGCTAAATTCCGGGGAATGCCGGTTACCGTGATCGGCCATCAGCGAGGCAAGGATACAAAAGAAAACATCCGCAGAAACTTTGGAATGCCTCACCCGGAAGGATATAGGAAAGCACTGCGCTTAATGAAGCAAGCAGAGAAATTTAACAGGCCTATTGTTTGTTTCATCGACACAAAAGGAGCATATCCTGGAAAAGCGGCTGAAGAGAGAGGGCAGAGCGAAGCAATAGCGAGGAACTTATTCGAAATGGCTGGCCTCCGCGTGCCTGTAGTGTGTATTGTTATTGGCGAAGGAGGAAGTGGAGGAGCTCTCGCACTTGGTGTTGGCAACATGATTCATATGCTTGAAAACTCGACTTACTCTGTTATTTCACCTGAAGGAGCTGCCTCCATTCTATGGAAGGATGCTGCGCTTGCCAAGAAAGCAGCTGAAACGATGCGTATAACTGCTCCTGACTTGAAAGAATTAGGAGTTGTAGACGAGATTATCCCTGAGGTGAAGGGCGGAGCCCATAGGGATGTGGACAATCAAGCAGAGCAAATTGAGAAGGTGCTCATGGACTCCTTGAAAACCCTTTGCAAGTATGATGAAGAATTGCTCGTTTCCCAACGATATGAGAAATATAAGATGATTGGTCGTTTTTCGTTTCTCAATGAGTATATAGGGGTAAATTAATGGCGTGCCTTATGGCGCGCCTTCTCTCGTATATTGGAAAAAACGTTTATTGGTTCCATATAAAACGCTTGCATTATACCGATAATTCCGTCTATCTAAGACAAAGCCATGATTAGATTGAGATAGTCTATTCTTCGTGGTATTTTAGAAATATTAAGAAGCAACAAGTGCATACTAAACAAGAATAAAGAAAAAAATGGTTACGCAATGCCATGTATCTATTGAATGAAAATGAGGTGAAGAATCATGAAAAGGATTGGAGTCTTAACAAGTGGCGGAGACGCCCCCGGTATGAATGCAGCAATAAGAGCAGTTGTAAGGAAGGCGATTTATCATAATATTGAGATTTACGGTGTTATTGGTGGATATGCTGGTTTAATTAGCGGAAACATTCAAAAGCTGGAGCTTGGTTCTGTTGGTGATATCATTCACCGCGGCGGCACCTTCTTGTATTCTGCTCGCTGTGAGGAATTCAAGACAAGGGAAGGGCAGGAAAAAGGAATCGAGCAGTTGAAGAAATTTGGTATTGAAGGGCTTGTTGTCATTGGCGGGGATGGTTCCTATATGGGAGCAAAAGCTCTGACGGAGCACGGTTTCCCGTGTGTTGGTGTTCCGGGTACCATTGACAACGACATCCCAGGAACAGAGTTCACCATTGGTTTCGATACAGCCCTGAATACTGTGATTGACGCAATTGACAAAATCCGTGATACAGCATCATCGCATGAACGTACGTTCGTGGTTGAGGTAATGGGTAGAAATGCTGGAGATATCGCACTATGGGCAGGTCTTGCAGGTGGAGCGGAAACGATACTGATTCCGGAAGATCCTTACGACATGAGAGATATTGCATCTCGTCTAAAAAAAGGTCATGCTCGGGGCAAGAAGCATAGTATCATTATCGTAGCTGAAGGTGTGATGAACGGCTATGAGTTCGGAAAACGTCTCAAGAAAGAAACCGACTTTGATACAAGGGTGACAGTTCTGGGCCATGTACAGCGCGGAGGATCTCCTACTGCTTTTGATAGAGTCCTTGCAAGCCGCCTTGGTGCAAAAGCTGTCGAGCTTCTTATGGATGGAAGCGGCGGAAGGGCCGTTGGTATCGAGAGAAATCGGCTTGTAGATTACGATATCATCGAAGCGCTTGCAAAGAAGCATACTGTTGATTTAAATCTGTATAAGCTTTCGAAAGAACTTTCAATTTAATTAACTTTGAATTCCGACAAATCAGGAGGTTAATAAGATGCGCAAGACAAAGATAGTATGTACAATAGGGCCTGCAAGTGAAAGTATAGAAAAACTGACAAAATTAATGGAATCCGGAATGAATGTCGCTAGGCTGAACTTCTCTCATGGCAACCACGAAGAGCATGCAGCGCGCATTACTAATATTCGGGAAGCTTCCAGAATTACCGGAAAGACCGTCGCTATCCTGCTTGATACGAAGGGTCCTGAAATCCGCACGAATGACATGGAGAATGGCGCCATTGAATTGAAATCCGGCAATAACGTCATCGTGTCAATGAAAGAAGTGCTTGGAACAGCAGAAAAGTTTTCCGTTACATACGACAGGCTGATTGATGATGTTCATGTTGGAGGTAAAATCCTGTTGGATGATGGGCTGATTGGCCTTGAGGTTACAGGAATTGATAAGGCGAACAGCGAGATCCATACAAAAATTATGAACAGCGGAACATTGAAAAACAAAAAAGGCGTTAACGTTCCGGGAGTATCCGTCCAGCTGCCGGGAATTACAGAAAAAGACGCAAATGACATTCTCTTTGGAATACAACAGGGAGTAGATTTTATTGCAGCATCCTTTGTCCGCAGGGCATCTGATGTACTTGAAATTCGAAGACTTTTGGAAGAGAACAATGCAACATACATCAACATCATTCCAAAGATCGAAAACCAAGAAGGTGTCGATAATATCGACGAAATTCTCGAAGTTTCAGAAGGATTGATGGTTGCCCGCGGAGACTTGGGAGTGGAAATTCCTGCAGAGGAAGTACCTCTAGTGCAGAAGCAGCTTATAAAAAAATGCAATGCACTTGGCAAGCCGGTCATCACAGCTACCCAAATGCTTGACTCTATGCAGCGGAATCCACGGCCTACACGTGCTGAAGCAAGTGATGTTGCCAATGCGATACTAGATGGAACGGATGCTATTATGCTTTCCGGTGAAACAGCTGCGGGCACATACCCTGTAGAGGCTGTACAGACCATGCACAATATTGCTTCCCGTACGGAAGAAGCACTTAACCATAAGAACTTACTCTCCAATTTAAGTAAGGACAGTGAGCATACGATTACAGATGCTATCGGACAATCTGTTGCTCATACAGCGTTAAACCTTGATGTAAATGCCATCATTACGCCTACCGAAAGTGGGCATACTGCGAGAATGATCTCCAAGTATCGCCCAAAGGCGCCGATTGTTGCTGTTACATCAAAAGACCATGTCTGCAGAAGACTTGCACTTGTATGGGGTGTCTATCCACAGCTCGGAAAAAGTGCTGAAACGACGGATGAAATGCTTTCCTCCGCTGTAGAAGAAAGCGTAAATAGCGGACATGTTAAGCACGGAGATCTTGTTGTAATTACTGCAGGAGTACCTGTTGGCGAAGCTGGCACAACCAACCTGATGAAAATCCATGTCGTTGGAGATATCATCGCAAAAGCTCAAGGTATCGGAAGAAAATCATCTTATGGAAAAGTTGTTCTTGCTCGCGATGCACAAGAAGCTCTTTCGAAAGTAACAGAAGGCAGCATTTTGGTAACCATTGGTTCTGACCGTGATATGGTGCCTGCTATTGAAAAATGCAGCGCACTCATCACAGAAGAAGGTGGGCTCACTAGCCACGCTGCTGTCGTGGGCCTGAGCTTGGGAATCCCGGTAATAGTCGGTGTTGAAAATGCGATGAACCTGTTCCAAGATGGCCAGGAAATTACAGTAGATTCATCAAGAGGTGTCATTTACAACGGGCATGCAAGTGTGCTCTAATAAAAGGAGGGACGGAATATTTTCCGTCCTTTTTTTCAATGAAAATAGGCAGGGGGTAAGAACTAGTGCAATATATTCTTTTCTTTCTCATCGTTGTTCCCGCTGCGGAAATCGGTATCCTTATGCTGTCCGGAAAGACGATCGGTGTCTTCCCGACAATTGCCATGATTATCATCACCGGGATAGCAGGAGCAGCACTTGCAAAGAACCAAGGTATGGCAGTTCTTCAAAAAGTGCGCTACCAATTAAGCAGGGGAGTATTGCCGGGAGAAGAAGTGATTGACGGCATTTGTATTCTTGTAGGTGGTGTCCTATTGCTTACTCCGGGCTTTTTGACTGATTTGATGGGATTCATCCTGCTGGCACCGCCTGCCCGCAGAATAGTAAAGCCATTATTGAACAAAGCATTTCGCAGATGGATGGATAGGAATACGATTATCATTAAGTAATTGGAGATGTTAATCAAAAAAGGGCCAGCCACCAGCCATTTTGGCAGGTGAAAAGCCCCTTTTTTGATTAGGGTC
This sequence comes from Bacillus massilinigeriensis, assembly GCF_900111815.1. Lineage (GTDB taxonomy): Bacteria > Bacillota > Bacilli > Bacillales > Cytobacillaceae > Mesobacillus_C > Mesobacillus_C mediterraneensis. The sequence goes on along the minus strand of NZ_LT630004.1, from coordinate 2,188,109 downwards.
TATCAGCCTTTGATATAGCCCCAAAGGTCACGAAATACTCCTCCGCGATGCAGTGCATTGAAAATAACTAAAGTTACGGGTCCCATAATCAATCCAATAAAACCTAATAATTTAAAGCCCACAAACAATGCGATCAAGGTGGCAAGCGGATCTAATCCTAAACCTGAGGAAAGAAGCCTAGGCTCCATGATCTGCCGCTGAACGAGAACGATTGTATATAAAATGCCGAGACCGAGTGCGCTTGCGTGATCTCCTGATATCAGCTCATAACCAATCCATGGAAGGAAGACAGCTCCTGTTCCAAGATAAGGAATCAAGTCAACGATCCCTGTTACAAGGGAAATCGTAATGGCATAATCCACTTTTAAAACAAGGAGCCCAATAAGAACGATTACTGTTGTAATAGAAACTAGGGTTGTCTGTGCTTTTAAAAATCCCAATAAGGCTTTCCGCAAATCTTCAAACACTGTTCTGCCGCTTTTTCTTGCTTTCAGAGGCAGAAACTTTCCTCCAAGCGCCCATAGGCGGTACCAGTCTTTACTGATAAAAAAAGTTCCAAGCAGAGAAAAAACGAGTACGCTAGCGGCATTGGGGAACCAGGAAAGAATTTTCGGGATATTTTCAAAGAAGGTTTGGATGAAATCACCTGCCGCTAAACTTATGCGACTACCAACAGTTTTTATGTTCATCAAAATAGTTTCCTGTTGTCCTGAATCAAGACTTTGAAAAATACTTGCAAAGTTGTTGTAAATCGGAATAATTTGGGCAGCGAAACGCTCTTCGATAAAAGAAATAAGCGTATTTAAGTGAAGGGGAACGGTTCGGGCAAGGTAATCAGCGCCTGATGCTATTTCAACGATTAGGAGTGTTACCAGCCCAGCAATGCTTCCCAGAAGCAGCATTAGGGATAGCAAAACAGCGAAACTCCGAGGCATTTTCCCTTTATACTGAATGAAATCAACAACCGGGTTTATGAAGAAAGCCAGGAAAAAGCCGATTAGAAAAGGATATAGCAAACTTGTAAGATAATAGGATAAGACTGCAAAGCCTAGGGAAAACCCGCTTACTGCAACTAGCCTTGCCGCTCTTCCGGCGAATGCTGGATTCACTTATTCAACACCTCCTCTTTTGGTGGGTGACAATACATATTATATGGGCTAGTCCAAGGATACATGACTACACGACCAACCTAATTTCCCCATTTGTTTTTACTGGGAATTCTAAACTTTGGAAGCTTGTTTCACATTATGTTAAAATAGCTTTAAGGAAGGATGAGAATTTTGGTATATGGACCTTTTCTTTTTTTAGGCTTGCTGCTCCTCATTTCTTTAATAGCAAAAAACCAATCTCTTATGATTGCAGTAGCAGTGCTCCTTCTTTTGAAAATAATAGGATCAGATTCTAGAATTTTTTCCGTTATTCAAGGAAGAGGAATCAATTGGGGTGTTACGATTATCACAATTGCCGTTTTGGCCCCCATTGCCAGCGGCGAAATTGGTTTCAGGGATTTGTCCAGTTCATTTAAATCACCATATGCTTGGATTGCCCTTGTATCAGGTATTCTTGTAGCATTATTGGCAAAAGGCGGCATCACTTTACTTGCAAAAGATCCTCACATCACAACAGCCCTTGTATTTGGTACGATCCTTGCAGTTTCTCTATTCAAAGGGGTTGCAGTCGGTCCGCTAATAGGAGCGGGAATTGCCTATGCAGCAATGAGATTGTTTGAATTTGTGAAATAGCCTTTTACTGAAATAATATATTCGTAAATTATGTTCTTTCCATTCACAAAAGTCTGATTATTGTTTATAATAGGACTTGTAATTATAACCATTGTCGAATGGTTATAGAATATGGGCCTCCAGCATTCTTTTGCTAAGAGAAAATGTAAGCATTTACTTTTTGGCTCCATCTGAGCAAACGCTCGGTTTACAAGCTCTCTTGGTAAAGTTTCTAAGGGAAGCGTTAAGGGTAATTTCATTATGATTCCTTCAGCTGGATGTTATTCCGGTCTCACAAGAAATACAGGCAAAAGGAATGGGAAAATTAATACAACAAAGGAGAGGTTGAGGATGACGGTAACAAGAGGTCTAGAAGGGGTAGTAGCAACGACTTCCTCTATCAGTTCAATCATTGACGATACACTAACATATGTAGGTTATAATATTGATGATCTTGCTGAGAACGCAAGCTTTGAAGAAGTGATTTACCTATTGTGGCATAGAAGGCTTCCTGTTCAATCAGAACTCGATGAACTGAAAAAAGAGCTTGCCCAAAATATGGCTCTTCCACAGGGTGTTCTGGAACATTTCAAGATGTATCCAATCAAAACAGTTCATCCAATGGCCGCGCTTCGCACAGCAGTTTCCCTCTTGAGTCTCTATGATGATGAAGCTGATGTCATGGAAGAAGAAGCGAATTTCCACAAAGCAGTGCGTCTGCAGGCGAAAATGCCGGCAATTGTTACAGCATTCGCTCGTATAAGAAAAGGACTTGAACCGATTGCACCTAGGGAGGACCTGAATTTTGCAGCGAACTTCCTTTACATGCTGACAGGAAAAGATCCAGAACCGATTGCTGTCGAAGCATTCAATAAAGCACTCGTACTCCATGCTGACCATGAATTGAACGCATCCACTTTTACAGCGCGTGTTTGCGTAGCTACTTTGTCCGATGTATATTCTGGTGTTACCGCAGCAATCGGAGCACTGAAAGGACCTCTTCACGGCGGAGCTAACGAAGCAGTGATGCGCATGCTTAAGGAAATAGGTACGCTGGAAAATGTGGAACCTTATGTACGCAAAAAGCTTGAGAAAAAAGAAAAAATCATGGGATTCGGCCATCGTGTATACAGGAAAGGCGATCCCCGTGCTAAGCATTTGAGAGAAATGTCTCAAAAATTGACAGAACTAACGGGAGAGCCTCATTGGTACCAAATGTCAATCCAAATTGAGGATATTGTGACTCGCGAAAAGAACCTTCCTCCGAATGTTGATTTTTATTCTGCTTCCGTCTACCATAGCTTGGGTATCGATCATGACCTGTTCACGCCAATTTTCGCAGTAAGTCGTGTGTCCGGATGGCTTGCGCATATTCTTGAGCAATATGAAAACAATCGCTTGATCAGACCGCGTGCTGAATATACCGGTCCTGGAATGCAAAAATACGTAGAAATCGGATTGCGCGGATAATAGCATTAGCATTCACAGCGTTTTGCTTTCAAGATAGAATCTGCTGTAATAGAATGAAATAGAACAGAATTCTTTCCAAACTGGTGATTTGGAAAGGATTGATACGACGGAAGAGAGTAGGCTGTCTGCAAGCCTTCTCTCTAGCCGAATTGAACGAGAGAGGGAGAGATAGAAATGCAAGGTGAAAAAATCACGGTAAACAATGGAGTTTTAAATGTACCAAACAATCCAATTGTTCCATTTATTGAAGGGGACGGAACAGGACCGGATATTTGGGCAGCTTCTGTTCGTGTCCTTGATGCAGCTGTGGAAAAGGCTTACAAAGGAGAGCGCAAGCTTGTATGGAAGGAAGTCCTCGCTGGGGAGAAGGCATTTAACAAGACGGGAGAATGGCTGCCAGCTGAGACATTGGAGGCTATCAATGAATACCTTATCGCAATCAAGGGACCTCTGACAACGCCGGTTGGCGGCGGAATCCGCTCGCTGAACGTAGCGCTTCGTCAAGAACTCGACCTTTTTGTTTGCCTGCGTCCTGTTCGCTGGTTCGAAGGTGTACCATCTCCGGTAAAGCGTCCACAAGACACTGACATGGTCATCTTCCGTGAAAATACTGAAGACATTTATGCAGGTATTGAGTATGCTAGCGGAAGCGCGGAAGCAAAGAAGATGATGGATTTCCTTCAAAATGAAATGGGTGTCAAAAAAATCCGTTTCCCTGAAACATCCGGCATTGGCATCAAGCCTGTCTCTAAAGAAGGAACAGAGCGCCTTGTACGCTCCGCGATTAACTATGCGATCAAAGAAGGCCGCAAGTCGTTAACGCTTGTACATAAAGGAAATATCATGAAATTCACAGAAGGCGCGTTCAAGAGCTGGGGCTATGAGCTAGCTGAGCGTGAGTTTGGTGAGAAAGTATTCACATGGGCACAGTATGACCGCATCAAAGAAGAGCAGGGAGCAGATGCTGCGAACAAGGCGCAGGCTGAAGCTGAAGCAGCTGGAAAGATTATTGTAAAAGATGCAATTGCTGATATCTTCCTGCAACAAATTTTGACTCGTCCACGTGAATTCGATGTTGTTGCAACAATGAACCTAAACGGAGACTACATTTCCGATGCTCTAGCAGCACAGGTAGGCGGAATCGGAATTGCACCTGGAGCAAACATCAACTACGAAACAGGCCACGCTATCTTTGAAGCAACTCATGGAACAGCTCCAAAGTATGCAGGTCTTGATAAAGTTAATCCATCATCCGTTATCCTATCAGGTGTTCTAATGCTTGAACATCTTGGATGGACAGAAGCGGCTAACATGATCGTGAAATCAATGGAAGATACGATTGCTTCCAAAGTGGTGACTTACGACTTTGCAAGATTGATGGATGGAGCTACTGAAGTCAAGACTTCACAGTTTGGCGATGAACTGATTAAAAACATGAAATAGTAACTTTTGCTGGGCTGTTCTTTCGGAACGGCCTTCTGCATATAAGAACTGCAGATGGGATTTAGATCACTTCCATGGCAGGAGGGAATAATAGTGCCAATGAAGCGTAAAAAAGTTTCTGTAATCGGCGGCGGATTTACTGGAGCAACAACAGCCTTCATGATTGCCCAAAAAGAGCTTGCGGATGTTGTGCTTGTCGATATTCCACAAATGGAAAATCCCACAAAAGGGAAGGCCCTTGATATGCTCGAAGCTGGACCAGTCCAAGGCTTTGATGCAATTATCACAGGTACTGCTAATTATGAGGACACCCAGGATTCAGATATTGTGGTAATAACAGCAGGAATTGCGCGTAAACCAGGTATGTCCCGGGACGACCTAGTGCAGACAAATCAGAAAATCATGAAGAGTGTTGCAAAGGAAGTTGTAAAATATTCTCCCGACTGCTTCATCGTCGTGTTGACGAATCCGGTTGATGCAATGACCTACACGGTTTTTAAGGAATCAGGATTTCCGAAAAATCGGGTTATCGGCCAATCGGGAGTGCTGGACACAGCTAGATTCCGTACTTTTGTCGCACAGGAGCTGAATCTTTCCGTTAAGGATGTAACGGGCTTTGTCCTTGGGGGGCATGGCGATGATATGGTTCCGCTTGTTCGTTATTCTTACGCTGGTGGCATCCCATTAGAGAAGCTAATACCAAAAGATCGCCTTGATGCAATCGTGGAGCGCACCCGCAAAGGCGGCGGTGAAATCGTGAACTTGCTTGGTAATGGCAGTGCCTATTATGCACCTGCAGCCTCGCTTGTTGAAATGGTCGAAGCCATTCTTAAAGATCAGCGCCGTGTTCTTCCATCCATTGCTTTTCTAGAAGGAGAGTATGGATATGCGGGAATTTATCTAGGAGTACCAACAATCTTAGGTGCTGGCGGCATAGAAAAAATCATTGAGTTGGATTTGACGCCAGAAGAAAAAGCCGCGCTTGATAAGTCAGCAGATTCTGTTCAAAAGGTGATGGAGATTCTCGCTTAAATTACAGCAGACTATGGAGGAACAGAAAATAGGGGGAATCTTTCCCCCTTTTTTTACAAACAAATTTTCGGGGACCATCAAGGGGGAATAACAATGTTGCTAGGAAAAAAGCGAAAGCTTGGGAGAACGATAGAAGAAATCGCTGCAGGGGAAAAGCTTACACTGACAGAAAAAATAGAGGATAAGGATTTATTGCTGTATCTTGGGTTGACGAATGATTCAAACCCTCTGTACATTCAGCATGATTACGCTTCACAAACACCTTATAAAAAACCGATTGTTCCATCTGTCATGCTATCTGGCATCGTGACATCCGCGATATCCAAGTATCTTCCGGGGCCAGGGAGCAGAGTCGTGAAACAGGAAATTGAATTTGTAAAACCGGTTTATCATTATGCAACTGTAGAGTTTTTGTTTGAGGTAACCGACGTGGATAAAGAAGGACATCTCATTATGATTGATGTGGAAGCTGTAAACGAAGAGAAAGAGGCAGTACTGAAGGGAACATTAGCTGTTTGTCCTCCTTATGTCTTAAATACATTAGATGGTAATATACTCGAAAACTTTTGGTGAGAATGCCGGTGTACGAATGTACACCTCTTTTTTGTTTTTTAGTTTCCCTTTATAATAGTAATATGCAATTTTGGATGAAATGGGGTAATTTCTTATTTGGAGGGCATTATGGACAAAAAAGTATTGGTAGTTGATGATGAACAGTCGATTCTAACACTGCTGAAATACAATCTAGAGCAGGCGGGGTACTCCGTACTGACTGCTGCAGACGGCGAGGAAGGGAAAGATCTGGCTGTTTCAGAGAATCCAGATTTAATTATTCTGGATTTAATGCTTCCAAAGCTTGATGGAATTGAAGTGTGCAAGGAGCTTCGGCAGCAAAAGGTGATGACCCCGATTTTAATGCTGACAGCGAAAGATGACGAGTTTGATAAGGTACTAGGATTGGAACTAGGGGCGGACGATTATATGACTAAACCCTTTAGTCCCAGGGAGGTAGTTGCGCGGACAAAAGCTATTTTAAGAAGAGCTCAGCTTCATCAGGATGCCGCAACGAAGCAGGAAGAGGAAACGGCGGATACGTTATTGATTGGCGACATTAAGATTCTACCGGAATTCTATGAGGCTTACTTCCTTGAAAATCTCTTGGAATTAACGCCAAAAGAATTCGAGCTTTTGCTTTATCTTGCGAAAAACAAAGGACGAGTGCTTACAAGGGACCAATTGTTAAGCGCGGTGTGGAATTATGACTTTGCAGGTGATACAAGAATCGTGGATGTCCATATTAGCCACTTAAGGGAAAAAATTGAACAGAACACAAAAAAACCTTCTTATATTAAAACCATTCGCGGATTAGGTTATAAACTGGAGGAACCAAGAACGGAATGACAAAGTACAGAATGCGGCTTTTCGTTGCACTAGCCAGCCTCCTGATTACCGTGATGGTCATCTTAGGATTCTTTATAAGCCAAGCATTCAGGAATTTTCATCATGAAATGTTTAATAGAGAGCTTCAAGGGGAAGCAGACATTGCAGCCGGAATCATTGAGAAACAAGGGAATATTGAGACGCTTGAACAGACGGAATTAAAGGATACGGCAAAGAAGCTAAGCACAAGGATACTTGTCTTTCACGGAGATAAAAATGTTTTCGACAGTAATGATCATCAACATCATTCCGAGGAAGGCCAAAGAAAGGCCGTCGAAAAAGCACTGCAAGGAAGCTTGAATAAAAGCAGTGAACCGTTTTTCCACGGGGATGCTGCGTGGAAGTATTACCCCCTTTCTTTCGGCGGGAATAAAGGAGACTATTTTCTTCTCCTTGAAAGGGAATCAGAGGAATATCAGGCAGTGGAGAGCAGGATTTGGTCCATCCTTGGAATCAGCATCGGTTTGGCGATGGTTCTGATTATTTTCATTGTATCAAAGATTACCAACCGTTATACGAAACCGATTGATTCAGCTACAAATGTAGCAATGGAGCTTGCAAAGGGAAACTATCGAGCTCGAACGTATGAGGATCATAGTGATGAAACTGGGATGTTAGGGGCCTCTATCAATATTCTTGCACGAAATCTTGAAGAGTTGATGAAAGCGCAGGAAATGCAGCAAGACCGGTTAAGCACGCTAATTGAAAGCATGGGGAGCGGGCTGATCCTTATTGACAGCCGAGGGTATATCAATTTAATCAACAGAGCCTATAAAGATATTTTTGATGTGGAACCGGCGGATTACCTCTATAAACTATACTATGAAGTAGTAGAGCATAAGGAAATCCGGCTGCTAATCGAAGATATTTTTATGACGGAGCAGAGGACCGCTCGGCAAGTGGTGCTTCCATTAGGAATTGAAAGAAGACACTTCCATGTGTATGGAGTGCCAATTATCGGCATGAATAATGTTTGGAAAGGTGTTCTTCTTGTATTTCATGATATTACGGAATTAAAGAAACTGGAACAGATGCGAAAGGACTTTGTTGCAAATGTTTCACACGAGTTGAAAACACCGATTACTTCGATCAAGGGATTCACTGAAACGCTTTTAGATGGAGCGATGAATGATAGGGGAAGTCTTGAGGCGTTCCTCCCCATCATCTTGAAGGAAAGTGAAAGGCTGCAAACGCTTGTTCAAGACTTGCTTGATTTGTCCAAGCTGGAGCAGCAAGGATTTTATCTTGATTTGCAAGAAATCAATATTGTTACGGAAATAAAAGAAGTAATAGCTATTCTTCAATCTAGAGCGAATGAGAAGCAAATATGCCTCGAATTTACAGAGCCTGAACAAGAAACAACGGCGGAAGGTGATGCAAACAGGCTGAAGCAAGTCTTCATCAACCTTATCAGCAATGCAATAGCCTATACTCCAAATGGCGGTTTGGTTTCTGTAGCCGTGCGAGATTACAGAGACGGAATCATTGTTAAGGTGAAGGATACTGGAATTGGAATTGAAAAAGAAGAGATACCGAGGATTTTTGAACGTTTTTATAGGGTCGATAGGGCGAGAAGCAGGAATTCTGGTGGTACAGGACTAGGTCTTGCTATTGTCAAACACATTGTAGAAGCCCATAAAGGGAGCATCCAAGTGAAAAGCGAAGTGGGTAAAGGAACTGTTTTCTACATAAGGCTTAAGAAAAAAGTACCGAAATAACGGAAAAGGGAGAAGGGGTTACCAATTTTACAGTATATTAACAATGGATTCATTGTTGCTTTACAATGTGCTGTTACAATTCTTATTGTAAACCCCTTCATCCAAGGAGCAGAAAAAAGGACGTGAGCCGACCCCGCTTGCGTCCTTTTTCCGTTTTTAAGGACAAGGCCGTTGTTTTTCTTTCTCTTCTATCTCATGGTAGAATAAATGTCAGGAAATAGATGGTCGCTGCTTCAAAATATGTTCATATTGGCTTTGCCAAATGGCCTGTCAAAAGGATGATGAAGGAGGAAGAAAGATGACAGAGAATAAGCTTGTACTAATAGATGGCAACAGTATTGCATACAGGGCTTTCTTTGCGCTGCCGCTGCTCAATAATGATAAAGGTATCCATACGAATGCTGTATACGGCTTTACCATGATGCTGATGAAAATCATGGAGGATGAGAAGCCGACACATATGCTAGTCGCTTTCGATGCCGGAAAGACGACTTTCCGGCATGCAACATTCAGTGAGTATAAGGGAGGGAGGCAAAAAACACCTCCAGAACTTTCCGAACAGTTTCCTTTACTTAGGGAACTTCTTAAGGCATACGGAATAAAGCAGTACGAACTGGAAAATTACGAGGCAGATGATATTATCGGGACTTTGTCATCTCAAGCAGAAAAGGATGGGTTTGAAGTGAAGGTCATCTCTGGTGACAAGGACCTCACCCAGCTGAGTTCATATACAACCACTGTCAGTATTACAAGGAAGGGGATTACTGATATCGAGGATTACACACCTCAACATATTGAGGAGAAGTATGGACTCAGACCAGAACAGATCATTGATATGAAAGGGCTGATGGGAGATTCCTCTGATAATATTCCTGGTGTTCCGGGGGTTGGGGAGAAAACGGCTATCAAATTATTGAAGGAATTCGGTACGTTAGAAAATCTTCTTGATTCCGTTGATGAGGTAAAAGGGAAAAAGCTTCAGGAAAAGCTTCGGGAATTTAAGGATCAGGCTGTCATGAGCAAGCAGCTTGCAACCATCGAAAGGAAAGTGCCCATTGGTTTGGAGTTGTCTGCGCTCCAATACGAAGGGTATGAGAAGGAAGGATTGCTGAAGCTGTTCAGGGAGCTGGGGTTCAACTCCTTGTTAGATAAGATTGATGATGGTAATGGCGAGCATGTGGAAAAATTGGAGTTAGAAGAAATCCAGTTTGAATGCATGGAGGAAGTAACTGCGGATATTTTTTCGAAAGAGAATGCTTTTTACGTAGAGGTTCTCGATGATAATTATCATTATGCAAACATCGTTGGCTTGGCAGTCGTTAATGAAAAAGGAAACTTCTATTTTTCAGTTGAAAACGCTTTGGATTCTAAAGCTTTTAAGGAATGGGCAGAGGATGAAACCTGCATAAAAACCGTTTATGATGCGAAGCGTTCGGAAGTTGTTCTTCGCCATAGAGGCATACATTTAAAAGGGGTGGAGTTCGATGTTCTCTTAGCATCCTATATATTGAACCCTTCGGAAAATGCAGAGGATTTATCAGAACTGGCAAGGCTTCACGGTGTGAAAGGACCTGAGTCGGACAATGCCTTCTACGGGAAAGGCGCTAAGAGGGCGATACCGGAAGAAGAAAGGCTTTCAGAACATATCGTAAGGAAAGCTCTACTTTTGTTGGAACTCGAGAATACACTGACGGCAGGACTGAAGGAAAATGAACAATGGGAATTGTTCACTAATCTTGAAATGCCTTTGTCTCTTGTGCTGGCCGATATGGAATTCCAAGGGATCAAGCTAGATACTGCTAGGCTGGAGGATATGGGAAGCGAGATCAAGGCCAAGCTCGAAAAAATTGAAGCTGAAGTATACCGGCATGCAGGGGAACAATTCAATATTAACTCGCCAAAACAGCTAGGAGTCATCCTGTTTGATAAGCTCAAGCTTCCGGTTATCAAAAAAACAAAGACAGGATATTCGACGTCAGCCGATGTCCTTGAACAGCTTGCGCCAAAGCACGAAATTATCAGGGAAATTCTGCATTACCGCCAGCTGGGCAAACTTCAGTCAACGTATGTTGAAGGTTTGAAAAAAGTAGTGAATAAAAAAAGCGACAAGGTTCATACCCGCTTTAATCAGGCGCTTACCCAGACAGGCAGGCTTAGTTCGACGGATCCTAACCTTCAAAATATTCCTATCAGGCTAGAAGAAGGTAGGAAAATCAGGCAGGCATTCGTAGCCTCCGAGAAAGACTGGGTCATTTTCGCTGCTGATTATTCCCAGATTGAGCTCCGGGTACTGACGCATATCGCTGGGGATGAAAAGCTGATGGAAGCGTTTAGGGAAGACCTCGATATCCATACGAAAACAGCCATGGAAGTATTCCATGTTGGACCGGACGAAGTGACTTCAAATATGAGAAGGCATGCAAAAGCAGTTAATTTTGGAATTGTGTATGGAATAAGCGATTATGGACTATCACAGAGCCTTGGTATCTCACGGAAGGAAGCTGGGCAATTCATTGAAAGATATTTAAAGAGCTATCCGGGCGTCCAAGAGTATATGGAAGACATTGTGAAGGATGCGAAGCAAAAAGGGTTCGTTAGCACCATTCTTCATAGAAGACGTTATATTCCGGAAATTACAAGTCGTAACTTCAACTTGAGAAGCTTTGCTGAAAGGACTGCAATGAATACGCCGATCCAGGGAAGTGCGGCAGATATCATTAAAAAAGCAATGATTGAAATGGCAGCAAGGCTGAAGAAGGAAAACCTGCGTTCCAGGCTGCTGCTGCAAGTACATGATGAACTGATTTTTGAAGTTCCTCAGGATGAGATTGAAGTAATGAAAGATATTGTCCCTGACGTAATGGAAAACGCAGTCGAACTCAATGTTCCGCTTAAGGTTGATTTTGCTTATGGAAAAACGTGGTTTGATGCGAAGTAGGGGGGAGAAGCTGTGCCTGAATTGCCAGAAGTGGAAACCGTTAGGAAGACTCTTGAGACTCTAGTCCTTGGAAAAGAGATAGAGGAAGTAGAAGTGCGATGGCCGAAAATGGTGAAACAACCGGTAGAAACAGCCTTATTTATTGACAGCCTTAAAGGGGAGAAAATAGACTCGGTTAGCAGGAGAGGGAAGTTTCTCATTTTTTATACACCTCATTATGCGCTTGTTTCGCATTTGCGAATGGAAGGGAAGTACATGCTCTCCAAGCATGGAGAAGAAAGTGACAAGCATGTGCATGCTATCTTTGCTTTTACGGATGGCAGTGAATTGCGATACCGCGATGTAAGGAAGTTCGGGACATTCCATCTATTCGGGAAGGGGACTGAATTCAAGCATCCACCTCTTTCCGGTTTGGGACCTGAACCTTTTTCTGAAGCATTTACTCCAGAACTGCTTGAAGAAAGGCTGGGTAAGACCAATAGAAAAATTAAAGCAGCGTTGCTAGATCAGAAACTGGTAGTTGGTCTTGGCAATATTTATGTCGATGAGGCATTGTTCCGGGCAGGTATTCATCCAGAAAGACTAGCCAGTTCCATAACTGTTGTTGAAACCTATAGGCTTCATAAAGAAATCGTTGCAACCTTGAAAGAAGCAGTAGATAAAGGCGGCAGTACAATCCGCACTTATATCAACTCTCAAGGTAAGATGGGCTTATTTCAGCTGGAGTTGAATGTATACGGGAGAAAAGATAAGCCCTGCAAAAATTGCGGGGGACCAATAAGGAAAAGTGTAGTCGGCGGCCGGGGGACGCATTACTGTCCATCCTGCCAGCCTGCAGGCTAAGGCAAAGAAGAGGTGGAAAAGCAATGGGGGTCATCATTGGATTGACTGGCGGGATAGCAAGCGGCAAAAGCACCGTATCACGTTTATTAGAAAAAAGAGGATTTCCAATCATAGATGCTGACATTGAAGCGCGGAATGCAGTCGAGAAAGGTGAACCCGCATATGAAAAGATTGTGAAAGAATTCGGAGAAGGAATTCTGCACCCAGATGGTAATATCGACAGGGCGAAGCTTGGCAGTATTGTTTTCTATGATGAAGCCAAACGAAAGCTCCTGAATGGCTTTGTACATCCAGACGTAAGGAGGAGGATGGCAGAGAAAAGAGATGAAGCGATTCAATCAAATGCAAAGGCAGTCGTACTGGATATCCCCCTCTTGTTTGAAAGCGGACTCGAAAACATGGTGGACAAGATTCTTGTCGTATATGTTGATGAAGAGACACAGCTTCGAAGGCTGATGGCAAGAAATAATTACTCTAAGGAAGAAGCATTGGCAAGAATTCACTCGCAAATGCCTCTTAGGGATAAAGTGAAGCTTGCAGATTCAGTCATAGACAACAGTAGAACAGTAGAAGAAACTAACGTCCAGCTTGAGCAGAGTCTTGCAAAATGGCGGATTTGAACCTGAAAAGGTTCTTTTTTTTTGCCATTGAATTTAGAACTTTTTTCTGAATTATTTTATATTTAAAATGTGTGTTTTTAATAATCACAAATAATTTCAATTGTGTTATACTGATTACTGATGAGGGGTATTAGAGTATAACATTAATGTGGAAGGGGCCGTAATATGAAGGCAAGAATCGCAATAAATGGTTTTGGGAGAATCGGAAGAATGGTTTTTAGAAAAGCTATTCTTGATAATAATCTTGAGGTTGTCGCCATTAATGCAAGCTATCCGGCGGAAACTTTAGCTCATTTGATTAAGTATGATTCAACACATGGGCAGTTTCATGGAGAAGTTGTTCCAGCAGGAGATGCTTTGATTGTAAACGGCAAACGAGTTAAACTGCTTAGCAACCGCAACCCTGCAGAGCTTCCTTGGAGAGAATACAATATTGATATTGTCATAGAAGCGACAGGAAAGTTTAATTCAAGAGACAAGGCAGCGCTACACCTCGAAGCAGGCGCGAAAAAAGTTATCCTGACTGCTCCAGGAAAAGAAGAAGACATTACAGTGGTAATGGGAGTAAATCATGACAAACTTGTAATTGAGGAGCATGATGTCATTTCCAATGCTTCCTGTACAACAAACTGCCTGGCTCCAGTAGCCAAGGTTTTGAATGACAAATTTGGAGTCAATAATGGCTTGATGACAACTGTCCATGCTTATACTAATGACCAAAATAACATTGATAACCCACATAAGGATTTGCGAAGGGCACGCTCTTGCGGTCAATCGATTATCCCTACGTCTACCGGGGCTGCGAAAGCGCTTTCCCTTGTGCTTCCTGAATTAAAAGGTAAATTGCATGGCATGGCTCTTCGAGTTCCAACACCTAATGTTTCGCTTGTTGATTTAGTAGTTGATTTGGAAAAAGAAGTGACAGTGGATGAAATTAATGATGCTTTCCTTGAAGCCTCAAAAGGTGCTTTAAAGGGAATTCTTGATATTACAACAGATCCGCTTGTTTCTATAGACTTTAATACAAATCAACATTCTGCAATTATCGATGGGTTATCTACAATGGTAATTGGAGATAAGAAAGTCAAGGTGCTTGCATGGTATGACAACGAGTGGGGATATTCCTGCCGGGTTGTTGATTTAACTAACCATGTTGCAAAAGCAATGACTGAAACATCTGCTGTACAGGTCGGTTAAATACTTCAATAGAACAGCAAACAAGCCTGTGCTTACTGCGCAGGCTTGTTTGCTGTTCTATTTTGAATAAGTTGGGATGAAAGCAATTTTACCTCCATTAACAGTACTGATAACCTTAGTAAATATTTTCAGGAAATTTATATTGCAAAACGAAATTAAACCATATATACTAGTCATCGTGAACTTCTTACCGAGGTTATGTTTAGCTGCTTAAAGGGTTAGGACCTCTTTGGACTAACTTTCCCCCGTGGTAGTTAACGGCCATAAAAAAATAAGAAATTCATTTTAGTAGCTAAAATAGTAAGAGGGGGAAACTGAATAATGGAAACAATGGGTCGTCATGTAATTTCTGAATTATGGGGCTGCGATTTTGACAAGTTAAATGACATGGATTATATTGAACAAACTTTTGTAGCGGCAGCGCTGAAATCAGGTGCTGAAGTCCGCGAAGTGGCTTTCCACAAGTTTGCACCACAAGGTGTAAGCGGGGTTGTCATTATCTCTGAATCACATTTAACTATTCACAGCTTTCCGGAACATGGTTATGCTAGTATTGATGTCTATACATGCGGGGATCTAAATCCTAACATTGCTGCAGACTACATAGGTGAAGCGCTTGGAGCCCAGACACGTGAGAATATTGAGATTCCAAGAGGCATGGGTCCTGTACAAATCAAACAGGCTAAGGCATTATAATAATCGAAACTAACATGAGAGGTGTATGAATACACCTCTTTTTCATTTTTACTGAAATAAGTTAAAATAATACCAATAAGCAAGATGGAGGTATCTTAAATGGGCCGCTATAAGAAGCTTTGTGAGACAAAGGAGAACCACCAGGATGCAGCATTGATTACTAGGTATTATAAAGTCAATTTTCAGCAGGCTTTTGATGTGGTGGAGGAAATTCTCCGACGAGATCCAATGGCTAAGATTATCAGCAAATCGCCCGAGCATGGGGAAATATCGGCTGACATTGGCAATGGGTCATCTTTTCTTGTTTGTACTGTGATAACGATTAAACCATATACAACTGCAGTAGATTTTGTCCTATCCACAGAAAAGCTATCTATTCTCGGAACCTATCCTCTTTTGAAAAGGAAAGTGGTTTCTCTTTATGAAAGTCTCGGGGAACGTCTCCCGTTATTGAAGTGACTAATAGCGGTTAATCCATTGCTTGCAGGGTTTCTTTTTAATAAGATAGAAGTATGAACATTGCATAATGGAAGATAGAAAAAATTCGGAGCTGATGGAAATATGAAATGTCCAGCATGCCAAAACAATTCGACCCGTGTACTCGATTCCCGCCCGGTTGATGAAGGGAAATCGATACGGAGAAGGCGGGAATGCGAAGCGTGCAGCTATAGGTTTACCACGTTTGAAAAAGTGGAGGAGACTCCGCTCATTGTGGTCAAGAAAGAAGGGACAAGGGAAGAGTTCAATAGGGACAAGCTCTTAAGAGGTTTGATCAAAGCATGTGAAAAACGGCCTGTTGCGCTAAAAGAGCTTGAAACAATTGTTTCCGAAGTGGAAAAAGAACTGCGGAACCAAGGAGTTGCCGAAGTGAAAAGTGAAGCGATTGGTGAGATGGTGATGGACAGGCTTGCCAAAGTTGACGAGGTTGCGTATGTAAGATTTGCATCCGTATATAGGCAGTTCAAAGATATCAATGTATTCATTGAAGAATTAAAAGAGTTGATTAAGAAAGAACAGGGCTAAAAGAGTCGAAGGTGTTTTCTGGCTCTTTTTTTGGCGGGACTGCCGCTTTTTTGAATGGCCCGGAAAGGCAGTTGCAATTATATGGGACATCATTGGCAGGAAATTTTACCGGTCGATCATTATACTGTTTCCTCTAGCGGACTTATTCAGGAATACGATAGGAAGGTATTGACTTTTCTTTACCAACCATTGATAGGTCCTTCGTGTCTCAGCCTGTATTTTACCCTTTGGGCAGAACTGGAAGAGAATAGGCTTTGGTCCGGAACAGTAACTCATCATAGCCTTATGACGATAACCGGATCCGGCCTTGATGAAATTTACCGTGCAAGACTCAAGCTTGAAGCCATAGGGCTTCTAAAGACATATGTCCGCAAGGAGAGAGAAAGGTCCTTTATTTATGAACTGCAGCCGCCTTTGTCTCCGGAACAATTTTTTCTAGACGGGATGTTGAATATATACCTATACCGCAAAGTAGGAAGGACTCAATTCAACAGATTGAAGCGGTTTTTTGCGGACAGGAAGGGTGCAGATACTGATCAGAGTTACGAAGAAGTGACTCGTTCATTTCAAGATGTCTTTGCCTCCGTCTCTGGCGAAGCATTGAAGATCGCACAAAGTGCGGCAGAAGACCTGGATGCCGCGGAGGGAGAGGCTTTCATTGGACGTTCTGATCCAATGGGAATAAAAGTCGAGGCGGAGTTTGATTTCGAACTCCTGCTGGCAGGATTGCAAGAATCGTTGATTCCCTCAAAAGCTCTTACTCAAAAGGTAAAGAGAGCGATAGGAAAACTAAGCTTCCTTTACGGAATCGATGTGCTGCAAATGAAGAATTTACTCCTTGGATCCTTGACGGAGGACGATGAAATCGATATCGAAGAGTTAAGAAAATCGGCAAGGGATTGGTACCAATTTGAAAACAATGACGAACTTCCGGCATTGCTTGACAGGGTTCAGCCTATTCAAAAACGTGTTTCGACAGGCAACTCGGATTCAACGGAAGAACAGCTCATTCAATATTTAGAAACAACCTCTCCGCGTGAATATTTACTTCATATTTCCGAAGGTGCGGCTCCTACGAAGAATGACCTTCAGATCATTGAGGAGATTATGTTCAAACAGAAGTTAGAGCCCGGCGTTGTCAATGTCCTTATCGAGTATGTTATGTTGAAGACGGATATGAAACTGAATAAGGGGTATATCGAGAAAATCGCTGGACACTGGTCCAGGAAGCGGATTCAAACGGTGAAAGATGCGATGGAGCTCGCGAAGCGAGAACATCGTCAGTATTTGGAATGGGCGCAAGAGAAGAAAGGCAAGAATTCAACCACTGTCAGAAATTCGAAGAAAGAACACCTTCCTGAATGGTTTGAAAAAAAAGGTGAGACACGCAAGCCTTCTGTGGAAGAAGACTTTGACTTTGAGGAAGAAAGAAAGAAACTGGAAGAGGAATTGAAAAAATTTGATGGCGGGAGGTGATGTCCATGCAGAAGATCAACGAGACGCTCAGGAAGCTTTCAAAGAGTCCTGATTTTCAGAAACGGTACGAAGCTCAGCGGAATGAAGTGCTCAGCGACCCGGGCATCCAGGAATTTCTGCGGAGGAATGGGGACAGCATTTCCCGGGAAACGGTCGATAAAAGCATGATGAAGCTGCATGAGTATACTTCTCAGAGTAAAGCGTGCAAAAGCTGCAGCAGTCTGGAATCCTGTGGGAACATGATTCCTGGATACGAACCAGTGCTTGTCCTGAACGGTTCGTTTATTGATGTCAAGTATGACCGTTGTCCGAAGAAAGTGCTTTATGATGAAAATAAAAAGAACGAACGCCTGATCGAGAGCATGTTTGTCCCGAAAGAAATCTTAAAAGCCTCTTTTGTCCAAATTGAGATTGATAAAGAAAGATTCATGGCAATTAAGATGGCGAAAGATTTCGTGGAAAAATATCAGCCTGGAGAACGGCAAAAAGGCTTGTATTTTCACGGGCCGTTCGGTACGGGGAAATCGTACCTATTAGGAGCGATCGCAGGAGAGCTTGCGAAAAAACAAGTTAGTTCTTTACTCATTTATGCTCCGGAGCTTTTCCGTGAAATGAAAAATTCCATTGGAGACAATTCCATCGGAGATAAGCTGGATGCAATTAAGAAAGTTCCGGTTTTAATGCTCGATGACCTTGGAGCGGAAACAATGAGTGCTTGGATCAGGGATGATATTCTCGGTCCTATTCTTCAATATCGGATGGTCGAGAACCTGCCAACCCTGTTTTCTTCCAACTATGATTTGCAAGATCTTCAGCATCATTTAGCGCATAGCCAGCGCGGTGGCGAGGAACAATTGAAAGCTGCCCGAATTTTAGAGAGAATCAAGTACCTTGCTGATCCTGTCCTCGTAGATGGTGCTAACAGGAGGATATAGCTGTTAAAGCTGTCTCGGATCTCCAAGCTCACAGAAAACATATTCATTTTATAGACTTTCCTGGATGGGCTAATATTAAAGTGCAAAGAGAACAAAAAACAAAAAAGCTGGACTAATCCCGAAATATGGAATGAGTCCAGCTTTTTTTTATCGTGATTGTTTGCGTCCAAATATTTGAAGTCGTGATTTCCTCTGCTTCTAAATACGGCAAGTCCCCCATATACATGAAATCAGAGAATATATACAACGGGGGGATATCGTTGATTGAAATCGTCTTCCAAAATAGCAGGGAAGCATTAAACCTGCATGAGCATTTGGTGAGGAATATGCCAAGCTTGCATGAGGAGAGAAGAATCCTTGTGGATGAAGGCAAAAACAGTGTGGTAATCATAAAACCCTCAATGTCAGGAGAGGAAATTCAACGTATACGGAAAGGTTTCTATGAATTTATTCTTACTCATAAGCGGGATGATTTTTTTCGCTGGATATTAAAAGAACGCTTTTTTTATACTGAAGAAGAGGAGCAAGACCAAATATTATCCATCATCTCGTCTCTTTTGGAAGGGAAGAGACGAGACTTAGAGCCTTTTCTGACAGGGCAGGATGAAAAAGAATTAATCCATGAAGAGATACAAGAAATGCTTACAGACAATATTTCTTTCTCTTTTGACTCCTTTGCAAGGTTCAGGTTAAAGCCATTTATCGAAAAACTATACAGCTATGTGGAAATTGGTATCGATGAGTACAAAATGGAACAGGAATATCAGGTTTTTATTGAAACGCTTAGGGCTTTCCTTTCAGAAAGAACTCCTCTCAAAGATGAACTGCATGTGTTGCTGATGAACGGGGAAACTGTCTTCTATGATCACGATTATCAAGAGCTGAAAAGGAGTGAACTGTTTCATATGATTGACAGGAAACTCCTAGTGAACCATCCGGTATATGTCGATTCCGTTACAATCGCTCCGCTGCTCTCTATTGCACCATCAACGATTTTTCTCTATCCCGAACATCCTGACCAGCCGCTTGTCCGGACAATCCAGAACATCTTTGAAGAACGGGTGATCATTCGGGAAAGCCTTGAGTTTATGAAGCAAAGAAGCCAAGCAAATTGAATGATAGAAAAATGTCCTCAGCAGGCACTTGATTTTGCCGTTATTACCCACTATAATTACCTACATAATATTCTATTTTGAGCAAATGTACTGATGAGGACATGAGCAATCTTTACAGGTTCACAGAGAGGGAAGGTCAGGTGCAAGCTTCCTAACACTAAAGAAATGCTTACCGCCTCTGAACTTCAGTCGTGAACGCCCTAACGGGTAATTAGCAGCTGACGGCACCCTGCCGTTATCAGGACCTAAGCTGTTCTGTGTACTTTTTTCACGGAGCGGAAAATTGGGTGGAACCGCGTGTTTACAAACTCGTCCCTTTCTCTAGGGATGGGTTTTTTTATTTTTAGCCAATTGGCAGGCGGGAATTTCCGCCAAACAGATGAAGAGGAGGAGCAATCATGGCAAACAATGTGAAAATGACGTTTCCGGATGGAGCAGTAAAGGAGTTTTCGTTCGGCACGACCATTGAAGATATCGCTGCTTCTATTAGTCCGGGTTTAAAGAAAAAGGCGGTTGCAGGAAAAGTGGAAGGGGAAATGTATGATCTCCGTCGTCCGATTGAGAAAGATGGAGCAGTAGAAATCATTACGCCGGAAAGCAATGAAGCGCTAGAAGTGCTTCGGCACAGTACTGCGCACTTGATGGCGCAGGCAATCAAACGGCTATATCCAGACGTGAAGCTGGGAATCGGGCCAGTAATCGAGAGCGGTTTCTATTATGATATTGATTTGGAAACTTCATTGACCCCTGAAGATCTTCCGGCAATTGAAAAGGAAATGGCTAAAATTGTTAATGAAAATCTGGAAATCGTTCGAAAAGAAGTGAGCCGGGACGAGGCGGTTAAGCTTTACAAGGAAATTGGAGATGAGTACAAACTTGAACTGATTGAGGCCATCCCTGCGGATGAAACGGTTACGATTTATGAGCAAGGGGAATTTTTTGACCTTTGCCGCGGTGTACATCTCGCTTCCACTGGAAAAATCAAAGAATTTAAACTGTTGAGCATTGCTGGAGCTTATTGGAGAGGAAATAGCGATAATAAAATGCTTCAGCGCATCTATGGCACAGCCTTTTTCAAGAAAGAAGACCTTGCTGAGCACCTTCGTCTTCTTGAAGAAGCGAAGGAGCGCGACCACCGGAAACTTGGCAAGGAATTAAGCCTTTTTACGAACTCACAGCTTGTGGGACAAGGGTTGCCGCTCTGGCTGCCGAAGGGTGCAACGATTCGTCGTATCGTTGAAAGATACATTGTGGATAAGGAAATCAGCCTAGGTTACGACCATGTTTATACACCTGTTATGGGCAGTGTTGATCTTTATAAAACATCTGGCCACTGGGACCATTATCAGGAAGATATGTTCCCTGTCATGGATATGGACAACGAGCAGCTTGTCCTTCGCCCGATGAACTGTCCGCATCATATGATGGTTTACAAAAACAGCATTCACAGCTATCGGGAGCTTCCAATCAGGATTGCCGAGCTTGGAACAATGCATCGCTACGAAATGTCAGGCGCATTGTCAGGATTGCAAAGGGTAAGAGGCATGACTCTGAACGATGCCCATATTTTTGTTCGCCCTGATCAAATCAAAGAAGAATTCAAGCGTGTTGTTCAACTAACTCAGGAAGTGTACAAGGACTTTTCTATCAGCGATTTCTCTTTCCGCCTTTCTTATCGTGATCCGGAAGATACAGAGAAATATTTCGATGATGATGAAATGTGGGAAAAGGCACAAAGCATGCTGAAGGAAGCTATGGATGAAATGGGCCTCGACTACTTTGAGGCTGAAGGAGAAGCAGCATTCTATGGACCGAAGCTCGATGTTCAAGTGAAGACAGCACTTGGCAAAGATGAAACATTGTCAACAGTACAGCTTGATTTCCTCTTGCCAGAGCGCTTTGACTTAACTTATGTTGGGGAAGATGGAAAACAGCACAGACCAGTAGTTATCCACCGCGGTGTCGTATCGACAATGGAAAGATTTGTTGCTTTCCTCATCGAGGAATATAAGGGTGCATTCCCTACATGGCTCGCACCTGTCCAGGTCCAAGTCATCCCTGTATCGCCCGAGGTGCATTTTGACTATGCAAAAGAAGTGCAAAATAAATTGAAGGCAAGAGGATTCAGGGTCGAACTGGATAGCCGCAATGAAAAAATTGGCTACAAGATCCGCGAAGCCCAAATGCAAAAGATTCCTTATATGATAGTGGTCGGTGACAAAGAAATGGAAGAAAATGGAGTCAACGTCCGTAAATATGGTGAACAGAAATCTGAGACCATGTCATTCGCTGCTTTTCTGGAAAACTTCGAAAAAGAAGCAAGAAAATAAATATAAAGTCTCCATTTTTTCAAAAGATGTTGCACAAACTGCAGGGATTTGCTACAATACATTTCGTTGCAGTAAATGGTGATGGGATGTTTGACACAACCCAATCCTTGTGATATAGTTACAAAGGTAAAAAAGAATACGGTTTGTGGAAAAGAAGAAGCACCCGCTTCTCACCTGATTGACGCTGAAGTGCAGTTGCCAGGTTTTACGTAGAACTATTCATTTGTTCATGACTCGTAAAGTGTGGGTGATTCAGCCCGCACTTTTTTATTTGAAAAAAATGGGAATCCGCCGCTGCAGCCCAATCACTGAGATCTCTTAAGGGAGCGGCTTGGCCGTGCAGTGTGTGCATTCTTAACCCAAACAATGTATTCCGATAAAACCCTGGAGGTGGCTAACTATTAGCAAAGATATGCTGTTGAACGAGGGCATCCGTGCCCGTGAAGTTCGTCTCATCAACCAAAATGGCGAGCAGCTGGGAATCAAATCAAAAGTTGAAGCGCTTGAAATTGCAGCTCGTGTCAATCTCGATCTTGTTCTGGTTGCCCCGAATGCGAAGCCCCCTGTAGCCCGTATCATGGACTACGGAAAATTCAAATTTGAGCAGCAGAAGAAAGAGAAAGAAGCACGTAAAAACCAAAAAATTATTAATATCAAAGAAGTACGTCTCAGCCCGACAATTGATGAGCATGACTTTAACACAAAGCTGCGCAATGCCATCAAGTTTTTGGAGAAAGGCGATAAAGTGAAAGCTTCGATTCGCTTTAAAGGTCGTGCAATCACCCATAAGGAGATCGGCCAGCGCGTTCTGGATCGTTTCTCTGCAGCGTGCAAGGAAGTAGCTACGATTGAATCCCACCCTAAAATGGATGGACGCAGCATGTTCCTTGTTTTAGCCCCTAAAAACGACAAGTAACGAGGAGGAAGTCCCAAATGCCAAAAATGAAAACACACCGTGGCGCTGCAAAGCGTTTCAAGAAAACAGGATCCGGCAAACTGAAGCGTTCACACGCTTACACTAGCCACTTATTCGCAAACAAATCTACTAAAGCAAAGCGTAAGCTTCGTAAGAGCTCGCTTGTATCAAAAGGCGATTTCAAGCGTATTCGCCACCTGCTTGACAACATCAAGTAAAATTCGAGGATTTCGATTCATATATAGGAGGGAAATTACATGCCACGTGTAAAAGGCGGTACTG
The DNA here is from genome assembly GCF_900111815.1 of Bacillus massilinigeriensis. Lineage (GTDB taxonomy): Bacteria > Bacillota > Bacilli > Bacillales > Cytobacillaceae > Mesobacillus_C > Mesobacillus_C mediterraneensis. The sequence goes on along the minus strand of NZ_LT630004.1, from coordinate 2,164,914 downwards.
TTACGCGCAAGCGTCGTAAAAAGGTTATAAAATTAGCAAAAGGTTACTACGGTTCAAAACATACATTGTACAAAGTTGCTAACCAACAGGTTATGAAATCTTTGATGTATGCATTCCGCGACCGTCGCCAGAAAAAGCGCGACTTCCGTAAACTTTGGATCACTCGTATCAATGCGGCTGCACGCATGAACGGTCTTTCTTACAGCCGTTTGATGCATGGTCTTAAGCTTGCAGGAATCGAAGTGAACCGCAAAATGCTTGCTGATCTTGCAATCAGCGACGAAAAAGCATTCGCTCAGCTTGCTGACGCTGCAAAAGCTCAATTCAATAAGTAAGATACTGATGAAAGCCATTCCCGTTAAGGGGATGGCTTTTTTAGGAGGAATGAGGGGATTGGAGCCTAAAGCTGTATTGCTGGCATTGCTGCTCTTTTGGAATATGTATGGGTTCTTCCTAATGGGAAGGGATAAAAAACTTGCGCGGGAAGGAAGATACAGAGTCAGTGAAAGGCAGCTTTGGCTGACAGCTCTATTCGGAGCAGGAATTGGGATGACTGCAGGAATGCGTGTTTTCCGCCATAAAACGAAGCATACATCTTTTCGGGTTGGTTTTCCTGTAATTGCTGCAATTGAAATCACTTTGCTGCTGTATTTCCTATATTAGTTGCACAAAATAATTACCTCATAAATAAGAATGTTGATTTCCGATCCAGGCGCACGCTTTCCGCGGGGCGTGCGTCGAGCCTGCCCAGCTTCAGCGCTTAGCCCCTCGAGCCGCTTCGGTCCTGCCATTGAAGTCAAAGAGCGACTTCATTGTCAGGCCCTCCAGCGCTCGTCGGGGCTGAACAAAGCGCTTCAGCATTTCTATCTCCTCGGACGCTTCCCGTCCTGTGGGGTCTCGACTGTCACGCTAATCCCGCCGGAGTCGGCGCATTCCTCTCCAATCAACGGTGGTAAAATGAGAGAACATTAAATTCAACATATAGTTTCACTAGTGTTGCATTAATTTAATTCCACTATTAAAAATACTCAAAATGTTCAGGTAAGTTATTTTACGCAAAGAAAAAGTCCTTTATAATAGATATGTCAGGTGGTAACCCATCCAAATCTATTAATAAAGGACAAACCCATGGATAAGGTTACACGAAAAACTTCATTTGGACAATGGTTTTCATCAATAAATCTTCCGTTGTTTGAAGAACAAGTGAAAACATTGAAATTAGATCTTTATACGAAAAAGTTGACGACAGAATCGTTTTTAAAATTACTTATTTATGCACAGCTACAAGAAGTCGAAAGTCTTCATGCACTGAGTGATTGTCTTTTTGATGACCAACTTCAAAAAGAAATCGACCTTGATTCGATTAGTATTTCCCAGCTGTCACGGCGCTTAAACGGAATAAATCCAGATTTGTTTCAAAGGCTATTTCTTGATTTAGTCTCACAAATCCATGTCAAAACACACTATAAAAAACTGATTATGCCATTAAAAATCATTGATTCAAGCACATTGCCACTTAATTTAACCAATCATAGATGGGCGAAATTCCGTAAGAAAAAGGGAGGAGTAAAGTTACACCTACGCCTTGTTTTCATGGAAGATGGGAAGTCCTATCCCGAAAAAGCCATCATGACCACCGCAAAAGAACATGATCGTGGTCAGCTTGAAATTCTGGTGGATGATAAAGAATGCATGTATGTTTTTGACCGGGGCTATTTAGACTACGAGCGATTTGATCGCATGACAGATGAAGGGTACTTCTTCCTTTCCAGGTTAAGAAAAAACGCTGTTATCAGGGAAGTTTATGATTTCAAACTACCCGAGGGCTCGACTGTTTTATCGGATCAAATGGTTCTGATAGGTACGACTCAAAACCGTGCTGAAAACTACTTTCGCCTTTTAAAAGTGATAGATACAAAAGGAAATACCCTTCATTTAATCACAAATCGCTTTGACTTAAGTGCGGAAGAAATATCAGAGATGTATAAGTCACGCTGGGCAATAGAACTGTTTTTCAAATGGATAAAGCAACATCTTAATATCAAAAAGTTTTACGGTCAAAGTGAATGGGCTATTCAAAATCAAGTGTTTATTGCCCTTATTGTTTTTTGCCTTCATGTACTTGCGCAGGTCGAAACAAAAAGCAAGCGGAAAACCTTACAAATTAGCCGTTATTTAAAAGCTGCGTTGTGGAAACCAGCGCAGGTTTGGCTTCGTAAGATGGAAGGAAAAACGATCCCTTAATAAAAGGAATTGTCGTTGCTGCAAATGTCTAATTGTAAATAAATTCCCAAATGGATGGAGCCACCTTTGGTTGGGTATTTACTTTTTTGGCTTTAAGCGAGAAAGACAATTAAACTGAATATTAAGACATTATTTATGCAACACTAGTGATATAGTTTGAAAATATTATAAGTATAGGAGGACATTATGAACTACGAAAAACTTTTCGGAATGCAAAGAGAGCTGGATCATCATATCGAGCAGAAGCACGCTCTAAAGGAAGAAGATTTGTTCGAACGTAAAATTCTCGCTTTGCTGGTAGAGTTAGGGGAACTCGCGAATGAGACGAGATGCTTTAAATTCTGGAGTTTAAAACCGTCTTCGGAAAAAGCTGTGATTTTGGAAGAGTTCGTGGATGGCATTCATTTTATGCTTTCGCTTGGGATTGAACTTGGTTATGATGGGAAAATCCGCAATGCTGCCAAACGAAAAGAAAAGGCTGATATTTCGGTGACCGCCATGTTTATTCGGTTATACGAAAGCATCCTTTCTTTTAACAACGAAAAGACAGAAGATACGTATTGGGGAATGCTAGATGAGTATCTTGAGCTTGCGGAGGCGTTGGGTTTTACAGAAGAGGAAATGGAGAAAGCATACTTCGAGAAAAATGAAGTAAATTATGAACGGCAAAGGAAAGGGTATTAGTTAGAATTTTTTGTACATTAGGCTTTCTTAGCGTTATAATAAAAAGCGAAATTACTAATCTTAAGGGAGTCGAAACAATGGCGAAATATGATGAAACATTAACGATGCTGAAAGACTTAACAGATGCCAATGGAATCCCGGGCAACGAACGTCAAGTAAGAGATGTCATGAAGAAATACATAGAACCTTTCTCCGATGAAGTCTCAACAGATGGACTTGGAAGCTTAATTGCGAAAAAAACAGGCACGCCTGGTGGTCCTAAAATCATGGTTGCTGGCCATTTAGATGAAGTTGGATTTATGGTTACTGCCATTGATGAAAAAGGCTTCATTCGTTTTCAGACTGTTGGAGGCTGGTGGGGCCAAGTAATGTTGGCGCAGCGTGTCACCATCGTAACCGACAAAGGAGATATAACAGGTGTGATTGGTTCCAAACCACCTCATATCCTGCCAGCGGAAGTACGCAAAAAGCCCGTTGATATCAAAGACATGTTCATTGATATTGGGGCAAGTAGCCGTGCAGAAGCAAATGAATGGGGCGTGCGACCAGGAGACATGGTTGTGCCGTATTTCGAATTCACTGTCATGAACAATGAAAAAATGCTGCTTGCTAAAGCCTGGGATAACAGAATTGGCTGTGCAATTGCCATTGATGTACTGAAACAGCTGAAGAGTGAATCGCATCCGAACGAGGTATACGGTGTTGGTACAGTCCAAGAGGAAGTAGGTTTGCGTGGAGCTAAGACATCTGCTCAATTGATCCAACCAGATATTGCTTTTGGAGTGGATGTAGGTATTGCTGGGGATACTCCAGGAATTACTGAAAAAGAAGCGCAAAGCAAGATGGGACATGGTCCACAAATCATCCTTTATGATGCAAGCATGGTGTCCCATAAAGGACTTCGTGATTTTGTTACGGGTATTGCCGATGAACTCAACATCCCATATCAGTTTGATTCGATTGCTGGTGGAGGAACAGACTCGGGAGCAATTCATACAACTCATGCTGGAGTTCCTTCTCTATCTATTACGATTGCAACTCGCTATATTCATTCACATGCTGCGATGCTTCACCGTGATGATTACGAAAATGCGGTAAAGCTAATTACCGAGGTCATCAAACGAATGGATAAGGAAACAGTTGATAAAATCACTTACGAATAAAAACCGAGAATAGAAACTTTTAGTCTGCTTGCGGGAATGTTATTTCCGCAAGCTTTTTTTACTAGGAGGAAAAAAACAAGAAGGGGCTGCCCACAAGAGTATCACTTTTGTGGGCAGCCCCATGTTAGACTATTTCGGAAGTCCGCTTTCTAGCAAGTGGAGCATTTCCTCTTGCTCTGAAGCGGAGGCATTTTGCCAGATTACTTCGAACAGCACACCAAGACCTGGAAGCATTTTTTCTTCACCTGTTTCGATTGCGTCTACAATGGTGCTCTTCAGTTCTTCCTGCGTATTGCCTGTTACATTATGGATAACTGCATTGCGTAAATTAAGATTCATTTGCTAATCTCCTTCCCAGAATGTTAATACTATTAGCTTGGACATATTATGTTTTTTTATGTAAGCTTTTTGCGATATAATAGGGAAATCGAACGAGGTCTGCCAGTCAAAAAGGAGTGTCCCCAAATGAAATACATTACCTCTGTAAAGAATCCCAAAGTAAAACAGTGGAAAAAGCTTTTATCAAGAAAAGGGCGGGAAACGTCAGGCGCCTTTTTAATAGAAGGATTTCATCTTGTCGAAGAAGCAGTAAAAGGAAATGCTGCCGTTCAAGAGATTATGATAAGCGAAACTACCGAAATGCCGCCTAATTTAGATTTTGGTTCTGTCCCCGTTTATACAGTGACAGGAGAAATTGCTGAAATGCTTGCTGAAACAGAAACAACCCAAGGTATTTTTGCTGTTTGTGAAATACCAAAAGCGAGTGAAGTGTCCGGCAGCACTTTTTTGCTTGTCGATGCGGTGCAAGATCCCGGAAATCTTGGGACAATGATTCGGACAGCAGATGCTGCAGGTGTGGATGCGGTCATCGTCGGTACTGGAAGCGTGGATATATACAATCCAAAGGTGCTGCGGTCTGCCCAAGGAAGCACTTTTCATTTGCCTGTCATTTCCGAAAACTTAGCGCAAACAATTAATAGGCTAAGTGAGTGGGGTATTCCTGTGTATGGAACAGCACTGGAGAATGGCCAGCCATACAATGAAGTAGAGCTTGGCAAAAAGTTTGCCCTTATCGTCGGTAACGAAGGAAAAGGTGTGGACAAAGAATTGCTTTCAAAAACGGATCGAAACCTTTACATTCCGATTTTAGGCAGCAGCGAGTCGCTTAATGTAGCGGTTGCCGCCGGAATCCTGCTCTATTACTTGAAATTGCCAAAGTAATATGTTTTTTCGAATACCGTTTGAAATTAAGGTAAGAGTATACTATAATTAACTGCAAAATATCATTGCTAAAAACACTGACGGAGAAGAGTAGTTTGGAAAGCGGCCAACTAGGGAGGATATGCCTTTGACTGAAAGCATAACCTGGCAACGCCAAGCGAAGTTCACCTCCCGAGTTGGCATCGGGACCATTCACTAGAATGTAAAGATGCCCCGGCACATGCCGTTATCCCAATGAAGCGACATACAGGACTGCTGTATGTTAAAAAGGGTGGTACCGCGAACCAAGACCTCGTCCCTTTCACAGGGATGGGGTCTTTTTGTGCTTTCCGCCATCCTGGCGGTGATTTTTTTAATTGCAAAAGGAGGATGAAAACATGCAGGAACGTTTGAAGGAACTGCAGGCAGAGGCCATTGAGAAAGTTGCTGGCGCTGCCGATCTGAAAGAATTAAATGATATCAGGGTTGCGTTTTTAGGGAAGAAAGGCCCGATAACAGAAGTACTTAAGGGAATGGGGAAACTGTCCGCCGAAGAGAGGCCTGCAATGGGCGCACTCGCAAACGAAGTTCGGGACAGCATCTCCACTAAGATTGAGGAAAGGCAAAAAGAGCTGGAAGAGATTGCGGTAGCCCAAAAACTAGCTTCTGAAACAATCGATGTCACGCTTCCTGGAAGACCAGTCCCGAGTGGCGGGCAGCATCCATTGACTAAAGTGGTAGAAGAAATCGAAGATCTATTCATCGGCATGGGATATACGGTTGCGGAAGGTCCTGAAGTAGAAAATGATTATTACAATTTTGAAGCATTGAACCTTCCAAAGGGCCACCCTGCAAGGGACATGCAAGATTCCTTCTATATTAGCGCAGAAACATTAATGAGAACACATACTTCCCCTGTACAGGCAAGAACTATGGAAAAAAATGCAGGGAAGGGACCAGTCAAAATTATTTGTCCTGGAAAAGTATATAGGCGTGATAATGATGACGCGACCCATTCGCATCAATTCATGCAAATCGAAGGTCTTGTTGTCGATGAGCATGTGACTATGAGTGATTTAAAGGGATCATTGCAGGTACTTGCTAAAAAGATTTTTGGCGATGATAGAGAAATTCGGTTGCGTCCAAGTTTCTTTCCATTTACAGAGCCTTCCGTTGAAATGGATATCTCCTGCAAAATCTGCCATGGAAAAGGATGCAGCGTCTGTAAACAGACTGGCTGGATTGAGGTTTTGGGTGCAGGGATGGTTCACCCGAATGTCTTGGAGATGGCGGGATATGATTCAAAGAAATATACGGGTTTCGCTTTTGGAATCGGTGCGGAGAGAATTGCCATGTTGAAATACGGAATTGATGATATCCGCCATTTTTATACAAATGATATTCGTTTCTTAAAACAATTCTCAATAACTGAATATAGCTAGGAGGAAATATAACCATGCTGGTATCTTATAAATGGCTGCAGGAATATGTCGATCTGAACGGTGTTTCTGCGGAAGAACTTGGAGAAAGAATTACAAAGAGCGGGATTGAAGTCGAAAGTGTTGATAAATTAAATGCAGGTGTAAGCGGAGTAGTAGTCGGCCATGTTCTCGAGTGCGAAAAGCACCCTAATGCTGAAAAGCTCAATAAAACGCTAGTTGATCTCGGTGATGGCGAACCTGTACAAATTATTTGTGGAGCACCGAACGTTGCCAAAGGACAAAAAGTGGCTGTTGCGACAGTTGGAGCAGTGTTGCCAGGGAATTTCAAAATCAAGAAGGCAAAGCTGCGCGGTGAAGCGTCCCATGGAATGATTTGCTCTCTGCAGGAACTTGGCATTGAAGGAAAGCTAATTGCGAAGGAGTATGCGGAAGGTATTTATGTATTCCCTGCTGATACAGAAGTTGGTCAAGATGCAATGGCTCTTCTCGGAAGGGATGATGAAATTCTTGAGTTGGGTCTTACGCCAAACAGAGCAGACTGCATGAGTATGCTAGGAGTAGCTTATGAGACAGCGGCGATACTTGGAAAAGAAGTGCAGTTTCCTGAGCCAGCACCTTCAGCAGTATCTAAGGATGCATCCGATTACATTACAGTAAATGTAGAAGCAAAGGACGATAATCCACTTTACACCGCAAAGATTGTGAAAAACGTTAAGATTGGTCCTTCTCCGTTATGGCTTCAAGGAAGGCTAATGGCTGCTGGAATTCGTCCACATAACAATGTCGTTGACATTACTAACTTGGTTCTTCTAGAGTATGGGCAGCCTCTCCATGCATTTGACTATGACAAGCTTGAATCCAAGGAGATCCTCGTTCGCCGAGCAAAGGCTGGGGAGACAATTGAAACGCTTGATAACGTAAAGCGGAATTTGACAGAAGAACATCTTGTCATCACAAATGGTTCCAACCCTGTTGCCCTTGCAGGCGTAATGGGCGGTGCAAATACGGAAGTAAGCGCTGATACTACCAACGTGCTTATTGAATCAGCTTATTTTACGGGCGCAGCGATTAGAAAATCTTCGAAAGACCACGCTTTAAGGAGTGAAGCAAGCGCACGATACGAAAAAGGTGTCGATCCTGAACGAGTGCGTGCAGCTGCAGAACGCGCTGCCGAGTTGATGGAGCAGCTTGCGGGTGGAGAAGTGCTTTCGGGTACCGTTGTGGCAGACCATCTTGAGCGAAAAGAGAATAAGGTAACAACAACACTTGGGAAAATTAATGCTGTGCTAGGAACCGAATTAGAAATGTCAGAGATAGAGGACATTTTCTCTCGCCTTCAATTCGGAGCTTGTGTCGATGTCGACTCTATTACAGTCAGCGTTCCATCCCGAAGAGGGGATATTTTCATAGAAGAAGATTTAATTGAGGAAATTGCACGACTCTATGGGTACGATCGTTTACCTTCTACATTGCCGGTTGCGCCGTTCGCTCCAGGCATGCTTTCTGAATATCAGAAAAAGCGCAGGGTTGTTAGGAGCTATTTAGAGGGTGCAGGCTTGTATCAAGCAGTGACCTACTCCTTGACAAGCAGAGAAAAGGCGCTGCAATATGCCATTGAAACAAGGGAACCAGTTGAACTGTCCATGCCAATGAGCGAGGAGCGCAGCATGCTTCGCCTTAGCATTGTTCCTCAACTGCTTGAAGTTCTAAAGTATAATAATGCAAGGCAGAACGAAAGCGTTGCTGTTTACGAAACTGGAACCGTCTTTTTAGGGAATGGAGATTCAGAGCTTCCGGAAGAAAGGGAGCACTTAGCTGCTGCTATAACTGGAATGTGGGAAAGTCACCCATGGCAAGGCGAGAAGAAGCCGGTAGACTTTTATGTCTTAAAGGGGATTCTCGAAGGTTTATTTGCTAAGCTTGGCTTGGAAGAAAGAATGGAGTTCAGGGCTGCGGAAGTGGAAGGATTGCATCCTGGCAGAACAGCTGATCTCCTTCTAGACGGAGAAAGTATCGGTTTCGTTGGCCAAGTCCATCCTGTTGTCCAAAAGGATATGGATTTAAAAGAAACATTTGTTTTTGAACTTTCTTTGAAAAAGCTAGTCGCAGCAGAAACAGCGCCGTTAGCCTATACATCTATCCCAAGGTTCCCTTCAATAACTAGGGATATTGCTCTTGTAGTGGATAAGGATAAAACATCAGGTGAACTCCAAAGCATCATTCGGGAAGCTGGCGGAAAGCTATTGAAGGATGTAGGGGTATTCGATCTTTACGAAGGAGATCGTATGGAAGAAGGGAAGAAGTCGATTGCCTTCTCTCTAAAGTATTATGATCCAGAAAAGACATTAACAGATGAAGATATTGCAAAGGCGCATGAAAAGGTACTTGCTGCAGTAAAAGAGCAGGCAGGCGCACATTTAAGAGGATAAAAAAGAGAAACAGCAAAACGAAAAAAGCCACGCTTATTTCCATCTTGGAATGAAGCATGGCTTTTTTCGCTGTTACTGTTGCTAGGATTAATGTTAATGGAAGCTACCGTAGATATTTTAGTGTTTACCGTAGATATCCGGCCGATTACCGTAGATAAATTGGCATTTACCGTAGATAAATCGCTGATTACCGTTGATAGCCTCCCACACGATACCTCGATTCAGGCTAAATCTGCGTGTGTAACCGGTTATCGAAGCCAGCTTTTAAAAAAATTGTCTTCCATCATCAAAAATGCTCCTCATTTAACAAAAAAACCAATAAAAATGGCAATTTTTAAGGGGTTGAGGAGGATATTAGTATGCTGAGCTCATAACTAAGTCCTAAGCTCAAATGTTGCTGTTGATCTCCGCTTAAGAAGCTTCGCTTTCCGCGGGTGTGTGGGGGAGCTGGCTGCTGTCAGACATGAAGGGGTATCATCTGTCATGCCGCTCTTTCAGTAGTCTTTGCGCCACCCGCTTCAACAGCATGGTGACGCAAATATAAAAAAATAGTTGGCGAAATCCTTCATTATTTCTAAACTATCTTACAGCTTTGTTTTCGGCATAGCAGATTTATTAGTTGCTTCGAAAAAATCGCTTTTCTTTTATTTTTTCGAAAGCTTCATTGCTTTATCTGTGTTGGCAAAATGCAATTTGACAAACTCATTAAGGCACTCAGCACCTTTGCTCTTAATTAGCTTTGCTGCTGCGATGTCGACTTGTGCTCCTGCTCCTTTTGGGATAATGAAGCCGGCCTCCTTACTGAGTGCATCAAAGCGCTGAACAAAAGCATACCGGGCAATCATGGAAGCAGCAGCAACCGCAAGGTGGATTCCTTCTGCCTTTGTGCTGAAGTAGACTCGGTCACGCACGATAGTCGGCTGACCTTTCAAATAGTTATAATACACTTCCTTTTGAGCGAATTGGTCGATTAGGATGGCTTCCGGCTCTTCGGGGGCAATTTTGTTTAGTAGATGCTGGATCGCCTGATTATGCAGAAGGCCCTTCATCTTTCCTTGAGACATACCTGACTTTTGCAATTCATTATATTTTTCATTTTTTAGCGTTAAAAGGCTATAAGGTAAAAACGTAACAAGCTGTTTAGCGATTTCAATGATACGATCATCTTTCAGGTTTTTGGAATCCTGGACTCCGAGTTCCTTAAGTAGGGCAAGATCGGAACTCCTAGCATACGCTGCGCAAACGGTAATTGGTCCGAAATAGTCGCCAGTACCCACTTCATCAGAGCCGATAACTGACATGGAAGGAAGATTCGGAGGCAGCGCAGAAGTCCCGCTTTTTTGCAATTTATTTTCGCTGCCGCTAGGCTCCGGGTTTCCCCATTTTGCAGCTTCCTCCATGCCGCCTTTTCCCTGGAATAGTACCTTTCCGGATTTGTAAGCTGTTATGGAACACAGAGCTGTTTTTGCTGAGAATATTGCCCCCGGCGGCACGTTTTCTGTTAGGAAAGACTTATAATAATCCTTCATCGAATTGATTTCCTTCAAACCTTTTTTCAATACGGTGTTTCCCATCTGGAAACCTCCCTTATCCATCATTCTTCTTCTTCCATGGTCCAAACTAACCTGCCAATCTGCGGCATGTCCTGCTTTCCTGAGCTTTCTGTTCATGTTATAGTATAGAGTAGGATTCTTACGAATGGAGGCATGAATGTTGTCAGAGACAAAAAAAAACCGCACGACTGTAGATATATATGGACAACAGTATACAATAGTCGGCGCGGAAAGTACCAGCCATATCAGGCTCATTGCCTCGTTGGTTGATGATAAAATGCGTGAAATCAGCTCGATGAATCCTTCTCTCGATATCAATAAGCTGGCTGTTCTGACTGCTGTGAACGCTGTGAATGATTATATAAAAATGAAGGACTATGCTGAAAAATTAGAAGCTGAAAACAACCGCAAAAAGGATGGATGATGAAAATTGCTCGATATCATATTGCTAATTCTGCTGCTTGCCGGTTTTCTCATCGGTCTTAAGAGGGGATTCGTTCTTCAATCTATCCACATGACCGGCTTTATTCTGGCTTTTATTGTGGCCACTCTTTACTGTGTGAAACTTGGGGAGAAACTGACACTTTGGATACCGTATCCCAATGCGGACAGTTATCCTGCAGCAGGCCTTGTATTAGGAAGTGAAGCGGTAGAACAAGGATTTTACAGGGCAATTGCTTTTGCAATTATTTTCTTTGGCATCAAAATTGTTCTTCAAATCATTGGTTCGATGCTTGATTTTGTCGCTCACCTTCCAGTTGTAAAGACTGTGAACATCTGGGCCGGAGGAATCCTCGGATTTGCAGAGGTTTATGTAATCGCATTTATTTTGCTATATATCTCGGCACTGCTACCGCTTGAAGCCATTCAGGTACCTCTTCAGGATTCTTTCCTTGCTGAGGGCATGGTGAAACACACTCCATTGCTTTCATCGCAGCTTAAGGAGCTTTGGTTGGAATATTCGGCATGACTTCTCTGACAAGAGAAGTTTTTGTTTTAAAGAAAGCGTCTGATGAAACGATGCAAGGGGGGAAAAGCGTATGCAAGCAAATAAAAAAGATGTAATCAGCCTACTTGAGGCAATTGCTGTCTATATGGAGCTGAAAGGAGAAAATCCCTTTAAAGTGGCGGCCTTCCGGAAAGCTGCTGGAGCGCTTGAAGGAGATGAGCGGAGTCTGTCTGAATTAGGGAATGTGACAGCACTTCCTGGCATAGGAAAAGGAACGGCAGCAGTAATTGAAGAATACATGGAAACTGGTGCATCATCTGTATTAAAGGAACTTCAGGAAGAGGTTCCAAAGGGATTGATTCCTCTTCTGAAAGTCCCTGGACTTGGCGGTAAGAAATTGGCCAAGCTATATAAGGAGCTTGGAATAGAAAATAGAGATAGCCTTGAAGAAGCCTGCAAATCCGGGAAAGTAAGGGAGTTATCAGGATTTGGCAAGAAGTCGGAAGAGAAAATTCTAGAGGCTATCGCTTCTGTTGGAAAGAGACCGGAAAGATTACCAATAGCATATATGCTGGGGATAGCACATTCATTAGAGGACGAGATGATGAATCTTCCCGGCATCTTAAAATTTGAAAGAGCAGGAAGCCTTAGGCGCATGAAAGAAACAGTCAAGGATTTGGATTACATCCTTGCAGTTGAAGATGCCCAATTGGTAAAGCAAGGGTTGCTGCAACTTTCGAGGATTAAAGAAGTTATCGCTGCAGGAGAAACAAAAGTATCGCTGACATTTGACTTTGATTATGAAGTGAATGCTGATTTTCGGCTTGTGAAAGAAAAAGAATTTGCAACAGCGCTCCATCATTTTACTGGCTCGAAGGAACATAACGTCCGTATGCGCCAGCTTGCAAAAGAGCGCGGTGATAAAATAAGCGAATATGGTGTGGAGAACACTGAAACCGGAGAAATCGCTACTTTTGACAGTGAAGATGATTTCTACCACCATTTCAACCTTCCATTCATTCCCCCTGAACTTCGGGAAGATGGTAAAGAAGTGGAACAATACCACGAGGATTACGGCCTAGTATCCCTAAATGATATTAAGGGTGATCTTCACATGCACACAGCGTGGAGCGATGGAGCCCATTCTATTGAAGAGATGGCGGATGCCTGCAGAAAAAAAGGATACCGTTATATGGCAATTACCGATCATTCACAATACTTAAAGGTTGCCAACGGCCTGACCCCTGACCGAGTGAGAAAGCAAATCGAGGAAATCCGTAAAATTAATGAGAGGTTCGATGATTTCACCATTCTTGCAGGAATTGAAATGGATATACTTCCCGATGGGACGCTCGATTATGAGGACAGTCTCCTTGCCGAGCTAGACATTGTCATAGCATCAATACACTCTTCATTTTCACAGCCAGTAGAAAAGATAATGGCAAGATTGCAGGCAGCCATGGAAAATCCTCATGTTGATATTATCGCACACCCTACCGGAAGACTGATTGGAAGACGTGAAGGGTATGCTGTTGATATAGATAAGCTAATTGCAGTTGCAACGGCAACAAATACTGCGCTTGAGCTGAATGCAAACCCTCATAGACTTGATTTATCAGCATCGAGTTTAAAAAAGGCACAGGATGCGGGTGTAAAGATAATGATTAATACCGATGCACATAAAACCGAAATGCTCTCCCATATGGAAATCGGTGTGAAGGCTGCAAGAAAAGGCTGGATAAAAAGAGAAACAGTACTAAATGCTTTGCCATTAGAGGAACTTTATGATTATTTGCACAGGCGGAGAAGCAAGTGAGCTTCCACGCATAAGGAGGTATCTGCGTGCTTCAAAGAGTGCGTAAAACGCTTGAGTTTAACAAAATTGTAGAAGAATTGCTACGTCATGTGTCATCCCCGCTTGGAAGGGAAAAAGCGGAAGCGCTCGTTCCGTCTACTGATTTTCAAGAGGTGGTCCGGCTCCAAGAGGAAACAGACGAAGCTAGTACAGTATTGAGGTTAAAAGGAAATGTTCCTTTAGGGGGAATATTTGATATACGTCCGCATGTCAAAAGGGCAGCAATAGGCGGTATGCTTAGCCCGCAGGAACTGACGCAGACTGCTAGTACGATTCATGCGGCGAGAATGATAAAACGATTCATCCACGAAATGAATGAAGAAACCAGCCTGCCGCTATTGGACGAATATGCCGGAAGGATTGCTGTCCTAGCGGATTTGGAAGAAGCGATAAGGAAAGCGGTAGATGAAGGCGGAGAGGTATTAGATAGTGCCAGCGATATTTTAAGGTCTCTTCGACAGCAGCTACGTTCAAGGGAAGCGAAGGTCAGGGAAAGGCTTGAAAGCATGATTAGGTCTTCCAATGCGCAAAAAATGCTTTCCGACGCAATTGTCACGATTCGGAACGATCGCTTTGTCATACCTGTAAAACAGGAGTACAGGGCGCATTATGGCGGAATTATCCATGATCAAAGTGCTTCCGGGCAAACATTGTTTATTGAACCACAAGCAATTGTCCAGCTGAACAATGAACTCCAGGAAATACGAGTGAAAGAACAGCAGGAAATCGAAAGGATACTCATCGAGCTTAGCTTGCTTGTAGCTGAGTGGGATGCTGACCTTCTCGAAATTGTGACAGTGCTAGCAGTGCTAGACTTCATGTTCGCTAAAGCTCGGTATGGAAGGACGATTAAAGCGTCTAAACCTGCTATAAATGCAGCAGGAAAAATCCGTCTCATTCAAGCAAGGCATCCACTTATCCCCATTGAAGAAGTAATCCCAAATAATATCACTCTAGGAGACAATTATTCGACTATTGTGATCACGGGACCAAATACTGGGGGTAAGACGGTAGCGCTTAAAACAGTTGGCCTTATTACACTAATGGCACAGGCTGGTTTGCAAATACCCGCATTGGATGGTTCAGAGGTCAGTGTATTTTCATCTGTATTTGCAGATATTGGCGATGAACAATCAATTGAACAAAGCTTAAGTACTTTTTCATCTCATATGGTGAATATTGTCGGTATTTTAGAAAGTGCGGATGAGAACAGCCTTGTGCTTTTTGATGAGCTTGGTGCAGGCACGGATCCTCAAGAAGGAGCCGCCCTTGCCATTGCCATCCTTGATGAAGTATACAGCCGTGGTTCGAAGGTAATCGCAACGACCCATTATCCTGAATTGAAGGCTTATGGTTATAATAGGGAGGGTGTTATTAACGCAAGCGTTGAATTCGATGTGGCAACATTGAGTCCCACCTACAAACTGCTTATCGGGGTGCCCGGCAGGAGCAATGCATTTGAAATTTCAAAGAGGCTTGGTCTGGGAAGTTCTGTCATTGAAAAGGCAAAAACATATATTAGCGCTGACAGCAATGAAGTGGAGAACATGATTGCTTCTTTGGAAAAAAGCAAAAGGCTGGCTGAAAAAGAACTCCAAGAAGCACATGATACTTTAAGAGAATCGGAAAAACTCCGCGAAGATCTGCGCAAGGAAATCATCGTCTATCATGATAAGAAGGATAGCCTGATGGAAAAGGCTAGAGAAAAGGCAGCCAAAATCGTTGAAGATGCAAAAAGCGAAGCAGAGGAAGTCATCAAGGATTTGCGAAAACTACGTTTGGAAAAGCATGCGGAGGTAAAGGAACATGAATTGATAGCAGCAAGAAAGAGATTAGAGGAAGCTGCTCCTGAAACGAACCGTATCAAGAAGAAAGCTGCTCCAAAAAAGAATCAGCACATTTTAAAACCCGGTGACGAAGTATTGGTCACAAGCTTTGGCCAAAAAGGTCACCTGCTTGAAAAGGTTCAAGGAAATGAATGGGCAGTGCAAATCGGGATCCTAAAAATGAAGGTGAAAGAAAAAGATCTTCAATGGGTCTCCGCGCCGAAACAGAAAGAAACCCGGACAGTAGCTACAGTGAAAGGGAGAGACCATCACATCAGTCTAGAACTCGATCTTAGAGGCGAACGTTACGAAGAAGCGCTCATGCGGACAGAAAAGTATATCGATGACAGTCTTCTTGCGGGATATCCTAGGGTTTCCATTATACATGGAAAAGGCACAGGGGCACTTATGAGAGGGGTCCAAGAATACTTGAAGAACCACCGCGCTGTCAAAAAAATCCGATTTGGAGAAGCGGGAGAAGGCGGTACAGGCGTGACGATCGTCGAATTCAAATAGCTCGCGGGGAGAATGGGCCATGAATACCTTTTGGAAAAACGAATACGTTCTTACAGCTGGTTATTATAGCGTAGCAGTCTTATGTATGATTGTATTCCTTTCAATTTTTGAATTGGTGACCAAATACCGTAATTGGGAAGAAATCAGGAGGGGTAACGTCTCTGTTGCAATGGCTACGGGAGGGAAGATACTTGGGGTTGCTAATATTTTCCGCCAATCAATCAATCAGCACGATTCGCTGATCACGATGGTAGGGTGGGGAATTTTTGGATTTGTAATGCTGCTTGCAGGTTATTTCATTTTTGAGTTCCTTACCCCAAGCTTTAGGATCGATGATGAGATTGAAAAAGATAACAGAGCTGTCGGACTTTTATCACTTGTCATTTCATTGGGACTTTCATTTATTATAGGGGCAGGAATATAAAGGGGAGAAATAGCGGTTGGAAAAGTTAGCCAGGCTTTTGCTCATACTTTGTGGTATTTTCATTGTAATAGGTCTTGTATACGTGTTTGTATATAGTTAATAGAGGGGGCTGCGATTGCAGTCCTCTCTTTTGAATATTTCGATAACTATTTGTCATCAAGAAGGCCGTATATTATAATGTGTAACAACGGATAGAATTTTCTAAATTTTCAAAGGAGGAGAAAAGATGCCAGAAAAAATCTGGTTGAAACATTATCCACCTGAGATACCACAAACAATTCAATACAGAGCAAGAACTGGATGCGTTTGCCAGAAAAAGCCTGGCAGGATATAAGGTGCCACGCCTTTATGAATTTCGGGAAGAATTACCGAAGACAGCGGTCGGGAAAATATTGAGAAGGGCGCTTGTCGAGGAGGAGAAACAGAAAACAAACGGCAATGGTCGGGAAGGGACTGCTTGAACCTCGTTTCATCTTGACAGGAAACGAAGGGGATATTATCATAAAAATATGAATGACTATTCATTCATTTACCTGTTAATGAAATATGAAAGCAGGGATAGGTTTAGATCTCCTGTCCTTGTTTTTCCTGCTGGAGAAAGGGAAGATGATGAAGAAAAACAAGCCGAAATACAAGCAGATTATTGATGCAGCAGTTGTTGCGATTGCAGAGAATGGTTATCATCAGGCACAAGTATCGAAGATTGCCAAGCAGGCTGGAGTTGCGGATGGTACAATATACTTATACTTTAAAAATAAGGAAGATATCTTGATCTCCCTCTTTCAGGAAAAAATGGGATACTTCGTTGAAAAAATTGAAGAAAAAATAGCAGGAAAAACGACATCGGCGGAGAAGTTATTAATGTTGGTCGAAACCCATTTAACTCTGCTGTCTGAAGACAAACATCTTGCAATTGTGACACAGATCGAGCTTCGGCAGTCGAACAAAGACCTCAGATTCAAAATCAATGAGGTGCTAAAAGGCTACCTAACATTGATTGACAGAATTATTTTGGAGGGAATCCAAAAAGGTGAATTTATCAGCACGTTGGATGTCCGGCTTGCAAGGCAGATGATTTTCGGCACCATTGACGAGACTGTTACCTCGTGGGTAATGAATGAGCAGAAGTTCGACCTTCCGTCCCTTGCAAAACCGATACACCAGTTGCTGATCAACGGCTGTGGATATCGGCAGCCTGTTTCTTGAAAAAACAAAGGGGGGAGAAACTTGGAATTTTTGAAGTGGACAACGGAGAATACGGTGGCAACAGTCACGATTACCCGACCTCCGGCAAATGCTCTATCATCGGGACTTTTGAAAGAGCTTTCAATTTTGCTGGATGAACTGGAAAAGTCGAGTGATGTTCGAGCAATAGTCATTCACGGGGAGGGAAAATTTTTCTCTGCCGGAGCTGACATTAAGGAATTTACAACAATCGAAACTGGTGAGGAATTCTCGAAGCTTTCCGAGTATGGCCAGAAGGTTTTTGAGCGAATGGAAACCTTTCCCAAACCAATTGTTGCAGCGATTCATGGAGCAGCGCTTGGTGGAGGACTGGAACTTGCAATGGCTTGCCATATTCGACTTGTTGCTGAAAATGCAAAACTTGGATTACCTGAACTTCAGCTTGGCCTCATTCCAGGGTTTGCGGGAAGCCAGAGATTACCAAGGTATGTTGGAATCGCAAAGGCTGCGGAAATGCTTCTGACAAGCGATCCGGTGACTGGGATCCAAGCGGTAGAATACGGACTCGCAAACCACGCATACCCAGAAGCTGAACTAATGGAGAATGCTTATAAAATGGCAGGAGCTATTGCCAAGAAAAGTCCTGTATCCGTTAAAGCTGCGATAGACTTGCTAAGTTATGCAAAAACAGGGCAGTTCCATGAAGGTGTAAAAAAGGAAGCAGATTATTTTGGACAAGTATTTATTTCAGAGGATGCAAAAGAAGGAATCGGGGCTTTTATTGAAAAGCGGCAACCGGTATTTACAGGTAAATAATAGGTATGCGAACAGTGTTTTTTTAAAAATGCTGTTCGTTTTTACCAAAAATATTTTCAATCTTTCGAACTGAAATAAATGTTTGAATTCCTAGGAGGGAAATCATGAACATCTACGTTTTATTGAAAAGAACTTTTGACACTGAAGAAAAAATTACTATTTCCGGAGGCCGCATCAATGAGGACGAAGCGGAATTTATCATCAATCCTTATGACGAATATGCAGTAGAAGAAGCAATCCAAGTCCGCGACACACATGGCGGGGAAGTAACGGTCGTTTCTGTTGGAACAGAAGAGGCTGAAAAGCAATTGAGGACAGCACTTGCGATGGGTGCGGACAAAGCAGTTCTAATCAATGTGGAAGATGATGTGGAAGATGGGGATCAGTTCTCGACTTCTAAAATTCTTGCAGAGTTCTTGAAAGATAAGGAAGCTGATTTAATCATTGGCGGAAATGTTGCAATTGATGGTGGTTCTGGGCAAGTGGGACCGCGTGTTGCAGACCAGCTCGACATTCCTTACGTAACAACGATTACGAAGCTTGAAATTAATGAAGGCGCTGTCACTGTTACAAGAGATGTAGAAGGAGACTCTGAAGTAATCAAGACAAGTCTGCCTGTCCTTGTTACAGCTCAGCAGGGATTGAATGAACCACGCTATCCGTCCCTTCCTGGAATTATGAAGGCGAAGAAAAAGCCTCTTGAGGAATTAGAACTGGATGATTTGGATCTTGAAGAAGAGGATGTCGAAGCTAAGACAAAAACGATAGAAGTTTATCTGCCTCCACAGAAAGAAGCGGGTAAGGTACTATCAGGCGACCTGTCAGATCAAGTCAAAGAGCTTGTAAACCTTCTTCATACAGAAGCAAAAGTAATCTAATTTCATACGGTCATGAAATAACAGGAGGGAAAAATTATGGCGAGAAAAATGTTGACATTAGGGGAAGTGCGTGACGGAGCATTAAGAAACGTCAGCTTTGAAGCAATTGGTGCTGCGAAAATAGCATCCGATGGTGGAGAGGTTGTATGCGTCCTGATCGGAAACAATGTGAAAGAGTTTGGCCAGGAATTGATCCAATATGGAGCGGACAGAGTGGTAGTTGTGGAAGATGAAAAACTTGAGCAATACACTCCTGACGGATTCTCACAAGCGCTTCTTGCAGTGATCGAAACGGAGCAGCCGGAAGGTTTGATTTTCGGACATACCGCATTAGGAAAGGATCTTTCTCCAAAGATTGCCGGGAAACTCGGGTCCGGTCTTATTTCGGACGCAACGAACCTAGAAGCAGCGGGAGGTAACCTTGTATTCACAAGACCGATTTATTCCGGCAAGGCGTTTGAAAAGAAAATCATAACAGATGGCCTTGTTTTTGCAACCATAAGACCAAACAATATAGCACCTCTCCAAAAGGATGACAGCAGAACAGGTGAAGTTTCATCCGTAAGCGTTGAAATTAAGGATCTTAGAACTATTATTCAGGATGTTGTACGGAAAGCTTCCGAAGGGGTGGATCTTTCTGAGGCCAAAGTTGTCATTGCTGGCGGTCGTGGTGTAAAAAGCGAGGAAGGCTTCGAACCACTGAAAAAACTTGCGGATATACTTGGTGGTGCTGTTGGTGCTTCACGTGGGGCATGTGATGCAGAGTACTGCGATTACTCCCTTCAAATAGGTCAGACAGGAAAAGTCGTCACTCCTGACCTGTATATTGCCTGTGGCATTTCGGGGGCCATCCAGCATCTTGCAGGGATGTCTAACTCGAAAGTGATCGTGGCGATTAACAAAGACCCAGAGGCTAATATTTTCAAAGTAGCGGATTATGGCATTGTTGGTGACCTTTTTGAAGTAGTACCGATGCTGACAGAGGAATTTAAAAAATTAAAAATTCATTCTTAGTTACCCAGAGGCGGACAGAATATTGTCCGCTTATTTTATTGGAATAAATAGATTGAAAAAAGGGTAGATTACATACGGAAACAAATAATTAGCATCGTCCCCTAAAGGGTGCTATACTGTCGTTAGTATTTGAGAATCTAATTTAGGAGGCATATAAATGGCTATTACACACGCAACTGATCAGTCTTTCGAAACAGAAACAGGTTCAGGCCTTGTGCTTGTTGATTTTTGGGCGCCATGGTGTGGCCCTTGTAAAATGATCGCCCCAGTATTAGAAGAGCTTGATACTGAAATGGGTGACAAAGTAAAAATCGTTAAGGTAGATGTTGATGAGAATCAAGAGAGTGCCGGCAAGTTTGGCATCATGAGTATCCCTACTCTTCTCGTATTAAAAGATGGCGAAACTGTCGATAAAGTTGTCGGTTTCCAGCCAAAAGAAGCGCTAGCAGAGCTGCTGAAAAAGCACCTATAAGAATCGAGAATAAAATTCCGGATCCTTTGCAGATCCGGAATTTTTATTTGTTTTCAAAATATGATTGACACTGATAATCATTCTCTCTTATAATTCAGATTGTAAATGAAAATTATTATCATCAAATAAATCGCGAACCATACAGGAGGAGCATCATCATGAAGAAAAGGGAACTGAAAAAAATATTTGCAGGATTTTTAATGGCAAGTGCTGTTCTAGCAGGCTGCGGCGGTGGCGAGGATAAGGCGGAAAAGCCAGAAGAAAAGAAGCAGGAAGAACCAGTTAAGAAGGAGCAAAAGGAAGTAAAAGTTGAAGATACAGATGCTGCAAAACAGTTTGCATCATTTGAGAATATTAAAGCAGAGCTTGAAAAAGCGAAAGAAGGAGAAAAGACTGATTGGAGCTTGATTGAGAAGGAATACAGAGAAGGACTCCAAAAAGATGTGACGGAAATCAGCAGTGATTTTGACCAAGCCATTCAAGCTTCCATCGAGGGAGGAAAGTCAGGAGAAATGGAAAGCGCTATTGCGGCACAGTTGATCGATAAGACAACGCAATCCTATTTCTACCAGAGCCAAAAAACCCTTCAAAAAGCAGCAGCTGAAGCTTTGAGCCAGGGCAATAAGGAAGATGCAGAAACTGCTTTTATCCAAGTTCAGCATCTGGCTGAAAAGGTATTTATCCCAACTGCAGAAAAAAGGGACAATTACTATGAATTGACAGGTGAAAATAGCGTCGCTGAGAATATTCAGTCTGGCATTACGGCACAAAAAGAAGCGCTAGAGTCAGAAAAAGCGGAAGACTTCCAAGTATACATGCAAGTAACGGATAAGTCCGTTTATCGCAGTTACTATCTAGCAGCAAAATCCTATGGCGAAAAAATTGAAGCTGCGGTAAAGGAAGGCGGAGATAAGAATGAACTTTCCATTATGCAAGCGGAAGGCTGGGGCTTCTTGCAAGCAATTAAAGAATCGCTTGGCGGAGGAGATGAAGCAGCCGCTTTGGAATTAAATAAGCTATTCACATTGAATGAAACAGATCCTTCCACTATTAAAGGTGAAAAAGTGAATGAACTTTTCAACAAAGCTATTGCGGGTAAAATCAATGGCTACTACAAAAAGGCACCGGAAGCTTTGAAAGGCGGAGAAAAATTAGAAGCCAAGGTGGAGGCGATGGAAGGGAACATGTTCCTGAAGGCTCTTCAAATGGAAATGAATGAAAAGCTTGGAGAAGAAAAGGCAGAAGAAGCTTTGAATGGGGCGGAAAGATTCTACACTTCTATCTCTGACAATAAAGAAAAAGAAGCAATGGAACATGGTAAAAAAGTGACCGGCACCCTAGCGGAGCTGACGAAATAATAGGAAAAGCCGCCCTTGCGCGGCTTTTGCTAATTTTCATCACTATGGTAAAATGCTACTGTCCAGGAAGAAATAATGAGGGGGAGACGATGAAGATATTATTGACAGGAGGGGCTGGCTTCATTGGCAGTCATGTTGCGAGAAGGCTAATGAAAGAAAAATATGATGTTACAATCGTAGATTCCCTGCACCGGTATGATGTTGTTTTTGCTACAGGAATTAGAAGGACAGTACGCTGGTCTGAAGAATATGCAGATTACCTGTAAAAAACTCCCGAAAGTCTTTGTCTCCATTCTTCTATTCTCTATGTTTATACTTATTTCATGGCTTTACGGCGATTGGAAAGAAATATGGAGCAATGTATTAAAGGCAGCGGACAATCCCTTCTTTCTGCTCGGATTAATGATGCTATATTTTGCTGCATTTATCGCCCGCGGATATGCCTGGAAAATTTACTTGAGAAATAAGCCAACGCTCTCCAGCTGCATGGCTGGCATCTTCTACAGTCTTCTTTTGAATCATTTGCTTCCGTTTAAAATTGGTGATATTGCAAGAGCAGGAGTCATGGGAGTTAGGGAAAAAGACATTGCTGCAGGGGAAATTTTGAATTCAGTAATATTTCTCAGGGTTACAGATATGCTTTTTCTATCCGCTTTTTCTCTAGCAGGTCTTATTCTTTTTGATATACCGTATAAGATTTTACCATTCGTTCTGTTATCAACTGCTTTCTTTGCTGTTATGACAGTTGGAAAGAAATATGTCAAAGCTTTAGATCGACAGTGGCAGATGGTGAAAGCTGCACTTTCGGGAAGGAATGGATGGAATATACTTATGCTTATTCTTATCAGCTGGCTATTGGAATCTTCCATGATCTTCGGGATCATGGAAGTCATAGGGGCATCGATAACGGTCCCAGAAGCTGTATGGGTCAACAGTGTGACAGTTGCAGGACAAGTTTTTCAGGCAACACCCGGCGGGATTGGGACATATGAAGCGGTAATGGTATTTGCCTTGACTATTTCAGGAAGCGGTCCTAGTACCGCTTATTCTGCTGCAATCATTACGCATTCGCTAAAATTCTTGTTTTCATTCGCAGCTGGAGCGTATGTGATTGCCAATTTTCCCGTAAGCATACCTACACTAAAAAAATGGATGAAAGAAGGGGGAGAGAACCGTGAAAAGCGCTTCAAAATTTGAAAAAATAGCAGCCAGATGCTGGAACCTGCTAAATGAAGGCAAACCTTTTACCCCAATATTTATCACTGGAACCCTTATCTTGTTTAATTTTGACAGTCTTTTCAACCGACAGGAGGCAGTGTCCTTTGGAATTGCTTTTCTAGTGATAGTCCCGTTGCTTGTCATTTTTTATTTGTATGATTTTCCGCTGTTTTTAAGAAATTATCTCTGGTTGCCTTTAGTTGCCTTTACTTTCCTATGGCAAAATACTAATTTACCGTTGCTGCTTTTCGCAGTATGTCTATATTTCTTTTTTACTGTGTTTTTTTGGGGAACACTATACTACCACTTGAGAATTGGAACCTCGTGGCTGAACTTCACAAGATTTTGGAAGTTAGTGTTAAAAAACAGTGATTCGACCAGCGGAAATGCGCAGGAGCAACTGCCAAAAGTCATGTTAATTCTTTCAGTCTGGAACATGGTATTCCAGAATCATCAGTCTGGGGATCACCTTCCATTGATGGAAATCGGCTATTTCTACGTCGGGTTATTGGTATTTACCCTCATTCTTCATCATTTTTTATTTGATTGGAAGCCGATTCCTTATAAAGAGTTTACAAATGGACCAAAGATCTCTCCTAAAGGAATATCAAACAGGGTTGTAGTTATTGTAGTAGATGGTATGCGAAAAGAAAGGTTTTATGAGGCTAATACTCCGTTTTTGGATAAACTGAAGGAAAATGGCACGGAATATTTAAATATGGAGACCGTGTATCCGGCTCGAACTGTTGTCTGCTTTACTTCCATGTTCTCTGGAACCTATTCGTTTGAACATGGAATCAAATCGAATATGGTTTGGAAGACTGGTATGAGAGTGGAAAGTATTTTTGATTCTCTTAGGAAAGTCGGCAAGAAAGGCAGGCTTTTAGCGGTGGCCCATTTGGTGGATTCCATGGGGGATGATGTGGATACCTTTACAGCTGTAATGCATAATGATAAAGCTGACCCTGTCATCATGGAACATGCCCGCAGGATTATGAAAGAGCAGGATCCGGAATTAATGGTCATCCAAATGATAGCTACCGATCAAACAGGGCACAGCAGAGGTGTGCTGTATGATGAGTATATCCAGAAGATTGAGGAAGCAGATAAGCTGATTGAGCAGTTTGTCGAGCATTTAGAAATAGAAGAAAAGATGGATGATACAACGCTCATTATTTGTGCAGACCATGGACAAGCTGATGGAATCGGAGGACATGGGCACTTGGATGAAGGAGAGCGTTATGTTCCATTTTTTATGCACGGACCAGCAATTGAAAAAGGAAAGAAAATACAGGAAAAACAGAGCCTTGTATCTCTTGCACCGACCATTGCCTATTTACTAGGGGCTCCCTATCCAAGTCACAGCAGGGGAAGAGTATTGACAGAGGCAATTATCGATAAGAAAGAAGAGAAGGAAATTGAAACCACAGAAAATCATCGTTTTCCTGCCAGCCTTTAATGAAGAGGACTCCATTGCGGACGTTATCCGTAACGTCCCTCGGAGCTTTGATGGCGCAAAAACAGTGGAAGTGATCGTCATTGATGACGGATCCACTGATAATACTATCAAAACAGCAAAAGCAGCCGGGGCAGATGGAACAGTCAGTATGCCGGTCAATATGGGACTTGGTGCTGCAGTAAGAAAAGGGCTCGAGGAATGCTATTGTCGAGGGGCAGACATTGGGGTCATGATTGATGCGGATGGAGAATATCCTGCCGAACAGATTCCCGAACTTGTTAAGCCAATCCTTCAAGGAGAAGCGGATTACACTATGGGTTCAAGATTCATGGGAACCATTAAAGGGATGAGATTGCATCGAAGATTCGGGAACTATTTGTTTACGCTGCTTCAGGCAATTCTGCTGAAAAAGTGGCTTTATGATGGCCAATCAGGGATGAGAGCGTTTTCCAGGAATGCGTTGAAGCACGCTGAAATCATTCATGATTATAATTATGCCCAGGTTTTGACGTTAAACCTTGTGCGGAAAGGTTTTAAAGTAATAGAAGTCCCTATCCGCTATAAAGTCAGGAGCACTGGCACCTCATTTATCACTTTTCGCAAATATATGTCCAATGTACTTCCTGCAGTATGGAAAGAGATGAGGCGGCCTGTAAAGAAAATCAAGAGTTTCCAACAAAATAATAGAGATGACAAAGAAATTTCATATAAAGAGGCTTGAAAAAGAAATTCTAATCAATTGACCGTTGACAACAGAAATGATAATCATTATCATTATGTTTGAAGCGTAGGAGGGAAAAGAATGAAGAAAGCGTTTATTTTTTGTTTATCAATGATATTCATTCTCATTAACATGCTTCCTAATGAAGCATCTGCTTACTCATATGGAGATCCGAATGAGGAAAAGCTTGCGGAAGTATATAAAGCAATGATACTGAAACTAAATGAAAACCCTCCTAATTATGATGAAGCTGTGTCGGTATTTGAAACGGTTAAAGAAGAAATCGACATGCATATGGGAAAAGAACCAGGAAAAGTGATCATGAAGAACCTGGAGGATAAAGACAAAAAAGCTGCGTTGGAAAATATGGAAAAGTTGCTTGTCTTGAATGTAGCAAGAAGACTTGAAAGCATAGAGAAAAATTTCAGTGAGTATGATACGAGCAAGAAACTCCTTGCAAAAGGATTTGCAACATATGAAGCTATCTCGCCTAAAGTTCAGTCAAATGACGCGGCAATGGATAAAAACATCCGCGAAAATTTTGATAAGGCATTAGAATCATTAGGAAACCCTGGACTATTCGGAGTCGGAGAAAAAAAATCCGATATGGAAAAGTTCAAGGCCAGCAAAAAGGAAATTCTCGATTCTTTAAAAGAAGAATTCGATATGTCTAGCCTTGAGGTGGGACACTTCACAGAAAGCGCGACAGAAACGGAGAATACAGGGAAAAAGGATTGGACAGATCTTTCGAGTGTTCGCAATTGGATTCCGATTGTCCTGATTGTTGTCGTAATCGGCAGTGTTGTATTGGTTGCTGTAAGAAGAAAAGCGTAAGGAAGAGCCTGGAGAGGAGAATCTTCAATGGAAATACAAGCATTATTGATTACCTTCAGAGAAGTGCTTGAAGCCCTGCTTATTGTAGGAATCATAGTTACATATCTGAAAAGGATGGATCACAGGAAGTATACAAAATACGTATGGCTTGGTGCAGGACTTGCTGTTCTGGCGAGTATTGGTATTGCCATGCTGTTCCAGGTTGTTTTTACTGGTTTTGCAGCAATGGGAAGCGAGATATATCTCAAAATTGGCATCATGATTGTATCAACCATCCTGCTTACGCAAATGGTATTTTGGATGGCAAGCCACTCTAAAGACCTGAAAGGCAATATGGAAGGCAAGATGAATAAGTTCATCACGACTGGAAATATTGTTGGAATGGTGATTCATTCCTTTCTCGTCGTCCTTCGGGAAGGTGTGGAAACAGTGTTCTTCTTTGCTGCTATCACTGGCGGAAATATAGGAGCTGCCATGCAAGGATGGGGAGCCATTACAGGTGCCCTTATTGCAATCCTAGTCTCCTACTTCTTTTTCAAGGGAACAATGCGCGTTCCGCTCAAGACTTTTTTCAAGGTTACAGGAGCGTTCATCATTTTGATTTCTGCTGGGCTTTTGGTTCAAGCAATCTCAATGATGCAGGACATCAATCTTATTGGCAGTGTGATGCCGCATGTATATGATATCACTTGGCTGCTGCCGGAACATCCGATTGATTATGAGCATTATTTGCGTGACACTGGTACTGCTCCGTTGCTCTCCGGAGATATTGGCATATTCCTAAAGGCATTATTCGGATATTCTTCCATGCCTTCCATAGAGGAAGTCATCGCCTATATAGGATATTTTGCAGCAATCTATCTTCTGACAGCTGGAAAAGGAGAAGCGAAATCCGCTTCTGCTGAAAAGAAGAATCAGGCCGAGGTTCTTGAAAGTAAAATAGGTTAATCGTAAATCTCTCCAGGCATGAGAAGTACAGGGCAGTCGCCTTGTACTTTTTTTAATTTAATGATGGTGGTGCAATTCTGATGAGCCGGAATTTGGACGGAAAGGAACATTGGAAGTCTATTTTAATGGAAGGATTAGGAGTTTCCGTATTTTTATGCTTGTTAGTATTTCAGTTTATGCATATTAACCCATACGCTCCAGGGTGGGATCAGGTGGATTATTCCCTTGCGCTGGAGCGATATGATATTTCGAAAATGCAGCCGCACTTTCCGGGATACCCCTACTATATCCTCGGCGGAAAAGCAGTTGCCGCTTTTTTCGGAAGTACTCCCGAAGCACTGGCTTTCTTCAATATCCTTTTATACGGATCTTCTCTACTTCCGTTGTATTTCATATCTAGGCGATACTTGAAACGTCATTTGGCCGTACTTACAGCCGTTGCTGTTTACTCCTCCGCATATTCTTTAGTGGTGGCGAATTCTCCAATGTCTGAAGGGGCTGCCATGGCAATTTTTTGGTGGTATTTTTTTAGTCTTGTCATTGCACTTGAAAAAAAGCAGTGGTGGTATTCGCTTTTGCCTGCTTTCACTTTGGGGCTTTTGCTAGGTATTCGTCTTTCGTATCTTCCATTCGGAATAGGACAAGCTTTCCTGATTTTATTAAAATGGAAAAGAAAAGAACTCGATATGAGAAAGAGCGCTGTTATTGTGCTGGCTACCGTTTTGTTTCAGTTGCTCTGGATTTTTGGAGCAGCTGCTTCAGAAGGAGGAATAAAGGCGTTTCTCAGCCTTGCATGGGGGTTTACAAATGGACATTTTCAGGAATGGGGAGGAACAGCAGCGGGAGATGATCTTCCCTTTTACAAACGGCTAAGTATCTTTTTATTTGATAATGTAGTATGGTGGGGAATTGCTGCGCGCTCGTGGTTCATCCTTGGATTCTACTTGACAGCTTTATCTTTTGTTCTCTTGTCATTCCGTAAAGTTGGAAAGTTTTTCTTGAATGATACCGGTATACTGTCGCTGATTCTTCTTACTTCATATGGGATATGGTCATTCACAGCTCAAAATATAGAGAAACCACGTCATATTATTCCTATTGCTGCGATTCTTGTTTTCTTGCTGGCCATAAATTTATTGAAAAATCAAATGCAACAGCACGTAATCTTATTGGTTGTGTGTCTTATTTTGAGCCAATCTGTGGCAGCCGTCTCTCTAATAAAACAGCAGTCAGCAGAAATTCCTGCAGTTTATGCGCTCTCTCATTATATAGAGAAAATGGAAGAGCCTTTGATTGTCTATACATGGGAAGAAACTCGCGTTATGGAATATTTGGATATGCCTTACTTGCATAAAAGGGTTTATACTTATGATGTATTCTTACAGGATTCAGCCTATTACAGTACAAAGGAAATATACTTGACTGACAGTGTTGTAGAAGGCTTTCGGCAACAAGGAATAGATCTTTCAGGTAAAGTAGAAAAAGTAGCACAGTTTGACTCGAATTCTTTATTTGATCCTGTTTATCACAGTATCATTTTATATAAGTGGAAAAAGGAAGAGAGGGCGGCAGAATGAATGAAAACATCAAAAATAAGCTTGCACTGCTTCCCGGCCAGCCTGGCTGTTATTTAATGAAAGACAGGCAGGGGACCATCATCTATGTAGGAAAGGCAAAAGTGTTGAAGAATCGCGTTCGTTCCTACTTTACTGGTTCGCATGACGGGAAGACACTTCGGCTTGTGAATGAAATTGCGGATTTCGAGTATATCGTGACATCTTCCGATATGGAAGCGCTCATTCTTGAAATGAACTTGATCAAAAAATATGATCCGAAATATAATGTCATGTTAAAGGATGATAAAAGCTATCCTTTTATCAAGCTGACTGCAGAGCGGCATCCTAAGCTTATTATCACAAGAAAAGTGAAGAAAGATGGCGGAAAGTATTTCGGCCCATATCCTAATGTTGGCGCAGCGAATGAAACGAAGAAGCTGCTCGATAGGATTTATCCGCTAAGGAAATGCGCTGCGCTTCCGGATAGGGAGTGCCTTTACTATCACATGGGCCAGTGTCTTGCTCCATGTATCAAAGAAGTAGGACAGGATGAATATAAATCAATAAAGGATGAAATCTCCCGTTTTTTGAATGGCGGTTATAAGGAAATTAAGGAAGAACTCACTGCTAGAATGGCGGATGCTGCTGAGGCACTTGAATTCGAAAGAGCCAAAGAGTACCGCGACAAGATTGCCCATATTGAGGCAACAATGGAAAAGCAGAAAATGACCTCAACAGATTTTACCGATAGAGATGTATTCGGCTATGCCGTCGATAAAGGCTGGATGTGTGTGCAGGTTTTCTTTGTCAGACAGGGAAAATTGATCGAACGCGAAGTATCCATGTTTCCGCTGCATGGAGAGCCAGAGGAAGAAATGCTCACATTTCTTGGCCAATTCTATTCCATGCCGGAGCATTTTCTGCCGAAGGAAATCCTTGTACATGATGAAGTGGATGTTATGATGGCTGGCGAGCTGCTGAATGCAAGAGTGTTACAACCTCAAAGAGGCCAGAAGAAAGACTTGGTCAAACTGGCTGGTAAAAACGCTAAAATCGCTTTAAAAGAAAAGTTTTCTTTAATTGAGCGTGATGAGGAACGAACGGTAAAAGCTGTAGAAAATCTTGGAGTAGCGATGGGAATCTATACGCCGCACCGCATCGAAGCATTTGATAATTCCAATATCCAAGGATCCGACCCTGTTTCCGCAATGGTCGTATTCTTGGATGGGAAACCAGAAAAAAGAGAATATCGAAAATACAAGATTAAATCGGTAATAGGACCCGATGACTATGCTTCCATGAGGGAAGTAGTGAGAAGACGATATTCTAGAGTTCTACGCGATATGCTGCCTATGCCGGATCTCATTATTATCGATGGAGGCAAAGGCCATATTGATGCGGCAAAAGATGTGCTGCAAAACGAGCTAGGTCTTGATATTCCTGTGGCGGGGCTTGCCAAGGATGAAAAGCACCGCACATCACAGCTGCTTTATGGCGATCCTTTAGAAGTCATCCCATTAGGAAGGACCAGCCAGGAGTTTTACTTACTTCAGAGGATACAAGATGAAGTCCACCGGTTTGCGATTACTTTTCACCGTCAGCTAAGAGGTAAAAATTCTTTTCAATCAATGCTTGATGAAGTCTCAGGGATTGGAGAAAAGCGAAAAAAAATGCTTTTAAAACATTTTGGGTCTGTGAAGAAAATGAGGGAAGCAACAGTCCAAGGGTTAATGGAGGCAGGGTTGCCGGAAAAAGTCGCAGAAGATTTAAGAAAAAAATTGAGCGAATAATACTTGTTAACAACATGTTTAGATGCTATAATTAGAAAAATTTAATATTCTGTCACTTTATAGCATTAAAGTGAAGGTAGAGGTGCGGGCTTAAATAGTAGGAACCTGGAGAAAAATGAGATTCTGTGAAAGGTTCTAAAAGGGAAGACCGCCGAAGCCTTAGGAAACCTCATTATTTCCTGGGCTGGTCCCGCATTGAATAAATGCCGGACTGTCAAGATGTGATTGTCTTGGAGGGCTATCTCACTGTGCAGACCGTATGGTTCCATATATACGTAAACCACAGCAATGAGACCCTTTCTCATTGCTTTTTTTTTCTGAAAAAGCAATGATTCTCGAATCTAGAGAATAACGAACAAGAAAGTAGGGAGAAGATGGGACTAATTGTACAAAAATTCGGTGGGACATCTGTCGGCAGTGTGGAAAAGATCCGTGCAGCTGCGAGGCGGTCAATTGCGGAGAAAAGAAAGGGAAACGATATTGTCATTGTTGTTTCTGCGATGGGAAAGACAACAGACAGGCTTGTGGAAATGGCAAATGAACTATCGTCCACTCCTGAGGAGCGGGAAATGGACATGCTATTGTCCACCGGAGAGCAAGTAACCATTTCATTATTTGCCATGGCCTTAAAGGAACTGGGCGAGAAGGCAGTTTCCTATACTGGGGGGCAGGCAGGGATTATCACAGAACCTGTACACGGAACTGCCAGAATTAAAAATATTTGTACTGAAAAAATTCATCGCGACCTTTCTGAGGGAAAAATGGTTGTGGTTGCAGGCTTTCAAGGAGTAACGGAACAGGGTGAAATTACAACGCTTGGTCGAGGCGGTTCTGATACAACAGCCGTAGCTCTTGCAGCAGCGCTTGGTGCTGACAAATGTGAAATATATACGGATGTGCCAGGTGTTTATACAACCGATCCGCGATATGTGAATAATGCAAGAAAACTTGAAGATATTTCCTATGATGAAATGCTAGAACTAGCCAACCTTGGTGCAGGCGTATTGCATCCCAGAGCTGTAGAGTATGCAAAGAATTACCAAGTTCTCTTGGAAGTACGGTCAAGCAGCAAACAGGAAAATGGAACCATTATTATGGAGGAGAGCAAAATGGAAGAGAATTTGATCGTAAGGGGTATTGCATTTGAAGATGGAGTCGCAAGCATTTCGGTAATCGGACTTAAAGATCCGATAAGAAGTATGCCCAAAGTTTTTTCGCTGCTGGCGAAGCAAAGGGTCAATGTAGATATTATTATTCAAAACAAGACGGAAGGCAGCCTTGGAGAAATTTCTTTTACGGTGAGCAGCAGGAATCTGGAAGAAACGCTGCAGGTGCTTCAGCGTCATAAAAGTTTAATTGGATATCATCGGCTCGAAGCGGAGGCGGGTCTCGCAAAGGTTTCGATTGTAGGAGCAGGAATGGTGTCCAATCCGGGAGTTGCGGCACAAATGTTTGAGGTTCTCGCAAACCAGGATATCATGGTGAAAATGGTCAGCACTTCCGAAATAAAAGTATCGACAGTCTTGCCAGATACCGATATGGTAAAGGCAGTTGAGGCCCTTCATGAGTCATACGAGCTTTCTGCCGAGACGGTGGGACAGCGTTAAAAAAAAGCTTTCAAAGCAGTGCTTTGAAAGCTTTTTTTAACGGTTATAACACATCATTTGCATCCCATTTAACTGTAAACCTTATTTTTCCTGCGCGTCTTCCTGGGTGTTCGAAAGCCTCGGCGGTAACCTTTTTTTGCAGTGCAAATTGCTGGGCAAGAAATCCTGCTTCCAACTGAAAGGTAATATCGCGGTTTCCATTTAAGCGGTGTGTTACGAGTTCGCCTTGGAGTTCAAAGTCGATTTCCTTCCGTTTCTCTTCCCGCACATAGAGATGGCCCCAGTCCGCCTGGTGGAAAAAATCGATGATTTCTTCCGTATTGTTGAGCGGGTACTTTCGTGCAAGCTTCTTTCCTGCCCAGTACAGAATGTCTTGTTCACTGACTCCGAGCAGTTCGGAAAGAAGCACGTCCCTGATCAGCTCATATCCAAATGCGGAAGCAACCGGCTTGGGCGCTTCGCTATTTTGCGTTGATGTCATTTCGCTCAAGATACTTCCCCTCTTTCTAGACTCTATTATATACAATTCTGGACAGGATGGGGGATGCTTTCTCATGTTTTCCTACGTTCATTCCGAAAAAATTCATTTAAATTACAACCCGATGAAAAACAATCAGGAGAAGGGAAGCACAACAGCGGAGAGAGTTCAAAAAAGATTGCTTTTGCATAAAAACTATATAAATATATTGAAAAAGGAAGAGCGAATTCAATGTTTTAGCGGATTTTTTCTTTATCATTATTTTTAAACAATTGCATTCTTATAAAATTTTCATGTATCCGTTTTCTTGACGGTGTATGTCGATGAGAGTAAAATGAACATGTCACACAATTGTAAGATTTTGATGGCAGGCTTTTAATATTTAGCTATTGTTAAAGATTGTTATTTTGGGGATGGCCTGTTATCACGCTAATTATAAGAGGGGGTATACATATGGCGGAAAATCGAGAGTTTGTTTGGCGCAAGCTGCATTCATTGCTCGGCGTCATACCTGTTGGGCTCTTCCTTGCTCAACACTTGGTAATCAATCATTTTGCAACCAGTGGAGCGGAATCGTTCAATAAGGCAGCGGGCTTCATGGAACAATTGCCGTTCCGAATCTTTCTAGAAGTGTTCGTAATCTACTTGCCTTTATTATTTCATGCTATTTATGGGCTTTATATTGCTTTCACCGCAAAAAACAATGTCAGCCAGTACACCTATTTCCGAAACTGGATGTTCATGTTACAGCGTTATTCCGGCGTTATTACGCTTGTTTTCGTTGCATGGCACGTTTGGGAAACAAGAATTGCTGCAGCTTTTGGTGCTGAAGTAAACTTCAACATGATGGCAGAGATCCTATCCTCGCCTTTCATGGTTGTTTTCTACGCAGTGGGGATTATCTCAGCCGTTTTCCACTTTGCGAACGGCCTATGGTCATTCTTTGTCAGCTGGGGCATTACCGTTACTCCGAGATCGCAATTGATTTCGACGTACGTTACGATCGGTGTTTTCTTGGTGTTATCCGTAGTTGGTATTCGTGCGCTTGTAGCGTTCATCTAACATCACTATCGAGAATTGAACAATAAGGACAGACTTACGATATAGGGAGCTGGTCTCAAATGACGAAAGGTAAGATAATAATTGTTGGCGGAGGGCTTGCAGGTTTGATGGCAGCAATCAAAGTTGCTGAAGCAGGAACCCCTGTCGATCTTTTTTCCCTTGTTCCAGTCAAACGGTCTCACTCCGTTTGTGCACAGGGTGGAATTAACGGTGCAGTAAATACAAAAGGGGAAGGAGATTCTCCTTGGGAGCACTTTGACGATACAGTATATGGGGGAGATTTCCTTGCAAATCAGCCTCCTGTAAAAGCCATGACCGAAGCGGCGCCAGGAATTATCCACCTTCTTGATAGAATGGGCGTCATGTTCAACCGTACGCCGGAAGGTTTGCTGGATTTCCGGCGTTTTGGCGGCACTCAGCATCACCGTACCGCATTTGCAGGGGCAACTACAGGACAGCAGCTTCTTTATGCTTTGGATGAACAGGTTCGCCGCCATGAGGTTGCAGGGCTTGTAACAAAGTATGAGGGATGGGAATTTCTTGGAACCATCCTTGATGACGAGGGTGTTTGCCGCGGTATTGTAGCCCAAGACCTGACAACAATGGAAATCCAATCATTCGCTGCCGACGCTGTCATCATGGCAACCGGAGGTCCTGGTATTATTTTTGGAAAATCGACCAACTCTGTCATTAATACAGGTTCAGCAGCTTCGATTGTTTACCAGCAGGGAGCTTATTATGCTAATGGAGAATTTATCCAAATTCACCCAACTGCAATCCCAGGAGATGATAAGCTTAGATTGATGAGTGAATCAGCTCGTGGTGAAGGCGGCAGGGTATGGACTTATAAAGATGGAAAACCATGGTATTTCCTTGAAGAGAAGTATCCGGCATATGGAAATCTTGTACCAAGGGATATTGCAACACGTGAAATCTTTGATGTCTGTGTTGAACAGAAGCTTGGTATTAATGGAGAGAACATGGTTTACCTTGACCTCTCCCACAAAGATCCGAAAGAGCTTGATATTAAGCTCGGTGGAATTATTGAAATCTATGAAAAATTCATGGGTGACGATCCGCGCAAAGTACCAATGAAAATTTTCCCTGCTGTCCACTATTCCATGGGCGGACTTTGGGTTGATTATGATCAAATGACAAACATTCCTGGCTTATTTGCTGCAGGGGAATGTGATTATTCGCAACATGGCGCCAACAGGCTCGGTGCAAACTCGCTTCTGTCCGCAATCTATGGCGGAATGGTTGCTGGTCCAAATGCACTTCGCTATATTAGTGGACTGGAAAAAAGTGCAGATTCCATTTCTTCTTCTGTATTTGAAGGTTATGTCAAAAAAGAGGAAGAAAAGTGGAATGGCATCATGAACATGAACGGCAGTGAAAATGCCTATGTTCTTCATAAAGAGCTTGGTGAATGGATGACTGCCAATGTAACGGTTGTACGTTACAACGAAAAACTGAAGAAAACGGATGACAAAATCGTCGAGTTGATGGAACGCTATCAAAATATCAATATCAATGACACAGCAAAATGGAGCAACCAAGGAGCCGTGTTCACACGCCAGCTGCAAAACATGCTTCAATTGGCTCGCGTCGTTACGATTGGTGCCTATAACCGTAATGAAAGCCGCGGTGCGCATTATAAACCAGAATTCCCTAATAGGGATGATGAGAATTTCTTGAAAACAACAATGGCGAAATTTGCAGGGGAAAACGCAGCGCCTGCATTCCATTATGAAGATGTCGATACTTCATTAATCAAACCGCGTAAGCGTGACTATTCCAAGAAGAAAGGGGAGTAATGAGGTATGTCAGAAAAGAAAACTGTCCGATTTATCATCACACGTCAGGACTCAGCAGATACGGCCCCTTATGAAGAAACTTTTGATTTGCCATACCGTCCAAATATGAACGTGATTTCCGCACTAATGGAAATCCGAAGAAATCCAGTAAACATAGAAGGTGTGAAAACAACGCCGATAGCTTGGGACATGAACTGCCTTGAAGAGGTATGTGGTGCGTGTTCTATGGTTATTAACGGGAAACCCCGCCAATCTTGTACAGCACTCGTTGACAAGCTGGAACAGCCGATTAGGCTAGAGCCAATGAGAACATTCCCGGTTGTGCGTGATCTTCAAGTAGATAGGAGAAGGATGTTCGACTCCTTGAAAAAAGTAAAGGCTTGGATTCCGATTGATGGAACGTACGACTTGGGCCCTGGTCCTCGTATGCCAGAGAAAAAAAGGCAATGGGCATACGAACTGTCAAAATGCATGACATGCGGTGTTTGCTTGGAAGCTTGTCCAAACGTTAACAGCAAATCGGATTTCATTGGCCCGCAGCCATTATCCCAAGTTCGCCTGTTCAATGCTCACCCAACTGGTGAAATGAACAAGGCGGAACGCTTGGAAGCGATCATGGGAGATGGAGGACTGTCCAACTGTGGTAATTCCCAAAACTGTGTACAGTCTTGCCCTAAAGGGATTCCATTGACTACTTCAATCGCTGCTCTGAACAGGGATACAACATTGCAGGCTTTCAAGAATTTCTTTGGAAGCGACCAAATCTAAATCCTTCTGCAACCTCTTTCCGATAAAGGAAAGGGGTTTTTATTTTTATGTAACAATATTCGTCCTCTTGAAATATATAAAAATATTTATAAGGATAAGGACAAGAAGATGAACGGTGATTGCTTCTAGGGAGGAACGAAAATACTTTACCCGGGGCATTTACCGTCACTTCACGTCTTTCGCTGACATATGATATCGTGACTAAATTATACCCACCCCGTTGTTCACAGCTGGCGAAGGCAAGGAGGGTTACAATACTTGAAGGAGAATGACTACACTCACAAGCCATTACTCACCAAACGAGAAAGAGAAGTTTTCGAACTGTTAGTACAGGACAGAACAACAAAAGAAATCGCGGAGGAGTTATTTATCAGCGAGAAAACAGTTCGCAACCATATTTCTAATGCAATGCAGAAGCTTGGCGTAAAGGGGCGTTCTCAAGCTGTTGTAGAGCTCCTGAGAATGGGAGAGCTTGAGCTTTAAGATTAAGATGGAATGGAGCCGGAAGAAATAGCCGGCTTCATTTCTGTCTTGAAATTTAGTGAAAAAAAGTACAAAATAAGAGAATTGAAAGAATTTCTTTAGGATAGATTCACGTGGATGTCACATAAGGGGTGAAACGATGAAGCAAAATGATAGGAAGCATATGGTGGAAATGTCATCATACGCCGATATTGAAAGGGAATTGAGGTACATAGCGGGAATCATTAAGCAAAAAGGCCGGGAAATACTAAGCAATTATACCATCACCCCGCCGCAATTTGTTGCGCTGCAATGGCTGTTTGAAGATGGGGATATGACAATCGGTGAACTTTCCGGAAAAATGTTCCTTGCGTGCAGTACGACGACGGACCTTGTAGATAGGATGGAGAAAACGCTTCTTGTCGCAAGAGTAAAAGATCCGAATGATCGGAGAGTTGTCCGTATCCACCTTCTGGAGGAAGGGGAAAGAATCATCGATGAGGTTATCAAGAAGCGACAGCTATATCTTCAGGATGTTTTAAAAAACTTCAATGAAGAAGAAACACTTCATTTAAAAGAAATATTAGCAAAACTGCATCAGGAAATGCGAGAAGGATGAGGCGAGAACATTGGACAGGCCAATTGGAGTAATTGACTCAGGAGTAGGCGGGCTCACCGTTGCAAAAGAAATGATGAGACAGCTCCCAAATGAACAAATTGTTTATCTTGGCGATACAGCACGCTGCCCGTATGGTCCAAGGTCTACTGAGGAAATTCGCAAATTCACATGGGAGTTAACACGCTTTCTGCTTAAAAGGAAAATCAAGATGCTTGTAATTGCCTGTAATACGGCAACTGCTGCGGCATTAGATGAAATAAATGCCGAATTAGATATTCCGGTGCTAGGCGTGATTCATCCCGGGGCAAGAACGGCAATAAAGGTAACGGAAACATACAAAATTGGGGTTATTGGAACAATCGGAACCGTTCAAAGCGGAGCATATGAAAAAGCGCTCAAAGCCATCTACAAGCATACGCAAGCAGTCAGCCTTGCTTGCCCGAAGTTCGTTCCTCTTGTCGAAAGCGGAGAATACAGTGGGGATGTGGCGAAAAGGATTGTGAAAGAAACGCTCGAACCACTAAAGAGTTCGGATATTGATACGCTTATTTTAGGCTGTACGCATTATCCGCTTTTAGAACCATTGATTAAATCTGAAATGGGAGAAGAGGTAAGCGTCATCAGTTCAGGGGAAGAGACAGCGAGAGAAGTAAGCACCATTCTTCATCATGACAATATGCTCTCGAAAGTA
The DNA here is from genome assembly GCF_900111815.1 of Bacillus massilinigeriensis. GTDB lineage: Bacteria > Bacillota > Bacilli > Bacillales > Cytobacillaceae > Mesobacillus_C > Mesobacillus_C mediterraneensis. The sequence goes on along the minus strand of NZ_LT630004.1, from coordinate 2,126,876 downwards.
AATAATGAACCTGAGCATGAATTTTATACGACAGGATCAAGAAAGATATTTGCAACGATAGCATCACAGTGGCTAGGAAAGACTATCGTTAATGTGAAAAAAGCAGTTCTTTAAAAAAATTCAGCTCTCCCGCTGATTCCGCATGAGTCTCACGCATTCCGTTCCAATCAAAACAGATTCGGCAGAAAAATTGCCGGATCTGTTTTTAATATTACAGATGAAAGACAAAATGGAAACCGGTGGGTCCTCCTGAAGATATTTTCGTGTTTACCGTTGATATTTAGAGGATCACCGTAGATAGATGGCCGTTTACCGTAGATATATAAACCGCTACCGTAGATATCTCTGATATAGAAGTGTTCTCCCAATGGATAACCGCTTGTGTAATCGTTTACACAAGCGGTTTATTCCGAAAATTCATCCCCTTTCATCAAAAACTCTCCATATCTAACAAAAAACTTAGCTTCTCCCTGCCGGGAATTTTTTTGAAAGATAAAGTCTAATTCCCGAAATAGCTAGTATATATGTAGTACAAACTATGTTTGGAGGGATGAAAATGTCTGGATATAAGAAGGCAGCCTCGATGGGGACGGCAGTACTGGCAGCCTCTGTGTTTTTATCAGGATGCGGACTTTTCGGAAACGATGAGAAAAAAGAGATAGATCCGCCGCAGAATGTTACTTACATGAAGGAAAGTGAAGCAGGAAGCTTAGAAAAAGAGCATGGAACCAAATCGGAAGGTGCTGCAAAGAAGGAAAGTGAAAAAACATCAATGGTGAATACGGAACTGTATTTAATTGATAAGAATGGGTATGTTGTTTCAACGACGATGAGTTTGCCGAAGACCGAATCTGTAGCAAAACAGGCACTGGAATATCTTGTAGCAAACGGACCAGTCTCAGAAATTCTCCCAAATGGCTTTAGGGCGGTTCTGCCCGCAGATACTGGCATCAGCCTGGATATAAAGGATGGAGTAGCGAAAGTCGATTTTTCCAAGGAGTTTGCCAATTATAAAAAAGAGGATGAATTAAGGATCCTCCAGGCCGTCACATGGACATTGACGCAGTTTAACAGTGTGAAGGAAGTTCGCCTGCAAATGAATGGAAAGAAATTGGACAGCATGCCTGTAAATGGAACACCTATAAAAGATGGTTTAACTCGAAATGATGGCATTAACCTCGATACGACAGGTGCTGCCGATATTACCAATACGAGAGCAGTAACCGTCTACTATGTTGGCGGCAGCGAAGGTAACCACTACTACGTACCTGTTACGAAGCGTATTCCGAATGGCAAGGCAGATAATATTGACGCCATTGTCAAAGAGCTTGCAGCAGGGCCATCCTATGGATCAGGGCTTCAATCAGAGTTCGGGCATGATGTTAAGCTGATTGATAATCCAAAAGTCGAAGGGGGCAAAGTGACGCTTAATTTCAATGAGTCCATCTACGGCAGTTTTGATGATAAAAAGGTGATATCGGAAAATGCACTTAACTCTCTCGTCCTCTCCCTAACAGAGCAAGCTGGAATTAAAAGCGTTTCTGTACAAGTGAAAGGGAAGGCGGAATTAGTGTTGGAAAATGGCAAAAAGCTTTCAAAGCCGGTAACAAGGCCAGAAAAAGTGAATACGGGTAGTTTTTAATTCATCGTAATTTGATATACTAGAGAGTGACAGTGAAGAGGCAGGCTTTTGCTGCCTCTTCTTTTTCAGCCTTCCTATAAGGTGTGGCAACAGTGATGGTAAAAGACAAGGAGGCACAAAAAATGCGTTTTGATGGGCGGAAACCGCTGCAATTAAGACCTGTACATATGGAAACAAACTATTTGAAAAACCCGGAAGGCTCTGTTCTAATTTCTGTTGGTGACACGAAAGTTATTTGCAATGCCAGCATTGAGGACAGAGTACCACCGTTTATGCGAGGGGAAGGAAAAGGATGGATTACCGCTGAATATTCCATGCTTCCTCGGGCAACAGAGCAAAGGACGATTAGAGAGTCTTCAAAAGGGAAAGTTACTGGTAGGACAATGGAGATTCAGCGTCTTATCGGAAGGGCATTAAGGGCGACCGTGAAGCTTGAAGATATAGGAGAAAGAACAATCTGGATTGATTGCGATGTCATACAGGCAGACGGCGGTACAAGGACTGCTTCCATAACTGGAGCTTTTGTTGCAATGGCGATGGCAATTGGAGAATTGTACAAAGCGAATAAGCTTAAATCTTTCCCAATAACGGATTTTCTCGCGGCAACAAGCGTGGGGATTCTTGAAGACGGTGAAACCGTTGTAGACTTAAATTATCCAGAGGATTCCGCAGCAAATGTCGATATGAATGTCGTGATGACAGGGAATGGTGAGTTTGTCGAGCTTCAGGGAACAGGGGAAGAAGCTACTTTTACCCATGGACAGCTGCTGGAGATGCTAGATGCTGCAAAGAAATGCTTAGAAGAGCTGTTCCAGCTTCAAAAAGAAGCTTTAGGCAGCGAACTGACCGGCCTGATTGAAAAGCGCTAAAGTGGAGGGACCAAAGTGGAAGAAGTAATCATTGCAACGAAGAACAGAGGCAAGGCCCAAGAATTCGAAAGGATCTTCAGCAAGTTCGGTATTCAAGTAAGAACATTGCTTGATTATCCTGAATTCCCGGAGATAGTGGAGACGGGTTCCACTTTTGAAGAAAATGCAATCCTTAAGGCAGAAACTGCTAGTAGGCAGCTTGGGAAAGTTGTGATTGCGGATGACTCGGGCCTAGAAACAGACGCACTTAATGGAGAGCCTGGAGTTTACTCTGCTAGGTATGCAGGATTGGAGAAGAGTGATGAGGCCAATATCGATCTGCTCCTTGAAAAGCTTGAAGGCGTGCCCGCAGAAAAACGTACAGCCAGGTTCCGTTGTGTTCTTGCAATAGCAGTTCCCGGGAAGGAAACCGTCACCTATTCTGGAAGCTGTGAAGGAAGAATTTTAGAGAAAAGAAGAGGAAGCAATGGATTTGGGTATGATCCAGTGTTCTTTGTTGAAGATAAGGGCAAGACGATGGCAGAACTAGATCCGGAAGAAAAGAATTTAATCAGCCACAGGGCGATGGCATTAAAACAGTTAAAGCAGACTCTACTTCACACTTTAGAAGGATGATGAATTGCGATGGGAAAAATCCTCGTTGTAAGTGACAGCCATGGATCCTCTGACCTTCTTTTCGGGCTGAAGGAGAAGGTACGGGATGCCGACTTGCTCATACACTGTGGAGATTCAGAGCTTACTCCTGATGATCCAGCCCTTGAGGGTTTCCAGGTAGTCAAGGGGAATTGTGATTACTACGGCCAGTTTCCAAACGAATTGTTGTTGGAGTTTGAAGGCTTGCGGATTCTGGTCGTTCATGGACATCATCATTCAGTGAAAAATGATTTGTTGAAGCTCGCCTATAAGGCGGAAGAAACAAGGGCGGATATTGTCTGCTTCGGCCATTCTCATGTTTTTGGAGCCGAAATGATTGGCAGCATTCTATTCCTAAATCCGGGAAGCGTCAGACTCCCGCGCCTTCGCAGTGAAAGGACATACGTTACGCTGGAGACAGCGGGAAATACTATTGTGATGAATGTGTTTGACTACGACAGTGGTGAAATAGAAGACCTTAAATCGGTGTTTACTTTTCATAAAATGTAAAAAAGGGGAGACAAAGTTTCCCCTTTTAAAATAATCGTAAGAAGTGTTGACTTTTAGATGATTGTCTAATATAATAAATCTTGTCTTAAAGAACAATATTTTCATCTTGTCCCAGTAGCTCAGCTGGATAGAGCAACGGCCTTCTAAGCCGTCGGTCGGGAGTTCGAATCTCTCCTGGGACGTAACAGTTTTAAAAAGATACAAACGCAGATTGCAATAACTGTGTTTGTATCTTTTTTTTATCCTGAAAACCGTCTCTTCATTTTTCGTTGTCGTCAAGTGGTCAAAAAGGAGGAGTGTCTATTAATGCACTGTTGTTGTAAGGAAAAAGAAACTTTTGATATAAAGGTTAAAGCAGATGTTGGTGCAGATCCTATATGGTGCAATAGTTGTGGTTGTAATTATGATATAGAAGAAGCCCCGCTTTCAGAGGATTTAAAAGAGGAATTGCAAAGTTGGATAAGGATGTACGGTGGATGGATTGACTGGAGTAATGATGAATTACTTCCCGATGCAATTAGATTAGAGAATGAACATAATAGTTTAGGTCAACAACTTACAGAAAAAGTTAAACAGGAGCTTGGTGTTATATATAAAATTAGATTTTCTCCTTCTACCTCTGCTAGAATGTATTCCGACTTAGATTTATGATTACTCATTAAACAAGCAGGAGAGGCTATCTGTGCCGTTCCTGCTTGTTTAAAAGATCTGTACAAAGTTTAATTTACCAAAAGACAAACGGCTACCTCTTGCTCCTATCCATTATAAGTATTTTTTATCAAATTAAGATTTTACGGTAAAATTAACATTTTGTGTAAGTGATATTGGAGTAAGAAATTACTTTATGAAAAGAGAAGTTGTTTTAATTCTTTGTCTTTGAATCACTAGCGTCGCATTAAAATAATTTAATACAGCAAATAAAACTGAATTTTCTATAAATACCTCCATGCATAAAAAAATCCTTTATAATGGTTGGGCGGTAGTAAACCATCCGAATCCAAAATAAAGGACAATCACATGGATAAGTTTACACGAAAAACATCATTTGAACAATGGTTCCCACCCATTTTCTCCACAAAACTCGAGGAATTGGTGGAAGCCTATCAATTAAATTACTATACAAAGAAGCTACACATCGCTTCATTCTTGAAATTATTCGTATTCGCACAGCTCAACGAAACCGAAAGTCTACGTGCTGTCAGTGAAACGTTATTCTCGGATGACCTACAACAAGCAACAGATTTAGAATCGATTAGCTTTTCGCAGTTAGGACGACGATTAACCCAAGTGCCAACAGATGTTTTCCAACAAGTGTTTCTAGACTTAGTCGCGCAAAATTCATGAGAAAACGCATTTTGAAAAGCGGCGTGAAGTTACAACACCGCTGAAAATCATTGACTCTAGTACGTTGCCGCTGAACTTAAACCATCATAAATGGGCTGAATTCCGCAAAACAAAATCAGGCATTAAGCTTCATTTACGTCTAGTTTCCCTAGAAAAAGGCTGTTCGTATCCAGATAAAGCGGTCCTCACGAATGCGAAAGAACATGATCGCGGCCAATTAGAAGTGCTGGTAGACGACAAAGAATGCATGTATGTGTTTGACCGTGGTTACTTGGATTATGAGCGATTCGACCGCATGACAGATGACGGCTATTTCATTGTCTCACGCTTGCGCAAAAACGCCGTCATACGTGTGCTAGAGCCTTTTGAACGACGTACCCTTTCTGCATGAGCTTGATAACGAAACTTCCAAGTCGACAGATCAGGCGCTGCGATATATGGGACTTAAAGAAGGGCAAAGGATCCGTGAGATACCAATTCAGAAAGTGTTTATCGGATCTTGCACTAACGCGAGAATCGAAGATATAAGGGCGGCAGCCGAAATAGTCCGTGGAAGGAAAGTGCATGAAAATGTTACTGCGATTGTTGTTCCCGGGTCTCAAAAGGTAAAGAAACAAGCTGAAGAAGAAAAGCTTGATGCAGTATTTCTCGAAGCAGGATTTGAATGGCGGGAATCTGGCTGTAGTATGTGCCTCAGTATGAATGCAGATACTGTCCCAGAAGGTGAGCATTGTGCTTCTACTTCAAACCGGAATTTTGAAGGGAGGCAACGGGCAGGAGCGAGGACTCATCTTGTAAGCCCGGCAATGGCAGCAGCTGCTGCAGTTTTTGGGCATTTTATTGATATTAGAGAGTTTGCTGCAAAAGCCGCCGTACAACAATAAGAAGGAGGCTGGACTTATTGGCTGGAATCACTGTTTATACTGGAAAAACTGCCGGGATGGACAGGATGAACGTAGATATGGATCAAATTATCCCCAAGCAGTTTTTGAAAAGAGTGGAAAAGACGGGTTTTGGCAGTTTTTTATTTTATGATTGGAGATTTTACAAGGATGGCAGCCTCAACCCGGAATTCGAACTGAATTTTCCAGAAAACGCAGATGCGACCATTCTGATCGCAAATGAGAACTTTGGATGCGGTTCATCAAGGGAACATGCACCATGGGCATTGCTGGATTATGGATTCCGAGTGATCATCGCACCATCCTTCGCCGATATTTTTTATCAAAACTGCCTGAAGAACGGCATACTGCCAATTGTTACGTCTAAAGAGCATGTGGAAAACCTCTTGCAGCATACAAAAGGAGAGAAACATAGTTTAACAGTATCATTGGAGGATATGACAGTCAGCGATGAAAGCGGCAAACTGTTTGCTTTTGAGATTCACCCGCATTGGCGGATGATGCTAATGAATGGGTATGATGAAATTTCTCTCACGCTGCAATATGAAAGCAGCATTAGACAGTATGAAAGCGTGAGATAACAATGCTGCTTCCTGAAAAACAGGAAGCAGCTTTATTGAATTTGATCAAACCAAAGGATGGCTGGATCTTTTTTTTGATTTACATGAAAGATAAACTGGAAGTGGGGTGGAACCTACTGTTGATATTTTGTTATTTACCGTAGATATCTGGGGAGGAACCGTAGATATATGGGACATTACCGTAGATAAATGGACGGTTACCGTAGATATCCCGATTGAAGCAATTTTCAACTGGAGCTAATTCAGAAGTGTAATCGGTTACAGAGCCTCTCTTTTTCAAAAAGTACTGTACCATCCTCGAAAATGCTCCTTTTATCCTCAAAAAATCAAAGAAAATGACTATTTTTAAGGAGTTTGGAGGCGATTTTCGTTTGTGAGGCTTCAAGCCTTATGATAAGGCTGTTAATTTCCTCTCGAGAAGCTGCGCCCTCCACGAGGCAAGCGGTAAAGCTTCCCTTGGCGCTTGTGCGTCCCCAGATTCCCTGGTCCCCTGGTCCCAAATCCCTAGATCCCCAGATTCCCGGGTCCCCGTCCCGCAGGAGTCTTCGCGCCTTCCACTCCAATCAACAGGATTGCTCTACTGAAACAGGAACACAACAAAGCTGCTTCCTGAAAAACAGGAAGCAGCTTTGTTTACGGTACAAGCACCAGTTCTTTTCCTGCTATTTGCTTCAGTTCAGCCTTCCCATCTTCGACAATGAATGATGCTTTAGGAACGATAGGAGCACCTGGTTTCGTGACGTAAGGGAGAGCCATGAAGTCGGTTTGCCATTTATGTTCGTCCACAATGCACCGTACAAAGCCGCGGCGGTTGCTGAAAAATTTCAAGTGAGGATTTTCCTGCAATATTTGACCGGTATTGCTGTTCACATCTGAGCCATCGCCGCCAGAAGTGATGGAAGTTCCAACGAATTCAACCGCAACATTCTTAGAAGCAGGATTGTTGAAGTCCTCTTTCACTTCACTGGCCCAGCTAGTATGGACATCCCCTGTGAGTACTACTGTGTTTTTAATGTCATGCTTAACAAGGAAATCTATCACGCGTTGTCTTGCCCCAGGATAACCGTCCCATGCATCCATGCTGTAGCTTTCCTTGTCTGGACCAATATTACCGTCTCTTTTTGAGAAGAAAACTTGTTGTGCGAGGACTCTCCATTTTGCTTTTGAATGCTTAAGTCCGTCTAGCAGCCATTGTTCCTGGCTGGCGCCAAGGAGCGTCCTGGACGGATCTGTTGAATCAGGAGTTGGACTCTTCCAGCCGTCCCCATTTGCTTGATCATCTCTATACTGCCTTGTATCAAGCAAATTAAAATCTAGCAGGTTTCCATATGTTAAGCGGCGATAAATGTTCATGCTGCTTCCGTGTGGGAAGGAACTACGGCGTAGCGGCATATGTTCATAATATGCCTGGAAGGCTAGTGCCCTTCTTTTTAAAAATTCCTCTATAGGCTGTTTGTGAGGATCTTGAGGGATGTCTCCCGCCCAGTTATTATCCACTTCATGATCATCCATAACGACCATCCATGGAAAGCTGGCATGTGCTGCTTGCAGATCACTGTCTAATTTATACAGCGCATAGCGGTTTCTGTAATCATCTATCGTATATATTTCTGGATATTCCTTGTCAATTGGTCGAACTCCGTTTGCATTATGTTTTCCTTCATAAATATAATCTCCAAGATGAATAACGAGGTCAAGATTGTCTTTTGCCATATGATGATAGGCAGTATAGTATCCTGTCGGCCAATTTTGGCAGGAAGCAAAGGCGAATCTAACTCGGTCCACAGGGGTACCAATAGAAGGTGCAGTTTTCGTTCGGCCCACAGGACTGATTTCAGGTCCTGCCTTGAAGCGGTAGTAGTACCTTGTAAACGGCTGAAGCCCGCTGACTTCCACATGTACGGAATGACCTAATTGCGGTTTGGAAAGCTCTGTTCCCCGTTCTACAACTTTTCTGAAGCTTTGGTCAAGCGCTACTTCCCACTGCACAGGAAAAGGGTGGGGATCCATTCCGCCTCCGTTAAGCGGATCAGGAGCCAATCTTGTCCAAAGAACAACACCATCTTCCAATGGGTCTCCTGATGCAACTCCAAGCGTGAATGGATAACGCATTTTCTTTGATTCGGCAGAGGCGGATGTTTCTTGCCAAGGTTGGAAAAGAGAGACACCTATTGCGAGCCCCACTCCTTTTCCCGTTTTTTTGAAAAACTTGCGTCTATCAAATTTTTGCTTTCCTTCGTTGGACTCTTTCATTCTTTAACCTCCTTGTTATTCAATATAATATAGTAGAGAAAAAACATTTACAGAATATAAACTGATTGTGAAAGATTGTAAAATAGCAAAAAGAGTACACCAGCAAGTTTTTGCGTTTTTGTCCTTTCGTGCTAAACTAACTTCATCAGATGGAATGAAGGGTGTTTTTAAATGAAAAAGAAAGTTGGGAAAAAAGTCATTCCAATTCCAGGCCTTAAAGAGAGACTGATGGAAAAAGGACTTTATTGCCTTCAAGAGAAAAACTATAGCGAAGCTGCAGCACTTTTGGAGCAAGCTAGAGAGTTAGACCCGGATAACGGCGATATCTATATTGGGCTCGTCATGGCATATTACGAAAGCGGCAATGTTATAGAAGCAAAGCGTCTGGCTTATGAAATGCTAAATGGCGGCATCGGAGATTATATCGAAACGCTCGACCTTTATATTATGATTCTTGTGCAGATGAACGAGTATATAGAGGTGGTAAGGGTGCTTGATGCGCTCTTCGAGGAACAGGAAGTCCCTGTAAATAAACGGGAGCATTTTTCTCGCCTGCTTGATTTTTCAAGGAAGAGGATAGAAATAGTTGAAGACGAAAAAACGGATAAATCAGAGGAACAGGATTGGAAAGAAAAAGGACTCGGATTAGAAGGCGAAGTGGACAGTGCTGTACTCTTACAAATAGTTGCTAGACTCTCAACTGTGAATGTCCGCCCTTATGTGCTGGAAATAAAGTCGTTTCTCACTAACCCTTCCACAAGTGCCTTTATTAAAACAGTGTTATTGAATATTCTTCGTGAGCAGGAATACGCTGAGGAAGTTGTCATAGAGAAATTTGGGATGTCATGTTCGCGCATCCCGGAGAAGCTGCCAGATCCCAGAAGTACAAGTACTTTGACAGAGGTTGTTGGGCTTCTCGCTGAAAAGACGGAAAGTAAAAATCCTGTTCTTTTTTCAGCAATAAGAAGTTTGGCAGAGAGCTGTTTCTTTCTCTTTTATCCGTTCATACCGGATGCTCTACCTCCCGCAGCGTGGGCTGCTGGATGCCATTATCTTGGAGAGACCTATCATGGAGATGATAGAGGGTTGGAGCATTATGCGTCGCTATATTGTGTGGATTTGAAAGAGGCGGCTGCGGCAATGGCACATATCCAAAGTGCAGAAGAAATTTCTTCTCTTAAATAGAAGTACAGGCTGTTGAAAGAAAATGAACCTGTGTTATAATGTAGTGGTTGTATTATGCAAAAAATCATTCTATCTACTTTTGATCTGGAATATTGCTTGATTGACAAGGCATATTCATCGTGAATGAACATGAGAATAGATGTTGGAGGGAACAATATGTCTGCGAAATGGGAAAAACTTGAAGGGAACAAAGGGGTTCTCACAATTGAAGTTGAAGCGCAAAAAGTTAATGAAGGTCTTGACGCTGCATTCAAGAAAGTTGTAAAAAGCATTAATGTACCGGGTTTCCGTAAAGGCAAAATGCCACGGACACTTTTCGAAAAGCGCTTTGGTGTAGAAGCACTTTACCAGGATGCAGTTGACATTCTGCTACCGGAAGCTTATGCAAGCGCAATTGAAGAAACTGGAATCGAGCCGGTAGATCGCCCTGAAATCGATGTAGAACAAATCGAAAAAGGCCAAAGCATGATTGTGAAAGCAACTGTTACTGTTAAGCCAGAAGTAAAGCTTGGCGAATACAAAGGCCTTGAAGTAGAAGCATTCGAAACAGCAGTTACAGATGAAGAAGTGGAAGCTGAATTGAAATCCCTTCAAGAACGCAATGCGGAACTAGTTATCAAAGAAGATGGCAAAGTAGAAAATGGTGATACAGTAGTCATCGATTTCGAAGGTTTCGTTGATGGAGAAGCGTTTGAAGGCGGAAAAGCTGAAAACTATTCATTGGAAATCGGATCTGGATCTTTCATTCCAGGTTTTGAAGAACAAGTAGTAGGGCTTGCAGCAGGAGAAGAAAAGGATATCGAAGTATCTTTCCCAGAAGAGTATCATGCTGCTGAACTAGCTGGTAAACCTGCAGTATTCAAAATCAAGCTTCACGAAATCAAAGAAAAGCAACTTCCTGAACTTGACGATGAATTTGCAAAAGATGCAGACGAAGAAGTAGAAACTTTAGATGCATTGAAAGAAAAAATTAAAAACCGCCTTGCTGCTGACAAGGAACACCAAAAAGAGCACCACATCCAAAATACTGTAGTTGAAAAAGCTGCTTCCAATGCGGAAATCGATGTTCCAGAAGTAATGGTAGATAACGAAATCGATCGTATGGTGGGCGAGTTTGAACAGCGTCTTCAAATGCAAGGAATGAACCTTGAACTCTATTTCCAATTCTCAGGTCAAGACGAGAGCGCGTTGCGTGGCCAAATGAAAGAAGAAGCAGCAATCCGTGTTCGTTCCAACCTTACGCTTGAAGCTATCGCTGCTGCAGAAGGAATGGAAGTTTCTGAAGAGGATGTTAATGCAGAACTTGAAAAGATGGCAGAAACATACAATATGCCAATTGACAATATTAAAACAGCTCTAGGCAGCCTTGAAGGATTGAAATCAGACCTGAAACTTCGCAAAGCAGTTGAGTTTCTTGTTGAAAACAGCAAAACTGTAGCATAATATAGATAAACCGCTAATACAAAACAAGGCGCGATATATTCGTGCCTTGTTTTGTACAATTTATACATATGAGCAAGCCGTCTGTTTTAAAAGGAATTTATGCCGCTGAATGTTGTAATATACGGTAAGGGGATTTAATTTCAACAAATGTGGTTAAGCTGAATGGGTACATAAATCTTTTGCGAATCATGCAGCACAAAACTTTTAAAAAGCAAGTGTTATTATTTCCTGTTCTTTGCCAGAATGTGATACAATGCAATACATACCTGTTACACCGTACGCTTTTTACCTATAAGAATAACGGTTTGTCTGCCTACTGATTTGCAGCTTCATATATCGCTTAGAAGTCTCTCGAGGGGTGAAATATATGTTCAAATTTAATGATGAAAAGGGACAATTGAAATGTTCATTCTGCGGCAAGACCCAGGACCAAGTTCGGAAGCTTGTTGCAGGACCAGGTGTATATATTTGTGATGAATGTATTGAATTGTGCACCGAAATTGTAGAAGAAGAGTTGGGTACCGAGGAAGAAGTAGAATTTAAAGATGTTCCGAAACCAAGGGAAATTCGAAACATCCTCGATGAATATGTTATTGGTCAAGATCAAGCGAAAAAAAATCTTTCCGTTGCTGTTTACAACCATTATAAACGCATCAATTCCAACAGTAAGATTGACGAAGTAGAGCTTTCGAAGAGTAATATTGCAATGATTGGACCGACAGGAAGCGGTAAAACGCTGCTTGCCCAGACGCTTGCGCGAATCCTGAATGTGCCTTTTGCTATCGCTGATGCGACATCTCTTACTGAAGCAGGCTATGTTGGGGAAGATGTTGAAAACATCCTGCTTAAACTTATCCAGTCTGCGGATTATGATGTGGAGAAAGCCGAAAAAGGAATTATCTATATTGATGAGATTGATAAAATTGCCAGAAAATCTGAAAACCCTTCGATTACAAGAGATGTATCAGGGGAAGGCGTACAGCAAGCCCTTCTGAAGATTCTTGAAGGAACCGTTGCGAGTGTCCCGCCACAGGGAGGCAGAAAGCATCCTCATCAAGAATTTATCCAAATCGATACAACAAATATCCTTTTCATTTGCGGCGGTGCGTTTGACGGCATCGAAACGATCATTAAACGGCGCCTTGGCCAGAAAGTGATCGGGTTTGGCTCTGACAGCAAACAACAGGATATCAGCCAGAAAGAACTCTTGTCAAAGGTGCTTCCTGAAGATTTACTGCGTTTTGGGTTGATTCCAGAGTTCATCGGAAGGCTTCCGGTGATTGCCAGCCTTTCCATGCTTGATGAAGAAGCCTTAGTGGAAATCCTTACAAAGCCTAAGAATGCGCTTGTTAAACAGTATCAAAAGATGCTTGAACTAGACAATGTAGAGCTTGAGTTTGAAGAAGGCGCACTGCATGAAATCGCTAAGCATGCAATCGAACGGAAAACAGGAGCTCGTGGACTCCGTTCCATTATTGAAGGCATCATGCTTGATGTCATGTATGACCTACCTTCACGTGATGATATTGTGAAATGCATTATCACTGCCGATACGGTCGAAAAAAATATTGCCCCTAAGCTTGTCCTTCAAGATGGTACTGTTGTAAAAGAAGAGAGAAAAACATCAGCTTAATAATAGTGTTTCGCAAAGCGACTGCGGCTTTTTTTGCCGCGGTCGCTTTTGCTTTACTCTCTGATTTCAAATTTGCTGCCTTTGCTGTTTATTCCAACTAGGTGAAGGGGATACTACTCTATAGGAAAAAAGTAAATTGGCAGGAGGGAAAGCCATTGAGTTGGACGGGAATAGCCTTATTTGTACAGCTGTTTTTCGGAATCATAATCGGGCTGTATTTCTGGAGCCTGTTAAAAAATCAACGGACGCAAAAGGTTTCAATAGACAGGGAATCAAGAAAGGAAATGGAACAGCTCAAAAAAATGAGATCAGTTTCACTCAGCGAGCCGCTTTCGGAAAAGGTTCGGCCATCCAGTTTTAAGGATATTGTCGGGCAGGAGGACGGAATTAAGGCTCTGAAAGCTGCATTATGCGGACCAAATCCGCAGCATGTCATTATCTATGGACCTCCCGGAGTTGGTAAAACGGCGGCTGCGAGGCTTGTCTTAGAGGAAGCCAAGCACAACCCTAAATCCCCTTTTAAGGATAACGCAGTATTTATTGAATTGGATGCAACAACTGCAAGATTTGATGAAAGAGGGATAGCGGATCCGCTCATAGGTTCGGTACATGATCCTATCTATCAGGGAGCAGGAGCGATGGGACAGGCTGGTATCCCGCAGCCAAAACAAGGGGCAGTAACGAATGCGCATGGAGGGGTGCTTTTCATCGATGAAATCGGTGAGCTTCATTCCATCCAAATGAACAAGCTGTTAAAGGTACTCGAGGATAGGAAAGTTTTTCTTGAAAGTGCGTATTATAGTGAGGAAAATACGCAAATTCCAAGCCATATTCATGATATCTTTAAAAACGGCCTTCCAGCCGATTTCCGTTTGGTCGGGGCAACAACCAGGACGCCAAGTGAAATTCCTCCTGCTATAAGGTCAAGGTGTATGGAAGTCTTCTTCCGTGAATTAACGTCAGAGGAAATATCCAAGGTAGCCAAGAATGCTGCTGACAAAGTGAATCTTTCTATAAGCAATGAGGCAATCGAAACCCTATCTTCCTATGCTCGAAATGGGCGTGAAGCAGTAAATATGGTTCAAATTGCAGCAGGACTGGCTATTTCGGATGAGCGGGATTATATCAAGCAGGATGAAATAGAATGGGTGGTCCACTCCAGCCAGCTTACACCGCGGATAGAAGGAAAAATCAATGAGGCTTCGGCTATTGGGCTTGTTAATGGCCTTGCAGTACATGGGCCAAATTCCGGTGCTCTTTTGGAAATTGAAGTCACGGTCATTCCAGCGAAAGAAAAAGGAAGTATTAATATAACCGGTATTGTAGAAGAAGAAAGCATTGGCGGTCAGGGGAAATCGATCAGAAGAAAGAGTATGGCGAGGGGCTCTATTGAGAATGTGATTACTGTTCTGCGATCAATGGGAGTCCCTGCAGATGAATTCGATATTCATGTGAATTTTCCCGGCGGCATTCCAATTGACGGACCTTCCGCGGGAGTTGCGATGGCAATAGGCATTTACTCCGCGATCTATAAAATCCCAACAGATAATACTGTAGCCATGACTGGAGAAATTAGTATCCATGGCAATGTAAAGCCAATCGGCGGCGTCTATCCAAAAGTCAAAGCTGCATTGAAAGCTGGGGCAAAAAGAGTGATTATTCCTAAGGAAAACGAGCAGACAATCCTGCAGGAAATTAAAGGGATAGAAATCGTACCGGTTACACATCTCGATGAAGTTTTGGATCTTGCACTTGTTAGGGAGAAGCAGGAAAAAGATAAAATCATTTCAGCGGCTTCTGGCCAGCCCAAAAAAGAAAGTGTATAGATAAGAACGTCCCGATACCGGGACGTTTTCGCTTATTTCAAGCGGTGGGACACGGTGGCCGTTTGAATTAGACACTAAAGGATAAATGCGATAGAATTGAACAAAGTAAGCAATATATGCATGTGGAGGTGCAAGTGCATGTCAATTGAAAATGAGCTAACGGTTCCACTGCTTCCTCTGCGAGGACTTTTGGTCTATCCGACTATGGTGCTTCATTTGGATGTAGGCCGTGAAAAATCCGTACAGGCATTAGAGAAAGCAATGGTGGAGAATCACCTAATCTTCCTGACGACCCAAAAAGACATTTCCATAGATGAACCTGCAGAAGAAGACCTATACACGATGGGAACTCTTACGAAAGTGAAACAAATGTTGAAACTGCCAAACGGTACCATCCGTGTGCTTGTGGAAGGGCTGAAACGTGCAGAGATCATCGAGTTTTACGAAGATGAGGAGAATTACTCCGCATCCCTTCGAACCCATGAGGACCGAGAAACAAAGGATGTAGAAGACGAAGCATTGATGAGAACCATGCTTGAGTACTTTGAGCAATACATAAAATTATCAAAAAAAGTGACGACAGAAACGTATGCGACTGTTACTGATATTGAAGAGCCGGGAAGGATGGCTGACATTGTCGCTTCCCACTTGCCGCTGAAACTCAAGGAAAAGCAGGAAATCCTTGAAACGCTTGACTTAAAAGAGCGTTTGAACAAAATAATTGAAATCATCCATAATGAAAAAGAAGTCCTTCATCTTGAGAAGAAAATCGGTCAAAGGGTAAAGCGCTCTATGGAAAGGACCCAGAAGGAGTACTATTTAAGAGAGCAGCTAAAAGCGATTCAAAAAGAACTTGGAGAAAAAGAAGGGAAAACTGGCGAAATCCAGGAACTTACAGAAAAAATAGTGCTTTCCGGAATGCCTGAACATGTAAGGGAAACAGCGATGAAAGAACTGGACCGCTATGAGAAAGTGCCTTCCACTTCTGCTGAAAGCGCCGTGATCCGTAATTATATCGAGTGGCTTGTTGCCCTTCCATGGACAAAGGCTACAGATGATGATCTTGATATCGGGAAAGCAGAAAAAATATTGAATGCTGATCATTATGGTCTCGAAAAAGTAAAAGAACGAGTGTTGGAGTATCTTGCAGTCCAACAGTTGACGAACTCATTGAAAGGGCCTATTTTGTGCCTTGCTGGACCTCCTGGGGTAGGGAAAACTAGCCTAGCCAGATCTATTGCGAAGTCGCTTAACAGAAACTTTGTCCGAATATCGCTTGGCGGAGTAAGGGATGAATCTGAAATACGCGGTCATAGACGGACATATGTTGGAGCAATGCCGGGAAGGATTGTCCAAGGGATGAAAAAGGCGGGAACAGTCAATCCGGTTTTCCTTCTTGATGAAATAGATAAAATGTCCAGTGATTTCCGCGGCGATCCTTCTGCAGCGATGCTGGAAGTGCTCGATCCTGAGCAAAACCATAATTTTAGCGACCATTATATTGAAGAACCTTATGATTTATCCAAGGTAATGTTTATTGCAACTGCGAACAATTTGGGAACAATACCCGGTCCGCTTCTGGACAGGATGGAAATCATTACAATTGCAGGATATACCGAGCTCGAAAAACTGAATATCGGCAAGAATCATCTTTTGCCGCGCCAAATTAAAGAGCATGGCCTCTCGAAATCTCAGCTGCAAATTAGGGATGAAGCATTCCAAACGATCATCCGCTATTATACAAGAGAGGCTGGGGTCCGTTCATTGGAACGTCAATTAGCATCCGTCTGCAGGAAAACAGCCAAGATTATCGTTTCAGGAACAAAAAAACGTGTAATCGTAAGCGACAATAATATCGAAGAATTTCTAGGGAAAAAGAAATACAGATACGGACAAGCAGAATTAGAAGACCAGGTAGGAGTGGCGACAGGCCTAGCATATACGACTGTAGGCGGTGACACTCTCCAAATAGAGGTATCATTGTCACCCGGCAAAGGAAAGCTTGTTCTGACAGGAAAGCTTGGAGACGTAATGAAGGAGTCTGCGCAAGCCGCTTTCAGCTATGTCAGATCAAAAACGAAGGAACTTGGAATTGATGAAGATTTCCATGAGAAACTCGATGTACACATCCATGTTCCGGAGGGAGCCACACCAAAGGATGGCCCATCTGCAGGAATCACCATTGCCACTGCGCTTGTGTCAGCTCTAACGAACAGGCCGATTCACAGGGAGGTTGGGATGACCGGTGAAATCACTCTGAGAGGACGCGTACTTCCAATCGGAGGCTTGAAGGAGAAGACGTTGAGCGCCCACAGGGCTGGCCTGAAAAAAATTATCCTTCCTAAGGATAATGAGAAAGATATTGACGACATTCCAGAAAGCGTCCGCAGAGATTTGCAGTTTGTAACTGTGTCTCATGTGGATGAAGTCCTGGAGCATGCTCTAAATGAGGGAGAAAGATAATAGATGAAAGTTAACAACGCGGAGATTGTGATCAGTGCAGTCAGACCCAATCAATATCCTGAGGGAGGCCTGCCGGAATTCGCTCTTGCTGGAAGATCGAATGTAGGAAAATCCTCGTTCATCAACAAAATGCTGAACCGAAAAAACCTCGCAAGGACATCGTCCAAGCCTGGTAAAACGCAAACATTAAATTTTTACTTAATTAATGAAGAATTATACTTTGTTGATGTCCCAGGTTATGGGTATGCGAAGGTTTCAAAGAAGGAACGGGAAGCTTGGGGCAAAATGATTGAGGCCTACATCACAAGCAGGGAGCCATTGAAAGCAGTGCTGCAGATCGTCGACCTTAGGCATCCACCGAGTGCTGATGATGTGATGATGTATGATTTTCTTAAGCATTACAACATCCCTGTCATCGTTATCGCAACAAAGGCAGATAAGATACCAAAGTCAAAGTGGCAAAAGCATTTGAAAATCACGAAAGAGACCTTAAATATCGATCCGGAAGATCCGGTCATTCTCTTTTCTTCGGAAACGGGAGAGGGAAAAGATAAAGCATGGTCCACGCTTATTAACTATATGAAAAGGTAACCAGCAGCTCATAAACAAAAAAGGATTCGGATGTCTAATCTGAATCCTTTTTACATTCCTGTGAAAAGAGTTGGCCGAAACTCACTTTCTGTAGTTGATATCATAGAAGAATTGTTTTTACAAAGCATGAATATCACCTGAATTTTTTTTCGATTTGATTGGAGTGGAAGGGCCGGTTACTTTTTTCCCCCTGTTATAAATAACAATGCGCCAATTGCGATAAAAATGATTGGCCATAATTCCCCGATAACAGAGGCGGCATTGCTCCCAGGTATGATGGCAGGTATTTTATCCTTGAATAACAAAAGAGCGCTGATTAATAGAAATAAAAGACCATTAGGCATGCCAGTCCCTGTTTTTTGATAGCGCAGTAAAAAACCTAAAGCAATAATGAGTAGAAATGCGCCTGCGTGATCTGGCCACACATCCATGCGCACTGAAAGTCCGAAATGGATTCCGAGTCCGAGGAATATGGTACCAGGCAGGATTGCGTCACTATCTTTCCCTTTGTACCCTTGGAGTAAAAATCCAATTCCGACAATCGCTAACAGCGAGGGCCAAGATTGAAAACTGCTGAAGAATGGTACGTCTTTTTGCTGTAGTAATAAATAAAGTCCAAACCCAACGAAAATAGCGGCAGGGAAAATTTGTTGTTTTTTCATTTAAATCACTTCCAGTAAGGCATACTTGAATTAGCTTACATATTTTGATACTGTACATATGGGAGTATTTGTCCAAATTATTCATTTCACTACTTATTTAACTATAAAAAAGCACCACCTGCAAATCTTGTTTGCAGCTAGAATAGAGTGTGAGTATGTTCACATATCATTCAAGGTGCGTGATATCATGGTCGTAATTTGCCAGAGAATTTTTTTTTGGGGGTCAATTAGAAATGCATGTAATCGTGGTAGGACTTAATTATCAAACAGCCCCTGTAGAAATTCGGGAGAAACTGACGTTTAATACTGCAAATTTAGCAGAAGCGATGGTTTCACTGCAAAAAAAGAAAAGCATACTCGAAAATGTCATCCTATCAACTTGCAATCGTACCGAAATTTATGCAGTAGTCGATCAGCTGCATACAGGCCGTTATTATATTAAAGAATTTTTAGCGCAGTGGTTCGGATTGGAACAAGATCAATTTTCTCCCTTTCTGTTCATTTACGAACATGATGGAGCTGTAGAGCATCTTTTTAAAGTATCGTGCGGGCTTAACAGCATGATACTTGGCGAAACTCAAATTCTCGGACAAGTTCGCTCAAGCTTTCTGCTTGCCCAAGAATCAGGTACAACCGGAACTGTATTTAATCATTTATTCAAGCAGGCTGTCACGCTTGCAAAGCGTGCCCATTCAGAAACTGAAATTGGAGCAAATGCTGTTTCTGTCAGCTATGCTGCTGTAGAGTTAGCCCGAAAGATATTCGGTTCCCTTGATAGCAAGCATATTCTTGTTCTAGGTGCAGGCAAAATGGGGGAACTTGCTATCCAGAACCTTCATGCAAATGGTGCGAAAAAAGTGACGGTAATCAATCGTACTTTCAAAAAAGCCGAAGATTTGGCAAGCCGTTTTCATGGCCAAGCCAAATCGATAAAAGAACTTCAATGTGCCCTTGTGGATTGTGATATCCTCATTAGTTCCACAGGAGCAGAAGGTTATATCATCACAAGGGAAATGATCGATTCTGTAGAAAAAATGCGTAAAGGTAAGCCGCTGTTCATTGTTGATATTGCAGTGCCAAGGGACTTGGATCCTGAAATTTCTCATTGTAAAAATGCTTTCCTTTACGATATCGATGATCTTGAAGGTATTGTAGAGGAGAACTTGAATGAGCGGAAGATAGCAGCCGAGAAAATCATGCTGATGGCTGAAGAGGAAATGGTGGCTTTCAAGCAGTGGCTTCATACGCTTGGTGTCGTTCCAGTTATCTCGGCATTGCGGACAAAAGCGCTTACGATTCAGGAAGAGACGATGGAGAGCCTTGAACGCAAACTTCCCAACCTAACCGAGCGGGAAATAAAGATTTTAAATAAGCACACGAAGAGCATTATTAACCAAATGTTAAAAGACCCCATACTTCAGGCGAAAGAACTGGCTGCTCGTCCTGATGGTGGAGAGGCGCTGGATCTTTTCATCCAGATTTTCAACATTGATGAAATGGTTGCAGAACAGAAGGAGTCGAAGATTGCTGAAACTAAACGAGCTGTTCCTGCATCACCTCAAGTTTCCTTTCAGCGGTAAGGGGTTGTGGTATGTCAGAGCTATTAATAACCCGGCTCCATGAGCTGACCATTGTTATATACGCAGCCAGCGTACTTCTTTATTTTATTGATTTTCTTAACAGTGACCGGAAAGCAAATAAGACCGCTTTCTGGTTACTTGCATTTGTATGGGTACTGCAAACATTTTTTCTCGTTTACTATGTAGTGGAAACTGGAAGGTTCCCAGTTTTGTCGCTTTTTGAAGGTCTCTATTTTTACACATGGGTGCTCATTACTCTTTCCCTTGTCATTAACGGGCTCTTAAAAGTGGATTTCATCGTTTTCTTTACGAACATCATTGGATTTATCACCATGGCAATCCATACGTTTGCCCCAGGGTACTTCTCGTCCGATGTAATGAGCGAGAGACTAGTGTCGGAGCTATTACTTATTCATATAACGATGGCAATTCTCTCGTACGGGGCCTTTTCCTTATCTTTTGTCTCATCGTTCCTTTATCTTGTACAGTACAATTCGTTGAAAAGAAAGAAATGGGGAAAAAGGCTTTGGAGAATTTCCGACCTTTCAAAATTGGAAAAGATATCTTATTATTTAAATGCCATTGGAGTACCGTTGCTCTTGCTCGGTCTTATTCTTGGCCTTCGCTGGGCATGGATTAAAGTCCCCGGAATGGAATGGTATGATCTGAAGATTATCGGATCCTTCGTCGTTCTTACTTTTTATAGCATTTACTTATATCTATACGTTGCCAGAGGGTTATATGGCAAAAACCTTGCATTGTGGAATGCGGCTTCTTTTTTGATTGTGCTGATCAATTTTTTTCTTTTTGGCAAATTATCATCATTCCACTTCTGGTATACGTGAACTAGGAGGCAGCTATGCGAAAAATAATTGTTGGTTCTAGGCGAAGCAAACTTGCGCTCACGCAAACAAATTGGGTTATCAACCAGCTAAAAGCGCTGGGAGCACCATTTGAATTTGAAGTGCAGGAGATTGTGACAAAAGGAGATAAGATTTTGGATGTCACTCTATCCAAAGTTGGGGGCAAAGGACTGTTCGTTAAGGAAATTGAGCAGGCGATGCTAGATAAGAAGATAGATATGGCTGTCCATAGCATGAAGGATATGCCGGCAGTCCTTCCGGAAGGACTTGTAATCGGTTGTATCCCTCAACGTGAAGACCATCGCGATGTTCTGATTTCCAAGGACGGCTCTCGTCTTGAGGAACTAAAAGAAGGAGCTATTGTGGGTACCAGCAGTTTGCGCAGAAGTGCCCAGATCCTGGCAAAAAGACCGGATCTTAAAATTCAGTGGATCAGAGGGAACATTGATACACGTCTCGGGAAACTGGAATCAGGAGAATACGATGCAATTATTCTCGCGGCAGCAGGTTTAAAGCGTATGGGCTGGGCAGACGAAACTGTAACAGAATTCATCGAACCAGAGGTTTGTGTTCCAGCGGTAGGACAAGGTGCCCTGTCGATTGAGTGCCGAGGCGAAGACCAAGAACTCCTTGATTTGCTTGAAAAATTCAATTGCCAGAAGACAGCTATGGCTGTCAGGGCGGAACGAAGCTTTCTTCATAGAATGGAAGGCGGTTGCCAAGTGCCGATAGCCGGATATGCAATGCAAGCAGAAAAGTCAGAAGAGCTTGAACTCTCTGTTCTTGTCGGTTCACCTGATGGAAAGGTCATTTATCAGGAAACTGTTATTGGCAAGGATCCGGAAGCGTTAGGAGTCCTGGCTGCTGAAAAGCTGACTGCTGCAGGCGCAAAAACATTGATTGATCATGTAAAGCAGGAGCTGGATAAAGAATGACACAACCTCTTCCGTTGCAGGGTAAAAGGGTATTGATTCCAAGAGGAAAGGGTCATGGTGGGCAGTTTGCGGATGCTGTCCGAAATCTTGGAGGGATTCCTGCTAAGATTCCCCTTATCGCCTTCAGGCCTGTACCAGCAGCGGAAGAGACGGCTGCAGCTGTTAATCAGGCAGATTGCTATGACTGGATCGTTTTTACAAGCAATGTAACTGTCGAATGTTTTTGGGCGCTTTATGACCATTCGAAACCACTCCCAAAAGTAGCCGCGATAGGGGAGAAAACGAAAGCTGCCCTTGCCCAAAAAGGGATAAAAACAGCGTTTGTACCAAGAAAATATGTTGCGGAAGACTTTGTACATGAGTTTCTCTCTCTTCTCTCCCCTGGGATGAAAGTCTTAATACCAAAGGGGAATTTGGCAAGGGAACATATTGCATACTCATTAAGGAAAAAAGGGATTTTGGCACAGGAAGTAATTATTTATGAAACATATATGCCGGATGATAGCAAAGGAAAACTTGCCGAAGTGCTGAAGAGGCATGAGCTTGACATACTTGCTTTCACAAGCCCTTCTACGATCACCCACTTCATGAAGGTGGTGGAGGAAAACAAGCTTCAATACAGTATAAAAGACTGTATTGTTGCTGTGATTGGTCCTGTGTCGAAGAAAAAGGCAGAACAATATGGGCTGCAAGTTCATGTCTGCCCTGAAACGTACACTGTTAATGGAATGTTAAGCAGTATCGAATCATACTTGAAAAATTGTCAACAGGAGGGAATTCAATGAGGGAATTGAAATTTTCGCGCCATCGCCGCCTGCGGAACCATGCGACTATAAGGGAACTTGTGAGGGAAAATCATCTACATACAGAGGATTTGATCTATCCAATTTTCATCGCAGAAGGCGAAAAAGTAAGGAAAGAAATCTCTTCCATGCCAGGCATTTTCCAACTGTCAATTGATGAATTGAAAAAGGAAATGGATGAAGTGATAGAACTAGGAATTAAGTCCGTTCTGCTCTTTGGTATACCACATGAAAAAGATGAGTGCGGTTCACAGGCTTTCCACCATGATGGAATTGTTCAGCAGGGAATTCGTTACATAAAGGAAAATTATCCTCAAATCATCGTCATTGCCGATACATGCTTGTGTGAATATACAAGCCATGGACATTGCGGTGTCGTGGAAGAGGGGAACATTTTAAACGACCCTTCGCTTGAGTTGCTTGCGAAAGCCGCTGTTGCACAAGCTGAAGCAGGGGCTGATATCATTGCACCATCCAATATGATGGACGGCTTTGTTGCGGCGATAAGATCAGGTCTCGATGAAGCGGGATTTATCCATATTCCGATCATGTCTTATGCCGTGAAATATGCTTCGGCTTTTTACGGACCTTTTCGGGAAGCTGCGGAAAGCACACCGCAGTTCGGTGACCGAAAAACATATCAAATGGACCCAGCAAATCGATTGGAAGCGCTTAGGGAGGCGCAATCAGATGTCGAAGAAGGTGCAGATTTCCTAATTGTGAAGCCAGGTATGCCATATCTTGATATTGTCAGGGATGTAAAGAACTCCTTCCAGCTTCCTGTCGTCATCTACAATGTTAGCGGTGAATATTCGATGGTAAAAGCTGCAGCAGCAAATGGGTGGGTTGATGAGCAGAATACCGTAATGGAAATGCTGACAGGGATGAAGCGTGCTGGTGCGGATCTGATTATCACTTACCATGCGAAAGATGCGGCTCGCTGGCTTCAATCCTGATATAAAAGGAAACCAAAAATAAGAGAAGAGGGATAGGCATGCGATCATACGAACGATCCAGAGAAGCTTTCAAAGAAGCGGTTGACTTGTTGCCAGGCGGCGTAAACAGTCCTGTCCGGGCCTTTAAGTCGGTAAGAATGGATCCGATTTTCATGGAACGCGGGAAAGGTTCAAAAATCTATGATATTGACGGGAACGAATATATTGATTATGTCCTTTCATGGGGTCCACTGATTTTGGGACACTCCAATGACAAAGTAGTTCAATCGCTTAAAAAGGTAGCAGAGATGGGGACTAGCTTTGGGGCGCCTACTCTGATGGAAAATAAACTGGCTCAGCTTGTGATTGACAGAGTCCCTTCAATCGAAATGGTTCGGATGGTCTCCTCTGGTACGGAAGCGACGATGAGTGCCTTACGGCTTGCCCGGGGGTATACTGGACGGAATAAAATACTGAAATTCGAAGGCTGTTACCATGGACACGGCGATTCCTTGCTGATTAAAGCAGGGTCCGGAGTGGCAACATTGGGTCTTCCAGACAGCCCGGGAGTTCCTGAAGGTATTGCCAGAAATACAGTCACAGTACCATACAACGATTTAGAAAGTGTAAAATATGCTTTTGAACAGTTCGGAGAAGATATCGCCTGCATTATTGTGGAGCCGGTAGCGGGGAATATGGGCGTAGTTCCGCCGCTTCCAGGTTTTCTCGAAGGCTTGCGTGATATTACAAAACAATACGGTTCTCTCTTGATTTTTGATGAAGTGATGACAGGTTTCCGTGTCGATTTGAATTGTGCACAAGGTTACTATCAAATTCTGCCGGATATCACATGCCTTGGAAAAGTTATCGGCGGAGGTCTTCCTGTAGGAGCATATGGCGGAAAAAGAGAAATTATGGAGCATATTGCCCCAAGTGGTCCAATCTATCAAGCAGGGACTTTATCGGGCAATCCGTTAGCTATGACGGCAGGATACGAAACCTTGAGCCAGCTTACCGAAGAATCATACAAAATCTTCAAGCAGATGGGAGATATTTTGGAGGAAGGCTTTACTTCTGCTGCTAAAGAATACGGAGTTCCACTTTGCGTGAACCGTGCTGGCTCTATGATCGGATTTTTCTTTACAGAAAAAAAGGTTATCAACTACGAAACAGCAAAGACATCAAATCTTGAATTTTTCGCTTCCTACTATAGGGAAATGGCTAACCAGGGCGTTTTTCTTCCTCCTTCCCAATTTGAAGGAATGTTCCTTTCCGCTGCTCACTCCCAAGATGACCTCGAAAAAACGCTAGAAGCAGCAAGAAGGGCTTTTCGTCAGCTTACGTGATTTCAATAAGGGAATCTTGGATTTGCTTCATTTTTTAATAGTAAAATCCCAAATTAGACATAGGTACCTAAAAACTCGTATTAACGGGCAGTTAGGTGCCTTTTTTTCGTTTTCGTCCAGCTGGCTGACATTTTCTCTTTAGGTAAGGATGAAAGAAAAATCATAAGTATTTGCACTTCTTCATAAAGTGTAATTGACATAGTGATTTATGCTGAAAGAATGAAAGGAGGAGTCGCTTTGTCTATGGGGAATCATCAATCATGCCTTAGGTTTTCTCTTGAAGAATCCGTATGGTTCCAAAGAGGACAGGAAGTAGCGGAGCTTGTCTCGATATCGCTAGATCCGGACATTGCCATCCAGGAAAATGACCAGTATGTGACGATTCGCGGTTCACTAGAATTGACCGGAGAATATAAATGCGCAGATGGAGAAGAAGAACAAGAACAACAAGAGGATGATTTATATATTCCTCCCAAAACCGTTCATTCTGTAGCGAGAAATGTGGAAGATAACATGGAATTCTCCCATCGTTTTCCTGTTGATATTACGATTCCGAAAAATCGGATTGAAAACATTTATGACTTGAATATTGTTGTAGAAGCGTTTGATTATGATATTCCTGAAAAACATCTTCTTACGCTCACTGCTGACTTATCTATTACGGGTTTGTATGGTGACCAGCAGCATGGGGGAAGGGAGGAGGTAATCCCCTCAGGTGAATACGAGGGGGCTTCTGAAATTGACGGGAGCCGGGAAGAGGAAGACTTACCGGTTTTTGAGTATGAAAACAAGGAGCTGGATGATATACCGGAGCCTGTCCCCCTTGAGGAATATCACGATAGCCATCATTCCCTCTTTTCCCTTGAGGAAAGGATATACGGTGGTCAGAAAGAAGCGGAAGAGTTACAAGAAGATAATCAAATTTCTCTCCCGTTTTCTGCTGAGGCGAGGAAAGAGCCAAGGCAAGAAGAGGAGTGCATCAATGCTGAGAAAATGGCAGAAGAAGAGTTGAATCTCCTGGAGCAGAGAAAAGAAAAAAAAGTGGAAATTCAGGAGCCTGCAGATGAGCAGCAGGCAGCGGAAGAAGAAAAGAAAAACGAAAAAGCTGACGTTGGTGAAAAGGAAACAAAGCCCCCCCTTCCATTAGCGAATTCTCCAGAGACTGGTTCTGAAGAAGAGGAAAAAGAAAAAAAACCAGAACAAGAAGAAAAAATGCTTAACTTAAAAAAGGGGAAGCAAGAGGAAGAAAGCTCTTCATCGTCAGAAGAAGATGTGCAGCAAGAGGCGGCAAAGAAACAATCCAAGAAAAAAAGCCTTTCAATTGCTGAGTTTCTTGCTAGGAAGGAAGAAGCAGAGATTGCAAAGATTAGAGTATGCATTGTTCAGCATGGTGATACTGTTCAAGGACTTGCAGACCGGTATGAGGTGTCTATACAGCATCTTTTGCGGGCAAACCATATTGTTATTGACCAAGATATTGTGGAAGGCCAAGTGCTGTATATACCGGCAGAAATGGCGCCAAAGCAGCAGTAGCAGAATGGGAAGGGGAAGTGAAAAAGATGCAGGAAGGTCGGCAAATGCTGGCTGAAACAGCCCCTGTCCTTAGGCAGT
This sequence comes from Bacillus massilinigeriensis, assembly GCF_900111815.1. Classification (GTDB taxonomy): domain Bacteria; phylum Bacillota; class Bacilli; order Bacillales; family Cytobacillaceae; genus Mesobacillus_C; species Mesobacillus_C mediterraneensis. The sequence continues at coordinate 2,100,266 of NZ_LT630004.1, read as the reverse complement.
ACGGGATCCAACCAGATTTTGTGGAAAGCTATGGCCGGGTCTATAAAGTCTATAGTAAGACAGGTCAATATGCATTGAAAAAAATTGATTCCAATACAGGTACTGGATTTATAAGGAATGTTCAATACCTTTTTCAGCGTGGCTTTAACAGGATGGTCCCTGTTTATCCTGCAACGGATGGTAGGTACGCTATTCTTGAAAAAGGGTCTCTCTATTATTTGATGCCGTGGCTTCCAAATGGGTACAAAGCGAATAGGTCCGATGAGTCGCAGCAGTTTTTCAGGGAACTTGCACGGCTTCATACTCTTTCAGCAGCCGAAGTGGATATCGGAAAGGAAGATCGGGAGCGACATTATGAAGCAGTTGTAAAGCAATGGGAAAAAGATGAAGAATTCCTTGATGGCTTCATAGAATCATGTGAGAATGAATGGTACCCTTCTCCGTTCCAAATGCTTTTTTGCCAATATTATCAGGATATCCGCCAAGCAATGGGATACTCGAGACGAAAGCTTGATGACTGGAAAGAGAATACAGCAGAATTGACGAAAGCGAGAATGGTCATGCTTCATGGAAAGTCATCACTTGATCATTTCGTCTTTGATGAACGGGGCTACGGTTATTTTATTAATTTCGAAGGATCCACCAATGGTTCGCCAATTAGGGACCTTTTGCCTTTTTTCGCAGAAAGACTGAGGGTTCGACCGCGTAAGGTAGAGGAGCATGTAGAATGGCTGTCTACTTATCAAAAGCACTTTCCGCTTCGGGAAGATGAAAAACTATTATTCAAGAGCTATATGGCGTACCCCTCCGCGATTATTAGGTCAGCTCAGTCGTATCATGCCAAGGAAAGAAACGTATTCGAACTAAGGGCCGTACAAAAATTCCAAAAGCTTTATTGGCAGCTTAAGAATACAGAATATGTCGTCATGAGGGTGGAGGAAATAGAAAAACAAAGAGGAGAGGCTGAGGCCTCTCAATCTGCAAGCAGTTAGTGAATCAAATGATTTCAAAATGAATGGCAAAAGCCAACAAGATTAATATCCCTAGCAGCAGGACATCGAAAGTGGTCGGGAAAAAAAGCGTCCGGATTCCCTGGAAGATGCAGAGCGGTATGACGAACTGTGCACATACGTTGCGACAGGTCCGGAGCCAACGCGGTAGCGTGTAGGGATTGTACCTTTTTCCTTTCATTGCCGTTCCCTCCTGGGCAGAGTCATTTCTGTTATTGTATGAGGTGTCCGCCCAAAGCGTGCAGGTTGATTGGCAGGATTGGCCTCCATGTATAAAATGCTGAAAAAAGGGATAAGATGATTGACGGACTTCCCCTCTTTTCGGTAGTATATTTTATATATCATAAAAGCAATGAAAGGGATTAGTACAGCAAAAGCTGCCTAAAGAGAGAAAAACCATTTGCTGCGAGGTTTTTCAGGCAAGGCGTGCTGGAAGTCACCCTCGAGCTTCTCCTGCCAACCCGTTTTAAATGTCAGTAACAGGAGACGGTAATCGCCGTTATCGAGTTTGAGAGCCGGAGATACGTATTCTCCGGAAAAAAGGTGGTACCGCGAATCGCACTCCATTCGTCCTTTTACGGCGAATGGAGTTTTTTTGTTTTTTTGGAAAGTAATTTACATGTACAGGAGGACAACATATGGAACAAAATGTATCAATGCCGACAAAGTATGATCCCGGCACTATCGAGAAAGGGCGTTATACCTGGTGGCTGGAAGGTAAGTATTTTGAGGCTAAAGGTGGAGAAGGGAAGGAACCGTATACTATTGTCATCCCTCCTCCGAATGTAACAGGCAGGCTCCATCTGGGACACGCTTGGGATACGACATTGCAGGATATCCTCACAAGGATGAAGAGAATGCAGGGATATGATGTCCTATGGCTTCCAGGCATGGACCATGCGGGCATTGCGACCCAAGCAAAAGTAGAGGAAAAACTCCGTAGCGAAGGAAAAAGTCGCTACGATCTTGGCAGGGAAAAATTTGTAGAGGAAACGTGGAAGTGGAAAGAGGAGTATGCTTCTCACATCCGAGAGCAATGGTCTAAGCTAGGCTTGGGCCTTGATTATAGCCGGGAAAGATTCACACTGGACGAAGGCCTTTCGAAAGCAGTCCGAGAGGTGTTTGTTTCGCTGTATAAAAAAGGATTAATTTATCGAGGCGAATATATCATTAACTGGGATCCTTCCACGAAAACAGCCTTGTCCGATATCGAAGTTATTTATAAAGATGTACAAGGGGCTTTTTACCATATGCGCTATCCGCTTGCAGACGGTTCAGGCAGCATTGAAATCGCAACGACAAGACCGGAGACGATGCTTGGTGATACAGCTGTTGCTGTCCATCCGGAAGATGAGCGTTATCGCCACCTTATCGGAAAAACAGTGATTCTTCCGATTACAGGCAGGGAGATTCCCATTGTCGGTGATGACTATGTTGATATGGAATTTGGGTCAGGTGCAGTTAAAATTACACCAGCACATGATCCAAATGATTTTGAAATCGGAAACCGTCATAGCCTCGAACGTATTCTCGTTATGAACGAAGATGGGACCATGAATGAAAAAGCTGGAAAATACAAGGGTATGGACCGTTTCGAGTGCAGGAAACAGCTTGTGAAAGATTTGCAGCAATCTGGAGTGCTTTTCAAAATAGAGGAGCATCTTCATTCTGTTGGACACTCAGAAAGGAGCGGCGCAGTCGTCGAGCCTTACCTTTCCACTCAATGGTTCGTAAAAATGCAGCCACTTGCCGACGAAGCTATCCAACTGCAGAAAAAAGAAAGCAAAGTGGAATTCGTACCGGAGCGATTTGAAAAAACGTATCTACACTGGATGGAAAATATAAGAGACTGGTGCATTTCCCGCCAGCTTTGGTGGGGTCACAGAATTCCTGCTTGGTATCACAAGGAGACAGGCGAGGTTTATGTTGACCACGAACCTCCTGCCGATCTGGAAAATTGGGAACAGGACAGCGATGTCCTCGATACATGGTTTTCATCAGCGCTTTGGCCTTTTTCAACAATGGGGTGGCCTGATGGTGAAGCGCCTGATTTTAAGCGGTATTATCCGACTGCTGCGCTCGTCACAGGCTATGATATTATCTTCTTCTGGGTCTCCAGGATGATTTTTCAAGCGCTCGAATTCACAGGGGAAAAGCCTTTCAAAGATGTGTTGATCCATGGCCTTGTTCGTGATTCTGAAGGCCGTAAAATGAGCAAGTCTCTCGGAAACGGTGTCGATCCAATGGATGTTATCGACAAATACGGAGCGGATTCGCTTCGTTACTTCCTCTCCACTGGGAGCTCTCCTGGTCAGGACTTGCGTTTCTCCATTGAAAAAGTCGAGTCTGTATGGAACTTTGCGAACAAGATTTGGAATGCTTCCCGTTTTGCTTTGATGAACATGGAGGGCTTGACTTACGAAGAAATCGATTTAACCGGGGAAAAATCAGTTGCGGACAAGTGGATTCTGACTAGACTGAATGAAACTATCGAAACAGTCACAAGGTTATCAGACCGCTATGAATTCGGTGAAGTTGGCCGTGTCCTATATAATTTTATATGGGATGATTTCTGCGACTGGTATATCGAAATGGCTAAACTTCCGCTTTATGGGGAGGATGAAGCTGCTAAAAAAATGACAAGGTCTATCCTTGCGTATGTTCTCGATAATACGATGCGGCTTTTACACCCATTCATGCCATTTATTACGGAAGAGATATGGCAAAACCTTCCGCATGAAGGAGAATCCATTACAGTAGCTCCATGGCCGAAAGCAGCGCAAGAACACAACGACGAAAACGCTGCATCAGAGATGAAGCTTCTTGTTGAAGTCATCCGGGCAGTGCGGAATATAAGGGCTGAAGTGAACACGCCGCTTAGCAAAAAAATCAGCATATTCCTGAAAGTGAAGGATGAAAAAGTGCTCGAAGTAATCGAGAAGAATCGTCCTTACTTAGAACGTTTTTGCAATCCGGAAAAGCTGGAAGCAGGCATCGAAATGGCTGCTCCGGAAAAGGCGATGACAGCTGTTGTAACAGGCCTTGAAATCATCCTCCCGCTTGAAGGACTTATTAATATCGACGAGGAAATTGCGCGACTGGATAAAGAGCGAATCAAGCTGAATAAAGAAGTGGAGCGGGTTCAAAAGAAGCTTTCAAATGAAGGCTTTGTAAAAAAAGCTCCAGAAAAAGTTATTGAAGAGGAACGTGCAAAAGAAAAAGACTATTTAGAAAAGCGCGCTGCTGTGGAAGCACGCATAAAAGAACTCCGGGGATAATCCATACTGAAGGCGAACCAGCTTGCCTGGTTCGTCTTTTGCAGTCATTGCGGTATCACGGTCAGGGGGGATAGAATGTTTTCGACATATGAGGAAGCGGTACGGTGGATTCATTCAAGGCTGCGCTTAGGAATAAAGCCGGGACTTCGAAGAATGGAAGTGATGATGGAGAGGCTAGGGAACCCCGAACGAACTCTGAAGACGATCCATATCGGCGGAACAAATGGAAAGGGTTCGACTGTTACCTTTTTACGATGTATTCTCGAGGATGCAGGCTATGCGGTGGGAACTTTCACCTCACCGTATTTTGAGCACTTTAACGAGCGAATCAGTATAAATGGAAAACCATGTGAAGATAAGGATATTATCGAGTTAGTCAATTTAATCAAGCCGCTTGCAGAAGAACTGGAAGAAACCGAACTTGGTGGTCCAACAGAGTTTGAAGTAATCACAGCAATGTCTTTTTACTATTTTGCAAAAATGGCTCCGGTTGATGTGGTGTTGTATGAAGTTGGGCTCGGCGGAAGGTTTGATTCCACCAATATCATTCACCCCCTTCTTTCCATCATTACAAGTATAGGGCTTGACCATACGGGGATTTTAGGGGAAACATTAGAGGAAATAGCTTTCGAAAAAGCTGGGATAATCAAAGATGGCATCCTGGCGATTTCAGGTGTTCACCAAGAGGAGGCTGCTGCAGTCATAAGGAGAGCAGCAGCGGAGAGAGAAGTGCCATACTATGAAGCTGGTGCCCAATTCAGCGTCACTTCTTATGCAGCAAATGTCGATGGCAGCAAGTTTGACTACCGGAGCCTGTTTTCCCAGCTTCCTAACTTGTATGTCAGCATGATGGGAAAACATCAGGCAGAGAACGCTTCCCTTGCGGTTATGGCATCAGAACTGCTGGCAAGAGAAGGCCATTTTCTTATTTCAGAGAAAAGCATCCGTTCAGGAATCATGCGAGCAAGTTGGCCAGGAAGATTTGAAATTATCGCTCGCACTCCGTTTGTGGTGATAGATGGCGCCCATAACGAAGAAGGAATCAAGGCGCTTGTCCATACGTTGACCAGCCAATACTCCGAAAGAAAAAAAACGATTGTATTTGCTGCTTTAAGGGATAAGAAGTTTGAGACTATGATCAGTATGCTCGATTCCGTTTGCGATGAATTGATTTTTACCACATTTGATTTTCCGCGAGCAGCTTCTGCCGAAGAGTTGCATAGCGCAAGCAAACATGAGAAGGGCTGTGCTATGGCGGATTGGAGAAGCGCAATTAATGCAGGTCTGTCTCATCTTGAAGGAGAGAATATGCTGATTGTTACAGGCTCGCTATATTTTCTTTCAGAGATAAAACCATATATTGTGGCTAATCTTGCTCGATAATAAGGAGACGTCTGTCCTAAGGTATCAATATTGGGACAGGCTTTTTTTGTTTCAGCACAAGAGACTGATACGCATTATGAGGGGCTGCGGCCTACTCTCTAGAAGGCGGAATCAACCAAGTTTCGGGCATAATCAACCATCTTCATGAAAAAATCAACCAAACGCAGCAGCAGCGTCGTTTTGTTGATGCGCACGCCCTCCGCCTGAGCGCTTTTCCTTATTAATTTATGGATTTTTTTTGTCGGTTTTCCAAAAGTGATGCTGCTGAAAAGGGGTGCGAAGTATAATGGTGGAAAGCACTTTTATTAGGAGGGAGGGAGAAAAAAGGCTTTACGAAAAATAAATATAGGAGAATGAAATATGTTATTACTATTGCTCTTTATTGTCGGACTCGTTTTCGGCTCGTTCTACCATTTGATAGCCCTACGTGTACCGAAAGGGGAATCCATCCTGTTTCCCGGTTCCCATTGTCCAGAATGCGGGCACAGGCTAAAAAGCCACGAGCTTATCCCTCTTTTCTCCTTTGCAATGCAGCAAGGGAAATGCCGTCACTGCTTTAGCTCTATTCCACTCACTTCCCCCGCGGCTGAACTTTCTACTGGCATCCTATTTGTCATTTCCCCATTGATCGTCGGGTGGAAGCCCGAACTGTTCCTTGCGCTAACGCTAGCATCAATGCTCATCATCATTTCTTTTTCAGATTTGGAATATATGATTATTCCAAATAAAATCCTCATACCTTTTTTTCTTCTTATTTTCTTTTTTCGGATCTTTGTCCCCCTAACGCCTTGGTGGAATTCCTTAACAGGCTCGGTCTTTTGCTTTGCACTGCTGTATATCATCAATCTTGCCAGCAATGGGAAAATAGGAATGGGTGATGTGAAGCTGTTTGCAGTAATTGGGCTTGCAACTGGATTAAAAACAACCTTGTTATCCTTTTACTTATCTGCATTATTTGGATCGGTGTTTGCCGTATTAGGACTATTGTCAGGTTCTTTGAACAAGAAAACTGCGGTGCCATTCGCACCTTTTATCGCTTTAGGCACATTGGTTTCCTATTTTTGGGGAGAATCTATCATCACTTTATACGAAGGAACTTTATTCAACATCAATCAAATAGAAGGTATGTTTTTATGAGAGCAGCCAGCCTATATCGTAAAAAATCCATTGGTCTCGCTTTTAATGACCATTCCATCAGGTTCATTGAAATTGAATCCCCTCTATTTCCTGTCATTCGCCGATGTGGAGAGAAATTTATCCAGGAAGGGGTTATTTTTCATGGCCAAATAAAAAATTATCAAATGTTCTCTATGCTGCTTGACGAGTGTTTCGTTGACTGGGGATTAAAGAAGTGCCCTGTCCGGATCCTTTTACCTGAAACGAGTGATAGTAGGAGCGAGAGCGAGATGCTTCAGGATCGAATGCCTCTTCAAAAAAACAAGTATGCAGTTGAAGTTTTATCACTGCTGCAAAAAGCTGGCTTTAAACCATTCTCGATAGAAACACCGCCAAACTCCATTGGCAGGCTTTGCCGCTATATCTTTGAACAGGAGAAGGTCACAAGGCTGATTATCAACTTTGACCTTTCTTGTGTCACTGTTTATATCCAAGGTGGGCTACATTCTATGAAGCTTCAAAGAAAGCATTTTAATTTTGATTTTACCTGGAGAGTAAGGCTTGGCAGAACGGGAGAACAGGAGCTTACACCAATACAAAAAGAGATATCCTCTGATATTCAGTATCAAAATATATACAAGGAAATCAATGGGTTAATAGTGGAACACAACAGCCTGAAGGAAGAGGATGAGATTACTGAAATGCTCCTGATAGGAGACCATCCTGATTTAGAGAAAATCCATGATGAAATGATCGGCTTCTTTTCTATCCCGGTCGATTCTCTTGAATATATCGCAAAAGCGAAAGGCTGCTATTCTTTCCCGCGCAGTCTCTACCTTGCATGCGGTACAGCGATGGGGGATATTCAGCATTTTCCTTTGCTTTTAAGGCCAAAGAAAATTTTTTCTTTTTGAAGAGACAGCTTGATGAAAAATTTGGCGAATTCCTTAGAGGACAAGACGACAAAAGTCTTGTTCTTTTTCTTTTTTTATATGCTAGAATGAACGGACTTACAATGAATGGGGGAATTTAATTGGACAAGCGTGGGAAGACAATCACAATCAGGATCAGCGGCGAAGAACGTCCGTTAAAACGTACCCAACAGCCGGAAAAAATAGAGAATAAAAATGCGAATAATAAGCAGCGGTACAAGGTTGAACATTGGCGTGAAACAGCTGCAGCTCGTGAGAACGATGAGGAAAGCTTTGATTGGATTCTTCCTGCCCCCTTACATAACGAGAAAAAAGTAAGAGATGGGAAGATCGAGCAAGAGGCATTGCTGAAGACAGATGTATTCCGGATGCCTCCGTTAAAGAAAAGTAACGGTCAATCAGCCATTGTCCGCAAAGTACTTGGAGCCGTCGCTCTTGCAATCATTGTGGGAGTAATATTAGGTTTTGCCATTCTTAGTGTCGTAACAGCGGACAAGAACGGACCTATTGCAAAAGAAACGACAACCACGGAGGAAACAAAGGATGCTACAAAAAGCGGGAGGGTGACTCTGGCTCCTCTTGATCTATTTATTGTGCAGGGCGGAGTGTACAGTTCGATTGAGGCAGCTGACAACAGTTTAAAGGAGATTAATGCTAAAGGGGTACAGGGAGAAATCATTGACTCTGGAGGAAAACTCACGATAGTCCTAGCAGCCTCTCCAACACTTGAAGAAGCAAAGGAAAGAGCTTCGGATTTGAAGGAAAATGGGATTGATGCCTTTGCAAAATCATTTTCATTTGGCGGAGGAGAATGTACCTATTCAAGTGAAGAGGAAAAATTGGTGTTAAACCTTATTCCAGCTGCAATGAAGAACTTGCTTGGAAGCAAAGGGCAAAATGCAGGGGAAGCAGCTGGAAGTATGAAAAAGGTAGCCTCCGATCAGCTTTCCGACAAAAATATTAAAAATATGCACGCACTTATATTAAAATCTGATGGAGAGGATGCTCTTCTCAAATTGATGGGAGAATACAGTAAGTTATGTAAGTAGAAATGTATCCTGATATTTACAGAAATTATTTTCTGGGAAATAGCCATATTAAGAGGGCTTGCCAAATAAAAGGCAGGCCTTGAAAGTTTTTGTTTGTTTATGCCGCTTTTCGTTGTCTGGAGACAAGAATTTTGTTACCATTAATTTGTATCTCCCTAATGCATATCCACAGGAAAGGTGATTCCATGCAACACCTCATTTTAGCCTCTGCTTCTCCTCGGAGAAAAGAACTCCTGATGAATCTCCATCTTCAATTCGACATTTCCGCAAGCAATGCAGATGAGACCATTGAAAGCGGCATGCCTCCGGCTGAGGCAGTAATGGAACTTGCTTCACGTAAATCGAGATATGTTTCTTCCAAGCACCCTAGTTCTTTCATCATCGGATCGGATACTGTTGTCGTTCACGGAGGTGAAATACTTGGAAAACCTTCGGATGCATCCGAGGCGCGGAGCATGCTTAGAAGGCTATCAGGAAACTCCCACACCGTCTATACTGGGGTTTCTATCATATCTCCTGAAGCGGAACATCGTTTTTACGAAAAAACAGACGTTACTTTTTGGGAGCTGACAGATGAAGAGATTGAAGCATACATCAATAGCGGGGAACCGTTTGACAAAGCCGGAGGATACGGGATACAGGGTTTTGGAAGTTACCTTGTTAAAGAAATTGCTGGTGACTATTACACCGTGGTTGGACTCCCGGTGGCAAGGACGATAAGGGAGCTTAGAAAAGCCGGCTTCCATCTCCCGTTTTAGCGATTTTTTCACCATTCATCTCCAGACCTCCCGAACAAACAGGGAGGAAAGTGCGTTGAAGAAGGAACAGTTATTGATTCGGGATTACCCACAGAACGAAAGACCAAGGGAGCGGTTTCTGATAAATGGGCCGCAAAACCTTTCCAATCATGAGCTAATTGCGCTTCTGCTCTGTACTGGTACAAGAGAGGAGTCAGTTCTTCAGCTTGCAGGAAGGCTCTTGACAAAGTTCGAAGGGATCCGCCTGCTAAAGGACGCAACAATGGAGGAACTAACATCCATCAAAGGTATCGGAAAAGCGAAAGCTATTCATTTATTGGCGGCAGTTGAAATTGGACGGCGCATCGCAAACAGTACAATCGACGAACGCTATATAATCCGTTCGCCGGAAGATGGTGCCAAGTTTCTAATGAATGATATGCGTTTTTTATCGCAGGAACATTTTGTCTGTCTTTATTTGAACACGAAAAACCAGGTCATTCACAAACAGACAATTTTTATCGGCAGTCTGAATGCCTCCATTGTCCATCCAAGAGAAGTATTCAAAGAAGCTGTTAGGAGATCTGCTGCATCTGTTATTTGCGCTCACAACCATCCTTCCGGAGACCCAACGCCAAGCAGGGAGGATATCGAAGTGACAAAGAGGCTTGCTGAGTGCGGCAAAATTGTCGGAATCGATGTCCTTGACCACTTGATTATTGGAGAGAATAAATATGTCAGTCTAAAGGAAAAAGGTTATGTTTGATACTATGATTTTATTTGACCTTACGATATAATATAATTTATGATTTTTGCGGCTGTAATGATGCCGCAAAGAGCCGGTGAGCGTTCGAGATACAAGCCGCCGCTATGGACATCTGCATGGAAAAAAATTGGAGTTTTTCAAGAAAGGGAGATACAACATGTTTGGAATTGGTACAAGAGACCTTGGCATTGACCTGGGGACTGCAAATACACTTGTCTACGTAAAAGGAAAAGGAATCGTGCTTCGCGAACCTTCTGTTGTCGCTATGCAGACGGATACGAAATCGATCGTTGCTGTAGGGAATGATGCGAAGAATATGATCGGAAGGACACCTGGAAATGTAGTTGCGATGCGCCCGATGAAAGATGGCGTAATTGCAGACTATGAGACAACCGCAACAATGATGAAATATTATATCAAACAGGCGACGAAAAACAAAGGGCTGTTTGCCGGCAAACCATATGTTATGATTTGTGTCCCTTCGGGTATCACAGCTGTAGAAGAGCGTGCGGTTATCGATGCTACACGCCAGGCTGGCGCAAGAGATGCCTTTACTATTGAAGAGCCGTTCGCTGCAGCTATAGGTGCCAACCTTCCTGTATGGGAACCGACCGGAAGCATGGTAGTGGACATTGGCGGAGGAACAACAGAAGTTGCGATCATCTCCCTTGGCGGAATTGTTACTTCTCAATCAATCAGGGTTGCAGGTGATGAAATGGATGATGCCATCATCAGTTATATCAGAAAGACGTATAATTTGATGATTGGTGAAAGGACATCTGAAGCTATCAAGATGGAAATAGGATCAGCAGAAGAACTAGAAGGCATTGATAACATGGAAATTCGCGGACGCGATCTTCTTACAGGTCTTCCGAAGACAATAGAAATAACGGCAGCTGAAGTTGCAGTAGCATTGCATGATACCGTTTATGCGATCGTCGATGCGGTCAAGCTCACCCTTGAAAACACTCCACCTGAACTTGCGGCAGACATCATGGACCGAGGCATTGTTTTAACAGGGGGAGGCGCGCTCCTCCGTAACCTTGACAAAGTTATTGGAAAAGAAACAAAAATGCCTGTGCTTATCGCTGAGGACCCGTTGGACTGCGTTGCCATCGGTACTGGAAAAGCGCTTGACCATATCGATCTGTTTAAGAACAAAGCAAAAGAATCCCGTTAAGATAATTGTTTAACAATAATAGAGGTGTAAAGTCATGCCACAATTTTTCCTGAACAAAAGACTGATTATGCTGTTGGTCAGCATTATTCTCCTCGTGGCATTGATTGGGTTTTCCTTAAGGGATCGGGAGGAGTTGACCTGGCCGGAGCAGTTCGTCAAAGATACGACAGGCTGGGTCCAATCCCTGGTTTCGCGGCCGGCCCATTATATTGCCGGGTTTTTTGAAAATCTTGTAGACTTGCAGAATACATATGATGAAAACAAAAAACTGAAAAAACACCTTGATGATATGGCTCGCCTTGAGGCAAAAGTGTATTCGCTTGAAAAAGAAAACAAGGAATTGAAGGATGTGCTCGATAAAAAGAGCTCCCTTGAAGATTACAAGCCAATGCAGGCGAGGGTGATTGCCAGAAGTCCAGATCGACTATGGCATGAAAAGATAATCATCAATAAAGGTAAATCTGACGGTGTTAAAAAGAATATGGCTGTCATGACTTCTAGAGGGTTAATCGGAAAAATCAAAAGCACCACTCCGTTTACTGCGACTGTCCAGCTCATGAGCGGAACAGATACGGCAAACCGTATTTCCGCTGCGCTTCAAGGAGAGAAGCAGCTTTATGGTACCATTGATGGTTTTGAGGAAGAAAGCAAATTGCTGAAACTGAAGGGACTGCCGTTTGACGCTAAAATAAAAAAAGGTCAAAACGTAGTGACATCAGGACTCGGGGGAGTTTTTCCTCCAAACGTACCAATCGGGAAAGTTATAAAGGTGAAACCGGGAGAACTAGGTCTCAACCAGACAGCTCTAGTGAAGCCGGATGCTGATTTTTATGACATCCATCATGTCATGGTTCTTACAAGGCTGATGCCAACTCCTCCTTCAGCCTCTATAGGGGAGGGCGGACTATGAAGCGCCTAGGTTTGCCTCTTCTGTTTGTTTTTTTGTTTATATTGGAGAGCTTGTTTGTGGAATTTCTCCCTGCAGAACTATTTCATAGCGCAAGAGTTATGGTTCCGCGCTTTTTGTTAGCCGCTATTCTCTTTCTTACTGTGTATGGAAACGAAAAGAAGGGCATTATTTATGGTTTTATCTTTGGTCTTCTTTTTGATATGGTGTATACAGAAATTCTTGGAGTTTACCTTGTGCTCTTTCCGCTACTTGCCTATATCTTTTCAAACGTAATGAAAATTCTTCAGACAAATGTTGTAGTGGTATCCGCAGTGTCACTGCTTGGCATTGCTCTTCTTGAAGTTGGCGTCTATGAAATGAATCTGTTAATCCATATTACCGATATGGATTTTTCAAGCTTTGCAAGCGTCCGCTTGTTTCCGACACTAGTCCTGAATATGGCATTTCTAGTTCTGGCAGCTCTCCCATTTAAGAGTCAGTTTGAAAAATATGCCGATTTTTTACGAAACGAATAAGAAATAATTCTGTTCAATCTATTCAAAAAAAGGAGATTGGAATCAGGCTGTCGAATCTCTTTTATCATCGAGGTGAACCACCTGTATGAAAAATAACCAAAATGTTACGATTAAAGGGACAAAAGACGGGCTAACGCTCCATCTTGATGATACATGCTCCTATGAGGAATTAAAAAAAGAGCTTGATCGAAAACTGGTGAATACGAGTAATCACCATGAAACAGACAAGATGCTTACTGTGAAAGTAAAGGCTGGAAACCGCTACTTATCTCAGGAGCAAAAGGAAGAGTTAAAAGAAGTAATCCGGCAGAAGCGAAACCTTATTGTAGACAGCATTGATACTAATGTCATCACAATGGAACAAGCAGAAGAAATGATGCGGGAAAACGAGATTGTGACAATTGCCAGAATCGTAAGGTCCGGACAGGTGCTGGAGGTTACCGGGGACATGCTGTTGGTTGGAGATGTAAATCCAGGCGGAACAGTCAAGGCCAGCGGAAATATTTTTATACTGGGGTCTTTAAAGGGAGTGGCCCATGCTGGTTTCACTGGAAACGAGAAAGCGGTCATCGCTGCATCTGCAATGAGGGCATCTCAGCTGCGCATTGCCGGGTATGTCAACCGAGCACCAGACGGAATCCCTGAACAGGAAGAAAAAGTGATGGAATGCGCTTACATAACCGATGACGGTCAAATTGCCGTCGATAGATTGCAAGCTCTGATTAAAATCAGACCAAGCTTAACAAGATTTGAAGGAGGCCGCTAAATTGGGAGAAGCAATCGTGATTACATCCGGGAAAGGCGGAGTTGGCAAAACAACAACATCCGCAAATATTGGTACAGCTTTGGCCCTTCAAGGGAAAAAAGTATGCCTTGTCGATACCGATATTGGCCTTAGGAACCTTGATGTGGTGATGGGCCTTGAGAACCGGATTATCTATGATCTTGTTGATGTCATCCAAGGAAGATGCAAAATCCATCAGGCCCTTGTAAAAGATAAGAGGTTCGAAGACAAGCTTTACCTCCTTCCTGCAGCCCAGACAACCGATAAAACAGCTGTACAACCGGAGGAAATGAAGAAGCTTGTCGAGGAATTGAAACAAGACTATGATTATATCATTATAGATTGCCCTGCAGGAATAGAACAGGGATACAAAAACGCAGTAGCTGGTGCAGATAAGGCCATTGTGGTCACCACTCCTGAAATTTCCGCTGTAAGGGATGCTGATCGAATCATCGGTCTACTCGAGAAGGAAGAAAATGTAGAAGCACCGAAGCTGGTTATTAACAGAATACGAAACCACTTAATGAAAAATGGCGATATGCTCGATGTCGATGAAGTAACAGCACATCTTTCGATTGAACTGCTCGGAATTGTAGCAGATGATGATGAAGTGATTAAGGCATCAAACCATGGGGAGCCGATTGCGCTTAATCCTAATAGCAAGGCATCGATAGCGTATCGCAACATTGCCAGGAGAATTCTTGGCGAATCTGTACCCCTTCAACAGCTTGATACTGGAAATGAAGGAATGTTCTCCAAACTGAAACGCTTTTTTGGAGTGCGATCTTAAGTTTTGTGTATTATCAAAAGGCCGTTGCAAACGTTCCGTTTGCGACGGCCTTTTTTGCGTTTTCCTAAAGGAATACATAGATAACTTGTTTCATAGACTTGTACAAACTGTCTAAAAGGAATGGGTGAGAGAAATGGGGTCAAGAGTGGATGAAATCAGAAAGCGCATTGAGAAGCGGAATAGACTAAAAGAGCGTTCATCACGCGGGTCGGTGGCAGGGAAGATCGCAGAGACGGAGGAACTTCATGGCTTTGACCCGTTTCCTTCTTATGAAACGAGCCCTGATGAAGGGCGAACTCCTGTCTTCAGTAAAGAACTGCTTCTGTTCAAAGTCCTTTTCGCGGCATGTCTTTTCCTTGGGGTGGCCATTCTTTTTAGGAATGGAGGAGAATCCACCGCACCTGTAAAAGCATTTGTGCAGAAGACAATGCAAAAGGAGTTTGAATTTGCATCAGTGTCTGGATGGTACGAGGAAAAATTCGGTAAGCCGCTTACCCTGTTGCCAAGGCAGGATGACAAGAATGACAGTAAGCTCACACCAGCCAATCAGGATGCTGCATTACCGGCTTCTGGAAAAATATTAGAAGAGTTTAGGGATGACGGGCAGAAGATTACGATTGAAACAGGCAAAGACGCTGCTGTGGAAGCAATGATGGGAGGAAGGATTAACTTTATTGGCGAGAAGGAAGGCTTCGGGAAAACAGTCATTATTCAGCACGCAGACCGAAGCGAATCATGGTACGGAAATCTTGAACGAGTGGATGTCGGTCTTTACGAATTTGTCGAAAAAGGGAAGCATATCGGAAAGTCGGCAGAATCAAATGAACGCGAAAAAGGTTCCTTTTACTTCGCTATTAAGAAAGGGAATGATTTTGTAGACCCTATTCAGGTGATTCGATTTGAGTAAAGCCATTGGCTTGTTTAAAATTACCCGCCTGCATCCGCTTCTCTTTTTTGTTATGTTTCTTGCAGTTGTTACAGCCCACTTCATCGAGCTTTTGCTCCTTTTACTTATTATTTTTGTTCATGAACTCGGCCACGCAGCAGCAGCAAGCCATTTTTCTTGGAGAATTCGGAGAATCACACTGCTGCCTTTTGGCGGTGTCGCCGAAATGGACGAACATGGGAACCGATCGTTGATGGAGGAGACCATAGTTGTAGCGGCGGGGCCTTTTCAGCATCTTTGGCTTGCAGGGCTTAGTATGCTGCTGTATGAGGTTGGGATATTGCCGGAATATTGGCATACGCGATTCATGGATTTTAATAAAATGGTGCTATTATTCAATCTTATTCCTATATGGCCGCTTGATGGAGGGAAACTTTTGCTGCTCTTCTTTTCTCTTTGGGAGCCTTTTGGGCGTGCACACCGAAAAATGCTTCTTTTCTCTACCGCTTTTCTGGCATTGTTCGCTGGATTAGCTGCTTTTATGGGTCCTTTCACATTGAATGTATGGATTATTCTTTCCTTCCTATGTTTCTCCATGTACTTTGAATGGAAGCAAAGGAGGTATGTTTTCCTTCGGTTCCTCATGGAGAGGTACTACGGTAAAAGCGGCGACTTTCGCCACCTTAAGCCGCTGAATGTTACGGAAGAAGAGAAACTACATTCCGTTCTGGAACAATTTCAACGAGGATGCAAGCATCCAGTGATTGTGACCAGAAAAGATGGCAATAAAACTTCGCTTGATGAAAATGAACTGCTGCATGCGTATTTTGCAGAAAAGATGCTTACCGCCAAAATAGGGGATTTGCTATACACGTATTGAAAATAGATAATAGATAGGCAGGGGTACCCCTGCCTATACGTATACTATAAAAAAGCGGGGAAGCAAATTGGATAGAATGATTATTAATTCAAATACTGCTGAAAAGCGGTATGCCTATATGAAAAAGGGAAAAATAGAAGCACTCTACATCGAACAGCCCGGACAGCAGTCGAATGTTGGAAACATATATCTCGGGCTTGTGGAAAAAGTAGTGCCAGGAATGAATGCTGCGTTTATTAATATCGGGACAGGTAAAAGTGGTTATCTTCATCTTGAAAAATTGCCTGCGTTTGTTTTAGGAGAGGGGAGCAAGACGGAAAAACTTTCTCGTGGTATCGGCCGGTATATTCATCAAGGAGAACGGATTCTCGTCCAAGTCGACAAAGATGAAACAGGCTCTAAAGGGGCGAGGTTGACTGCTATCGTGGAGCTTAAGGGGGATATCCTCGTTTATATGCCATCGGGCAACTATATTGCCGCCTCTAAAAAACACAGCGGTCCGGAAATTCGGAAAAAAATGATGAAATTGGGGGAGGCAATCAGGAATCCAGGAGAAGGGATCATCTTCAGAACATCTGCATCCCAACATAGCCAAGAAGCGGTCGCAGCAGAGCTTCAGGAACTTAGAAATCTTTTTTCAGAGATAGAAAGAAAGGCGGAAAAATATAAAAAACCATGTGTTATACATAAAAAGGATACTTTCTATGAAGCACTAATCAATGAGTTGGACAGGCTGAAGCCCGCGGAAATAGTTTCAGATCAGCCGGAAATGAGAAAACGGCTTGCGCGCACTATAACGCGATATGAAGGAATGTCTATTGTGCCATATAACGGGAAGGAAAATATTTTTTCTTTTTACGGTGTGGAACAAGAAATAGAAAAGGCGCTCCACAGGTTAGTTTGGCTTGAGAACGGTGCATATTTGATTATGGATGACGCGGAAGCTTTGACAATCATTGATGTCAATACAGGGAAATTCACAGGGAAAAGCAGTCTTGATGAGACAGTATTTGCTGTCAATAAACTTGCTGCAAGAGAAATTGCCAGGCAAATCAGGTTGAGGGATATCGGCGGAATCATCTTGGTCGATTTTATTGATATGAAGGATGATGCCAGCAGAGAAGAAATTGTAAGGATACTATCCGCGTCTCTTGGGGAGGACGGAAGGAGAACAAGAATTTTAGGTTTCACCTCTCTTGGAATTCTCCAGTTAACGAGAAAAAAGACAAAGCGATCCCTTGGCGAAACGCTTATGGAAAAATGCAGGGTTTGTAACGGAACAGGAAAAGTAATATCTCCTGAAACAGTGGCTTTCCGCTTGGAAAGAGAATTGTTTGGCTACAGGGGAACAGAGTATGAAGCAGTGCGTGTGGAAGCGGATGAGAAAGTGGTGAAACTGTTTCTCGAAAATGATGGGGAGCATAAAGCATATTTGGAAAATAGTACCGGTCTCACTGTAGTTTTCACAGTTGTTCCATCAGAAACACCGTTTTATTCTATTCGGAAGCTTGGCAGTGTAGAAGAGATTGCTGGAGAATAATAGTCTGTATTAAAATCATTATTGACACTATGTATTCTGTATGATAATATTTTTATGTTATGTTTGTAGCGCACCACGCTACAACCGCACGGAACAGGCAGGGAAGACTTGTGCGAGCAGGCGCCTGTGATGGCGAGTCTTAGTTTAGAGGAGGTGCAAGTGGAATGTACGCAATTATCGAAACTGGCGGTAAGCAAGTGAAAGTAGAAGCTGGACAGGCAATCTACATTGAAAAGCTTAACGCAGAAGCAGGCGAAACAGTTACTTTTGACAAAGTTCTTTTCGTCGGTGGCGAAAACGTGAAGGTAGGAAGCCCTGTTGTTGAAGGTGCTACCGTGACAGCTAAAGTTGAAAAGCAAGGCCGTCAAAAGAAAATCATCGTTTTCAAATACAAAGCAAAGAAGAATAATCGCAAGAAGCAAGGTCATCGTCAGCCTTACACAAAAGTAGTAATCGAAGCGATCAACGCTTAAGGCAAAGCTGATGATTTCAGTTACGATTTATCGCACTAAATCCGGTATGATTTCTTCCTTTGCAATTAGCGGCCATGCCTTTTTTTCAGACAGAGGAAAGGATATCGTTTGCGCAGGCGTTTCCGCCGTTTCTATCGGTGCAATCAATGCTGTGAACGCCATCACCGGTGTAACTCCGCTCATTGAACAAAATGAAAGCGGCTATCTCAGCTGTACAGTCCCGGAAGCTCTTCATGAAGATGTGTGCGAGAAAGTACAACTTCTGCTCGAGGGAATGATCGTCTCATTGCAGACTATTGAAGAAGAATACGGAAAGCACATAAAGATTACCTTCAAAAAACAGGAGGTGGAATAAAATGTTATTGAAATTGGACCTTCAATTATTCGCATCCAAAAAAGGGGTAGGTTCTACAAAGAACGGTCGTGACTCCATCGCGAAGCGCCTTGGCGCAAAGCGTGCAGATGGCCAGTTCGTTACAGGCGGATCTATTCTTTACCGTCAGCGTGGCACGAAGATTTACCCAGGTGTTAACGTTGGCAAAGGCGGCGATGATACCCTTTTTGCAAAGGTTGACGGCGTTGTGAAATTCGAACGCCTTGGCCGTGACAAAAAACAGGTAAGTGTCTATCCAGCTGCTCAAGAAGCTTAAGCAAAAGAAACCCTGACCTTTTGGCGGTTAGGGTTTTTTTGTACTTGGAACAGGTAAAATATTCCGGAATGACCCGTTTATTTCTCCTTTTTGCTTACGCTTCCCGTCTTTTTTGTTATACTATTTTCAAGCAGTAAAAAGAGTAGGAGCCAATAAGTATGAAAAAAGAGTGGGATACCATCAAGGTATTGCAGCATGTACGCCATGACTGGCTTAACAGGCTGCAGCTCATTAAAGGAAACCTTTCCCTTAACCATGTGGACCGGGCGAAGGAAATCATTGATGAAATTATTGTGGAAGCCAGGCATGAAGCAAAGCTTACCAATTTGAACCTCCCTCAATTCGCCTCTTCGCTGTTAACCTGCAATTGGGATAATCATTTTTTTCAGTTAGATTATGAAATCGCTGATTTGCCTCATCGCGGAAAGATCCATGACAGCCTTTTAGCAGAATGGGCTGAGGATTTATTCTCGGCACTCGATGGTTCGATAGAGCAATTTCAAGACAATCATCTATCGGTGCTTATAGAGCCGTTGAATGACGGAATCAGATTCTTTTTTGATTTTTGCGGAATAATAAAGGATAAGTCAATTCTAAAAGGCTTTCTTGAAAATCATGCGGAACCATCCCTTGTATTGGATGCGTGGAACATCCATGATACTGCTGTTTCCATTGAAATCTTTAGTTTTTATTGCAGGGGCAGGGTCAAATAGTCTTTTCTTTTAAGAGAATTATTTTTAGAGTAATACAAATGCATCATGACTTGAAAAAACATTGGACAGGTGGTATATAACAGGATGTTTGTCGATCAGGTTAAAATATATGTAAAAGGCGGCGACGGCGGCAACGGAATGGTTGCTTTCCGTCGGGAGAAATATGTTCCGAACGGAGGTCCGGCCGGCGGAGATGGCGGACGCGGAGCGAATGTTGTGTTCGAGGTAAATGAAGGATTAAGGACGTTAATGGACTTCAGGTACCAGCGCCATTTCAAAGCTCCAAGAGGAGAGCACGGCATGTCGAAAAACCAGCACGGTAAAAATGCCAAGGATATGATCGTTAAGGTTCCGCCGGGAACCGTCGTAACGGACGCTGAAACAAAGGAAGTCATTGCAGATTTGACAGAACATGGTCAGCAGGCCGTTATTGCCAGAGGCGGAAGAGGAGGTCGCGGTAATACAAGATTTTCCACTCCTGCTAATCCTGCACCGGAATTGTCAGAAAACGGGGAACCAGGACAAGAGAAGGATGTTATACTGGAACTGAAGCTGTTGGCTGATGTTGGACTTGTCGGTTTCCCGAGCGTAGGAAAATCAACACTTCTATCAGTTGTTTCTGCGGCTAGACCGAAAATCGCTGAATATCATTTCACTACAATCGTACCAAATCTGGGCATGGTTGAAACGGGTGATGGCAGAAGCTTTGTAATGGCGGATTTGCCCGGTTTGATAGAAGGAGCACATGCCGGTGTCGGCCTCGGTCATCAGTTTCTAAGACACATTGAAAGAACACGGGTGATTGTTCATGTCATCGACATGGCATCGATGGAGGGGCGCGACCCTTATGAGGATTACCTTACTATTAACAAGGAACTGAAGGAGTACAATCTCAGGCTTACGGAAAGGCCGCAAATTATTGTTGCGAACAAAATGGACATGCCGGAAGCAGAGGATAATCTTGTGATTTTTAAAGAGAAGCTTCAGGAAGATCACCCTGTTTTCCCTATCTCTGCCATTACGAGAGAAGGCCTTCGAGACTTAGTTTTTGCAATCACCGACCTTGTTGAGAGCACACCAGAATTCCCTCTTACAGAAGATATAGAAGAAGAGGATGGGATGCACCGGGTTGTATACCGCCACGAAGAGGACAAGGATATGTTCGAAATTACGAGGGATTCTGATGGTACTTTTGTGCTTTCCGGTGAGACGATTGAAAAGCTATTCAAAATGACCAACTTCGCTAGTGAAGAATCAACTAGAAAGTTTGCCCGTCAAATGCGCGGCATGGGAATTGATGATGCCTTGAGAGAACGTGGTGCCAAGGATGGGGACACTGTCCGTATCTTGAAGTATGAATTTGAATTTGTGGAATAAAACCAGGGGTGGCAATATGAAGCTGAACAATGAGGACCAAAAGTTTTATCTTGTCAGGGAAGATGTCCTGCCTGAGGCGATGAAGAAAACCCTTGAAGCTAAAGAAATGATTGAACGTAAAAAGGCCGAATCCGTCTGGGATGCTGTCCAGCGCGTTGACCTTAGCAGAAGTGCCTTTTATAAATATCGAGATACTGTTTTTCCTTTTCATACTATTGTAAAGGAAAGAATCATTTCTCTTTTCTTTCATCTTGAGGACAGGTCCGGTACACTATCCAAGCTTCTGGCTATGGTTGCATCTTCAGGATGCAATGTTCTGACTATCCATCAGACGATTCCATTACAGGGGAGAGCGAATGTAACGCTTAGCTTGAATGTGACGGAAATGAATATGTCAATGGATGAACTCCTGGCGCAGCTAAGAAAACTAGAATTCGTTGATAAAGTAGATGTATTGGGATCAGGAGCATAGCGAGCTGAAAGATGTTCCATGCCAGTGTACAACAACGACTGCAGCTGCTGTCCGCTGATCCCGGAGGAGTTTTAGCGCCTTCCGTCCGATCAACATAATGCGATTAAATGAATAATTAAGACTTCACTATAGAACGTCTGAATTCCTAACTTTTAAGGGATTTGGACGTTCTTTTTTACTTTTTCATGAAATGTAAGCTTTTTGAAATGACGGAAAAAGCGTGAAAAGAGAGCGAAAAAGAGAATAGCTATACTAATCCTAAAATATGGATTAGTATAGCTTTATGGTTTTCCCCGTGTTTTAACGGCCGCATTAGAAATGAGATATACTGCTTTTTCTTTTTTACTCTATTCCATCAAAAATCCTGCTCCTTTAAGCGCCTTTACTGCATCATCCAAGATGCTTTCGCTTTGAGCAGTAATGGTGTGCAGATGTACCCCATCGGTGAGTTCCGAAAGATAACCCGCTTGCGTATCACGAATTTTTTCCATGAACTGCTTTACTTCCTTGCGATTCGATACCATGATGGAGGCGGTGAGATCACCGTACACAGGATGCTCGATTTTAACATCCTTCACTGTCGCTCCTTCATCTACGATTAATATCAGTTCTTCTTCCGTCCTTTCCGGAGGATGGATGCAGGCAACAATTCTTTCAGAGAAAACAGGAGAGGCTGCAGCCATATAAAGATAGCCTTGGCTCGTCGCAATGATTGGTTCATTCCTTGCTTTGAGAAGGGTGATGTCGCTGACAATCACTTGTCGACTGACGCAAGCCATTGCTGCAAGTTCACTTCCTGTAATGGGATGTCCACTGGTTTTGAGGGCATCCAACAGCATTTCTCTTCTCTCATTCCCTGTCACTTTCTTCGATAGGCTCATAATATCTTCTCCTCGATTAGTTTCTTTATAGAATACTACCATAATTTAAAATAATGGTCTTTAGGGAAGAGGTTTTTTAAGTAGTCAAATCGTGCAAGAATTGGCCTAGTTGATTTACGTCACTTTCTGTTGTATTCCTACCGAACGAAATGCGAAAAAACTCTTTCGCTTTTTTTCCTTCTACCCCCATTGCCATCATTGTTGGAGAGATGTTTTGCATATCAAGACTGCAGGCGGTGCCAGCAGAAATGGCAAATCCTTTTCTGTTGGCTTCAAGCATTACCCACTGTCCTTCCATCCCGTGAATGCTTAACCCGACAATACCAGGGAGTTGATTCTTTTCATCTGACCCATGTAAGGTCATTTTGTCAGCTATAGGCATAAGATAATTCAGGAATTTATTTCTAAGTCCCTTGTGCAGTTTTCTCGTACTCTCAATGGTAGAAACAGCATTCTCTGCTGCAGATGTCATTGCAATAATTCCAGGAACATTTACAGTGCCGGGGCGGAACCCTTTTTCATGGCTGATTATGCTGTTCATCCGTTTCCATGCGATACTTGGTCGGATATATGCAGCACCTGTTCCTTTTGGTCCATAAAATTTATGGCCTGAAATGGTTAATGCATCTACAAATGGGGTAATATGCTTCACTTCTGTTTTACCGAAGGATTGTACGAAATCGCTATGGAGCAGGATTTTGTTTCTATCGCAAATTCGTGCTATTTCCTCGATTGGTTGCAGCGTTCCAATTTCAGAGTTAGCATGCTGTACTGATATTAATGCTGTATGTTCGTCGGCTGATTCTTCCAGTCTTTCCAGGTCGACATGGCCGGAAGCTGTCATTGGAATCATGGTGACATGGTAACCGTTATTTTGGAGCATTTCAATTGTCCCTAATACGGATGCATGTTCTGCTTGATTTACAATAATATGTCTTTTAGTGAATGGAATAGATGACAAAAGTGCACGAATGGCAAGGTCGTTGCTCTCAGATCCTCCGGATGTAAAGTAAAGTCCATCGGGGTCTACACCCAACAGATTAGATAGAGTCTTTCTGCAGTTTTCCAGTAATGCTTTTGCCTCTCCGCCTGTGTCATGGAGACTTTGGCTGTTTCCGAACAGTTGGGTTGCGGCTTCAACATAGAGGGTGGCAGCGTTAGAATCTAATGGGCATGTAGCAGCATAATCAAAATATATCATGTCATCTTCTCCTAAAAAAAAGTCTTGTCAACAGTGTAAAACTATGTAAAGATATGTGTCAAGACACCTGTTGGTTAAGGGGAATATCTTATGAGAGAAATAGATGTATTAATTATCGGAAGCGGCATTGCAGCGCTTCAGGCAGCAGCCAAACTTGATGAGAAGCTAAATGTTACGCTTCTCACAAAAGGTGAGGTTAGGAGCAGTAATACATATAAAGCGCAAGGGGGAATCGCGGCAGCAGTGGGTGATGACGATAACACTTGGCTGCATTGTCAGGACTCCATTGATGCCGGAGCGGGACATTGTGACAAGGATGCAGTTTTTAGCCTAACAAAAGAGGGACCTAGATTAGTAGCTGAATTGCAGAAAGACGGTTGTCATTTTGACTTCAACCAAGCCGGAAAACTGGAACTTGGGCTTGAAGGTGCACATCGAAAAAAACGGATTCTTCACAGCGGTGGAGATGCAACAGGGCGCGTTCTTGCAGAACATTTATTATCTAAGCTGAACAGCAATATCACGGTTTATGAGCATACCTTTGTTTTTGAGCTCATTCAAGATAAAGCAGGGCGCTGTATCGGTGTAAAAGCACGCACTGAAGATGGAAGAGTAGTAGACTTTTTTGCGGCTTACACCATCATCGCGACAGGAGGAGGAGGACAACTCTATAGCTGTACTTCTAATTCCTCTGGAGCTACTGGTGATGGAATAGCTCTGGCTTATATTGCAGGCGCCGATTTGGCTGATCTCGAATTCATTCAGTTTCACCCTACGTTGCTTTTTCAAGATGGCAAAGCTTGCGGCCTTGTATCCGAAGCTGTCCGTGGTCAAGGAGGAAGACTTGTAAATGAAACAGGTGCTTCTTTGTTGGAGAAGAAACACCCACTTGGAGATTTGGCTCCAAGGCATATTGTATCGGCAGAGATATATGCTTCCATCATGGCAGGGAAGTCCGTATTTCTTAATATAAAAAATATTAGCCGATTTGAAGAGAAGTTCCCGACTGTTACAGATCTATGTAAGAAAAGCGGACTGCTTCTCGAGGCAGGAAGAATTCCTGTGGCACCAGGCTGCCATTTTTTTATGGGAGGAATCTTAACAGATAATGTGGGAAGAACGTCCATTAAAGGATTATTGGCAGTAGGAGAGGTAGCCTGCACTGGCGTACATGGTGCAAATCGGCTTGCGAGCAATTCGTTGTTAGAGGGTCTTGTTTACGGAGAAAGAGTTGCAGATTTTATCAATGAATCTTTAAAGGGAAAGGAAGTGCCTAATCGGACCTTAGCTGTTTCTAAGTCTGTCAACCCGAAAACGGGGTTAGCCCTTCCAGAACGACGGGAATTGCAGGAGAGAATGATGGAAAATACCGGAATAATAAGGACGCAAGAAAATCTTGAAAAAAACCTGCAATGGATTCGCAGTTTTCAGCTTGATCATTGGCTAACAGCCGATTTAGCGGCGCTCTCAAGTAAAGAAATCGAAAACCTCTTCCTGCTTCTTGTGGGAGAAATGGTTACAGATGCTGCCCTCAAAAGAGAAGAAAGCAGAGGTGGCCATTTCCGTGCCGATTTTCCAGTGGCAAGTGAAGATTGGGAAGGGAAAAGAATCATTCATAACCGTTACAAAAGACAAAAGGGGGAAACGATGAATGAATTTGCTGAAACTCCGTTTAATGCTCGAACAGTTTCTTCTTGAAGATATCGGGGACCGGGATCTCAGTGCTTCCATTTTCAACAAGCAGGAAAAAGGGAGCATTATCTTTATTGCAAAAGAGCAGGGTATCTTTGCTGGAGGAGATATTATTAGAACGGTCTTTTCCCTGCTTGATTCTAGTACTTCGGCTACCGTGCATGTATCCGAAGGCGGCATGGTGGAGGAAGGGCAAAAGCTTGCAGTGGTGGAAGGACAAATATCCGAACTGCTCAAGGGGGAGCGAGTCGCACTTAATCTCGTTCAGCGTATGTCCGGTATTGCCACCGTAACAAGAGAAGCTGTTGATGCGCTTGGCAGGAGCAAATCTCGCATAACGGATACAAGAAAGACAACGCCTGGACTCAGGATGATCGAAAAATATGCTGTGCGATGCGGAGGGGGAGTCAACCATAGATACGGCCTATACGACGCAGTGATGATAAAAGATAACCATATTGCTTTTGCTGGATCCATTACGGAAGCTATAAGTGCTGCAAGGAAAAGTCTTGGCCATATGGTGAAGATTGAGGTAGAAACGGAAACGGAAGAACAAGTAGCAGAAGCGGTGGAGGCAGGCGTTGACTGCATCATGTTTGATAATAGGAAACCAGAAGAAATACAATCATGGATAAAGCGGGTACCTCATGGAATTTTGACGGAAGCATCGGGAGGAATCAGCTTTAATAAACTTCCTGAATACGGGGAAACGGGTGTCAACTATATATCCCTAGGTTACATTACACATTCTGCAGCTGCGCTTGATATTAGCGTAAAAGTAGAAGCTTGATGGAAGGAGAGAGAAAATGAGTATGTTAAATGTGCTGAAGACAAGAGCAGGACAATTGCCTGATAAGTATAGAAAAATGGAAGACAGTGAGTTAAGGGAGATTGTATTATCTATAAAAGCTAAAATGGGAAAAAGGCTGTTTATTCCCGGACACCATTATCAAAAAGACGAAGTTATTATGTTTGCGGATGCAACAGGTGACTCGCTTAAACTTGCCCAATTGTCAGCAGCAAACAAGGAGGCGCAGCATATTGTTTTCTGTGGTGTTCATTTTATGGCAGAGACAGCAGATATCCTTTCTCTCGACCACCAGAAAGTCTACCTCCCTGATATGAGAGCAGGATGCTCCATGGCTGACATGGCTGACATTCATCAAACAGAAAGGGCTTGGCAGCTTCTCCAAGGCATATTTGGAGACAGCATCATTCCGCTTACCTATGTAAACTCTACTGCGGAAATTAAAGCTTTTGTAGGGGAGAACATGGGGGCGACAGTAACCTCATCCAATGCGGAAAAAATGTTGAATTGGGCATTTCAGCAGAAAGAAAGGGTCCTGTTTCTTCCTGACCAGCACCTTGGTAGGAATACCGCGTTCTCTCTCGGAGTGGGACTTGATGAAATGGCTGTTTGGAACCCTATTGATCACAAACTTGAAAGTGATGGTCCTCTCGAGAAAGTCAAAGTGATTTTGTGGAAGGGGCATTGCTCAGTCCACGAAAATTTCACAGCAGAGCAGATTAGAGAAGTCCGGAAAAATCATTCAGAAATGAAAGTAATTGTACATCCTGAATGTAGGCATGAAGTAGTGGAATTGGCCGACTTTGCTGGTTCAACAAACTATATTATTGAAAAAATACAATCTGCCCCTCCGGCATCTTCCTGGGCAATCGGTACAGAAATGAACCTTGTTAACCGGCTTATTTCTTGTCATCTTGATAAAACAATCGTTTCTTTAAATCCTCATATGTGTCCATGTCTCACCATGAACCGGATTGATCTTCCGCACCTGGCATGGTGTCTTGAATCAATTGACCAAGGAGAAGATCGGAACATTATAGCCGTTGACAGCAGAGTTGCTGAGTTTGCGAGAACTGCGCTTCAACGGATGCTTGACCAATGATAAAAGATAATTTCTTCAGGCTGCTGTCCCTTTTTATTTGAAAGAGACAGCAGCTTTTTTCGAGTTTTCTTAAAAATCCTAGTTTTTTTGACGGATAAGCTTTAATTTTGTTTGTTGCACATATACATGTCAAGAGAAAGAAAGTTTTTCATATTTTAATGGCAATTGGCCCATACCAACATACAATGTATGGACTTATGCATAGGAGGGGACACCAGAGTGAAAATCCACATCGTGCAGAAAGGGGATACTCTTTGGAAAATCGCCAAAAAATACGGCGTAAACTTTGAAGAGCTGAAGCAGATGAATACCCAGCTCAGCAACCCTGATATGATAATGCCCGGGATGAAAATCAAAGTCCCCGCAGCCGGAGGATCTGTTAAAAAGGAGGCTCCAATAAGCGGCGGAGGGGGAAAGGGTACAAAAATCAATGTTGGAAGCAAGAAAGAAATGCCAATAGTTGACCACCCATTCGCAAAGGAAAAACCTGTTCCGCTTCCAGAACAGGAATCACCTGAGGTCATATCGGAGGTCCCAAAACCAAAAGTGGAGCCAAAAGCACCGGTAAAGGAAATAAAGCCAAAAGCTCCTGTCGCAGTTCCAAAAACAGAAAAACCGTATGTTATGCCAAAGGCAGAACTGCCAATGAAGCACATTCCTAAACCGGCACCAAAACTTCCAAAGGCAGAAGCACCAAAAACATTGCCAAAGATTGAAGAGAAAGCGGCAGTTCAACAGGAAAACCCAATGAAGCCATACGTCCCTAAAATGCCTGCACCAGTAATCCCAGAAACAGATATACAAAATTATTATATGCAAAATATGGCTAACTTGGGTGTGCAGCCAAACGAACAGCCATTGCCTAAGTTGCCGCCAAAACCGGATAATATTTTTCCGCCGTTTAAGCAGCAAGCACATAATGCACAGCTTCAACCTACCGTTGAACCGGAATCGTCTTCAATGGTACCAACATCTCAAGGAGGTTTCCAACAGTCCATGATACCGTATCCATATAATTACTGTCCTGTTTCAACTGGAGTCCAAGGAGTCGGCTATTCTCCACAAGGAGGAATGCAGGGATATCCTTATCAGCCTAACTACGGAATGCCTGCAGCGTACCCTGCACCACAGGCGGAGATGGAATCCTCTTCCTATATCTCTATGCCGAATATGCCTCATATGGGAAGCGTAGGCGGAGCGAACATGCCAAATATGCCTCATATGGGAAGCGTAGGC
Source organism: Bacillus massilinigeriensis (assembly GCF_900111815.1). Taxonomy (GTDB): domain Bacteria; phylum Bacillota; class Bacilli; order Bacillales; family Cytobacillaceae; genus Mesobacillus_C; species Mesobacillus_C mediterraneensis. Next base: position 2,071,905 of record NZ_LT630004.1, on the reverse strand, counting down.
GGAGCGAACATGCCGAATATGCCTCATATGGGAAGCGTAGGCGGAGCGAACATGCCAAATATGCCCCATATGGGAAGCGTAGGCGGAGCGAACATGCCGAATATGCCCCATATGGGAAGCGTAGGCGGAGCGAACATGCCAAATATGCCCCATATGGGAAGCGTAGGCGGAGCGAACATGCCGAATATGCCCCATATGGGAAGCGTAGGCGGAGCGAACATGCCGAATATGCCTCATATGGGAAGCGTAGGCGGAGCGAACATGCCGAATATGCCTCATATGGGAAGCGTAGGCGGAGCGAACATGCCGAATATGCCGCATATGGTGCATGATGGAAGTCAGGTTGCACCATTAATGACAATGCCAGATTGTGATCACCAAGGAACTCCTATCACTCCAGTATTACCGGGAACTGGTTTGTATGAGCCTGAGGGTTTCCCGCCGCATGCTGGAATGCATGGAGGAATGTCACCATATATGCACCATGGTTACATGCCGGCAGTCTCTCCTTACGGGTCACCAATGATGCATCAACCAAATGATTGCGGTTGTGGGGGAGGAAGCATGATGCCAACTCCTTATCATGGATATGGAATGACTCAAGTGCAAGGAGCTTATGATCCTTACATGGGGAATGTCATGATGCCAGATAATGCCCCGCCAATTATGTCAAGAGCGGAAGATGACGAAAGCGATGAGTATTAAACAAAATCAGGGAAGAGGCGATGGATTTATCGATCGTCTCTTCTCTTATTTAAGAACGGTGTTTTCAGAGAAAGTGCATGGAATTAAACCGATTCGCGCTCATGTTTATATGCTGAAATTAGGAGACAAAATATATATTATAAAAGGTTATCGGTCGGCTGAAAGGCTGAAGCTCCAGGAGGATTTTACCGATTCGATTCGTGCTGCGGGTTTTCTGAATTCTTATCTTTATCGAAGAATCCCATTCAAGCCGCTTTTTTTTGAAGGTTTGTACTATGGCATCCTTGAATATATTTATCCTCATCCTAACAGGCCATTTTCCTTTATGACCAGCAAGGAGAGAAAGGAAGGTTTGCAGCTTCTCTTATCGTATCATAGTGCTGCACAAAAATGCGTACCCCTATTCGAAAATAAGCTCCCACACATGGATCTTTATGAGAAATGGGAACAAAGATCGAGTAAATTCCTGCAAAATGAGTCAACTCTTCAAAGATATTTAGGCAAGCGAAAATGGAAAGAAATCATAGGCTGGTCAGAGGAAGCTTTGGACGGTTTGCTCCGTTTCGAATCGAACTTTCAAGACAAGGAAAGAACAATCCTTCATTGTGACTTGGCTTATCATAATTTCTTAAGGGGGGAAAATGGAGAGCTTTACTTAATTGATTTTGATTTAATTAGCATCGGTCCGGCGGATTATGATTATTTGCAGTATGCAGGTAGAATTCTCCCACATACAAATTGGTCACTCGCTGGTCTTTTTCGGACAGGAAAGTTGAAAGATTCGCTTAGCAATCCTGCTTTCCTGTATGGGCTTCTCTTTCCTTCCGATATTATGAGGGAGTGGAACCGCTTATTGGAAAGCGGGGTGCAGCTTACTTCGAGCAGAGTTGGAAGAATTCTGGAATTAACCGAAGGACAATTCGAAAAGAGACGAAGATTTGTCTCTACTATCCGCTCCCTTTTATATTAATCAAAAAATAAAAATGGATATTATTTCGTTTGTCGGCCACAATATAAAATGAAAAAAATAGAATGAGGTGGCCTCAAGTGGAATCACTAGCTGTACTAAAAAAGCTCGGCATGTCATTTTCCATCATCGGTTTGCTGCTGGCGGTGTCCGGAGAGGCAACCAGGGCCATCAATCCGGAAAAAGCAAAAGCAGCCGAAGTCGAAAGAGAGATAAGAGTGGTGCTTTTGCGATATTATCTTGATGGAGAAATAAGCAAAGAAACCATTTATGAAAATGTTAGTTCAATGAAAGATTTTTGGGTACGTTATCACACATGGCAACTAGTAAAACTGGAACAAGACCAAATAGTCTTCAGAAGAAGCATTGATGATATATCGCCTTTGTTAAAAGCGAACGGTTATTTTGGACTCTCAAACAACGATGTTTTGACAATTTACGATGGACCTCCAGGAAAAAGCAAAGTAATTCAGTCTTTTTATCAGATAGATGTTGGCAAATTGGAGAGCAGCACCCTTGAATTATTGAGGGAAGGTATTCCTGTAAAAACAAAAGCTTCTTTTGTTAAAGTATTGGAAACACTCAAGCCGATTGAAGACCAAGTTGGTGAGAGGCCGGGAAGTTGATCTTCTTGGCCTTTTGTCGTGGGCTGTTGACCTATTCAAGATTGTATGTTCGCATTTTTTTTCAAAACGATCGTTTTTTCTTCAATCCTCTGGAATTCTTATGATAAAATGGGTAACAGCACTGTGGAGGAGCGAAAATACATTGTATGAGTTTATTAAAGGATCAATAGATTATGTAGGTCCCGAATATATCGTGTTAGAGAATAACGGGATAGGCTATCAAGTATACACACCTAACCCTTTTGCCTTCACGAACGATTTGGAGCATGCTGCTGTAAAAGTATTTACCTATCATTATGTAAGAGAAGACACTGCAGCCCTTTATGGGTTCAGGTCACGAGAGGAAAAGGCACTGTTCATGAAGCTTCTCAATGTTACAGGTATTGGTCCTAAAGGAGCCCTAGCCATCCTCGCCTCCGGCAATCCGCAGCATGTTGTCGAAGCGATTGAAAATGAAGATGAAAGCTATCTTGTTAAGTTTCCTGGTGTAGGAAAGAAGACGGCAAGGCAAATGATACTGGATTTAAAAGGGAAGCTTCAAGAAATTGTACCTGATTACTTTCCTAACCTGTTCAACAACCATGTGCCTGCTTCTCCTGATGAACTGGATGAAGCATTGCTAGCATTGAAAGCGCTGGGGTATTCGGAAAAAGAAGTCCAAAAAGTCGTTCCGGAGTTAAGGAAAGAAAAGATGTCGACAGATCAGTATATTAAGAAGGCATTGCGAAAAATGTTGCGTTAATTTTTATGTTAAAGGGTGAACAAACAGATGGAAGAACGTATTCTCTCAGGGGAAGCTGGCGACCAAGATCTTTCATTTGAACAAAGCCTCCGCCCCCAAAATTTAAAACAGTATATCGGCCAGGAAAAAGTGAAAGCGAACTTGGAAGTTTTTATAGAGGCTGCAAGGCAAAGGCAGGAAACCCTTGATCATGTTTTGCTGTATGGTCCGCCTGGACTTGGCAAGACGACGCTAGCGGCGATTATCGCCAACGAAATGGGGGTTAACCTTAGAACCACCTCAGGACCAGCTATTGAACGACCGGGAGATCTTGCTGCAATCTTGACAGCTCTTGAACCGGGAGATGTGCTTTTCATTGATGAAATCCACCGGCTTCCCCGTTCTATCGAGGAAGTCCTTTATCCAGCGATGGAGGATTTCTGTCTCGACATTGTGATTGGGAAAGGTCCTTCTGCGAGGTCTGTCCGTCTTGATCTTCCGCCGTTTACCCTAATCGGTGCAACCACTAGGGCAGGTTCATTATCCGCCCCGCTTAGGGATAGGTTTGGGGTTCTTTCAAGACTGGAGTATTATGGAAAAGGACATTTAAGAGAAATTATTTCAAGAACGGCTATTCTGTTGGAGACAGAAATCAGCATAAAAGCAGCGGAAGAAATCGCTAGGAGGTCCAGAGGAACACCGAGGATTGCCAACAGACTGCTGAAACGCGTAAGAGATTTTGCCCAGGTGCGCGCAAATGGCGTGATAGATGAGCATCTTGCTTGCGATGCACTAGAATTAATGCAAGTGGACCGTTTAGGTCTTGACCATATTGACCATAAATTACTTAAGGGAATCATTGAGAAATTTAGAGGGGGACCAGTTGGTCTTGAGACCATTGCTGCTACCATTGGAGAAGAGTCCCATACGATTGAAGATGTATACGAGCCATATTTACTGCAGATTGGATTCCTTCAACGGACACCAAGAGGCAGGGTGGCAACAGCAGATGTATACCGACATTTCCATTTGGAGGTACCAGGATGACAATAGGCAAAGTGTTAATGATTGCAGGAGGAGTCCTTTTAGTGGCAGGCTTTTTGCTGCAGTTCATCAAGTTGGGCAGGCTTCCTGGAGACATCATGATGAAAAAAGGTAACACAACAGTATATTTCCCAATCATGACATCTTTAATTGCAAGTGTTCTCCTCTCTATAGTTTTTTATCTCATCGGGAAATTCCGTTAATCAGAATAGGGTGAAGAATAATGAAAGTGGATAGTTTTGATTTCCATTTACCAGAAGAATTGATTGCACAGACGCCGCTCGAGGTAAGAACCGACAGCAGGCTAATGGTGCTAGACAAAAAAACAGGGGGCATACATCACGAGAAATTCCGTACCATTGCCGAATATCTCCGGCCGGGGGATTGTCTCGTGCTTAATGATACAAGAGTATTGCCAGCAAGGCTTTACGGAATAAAAGAGGGGACCGGGGCGAAAATTGAAGTACTTCTTCTCAAACAGGAGGAAGGCGATATTTGGGAGACGCTTATAAAGCCTGCAAAACGTGTGAAAATCGGCACGGTCCTTACTTTTGGTGATGGCAGGTTAACTGCTGTATGTACGGCTGAAACCGAGCATGGCGGCAGATCTCTCCGGTTTCATTACGAAGGCATATTTTACGAGGTTCTGGATCAGCTAGGCGAGATGCCATTGCCGCCATATATAAAGGATGAGCTTGATGATAAGGATAGGTATCAGACTGTCTTTGCAAAAGAGAGAGGTTCTGCAGCAGCGCCGACAGCCGGACTTCATTTTACCCAGGAGCTTCTAGATGAAATTGCAAATAAAGGTGTACATCTTGCTTTCATCACGCTTCATGTAGGGTTAGGTACTTTCAGGCCAGTTAGCGTGGAAACCATCGATAAACATGAGATGCATGCGGAATTTTACCAGATGACAGAAGGTACTGCCAGGCTGTTGAATGAGGTGAGAGAACGCGGAGGCCGTATCATTTCGGTTGGCACAACCTCGACAAGAACGCTGGAAACCATTGCAAGAGATCACGGCGGTGTTTTCAAGGAAACCAGCGGTTGGACGGACATTTTCATTTACCCAGGATATGAATTCAAGGCAATCGACGGGATGGTAACTAACTTCCACCTTCCGAAATCTACGCTTGTCATGCTCGTGAGCGCATTAGCAGGAAGAGAGAACGTTCTTGAAGCGTATAGGAAGGCTGTCAAGGAACGATACAGGTTCTTCAGTTTCGGCGACGCCATGCTCGTCCTTTAGAAAGATATTAAATCGCTATCTATAAGCATCGGAAGGAGAAATAACAATTGCCTGCAATCACTTATGAATTAATCAAAACATGCAAGCAGACAGGAGCTAGGCTTGGCAGAGTGCATACACCGCATGGATCATTCGATACACCTGCTTTCATGCCTGTAGGTACGCTTGCTACTGTTAAAACGATGTCCCCAGAGGAACTGAAGGAGATGGGAGCAGGTATTATCCTTGGAAACACATATCACCTTTGGCTTCGTCCTGGGCACGAAATCATCAGGGAAGCGGGTGGACTCCATAAGTTTATGAACTGGGATCGCGCCATCCTGACAGATTCAGGCGGCTTCCAGGTATTCTCGCTCAGCAAGTTCAGGAAAATTGAAGAAGAAGGTGTCCACTTCCGCAACCATATGAATGGGGACAAGCTTTTTCTTTCACCCGAAAAGGCAATGGAAATTCAGAATGCTCTAGGATCGGATATCATGATGGCATTTGATGAGTGCCCTCCATATCCAGCAGAGCATGAATATATGCGGAAATCTGTTGAAAGGACATCAAGGTGGGCGGAAAGATGCCTGGAAGGGCATAAACGTCCGAATGATCAGGGGCTTTTTGGCATTATCCAGGGCGGAGAATACGAAGATTTGCGGAAACAGAGTGCAAAAGACCTTGTATCTCTTGATTTTCCAGGGTATGCCGTTGGAGGGCTATCGGTCGGGGAACCAAAGGATGTTATGAATCGAGTGCTGGAATTCACTACTCCTTTGCTTCCGTCAGGTAAACCTCGTTATTTGATGGGTGTAGGCTCTCCTGATTCGTTGATTGATGGAGCCATCAGAGGCATTGATATGTTTGACTGTGTTCTTCCAACGAGGATTGCCAGAAATGGTACCCTGATGACAAGTGAAGGACGTTTAGTTGTCAAGAACGCTCAATATGCCAGAGATTTTGACCCGATCGATAAGGAATGTGATTGCTATACATGCAGAAATTATTCACGCGCATATATTCGTCACTTAATTAAATCTGATGAAACCTTTGGAATTAGGCTTACGTCTTATCATAACCTTTATTTTCTGCTAAAATTAATGGAGCAGGTCAGAAAGGCTATCATGAAAGATAGGCTGGGAGATTTTAGGGAAGAGTTTTTTGAGCGCTATGGTTTTAATAAACCGAATGCCAGAAACTTTTAACATAAGGCTTGCAAATAAATAAAAGGAGGCTGATGAAGAATGAATAGTAGTTTGGTTAGTACAGTATTCCCACTGCTGTTAATGTTCGTGCTTTTCTATTTCCTGTTGATTCGTCCGCAACAAAAAAGGCAAAAAGCAGTACAGCAGATGCAAAGCGATTTGACAAAAGGGGATCGAGTTGTGACTATTGGTGGACTTCATGGGTTCGTGGATTCCATTGATGAGAATACTGTTGTCATTAAATGCGGTGATGGAAGCCGGCTTACATACGATCGCGGTGCCATTCGCGAAGTGATCCAAAAAGAAGGCGAATAAGAAGAAAGAAGAAGGAAGCAGTCCGCTGCTTCCTTCTTTAATTTTTCCCGGAGGTCATGTTAACCCCAAGAATGCCGCCCATCATTGCAGTGATAATATAGCAAACGTGGTAGACCATTTGTTCCATTGAAAAGAGGGAGTCATATCCGAGATATTGAAACAGCAAAACGAGGAGTGTATATGTACCGCCAGTCACCCCACCAAGCAGCCATCCTTTTTGCTTCCCCTTGCCTCCCGTAATGAATCCTCCAACAAAAAGAGCTATAAAGGAAATGGTTGTAACAATGTACTGCAGTGAATTTTCCTGAATAGCCGTGAACCTCAGGAGCAGTGAAAAGACCAGACTCCCTATAATTGCAAGTGAGAAGATGATACCCAGCCCATAAAGGACAGCAACCCCCATGTTCCTTGATTCCATTACTTCATCCCCTTTCTAACCGGAAACCAGGACCGGCGAGAAGTTTCTTTTAGTACAAGCATATTCATCGTTCAGAAAAGTAGAAGTTATTTTTGGGTTAGGGATTACTTAACAATAGAAAAACCTCATACTTTTTCTTTCTTGTAGGAACATAAAAAAGATTGTTTAAAAAGGAGAGATTGCCATGGACCAATACTTGATGATTGCTTTTCGGACATTATTGCTGTATGCTCTGATTATTTTTATCTTCAGGCTGATGGGAAAAAGAGAAGTTGGGGAGCTCAGCCTTCTGGATCTCGTTGTTTTTATCATGATAGCTGAAATCGCTGTACTAGCAATTGAGGAGACCAATATATCCCTTTTCCGCTCTCTCTTGCCAATCTTCCTTTTGGTTAGTATCCAGATGCTGCTTGCCTATATTTCTTTAAAAAGCAAGCGGTTTCGTGACCTAATTGACGGCAGGCCGACGATGATTATCAATAATGGAAAAATAGATGAACGGGAAATGCGCCGTCATAGGTATAACTTCGATGATTTATTACTTCAACTGCGCCAGCAGGGTTATGCGGATATCAGCCTTGTTGATTACGCGATTCTGGAGCCTTCCGGAAATCTTTCCGTTTTTTCGAAGGATGAAAACAGCAATAGGAGTCCAATGGCTGTTCCAATGATTGTCGATGGCACAGTCATGGAAGACAATTTGAAGATGCTGAATAAATCACAAAAATGGCTGGAGGAAAAGCTAAAAAATAAAGGCTTCATAAACCTTGAGAGTATATCTTTCTGCAGCTATAATAACGGGTCTTTTTTCATTGATTTGATCGATGCCAAAAAATAATATTATTTAGGTATTGCGAAAAAAGGAAAATTTCACTAATACTTTCCCGAAAACAGGGATCCTGCGTACCTCCTCTTTTTTCAATAATCCGGTTCCAATCGTTAGGGAAAAATAAACTACTGTAAGCGGGAAAGCAACGAAAATTATTTTCCAAGGCAACCCGAAGAATTCAGGAATAAAGTCAAATAGCAAAAAGCCTCCTCCAAGGGATAACCCTATAATTGTAAATGCCGCAGCATACTCACGGACCGCGAAGGTGAATGGGATCACTTTCAGCACTGTTGCAAAATGAAGTAGCGTAACGAGTACAATTCCTAGAGTAATTCCAAGGGCAACGCCGTTTATTCCGAAAGCTGGCTGGCTGGCCAAGAAAAAGACGGTTGCAGTCTTTGCAACATTCCCAATGAGGCTGTTCACCATTGCAGCTCTTGCAAGGTTTAAGGCTTGCAAGGTCGCCTGAAGCGGTCCTTGGTAATAGTAAAAAATAAAAAAAGGAGACATGAGCCTTATGAACTGGGAACCGCTCTCTGATCCGTACATTGCTAACATCAATGGTTCTGCTAAGACATATAAGAGCACAACAGCAATTCCGCCAGAAACAAGAGAAAGCCGAAGCGATTGCTGCAGCCGGTGCTCAATTAACGCATGATTGTTCTTGGAGTTAGCCTCGCTTATTGCTGGTACGAGGGCGGTTGAAAGTGAAAATGTGATGAAAGATGGCAGCATTAAGAGCGGCATGGCAAACCCTGTTAACGCACCGTATTGTCTTGTTGCAATAGAAGTGGCAACACCGGCGATTGCCAGACCCTGAGCAACAACAATCGGCTCGAAAAACCATGATACAGAACCAATTAGCCTGCTCCCTGTCGCTGGAATTGCTATGCTCATTAAATCTTCGAGAACGTCCTTCCCTGACTTAACCGCCCCGAAAAAGTTTCTCCGAAGCCTGAATTTTTTTCTGATTTTGAATGCAGCGACTATGTAAGCCAATGCGGCTAGTTCTCCTACGATAGCCGAAACCATTGCTGCAGCTGCGGCGTATTCCACACCATATGGTAGGAAAGTCTTGGTACATGCAGCAATCAGCATAATGCGGACAATTTGCTCCATTACTTGCGATAGGGCTGCCGGCTTCATATTTTGCAGCCCTTGGAAATACCCTCGAAGGACGGAAGATACAGCTGTAATTGGGATCACGGGTGCAATTGCTAAAAGCGGAAGCAGTGTTCGCGAATCGGTAAACAAATGCTGTGAAAGATAAGGAGCAAGCAAGATTAAGGTAGGTGTGAAGATAACGGATAAAGAAATAGTTAAGGCAAGGGATACGGTTAGGATTTTTTTAATTTTAGCATGATCTCCATTTGCCTTTGCTTCCGCAATATGCTTCGAGATGGCGACCGGGAGCCCCAGCTGGGTTATGGTTACCACAAGTATCAGGGTCGGAAAGGCCATCATGTATAGCCCCACTCCTTCTTCCCCTATAAATCTGGCAAGGACAATTCTATTTATAAACCCAAGCACTCTTGTTACTAATCCAGCGATGAGCAAAATGACAGTGCCTTTTAAAAATTTTGACATCTCTTTTCCCTGCCTTCTCAAAATAGCTTAATTCAGATACAATAAACTATATGCAACAATGTGGACAAAGCATGACAAGAATAGGTATATTCCATTTTCCTCAAATAGGGAGGCTGGTTTTATGAAAACCGGAGACAGGAAAACCGCATGGCCGCGCGAAGTAGAGCCTGCGCTGGAAAGCAAAATTGAAGAGTTTCGTATGTTAGGATTAAATCGGGTAACAGCGGAGGAGCTTTGGAATTATCTGAAGAGAAAAAAATGGGCAAAAATTGAAGGTGAGCTTCGGCGCTATCAGCTTGTTGCAGATATTCTCGCTGTTAAACCCGGGGAGTTTATCAGCTTTCAAACAGTGGAAGCCTTCAGAGAAGAGAATGTGGACCTGGATCTGTTGCGCTAAGAAACTTTCCTACCTTTAATTGACGGAATTTTTATTCTGTTACATAATGAAAAAACAATCGAACAACAAACCAATCCTAGCGTTTTTTGTTCATTTTTTAAGGAGGACTTATACATAATGGTAAAACGCAGCCGCATCCTCGCATTCTTTTTGATTCTCCTTCTTTTGGGAAGTGCGATGGGCGCCACAACCAATGGCATTATCGACAGAATTAAGCTTGGCCTTGATTTGCAGGGTGGATTTGAAGTCCTGTATGAAGTTCAGCCTGAGAATGGGAAGAAAGTTGACCGTGAAACGCTCGTCAGCACCTCTAAAGCATTAGATAAACGAGTGAATGTGCTTGGCGTCAGTGAACCTAATATCCAGATAGAGGGGGATAACCGCATCCGTGTACAGTTAGCGGGTGTGAAAGACCAAAGTAAAGCGCGGGAAATCCTGTCAACAGAGGCGAACCTGAGCTTTAGAGATGTCAATGATAGACAAATGCTCGATGGAACCGACCTTGCAGAAAATGGAGCGAAACAAAGCTTTGATGAGAATGGCGCTCCAAGTGTCTCCATCACATTAAAAAACGCCGAAAAATTCGGTGATGTTACAAAGCAGATACTGGAAATGGCTCCAGAGAACCAGCTCGTCATCTGGCTTGATTTTGAAGAAGGAAAAGATAGCTATAAGGAAGAGCGTGCCAGGAAGAATCCAAAGTATCTCTCAGACCCTGCTGTAAGGGAAATCTTGAATCAAAAGACCGTTCAAATTACAGGTAATTTCTCCATCGAGGAAGCAAAAGAACTTTCAGATCTTCTGAATGCTGGAGCACTGCCGGTTAAGCTCAAGGAAGTTTATTCCACTTCCGTTGGTGCCCAATTTGGAGAACAAGCCTTAAACGAGACAATACTCGCGGGCATAGTCGGTGTATCAGTCATTTTTGCATTCATGCTCCTATACTATCGTTTCCCAGGCTTCATCGCGGTAGTTTCCCTAGTGATTTACATGTATCTCATCCTGCTCGTGTTCGATTGGATGAATGGGGTACTGACACTTCCTGGAATTGCAGCACTGATTCTTGGTGTAGGTATGGCGGTAGATGCCAATATCATCACATATGAGCGGATAAAAGAAGAGTTGAAAGTAGGCAGGAACATCAAGGCTGCGTTTGAAACCGGCAGCAAAAACTCTCTTTCTACTATCCTTGATGCCAACTTTACAACAATGATTGCCGCAGTCGTTTTGTTCTTCTATGGACAAAGCTCTGTGAAGGGCTTTGCGACAATGCTGATTTTAAGTATTCTTGGAAGCTTTATCACAGCTGTTTTTGGATCAAGGCTTTTCCTTGGTATGTGGGTTAAATCCGGTTTGTTTAACGGGAAGCCAGAATGGTTTGGGGTAAAGAAGAGCGAAATCCATCATATCTCTGAAAATGTGGATACGCTTGATTTGAAAACAAGGTTTGATAAATTTGACTTTGTTAAAAATTACAAGAAGTTCTTCCTTGGTTCAGCAGCGTTCATTATAGCTGGGTTTATCATTCTTGGTGTGTTTAAGCTTAATCTTGCCATTGATTTCTCAAGCGGAACCCGGGTGGAATTCATAGGAAAAGAACCCCTGACCACTCAAGAAGTAAAGACAGAGTTAGGGAAAGCCGGAATCAAAACCGATGATATCGTTATATCTGGTGATAATAAAGACATAGGTGTTGCTCGATACAAAGGTGTGTTATCAAAACAAGAAGTATTAGATTTGAAAAAGCACTTCAAAGAAAAGTATGGATCTGAACCGAATGTGAGTACAGTTTCACCTACAGTCGGAAAAGAACTAGCGAAAAATGCGTTTATCGCCTTGGTGATTGCTTCTATTGGGATTATCATTTATGTCACAGTTCGATTCGAGATTTATATGGCGCTTGCTGCAATTGTTTCCCTTCTGCATGATGCCTTCCTGATTGTCGCTGTCTTCAGTTTATTACGCCTTGAAGTAGATATGACATTCATTGCGGCCATTTTGACAATTGTGGGTTATTCCATCAATGATACAATCGTAACCTTCGATCGGATGCGTGAGAATATGCAGAAAAAACGCCGTCTTAAAACACCAGAAGATGTTGCGGAAATCGTCAATAAAAGCTTGCGTCAAACGCTTGGCCGCTCCGTTAATACGGTGCTAACAGTCGTCATCACCGTTGTCTCACTGTTGATCTTCGGAAGCGAGTCGATTTGGAATTTCTCATTCGCTCTCCTTATCGGTCTAGTATCAGGAACCTACTCTTCTGTCTTTATTGCTGCACAGCTTTGGTATGTATGGAAGAAGAAGGAGCTTAAGAAAAAAGGAACAATCAAAACATATAAAGAGAAACGTAAATACAGCGATGAGCCACAAGTATAAAATTTAATGTTGCAGGCCGCAGGGAATCCCTGCGGTCTCTCTTATTGTCCGCAACTTGCATTGAAACGAAAACGCCGCTTCTGTATAATGAAAAAGTTAGGGGTGAAAGCATGTTAAAGTCCAGAACAAGGTGGGTAATGAATCCTCCTGATAATGAGAATATAAAAATAGCAGAAGAACTATCAGAAGAGCTGAATCTTGCCCCTCTTACGGCAAGTCTGCTAGTCAACAGGGGAATCACAACAGCAGCGGAAGCTAGGTGTTTCTTATTTGGAGATGGGGCAGATTTTCATGACCCATTCCTCCTTCAAGATATGGATAGAGCAATTGAACGCATAAATTCGGCAATCACCAGCCAGGAACCAATCATGATTTTTGGAGATTATGATGCGGACGGTGTCAGTTCCACGACGATTATGATGAGAGCGCTAGGGGAAATGGGTGCCAATGTCCGTTACTATATCCCCAACCGGTTTACGGAAGGGTACGGGCCAAACGAGCTAGCATTTCGGAAAGCATCAGAGAATGGCATCAGGTTGATCATTACAGTGGATACGGGGATTTCGGCGCTACATGAAGCGGATGTAGCCAAAGAACTGGGGATGGACTTAATTATTACGGACCATCATGAGCCTGGTCCTAAACTTCCGCAAGCTTTTGCGATTATTCATCCAAAGCTTCCCGGCAGTTGCTATCCTTTCCGGGATCTTGCTGGTGTAGGAGTGGCATTCAAGGTTGCGCATGCGCTGCTTGGCAGAGTTCCTGAGGAACTATGCGAAATAGCTGCAATCGGTACCATTGCTGACCTTGTTCCGCTTCGGGATGAAAACAGATTGATTGCGAGAAAAGGAATCTTGCAGGCAAAGACAACCCAGAATGCTGGTTTGCGTGCATTATTATCGCTGGCCAAAGCGGATGCTAATGCCATCAATGAAGAATCATTTGGTTTTCTCATCGGTCCGAGGATTAATGCAGCGGGAAGACTGGGGAGTGCTGATCCTGCTGTAGAACTCCTAATGACCGAAGACAAGTTAGAGGCGGAAGCGCTTGCTTCCGAGATTGATAGACTGAACAAAGAGCGTCAGGCACTCGTATCCGCTATTTCGGAAGAGGCAATCAAAGAAGTAGAGACATACTATCCAACAGATGAAAATCGGGTCTTAGTCATTGGCAATGAATGCTGGAATCCTGGTGTCATTGGTATCGTTGCATCAAGGCTTGTAGAAAAGTTCTACAGGCCGGCCATTGTTTTAAGCTTTGACAGAGAGAAAGGAATTGCGAAAGGTTCTGCCAGGAGCATTCCAGGATTTGATCTGTTCCAAAATCTCTCCTCTTGCCGAGAATTGCTGCCACACTTCGGAGGACACCCGATGGCTGCAGGCATGACGCTTGATTTGGACAATGTAGGGGAGTTAAGGGCGAGGCTTAATGACCTTGCACATGCTCAGCTTTCCGAGGAGGAGCTCATTCCGGTTACAGAACTGGAGGCCGCTCCGAGCCTAGGAGAAATCTCTCTCGAAACGATTGAACAGTTGAACATGCTATCACCGTTTGGAGTGGCAAATCCGAAGCCGAAGTTTCTCGTCAAGAATGCTGCGCTTTCGTCGATGAGAAAAATTGGAGGAGACAAGACGCATTTAAAAGTAACACTTGCTGATCAAGGAAATCAGCTAGATGGTATTGGGTTTGGTCTTGGCAGCCTTTATGATCATATCTCACCGCTGGCAAAGGTATCGGTTATCGGCGAATTGTCGATTAATGAGTGGAATAATATTCGAAAACCGCAAATATTTCTGCATGATATTGCGATTGATAACTGGCAAATGTTCGATTTGCGCGGCATGAAAGGATCTGGGAAATTAAAGAGTACTGTCCCAATGGATACGCTACCAATTCTTTTTAACTCTGGAAATCTAGAAAGATTTCAAGGAGCGTTTGCGTGCGAGATCATCACCATCCTTTCAGAAGAAGATGCTAAAACGGTGGAGCTTGGCGGGAGGAACATTATGCTGCTTGATTTGCCTCCATCTAAGGAACTCTTGGTGAAACTCCTGGAAGGCAAAACGCCATCAAGGCTCTATGTACATTTCTACAAAAATAACAGCGAATTTTTCAGCACAATGCCAACAAGGGAGCACTTTAAATGGTTCTATGCGTTTCTTGCCAAGAAAGGTCCTTTTAATCTAAAGGATTATGGGGAAGAACTTGCAAAATATCGCGGTTGGACATCAGAAACCGTCAATTTTATGTCAAAGGTGTTTTTTGAACTTGATTTTGTTAAAATAAACAATGGACTATTAGCCTTAGAAAAGAACGCTTTGAAAAAGGACTTGTCTGAATCAAAAACCTATCAGGAAAAACTAGCGACTTTTACTCTTGAGAATGATTTGCTTTATTCTTCCTATGAACAGTTGAAAGACTGGTTCGACCAGGTCATTCAAGGGTCGGTGCAAAATGAGGAGGCAGTTGAAGAATGGATTTAAAACAATTTGTGACAATCGTACCCGATTGGCCGAAGCCGGGTATTAAGTTCAAAGATATTACAACATTAATGGATAATGGCGAAGCATACAAGTATGCGACAGATCAAATTGTCCAGTATGCACAGGAAAAAGGAATCGAACTTGTTGTTGGGCCAGAAGCCCGTGGTTTCATTATCGGGTGCCCAGTAGCGTATTCTCTTGGGGTAGGATTTGCTCCTGTCCGCAAGGAAGGCAAGCTTCCTAGGGAAACCATCAAGATCAATTATGGTCTGGAGTATGGCAAGGATGTACTGACTATCCACAAAGATGCAATCAAGCCAGGACAAAAAGTGTTAATCACGGATGACCTGCTTGCGACAGGCGGAACAATTGAAGCGACCATCAAGCTGGTAGAAGAGCTTGGCGGAGTAGTTGCAGGAATTGCATTCTTGATTGAGTTGTCCTATTTGGAAGGACGTTCAAAACTCGAAGGCTACGATGTTTTAACCTTGATGAAATACTGATAATGATTTGAGCCTCCGTGAAAATCACGGAGGTTTTATAATAGCATCGGAAAACTTCTAAATTTTAATAGGAAAAAACAAATAATTTTCGACAAAATTCCACTTTATCCATTGAAATACATCCTTTCTCTTTACATCTATCCCATTTTCTTTGATAATAAAAACAATACTCTTTTATATGAATCACAAGGTACATGTTTCTTCAGACTATTGACAATGGGAGTTAAACGAACTCTCTGATTTTAATAATAAATAAGGTGAGATCCTAAATGGCGAATGATCATGTGATGACCGCCGAGCAAGTCATCGAACTGACTAAAACATATTTAAATGATGAGAATGTTGAACTGGTACAAAGAGCTTATGAATTTGCCAGAGATGCCCATCACGACCAGTTTCGCAAATCTGGCGAGCCTTATATTATCCATCCCATTCAGGTTGCCGGCATCCTGGCTGATTTGGAAATGGATCCATCCACAGTGGCTGCCGGTTTCTTGCATGATGTAGTAGAAGATACTTCCGTCACGATGCAGGGTATCGAAGAAGCTTTCAACGCTGAAGTCGCGATGCTTGTAGATGGTGTGACAAAGCTTGGAAAGATTAAGTACAAATCCCATGAGGAGCAACAAGCGGAAAATCATCGGAAGATGTTTGTGGCTATGGCTCAGGATATTCGAGTCATCCTTATTAAACTCGCTGACAGGCTCCATAACATGCGAACACTTAAGCATTTGCCGCCAGAAAAGCAGCGCAGAATTTCTAATGAAACGCTTGAAATCTTTGCTCCTCTTGCGCATAGGCTTGGGATATCGAAAATCAAGTGGGAGCTTGAGGACACGGCTTTACGGTACTTGAACCCGCAGCAATACTACCGGATTGTAAATCTCATGAAGCGTAAGCGAGCGGAGCGCGAGCGCTACCTCGATGATGTTATTGATGAAGTGCGGGAAAGGCTGGATGAGGTAGCCATCACTTCGGAAATTTTCGGGAGACCCAAGCATATATACAGCATTTACCGAAAGATGGTTCTGCAGAATAAGCAGTTTAACGAAATTTACGATTTGCTTGCTGTCCGAATCGTCGTCAAAAGCATCAAAGACTGCTATGCAGTCCTTGGAATCATCCACACATGCTGGAAGCCAATGCCAGGACGGTTTAAGGATTATGTTGCAATGCCTAAACCGAATATGTACCAGTCATTGCATACGACAGTCATCGGGCCAAAAGGCGATCCGCTTGAAGTACAGATACGTACGGAGGAAATGCACAGGATTGCCGAGTTCGGTATCGCGGCTCACTGGGCATACAAGGAAGGGAAACCACTCAATGAAAGCTCAGCATTCGAGAAAAAATTGACATGGTTTCGCGAGATATTGGAGTTTCAGAATGAAACGGCAAATGCCGAAGAGTTTATTGAGTCTTTGAAAATTGATCTTTTTTCCGATATGGTTTTCGTATTTACGCCTAAAGGCGATGTGATCGAATTGCCTGCCGGTTCTGTACCAATCGATTTCGCCTACCGCATCCATTCTGAAATCGGAAATAAAACCATTGGGGCCAAAGTAAATGGCAAAATGGTCACTCTCGACTATATATTGAAAACAGGCGATATTGTCGAAATCATGACATCTAAGCATTCCTATGGTCCCAGCCAGGATTGGCTTAAGCTTGCTCAAACTTCTCAGGCGAAAAACAAAATCCGCCAATTTTTCAAAAAACAGCGGAAAGAGGAGAACGTCGAGAAAGGTAAGGAAATGGTTGAAAAGGAAATTCGGTCAATGGAATTCGAACCGAAAGAAATTTTAACAGCCGAAAATATCAAACGTGTTGTGGAGAAATTTAATTTTGTTAATGAGGAAGATATGTATGCTGCTGTTGGCTACAATGGAGTAACAGCTCTACAGGTAGCAAACAGGTTAACGGAAAAATGGCGAAAAATTCGCGATATGGAGCAAGAGAAGAACATCGCTGAGGCTGTTTCAGAATTAAAAGGAATTGCACCTGTTAAGAAACGAGAGTCAGGTGTCAGAGTGTCTGGCATTGACAATCTTCTTATCAGGCTCTCGCGCTGCTGCAATCCGATACCAGGCGATGAAATTGTCGGATTCATTACAAAAGGGCGCGGTGTTTCTGTCCACCGTGCAGACTGCACGAACATCAACACGGAAGACGCCCAGGCAAGGCTGATACCTGTTGAATGGGAAACAGGCCTTAATGACCGGAAGGAATACAATGTTGATATAGAAATCAGCGGCTATGACCGTCGTGGACTTTTAAATGAAGTTCTACAGGCAGTCAATGAAACGAAGACAAATATTTCAGCAGTCTCTGGAAAATCTGATCGCAATAAGGTTGCTACTATAAATATGTCTATCGCTATCCATAATGTTAGCCACCTTCATAAAGTGGTAGACAGAATAAAGCAGATTCGTGATATTTACTCGGTGAGAAGGGTATTGAACTGACCCTTTTCTTCCAATATCAAAAATTGGTGCCTGATGATTCAGGCACTATTTGATTGGAGGGATGCATTCGTGAAAGTAATAGTCCAAAGGTGCAGTGAAGCGAAGGTTACAGTGGAAGGAAGCGTTACAGGACAAATCGAAAAAGGTTTCATGGTACTCGTAGGAGTGACCCATGCCGATTCAAAGGAAGATGCAGTGTATCTTGCAGACAAAGTAAGTAACTTGCGTGTCTTTGAAGATGAGGCAGGAAAGATGAATCTTTCGCTTCTCGACATCGGAGGTGCAGTGCTTTCTGTATCGCAGTTCACTTTATATGGGAATTGTCGGAAAGGAAGGCGACCAAACTTCATGGAAGCAGCAAGACCGGATGTCGCGGAGGAAGTCTACGAAGCATTTAATGCTGCTCTTCGAGAAAAAGGAGTAAGTGTAGAGAAAGGTATCTTTGGTGCGATGATGGATGTCAGCCTTGTTAATGAAGGTCCTGTAACTCTTATTATCGATAGCAAATGAGAAATACGGCAGAGAAGAGGGTGAAGTCTTTTCTGCCTTTTATTATTCTGCATTGGAATCAAAGTAGCCGGCAAGACCGTCATATATCCCGTTTACTGCCTTATGTTGATATTGTTGGGTGATAATTTGTTTCTCCTCAAAAGGGTTATCAAGGAATCCCAGTTCAACAAGTGCTGCTGTTTCGGTATATTCCCTAATCACATGATAATTTCCTTCTTTAATTCCGCGGCTTGCAGCCCCTGTAGCTTGCGGAACTTTATCCCCAAGTTTCTCAGCTAATCCTTTTTGATTTTTATAGTAGTAATAGGAAGCTGTACCAGAAGCTGAACTTCCATTGCTGCTGTCATAATGGATGCTGATAAACGCATCGGCCTTTTCTTTGGCAGCTTTCTTTGTCCTTTCGCTTAGCGGTAGGAAATAATCGCTGTATCGAGTTAACGAAACTTCCGCTCCGGAAAGAACCAATTTCTCATATAGGAGTCTTGACGTCTGTAGAGTAAGATTTTTCTCTACAAATCCTAGTTGCCCGGATGTTCCTTGATCCTTTCCGCCATGTCCGGGGTCGATGAGAATACGCCTTCTGTTCAAAGTGCTTGTTCGCCAAGTCTCATGGTTAATCCGGGGAGTTCCTCCTTCAAAAAACCATTGGGGCGCCCAGCCGCGATGACCATTCCCTTTTAGTTTGATCCAATGCTTTCTCACAGCGATAACCTCGTATTCTTCTCCCTTATGAATCGTTCCAAGAATTCGTCCATTTAACGGCTTGCTTCTAATGTGGACGGCGGGAACAACCGTGCGAATGATAGATTTGCCTTTTTCTTTCGTTTTTTTTGTTTCTGGCATCGCAATAAATTTATTTGATATCCACCCTGTTTTGCCGCTGGGAAGATCAATGCTTGTCCACTCATTAGTTGCTCTTAGAAAAGAGAATTGATTTCCTATCATCGCTTTTTCTATGATGTTATAGTGCATACCAGGTCCTGATCGGATATTCACATTGTCTTCGGTAATGGTTACTTTTACTGGAGGACCTTTTGCCACTGTAACGCTGTCACATAACAGAAGGCTTAGTGCTAGCAAGAATAACACTTTCGAATGCAAATAGACTCACTCCTGTCCAACTTTTTCCGTTATGAACATCGTATAGGAAAAGTAAGGGGAAATCGAGGCTTTCGACAAAAGCTGTTGTAAGGAGAAAAAGTATCCGAAAAAGCGTTTTATTTCGATAAAAAAAGTGGTGATGAATTATTTCTTGGCACTGGGAAAGAATAGAATAAGACGAAAAAATGGAAGGTGATACTTTTGAGGAGCGGCAGCAAACATGCCTCCACTGTAGTAGGAGAGAATCAATTATTCGGAATTGACTTTCATGATTTTATTCAAAAAGAGCAAAGCGCCAATATGATAGAGTTAGCTTCAGAATTCTCTCTAAGCATTCGTGATGTGAAAAATTTAAAAAAACAGCTTGGACGTTCTTGACAATGTACTATCTGCTCTTTATTATTAAGTAAATAATCATACAAAACAATGCCGATGATGGAGAACAGTAGTTGGGATTCACTAGGATAGAGAGGAAATGCCGTGGCTGAAAGCATTTCTGCTTGTGCCTCAATGAAATGAACACTCCGTAGGCTCTTTCCTGAACATGGTGTACACATTATTAGGGAGAGACGTATGCAGGCGTTAACTGTTAAAGTGGAAGCGCAAAATTTCGCTTCAATTAGGGTGGCACCACGGGAGACAAAGCTCTCGTCCCTTGTTTTTTGAAAACAAGGGACGGGGGCTTTTTTTATTTACACATACTGTAAGGATGGAGGGAATGAAAAATGTCAATCAATATTCCGCGCGGAACACAGGATATTTTACCTGGCAACTCGGAAAAATGGCAGTACATTGAGGATAGAGTAAGGGAAATCTGCTCTTATTACCAATATAAAGAGCTAAGAACACCAATTTTCGAACTCACTGAGCTTTTTCAGCGCGGTGTAGGAGATACAACGGATATCGTTCAAAAAGAAATGTATACCTTTGAGGACAGAGGTGGCCGGAGCATCACGCTTCGACCTGAAGGAACTGCCTCTGCAGTCCGCTCGTTTGTGGAGAATAAAATGTATGGTATGCCTAATCAACCCGTTAAGCTTTATTATATGGGACCGATGTTCCGCTATGAGCGCCCTCAGGCAGGCAGGTTCCGTCAATTTGTTCAGTTTGGGGTCGAAGCCCTTGGAAGCAAGGATCCTGCAATAGATGCAGAAGTGATTTCCCTTGCAATGGAAATTTACCGGGAGATGGGACTAAAAAACTTGAAGCTTGTCATTAATAGCCTCGGTGATCAGGAAAGCAGAACGGCGCACAGGGAAGCGCTCATACAACACTTCAGGCCAAGAATCGGGGAGTTTTGCGGCGACTGCCAGAGTCGCCTTGAAAAGAACCCAATGAGGATTCTTGACTGCAAGAAGGACAGGGAACACGAGCTCATGAAAAGTGCTCCGAAAATCACAGCGTATCTCAATGAAGAATCTGCGCATTATTTCGAAAAGGTTCAAAAATATCTTGCTGCAATGGATATTCCTTTTGAAGTCGATGCTAATTTGGTACGTGGTCTCGATTATTATAACCATACCGCTTTTGAAATTATGAGCACCGCGAAAGGCTTTGGTGCCATCACCACTTTATGTGGCGGAGGTCGTTACAATGGACTTGTAGAAGAAATCGGCGGACCGGAAACTCCTGGCATCGGTTTTGCTTTCAGCATTGAGCGTCTAATTGCAGCGCTAGAAGCAGAGGGTGTGAATATGGAAGTTTCAGAAGGAATCGATATCTATCTTGCTTCTCTTGGCGAAAATGCTGCAGAATATACTGTTGGGCTGCTTCATCAGCTTCGGAAGAAAGGTATTTCAGCAGAACGAGACTATTTAGGAAGAAAAGTGAAGGCTCAATTTAAATCAGCAGACAGGCTAAATGCTAAGTACGTTGCAGTGCTTGGGGACGATGAACTGCAGGAAAACAAGATTACCCTGAAATCGATGGCAGACGGCGGGCAGACAGAACTCCCGCTGGATGAATTTATAGACGCTTTTCGTAAACTACAGGCTTAAGGAGGAACAGTGATGTTTGGAAGAACATATTTTTGCGGTGATGTAACAGAAAAAGCGATAGGTGAAACAGTATCCCTTAAAGGATGGGTTCAAAAAAGAAGGGATCTCGGCGGCCTTATTTTCATCGACCTCCGCGACAGATCAGGAATTGTCCAGATTGTTTTCAATCCTGATGTTTCAAAAGAGTCGCTTCAGACAGCGGAAAAGGTAAGGAACGAATATGTACTTGATATAAAAGGAAAGGTAGTAGCTAGGCAGGAAGGCACTGTGAACGAGAACCTCAAAACAGGAAAAATCGAAGTGCATGCCGAGGAAATCACTATTTTAAATGAAGCGAAAACACCTCCTTTCGTAATTGCTGATAAAACGGATGTTGCCGAAGATATTCGCCTGAGATACAGATACCTTGATCTTAGGCGCCCGGTAATGTATGAAACTTTCAAGATGCGCCATATGACTACGAAGGCTGTCCGTGATTTCCTTGATAGCGAAGGATTCCTAGACATTGAAACACCGATTCTGACAAAGAGTACGCCAGAGGGAGCGCGAGACTACCTTGTTCCAAGCAGGGTGCATCCAGGTGAATTTTACGCATTGCCACAATCGCCTCAGCTTTTCAAGCAGATGATGATGGTTGCCGGCTTTGAGAGGTACTACCAAATTGCCCGCTGTTTCCGTGATGAAGACCTTCGCGCAGACCGCCAGCCAGAGTTCACGCAAATCGATATCGAAACAAGCTTTCTGAGTCAGGAGGATATTCTCGCGCTGACAGAAAGAATGATGCAGAGAGTCATGAGAGAAGTGAAGGGTATCGATATACAAGTGCCATTCAAGCGGATGAGCTACGATGAAGCTATGGCGCGTTACGGATCAGATAAACCGGATACTCGTTTTGAAATGGAGTTAAAGGATCTATCCGAGCTGGTTAAGGACTGTGGTTTCAAGGTTTTTGCCTCCGCTGTGGCAAACGGAGGCCAAGTAAAAGGGATAAATGTAAAGGGATCAGCGGGTAGATATTCACGTAAAGACATTGATGGTCTTGGCGAGTTTGCGGCCGTATATGGGGCAAAAGGCCTTGCTTGGCTTAAAGTAGAGGAAGATGGTCTGAAAGGCCCAATCGCCAAGTTTTTCAATGATGACGAACAAAAAGCGATGGGAGCGATATTTGAAGCAACACCAGGAGATTTACTGCTATTTGTTGCAGACAAAAAAAGCGTCGTAGCAGATGCGCTTGGTGCGCTGAGGCTGAAGCTTGGGAAAGAACTTGGCATGATAGATCAGTCACTCTTCAACTTCCTATGGATCACAGACTGGCCGCTGTTAGAGTATGCTGAGGAGGAAGGGCGCTACTATGCAGCACATCATCCATTCACAATGCCTGTCAGAGAGGACCTCTCCAAGCTAGATACAGCCCCTGGTGAAGTAAGGGCGCAGGCGTATGATCTTGTTCTGAACGGATATGAGCTTGGCGGCGGTTCCCTCCGTATCTTTGAGCGCAATGTACAAGAGAAAATGTTCGAGGTACTTGGGTTTAAGGAAGATGAAGCGAAAGAGCAATTTGGCTTCTTAATGGAAGCGTTCGAGTATGGAACACCGCCTCATGGCGGCATCGCTCTAGGGCTTGACAGGCTTGTCATGCTGCTTTCCGGGCGCTCCAACCTCAGAGACACCATTGCATTCCCTAAAACAGCAAGCGCATCTTGCTTGCTGACAGAAGCACCGGGAGAAGTTAACTCTGCGCAGCTAGATGACCTTCATCTTCAATTAAAGCAAGGAGAGTAGAAAAAAGGACACAGAGCATTTCTTGAATTTTTCTCTCGATTATGCTATTATTTTCTCAACACCAGAAAAGTCCTGATGTGTACGTTGTCCAACCTGATGTTTTGACCGAACATAGTCAATACGGGAGCTTGGAGTTTCCAGCCTGCGCAAATGCCTCTCTTGTGGACTTGCAAAGCCTGGGACAGGGCACCCACCTGCTTGAAAGAGCGGGTTCAAAACGTAGGAGTATGATAACGGCACGCTTGGGACTTTTCGATACATAGCTATTAAACTCCATATCCGATTATTCGGATATGGAGTTTTTGTTTTTAGGATTTTGGGAAAAATAGTTCTATATGATGGTGACATTTTGAACGGCAGTAAATCTCTTTATTCCTATGAATTTACTTGAGTTTTGGATAAAGGATGATATATATTTAAACAGGTATAATGATTAAGATTTTCTGGTGGATGCCAGGTGATTTGGAGTGAGGAAAATGCTTCATCAATTTTCGAGAAATGAGCTTGCGATCGGGAAGGAAGGATTGCAGCTTTTGAAGGGCAGTACTGTTGCTGTTTTGGGTATCGGAGGTGTAGGTTCTTTTGCAGCTGAAGCACTCGCACGGTCGGGGGTTGGGAAGCTGGTACTCGTCGATAAGGATGATGTGGATATTACTAATGTTAACAGGCAGTTGATTGCACTGCTTTCAACGGTTGGTCGTCCAAAGGTCGAGCTGATGGAAGAGCGGATAGCCGATATCAATCCGGACTGTGAAGTTGTTTCGTTAAAGATGTTTTATACAGAAGATACATATGAAAAATTTTTCAGCCATGAGCTTGATTTTGTTGTCGATGCGTCCGACACCATTTCGTACAAGATTCATTTGGCAAAAGAATGCTTGAGGCGCGGCATACCTATTATTTCGAGTATGGGGGCTGCAAATAAGCTTGATCCGACAAGATTTAAAATAGCTGATATTTCAAAGACTCATACGGACCCGATCGCTAAGGTAATCAGGACGAGACTTCGTAAAGAAGGAATATACAAGGGAATTCCGGTTGTGTTTTCGGATGAAAGTCCTATTGTGATTAAAGAAGATGTACGTAAGATTGTGGGCAAGGATGATGCAGAAATCAGGAAAGCCAAAATGCCGCCGTCCTCTAATGCTTTTGTGCCATCTGTGTGCGGGCTGATTATGGCAAGCTATGTTGTAAGAGAGCTTCTAAAAGAAATCCCGATCAAAAGGGTGAACGAAAAAGAATAACAAGAAGCCCGCATTATTTTTAGTGCGGGCGATTTAAATTTATCTTATAAAGGGATGGCTGATTTCGTTGACTTTGTTTTATAAGCTTCGATTAGGGGGGGTGCTGAATAGTTTTAAGAAACACATATTATTGATAATATGGAAACTACGTGGGGCCTGACGTAGATAAATTGCAGTCTACCGTAGATAAAGGAGCGATTACCGTAGATAAATTGCAGTTTACCGTAGATAAATGGATTGTTACTGCAGATATCCCAATTGGAAAAGCTATCAACTAGAGCTGGGTTATTTGTGTAATCGGTTACACATGCACTCCTTTTTAAAAATAATACCCCCATCTTTAAAAGTACTTCTTTTTTTCTCCTTAAAGAACTAATAAAATGACTATTTTTATTGGTATTGGGGATAGTTTTGTTTTGTGAGTCTTCAAGTTTATTTGTTCTATGTTTTGATTTGAGATTGTAATTACGTTTCAGGCGCTTCGCTTTATGCGGGGGGGGGAGCGGTGAGCGTCCCTGTGCTAAAGCTTTCTATAACAACCCAAGCAAATCTAATCGAATCTCTTTTAGCGATAAAGGGAAGCCCAGCATTTTTTAGTGCGAGGCTTCTCCATGCTGTTATCGAGCGGTTCTCAAGAGCGATTAAGCCTTTCGTAAATTTCCCCCAATGCTTGTTCAAACTTCCCGCTTTTTTTCGGGGAATAATACTTTTTTGACTTTAAGTCATTGGGCAAGTATTGCTGTTTGACCCAGCCGCTATCGAAATCATGAGGGTACTGATAGCCCTCGCCGCGCCCAAGTTCCTTTGCACCTTTATAATGAGCATCGCGCAATTGGTCGGGAACATCCCCGATTTTTCCTGCCCTGATATCAGAAATGGCAGCATCGATAGCTAGATAGGCACTGTTTGATTTCGGAGAAAGGCAAAGTTCGATAACTGCGTTAGCAAGCGGAATTCGGGCTTCAGGGAAACCAAGTCTTTCTGCAGCCTGGATGGCTGAAAGTGTCCTCGCTCCAGCCTGCGGGCTGGCGAGCCCGATATCTTCATATGCGATGACAGTAAGCCGCCTCGCAATGCTGACAAGGTCACCTGCTTCAATTAGCCTGCCAAGATAATGGAGCGAAGCATTTACATCGCTTCCCCTAATGGATTTTTGAAAAGCAGAAAGGACATCATAATGTGCGTCACCGTCTTTGTCATGTACAAAGCCTTTTTTTTGCATGCATTCCTCTGCAGTCTTTGCTGTAATGGTAATGGCGCCATTTTCTGCAGGTTGTGTCGAAAGAACCGCCAGCTCTAAAGAATTGAGGGCGCTCCGTACATCTCCAGCGCATGCTTCAGAAAAATAAGCAAGAGCATTCTCTTCGATGCTCACATTATATTTGCCTAGTCCTCTCTCCTCATCCAAAAGTGCTCGGAGAAGCATCTGTTTTACATTTTCAGGGCTTAGCGGTTTCAGTTCGAAAATTTGGGATCTGCTCCTGATAGCAGGGTTAATTGCATGGAAAGGGTTACTTGTCGTTGCACCAATCATGGTAATCATGCCGTTTTCAAGAAAAGGTAATAGAAAGTCCTGCTTGCCTTTATCAAGTCTGTGTACTTCATCAAGAAGAAGGATGACTTTCCCTGACATTTTTGCTTCTGCCGCTACAATCTCCATGTCTTTTTTATTGTTGGTGACGGCATTCAAAGTTCTGAAGGCATAATTAGTGCTGCCGGCAATGGCGCTTGCAATCGAGGTCTTTCCGATTCCCGGAGGACCGTACAAAATCATGGAGGAAAGCTGCCTTGCGATTACCATGCGGCGAATAATTTTGCCATAACCGACGAGGTGTTCCTGGCCGACGACTTCATCTATGCTCCTTGGCCGCATCCTGAAAGCAAGAGGCTTTTCGTTCATGTTCATCTCTCCCATGCAAAAAGCATTATTATGTTAAATTTAACATAACGGCAAGCGCGGTCCAATGTATAAGGCCCAAAAACTGTGCTATAATGGCTAAAGCCAACCTATAGACTAAGGATTTAGGATTCCATTGTAAACAACCCCCTTTCTTTTTCGGTAGGGGAAAAATAGAGGTGCTGGAAGATGAAAATTTCGACCAAAGGCCGATACGGTCTTACTATTATGATTGAGCTAGCAAAAAAATATGGGGAAGGGCCGGTTTCCCTTAAATCCATTGCATCGACTAACAATCTGTCAGAGCATTATTTGGAACAGCTAGTTGCCCCGCTGAGAAATGCAGGTCTCGTAAGGAGTATTCGCGGAGCATATGGAGGATATCTCCTTGGCGATAAGCCAGCCAACATTACTGCTGGGGATATTATCAGAGTTTTGGAAGGACCGATTAGCCCAGTAGAGGGAATTGAAGATGAGGAGCCGGCGAAGCGAGAGTTGTGGATCCGCATCAGGGATGCAGTCAAGGATGTTCTCGATAACACAACAATCGAGGATCTGGCCAGCCATTCGGACGACAATGGCGAGACGGATGCTTATATGTTTTATATTTGATCCATCAATGTATGAGGAGAAGGTGCCAAATTGGATAGAATTTATCTTGATCATGCTGCCACGACGCCCATTCACCCAGATGTCGCTAAGGTGATGCTTGATGTAATGGTTTCATCTTTCGGAAATCCATCGAGCATTCATCATCACGGCAGGGAAACGAGGGCAATACTCGATCGCACAAGGGAAACCATGGCAAATAGCATTGGGGCGAAACAACAAAATATCATTTTTACTAGCGGTGGGACAGAAGCTGATAATCTAGCTGTGATTGGTTATGCCGAGGAGAATAAGAATAAGGGAATGCATATTATTACTACATCGATAGAGCACCATGCAGTACTTCATAGCTGCAATGAACTGGAGAAACGAGGATTTGAAGTGACATATCTCCCTGTCGATCAAACTGGAACTATTTCTCTTGATGACTTAAGCAGAAAACTTCGTGCCGATACGATACTGGTATCTATTATGTATGGAAACAATGAGGTCGGAACCATCCAGCCTATTAAAGAAGTGGGGGAAATACTCTCAAGTCATCAGGCTGCATTCCACACTGATGCCGTACAGGCGTATGGAGCAGTGGAAATCGATGTAGACGAGCTTCAAGTTGATATGCTTTCTGTTTCTGCCCATAAAATAAACGGTCCGAAAGGGATGGGCTTTTTATACGTGCGTGATGGGGTGAAATTAGCCCAAAGAATGATTGGTGGAGAGCAGGAGCGGAAAAGGCGTGCAGGAACAGAAAATGTGCCCGGAGCTGCTGGGTTTGGCACAGCGGTGGAAATCATGCGGAATCATGCAGCGGAAAAAAGAAAGGAGCTTTCTCACTTTAAAACTGTATTCCTTGAGGAGCTAAAAAAGCAGGAAGTTGATTTTTGCTTGAACGGCACTCTTGAAAGTTCTCTTCCGCATGTCCTGAATGTCAGTTTTCCGGCAACGAATGTGGAATCGCTTCTTGTGAATTTAGACTTGGCAGGAATATCAGCATCAAGCGGCTCTGCGTGTACTGCAGGATCAATTGAGCCTTCCCATGTTCTTGTTGCTATGTTCGGCAGTGACTCCGAGAGGATAACTAATTCAGTCAGATTTAGCTTTGGATTGGGAAATACCGCAGAAACAGTAAAAGCGGCTGCAGAGAAAACAGGTAGCATAATAAATAGGCTGAAAAAACAGTAAGTGAGGTGAAAGTCATGGCGGGAAAATCTCCTAAGGATACGAGAGTAGTTGTCGGTATGTCCGGCGGCGTGGATTCTTCTGTCGCTGCCCTTCTATTGAAGCAGCAGGGATACGATGTAATCGGCATTTTTATGAAAAACTGGGATGATACTGATGAGAATGGTGTCTGCACGGCAACGGAAGATTATAACGATGTGATTCGTGTTTGCAACAGCATAGGGATTCCCTATTATGCGGTGAACTTTGAAAAGCAATACTGGGATAAGGTGTTCACCTATTTCCTTGATGAATACAAAGCGGGAAGAACTCCCAACCCTGATGTGATGTGCAACAAAGAAATCAAGTTTAAGGCATTCCTCGAGCACGCGGTCAGCCTTGGGGCTGATTATCTTGCGACAGGACATTACGCTCAGGTAACCTATCGTGACGGCGAATATAAAATGCTGAGAGGTCTTGACGAAAACAAGGACCAGACTTATTTTTTAAACCAATTGAATCAGTCACAGCTCAGCAAAGTATTATTTCCGATTGGGAACCTCGAAAAGGCAAAGGTACGTGAAATTGCCAAAGAAGCGAAACTTGCTACTGCCTCTAAAAAAGACAGCACCGGGATTTGCTTTATTGGAGAGCGTAATTTTAAAGAATTCCTCGGCAATTATCTTCCGGCACAGCCTGGATACATGCAAACTTTTGACGATGAAGTAAAAGGAAAACATGATGGTTTGATGTATTACACAATCGGACAAAGGCACGGATTGGGAATTGGAGGTTCTGGCGAGCCTTGGTTTGTTATCGGCAAGGATCTAGAGAAAAACCTTCTATATGTAGGGCAAGGTTTCCATCATGATGCACTTTATTCGGATAGCATTATTGCGGAAAAGATAAGCTGGACATCTGACAAACCAAAGCCGGAAGAGTTTGAATGTACAGCAAAGTTTCGCTACCGCCAAAGCGATAACGAAGTGAAGGTTAAATTAATGGAAAACGGGGAAGCTGAAGTAATTTTCAAAGAGCCAATTCGAGCTGTTACGCCTGGACAAGCAGTAGTTTTTTACAAAGGAGAGGAATGTCTTGGGGGCGGAACGATTGATAAAGTCTATAAGGATGGAAAAAGGCTGACATATGTCGGTTGATAATTTGACCCCGGTTCCTTTTGAATCGGGTTTTTTTTACCTATGCAGTACGAGTCTGCTCTTGTTTATGCTATACTTCGATTGAATGGAGTGTGTTAAATTGGATAAAAATGTAATAGGAATTCAATATATGCAAGAAGGAAAGTGGGAAGAAGCCGCTGCCGCATTTATGGAAGCAATCGAAGAAAGTCCGAAAGATACCGTAGCCTACATTAATTTTGGAAATATGCTTTCAGCAGTTGGTGAAATAGAGAAGGCACATAAGTTCTATGACAAGGCAATCGAGTTAGACGAAGGAGCTGGAGCTGCCTATTATAGCAAGGGGAACCTTTATTATGACTCTGAAAAGTTTGAAGAAGCAAGAGGAATGTTCGAGCAGGCGATGAAACAAGGGCTCACAACAGGGGATAATTACTTTATGCTTGGGATGTCTATGGTACAGATGGACCAGCCTAAGCTTGCAATTCCATACTTTCAGCGCAGTACAGAACTGCTTGAAAATGACGCGGAAGCATTCTTTCAGTACGGACTTGCCCTTGCAAAAAGTCAATACATAGAAGAAGCGATTCGACAGTTGGAAAAGGCTATAGCAATACTTCCTGAACATGCGGATGCACTTTATAATCTGGGCGTTGCTTATGGTTTCATGGAGGAAGGAGAGAAGGCCCTTGAAATGTTCAAAAGGGCGCTTGATGTCCAGCCTGATCACCTACTAGCATTGCACGGCAAGAAATTAATAGAGGAATCCATGGACGAACAGAAATAATGAACAGGGGTGATCCTGTGGAAGAACAGGCTTCCATTGATTTGTTTTCCGGACAGGATAAATATATCAAGGGCAAACACCTTGTAACCATATTCCATAACGAACAAAATTTATATACAGTGATAAGAATTCGTGTAGAAGATACAAACGAGGACTACGGCGAAAAAGAAGCAGTCATTACTGGCTATTTTCCAATGGTTCATGATCAGGAAACATATGTTTTTTTTGGGGGAATGAAAGAGCATCCGAAATTTGGTGCGCAGTTTGCGGCAACTCATTACCGAAAAGACATTCCTCAATCGAAGCAAGGGATAATCAGTTATCTATCAAGTGACCTTTTCAAAGGCATTGGAAAAAAAACTGCAGAAACCATCGTCGGTACGCTTGGTGAAAAGGCGATTAGCAAGATACTTGAAAACCCTTCGCTTCTTGACAATGTTCCCAGGCTTGCCCCTGAAAAAGCAAAAATGCTCTATGATACATTACTGGAACATCAAGGGCTTGAACAGGTAATGGTTGGATTGAACCAATTTGGCTTCGGACCGCAGATTGCAATGAAAATTTACCAAGCCTATAAGGATCAAGCGCTTAAGATTATCAAAGACAATCCGTATAAGCTGGTGGAAGATATTGAGGGAATAGGCTTTGGCCGAGCTGATGAACTCGGCAGACAAATGGGTATTACCGGGAATAACCCTGACCGACTTAAAGCTGGCTGTCTCTATATCCTTGAGAGATCTAGCCAGCAGTCTGGACATGTCTATCTTGAAGCGGAAGAACTGCTCGAATCTGTGAAAAAATTGCTTGAAGGAAGCCAGTCTTGTGAAATTGAATTTGACTTGATTTCAAATGAAATAATCAAACTGGGAGAAGAAGGGAAAATAGTGGTCGAGGGTAGGAAAGTGTATACACCCTCACTCTATTATTCAGAAAAAGGAATTGTTTCAAGCATCAAGCGAATCCTCGAACAAACCGAGTATGAGGACCAGTTTCCTGAGTCGGAATTTCTTTTAGCTCTGGGAAGCTTGGAGGAACGGCTGGGAGTCCAGTATGCTCCTTCCCAAAAGGATGCAATCAGGACGGCGCTAATGTCCCCGATGATGATTTTGACAGGTGGTCCCGGAACGGGTAAGACTACTGTAATAAAAGGGATCGTTGAATTGTATGCCGAGCTTCATGGGTGTTCTCTTGATCCTAACGATTATCGAAAAGAGGAGCCTTTTCCTTTCCTGCTTGCGGCACCTACTGGACGAGCTGCGAAAAGGATGGCGGAATCAACCGGGCTTCCTGCAGTGACTATCCATCGTCTTTTAAGGTGGAATGGAAATGAAGGGTTTGACCAAAACGAGTCACAGCCGCTTGAGGGAAAGCTCTTAATTGTGGATGAAACATCCATGGTTGATACTTGGCTTGCTCATCAGCTTTTTAAAGCACTTCCCGAGAGTATTCAAGTAATAGTGGTAGGAGACGAAGATCAGCTTCCTTCAGTCGGTCCAGGCCAAGTGCTGAAGGATTTGCTTGACAGCAGCAAAATTCCGACGGTGAAGCTGACGGATATATATCGGCAAGCAGAAGGTTCATCCATTATTGATTTGGCCCATAGCATGAAAGAGGGCAAGATTCCTTCTGACCTTTCTGTACAACAGCCTGACAGGTCTTTTATCCATTGTTCTGCAGGACAAATTTCCAACGTAGTAGAGCAGGTTGTTAAAAACGCAAAGAAAAAAGGTTATACTGCGAAGAACATCCAAGTACTTGCTCCAATGTATCGGGGACCAGCAGGCATTGATAAGCTGAATGTAGAGCTGCAGGAAATTCTGAATCCCAATCCTGACGGAAGCAGAAAGGAATTGACGTTTGGGGATGTAAAGTACAGAGTAGGCGATAAGGTACTGCAGCTCGTCAACCAACCTGAAGCGAACGTATTCAACGGAGATATGGGAGAAGTAGTTGCTATCTTTTACGCGAAGGAAAATACGGAGAAGCAAGACCAGCTCATTGTTTCCTTTGAAGGAATTGAAGTTACGTATACAAGGCAGGATCTTTCACAAATCACGCATGCTTATTGCTGCTCTGTCCATAAATCCCAGGGAAGCGAGTTCCCAATCGTCGTCTTGCCTGTTGTAAAAAGTTATTATCGGATGCTTCGAAGAAACTTGCTTTACACAGCAATAACAAGAAGCAGACAATTCCTTATCCTATGCGGAGAAGAAGAGGCTTTTCGAATTGGAGTGGAGCGTGCGGATGACCTAAAACGAAACACCACCCTCGTTGAAAAGCTCAGAGAAGGCATCCCCTCCACTGAAAAAAAAGCTGACAAGGCCACGCCAAATACAGATGATGAAATTATGATCACTACGGAGGAAAATCTGGAATCCTATTTGATGAAGGTAGATCCCATGATTGGAATGGAAAACGTTTCCCCTTATGATTTCATGGAGGAAAGCGGAAACTAATCTTGATCCGGAAAGGTGGGGGTCATCTTGCGGACATTTTCCGTGTTGAGAGGATTGCCTGTCGTTGATGCCGTTACAGGTGAGAAAATCGGTACGATTAGTGATCTTTCCGTTTCAGAAAACAACCGTGTTGAGAAGCTGCTGATCAAAACGGGTAATATTTTTTCAAATCCTGTCTCTATCGTGATGAACGATGTTATTTCCATTCAGGAAAGCTTGATCATTGTAGACGGTTCTCGAATTCAAAATGCAGACAAGCTGCCAGGAGAATACACACTCCAAAACGGCGATTGCTTGTTAGGACGAATGCTCTTCACAAATGCTGGAGACGAACTCGGCTTGCTTGAAGATGTATATTTTATGGAAGAAATGGGCACGATTGTAGGGTACGAACTAACTGATGGCTTCTTTTCCGATATCTCGGAAGGAAAGCGGCTGGTTAAACCCAGGGGCCCGACGGTAATCGAGAAGGACGCCATCTTTGTGAACGTAGACAAGTGACGAAGAGGTGTCCTTTTTATGTTAACGTGTCCTAATTGCAGCAGCAAAGACATAGGGAAAATTGGTGTTAATCAATATTATTGCTGGAACTGCTTTATTGAAATGTCGCTTGAGAATGGCATTATCCATACGCACCAAGTAGAAGAGGATGGAAGTGTTTCATCCCTTGATGACCTTTTTGATGAAGAGTTCCGTCAATATGGAGGATAAACGGTAAGGAATAAAATTTGCCAAGAGAGAAACCGCATGACTTAGAAAGGGTGCCAAGCAGTAAGCTGGGAATCCTTTCTTTTTTTTCTTGCCGCATTCTTTTTTCCTTCCGAACCTGTATATAATTCGCGTTCTTCCAAAAGATATGCTTTAGAGGAGGCGAAGAGATTGGATATCCGGATGAAATGGTTTTACCGGTTAGCTTTTTTGCTCCTGCTATTTGCAGTCATTTATGTTTTTCTGAAAATCCGCCAGGTCTGGGTTCCAGCAGCAGAAATCATTGGTTCGCTTATAGGTCCTTTTTTTGTGGGGGGATTCATTACATATTTACTGCATCCGCTGGTAGGTTATTTACAGAAGAAAGGTATGCACAGAGGGGTGGCAGTGATTCTTATTTACACCCTGTTTTTTAGCATAGCGGGCTATGGATTATACAAAGGGATTCCGCTGTTTGTATCGCAGCTTGAGGATCTGTCGAAAAATGCTCCTTTATTCGCAGCGCAATACAGAGAGTGGATATCAGAAATCGAAATGCAAACCTCTGGATTGCCTGCAGGACTGCATGGCCGCATTGAAGAAATTATTGAGGCTATCGAGAATACGCTCTCCAATATTTTAGGAGCCATTATTCGTTTGTTGTTTGCCCTGTTAAATTCTATCGTAAGTCTTGCCGTTATTCCGTTCATTGCCTTCTATATGCTGAAAGATCATGAACAAATCAAGAAGGCCGCATGGTATCTAACACCGAAAGCATGGCGCGAACCTGGGAAGCAGTTCATTCGGGATGCTGATCAATCTCTTGGGGGCTATATTAGGGGACAGCTTCTAGTCTGTCTTTCCATAGGCCTAATTTCAACATTGTTATTTTCCTTGACTGGAATGCCATATGCTGCGCTGCTAGGAGTTATTGTCGGCATAACAAACGTCATCCCGTATTTTGGTCCTGTAATAGGCGCCATACCTGCAGTCGTTATCGCTGCAACCATTTCCTTTAAACTGACGGTCATTTGCGCTCTCATCGTATTTACCTTGCAGTTTATTGAGGGGAATATTCTTTCGCCTTTTATTGTCGGAAAAAGCATTCACATGCATCCATTGATTATTATGTTTTCTCTTCTTGCTGGAGGGAAGGCGGGGGGGATAGTTGGCATGGTTCTCGCGGTTCCGATCGTTGTCATACTGCGCGCAGCCATTGTGCATGCGAGGGATCACTTTATCAAGTCAAAAACGGAACATGTTCCATAAAAAAAGAAATTTGACAAATGAGTCCGTGCTTTATATAATTCGGCTATACAATCTTGTCAATAAGCAAACATGTTGAAGGATCGAGTATGCTGAAGACCACCATCAGAGAGAGATTCCCACGGCTGGAAGGAATTTCGGTGAAGGGCAGCAGAAGGCTAATCCGGAGTGCAGTTTAGTAAGACTGCCGTTTTGCCGCGTTAAGGCTTTTTGAGAGATGAGTGCTTGTAGTGCTCATAATCAGGGTGGTACCGCGAGAGTGCTCTCGTCCCTGTCCAGGGATGGGGGCTTTTTTATTTGCCTAAAATTCATCTCACAAATTTAAAAAAACGTAGGAGGCTTTTTTATGAAACAGCTGACAGGCTCTGAAATAAGAAGGATGTTCCTTGACTTTTTCAAGGAAAAAGGACACGCGGTAGAACCTAGCGCATCGCTTGTGCCACATGAAGATCCATCTCTCTTGTGGATTAACAGCGGAGTTGCAACGCTGAAAAAATATTTTGACGGTCGAGTAATTCCTGCTAATCCAAGAATCACGAATGCCCAGAAATCGATCAGGACAAACGATATTGAGAATGTGGGTAATACAGCAAGGCACCATACTTTCTTTGAAATGCTTGGAAACTTCTCCATTGGAGATTATTTCAAGGAAGAAGCAATACAATGGGCTTGGGAATTCCTTACTGATGAAAAATGGATCGCTTTTGATAAAGAAAAGCTTTCGGTTACCATTCACCCGGAAGACGAGGAAGCCTTTGAAATATGGAACAAAAAAATTGGAATTCCAGAAGATAGAATCATTCGCCTGGAAGGGAACTTCTGGGATATAGGAGAAGGACCAAGTGGTCCGAACACAGAAATTTTTTATGACCGGGGACCTTCTTATGGAGATGATCCTAGTGACAGCGAGCTATATCCAGGTGGAGAAAATGACCGTTATCTCGAAGTATGGAACCTAGTGTTCTCGGAGTTCAATCATAACCCTGATGGAACTTATACACCGCTGCCAAAGAAAAATATTGATACTGGCATGGGACTTGAGCGGATGGCTAGTGTTGTCCAGAATGTTCCAACCAATTTTGACACAGATCTTTTCATGCCGATTATCAGAGAAACAGAAAATATATCCGGCCAAAAATATGGAGAAACAAAAGAAAAAGATACATCTTTCAAAGTAATTGCCGACCATATTAGGACCGTCTCCTTTGCAGTCGCAGACGGTGCGCTTCCGTCCAACGAAGGAAGAGGCTATGTCCTTAGGCGCCTTCTTCGCAGAGCCGTCCGTTATGCAAAGAAACTTGGCATTAACAGGCCGTTCATGTATGAGCTTGTCCCAGTTGTGGCAGGAATTATGGATGATTATTATCCGGAAGTGAAGGACAAGGCTGATTTCGTTGGAAAGGTCATCAAAAATGAGGAAGACCGGTTCCATGAAACCCTTCATGAGGGTTTGGCGATCCTTGCTGATTTAATTAAGGACCAAAAGGAGAAAGGCAGCGACACCATCAGAGGCGAAGATATTTTCCGCCTGTATGACACATACGGATTCCCAGTCGAACTTACGGAAGAATATGCCCAAGAAGAGGGCATGAAAGCCGACCATGATGGATTTGAAGCGGAAATGGAAAGGCAGAGGGAAAGAGCGCGTTCTGCTCGTCAGGATGTTGGTTCGATGGTTGTGCAAGGCGGGGTGCTTGGAGATATCAAAACAGAGAGCACTTTTGTTGGTTACCATAAACTGATGACTGAGAGTGTTATTATAGCGCTAATCAAGGATGGGGAAATCGTTCAAGAAGTAAAGGAAGGGGATAATTTCCAATTTATCCTTGATAACACTCCATTTTATGCCGAGAGCGGTGGCCAGGTAGCGGATGCAGGAAGCATTTCGACTGCTGCTGCCAAAGTGTTAGTGAAGGACGTTAAAAAGGCACCAAACGGCCAGAATCTTCATAATGCAATCGTCGAGTCAGGCGTTGTTGCTACTGGGGAAAAGGTCACTGCTAGAGTCGATGCTGACAACAGGGCAAAGATTACGAAAAACCATACGGCGACTCATCTGCTCCACCAAGCATTGAAGGATGTCCTTGGATCGCATGTTAATCAAGCAGGATCCCTTGTGGAAGCGGACAGGCTACGATTCGATTTCTCCCACTTCGGCCAGGTTTCTCAAGAAGAATTAGAGAAAATCGAAAAAATTGTGAACGAGAAGATATGGAAAGGTCTGGAGGTTTCAACCGACCTCAAGCCAATTGGTGAAGCAAAATCAATGGGTGCAATGGCCCTCTTTGGTGAGAAGTATGGAGATATCGTCCGAGTTGTTGAGGTGGGAGATTACAGTCTTGAACTTTGTGGAGGATGCCATGTTTCGAATTCTTCTGCTATCGGTTTGTTTAAAATCATAGCTGAAGCAGGAATCGGGGCTGGTACAAGAAGGATTGAAGCAGTAACAGGGGAAGCTGCATACGAGGCTTTAAATGATTATTTGATTATATTGAAATCTGCTTCGGCATTGCTGAAAACTTCACCGAAGGAAGTAGCAGGGAGAATAGAGAATTTAATTGCCGAAAACAGGCAGCTACAGAGAGAAAATGAATCTCTTACGGCAAAACTGGGGAATATTGAAGCAGGGAGCCTTTTGACACAGGTGAAGGATATAGATGGAATCCCACTTCTGGCAGCACGTGTTCAAGTTGCAGATATGGGAAGCTTAAGAAACATCGCTGACGATTTAAAGCAAAAGGTTGGATCTGGCATCATTCTTTTGGGAAGTGTGAATGATGATAAAGTTAACTTGATTGCAGCAGTAACGAAGGATTTGATTGACCGCGGTTTCCATGCCGGAAAATTAATTAAAGAAGCTGCTGCTATTTGTGGGGGCGGAGGCGGAGGCCGTCCAGACATGGCTCAGGCCGGGGGAAAACAGCCAGAGAAGTTGGATCACGCACTGCAATTTGCTGAAGAATGGATAAAATCAATTTGATATCATGCTAAAGTAGTGTAAACTGTAGGTATTGACGAATCCTGCTTACGAATAAAGCGAGGTGCATTATGATGAGCTCTTTCGACAAAACCATGAAATTTAATTTTCCTGAGGAACCTTTTGAGCATGATGTAAAGGATGTGCTTTTTCAGGTGTATGAAGCGTTGAAGGAAAAGGGCTACAACCCGATTAATCAGATTGTAGGTTATCTCCTTTCTGGAGACCCGGCTTACATCCCTAGACACCGGGATGCCCGGAATATTATCAGGAAGCTCGAGCGAGATGAAATCATCGAAGAATTGGTGAAATCATACTTGAAGCAGGAGCGAGAGGGCAAGTAATGCGGACAATGGGTTTGGATGTTGGAACAAAGACAGTCGGCGTGGCGATAAGCGATGAGCTCGGCTGGACAGCACAAGGGCTGAAAACCCTTAAAATCAATGAAGAAAAAAATGATTTAGGTTTTGGTGAGCTAGAGTCCATTATAAAAGAGTATGAAGTGGGCAAAATTGTGGTAGGACTGCCGAAAAACATGAATGGTTCAATCGGGCCAAGAGGCGAAGCTTGTATGCATTTCTCTCGGGAGCTTGAAAAACTGTCCGGTTTACCTGTTATAATGTGGGACGAGCGCCTGACAACTATGGCTGCCGAAAGGGTCCTGCTGGAAGCCGATGTAAGCAGAAGCAAACGAAAAAAAGTTATTGACAAAATGGCTGCGATGATGATCCTTCAGGGTTATCTTGATAGTCAAATATAATGAGGTGAATAGAATGGATCATGGTGAAAACAATATTACAGTAGTAGATGAAAATGGAAACGAGCAGCTTTGCGAGGTTTTGTTCACGTTTGATTCCGAAGAGTTCGGTAAGTCATACGTCCTTTACTATCCAATTGGTGCGGAAGAGGACGAGGATGAAGAGATCGAAATTCATGCATCTTCCTTTGTTCCAACGGAGGATGGCCAGGATGGCGAGTTGACGCCAATTGAAACAGATGAAGAGTGGGACATGATTGAAGAAATGCTTGAAACTTTTCTTGCAGAGCAGGATGAAGAGTAATAAGTGAAGGGCCCGGCTGAGTCAGCTGGGTTTTTTTACGGCATTTTTCGAATAAAATCGTGTTTTTTTGATAATTATTTAATTCCCATAGGTAAAATATAGTATAATGATTCGAGATAAAAAGCTGTTTTAGGCAGAACCGGGAGGGGAAGGCATGACGGAAGAGAAGGGGAAAAGTGATTCTTCTGAGAAGAAAAAACACATATACAAAAAGTTGTCGGAACAAAGGAAAGAAGCAAAAACGATAAGGAGAATTGTTGCGATCACAGTACTAGCGATAGGAACCCTTGCAGCAGTATTGCTTATTGGGGCATATGCTTATGTGAACAGTGCACTGAAACCGGTCGATCCTGACAGCAAAAAGACAGTAAATGTAGAAATACCGATCGGGTCAACTGTAAACGGAATCGGCCAGATTTTGGAGGATAAAGGAATCATCCGGGATGCAAGGGTTTTTAAATATTACGTTAAGTTTAAAAATGAATCAGGATTTATGGCCGGCAAGTATAGCATGAAGCCTTCCATGACGCTATCTGAAGTTGTCACAGGACTAAAGAGCGGTAAAGTGATGCAAAAAGAAACCATACGCATCACGATACCAGAAGGAAAACAGCTTTCCCAAATTGCCGATATCATGGCAGATAAAACAAGCGGAAATGCTGAAGAAATGCTTAAGGTATTAAATGACGAGAAATTTATTAAATCAATGATGGAAAAGTACCCTGACCTGCTTTCTCAAGAAATACTGGACAAGGATGTTAAATATCCACTTGAAGGGTATCTTTATCCTGCAACATATCCTTTCTATACAGAAAAACCAACAGTGGAAGAAATGGTTATGGAAATGCTGGCGAAAACAGATAAAGTTTTGAAGAATTACCGTGAACAGGCAGAGGCAGGTAAGATGTCCACACATAACCTTTTGACAATGGCCTCGCTTATTGAAGAGGAAGCAACAGAAAAAGCGGACAGAAAAAAGATTTCAAGTGTCTTCTATAACAGGATTGCGAAGGATATGCCACTTCAAACCGATCCGACCGTACTGTATGCACATGGAAAGCATAAAAAGCGGGTATTCTACAAAGACCTTGAAATTGATTCTCCTTATAATACTTATAAATATAAAGGACTCCCACCGGGCCCAATTGCAAATTCGGGAGTTATGTCAATCGAAGCCGCATTGGAGCCGGACAATACAGACTATCTGTATTTTCTTGCCACTCCTGCGGGAGATGTCATCTACACAAGGACATTGGACGAGCATAATACTGAAAAGGCAAGGCATATCACTGGAAACAATCAATAACAGCTTCTAGGAGGGGAATAGAAACATAGCATTCCCCTCCTACTTGTGATAAAATAATTCGAGTGTTTTCGCGCAGTGATGCCAAAATACAATAAGCGCATGCGCTTTTTTATTTTGACCTGCTTTTAGAATAGAGGTGATGGCAGCTTGGAGATCAAGAAGCTGCAAGACTATATTGAATCGCTAATCCCTACTAGCGAAGGTATTTTTAAAGAAATGGAAGAGTATGCCGCAGCCAATGGAGTGCCCATAATGGAGCCAGCAGGTTTGGAGGCAATGCTTCAAATTTTAAGAATCTGTCAGCCGAGAACGATCCTCGAGGTAGGGACGGCAATTGGTTACTCTGCGCTTAGGATGGTGGACTCACTTCCCGACGCAATGGTTATTACCATTGAGCGTGATCAAGAGCGCTGTAAGCTTGCAAAGGAAAATATAGACAAAGCTTGTCGAAATAAGCAGGTTGTCCTGCTTGAAGGTGATGCACTTGAAATGGGAGAAGCAGTTAGCAAATATGCTCCCTATGACGTCATTTTTATCGATGCCGCCAAGGGGCAATACAGGAAGTTTTTCGAGATGTACGAACCCTTTCTCCAATCAAAGGGGATGATAATTACAGATAATGTTCTGTTTAAGGGTCTCGTTGCAGAAACAGATATCGAACATAAAAGGACTAAGAAGCTTGTCGAGAAGATAAATCAATTTAATCGCTGGCTTGCTGGGCATCCAGGATATGATACCATCATCATTCCGTCAGGTGATGGTATTGCAGTCAGCAGAAAGAGGTGAAGCAACATGAAAAAGCCTGAATTGCTCGTTACCCCGACTTCTGTGGAAGAAATTTCAAGGCTTGCAGAAGCTGGTGCAGATGCGTTCCTTATTGGAGAGCAAAAATTCGGTCTTAGGCTTGCAGGTGAATTTTCGCGTGAAGATGTTAAAAAAAGTATTGAGCTTGCACATGCTAAAGGGAAAAAAGTATATGTGGCAATGAATGCGATTTTCCATAATGAAAAGGTACATGCTCTTGAAGAATATATCTCATTTG
The DNA here is from genome assembly GCF_900111815.1 of Bacillus massilinigeriensis. Taxonomy (GTDB): domain Bacteria; phylum Bacillota; class Bacilli; order Bacillales; family Cytobacillaceae; genus Mesobacillus_C; species Mesobacillus_C mediterraneensis. Next base: position 2,031,014 of record NZ_LT630004.1, on the reverse strand, counting down.
TTTCGGAAGCAGGAGCGGATGCAGTTGTTTTTGGTGATCCTGCAGTATTAATGGCGGCAAGGGCAGCTGCACCCAACCTGAAGCTCCATTGGAATACCGAAACAACCGGTACGAACTGGTATACATGCGATTACTGGGGAAGAAAAGGTGCAGGCAGAGCGGTGCTTGCAAGAGAGATAAGCATGGATGCTGTTCTCGATATAAAAGAGCATGCCAGCGTAGAAATTGAAGTGCAAGTCCATGGAATGTCTTGCATGTTTCAATCCAAGCGTTCCCTCCTCGGAAACTATTTCGAATACCAAGGTAAGACTCTCGAAATCGAAAAAAAGAAACAGCAACGAGATATGTTTCTTCATGACAAAGAGCGGAACAATAAGTATCCGATTTTTGAGGATGAAAACGGGACGCATATCATGAGTCCAAACGATATTTGTATGGTTGATGAATTACAGGAAATGGTGGAAGCTGGAATCGATTCGTTTAAAATTGATGGAATTCTGAAATCACCGGATTATATGGAGACGATAACAAAGATTTATCGAAAGGCAATCGACTTAGCAGCCGAGGACGAAGAGAGATATGAAGAAGAAAAGGAAAAACTTCTCGAAGAAGCAGAAAGTATCCAACCGAAGAATCGACCTTTAGATACGGGATTCTTCTTCAAAGAGACGGTTTACTAACTTTTAAGGAGGATTGCTTAATGTCAACAGTGAAAAACAGCATTTCCCAAATAGTGGACGGCAAACGAATCATTGTGAAAAAACCAGAGTTGCTTGCACCTGCAGGAAACTTGGAAAAGTTAAAAATTGCAGTCCGATATGGCGCGGACGCTGTCTTTATTGGTGGGCAAGAATATGGTCTTCGGTCCAATGCTGATAACTTCACTTTCGAGGAAATGAAAGAAGGAGCCGAATTTGCGAAACAATATGGCGCTAGAATTTATGTAACGACCAATATTTTTGCGCATAACGAAAACATTGAAGGACTTGAAGAATACTTATTAGGACTGAAAACAACAGGAATTCACGGGATTATTGTTGCAGATCCTCTCATCATAGAAACATGCCGCAGAGTGGCTCCGGAAATCGAAGTTCATCTCAGCACTCAGCAGTCTCTTTCTAACTGGAAAGCAGTGCAATTCTGGAAAGAAGAGGGGCTTGAAAGGGTTGTGCTAGCCAGGGAAACAGGTGCAGAGGAAATACGTGAAATGAAAGAAAAAGTGGATATCGAAATTGAAACGTTCATTCATGGAGCAATGTGTATTGCCTATTCTGGACGGTGTACGCTCAGCAACCACATGACAGCAAGAGACTCAAACAGAGGAGGCTGCTGTCAGTCATGCAGATGGGATTACGATTTATACGAACAGAATGGAGATATAGAGAAGCCTTTGTTTGAAGCAGAGGATAGCCCGTTTGCCATGAGTCCAAAAGACTTAAAATTAATTGAATCTATCCCGAGGATGATTGAATTAGGCATTGACAGTCTGAAGATTGAAGGTCGAATGAAATCGATTCACTATGTAGCTACAGTAGTAAGTGTCTACCGCAAAGTAATCGATGCTTATTGTGCCGATCCAGACCACTTTCAAATCAAACGGGAGTGGCTCGAAGAACTTGATAAGTGTGCAAACCGTGAAACAGCACCTGCTTTCTTCGAGGGTGTCCCGGGGTATAAAGAGCAAATGTTTGGCAAACATAGCAAGAAGACAGCTTTTGACTTTGTTGGTATGGTGCTGGATTATGACGAAGAGACAAAAATGGTTACACTTCAGCAAAGGAATCACTTCAAGCCAGGAGAAGAAGTAGAATTCTTTGGACCTGAAATTGAAAACTTCACCAGCGTGATTGAAACCATCTGGGATGAGGAAGGAAACGAACTTGATGCGGCTAGGCATCCTCTCCAGGTTGTAAAGTTCAAACTCGATCATAAGGTATTTCCATACAACATGATGCGAAAGGGGATTTAAGCATGGGTCCAAAACCCGTGGTGATCGGTGTGGCAGGAGGGTCAGGCTCTGGAAAAACAAGCGTGACGAAAGCCATCTACGAAAGCTTTAAAGGGCATTCCATTCTAATGCTGCAGCAGGATTATTATTATAAGGATCAAAGCCATCTTTTGATTGAGGAAAGATTGAAAACGAATTATGACCATCCGCTGGCGTTTGATAATGATCTCCTCATACAACATTTGATAAAGCTTCAACAATACGAAGCGATTGAAAAGCCGGTTTATGACTACACAATCCATACCAGATCCCAAGAGGTCATCCATGTTGAGCCCAAGGATGTTGTCATTCTTGAAGGAATCCTTGTTTTAGAAGATGAACGTCTTAGAGACCTAATGGATATCAAGCTTTATGTTGATACAGATGCCGACTTAAGAATTATTCGCCGTCTCCTTCGAGATATAAAAGAAAGAGGCCGTTCAATGGATTCTGTTATTGAACAATATGTGAGTGTAGTTCGTCCAATGCATAACCAGTTCATTGAACCTACTAAACGCTATGCTGATATTATTGTTCCAGAAGGCGGTCATAACCGCGTAGCAATAGATTTAATGGTAACTAAAATTCAAACAATTCTTGAACAAAAGTCACTTTTATGACACAATAAAATATAATTGCAATTAGCAAGAAACATTAGGAAAAACTGTAAGAGAATATTAAAAAAATCCATAAATTTTACTCTTGCATTTTTGCCGGGTTTTTAATATGCTTTGCCCATGACCTAAAATCATCCAATATCGGGCCCAAGAGGGCCATTGGGACGCGCGGCCTTTATTAGGACGCGCTCCTGTGTATTTTGAAATGCCTACATAATACACTTTCGATTAATTGGGGAATTGTAAAGACTAGAAGGAGTGAATGATTTTGTCAACAGAGAAAGTTTTTCCGATGACAATGGCTGGAAAGCAAAAATTAGAACAGGAATTAGAACAATTAAAAACAGTAAAGCGTAAAGAGGTAGTAGAAAGGATAAAAATTGCCCGGAGTTTTGGTGACCTTTCTGAAAATTCCGAGTATGATTCTGCTAAAGAAGAGCAGGCATTTGTGGAAGGTCGTATCACCACACTTGAAAATATGATTCGCAATGCCAAGATTATTGCAGAGGACGACCTTAAGAGTGACAGTGTTACGCTTGGCGTTTCTGTTACTTTTGTCGAGCTTCCTGATGGAGATGAAGAGACGTACACAATCGTCGGCAGTGCAGAAGCAGATCCATTTGAAGGAAAGATTTCAAATGATTCACCGATTGCTAAAAGCCTGATGGGAAAAAAGGTTGGCGATCAAGTAGCGGTTCAAACTCCTGGTGGAGAAATGAACGTAAGAATCACCAGCATTAAATAAACATAGGTTTGAAACGAAGCGCCTCCGTCAAGACTTTTGACGAGGTGTTTTTTTATGAGAAAAAAGAGGATGCTTGTATGTCTCGCCATGATGATGCTCGGAATTGGAATACTAGTCGCAAGACTTGCTCAAATCCAGCTGATAGAAACAAAGTCATTCTCCCGGCACAATATTGATTTGCTTGAAGAGAGTACAAAGCGAAGGATGCAGGAGATTGTTATAGATAATGGACGAGGAAACTTTCTTGACCGTTCCGGAAAGCCAATGTCTTATGAGACTGTACCAGTATTAATCTTATTTCCGTTCCTTGGTAAGAATGAGTGGCCCGCTGATAAAGTTTCCAAGGTGACAGGCATTCAAGAGGAAAAATTACATAATGCCATAAAGAACGCGAAGATGCCAGCTGTAGTGGGCGGGAAAAAACCAATAGTTCTGACAGAAGACCAGATGGATGAGGTAAATAGACTGAATATTCCTGGAGTAATTGCTGCGAAGAGAAAGTATCTTGCTTCTCCTCGCTATGCAGAGCAATTGCTGGGTTTGACGAGTATGAATCCTAAGAGTCTCAAGGAAAAATACCGGAAAGAGGACTTTCCTTCCGGTACACTGATAGGCATTTCCGGTTTGCAAAGAAGCTTTGATGAGTTTTTGATAGGGGAAGGAAAAACAAGGCTTGTATACCATGTTGATGGAAGGGGAGAGCCGCTTTTTGGCATTGATGTAAAATACGCAGAGCCAGCAAATCCTTTCTATCCTGCTAATGTTGCGACAACGATTGACCTTGAGCTGCAGAAAATGGCGGAAAAATTGGTTGATGATCATGAAATCAAAAAAGGCGGAGTGGTTCTTCTTGATATTAAAACGAATAATATCCTCGCTATGGTGTCGCGTCCAAAGGTAAACCGAAATTCGCCGTATGCTGATGAGGGAAACAACAATATGATGCTGAAGCAGCATATCCCAGGTTCTGTTTTCAAAACTGTTGTAGCTGCCGCCGCCCTTGATCAGGGAGGCTTGGATGGAAGAGTTTTCAATTGCAGCAAAAAACTAAATGGAAATCAGGATACAAAATATGACCATGGAATGCTTGATTTTAATAAAAGTTTTGCAAGGAGCTGCAATAGGACCTTTGCAGAGGTAGCCAAAGAACTTCAAAAAAAGGACCCGCATGTATTAGAAACGTATGCGGAGAAGCTCTCACTTACAGGATCGGTAGGTTGGCGAGGCACATTGTTTCATGAAAATCTCTTTCTTCAGCTTCCAGAGGAAGAAAGAGGTCGCGTATTCTTATCGGATGAGGCCAGAAAGGATAGCAATTATTCTCGTTTGACCGGTATTGGGCAGCACGAGGTAAGAGTAACGCCTCTTGCTGTAGCAAACATGTTGTCAACGATTGCAAGGGGAGGAGAAAAACAGATGGTTAGGGCAGTCAGCGCCATTAAATATAAAAATGGAAATAAGCTGGCAGACTTTCCCGCCAAAAAGCTCTCAGGTGAAAGTATCACCCCAATGACTGCAGATAAGTTGCAATACCTTCTTAGGCAAGTAGTTGTGGATGAGAAAGGGACAGGCAAGTGGTTCCGTGATTTGCCAATGAGTGTTGCAGGAAAATCAGGCACTGCTGAAACAGGTATTTTCAAAGGGGACAAGCAGCTCCATCATAAATGGTTTGCGGGATATTTTCCATATGAGGAGCCAAGGTACGCTCTTGTTGCCGTCAGTTTGGATACTCTGGAAGACGAAGGAGGTGTTAACATGCTATTTTCGGACATCGTTAAGGGGATAGCTTTAAAAAATGAAAAAGATTGATGGCGGAGAATGTAAAATCCTTTCATGTTTTCCTCAAGGCATGATAGAATGTTGACATCCTTATCTAGGGAGTGAACACATTGGAAAACAACTTTAGAAATATGGGCGATGATTCCCGGGCAGGTAAGCTTGCCAGAAGAAGGAAGACGAATATCGTCCTCAACAGCCTAATCGCCATCGTGGTATTATTAATTATTTTTGTATCGGGGAAAATTTTTTTTGGTGACAGCCAGAGCCCTGCAAAGGAAGGTAACTCATCTACACAGGTAAACGGAAATGTTTCGGCACCTGCTTCGAGCAAAGACTCAGGTTCTGGCGATGGCAGCAATCCAAATAAGAGTGATGAAAATAACGTAGCCGCTGATGATGAAGACAGTGCAAGCAAGGACGAAAAAGAGAAAGATAAAACAGAAGAAGATAAGAAAGATAAAGAGGAGAAAAAGAAAGATAGAGAGAAGGAGAAGGATAAAAAGGATAAAGAAAAGGAAGGCGATTGGAAGCCTATCGGTACTGTTCAGAAAGAACATCCGACAGCAATTTATGATTCCAGTTCCGTTGACTGGCAGGAGATGCTCAAGGCGATCTCCTATGCAACGGGGATAGATGAGAATAACTTCAAAGTCCAATGGTTAGGAAATAACGGTGGTCCAAATAGTGCTGTTGGTACAATAAAAACTTTAGATACCGGAGAAATATATAGAGTTTCGATCGAATGGGTGGACAAAAAAGGCTGGAAGCCAGTAAAAGTTGAAAAAATGTAAAGTTATTTTGCCGGGAAGCTATATGCTCCCGGCTTATTTTTTTGCCTTAAAATGGGCGACTGCAGTGAAAAGCGGCTTTCCATCGCTGTCCACATGCATTGCATGAGAGACATGATGAACAGACAACATGATTGCTTTATTCACTTCAATTTGGTCATTTATTTTTCTTTCTAGTTCTTTCAGGTCTGTTGCTTGGAAAAACTCCACTTTATCTTCTAGGATATCAAAGCTAAAATTCATAATCTCTCCTCCTTTACACTTCGTTTTATTTTAGGGAGAAAAACAGTTTATGGCAACTTTTTGTTGCGTTTTGGAAATATATTTTGTAAAATTGGCACCATACCTGTTTTAATCCATAGTATATCTATAGGTATTTAAGAGATTAAAGGGGCGATCAGGATGGGGAAGGAATTTATTGAGCTTTTTGAACATTGGGCTGGGTCTTATGATGATTCAGTCAAAGGAATTGACCCAGAATACCGCGAGGTTTTCAAAAACTATGAGTTTATTTTAAATGAAGTGGCAAAAAGATCAGAAGGGCGCGTGCTGGAATTTGGTCCTGGCACTGGTAATCTTACGAGCAAGATGGCCGCAAAAGGTCTAGTGGTGATAGCTGTGGAACCTTCACGAGCGATGAGAGAACTGGCAGTTGCGAAGCTTGGTGATGAGGCAAAAATTGAGGAAGGAGACTTCTTTCAATACCCGGAAGGCCGTTTTGATACGCTTGTCAGCACTTATGCTTTTCATCATTTAACTGACGAAGAAAAAGAACGGGCAATCAGAGACTATGGAAACCTTCTTGCTCCAGGTGGTAAAATAGTTTTTGCGGATACGATGTATGAATCTTTGGCCATGTACGAAAAGGCAATCGAAGATGCAGCATCAAAAGGATTTAATAGCCTAGCAGAGGATTTGCAGCGGGAGTATTATACGACTATTCCAGTATTAAAAGAAATGATGGATAAAAATGGTTTTTTAGTCTCCTTTGAACGATGCAATGAATTTGTATGGCTGATGACCGCGGAAAAAAAGTAGAAAGAGGTTTATCGCCATGAAAATAGCAATAATTGGAGCAATGGAAGAAGAGGTTTCCATCCTGAGGGATAGGATGGAGGAACGTCAGGCAACAGCAATCGGCGGCTGTGAATTCACAACAGGCAAGCTCAACGGCGCAGATGTTACTTTGCTCCGTTCAGGGATAGGAAAAGTAAATGCCGCTATGTCAACATCTATTCTTCTTGATCGTTTTAAGCCTGATTATGTGATCAATACAGGTTCTGCAGGAGGATTGAATCCAGAGTTAAACGTGGGGGATGTCGTTATTTCTTCCGAAGTGCGCCATCATGATGTAGACGTTACTGCTTTTGGTTACGATTACGGCCAAGTTCCACAGCTGCCTGCTGCTTTCGAGGCAGACAGCAAGCTAGTAGAAATCGCTGAAGAAGCAGCAAAGGGAACCGGAGAGGTCCAGATTGTCAAGGGTTTGATCACAACAGGAGATTCATTCATGAGTGATCCTGAACGGGTTGCTTTTATCCAAACAAAATTTGAAGCGCTGCAAGCAGTAGAAATGGAAGCAGCAGCTATTGCGCAAGTATGCCATCAGTTTGGTGTTCCGTTTGTCATCATTCGCTCGCTTTCCGATATCGCAGGAAAAGAATCGAATATTTCTTTCGATGCTTTTCTAGAAACTGCTGCAAATAATTCAGCAAACCTTGTTGTGCATATGGTGAAGGCACTGAAATAACAGATAAGGAAGGGAAGGCGAAAAATGGAGATTTATCAAAACATCCATGAATTAATTGGAAACACCCCCATCCTGGAGTTATCCCAATTAGGCCTTCCTGAAGGAATAAGATTATTTGCAAAATTGGAGTTCGCAAATCCTGGCGGGAGCGTAAAAGACAGGCTCGGCCAGGAGCTTCTTGCTGCAGCTTTTAAGAACGGGGAATTGCAGCCTGGCGGTACCTTAATAGAGCCGACTGCAGGAAATACAGGGATAGGGCTAGCCCTAGCGGCAATCAATAGGGGAATCAAAGTGATCTTCTGCGTGCCAGAAAAATTCAGCAGTGAAAAACAAACGCTGATGAAAGCGTTGGGTGCAGAAGTAATCAATACCCCTACGGAGGACGGAATGGCTGGTGCTATCAAAAAGGCAAAAGAATTGGTCGGTACATTGGAAAACTCTTATTGTCCTCAGCAATTTGCCAACCCGGCAAATCCTGCAGCGTATTATAAGTCGCTTGGCCCAGAGTTATGGCATCAGCTTGACGGCGAAATAGATGTGTTTGTAGCTGGTGCCGGAACTGGCGGAACTTTCATGGGAACAGCACAGTACTTGAAAGAACAGAATGAAAAAATAAAAACGGTCATTGTAGAGCCTGAAGGTTCCATCTTGAATGGCGGAGCACCAGGATCGCATGAGACGGAAGGAATTGGCATGGAGTTTATCCCAAGCTATATGGACCCTTCCTATTTCGATGCTATTCACACTGTAAAGGATGAGGAAGCCTTCAGGATGGTGAGAAAAGCAGCTTTGAAAGAAGGCTTGTTGATTGGAAGCTCTTCAGGTGCAGCGCTTTATGCAGCATTAGAAGAGGCCAAACAAGCTTCAGCTGGAACTAAAATTGTTGTTATCCTTCCAGACAGCAGTGAAAGATACCTCAGCAAGAACATCTATAAGGGGGAATCGGAATGAAACGGAAAACAAAACTGATACATGGCGGAATTACGGGTGATCCTCATACAGGTGCCGTGAACGTTCCGATTTACCAGGTAAGCACGTACAAACAGTTGGCGGCGGGAGTTCATCGCGGATTTGAATATTCACGGACTGGCAATCCGACAAGGCACGCACTTGAGGAATTAATCAAGGACCTTGAAGGCGGTGCGGCGGGCTTTGCTTTTAGTTCGGGAATGGCGGCAATATCCGCTGTAATGATGCTGCTTGACAGCGGTGATCATGTAATTATGACGGATGATGTATACGGTGGCACTTATCGTATTATGAATAAAGTATTGAACCGCTTTGGAATAGAGAGCAGTTTTGTGGATACAAGTGATTTAGCGAATATTGCCGCTGCTATTAAGCCTAATACAAAAATGCTTTACCTTGAAACTCCAACAAATCCATTGCTGAAAATTACTGATATCAAGGAAGCAGTGAAGATAGCAAAAGAATGCAAGCTTCTATCTGTTGTTGACAATACTTTTTCCACGCCTTACTGGCAAACTCCAATCTCCTTTGGTGCTGATATTGTGCTCCACAGTGCAACAAAGTATATCGGGGGGCATAGCGATGTAGTTGCTGGCCTTGTGGTTGTTGGAAATAAGGAACTTGCAGAGGAACTTCACTTTATTCAAAATTCGACAGGTGGAGTGCTTGGACCGCAAGATTCCTGGCTATTGATCAGAGGGATAAAAACACTGGGCATCAGGATGGAGGAGCACGAAGAAAATGCGAAACGCATTGCTGATTTTCTTGATGCTCATCTTTCTGTTATAAAGGTTTTCTATCCTGGGCTTTCTCATCATCCAAACCATGATATAGCAAAGAAGCAATCAGGCGGTTTTGGCGGTATGATTTCCTTTGATGTAGGAAGCGCAGAAAAAGCAGATGAGCTTTTGCGCAAGCTTAAATACTTCACGCTTGCTGAAAGTCTCGGAGCTGTGGAAAGTTTGATTTCGGTACCTGCAAGGATGACGCATGCTTCAATTCCTTCAGAGCGAAGGAAACAACTAGGGATTACCGAGGGTCTTATTCGCATATCGGTTGGACTGGAAGATGCAGAAGACCTTATGGAAGATTTGGCATACGGTTTGGAGTAAAACTTCAAATGCAGAAACGGGAATGCAATCCTTATAAGAGGGGCGAATTCCCGTTTCTTTTGTGTGTCTACTAGAATTTACCTGTTCTTTTTTTCAATTAATATGTTAAAGTAAAAGTGATTTTTTATCAGAAAGATAGATAGATTCACTTTCTAGAAACAGGGGGAAATACTATGAATGTGAAGAAATTATATGAAAGAATGGTTGACTTTAGAATGTTTGGTATTGTCCTTCTTGCTGTCGGCAGTTTTTTTTATTTTGGTATGATTATTCCTGATAGGAAGTCGACGCTTGAATTATATGGAAATGCAGGTGTTTCTTTAGGTTTCCTGCTGTTTTCGATCTTGTTTTTCTCGTTTTCCAAATCGTTACGCAAAAAATTGATGGAAACAGACGAGGGACAAGACTATCTTATGAAGAAATGAACACTCTAGCGGAGGCCAAGTAAATAGTCTTCTTAGTATGTAAAGTGATAGAGGGAGACTTTACAAAATTATTCTGTGAGTCAGTTTTTTTGATTTTACAGATTAAAGATAAGGGTAAATGGAAGTAGAATGGCGCCTACTGTAGATAAGTTGCTGTTTACCGTAGATAAATGGACCGTTACCTTGGATATTCCCAATTATGGCAGTAGTGTACTGAGTCCAAGTTAGCTGTTTAACCGGTTACAGCTGCTTCCCTTTTCGTAAATATTGCTCTATACTTGAAATCTTTCTTTTTCTCCTCAAAAAATCAATTAAATTGATAATTTTTAAGGGGTTTGGGAAGATTTTTATTTTAAGAGTCCTCCACCCAAATGTTGGGTGTTTTTTTATTGCAGTATAATGTTACAAGAATGTTTTGAAAAATGTATGAAAAAGTGGTTTACTTTTTGTTGTTCTGTGGATATAATTACCACTATGAACATTCCATTCTTTTAAAGGAGGTCGAGTGAAATGATGAGAGTATCGAAAATGTCATTTAAGGTGAAGATGAATATTGGCAACTGCACGCATTCGACCGATGAGAACTGGATGGCTTGATCATTTTTTATGATTTTCCTATCCATGCCGCAGGGAGAAGCGAATCCTGCGGCATTTTTATGCCTTTTTTGGCGGCCGCAGGGAGCATTCCTGCGGCTTTTTCATTTTTTAAAAGGGATAGGGTATATGAAAGGAGGTGTTACGATGACATTAAATATTATATTTTTCACATTGACAATTAAAAGGAAGAAGGCGACAAAGGAAGAACTTGTTCACGAGGAAAGAGTGAAGGAAATATTCGAAGCGCACAGAGAAAGACAAGTAAGCTATATGAATAATCAACTATAATGAGAAAGGAGCAGTGGTCGAAATGTTGATGCAGGTGAGAGGATGTAAGGGAGACTTATACAATGAGAAGGACACGACCTAACTTTTTGAAGGATGTAACAGAATGTTCACAGTCGGTGATTTTTGTCACTTTGATAGTGTGGTAAATTAAAAACATATCAGGGTAGCAAAAGGGGTGTGAACCAAATGTTCGCAATCGTTATGGCTCTAGTAATTGTCGCTTCGATCGGCAGCATTATCGCCGCCGAGGTCAGTGTAGAATAGTAAATGCTAAAGCGCCGGCGACCGCTGGCGCTGTTTCTTTTCCTTTATAATAAAAAAAGTCCCCTTGGGGACGTATTCTACTACCTTGAGAGCGCTTTTTGAGCGTTTTTCACGTCATTCTCCAGCAATGCCTGTAAATGATATGCGGGATAAAGCCCTTTCCCATACATATAGTTGAAAATCATTGCATGCCAGTCAACAGCACCGTTTAAATGGCGCTTGAGCACTTCTCTAAGCGCTGGTGTCGCTGTCTCCGTAATCGCTATTGCATAGTTCCTTACAGAGGTTTTTGCTGCTCCAAGAATGTCCCCTGCATAAAAGCGGGTATCCGCTCTTGCTGGCTGTTCGTGTCCTGCAGCTTTTGGAAAAAACTTCAGTAAGTCCCGAAGGTTGTTTTCCAGCACAACAATGGAAACTTGATAAATCTTTTGAAGTTGAGGCTCTCTGATTTTTCCGACATGCATCTTCAGCTTTGTAAGTACGTTCGTCTGAAAAGCGACAAGCTCATGTAATTCCATTGTTTCATGCCATGCCAAGTGGTTTGGGTATGCCATTGAAATAACCTCCCATTCTGTTCATCCTTTTCGGGGTATCCTATTCCTCTGAACGCCCAAGGGTGCAGGGTTAGTTCCGCTTTTTCTTTTTTTCTTTTTCCGCACGGTAGAATTCATGGAACATTTTCATAAGCGCCCGCTTCTCTATTCGGGAAACATAACTCCTTGAGATACCCAATTCTTTTGCGATTTCCCGCTGAGTCTTTTCCTTTTTGAGATCCAGCCCAAATCGTCCTATGATGACTTCTTTTTCCCTTTCATCAAGGACATCGATATATTGTTTCACTTTCTCAAGTTCCATGTTTAACTGGATGGTGTCCACCACATCCTCTGATTCAGATTTCAGTACATCAATGAGGGAAATTTCATTGCCTTCTTTGTCTTGACCAATTGGATCATGGAGGGAAACATCCTTCTTTGTTTTCTTGAGGGCGCGAAGATGCATGAGGATTTCGTTTTCAATACAACGAGCGGCATAGGTAGCAAGCTTAGTTCCTTTGCCTTCTGAGAAGCTTTCAATAGCTTTAATCAGCCCGATTGTACCGATGGAAATCAGATCTTCCGAGTCTTCTCCAGTGTTCTCGAATTTTTTGACAATGTGAGCTACTAGCCGCAAATTATGCTCAATCAGTTTATTGCGCGCATCTGTGCTTCCCTCTGCCATCAATGTTAAGTATTTTCGTTCATCCACTGCAGATAATGGTTGGGGAAACGCATTGTTTTTCACATACGAAACGAGAAAAATGAATTCTTTCACCAAAAAGCCTAGTGCTGTTAGTATTCCGGACACCCTTCCACCCCCGTTTGTTTAGGTCATTCGCCTATAAAACAATCCTATGAGGTACTGTGCTTCTTCGTGTATGTCCGATGCAAAAACTTGAAAATGAAAAAATTCCCATTACCTAACAATAAAAAAACGACCCCTATTCGGGTCGCAATACATTTGTTTTATTTATATAGGATTTCGCTTTTCATTGTTGCAAGCTTTGTGAGAACGTCCTGGATGTCTTCTTCCGAAACATTGAAATGCCTTAACGAGTCGGCTAGATGGTTCGCTATACTTGTAAAATGCTTATCATCAAGATTCATGCCCTCATGTGCCTTTGCCATGCTTTTTCCAGAATATTGATTTGGTCCGCCAAGCACCCAGGAAATAAACAAGGATTGATGTTTTCTTTGTTTCTCCATGTCCGTGTGCTTAAAGAAATGGTTCACGGTAGGATCAGCGAGTACCTTGTCATAAAAAATATCCACTACTTTGCTAATGGCCGCTTGTCCCCCGAATTTTTCATACAAAGTTTGCATACTATTACCTCCCGAATTTTTAAATTGGTGTTGCTTGATTCTTTATATTTTTTATAACCTGTTCCCGAAATTTTGATTGGTACTCCTCGACGAAAATAAAGCACGGCATAAATAATGGCTGTATTATCTCTTCCAGTGGTATAATATTTATCCATGGCATGAAAGTCACTGAACATTAAATACAATCGGGGGTTTTATTTTGCTGCAGGGAATATACCGGTTATTTATCGAACTGACAAACAGAAAGTGGTCTTCGCGCCTGCTCTTTAAATTCGCCCAGTCAAATGTCAGTAAAAAAATGATACCGTCATTTGCGAAGGTCTACGGAATCAATAAGGAAGAGATGGAGAAAGAGCTGGATCAGTACAATTCGCTTCATGATTTTTTCACGAGAAGGCTAAAGACAGGATCCAGAACGGTAGCGGTTGAACCGTGTGCGGTAACAAGTCCTGTAGATGCAGAGCTTGAGGATATTGGACTTATTGAGGTATCGCAAGAAATAAGGGTAAAAGGAAAAACTTATTCGATCGCTGAAATGCTTGGCGAAAGGGAAATCGCAGAGCGTTATGCTGGCGGTACCTATATGGTTCTTTATCTTAGTCCAAGCCACTATCACCGTATTCATAGTCCTATTTCCGGCAAGGTTATCCAAACCTGGTCGCTGGGGAGTCGTTCCTATCCTGTTAACCGTCTTGGATTGAAGTATGGAAAGTCGACATTATCAAAGAATTTTCGAACTATAACGGAAATGGAGCATGAATACGGCCATCGCATTGCAGTGGTTAAGGTGGGTGCGATGTTCGTCAACTCCATTGAGGTCGTGCACAAAGGCGAACGGCTGGAAAAAGGAGAAGAAATGGCATACTTCACTTTTGGATCCACCGTTGTCCTCCTTTTTGAAAAAGACAGCTTTCATCAAGCTGTCCACGCACAACTGCCAGTTTCTGTGAAAATGGGTCAAAAGCTTGGGTGTATGAAGCGGGAAGCACAGTGACCTGTGCTTTTCCTTATTTATAGATACGGCAAGAAAAGAAAACGCCTTTCATCAGGCGTTGGGTATTAGGAAGTATATCGTATCTTGTGTGATAAGGATCGTCTCTGAATTTCTGACTCAATAAGGCGAATGAAATCAAGGCTTAAATTGAGTTCTCTTGCTTTGAAATAGGATTCGATCAACAAGTCGTCAGATAGTTTACGCATTACAGCCCTTCACCCCCAGCCAATAGTAAAAAACAATTGTGTTACATACAATTAATGGCAAGCTATTAAGTTGTACCCATACTGTAACAGAATTAAACGGACAGAACAACCGTTCTGTTATCCACAGGGTATGGTGGATAACCTGTGATTAGTTTGTTTATAATTGGGAAAAAACTAAACAATTCCTATCTTTTATTGTGTATAAAGTTATCCACAGGAAGGGGTGAGGAAGGAATTTGTCGAAAAATTTACGGTATGAATGAACTTCCTCTCTAGTTGGGATAAGATAATAGAAATGTTTGCTTTGAAACATGTGTCAAAATTGGTATGATATCGATGGAACAGGAATCTTGTTAATGAGGTGTATACATTGCTAAAGCATTTTTTGCCTGATCAGCATGCAAAAAGCATTTTTGAAATTACCCCGGTAAGTTTAAAGGACAAAGGGATTAAGGGAATTATCACGGATTTAGACAATACCCTTGTTGAATGGGACAGGCCTTCAGCCACCCCAAAACTGATTAATTGGTTTGAAGAAATAAAGCACAGTGGTATCTCAGTAACCATTGTCTCGAATAATAAGGAAAATCGTGTGAAGTATTTTTCGGAACCGCTTGGAATTCCATATATCTTCCAAGCGAGAAAGCCGATGCGCCGTGCATTCCATCGAGCAATGATGGAAATGGGCTTGAAAAAGGAAGAGACTGTTGTAATCGGTGACCAGCTTCTAACAGATGTGCTGGGAGGGAACCTTGGTGGCTTTCATACCATCCTCGTTGTCCCGGTAGCCCAAACAGACGGTTTTTGGACAAGATTTAACAGGAAAATTGAAAGAAGGCTCCTTGACATGTTTAGAAAACAAGGCAAACTTAAATGGGAGGATTAATGTTGGACGAGAATAACTTTACCTGCACCGGTTGCGGTGTGAGAATACAGACAGAAGATACAGCAGGGCTTGGATACGCTCCTCCGTCCTCACTTGAAAAGGAGGTCATCGTTTGCCAGCGTTGTTTTCGTTTGAAACATTATAATGAAGTACAGGATGTTAGTCTGACAGATGATGACTTCCTTAAAATATTGAATGGAATCGGCAGCAAGGATGCGCTTATCGTAAAGATTATCGACATTTTCGATTTTAACGGAAGCTGGCTTCCTGGGATTCAGCGTTTCGCCGGAAGCAACCCAGTCGTTTTGATCGGAAACAAAGCGGATATTCTTCCAAAATCTGTGAAGCGGCAAAAAGTAATTGAATGGATGAGAAAAGAATCAAAAGAGAACGGTCTGGTACCGAAGGATGTGCTGCTTGTCAGTGCATCAAAAGGACATAATATGAAAGAAGCTGCCGAGCTGATTGATGAATACCGCAATGGTAAAGATGTGTATATCGTCGGCTGTACAAATGTAGGCAAATCCACTTTTATCAATCGAATTATTAAGGAAGTTACCGGAGAGGGAGATGTCATTACTACATCACATTTTCCTGGTACCACGCTAGATACGATAGAAATACCGCTGGAGGATGGAAAGTTCCTGACCGACACTCCTGGAATCATCAACCATCACCAGATGGCTCATTACATCGATAAAAGGGATCTAAAAGTCATTACTCCCAAAAAGGAAATCAAACCAAGAGTTTATCAGTTGAATGAGCAGCAAACACTTTTCTTTGGGGGACTTGCCAGGTTTGACTATTTATCCGGTGGAAGAAAGTCTTTCACATGCTATTTATCAAATGAACTGGATATTCACCGGACAAAACTTGAAAATGCTGATGCTCTTTATGAAAAGCATGCAGGAGGAATGCTTACACCTCCAAGACCCGAACAGCTAGGAGAGTTTCCTGAGCTTGTAAAACATGAATTCACTATCAAACAAGGAAAAATGGATGTCGTTTTTTCCGGACTTGGTTGGGTGACAGTAAATGAACCTGGCACAGTTATTGCAGCTCATGTACCTAGGGGTGTACAGGTCTTGTTGAGAAGATCGCTGATCTAAAGCGATAGGGGTTGGAATAATGAAAAAACTATATGGGGTTATAGGCGATCCTATTGCTCACTCGATGTCACCAGCAATGCATAATGACTTGTTTCGTTTTTATCAATGCGATGCCGAGTATTTCCCATTCCGTGTAAATCGAAGTTCTTTGAAAGAAGCGGTTCTTGGTTTGAAAGCTATAGGTGCGGGCGGTTTTAATGTCACCATTCCTCATAAAACATCTGTAATCGAATTAATGGATGAAATGGACCCGTTAGCTTTGAGCATCGGTGCAGTCAATACGGTAACAATAGAGGATGGCAGACTGATTGGCCATAATACGGATGGACCGGGTTTTGTCAGAGGGCTGGAGGAAAAGCTGGGGAGTATTGAGGACCGGAAGGTGCTTATCGTTGGTGCGGGTGGTGCAGCCAAAGGGATTTTTTATTCTATTGCTGCATCAGGGGTGAGTAAGATTGATATCGCCAATAGGACGCTGTCAAAAGCGGAAGCCCTCCTGGCAAACTGCCCTTTTGATGTACATTCAAGTATACTTGATTTAGATACAGCTGAGAGAAAGGCTGGAGATTACAGTCTTATAATTCAGACGACATCTATCGGAATGAACCCGTTAACGGAAGAGGCCCCCTTGTCATTGCACAATTTGAGGAAAGGCAGCTTCATCAGCGATATCATTTATAACCCTTTGAAGACTCGCTTCCTCCAGCAAGCGGAAGCAAATGGAGCAGGAATACAAAATGGTCTTGATATGTTTGTCTGGCAAGGAGCTTTAGCCTTCGAGAAGTGGACAGGAATCTTTCCGGATTTGGAAAGAATGAGAAACACGGTAATGAACCAACTAGGAGGAACAACATGCTAACAGGAAAACAAAAACGTTATTTACGGTCGATGGCCCATGAGCTAAACCCCATTTTTCAAGTGGGTAAAGGCGGGGTAAATGACAATATGACAGGTCAAATTAAGGAAGCACTGGAAGTACGAGAATTAATCAAAGTCAGTATTCTGCAAAACTGCGATGATGACCGGAACACGGTTGCCCAACAACTCTCTAAAGGCACAGGCGCAGAAGTAGCTCAAGTCATTGGCCATACTATCGTTTTGTATAAAGAATCGAGGGAAAATAAAAAAATAGAACTCCCTCGCTAAGGGAGTTGAATAGTGATGTCTAAGATTGGAATTCTAGGTGGTACCTTCAATCCGCCGCATATTGGGCATCTAATTATTGCAAATGAAGTATACTCTAAGCTAGAGCTAGATCTTGTTTGGTTCATGCCGAATAATAAGCCTCCGCATAAATCCATGACTGGTAATGCATCCAAGAACGATCGACTAAAAATGCTGAAGCTGGCAACAAAGAGCCACCCGGGTTTTTCCATACAGACAATAGAACTGGAAAGAGAGGGTCCTTCTTATACATTTGACACGATGAAGACTTTGGCAGAAATGCATCCTGATACCGAGTTTTATTTTATTATCGGCGGTGATATGGTCGAGTATCTTCCTAATTGGAAAAATATCGATGCACTGCTGCGGCTTGTAAATTTTGTCGGGGTCAGCAGGCCATCGTTCCAGACAGATTCACCGTATCCAATAATCCATATGGATACTCCTCTTATCGAAATATCATCAAGTGATATAAGGCAAAGGATAAGAGATGGGAAGACGATACGATACCTTGTAACTGATGATATCAGAGAGTATATAGAGGAGAATGGCTTATATGAATCGTGAAACGGCACTTTTGCTCGTCAAGGAGCAATTGACAGAACATCGCTATCTTCATACGCTTGGTGTAACTGAAACCGCAATCAAGCTTGCTGACAAATATGGTGCTGACATGAAAAAAGCAGAGCTAGCAGCAATATTTCATGATTATGCCAAGTTCCGCCCGAAGGATGAGATGAAACAAATTATCTTGGAGCAAGGAATTCCCGGAAACCTGTTAGATTTCAACAATGAGCTTTGGCATGCTCCTGTCGGGGCTTATCTTGTGGAAAAAGAAGCGGGTGTTAAGGATATAGAAATTCTTGATGCAATCAGATACCATACTTCCGGACGTCCGGGAATGACACTTTTGGAAAAAGTCATCTACCTAGCTGACTATATTGAGCCAGGCAGACAGTTTCCTGGTGTCGAGGAGGTAAGGGGATTGGCAGAGAATGATTTAAACGTTGCTCTTGTCCAGGCAATTAAAAACACGGTTTCTTTTTTATTCAAAAGGAATCAGCCGATATACCCCGATACGTTTCTAACGTACAACAGCCTAATAGAATCAGGGAGGATTGATTGAATGAATGAACGCCAATTGCTAGAAATGGCAGTGAAAGCTGCAGATGATAAAAAAGCAGAGGATATCCTCGTTCTCAACATGAAGGGGATCTCTCTAATTTCAGATTACTTCATTATCTGCCATGGGAACTCTGACAGGCAGGTTCAAGCTATTGCGAAGGAAATCAAAGAAAAGTCCGAGGAAATGGGCCGTCATATCAAGCGGATGGAGGGCTTCGATGAAGCACGGTGGATATTGATCGATATTGGAGATGTGGTAGTACACGTATTCCATCGGGATGAGAGAAGCTATTATAATTTAGAGCGGCTATGGGGAGATGCACCCCAGGAGAAAGTCGGACAATGAACTATCGGGGATTCGCATATCTTTATGATGAATTAATGAGTGATGTCCCCTATGATGATTGGGTAAATTGGACTCGAAAGGCGATTTTAGAGCGGCCGTTTGTTTCCAAGAAACGGCTGCTGGATATTGCGTGCGGTACCGGGGAGTTATCCTTGCGTTTTGCAAATGCAGGTTTCGATGTCACCGGTTTAGACTTATCGGAAGATATGCTTGCTGTTGCAAACAGTAAAGCTATGGAGCAGGGGATCAGCATCCCTTTTATCATGCAGGACATGTCGGATATGGAGGGGCTTGGAAGCTTTGACATCGCTGTAATATTTTGTGATTCTTTGAACTACTTGCCCAATGCCGAAGCTGTTCGTAAAACGTTTGAAGGAGTTTCGCGACATCTTGAACCAGGTGGGACTTTTTTATTTGATGTTCATTCCTGCTACAAAATCAATACAATTTTTGCAGGAAACACTTTTACATTGAACGAGGAGCACATTGCTTATATTTGGGATTGTTATCCGGGCTCCCATCCTGACAGTGTAGAGCATGATTTAACTTTCTTTGTAGAGAACGAAAGTACGGGCCTTTATGAAAGAATTGATGAAAGCCATTTTCAGCGTACTTTTCCGCCTGAAACTTACAAGGAATTGCTCTACCAAGCAGGGTTCAGTAATGTTTCTATTATGGCAGATTTCCAGGAGACTTCTCCTGGTGAGGATTCTGAACGGATTTTTTTTACTGCCTTAAAACCATTAAAGAAATAATAGCCTGCATTGTCGAGACTCAGACTGATGAAAAACCCGGTAGGAAAAGATTAAAACTATCTACAGAATTTCAGTGGCCTCGCTAAGCAAGGAACTTAAAATTAAAAAGTGGTTTGGAATATGCGATTCCTAACCACTTTTATCTACAAAGAGAAACAGACCTGCGTCCAAGTCTTTTTGTACTAGTTTATTTCATTGAGCGATTCCATATTGAAGCATTTAGGAAAGGGTGATAAGATGAAGATACGATGACATTATCTACGTATGTTCAAGTCAAACTGTGCATTAGCATTTTCGATATCTTCTTTGAATTTATGATGTGTCGCTTGGAATAACTTGTTAAACATATCCCCCGTTTCTCTTTCAAGTACTTTGATCCCTTCTCCCGTAATACCGCCTTTCACACATACCTTTTCCTGCAGCTTTGGAAGGGTGTAATATCCTTTTTGAAGCAATTCTCCCATGCCAATCAGCATCTCGCTTGCCAGCTTTGTTGCCGTATCTTCTTCAATTTTTGTCTCTTCCACAGCAGCATTAATGAACCGTTGAATTAGATAACTAATAAATGCAGGCCCGCAACTGACGATATCGGATGCGACTCTTGTAATGTCTTCGTTGATCTCTAGCGGAACGGATATCTTCCCCATTAGCCCTTCAAGCTCCCTCTGCCACTCCAAACTGCAGCTTCTCCCGAAAGTGATCAGTGAAACTCCTGATAATGCACGATTTGTAATGCTTGGAATGATTCTTGCTGCCGAACAATCAGCCACACTTTCAATTTCTGCCACGCTGATTGGGCTTGTAATGGATACGACGCATTTATCCTCCGTCGCTGCGACTTTTATGTCATGAAGTACACGGTATACATCATGCGGCTTTACGCATACAAAAATGAGGTCTGAGTTTTCCGCAGTCTTTGCAGCACTCTTTTCAATATTAATTTCCGGGTACGACGTTTTCAGTTCATGCGCCTTTGCCAATGTCCGGTTTGTCACTGTCATGGAGGTGGGGGAGATGGCCTTGCCCTCAATGAGTGCCTCTGCAAGTATCCTGCCCATATTTCCAGTACCGATGATTCCAACTCTCATCATTCTTCCCTCCTTATTTCGTTATTTCTCGTATTAGAATATGAAACAAAAGCTCATTTATGACTTTTTGAAGGGTGGTTTCTGAGATGAAAGACTGGCTTAAGGAACATAAGAATATAATATTAGCAGCTTTGGCAGCTATTGTGATTCTCTCCGGCAGCTATTTTAAGCGCGAGGACGAAGTACAAAACCTTGAAAAATGGCCTCAAGAAGAGACTTCAGCAGAGGCTTCCGCAATGGGAAGTGATTCCCTCAGTACCTCTCCCGGAGGAAATGGGGAAAGCAGGGAAGGAAATTCGATTATGATGGCAGATATTAAAGGCGCAGTCCGGAATCCTGGTGTGTATACCGTAAATCATGGAGACAGAGTTGCTGATCTTGTGAAAAAGGCAGGAGGAGTGACGGATGAGGCGGATACCACTTCTGTCAATTTCGCCATGAAAGTAGGAGATGAAATGGCAGTCCGGATTCCTGTAAAAGGAGAAAGTCCGACTATGCTCTCTTCTGATAGCGGAGGTGTTAATGTACCCGGGACAGATCAAGCAGAACAAATAAACCTCAATACCGCAACGGTTGCTGAATTGGACACGCTGCCGGGAATCGGGCCTTCAAAGGCTGCTGCAATTGTAGAATACAGAGAAACGAATGGTCCCTTTAAGAGCACGGAAGGATTGAAAGAAATCAGCGGAATCGGAGACAAAACCTTTGAAAAGCTGGCACAGTCCGTAACTGTCAATTGATACTGATTGCAGCATTCACGGGAAAGGATTAAACTGAAAAAGTACGGCATTCATACTATCTGGAAGGAGAGAAACAACTTGGACCGAATTTCGTGGAATCAATATTTTATGGCGCAAAGCCAGCTTCTTTCCTACAGGAGCACATGCACGAGACTGGCTGTCGGAGCTACCATTGTAAGGGATAAGCGGATCATTGCCGGCGGATACAATGGATCGATAGCAGGCGGAGATCACTGTATGGACGAAGGCTGTTATGTCATCGACAATCATTGTGTACGGACAATCCATGCTGAAATGAATGCCCTGCTCCAATGCGCAAAGTTTGGAGTTCCAGCTTCAGGAGCTGATATTTATGTAACGCATTTTCCGTGCCTTCAGTGCTGCAAGGCTATCATTCAAGCGGGAATTCAAACCGTATTCTACGCGAAGGATTATAAAAACCATCCTTACGCCCTCGAACTGTTTGAAAAGGCTGGTGTTAAAATGGTGCAAGTGGAAAGCCTGCCAATTTCGATTGGCCAACAGGAGGATGAAAAAAGGTTGTTTATCGAATCTATGATCACTTCCTTGAGGACAAGCGGTGTGGAAGAAAACACTATTGCAGCTTTTGAAAAAAAGGCGAAGAATCTTTTTACTACATAACTATTGCAACAGATCCTTTGCTAAGTAGGTGATTGCGATGAAGGGGAAGCTAATTTATTTTGCAGGTGCTGCCATAGCAGGAATTCTAGCAGTGTTTGAAAATCTTTTTCTTTTCGGAGGGCTTTTTATCATTTTTCTTTTCTTCCTGTTTGCTTCCAAAAGGCTCCCGGCCTATGCCGGGACAACGCTCATCCTCGTATCCGCTGTTTTCGGCTGGATAGCGATTGACGCAAAGAATGCATTGAAATCAGAATATAAAGGGACGGAAAAGGAACTGTACGTTCTGGTTGACAATATAGCAATGGATGGAGATGTACTAAAAGGACTGGTAAGGACAGTGAATGAGAAAGAAAAGGTCGTCCTCCGCTACAGGTTAAACACTCGGGAAGAAACGGAATTCTTTATGGAAGAAGCCTTGCCTGGCGCTGCCTTGAGGATAAGGGGGAGAATGCGCCAGCCCGAACCACCTCGCAATCCCAATGCTTTTAATTACCGTACGTATCTTGAAAGACAACGAGTTTTCTGGATTTTTGATGCGACTACCGTGTCTCCGGCATCCTATAATGGCGATGATTCTCTGCTCTTTTTCATCAAAAGCTTTCGCCAAAAACAGATTTTGCGTTTGAATGAATCACTTGATGATCATACAGCTGCTCTTTCTGCAGCAATGCTCTTTGGCAGCAGGGAAGACATCGATGATGACATGGAACAGTCTTTTCAAAAAACAGGAACGGTACATCTTTTATCGATATCAGGTCTTCATGTGGGCCTCTTAACAGGCGCGCTCTACTATGGACTATTAAGGATGGGTATTACAAGAAAAAACGCCCAACTGTTGTTGCTCCTTTTACTGCCGCTATATGCTGTTCTTACAGGTCTTTCCCCGCCAGTCAACCGCTCCGTATTGATGGCAATGATTTTTTTAGGCGGTCAGAGAATGAAGATAAAGATATCCCCTCTCGATTCTCTCTCTATCGCTTTCTTACTTCTTATTGCTCTTGATCCCTACTGTATTTATGGCGCGGGATTTCAGCTTTCCTTTCTAGCAACCTTCTCTCTTATCCTCTCTACTCCAAAAATTTTAATAGCCTTTTCTTCTTCAACAGCAAAGCTGATTGCAGTTTCTATCATTGCACAGGTTACATCTGCTCCTGTGATTCTGTATTTCTTCTATGAAATGTCTTTCATATCTGTTGCAGCCAACATTTTGTTAGTTCCTTTATTTTCTTTTGTTATCCTTCCTCTCGCTATTCTTGAATTTGGGCTGGCCTCTGTATTGCCATTGGCAGCTGTTTTTGTCGGCGAACTTCTCCGTATGACTGTTCAGCTTACACAAGCACTGGCAGATTTTCTCGCGAACCTCCCGTATGCCTCCGTTATTTTTGGAAAACCTTCTTTCGCGCTGTTGTTCTTTCTTTCTATCATGATTCTATTCTTTTTCTTCTTGCTTGAAAGGGCCCCCTCCCCAGGGAAGATGGTGAAACTTCTCCTCCTTCCTGCCATTCCACTCACCTTTCAGCTTTTGCATTATTATTTTAATCCGGAAGGTAAGATTGTTTTTCTTGATGTGGGTCAGGGTGACAGCATTGTGATCGAGCTTCCTTATCGAAAAGGAGTTTATGTTATTGATACGGGGGGAGTTTTGTCATTTAACAAAGAGGCATGGCGGGAAAAGCAGGATGCCTTTGATACGGGAAAGGATATTGTGCTTCCGTATTTAAAAAGTAAAGGAATTAGGACAGTCGATAAACTTATCCTAAGTCATGGAGATGCCGACCATATTGGAGGAGCAGCAGCACTCATACAAGGGATAGAAGTAGGTGAAATCTGCCTTCCTGCCTTTGCAGAGTATGGAGAACTTGAGAGAGAAGCGGTTATGGCAGGGAGAGGAGCGAACATTGTAAGAATAAAGGCAGGATATAAGTGGGAATCGGATAGAAGCCGATTTCAAGCACTATGGCCTATTAAAGAGGAGGACGATAAAAATGAAGGTTCCATTGTTCTGTGGGCAAAGATTGGCGGGAAAACCTGGCTTTTTACAGGTGATTTGGGAGAGGATGGGGAAAATGGACTGCTAAAAAGCATCAATGGGTTAAATATTGATGTCTTGAAGGCAGGGCACCATGGAAGCAGACACTCCTCGTCCGAACATTTTCTTGACGTTGTGACCCCCGAAGAAGCCGTCATCTCTTCAGGAAGGAAAAATAGGTATGGACACCCCCATATGGAGACACTAATTCGTTTGAAGGAAAGGAATGTGCGGATCTGGAGAACGGATAAAAGCGGTGCTGTTACCTATACCTTCCAAGAGGACTTCGGAACCTTTTCAGCCTATGGTCCATAGGATATAGCATGAAAAGAAAAAGGAACCGCAGCTTGCGGTTCCTCCCCTAGGCAATGGTTATAGCCGTCATTATCTTCCGATGAATTGAACGACTGTAGCAATGATGAACATGGTTGCGAAAAAACCAAATGAAACGATGAATCCGACAGCAGAGTCGGTTGCATCATTGCGCTTCGTGATCTCGTTTTCAAACTGGTTCACAGTCAATCCCCCCTATTTCCATTATAGTATAAGCGATTTCATAAAAAAAAGCCAGCTAGCTTTCCACGTTTTCTATCTTGTTAAAAAGCAGCTTATCTTCCGCGAATAAGGAATAATGAACAGAGAAGATGCGCTGTACCGCTTCTTCATGGGATACCCGGGACTCATGGAGCAGCGTTCAAATAAAATGGGGCCAAGGCTTTCTATTGGCCCCATAAACTGCTGTTTACAAATGATTTCTATTGCGAAAAGCAATTGTCTTCTTTACCATAGAAAATAGAAATAGTGGTTGAACAGGAGAGAAGCGTCTTGGTGCTGGAAGTATGGAAGCAGTTAAAACAGAAGTCAATAAAACCTGTCTATCTTGTGTATGGGACTGAGTCTTTTTTGATCAGCGAGACTAGACAGCTGTTGATCGATAACACTATACAAGAAGAAGAACTGGATTTTAATCTCTCGGTATATGATCTAGAGGAAACAGCTCTTGATGTTGCGATGGAAGATGCTGAAACCCTTCCTTTTATGGGGGAAAAGCGATTGGTCATTCTGCAGAATCCTATTTTTTTGACGGCAGAGAAAGCAAAAAAGATAGAGCATAATCTGGCAAAGCTGGAGAAGTATTTAAAGGAACCGGCGCCGTATACAGTGCTCATCCTCCTGGCTCCTTACGAGAAGCTTGATGAGAGAAAAAAGATAACGAAAGAGCTGAAGCGGGCTGCAACAGTTGTAGAAGCAAAGAAGCTGACTGAATCAGAACTGAAAAAGTGGATAAAAGAAAGAGCAATTGCAAATGGTGTGGACTTTACTAATGAAGCAGTTGAAAGAATGCTGACACTTGCTGGCACCAACTTATCGCTGTTGACAAGCGAAGTGGACAAGCTTGCTTTATACGCAGGAAGTGGGGCGCAAATAGGACCGGATATAGTGGAAAAACTCGTTTCAAAATCTCTTGAACAAAATATCTTCTCGCTTGTAGATAAAGTGGTCCACCGCAGGATAGGGGAAGCACTTATGATATATCAAGACCTATTGAAGCAGAATGAGGAGCCGCTGAAAATTCTATCGATTATAGCAGGGCAGTTCAGACTGATTTATCAAGTGAAGGAACTGTCCAGAAAAGGATACGGGCAGCAGCAAATTGCTGGCACTCTTAAAGTACATCCTTTTCGTGTGAAGCTTGCAGCAGGACAAGCTTCCTACTTTACCGAGCAGGAGCTGGCAAGAATTATCACCATGCTTGCGGAAGGTGACTATCAAATGAAAACAGGCGGGTTACGAAAAGAGCTTATTATTGAAATGATTCTTTTTAAGCTGAATCGATCGTGAATAGGATGAAAAATGACAAAATAAAAAACGGCCCCTTAGGGCCGTTTTTTATTTTGAGAAGATTAGCCGTTAGCGTTCATTTTTTTCATCATGCGGGACTTCTTGCGAGCAGCTGCGTTTTTGTGGATCAGACCCTTTGCAGCAGCTTTGTCAAGCTTGCTAGCCGCAGCGGCAAATGCAGCTTGAGTGTTGCTGTCGTTGTTCACGATGGCAGCTTCAGCTTTCTTGACCGCAGTACGCATAGTGGATTTTACAGTAGTGTTTTGTGCATTAGAAGCTTCACTTGTTTTTACGCGTTTGATTGCAGATTTAATATTTGGCATTCCGTTCACCTCCTACAAAGCATCGAGATTTTATGGCACTCGATATCCAATAACTTTTCTTATTTAATAAAATTAAGAACAAGAAGTATTCTATCAAACCCATGTCTATAATGCAATACTATTGAACAATTTCATCGTGTCATCAGAATGTTTTTGAGATGGAAGGGGAAAGATGGGAGGAAAGAATTCAAAGGAGGAGAAAACCCATGAAGGAATTGGATTTGAGTCATTACTCTGTAAGAACAGACTTGGCATTGGAAGCAAGGGAAATGGTGTTGACTGGGAAGGAGAGTAGCGTGCATGAAACAAGCAACCTATCCCAATTAGAAGGGGTTGTCATCAAGGAGAAAGAAGAAAAAGGAATCAAGGTTTCTCTTGTCTCAGTGGATGATAAGGGTGAAAAAACGCTAGGGAAGAAAAAGGGGCAATATTTAACAATCGAAGGACTTGGCATTCGGGGGCAGGATAGCGATTACCAAAAGAATGTCGAGCAGGTTTTTGCTTCAGAATTTGCCCGATTCATTGAACATCAAGGAATAAAGGAAGGGGCATCCTGCCTTGTCGTAGGGCTAGGAAACTGGAACGTTACACCGGATGCACTAGGGCCTCTTGTCTGCGAAAGTGTCATGGTGACAAGGCATTTATTCGAACTGCAGCCGAGCAGTGTAGAAGATGGATATAGGCCTGTAAGCGCGCTTGCTCCAGGGGTGATGGGGATTACCGGGATTGAAACAAGTGACATTATATTCGGGGTCGTCGAAAATATCAAACCCGATTTTGTTATCGTGATAGACGCGCTTGCATCAAGATCGATAGAAAGGGTTAACAGCACGATTCAAGTTTCCGATACTGGGATCCATCCAGGGTCTGGTGTTGGAAACAAACGAAAGGAAATTAGCAAGGAGACGCTTCGTATTCCGGTTTTTGCCATTGGGGTACCGACAGTAGTAGATGCGGTTTCCATCACGAGCGATACAATCGATTTTATCTTAAAACATTTCGGCAAGGAATTAAGGGAGGGAGACAAGCCATCAAGAGCGCTTGTCCCTGCGGGAATGAGCTTTGGAAAGCGCGAGGTATTGACAGACGAAGATTTGCCGGAAGAGGAACACCGAAAAGCGTTTTTAGGCATGGTAGGAGCGTTGAAGGAGGAGGAAAAAAGGCAGCTAATCCATGAAGTCCTGTCTCCTTTAGGGCATAACTTGATGGTGACACCAAAAGAAATTGACGTTTTTATCGAGGATATGGCTAACTTGATCGCATCAGGCTTGAATGCAGCCCTCCACAAAGCAATTGATCAAGAGAACGCAGGCTTTGCGACCCACTAGAGTCCTTATTGGATAACTCGATAAATAGTTTAAGTTCTACCTTTTTGAATGCAGTCATAGAATTTTACTAGACTTGCTAAGAAGAGGTGGAAACTTTTGAAGCTGATTAAGAGCAATGGACTGATATTGACCATCCATGGTACAAGCCTTGTAAAAGTGATGCTCGGATTTTTAATTTTTTTGGTAGCTGTTTTTTCCTTAAGCGGGTTATTGACATCGGTCAAGCCGGATTACCGGCCTGCATCTTCATCTGTCAATCATGCAGCGGATAAAATTGATGGAAAAACGCTTTTCCGGATGTTCGGGATGGAAAATCACCAGTTCCTGAATGTTCTTCCGGACGAAGCCAGTTTGATTAATCTTGGCAATGTTCTGTTTCGGCTCTCAACAAACATTAGTCTCGAAGACCCAAGAAGCTTGCTTGGAAGGGAGCTGCCGGGATTTTCAATTTTTGATGGAAGAATCCTGGTAGCCGGAGAAGGGACGAACTACACTAATATGCCGATGGAATCAGCGCCTCCCCCAGAAGTGTTGAAAGCGGAAAAGGAAGCTGCACTGCAAAATACGGACGATATCGAAAAGGGGAATGATTCAGGAGACGCCCCTGCTCCTTCAGCTACAACTGGTGACAAGAAAGTAGTCTACCTTTACTTTACGCATAACCGTGAATCCTATCTTCCATATTTAAAAGGAGTTACTGATCCAGATAAGGCATACCATACAAAGGTGAATGTTACGAGGGTTGGGGACAGGCTGAAGTCGAGCCTTGAAAGCAATGGGATAGGAACTACTGTCGATAAAACCGATATCTTGAATGCCGGGTTCAATAGTGCTTACCAGGAATCCAGGTCCGTTGTGGCATCTGCCATGAACCGTGACAAGAATCTTACCTATTTTATCGACATCCATAGAGATGGGTACCGAAAGGATAAAACAACAATTGATATTAACGGACAGCCATATGCGAAACTGGCATTCGTTATCGGAGGAGAAAACGCGAATTACGAGAAAAACCTTCAGCTTGCAACAGAACTGCATCACCGTTTGGAAGGGAAGTATAAAGGGATAAGCAGGGGTATCATCGAAAAAAGAGGTGCAGGCACAAATGGGAAATTCAACCAAGATTTATCGGAAAATGCACTTTTGATAGAATTCGGCGGAGTCGATAATACATTCGAGGAGCTGGATCGATCTGCGGATGCTTTAGCTGATGTATTCAGTGAAATGTACTGGCAAGCGGAAAAAGTAAACGCGCCGTGAATGCGGCAATCGTGAGAGGTGGCGGGTATGAAGATTTTTATGTTGAAAGCTTTTTTGCTGGCTTCTCTCATGTTTATCTGCGTTTTGGCAGGTATGCAGCTGGCAAACGATGGGATGGATAGAATGAGGGGCTATGAAGATCCGTCCATGAAAAACGCATTCACAGTAGGCGAAGGTCCAGAAGGAAAGGTGGAAACCGAAGTACTGGGTACAGAGGTTTCTTCGCAAGATTTGAAAAAAAAGAAAGAGAAATTGGAGCAGATGGAAAGCTATAACTTTTTCTCTGATATGGGAAGAAGGCTGGGAGATGCAATGACGGGAGCAGTTGGAAATCTAGTTGAATGGATAACCGGGAAGAAAAGCCAGGACTGATGGGAGCAAATGCCCCTCAGTCTTATTTTTTGGTAATGGCATCGCTCTCCACGATTCTAATTGAATCTTCATTTCCAGACTGCTATAATCAAAAGCAGTGTACATGCGTGAGTTTAACAGGAGTGAACTTTTATGAATAGAGAAGAAAAACTAGCAAGGCAATCGAAAATACGGAATTTTTCCATTATTGCTCATATAGACCATGGCAAATCAACATTGGCTGATAGAATCTTAGAAAAGACCAATGCGCTAACAGCAAGGGAAATGAAGGACCAGCTGTTGGATTCCATGGATCTTGAGCGAGAAAGAGGTATCACCATCAAGCTTAATTCCGTCCAATTGAAATATAAAGCGAAGGATGGAGAAACTTACACGTTCCATTTGATCGACACGCCGGGTCATGTCGATTTTACTTATGAAGTTTCCAGGAGTCTTGCAGCGTGTGAAGGTGCGGTGCTTGTTGTAGATGCGGCCCAGGGAATTGAAGCACAGACTTTAGCAAACGTCTACCTCGCGCTTGATAATGATCTGGAAATTATCCCTGTGATTAACAAAATTGATCTGCCAAGTGCGGATCCGGAACGGGTCAGAGGCGAAATAGAAGATGTTATCGGCCTTGATGCATCAGAAGCGGTGCTCGCTTCTGCTAAAGCGGGAATCGGCATCGAAGATATTTTAGAGCAAGTGGTTGAGAAGGTCCCTGCACCACAAGGGGACCCGGATGCTCCGCTTAAAGCGCTTATTTTCGATTCGCTCTATGATGCATATCGGGGTGTCGTTGCCTACATACGTGTAGTGGATGGCAGCGTGAAGGTTGGCGATAAAGTTAGGATGATGGCGACTGGGAAAGAATTTGAAGTAACCGAAGTCGGCGTCTTTACACCTAAGGCTCTCCCGGTTGACGAACTATCGGTTGGAAACGTAGGCTTCCTGACAGCAGCGATCAAAAACGTTGGGGATACCCGAGTTGGAGATACCATTACAAATTCGAAGAATGGAGCGACAGAACCGCTTCCAGGTTACCGCAAGCTGAACCCAATGGTATATTGCGGACTTTACCCAATTGATTCTGCACGATTTAATGATTTACGTGAAGCGTTGGAGAAGCTGGAATTGAACGATTCTGCCCTGCAGTTTGAACCAGAAACTTCCCAGGCGCTCGGATTTGGTTTCCGCTGTGGTTTCCTTGGTCTTCTCCATATGGAAATTATTCAGGAGCGGATTGAACGAGAATTTAACATTGATCTCATCACTACCGCACCGAGCGTTATCTATCATGTCATCATGACCGATGGAACAGAGATAAAGGTGGATAACCCATCCAATATGCCGGATCCGCAGAAAATCGAGCGGATTGAAGAACCTTATGTTAAAGCTACCATGATGGCACCGAACGAATTCGTCGGACCGATCATGGAATTATGCCAACAAAAACGGGGTAATTTTATCGATATGCAATACCTTGATGAAACAAGGGTAAGCATCGTATATGAAGTTCCCCTTTCCGAAATTGTTTATGACTTCTTTGATCAGCTGAAATCTAATACAAAAGGATATGCTTCCTTTGACTACGAACTAATAGGCTATAAGCCTTCAAAGCTGATGAAGATGGATATTCTCCTCAATGCAGAAAAAGTGGATGCCTTAAGCTTTATTGTGCATAAAGACTTCGCCTATGAAAGAGGAAAAGTGATCGTCGACAAGCTAAAGGAACTTATTCCTCGTCAGCAATTTGAAGTACCGATCCAAGCCGCGGTAGGCCAAAAAATTGTTGCGCGTTCGACCATCAAAGCAATGAGAAAAAATGTTCTTGCGAAATGCTACGGCGGTGACATCTCCAGGAAAAGAAAACTTCTGGAAAAGCAGAAGGAAGGTAAGAAGCGGATGAAGCAGGTGGGTTCGGTAGAGGTTCCACAGGAAGCATTCATGGCTGTATTGAAAATGGACGATAGCAGCACGAAAAAGTAACCCCCAGAGGTTAGAAGGCCCTGTTCTGACAGTTGGCGTTCTAACCTTTTTTTGCTCCATCCGGCAGTCCGGGATAAAGTAGACGGGAAGTGATTCTATTGGCACAAGCAGCATATATCCATATACCATTTTGCCACCATATTTGCCATTATTGTGACTTTAATAAAGTGTTGATGGATAGGCAGCCGGTTGGTGACTATTTGAGGAGCTTGGAAAAGGAATTCAGCATGAGGGTTGCATCGAATCCAAGCGGTGGAATCGAAACAATATTTGTAGGGGGAGGTACACCGACAGCGCTGAATGAAGAACAGCTCCAGTTTCTTGTTGATGCAATTGGCAGACATCTATATAGCAATTCGGTAAAAGAGTATACGTTCGAAGCCAATCCAGGTGACCTTTCGAGGGGGAAATTGGAAATATTGAAAGCAGGCGGTGTAAATCGTTTGAGTTTTGGAGTTCAATCTTTTAACGATGAACTACTTCAGTCAATCGGTAGATCGCACAGGGCGGCGGATGTTTATAAAGCGATAGAAGAGGCCAAGATGACAGGCTTTCATAACATCA
This sequence comes from Bacillus massilinigeriensis, assembly GCF_900111815.1. GTDB lineage: Bacteria > Bacillota > Bacilli > Bacillales > Cytobacillaceae > Mesobacillus_C > Mesobacillus_C mediterraneensis. The sequence continues at coordinate 1,999,093 of NZ_LT630004.1, read as the reverse complement.
GCATTGATTTAATTTACAGTTTACCGGGACAGACAGCAGCGGACTTTCAGGTCTCGCTCAAACAGGCTTTAAGCCTGGATCTTCCTCATTACTCCGGCTATTCTCTTATCATAGAACCTAAAACGGTCTTCTACAACCTGGTGAACAGGGGGAAGCTTACACTTCCAGCAGAAGAAACGGAGGCGGAGATGTATGAAATATTAATGGATGAAATGGAGCGACATGGCAGGGAGCAATACGAAATCAGCAATTTTGCTGTTCCGGGATATGAAAGTATCCATAACTTAACATACTGGAACAACGAGGAATACTATGGATTTGGTGCCGGAGCGCATGGCTATGTAAATGGCAGGCGTGTATCCAATTATGGTCCGCTGAAGAAATATATGGAACCCATACAGGAAGGTGTTTTTCCGTTGATTCATTTGCATGAAGTAACGTTGGTGGAAATGATGGAAGAAGAAATGTTTCTTGGCCTAAGAAAGACAGAAGGTGTCTCGCTTCGACATTTTCACGAGAAATTCGGCAAGGATGCCTCTGTGTTGTTCCGTTCCGCAATATCCAGCCTTACAGCGAGAGGCCTTTTGGAATGTAAGGAAGAAAGAATCAGGCTAACCAAGAAAGGAAAATTCCTTGGTAACGAGGTGTTCCAGTCATTCCTTTCGGTATAAGATTATCTTTCGTATCAAATTATTGACATTGGGGCTCATTATTGATAATTTATTATTAGAATTAGCACTCATCTTAAGAGAGTGCTAACAGGGGTGATGACTGTTGTTAACGGACCGTCAAGTGTTAATTCTACAGGTAATTGTTGATGACTTTATTCGTTATGCCCTTCCAGTGGGTTCAAGAAGCCTGTCGAAGAAAGAAGAGATATCTTTCAGTTCCGCGACAATCAGGAACGAGATGGCCGATTTGGAAGAGCTGGGTTTTATCGAGAAGACGCACACTTCATCAGGCAGGATACCATCTGAAAAAGGCTACAGATATTATGTGGATCATTTGCTTGCGCCACAGGAACTCCAATCAGCCGATCTCAGGATCATTAAGTCGATTTTTGCTGAGAGGATTTATGAACTAGAGAAGATAGTTCAAAAATCCGCCAGAATTCTGTCTGAAATGACAAGTTATACTTCTATCGTGCTTGGACCGGCGGTAAAAGATAATCGCCTAAGAAGGCTGCAGATTGTCCCATTGAACAGGGAGACAGCCACAGCCATTATCGTGACGGATACAGGGCATGTCGAAAACCGCACCTTCCATTTCCCTTCAGGCGTTAGTCCAAGCGAAGTGGAGAAAATGGTCAATATTTTAAACGAGAAGCTTTCAGGGGTTCCGCTGGTAGAGTTGAATGCGAAAATCTATAAGGAGATTGCCGCAATTCTTCGTCGCCATATCCAAAATTATGATTTAATGACAGAGGTGCTAGGGGAAACATTCAAAATTCCCTCTAACGAAAAAATTTTTTTTGGCGGCAAAACGAATATGCTGAATCAGCCTGATTTTACGGACCTGGAAAAAGTCAGAGGCCTCATGTCGATGATTGAGCAGGAGGATGGTCTTTCTGAAATGATTCGGCAAAATCCTGAAGGTATTAGCGTTAAAATAGGCCGAGAAAACAATAACTCTGCAATGGAGAACTGCAGTCTCATAACTGCAACCTACTCTGTCGGGGCGGAGAAGTTAGGAACGATTGCAATGCTTGGTCCAACGAGAATGGAGTATTCCCGTGTCATTCCGTTGTTGAAAATCGTCAGCGCGGACATGTCGGCAGTCTTGACAAAGCTGTATCAAAACGGTTGATGGTGGCAATAGTGTTGAAAGACCAAGAAGTACAATGGTGGAAAAGCTGCGGCATCTTTTTTGATGCCAGCACTGCTTTTTTATAGATTAATTTAACCTTTTTTGGGAGGTGACAAGCATGGAGAAAGAAGAGAAAATGGAGCGGGAAGAAACAGCCGAAAGCTTAACAGAACAAACCAAAGTGGAACCTGAAATACAAAAGGAAGAATCGGTGGAGCAGAAGGAGCAGCAAGCTCCTGGAGCAGAAGCAGATCCGAGGGTGGCAGAATTGGAGAGTAAGCTCGAGGAAACAGAAAATCGCTATTTGAGGCTCCAGGCAGATTTTGATAACTTCCGCCGCCGCTCAAGGATGGACCTTGAAGCGAGCGCAAAATATAGAGCACAAAGCCTTATTTCAGATTTGCTTCCGGCACTCGATAATTTTGAGCGCGCCATGAAGATGGAAGTGGACAATGACCAGGCAAAGTCCCTTTTGCAAGGGATGGAAATGGTATACCGCGGGATTCTTGATGCGTTCAAAAAAGAAGGTGCCGAGCCAATCGAGGCCGAGGGGAAGGAATTCGACCCACATAAGCACCAGGCTGTCATGCAAGTGCAGGATGAGAGCGTTGGTTCCAATATTGTAGTGGAGGAGTTCCAAAGAGGCTATATTCTCAAGGACAGAGTAATTCGCCCTTCAATGGTGAAGGTCAACCAATAGTCTACATATCACATTTTCTGGAGGTATGAACATGAGCAAAATTATCGGTATCGACTTAGGGACAACGAACTCTTGCGTTGCTGTCCTTGAGGGCGGCGAACCTAAAGTAGTTCCGAATCCTGAAGGTAACAGGACAACTCCGTCTGTTGTCGCGTTCAAAAACGGTGAACGTCAGGTTGGGGAAGTGGCAAAACGCCAAAGCATTACGAACCCAAATACTATTATGTCTATCAAACGCCATATGGGTACAACTCATTCGGTTGAAATTGAAGGCAAAAAATATACACCTCAAGAAGTATCTGCCATCATTCTGCAACACTTGAAATCCTATGCAGAAGATTACCTTGGTGAAAAGGTAACAAAAGCAGTCATCACAGTGCCTGCATATTTCAATGATGCTGAGCGCCAGGCAACAAAGGATGCAGGAAAAGTTGCAGGCCTTGAAGTTGAAAGGATTATCAACGAACCAACTGCTGCTGCCCTGGCCTACGGGTTGGACAAAATGGACGAAGATCAGACAATCCTTGTGTATGACCTAGGTGGCGGTACATTTGACGTTTCTATCCTTGAGCTTGGAGATGGAGTGTTCGAAGTAAAAGCAACTGCAGGTGATAATAAGCTTGGTGGAGATGACTTCGACCAAGTGATTATTGATTACCTTGTAGAACAGTTCAAAAAGGAAAACGGTATTGATCTTGGAAAAGATAAAATGGCACTGCAACGTTTAAAAGACGCAGCAGAAAAGGCGAAAAAAGACCTTTCCGGCGTAACCTCTACGCAAATTTCTCTGCCGTTCATTACAGCAGGAGAAGCTGGTCCTCTTCATTTGGAATTGACCCTGACACGGGCGAAGTTTGAAGAACTGTCTTCCGATCTTGTTGAACGTACGATGGGGCCTACACGCCAGGCATTGAAAGATGCTGGTTTGAGTGCTTCAGAAATCGATAAGGTAATCCTTGTCGGAGGTTCAACACGCATTCCTGCCGTGCAGGAAGCAATCAAGAAAGAAACTGGAAAAGAGCCGCACCGCGGTGTTAACCCAGACGAAGTTGTTGCAATGGGTGCAGCTATTCAAGGGGGAGTTATCACTGGAGATGTGAAGGATGTCGTTCTCCTTGACGTTACACCTCTATCTCTTGGGATTGAAACAATGGGAGGAGTATTCACGAAGCTTATTGATCGTAATACAACCATTCCTACCTCAAAATCCCAAGTGTTCTCTACTGCTGCCGATAACCAGACTGCTGTAGATATCCATGTGCTTCAAGGGGAAAGGCCAATGGCTGCGGATAACAAGACGCTTGGACGTTTCCAATTGTCCGAAATTCCACCAGCACCTCGTGGTGTCCCGCAAATCGAAGTTTCCTTCGATATCGACAAAAACGGCATCGTGAACGTTAGAGCAAAGGACCTTGGTACAAACAAAGAACAAACGATAACCATCAAGTCATCCACAGGACTAAATGATGAGGAAATCGATCGCATGGTAAGAGAAGCCGAAGAAAATGCAGAAGCAGATAAGAAGCGCAAGGAAGAAGTAGAGCTGCGCAATGAGGCGGATCAGCTTCTTTTCGCAACAGACAAGACATTGAAGGATTTAGAAGGAAAAGCAGATGAAGCGGAAATCTCCAAAGCAAATGCCGCTAAGGAAGAATTAAAAGCTGCTATTGAAAAGAACGATATCGATGAAATCCGCACGAAAAAGGATGCATTGAATGAAATTGTTCAAAACTTGACTGTCAAGCTTTATGAAGAGGCTGCTAAACAGGCGCAAGCCCAGCAAGGCGAGCAAGGTTCTGATAAGGCAAAGGATGACAATGTTGTCGATGCTGAGTTTGAGGAAGTGGACGACAATAAATAAGAAACAGACACCAGAGTCAAAGTCAGGGATTCTCTTGACTTTGGCTTTTTCTTTGAACGAGATGAGAACTAGGTGCATAAATGATGAAATGATTGCGTTTTTTTATAGCGGAATGTTAAAATAATTTTTATGTGAAAAGATTCGGGAGTGGTAATCATGTCGAAAAGGGATTACTATGACGTCCTCGGTGTAGCGAAGAGTGCTACTAAGGACGAAATAAAAAAAGCTTATCGGAAGCTATCCAAAAAGTATCATCCGGATATAAACAAAGAGCCGGATGCCGATGAAAAATTTAAAGAAGTAAAAGAAGCATACGAAGTACTTAGTGATGAACAAAAGCGTGCTCACTATGATCAATTTGGTCATACTGATCCTAACCAAGGCTTTGGCGGTGGGGATTTTGGCGGCGGTTTTGGCGGATTTGAAGATATTTTCAATTCGTTCTTTGGAGGTGGAGGAAGGCGGCGAGATCCAAATGCGCCTCGGCAAGGTGCCGATCTCCAATATACGATGACATTAAGCTTTGAAGAAGCTGTGTTCGGGAAAGAAACGGATATTGAAATTCCGCGTGAAGAAACATGTGAGACATGTGATGGGTCTGGGGCCAAACCTGGAACGAAACCTGAAACATGTAAGCATTGTCATGGCAGTGGTCAACTTAATGTGGAGCAGAATACACCGTTTGGCAGGATTGTCAATCGACGTACATGTCCATACTGTAATGGAAGCGGTAAAGAAATCAAACAAAAATGTTCAAGCTGCCATGGTTCCGGAAAAGTTCAGAAGAGGCGGAAAATCCATGTCAAGATACCGGCAGGTGTAGATGATGGCCAACAGCTAAGAGTAGCTGGAAAAGGAGAACCTGGCACCAATGGAGGCCCTTCAGGCGATCTTTATATTGTTTTCCATATTCGTTCCCACGAATTTTTTGAGCGCGATGGTGATGATATTTACTGTGAAATGCCGATTACGTTCGTACAAGCTGCTATTGGAGATGAGATTGAAGTACCGACGCTCCATGGCAAGGTAAAGCTTAAAATTCCAGCTGGGACGCAGACTGGAACAAGATTCCGCTTGAAGGGGAAAGGAGTGCCGAATGTTAGAGGATATGGTACTGGTGACCAGCATACAATTGTTCGTATCATGACTCCTACAAAGCTGACCGAAAAACAGAAGGAACTGTTAAGAGAGTTTGCAGATGTAAGCGGGCAAACGCCTCTTGGCGAACACGAAGAAAGCTTTTTCTCTAAAGTGAAGCGCGCCTTCAAAGGTGATTAAGATTGGAGCTGCAACTATTATGAAATGGTCAGAAATCAGCATTTTGACAACGAATGAGGCAATCGAGCCGATCTCTAACATCCTTCATGAAGCAGGAGCAAGCGGTGTGGTCATCGAAGACCCGTTTGAATTGCATAGGGATAGAGAAGACCAGTTCGGTGAGATTTATCAGTTGAATCCAGCCGATTATCCTGCCGAAGGCGTTATCGTAAAAGCTTACTTGCCTGTAAACAGTTTTCTTGGGGAAACGGTTGAAGAAATTAAAGCGGCGATCAATAATCTTGTCCTTTACAATATTGATATTGGGAAAAACAAGGTGACAATCAGTGAGGTAAATGAAGAAGATTGGGCGACAGCCTGGAAAAAATACTATAACCCTGTTAAGATCTCTGAGAAATTCACCATTGTTCCAACCTGGGAAGATTACCAGCCTGTGAATAGCGATGAACTGATTATCGAGCTCGACCCCGGTATGGCATTTGGTACAGGTACGCATCCAACTACGGTCATGTGCATTCAAGCTCTTGAACGCAACGTCAAGGCTCATGACCGTGTAATAGACGTGGGCACAGGGTCGGGGGTTCTAAGTATCGCAGCAGCAAAATTGGGAGCTTCAGAAATAGAGGCGCTTGATTTGGACGAGGTAGCAGTCAATGTAGCAAGGCTTAACATCAAGTTAAATCAGACACAAGAAGTAACAAAGGTTAAGCAAAGTAATCTTCTTGATGGTATCGAAGCAGGCGCAGACATTGTCGTCGCGAACATCCTTGCAGAAGTAATATTACGTTTTGCTGAGGATGCGGCAAAGGTTGTAAAATCGGGAGGAAAATTCATTGCTTCTGGAATCATCCAACAAAAGAAAGACTTGGTTAAACAAAAAATGTTGGAAGCAGGATTTCACATTGAAGAAATCCTTTCGATGGAAGACTGGGTAGCAATCGTTGCAGTAAGGAAATAGGCCTGAACGAGAAAAAGGGGCATTAATTTACCCCTTTTTTCTGCTTTTCCTTTCATGAAAGTTTCGGCGTTTCTGCCGACAATACTAAAGGTGCTTGGAGGTCGTTTTAGTGCAGCGATATTTTACAGAATCCGTTCCTGTGGAAGGCATGTTCACTATTTGCGGTGAAGATGCTCGGCATATCATGAAAGTGATGCGAATGGTTATAGGAGATCGGATTTTTTGTGTTAGTCCTGACGGCAGGACTGCATTATGTGAACTTGTAAATATTACCGGTGAACACGCTGAAGCAGCCATTGTAGAATGGGAGGAAAGGTCTTCTGAATTGCCCGTTTCGATTACAATAGCGAGCGGTTTGCCTAAAGGGGACAAATTGGAGTATATTATCCAAAAAGGCACAGAACTGGGAGCGACAGCGTTTGTCCCTTTTGCTGCATCCCGCTCCGTAGTGAAATGGGATGAAAAAAAGGCAGGCAAAAAAACAGAACGTTTGATGAAAATTGCAAAGGAAGCTGCGGAGCAGTCGCATCGCAGTCGAATCCCACGCGTTTTTTCACCTGTTTCCATAAAAGAGCTTGCGGACCTTTCCACCGACTGCTCATATAAGCTGATTGCGTATGAAGAGGAAGCGAGACGAGGGGAAACATCAAATCTTGCAAAAACGCTTGGCAGTATGAAAGCAGGTGAAACACTGTTTGCTGTTTTCGGTCCGGAAGGCGGTCTGTCTGAAGGGGAAGTTGCATTCCTGAAAGAGAACGGTTTCCGCGAATGTTCGCTTGGCCCTCGCATATTGCGGACAGAAACAGCTCCATTGTATTTGCTTTCAGCAGCATCCTATCAAACTGAACTAATGAGGTGAATTTAAATGCCCAAAGTGGCTTTCCATACACTTGGCTGCAAAGTCAATCATTACGAAACAGAAGCCATCTGGCAGCTGTTCAAGGAACAGGGCTATGAAAGAGTTGAATTCGAATCAGCTTCCGATGTTTATGTTATTAATACATGTACGGTGACCAATACAGGGGATAAAAAAAGCCGCCAAGTAATCCGAAGGGCAGTTAGAAAAAACCCGGATGCGGTTATTTGTGTAACAGGCTGCTATGCTCAGACTTCTCCCGCCGAAATTATGGCAATCCCTGGAGTCGATGTAGTTGTCGGAACACAAGACAGGACGAAAATGTTAGGTTACATCGAGCAGTATAAGAGAGAGCGACAGCCGATTAATGGAGTTCGAAACATCATGAAAAACCGTGTATATGAAGAGCTTGATGTTCCAGCATTCACCGATCGCACAAGAGCTTCCCTTAAAATACAGGAGGGGTGCAATAATTTTTGTACTTTCTGTATCATTCCATGGGCGCGCGGCCTTATGCGTTCGCGTGATCCACAGGAAGTAATACGCCAGGCACAGCAGCTAGTAGACGCAGGCTACAAAGAAATCGTGCTGACAGGCATTCATACAGGCGGGTATGGCGAAGACATGAAAGATTACAACTTTGCCGGGCTTCTACGCGATATCGAAGCGGAAGTGAAGGGACTTAAACGTTTGCGTATCTCCTCCATCGAGGCGAGCCAAATTACGGATGAAGTTATTGATGTAATCGATCAATCGAAGATTATTGTTCGCCATCTCCACATTCCAATTCAATCGGGTTCCAATACCGTTTTAAAGAGGATGAGACGGAAATATACAATGGAGTTTTTTGCTGAGAGAATCGAGCGATTAAAAATGGCGCTTCCTGGATTGGCTGTCACTTCGGATGTTATTGTTGGTTTTCCGGGGGAAACAGAAGAAGAATTCATGGAAACGTATGACTTTATTAAGAAACACAAATTTTCCGAACTGCATGTTTTTCCATACTCAAAACGAACTGGAACTCCTGCTGCACGAATGGAGGATCAGGTCGATGAGGAAGTGAAAAGCGAAAGAGTTCACAGGCTGATTAATCTATCCGACCAGTTGGCTAAAGAATACGCATCCAGCTTTGAAGGTGAAGTGCTCGAGGTCATTCCTGAAGAGCCTTTCAGGGAAGCAGGTGCGGGTTTTTATGCCGGCTATACGGATAATTACTTGAAAATAGCTTTCCCGGCAAAGGAAGACATGGTTGGCTGCATTGTGAAAGTGAAAATCTCAAAAGCTGGTTACCCTTATTGCATTGGTGAATTTGTAAGGATCGTGGAAAAACGGGAGGAAAAATCAGCGGTATTGTAGCTAATAGTTATTGAGGAACAGGCCATGTCGCATAAGCGGCATGGCCATTTTTATCTATTGATTTCTTCCGTGCAATTTTAAAATGAACCTGCTAAATCCATCGGCAAACGGAAGGACAGCAATGGAAGATACAAGGTTATACAGTACGCTCGCGTGGGCGAGCTGGACTTCCGGGCGAGCTGCTGTTAAGGGTGCTATCGCCGCATAACTATCTATCAATGGAAGAAAAGCAAGCGCACCTCCGATATTAAGCCAAAGATGAGCATATGCAGTCAAATGCCCCTCTTTGCCCGCCCCGGCAGAAGCGAGCAATGCTGTAGCGCATGTACCGATGTTCGCTCCAAGCATTGCGGCAAGTGCTGTATCAAATTCCATCAATTCCTGTGCCAAAAATCCCATTACAATGCCAGTCATTGCGGTACTAGATTGGATGAGTGCCGTAAAGGCTGCCGCTAAAAGGATTGCGCAAAGATGGCTGCTATCCATTTGTTGCAGCAGGCTCTCAACCGATGTAAATTCTGTCAAGGGGCCTGCTAGAAACGTAAACCCTCTCATGGCAACAAATACAGCAGCAATGCCAAAAGTAACTTTGCCGATATTTTTAAATAGAGAAGAGTTGAAAGCAATTAGCATAGCCCCGGTGACAGCAAGCGGAACAATGAAAAAATCGATATTGATCGTTATCAGTTCAAGGGTAAAGGTCGTCCCAACATTCGATCCGAGAATGATGCCGATTGATTGCCTGAAGGTTAACAAACCAGCGGAAATTAAACCTATTGTCAGTACCATCACTGCAGAGCTGCTATGTAGGAAGGCGGCTGCAATACACCCGGAAACAAAACCTTTCCATGGGGAGCCGACCATCTTTTCCAGCTGTTTTTTCATGGACGATCCTGCACTGTGAAACAGACCTTGTCGAAGTAAGGCCATGCCAGCAATGAACATGAGGATAAACAATAGAAACAGTATCACAACACCCATATTGATTTCCACCCCTCGCTTCATTCTTATGAAAAAAAAGGCTGGACATGCAACATTATCGTAAAAGCAAAAAAGAATAGGTATATTCAAGGCAGAAACAGCTATTTTCGGTTGACCTTGCAGTGCTGTTATATTATAATTGCAAGGTACATGGTTTCCATGTTTTGATGTAAGTGTGTTGTGTTCGGAGGGAGGGAAAGAGAATGTCTAAAACTGTCGTTCGTAAAAACGAATCGCTTGAAGATGCTCTTCGACGCTTCAAACGTACTGTTTCTAAATCCGGTACAATTCAAGAAGCTAGAAAGCGCGAATTCTATGAAAAGCCTAGTGTAAAGCGGAAGAAAAAGTCTGAAGCTGCAAGAAAACGCAAGTTCTAAGAGAGGGTGGGAATTCATTGAGTCTTCTCGAGCGTTTAAATAAAGATATGGTCCAAGCGATGAAGAACAAAGAAAAAGACAAACTCACAACCATTCGGATGATTAAGTCTTCTTTGCAAAACGAAGCTATTAAGCTCGGGAAGCAGGAGCTGTCCGAAGAGGAAGAGTTGACCGTACTTTCTCGCGAAATGAAACAGCGTAAAGATTCCCTCCAGGAATTTGAAAAAGCAGGTCGTGAAGACCTAGTGGAAAAGCTGCGAACAGAAATTACCCATGTTGAAGTTTATATGCCGCAACAGCTCAGTGAGGAAGAACTGACTGAAATCGTCAAGGAAACAATTGCTGAGACAGGAGCAGCTTCTAAAGCAGATATGGGAAGAGTGATGGCGGCAGTCATGCCTAAAGTAAAAGGCAAGTCAGACGGCGCACTCGTCAACAAACTTGTACAACAACACCTTTCATAAGAAATGAGCTTAAAGACTCCAGGCAAGCGCCTGGAGTCTTTTTACCATACTGTTTAGGCAAGGTGGGCATTATTTCTCCGGGTATGTTATAGTAAATCTATACATAATTTTACATAGAAGAAAAATTTCTTGGGTACTGGAACTTTTATACGAGGAAAAACGTAGTAAAATCACGGATTAAATTTCTTCCTGGAAAGGGGAGATGTTAGTGAAGAAAAGAAAACTGCTGCCGACCTTCCTCATCCTTATCTTTTTGACCCTTACAATTGGTGGATTAGACAGAGTAGGTACAGAAGCGGCGGGAGAGAAAGTGGTCGTTGTCCCAGTAGAGGAAACGGTGGAGAAAGGGATGCACGCTTTCCTAAAGAGAGCAATCGCGGTTGCGGAGAAAGAGAATGCAAAAGCGATTATCCTTGATATTGATACTCCCGGCGGGGCAGTAGACGCTGCTGCAGGAATTGGAAAGCTCCTGTCCGATACTGACATTAAAACAGTTGCCTTTGTCCATAAGCAGGCATTATCGGCAGGTGCCTACATCGCATTGAATGCGGATGAGATTTATATGGTACCGGGAGCAGTCATGGGTTCAGCTGCAATCATTGACCAAAATGGAAACGCTGCGGGGAAGAAAGCAGAATCGTATTGGCACGCAGCGATGAAGACGGCTGCCGAAGAAAACGGAAGAGACCCGATTTATTCCCTTGCAATGGCGGATGAGAGGGTGGATTTGCCGGAGTACGGGGCTGGAAAAGGAAAGCTCTTAACACTTACTTCTAGTCAAGCAGAAAAAGTAGGGTATTCGGAAGGAACGGTAAAAAATTTGGATGCGCTGCTACAAGAAATCGGCCTTGAGCATGCAAAGATGGTGAAAGTAGAGGAAAGCTTTGCAGAAAAGGTTGCCAGGTTCCTGACGCATCCTGTTGTGGTACCAATTCTGATGACGATTGGGACGCTGGGACTTGTGCTGGAGCTTTACTCTCCTGGATTCGGCATTCCTGGGTTCATGGGGATTTCCGCGCTGCTGTTGTTCTTCTATGGTCATCTAGTTGCAGGGTTTGCAGGCTATGAATCCGTTATTCTTTTCGCTATAGGGATTGTGCTTGTCGTATTAGAATTTTTTGTAGCGGGAGGAATTGCTGGCGGTATTGGCTTTGTCTCCATTATTTCGAGTTTCTTTCTGGCATCGGGCAATGTCACTCACATGGCAATCTCTTTATTGATTGCTCTTGCCGTATCAGTATTGGCAAGTATTTTGATGATAAAGGTGTTGGGGAAAAGAATGAGACTTTTTGGAAAGATTGTGCTTGCAGACTCAACAAGTACAGAAAAAGGGTATATCTCCAATGCGAACAGGCCGGAACTAATAGGGATAGAGGGAATAACAGTGACCCCTCTGCGTCCAGCTGGAACGATTAGGATTGGAGAGGAAAGAATTGATGTTGTTTCCGAGGGAGGTTTTATCCAAAAAGACACAGTAGTTACTGTCATTAAAACAGAAGGCTCAAGGATTGTTGTAAGGGAAAAAGATTAAGAAATTATGGAATAGTTGGAGGTATTATGATGATAATAACTGGGAGTGCATTTACGATTATCGCAGTAGTTCTCGGGCTGATTTTGCTCGGAATTTTATTCACCCTTGTACCCGTCATGCTCTGGATCTCGGCATTAGCTGCCGGAGTAAAGGTCAGCATCTTCACACTGATTGGGATGCGTTTGCGCCGGGTTATTCCGAGCAGGGTTATCAATCCTTTAATTAAAGCTCATAAAGCTGGATTGAATGTTACGACAAATCAATTGGAAAGTCACTACTTAGCAGGAGGAAATGTAGACAGAGTTGTGAACGCCTTGATCGCTGCTCATCGTGCAAATATTGAGCTTTCATTTGAACGAACGGCAGCAATTGATCTGGCTGGCCGTGATGTTCTTGAAGCGGTTCAGATGAGCGTTAACCCGAAAGTAATCGAGACACCATTCATTGCAGGCGTTGCGATGAACGGTATTGAAGTAAAGGCGAAAGCAAGGATTACGGTAAGGGCAAATATTGAGCGCCTAGTTGGGGGAGCAGGAGAAGAAACAGTAGTAGCTCGTGTCGGTGAAGGCATTGTTTCAACGATTGGTTCTTCTGAAGATCATAAAAAGGTATTGGAAAATCCAGATTTGATATCACAGACAGTTCTTTCCAAAGGACTTGATGCAGGAACAGCTTTTGAAATTCTATCAATTGATATCGCGGACGTTGATGTAGGCAAAAATATCGGAGCGGAACTGCAGACAGAGCAGGCGGAAGCAGATAAGAATATCGCCCAAGCGAAAGCGGAAGAGCGCAGGGCTATGGCAGTGGCGCAAGAGCAGGAAATGAAGGCGCGGGTAGAGGAAATGAGAGCGAAGGTTGTGGAAGCCGAAGCGACAGTACCGCTAGCCATGGCTGAAGCGCTGCGCGAAGGTAACATCGGCGTGATGGATTATATGAATTACCAGAACATTTCTGCTGATACAGACATGAGGGATTCCATCGGTAGACTTGGCGGAAACAAAAAAGGCGATAATAAAAATGAGTAAGAATAAGCTAAATCCTTGCGGAGGAGGTTTGCTCCATGGAGGATCTGCTCGGTAACCCGATAATCATTGCAATAATCATCGGAATGGTTTCAAGTTTTTTTGGCAAAAAGAAAGAAAACAGCAAAACGGAGGATCCCAGACGTAAAGAAGCTAAATCTACCGATAAAGGGCAAATGCAGCAGCGTTATGCTGATACAAAAAAATCTGCAGCTAAGGCCAAGCAAGTAGACAGCAAACGTCCGGTTAGTACCAGGACAAAACAAAATGCTGCGAAGCTTGACGGAATAGCAAAGCCAACAGAACAAACTGCAAGCGAATTAATCATCAGAGACAGCAGATTAGTCAAGGAACCATCATCAACCGTTAAATACATTAAGCCAGAGTTGAAAAAGGATGGAGACAGCCTTCTGAGCGGCCTGATATGGGCGGAAGTTCTTGGTCCTCCTCGTGCTAGAAAACCGCATAAATCCCGTCGCTAAATCGTAGATAATATAACGGTTGGACAGTCAGAAAAATGTGCTAGAACCCCCTTTCATTTCATACATATGAGATGAAAGGGGGTTCTTTTGTTATGGCGAAAAAATTGGGCCAACGCTTACGGAACTGGATGACCCAAAGGATGGACCTTCCGCAGGATGTCATGATGGATCTCCCCCGCATCACTATGATTGGGCAAATCCATATATATATTGAAAACCATCGAGGTCTGCTTGCTTTCTCAGATCGTGAGCTTCGTCTCCTGTTAAAGCAGGGGCAGCTTCTTGTCAAGGGCAAAGCATTTGTCATAAAAACCATCATGCCCGAAGAAATACTCCTTGAAGGACAAATCGATCAGGTGACATATATAAACGAATAAATCGGGAGGCTTATGATGAAAAATCACTGGTCATCAATTTTTACCGGAATAACAAAAGTGAAGATAACTGGAAAAGGCATCGAGCGATTCCTTAATATGCTGACGAGAAATAATATTAATATTTGGAATGTTAAGCGGCATGGACCGGAAGCAGTCACTTTCCAAATGGGACTAAGGGATGTAAAGCGGATTAGGATGCCCGCAAGGCAAAGCCAATGTAAAGTACGCTTTATTGAAAGGGGGGGCGGCCCTTTCTTTTTAATGAAACTTTGGACAAACAGCGGCTTCGTTGCCGGAGGATTAGCATTCCTTATTGTCATCTTCCTGTTGTCTAATATGGTATGGGGAATTGAAATAAAAGGTGCAGCACCAGAAACGGAACATAAAATTCGAAGGGAACTATCGAAGCTTGGCGTCAAAAAAGGGAAGCTTCAATTCACAGTGAAGGACGTCGATGATATACAGCGAAGCCTGACGAATAGGGTGAAAGAACTTACATGGGTAGGTGTGGAACTCAAAGGAACAACCTATCATCTTCAGGCAGTTGAAAAAGAAGAACCAGAACAGCCCGAAATGATAAAACCTAGGAATCTTGTCGCAAAAAAAAAGGCGCTAGTTGTAAAAATATTTGTTGAAGAGGGCAATCCAATTACGACGGTTAACGAATATGTGAAACCTGGGCAAGTTCTTGTTTCAGGCCTGATTGGCAAGGAAGGAGAAGAAAAACAGGTGCCGGCAAGAGGAGAGATACTTGGGGAAACTTGGTATAAGACTTCCGTCGAACTCCCATTAAACAGCAAATTCAAAGTATTCAGTGGAAAGGAAAAGAGGAGTTATTATTTGTCTGCTTATGGTGGGAAAGATTTAAAAATATGGGGATTCGGGAAGCACTCCTTCAAGGAGTGGGAAATTGAAACGAATGGAAACCAGCTGAAATTTTTAAAATGGCAAATTCCACTTCACGTTAGGTCGGAAACAGTTCGGGAAAGAGAGGAAGTGCTTCGTGTCTACAATAAAGAGCAGGCAATTGAAAAAGCAAAGGAGCTTGCAAGAAGAGATATAAAAAGGATGATTCCTGAAAATGCTATAATAAAAAGTGAAAAAATTTTACACCAGTCAATCGGGAATGATAAAGTAAACGTAACAGTTTATTTCCGAATCATAGAAGATATTGCAATGGGACAACCAATTATTCAAGGAGACGAGTAATGACAGCAGACTTGAAAACGATCGATGTACAGCTGGAAAATACAGAAGAGGCAGTGTCATTGTTCGGCAATGCCGATGCAAATCTGAAAGTACTTGAACAGGAGCTTGATGTGTCAATCATTACAAGGGGTGGCACGCTACATGTGACTGGGACGGAAGAAAATATTGAAATAGCCCACTCCGTTCTTGTTAACCTTCTTTCGGTCGTCAGGCGGAGAATCAGCATCTCCCAAAGGGATGTAATCTATGCGTTGGAAATGGCGAGAAAAGGTGCCTTAGATTTCTTTGATGACCTGTATAATGAGGAAATCGCAAGAAATGTAAAAGGAAAGCCGATCCGTGTCAAAACTTTAGGCCAGAGGCATTATATTGACGCCATTAAAAAACATGATATGGTGTTTGGAATGGGCCCTGCAGGTACCGGAAAAACTTATCTTGCTGTGGTCATGGCAGTAAACGCCTTGAAAAACGGCAATGTAGCCAAAATCATCCTGACAAGGCCAGCTGTTGAGGCAGGAGAAAGCCTCGGCTTCCTTCCGGGGGATTTAAAGGAAAAAGTGGACCCTTACTTGCGGCCGCTGTACGATGCCTTGCATGACATACTAGGCATGGAGCATACAGCCCGTTTGATTGAGCGAGGAACGATCGAGGTTGCACCGCTAGCCTATATGCGAGGCAGGACGTTGGATGATGCCTTTGTTATCCTTGATGAAGCACAGAATACGACTCCTGCGCAAATGAAGATGTTTTTGACAAGGCTTGGCTTCGGTTCGAAAATGGTTGTTACAGGCGACAGCACACAGGTGGATTTACCAAAGGGCATAAAATCAGGCTTGCTTGTGGCGTCCGATATACTTGAAGGAGTCAAGGGAATTTCTTTTATTAAACTGGAGCAATCCGATGTCGTCCGCCACCCGCTTGTGGGGAGAATTATTGCGGCGTACGAAAAGCATCAATAGTTTTTTTCTGTAGCGCTCTTCCTTTTATGGAGGCGCTTTTTTCTATGTATTGCCAAGCAAGGTAATTAGAAGGTGAAAAAAATGGTGAAAACTGATATGATGTAACATAATCCCAGAATGTTTGACGGTTAATGACAGGATGTCTGGCCGGGACAGGAGGACAGAAATGGAAAAGCTGCAGCGGCTGTTGTCAGCATTATTACATCTATTAAAGCTGACCCCGATTAAATTACTTTTGTTTGCTATGCTAGGAGTAATTATGTTCTTTGCTATGTTCAGCAATGTAAAGCCCGAAAAGCTTGACCTCTCTCTTTTCTCCGTTGCGACAAAGACCATCCGTTCACCAGTAACGGTGGAGGACAGGCTCCAGACAGAGAAAAAGAGAAAAGAAGCAGTGGATCAGGTAGAAGATGTTTACATTCTGAAAAATGAATACACCCAAAATAGAGTTGACTTACTTAATTCTATCTTTGATTCCGCAAAGGAAGTCGAAGAGGAAGCCAAAGCAAAGGGCAAAGAGGGTGGTACTGCAAGCGAAGCGCCTTCCGCTGAAGCGATGCTTGAAGCATATAAGAAAAACCTTACGGACAATGTGACGAAGAATATATCTGACAGAAGTCTTGCTTCGCTTTTAGCTGCAGCTGATGATGAAATAGATATTGCGAAAGACCTTGCAGTGACAGCTGTAAATAATGTGATGAACGAAAGGATATCTGCAGATGATGTAGAGAACGCTAAAAAGCGTGTTGAAGAAGAATTAAAGTATACAAGCCTAAATGGAGATTTGAAATCCGCTGTGATCGAATTAGCTCGCTATGCGGTTATTCAGAACGAATTTTATGATTCTAAGGCGACGGATGAACAGCGTCAGCAAGCACGGGACAGCATCGAGCCTGTGAAGATTTTAGAAGGTCAGATTCTTGTTGAAGAAGGACAGCTCATCAGCAGGGATATATATAAGCAATTAGAGCTAACAGGCCTATTGGAAAGTGAAAATTCCATGTTGCCGTTTATTGGTCTCACTTTTCTGGTGGTAACCTTCTTGGCATTCTTTTATTTTTTATTTCCTGTAAGTGGAAGCGCGGAAACATCCCAGAAGGAACTTTTAATTTTTAGCATTTTATTCGTCTTATCGTTATTAATGATGAAGCTGATAAGCCTTCTACAGGAATTTGATTATTCAGAAATGGGATATGTATTCCCTGCAGCGATGGGAGCGATGCTCGTAAAACTGCTGGTTGACGAAAGAGCAGCTATCTTTCACACCGTTGCTCTGTCCATCTGCGGAAGCATTATATACAATCAGGGGATTACAGGAGCATTGAATATTTCGGTGAGTATTTACATTCTTGCGGGGGGCTTGTCTGCCATTTTATTTTTAAGGGAAAAACAGCATAGGACAAAAATTTTGCAATCCGGATTAGTCGTTAGTCTTGTGAATATTTTCGTCCTTATGAGCTTATTGTTTATCCGAAATATGCATTTAACTGGTGGAGAATATGGAATATATCTTTTGGCTGCCGTTTTTTCCGGCCTTGGATCTGCCGTCCTAGCAATTGGCCTTTTACCGTTTTTTGAAGCTGGATTTGGCTTTTTATCGAGAATGAAGCTGATTGAACTTTCCAGTCCCAATCATCCGCTGATTAGAAAAATACTTACGGAAGCACCTGGTACATATCATCACAGTGTTATGGTCGCAAACTTAGCAGAGTCTGCATGTGAAGCAATCGGGGCGGACGGACTGCTTGCTAGAGTCGGCTGTTATTACCATGATATCGGCAAAACAAAACGTCCCCAGTTTTTTATCGAGAACCAAATGAATATTGAGAATCCGCACGATAAGCTTCCGCCGGAAACAAGCCGTGACATCATCATTGCTCATGCGATAGACGGCGGTGAAATGCTTCGAAAACATAAGATGCCAAAGGAAATCATTGATATTGCGGAGCAGCATCATGGTACTACTCTACTTAAGTATTTCTACCACAAAGCCAAACAGTCAGGCATGGAGATAGTGGAAGAGGAGTATCGATATCCTGGTCCGAAAGCGCAGACGAAAGAGATTGCTGTTATCGGCATTGCAGACAGCGTGGAAGCGGCTGTTCGCTCGATGTCGCACCCTACAAGCGAACAAATTGAAAAGCTTGTAAAAAGTATCATTACAGACAGGCTTCAAGATGGGCAATTGAATGAGTGTGACTTGACGTTGAAAGAACTAGAAACGGTAGCATACTCCTTATGTGAAACATTAAAGGGGATCTTTCACTCGAGAATAGAATATCCAGAAATGATAAAACAGAAGGTGGAACGAGCATGAGACTGGAAATGGACTTATTGGATGAAGTAAATGAATTAACAGAAGCGGATCGAACCCTGCTTAATGATTTGCTAAACCTCGCTGCCGAGATGGAGAGCGTCGAGGAGGGCAGCGAGGTTTCCGTGACAATTGTAAGCAATGAAAGGATTAGGGAAATTAATCGGGAGTATCGCGGCAAGGATGCTCCGACAGATGTTATTTCCTTTGCCCTTGAAGAGGAGGGGGAAGGAGAAATAGCGATAGTAGGTGAAAATATGCCGAGAGTACTCGGTGATATTATCATATCGTCTGCAAAAGCAAAAGAACAGGCACAGGAGTATAAGCATTCCTATGCAAGGGAACTTGGATTTCTAGCGGTTCATGGTTTTCTTCATCTTCTCGGATATGACCATATGAATAAAGAGGATGAGGCAGTGATGTTCTCAAGGCAAAAGGAGATTTTAGATGAGTTTGGGCTTGAAAGGTAAAGGGAAAGAAAGGGGCAGCCTGATAACGGCATTTGGCTATGCGTGGGAAGGGATTGTAGTTTCAATAAAGGAAGAGCGCAATTTGAAAATTCATCTTTTCTTTTTTATAGCGGCTATCGCGCTTGGCATATTTCTCTCGATATCTAAAATGGAAATGTTGATCATCATACTTGCTTCAGGTTGCGTGATCTCTGCTGAAATGATGAATACAGCAATTGAAAAAGCCGTTGATCTTACTTTCAAAGAGCCGCACCCCTTTGCTAAGCTGGCAAAGGATATTGCCGCAGGAGCAGTACTTGTGTTAGCTGTCATCAGCGCTGTCATTGGCATGATGATATTCGGTCCACAGATCTTACAATTTTTTGAATAGCTGCCTTTTGGTGGCTGTTTTTATTGTGATGACGGTTCCGTTGAAAAGGGACAGCAATTTTTGTACAATGGCATAGCATACATGGAAGGAGATTAGTTTTTAGAAAATTTAAAATTTTTTTATCTTTTTTTTGATTAAGACAGTGATATCGGATACAAAATAAGGTAAAATGAATGGAAAGGATAGATGAAGCTTTGGACAGGATGAAGAAAAATAAAGGCAGGAAATTCAGCATGCTGGTTTTGAATAACATCACTAAGGAAATGAAAGCAATAAATGGCCTTCATGTAAAAGGAAGTTCTTGCCTGGAGGTCAATCATGGAAAATTATGAGAAACAGGGTTATAAATCGGGATTTATTTCAATTATAGGCAGACCAAATGTTGGGAAATCAACTTTTTTGAATAGAGTGATTGGGCAAAAGATCGCCATTATGAGCGATAAGCCACAGACAACTCGTAACAAAGTTCAAGGTGTCCTTACAGAAGAAGATGCTCAGTTAGTTTTTATCGATACGCCTGGAATCCATAAACCAAAACATAAGCTAGGCGACTTTATGATGAAGGTTGCACAGAATACCTTGAAGGAAGTAGATTTAATACTATTCATGGTTAACGCAGGTGAAGGTTATGGCCGTGGGGAAGAGTTTATTATTGATAAACTTCAAACAGTTAAGACTCCTGTCTTTCTTGTCATCAATAAAATTGACCTTATCAGTCCAGAAGAACTTATGTCCCTAATTAATGACTATAAGGATAAATTCGGATTCAAAGAAGTTATTCCTATCTCTGCGCTTGAAGGCAACAATATTGACCGTCTTCTCCAGCAAATTAAAGAATATATGCCAGAAGGGCCACAGTACTATCCTGCAGATCAAGTTACGGACCACCCAGAGAGGTTTATTGTTTCTGAACTAATCAGGGAAAAGGCATTGCACTTGACTAGAGAGGAAATTCCTCACTCATTGGCAGTCATCATTGAAAAGATGGAGCGTGAAGAGTCTAAAGATATGGTTCATGTCATGGCTACAATTATCGTAGAACGAGACTCGCAAAAAGGAATTGTTATCGGTAAGCAAGGAAAACTTCTGAAAGAAATCGGTAAGCGAGCGAGGTTGGATATAGAGAATCTACTCGGTTCGAAGGTATATCTGGAGCTTTGGGTTAAGGTTCAGAAAGACTGGCGGAACAGACAAAGCCATTTACGGGATTTTGGTTTCCGTGACGATGAGTATTAATATGCAGTTTACGGGTTGCCCTCAATAGCGTATTTTGTTCACAATAAAATTATTCACAAATGTAATTGACAAATTTTTTTCATCATGAAAAATCACCTGCAGGCCAAAAATACTGTTAAGGATTTGGGAAGTATAGCTAGTTAAAATTTGAAAGGTGGGGTTTTGATGTTGGATTTTACCTGGAGGTTTTTTGCACAGACAGGTAATATTGACACATATCTTCTCTTCAAAGAAATGGAGAAAGAAAGAACAGAAATACCCGGAAATCAGGAGGATGAACTAGCCGAGATTGATTTTCCCATCTCATAAACAGTGTTCTGCAGCACTGGGCGGTGACGGAATATGCTTGAAAAATGCGAAGGCATCGTAATCAGAACGAACGATTATGGAGAAACCAATAAAATTGCAACATTATTTACACGTGAATGGGGAAAGACAGGTGTGATGGCAAGGGGTGCAAAAAAGCCAAACAGCAGACTCTCAGCTGTCACGCAATTGTTTACATATGGTTATTTTCTCATTCAGCGCGGCCGCGGGATGGGTTCCCTGCAGCAAGGGGATATGGTTCAGTCTATGAGAAGCATCCGGGAGGATATATTCTTGACAGCCTATGCCAGCTACATCGCGGAACTAACGGATAAATGTACGGAAGAAAAGAAATCTAACCCGTTTTTATTCGAATTATTATTCAAGACGCTACAGCATCTTGATGAAGGCTACGACCCGGATATTATTGTAAATATTTATGAGATGAAAATGATGAATGTCATCGGCTTATATCCGGTTCTAGACCGGTGTGTGAACTGTGGGAATACAGAAGGTGTTTTTGCTTTTTCCATTAGGGAAGGCGGTATTCTATGCCACCGGTGTATTGGAATTGATCCCTATCACCTCAAGGTTTCGGCGCCGGCCATCAAGCTTTTAAGGCTGTTTTACCTTCTTGATCCATCAAGGGTTGGTAATATTTCCGTCAAAGAAACGACGAAAGCAGAATTGAAAAGAGTGATTACTGCCTATTACGAAGAGTATTCAGGTCTCCACTTAAAGACAAAAAAATTTCTTGACCAAATGGATAATTTGAAGGATAAACTATAGGTTATTGACAACCCTGTATGTTTTCGCTATGATTCTTATTAAAATCACATATGTTGCGGTGAAAAAAAGTAGTACTTATCAACTCTGCAAAAGCGAACCCGGGATGGTGCGAGCCGGGGTGCAGCAGCATAAGGAAGGCGTTTTGGAGCGACATTTTACGAAGAAAGTGGCTGCATCGTGCAGCAAATAGGGTGGAACCGCGGGTAACTCTCGTCCCTATGCCATATTGGCATAGGGACGGGAGTTTTTTGTTTTAATGACTCGTTGGTGAATTCACTCTGATAAAAAAACGGAGGTGGCTAAATGAATATCCAGAATATGATTCTTACATTGCAAAACCACTGGTCCCAGCAAGGATGCATTTTGATGCAGGCATATGATGTGGAAAAGGGTGCCGGAACAATGAGTCCCTACACTTTTCTCCGAGCTATCGGGCCTGAACCATGGAGCGTTGCTTATGTGGAGCCATCGAGGCGCCCTGCTGACGGACGCTACGGAGAGAATCCAAACAGGCTTTACCAGCATCATCAGTTCCAAGTTATTATCAAGCCCTCTCCTGACAATATTCAAGAGCTTTACCTTGAATCCCTGAAGG
Source organism: Bacillus massilinigeriensis (assembly GCF_900111815.1). Classification (GTDB taxonomy): domain Bacteria; phylum Bacillota; class Bacilli; order Bacillales; family Cytobacillaceae; genus Mesobacillus_C; species Mesobacillus_C mediterraneensis. Next base: position 1,976,793 of record NZ_LT630004.1, on the reverse strand, counting down.
CTTTAGGAATTAATCCGCTAGAGCATGATATCCGGTTCGTTGAAGATAACTGGGAGAACCCATCGCTTGGTTGTGCAGGCTTAGGCTGGGAAGTATGGCTTGATGGAATGGAAATCACCCAATTCACATATTTCCAGCAAGTGGGTGGCATTGAGTGCAAGCCTGTTTCTGTCGAAATTACTTATGGAATTGAGCGGCTTGCATCGTACATCCAAGATAAGGAAAATGTTTTTGACCTAGAATGGACTAACGGCTTTACCGTTAGAGACATCTTTGGGCAACCGGAATACGAACATTCAAAATATACTTTTGAAACTTCCGATAAAGAGATGCTGTTTTCTCTTTTTCATACATTTGAGAAAGAGGCCCACAGGCAAATGGATGAAGGACTCGTCCATCCTGCCTATGATTATGTGCTGAAATGTTCACACGTTTTCAATCTTCTAGATGCTAGGGGAGCGATTTCCGTAACGGAAAGAACAGGGTATATTGGCAGATGTCGAAACCTCGCCAGAAAAGTGGCAAAGACATTCTATGAGGAGAGGGAAAAGCTTGGTTTCCCGATTTTAGAGCGGAAGGAGCTGACAGAGAATGAATAAACGTAATCTGCTTCTTGAAATTGGTCTGGAAGAAATGCCTGCGCGGTTTATTGATGATTCTATTCACCAGCTTGGCGGAAAAATAACGGATTGGCTCCAGAAAAAACATATAGAATATGGGCAAGTGAAACTCTTCTCCACTCCTAGGAGACTTGCTGTTCTTATATATGATGTGGCTGAACGCCAGGAGGACAGCCGTGAAGAAGCGAAAGGTCCAGCGAAAAAAATAGCTTTAACCCCTGATGGCGAATGGTCAAAGGCTGCCCTTGGATTTACAAGGGGCCAAGGGATGAGTGTAGAAGATATTTACTTCAAGGAAATCAATGGTGTAGAGTATGCCCATGTCAGGAAGTTCATTAAAGGGCAAGAAACCTTCGGACTGTTTGGAGATTTAGAAAACATTATATCCTCTATGACTTTCCCAAAAAATATGCGCTGGGGCAAGGAAGAACTGCGGTTTATCAGACCGATCAAGTGGATTGTCGCTATGTATGGACAGGACGTGATTTCACTGTCAGTTGCAGGAGTTAAAGCAGGGAAGATGACGAGAGGCCACCGTTTCCTTGGGGAAGAGATAATGCTACAGTCTCCAGAAAGCTTTGAAGAAACATTGCTTAGTCAATATGTAGTTGCAGATGCAGAAAACAGGAAGCAGGCAATTCTCTCCCAATTGCAAAGAATTGAAGAGGAAAACGACTGGGTAATTCCTGTCGATGCGGATTTGCTATCTGAAGTAACAAACCTTGTAGAATATCCTACAGCTCTTTTCGGCAATTTTGAAAAAGTGTTTCTAGAAATTCCTGAAGAAGTTTTAATCACATCAATGAAAGAGCATCAGCGTTATTTCCCAGTAAAAGCGAAAAACGGTGAACTGCTTCCTCATTTTGTAACAGTTAGGAATGGAAGCCATCTTCACTTAGATACGGTAGCAAAGGGTAATGAAAAAGTACTAAGAGCAAGACTCGCCGATGCTGCTTTCTTCTACAAGGAAGACAAAAAGCTTGTGATTGAAGATGCGCTTGATAAGCTCAAAACTATTGTCTATCATGAGGAAATCGGAACGCTTGCAGAAAAGACGGAAAGGGTCAGAAGCCTTGCCAACCAGATTAGCCAAAGACTTGGGCTGGAAGCATCCCGGGCTGATGCAGTAGATAGAGCAGCGCAAATTTGCAAGTTTGACCTTGTGACACAAATGGTTTATGAATTTCCTGAACTTCAAGGAATCATGGGTGAAAAGTATGCACTCCAAAAAGGAGAGGCAGAAGCTGTAGCAAAAGCAATCAACGAACATTATATGCCTAGGAATGCAGAGGATAGCACTCCTGCCAGTGATGTTGGGGCGGTTTTGGCGATAGCGGAGAAATTAGATACTATTGTGTCATTCTTCGCGATTGGGGTCATCCCGAGCGGTTCTCAGGATCCGTATGCGCTTAGACGTCAAGCTTCCGGTATCGCACAGACGATCGTTGCCAAGAGTTGGGATATACCGTTGGAAACCTTGATTGGCTTGTCACTTTCGCTTGTTCGGAAAGCAGGTTTTTCCAAGCGAGAGGATAAAGAAATCTATCATGATGTATGCCAATTTTTTAAGCTGCGGATCAAACATCACCTCCAAGAGAAAGGAATTCGCTATGATATTATTGATGCTGTTCTTGGTGGGGAAATAGGTTCTATATCAGGGTTAATGGCTAAAGCGGCAGTAATCCAAAATCATAAGGATGATGCAGGATTTAAGGAAAGCATGGAGTCGCTTAGCAGGGTATTGAACATTGCTTCAAAAGCAGAGACTATGGAAGATATCCATACAGAACTCTTTCTGCATCAGTCAGAGCAGGAGTTATATGAAAAGTATGTTGCTGCAGCATTGAAAGCAGATGAGGAAATCGATGCTGAGGTGCTATATAATAGCCTTGTAGGTCTTGAACCATATATCAGCAACTATTTCGATAATAATATGGTCATGGCTGAAAACCATGAGATCAGAAAAAACCGGTTAAATTTGATGGCGGCAATAGCTGTTCTCATCATGAAACTTGGAAAAGTAAACGAGATTCTTGTGAAATAATTTGATGTCAGCAGCCTGCCTTGATAACGGCAGGCTGCCTTCCTAGAACGGGAAACAGAAACGAGCATGCAGGCGGTGAGTACAATAGAACTGAATAAACGACAGGAACTTATTTTGGAGATTGTCAAGGAAAGCGGACCTATCACCGGGGAACATATTGCTGAAAAGCTTAACTTAACAAGAGCAACACTTAGGCCGGATCTGGCTATTTTGACAATGGCCGGATTTCTTGATGCAAGGCCTAGAGTTGGGTATTTTTACACCGGTAAATCAGGAAACGAGCTGCTTACGGAAAACTTAAAGAAACTTATTGTAAAAGATTATCAATCCATTCCGGTTGTCATCAGTGAGAATCTGTCCGTCTATGATGCCATTTGTACCATGTTTCTGGAAGATGTCGGGACATTGTTTGTCTCAGACACCTCCTCGCATCTGGCAGGAATCTTGTCCAGAAAGGACTTGCTGCGGGCAAGCATTGGGAAGCAGGATTTAAATACTCTGCCTGTCAACATCATCATGACAAGGATGCCAAACATCACGTATTGCGAACGTGAGGAGCTATTGATTGATGCGGCTAAAAAGCTGATAGACAGGCAAATAGATGCCCTCCCTGTTGTAAGAAACAACAAGGATGGCTTAGAGATTGTCGGGAGATTGACGAAGACAAACATAACGAAAGCCTTTGTTGCGCTGGCGGAAGGGTAAAGTGTAAAAAGATGAGGAGGTGGCCTATTAATGAGTAAAAAGACAACCATTTATGTCGTCTCTGACTCTGTTGGGGAGACAGCAGAACTTGTCACAAAAGCGGCTGCAAGCCAATTTGCAGCATCACATATCATGATCAAGAGATTTCCGTTCGTGGAAGACACATCGAATGTGGAAGAGGTCATTAACCTTGCAAAATTAGATGCAGGAATGATTGCCTATACACTTGTTAAGCCGGAAATAAACAGGCATATGAAGGAAGCGGCTGCAAGAGAAGGAATCACAGCAATTGATATTCTTGGTCCTCTGATGAATAGCGTATCTGAGCTTAGCGGAGAGTTGCCGATGTTTGAACCGGGTCTTGTCCGTAAATTGGATGAGGATTATTTCCGTAAAGTGGAGGCGGTTGAATTTGCAGTGAAGTACGATGATGGCAGGGATCCAAGAGGCATTTTGAAGGCAGATATTGTATTAGTCGGCGTTTCGAGAACATCAAAAACCCCTCTTTCCCAGTACCTTGCTCACAAAAGGCTTAAAGTAGCGAATGTGCCAATCGTGCCAGAGGTTGATCCACCCGAAGAACTTTATATGGTTCCGAAAGAAAAATGCTTTGGTCTAAGAATATCAGCCGAAAAGCTGAATGAAATTCGCCGTGAGCGCCTTTTATCGCTTGGTTTGAAAGATACAGCAAGCTATGCAACTGTTGAGCGAATTAACGAAGAGACTGCTTTTTTTAATCGCATCGCAGAAAAGATTGGCTGCCCTGTCATTGATGTAACCAATAAGGCAGTGGAAGAAACAGCGAATGTCATTTTATCCCGAATACATAAGAAGGATTTTGATTAACATAGCACATTTTATGTGCTCTTCTTTTTTGGGGGAAATTTACGGCTAAAAAAGTATAGCAAAATTACCTTCTATATACTATAATAAAAAATTGTGATAAAAAGACATGGAATGGGTTTAGACTTGGCAATTTACGAATAAACTATTTGTTGTAACATGTCAAGAATTATTCAATGAAAAAAATCGACAAAATTCTATTCTTAAAAATTCCGGTTCTAAAGAAGGAGTTTGCGGAGTGATGTAGAATAAATACTAGTGAAATAAAGAGCCGGACTGTTTATGTGGATGCTGATTCCTGTCCGGTGAAAAAAGAAATTGTCGAATTGTCGTCCCGCTACAAAGTTCCAGTGGTCTTTGTTGCCTCCTATGATCACATGTTAAATGATGAAAGCGTGGGAAAATGGGTGTATGTTGACCCAGGCAGCGATGCCGCAGACCTGTATATCATGAATCATGCTTTGCGTGGCGATCTCGCAGTGACTCAGGATATTGGACTTGCTTCCGCCTTGCTTGGTAAAGGAGTTTATGTCCTCTCGCCAAGGGGCATGGAGTATCAGGAAGACAAGATACCAATGATGCTGGAAATCCGTCATTATTCAGCCAGATTACGCAGGAAGGGCCACTTTGGCAAAGGACCGAAGGCTTTTAGTCAAGATGACAGAGAGAGATTTGTGAAGGAATTGGCAAAGCATTTGTCTACTAGTGACTAGAAAGTTGGATTAAAGGTCATGACAGAAAGAATTGCCGAAGAAAAACTGAATGAAATAAGACAGTCGTTAGAAATTGTTGATATTGTGGGAGAATACGTCCAGTTAAAGAAACAGGGACGTAATTACTTTGGACTTTGTCCTTTCCATGGTGAAAACTCACCTTCCTTTTCTGTTTCATCTGAAAAGCAGATTTACCATTGCTTTGGTTGTGGAGCAGGAGGAAATGTCTTTTCTTTTCTTATGGAAATAGAAGGGCTCTCATTTCAGGAAGCTGCGATGAAACTTGCTGCAAGAGCGAATGTAGAGCTTGACATTGGGAATGGAAACCCTACAGTGGGCAAAAAAAAACTCCCCGAAGGCATCCGCAAGATGGTGGAAGCTCATGAGCTTTTGAAAAAGTTTTATCACCATTTGCTTGTCCATACTGCTGAAGGACAAGATGCCTTAGAGTATTTGCAGAACCGTGGTTTTACAGAGGAATCCATCGAGAAATTTCAGATTGGATACGCCCTGCCTTCATGGGATTTTGCTTCAAACCTTTTGAAGAAAAGGGGTTTCGACCAGGAAACGATGGAAAAAGCCGGATTAATTATCAAAAGGGAACGAGACGGCACTTACTTTGACAGATTCAGGGACAGAATTATGTTCCCGATACTGGACCACCAAGGCAATACGATTGCCTTTTCCGGCAGATCGCTCGGGGCCGAAGAGCCCAAATATCTAAACAGCCCGGAAACGGCAATTTTCAATAAAAGCAAAATTTTATACAACTTCAGCAATGCCCGAGCAATGATGCGCAAACAGCAGCATGCTGTTTTGTTTGAAGGTTTTGCCGATGTAATCGCAGCGGACAAGTCCGGTGTGGAAAACGGCATTGCGACTATGGGCACATCTCTTACAGGAGAGCATATCTCCATCCTGAAGCGGAACGCTGAAACAATAACCGTCTGCTATGATTCCGATCATGCTGGAATTGAAGCGGCATACCGTGCTGCACTCCTTTTAGACAAGGGAGGCTGTACCGTTCGGGTATCCACCATGCCAAATGGAATGGACCCGGATGACTTTGTCAAGGAGCATGGCGGTGAAAAGTTCCGAAAGGATATTATCGAGTCAAGTCTCACTCTCATGGCTTTTAAGCTGCAATACTTCAGAAGAGGAAAAAACCTCCGGAATGAAGGGGATCGTCTTCGCTACATTGATGAGGCATTAGGCGAAATTGCAAAGCTTGAAAAAGCTGTGGAAAAAGATATGTATTTACGGCAGCTGGCCTCGGACTTTTCTCTTTCGCTTGAAGCCCTCGTTCATCAAGTGAGGGAGATGGAAGGCAAACTCTCTCCCAGCCGAAAAAAAGCACCCCAGGAAGAAATTCCTCGTCCCAATATCACCCTTTCAAGACAGGGGGGGCTGAAACCTGCCTACTACAATGCAGAAAGGCATCTTATCGCCCATATGTTGAGGGATGTGGAGATAGCATATAAAGTCAGGGAGATGCTTGGAGAAAATACTTTAAATGTCGATGAGCATCAGGCCATTATGACATATTTACTAGGTTATTACGAAAAAGGGCTAGCCCCCGATTCGCCAGCGTTCTTAAATTATCTTCAGGATAATAAGCTAAAAAGGGTTGTAGCTGATATCGAAATGATGTCCATTAACCCTGAAGCAGGGGATCAGGAACTTTCCGATTATATCAAGCAGGTGTTGAATTATCAAAAATTGTTAAAAATAAAAGAAAAAGAAGCTGAAAGAACAGCTGCTGAACGTGAAAAAGATTTTGTACGTGCAGCCTCAATCGCAATGGAAATAATCCTAATGCGAAAATCATTATAGATGATGCGTAATTGTTTTGATTCTTGGAAGGAGGGGGACGTATGGCTGAAAAGTCAGCGCGTTCTAAAGAGGTCGATCCAGAAGTGACCCTTGAGCAAGCAAAAGACCAGTTGACGGAACTGGGAAAAAAAACCGGAGTCCTTGCTTACGATGATATTGCCGAAAGGTTATCCAGCTTTGAATTGGATTCAAACCAGATGGATGAATTCTATGAATTTCTAGGAGACCAGGGAGTAGAGCTTGTTGGTGACAGCGAGGAGTCTGACCCAAATATTCAGGAACTTGCAAAGAACGAAGAAGAGTTTGATCTCAATGATTTAAGTGTTCCTCCGGGTGTCAAAATCAACGACCCTGTTAGGATGTACTTAAAAGAAATCGGGCGCGTCGATCTCCTTTCCGCCGAGGAGGAAATAAACCTTGCGAAGCGGATTGAAGAAGGCGATGAGGAGGCTAAACGTCGCCTGGCCGAAGCCAATCTTCGTCTGGTAGTCAGCATTGCAAAACGTTATGTCGGCAGGGGAATGCTTTTCCTAGATTTAATCCAGGAAGGAAATATGGGCCTGATTAAGGCAGTAGAGAAATTCGACTACCGAAAAGGATATAAATTCAGTACGTATGCCACATGGTGGATCAGACAGGCAATTACAAGGGCTATAGCTGACCAGGCTAGAACTATCCGGATTCCTGTTCATATGGTTGAAACCATCAACAAACTGATCAGGGTTCAAAGGCAGCTTCTTCAAGATCTTGGAAGAGAACCATCGCCTGAAGAGATTGCAGAAGATATGGATCTGACTCCTGAAAAGGTTAGAGAAATTTTAAAAATTGCCCAGGAGCCTGTATCCCTTGAGACGCCTATTGGCGAAGAAGATGATTCACACCTTGGTGATTTTATCGAAGACCAGGACGCAACATCGCCATCAGAGCATGCTGCTTACGAGCTTTTGAAAGAACAGCTTGAAGATGTTCTCGATACGCTTACGGATCGGGAGGAAAATGTACTTAGGTTGCGCTTTGGTCTAGATGATGGCAGAACCCGTACGCTTGAAGAAGTGGGCAAGGTATTTGGCGTTACAAGAGAACGAATTCGGCAAATTGAAGCTAAGGCTCTTAGAAAACTGCGGCATCCAAGCCGCAGCAAACGCTTGAAAGACTTTTTAGAATAGAACCATATACTAGGGAATAATTTGCTTTTGTACAGAAAGCTAATTATTCCTTTTTTAGTTTTGTTGTTTCTAAGTAAATAACCTATGCTGGGTATAATTATTGCCTATTTTTACTCTATTTTACTGAATTGTCTTTCACTTTGCAAATGGAGGTTCCAAGTTTTTCCCGGCCATTCTTTCTTCGCCGGCACCATCTGTTTCTTAGTTTACTATCCCTCTATAATAATTTAATTTTTAAATATTTTTAAATGTTGAGAATAATTAGCAAATTCTTATATAATGGAATTGCAAACGCATTCATACAGCCTAAGGGGGGATGGAAATGAATTTTGATTTAACACAAGAACAGGAAATGATTAAAAGGACGATAAGGGAATTTGCTGAGGAGGAAGTAGCACCAAGTGCTCTAGAACGTGATCGGACGAAGGAATTTCCAGAGGAAATTTTTCAAAAGCTTGGGGATTTGGGAATGCTAGGTTTGCCTTTTCCAGAGGAGTATGGCGGAGCAGGCGCAGATACAATCAGTTTTGCTATCGTTACAGAAGAATTAAGCAAGGCATGCGGCTCAACGGGGATCACTTATTCTGCACACATTTCTCTTGGAGGAGCTCCACTTCATTTATTTGGAACAGAGGAGCAGAAAGCGAAATACTTAATGCCCATCTGCACTGGTGAGTCACTTGGAGCATTTGGCCTAACAGAGCCAGGTGCAGGTTCGGATGCCGGTGGCACAAGGACGAAGGCAGTGGAACAGGATGGAGAATATGTTATCAATGGAAATAAATGTTTCATTACAAATGCCAGTTATGCCAAGCATCTTGCATTGACCGCAATTACCGGCGAGAAGGATGGAAAGAAAGAAATTAGTGCCATTATTGTTCCTACGGCGGCAAGCGGGTTCACTGTCATAGATAACTACGAAAAAATGGGTTTGCATAGCTCAAACACGACTGAGCTTGTCTTGGATGATGTCCGGGTTCCGCTCGAGAACCTTCTGGGCAAAAAGGGAGAAGGCTTTAAGCAGTTTCTCATCACTCTTGATGGAGGCAGGATTGGTATTGGGGCTATGGCGGTAGGTATTGCGTCTGCAGCTATGGAGAAGGCTGTCCAGTATGCGAAAGAACGCAAGCAGTTCGGCCGTTCTCTTTCTGATTTCCAGGCAATCCAGTTTAAGCTTGCTGATATGGCGATGAAAATTGAACTCGCACGAAATATGGTATACAAAGCAGCGTGGCTGAAAGACCAGGGAAGGCCGTTTACAAAGGAGGCTTCTATGTGTAAGCTCTATGCTTCTGAAATCGCAATGGAGGTTGCTGATCAGTCTGTACAGATCCACGGCGGTTATGGTTATATGAAGGATTACCATGTTGAACGGTATATGAGGGATGCGAAACTCTTGGAAATCGGAGAAGGAACTTCAGAAGTACAGAGAATGGTCATCTCAAGGCTGATAGGCTAAAAGAATAGAAAATGGAAAAAACTTCATCCTGGTGGTGAGGTTTTTTGTCTAAATTATGAACTAATGTGACAAAGTTTGCTTTTTTGCTTTTCCTCGTAACATTTTTCAAGTAAAATAAAAGTGTTTGCATTTGTTATAGAAATAAGCAAAGCCGTACATAAAAAGGAGGGGTACGTATGAACCGAAATCCAATCATCCCGTTTGTTGTAATTATGGTGATGGGGATTGTCCTAATGTTTGCTCTGTCAATTAAAGGTCTTGGGGATGCTAAGGAAGTGGCAAAGGAAAAAGAGGGTGGAGGTAAGAAAACGGAAGAAGTCGCAGCAAATCCAGAGGATCTTTATAAACAGTCCTGTGCAAGCTGCCACGGTGACCAGTACGAAGGCGTCGTTGGTCCTTCCTTGAAGAAAGTCGGAGGAAAATATTCCAAAGACCAAATCAAGGATATCCTTGTAAATGGTAAAGGCTCTGGAATGCCAGGTGGCCTTGTAGCCGGCAAGGAAGAAGAAATGGCAAAATGGCTTTCTAAAATGAAATAATTATTTTGTCAGTCCTTTGCAACTGCAAAGGACTTTTTTTATACTGATAGAAGGCGATGTATCATTTCGCTTTAACATGAACTAGTAGGTGGAAAAGGATGAATGCGGAAAAATTATCAAAACGGCTGATGGCAGTCGCAAGTTATATTCCTCATGGCAGCAGGGTGGCAGACATTGGGTCGGATCATGCTTACCTGCCTTGCTACGCAGTAAAGAAAGGTATTGCAGCATTTGCAGTTGCTGGAGAAGTGGCTGACGGTCCATATGACTCTGCTGTGAGCCAGGTTAGAAAAGAAGGACTTCAGGAAAAGATCGCTGTCCGTAAAGGAGACGGCCTTCAAGCGGTGCATTCTGGCGAAGTAGACACCATCACAATAGCAGGTATGGGAGGTGCCCTTATTGCTCGCATCCTGGAAGAGGGAAAGGCGAAGCTGGATAACGTAAAAAGGCTTGTTCTCCAGCCGAATGTTGGGGCATCGGCAGTCAGGGAATGGCTCATCACCAACGAATGGGAGCTGGTCTCGGAACAAATTCTCACGGAGGACGGGAAAATTTACGAGATACTAATTGCGGAAAGGGGCGAACCAAAGCGTCCGTATACAGAAACTAATATGGAAGCGGAAAAGCTGTTCGGACCATTTCTTTTAAAAGAGAAGAATGAGGCCTTCAGAAGCAAATGGAGGGCTGAATATGATAATTGGGGAAGGATATTGGAGCAATTATCACTTGCCGAAAGCAACTCGGAGACAGCCGAAAAAAGGAAGGAAATCGAGTGGAAAAGAGCCATTGCAAAGGAGGCATTAAGCTGTGAAAAAAGTGAACGGCTATGAAGTGATATCCTTGTTCGAACAATTTTCTCCGAAGGTATATGCAATGGAGGGAGATAAAGTTGGCCTGCAGGTCGGTTCTCTTAAGGGGGAAATACAAAAGGTCATGGTGACGTTAGATGTCCTCGAGAACGTTGTCGATGAGGCGATAGAAAAGGGTGTACAGTTAATTATCGCTCATCATCCACCCATTTTTCGGCCGCTAGGGAAAGTGACGAGCGACACTGCTTCAGGGAGGATTGTGAGCAAGCTCATCAAGCATGATATTGCTGTCTATGCTGCGCACACAAATCTAGACGTTGCTGAAGGGGGAGTTAATGACCTCCTTGCAGAAGCGCTAGGTCTGCAGAATACGAAAGTCCTTGTACCGACATTTGAGGATCGATTAAAGAAGCTTGCAGTCTATGTGCCTAACTCCGCATCAGGCGCTGTGAGGGAAGCATTGGGACGCGCTGGAGCTGGTTCAATCGGGGAATACAGTCATTGCAGCTTCTCCATGGAAGGTACAGGAAGATTTCTCCCTGGAAAAGGGTCAACCCCTTACATCGGAACACAAGGAAAACTAGAGGAAGTCGGAGAAACAAAGTTGGAGACTATTTTTCCGGCTAGCTTAGAGAAGAAAATTATTGCAGCAATGCTTCGCGCACATCCTTATGAAGAAGTTGCGTATGACATCTACCCTTTAGAGAACAAAGGAAAGGAACTTGGCCTTGGACGCATCGGCACTATCGAGGAAATGAGCCTGCGTGAATTTGCAGAACATGTGAAGTTTTCCCTTGATGTGGAGGGTGTCAGAGTTGTTGGTGATCTTCATGCAAAAGTCAGGAAAGTGGCTGTGCTCGGCGGAGATGGGAATAAATATTGGCCGAAAGCAAAGCAGCAAGGGGCGGATGTATTCGTCACAGGGGATATTTACTATCATACCGCCCATGATGCCATGATGGCAGGCTTGAATATGGTAGACCCTGGACACCATGCGGAAAAGGTGATGAAAGCTGGAACAGTGAAAATGCTGAAGAGATTGTGCGAGGAAAAGGGGTATGATGTGATGATTTTTCCTTCTGAGGCGCATACCGATCCTTTTCATTTCCAATAAGAGAATCCGCTGGTGTGAAGTGGGTATAAATTGAAGATAAAAATAAAAGAGCCGTGCTACGGGTATTGTAGTTTGGCTCTTTAAAGAGGATAAATTTCTATTCGACTAAAATGATTTTTTCTATTCCTGTACTAAGCTCCCTTCCCCCTTTGTTTTATGAATAGAGACATCGCGATCCAGATAAAAGTTGGAAGTGCGACCGCTCCAAATACCATAGACGCTAAGAGGCGAACTGCGCCATTTGAGTCAACGCCAAGTAACAAAATAATAACAGCAATTAAAAAGAGGAGGAAATAGAAAGTTTTCAATAAATTGACTAATCCTTTTTTTTCTTTTACTTTCCATTTGTTATTGTATGTTGCTAATAAAGTCCAAGCTGCAGGGACGGCAAATATACTGAGAATAACAGCTAATACTTGAAGAAATGATTTTAAGGTACCGGTGCTTATCATGGTTCCAACCCATACGAATAGTGTTATTAAAACTAACGGAATTGCTAGGTATTTCATGGACCGATTTAAATTTTCATGTTTTTCCACTAATGTATCGCGGTCACTATAAATCGGTTTTGTACCGGGAAGTGCTCGAAATAAATGAATATCTCCTTCTGAGGCAATATGCGACCATCCAGAAGAGGAAAAAAAGTCAAAGTATTCCTCTTTCTCACCTTCTTTTAATGAACGATAATCAACACTGTATATATAATCTAAGCTTTCTCCTTTTTCAAGCGAATATCCCAGAAACTTAAAGTCAGCAACATGCCAACCCTTCAAAGATAATTTGCGTAATTTTTCCATATCCTTTTCCTCAGAAAAAGCTAACCCGCCTGATATAACATACTTTGTTTGTCTCATTCTTCGCTCTCCTTCAATCCAGTCTCCGCTAATTGAAGCGTCAGTTTTCTTATTTTCACCTCTTCTTCTAATACTCTTCTGCCCTTTTCAGTAAGCAGATATGTTTTACGTCTTGAATCCGACCCATCATACAAATAAATCCATTCTTGTTTTAATAATTTTTTAATAATGGTGTACATGGAAGCTGGACCGATAGTAATTGCCCCTTTTGTTGTTTCTTCAATTAAGTTCATAATCGCGTATCCATGTCTAGGTTTAGTTAAAGCAGCCATAATATTAAACATAGAATCCGTTAATTGCTCCGTTTTCTTCAACCAATCACCTCCTGTATTTTTATAGTTATATCACAACGTGATATATATCCGATATCAATATATCACGATGTGACATAAAAATCCAGAGTTATATCATTATTTGATACACCAAGATGCATTATTTTTCCTTATTAATCAAAAAAAACCGGACTAATTCTAAAATACGAAATCAGTCCGGTTTTTCATTTATACCCTGGATAGACTATAAAATCGGCAGAGGTGATTCAAGCCTGCTTTTTATTTGTAGCTATACAATTAGAGTTTGCCATCAGTTCTTTTTACTTTTGGTAATATTTTATGGAGAGGAACTTTCTTTTCCATTCTCCATGTGCTTTCATCCTCTTCGTTGTACTGCTCGAGAAAAGCAATGACTTCCTTCGTAATTGGAGTAGGAGTGGAAGCCCCTGCTGTTACAGCAACAGTATTTGCGCCCTTTAGCCAATTAAGGTCTAGCTCTGTGATATCTGCAATGCGGTACGCTTTTGTTCCTGCAACTTCTTCCGAAACCTGAGCGAGCCGATTCGAATTATTACTTTTAGGATCTCCCACAACAATCAAAACATCAGCTTCTCCAGCCTGTTTGGCAACAGCCTCCTGCCGAACTTGGGTCGCCATGCATATTTCCCTGTGTACCTCTGCATGAGGAAATTTCTCTTTAACCTTCTCCATAATATCTGCAACATCCCATTGACTCATTGTAGTTTGGTTCGTAACAATGATTTTCGATGATTGGAGTTCGAGAGCGGAGGCTTCTGCTTCCGTTTCAACGAGATGTACATGTTCTGGCGAAACGCCGATTGCTCCTTCGGGCTCCGGGTGTCCCTTTTTGCCGATATATATCACTTCATAGCCATGGGCTGTCTTTTCCCCGATCAAATCGTGGGTTTTTGTTACATCCGGACAGGTCGCATCGATAGTTACAAGGCCTTTTTTAGCAGCTAATTCTCTTACTTCTGGGGAAATGCCGTGTGCAGTAAAAATTACGGTGCCGGTTTCAACCTGGCTTAATATTGCAAGTCGGTTCTTTCCGTCAAGCGTGATAATTCCATCTTCGGCAAAAGCATCTGTAACGTGTTTATTGTGGACAATCATCCCTAGTATATATATTGGCCTAGGCAGGCTTTTATCCAATGCCGCGTTCCGTGCAATAACCATAGCATCCACAACGCCATAGCAGTAACCTCGTGGCGAAATTTTGATTACATTCATCGGACGTCCTCCTGATAATAACTCTGTATTCATGCTTTTATTATATAAGACTTAAAAACATAATACAAAATACTTATTCAGAGGACTATACATATAGTTTTGGAAGTGGTATTCCGCTTTGCTTACTAACCTTAGGTTTTATACTTTTTCTTTTTTGGGCGGCAGGGGATTTTTTCTCCTGATCCAAGCCATTTACTGAAGAGCTCAGCTTTTTTTCCGCTTTTTCTGTCTTCGCCTTTGCCTCTACCTTTACATCTTCTGCAGCGTCTTCCTGGTTTTCGGCATCAGGCAAGTCTTTCAACCCCCTATAAAGCTTCCACATGGATGGAAGGTTTCGTACAAGGGGACCATACTGCTGAACCATAGGCCCGAAAGTCTGGGCAGCTTTTAAAACATTTTGGGTATTGTTCAAAAATCCATTAATAGAAGCAGGGTCAGCAATGGATTGAAGGAAACCACCGGATTGGCCTGCAGCTCGGGGAGCAAACGACAGACCTGGAATGCCCCTCGCTGGATTGGACTTTCCAAAAATCTTAGCCAATAAGCCGCCGCCTCGCCTTGCCTGCCGCCCCATTCCTGCCAATGAGCCTCCTCCTGGAAATGATCCTCTGTAGGGGGGATACATTCCGTGAAAACCGTATCTGGGAGCAGTTGTCATCAGCCTTGAGGGTATCCCTATTGGGGAGCTATAACGCATCCCGCATTCCTCCTTTAAAAAACTCTCATTCCAGAATATGCATCAAGCTTCAATTTGTTTAGGAATATAAGGACATTCGCTGAAATTTAAGTTTGTTTTTTTCAAATTAACGGTTAAGATAAATTTAGTTGGAGATTTTTCCGTTCGTTTATTATAATGATGTGATGGACATAAAAAGCATAGTATGAACTCCAAAAAAGAAATGAAAGGAGATAGAATATGAAGGAAACAAAATTTGAAAAGTACGGGTTTCAGCCCTTCATCTTGGAGGCTATAAAAAAACTCGGTTTCTTTGAACCAACTGAGATTCAGGAGCGGATTATTCCTGTTATTCTAAAAGGACACAGTGCCATCGGCCAATCGCAAACTGGGACCGGGAAAACACATTCCTATATCTTACCTATTATTGAACGTATCGATCCGGAAAAAAAAGAAGTTCAGGCAGTGATCACGGCACCAACAAGGGAACTTGCAAACCAAATCTACCAGGAGATTTTGAAGGTCGCAGAGGCATTCACCGGGGAAGGATCGATTACAGCCCGCTGCTTTATCGGAGGAACGGACAAGCAGAGAGCGATTGATAAGCTGAAAACCCAGCCGCAAATTGTTGTAGGGACTCCTGGCAGGATCAATGACCTTGTGAAGGAAAATGCGTTAACGATGCATAAGGCTTCCGTCCTAGTGGTTGACGAGGCGGATTTGATGCTGGACATGGGCTTTATTCATGATGTGGATCAGTTTGCTTCTGGAATGCCTGAAAAACTTCAAATGCTCGTATTCTCTGCGACGATTCCTGAGAAATTAAAGCCATTCCTGAAGAAGTATATGGAAAATCCTAAATATATTCGTATTGATCCAAAACGAGCAGCTGCTGAAAATATACAGCATTTGCTTTTGCCGGCACGACACCGGAACAAAACAAATCTTGTTCACTCAGCGCTTACAGCTTTCAATCCTTATCTAGCGATTGTTTTTACAAATACAAAGAAAAAAGCGGACGAAGTGGCAGATGCTTTGCTTGAACAAGGGGTAAAAGTTGGAAGGATTCACGGTGATCTCAATCCCCGTGAACGCAAGAGAGTCATGAAGCAAGTAAAGGATCTAGAGTTTCAATATATCGTTGCAACAGATCTGGCTGCACGTGGAATAGATATTGAAGGAGTAAGCCATATCATTAACTATGAACTACCTGCTGATCTCGACTTTTATATCCACCGAGTGGGTAGGACTGCCAGAGCGGGAAACACGGGTATTGCGCTGACGATTTATGATTCTTCTGATGAAGATGCTTTGAACAGACTTGAAAAGATGGGAATTGCATTCAAGAATGTAGATCTCCAGAAGGGCGAATTTACTGAGATTAGTGATAGAAACAAACGAAAGAAAAGAAAGAAACAAGAAGATGGTACGGAAACGATTGCTCAGTCGCTAGTTCGAAAACCGAATAAGGTAAAGCCAGGATATAAGAAGAAAATGCAGGCAGATATCGACAAAATCAAGAAGCGGGCAAAAAGGCTTCAAAAGAAAAAATAGCCTGTGAAAAAGGGAGAGGTGCATATTTTGTGATTATCGGTTCCCATGTATCTATGAGCGGAAAAAAAATGCTGCTGGCTGCCAGTGAAGAAGCTGTTTCTTATAAAGCAAACACATTTATGATTTATACTGGGGCTCCGCAGAATACCCGCAGAAAGAAAATAGAGGATTTGAATATTGAAGCAGGCAGGCGTCATATGGCGGAAAACGGAATTGAACAAATTATCGTCCATGCGCCATATATCATCAATATCGGTAACAGTGAAAATCCCAATACATTCGAGCTTGGAGTGAACTTCCTTCGCAGCGAAATGGAGCGGACGGAAGCACTCGGTGCCAAGCAGATTGTCCTGCACCCTGGCGCGCATGTTGGTGCAGGTACTGAAGTGGGAATCAAGAAGATTGTGGAGGGGTTGAATGAAGTTCTCACAGGCAGTGAAAACGTCCAAATAGCCCTTGAAACGATGGCAGGAAAAGGGTCGGAATGCGGAAAGTCATTTGAAGAGATTGCCATGATTATGGATGGAGTCACGTATAATGACAAACTGTCTGTTTGTTTTGATACGTGCCATACCCATGATGCTGGTTATGATATCGTCAATGACTTTGACGGAGTATTAGAAGAGTTTGACCAAATCATCGGTTTAGATAGGTTGAAAGTTCTGCATATCAATGACAGCAAGAATGCTAGAGGCATGAGGAAGGACAGGCACGAGAATATCGGGTTCGGCCATATTGGTTTTGCTGCCCTAAGTTATATTGTTCACCATCCAGAGTTAAAGGATGTCCCTAAAATCTTGGAGACTCCTTATGTAGGAGAGGACAAAAATAACAAAAAGGCTCCATATCTGCATGAAATCGAGATGTTGAAAAACAAGAGATTCGAAGAAAATCTTTTGGATATCATCCTCCAAGGCTAAAAAGAACCTATTTTAATTCTTAAGTTATCCGGCTGTTGTTACCATCAGTCTGCTAACTAGAATTTCGAAACAAAAGGCATTGACGGAGTTTGTCGAAATGGAAAGGGAAGTGGGCATGATAACTTCCGAATGAAAGAGGCGCTTCCTAGTATGGAAGGCCTCCTTTTCATATCATCGATTTTTCTTGGCAAATTGAAGAAACAGTTTATTAACTTCTTTAGCAGTGCTCGGTCCAGCAACTAAGGCAATCTGTTTTACAAGTGCAGATCTTTCCTGATCGTCAAAGATATTCACTTCTTTTCCCCTCAGGTATTCAGCGAGTTTGTTTGCTTGTAGTTTCGTGATCTTGACATCGAACTGGGAAGCATACTTCAGCAGTTCGTCCGCTGTAATCGTGTTTATTTTATGGTTAATAATGGTTTCAAAAATTTTCATTTTTATCACTCCCCCATAGAATCGTATGAGGCAAAGAGGAAAAGCGTGACTAAAAATAACCAATACCAAGAGAACTTTTTACAAAAGGGCGATTGGTTTACAAGAAAAGCAACTTTCGCTATACTAAGAAGATGGTTAAATCGGAATCATTCTTATTTTTGGGTGGGAAAAATGGATACTAATCAACCTTTGATTGAAATAAATAACTTATCTTATCGCTACGATAAAGAAAATGTATTGGAAAATGTTAATTTGCAAGTGGAGAATGGAAGTTTTTTGGCGATTGTCGGGCCAAATGGGTCAGGAAAATCCACGCTATTGAAGTTAATACTCGGATTGCTCAACCCGCAACATGGGGAAATCAGGATGTTTGGCAAAGACAGTAACACATTTCGAGAACGGGAGAAAATTGGTTTTGTCTCGCAGAAAGCCAATTCATTCAACACCGGTTTTCCCGCAACTGTCTTTGAAGTAGTGGCAAGCGGTTTGGCAAAGAAACTGGGTCTTTTCCGTTTTTTGAAAAAAGAAGACAGAGAGATGGTTTATCGCGCGATTTCTTCTGTCGGGATGGAAAAGTTTGCTGGACGGAATATCGGAGAACTTTCCGGTGGGCAACAGCAAAGGGTGTTTATTGCGAGAGCGCTAGCGGGAACGCCTGAACTCCTTGTGCTTGATGAACCAACGGTCGGAGTTGATGCTAAAAGCGTTCAGTCTTTTTATGAGCTTTTAGGCAAATTGAATAGAGAAAAAGGGTTGACGCTTTTGATGGTAACACATGATATTGGCGCTGTTTCTGAAAAAGTAACTTCAGTAGCATGCTTGAATAAAGAGTTATTTTTCCATGGAAGCACAAAGGAATTTGAACAGTTGAAAATGGAAGATGTATCGGGAATATATGGACACGATGTAAAGCTGATCCACCACGACCATCAATCAGAAAAGCAAGGGGAGGACATGGCATGATCAGCGGAATTTTCGAATATGAATTCCTTCAAAATGCTTTTCTGGCAGGCATGATTATTGGGATTGTCGCTCCGCTTCTTGGCGTTTTTGTCGTTGTACGCAGGCTTTCTTTAATTGCCGATGCACTCAGCCATGTTACGCTGGCAGGGATAGCAGCTAGCTTGCTGCTCGCTAAGAAAACAGCGTTCTTTTCCGGTTTGAATCCTCTGTATATGGGAATGGCTTTCTCGGTCGGCGGCTCTTTGTTCATCGAAAAGCTGCGTTCGGTGTACAAGCATTATCAGGAGCTTGCTATTCCCATTATCCTGTCAGGAGGAATAGGGCTTGGTGTCATTTTCATCTCGTTAGCGGACGGATTCAATACCGATTTATTTAGTTATTTATTTGGCAGTGTCAGCGCTGTAAGCAGGGGAGATCTATGGACGGTTACGCTTATCAGCCTTGCAGTCATTACTGTAATCGTTTTATTTTACAAGGAACTATTTTTGCTTTCTTTTGACGAGGAGTATGCGAAAGCAACGGGAATTCCGGCTAAATTTATCCATTTTATTTTTATCATCATGGTTGCATTAGTTATTGCAGCATCCATGCGGATTGTCGGTGTCCTTCTTGTCTCGTCGCTCATGACTCTTCCTGTTGCTGCAAGTATTCGGATTGCAAAAGGGTTCCGTCAGGCTATCTTGTATTCCATCGTCTTTGGGGAGACTTCGGTGCTCGGGGGACTGCTCTTATCGTACAGCCTTGATTTGGCACCAGGTGGAACGATTGTCATGATAGCTGTGCTCATTCTCGTTGCGACCGTCTTCTGGAAAAAAACTCGCACTGCAAGTGTTGCCTGACAGGGGTGAAACAGGAAGTGAATGTACAGGAAGCGATGATGCTGCTGAAAAAACAAGGCTATAAGCATACGGGAAAGAGAGAAGAAATGCTGGAGCTTTTTTCTGACAGCAATAAGTACTTAACTGCTAAGGATGTACTGGAAGAAATGAAAGAAGCATACCCGGGTTTAAGTTTCGATACGATCTACCGGAACCTTTCTTTGTTTGTCCAATTGGGGATACTCGAAATGACCGAGTTATCAGGTGAAAAACATTTTCGCTTTACATGTGCCCATGATTATCACCATCATCATTTTATCTGCCTTGATTGCGGAAAAACAAAAGAGATACAAATGTGTCCCATGCAAGCACTCCAAGACAATCTTGGAGGATACGATATCTCCGGGCACAAGTTTGAAATATACGGGAGATGTCCTGAATGCATTCACTAAATTTTTTTATTGAAAAAGAGGCGCTGCCATTCGGCAGGGCCTCTTGCTGTGCTATGAAGTCTTTCGCACCCAATCATCCACCCATGCTTTCGCCTCAAACCAATCATTTACTCGGACAACTCCCTCTGGAATGGGGTCTTGGTTATAAGGTGTATTGAAAAGAATCACTGGAATGCCGCATTGTTCATGAATAGCAACCGCATTATCATGTTTATCTTCGAAAAATAATTCCACACTGAAGTTTTTTACCGTTTCCACTTTATCGTGGCTCCCTATGAGCTCTATATGGCTAAAGAGAAGGTCGTGAGTGGAAAACCATGCTTTGGTGACGTCTAACAAGTGATGCCCGCGGGCGCTGATAAAATAAAGTTCATGCTCTTCTTGCCATTTCTGTAAAATGTATTTTGCTCCAATGGCAAGAGGGGAGGTTTTGTAAATTTCCGGTTCATTGTCCATAAACCATTTGTTGAACTCTTCGCGGCTGACGCTGACAAGCGGCAGCAAATCATATTCCTTAATGTCTTGTAACGTTATGTTCAGTTCAAAGTCCTTATTGAGGAACGGAATGATCGAGGAGGGACAAGTTACTGTTCCATCAATATCAATGCCAAGTCTTCTTTTTTTCATTGCTGGGTAGTCTCCTTGAAGAAAATATATCTCATTATAACAAAAAACGGGCGATATCCATATTCATTTCCGCAATTTCCTAGACAGTTAAACATTGACATAGTAAAACATTGACCAGCTGCGGACAATAAGAACTGCTCCACCATTGAAAGCGAGGGATAATAGTGGCAGACCAAAACCGAAACCAGTTTATTCATGAACCAGAGCAGGATAACATTTCACTCAATCAAAAACCTAATGAGGATTCGGGTAAAGCTTATCAGCCATCTGATACAGGTTATGGTATGGGCAATACGACATCAGATGAATTTCGTTCTGAAGGGACTACAATTGCTGGTAGCTCCAATATAAGCAAGAGGTCGAAAGAACCCGGTATTCCAGACACGGCAGAATTTGATCAGCTATCAACAACAAATACCAATGGAATACGTGATAGGCAAGAGAGCTATCGGGAAGAAACTGCGGCTGAAATCGCTGCACCAGTAACAGGATTGAGAAGACGCGAAAACACTGGCAAGAGAAAAGAAACCAATACTGCTGATATGGAAAACAGCGGTACCATTTTGGGATTTTCCGCTCTTGCTCTGTCTATCCTTTCACTGTTTGTATTGCCAATTTTCCTAGGTGCGGCAGGCATTGTCCTTGGTTACGTTGCAATGAGAAGGGGATCAAGGTCAATGGGGGGCTGGGCAATTGGTATTGGTGCTGTTTCGATTATCATTGGATTGTTTATTCTCCCGTTTTATCGATAGTGTGAAGGAGCATGAAAAGCCCGGTCTTTCCGGGCTTTCTTTATGAGAAAAAAGTGCCTGTCGGAGCGGTCCGGCAGGCACTTTTTTGAACGAAATAATTAATTAGATTCCATTGCAGCAATTTTTTCGGCAGCAAGAATGTCTATTTCTTTTTTCAACTCTGCAACAAGCTGATCTTCAGGAACTTTTCGAACGATTTCGCCTTTACGGAACAATAGCCCTTCCCCGCGAGCTCCTGCAATCCCAATATCAGCTTCTCGAGCTTCTCCTGGTCCATTGACTGCACAGCCAAGAACAGCAACTTTGATGGGAGCTTTAATCTTGCTGATGTACTCTTCGACTTCATTGGCGATGCTGATAAGGTCGATTTCAATTCTTCCGCAGGTTGGACAGGAAATGAGAGTTGCCGCATTTGCTGCAAGCCCGAAGCTTTTCAGCAATTCACGTGCAACTTTAACCTCTTCAACAGGGTCTGCGCTAAGACTGACGCGCAATGTATTGCCAATTCCTTTGCTGAGGATGGCTCCAAGGCCAGCAGCACTCTTTACCGTTCCAGCAAAAAGCGTTCCTGATTCTGTGATTCCTAAATGAAGTGGGTAATCAAATGCTTTTGCGGCTTTCTCATAGGCCTCTATTGCTAAATTGACATCGGATGCTTTCATCGAAACAATGATATTGTGAAAATCCAGGTCTTCCAGAATTTTGATATGATGCAAGGCGCTTTCTACCATTCCGTCTGCTGTAGGATATCCATACTTCTCAAGTATTCGACGTTCCAAAGAGCCGGCGTTTACACCTATTCGGATTGGGATGCCTCGCTCTTTAGCTGCATTAACTACCGCTTCCACCTTTTCTCGTTTCCCGATATTCCCTGGGTTTATCCTTATTTTGTCCGCCCCGCCTTCAATTGCTTTTAAGGCGAGCCGATAATCAAAATGGATATCAACAACGAGTGGTATTTTAATTTGCCTTTTGATTTCCGCAATGGCGTTTGCCGCTCTTTCATCAGGGCATGCCACCCGAACTATTTGGCATCCGGCTTCTTCCAAACGCATTATTTCCGCTACCGTTGCTTCCACATCATGCGTTTTCGTCGTTGTCATGCTCTGGATGATTACTTCATTGTTACCGCCTATTGTAAGGTTACCGACCTTTACAGGTCTCGTCTTAGTACGATGTATGATTTCACTCAATGGTGATTCGCTCCTTTTTGAACGTAAAGTGGACTATATGTCCTGACACTATTTTATCAGTGTATCCTGAACCTTGACAAGAAATGTTCCTCTTTCAGCTACTCAATCAGCTTGTCCATCATAAAGAGGAAATTTATATGTTTCCGATAATTTGATTTCTTCAGGTGCTTTTCCATTTAGTTTTTCAAAATCATTGACAGCGCGACTAACAGGAACTGGAAGCGATCCTTCCATTTTTAACTCGAGGACGGATAAGACGGTGTCCCCTGGCTTCACTTTATATAGGAAGTATTCTTCTTCTTCGGAGGAAACTTCTTTTTCCTTCGCAGTAGCAACATCTACTGCAACGGGGATGGTCCCTTTCGTTAAATCGAAATAAATGGAATAGGCAGCAATTGCAAGTATCACGAATGCAGCAATCCTCTTCATGTTTTTCCTCCTATAATGGTACAAGGTTTGTCCATTGTATGCCGGAAGACGAGAAAAAAGACTGTTAGCCAAACAGATTTTTAAAAATTTTGGCAGCAGTCTTTTTCTATATCATGATTGAAAGAGGCTTCTGTGCGCTTATTTTTGGTCATTGAGCCCGTTTAGGAAGCGGAATTTCTTTCATTGCAAGCAGAAGAATCGTCGAAGAAACGAACCAGTTAATTAAGGTAGTATACGGCACCGGTGTTTTTAATAAAGACATTAGGGCAAAGAATGTTGTTGACATGGTAATGCTGCATGCAGCCATTCTCCAAAGGTGCCTGTATTGTAATTTACGCCCCAGAATGTTTTTGAGGAATAGACCAAAGAAGGCCAGGAATGTGACTTCAAGAAATTTAGTTCCAAGGAATGTGAGATAAAGTGTAATCACCAGGATAAAAATAAAAACTCCTAGCGATTCATTAGCAAATTTAATGAAATGTTGAATATCATCACTGCTGATAGGGGTGACAAGCATGGAATACGGAACGACTTCCTCGTTGCCCCCTGCGCGCAAGACAACCTCGTTTTCTAGAAAAGCAATCGTAGCTCCTAATTCCTGTACTTCAGAAACCTCTACTGTACCACTAGCATCAATGATGAGGCCTGTTGAGCCATTCTGTTTGATATAGGGCTTTTTGTTTTCTGAACTTAGGGTACCATTTTCTATTACAAATGACGGAACATCTCCTCTAAAGGTTTGTTTCGTGTTCGAAACAACTGTTGCAACTTCCTTGCTGTAATAGATCATATTGGGAAGCGAAAACAACAGCGTAAGGAAGAAGACGTAAAGAATTGATTTCCCTATTCCTTGAAAACGGAACAACGCTATATCCTTAGGGGAGTATAAACTCCTGAAATACTGTTTGAAAATGTTCAACCGGTTCACGTCCTTTACTATATTCAGGCTTTATTTTATCCTTCTGGGAAGCGATACACAAGTTTTTAATCGGCTTTTGACATGGCAGAACATCAGGGACCCTGCTAGAATAAATTGGTGAAGGGGTTCTGATTAGAGTCTCGAAGTCATTTATGCAAAGGGAGAGAAGGATGGAGTATCTTTATTGGGGAATCATTATTTTGCTTTTCACTGCAGCATTTGCTGCGCTGTTTATCCCGGTAATACCGGGCGTGCTGGCTCTATTTGGAGGATTTCTGCTGTACGGTGTATTTTTTACTTTTGAGCCGTTCGACTGGATGTTTTGGACTGTACAGGGCTTGTTTGTTCTTTTGTTGTTCGGAGCAGACTATGCCGCAAATATGCTAGGTGTGAAGAAATTCGGCGGTTCAAAGGCAGGTATTTGGGGAAGCACGATTGGACTGCTCGTTGGTCCTTTTGTCATCCCAGTAGCTGGTATTATCGCGGGTCCTTTTCTTGGAGCGTTTGTTGCAGAAATTATTATACATAGAAGAGGAATAGCGAAGGCAGCTAAAATCGGAATCGGATCTGTAGTTGGGTTTATCACAAGTATACTCACTAAAGGAGTTATCCAAGGTGCGATGTTATTATATTTCTTGATTCTTGTATTATAAAAAAGGAAAAGGCTGTCCAAAGGGAGCTGGCACGCCTGTGGAACAGCCTTTCTTCTTTAATTAAGTCCGCAAATTTCATAAGGACAATTTTGGCAGTCTACTTCCTTTTTTAAGTACCCAATATTCTTCACAGTGAATTTCATTTGGTCATACGAAATAACATCAAGTTCCCGGAGTTCCTTTAACATCCGCTGAACGACTTCTCTTGTTCCAAACGTAAGATTGGCCAATTCTTGATGGGTCAACGGCAAGTCGATTAAAATTCCTTCGCTTGTCATCACACCATAGCTGTTGCAAAGTCTGATCAGAATGGAGTAAAGGCCGCCTTTCTTGCCATTCATTATTAAATCCTGGCACTTCATCTGCGCCTTAAGATAGCGTGTAGAAAGCCAGCTCATCAATGCATTCATGGCCATTTTGTCGCTTTGGACAAATTCCTCAAAGTGCTCTCTCCGAACCATGATTACTTCGCAGTCAGACATAGCCTTTGCGGAGTAGTAGTATCGCGGTGAATGCTTGAATAACTCGTATTCAAGCATCATTTCTTCTCCATTCAGTATTTTCATGATGAATTCTTTGCCTTTCATATGAACACGCCCGATGGAAATAGCACCGCTTAGCACAATATAGACAGAGCTAACGGGATCCCCTTCCTGAAAGAGGATTGTATCTCCTTTAATTTTCTGAACGGACTCTTTATCAATGAAGTGCTGCAACATTAAACTGTATAATGATATGCTTTTTTCCACAGGGATCTTCTCCTTATATAGAGCTTTACAACTTTGATTTAAAAGAATTGTATGTACTATGTCAATAGTGTTATGGTAAATAGTGGGAATGCGTAGTGAGAGGGTGCGATATAAATCATTGACACCATTGAGTTGGCTTTAAAAATGACAACTTTCCGACAGATAAATTGCTGTGCTTGAATCGTATTGTTTGAAATCGAATGCCGTTCTTTGGTAATCTAATCATAAGAAATATCCTTTAGAACAATTCTAATGTCAGAATAAATTGACAAGCAATTTGTTCAAAAGGAAATAATACACTACATAGGAGGATTTTAAAATGGCTTTTGAACTTCCACAATTACCTTACGCTTATGATGCATTGGAACCTCACATCGACAAAGAAACAATGAATATTCACCATACGAAACATCACAACACATATGTGACTAATCTGAACAATGCGCTTCAAGGAAACGAAGAGCTTTCCGCTAAATCAGTCGAGGAAGTTATTTCTAACCTTGACAGCGTTCCAGAAGCTGTCCGCACTGCTGTGCGAAACAACGGTGGCGGCCATGCGAACCACACTCTATTCTGGACAATTCTTTCTCCAAATGGCGGTGGTGAGCCAACAGGAGAAATTGGTGAAGCAATCAACAAGAAATTCGGAAGCTTTGAAGGATTTAAAGAAGAATTTGCAAAAGCCGCTACTACTCGCTTTGGATCAGGTTGGGCATGGCTTGCTGTTAACAATGGTGAACTTGAAGTAACAAGCACTCCAAACCAGGATTCCCCTCTAATGGAAGGCAAGACTCCATTGTTGGGCTTGGATGTTTGGGAGCATGCATACTACTTGAAATATCAAAACAGACGCCCTGAATACATCAACGCGTTCTGGAGCGTTATCAACTGGGATGAAGTGAACAAGCGTTTTGCTGCGGCGAAATAATAAAGGATCGAGCAGGGGGCAGGCCGAATGAGGTCTGCCTCCTTTTTCTGGTGCATAACAAAGGCATGATTGTAGGAAACTACCCCATGAGAAAAGGGGAGTCGACCATTATGCTGAAAATGCAAAAACTGCTCGGAGAAATAGAATTTACAAAGGATCTCGGACTGTTGCTCTTCATAGGCGGGCTTTATTCATTAAGCGTAGCCTTATCGAATACTTTCGTGAACATCTATTTATGGAAGCAGTCTGGCGAGTTCATCGACCTTGGGCTATACAATCTGGCTGTTGTGGTTCTGCAGCCTTTGACCTTTATTCTTGCTGGAAGGTGGGCCAAGAAAATTGATCGTGTCATCGTCCTTAGAATCGGTGTCATCTTTTTGGCGATGTTTTACATGGCCGTCCTCTTTTTTGGAACAAAGGCCTCAGAATTTCTTCTGTTTCTTGGAGCGCTTTTAGGAATAGGCTATGGCTTTTATTGGTTGGCATTCAATGTGCTGACATTTGAAATAACCGAACCAGAGACTAGAGATTTTTTTAATGGCTTCCTTGGGATTCTTTCTTCTCTTGGAGGAATGGTAGGACCATTTGCTTCAGGATTCATTATTTCAAGGCTGGAGAAATTCACAGGCTATACGGTTGTTTTTGGGCTGTCCCTGCTGCTTTTTTCCGCAGCAGTATTCTTAAGCTTTTCCCTTAAACGCCGCCCCGCTAACGGAAGGTATGTGTTTTTAGAAGTGGTAGGCGAACGGAAAAAGGATTTCAATTGGAGGATGGTAACAAACGCCCACTTTTTCCAAGGGATAAGGGAAGGGACATTTGTCTTTATTATTTCTGTCTTCGTCTTCCTGGCAAAGGGAAGTGAGATGGCGCTAGGCATGTTCGGATTGATTAATTCAGGCATCGCCTTTGTATCCTACTACCTTGCATCGCGATTGTTAAAAAAAGAGTATCGGAAAAAGGCCATACTTATAGGGGGAATCATCCTTTATCTGGCTATTTTTTTGATCGTTTTTGAACCGTCTTACACCAACCTGTTGATTTATGCAGCAGTCATTGCCGTCGGATACCCCTTACTTCTAGTTCCATATATGTCGCTTACATATGATGTAATCGGAAGAGGAAGGAATGCAGCAGAAATGCGAATTGAATATATTGTCGTACGGGAAATTTTCCTTAATTGTGGGAGAATTATTTCTATTTTACTCTTCCTTATCAGCGTAAAGTTTTTCAACCAAGAGAAGAGTATTCCCATTCTCCTCTTAGTCGTAGGCAGCGGCCATATGCTTATTTACTTGTTTATCAGAAGAATTCGTCTTGTTCCAATTTCTTGAACCTGCATATCTCGCTATGAAGTGAAAAATAAACCAAAGAGGATTCATGATGGAAATATGCCTTCTTTTCCTTTAAAATAGCAGTTAGTGAACTTTTATTTGCAAAGCAAGAGAAGGGTGAGGGGAAGCCTTGAATACAAAAAAGAAAAAGAAAGCACTGGTGCCTTTCAGGCTGAATATGCTTTTCTTTATTGTTTTCGTTCTTTTTTCCATGCTTGTGTTAAGGCTTGGAATTGTACAAATTGTATATGGTGAAGACTTTAAAAGGGAAATCGAGCGGACTGAGGACGTTACGGTGAACAATCCTGTTCCGCGTGGTAAAATGTATGATCGGAACAAAAAAGTCATTGTCGACAATATCCCGAATGATGCCATCACCTATACTCGGAGCCAGACGACAAAGGCAGAGGACATGCTGAAAGTTGCTGAAAAGCTGGCAAGCATGATAGAAATGGATACAGAAAAGGTCCGGGAGCGCGACAAGAAGGATTACTGGATTTTGCGCCACTCAAAGGAAGCAGAGAAAAAAATCACCAAAAAAGAAATGCAGCAGTTTCAAGCTAAAAAGCTTGACGATAAAGATCTCTATCAATTGCAGCTCGACAGGATTACAAAGGATGAATTAAATTTCTCTCCTGAGGAGCTTGAAATTCTCGCAATTTATCGGGAATTCAACAGCGGTTATGCACTGACACCACAAATCGTCAAAAAGCATGTTACACCGCAGGAACTCGCTGCAGTGAATGAAAATCTCGACGAGCTTCCGGGCGTTGATACAACAACAGACTGGGAACGCCATTATGCTTTCGATAAGACGCTGAAAACCGTCCTTGGGAAAGTGACAGATTCGGATGAAGGTTTGCCGAAAGAACGTCTCGACTATTATCGTTCAAGGGATTACAGCCGAAACGATCGCGTTGGCAAGAGCTATTTGGAAATGCAGTACGAGGATGTACTCCACGGACAAAAGGCAAAAGTAAAGAATAAGACAGACAAGGCGGGAAATGTTCTCGATACAGTTGTCGTTTCTGAAGGTGCACGCGGCAAGGATTTAGTGCTGTCCATCGATATGGACCTTCAGCTTGCTGTCGAAAAAATCATTGAAGAAGAATTAATGAGAGCAAAGCAAAATCGAGCCACTGGCCTTCTTGACAGGGCGTTTGTCGTTTTGATGGACCCGCATACCGGAGAAGTGCTGACAATGGCCGGAAAACGCTTGGAACGTAATCAGGAAACCGGTAGAACTGAAATGCAGGACTTCGCATTGGGTAATATCACTACCTCCTATAACGTTGGTTCTACTGTCAAGGGTGCGACGATTTTAACAGGGCTTAAAACTGGTGCAATTTCAACTGGAACCGTTTTTTACGACACACCAATCTTGATAAAGGGTACACCACCTAAGAAGTCATGGCGAGCAGGGTTAGGTAGCTTAAACCCTGTTGGTGCTTTGAAGGTTTCCTCCAACGTTTATATGTTCCGGACAGCGATTAATGTCGGCAAAGGAAATTATGTTCCGCAGCAGACGCTCTCTTTGAGCGATGATGTATTTGACGTTTTCCGCAATTCATTTTCGCAGTTTGGCCTTGGCGTCAAGACAGGAATTGATCTGCCGAACGAAATGTTTGGCTTTAAAGGAAATGAAAATGTTCCAGAAAGAAGTGGTCTTCTCCTTGACTATTCTATCGGGCAGTTTGATACATATACGCCGATGCAATTGGCGCAATATGCTGCAACAATTGCCAATGGCGGCAGCCGTATTCAGCCGAGAATGGTAAAAGAAATTCGCGAGCCGAAGCTTGACAGCAATGAAGTCGGCCCTGTACTGCAATCCTTCGAACCTAATGTACTGAACAAAGTGGACGTAACGCCAGAATGGATGGCCACCGTACATGAAGGTTTTAGGCAAGTCATGCAATCGCCAGGAGGAACAGCTTACGGTTCATTCGGCAATGCGCCATACAGACCTGCCGGGAAGACAGGTACAGCACAGGCATTTTATGATGGGCCACTTCGCAAAAATTATAGCGCTCCGCCGCAAACAATGAATCTTAGCTTGATCGGATATGCGCCTTATGACAATCCGGAAGTAGCAATGTCTGTCATGGTGCCGTGGGCGTATGAAAGCAATACGGGACATCATGCAAACAACGATATTGGCCGGCGCGTTCTCGATGCTTATTTTGAGCTTAAGAAAAAGCGTGCGGAAGAAAACATGAATCCCATCAAGCCGGATCAGCAAGTAGAAGAGAAAAAAGAGGGCGATGAGCTTCGAGAGGAAATCTCGCAATAACAAAATAAGCTTCGATTAGAGCTGCCAATTACTGGCGGCTCTTTTTTTATGTAAACTATGCAGTATTTTCTCTAATTAACAAAAATATCAGCCATTTACAAAAGCTTAACATTGCGTTTATACCTTATTAAAACTTGGGCGTTATTCTTTAGTTGTAGGACAAACAACCACAACTTTAGGGGGAATTGAGGAATGAAGCGTTCTAAAAAGTTTAGCCTGCTGGCGTTGCTTGCAGCAATTATGGTGTTTACAGCTGCTTGCGGCAATGACAAGCAAGCTAAAGGGGAAGGCGGAAACGATAAGGCTGAACTAGAAGGCAGTGTCGTCATTGACGGATCAGGGACTGTCTACCCATTTATGGCAAAAATGGCTGAAAACTATATGACAAACGAGCAAGAAGGTGTCTCTGTGGAAGTAAGCCGCGCAGGTACATCTGCTGGTTTTAAAAAGTTTCTTGTTGAAGACGGCACAGACTTCAACAACGCATCGCGTGAAATAAAAGACGAAGAAAAAGCGGAAGCAGAAAAATTGAAAATTGATCCGCTTGAAATGAAAGTAGCACTTGATGGTCTGACATTCGTTGTCAATAAAGACAATGACTGGGCAGAGGAGCTTACGCAGCAAGAAATCGTTGATATCTTCCTTGCAGAAAAAGGTAAGAAAAATTGGTCTGATGTTCGTACAGACTTCCCGAACGAGCCTATCAAGACATACGGCCCTAATGAAAACCACGGAACATATGAGTTCATGTTTGAAAACATTCTTGAAGAAAAAGAAATGGTAGAAGGAATCAATCTTCAGCAAGATTATTCCACGCTTGTAGACCTTGTTTCAAAGGATAAAAACGCCATTGCTTTCTTTGGATATGGCTACTATGCAAGCAATAAAGATAAGGTGAAAGCGGTGAAGATAGACTTTGGCAAAGGTCCTGTAGAACCAAAAGTTGAGACGATTGCTGAAGATGGAGATTATGCACCATTTACACGCCCTGTCTTCACTTATTTGAACAAAGGTATGGCCAAAGAAAAAGCGCAGGTTCTTGACTATGCTATCTACACAATGAACAATTCGCAGGAAGTAGCGAAAGAAACCGGGTTTGCACCGCTTCCTGACGAAGATATCAAAGCAACAGTAGAAGAACTAGAAGGCCTTAAATAACGCAAATGCTTTAATACGGCACAAGCTGCGAGAGATGAGAGGAGATTCCTTCTCATCTTCTTGCGTGTGTTTACCAGAATAATAGCACCTTGGATATGATGTGAAAGGGGTTTTACAAGTGGAAAAAACCGTTATGCCAGAAAAAGGGGCCGGTTTGAATGTCAGGGGTATGATTGAAGAAAAAAGGAAATCTGCAAGTATAAGGACAATAGTTGAAAAGCTCGTTCCTCGAATCCTTTTTGGAATTGCAGCAGTTTCCGTCTTTACGACCGTTGGTATTCTGCTAACGCTTCTAACGGAGACAGTCACATTTTTTGATCGTGTGCCCTTCCTTGATTTCTTTACGGGAACAAAATTGAAGCCTCTTGGAGAAGAGGCGGTATTTGGAGTACTGCCGCTATTAACAGGGACAATCTTGTCATCAGCGATTGCTATGGCTGTGGCAATTCCCATTGGTCTCATGACTGCTATTTTTCTAAGCGAGTATGCTTCGGATAAAGTAAGGAAAACACTGAAACCAATGCTGGAAATCCTGGCCGGAATTCCGACCATCGTATACGGTTTCTTTGCCTTTACTTTCGTAACTCCGCTCCTCAGGTCTTTCATTCCTGGTCTTGAACCAACGAATATCTTGAGTCCTGGTATCGTAATGGGTATCATGATTATCCCAATGGTTGCTTCACTCTCTGAAGATGCTATGAGTGCTGTGCCGAATTCGATGAGGGAGGGAGCACTTGCTCTTGGTTCTACGAAGCTTGAAGTGACATGGAAAGTCGTGATTCCAGCAGCAATTTCGGGTATCATTGCATCGTTTGTGCTTGGGATTTCCCGGGCAATCGGTGAAACAATGATTGTTGCAATTGCAAGCGGAAGCTCGAAAAATTTCACGTTTGATGTGACTCAGTCGCTTCAGACAATGACAGGCTATATCGTTGAGGTAACCGGCGGAGAAGCAGCAGCAGGGACAACCCTTTACTACAGTCTTTACGCTGTGGCGATGACGCTTTTTGTCTTCACGCTAATCATGAACCTTATAGCCCAGTATATTTCCCGTAAATTCAGGGAGGAATATTAACATGAAATATGTGGATGCTGCTGTAGTACAGAAGAAAATGGGATCAAGGCTTTTTGCAAATAAATTTGCTAAAAGTATGTTTTTCGCTTCTACATTATTTGGCTTAGTTGTACTGCTTATCCTAATCTATCGTGTATTCGCTCAAAGCATGGGCTGGATTGATGTGGATTTTTTGTTCAATAAACTATCCACAGACCCTGAAAATGCCGGCATCATGGGAGCTATTCTCGGAACACTTTGGTTAATGGCTGTCGTTGCACCGATTACGCTAGTGTTGGGAGTCGGCACAGCAATATACCTTGAGGAATATGCAAGAAAAGGTCGAGTTCAAAGGTTTATTCAAACGAATATAACCAATCTTGCAGGTGTACCTTCCGTTGTATTTGGAATACTTGGATTAACTGTATTTGCAAGGGCCCTGGATCTCGGATCTGTCGTATTGGCCGGAGGTCTGACAATGGCGCTTCTCGTCTTGCCGGTCGTTGTCGTGGCAAGTCAAGAAGCAATTAGAGCGGTTCCGCAATTTTTGCGCGAAGCGTCTTTCGGAATGGGAGCGACAAAATGGCAGACAATCAAAAACGTTGTCCTGCCTGCATCACTTCCAGGCATTCTGACAGGAGTCATACTAGCACTCTCAAGAGCAATTGGTGAAACTGCTCCGCTCGTTGTTCTCGGTATCCCAGCATTGTTGATTCCACTGCCTGATGGTGTGTTTGACAGGTTCACCATTCTGCCTGTGCAGGTTTATTATTGGACAACAGACTCAGCATTGGTGGCGGAGTATGCGAACCTTGCGGCAGCGACGATTGTTATCTTGCTGCTTGTTCTCTTCTTGATGAATTCAGTGGCGATTTTAATCCGAAACAAATTCCAAAAACGATATTAAACGAAGGAAAATAGGGAGGAATTCGAGATGGCGGTATTGACTGTGGCGGAGACGAAACACAGGATGGAAGTGCAAGAAAAAATGGGGCAGGCAGAAAAGACGGTTGTTTACGGAACGAAGGATTTGAACCTTTGGTACGGAGCGGATCAAGCATTGAAGAATATCAATCTCGATGTTTATGAAAACGAAGTAACAGCAATCATCGGGCCGTCCGGCTGCGGCAAGTCTACGTATATTAAAACCTTGAACAGGATGGTGGAACTGATTCCAGTAGTTAAGGTTTCAGGCGAAATCCTTTATAGAGAACGCAATATCCTTGATAAGTCTTATAAGGTGGAAGAATTGAGGACAAATGTTGGAATGGTTTTCCAGAAGCCGAATCCATTTCCAAAGTCCATTTTTGAAAACGTGGCATACGGCCCAAAGATTCATGGAATCCGGGACAAGAAAATTTTAAATGAAATCGTGGAGAAGAGCCTAAGAGGAGCAGCAATCTGGGATGAAGTCAAAGACAGGCTGAACGAGAATGCTTATGGACTATCAGGCGGACAGCAACAGCGTCTTTGCATTGCCAGAGCGCTTGCAATCGAGCCGGATGTCATTCTGATGGATGAACCTACCTCTGCTCTTGATCCAATTTCCACATTGAAGGTAGAAGAACTGGTGCAGGAACTGAAGAAGGATATCAGCATCATTATTGTAACGCATAATATGCAACAAGCTGCGCGTATTTCCGACAAAACGGCGTTTTTCCTTAATGGGGAAGTTGTGGAGTACGCAAATACGAACAAAATTTTCTCCACCCCTTCGGATAAGCGTACCGAGGATTACATCACCGGCCGTTTCGGGTGATGTGCGAATAGACTAGTTTCACGACAGAGAGGGGTATCGGTATGGTTGTAAGGGAGAAATTTCACGATGATTTAAAGGATCTTCAATCAAAAATAATGGAGCTCGGGAGTCTGGCATCTATTCAGTTGACCAAATCTTTAGATGCGCTTGAAAATCGCGATGTAGAACTTGCGTTAAAGATTATGGACGATGATATTAAAGTCGACATGCTGGAAGAGGATATCAATGACTGTGCTATTCTTCTCATCGCCAAGCAGCAGCCCGTTGCGGTCGATTTGAGAAGAATTATTGTAGCAATTAAAATCGCAACAGATATCGAAAGAATCGCGGATTTTGGTGTGAATATCGCTAAGTCCGCCATCAGGATTGGCAATGAACCACTTGTCAAGCCAATTGAGCATATTAAAGAGATGCATAGGCAGTCACTGGAGATGCTACGTCTTACTCTTGAAGCTTTCTATGAAGAAGATGTGGCAAAAGCCAAAATGGTAGCGGAAATGGATGACCGTGTCGATGCACTGTATGGCCAGGTAATCCGCGATTTGCTGGAATTGAACCAAGCAAACCCTGGCCATCTTTCGCAAATCACCCAGCTATCTTTCATTTGCCGCTATCTAGAACGTGCAGCGGACCATACGACGAATATTGCGGAAAGCATCTTTTACCTTGTAAAAGGAAAAAGATATGATTTGAATAATTAAGAGAAAAAGGAGGCATCTGGAAAAGGTTGATTTCTTCACCCTTTCCAGATGTCTCCTTTTTAATCATTTTTTGTGATAACCTTGGATATTTTGTTGAAGTCCATTTTGGAATCCAATGTGTATCTCCCAATTTGAATATCTGTATGGAAATCGTTGTCGATGAGATACTTTTCAAATTCTCCTGAGTCTTTGATTATTTTATTTTCTTTGAGCAGGGATGAGATTTCTCCAGGGCTCATTCCTTTTGTAATATTCAATGTGAATTTCTTTACTTCATTTTCTTTTGCTGCTTTTTCTTTCTCAAGTTGTGCTGCTTGTTCTTTTTCAGCTTTCTCTTTTTGGTCTGCGTCTTTGCCTTTAGGTTGCTTTTTAGAAGGTGTGGGCTGCTTTTCTGCAGTTTTGCTTTCGAGTTCAGCCAATTGTGATTGAGAGAGTACAGAATAGCCTTCTTTCTTCAACAGTTGCTTTGCGTCTGCCACTGTCGGTTTAGTGCGTTCCTCTTCGGCAGGCTGGGTAAAGTACTGAGCTGGCCAGACAATGAGAAGTGTGAACAGGATGCCAAGGGCAAACATTCTTGCTGTTTGCTTATTCATTATGCTTGCCCCCGTTCTGAGAATTCACGCAGTATTTGGGACACTTCCTCTGTAGTAAGGGATGATTGGAGCGCTATTTGCTCCAAGCTCTTTCCTTGCTTTCTGAGTGACCAGACTTGATTCTTTATAATGCTGTTTATCTCGTTGGTTCCGCTGCCTTTCTGCTGTTTTGCGTTCATGATTTCGGGGACGACAAGCAATTCCTCTTCAAGCACTTTCATTTTCTTTTTCATCTGGAACAATTCCTGAGCCTGCTGTATCGTCAGTTGATCGATTTCTTCACGAATTTCCCCGTATGGTTCTTTCAAGAAAAAGGAAAGGATAAATAGGACAACTGCAAGGACGAGCAGGCCAACCATTATATATGTCACTTTCATACCTCCAAGCAGATTTTTCGTACCAATCTATTCTAACATTTTATTCGACAAGTTTCGATTCGTATTTTGTACCTAATGTTTATAGGTCTTTAAGCCTATTTATTGTGTTATGAACCTTTTCAGCCTGTCGAAAAAAAGAAAATCTACTAGAGGACATAGGCGGAAGTGAGCAAAAAAAAACCTTCATACGCCAATGTGCGATAGTTGGTCAGATTCCGACAAAATGCGTTTATTGTGGAAGGAAAGGACGGATGCTAACATTAATATATAAACTTTTCAGTCAGTTCCCATGGAGTTCTTCATAAAAAAAGGATAAAAGGTGATGAAAATGACAATGACTTTAAATATGCTTAGCATAGCCGATCAGCCGCACGTCCTAGCTGATAAAGGTTTTCCTACGATGATTCCTTGTATTTGGCATAATGGAAATTTGCATTGGGTTTTGGAGAACAATTTCTATATTCGAGAGGCAGGAGTTTCTATACAATACGAAAAGGTCGAAATGCTGCCGGATGTCAATTTCTATGAGATTATCATTTCTGGGGAGAGTAATATGGGAATGAGCGGAAAGCTGATTATCATGCATAGGCACAAGCTGCTTGGGAATAAAGGGTTTGCATTCCTGTCACCTGCTGAAAACGTAATTTTTCACTTAGACAATCAATTTGTTTACCTTGTTGACAGCGATGATAGTACGGGAAGAATCCGGCAGAGCACGGTTCTGCCTTGGTCAATAGTCAAGAAAGGTAATATTTGGGGAACTAAACAGCAAGAAAGTCTCCTATATCAACCGCTGGGGCAAGGTGATGTTGCTAGTTTACAGGTATTTGACTTCAACTTTAAGGAGGAGCACCCAGTAATCTTTCATACTTGGTGTACCCGAGGAAAGGATAAGGATTCATTACTTAAAATCAATCGAAGCTTTTAAAAAACGGACTAGCATTTCCAATTGAAAAGTGATATTATAGAAAAGTCGTATGAACGAACTCAGTTTGATTAGTTTGGAGGGATAACATATGCGTGTGAACATTACTTTGGCTTGCACAGAATGCGGAGATCGTAACTATATCTCCAAAAAAAATAAACGTAACAATCCAGACCGTCTTGAGCTTAAGAAATATTGCCCAAGAGAAAAACGTGCAACACAACATCGTGAAACAAAATAAAACAGCTCGGGGAATTTTTCCCGGCTGTTTTTTTGTTATGCTTAAACAATCTGAAGGAGGGGATACTCTTGGAAAAGAATCAGTTGCGAAAAAAGATGGGAACGATGTTAAAAAGCTTGAACCGAGAAGAGTATGAGGCAAAGTCAGCAATGATAGCGAAAAATCTTTTTGCCAGCAATCAATGGAGAGAAGCCGAGACGGTTGGAATTACAGTTTCTAGATTCCCAGAAGTAGATACATATAGAATAATCGAGGAAGCTTGGGAAAGCGGCAAGATAGTTGCAGTCCCTAAATGCATACCATCAACGAAAACGATGGTTTTTCGCAGGCTGGATACTTTTGATGCGCTAGAAAAAGTATATTTCGGCCTTTGGGAGCCGATTGTTTCCGAAACGATGGAAATCGCTTCAACAGAAATCGATTTGATGATAGTACCTGGACTCGCTTATACACCGGAAGGTTTTCGCTTAGGTTTTGGCGGAGGGTACTATGATAGGTATTTAGATCAATTTGAGGGGGAAACTGTCTCCCTTTCTTTCGCCATTCAAGTGCTCCCTGAGGTGCCTCTTGAACATCATGACTTAAAAATTGGAAGAATCATTACCGAACGAGGAATGATTCTTCGTGGAGAGTGATTTGCTTTATGCTTTTAGTTTTGTCATAGCCGCAGCGTTGGCTGCTTATTGCTTTTCCTTTTTGACAATTTCCGGTATGGCTGCGAGCATGGTTGTCGGTCTGTTGTCTGCATGGGGATTAGGCTTCCGAGGAATATTGGTTATGGGATTCTTCTTTATCAGTTCAAGCCTCCTCTCGAAGGTTAAAGACAATAATGACCGCAGTAATACTGCGAAGACTATCCTTGAAAAAGGCTCGACAAGAGATTGGAAACAAGTGTTGGCGAATGGAGGCTTAGCGGCTGCGCTTGGAGCATGTGCTGCAGTATCAGGAAACGAAATATGGATAGTGGCATATTGCATTTCGCTAGCAAGCGCAACGTCTGATACATGGGCCTCCGAAATTGGCCCGATGGGGAAGGGTGATCCTGTATCTCTCGGAGGACTTCAACGAGTGCCGTCTGGGACATCCGGTGCCGTCTCCCTTATAGGGACAGTCGCATCCTTTGCAGGTGCGGTATGCATTGCCATCCTAGCTGCCTGTATTTTTAAATTGAATGCCTTTGCTGTAATTATTATTGTTATATTTGGCTTTGCAGGCTCGCTGATAGATACAATCATCGGAGCCTATTGGCAATCGTTGTATCAGTGTGAAATTTGCGGTATTAGGACGGAAAAAGCTGTACACTGCGGCAGGCGAACAAAGCTTTCAAAAGGGAAGCCTTGGCTTGATAATGATGGAGTTAATTTTCTCTCCGGCTTTATTGCCGTTGTTTTGGGTATCATGATAATGAAAGTTATTTGAATGAAAAATTCCGCTTTAATAGGAGGAGTTGTCAATGAAAGGTAAAGTAAATCGAGTTGTATTGGTAGGAACAGGCTTTGTGGGATCAAGCTATGCATTTGCCCTTCTTAACCAACGTGTAACAGAAGAACTGGTCCTCGTTGATTTAAATAAGGAAAAATCAGAAGGCGACGCAATGGACTTGAACCACGGTATGCCATTTGCTCCTTCTCCAACGAAAATATGGTTCGGAAGCTATGCTGATTGCAAGGATGCCGACCTTGTCGTCCTTTGTGCAGGTGCTAACCAGAAGCCGGGAGAAACGAGGTTGGACCTTGTTGAAAAGAATACCCGTATTTTCAGAGGTATCGTTGGCGAAGTAATGACCAGCGGTTTTGATGGTATATTTCTCGTTGCGACCAATCCTGTTGACATTCTTACATACGCGGTCTGGAAGTTCTCAGGGCTTCCAAAGGAGAGAGTCATTGGTTCAGGAACCATTTTGGACACAGCAAGACTTAGATTCCTTCTGGGAAATTATTTTGAAGTGGATACGCGGAATGTCCATGCTTATATCATTGGAGAACATGGTGACACGGAGCTTCCTGTGTGGAGTCACGCGGATATTGGTGGTAAGCTCATCTCGGAAATCATGGAAGAAAAGGACGGTTATAAGGAAGAAGAACTGGAAGAGATTTTTACAAATGTACGAGATGCGGCATATCACATCATACAGCGAAAAGGAGCAACTTATTATGGAATAGCGATGGGTCTTGTAAGGCTGACGAAAGCAATCCTCCATAATGAAAACTCCATTTTGACCGTTTCTGCTTACTTGGATGGAGAATACGGCCATAACGATATTTACATCGGGGTTCCTGCAATAGTAAATCGAAACGGAATCAGAGAAGTAATGGAATTGACGCTAAATGAAAAAGAAAAGCAGCAGTTTGAACACTCCGTCGATGTCTTGAAAAAAATTAAGGATCCTTTTTTTAAAGAATAGCATTGCATTCGTCTTGAGAGTGAGTGAGGTATGGATAAAAAACCCCTCTTCATTGAAGAATATGGAGGGAGGGATGAAAATGAAGAAAAAGTCTTTTACATTACTGCTCCTTTTCTTTGCAGGATACGGATTATACAGCAACCGATTCCGAGTTTTGAACAGCCTTCTTGGAAACCCTGGAATAAGGCGAGTGGCTGTTAGCTATCTTATGGGGGTACCATGGGCTAGAAAGAAAATGATGAGTCCACTGTTTCGTGGTCCTGAAGAGTGGAGATGAAGAACGGGCTGCCATGAAATAGGCAGCCCGTTTTTTTGGGATTATTACAGTGAGAAAATTTCCCCTTCCCGGTGCTTAGTTTATAATAATGGATATTAAGTATGAGGACACCTGCAAGGAAGGTAGGGGGAAAATGGCGGGAAGAGAAGATTATCGTTTTCGGAAAACTGCTCAAAGTAGCTTGATCGAATCGACGTTGAACGAAGCGCAGGCAAAAGTTAGGGAAGAGGCTGCAGAGCCTGTGAAAAAGCCTAGGTTTACCTACCTGTTTATCGGAATTTCCATTCTTGTCTTTCTTTTGATGACAGGTTCTGGAGGAAGCACCAATCCAGAAACGTTGATTTCCTTTGGGGCGAAGTCAAACATTCATATTCTATTGGGGGAGTGGTGGAGGTTCCTCACCCCGGTGTTTATCCATATCGGAGTACTCCACCTGTTGATGAACTGTATAGCTCTTTTCTATATTGGGCCAGTCGTTGAACAAATTTTTGGTCGTATTCGCTATTTTTTCATCTTTCTTTTCGCTGGGTTTGCTGGAGTTCTAGGAAGCTTCCTTTATAGTCCCGTACTCTCCGCTGGAGCAAGCGGTGCGATTATGGGCTGTTTCGGTGCATTATTATATTTCGGCTTGAAGAATAGAGAGTTGTTCTTTAGATCAATAGGTCCGAGTCTCCTCTCGGTTCTTGTTGTGAACCTTGCTTTTGGGTTTACCGTACAAGGAGTGGATAATGCTGGCCATATCGGCGGTCTATTGGGCGGTTTTGCTGCAGCAGCTATTGTTGGTTTTCCTGGTATTCTGAAACGGAATAAGCAGCTTGTGTTCTTGATTGCGACTATTAGTGCAGTGATAGGGTTTCTTTCATATGGCAACGTTAAGAGTATGGAGCTGGTAGATAAGAAAAGCTTGCTATGGTACGTCCAAGATAAAATCAAACAGGGAAAGTACGCCGACGGTGAGAAAGTTATGAAAAATTACATAAAAATACAAGGAGCCTCACCTGAAACATTATTTCTTCTCTCCATTACGGAAAAAGAATTAAACAAGCATGAAGAGGCCAAATCGCATTTACAAAAGGTACTGGAACTCGACCCAGAATTTCACGAAGCTTTCTACCTTCTTGGAAATCTCTACTTAGAAGAACAGAACATACCGAGAGCAATGGAATATGCAGAGATAGCGGTTAAGCTTCAGCCCCGAAAAGCAGAGTACCAAAAACTAGTAGAGTATATAGATTCTTTCAGCCGGTAAGCTGTTTAAGATAAATCAATTCCCCATCCTTAGTTTCAAAAACTAAATAAAGAACGTTTCCTGTTTTCGATAACAGGATAATAGGAACGGTACTGCCTACAGGACTCACGATCGTGCCGTTCTGTTTTTTTATTCCTAGATAATAGTTTTTGTAGATTCCTTCCCAAAGTCTCCCGATTGCATCCCTTGTCTGCCTTTTATTAAGCCCTGGAAAAGTCTGGTCGCGGTAGGCAGGTAAACCGGTTAATGCAATGCTCTCGTAATTTTGAGGCTCTATGTTCAAAGATGCTGCTGCTTTTCGTACTGTAGAGGAAGAGACAAGACCAACAGCGCGATTCAAGATGCTTTGCCATTCTTTTTCTTCAGCAGAGGAAGGGGTTTGAAACCCAATTGCGTTTGTAGAAGGGCTTATTAGCACATATAGCGTATCATTAGTAAGCTTTTGCGCGCTCGAAATAGTATCGTCGTTCCGATGGATTTCTGAATAATGAAAGGTTATCGCTTCGTACAATGCATTTTCATTTTCTTTCAGGTTTTTTAACTGGTAGAGCGTTTCTGCATTGGTCTTCCATTTTCCCATTCCGTCTGTCAACCTTCCATTTTTGAAAAGAAGGCTTATATCCTGCCTCAGGTAGGCCTTTTGATTGAGTGTTGAGAAAGCCTTCCATTCCACAGCATAGCTTTCACTGGCAGAGATTTTCGCTAAAGAAAGGCTGGTGTCTGCAGAAGTATAGGTTGCGGCTGGGTCGGGTGGGAAAAAGGTGAACGTTTCCTTTGCATCCTGCTTGTTAAATGCAATAACGGTGACAGCGGCAACGCAGGCAGTAAAAATCCAGCATAGCAACCGAAAATAGGAAACTTGCATTTATCATTCCTTCTCTCGTGAGTCTTCTGATTCTTAATGAAAATATATGCAAGCCATCTCGGGTACATACCAAGATGTATGATAAGCCGCGGGAATGTCTATGATGGAAGAAGAAATGGAGTTGAAGACGGTTAAATTGAGGTGGATCATGGATTCTTCTATTAAAAATCCTGTTGAGGAAAACCTGAAGAAAAATGTCGATTTTCTTAGGGAAGCTCTAGGAGTAGGAAAAAGCTTTGATATTGTACAAGTGGATGCTGAATATGCAGGAAGAGAAATGGCAATGTTCCTTGTTGATGGTTTTGCTAAAGATGACATTCTTCTGCATTTAATGAAGCTTTTAGCAAAGTTGGAAAAGGACAAGCTTCAGCCAGATGTGTTAAAGAAACTGCTAAAAACGTATTTGCCATATGTGGAAGTTGAGACATCTGATGATTTAGATAAGGTAGCCGATACCGTACTGGCAGGACCAACTGCGCTCGTGGTGGATGGAATAAAGGAAATCATCCTCATCGATGCACGCACATACCCTGTCAGAGGACCCGAAGAGCCTGATACGGAAAGGGTGGTCAGGGGAGCGCGCGATGGTTTTGTAGAGACAATCGTGTTTAATACTGCGCTTACGCGGCGGCGTATAAGGGACAGGACGCTGCGTATGGAGTATCTTCAAGTTGGAAGAAGATCAAAAACAGATATCGTGGTCTGCTACATAGAGGATATTGCTGATCCGGATATGGTAGAACAGACGAAGAAATCCTTGAGAAAAATTGATACGGACGGCCTTCCGATGGCGGAAAAAACGATTGAAGAATTTATTTCCGGAAGACACTGGAATCCTTTCCCTGTAGTTCGTTATACAGAGCGGCCTGATACTGCTGCTGTTCACCTTTATGAAGGTCATATATGCATTTTTGTTGATGGTTCACCAAGCGTGATCATCACACCTGCTACTTTCTGGCATCATCTACAACATGCAGAAGAGTATCGCAATAAGCCGCTAGTTGGAGCCTACTTGCGGATGGTAAGGTTTCTTGCGGTATGGGCATCAATTTTTGTACTCCCTCTTTGGTATTTATTTGCGGCACACCCTGAGATGCTGCCAAAAACCCTTTCTTACATCGGTCCGAATGATCCAGGGCATATTCCGCTGTTCCTGCAATTTCTAATTATAGAATTAGGAATTGATGTTCTTCGAATGGCGGCTATCCATACGCCTACCTCGCTAGCGACAGCATTGGGCCTTATAGCTGCGCTGATGATTGGCCAGGTCTCAGTTGAAGTAGGGTTATTAACGAATGAGGTAATCCTGTATCTTGCTGTAGCAGCAATTGGCACATTTGCAACCCCTAGCTATGAGCTTGGATTGGCAAATAGACTCACAAGAATCGCGTTGCTCTCAGTGACTGCTTTGTTCGGGCTTTTTGGTTATGTTGTTGGTATCACGGGATTTTTTCTATTGCTAGTATGTATGAAAACTTTCGGAATTCCGTATCTCTGGCCGTTCCTTCCATTCAACTATCGTTCATTCCGGGACGTTATCATTAGAGCGCCTATTCCTCTTAAGAACAAACGTCCGCCGGTACTAAGGCCTCAGGATCCCGACCGTTGACTAGAGCTATTCTGTACTTGAGAGCGGGAAGGCTATCGATTATACTTAATCCGAGAAGCAATGAATTAAGGAGTCAGAGCTGAGGGAGATTACATGAAAACGATTTACGATGTACAGCAATTCCTGAAAAGGTTCGGAACAATCATCTATGTTGGTGATAGGGTTGCCGACCTCGAATTAATGGAAGACGAACTTAAGGAGCTCCACCAGTCGCAGCTCATCGAGACGAGGGAATTCCAGACTGCATTATTGCTGCTTAGGCATACAATTAGGCTTGAGAGAGAAAAAAGAGAGTAACTGGGATAGGGTGAAAAGAGGATGGAGGATAAATTACTAGTTGGTGTTGATCTCGGTGGTACGAGCATCAAGCTGGCCGTACTAGATTGGGAAGGGCGGATCCTACTCCAATGGGAAGTTTTGACCGATAAAGAGCACGAAGGCAGGGACATTCCTGTACAGATTGCTCAATCTATCCATAACAAATTGGAAGAGACAGGACTGGAAAAGAACAGGATTGTGGGGATAGGGGTTGGAGCTCCAGGTCCTGCTGATCCGGAGACAGGTGTTATATCGGAGGCGGTCAATCTCGGCTGGAAAAGTGCTTTTCCCCTTGGATCGATATTAATGGAGACGCTGTCGCTTCCAGTATTAGTTGATAACGACGCAAACTGTGCAGCACTTGGCGAGATGTGGAGAGGAGCTGGGAAAGGTGCTCTTGACCTAGTCTGTGTGACGCTTGGGACAGGCGTAGGCGGCGGTGTCATTACTGGAGGGAAAATTGTTCATGGAAAGGGCGGCGCTGCTGGAGAAATTGGTCATATCATTTCGCTGCCGGATGGAGGGGCGCCGTGTAATTGTGGAAAAAACGGTTGTCTTGAAACGATTGCTTCTGCAACAGGAGTGGTTAGGCTTGCACATGAACTTCTCTTGAAAAACGATCAGGTTTGTGAGCTTTCGGAAATATTTGAAGATAGAGGGTTTGTAACAGCAAAGGATGTTTTCGACGCGGCAAGGAACAAAGACGCTTTAGCAGCTATAGTAGTGGAGAAAGTTTCCTTTCATTTAGGGATTGCACTTGCTAATATTGCAAATACGCTTAATCCTGATAAGATAGTCATCGGGGGAGGCGTTTCGAGGGCAGGAGATATCCTGTTTGCCCCGTTAAGGGATCATTTTACTCGATATGCCTTTCCGAGAGTGGCACGCTCGACGGCGCTATCACCAGCAATGCTCGGCAATGATGCTGGTGTAATCGGGGCGGGAATGCTGATTCGTGAGCAATTATCGAATTTATAAGATTGTTTTGTGGTTTAAAAGGGTACCCTAGGCCTATTGGTATTTTGGGTAGCCCTTTTTTTAATGGAATGTTGCTGTTGCTTTTTTTCCAAACACCTTATTGGAGAAATTTGGCCATGCCTGAAACCTTTTTGTTTTAAGAACGTCTATAATCTTAGGGGCGTTTATACTGGAAAGGAAACCAGATATTTCTTAAGAATTTTTGTAAATAATTGCTTTATTGTAAAAAAAGTATTAAGATTGTTTTTGATTCTCAGGAAGGTAATTTGCTTAAAATTTCCGTTTCTGTTATTTATAACAGGGAGGTACGTTTGAAATGA
The DNA here is from genome assembly GCF_900111815.1 of Bacillus massilinigeriensis. Taxonomy (GTDB): domain Bacteria; phylum Bacillota; class Bacilli; order Bacillales; family Cytobacillaceae; genus Mesobacillus_C; species Mesobacillus_C mediterraneensis. The sequence goes on along the minus strand of NZ_LT630004.1, from coordinate 1,932,051 downwards.
AGTCGTGGAAATTGTCCAAAGTGTCTTTTGTTACTATCGCAGTCATCTTGCTTTGGATCAAGACGTATATTGTCTATAAAACTAGTTTTGAAATTAAAATCGAAAATGTCAGGCAAGAAATGATACTTTTCATCAACCCTTTAAGCTTTTTACTCATCGTATTCGGCTTTAGCCTATTTATGAAGGAAAAGCATCAAAAGCGGTACATACTGTGGATGAGTTTCGGTGTGTCTGCTATCTTGTTTGCGAACGTTGTATTTTACCGGTTTTTCAATGACTTCCTAACAATACCTGTATTGTTCCAAACAAGCAATATGAGCGATCTGGGAAGCAGTGTGAATGAGCTTATCAATTTTACGGACCTCTTTTACTTCGCTGATTTCATCATCCTCATGCTTTTGCTGAAACTGAGCCCTTCATTTATGAAGTACCCTGTCTATTCAAGGGTTGGGCGCCGTGCGTATTTCTTGTTTGCAGCTGCTGTTGCTTTCTTTAATTTGGGCATGGCAGAAGCAGAGCGCCCGCAGCTATTGACAAGAACATTTGACAGGGAAATGCTTGTAAAAAATATTGGAACGTACAGTTATCATCTCTATGATGCATTCTTGCAATCCAAGTCATCCGCCCAGCGAGCACTGGCCGATGGGAGTGAACTTGCTGAAATTGATAACTATGTTCGCGCAAACCACAAAAAGCCTAATGGAGAAATGTTCGGGATAGCGAAGAACAAGAATATCATTCTCATTTCAATGGAGTCGACACAAAATTTTGTCATCAACAATACAGTGAACGGCCAGGAGATAACGCCATTCCTCAATGATTTTATAGAAGAAAGTTATTACTTTGATAACTTTTACCACCAGACAGGGCAGGGAAAAACCTCTGATTCCGAGTTCATTGTCGAAAACTCACTGTATCCGCTCAGCAGGGGAGCTGTCTTTTTTACTCATTCAGGAAACAAATATAACGCCACACCGAAAATATTAAGTGAAAAAGGGTACTTTACCGCATCCCTTCATGCCAATAACAAAAGTTTTTGGAATAGAGACATCATGTATAAATCACTTGGCTATAAGCGGTTTTATTCTTTGCCAGATTATCAAGTAGATGAAAGCAACTCTGTTGGTTGGGGAATGAAGGATGTAGACTTTTTTGAACAGTCTGTACAGCATTTGAAAGAGATGCCGATGCCGTTCTATGCAAAGTTTATCACTTTGACGAATCATTTTCCTTTTGAACTGGAGGAAGAAGACAAACTTATCGATCCGTATACTTCGGATGATAAAACGGTAAACAATTATTTTACTACTGTCCGGTATACGGATGAAGCATTGAAAATGTTTATCGAGAAACTGAAAGAAGAAGGTCTTTACAAAGATTCCGTTATTATTCTGTATGGAGACCATTACGGAATATCCGAGAATCATAATAAAGCAATGTCTGAATACTTAGGAACAGAAGTGAACCCATTCGTTTCTGCACAGTTGCAGCGGGTGCCACTTATCATCCATATCCCGGGTCAAAAAGGCGGTAAGCTTTCTACTGTTTCAGGGCAAATCGACTTGAAGCCAACCATCTTGCATCTTCTTGGAATAGAAACTGCCAGCGACTTGGAATTTGGCACAGACATTTTTGCAAAGGACCGTCCTGATTTTGCAATACTTAGGGATGGCAGTTTCATTACGAAGGACTATGTCTATACAAGGGAAACATGTTATGATAAAGCGACAGGAGAACCTGCTGCAGATTCAGAAGCATGCAAGCCGCTTATAGAGAAAGCAAAGAATGAGCTAGACTACTCCGATAAAATTATTTATGGAGACTTGCTGAGATTCTACGGACACCCTAACGGATCTCATGAAGAGATTACCGGTAAAAAATAATTAAAGCTTGCGCGTTAGGCGCAAGCTTTTTCCAATGCTAGGGAGAAGTTTTGATAAAATCTTTCCTTTTTGAAACATTTAATCGAGAAGGACGTAATGATATTGATGTGGAGAAAGGCGGTGCAAAAGCGGCGATGTTAAACAGATTTGCCCAAGGTAAAAAATTACTTTTATTTGCTGCAGTGCTTGCTTTTGCAGCAAGTTTTTCGGGATGTGAAAAAGCGGTACCTCAAGAAACAGAAGGTAAGCCGAAAACTGGTCAAGAAAAGAAAATGGAATATGAACCTGTTTTGCCAATCAAGGATTTTGAAGGGGAGTTCAACAAAGCTGTGGGCTGGCTCAATGCTGAGACGATTCTTTTCTATACCGGTATGGGAGAAAGTGATAATGTGTACAGCTATAATTTACGGACTGGCAGAATGGAACTGTTAACTGCCAGTGAAGAGCCCATCGCTGGCATCACTATTAGCCCGTCCAGGAGTCGTATTCTTATCCACTCCGCTCCTTCCACATATGAGAGTATTGTGACAGTAATAGACCTTGATGGAGATATTCAATATAAAGGGAAGATAGGATCTACTGAACTTGCCTATGAGTGGAACCAGTATGACGAAAATAACATTATGTTTACCGCTTTTGACGAATCGTGGAATTATAAAAGCTATTTGCTCGATGTTGAGAAAAAGGACTTGCAACCGGTAAGCATGCCGCAGCCATTTTCCTGGTGGATAAACAAAGAAGAACTTGTTTTCCTTGATTGGGACAAAGACAGTCCATCTTTGTCAGCCCCCGTTGTGAAGTTGGTGCCCTCTTCTAAAGAAAAGGAAGAGCTGCTTCCTGCTGTCTACTATGCGGACGCGGCGAAAAATTTTTTCTTGGCTGTAACACCCTACCTAAATGAGCCTGGAATTGCTGAATATCAATTATATGATAATAAGCAGAAAAGAATTGCTAATATTAAGGTTCCTCAGCTTTCTAATTTTTCCGGGTGGGTTGTCCCTTACTATGATTATAATGAGGAGAAGGAATTATTCCGTTATCTATCTCCAAAGGAAAGCGGAGAAGCCGATTATTATGATAAAGGTTTTCATCTAATGGAATATAACATGAAGACAAAGGAACAGAGAAAGATGTTGGAGCTAGAATCAAACGAGCCGCTGTCCTGTTCGCTTTCCGGTTCCTTTTGCCTTACAGGGTATAACCTTGAGAAGTTGCTAAATATAAAGAAAAAGGATACCGAACCGTTGATTGAGGTAAAATCGAATCCATAAAAAATGCTGCTTCCAAGAGGAAACAGCATTTTGTCCGGGCTTTATAATGCCCTTTAACCTTGTCAATCAATGTGCAGTAGGAAATCCGCTATACACAATAGTCATGACGGTGAACCATCCGAAGATAGCCAATGACCCTCCGCCAAAAACGATTCCAAGAACATTTTTGTTTTTAAGTGCGGAGAATGTTCCAACTGCTGATAGAATGGTGACAATGGCAAAAATAATGACCAATCCCATGATATAGCCCCCTTTGTCCGATGTTAAGCAGGCTAAAAAAGCCTGTTATGTAGACATAAAAGTACATTCCATACTATTTTAGCGTTGTTTGCTGGATTTGTCGAGAAGTAATCATTTAAGGAATGGGAAAACGTTCCTTAAAACCTTGGCTGTAATAGTGTAGAATAATATTATGAGTACTACTTTTGAGGAGTTGAGTAGAAATGATGAAATGGAGCCAGCTTCCGTTAGGGCCTCTTCAGACGAATTGTTATATCATTTTTGCCCCAAATAAGGAATGTCTTGTGATTGACCCTGGAGAAGAGGCAGGAAAAATTTTCACCTTCCTAGAGGATAAGGAATTAACGCCAATTGCCATCCTGTTGACCCACGCGCATTTTGACCATATTGGTGCGGTAGATGAATTGCGGGAAAAATACGGCATTCCTGTATACTTGCACGAGAAAGAAGCGAAATGGCTTTTTGATCCATCATTGAATGGCTCGCAGTTTTTTATGATGGGGAGTCTTGTAAGAATCAAGCCTGCTGACTACATCATTGCTGAAGAAAAAGAAATGGAAATTGGCCAGTTTAAATTTATGATCAAGGAAACACCAGGGCATTCGCCAGGAAGTGTATCCTTTTATTTTCCAGATAGTGATTTTGTCGTATCTGGTGACACACTGTTTTCCAAGAGCATAGGGAGGTCGGACCTGCCAGGTGGTAATCACCAAATGCTGTTGCAGAGCATCCATGAAAAACTTCTTGTGCTTGATGAAATAACGGCAGTCCTCCCGGGACATGGACCGACAACTACTATCTTGGAAGAAGTCGACCGGAATCCTTATTTGAACGGATTTTGATTATGACAGGGGACACAATGGAAGCATTCATTAGAAAAATGATTAAAAAGCGCCATGGCGGCTTGATAAATTATGCAGAGTATATGGAGCAAGCACTTTATCACCCTGAATATGGTTATTATATGGCGGAGAAAGCGAAAATCGGCCGTGATGGAGACTATATCACCACAAGCAATTTCTCTGATATATACGGAAACATAATGGCGAAATGGTATGCAGGTTTATGTAGCGAACTAGGCATTCCTGCGGCAGTATGCGAACTAGGCGGGGGCAACGGCAGATTTGCTAAAGCTTTTCTTGACGGATGGAAAAAGTATTCAGAAAATACGCTAACGTATATTTTGGTAGAAGCAAGTCCCTATCATCAAAATCTTCAAAGAAGCCTTCTTGATGCCTATCATCACGTTTCTTTTTTTGACTCAATGAGCGATATCCAAAAATTTAGCGGACTGTTTTTTTCGAACGAGCTATTTGATGCTCTCCCTGTACGAGTGGTAAAAAATGAGGGTGGATCTCTCATGGAAGTGATGGTAGGAGTGAATGGTGAAAAGCGGATTCTTGAGGAAGTACTTGTCCCACTCTGTGATGATGAAGTGAAATCCTTCCTAATGAAGGAAGGTTATGAGCTAGCGGAAGGTCAAAGGATGGAAATACCTTTAGCTATGCTAAGAATGACGGAGTCTATTTCACATGCACTAGCTGCGAGCATCATCGTAACAGCGGACTATGGCTACCGGAAAGCTGATTGGATGGAGCCTGAGAGAATGGATGGAAGCTTAAGAGGGTATGAGAACCATTCGATGGTGAGGAATGTTCTGCGGCATCCTGGCGATATGGATATCACAAGTCATGTTCATTTTGATGCGCTTATCTCCAAAGGGGAAGAATGCGGGATGCACTTCCTTGAAATTCTCCCGCAGGATAGGTTCTTTTTGGAAATCGGCATTTTGGATGAACTGGCGGAGTGTTATGACCCCAACCCTTTCTCGGAAACTAGCCGCCGCAATAGAGCGATACGAAGTCTTGTCATGCCTGGTGGTATCAGTCCTTATTTTCATGTAATCGTGCAGGAGAAGGGACTTGGACTATCCAATGGTCTTCCGGGCAGCAAAAAAGCGATGGAGTAAACCATCGCTTTTTTGCTGTGAAGTTAATAATCAATGCCCTCCGGCACCCGGCACCATCATGAAGGTTGTCCAGTAAGTAAAACCTGCAAAGAAAATCGTTAAGTATGCGCCAAAGACATAAATATACATACGCTCGGATAACTTCAAGTAGCTAAGCAACAAGAAGAATCCTGTCTGGCCGAAGAATATCAGGGAAGTCGTATACATATCCCCTAAGAAAAACATAATCGCGAAAATTCCTGTCCAGAAGCCTAAAACCCTGTACATCCGGTCCAAAGCCATCCCTCCTTTTACCCTTATGAGACCATCACTTAAATATTATAAGATACAAAGGAGGGAATTGTAAACCTATTGTGCAATGATTGCCTGGTAACTGCATGAATCGCAGCCTTTAACCAGATTTTGTTTTTCAACTAATTCAATTTCTCCAAAGAGGGATTCGAACATCCCGCGAAGAAACTCGGCATGCATGCCGCAAACAGTTTCGGTGTGGTCAATGGCAACTTCCTTAAAGGGACAGTTGAAAATTTGGAAGTAAATTTTTGTTTTGTCCTCATTCATTTCAAACTCTGGATAAAATCCTGCGATTGTGGCAGCACTCTTAATGATATTTAATTTTTGCTCAAAGGTGAGAATTTCTGAAACATGTGGGTGCAGGGCAATTTCTTGGTCGATCAGCTCTGAGCCGAAACGCTTTCCTGTCAGGTACAATGCTTTTTTGCCTGCTTCACCTAACGACATCATCGACGTCATTGTAATTTTTGATAAAAGCTGATAATCCCTAAATGGGAAGTTGAGCTGGATGACGTCTTCTGATAGACGATAAAGTCTGCTTGGACGGCCGCCTTTTCCAGTTTTTTTTGTTTCGGAGACGAGCATGTTAACATCTTCAAGTTTAGAAAGATGCAGCCTTGCAACGTTTGGGTGAATGTCAAAGTGCTCTGCTATTTCTTGTACCGTTACGTCTTTATGGCGTTTGGTTATATATTGATAAATATAATAGCGTGTGGGATCGGATAAAACACTTGTAATTTTTAATGTCTGTTCCACTTATTTCACCTCTGGAAACTATAATTTCCTTTATTATAATACAGCTCCTAGTACGTGAATACGGGTTTCTACTGTAAACACTATATGTTTAGAAAATGTTCACAACTAATTGGCGAATTAATGAACTTATCATTGAAAGAAATCGCAAACTGAAAATGTAAACATCATTTATGCAACATTTGTAGTTGTCACTAATTTGTCAAAGGTTAGACCGAAAGTTAGCAGGTTATTCTACCGTGCAGTCGAACCTTTTAAGTTGAAAAAGAAAGGCGGTGATTCGTATTGAGAGTACAATTCGTAACCTTGCAGATTCCCTCCTTATGATTGGACTGCAAAAGGGTGCATCAGACCTCCACATCATTCCCCAACAAAATGCTGGCCTTGTCAGATTCAGGGTCGGCAACAACCTGACTACTGGTCCTTCATTGAAAAAACATGCCTTTGAGAGGCTCCTCGCACACTTCAAATTTACTGCTTCCATGGATATTGGAGACAGAAGACGACCGCAAAGCGGTGCATATTCCTTCCTTCACAATGGCAAAAAAATCGGACTGAGGATTTCCACTCTTCCTGCAAATGGGAGTGAGAGCATGGTAATTCGTCTCCTCTATAGTCAGGAAAAGATCCCAGTCTATAAGCTATCACTGTTTCCCGGAACCTCATGCAAGCTTGCCTCCCTTTTGAAATGTGCGAACGGTTTGATTATTCTCACTGGTCCAACCGGAAGCGGAAAATCGACAACCCTCTATTCTCTTCTCTCGGAAACTTCCCTTATAGCAGGAAAAAATATCATTTCTATAGAAGATCCTGTTGAGAAAGAGAGCGATACAGTCCTTCAAGTTGGAGTGAATGAAAAGGCTGGTATTACTTACGCATCAGGTTTAAAAGCGATTCTTCGCCATGACCCGGATATTATCTTAATTGGGGAAATCCGTGATGCTGAAACAGCCCATATCGCAGTCAGAGCAGCTTTAACCGGCCACCTTGTTCTGACGACCATGCATACTCGGAATGCGAAAGGAGCGATTTACAGGCTTCTGGAGTTCGGCATTACGCATCAGGAGATCGAACAGACGATGATAGCTTCCACAGCACAGCGGCTAGTTGAATTATCCTGTCCTTATTGTGGGGATGTATGTTCTCCCCAATGCTATGGGATGGGTAGACCGAAAAGGGGAAGTGTCTTTGAATTTTTAGCAGGGGATCAATTGAAACAAGCTATTCTTGAGTCAAAGGGTCTTGAAGTTCCGAACACATCGAACTTTATGTCATTGGGCCATCACATTGCAAAGGGAATCGCCCTTGGGTTCATTAAAAAACAAGAGTATCAAAGGTGGGTTCTGGATGAAATGGAGGAATGAATGGAAAGCAGCAGAACAGGCATACTTCCTGAAACGCATTGGTGAACTTCTAACGAGGGGCTACTCCCTAGCTGAAGCAATACACTCCATTGCTTCCTATATAGAAAAAGCGAGGAAGGAACAGTTAGCTAAAGTGATTGCTGATTTGAATGAAGGATACTCATTCCATCAGGCGCTCAGTGAACTTGGTTTTAAGCGAGTACTTGTTAGTTATGTTTATTTTGCAGAACAGCATGGAGATCTTGCAGAAGCGTTAAAAGATGGAAGTCAGATGGTCATGAAGCGGCTGGAAGATTTTCGCCGGCTACAAAGGCTTGCAGCGTACCCCCTTTTTCTTGCTGCGCTGACTTTTGTCCTCTTTTTCTTTGTCGACAAAACGCTGCTCCCAAAGTTTACTTCGCTTTACGATAGCATGGATGTTGAACAGGCGAAATTCACGAGAATCATATATTTCCTTGGAGACCTTCTCCCTGTCATATTCTACGGATTAGTCGTCTGTCTAATCGCATTCGTGCTCTATTTTCGGTTGTACTTCGTGAAACTCCCCTCGATACAGCAAAGAAAAAAGCTTGTTCGCATCCCTGTAGCAGGCAAGATATTGAAGCTTTTATATACCCAATCCTTTTCCACTCAGCTAAGTTACTTATTTTCCGGTGGATTGTCCGTATATGAAGTAATGGAAATTTTCCGGAAGGATAAAACGGAGTCTTTTTCTGCAGAAGTCGGCATAGCGATTGAGCAGATGCTCACGGATGGAAAGGAATTTAGCACCTCTCTTTCAGAGTTTCCTTTTTTGGAAGAAGAGTTATGCAGGGTTGTCAAGCTTGGACAGGAAAATGGGAGGCTTGGCCAAGAACTGTTTTTTTACAGCAGACATTGCCTCGCTATAATCGAAGAGCGTACCGAAAAAGGAATGAGGGTCATTCAGCCTGTCCTTTATAGCTTTATCGGGCTGTTAATTATTTCGCTGTATCTTGCGATCTTATTGCCAATGTTCAAACTTATAGAAGGAATTTAAAATTGTAGGAGAGTGATTGAATTGAAAAATGAGGAAGGTTTTACCCTTATTGAAATGATGATTGTCCTGCTTGTCATCTCGGTTTTACTTATTATTACAGTGCCGAATATTACAAAGCACAACTCCAACATCAATAAAAAAGGATGCCAGGCCTATATCAAAATGGTAGAGGCTCAAGTTCAAGCTTTTGAGATAGATAAAAAAAGACTTCCTGTTTCGGTGGAGGAGCTTAAGACAGAAGGCTATTTACGAGATGGCTCAGCAGGTTGTCCTGGCGGCGGCAAGATTACTATTTCGTCGACAGGAGAAGTGAGTGAAGTAAGTGAAGTTTCGCCGTGAAGCATGAAAGCCAAGGTGGATTTACACTAATCGAGATGCTGCTCGTCCTATCCATCGCAATGATTATTTTTTCAGCTGGATTCCTCATTATGAAACCTTCGTTTTATCTAATGGAAAAAACCCTCTTTATGTCTGACTTCAGAAGCGATTTACTTCTTGCTCAACAGGCCGCTATATCTCACCAGCAAATCGTATCGGTCAATATTATGCCTTCTTCCCACACTTACTATATTCGCAGGACAGGAGAGAGCGGATCTTTCTATCACCGGGAATATTCCAGTAATGTAACAATATCGCCTGTTACAATGCCAAGCTACTTTCAATATATGCCGGATGGCAATGTCAATCGCTTCGGTTCGATGTATGTATTTATTGGAAATAAAGCTTTGCGGATGACATTCACAATAGGGAGCGGACGAGTATATGTTGTGGAAAAATGAGGGGTTTTTCCTTGCAGAGCTCTTGTTAGCCTTATTAACATGGCTCATTGCTGCCTCATTTCTTCTTCCTCTAGCCATGTTTATATTGGGGGAAAACGAACGAATTGCCGAGGAGCATGAAGCAGTACGGCTTGTTTACGAGGAGATGCTCTGGATGAAATCAAAGGGAACAGAAAGGGACAATTATCGTGTTTCATTAAATGGAGTCGAATATAAACTCAGCGTAAAACCCGGACCAGGAATATCAAAGGAGGTATGTGCACAGTATGTCGGCCAAGGAAAAAACAAAAGGGAAATTTGCAGGCCTGTCGAATGAACATGGTTTCACGCTCGCGGAAACACTTCTCGCGCTGACATGTTTCTTGATTATTGTTTCTCTGCTGCCTTCTGCAATCGGTATCGTCCTACAGGAGGGCGTTGCGGACAGGAAAATCCAAACACTAGAATGGGAGGTGTTCAATAGCCAGTTAAAAAGAGAATTCAGGACAGGCTTCCTGATCATCGCGCAAAAGGAGAAGCTACTCATCCAGAAAGGAAGCGATACAATTCTATATGAGAAGTATGGGAGTAACATCAGGAGGCGGGTTAACAATGAGGGTCATGAAATCATGCTGCAGAATGTTCGTGAAGTTAGATTTACAAGTGATGGTCATAGCGTCGTGGTTGCCCTAAGAGATATTTGGCAAAAGGAATACGGATCGAGGCTAATGCCATTTCTTTCAGCAGGTGCGGGGGTATGAAAAAAGAAGATGGCTTCATTTATCCTATCACCTTTTGTTTGCTACTTTTTTTCTGTATGTTCCTTCTTTTACATGTTGGTCTTTTCCGCCAAGAGAAGATGATGATTATCGAATCAGAGAAGATATACTTACAAGAATATTATTTTTTGTCCATGCTGAAGACGGTGGAAGAGCTGGCTGCAGAGGGAAGCCTTAAAGGGAAAGGGGAAATGGCCTTTCGTGAGGGAAAGGCTGAATATAAGGTAGAACCGATTTCTTCTACTGTTGATTCCCTTTCTTTTACCCTTAGAATGAATACAGGGGAGGTACTGTATGCTATTGCTCATTATGACAAATCGAAAAAAGTAATGATAAAATGGTATGAAAAGAATTGACAGGAGAATGATCATGAAGGCAATCTACATGACGGGATTCATGGGGGCAGGGAAGACGACGGTGGCACGCTTGCTCGCAAAGCGCCTCGGCGTCCGTTATTTTGACACAGACGAAGAAGTAGTAAAGAGTTCTGGCAAAAGCATCAATACGATATTTATGGAGGATGGCGAAGCTGTTTTCAGGGAAATGGAAACGTCTGCTTTAATGTTGCTTCCAAAAGATCATGCCATCATTGCAACTGGCGGTGGAATAGTCCTGTCGGAAAAGAACCGGTTATGCATGAAAGAACGTGGTATCATCGTATATCTCCACACAGAGCTTGAGGAAATAAAGAAAAGATTAAAAGAAGATGATACACGACCCCTACTTAAAGGGAATGAGGAAAATAAAATTGCGGGTTTATATATGGAAAGGCTGTCACTCTATCTAAATACAGCGAATTTTATGGTGGATACAACTGAATGCAAACCGGATGAAATTGCAAGCGTGATACAGAGCCGTTTACAGAACTGTTTGCCAGGGCATAATGGTTGTTGAGGTGACGGGATTGAAAACAAATGAATATATTAAATACTTGACAGAAACTGCTGTTAAATATTTGGACCAACCAAAGGACAGGAGGAAGGAAAGCAAGAAGAAGCACAAAGATGCAAAGCTTCCTTTCCTTTATCGGTGGTTTGGACCTGCACCTATTTTGATCATAGAGAGGTTCAGGAAAAAAGGTAGATAACCGGGCTGGGATTTAGCCCGGCTTATTTTTATTTCACTGCATTCTCAGTGAGGTAGAACAGCCCTCCATTAATGACGGAAATAAGAACTTTTGGTTCATACTGCTCCTTCAGCGCCTCTTTTTCGTTTTCTATGCCTGTTTCAGTTCCTTCCCTTCCTTCATAAAAATGAAGCAGCAAATCGAGGTCTTTCTGCCAGCGCTTTCGCGCAGCCTCTGCCCACGAGTGATCCTCTTTTTCAATAGACTCGGTAAGTTGCTTTTGAATTCTCATCATCCCGCTTTTAGGAAGGATTAATGGTGACAGCGTAAAAGAATAATCGGGGATTTTGGGTGTAAGAGATAAAGACAGCATCTTTTCGTGAAAACCCTGCACCATTCTTCCGTTAATTAACTGCAACCCGATGGATTGATAAACGTCTCTCTTTCTGTCGCATTTATAGCTGATTTTAAAGTTTATACAAAGCCAGGGAAATAGAGGAGTTTGCCTATCAGGCAATGCTCCGTTTTGCTGATAAAGCCGAATATAGCCTGCCAGTTTTTTTGTTGATGAAAATAATTGATGGAGACGGGGAGAACCATAATGAATGAATTCCCCCTTTTCCTCAGGGAAAGCATCTCTATCTGTTATGAGAGTCAGTTTCATCGGTTGCGCCACTCCGCCTGTTTTTTCAAGATAGTGCCAATAAAAAGGGCGGTTCATCAACTCTCGATCAATTTCTTCCGTAAGCTGTACAGTAATTTTTCCGGAAAGATTTTCTTCAAGTTCGCAGCTGTTTGCAGAAAAATACCGCAAAAGGAAATCCTGGATTTCGTGTTGCTGCATACCATTTTTCCTCCTTATTGATCCGCGGTAATTCTGGACAATGCGGACAAGTTCTCTAGCTTTATTTTCATTTCTCCTTCTGAAAGCGATTGTCCGAAAATATCGGCTAAATGTTCCTCGATACTCCCGAGTCTCAGTCTTGTCAGGATATCATCCAAGTCACCGATGACTTTTTCGAACAGTTCAATTTTTTCATAGAGAAGCTTTAGTACATGTTCTTCGACTGTGTCTTTTATAGCGAAATTATAAATCATGACGTCCTTTTTTTGTCCAAGACGATGGATTCGGCCAATCCTCTGCTCAAGCCGCATTGGATTCCATGGGAGATCGAAGTTAATGATATTACTGCAGAACTGAAGGTTAATACCCTCACCTCCAGCTTCCGTCGCGATGAGCACTTGAGCTTTCTTTTCAAATAGTTCTCTCATCCAGTCTTTTTTTCCTCGCTTAAAGCCCCCCCTGAAAGGCACAGATGTGATTCCATGCTGCCTAAGAAACCACTGCAGATAAAGCTGTGTAGCTCTATACTCCGTGAAAATGATCACCTTATCCCCAATTCGCTCTATTAGCTCTAATGCTTTTTCGGCTTTGGAATTCACTTTGATCTCTTCAATTATCTTGATCAGCTTATGGATCTGTTCCTCGTATAATTGGGAGTTTTGATCCTTGCGACCGAGCATATTCTTTAAGGTGAAATAGACCGCCTCTCTACTGCTGCAGGCTTCACGCTGCAATGTAATAAGCGAAAATTGATTGGATTCAAGCCTTCCTGTTCCACTTCTAAGAGTGGAGATAGCTTCATATAACGATTTTTCTTCTTTCGAGAATTCGATTGGAATGGTTTTGACAATCCGTTTTGTCCACTCTATCCCCGTATCTCCCCTGCGGTTCCGAATCATGACCTTATTGACAAGCTCCCGCAAATGTTCATCATCATGCACGGATCGCGATGCTTTTTTGTACCTGTCAAAGAAAGCTTCTTCGTTTCCTAGGTGGCCAGGTTTCAAGAGAGATACAAGGTTAAATATTTCTTCAATTTTATTTTGTATTGGTGTTGCGGTTAGTAAAAGGCAGAATTTCTTTTTTAAGCTTTGAACGAATTCATAGTTTTTTGTTTTGCTGTTTTTTAGCTTGTGAGCTTCATCGATGATAATCATGTCGTAATCCTGCTTATGAATGAGGTCACGATGCGGGTTTCGTTTTGCTGTGTCAATCGAAGACACGACTATATCGCATTGGTCCCATACATAGCTTTTTCTCTGGGCAACTGCTGGTATATAAAACTTGCTGTTCAGTTCAGATGTCCACTGAGAAACAAGTGAAGCAGGGACAAGAATCAGTGCTTTCTTCACAAGTCCGCGTATCATGTATTCTTTAAGAATGAGACCAGCCTCAATCGTTTTCCCAAGTCCTACCTCATCAGCTAAGATAGCTTTGCCATTCATGTTTTCGACCACTCGCCTAGCAACCTCAAGCTGGTGCGGAAGAGGGGTAAGCTGCGGAAGCCTGACAGGCGCCTGCAAGCCTTCGAATTCTGGAATAATCGACAGTTTTTCCGCTTCTACTGCGAGCTTATATAGTTCCCAATTCGACCAAGGTCCATCTTTCGAAATTCTTTCGAATAGGCCTTCATCCCAGGAAAAGTCAAAAGCAATGCTAGCTTTCATTTTGCACACCCTTTCAGTCTAAAATATATTGCCCAATAACATTGTTTAATGATAGGATGTAGATAGCTTAGAATGTTTAGAAATTTGTCACATTGCGTCGAATTTCTTAAAGTAATCTCGCTTAGCATGCCCGAAATGAAAATAATAATGCGGATGAGCGCAAGGGGAGAGACTACATTTGTAGCGCCGAAGGAGCAAGCAGGTATGTGAATCTCTCAGGCAAAAGTACTCTTGCAGGACGCGACTCTGGAGAGAGCTCCTTTTAAGGGAGCCACCAAAGGGGAAAGCCTTTTAAAAGGTAAAACTTTCAGGTGCCAGGACAGAGACCCATTTAATAAGTTAAAGGGGGTCTTCTGTCCTTTTTTTGTACCATGGGTCAGTCGCAAGCAAAAAGTAAAAGGGGGATACATAAATGAGTGATTTGAAGCGAACACCGCTGTTGGATTTATACAGCGAGTATGGGGGAAAGACGATTGACTTCGGAGGATGGGAACTCCCTGTCCAATTTTCCGGAATCAAAGAGGAACATCATGCTGTCAGAAATAAGGCAGGCTTATTTGATGTTTCGCATATGGGAGAATTCGAAGTGAAAGGTGCAGGAAGTCTCGCTTATTTGCAAAAATTAATGACGAACGATGTTTCCCGTCTGAAGGTGGGAGGTGCTCAATACACAGCAATGTGCTACGAAAACGGTGGCACTGTGGATGATCTTCTAATCTATAAGCTTGCCGAGGATGATTATTTGCTTGTTGTAAATGCTTCCAATATCGAAAAGGACTTCCAGTGGATGGAATCCAAGCTTACTGATGATGTCGAGCTTAAGAACGTTTCAGATGAAACAGCACAGCTTGCGCTTCAAGGACCGGAAGCAGAAAAAGTTTTACAGAGGCTGACCCATGAGAACCTGGCAGAAATCGGGTTCTTTAAGTTCAAGGAAGAAGTGGATATCGTCGGTAAAAAAGCGCTTGTATCAAGGACAGGCTATACTGGTGAAGACGGTTTTGAAATTTATTGCCGTCCGGAAGATGCGGCTTTTCTATGGAAAAAGATTCTTGAAGCTGGAAAAGATGCAGGTGTACAGCCATGTGGGCTAGGAGCCAGGGACACCTTGCGTTTCGAAGCAAACCTTGCACTATACGGCCAGGAGCTTTCAGAAAGCATTAGTCCGCTTGAGGCAGGTATCGGGTTTGCAGTTAAGCTAGGAAAAGATGATTTCATTGGAAAAGAAGCGCTTAACAGCCAAAAAGAAAATGGGGTTCCGCGAAAGCTTGTCGGGATTGAAATGATTGATCGGGGAATACCGCGTCACGGATATCCTGTATATAAAGAAGGTAAGGTTATCGGTGAGGTGACAACAGGCACGCAATCGCCAACATTGAAAAGGAACATTGGACTTGTCCTGCTAGACTCAGAGTTTGCGGCAATCGGAACCGAAGTAGAAGTGGAAATCCGAGGTAAACAGTTAAAGGCAGTGACAGTAAAGACTCCATTTTATAAACGGGAAAAGCAATAAACCGAGAAAGAGGGAAAAATGATGAAGCATCGCTACCTTCCGCTTACCGAAAGTGATAAAAACTCCATGCTTGAAGCTATTGGAGTATCGTCAATCGATGAACTATTCAGTGATATTCCGGAGAAAGTCAGGTTCAAAGGGGAATACAATATCAAGCCTGCAAGCCCCGAACCATCCCTTGCCAAGGAACTTGCAAGGATGGCAGGAAAGAATGCAGATTTGAGAACTCATGCATCCTTTCTTGGTGCAGGTGTATATGATCATTATATGCCTGTAATCGTAGACCATGTGATTTCTCGTTCTGAGTTCTATACTGCATACACTCCATACCAGCCAGAGATTTCTCAGGGAGAACTGCAGGCGATTTTTGAATTCCAGACAATGATTTGTGAACTGACAGGCATGGAAGTGGCCAATTCTTCTATGTATGACGGAGGAACAGCTCTGGCTGAAGCAGCTATGCTGAGTGCTGGACATACAAGAAAGAAGAAAATTCTCATTTCAGCTGCTGTACATCCTGAAGCAAAAGCTGTTGTCAGGACATATGCAAAAGGGCAATATATCGAGGTGGAAGAAATACCGCATCACGATGGAGTGACGGATATCGAAGTGCTCAAAGAGAAAATGAGCGGGGATATTGCTGGTGTGATCGTACAATATCCGAATTTCTTCGGCCGACTGGAACCAATGGCAGAGCTTGAGGAAATCATCCACAGTGAAAAATCGTTGTTCATTGTTTCGAGTAACCCTCTTTCCCTTGGTGCATTAACGCCTCCTGGAAAGTTTGGTGCTGATATCGTTGTTGGGGATGCACAGCCTTTCGGTATTCCGGCAGCATTCGGGGGACCTCATTGCGGATACTTTTCTGTTACTTCCAAGCTGATGAGAAAAGTGCCAGGCCGCCTTGTTGGACAAACAAAGGATGACCAGGGACGCAGAGGTTTTGTACTTACTCTTCAGGCAAGGGAACAGCATATCCGCCGCGACAAGGCGACGTCCAATATTTGTTCCAATCAAGCGTTAAACGCGCTTGCGGCCTCTGTGGCAATGACAGCATTAGGGAAGAAAGGGGTACGCGAGATGGCTCTCGCTAACATCCAAAAGGCATGCTATGCAAAAAAGGTCTTCCAAGAGCACGGATTTCAATTAGCGTTTGACGGTCCAAGCTTTAATGAGTTTGTAGTCAAGTTGAATCGTCCTGTTAAAGCAATTAACGAAGAGCTTTTAGATAAAGGAATCATCGGCGGTTATGACCTTGGAAGGGATTACCCTGAATTGGAGCAGCATATGTTGGTTGCGGTAACAGAGATGAGGACTAAAGAAGAAATTGATGTTTTCGTGAAGGAAATGGGGGATTGTCATGCATAAGGAAGACCAGCCGCTGATTTTTGAAATCACTAGTCCAGGAAGAATAGGATACAGCTTACCTGAAATGGATATTCCTGAGATGGAGTTAAATGACCTTGTTCCGGAACAATTCATCAGAGTGGAAGAACCGAATCTTCCGGAAGTATCTGAACTTGATATCATGCGCCATTATACTGCTTTGTCTACACGGAATCATGGTGTCGATTCCGGGTTCTACCCGCTTGGTTCCTGTACGATGAAATATAATCCGAAAATTAATGAGACGGTCGCTCGCTATAATGGATTTGCACATATCCATCCGCTCCAGGATGAGAGCTCAGTTCAGGGAGCCCTTGAATTGATGTATGACCTGCAGCAGCACTTGAAAGAAATTACGGGAATGGACGAAGTTACCCTTCAGCCAGCAGCAGGGGCACACGGCGAATGGACAGGCTTGATGATGATCAGGGCTTATCACGAAGCGAATGGTGATAGTGAAAGGACGAAAGTAATCGTTCCAGATTCCGCTCATGGTACTAACCCGGCCTCGGCTACAGTTGCAGGGTTTGAAACAATTACTGTTAAATCCAATGAGAATGGTCTTGTGGATCTGGAAGATTTGAAGAAGGTTGTCGGCAAAGATACTGCGGCATTGATGCTGACGAACCCAAACACACTTGGGCTGTTTGAAGAGAATATTTTAGAAATGGCCGAGATTGTTCATGGAGCAGGCGGTAAGCTGTACTACGACGGAGCAAACTTGAATGCCGTATTGTCGAAGGCGCGCCCAGGGGACATGGGATTCGACGTAGTTCACTTGAATCTCCACAAGACTTTCACAGGCCCGCATGGCGGTGGTGGTCCTGGTTCTGGTCCTGTCGGAGTTAAAGCAGACCTAATCCCATTCCTGCCGAAGCCATTGGTGGATAAGAGAGACGGTCGCTTTGTCCTTGACTATGACAGGCCTCAATCCATTGGTCGTGTCAAACCTTATTATGGTAACTTCGGCATTAATGTTCGTGCGTACACTTATATCCGAAGCATGGGACCGGATGGACTTAATGCGGTGACAGAGTACGCTGTGCTTAATGCGAACTATATGATGCGCAGGCTCGCAGAACATTACGATCTACCGTTTGACAGGCATTGCAAACATGAATTTGTATTGAGCGGAAAACGCCAGAAGAAACTCGGGGTCAGAACCCTTGATATTGCCAAAAGGCTTCTTGACTTTGGGTATCATCCTCCTACCATCTACTTCCCGCTTAATGTGGAGGAATGTATCATGATTGAGCCAACAGAGACGGAATCCAAGGAAACCTTAGACAGCTTTATCGATGCTATGATCCAAATAGCAAAGGAAGCGGAGGAAAACCCCGAAATCGTCCAGGAAGCTCCGCATACAACGGTTGTAGGCCGAATGGATGAGGCAACTGCAGCAAGGAAACCGATTTTAAGATATCAGAAAGCCTAAAAAAAGAATGAGGTCGTCTCAAAAGGTGAATTTATTTTCCCTTTTGAGCGACCCCTTTTTTTGCATATTAATATATCGTTTGCAGTCAGAAGCACAAAAAAGCTGATTAAAAAGAGGCTTCCAAAAGATCGGTACTTTTGGCATAGCCCCTTCTATAATCAGCAGATTAGTGTCTAGTACAAAAACCATGATTATTTTGCTTTTACTTTTCCGGCCCATTTCTTAAAGCCGCCCTGAAGCTGGTAAAGGTCACGATATCCCTTCCTGTATAGCATTTGTGCTGCACGACCGCTTCTTGTGCTGCTTTGGCAATAGAGATACACTGGCTTGTCCGGGCGGATTTCTTTCGTCCGCATCTTTAACTGGGACATCGGAATATTTCTTGCCCCAAGAATATGGCCTGCATTAAATTCATTAGGTTCACGGACATCGATTAATTGGGCTTTCCGGTAACCTGCTTTGAATTCTTCTTCGGTCAGGGTCTTAACAATCCGACGCTGGTAGAAAAAAATGAAGATGGAATAGACAAGAAATGCACCGGATAAAATCAGTAAAAAGTAAATTGTATCCAAAATTATTTCTCCTTTCAAACTAACTAAAGACAACTACTATTATATAAGTGATTGGGCTCGAGGGCAAAGGGAAATAGAATGGAGAATGAATTTTGTAATTATATCCTTTTAGACAAGCTGCTTTGCTTTTAAAACTAGTTTTGGTAGACTAATTATCGCGAGTAGGTAATAAACGATAAGTGGGGTTGCGAGATGGAGAAAGAAACATGGGGTTATATAGACTCAGGAGACGGTTCGCCGTCTTTCAACATGGCGCTAGATGAAGCATTGCTTGATTGGCACAGCAGAGGGGAAATTCCGCCAGTTATTCGTTTTTACGGGTGGTCGCCCGCTACATTATCAATAGGATATTTCCAAAAATACGAAAAAGAAATCGATATGGATGCGGTTAACGAGCATGGATTGGGATTCGTCCGCAGGCCAACTGGAGGCAGAGGGGTACTTCATGAGCATGAATTAACGTACAGCGTCATTGTGACAGAAGACCATCATATGATGCCAAATACAGTAACAGAAGCTTATAGAGTTATTTCCGAGGGGATATTACGGGGATTTCAGAACCTTGGTCTTGAAGCGTATTTTGCAGTGCCAAGGACGGATGAAGAAAAAAGCGCCCTAAAGAATCCTCGGTCTTCCGTCTGTTTCGATGCTCCAAGCTGGTACGAGCTCGTGGTCGAAGGCAGGAAGGTTGCAGGGAGCGCTCAAACTAGGCAAAAAGGTATTATACTTCAGCATGGATCCATCCTGCTCGACCTTGATGAAGATAAGCTTTTCAGCCTGTTTAAATATCCGAATGAACGGGTGAAAGAACGGATGCAAAAAGCGTTTAAGTCAAAGGCCGTGGCTATAAATGAAATTAGCAGCAGAAGGATTACATTGGAAGAAGCAAAAAACGCATTTAAATCGGGGTTTGAAGAAGGCTTGAATATCAATCTAAAAGCGTATGAATTATCTCCATCGCAATTAAGTTATGTAAAGGAATTGGCTGAAAATAAATACGAGTCTGAAAATTGGAATTTTCGCAGATAAGAAACGAAAAATCTTTCTTCGTTGTCTTTTGCCATATTTTTCAACAGGTTGACCCGATTCGGAAAATTGCAAGGTGCGAAATTTGTTAAATTATCGTAATTAATTGGGCTTTATGCTCTTTCTCTCATTTATTCTCTTATTTTTAATGTATTGCATGTTTGACAAAATTACTATCACTTGACCAAATATCAATATATAGTGTCGAAAAAAATATTTAATACACTATATATTGATTTTTTTCGGTTTGATATGATAACGTAAGGGTAATTCAAATACATCCGGGCATACATCTTGGTAGCTTTCATCCTAGCATACTATGACGGCAATGTATGAATTTTCACTAAGGAGTTGTAATCATGTCTGTTGAGCTTGGCAAAAAAATGATCATTAATGTTGATAACTTAAATAGGGATATCAGGTTATTCCCGCAGGTGCATCCTGTTACCCTTGATATGAAAATGACCCACAAAGGTGTTTCAAGGCTAGTAATGCTAGATCGGTATGCATTCAAAGATACAGAAAAGGTTACCCTCGCAAAAGGGGATTTTGTTGTGCTCACTATCAAGGAGGATCCAAAGTTCCCTGCAAGAGGCCTAGGATTCATTCTCGATATCGACTGGGAAAAGAAAAGCGCCACCGTCTTGGTAGAAGAGGAATTCCGAGGTGTACTGGATGATCCTGAGGAAGCAAAATCAGGCATCATTCGCAAGCCGCTTGATGTAATTGAAAAGCCCCTTGAAGTCTTTTACGAACAAATTGCAAAAAGGAATGCAACAGGATTAGCCTCTGTTGAAAAAACTGAAGAGAAGCGACAAGAATGGTTCGAGAAATTTTATCAGGAGCTTGCTGGGCTTAACTTTATCCCTGCTGGCAGGGTTTTATATGGTGCAGGGGCAAATACAGATGTTACATATTTCAATTGCTACGTCATGCCTTTTGTCCAGGATTCAAGGGAAGGAATTTCTGAACACCGCAAACAGGTCATGGAAATTATGAGCCGCGGGGGTGGAGTTGGTACGAACGGTTCTACTCTTCGTCCGAGGAATACACTTGCAAAAGGAGTCAACGGTAAATCCTCTGGTTCCGTTTCTTGGCTTGATGATATCGCAAAGCTCACGCACCTTGTAGAGCAGGGGGGGTCAAGAAGAGGAGCACAGATGATTATGCTCGCCGACTGGCATCCGGATATTATCGAGTTCATCATTTCGAAAATGCAAAATCCGCGCATCCTCAGATTCCTTATTGAGAATACAGAAGATGAAACGATCAAGAAACATGCTAAGGATAAATTGAAATTCACACCGTTTACATTGCAGGAGGAAGCAATGTATCAGGGAATTGTTAATTATAAAAACATCCCTGGTTATGGCGGCTTCAGTGCGGATATTATTAAATCTGCCGAGGAAAAGCTTGCAATTGGTGGGAACTATACTGTCCATAATCCTGAATTCCTTACAGGGGCAAATATTTCTGTTTGTCTCACAAAGGATTTCATGGAAGCAGTTGAGCAAAACAGTGAATACGAATTGCGTTTCCCTGATGTGGAAAGCTATGACGCTGAAACAATGCAGAAGTACAATGAAGAGTGGCATAAAGTAGGCGATGTTCGCGAGTGGGAAAAACTAGGTTATAAAGTCCGAACGTATAGGAAAATCAAGGCAAAGGAACTTTGGAACCTGATTAATATTTGCGCAACCTATTCTGCAGAACCTGGTATTTTCTTTATCGATAATGCAAATGACATGACAAATGCACAGGCATACGGTCAAAAAGTTGTTGCGACCAATCCTTGTGGTGAACAGCCTCTCGCACCATACAGCGTATGTAATCTTGCTGCTGTCAACCTGGCAGAGATGGCTGACAGGGAAACAAAATCGGTAAACTTCGATAAATTGAAGAGGACAGTCGAAGTCGGTGTTCGGATGCAGGATAATGTCATCGATGCAACTCCATACTTCCTTAAAGACAACAAGCACCAAGCTCTTGGAGAGAGACGTGTTGGTTTGGGTGTTATGGGTCTGCATGATCTTTTGATTTACTGCGAAACGGAATATGGCTCTGAAAAGGGCAATGAATTAGTGGACAAGGTATTTGAAACGATTGCAACAACCGCATACCGCGCATCTATTGAACTGGCGAAAGAGAAAGGCAGCTTCCCATTCCTTGTCGGAGAAAGCGTGGAGGAGACAAACCGATTACGCAATGCTTTCATCGAAACTGGATTCATGCAGAAAATGCCGGAAGATATTAGGGAATCCGTTTTAGAGCATGGAATCAGGAACTCTCATTTGCTTACGGTTGCACCGACAGGATCCACAGGAACGATGGTTGGCGTATCAACTGGCCTGGAACCTTATTTTTCATTCTCTTATTTCAGGAGCGGACGCCTCGGTAAGTTTATCGAAGTAAAGGCAGATATCGTTCAAGAATACCTCGATAAGCATCCAGAAGCTGATTCTGAGAACTTGCCTCACTGGTTTGTAACTGCAATGGAGCTGAAACCAGAAGCACATGCTGATGTACAATGTGTAATTCAGCGATGGATTGACAGCTCTATCAGTAAAACGGTGAATGCACCAAAAGGTTACAGTGTAGAGCAAGTGGAAAAAGTTTACGAGCGTCTATATAAAGGCGGAGCAAAAGGGGGAACTGTCTATGTAGATGGTTCTAGAGATACCCAAGTGCTGACATTGAAAGCAGAGGAAAATTCCTTTGAAGAAAGCACTACTAAAACAGAAAAAGCAAAGCAGCACGTAGTCCTTGTTGATACAATCAGCGAACTTCGGTCTACGAATGTAACGATAGGCTCTGAAGTCGGAAACACTTGCCCTGTGTGCCGTAAAGGTACTGTGAAAGAGATCGGCGGCTGCAACACTTGCACGAACTGCAATGCCCAGCTTAAATGCGGCTTATAAGAGAAGTAAAGCAAAATGCTTTAATAAAGGAGTTCGGAATGATATTTTCCGAACTCCTTTATTTGTTTGTTTTTTTGGTATTATTCTTCAATCCTGCCTAGAGCTGTCTCCCTATATTTTGTTGTGCTGCTTTTCTGTTACCGCCAACATGAAACTTTGCTTCCTGACCATACTAAGGGTAAGAGATTATAGGGAGATGAGAGAAAAATGAAGCCTTTCGTACCGCAACTTGTATATATTGAACCGCAGGCACTTCAGTATGAGCTTGGTCAAGAACTGAAAGATAAGTTCGAAAAGATGGGGGTGGAGATCAGAGAGA
Source organism: Bacillus massilinigeriensis (assembly GCF_900111815.1). Taxonomy (GTDB): domain Bacteria; phylum Bacillota; class Bacilli; order Bacillales; family Cytobacillaceae; genus Mesobacillus_C; species Mesobacillus_C mediterraneensis. The sequence goes on along the minus strand of NZ_LT630004.1, from coordinate 1,908,976 downwards.
CGACGTCACATAACCAGGTAAGAGGTATACCTGGAGATACAGAACTTCAGCAGTATCGGACAGCAAAATCTACACTAGTAGTCGGGGTAAGGCGCACCCTTAAATTTGATTCCTCCAAACCATCAGCAGAGTACGCTATCCCGCTGGCAACAGGTTGCATGGGCCATTGCCACTATTGTTATTTGCAGACTACCCTAGGAAGTAAACCTTACATCAGAACGTATGTAAACCTTGATGAGATTTTCGCTCAGGCCAGCAAATATATGGAAGAAAGACTACCTGAAATCACACGGTTTGAAGCGGCTTGTACCTCGGACATTGTTGGAATCGATCACCTTACGCATTCACTGAAGAAAGCCATTGAGTTCATTGGAGAAACAGAATACGGTCGGCTGAGATTCGTAACTAAATATCACCATGTCGATCACTTGTTGGATGCAGCACATAACGGAAAAACGCATTTCCGGTTCAGTGTGAATAGCAGATATGTGATAAAGAACTTTGAACCGGGAACTTCTTCGTTCGAGGAGAGGCTGGAAGCAGCGAGAAAGGTTGCTGCTGCAGGCTACCCATTAGGATTTATTGTTGCACCGATATACAGGCATGATGGATGGAAAGAAGGCTATGAAGAATTGTTTCAGCGGTTGAGTGACTCTTTGAAAGGTGTCGATACAGCTGGACTTACGTTTGAATTAATTCAGCATCGCTTTACTAAACCGGCCAAAAAAGTGATTATGAAAAGATATCCGAAGACTAAGCTGGAAATGGATGAAGAAAAAAGAAAATATAAGTGGGGTAGGTATGGAATTGGAAAGTATGTTTATCCAAGCTCGGAAGCAGAGGAATTGGAGCGCGTAATTCGCGGCTATATTAAAGAAAGCTTCCCTCGCGCGGAAGTCCAATATTTCACTTAACCGTTAAAAAGTGCATCATTATGCCTGGACACCGTACTATTTTTTAGATACCTCGCTTAAAGATGTAACATGACGTTTCTGATGGGAGTGAACGTTCATGTATATAGACGGGGTGTTTTCAGGTGGAGGAATCAAAGGCTACGCGCTTATAGGAGCTTGTGAAGCGATTGAGAAACAAGGTTTTCGCTTTAAGCGTATGGCAGGTACAAGTGCAGGGTCCATGATTGCAGCAATGCTTGCAGCAGGATATACAGCAAGGGAAGCTGGAAAGCTTGTGGATGAAATGGATTTAAAACGATTTATGGATTTGCGAAATAACCTTTTTCCTTTGCCTTTCGCAAAGTGGCTGTTGCTTTATTGGAGGCTCGGTCTTTATAAAGGAGCGGAGCTGGAACGGTGGATACAGGAAAAACTTGCAGCAAAAGGGCTTAGAACATTTGGTGATCTTCATCCAGAAACATTGAGGGTAGTAGCATCTGATTTGACGAACGGCAGGTTGATGATTATCCCGGATGACCTCCCGAAATATGGATTGGATCCTAGGAGATTTTCAGTAGCAAAAGCAATCCGGATGAGCTGTAGTCTTCCCTTTTTTTTCGAACCAGTAAAAATAAAGGATCCAATCGGAAATAATATAATTGTCGATGGGGGAGTGTTAAGTAATTTTCCAATGTGGCTTTTCGATAAGGAAAATGTGAAAAAAGTTCGTCCTGTTATCGGCATTAGACTGAGTCATAACCTTCAGGAGCATCCGCGGCATAAAATCAGCAATGCGGTCCATATGTTTGAAGCCTTATTTGAAACAATGAAGGATGCACATGATTCAAGGTACATTTCACGGCGGCATGAAAAGAATATTATTTTTGTTCCTGTCGAAGGAGTTTCATTCACCGATTTTGGGATGTCAGATGAGAAAAAAGAACAACTGAAACAGCTTGGACGAAACTGTGCTCAGCAGTTCCTGCGGAAGTGGTGTTATTGAACATTAATAAAAAATCGGGCTAGAAAGAGGCCCGATTTTTTTTCTTTCCTTTTTTTCCTTCTATTACTGTCAAATGTGGCGAATCCTTCTTTTTTCTAGCTGCAGAGAGCGAACCGACAGAAGTTCGCTTCGGTGAAGGGGAATGATTTTTCGCTTGGAAACGTTTCTTCGACTGCTTTGCCGCTTTATGGAAAGAACGCTGCTCTTGCTTCATAGGGTTAGCTTTGGAAAAGCGATTGATAATAAGAAAAACGATTGCAGCAACCAACATGACCCCCCCGACTGTCTGCAGAAGAGCAAAGGGATTTTCAAAGAGGCTCTGCGCCACTCCAATCACCGCAAGAATAATCAGGCCAAACACGACATAAAAAGAAGTTCGATTGTACAAGAAAGCCACCTCCCTATGAGCATCATGAGCAATTTTTCACGCTTTTAAACTAAATAAGTTCTTACATTATACAATTTCTTCAGATTCTTCTGCTATTCCTGCTTCTTTTTCCTTTTTTAAAAGCATGTGAAATGAAGATATGGCAACTTCTACTTGTTTGTCATCAGGATCTTTTGTCGTAAGGAGCTGGAGCCATAAGCCTGGTAATCCTAAATATTTCAATCCTGGGATAGCTCGCACTTTGTTCGTCAACTGCAAGACTTCAAAGGAAATTCCAAGGACGACTGGAATCAATGCGATTCTCGTTAACACTCTGACCAGGAGAGGGTCGGTTGGTACAAGAAAGTAAAGGAACATTCCGACAATTACCGTGAAGAGTATAAAGCTGCTTCCACAACGGTAGTGGAGTCTCGACTCCGCCTGTACATTCGCAACAGTTAATTCTTTTCCGTTCTCATATGCATTAATTACTTTATGCTCTGCCCCGTGATATTGAAACACTCTTTTTACAATTGGTGTTAGCGAAACAAAGTAAATATAAGCCAGTAGAAGGAAAAGCTTAAAAAGGCTCTCTAACATGATTTGAGCAGTGTGTCCAGGGAAGATAGGCTTAGTTAATGCTGCAAGGAAAACAGGAATAAGCGTGAAAAGAAATTTTCCTAGCAGGAAGGAGATTACGCCGATCGTTGCAACACCTAGAATCATCGAAAGCTTTGAACCCTTTTCCTCGTTCTCTTCCACTTTCTCAGAAGGATCGAGGTCATATCTCTCTGAAGAAAAATTCAAGTGCTTTGATCCATTTGCACTGGCCTCGATTATGGCGACGATGCCACGAATGAAAGGAATCTTTTTCAGTGCTGCAAGAGAGGGGTTTACCTTCCTCGGCAATTCGAAATATTCAATGGTATCGTCTTTTCTTCTTACAGCGGTAACAGTAAGGTTTTTTCCGCCAAACATGACGCCTTCGACAACTGCCTGGCCGCCATATACCGGGTTTTGTTTTTTGGACATGTATACACCAGCCTATTTATGGTCTGCAAGGGATTTAATTAAAAAATCTAACCCTTATCTACATCTTACTAAAAAAACGGAAAAACCTCTATAACAACATTGTGTAAATGCAAAGGCATGGAAATAAAGCGACTATATCCATGCCAAAGTGGAAAACCTTATATACAAAAGATGATAAAGACGGAGGTATGCAAATGGATCAGGAAAAGAGAAAGCTAGAGCAAGAACAGCATGAAAAGCCGATGTCGATGGTCGCAATGGTAGCTGTCACAGGATTGTTTGGAGGATTACTATGGAGCTCGCTTGCGCAGTTTGCCCATTATTTAAATTTCACGGATGTAAGGGTGAATGTGCTTCTTGAACCGTGGGCATTCGGAGCCTGGAAGAAAGGTTGGATTGGGACGGTGTTTTCTATTATTGCTTTAGGAATTATATCGATCGGTGTGGCTTTTGTTTATTACTGGACAATGAGGAAAGTAAAAAGCATGTGGGGAGGCGCCATTTTTGGTTTGTTATTATTCCTGCTGGTTTTTTATGTACTCAATCCTGTTTTCCCAGGGATCAAGCCGATTTCTGATTTATCAAGGAACACGCTTGTTACATCCGTTTGTTTTTACTTGCTCTATGGTGTGTTTGTTGGTTATTCTATCTCGTTCGAGGAAAATGAATTGCAATACAGAGAAAAAAATAATACAGCTGCTGCTCCACAAGAAACAGAATAGGCTGTTGCTGCAGAAAAAGGTTATGGTAGAATGTTCTTATTGAACATTCTTTTTTTAGCAGGTGAGAAAAAATGAGGAAAATTATGCTTTTAAATGGCCCTAATTTGAACCTGCTTGGAAAAAGGGAACCTGGTATTTATGGCGCCGGCACGCTCGAAATGCTGGAGAAAAGTTTGGAGAAAAGAGCTTTAGAGTATGGACTTGGTTTGGAGTGCTTTCAATCCAATCATGAAGGTGAATTGATCGATAAACTGCATAGCACAATGGATGCAAAAATATCTGGAGTGGTGTTCAACCCTGGAGCATTCACGCATTATAGTTATGCTATAAGAGATGCAGTAGCAGGAATTAATTGTCCTGTTATTGAGGTTCATATTTCGAATATTCACGCACGAGAGTCTTTTCGACATACATCCGTCATTGCGCCTGTTGCCGCCGGCCAGATTTCCGGCCTTGGGTTCAAAGGATACGAGCTAGCGATTGATGCACTGAGAGAAATAATAAAGGAGAGGGAAAGCTGATGGGGAAACTGGAACGTTTAAGGAGTCGCTTTCAAGAACTGGATGTCGATGCAATATTGATTGCCAGCGATTATAATCGCAGGTATATGACAGGCTTCACTGGCTCTGCAGGTGCAGTATTAATAACAGGGGAAAAAGCGCTGTTCATCACCGATTTCAGATATACTGAACAGGCTGCGAAGCAATGCGAAGGATATGAGATTGTAAAGCAAGCAAGCATGCTTCTTGAAGAAGTAGGCATTCAATGTGGGAAGCTAGGAGTTGGAAGGCTCGGTTTTGAAGAAGACCATACAACTTTCGCTTCCTATCGTGAGCTTGGAAAAGCAACGGATGCTGAGCTTGTTCCTGTTTCAAACGAAATTGAGAAGTTGCGCTTGATAAAGACTGATGCAGAGATTAAGATATTAAAGGAAGCGGCAGAGATTGCCGATCATGCTTTTGAGCATATCATTGAGTTCATTCGTCCCGGAGTGACAGAGCTGGACGTTTCCAATGAACTGGAGTTCTTTATGAGAAAGCAAGGAGCAGTTTCTTCTTCCTTTGATATCATTGTGGCATCTGGTTACCGTTCTGCCCTGCCCCATGGCGTGGCTAGCAATAAGGTAATTGAAACCGGCGACTTGGTGACAATGGATTACGGTGCATATTATAATGGGTACATATCTGATATCACTCGTACGGTTGCTGTTGGAGAGCCGTCAGCAAAACTCCGTGAAATCTATGAGGTTGTTCGCGAAGCGCAGCTCCGCGGATTACAGGGACTTAAACCGGGTATGACAGGCAGAGAAGCGGATGCGCTGACAAGGGATTATATTAGCAGCAAGGGATACGGTGAATACTTTGGGCATTCCACAGGACACGGAATAGGGCTTGAAGTACATGAAGGGCCGAGTCTGTCTATGAAATCAGATTCGGTTCTCGAGCCTGGAATGGCTGTCACCGTCGAGCCTGGTATTTATATCCCTAATGTAGGTGGTGTCAGGATAGAAGATGATACTATCATCACAAAGGATGGCAATGAAAAGCTGACTCACTCTACAAAAGAACTCATCATTCTTTAACCTATATAGGAGGACTATCATGATTTCTGTTAACGATTTCCGTACAGGATTAACAATCGAAGTAGATGGAGGCATTTGGCGTGTAATGGACTTCCAGCACGTCAAGCCAGGAAAAGGAGCCGCATTTGTCCGTTCCAAACTTCGTAATCTTAGAAATGGTGCTATACAAGAAAAAACTTTCCGTGCTGGTGAAAAAGTAGCAAAAGCTCAAATTGATAACCGCAGAATGCAATACCTTTATGCAAGTGGCGACCAGCATGTATTTATGGATAATGAAAGCTACGAGCAAATTGAATTGCCTGCAAGTGCAATTGAATACGAATTGAAGTTTCTAAAGGAAAACATGGAGGTTTCCATCATGATGTTCCATGGTGAAACACTTGGTGTCGAACTTCCAAATACAGTAGAGCTTGAAGTGACGGAAACAGAACCTGGAATTAAAGGTGATACAGCTTCCGGAGGTACAAAGCCTGCGACACTTGAAACTGGCCTGATCGTACAGGTTCCATTCTTCGTGAATCAAGGCGACAGACTCATTATTAATACGACGGAATCTTCCTATGTTTCCCGTGCTTAATGGAAATTGCCCCGCTGCAACAGCAGCGGGGCTTTCTTCATTTTAGTATTTCATAATGTACTGTGACAGCTGCTCGCACGGAAATGACTCCTGGCTCAAGCTGCGTCCCCTCTGAAAATGCCTTGACCATTGGAGTGATAGGAGAGGGCGGTGAGGAAATCTCATTGATTTCGACTGGAACAGCGGAAAGATGTACTCCAGCTGCATCAGCAAGCTTTCTTGCTTTATTCCAGGCATTTTGGATGGAAGATTGTAGTGCCTTTTCATAATACTGCTTTTCCTGAGATAGGGAGAACTCAACGCCGTACACTTCGTTGGCGCCGTTCTTCGTACTTTCATCGATTATAACCCCTGCTTTGCTAATATCCTTCAATTTAACTTTTAGCAGATGGGTTACCCTATATCCGCGGAAAACTTGTTTTCCCTCATCATATTGATATAGCGCTTCAATTTTGTAGCTGATCGTTTGAATATCTTCCTTTTTTACTCCGTTTTCCATCAACGCTCTAGTCACATTTGCAATTATGGTTGCATTTTCTCCTTGGGCAGGTGCCAGCTCTCTGTTTTCTGATCGGACGCCAATAACCGTAGATGCTGTGTCCGGTGGAATCTGTATTGTCGCTTCGCCTTGGACTGTAAGTTTTCCAGGGAGAGACAAGTCGCTTTTTGTGTTCATACCACTATCACCCCGCAGCCTTTACCACTATCCTATGGCAAGTTTCTCCCAGCCATTCCGCCCTTATCGCCTTTATTCCCTCCCTGTTGTTCCAGGAGATTTATCCGTATTTTCCCTTGTATTGTATTTATCAGATTCCGGTTTGCTCTTATTTCCGTGTGCATCCCCAATGTATTTGCCTCGTTGTTTCTGTGCTTCGAAAAAATTCTTTCGATTCTCGTTAACCATCTTGTTCCCTCCTTTCCAGTACATTATTTTCAAAAAAACAGCAATCTATCCTGTTGAGGTTCGACGTGCATGTCATAAAGTCTTCGTGCAGGCATACATTTTAATATGTGATGCGCTTGTCCCGGGAGGAATGATTATGGAGAAACTGTTCTCTTTTTTGCCTAAAGCAGTTTCGGATCAATTGAGGCACCTGTCTCATGCTGAATTAATGCGGGCAGAAGAAATCCGGATTCGAATTAATCGCCCTATTGAAATCAATGTTGGCGGAAAAGCATTATTCTTGTCTTATATTGCAACATTGGAAGATGGAGTTCAGCTTTTGAACAAGCTAAGTAATTTTTCCATGTACACGCTCGAGGAAGAATTGAAGAGGGGCTATATTACGATTGCAGGTGGGCATCGTGTTGGATTAGCAGGAAAAGTAATTTTAGATGGCGGGAAGGTAAAATCCATCAGAGATGTGGGTTCTTTTAATATCAGGATTGCAAAAGAGAAAATTGGGACTGCGGATGTGTTTGCACCCTTCCTCTATGGTGCGGGATGGAAGCACACGATGATTATCGGTCCCCCTCAGACTGGGAAGACGACTCTTTTGCGGGATATTGCTCGCCTTATATCAAAGGGCTGCAGCAAGAGGAGTATTCCAGCATGCAAAGCGGGTATTATTGATGAACGTTCGGAAATCGCTGGGTGTCTAAATGGTATTCCGCAGTTTACCTTTGGTCCCCGCATCGATGTGCTCGATTCTTGTCCAAAGGCTGAAGGAATGATGATGATGATTCGATCTATGAGTCCTGATGTGATTGTGGTTGATGAGGCGGGAAGTGTAGAGGACGCGGCTGCGATACTCGAGGCTGCGAATGCAGGGATTACTCTACTGATGACAGTTCACGGTAAATCACTGCTAGATATCCGCAGGAGACCTGTCATGAAGGAGATCATCGAGGAGGGAATATTTGAGCGTTACATTGAGCTTTCGCGAGAGGCTGAGCAAGGAAACACAGCATGTATTAAAGACAACTTAGGGAAAGTGATCAAATCAAAGATAAAGGTGAGGATCGCATGATTAAGTTAATTGGTGCGGCTCTAATCATAACAGCAACAACTTGGACGGGCCTCGAAGCTGCAAGAAAGTTTAATGAACGGCCTAGACAGCTGCGGCAGCTGAAATCAGCACTTCAATCACTTGAGGCGGAAATAATGTACGGGCACACGCCGTTGCATGAAGCAGCAAGAAGGCTTTCCACACAGTTGCAGGCGCCATTATCCCGCTTGTTTTCCTCCTTCTCGAAAAGACTATTGGAAGAAGAGACGACAGTGAGCTCAGCTTGGAACGCAAGCCTTGACGAAATTTGGCGGGAAACAGCCCTCCGGAACGGGGAATTAGAAATCCTTAAGCAGTTTGGAGAGACGTTGGGCCGGCATGACAAGCAATCACAGCAAAAGCAAATCCAGCTTGCCATCACCCACCTTCAAAGAGAAGAAGGAGACGCTTTCGAAAAACAGTCTAAGTATGAAAAAATGGTCAAAAGCCTCGGATTCCTGTCAGGCTTACTGATTATCATCCTACTGATGTAATTATAGGGGGATTAATAGATGGGTTTGGATGTAGATATCATATTTAAAATTGCTGGTGTAGGGATAGTTGTCGCATTTTTGCATACCATCCTCGATCAGATGGGGAAAAAGGAATATGCACAATGGGTAACGCTATTTGGCTTTATCTATATTCTTTTTATGGTTGCTTCCATAGTGGACGATCTATTTGAAAAAATTAAATCGGTTTTTCTGTTTCAAGGTTAGGAGGGACAAGCGATTGAAATCATTCAAATAGCAGGCACAGCACTCGTCGCAACCTTCCTTGGACTGGTCCTGAAAGAACAGAAACCGAACTTTGCAATCCTTCTCGTCGTGTTTAGCGGGTGTGCCATTTTTCTTTTTTTAGTGGACAAGGTTTGGATGATCATTTCCATGGTGAAAAATCTGGCTGCTGATGCCCAAGTTAATCTTATCTATATCGAGACTATTTTAAAGATCATTGGCATCGCGTATATTGCTGAGTTTGCATCACAAATAACAAAAGATGCAGGTCAGGGAGCGCTAGCTTCGAAAATTGAGCTTGGGGGCAAAGTGTTGATTCTCGCGATGGCCGTACCAATTTTAACGGTATTAATTGAAACCATTATTAATTTAATTCCCGGATAAGTTTTGGATGAAAGAAAGGGGGTGAAGTATTGAAAGTCTTCCACAAATTACTGACTCTTATGTTTGGCCTCCTGTTCTACATTTTCGCTTTTTCTGGAGTGCAGGCTGCGGGAGAGGAAGGAGGAGACAAACCTAAGAGTGTGAGAACGATTGCGGACAAGCAGCTCGAGGAATTACAACTGGATGAGTTAACGGAATATTGGGAGAATATCTTGGATGAATACGGTGGTTTTCTTCCAGAGAGTCAGAAGGGTAGCCTCTATGACTTTATAAAAGGAGAGAAGGAGTTTTCCCTGAAAGAGTGGTTCATCGGCATTCTAAAGTATGGATTCCACGAGTTCACAGCTAATGGAAAACTTCTTGGTACCCTTGTTCTTCTGACAGTCTTCAGCATGTTTCTTCAGACCCTCCACAACTCCTTTGAAAATAGTGCAGTAAGTAAAGTGGCGTATTCTATCGTTTTCATGGTGTTAATTATCATCGCGCTAAACAGCTTTCATATAGTTATTGATTATACCAATCAGACTATTGAAAGCATGATCAGTTTTATCCTTGCCATTGTTCCTTTGCTTCTTGCACTAATTGCTTCGTCGGGTGGAGTCATCTCCGCTGCTTTTTTTCATCCCATCATCCTTTTCCTGATGAATACAAGCGGGTTGTTTGTTCAGTATATTGTTCTCCCACTTTTGCTCCTCTCAGCTCTTCTGGGAATTGTCAGCATTTTGACAGAGCATTACAAAGTAACACAGCTTGCTGGTTTGTTTAGAAACTGGAGCGTTGGTTTGCTCGGACTATTCCTCACCGTTTTTCTCGGTGTCATATCCGTACAGGGAGCAGCTTCAGCCGTGACGGATGGAGTGACAGTCAAAACAGCAAAGTTTGTCACGGGAAATTTCATCCCGGTTATCGGCCGGACATTTACGGATGCGGCTGAAACAGTCATCAGTGCTTCGGTCCTTTTAAAAAATACTGTAGGCATAGCGGGAGTAGCAATCCTTCTTTTGTTAGCAGCGTTTCCGGCGGTTAAGATTCTGCTGATCGCTTTTATATATAAACTTGCTGCAGCTGTACTGCAGCCTCTAGGAGGAGGGCCGGTAATTGCTTTCCTTGATGTCATAAGCAAGAGCATCATTTATGTTTTTGTTGCACTTGCAATCGTATCCTTGATGTTTTTCCTAACAATAACGGTCATTGTCTCGGCAGGCAATCTTTCCATGATGGTCAGATAGAGGTGGATAATGGAATTTCTCACAGAGTGGGTAACAAATATCATCCTTTTTATCCTTTTAGCGACATTGCTTGAAATGCTGCTACCGAATTCAGCTCTTCAGAAGTACGTAAAAATTGTTACAGGACTCTTGTTGATTACGATTGTTCTATCGCCTATTTTCAAAATTTTCTCAAGCGATTTGGAGCAGATGCTTGAAAAGGTGCCATCCGAAGGGAAATTTGGAGGAAGCAGCATGGAAAATTTAATAGAATTGAAGAAAACAGAAATACAAGAGTCCCAGAATGCATATATTTTAGAACAAATGGCTGTCCAACTAAAAGCGGACGCAAAGGAGGAGATGATGGAAAAATACCACCTGGAGATAGCTTCGGTGGAAATAGTGACAAAAGAGCAAGACAAGCGTACATTTCCGGAAAATCTTGAGCAGATTACCGTTCTTGTACGAGAGGCAGAAGGCAGCAGCGGGGGAGCGGTAACCGTGGTAGAAGAAATCCGGATTGATACTCAGCATCCCCATTCATCGGACATGGCGCCTGATAGAAATGAAGAAGCGGCTTTCCTTCTGGCGAAGAAATGGAATGTTCCAGTACAATCAATCAAAATTGTGTCAGGAGGGGGGCTGGCCAATGGTGAAAGAGAATAAGATAGGTCCGCTGGGCTGGCTGAAGAACAGTTTTTTTAAAGCGAAAAGTCCATCTGATAAAAAAACAGGCAAACATCCGTACTTTCTTTTTGTCATCCTTATTGGTACAGGTGCAATGATGGTAGGGAATATGTTTGATAAGAATGGAGAAACCAACAGTGTTCCTGCCACCGTACAAGATCAAAACAAAAAGACTGAGGCTGTATTTGGACAGAGAAAACCACAAAAAAACGATAGTATCAGCAAGTATGAAGAAGCTTGTGAAACGCAGTTGAAAGAAGTACTGGAAGGAATTGCGGGAGTTAGGGATGTATCTGTCATGGTAAATGCTGATTCGACGGAAAAGAAAGTGCTTGAGAAAAATACGGTCACTCAGTCGCAAACAACAGATGAGACAGACAGGGAAGGCGGTAGCAGAAAAGTGGAAGACCTTTCAAAGGATGAGCAGCTTGTCATCGTCAAGAACGGGGATAAGGAAACGCCGATTGTGCTGGAGACGAAAAAACCAGAAATAAGGGGTGTGCTCATCGTGGCGAGAGGCGCTGAAAATATACAAGTGAAAAAATGGATACTAGAAGCGGTAACGAGGTCACTAGATGTTCCTAGCCACCGAGTATCCGTATTGCCTAAGAAAACAAAGGGGGATTAAGGAGATGTTATTGAAAAAACAAACAGTTTGGTTGTTGACAATGCTGAGTCTTGTTGTTGTTCTATCTGTCTATTACATCACTTCTCCAGAACAGAACATGACGGAAATGGCGACACAAGAGGCGAAAGAGAAGAGCGAAGCAAAAATGGTTGAAAGCAAGCAGCAAGCAGCTGTCCAGTCTAAAGATGGACAGACAGTCATTTCTGCTGCAGCGACAGATGAAGCATTTGAAGCATTGCGCATGCAAATGAATGACCAGAGAAATGAGATGAAGGAAGAGCTTCAAGACATCGTAGCCTCTACTGATATACCTGCAGAGCAGCGAAACGATGCCTATGAAAAAATGAAAGAACTTGATGATATTGCTCAAAAAGAAAATGTACTCGAGACGCTCATTAAATCAATGGATTATGAGGATGTACTTGTTAGAGCAGATGGAGAAAAAGTCAGAATTACCGTAAAAGCTGAAAAACACTCAAGATCTAAAGCAAATGAAATTATCCAAATGGTAAGGACAGAGCTTGGCGATTACCAGCCGGTCGTGGTTGACTTTCAGCCGGGCAAATAAGATTTTGCAAGAATGTTTAAAAACAGGGAGAAATGGCGAGGTTTTTAACTGCCCAGTGCCATCATCTCCCTGTTTTATTTTCATTATAGCCAGCGGTTTATTATACAATAAGAATTCCCTTTTAATTCAGAAAAGATTAAAATGATAGACGACAGTTAATTTATTGAAGTATAACATGGTATTATCGTATAGTATTAGTAGTTAGTCTCAATTATATTTGAAATAAGACAAGGGGTGCCAGCAATGTTGAAAGTGCAAGAAATTCGTGAACTGATTAAATTGATCGATCAGTCGACCATTGATGAATTTTCATATGAGGTTGAAGGTGTGAAAGTTAAAATGAAGAAGGGTGCGAACATGCAAACGGTTCAAGCACCTGTTAATACTGTTTCTGTCGAGACAGTTCAACCAGCTGCTGTTCAGACTCCGGCACCAGTACAAACGCCTGCTGTGGCTGTTGCTGCACCTGTCCAGGAACAGAAGAAGGAAGAAGTGAAGGATACAGCAAACCTACATAAAATTACTTCTCCAATGGTGGGAACATTCTATCAATCACCTACTCCAGACGCAGATGCATATGTTAAAGCTGGATCAAAAGTAAAAAAGGATTCCATTGTCTGCATCGTGGAAGCAATGAAGCTATTCAATGAAATTGAAGCTGAGATCGATGGGGAAATCGTTGAGGTACTTGTAAAAGACGGACAGCTCGTCGAATACGGACAGCCTCTGTTCTTAGTTAAGCCAGAGTAAGGAGAGGTCAAGATGATAAAAAAATTATTGGTTGCCAATCGGGGTGAAATTGCAGTACGTATCATCCGGGCTTGTCGGGAAATGGGCATTGAGTCTGTCGCGGTATTTTCGGACGCAGACAGAGAATCCCTTCATGTACAGCTTGCTGACGAAGCGTATTGCATCGGCCCAAAGCCATCAAAAGACAGTTACTTGAACTTTACTAATATCATTAGTGTGGCAAAATTGACAGGGTGCGATGCTATCCATCCTGGTTATGGATTCCTCGCAGAGAACGCTGCTTTTGCAGAGCTCTGCAGGGAATGCAATATTACTTTTGTCGGTCCGACACCGGAAGCTATTCAAAAAATGGGGACAAAAGATGTTGCAAGGGAGACGATGAGAGAAGCGGGAGTGCCAATCGTTCCTGGTTCAAGAGGTATCATTGAAAGCAATGAAGATGCAATCGAGCTTGCAACGAGCATTGGCTATCCTGTTATTATCAAGGCTACTGCTGGCGGAGGCGGAAAAGGAATCCGTGTTGCCAAATCAGAGGAAGAAATGCTGAAAGGTATCAGCATTACCCAGCAGGAAGCAATGACTGCATTCGGTCATCCAGGAGTATATATTGAGAAATTTATTGAAGATTTCAGACATGTAGAGATACAAGTTTTGGCAGATTCTTACGGTAATACAATTCATCTTGGAGAACGCGATTGCTCTATCCAACGCCGGTTGCAAAAGCTTCTGGAAGAAACCCCTTCGCCGGCACTTGATGGCGAAATTCGCAAAGAAATGGGCGAAGCAGCAGTTAAAGCGGCGAAAGCAGTTGCCTATACAGGTGCAGGCACGGTAGAATTTATATATGATTACCGCAATCGCAAATTTTATTTTATGGAAATGAATACGCGTATCCAGGTAGAGCATCCGGTTACTGAAATGGTAACAGGCGTCGACTTGATTAAGGAACAAATCAAAGTCGCCTCAGGAGAGAAGCTTGGACTCAAACAGGAAGAGGTCGAGTTTAACGGGTGGGCAATTGAATGCAGGATTAATGCAGAAAACCCTTTGAAAAATTTCATGCCATCACCTGGGAAAATTAACATGTACCTTCCTCCTGGCGGTCTTGGGGTCAGGATAGATTCTGCTGCTTATCCTGGCTATTCTATTCCCCCATATTATGATTCAATGATTGCAAAGGTAATCACATACGGGAGCACAAGGGAAGAAGCGATCAGCCGTATGAAGAGGGCTTTGGCAGAATTCGTCGTCGAAGGCATCCATACGACAATCCCCTTCCATTTGAAATTGCTCAGCCACGAAAAATTTGTGGAGGGCCAATTCAATACGAAGTTCCTAGAAATATATGATGTAATGGCAGAAGAATAACTGGAGGTGCAGGCAATGAGTGAACAGCATGTACTGGAAATGAGTAATGGAGACAATGGTCTAGGCAAGGTGGAAATCGCTCCAGAAGTTATTGAAGTGATTGGCGGTATTGCAGCATCAGAGGTCGAGGGAGTTTCTCAGATGCGTGGAAGCTTTGCTGCAGGAGTCGTTGAACGGCTTGGTAAGAAAAATCACGGCAAAGGCGTCAAAGTAGAACTCTCCGATGAAGGGATCATCGTGGACGTATTTTGTGTAATGAAGTTTGGTGTCTCCATCCCAGCTGTTGCCCAAAAAATTCAGGATAACATCCGTCAGGCTCTACTGAACATGACAGCTTTGGAAGCTGCTGAGGTAAACATTCATGTTGTAGGAATTCAATTTGAAACGCAAAAGGCTGAAAGCGATTTCGAACAGGAGCTATAATTTGAAGAGAAACCAAAGCCCTTTTACAGGACTTTGGTTTTTTCAATGGAAAATGTGGCAACCTGAAATAAATGAAATCAATATCAGCAAAAATAACCGGGAAGCATGCGTAAAAGGTTATGTTATGCTATTATCATCTTAGAAGAGATCAGCATATAGCCGCAAAGGAGCCAAGAAAAGGAGCCAAGAAAAGGAATGAAGAGAAGAACAGCTAGAGAAAAGGCGATGCAAGCCTTATTCCAGATGGATATAAGCAAGGTGGAACCCAGGGATGCTATTTCCCATGTTCTAGATAATGAGCCGCAAGATGCTTATTTGACAAACCTTGTAGAGGGGTATGTAGAAAATCAGGAAAAAATAGATGAAGAAATTAAGCAGCACTTGGAAAAGTGGACAATGGACAGGCTGGCTAACGTTGACAGGAATTTGCTGCGCCTTGGTGCCTTCGAGTTGATGTTCTGCAAAGAGGATGTACCTGGTAATGTGGTGTTGGATGAAGCGATTGAAATTGCCAAAATATATGGAGACGAGCAATCAAGCAGGTTTGTAAATGGAGTGCTTTCTAAAATTTTGCAGCGCTACTCCTAACCAAACAACTTGATTACTTAAGTCTCCAGGGAGACGGGGGAATTAGGGTGACAGCAAAAATCATTGACGGTAAACTTATTGCGAAGAAAAAGAGGGAAGAAATTGCTGCCGAGGTGGAACAGCTAAAGTCCCTGGGTATTACCCCTGGCCTCGCGGTAATTCTTGTAGGGGATAACCAAGCATCAAAAGTATATGTAGGAAGCAAGGAAAGAGCATGCCATGAACTTGGGATGCATTCAGTCTTAGCTAAATATCCTGCTAGCCTTAGTGAGGATGAATTGCTTGAGAAAATTCAAGAGTTGAACAAGGATGATCGTATTCACGGTATTCTTGTACAGCTGCCATTGCCTGGCCATATCAACGAAAAAAGGGTAATCGAAGCGATTTCTCCTGATAAGGACGTGGATGGTTTTCATCCTGTAAACGCCGGAAGAATGATGACGGGACAGGATGCTTTCCTACCATGTACCCCATTTGGAATTATGGTGATGCTTCAGGAAGCAGGTATTGAATTGACAGGAAAGCACGCTGTGGTCATTGGGCGGAGCAATATCGTCGGAAAACCGATGGGCCAACTGTTGCTGAATGAGAATGCCACTGTAACCTATTGCCATTCAAGAACGAAGGATCTGAAAAAATTCACACTCGATGCTGATATTATTGTATCTGCTGTCGGCAAAACGAACATGGTTACAAAAGACCTTGTCAAACCAGGAGCAGTTGTCATCGATGTCGGAATGAATCGGGACGAAGAAGGAAAATTATGCGGCGATGTTGAATATGCCGAAGTAAAAGAGGTTGCTGGCTACATAACACCTGTACCGGGTGGTGTAGGGCCAATGACCATCACTATGCTCATGTTCAATACACTGAAGTCGGCGCGTAAGGCAGCCGAAAAAACCGCAACGCTTTAAATGTCTTAAATGCGCCTGCCCGTATCCCCATGCCACCTTGCCAAAGCCAATAGCCAGAAAGGCAGCCGGCCTAGGTGAAGCAAAGGGGATACGGGCTTTTGTTGATTATCAGGGATGCTGCTTTGTGGTGGCAGGAAAGAGGTGAGGTATCCATGAATGATAGACAACAATATTTGACCATCAGTGCCTTAACGAAATACATAAAAAGAAAATTTGACCGAGATCCTCATCTACAGGATGTTTACATAAAAGGGGAAATCTCAAATTTTAAACAACATTCGAGTGGTCATATGTATTTTACCCTTAAGGACGAACGAGCGAGAATTCTTTCTGTCATGTTCTCAAGCTTTAACAAATCATTGAAATTCCGTCCGGAAAATGGGATGAAAATCCTTATCAAGGGAGATATCACTATTTACGAACCTAGTGGAAACTACCAGGTTTATGTTAAAGAGATGCAACCCGATGGCGTAGGCGATTTGTTTTTGGCATACGAGCAGTTGAAAGCAAGATTGGAGCAAGAAGGTTTGTTCTCGATGAAGCATAAAAAAAGCCTTCCTAAATTTCCACAAAAAGTCGGAGTCATTACTTCGCCAACAGGGGCAGCAATCAGGGATATCCTTACGACAATAAATCGGAGATTTCCTATTGCAGATGTACTTATTATCCCAGCTCTTGTACAAGGGGAACAAGCCGCTAAATCTATTGTTAAGTCGATTGAAACAGCAAACAGCCTTGGCGATTTGGATGTATTAATTGTTGGACGTGGCGGCGGTTCAATCGAGGAACTATGGTCTTTTAATGAAGAAATCGTCGCAAGGGCAATATTTGCTTCTTCCGTACCTGTCATATCTGCGGTTGGCCATGAAACGGACTTTACTATCTCAGACTTCGTGGCCGACATGCGCGCACCGACACCAACAGGTGCAGCGGAAATTGCTGTACCTCATATCGAAGAATTGATGGAAAGAGCTATGGACCGCCATGCGAGACTATTCCGAGCGATGAAGGATAAAACTGGCCGGCAGCGTGACCGTCTCAATCGACTGTCACGTTCCTATGCTTTCCGCTATCCTCGCCGTCTGTATGAGCAAAAACTTGAGCAGTTGGATAAACTTGAAGACTCTTTAAAGCGGGCTTCAGAGACCATGTTTAGAATGAAAGAAAACTCCCTTTCAAATATAAAAAGGCGGTTAGTACAAGCAAATCCAGCTTTTCAGCTAAAAGTGGCAGAGGAAAAGCAGGAGAGACTGTTAAAGGAATTGAACAGAACTATGGTTGCCGTTTTGAATACGAAACAAGGGAAGCTAAATGCAACCATCCAGACCCTTGACGCGCTAAGCCCGCTAAAAATAATGGAGCGAGGATACAGCATTTCCTATAGCGAGGAGGGGAAAATGGTGAAATCCGTTTCGCAAATAAAAACAAAAGACAAGCTTTTCATCAGGCTTCCTGATGGGAGAATCGATTGTGTTGTTACCAATATAGAAAAGGGGGACTAAAAAGTGTTGGATGACAGAAAGCTGACATTCGAACAGGCGATGGAGGAATTGGAGGATATTGTGTCAAAACTCGAAGAAGGCGATGTCCCCTTGGAGGAAGCAATCACCTATTACAAAAGGGGTGTTGAACTGTCGAAGCTATGCAGCGATAAGCTGAAGAATGTGGAGAACCAGCTAACCCAGGTACTGACAGAAGACGGCCAGGCTGTTGCGTTCATTGTCAATGAGGAGGAGTGAATTTGGATTCGAAGCGCTGTGATCAGTTTATAAACGAGTATAAACAACTAGTGGAACAGTATATATCAGAACAAGTGAAAAAGATTGCTGCTCCTGCCATTTTGAAAGAGTCGATGCAATATTCTCTTGAAGCAGGCGGTAAAAGAATACGGCCACTATTATTATTCGCAACACTGGACGCTTTCGGGAAGAGCCCTGCAATCGGTCTTGAAACCGCTGGAGCAATTGAAATGGTACATACTTATTCGCTTATTCACGATGATCTCCCAAGTATGGATAATGATGCTCTTCGCAGGGGAAAACCTACAAACCATATCATATTTGGAGATGCAACAGCGATTTTGGCGGGAGATGCACTCCTGACATACAGTTTTCGCCTTATAACCGATATCCCGGAGGATGTCGCCAGTGCAGAAATAAAGCTAAGCTTGATTGCGGGTTTGTCGAATGCAGCAGGTGCGGAAGGAATGGTCGGTGGGCAAACTGCTGATATGCAAGGGGAGGGGAAAAGCCTCTCTCTGGAGGAACTGAAATATATTCACTTAAATAAAACAGGTCGACTGCTGGAATATAGTGTTTTGGCTGGAGCGGCCATTGCACAAGCAGACTCAGAAACCAAAAGACAATTATCCACTTTTGCACAGCACCTTGGCCTAGCCTTTCAGATTCGAGATGATATTTTGGATTTGGAAGGTACAGAAGAGCAAATCGGAAAGCCTGTAGGAAGTGATAAGAACAACAAGAAAAGTACTTACCCTTCATTGCTTACAATGGAAGGTGCTAAAAAAGCACTGGAAGAACAAATAGGGAAGGCGAAAGCGGCACTTGGCAGCACAAACCTACAAACAGAACTTTTATCAGAAATTACCGAATTAATAGGTAATCGGAAATCGTGAGATCAAAGCCTTTCGTTGAGGACACGATAGGTTTATGTTATACTTGTACTGCTTTCAAGCTTGTCAGACCTTTGATTTTAGTGCATCATAATGGTAATAAAATATAGAGAATGGAATATAACGGACGCCGTTATCACATACGAGTGAGCGGCTCTTTTTCCATTAATGGGTGTGGCTTTGTATGAAACCCATAAGTCAGAAATGAAAGTGAGTGGTCCGATATGGATCTATTATCAATAAAAGACCCTGCCTTCCTTAAACAGCTTTCAATGAAAGAACTGGAAGCGCTGAGCGGCGAGATAAGACGATTTTTAATCGAGAACCTGTCAAGGACGGGAGGTCATATCGGCCCAAACCTTGGAGTCGTCGAATTGACTATTGCTCTTCATAGATGTTTTAACAGCCCGAAAGATAAGATAATATGGGACGTTGGCCATCAGTCCTACGTTCATAAAATTTTAACTGGAAGAGCCTGCCAATTCGAAACGCTCAGGCAGTATAAGGGCCTTTGCGGTTTCCCGAAGATGACAGAAAGCGAGCATGATGTTTGGGAAACAGGGCATAGCTCTACCTCACTATCAGCCGCGATGGGAATGGCGGTCGCAAGGAATCTGAAAAAAGAAGATTCCCATGTCATCCCTGTCATTGGTGATGGAGCCCTTACAGGAGGCATGGCTCTTGAAGCGCTGAATCATATTGGCCATAAAAAAGAAAAAATGATTGTGATCCTGAATGACAATGAAATGTCTATTGCTCCTAATGTCGGCGCACTTCACAATGTTTTAGGAAAACTGCGATCAGCCGGAAAATACAATCGTGCAAAAGACGAGTTGGAAATGCTTTTGAAGAAAGTACCTGCAGTAGGGCAGCAGCTTGCGATTACCGCTGAGAGAATAAAAGACAGCTTCAAATACTTGTTTGTTTCCGGAATGTTTTTTGAGGAACTAGGATTTACTTACCTAGGTCCAGTGGATGGACATAATTATGAGGATCTATTTGAGAATCTGACATATGCAAAGAAACTGGACGGACCTGTCATGCTCCATGTTATTACGAAAAAGGGGAAAGGCTTTATTCCGGCGGAAAACGATAAAATTGGGACATGGCACGGAACAGGGCCTTATAAGATGGAGACAGGTGATTTTATCAAGCCAGCAGGAGCTCCCCCAGCATGGAGCAAGCTTGTCAGCGAGACTGTCCGGGAAATTGCGAGAGCAGATGAACGTATTGTCGCTATTACGCCTGCTATGCCTGTAGGATCTAAACTGGAAGGCTTTGCAAGCGAATTTCCTGACAGGATGTTTGATGTAGGCATTGCGGAGCAACATGCAGCAACATTCGCCGCAGGACTTGCTACACAAGGGATGAAACCATTCCTGGCTATCTATTCCACATTCCTGCAACGTGCTTATGATCAAGTAGTCCACGATATTTGCAGGCAAAACTTGAATGTTTTCATTGGAGTAGATAGAGCGGGGCTTGTTGGGGCAGATGGTGAAACTCACCAGGGTGTTTTTGATATTGCTTTCCTTAGACATCTTCCAAACCTCGTTTTAATGATGCCTAAAGATGAAAATGAAGGAAGGCATATGGTAAAAACAGCATTAAGCTATGATGCAGGCCCTATCGCAATGCGCTTTCCCAGAGGGAATGGGTATGGGATCCCGCTTGATGAGGTATTAGAGCCGATTCCAATTGGGACATGGGAAGTGCTTAGAGAGGGTGGAGACGCAGTCATCCTTACTTTCGGAACGACCATTCCGATGGCTCTTGAAGCAGCATCGTCCTTGGAAAAGGAAGGTATTGCGGTTAAAGTGATTAATGCCCGCTTCTTAAAACCTTTAGACATCGCCATGCTGACTGAAATCCTAAGGGATAATCTTCCAATCCTTACAATTGAAGAGGCTGTTCTTCAAGGCGGCTTTGGAAGCTTCATCATGGAAACGGCACAAGAGCTGGGCTTTGAAGGCGCCATTATTGACAGAATGGGTATCCCAGATAAATTCATTGAACATGGCAATGTCGATTCCCTTCTAGAAGAGATTGGGATGACGGAGAAGCAAGTGAAATTAAAAATAAAAAAACTAGCAAAGCAAAAAGAAAAAAGGGCGTAAGCGATGAAAATAAGAAAAGAGCGGCTCGATGTTCTCCTTGTGGAACGCGGTCTGGCAGAGACTAGGGAAAAGGCTAAGAGGTCTGTTATGGCGGGGCTTGTCTATTCAAATGAAGAAAGACTGGATAAGCCTGGAGAGAAAGTGATTGCGGATATCCCTTTGCAGATAAAAGGAGATGTTATGCCATATGTAAGCAGGGGGGGATACAAGCTAGAAAAGGCGCTGAAAGAATTTTGCATTGATGTAAAAGGGAAAACGATGCTCGATATTGGTGCATCGACTGGGGGATTCACCGATTGCGCATTGCAGAATGGAGCCCAAATGTCCTATGCATTGGATGTTGGTTATAATCAGCTTGCTTGGAAGCTGCGTCAAGATAAAAGAGTTGTTGTGATGGAACGCACCAACTTCCGTTATGTAACACCCGCTGAACTTACCAAGGGGCTTCCGAATTTTGCATCCATTGATGTCTCTTTTATATCCTTAAAGCTAATATTCCCTGTCTTGCGGACGCTTCTTGTTCCGGGAAGCGATGTGGTTGCGCTCGTAAAGCCGCAATTTGAAGCAGGCCGAGAACAGGTTGGAAAAAAAGGAATCGTCAGGGATAAAAAGGTGCATGAGGCAGTATTGGAAAAAGTAATTGCTATGGTGACAAGCCTTGGTTTTATTGTCCGCAACCTCTCCTACTCTCCGATTACTGGCGGTGACGGAAATATAGAATTTCTTCTTCATCTTTATTGGAGCGGAATAGAAGAAGAAGAGGAGTTGTCCCTGGCTGTTTCTCCTGCACAAATTGTGGAAGAAGCACATAAAGTGCTCAAAAGTAAATCTACAAACGAAGAATAGGCCTAGCCTGTTCTTTTTTCATGGTATTGTCGGAATTTTGTCCATATGAAAGAAAGGGCAATGGAGATTGGCCTGTCGTGATTGTGGAATACTAAAAAATCGGATAACATATGAGAGAGAAGAAATTATTAGCAAATGATTTGAATGTCTACAGGGGTGATATATTTGAATAAAGGTCAGCGACATATAAAGATTCGTGAATTAATTACAAATCAAGATATCGAAACACAGGACGAACTTGTTGAAAAATTGAAGGAAGCTGGATTCAATGTAACCCAGGCAACGGTTTCCAGGGATATCAAAGAACTGCATCTTGTAAAAGTTCCGCTCATTGATGGAAGGTACAAATACAGTCTTCCTGCGGATCAGCGTTTTAATCCGCTGCAAAAACTTAAACGTGCACTAATGGACGCTTTTGTTCGGCTTGATCATGCTGGGCATCTTCTTGTAATGAAAACGATGCCGGGTAATGCGAACGCAATTGGAGCACTTCTTGACAACCTTGATTGGGAAGAAATACTCGGAACCATTTGCGGGGATGATACGATCCTCATTATTTGTCGCAATGATGAAGATACCCAAGTTATTTCGGCACGATTTCTTGAAATGCTGTAAAAGAGGTGACGGTATTTGCTTAGTGAATTATCTATCCGGAATTTTGCCATTATCGAGGCGCTGTCTGTATCCTTTCAAAAAGGTTTGACTGTTCTGACTGGTGAAACCGGCGCAGGTAAGTCCATCATCATCGACGCTGTCCATCTTCTGGTTGGCGGAAGAGGCTCTGCGGAATTCGTACGCCATGGAGAGGAAAAAGCAGAAATTGAAGGTTTGTTTTACATTGAAGGGACTAGTCATCCTTGCTGCACACGAGCGAAGGAATTTGGTATTGACGTTGAAGAAGGCATGATTGTTCTCCGGCGCGATATATCCAAATCCGGCAAAAGTGTATGCAGGGTGAACGGAAAATTGGTGACTATTGCAGTGCTTAGGGAAATAGGATCAAGCTTGATTGATATCCATGGGCAGCATGAACACCAGGAATTGATGGATGAAACAAGGCATATTAATTTGCTCGATCAGTTTGGCGCTTCAGAAATCACACCAGCTCTTTCAGAGTATCAAAATGTATACCGTGCATTTGAACAGACGTTAAAAAAACTAAAGAACTTAAGCGAAAACGAACAGCAGATGGCTCACAGGCTCGATTTGATTAAATTCCAACTCAGCGAAATTCAGTCAGCACAGTTAAAAATTTCAGAAGACAGCGAGCTGGCAGAGGAAAAAAGAAAACTCAACAATTTTGAAAAAATTTTCGAGTCCATACATACTGGATACAATGCCTTGCAGGGAGACCAAAAGGGTCTTGATTGGATTGGTATGGTGATGGAAAGCCTTGAGAGTGCTTCAGAAGCGGATCAAGTATACAAGGACTTATATGAAACGATCGCGAACTGTTACTATCAACTCGAGGACTGTGCCCGGTCACTCCGCAGTGAGCTGGATGGGCTGGAGTTCGATCCAGGACGTTTGAATGAAATTGAAGAGCGTCTCAATGAAATGAATGGACTTAAACGGAAATATGGTCGCACCATAGAAGAGATTCTCGAGTATGCTTCAGCAATCGAGGAGGAAATCGAAACGATTCAGAATAAAGAAGTCCATATTGACCAAATTGAAAAAGAGCTTGTTTCCCTTAAGAAGGACCTGAAGATTGAAGCGGAAAACCTTTCGTCAGCCAGAAAGAAATGGGCAAAAAAGCTGACTGATTTGATTCACCGGGAGCTAAGGGATTTATATATGGACAAGACTGTCTTCGAAGTGAGGTTCTCTTCCGAAGAAGGAGTATTCTATAAAAGCGGGGGGGATGAAGTGTCATTCTACTTGTCCACCAATCCGGGCGAACCGTTGAAGCCACTATCGAAAATTGCCTCTGGCGGCGAGCTTTCGAGGATTATGCTTGCACTTAAGAGTATATTCTCCAAGCATCAGGGAGTGACATCTATTATCTTTGATGAAGTGGATACTGGTGTGAGCGGAAGGGTAGCACAAGCTATTGCGGAGAAGATATTCAAGGTCGCAGCAAGTTCCCAAGTGCTTTGTATTTCTCATTTACCGCAAGTTGCAGCAATGGCTGATACCCACTTGTATATCAGTAAAAAAATTAAAAATGGACGAACGAAAACGTCGCTGACTCCTTTGTCACAAGAAGAAAAAATAAGAGAAATTGGGCGAATGATTTCAGGGGTCGAAATCACTGATCTCACGAGGAAACATGCAGAAGAGCTTCTCCAGCTTGCAAGAACGACAAAATTGCCTAGTAAATAGCTCTTTTCCCTGGACCTTTTTCTTATTCATTATTCGACAATGACAAACCTATCCATAATCGGGTAGGTTTTTTATTTGTTTAGGGTTATAAATGGCTTTTATCAAGGCAAAGTTATACGTGTAGCCATTTTTAAAAAGCATGTGTGGACTAGAAGCGAGGAGAGTGAAAAGATTGAAAATAGAATTTCTCAGGCGTTTAATTGGTGGAATTCTCCTTGTTTCATTAATTTCTATTGGATTCTCCAGACCGGTACAGGAGTACATTGCTCTCCCTGAAAAGGTCACTTTGTTTGAAGGCCAGAACTTTGAGATAGAAAATAGTGTTGCTGCATATGCGGGTGTGACCGGAAATGCAGATGAAAAAGTTAAAATACAACAGGCTGAGAATGCGATGAAATTGGAAGGGAGCAGGTTTGGCAAAGACGAAGTTGTCCTTGAACTTGCTGGATTCCCTGTTAAAAAGGTGGATGTCAATGTCCTGAAAGATTTTAAAGTCATACCAGGAGGACAATCCATAGGCGTAAAGCTCCATACTGTTGGTGTTCTTGTAGTTGGACATCACCAGGTGGAAGGGGTGGAAAGGACAGTGTCTCCGGGAGAAAGTGCTGGAATAAAGGTTGGCGACATTATTACATCCATCAACGGAAAGAAAATTGATAAAATGGCTGATGTTGCACCATTCGTTCAACAAGCCGGAGAAGATGGAAGTGCCCTGGATGTCGTCGTCAAACGTGACAGCGGAAATTTCAATACAAAGCTGAAACCTGAGAAGGACAAGCAGGATAGCGGTTTCAAACTGGGCCTTTATATAAGGGATTCTGCTGCTGGCATTGGTACCATGACATTCTTCCATCCAGAGACGAAGAAATATGGTGCCCTTGGACATGTTATTTCAGACATGGATACAAAGAAACCCGTAGTAGTGGAAAACGGACAAATAGTTCGATCGACAGTAACTTCCATTGAAAAAGGCGCAGATGGAAACCCAGGTGAGAAACTTGCTCGTTTTTCATCTGACAGGGAAGTAATCGGTAACATCAAGCGAAACAGTCCATTTGGCATCTTTGGAGCACTTAACAGGAATATAGAAAATGGGGTTTATGACAAACCGATGCCAATCGCTCTATCTCATCAGGTAAAAGAAGGACCTGCGAAAATTTTGACTGTTGTCTCAGAAGATGAAGTGAAGCTGTTCGATATTGAAATTGTCAGCACCATTCCACAAAAGTTTCCTGCAACAAAGGGTATGGTCATCAAGGTCACAGACCCAAGATTGCTTGAGAAAACAGGCGGGATCGTACAAGGAATGAGTGGAAGCCCAATCATTCAAAATGGAAAACTGGTTGGGGCAGTCACTCATGTTTTTGTAAATGACCCGACAAGTGGATATGGGGTTCATATAGAATGGATGTTAAATGAGGCAGGAATAGATATTTACGGGAAATTGGAAAATAAAGCAAGTTAAAAGAGGGCCTTTTGGCCTTCTTTTAACTTTTATAAAGAAAATAATTCGACAATTACCTGCAGGGAATTTTGTCAAATTGCAAAATAAGTCGAATTTAAGAGATAATTAAAGCAAAATAGAGATTTTGGGTTATTTTTAAGAAAAATTAAAATATAAAAGGATTTTCTGTTGCATTGTCGAATTTGTCCTTTAGAATAGAATGTGACAAGAAATATAGTGAAATTGGGATGAGGAGGAACAGGGAATTGGATAAGATTAAAGTTTGCATCGTTGATGATAACCGAGAATTGGTGGGTCTCTTAGAGGAATATGTATCCTCCCAGGAAGATATGGAGGTTGCCGGGATTGCGCATAATGGACAGGATTGCCTTGAGATGATGCAGGAAACGGAACCTGATGTCCTGCTGCTGGATATTATCATGCCTCATTTGGACGGTTTGGCTGTACTTGAAAAGCTTAGAGAGCCTGGAAATGGATCATTTCCAAATGTTATCATGCTTACAGCATTTGGACAGGAAGATGTGACGAAGAAAGCAGTGGAACTCGGTGCATCCTACTTTATCTTGAAACCTTTTGATATGGAAAACCTGGGCAGTCATATTCGTCAGGTAAGTGGAAAAGCAAAAGTGTCTGCAAGAAAACCGTCTACTCCTGGATACCGCCCATCCCAATCGGATCAGAAACCTAGAAATCTTGATGCCAGCATTACAAGCATCATCCATGAGATAGGCGTTCCGGCACATATTAAAGGGTATCTTTATCTTCGAGAGGCCATTTCGATGGTCTACTCTGATATTGAGTTGCTCGGTTCGATTACGAAGGTCCTTTATCCAGACATTGCTAAAAAGTATAATACGACTGCCAGCCGCGTGGAGAGAGCCATCCGACATGCAATCGAGGTGGCGTGGAGCAGGGGTAACATTGACTCCATTTCTTCACTTTTCGGCTATACAGTCTCAATGACAAAAGCAAAGCCAACTAATTCTGAATTTATCGCGATGGTTGCTGATAAATTGAGACTCGAGCATAAAGCTTCTTGAAAGGGTTAGGATCTGTGATTAGGCAGATAACTATGTTGCGTTTCTAACTTCATACGAAGATAAAAAAGTCCTCGCCTTTTATTTTACAGACGAGGATTTTTTCATTTAGTGTGAGCATTACCGATGGGGAAATATTGCCATGCTTGCAGGCTGTTATAGTGAATCAGTTAGCTCTGCTGGGTAACAGCAGAGTTTTCTTTATATCCCTACCCTATTGTGTGTTTGCTGTGTAAAATGAGGGTATGGATAAAGGAGTTCTGAATAGAATTACATAGAATGGTTCATTTGTTCAGGAAAATGGTGTGATGGGGTGTGAGGATATGACAGAAATTTTTGCTCATAGAGGATATGCTGCAGCTTATCCGGAAAATACAATGATATCTTTTCAGGAGGCAGAAAAGGCAAGGGCTGATGGGATAGAATTGGATGTTCAAATGACAAACGATGGTGAATTGGTCGTTATTCATGATGAAAAAGTGGACAGGACTACGAATGGAACTGGATATGTACGAGATTATTCCGCATCACAATTGAGAAAGCTTGATGCGAGATACAAATTCGGGGATTTACCAAAAAGTGAAAGAATCCCTCTCCTGGAAGAAGTGTTGGAATGGTTGGCAGAAACCGCACTCGTCTGCAATATTGAATTGAAAAACGGTATTTTTCCTTATGAAGGCATGGAAGAGAAAGTGGCATTGCTTATCAGACAGCGGAACTTGGAGAATAGAATCATCATTTCATCCTTCAACCATTATAGCATCGTCCGCTTTCATCAGCTTGCTCCAAATATCGAGACAGCTCCCCTCTTAACGGATGGAATATATATGCCTTGGATATATGCTGCCTCGATCAGGGCGAAAGGATTCCATCCCCATCATCGGACCCTGCAGGACGACATCATTGATGCTTCAAAGCGTTCAGGAATTAGGTTAAGGCCTTATACTGTAAACAAAGAAGCGGCAATGGAACGTTTCATTCGAAGGGGCTGCAGTGCAATCATTACTGATGACCCTGCCAAAGGAGTGGCAATCAGAAAAGAAATAAAATAGTAGAAAAAAGGCCGTGACTGCCAGTCACGGCCTTTTTTCCACCTTATCTTTTGGCAGCCGGAAGCGTGCCTGTACTTTGTTCCTTTTTCGGTCCCTATAAAGGACAAATCCAGCAATAAATCCTAATCCAGCGAGAAAAAGGATAAGTCCAGCTAGAAACTGTAAGGTGAGGTGCGAAAAAGGTGGCTGCATTATCCCGAAGACCATATCGCGCATTAGCTTAATCCCATATGCGGCAAGAGCGCCGGGAATTAGCATAATAATTAGGGCAATAATTCTACTCATAAGGTTAGATCCCTTCAAATTTATACTCTCAGGAGTATGATAAAACATTCGTGAAATTTGTCAAGGAAAATGAAAAAAGCTAAAATGAATATGAAGAAAGTTGCAGACTTCTTGGAAGAACTGTGAAAAAAATTTCCGAGGAGAGGGAGGGAATTTATGCAGAGGATCATGATTGTTGGTGCGGGCAAGGGAGGAAGCCTGATATTAGAAATGCTGAAAGAAACTGCCGAAATAGGTGTCATCATCGATACGAATCCTCAAGCACCGGGATTTATTCTCGCCAAGCAGCTTGGGATTAGGACAGGCAGCGATTGGCGGAAGTATAACGAAGAGAATTTTGATTTTATCATTGAAGTGACTGATGATGACCGTGTCTTTCAGGAGCTGAGGGCTGTCCGCGGAAAGGATGCAGCAATTATACCAAGCAGCGTAGCTTTATTGATGGCAAGCATGATGGAAGAAAAAGTGCGGCTAATCAAAATGCTCAAAAATGAAACGCACAAGCATGACTTAATTTTCAATTCTACCGGAGACGGAATGATTGTAGTTAGCAATGATGGTGAAATCATTCTGTATAACCGGGCAGCGGAAAAAATAATCGGCATTGCACAGGAAGAAGCGATTGGAAGGAATATATTGGATGTCATTCCTTCTAGCAGACTTCCGATGGTAATTGCGTCCGGGAGAACGGAAACAAACCAGGAACTCGTCCTGCCGGATGGTTCGAAAATCATTGCTACCCGAATACCGATCATCGACGATGATGGAGCGATAATTGGGGCTTTCTCTGTTTTTAAAGATATAACAGAAGTAGTGAACTTGGCGGAAGAAATTACAAATTTGAAGGAAATCCAAACCCTCCTTCAAGCAATTATCCAGTCGAGTGAAGAAGCTGTTTCTGTAGTGGATGAAGATGGGAAAGGAATCCTGATTAATAAAGCCTATTCTCGAATAACAGGGCTGTCGGAACAAGAAGTGATCGGTAAGCCTGCAACTGCGGATATATATGAAGGCGAAAGCATGCATATGAAGGTCCTTCAAACAAGGAGACCTGTGCGTGGTGTTGCCATGAGGGTAGGACCTAATAAGAAAGAAGTCATTGTGAATGTTGCCCCTATTATTGTGGATGGAAAGCTGAAAGGAAGCGTTGGGGTAATCCATGATATGTCTGAAATCAAAAGCCTTAGCAGAGAATTGAACAGAGCAAGGCAAATCATCCGGACGCTTGAAGCGAAATATAGCTTTCAAGATATTATTGGCGGTTCGGAAGAAATGACAATTGCAATCGAACAGGCAAAGCTTGGGGCTAAAACACCTGCTACTATTTTGCTAAGGGGAGAGTCTGGAACAGGAAAAGAGCTTTTCGGCCATGCTATCCATAATGCAAGCGATCGAAAATACAATAAGTTTATCCGTGTGAACTGCGCAGCGATTTCCGAGTCTTTGCTTGAAAGCGAACTTTTTGGCTATGAGGAAGGTGCTTTTTCTGGAGCGAAGCGGGGTGGAAAACGAGGCTTTTTTGAAGAGGCACATAATGGCAGTATTTTTTTAGATGAGATTGGAGAGCTTCCTTCCAACACCCAGGCGAAGCTGCTCAGGGTCTTGCAAGAGAATGAGATCACGAGGGTTGGCGGCACCAAGCCAATTCCAATTAACGTCCGTGTCATTGCTGCAACAAACGTGAACCTTGAAAAAGGGATCGCTAATGGGTCATTCAGGGAAGATTTGTACTATCGTTTGAATAGAATGCCGATTCATATCCCGCCGCTTCGAAGAAGGAAGGAGGATATCCCGGCTCTTTGCGAAAGGCTCATCCAGAAAATCAATCAGGATTATGGAAGAAATATTGAAGGAGTAACCCCGGATGCGGAAAAGAAGCTGATGGATTACGACTGGCCGGGAAATGTAAGGGAACTCGAGAATGTACTAGGTAGGGCGATTATTTTCATGAATTATACCGAAACGGTTATTACTCTTCCGCACCTTCCGGATCTTCGGCCGAAAGACAAGCAGGATACTGGCGGGCAAGAAGCGTTCCCTGAGTCCGATAGCTCGCTTGCGAGCCAGCTTGATGCAGAGGAAGCAAAAATACTTCAAAGAACGCTCTTGAAGTATAACAAAAACAAAACAGCAACTGCTAAAGCATTGGGAATTTCAGTTAGAAGCCTTTATTATAAACTGGAAAAGCACCAACTTGAATAAAATTGCACGCAATTAATTGCACATAGTGCAGAAAAATGCAGATGCTTAGCGAAAAAAGTAAAGCGTTTACAAGTTTTGTGAGTTGGCACGCTTCTTGCAATATAGATTAGTGCATCCAGCATTTTTTATGGAGAAGGGAATGGGGTGTATTACATGAAGCTCGAAAATCTTTCCGAAAAAGCAGCCCAGAATAGAAAGAAGAAGGTCGCTGTGGCGGCTGCGGAAGATCAGGAGGTCTTGGAAGCGGTTGCTTCTTCAATCGAAAGAGGCATGGCAGAGTTTCTTCTGTTCGGTAGCGAAACGGAAATCAGCAAACTTCTGGAAAAAAATCATCCTGGAATCAATACGGGAGATTTAACGATCGTCCATGCTTTTTCTGCTAGTGATGCAGCCGAAAAAGCAGTGAAAGCTGTGAGGAATAAAGAAGCGGATGTATTAATGAAGGGGAACATACCAACAGCAGCCCTTTTGAAAGCAGTTTTGCACAAGGAGCATGGCCTTAGAACAGGGAATGTGCTGTCGCATGCAGCAGTATTTGAAATCCCCGGTTTTGACCGGCTTATTATCGTAACGGATGCTGCGATGAATATTGCTCCAGATTTGCATCAAAAGGCGCAAATCATTACTAATACAGTCGGCATAGCGAAAGCTGCTGGAATCGAGAAGCCTAAAGTTGCTCCGCTTGCTGCGGTTGAAGTCATCAATCCTGCCATGCAGGTTACCATTGATGCAGCAGCACTTACTCAAATGAACCGCAGGGGGCAAATCAGAGGCTGCATTGTGGATGGACCGCTTGCGCTCGATAATGCGATTTCTGCCATTGCTGCAGAGCATAAAGGTGTAAAAGGCGAAGTTGCTGGCAAAGCAGATATTTTGCTTGTCCCTAATATTGAGGCAGGAAACATCCTTTATAAATCGCTGATGTATTTTGCAGGTGCCAAAGTCGGGGCTGTTATCGCAGGAGCTGCAGCGCCCATTGTCCTGACATCCAGAGCTGATTCAGCCGAAAGTAAAGTTAATTCATTAGCGCTTGCGCTATGTTCTGCACAATAAAAAACAATTCGGGGAGGAAGAAGAACATGGAAATTTTCAAATATCTTGAGAAGTATGATTATGAGCAGGTAGTGTTTTGCCAAGACAAACAGTCTGGACTGAAAGCGATTATCGCTATTCATGACACAACTCTTGGACCAGCCCTTGGCGGAACCCGTATGTGGACATATGCATCCGAGGAAGCTGCAATCGAGGATGCGCTTCGTCTTGCGAAAGGTATGACTTACAAAAATGCGGCAGCAGGCCTTAACTTAGGTGGAGGAAAGACCGTCATTATCGGTGATCCTCGCAAGGATAAAAATGAAGAGATGTTCCGTGCATTCGGACGCTATATTCAAGGTCTTAATGGGCGTTACATAACTGCAGAGGACGTAGGTACAACTGTGTCAGATATGGATTTAATCCATGAAGAAACAGACTATGTTACAGGTATTTCACCGGCTTTCGGCTCTTCCGGCAACCCGTCCCCAGTAACAGCATACGGCGTTTACCGCGGTATGAAGGCAGCTGCAAAAGAGGCATTTGGAACTGACTCCCTTGAAGGAAAGGTTATAGCTGTACAGGGCGTAGGTAATGTTGCCTATAATTTATGCCGACACCTTCATGAAGAAGGTGCTAGTCTCATTGTTACAGATATTAATAAGGAAGCGGTACAAAGAGCCGTTGAAGAATTCGGTGCAAAAGCTGTTGATCCGAACGAAATCTATAGTGTGGAATGTGATATCTATGCACCGTGTGCTCTTGGTGCTGTAATCAATGACGAAACCATTCCTCAAATCAAGGCGAAAGTGATTGCTGGAGCTGCTAATAATCAGTTGAAAGAAACGACACATGGTGATCAAATCCATGAGATGGGGATTGTTTATGCTCCTGACTATGTAATCAATGCAGGTGGCGTTATTAACGTTGCTGATGAGCTTTATGGCTATAATCGCGAGCGTGCTTTGAAGAAAGTAGAGCAAATCTATGACAATATCCAAAAAGTCATTGAAATTGGAAAACGTGATGGAATCCCTACTTACAAAGCTGCAGATAGGATGGTAGAAGAGCGCATCGAGAGAATGCGTAACTCCAGAAGCCAATTCCTGCGGGATGGTCACCATATTTTGAGCAGACGTTAAGATGATAATTGCGGGAGCGCTGGATGGCCATCCGGCGCCTCCTGCTGTTTACAAAGAAGAAGGATTACTAAAAGAAAATTTTGGTTTGCTTTTACACATAATTGGAGGTTTAGGCTTTGCAGCAATCGGAGTATCGAATTTTAGTTATCAATCCGGGTTCTACATCAACTAAGATTGGCGTTTTTGATAACGAATTTTCTGTTTTTGAAAAGACAATCAGGCATGACGCTGACACGATTAATTCCTTTGAGAGAATTAATGACCAATATGAGTTCAGAAAAAAAACTATTCTTGAAACGCTGGATGAAGAGGGAATCAATATTTCCCGGCTTGACGCAGTTTGCGGTCGCGGGGGACTCCTGCGACCGATAGAGGGTGGAACATACAGCGTTAATGACAGTATGCTTGATGACCTTCGAGCAGGTTTTGCAGGCCAGCATGCTTCCAATTTGGGGGGCATCCTTGCGTATGAAATAGCCATTGGCCTGAATATTCCTGCATTCATCGTCGACCCTGTTGTGGTGGATGAATTGGAGCCGCTTGCAAGGATATCAGGCTTCTCCCTGATCGAGAGAAAGAGCATTTTCCATGCGCTGAACCAGAAAGCAGTTGCACGAAGAGTGGCAAAAGAGCTTGGGAAAAGATATGAGGAAATCAATCTTATCGTTGCGCATCTTGGCGGAGGAATCACCGTTGGGGCCCACCAACAGGGCAAAGTAATTGATGTGAACAATGGACTTCATGGCGATGGACCTTTTAGTCCGGAACGTGCTGGCACTGTCCCGGCGGGGGACTTGGTAAGCTTGTGCTTTTCCGGCGAGTTTTACCGCGAAGAAATCATGAAGAAACTCGTTGGTCAGGGAGGACTTGTCGGCTATCTTGGTACTAATGACGCCATTAAAGTCGAGCAGATGATTGAAAAAGGAAACAAGAAAGCAAAGCTCGTCTATTCAGCTATGGCATATCAGACTGCAAAGGAGATTGGATCGGCAAGTGCAGTACTGTTTGGAAAGGTAGATGCGATTATCCTGACAGGCGGACTTGCTTATGGCAAAGGATTTGTCCAGGAAATTTCGGAGAGAGTAAACTGGATCGCCGATGTCATCGTTCATCCTGGAGAAAATGAGTTACAGGCACTGGCGGAAGGCAGCTTGAGGGTATTGCGTGGGGAAGAAGACGCGAAGGAATACCCTGGAAAGCGATGAAAGAGAGACGAATAAAGGAGGTAACATCATGGCTCATGAATATGATTTGGTGATTCTTGGAGGCGGCACTGGGGGATATGTTGCTGCAATCAGAGCATCACAATTAGGTTTAAAGACTGCTATCGTCGAAAAAGGAAAGCTTGGAGGTACGTGTCTACATAAAGGGTGCATCCCGAGCAAGGCTTTGCTTAGAAGTGCTGAAGTATACTCCACAGCTAAGCGCGGTGAGGAGTTCGGTGTCATGACAGGGAATGTCGGACTGGACTTTTCAAAAGTACAGGAAAGAAAAAGCAAAATTGTTGATCAGCTTCATAAAGGAGTACAGCACCTGATGAAGCAAGGCAAAATTGATGTTTACGAGGGTCTCGGGCGGATTCTCGGACCATCAATATTCTCTCCAATGCCTGGGACTATTTCGGTTGAGATGAACAACCGTGAAGAAAATGAAATGCTGATTCCAAAGAACGTTATCGTGGCAACTGGTTCAAGGCCCAGGTCTTTACCTGGTCTCGATGTTGATGGAACATATGTAATGACATCGGATGAAGCTCTTGAAATGGAAGAGGTGCCGAAATCAATCATCATAGTTGGTGGTGGTGTCATCGGGATTGAGTGGGCTTCCATGCTTTCAGACTTTGGGACAGAGGTTACCGTCATTGAGTATGGGGACAGGATCATACCGACAGAAGACAAAGACATTTCCCGTGAAATGCAGCGTCTAATGAAGAAAAAAGGTGTGAAAATCATCACTGGGGCTAAGGTGCTTCCGGATACCTTGGAAAAAGGCGAAGGCGTAACCATAAGCGCGGAGGTTAAAGGAGGAAAGCAGGAATTCCATGCGGAAAAACTGTTGGTCTCTGTAGGAAGGCAGGCTAATGTAGAAGGAATCGGTTTGGAAAATACTGATATCGTTAAGGAAAATGGCTTCGTTGTAACAAATGAGTTTTTCCAGACGAAAGAATCACATATTTATGCGATCGGCGATTGTATCGGCGGACTCCAGCTTGCACATGTCGCTTCCCATGAAGGAATTACTGCCGTAGAGCATATTGCTGGAAAAGATGTTTCCCCAATTGATTATTCTCTTGTTTCTAAATGCATTTACAGTTCCCCGGAAGCAGCAGGGGTAGGGATGACAGAAGAGGAGGCAAAAGAAAAAGGATATGATATCAAGACTGGAAAGTTCTCTTTCCGGGCAATTGGCAAAGCCCTTGTCTTTGGGGAATCTGATGGTTTTGTAAAGATCATCGCAGATAAAGCAACAAATGATATTCTTGGAGTTCATATGATTGGCCCTCATGTTACTGACATGATATCCGAAGCAGGATTGGCGAAAGTTCTTGATGCAACACCTTGGGAAGTAGCACATACCATTCATCCGCATCCAACTCTTTCTGAAGCAATCGGAGAAGCAGCACTAGCTGTAGATGGTCTCGCTATCCATTCCTAATTTTAGAAAAACAGTTTAGCCAACATTCTTTACGGGAGGTAAATAGAATGGCAGAAAACCGCCACGCTAAACTTGGTCTCAGCGATGACCAAGTCCTTGAAATTTATGAAACAATGCTTCTGGCACGTCGGATTGATGAGCGTATGTGGCTGCTGAACCGGGCTGGAAAAATTCCTTTTGTTATTTCATGCCAAGGGCAAGAAGCGGCACAAGTTGGAGCTGCATATGCCCTCAATAAGGAAAAAGACTATGTCCTGCCATATTATCGGGATATGGGAGTCGTTCTATCTTTCGGAATGACGACGCGGGAACTAATGCTATCCGCATTTGCGAAGGCAGAAGATCCTAACTCTGGCGGACGTCAGATGCCAGGCCATTTCGGCCAGAAAAAGAATCGAATTGCAACAGGTTCTTCTCCTGTTACTACTCAAGTTCCGCATGCAGTTGGAATTGCGCTTGCTGGAAAGATGGAAGGAAAAGACCTTGTGACTTTCGTCACCTTTGGAGAGGGTTCTTCCAATCAGGGAGATTTCCATGAGGGAGCAAACTTTGCAGGTGTTCACAAGCTTCCGGTTATCTTTATGTGTGAAAATAATAAGTATGCTATTTCTGTACCGATTGAAAAGCAGCTTGCGTGTGAAAATGTGTCCGACCGTGCAATCGGCTATGGTATGCCAGGTGTTACCATTGATGGAAACGACCCCCTTGAAGTTTACAGAGCTGTTAAGGAAGCGGCTGAAAGAGGCAGGCGCGGTGAAGGCCCAACGCTTATTGAAACAGTATCTTACAGACTTACTCCACACTCTTCTGATGATGACGATCGCAGCTATCGTGCACCAGACGAGGTTGCACAAGCTAAAACAAACGATCCAATCATCACCTTTGGTGCTTACCTGAAAGAAACAGGGGTAATGGATGATGCCAAAGAAAAAGAAATAAACGATCGAATCATGAAAGAAGTTAACGAAGCGACAGATTATGCTGAGAACGCTCCATACGCAGATGCGGAGCATGCTCTAAAATACGTATACGCAGAAAAGTAAGGGGGAACGGACATGGCGGTTATTTCTTATATAGATGCTGTGACAATGGCAATCCGCGAGGAAATGGAGCGGGATCCAAAAGTGTTTGTCCTCGGTGAGGACGTTGGGAAGAAAGGCGGGGTTTTTAAAGCAACCCATGGATTGTATGACATGTTTGGCGAAGAGCGTGTCATTGATACACCGCTTGCCGAATCAGCGATTGCTGGTGTCGGTATCGGTGCAGCAATGTACGGAATGCGCCCGATAGCAGAAATGCAATTTGCAGATTTTATCATGCCTGCTGTCAATCAAATCGTTTCAGAGGCGGCTAAAATCCGCTACCGCTCAAACAATGACTGGAGCTGTCCAATGGTCATCAGAGCACCTTATGGCGGAGGAGTTCATGGAGCATTGTACCATTCTCAGTCCGTTGAAGCATTGTTTGCAAACCAGCCTGGTTTAAAGATTGTTATGCCATCAACTCCGTATGATGTCAAAGGTTTGCTGAAAGCGGCAATCCGTGACGAGGATCCGGTATTGTTCTTTGAGCATAAACGTGCGTACCGCCTGATTAAAGGAGAAGTCCCAGAAGATGATTACGTATTGCCAATCGGGAAGGCGGACGTGAAGAGAGAAGGAGAAGACATCACTGTGATCACATACGGTCTCTGCGTCCACTTTGCTCTACAGGCTGCAGAAAGGTTGGCAAAGGACGGGATTTCAGCTCATATCCTTGATTTGCGCACAGTATATCCACTCGATAAAGCAGCAATTATTGAGGCGGCTTCCAAAACAGGGAAAGTCCTGCTGTTGACGGAAGATAATAAAGAAGGAAGCATCATGGGAGAAGTTGCAGCAATCATTGCAGAAAACTGCTTATTCGATCTCGACGCACCAATCAAGCGTTTGGCGGGTCCTGATGTTCCAGCGATGCCGTATGCGCCAACAATGGAGAAATTCTTTATGATCAACCCTGATAAAGTGGAAAAAGAAATGCGGGAGCTTGCTGCGTTTTAGCAGAGGTTGATAACACGAATAGCGGAAAAAGAAGAAGGAGGTCCATACATTGGCTATACAACAGATTACAATGCCCCAGCTTGGTGAAAGTGTTACAGAGGGTACAATTAGCAAATGGCTTGTATCCCCTGGGGATAAGGTAAATAAATATGATCCACTTGCAGAAGTGATGACAGATAAGGTAAATGCAGAGGTACCATCATCTTTTTCCGGTACCATTAAGGAATTGATTGCAGGCGAAGGTGATACACTTGCTGTCGGTGAAGTTATTCTGACGATAGAGACAGAAGGGGGTACAGAAACCCCAGGTAGCAGCAATGCGGAAGAAAAAGCAACAGGTGAGGAAAAAGAAACAAAGGTTCCTGCAGAGGCAGCAGGATTAGGTGACAAACAAGTTCCTTCCCCTGCGGTAGAAAGAGGGAAAGCACGCTACTCTCCAGCAGTATTAAAAATGTCACAGGAACATGGAATTGATCTCTCTTTAGTGACGGGAACAGGGACAGAGGGACGTATTACTAGAAAGGATTTGCAAAAGATCATTGACTCGGGTAACATTCCGCAAAGCGCTCCTGAAACGAAAGCTGTTCCAGAAGTGGAAGCACCAGCAAAGGAAAAGCAAGCCGCCTCTGGTACTCCAACGCTACAAGCAGCTCCGTCAATCCCAGTCGCATCTGGTGATGTTGAAATTCCTGTTACTGGAGTCAGGAAAGCAATTGCAGCCAATATGCTCCGCAGCAAGCATGAAGCCCCGCATGCCTGGACGATGGTTGAGGTGGATGCAACGAATCTTGTGGAATATCGGAATAGTCTGAAGTCTGAATTTAAGAAGAAGGAAGGCTTTAATTTGACTTTCTTTGCTTTCTTTGTAAAAGCAATAGCTCAAGCGCTTAAAGAATTCCCTGAAATCAACAGCATGTGGGCAGGCGAAAATATCATCCGGAAAAAGGACATCAACATTTCAATCGCTGTTGCAACAGATGATGCGCTTTTCGTTCCTGTTATCAAGCATGCGGACGAGAAGACTATTAAAGGCATTGCACGTGAAATCACAGAGCTAGCTGGTAAAGTGCGTTCAGGAAAATTGCGTTCTGAAGATATGCAAGGCGGAACATTTACGGTCAACAATACCGGATCCTTTGGCTCAGTTCAGTCAATGGGTATCATTAACTACCCTCAAGCTGCTATTCTCCAGGTTGAATCCATCGTGAAGCGGCCAGTTGTAATGGATAATGGAATGATAGCTGTAAGGGATATGGTGAATCTCTGTCTTTCCCTCGATCATAGGGTGTTGGATGGCCTAGTATGTGGACGCTTCCTGAAGAGAATCAAGGAAATAGTAGAAAATATTTCGAAGGAAAATACTCCGCTCTATTAATCGCAACAACGTCGCTGTACAACGTACAGCGGCGTTGTTTTTATCCCTAATAAGGCTCCGTTGTCAGTTTTGCATTATTGTACTAAAATAAAGATGGTCGAAAATATTTGAATTTTAATGCAATTTAACGAAGGGGGGGAGGCTGTCCAATTCGGGCAGCGGATGATGAGTGTGAAGAACATGCAAAATACCGAATTCCCGGAAGTGTCGCTTGAGGATTGGGAACAAGCTGCTGAAGCATCTCTCAAAGGGAAGCCTTTGGATTGCCTTTATAGTCATACATACGAAAATATTAGACTAAAGCCATTGTATACAGCCGGAGACGCTCAACCTTATGAAGAATTCCCTGGGTTTCCTTCGTACAGAAGAGGAATCAATGCTGCTGGTTATGCAGCGAAGGGGTGGCATAACGCTAATCCCGTTTCTTGGAGTGACTTGGAGGAACTAAAAACGAAGCTAGCGGAAGCTTTTTCGAGGGGACAAACTACGGTCTCTTTCCATGTCAATCCAAAGCTCTTTTCCGATACGAAGAAGCTATCAGATATTTTAAATATACACGGTGATGGAGGGACATTCTGTCTCAGGCCAAAGGGATTATTAAAGCCTATGCTAGCAGCAGTCATTGCTTCGGGCATTGGAGAAAGAACCAATGGGATTATTGCAGCAGATGTAATAGCGGAAGCGGCTATTTTTGGCTCCTTTCCTGCTGACGAAGATGCGTTTTTTAAAGACTGGGGAGAGATGATAGGTAAAGCTTCTGGATTGCTTCCGAATGTCAGAACAGTCTTGGTAGATGTTAGCCCTTATCACAATGCAGGTGCGAATGCAGTACAGGAGCTTGCCATTGCCGTTTCCACAAGTGTCTATTACATTCGAAGACTGCTGGAACAAGGCTGGGAACTGGAAAAAGCAATGTCGAAAATAGCTTTTCACTTCTCAACTGGTGCAAATTTCTTTATGGAAACTGCCAAATTCAGAGCTGCCAGGCTTCTATGGTCTAAAGCAGCAGAAGCGTTTGGAGCAGACTCTCAATGGGGGAAAAGTGTTATTTCCGCAGAAACCTCCATCTTTACTAAAACCATTTATGATCCTTATGTCAATCTGCTTCGGGCCGGTAATGAAGCATTTGCGGCAGTGCTTGGAGGAGTGCAATTTTTAGAAATAGGGAGCTTTGATAACACTATTGGTGCCTCAACATTGTTCTCCGAGCGGATTGCAGGAAACACTCATAGCATTCTGAAAGAGGAAGCGCTTCTTGAAAAAGTAGCAGATCCTGCAGGAGGTTCTTGGTATATAGAAAGCTTGACAAGGACGCTTGCAGAAGAAGCGTGGAAGCTCTTTTTGTATATGGAGGATGCAGGAGGAATGCTTGAAGCGTTGAAATCGGGTATGTTACAAGAGCAAATTGCCGAGACAAGAGACACCAGGAATAAAGACATTGACCTTCGCAAACAAAGCATTATCGGCACGAATATTTATTCAAATCCTAACGAAGAGCCTGCCCAAGCAGAAGCAGCAATTTCATCAGAGAAATTTTACACAGAAAAAACACTTGATGAGTGTCTGTCACTCATTAGAGAAGAAAAAGAGATGAAATTTTCGCTGAAGGAGTTAGGTAACTGCAATCTATTCACTCCCCTTGTTCAAGAGAGGCTTGCAGCTCCATTTGAATCATTGAAGAATAAGTCTTTGAAAATTCGCAAGCAGACAGAGAAACGTCCGGCAGCAGGTTTGCTTTGTCTAGGCGAACCATCGAAACATAAAGCTAGAGCAGACTTTGTTGCTGGGTTTCTTGCAGCGGGTGGTATAGCTTCGGAGCGCCATCCAGTGCTTGAAGATGTGAGCATAGCCATTGAGTGGATGAAGTCGACAGGATTACGACATTTTTGCATTTGTGGAAAAGATGAACAGTATAAGGAATATGGCATAGCACTGCTGAAAAATATAAAGGCTGTTTTACCGGAGTCAAAGGTTTTCCTCGCAGGACTTCCGGCCATAGAAGAAAGAGAAACATGGATTGCAGCTGGCGTGGATGGTTTTATCCACATGCAAAGCGGCAGTCTGTCTTTGCTGAACACACTCTTGACTGAGATGGAGGTGACGAAAGGTGAATAAGCCAAATTTCAAAGCTGTAAATCTTTTTTCTGATACCGCGATTTCGAAAGAGGAATGGAAAAAAAAGATGGAAGAGGAAGCAGGTCGGAAGTTCGACGAGCTCCTTTTTGAAACTAATGAAGGCATTAAGCTAAAGCCTGTTTATACACAGGAAGACGTGGAGAATTTACCGTTAGATCAGAACTTTCCTGGTTTGCCTCCTTATACAAGGGGTCCTTATCCTGCAATGTATGTAAACAGGCCATGGACAGTGAGACAGTATGCCGGGTTTTCAACTGCAGAGGAAAGCAATGCATTTTATCGTAGAAACCTTGCAATGGGGCAAAAAGGTTTATCCGTTGCGTTTGACCTTGCTACTCATAGGGGATATGATTCTGACCACCCGAGGGTAGTGGGAGATGTTGGTAAAGCAGGGGTTGCCATCGACTCTGTCCTCGATATGAAGATTTTGTTTGACGGAATTCCCCTAGACCAAATGTCTGTGTCGATGACCATGAATGGTGCGGTGCTCCCGGTGCTTGCTTTTTTTATCGTTACAGCCGAAGAACAGGGTGTGACACAGGATAAGCTTTCCGGTACGATACAAAATGATATCTTGAAAGAATATATGGTAAGGAACACCTATATTTATCCGCCGGAAATGTCAATGAAAATTATTGCGGATATCTTTGAGTATACATCCAAATATATGCCTAAATTCAATAGTATCAGTATTTCAGGCTATCATATGCAGGAAGCAGGAGCACCTGCTGACATTGAACTTGCCTATACGCTTGCAGATGGGCTGGAGTATGTCAGGACAGGCCAAAAAGCTGGTATTAGCATTGATTCTTTCGCTCCGAGGCTTTCCTTCTTTTGGGCAATCGGCATGAATTATTTCATGGAAATTGCGAAAATGCGGGCAGGAAGGCAAATATGGGCTAAAATCATGAAGTCCTTCAATCCGCAAAATCCAAAGTCGATGGCACTGCGGACGCATTCCCAAACTTCAGGCTGGAGTCTAACCGAACAGGATCCTTACAATAATGTCATAAGGACATTAGTGGAAGCCCATGCAGCTGCTATGGGACACACGCAATCCCTTCATACGAATGCCTTGGATGAAGCGATCGCATTGCCTACGGATTTCTCTGCACGAATCGCACGTAATACCCAGCTTTATCTTCAAGAAGAAACAGGCATCACAAAAGTAATAGACCCATGGGCGGGAAGTTACTATGTGGAAAAACTGACAGCACAGCTAGCGGAACGCGCGTGGAAACATATTGAAGAAATCGAGGAGCTTGGCGGCATGGCTAAAGCAATCGAAACGGGCTTGCCAAAAATGAGAATAGAGGAGGCTGCTGCGAGGAGGCAGGCGCAAATTGATTCAGGCAAGGAAGCAATTATTGGGGTCAATCGCTATCGCCTTCAGCAAGAAGAACCGCTCGATATTCTTGATATCGATAATAGCGCAGTCCGCCAAAAACAAATTGAACGTCTTGAAAAATTGAAAAGAGACCGTGATGAAAGTGTGGTGTGCGAAGCCCTTCAACAGCTTGCTGAAGCAGCAAGAACAGGAAAAGGAAATTTGCTTGAATACGCGGTTCGAGCCGCGCGTGCAAGAGCAACGCTCGGGGAGATTAGTGATGCTGTCGAAGAAGCATGCGGCAGGCATAAAGCAGTAATACGCTCGATCAGCGGGGTATACAGTGCAGCCTATTCCAATGAAGAAGCAATAGAGGAAATCAAGGAAATGACCGGCGAATTCCTGGAAAACGAAGGCAGGAGACCAAGAATCCTGATCGCTAAAATGGGGCAGGATGGGCATGATCGAGGTGCAAAAATTATTGCTACTGCCTTTGCTGATGTTGGATTTGACGTGGATATCGGTCCGCTTTTTCAAACACCCGAAGAAACGGCAAAGCAGGCTGTAGAGAATGATGTGCACGCGGTCGGTTTCAGCTCGCTGGCAGCAGGCCATAAAACCTTGCTTCCTCAGCTTGTAAGCGAATTGAAAAAGCTGGGTCGAGAAGATATTGTTGTTTTCATTGGGGGAGTCATTCCTGCACAGGATTATCAATTTCTTCTTGATAACGGTGCTGCAGCAATCTTCGGTCCGGGAACGGTTATTCCCATTGCAGCTCAGAAAGTCATTGAATGCATATATAGGAAGCTTGGCTACGAGGAAGTGGCAAGATAGTATGGGAAAGAATAGAAAACCGGACTGGTATGATCCTGATAGTTCTGAACACTTTGTCGGGGAAATTAAAAAGGGTATCGTTACACCTGTGAATGAGGGCAAAAGAAATGGTCGTCCTGGCAGATTCGTTAAGAAGGATGCTGTTCAAGGTCCTTTACCGGCAGATCTTGCTAAAGACATACTAAAAGGGGACAGAGTTGCGCTGGCACGTGCAATAACGCTTGTGGAAAGCAATGCTAAGAGGCACTTTGATCAGGCTCAAGAGCTGCTGAGGCTGCTTCAGCCGAGAACGGGAAAATCGATGAGGATTGGTATCACCGGTGTTCCAGGAGCAGGAAAGAGCACGTTTATTGAGGCATTTGGAACCTATCTTTGCCATCTTGGACACAAGGTGGCAGTTCTTGCAGTCGACCCAACTTCGTCCTTAACGGGAGGAAGCATTCTTGGGGATAAGACAAGGATGGAGAAGCTTTCTGTTAATCCTCGTGCATTTATACGCCCATCTCCTTCAGGAGGAAAGCTTGGGGGAGTTCATCGGAAGACGCGGGAAACGATGCTTCTTTGTGAAGCGGCAGGATTTGATATCGTTCTCGTGGAAACAGTGGGAGTTGGCCAAAGTGAGATTCTAGTCAGAGGCATGGTCGATGCCTTCATGCTGCTCGCTCTGACAGGAGCAGGAGACGAACTTCAAGGGATGAAAAAGGGCATTATGGAAATCGCGGATTTAGTGCTCGTTAATAAAGCAGATGGTTCCAATATTCCAATTGCCAATAAAACGGCTGAGGAATATCGAAGGATCCTCCATTTTCTTCAGCCGGCAACTAAAGGTTGGGAATCAAGGGCCTTAGCATGTTCTTCGGTGACTGGTGATGGCATTCCTGGAGTTTGGGGGATGTTGGAGGAATTCGAGAGCAATACAAAAGAATCTGGAGTCTTCTATGAAAGAAGGCGTGAAC
Organism: Bacillus massilinigeriensis; assembly: GCF_900111815.1. Lineage (GTDB taxonomy): Bacteria > Bacillota > Bacilli > Bacillales > Cytobacillaceae > Mesobacillus_C > Mesobacillus_C mediterraneensis. Next base: position 1,865,100 of record NZ_LT630004.1, on the reverse strand, counting down.
AATCAAGGGAATGGATTCACGCCCTCATTTCTGACAGGCTGGAATTTAGTTTTTATCAGCAGCCCGAAGTGAAGGCACTGCTTCCAAAAGTCGAGAATGAAGTGATTGCAGGGACAAAACCTGTTGCTTCTGCGGTGGACGAATTGTTCCGTGTTTTCTTTAAGGGCTTCTCTTAAAAAAGAAGGGACAGCGCAATCCGCGCTGTCCTTCCATTTAGGGAGTTAAGGGTATCGTGTTGGCACTAGAAATTAAATACCCCGCTGTGGATTTCTTTAAACACGATGATAAAACTTCTCAATTGAAATAATGATGTTTATATTGTTATATTAGAGGAAGGTATTTGACACCAGGCCACACAAAGGAGTGAGCGTATTGAATATGGATTTTAATTTGTTTATGAATGACGTTGTTCGCCAGGCACGTCAAGAAATTGTTGCTGCGGGCTATAGCGAACTTAAGACGCCTGAAGAGGTTGAAGAAACACTGGAGAAAAAAGGTACTACCCTTGTAATGATTAATTCAGTGTGCGGATGTGCGGGAGGAATCGCTCGTCCGGCTGCTGCTCATGCTGTTCATTATGATCGCCGTCCAGATCAGCTTGTTACCGTTTTTGCCGGTCAAGATAAAGAGGCAACTGCGAAAGCCAGGAATTATTTCACAGGTTATCCGCCATCTTCCCCTTCTTTCGCTTTGTTGAAGGATGGTCAGATTTTAACGATGGTCGAACGCCATGAAATAGAAGGGCACGATCCGGCAGCAGTTGTCGCAAAGCTGCAAAAAGCATTTGATCGTTATTGTGAGGAAGTATAGATTATACACAATGATGCAGTTATAAACCCAGAAGGGGTTCAGAATTCATTATTCTGAACCCTTTTTTACGTTCAAGGTGTTTTTTTAGAGTATGCTCCATGTCTTCATTTTAGCTGTTATGCTCGAAAAAATATGTATATTTAAAAATCATATTGCATAAATATTAATTTGTGTTAAAATTCATTTAAAGTTATAAATATGAATTCATAAGCTATAGGGGGAAAACAAAAAATGAAGAAGGCAGTTAGTATGCTCCTCGCAGTAACGCTAATTTTTCTGTTAGCTGCGTGCGGTAGTAGTAAGGAATCAAAAATGAAAGCATCAAGTACGGAAGGTGAGGAGAAAAAAGTGCTAACGATGGGCACCTCTTCTGATTACCCACCATTTGAGTTTGTTGATACAGCAAAAAGCGATGAAATTATTGGTTTTGATATTGATCTTGCAAAACTTGTAGCAGGCGAACTTGGTTATGAAGTAGAAGTGAAGGATATTGATTTTAACGGCCTTATTCCTGCGTTGCAGGCAAATCAGATTGACTTTGTCATGGCTGGAATGACACCTACTGATGATAGAAAGAAAAGCGTTGATTTCAGTGATGTATATTATACAGCGAGGCACATGATCGTTTCACAAAAAAAGAGCAAAATGAAATCAGAAAGCAGTTTAAAAGGGAAAACAGTCGGAGTTCAGTTGGCTTCGATTCAGGAAGATAAAGCAAAAGAATTGGCAAAATTACTCGATTTGAAAATCGAAACACGAAATCGTATTCCGGAGCTAATACAGGAGCTCAAATCAGGGAGAGTGGATGCAGTAATAATAGAAGATACTGTTGCAAATGGCTATTTTAAAAAGAACCCTGACCTTTATGGGGCTGCGATTAAAGGAAATGATGAAGAAGCTGGTTCTGCTATTGCTTTCCCGAAAAATAGTGAACTCACAAAAGAATTTAACAGCGTGCTGAAAGAAAAGCTATCAAATGGCGAAGTGGACAAGCTTGTTGTGAAATGGTTTGGCGGAAAATAAGACAGCATTATTATGACAGAGAGGAACGGACTTTGCATGAACCTTGATTTTACAGCCTTAGTTCCATCCCTCCCCTATATCTTAAAAGGAGTAGTTGTAACGCTTGAGATTGTCCTCGTTTCCGGGCTGCTCGGATTTCTGTTCGGGATCTTGCTGGCACTCCTGAAAATTAGTAGATTGCAAGTTTTAGTCTTGCTTGCTGACATCTATACATCGATATTTAGGGGAACACCATTAATTTTACAGCTTATGCTCATTTACTATGGAGCACCGCAAATCATAGGTTATGAAATTGAGCCGTATACCGCAGCTGTTATCTCCTTTGCCTTGAACTCTGCTGCCTATATTTCTGAAATCATCAGGGCGGGAATACTTGCGGTAGACAAGGGACAGACAGAAGCAGCAATGGCATTAGGTATTCCATATAAAAGCAGGATGAAAGATATAATCCTGCCACAGGCTTTGAAAAATATCCTGCCAGCACTTATAAATGAATTTATTACCTTGACAAAAGAGTCAGCGATCGTTTCCACGATAGCAGTTACAGATGTGATGAGGCGCGCCTATATTGTAGGAGGAGATAAGTTTCGGTTTCTTGAACCATTGATGTTTGCTGGCTTGATTTATTATTGCCTTGTAATGGCTCTCACGCTGCTTGGTAAAATTGTTGAGAGGAGGATGAGGCAGTGTGATTAAAGTGCATAAATTGCATAAATCTTTTGGCAGACTGGAAGTTTTAAAAGGTATCGATGTTAGTATAAAAGAGGGGGAAGTGGTAGCCGTCATCGGTCCATCTGGTTCAGGAAAATCTACTTTTCTTCGCTGCCTCAACCTTTTAGAAGAAGCGAATGATGGCTATATATCCATCAATGGAAAGGATATTACTGATAAAGCAACCAGTATTTCGAAGGTACGGGAAAATATCGGCATGGTATTCCAACACTTTCACCTTTTTCCGCATATGAATGTCCTGCAAAATATAATGTATGCTCCCATTCGTGTAAGGGGGGTTAGAAGGCAAGATGCGGAAGGGAGGGCTCGCGACCTTTTAACAAAAGTTGGGCTTTCCGATAAGGCTTCGGAATATCCAACAAGACTTTCAGGTGGCCAGAAGCAAAGGGTTGCGATTGCCAGGGCACTGGCAATGGAGCCTGCTATTATGCTTTTTGATGAACCTACTTCAGCGCTTGATCCGGAAATGGTGAAAGAAGTGCTTGAGGTGATGAAGTCGCTTGCCCATAGCGGCATGACCATGATTATTGTCACGCATGAAATGGGCTTTGCAAGGGAAGCCGCTGATCGAGTCCTTTTCCTTGATGGCGGCCGGTTAATCGAAGACGCTTCTCCTGATGCGTTCTTTCATTCTCCCAAAAGCAAAAGAGCAAAAGAGTTTTTGGAAAAGCTGTTATAGGATCGGAAAAAGAATAGAAATCAGTGAACTGAAAAATGCAGCAATGCGGGAATCTTTTTTATAAAAGGAATCCGTGTTGCTGCTTTCTCTTTCACGTAAAAAAGGATAAACATTTTCGTCTTTTGCGTGATTGTTATATAATGAATGAAAATCATTGTCGGGAGTATTTTATGAAATTCAAGATTGGTTATCGAACAGTCAAAACAGCACTCGGCACGGTTCTGTCCATGATGATTGCACAATACTTTGGCTTTCAAAACTTCGCCTCTGCTGGTATTATCACCATCCTATGCATACAGGTTACAAAGAAACAATCATTGAAGGCTGCTTGGTCGAGATTTCTCGCCTGTGCCATTGCCATCATATTTTCTGTCGCTTTTTTTGAAGTGCTTTCCTATCATCCTCTTGTCATCGGCCTTATGCTCCTTTTCTTCATTCCAACTGCCGTGAAGGCGGGAGCAAGTGAAGGGATTGTGTCGAGCAGTGTCATCATTCTTCATATTTATATGAATGGAAGGGTTACTTCAGGTTTTCTCATGGAGGAGTTAGGCCTGATTACTGTCGGAATAGGGGTCGCTTTAGTTATGAATCTGTATATGCCAAGTTCAGAAGATAGGCTGGAAACGTATAGGAGGGAGATTGAAGAAAACTTCCGAATGATATTGAAGGAAATTTCTAAGTATCTTGAATGTGGGGATAGCAACTGGGATGGGAGAGAGCTGCCTGAGACCGCAAGGCTTATCAATGAAGCGAAGACATTGTCCTTTCAAGATATCGAAAATCATTTCTTTAGAGATGATGACCTATACTACCAATACTTTAAAATTCGTGAGAAGCAATTTGACATCATTGAAAGAGTACTTCCAGCAGTTACTTCCATTCCTCATCAGGTGGAGCAGGCTAAGATGGTTGCTGCTTTCGTAGAGACCCTTTCCGAAGGAATTAATCCTGGGAACAAGGTGCTCTATCATTTGGAAAAGTTAATGAGGATGAGGAAGGAATTTGAAAACATGGAGCTGCCGAAATCAAGGGAAGAATTTGAAGCGAGGGCAGCCTTGCTCAATTTTTTAAATGAGATGGAATCCTTTCTTCTTTTGAAGCGTTCTTTTAAGGGTTTGCGTAGTGCAGGTAAGCTTGCTAAGGCATAAATATATATGTATAGGAAGATGAAAAAAGGGGCTTTCCAATTGTCGAATACTCGATAGTGGAAAGTCCCTTATCATTTCTACTATTTTGGAAAATTGCTTCAGTAATTCTGTCCTCACATTATACCTTCAAGGCAGTTGAAATGTCCGTCTCACATGAAAGAAGATATTCCGAGCAGCAGAGTGGAAGCAAGCATGACCAAAAGCATCGTATAAACGATAAATTTTCGCATCTTTTTGTTTCCCACACAAAATTCCTCCTTATACTATGCTTGTCTACTATTTTACATGCTAGTTTGGAATTCAACAACCTGCATGTAAAAGAAGGGTTTTCGTCTTTTTTGTCGAATAATCAAATGATTGTCTTTATTTTGAATTGTATTTTGTTTGGAGGGAATGGGATGATTAACAAGGTCGATCATATCGGAGTGGCTGTCAAATCGCTAGAGCAGTCCCTTCCATTCTATACGGACGTCCTTCAGCTTGAATTGGCAGGGGTCGAAAACGTGGAGAGCCAAAAGGTGAGAGTGGCTTTTATAAAAGTTGGTGAAACGAAAATCGAGTTATTAGAACCGACTGATCAAGAAAGCCCTGTAGCAAAGTTTATTGAAAAACGGGGCGAAGGAATCCATCATGTGGCACTAGGGGTAGAGTCCATAGAAGATAGGATTAAAGAAATAAGTGAAAAAGGAATATTCATGATTCATGACACTCCTAAGACAGGTGCAGGAAATGCATTGGTGGCCTTCATGCATCCTAAGTCTACTGGAAGCGTTTTATTTGAACTCTGCGAGAAAAAAGAGGGAGAGGGCCATGAGTGATATATACAACGATATTAATGAACTATATGACCGCAAGCGGGAAATCGAATTGGGCGGCGGTGACGAGAGAATAGAAAAGCAGCACGAAAAAGGAAAGCTAACGGCAAGGGAAAGGATCGAGCTTCTTGTTGACCCAGGCAGTTTCATTGAGCTCAACCCTTTCATTGAACATCGCTGTTCGGACTTTGGTCTTGAGAATCAAAAAGGACCTGGGGATGGTGTTGTAACTGGGTACGGCAAGGTAAATGGACGTCCTATATACTTGTTTTCACAGGATTTTACCGTTTTTGGTGGAGCACTAGGGGAAATGCACGCGAAAAAAATTGCAAATGTAATGGATTTGGCGGCCAAAAATCGTGCTCCATTCATTGGCTTGAACGATTCAGGTGGAGCAAGGATCCAAGAGGGTGTTGTATCCCTTGATGGTTATGGACAAATTTTCTACCGGAACTCTATTTATTCCGGTGTTATACCACAAATCTCTGTCATTATGGGCCCATGTGCAGGTGGAGCCGTATATTCCCCTGCTATCACTGATTTCGTCTTCATGGTGGAGAAAACAAGTCAAATGTTCATCACAGGACCGAAAGTGATTGAAACGGTGACAGGAGAGAAGATTTCTTCGGAGGACCTTGGCGGTGCACGGGTACATAATACGATCAGCGGGAATGCGCATTTCCGTGCAGAGTCAGAGGAAGAAACTCTTGAAATGGTAAGGGCGCTTCTTAACTACCTGCCTCAGAGCTATGAAGAAAAACCACCGCGGCTTGAAGCAGACAGCTTGGATGATTACCGTCCGGATTTAACGGATGTTGTGCCATTTGATGCAGTCCGGCCTTATGATGTCCGCAAAGTGATTGAGCAGGTTGTAGATGAGGAAAGTTTCCTTGAGATTCAAAAGGATTTTGCGAAAAACATTGTGATCGGACTTGCAAGAGTGAAGGGGGAAGTCGTCGGTCTTGTGTGTAACCAGCCGAAGTTTATGGCTGGCGGGTTGGACATTGATTCTTCTGATAAGGCAGCTCGGTTCATACGCTTTTGTGATTCCTTCAATATCCCGATTATTACATTCGAGGATGTAACAGGATTCTTCCCGGGAATAAAACAGGAACATGGGGGGATTATCCGTCATGGTGCGAAGATTCTTTATGCATACTCGGAAGCGACGGTGCCTAAGCTTACAGTGATCTTACGGAAAGCCTATGGCGGGGCGTATGTTGCATTGAACAGTAAATCGATCGGAGCGGATCTTGTGTTTTCTTGGCCGAATGCGGAAATTGCTGTCATGGGGCCACAGGGAGCTGCCAATATCATTTTTGCTCGGGAAATTCAGAACAGCGCGAACCCGGAGGCTGTGCGAGAACAAAAAATCAATGAATACCGAGAAAAATTTGCTAACCCCTATGTAGCGGCAAGCAGGGGAATGGTTGATGATGTCATTGATCCAAGGGATACGAGGATTAAAATCATCCAAGCATTGGAGATGTTAAGGACGAAAAAAGAGTCACGTCCCGGCAAAAAGCACGGGAATATCCCTCTTTAGGAAAAAGAATTTGAATGATGGGATAAACTGGCGGTATACTGGAGTTGCATCTACATAACTGGAGGTATTAACATGATCAATAAAGAGCGTTTATTGAATGAATTTCTAGAATTGGTCAAGATTGATTCGGAGACGAAATACGAAGCAGAAATCGCAAAAGTGTTGAAACAAAAATTCACTGACCTTGGAGTGGATGTTTTTGAAGATGATACTACTGAGCATACTGGTCATGGAGCAGGAAATCTCATCTGCACGCTGAGTGGCACAAAAGAAGGCGTGGATCCTATTTATTTTACCTCCCATATGGATACAGTCATACCTGCAAAAGGGGTTAAGCCGTCCATTAAAGATGGATATGTGGTGACAGATGGCACAACGATCCTGGGAGCAGATGATAAAGCAGGGCTGGCTGTTATGCTTGAGACCGTCCGTGTCCTAAAGGAACAGAACATTCCGCATGGGACAATTCAGTTCATCATTACGGTTGGTGAAGAATCTGGTCTTGTGGGAGCAAAAGCACTAGATCCTGCTAAAGTGACGGCAAAATACGGTTACGCGCTGGATAGTGATGGGAAAGTCGGTAACATCATTGTCGCGGCTCCTACTCAAGCGAAAATTTCAGCGGTCATTTACGGTAAAACAGCACATGCGGGGGTTGCCCCTGAAAGAGGTATCTCTGCCATCACCATTGCTGCAAAGGCAATTGCAAAGATGCCGCTTGGGAGGATTGACGAGGAAACTACTGCAAATATCGGTCGTTTCCAAGGAGGAACCCAGACGAATATCGTATGTGATTATGTAGAAATTCTTGCGGAAGCTCGCTCACTTGTTGGCGAAAAAATGGAAGCCCAAGCTGCTAAAATGAAAGAAGCCTTTGAGACTGTCGCTGAACAGATGGGAGGACGTGCAGAAGTGGAAGTGCATGTCATGTACCCTGGCTTTAAGTTTGGCGAAGGTGACCATGTGGTGGAGATTGGCCGAAAAGCTGCAACAAAAATTGGCCGCAGCTGCCAGCTGTTGAACAGCGGGGGTGGGAGTGATGCCAATGTTATCGCAGGCTTTGGAATTCCAACCGTTAATTTAGCAGTAGGCTATGAAGATATCCATACTACAAACGAAAGAATGCCAATAGAAGAGCTTGAAAAGCTTGGTGAAATGGTATTGGCTATTATTGAAGAAGTTGTGAATTCAAAAGCATAAATTTTAAGAAGAGCGCCAGGCTGCGCTCTTTCTTTTTCCTTTTTTGGTATATTTATTTTATCAGGAAGCGAATTTTATTGTGAAGGAAGTGCAGACAGTATGGAAGCAAACAGTCAAGCGGTTGTATTTCAAGCGGGTTCGGAGGAATATGCCCTCCCAATTCTCGCGGTGGTATCGATTGAAAAACCGGAGGGCATTACACATGTGCCTCATATGCCCGAATATTTGAAGGGTATTGCAAAGGTGAGAGAAGAGTTAATTCCTGTAATTGATTCCGAAATGGTATTGTATGGCAGGAAAACGGAAGAAGATGAAAAAACGAGGATTATCGTTATTAACACTTCCGGTATTTCAGCAGGTATCATGGTTCGGGATGCCAGAGAGATCTTGGAAATACCTGTGGAACATTTGAAACAGACCAGTCTCTTAGCTAGCGGAAATAACCGTTTTTTCTCGAGGATTGCCAGCTTCGACGGTCGAATGGTGATGATGATTGATCCTGAACTTCTCATTGTATCGCTCGATGGGATAGGAGAAGTCACTGAGTATGTGGAAAAAATGGAACAAGCCAACTAAGTGCGAAGTGATAAAAAAAGTCACAAAATCATCAAAATTTATCTTTGCTCAGTCCACAGTCGAATTTTTTCTGTAAGAGCAATCAATGCAGCCCGTGAAATGGCAGGAAAAGAGCTAAGATCGATATGGTGAGGATTATTTCCTTTTTACTGCCGCGGCCTTAATCGCTGCGGTTTTCTTATTGAGCCTGACAGAATGTCTGCATTTTTGCTAAAATGGAAAGGATGCGGGAGGTGGGTTGGGATGAAGGAAATGTATCCTAAAAATGGGCGGGTTATTTTGCATGTTGATATGAATAGTTTTTATGCTTCTGTTGAAATGGCATATGATGCTTCACTGAAGGGTAAGCCGCTGGCGATTGCCGGAAATCCGGAAGAACGCAGGGGAATTATCGTTACATGTAGCTATGAAGCGAGGAGCAAGGGAGTCAAAACGACCATGCCTTTATGGGAAGCAAAAAAACTCTGTCCTGATCTCATCGTGAAAAGACCTAATTTTGACCGCTATCGGTTGGCCTCAAATGCGATGTTTGAGATTCTCCGCGAATATTCAAGTATTGTTGAACCGGTTTCCATCGATGAAGGGTATGTGGATATTACGGATAGTGCTGAACTTGGTACTCCCATTGAAATAGCCAAGAGCATTCAAAAGCAAATCCTCGAAGAATTGGACTTGCCATGCAGCATTGGAATAGCCCCTAATAAGTTTCTCGCTAAAATGGCGTCAGACATGAAGAAGCCTATGGGGATCACCATTCTCCGGAAAAGGGATGTTCCCCGTATTCTTTGGCCTCGTCCTGTTGAAGATATGCATGGTATTGGTGTTAAATCTGCAGAAAAGCTCAGGGATATCTCTGTCATCACAATCAGTGACCTTGCACATGCAAATGAGATTCAGCTAAAAAAAGTACTGGGAATAAACGGATTGAGACTGAAAGAAAGAGCCAATGGGAATGATGCAAGGAAAGTGGACCCACAATCCATCCATGATTTCAAAAGCATTGGTAATTCCACTACTTTGCCGAGAGACGTAGCCAATCAGCAGGAGCTAATTGCAGTGTTTCGAAAATTATCTGCGCAGGTTGAGGGAAGAATGAAGAGGAAGCAGGTAGCTGCGACGTCCCTGTCGATTACCATCCGTTACAAAGATAGAAAAACGATTACAAGGAACCGAAGACTCGTCAATCCTGTGCAGAGAAGGGAGGAAATCCTTGCTGTTGCGAAAGAACTCTTTCTTAGCAACTGGAATGGCGAATCTGTCAGGCTGTTAGGGGTAACGGCGGGACACTTAGTGGAAGCAAATAGTGCAATGAAGCAATTGGATCTTTTCTCCTATGAAATGGAAGCAAAGAAAGAACCGCTATTTGAAACACTCGCCAAGCTTAGAAACAAATTTGGAAAGAGCATTATCAGTACAGCCGATGCTGTAATCGGAAATAAAGGACAAGATACTGGTTTCAACAAAGACTTCCTTCGGGGAAGTAAACCTCGGGAAGACAAGGATTAATTGGAAGCGGAAGGTATTGTTTGCAAGAAAATCTGTTTATTGCTAAATTAGAGTGTATTCCATTATGACTTATATTGACTTCAGACAGAAGGGAAGAAAATCATATGAAGAAACAACAAATCGGAGTCATCGGACTGGCCGTCATGGGAAAAAACCTTGCTTGGAACATGGAAAGCAAAGGATATTCCGTTGCGGTATACAATCGTTCAAAGGAAAAAACGGATGAAATGGTGAAGGAGTCACAAGGTAAAAACATCTTCCCAGCTTATTCGGTGGAGGAATTCGTGAATTCGCTTGAAAAGCCTCGTAAAATTATGCTGATGGTAAAAGCAGGCGGCCCAACAGATGCAACCATTGAACAGCTTAAGCCGTACCTTGAAAAAGGAGATATTCTAATTGATGGTGGCAACACGTTCTTTGCTGATACACAAAGGAGAAATAGAGAACTTAGCGAACTCGGATTTCATTTTATCGGAACGGGTGTTTCTGGAGGCGAAGAAGGTGCGTTAAAAGGCCCATCTATTATGCCGGGCGGACAAAGAGAAGCCTACGAACTGGTTGCGCCGATTTTCAAGGATATTTCTGCAAAAGTCGATGGAGAAGCATGCACAACCTATATTGGTCCAGATGGTGCAGGACATTATGTGAAAATGGTACATAACGGAATTGAATACGGCGACATGCAGCTGATTTCAGAAGCATACTTTTTGTTAAAGAGTGTGCTTGGGCTAAGCGCTGGAGAGCTTCATAAAGTATTTGCAAATTGGAATAAAGGCGAGCTGGATAGCTACTTGATTGAAATTACTGCAGATATTTTTACTAAGATCGATGAAGAAACAGGTAAACCGCTTGTTGACCTTATTCTTGATACAGCAGGACAGAAAGGGACAGGTAAATGGACAAGCCAGAGTGCGCTTGACCTTGGCGTTCCCCTTCCGCTTATTACGGAGTCCGTCTTTGCCCGGTTTATTTCAGCAATGAAAGAAGAGCGTATTGCAGCGAGCAAACTCTTAAAGGGGCCGGAAGCTTCTGCCTTTAGCGGAGACAAGGAAGCGTTTATTGAGTCCGTCAGGAAAGCTCTCTATATGAGCAAAATCTGCTCTTATGCGCAAGGCTTTGCGCAAATGAGAGCAGCATCTGAAGAATATGGCTGGGATTTAAAATACGGTGATATTGCAATGATTTTTAGAGGCGGCTGTATTATCAGGGCTCAGTTCCTCCAAAAAATCAAAGATGCGTACGACAGAGAGCCTGCTTTGAATAACCTTTTGCTAGATCCGTATTTCAAGGAGATTGTAGAAGGATACCAGCATGCGCTTCGTCAAGTGGTATCGTCCGCTGTGATGAACGGCATCGCTGTACCATGCTTGTCATCTGCTCTTGCTTACTATGACAGCTACAGGACCGAGACCCTTCCTGCAAACCTATTGCAGGCACAGCGCGACTATTTCGGTGCCCATACTTATCAGCGTGTGGATAAGGAAGGAATCTTCCACACCGAATGGACAAAATGAAAAGCGTAGGCAACCGTTAAGCGCCGTACGGCCTGGAGGCATCCGGCTGAGATAAAGGAAACACGATGAGCGGAGCGAATCGATGTTGACTTATCGTAGAGGCGAAGGCCGAAGGACGTTAGGCGCTGGTTGCCGGAGCTAGACAAAATGAAAAGCGTAGGCAACCGTTAAGCGCCGTACGGCCTGGAGGCATCCGGCTGAGATAAAGGAAACACGATGAGCGGAGCGAATCGATGTTGACTTATCGTAGAGGCGAAGGCCGAAGGACGTTAGGCGCTGGTTGCCGGAGCTAGACAAAATGAAAAGCGTAGGCAACCGTTAAGCGCCGTACGGCCTGGAGGCATCCGGCTGAGGTAAAGCGAATCTTAACCAGCGTTTTTTGCTGGTTTTAGATGAGCCAATCGGGCATTTACGGGCAGTTTGAAATTACTGCCCGTTAATGAGCGGCAAAGGAAACACGATGAGCGGAGCGAATCGATGTTGAACGGTTACAAAAAAAGCGAGCGTTCCAAAGGGCTTATTGCTTTGGAAACTCGCTTTTTATTTCGGAAGTGGAAATGAAACTTTTTCCTTTTTTGCTCGTATATTAAGCACAGAAAAAGAGGGGGTAATCCTATGGAAAGCAAGGGCTGCCTAAAGTGCGGAAGCAGAAATGCCGGGCAAAAGGAAGTAGCGATGACTGGAACTGGAATGTCCAAAATATTTGATTTGCAAACTAACCAATTTCTTGTTATTTACTGTAAAAATTGCGGTTATTCAGAATTCTATAATAAAAAGTCTTCGAATGCTTCTAATATTCTAGATTTGTTTTTTGGAGGATGACGAAAAAACGGCCCCTTGCAATGAGCAAGAGGCCAAATTTATTTTTATGATTGATTCTCGATCAGCAGTATCCTAGCAGGGGCTGCGTCTGTCCCTTGCAGTTTTAGGGGAGCTGCTACCATGAGATATTCTCCAGCTTTGACTTCTCCCAGCCTCAGCCCCTCGATAATGATGATATCTTTGCTCATTAGCGTACGGTGGGTCGGATGTCCTTCTTGTGCCCGCTCAATTCCAAGTGCATCAATTCCAACGCCGCTGATTCCTTTTTCAGCGAGATGGCGTGCTGCATCTTCCGCCACAAAAATAAAATCAAAATTGAAGATTTCATCAAAAGAATTTTTCGTTTTAAACAGGACGAAGTCTCCTTCTCCAATCGAAAGGTTCTCGATATCCTTCAATGTGATTTTTTCTTCTACTGCTGTCATGTCAAATACCTTGCATTGTCTAACAAGCCTTTCAATCGCAATTGATTCAAAGGTTTCCCCATCATTCATCATATGCAGTGGAGCGTCAATATGGGTTCCTGTATGAACGTCAAGACAGAGTCTAGACTCGGTTACATGTCCATTTGTTTTTGTCCTTAATTCCGGCTGTTTTTCCTGTTTGTTTTTATAGACAGGCATTCCTTCGTAGATGGGCATTGTAATATCATGTATTTTCATTTTCTCTCCTACTTTCTTGTCAGCATTTGTCTACATCGAGGTTGTTAACAGGCCACCAGAAGAAGCCATCGCGCTCAAGCAACTGTTCAGAGGCATCAGGTCCCATAGATCCTGAATGATAGTTAGGGAAGCTCGCTTCTTTTTCGTTCTCCCATACTTCGGAGATATTATCCACAAAACTCCATGATAATGCCACTTCATCCCAATGAGTAAAGTTTGTAGCATCTCCCCTTAAGCAGTCGTAAAGGAGCTTTTCGTAAGCCTCAGGTGTATTCAGACCATCCATGCCCTTATTTGCATAACTCAGCTTGACTGGAGTTGAGCCGGAGTGCTGGCCTTTTTTTGCATTAAGATGAAGGGTAATTCCTTCTTCCGGCTGAATATGGATGACAAGAAGATTCGGGCTGACAGAACCTTCCTGACGATTGTAAAGATCCATTGGGGTATCCTTGAATTCAACAACAATTTTCGTTGATTTTACGGCCATTCTTTTTCCTGTTCTGATGTAAAAAGGCACACCTGCCCAGCGGAAATTATCAATCATGAGCTTTCCGGCAACAAAGGTTTCCGTATTGGACTCCTGGTCAACCATATCTTGATCGCGATAAGCAGGGACAGTCTCTCCATTCATGTCGCCTTCTCCGTACTGACCCCTGACAAAATAATCATTGACGTCTTTCCCTATAACCGTTCTAAGGGCGCGGAAAACGCGTACTTTTTCTGATCGAATTTCATCTGTTGTCAGACGGATTGGCGGTTCCATTGCAAGAAGTGCGACCATCTGCAACATATGGTTTTGCACCATGTCCCTCAGCGCTCCGCTCGTTTCATAATAGCGCCCTCGCTCTTCCACGCCAAGCACCTCGCTTGAGGTAATCTGGATATTGGAGATAAAGCGGTTGTTCCAGAGTGGTTCGAAGATGGAATTAGCAAAACGAATCACTTCGATGTTTTGCACCATTTCTTTACCGAGGTAATGGTCAATCCTGTAAATTTCATCTTCCTTGAAGGCTTTCCTGATTTGACGGTTTAGGACTCTTGCACTTTCCAGGTCATGGCCAAATGGTTTCTCGATGACAAGGCGCTTAAACCCATCGACATCAGTGAGACCGTCTTTTTTGAGATGTTCTGCAATCGATCCGAAGAATTCGGGAGCCATTGCTAGATAGAAGACCCGGTTGCCGTCAAGGTTGTAATGGCTGTCAAGTTCTTCTGCCATTTTTTTCAGAACAGCGTATGATTGGGGATCAGTCACATCGTGAGAATGATAATAGAACTTCGAAACGAACTCCTCCACTCGATCGTTTTCATTTGAAGTTTCATGCCCATTGATGGAATTCTTAACGCTAGTTTGAAACGCTTCATTCGTGAGAGCTCGCCGCGCTACTCCAATAACGGCAAAGCGGTCAAGCTTTCCCTTTGTGAAGAGGCGGTACAGGGAAGGGTAGAGTTTTCTTTTTGCTAGATCTCCTGTAGCCCCAAAAATCATGATTAGTGCAGTTGGTTTGTTGTTCTGTGTCACAATGAAGGACCTCTCTTTATATGTAGTATAGGAGTATACGTCAAAAGTACTGTTCAAATATAAAATTTTAGCTGTTTCACGCGCATTTAGCAAATGTTACGCCGGGAACTTCGTGGTGTCCAATGGATGGTATCCTTCCCAAAAGGAAATTATGGTATAGTGGGAACAGCGTAGTATGCCTTTAGAGTGATAACGCAAAACTTAAAGGTGCAAAAGGGGATAGTTGCATGGATTTATTTTTTCTAGGAACTGGAGCAGGTGTTCCAGCCAAACAAAGAAACGTAACATCGATCGCCCTCAAGTTGCTGGAAGAACGAGGGGAAATATGGCTATTCGATTGCGGGGAAGGCACCCAGCATCAGATTCTGCATACTTCTATTAAGCCGCGGAGAATCTCCAAGGTTTTCATCACCCACCTTCACGGTGACCATCTTTATGGGCTTCCCGGACTTCTTGCAAGCCGGTCTTTCCAGGGCGGAACCTCAGAGGTGACGGTTTATGGCCCACCTGGAATGAAAGAATATTTAAGGGTAACTCTTGATGTTTGCAAGACTTATTTAAAGTATTCGCTAAATGTGGTGGAAATAGAAGAAGGCAAAATTTATGAGGATGATCAGTTCCTTGTCGAAGCAAAGCTGCTAGAGCATGGAATTCCCTCATACGGATATCGTATAGTAGAAAAGGACCGTCCCGGCACACTTCTTGCAGATAGGTTAAAGGAAGCGGGTATAAAACCGGGACCTATTTATAAGCAGATCAAAGAAGGGGAAGAAGTGATCCTGGAAGACGGCCGCATCCTTTCTCCAAGGGCTTTTATGGGCCCAAGCCAAAAAGGAAGGGTTGTTGCGATTCTCGGAGACACAAGACTGTGTGAAAACGCAAAGCTGCTGGCAGAGGATGCAGACCTGCTTGTGCACGAAGCGACGTTTTCTTCGGGAGAAGAGCTGCTGGCTCGCGAGTACTTCCATTCGACAACACTGCAGGCAGCTAAGACGGCCTTGGAGGCTGGTGCTGTCAAGCTCGTCTTAACCCATATTAGCTCACGTTATGACCGTAATGATTGGAGAGAGCTTCAAATGCAAGCGCAGGAAGTATTCCCTAATACCGTTATCTCTGAAGATTTTATGGAAGTGAACATTCCTTTTCGTCAGAGAGTTGAAAAGGAATGATTATTTAGGAAGAGGAGCCTCCATTTCCCGATGTGTCGGTCATTGGAGGCTCTTTTTTTGGATAGATTCAAAATGTCAGAATCTCCAGCCTCGGCTGTACTGGATTGGAGGTGCAATTTCGGTACCCAGTTCCTTTGCTGCAGTGCGGGGCCAATATGGATCGCGAAGGAGCTCTCTTGCTATAAAAATTAGGTCAGCTCTATCATTTTGGAGTATTTCTTCCGCCTGTAAGCCTGACGTAATGAGACCGACTGCCCCTGTTGGTATATTTGCATTATTCCTAATTTTTTCGGAGAATTTCACCTGGTAGCCTGGATAAACAGATATCTTTGCCGGTACAACTGCTCCGGAACTGACATCGATTAAATCGACGCCTAGATCTTTCATCCAGATTGCCATCTTCTCATAATCATCTGGTGTCAGCCCGCCTTCTGTATAGTCATGGGCGGAAATCCTAACAAATAGAGGACCATTCCAAACGGCCTTTACTTGTTCGATCACTTCTTTAAGAATTTGGAAGCGCTTCTCTTCCGAGCCTCCGTATTCATCCGTTCTTTTGTTCGTAAGTGGAGATAGGAACTGATTGATAAGGTAACCGTGAGCCGCGTGAATTTCAATGATGTCAAATCCGGCTTTTCCTGCTCTTGCTGCAGCTTCACCAAAGCTTTTTATGATAAATTTCACTTCATTTCTATCCATTTCTTTCGGCTGTTTGTAGCTTTCATCAAACGGAATCGCTGAAGGCGCAAGTATTTCGCCTGGGACAGTGGACTTTCGCCCTGCATGAGCAAGCTGGATAGCCGCTTTTGCTCCATGCCGCTTAATTTTTTTTGTAAGCGCAGAAAGCCCTGAGACATGGCTGTCGTTCCAGATGCCTAAGTCCTGCGGCGATATCCGTCCTTCCGGTGTAACTGCTGTAGCCTCCAGCATAATCAAGCCTGCCTGGCCGACCGCTCTGCTTTCATAATGGGTATGGTGCCAATCCGTGATCATGCCGTCTTCTTCCATGCAAGAATACATACACATAGGAGCCATCACAATTCTGTTCTTTAATGTGACATTTTTGACAGTATAAGAAGTAAATAGCTTTGCATTCATGCTTCTAGCCTCCTTGCGGTTTCTCTTTCTACATATAATCCCAGTATACGGGCTTTTTGGAAAAAGAAGAAACAATAAGTCTCATTGATGGACGGTTTTTTCCAATTGCTGTGAAAGCAAACTTCCCATTTTCCTTGAATGCAGGGAAGCCTCTTTAATACATGAAATAATAGCATCCTGTACTCCTTGTGTGTCAAGAATACGAATCCCTGCTTCAGTAGTGCCGCCAGGAGAGGTTACTTCCGTCCGCAACTGTTCAGGCGTCTTTTCCGATTTCGAGAGCATTCCCGCAGCCCCAATCAAGGTCTGGACAATAAGATCATTAGCAAGCCTGCGGTCGAGTCCAATTTCAACTGCGCTTTTTTCCATCGCCTCTACTAAATAATAAATATAAGCGGGACCGCTGCCTGAAAGGCCTGTTACCGCATCAAGCTGACACTCCTCTACGACGGAAACAATTCCAACCGTTTCAAACAAAGTCCTTGCCAGTTTTAACTGTGAGTCTGTTGCCAAACGATTGGAAGCAAGCGCTGTTGCAGAGAGTCCAATCGCTGCAGAAGTATTCGGCATCGCTCTGATAACTGTCATTGGCTGAGCTGCAGCTTTTTCGATTGTGCTAATCGATATACCAGCAAGCACAGAAATAATCATTGTTTCGTGTTCTAGATATGGAGAGATTTCTTTCAACGCATTTGCAGCATCCTTTGGTTTCATGGCCAGAACGACTGCATCCGCTCTCTGATATAACCCCTTTACATTATAGGAGGTGGAGATTCTATATTTTTTTTCAAGTTCTGCCAACCTTTTTGCATTTCCCCGGTTTGTCGCCCACACGTTTTTTCCATCAATCAGATCGCTTTTGACAATCCCTGATATTAAGGCTTCGGCAATGGAGCCGGCCCCTGCAAATACAAGTTTCTTCATGTTTACCGCTCCTTTGTCAATGAAATAAAAAAGACCTTTCATCCTTGTACAAAGGACGAAAGGTCTGAAACTTCCGTGGTACCACCTTCATTCATTTTTCCTTTTGGAAAAATGCAGCTCGAAAGCCCGTTAACGGGGGCGCACGTCCGGGTTTTCCCGGCAGCTCACAGGTAGGTTTGGGCACGATAGCGGGCGGCGAAGTCTTACAGCCTATGGACTTCACTCTCTTTTCGCCATTTTCATGCTTACTGGCCTGATCATCGCAATGCTTGATTAATAATTTAATTGTGATTATGAAGCATGGACAAACAATCTGTCAAGTCCAAAAGAATAAATTATTAGTTTTTTCAGAAAATATTATGTGAAAATAATGACATAACGGCTGATTCCATGTAAACTAAATTTTACCTGAACATTTTATGGGAATATCATTTTTTAAGGAGCAAAAGAATGTCACAGTGGAAAAATGGAATTGCAAAATTAACAATGCCTACTCCGTTTCCTGTCGGAGACGTTCATTCCTATTTGATTAAAGGCGACAGGCTTACGCTTGTAGATGCTGGTGTAAGAACGAAAAAAGCTTGGGAAGCTTTTCGGGAACAGCTTGCAGAACTTCGCCTTCAACCAGAGGATATTGAGCAGGTAATCTTGACCCATCATCATCCAGATCATGTCGGACTGCTTGATTTCCTTCCTGCAGAGCTTGAAATATATGCCCACCTTCATAATGAGCGTTGGCTTGAAAGAACGCCTGAATTTATCCAGCATCATGACGAGTTTTACTCAATGCTTTTCCGTCAATTTGGCATACCAGATGAGTATTTTGTTCCTGCTATCGGCCGGATGAAAAAGACGCTGCTGTTTTCCTGCAGCCCCCGCCGCATTAGTATGGCAATTGATGAAAAAACAAGTATTCCTGGTCTTGACGGATGGAGTATCATTGAAACCCCGGGCCACGCCCAAGGACATATCACCTTATACCGCCAAAGTGATGGTGTACTTATTGGCGGGGGTACTTTTCTTTCAAAAAATTTGCCAAAACCCTTGTTTGGGTCTCCCCTC
>NZ_LT630004.1:595670-1846177 GCF_900111815.1 Bacillus massilinigeriensis | reverse complement strand
CCCCCGCCGCATTAGTATGGCAATTGATGAAAAAACAAGTATTCCTGGTCTTGACGGATGGAGTATCATTGAAACCCCGGGCCACGCCCAAGGACATATCACCTTATACCGCCAAAGTGATGGTGTACTTATTGGCGGGGATACTTTGCTTGCAAAAATTTCGCCAAATCCTTTGTTGGAGCCTCCGCTCCCTGGAATGACAGAGCGTCCAAAGCCGCAGCTTCAGTACAACGCTTCACTGCGGAAGCTTGAAGCCTATCCCATCTCTCTTGTCCATTCAGGACACGGACCTGATTTCAGTGGTGCTTCCCAACTCATCGAAAAACGACTTGCCCGTCAGCATGAGCGTGCCATGGGAGTGAAACAGATGCTGGAGGAAGAAGGAAGACTGACCGTTTTTGATATTTGCAAGCGGCTGTTCCCATCTGCCTATCAAAAAGAATTGTCGCTGACCATTTCTGAAACGGTTGGTCAAATCGATTATTTGTTGGAGCTAGGCGAAATTTCTGCCATAGAAGAATCAGCCGTTTTGTATTCTAGTTCGGGAGTTGTTTGAAAATGTCTAATCAACGTTTACGAGGGAAGAACGTTTTTATAACAGGAGCATCGGGGGGGATAGGAGCTGAAATGGCGCGGCTATGCGCGCGTTCCGGTGCCAATCTCATGCTCCTAGCCAGAAGCAGCGATAAACTTCAACTTTTGCAGGAAGAACTTGCAAAAGAGGGAACGAGAGTAGAAGTGCAATCCCTTGATGTATCCGACACCAATGCTGTGGAATCAGTATTCCGTGAAGCAATCCGAGATTTCGGATATCCAGATGTGCTTGTTAATAATGCCGGTTTTGGCGTTTTCCGACAGGCACACGAGGCGCCGATTGCTGAGGTTCAGTCCATGTTTGCTGTGAACGTAATCGGACTGATGGCATGTACTTCGATGGTTTTGCCGGGAATGAGAGATCGAAAAAGCGGGCATATCATTAATATTGCATCGCAAGCGGGAAAAATTGCTACCCCTAAATCAAGTGTTTATTCTGCGACAAAGCATGCTGTTCTAGGCTATACGAACAGCTTGAGGATGGAAAACCAGGGTAGCGGTATTTATGTGACTGCCGTCAATCCAGGTCCGATTGCGACTAATTTTTTTCACATAGCCGATGAAAAAGGGACATACGTAAAAAGTGTTGAACGATATATGCTGAAGCCTGAATATGTGGCTGCCGAGGTGGTGGACCGGATGCTTACTCCGGTAAGGGAAATCAACCTACCACGCTGGATGGCTGCAGGCAGTATTTTTTACGCTCTTTTCCCCCGCTTATTCGAACGGCTTGGGAAAAAGGCATTTGACCGAAAATAAAAGAGCCGGGATTGTGCGATGACTGACGCGCAATTCCCGGCCTTCTTCTTTCTCAATCTGTCAAGAAGTCGTATACCACATCATTCACAATATCATTTAAGCTGACATCGGGAGTTTCTTCCCGCGCTTTTTCTATCTTTGCTAACATTGTTTCTAGCTGTTTTTCTGTGAGCGGCAGAGCTTCGCGCTCATGACTGTATTGTAAGAAGCACTTCCTCACTAGTTTTTCCATATAGTTTCTCTCCACCCGTTTCCCCCCTTACTGGCAGCTTTCATACAAAGTTATATCTCTTTCCATCATAACCTTGTTTTCTCATCTTGTCGTAGAATTTCCATTGAAAACGAACGCATATTCGCCTAATATAGTGGGTAGAATGTAACAGAACAAATGTTCTTTTTGTGGGGAATCTCTATCTGGAAAGGAAGAAGAGGTATGTTCGACTACCGCAGTATGCCGCAACATAAAATCATGTGTATTGACATGAAAAGCTTTTATGCCAGCTGCTCTGCAGTAATGCTTGGCCTTGATCCGCACGTTTGCCATCTTGCTGTTGTCGGCAATACGGATCGCCCTGGAAGTGTTGTCCTTGCTGCGTCTCCCCGGATGAAAAAGGACTTCGGCATCAAGACAGGGGCAAGATTGTTTGAAATACCAAAAGATCCTCGCATTACGATTGTTAATCCGAAGATGTCGCTGTATTTAAGGATTTCTACTGAGATTACTCGAGTATTCAACAGATACGTACCAAAGGAAGATATCCATATATACAGTGTTGATGAGAGCTTTGTGAAAGTTGATGGTGTTCTCCACCTTTGGGGAGATGTGAAAGAAATAGCGGCAAAGATACAGAAGGATATCGAGCGGGAATTCCAGCTTCCATGTGCAATCGGCATTGGTCCTAATATGCTGATGGCGAAGCTTTGCTTGGATCTTGAAGCAAAGAAAAAAGGAATAGCCGAATGGACCTATGAGGATGTCGAGACGAAGCTCTGGCCGGTTTCTCCGCTTCGAGAGATGTGGGGGATTGGCCGGCGGGTGGAAAAAACGCTGAATCGAATGGGAATTTTCACTGTCGGCCAGCTTGCCCGCCACGATCTTTCCACACTGGAAAAAAAGTTTGGCATTATGGGGAATCAACTTTACCATCACGCTTGGGGTATCGATCTTTCCGACTTGGGAGCACCCATTATGGAGGGACAGGTCAGCTTCGGCAAAAGCCAAATTCTGCTCCGTGACTACAAAGAGGAAGAGGAAATCAAGCATGTTCTCCTTGAAATATGCGAGGAGGTTGCACGAAGGGCGAGAAGCCAGCGAAAAGCAGGCCGGACCATTAGCTGTGGGGTCGGTTACAGCAAGGATGAGTGGAGCGGGGGATTCAGCCGGTCAAGAACGATCGCTAAGCCGACAAACATTACAACGGAGCTTTATAACGTATGTCTCGAGCTTTTTGCAGAAAATTATACCGGAAAAACAGTGAGAAGCCTCTCTGTCTCACTTGGCAATCTTGTGGATGACAAACAGTTTCAAATGGACCTTTTTGATAAGGATGGCTGGCGGAGAAGAGAGCTTGGCTATACAATGGACAAAGTTCGTTCCCGTTTTGGTCCGGCGTCGCTTCTTCGCGCTGTTTCTTACACTCCGGCAGGAACTGCGCTTCAAAGGGCGGGGCTTGTTGGGGGGCATAAAGGTTAGGAAAGGAGGTGCAGCATGATTAGGGATAGAGGCAGAATCAAATGGACTTCCATGATGCTTCCCGAGCATGTCGGACTTTTGCGGGAATGGGCGGAAGAAGATAAAAAGATGGAAAAAAAGGAACTCGATGAGCAGGAGTTAGAGAGGTTAAATGAAGTGCTTCTAGAAGCAATGGAATTCAACGGCATAGTGGAAGTTAACTATTATCGGGCTGGAAGGTATGAAAAAATTTCGGGACATATACAGTATTGGGATGAATTAGCGGGAAGGCTTCACATCATCGATACAATAGGGGATCTTCACAGGATTGTCCTCTCTGAAATAGCAGATGTCAGATTGAAGGCTGGGGAGTAAAGCAGAAAAAAGAGCCAAGCGGGAATCTCTCAGCTCTCTCGACGCTTACTTTTCTTCTCTTGGTTCAGCCCTCACGGCAGATTGGAACTTTCCTTTGTGCGAGGCATCGCAGAAAGGCATTTTCTGGCTCAATCCACAGCGGCAAAGCGAGAAGGTTTCCTTCGTTTCAAACGGTTTCCCTTCACCATCCAAGAGTTCTACATCGCCTGTTACTCTGAAGGATCCGTTATCATTTACCTTGATTGTAACTTTGGACATTTGCATTCCCCCATATATCGTTATAAAACTCTTTCTCTCCTGATACTAAAAGGAAACGGGAAAAAATGCAAGGAAGCGCTTCCCATGCTAAACTAAAGAAGAAAGGGGCGGTTTAATTGGAAATAATCGTAACAGAATCAGCCAAAAGCTTGCTCGCCGAGAGAACGAAAGGAAAGGACGGCGTGTTCAAGCTGAAGTATGACACGGATGACTGTGGCTGTGCGGTCAATGGTGTTGCAGTGCTCTTATTTGTCCATTGCGGGAAAGCGGGAGAGGATATCCCGATGGAGACAAACGGTCCAGCTATTTATTATGAAAAAGCGAAAGAAATATTTTTTGATGAAGTAATGGTGCTTGATTATGTTGAAAAAACAGGTTGTCTGCAGTTGAAAAGCAACAGCCAGTATTTCAATCCGTGCATGAGTTTAATCGATATGACAAAGCACCATTAAAAGAATAGGAGGAAAGAATGAGCATTTTAAAGCGAACTGCCATGCTGGCAATGGCGGTACTGCTGCTTGCAGGCTGCCAGTACGATACGCTTAAGGAAGCCGTATCAAAAGACATCCCCTTCAATAAAAAAGCAATCATACATACAGAAAAAAAGAAAAATGGCGCTGTTGTTCTATACACAACAGAACAAAAATATAACGATGAAAAAGTCGAAGCACTTGCAGCGGCCTATCTAAGCGGGAACGAGAAAGAAGGCTGGGAGAACACAGGTCATAACCATTGGATTTATTACGAAAATAAATACATGATGCAATACAGCGAGACTTTTAATATATACAGTCCGGAAGGGAAGCTAACAGAAAAGGTTCCCGTTGTTTTTGGTAGAATTAACAGCTCAAAAGTCATAAGCGTAGAAGTTTCTGAGTCGGGAGAAAAGTTCAGGAAAGCTGTGATTGTGAAAAAGGGGAAAAACAGATATTATTACATTTTTGGAGATTATAAGATTGCTAGAGGGCTCGACAAAAATGGTAAAGAAATCAGCCGTCAGGGGAAAAGATAGCGACTGTTGTCTAGTGTAAAGAAATGAAAAAAGGAGGATGCCAGATTTTTTTACTGGCATTCTCCCTTTTTACTGTTTAGGACTTTCCGTTTCTCTGCGAAATGGAGCTGCATATTTTTCGAGGAACTGGTCAAGCGCCTTCTCATAGGCTTCGGGATTTTCGCTATAGGAGCGGGCGTGAACCCCGTTTTCGGCAAGATAAAGCATCTTGGGATCCGCTTTTCGTTTAAACAATTCTTCTGTCATTTCAGGAAGGATATAATCATCCTTCAGGCTGTGAATGAAAAGGACAGGCTTTCGAATGTTTTCCACAGCCTGGAGAGGAGAAACCTCTCCAAGTGAATATCGGTCTCTGATGCGAAGGACTGCTTTTGCAAGCGGAAGAACCGTCACAGGCGGAAGCTTGATTTCCCGTTTAACCCGGTAGGCCAGCTGCTTGGTGAAATCGGAGTACGGGCAGTCTGCAACATAAAAATCAGCCCCGTCCTCTACAAGCCCAGCGTATTGAAGCAGGGTTGCAGCTCCCATCGATTCTCCATGCACCCCCAAAAAGATTCCTTTCCCTCTTTCCGATTTTAACCAATCAATGACTGCTTTCAAATCGAATTTTTCATAATAACCGTAGCTAGTTGTCTTGCCCCCGGATTCTCCGTGGCGGCGCTGGTCATAAATCAGGGCGTTAAAGCCTCGCCGAAGGAACAAGTTCATATATTTGACCGAGCTGAACTTGTTTTCCGTGACGCCATGGCAGAAAACGACATACTTATTTGTATCATGAGGTTCCACAAGAATGGCTTTTAAGCTGTAGCCGAACGGTGATTCGATGTAGGATTCTCGCTTAGGGAGAGAGGAAAAATGCTCCTGCCGGAAAAAGCCCGCCTCTGTATCACGATTGATGATATCTTGGCTATCTTTCTTTTTGATGAACATAAAAAGATTCGTTAAATAGATGCCCACCGATAAAGTGAAGGCAAAAAACGAAAATATGTAACCCAATCGCTTTCGCACAAAAAACAAACCCCCAAATGGTTTTTGTTTACATTTTACCATAGGGGGGACAAAACTTCAGATTTGGTGCGACAGTTTATAGTATGAGCTGTCAATATTTTTAGTAATATGAGGTGCAACGATTTCAATTGCTTCCAGAAGTATTGCGAGGTCAATTCCTGTCTTAATCCCCATCCTTTCGAACATATAGACAATATCTTCTGTAGCTGCATTCCCCGCTGCTCCGGGAGCAAATGGACAACCCCCAAGTCCTCCGGCAGACGTATCGAATCTTGTGATTCCAGCCTGGAGAGCTGCGAAGACGTTGGCAGCAGCAAGTTTGCGTGTGTCATGGAAGTGGGCAGCAATAAGGGTATCATTAAAAGCCTCCTGTAGTTTTTGAAAAAGGGAAAAGGCTTCAGAAGGTACAGCCATCCCGATTGTATCTGCTACGCTAAGCTCGTCTACCCCCATCCTAACAAATTCCCTGCATAGCGAAAGGGTGTCTTCTTCTTGGATCTTTCCTTCATATGGACAATAGAACGCAGTGGAAATGCACGCGCGGACAAAGAACCCCCTTTTTTTGAGATCCCGGATAGCAGGCCGCAGTCCCGCTAAGCTTTCTGCTGTTGTCTTATTGATGTTTTTAAGGTTAAATGTATCGCTTACGCCAACAAACACAGCAACTGCTTTGCAGTCTGTCTCATAAACTTTGTCTATTCCTTTCTGATTGGGCGCTAATATGATGTCGCGTGTGCTTGAATGAATACAAGCTGCAGCAATTTCTCCTGCATCTTTCATTTGTGGAACCCACTTGGGCGAAACATATGAGGTGAGTTCCATTTCTGTTAAACCAGCTTCCTTCAGTTTAAAAATAAATTCCTTTTTAACTGCTGTCGGTACAAAGCTTTTTTCATTTTGCAAGCCGTCACGCGGCCCTACTTCAATGATGGTCACTTTTTTCGGTAAAGCAAGTGCCATAAATATCTCCCCCTGTTTTTCTGTTAGTTCCATTCTAAAATCAATAATTTAAAAAATGCAACAATTATAAAAATTTAAACAAAATGAAGAGGTTTTTCTTTTTTTTTACCGAATGTATTAGGTTGAAGATGAACAGAGAGGATGAGATGAAACAATGGCGCAGAATGAGGCAGTGATTGTAAGTGCAGCCAGGACGGCCATCGGCTCGTTCAATGGAAGCCTAAAAGGGGTGCAAGCATCGGAACTTGGTGGGACAGTTATAAAGGGTGTACTTGAAAGAGCGGGAGTAGAAGCTAGTCTTGTGGACGAAGTAATCATGGGAAATGTCCTCCAGGCAGGACTCGGACAAAATCCTGCAAGACAAGCGGCAATGAAAGCAGGATTGCCAGAGTCAGCTTCGGCGATGACAATCAATAAAGTATGCGGTTCTGGGTTAAAAGCAGTTCACCTCGCAGCCCAGGCAATTGTGGCTGGGGAAGCAGATGTTATAGTAGCAGGCGGAATGGAAAACATGAGCCAGGCGCCTTATGTGCTAAAGAACGCCCGGGATGGCTTCAAAATGGGAGATCAAAAACTTGTAGACAGCATGATATCCGATGGCTTATGGTGTGCTTTCAATGACTATCATATGGGAATGACCGCGGAGAATCTTTGCGATAAATATGAAATAAGCCGGGAAGAACAAGATAGCTTCGCTGCCTGGAGCCAGGAAAAAGCAGCTCAAGCAATCGAGGAAGGCAGGTTTAAGGATGAGATTGTACCGGTAAGTATTCCACAGCGCAAGGGAGAGCCAATCATCTTCCAAGAGGATGAATACCCGAAGAAAGGTACAACGAGCGAGAAGCTATCGAGGCTTCGTGCTGCTTTCAGAAAAGGTGGAAGCGTTACAGCAGGCAACGCATCGGGAATCAATGATGGTGCTGCCGCTGTTCTTGTCATGAGCAGGGCGAAAGCGAATGAACTGGGAGTTCAACCAATTGCTGTCATTAAGGGAAATGCAAGTGCAGGGGTGGATCCAAGCATCATGGGAATCGGCCCGGTAAAAGCGGTGGAGAAAGCATTGAAAAAAGCGAGAATAGAATTGAAGGATGTTGAACTGATAGAAGCAAACGAAGCCTTCGCCGCTCAATCGCTTGCTGTGGATAGAGAGCTGGATTTCAATAAGGATATCCTCAATGTTAACGGCGGTGCGATTGCTCTTGGCCATCCAATTGGGGCAAGCGGTGCAAGGATTTTGGTCACGCTCCTGCATGAAATGAAACGCCGCAATGCCAAGACGGGTCTTGCGACGCTTTGCATTGGAGGAGGACAAGGGGTGGCTACAGTGGTGGAACTAACTTAAGATAGTAAATTTTTTTGATAGAAAGGGAGATTAGCCTAATGAAAAAGATATGCGCTTCTTTCCACGAAGCAGTGGAGGAAATCAAGGACGGGGCAACACTGATGGTTGGAGGATTTGGATTATGCGGTATTCCCGAGAACCTGATAGTAGCGCTTGCCGATAAAGGCATTAAGGGCCTTACAGTCATTTCCAACAACTGCGGTATAGATGACTGGGGACTAGGACTATTGCTGCAAAACCGGCAGATTAAAAAAATGATAGGATCTTATGTTGGAGAGAACAAGGAGTTCGAAAGACAGGTGCTTTCAGGAGAACTTGAAGTAGAGCTCCTGCCGCAAGGAACGCTTGCTGAGAAGATACGCGCCGGCGGTGCAGGCATCCCGGCATTCTACACTCCGGCCGGGGTCGGCACACCAATTGCAGATGGAAAAGAAACAAGGATGTTTGACGGCAAAGAGTATTTGCTGGAAGAATCATTAACCGCAGACTTCAGTCTTGTCAGGGCATGGAAGGCGGATAAGATGGGCAATCTTGTTTACCGGAAAACAGCGAGGAATTTCAACCCAATGATGGCGGCTGCTGGCAAGGTAACCATTGCAGAAGCGGAAAGCATCGTTGAGACTGGAACGCTTGAGCCCGATAGCATCCATACACCGAGCGTGTATGTGCAAACGCTTATCAAGGGCAATCAGGAGAAGAGAATTGAGAGACTGACCGTTAGCAACGGGTAATTTTTTTCGTGGAGAGGAGATGGCTTTGAATATGACTCAGGAAAATACGCGTGAAAAAATTGCACGCAGGGCAGAAAAAGAGATAGAGGACGGCTTCTATGTAAATCTTGGCATCGGTATGCCGACGCTTGTTGCCAATTATATTTCTGAAAACAAGCAAGTCGTTCTGCAATCGGAGAATGGATTGTTGGGAATCGGACCTTATCCGGCAGAAGGGGATGTCGACCCAGACTTAATCAATGCAGGCAAAGAAACCGTAACAAGCATTCCGGGAGCGTCCTATTTTGACTCTGCTGAATCTTTCGCAATGATAAGAGGCGGCCATATTGATATTGCGATTCTTGGCGGCATGGAAGTATCGGAAAACGGCGATCTTGCCAACTGGATGATTCCCGGAAAGATGATCAAGGGGATGGGGGGAGCCATGGATTTGGTTCACGGAGCCGGCAAGATTATCGTCATCATGGATCATGTCAATAAGAAGGGCGTGCCAAAAATCTTAAAAAGCTGCAGCCTGCCTCTTACAGGTAAAGGTGTTGTTGATCGCATCATTACGGACAGGGCTGTTATCGATGTAATTTCAGGAGGACTTAAGCTTGTGGAAGTGGCAAAGGGCTATACAGTAGAGGAAGTAGTTGCATCGACCGAAGCGGAACTGCAGGTAAGCGAAGAAGTAAAGACGGACGCATTTTAATCTTTATAGTTGATACAATTTGTTTACCATCAGGTATGAAATGGGTATTAATCTTCCTTTCCAACAGTGATATAATGACAGCAAGAAACTGCAGGAGAGGGATCACTTGATGAAAAAGAAAAAACAAAATCGTTCTCGCCCCGAGCCGCGGAAAGAAGAGAAACCGCTCACTCTAGAAGATCTGGTGAAGGAAGATATCATGGCGGAACTGAAAGAAAAGCAGAAGCAGCTTCGTATAGAAGACGAGGAAAGAAAGAAAAGAGAGAAAGAAGAGGAAGCTGCGAAAAAGAAGGAAGCACAGCGGCAAAGGGAAAAGAATATGTCGTTTGAAGACTTGCTGCAAGAGAGCGATATGGATTGGAAGAAGTATAAATAACGGCAAAGTGTGAGGGTGTTTTTGCGCACCCTCTTTTTGCAGCGAAAACACAGTATGAGGTCTACAGGGTTATTGCTTGGTTTACAATAATTGAAAATTTAACAATAAAAATACAGCTGCTGTAGATATATGATCGATTACCGTAGATATATTGGGAGTTACCTGTAGATATATCACTGATTACCGTGGATATATGGCCGTTTACCGTAGATATACTCTTAGGCAGATAATAGTAAAGCATCAAACCCCTAAATGTAACCGGTTACATATAGGGCACTGGTAGTATGTCAGATAATAGTATGAGAGAAATTGATAAAAAAATTATTGGTGATGTATTTAAATATATTAGACTTGAACAAGAAATGCCCAAATTAACTACGAAGAGAGAATTATCACATTATAGCTCGCCCACTCTAATCATAGCAGGGAAAAAAGATATCTTTTTTCCTGCAAGTAGATTAAATAAAGTTGCTAGAGAAATCATTCCAAATTTAATTACATTTAAAACTTATAATATGGGCCATTTCCCATCTGAAGAACATTTGATAAAAATTAACAGTGATGTTGTAGAGTTTTTAAAGGATTATTACTAACTCTGTATCTTTTTTAAACTTATGGAGCATTAATGTAACAGGGGAACTTCAAGCCAATAAGAGGTTCTCTTTAATGTTAAATAAAATCAACACTATTCATTAACATAGCTAATAATTTAAAGAAATTCATCAATTAATAAAGCTCCTCAAACTGGTCAACGTTCCAATTGTTGAGAAAGTCTCTTTCGAGGGGAGAAGCTTCCATTGTGCCAGAAAAAACACGGCAGCCCGCCGCTGCCGTATTTTTCATCGATGTTCCTTATATAGATTTGCTCTTGTCATGCTTCGAATGATCTCGAGCTCTTCTGCAGTGAGCGCAGGTGCATTGACTGCTTTTGCATTTTTTCGTACCTGCTCAGGTGAACTTGCACCCGTTACTACAGCGGCAACAGCAGGCTGTGATAGATTATATTGCAGCGCTGCGTCTAAAAGCTGTCTCCCCTTCAGTTTTTCAGAAATAGCAGGAAGAATTTCTTGTAGTTCTTGATAGCTGTAGTCAAGATAACCGCTCTCTTGTAATTTATTGGCTATGCTACTGATTTCTTTTCCGCTAAGCAGTCCTTTTGCAACAGAGCCCCTTGTCACAATGCTAATGCCCCTTTCAGCCAATAGAGGCAGCATCTCTTCTTCTGGTCGGCGATCTAGCATGCTATACTGCATCATGACGGAAACAAGCGAAGATTTCGCTGCATATTCTCTAATAACGTTTGGGCGGATAGAGGAAATTCCATAGTAGCGAATTAGCCCCTCCGATTTCAATTCTTCAAACGCTTCAATCGTTTCATCAATCTGGTCTTCCATCGTCCCTCCGTGGAGTTGGAAAAGGTCGAGGTAATCTGTATGCAGCCGTTTAAGGCTAGCTTTTACTGCTTCCTTTATATATCGTTTGGACGGATCCCACGTCCAACCATCCTTCTTTTCATTCCAGCGGTTACCAGCCTTAGAGGCAATAATGACGTTCTCTCTGACTTCCTTTAGCGCGTTTCCTACCATTTTTTCATTTTCACCAAAGTCATACAAATCGGCAGTGTCAAAATAGTTCACACCCTCAGCGAGGGCGGCATCGATAATGTTCCGGGCTGTCTTTTCATCCTTTCCAAGCGACATGCAGCCAAGTCCCAAGACACTTACGTACATGTCCGAATTTCCTAGCCTTCTTTTTTCCAGATAGATCACCTCATTTTTGCCTTTATTTTAACGGACAATAAAGGCAGCTACAAATAATCCGTTTCTCGTTCTTTCGGAAGCGGTTCAGAAAATGATTCCATCCAATCTGTTACATAAAAGAAACGCTGTTGGTACTGTCTGAGCATAGCAATTATTTCCCACGCTTTTCCCGTCATCACGACGCGGTTAGTATGCATATAGGTTTTCAATCCCCAGCCCTCCTGTTCCATTATGGTAAAATGTATGTGCATTAATTAATCAACTAGAACGGAGTGTTGAAATAAATGGAATCATTTGAAGAAAAAACGTTGAGGACAGAATCGATTTTTAATGGGAAAGTTGTGAGCCTGCAGGTGGATGAAGTAGAGCTTCCGAACGGTAAAACGTCCAAACGGGAAATCATCAAGCATCCAGGAGCAGTTGCGGTGATTGCTTTAACGGAAGATAAAAAAATCATTATGGTTGAACAATTCAGGAAAGCTTTGGAAAAGCACATTATCGAAATTCCAGCCGGAAAGCTGGAAAGAGGAGAAAAGCCGGAGGTATGCGCACAAAGAGAACTAGAAGAGGAAACAGGCTATGTTTGCAGCAGCATGGAATGGCTTATGTCTTTTTATACCTCGCCGGGCTTTGCGGATGAATTGATTCATCTTTATTTGGCAAAAGGACTGACATTGAAGGAAAACCCTGCAGCGGCGGATGAGGACGAGTTTGTACGTTTAATGGAAGTCACGATAGAAGAGGCAAAAGGACTGATGGCCCAACAGAGAATTCATGACGCGAAGACTGTGCTTGCACTGCAATACCTTCAGCTGCATGAGGAACTGGTATAAAATGAATCAATATTTTGCTGACATGCATATCCATGTTGGAAGGACAAAGAGCGGCAGGGCAGTAAAAATAACTGGAGCCAAAACGCTGACAGTATCGAATATCATCTCGCATGCACGAGATCGAAAGGGCCTTCATATGGTCGGAATCATTGATTGCCACTCACCCGAAGTGCTCGATGAATTAGAGGAATTGGCCTCAAAAGGGGAGCTTGTACGGCATCAGGATGGAGGTTTAATGTACGGAGGCTTATGCATCATACCAGGTTCCGAGCTGGAAATAAGGTCGGAAGCAACAGGTGCCCCTATCCATGTACTATGCTTTTTTCCGAATTTGGCTGTGATGAGAGATTTTTCCAAATACCTTTCTCTCCATTTAAAAAACATCCATTTAAGTTCACAGCGTGTATATTTGACGGGAAAAGCCTTGCAGGATAAAACGAAGGAACTGGGCGGGCTTTTTATTCCAGCCCATATATTCACCCCATTCAAGAGCCTTTATGGAAAGGGTGTGAAGCAATCCCTTTCTGAAGTGTTTGATGAAAAGAAAATCGATGCGGTGGAACTAGGCTTAAGCGCGGATACAGAAATGGCAGATGCCATTAAAGAGCTTGGAGAATATACTTTTCTTACGAATTCCGATGCCCATTCCCTTGCTAAAATAGCGCGGGAATACCAAGCAGTCTTCATGGAGGATACTAGTTTCCACGAGTTTTCCCTCGTGCTTAGACAAGAGGCAGGCAGAAAGGTAGCTGCCAACTATGGTCTAGATCCTTTACTTGGAAAATACCACCGCACAGTCTGCTCCAATTGTTTAACTCCAATTCCTGAAGGAGGAGAAGCATGTTCTCAATGTAAAAACAGCCGCTATGTAAAAGGGGTTGCCGACAGGATAGTTGAACTAAGTTCAGGGAAACGGAACAATGTTCAAAGGCCGCCATACATCCATCAAGTTCCGCTTGAGTTTATCCCAGGTGTAGGGAAAAAGGCCATGGAAAGCTTGATGGATCACTTTGGTACAGAAATGTCTGTACTCCACTCCGTTCCTTTTGAAGCATTGAAAAAAGCGGTGCCTGAAAGGACAGCAGAATTGATTGTCCAAGCGAGAGAAGGGAAGTTAAAAGTACATGCTGGAGGCGGAGGGCGCTACGGAAAGGTGCAGGATAAAAAGTAAAGACGCTTTTTGGGGGAAGCGTGAATAAAAGAACTGGGGTAAGAATAAAATTCCAGTTCTTCTATCCGAAAGATTGGTAAGAATAATGTTTGTCGACAAATAGCAGTCATGGAAATTCCTTCAAAGCATATGATGTATCAATCAATATGTTTGGGAGGAAAATCTATGAAAAAACACAAATACCACAACGTCGCAGCAACCCATCTACGCGAATATTCCTCTATTTACCTATTTGTGATTGTCCTATTTCTAATGGGAGTTATCTTTGGTGCTGTCATTGTAAATAGTTTGAGCTTTGAACAAAAAGAAGATTTGTTTTATTATCTTTCCGAGTTTTTTGGACAAGCCTCTGCTGGGAAGGTGGCTGAAACGAAGGATCTTTTCTTGCAAAGCTTCATGCATAACAGCAAGTTTATTGGCTTGATTTGGCTGCTTGGCATTTCCATCATTGGACTGCCAATCATTCTAGTCATGTTATTTCTAAAAGGAATGGTAGTGGGATTTACTGTCGGATTCCTTGTCAATCAGATGGGATGGCACGGTTTTTTGCTATCCTTTGTTTCCATCCTCCCTCAAAATCTCGTTATCATTCCGGTTTACATTGTGACAGCGGCACTTAGTACAATCTTTTCATTGAAAATGATTAAGAACCAGTTTATGAAAAAATTGAATCAGCCAGTATTGCCAATGTTTATGCGCTACATGGGAGTATTTCTTTTAGCGGTCGTATTCTTGGCAGCAGCTGCCGGCATTGAAGCTTCTTTCCCTCCCGCTTTGCTAAAGGTAGTCATACCAGCGATTAAATGAGTTATTATTTAATAATAACTATTCTTTCTTCGTTGTAATAATTTTATTTTGAATCTCGCTTTCCGTCTGATATAATGAAAAATGACAGTGGCGGAGGAGTGAGACTAACTATAATGGAAACAAGGATCGAGAGAATAAAGAAGCAACTGCATTCATCCAGCTATAAACTAACGCCGCAACGCGAAGCAACCGTCCGAGTACTCCTGGAAAACGAGGAAGACCATCTAAGTGCTGAAGATGTGTATCTTCTTGTAAAAGACAAAGCACCGGAAATAGGCCTTGCTACAGTGTACCGGACTCTTGAACTGCTAACAGAATTAAAAATAGTCGATAAAATTAATTTCGGAGACGGAGTATCACGATATGACTTGCGGCAGGAAGGGGCAGCTCATTTCCACCATCATCTCGTTTGCATAGAGTGCGGTGCCGTGGACGAAATCCAAGAAGACTTGCTAGAAGATGTAGAAGAAATAGTAGAGCGGGACTGGAAGTTTAAAATAAAGGACCACCGTCTAACTTTTCATGGAATCTGCCACAGATGCCAGGAAATAAACGAATAAATCGGAAGATAAGGCTTAATAATCAAATAATTATGCGACAGAACTCTTTTCCAGAAGGAAAAGGGTTTTTTGGTTTAGAGAACATGATTCCTAGTATAAACTTTGTACTTCAGGGCATATCCTTTACTAATAGTGGAGGAATTGCTTGGCCACAGTGAACGGAGGTATCTGGAGATGAAGTTTATATCAGTATTGTTGCATGGACTCAAGGTATTCATCCTTTTTACAGGATGCACCATCCTCTTTTATTATGGTATTATGTTGATTAATGAAGAGTATCAGAATTATAACCGGTACGATGAGCCGAAAGGGGAGGCAATGAAGGTTACAGCAGCAGGACAGACGGAGGAACAGGGCTTGGTGGACAGGCTTATCCTTTTTTATTTGAATGGGGAGTAAATTTAATGGAAGAACAGCTTCAAGATTTTATTCACTTTCTCATTGTGGAGAAAGGCCTATCGAAAAACACGATCATGGCATATGAACGTGATTTGAAAAGTTATTTGCTATTTTTGAAAGAAAAAGAGAGAATCAACCTTCCGAGTGAGATTCAACGAGTCAACATTATGCACTTTCTCGCGAGCCTGAAGGACGATGGTAAATCTTCCAAAACGATTGCTAGACACATCGCCTCTATAAGAGCATTTCATCAGTTTATGCTGAGAGAAACAACTACCAAACATGATCCTACGGTACATATTGAGACTCCAAGACTTGAGCGTACCCTGCCAAAGGTCTTAAGTTTAGCAGAAGTGGAAAAACTGCTTGATTCGCCGCAACTAACCAATCATTATGGCTATAGAGATAAAGCAATGCTCGAAGTGCTTTATGCAACAGGGATAAGGGTTAGCGAATTGATTGGCCTCAATGTGGAAGACGTCCACCTTACGATGGGGTTTATTCGATGCATCGGAAAAGGGAACAAGGAAAGGATTATTCCAATTGGAAAGACAGCTGCTGCTGCATTGCAAGAATACTTGGAAAAAGGAAGGCCGAAATTTCTCTCGAAAAAGCACAAAGATGAAGCACTTTTTCTCAATTTCCACGGTCAAAGACTAACAAGGCAGGGTTTTTGGAAAATACTCAAGGGACTGACAAGAGAAGCTGGCATTGCGATGGAACTTACCCCCCACACGCTGAGGCATTCTTTTGCCACGCATCTCCTTGAAAACGGTGCTGACCTTCGTGCAGTGCAAGAAATGCTTGGACATGCAGATATATCAACAACTCAAATTTACACACATGTGACAAAAACAAGACTGAAAGATGTTTATAGCAAATACCATCCTAGGGCATGAAATTTTCCCTATGTCATACAATTGTCAAAAAGCTGGCTGAAAGGCACAGCTTTTTCTTGTTTTTTCTTCTCAATGTTTAGTAAAATATAGATGTCAGACTTCTGACAAATAGCGTTCGACAAATAGGTTATCATAAGGCGATTTGGGTAATATATAACAAAAGACTAGTTTGAAAACGTATTCTTTTTTAGGAGGGCTCAGAATGTCAGCTACATATAATCGGATTTTCCTTGTTGTTATGGATTCAGTCGGTATCGGGGAAGCGCCTGATGCGGAAAAATTTGGTGATAAGGGAGCCCATACGCTTGGGCATATCGCCGAAAGAATGAAAGGTCTGAAGATGCCTAACATGCAAAGGCTTGGACTAGGTAATATTGAAGAAATCAAAGGCGTTCCTGCTTCGGAAAAACCTTTGGCTTACTATACAAAAATGCAGGAAGCATCCAATGGAAAAGATACAATGACTGGTCATTGGGAAATTATGGGTCTTAATATTCAAGTTCCACTTAGAGTATTCCCTGATGGCTTCCCGGATGAACTTTTGAAGGAACTTGAAGAACGGACTGGCAGAAAAATTATTGGAAATAAGCCTGCTAGCGGTACGGCTATCCTTGATGAACTTGGAGAAGAACATATGAGAAGCGGTGCTCTTATTGTATATACATCTGCTGATTCTGTTCTCCAAATTGCGGCGCATGAAGAGATTGTGCCAATCGAAGAACTGTACAATATTTGCAAAATTGCAAGGGAATTAACCTTAGATGAGAAATATATGGTAGGTCGCATTATCGCTCGTCCTTTTATAGGGGAACCAGGAAACTTCAAACGAACTTCGAATCGCCATGATTATGCGCTTAAACCTTTTGGCAGAACAGTTATGAACGAGTTGAAAGATGAAGGCTATGATGTGATTGCAATTGGAAAAATATCTGATATTTACGATGGAGAAGGTGTTACTAGATCACTGCGTACTGTTTCCAATATGGACGGGATGGACAAGTTGAATGAGACATTGGATATGGACTTTAAAGGCTTGAGCTTCCTCAATCTTGTTGATTTTGATGCGCTGTTTGGGCATAGGCGCGATCCGGAAGGTTACGGAAAAGCATTGGAAGATTATGATGCAAGACTATCGGAAGTATTTGAAAAAATGCGTAAAGATGACTTGCTGCTAATCACAGCAGATCACGGAAACGATCCAATCCACGCTGGCACAGATCATACAAGGGAATACGTTCCGCTCCTTGCTTACTCCAAGTCAATGGATGAAGGCAAAGAAATACCGGTAAGAATGACTTTTGCTGATATCGGAGCAACGGTTGCGGAAAACTTTGGAGTGAAAATGCCAGAGCACGGAAAGAGCTTTTTAAACGAATTAAGACGGGGGTAGGATGATGGATTACAAACAAATCGAACAGGCTGCCGCTTTTTTGGAAAATAAGATTGGCGAAAAACCGGAAGTTGGCCTTATTCTTGGTTCGGGGCTTGGAATTCTAGCGGAGGAAGTGGAAAATGCCATAAAGATACCTTACAGTGACATTCCGGGTTTTCCTGTTTCGACAGTAGAAGGTCATGCTGGACAGTTCGTTTTCGGCGATTTGGAAGGTATCAGGGTTGCAGTAATGCAAGGAAGATTCCATTTCTATGAAGGATATGAAATGAAAAAAGTAACATTTCCTGTCCGTGTAATGAAGGAGCTTGGAATAGAAAAGCTGATCGTTACAAATGCAGCGGGCGGGATCAATGAAAGTTATTCACCTGGGGATTTGATGCTCATTTCAGACCATATCAATAATATGGGAACAAACCCGTTGTTAGGACCAAATGACAAGAAGCTTGGAGCAAGGTTCCCTGATATGAGTGAATCTTACTCTAAAAAGCTTCGTGAAGAGGCAAAAGAAGTTGCTGCTCAATTAGAAATAAAAGTTCAGGAAGGTGTTTATGTTGGCAATCCTGGACCTGTATATGAGACTCCAGCAGAAATAAAAATGTTCCGGATTCTTGGAGGAGACGCAGTTGGTATGTCTACTGTTCCAGAAGTAATTGTAGCTAGGCATGCAGGTATGGAAGTTTTAGGAATCTCCTGCATTTCGAATATGGCTGCCGGAATTCTGGACCAGCCGCTGTCGCATGATGAAGTCATCGAGACAACAGAGCGGGTGAAAGCAACATTTCTTCGCTATGTGAAAGAGCTGGTGAAGGCAATCGGCCTTTAAGGTAAGCTTGAAATCAAAGAATGGAGCGGTGGTAAAGATGAGAATGGTTGATTTAATCGAAAAAAAACGTGATGGCAAGGAACTGACAACAGAGGAAATTGAATTTATCATTAATGGATATACGGATGGATCCATTCCTGATTATCAAGTAAGTGCGCTGACAATGGCGATTTATTTTAAAGGCATGACTGAAAGAGAACGCGCTGACTTGACAATGTCCATGGTAAAATCCGGTGACAGAATCGACCTTTCTAAAATCGAAGGAATCAAAGTCGATAAGCATTCAACAGGAGGTGTTGGCGATACAACTACTCTAGTACTAGGACCTCTTGTTGCTGCAGTTGGGGTACCAGTGGCAAAAATGTCCGGCCGCGGCCTCGGTCATACAGGCGGAACAATTGATAAGCTGGAAGCAGTGGAAGGCTTCCATGTTGAAATCGACAATGGTGAATTTATCCGTCTCGTCAATAAAAACAAAGTCGCAGTGATCGGCCAAAGCGGAAACTTGACACCTGCAGATAAAAAATTGTATGCACTTCGCGATGTAACAGCAACTGTTGACAGCATCCCATTGATTGCAAGCTCTATCATGAGCAAAAAAATTGCTGCAGGCGCTGATGCAATCGTGCTTGATGTAAAAACTGGCGCTGGTGCTTTCATGAAGACGCTCGACGATTCAAGAGAATTAGCACAAGCAATGGTGAGGATTGGAAATAATGTCGGAAGAAACACGATGGCTGTTATTTCTGATATGAGCCAGCCGCTTGGTTTTGCAATCGGAAATGCTTTGGAAGTGAAGGAAGCAATCGATACACTAAAAGGAGAAGGCCCGGAAGATCTTACAGAGTTGTGCCTCACGCTCGGAAGCCATATGGTCTACCTGGCAGGTAAGGCGCAATCGCACAAAGAAGCGAGAGAAATGCTTGAGAAAGCGATAAAGGATGGATCTGCACTTGAATCATTCCGTGTGTTCTTAAGCTCGCAAGGCGGAGACGCTACAGTGGTAGATAACCCGGAAAAACTACCACAGGCAAAATATACTTTTGAGCTTGAAGCGAAAGAAGACGGCTATGTATCAGAAATAGTTGCAGATGAAGTTGGAACAGCTGCTATGCTTCTAGGTGCTGGACGTGCAACAAAGGACTCCGTAATCGACTTGGCTGTAGGCCTTATGCTTAACAAGAAGATCGGCGAAAAAGTCTCAAAAGGAGAGTCGCTGCTCACCATTCACAGCAACTTCGAGGATGTCAGCGCAGTGAAAGAAAAACTATACGATAGCATTAAGCTTTCTAGTGAACATGTAGAGGCTCCAATTCTCATTCACGAAGAAATCATGGAATAAAATCGTAAAAAGGCAGGGAATCTCCCCTGCCTTTAGTTTATAGACAAAAGGGTTCGGAATGCTCTATTCCAAGCCCTTTTTTATTTGTCCCACTTTAAAGTATTTCGCAAAGACAATTTTTTTGTTGTATAAAAATTACTGCAGTGGAAAAAATGGTCACTATACAAGTTAGGAGGGTAATGGGCATGAAAAAGAGTGGATTGATAGGTTTGCTGCTATTGTTGTTTTTGTCTGCCGAGGTGATGGCCGTACCTGCTTTTGCTGCAGAAAAAGGAATAAATCTGGCAGATGATGCAAGCTCTGCAGTTTTGATAGAACGTGATACAGGCAAGGTGCTGTATGAGAAAAAAAGCGATGTTAGACTTCCGCCGGCAAGCATGACAAAAATCATGACAATGCTGTTAATCATGGAGGCACTTGATGAAGGAAGACTGTCTTTTAATGAAAAGATCAGGACAAGCGAGTATGCGGCTTCTATGGGTGGCTCACAGATTTTCCTTGAGCCTGGAGAAGAAATGACAGTCGAAGAAATGTTAAAAGGGATTGCGATTGGTTCAGGAAATGATGCCTCTGTTGCAATGGCCGAGAGACTCGCAGGATCTGAAGAAGCTTTTGTTAAACTGATGAATAAAAAAGTAAAAGAACTTGGGTTGAAAAATACTTTCTTCAAGAATGCCACCGGATTACCGGTTGAAGATCATTACAGTTCAGCACATGATATGGCTGTTATGAGTAAGGAACTGCTGAAATATGAAGAAATCACAAAGTTCACAGGCAAGTATGAAGCATATCTTCGCGAAGATACCGAAAAAAAATTCTGGCTCGTGAACACGAATAGACTTGTCCGCTTTTATCCAAGTGTGGATGGATTGAAGACAGGCTTCACCAATGAGGCGAAGTATTGTTTAACCGCGACAGCGCAAAAGGATAACATGCGGGTTATTGCAGTCGTGTATGGGGCGCCTACTTCCAAGTCTCGAAACGCTCAAGTGACAAAGATGCTGGATTATGCCTTCAGCCAATATGAGACGCATCCGATTATGAAAAAAGGACATTCACTCGGTAGCGTTCCCGTAAGCAAAGGAAGCAAAAAACAGGTGAAAGCTGTGGCCTCTGAACGCATTTCTGTTCTGACAAAAAAAGGAGAGGATGTTCGGAAAATAAAGCAAAAAATCACGCTTGATAAAAACTTGGCTGCTCCTGTACAAAAGGGAGATACGGTAGGATCCATCAAGCTTGTTAAAGACGGAAAGACGATTGTCGAATCGCCTCTTGCTGCGGGAGAAACAGTAGAGAAAGCGAATTGGTGGCAACTGTACAAAAGGGCTTTCGGAATGTTCACAAGGGCGGGTACTGGAAGCCAGAATTAGGGATTGTCGAAGAGAGGGAGTGAATTGGCAAGTTTTAGCGAATGGAGACTAGTTTTGTCTTCATGAAGGAATCTAAGGCTTCAGAGACGAATTTGCTACCTATACCAGTCACAAGGAGGTCTAGGGATCAGTGAGTCTTACCATAGATATGGAAATAAAGAATGATGTCCTTTGTATTCGTTTAAGCGGGGAACTGGATCACCATGCTGCAGAAGAACTGCGAGAGAAAGCAACCGATGCTTTGGAAAGCGGGAATATCCGCCATATTGTCTTAAATCTTGAAGCATTATCGTTCATGGATAGTTCAGGTCTTGGTGTCATCCTTGGCAGATATAAACAAATAAAGCAGCACCACGGCGAAATGATCGTATGCGCTATTTCGGCACCTGTCAAAAGGCTTTTTGATATGTCCGGTTTGTTCAAAATTGTCCGGCTGGAAACAACAGAAGAAAATGCCTTGGAAAGATTGGGGGCTTAGCACATGAAGAATGAAATGAACCTTCAATTCAGTGCTTTAAGTCAGAACGAGTCATTCGCCCGTGTTACCGTAGCCGCTTTTATCGCGCAGCTGGATCCGACAATGGATCAGTTGACAGAGATCAAAACGGTTGTATCCGAAGCGGTTACCAATGCTATTATTCACGGTTACGATAATTGCCCGGACGGAATGGTTTATATCACTGTGGCGCTTGAAGATGGAAAAGTAGATATTATCATAAGGGATGAAGGAATGGGAATCAAAGATGTGGGAGAAGCCCGTCAGCCACTGTTTACTTCGAAACCTGAGCTCGAACGTTCTGGCATGGGTTTTACCATTATGGAAAACTTCATGGATGAGGTAGAAGTCCGATCAGAACAAGGTTTCGGTACAGAAATTCGTCTGAAAAAGTACCTATCAAAAAGCAAAGCACTGTGCAATTAAGGAGATTTGCATATGGATGTGGAGGTAAAAAACGATAACAGTCAAGCTTTTTTAAAGGATCATGAGGTGAAGGATCTGATTAAAAAAAGTCAGCAAGGTGATCAAGAGGCAAGGGATACGATTGTTCAAAAAAACATGCGTCTCGTTTGGTCAGTGGTTCAAAGATTCTTGAACAGGGGCTATGAGCCTGAGGACCTATTCCAAATAGGAAGCATCGGTTTGTTGAAGTCTGTTGACAAGTTTGACCTTACGTATGAAGTGAAGTTCTCCACTTATGCTGTTCCGATGATCATTGGGGAAATCCAGCGGTTTATCAGAGATGACGGTGCTGTAAAAGTTAGCCGTTCCTTGAAAGAGACCGGAAATAAAATCCGCAGGGCTAAAGATGAATTGTCCAAAGTGCTAGGGCGGGTTCCAACTATAAATGAAGTTGCGGAGCATTTGGACTTATCCCTTGAAGATGTGATCATGGCACAGGATGCAAGCAGGGCCCCTTCGTCGATACACGAGACTGTTTATGAAAATGATGGTGATCCGATTACGCTGATGGATCAGATAGACAATGGTGATGAAGGTCGATGGTTTGAAAAAATTGCCCTGAAAGAAGCAATCAGGGAATTGGAGGAAAGGGAAAAGCTGATCGTGTATCTTCGGTATTATAAAGACCAGACCCAATCAGAAGTAGCCTTAAGGCTTGGCATTTCTCAAGTTCAGGTATCCCGCCTTGAAAAGAAAATTCTGCAACAAATGAAGAGTCGCATGGATCAATGACCGATCCATGCGGCTTTTTTGCATTTTTGCATATGCGCTTGGAGAACCTATTATTCATACAAGGAAACCAATGCTGGATGTGATTGTAATGGATAAGACGATTTATATTCGGATGCGAAACAGGACGGAAGTCGACCCGAAAACTAGCGTGACAGTGAAGGATATTGCGCAAATTATTTGTGATGAGGGTATGCGGACAAAGCTAGAAAGCCTCAATGTCCACAAGGTCACATCAAAAGACAAAAATATTATTGTCATTGATGTCATGAAAGTAATCAGGCTTATTTCAAATGTGTTTCCAGGAGCGGATGTACAGGCAATCGGACCGCCGCAAACAATCATTGAAGTCATTTTTAAGAAAAGAGCAATGTCCTTTGCTTTATTTATTATGACTTGGATTCTACTCTTTATTGGTGCGGCTCTTACCGTTATGAATTTTCATGAGGATGTGAGCATGCAAAGCGTTCAAGAAAAACTTTTTACAATGATCACAGGAAAGAGAGTAGAGAAACCACTCTTGTTTCAAATCCCTTATTCCATTGGTTTAGGACTCGGGATGGTCCTTTTTTTTAATCATGTGTTCAAGAAGCGCCTGAACGAAGAACCAAGCCCTTTGGAGGTGGAAATGTTCAATTACCAGCAGTCACTGGATCAGTATGTTGCAATGCACCAGAATAAGGAGAGCGTGAAGCATCTTGATGACAATTAAGATACTCTTTGTAATCATATCAGGATTCGGAGGGGGGCTCGCAGTTGGTGCCGGTTTTGTTGCTTTTTTGACAGTCCTTGGCCTTATTCCTCGCCTTACACAATTAACAAAGACAAAAAAGTTGATCCATTGGTATGAGTGGGCAGTTATTTTCGGAGCCATCGCTGGTACTGCTGGGGGACTGAACTTTCCTGTCTTTTATTTTCCAAGCTTTTTCGCCATTCCGATAGGTCTTGCGAGTGGGATGTTTGTTGGAATGCTGGCCGCAGCCCTAACGGAAGTGCTTAATGTTCTTCCGATTCTAGCAAAGAGAGTGTATGTAGAAGACCGTATTATTGCACTTTTGATGGCCATCGTGTTTGGTAAGGTTTTCGGTTCATTGTTTCAATGGGTTTATTTTGTTGATTACCGATAAAACGAAAGAGAAAAGGGGCGGTCTCGCAATGGATAAGATGGACAGAAAGCTTCCGATTTTAGAAAAGCTTCATGATGTGGAAGCGTATATGAAGAAGCGGATTGGCCTTGGTGACAGTTTTGATTTAGGTGTAAGAAAGCTTACGATATTGAAAAAAAATGTGCACTTCTATTATGTGAACGGGCTTTGTGACACTTCTTTCATCGTCCAGATCGTGAAAGAACTCGTAGAGATTAACGATAATGAAAAGATGTCTTCGAAGCTTCAGGACATTGTGGAAAACAGAATTACGCATCAATCTGTTAGTCCTGTAAAAACAATGGATGAGATGGTCGATCAAGTCTTGTCAGGGTTGATAGCTATCCTTGTCGAAGGAGAGGGAATAGCCCTTATCGTGGATGTGAGGAGCTATCCTGGCAGGCAGCCAATGGAGCCGGATACAGAGAAGGTTGTCCGGGGATCTCGAGACGGATTTGTTGAAAATATCATCGTCAACACCGCGTTGACGAGGAGAAGAATCCGAGATGAGCGCCTTCGATTTGAAATGATGAAGGTAGGGGAGAGATCCAAGACGGATGTTGCAATTGCTTATATTAAGGATATTGCAAGCCCGAATCTTGTGGATGTCGTGAAGCAAGAGGTTAAATCAATTGAAATTGACGGAATCGCAATGGGTGACAAAACAATTGAGGAATTTATCGTCAAACAAGGATACAACCCTTACCCCCTTGTGAGGTATACAGAAAGGGCAGATGTAGCAGCATCTCATCTTCTCGAGGGACATGTTTTGTTATATGTGGACACTTCACCAAGTGTCATCATTACACCTACGACTTATTTTCATCATCTTCAGCATGCAGAGGAATACCGTCAGTCAGCAGGGGTAGGCACGATGGTGAAATGGGTTCGTTTTTTAGGTGTTTTAGCTTCCCTAATTCTATTGCCATTATGGTTTCTCTTGCTTTCTAATCCAGACCTTTTGCCAGACAACCTTTCTTTTATAGGTCCTAATAAACACTCTAACATTCCAGTCCTTCTGCAAATTTTCTTTGCGGATATAGGAATTGAATTTTTGAGAATGGCAGCAATCCATACGCCTACACCGTTATCAACAGCAATGGGGTTAATTGCGGCTGTTCTCATCGGGCAGATAGCGATTGACGTTGGTTTGTTCGTCCCTGAAGTTATTTTATACGTGAGTGTTTCTGCTATTGGAACATATGCAACTCCTAGTTATGAACTAAGCATCGCGAACAAAATAGGAAGGCTTTTCTTGTTAGTTGTAACGGCTATTTTTGATGTGCCTGGTTTTGTGATTGGACTAACAGTCTGGTTGCTCCTGCTTGCAAGAATTAAATCGCTAAATACGCCATATTTATGGCCATTCCTGCCTTTTGTGCCAAAGGCATTCAAGGAAATCCTGATTCGCACCTCTGTTCCCGGCTCATCAATTAGACCATCCATTCTCCATTCGCGGAACAGGCAGAGGCAGCCGTCGAAATCGTAATAAAGCAAATTGCGCGTTCCTTTGAATTATGGTACAGTGATTTAAATCAATAAAGGACAGAAGGACAAAGGCGCCTGCCATCTGACTTTTTTGCCTATATAAATGGAAAAAGAGGGGGACATTCATGCGATTTCATGGAACTACAAAGGTTAACCGGGAAGGGCATCTTGAGATCGGCTCGGTAGACACACTTCTGCTTGCTGAGGAGTTTGGAACACCTCTTTACGTTTATGATGTTGCCCTGATTCGGGAAAGAGCCAGAGATTTTAGGGGAACATTTGAGAAACTTGGGGTTAAGGCCCAGGTTGCCTATGCAAGCAAAGCATTTTCTTCTGTCGCGATGGTGCAGCTTGCAGCAGAAGAGGGCCTTTCATTAGATGTTGTTTCTGGCGGTGAGCTTTTTACGGCGCTTGA
Organism: Bacillus massilinigeriensis; assembly: GCF_900111815.1. Lineage (GTDB taxonomy): Bacteria > Bacillota > Bacilli > Bacillales > Cytobacillaceae > Mesobacillus_C > Mesobacillus_C mediterraneensis. The sequence continues at coordinate 1,820,301 of NZ_LT630004.1, read as the reverse complement.
AGCGGGATTTCCGGCAGGAAAAATTCATTTTCATGGAAATAACAAAAGTCTTCAAGAGCTTGATATGGCAATAGAAGCAGGTGTTGGCTGCATTGTTGTCGATAACTTCTTTGAGCTTGAAATGCTGGAAGAATTGAATGCATCTTCACAAAATCCTGTAAATATCTTGCTTCGTGTTACTCCAGGAATTGAAGCACATACCCATGATTATATCCTGACAGGACAGGAAGATTCGAAATTCGGTTTCGGTCTCGAAAATGGACAGGCAGAGAGCGCTCTCCTCCAAGCAATCAGTTCGAAATGCGTCCGTTTGCTTGGTCTGCATTGTCATATAGGATCACAAATCTTTGAAACAACAGGTTTTGTACTTGCTGCAAGGAAAATTTATGCTAAACTGTATGAGTGGAAACAGAAGCACGGATTCGAACCTGAGGTACTTAATCTTGGCGGAGGCTTTGGAATCCGTTATACCGCAGAAGATGAGCCCATTCCAGCTACCAGCTACGTTGAGTCCATAGTTGAAGAAGTTAAGCAGCAGGTTGAGTCTCTTGGTATGAAGATGCCGGAGATTTGGATTGAGCCAGGTCGATCTTTGGTCGGTGATGCCGGTACCACCCTCTATAGGACCGGTTCCAGAAAAGAGGTTCCCGAGATCCGACAGTACCTTTCAATAGATGGGGGCATGACAGATAATATTAGGCCGGCACTATATCAGGCAAAGTATGAAGCAGTCCTTGCCGGGAGGGTGCTGGAAGATCCTGAAGAGACAGTCGCCATTGCAGGGAAATGCTGCGAATCAGGAGATATGCTGATTTGGGACTTGCAGCTGCCTAAGGCGGAAAAAGGGGATATTCTAGCTGTGTTTTGTACAGGGGCTTACGGGTATTCAATGGCGAACAATTATAATCGCATTCCAAGGTCTGCGGTTGTTTTTGTCGAGAATGGGGACGCCAGAATTGTCGTCCAGCGGGAGACATTTAAGGATATGGTGAGGCTGGATTTACCTTTAAAAGAAAAAGTGAATAGTAAATAGGCTGACAAAGGCTGCTTATTTACTGGAAAAGTTTCAGGATGGGGGAAGCGAGTTTTGAAGAAGAATAATTGGATTCTTTTAGTACTGCTCCTTGTAATGGCATTGGGATGGGGAATATATTATTGGCTTGAAATTGTGCCTTTACGGTAATAATATTTGAAGGATGATACCAGTTTATGTATTATAATAGTTATGACGATTGTAAGAGTACCTTTTTACTGTTCTTGCATATCATGCAGAAAGGGTTTAATTTTGCCTTTTAAGGAGAAACTGGTCTTAATGAATAAAATACTGGCCAGTGGATTAAAGAGGGATTTATATGCTGATTCGTTATAAGAAAACATTCGAGAAAATTGCCATGGGCCTTTTGTCTTTCATGCCAAACGAGAAAGACTTAAAGGTATTGCAGCAAACAATCAAACAATATGAAATGGAAGAAATGTGGCAATTATTCCTTTGGAAAGAAGAGGACATTATCGGCTTGATTGGTGTAAAAGAAGCGGAGAATAGCTTGGAAATCCACCATATTTCCGTCAATCCATCCCATCGGCACCAAGGGGTCGGCAAGCAGATGGTTTGCGCTGTGAAGGCATTGTATGGGGATAAGACAATACAACCCAATGAATTTACGGCTGCGTTTGTTGGAAAGTGTCCCGCGCCGTCGGAAGCGGAATAAAAAAGGCAGTGACTGCTATCACTGCTTTTTTTCTTTTCTTTTTTCTATAGCAAGGTTTCTTTCCTGTATTACTTCTGAGCGATCACGGAACAAATGTTTATGGATCAATTGATTTTTTGCAAAGCAGCTGAGCCCCTCCCACTCCCCACCCATTTCTGTGCACATCATCTTGCATGTTGGCAGGAGGGAATTATCCTCAAGCGGAATACTGAAATCATGAAACGGTTTTGATGCATCAATTTCCGCAAGCCGTCTTTCCATTAATTGCTTCATTAGAACTTTATTTATACCAATACTTTGAAAAATAGCCTCGGAGGAGCGGTGAAAAATATCCGTTGATTTGCGCAGGGTCCTGGAAGCACCGGCAAAATTACCCCTTCTGTGATGATAACAGGAAACCGCCAAGAGAATGAGGCCAACCCAATGGGAATCTTTATTTCCGGGATCAGTATGCTTCCAAAAGTCTTCGAGTACTTCGTGACATTCAAAATAGTCTCTGTCACAGTGAAAATGGACAAGAAACTGTATATAGGCATCTGGATACATGGCAAGCCTCCTTAGTTTATGGAAAAATCATAACATATTCGGATCATATAGGGCGAATCAAGAAATGATTGTCCCAAAGAGATTTTAGATTGGCTTCGTGCAGGCAATATTCTATACTAAAAATAAAAATGTTAACGGAAAATTGGTGGAGCATCATGAGTTATAATATAAAAATTGAAGCATTCGAGGGTCCTCTTGATTTACTACTGCATTTGATCAACCGTCTCGAAATTGATATTTATGATATTCCTGTGTCGCAAATAACCGATCAATATCTTATTTATATCCATGCAATGAAGGAACTCGAACTTGATGTGGCAAGTGAATATCTTGTCATGGCAGCAACACTATTAGCGATCAAGAGTAAAATGCTCCTTCCAAAACATGAGGAGGAGGAAGATTACCAGGAGTTTGAGGAGGAAACAGATCCGCGTGAGGAGCTTGTTGAAAAATTGATGGAATATAAAAGATATAAGGAAGCAGCAGTGGAACTGAAGATGCTGGAACAAGAACGTGGTTTAGTCTATACGAAGCCTCCAAGCGATTTATCACAATTTGCTGAGGAAGAAAAGAACAGTAATGGAAAGCTTGATGTATCTTTATACGATATGCTGGGCGCGTTCCAAAAGCTTCTTAGGAGGAAGAAATTACAGAAGCCAGCCACGGCAAAAATTACCCGCCAGGATATACCGATAGAAAAAAGGATGGAGGAAATCGTATCATCCCTAATTAAAACAGGAGGGAGGAAGAAGTTCCATGAATTGTTTCCTTCCATGGAACGGGAGCAATTAGTTGTGACATTCCTTGCTATCCTTGAACTCATGAAAAGAAAAGAAATCATGGTGGAACAGGAATCAAACTTCTCTGACATATTCATTTCAGCACAGGAAGGGGCATCATACTATGGACATCGTTAACTGGAAGGGAATATTGGAAAGTCTGCTTTTTGCAGCGGGAGATGAGGGTTTGAGTTTAAAGCAAATTGCCAGTGTGCTAGAGGTAGGAGAAGACAAGGCAGAGGAAATTATCAATAGCCTCATGGAAGACTATCTGATACAAACAAGAGGGATTGAAATTGCACAGATTGCAGGTGTTTACCAGCTTATCACCAAAAAAGATCATGCAGTTTATTTAAAAAAGCTAGTTGATCAGCCTGGAGGTACTCACCTCTCTCAAGCAGCACTAGAGACATTAGCCATTATCGCCTACCGACAGCCGATTACAAGAGCGGAGATTGAGGAAATTAGGGGCGTAAAAACAGAGCGTCCGTTGTATACACTTTCCTCCCGTGCCTTGATAAAAGAAGTAGGGCGAGCGGAGGGGACAGGCAGGGCGTATCTATATGGGACAACAAAGGAATTCCTCGATTGTTTTGGACTTAAAAGCCTTGAGGAACTACCTGATTTGACAGAAAAATTGGACGAGAATGATATACAGGAAGAAGCGGATTTGTTCTTTGAAAAGTTCGAAGACAAGATGGAGTTATAAATTTTCTGACAAGTCTATTCTGAATGTGGTAAAATGAAAATATTCCGGGCAATGCTTCATATTAAGTATGAAGCATTTTTTGCATACATATCGTGATACAGGACATGTAATCACAAGATATCGGGGGGATAACCATGATTATATTGGAGAGTAAGGGTTATGAACTGGAAAAAGAAAAATCCAATACTTCCGAGGATTTCTTCAATCGAAGTGAAGTGAACTTTCTGGACAGTGGCCAGGAAAAAACGTTTCGAGTATTATATATCCGATTTTTTGACGAAAAGCTAGCGGAATTCACACCATTTGAACAGGATCCTTTATTTTCAGCAGGAGGCCGGCAGGTTTCTTTCAAAGATATTGTCGCACTTGCCTGCCTCCTTGAAAATCCGGGAAATAAGTACCGGAAAAGGCTTTATATTAATTCAGAACAAGAGCTTAGAAACATGATGCAGAGGGTTGATTTTGAAAGGCTGAAAGAGGTTTTTGATTGCATTGTTGAAAAAGGGCAATATGAAGTGAGGTCACCGCTTGATTTTATCCTAGCTGAAAGATAATTTTCAATAGTTAACGATGATAAAACCAAATATTGTAATTCAAGGTGGGGTGTAGGAGTGGGAAATACAATTGTGAGGTCACAACTGGTCGAAGTGAAGGACTTTTTAACGAAAACGTCTGAGAAGCTCGAAACATTTTTAAATACGACGACATTGGCAAGCATCGGCGAAGGACAGGAAACGGATGTAGACTATTGCCGCATGCTTCTTGCCAATATGAGACGATTGACTGTCCATTGTGAAGAAGGACTGGAATCGTGCCATATCGTTTTACAAGGCGACCCTTTTTCGAAGGCTGCAGCTGAAAAAACACTTTACAAAATATATTACCAGGTTATTGAAGAATTCTACTCTCCTAAAACCGATGCTTGGTTTGAGGATAGCAGATCTGCTTACACAGGAAAGAACGCAATAAAGTATAGGGGAGCAGCTCCAGAAAGCATCAAGAAATTAGTACAAGGTATGGAAGCAGACTTTCAGCGTATAAGGGAAGAACTCGAGTATTACGAGACAGATTACCGCACAAAAATGCTGCAGTCAAAATAAAACCTGCATGTTTGAAGACCGTCCCAAAGTGATGACAGGGGCGGTCTTATTTTTGTTAAAAGGAGAGGGAGTCATAACTTCGTCGTTCGTGCATAAACTTGTACAAATTGTCAAGGAGACGAGGTATGAATAATGAAAAAGAAACAAGTCCTGTTTTTGAAGCTTGCTATCGCCCTATTCCTGGTCTTCCCGTCCTCGGCAGGTGCAAGCGGAACCGTTAGTGCACGAAGCGCTATCCTAATCGAACAGCATACCGGCCGGGTTTTATATGAAAAGGATGCTTATACTGTCAGAAGGATTGCGAGCATCACTAAAATTATGACGGCTATCCTTGCGGTCGAGTCAGGGAAAATGAATGAACGAGTTGTTGTCAGCAACAGAGCAGCTGGTACGGAAGGTTCTTCCCTATATTTGAAACAGGGAGAAAAGATAAAACTCTCTGATCTTGTCTATGGATTAATGCTTAGATCTGGCAACGATGCTGCTGTGGCAATTGCAGAGCATGTCGGCGGCAGTCTGGAGGGTTTTGTGTACATGATGAATCAAAAAGCAGAAGAACTAGGCATGGACAATACCCATTTTGCCAACCCCCATGGTTTGGACGATCACGAAAACCATCATTCTACTGCTTATGATATGGCTATTCTTACAAAATACGCGATGGCGAATGAAACTTATCGCAAAATATCCGGTACGGAGGTTCATCGAGCTCCAAATCCAAATGAACCGTGGGATAGAGTATGGAAGAATAAAAACCGACTGCTTACCGAATTGTATAAAAACTGTACCGGAGGAAAGACAGGCTATACAAAAAGGGCGAAACGCACCCTTGTAACAACTGCTTCCCGGGGAGGGTTCGATTTGATTGCGGTAACCCTTGATGGACCGGATGACTGGAATGATCATATAAGCATGTATGAACGAGCAATATCACAGTATGATATTGCAGGAATTTTAAAAAAAGGAGAAATTAAAGGAATAGAAGATCCTTATTATAAAGGAAAAGTATATTTAGAGAAAGGTTATGAATATCCGCTGACTGCTGACGAGGAAAAGAAGGTGAGGGTGGAGTATAGACTTTTGAAGCCTTCAAAAACAACGAAAGAAAACCAGATTCCAAGGATAGCAGGGAAAGCTTTCGTCTTCTTAGGAGATAAGGAAATAACACAACTACCTGTTTACTCCAAACAAGAACCCAAAAAGGAAGAGTCACTCTTGGATTATATTCGAAGCTTTTTCTTCGTAACTACAGGAATGTATTACGATGGTTAATTATATATGGGTGTTCATGACCTTGATTGGACTTATCTTCGCAGCATTCAACGGAACGATTGCTGATGTAAATGAGGCAGTCTTCAAAGGGGCTAAGGAAGCGGTGACCCTTTGTATTGGTCTTGTCAGCATCCTTGTTTTCTGGCTTGGAATGATGAGGATAGCGGAAAAGGCAGGTTTGCTGGAGGTGTTAGCTCGTTTGTTCCGGCCACTTGTAAAAAGCCTATTCCCAGAAGTGCCCGCTGGTCATCCAGCCATGGGCTATATCCTGTCCAATATGATCGCAAATCTCTTTGGACTTGGCAATGCAGCAACACCGCTAGGAATAAAAGCGATGGAGGAATTGAAGCGGCTAAATGGTGGAAAGGATTATGCGTCGAGATCGATGATTACTTTCCTTGCTATCAACACTTCCAGTATTACGCTAATACCAACTACAGTAATTGCCATTAGAGTGACCTACAACAGTGCATCCCCAACAGAAATTGTTGGGCCGACGATTGTTGCCACCTTTTTCTCCACCATTGCGGCTATTATGATAGACCGATATTTTTATTTCCGAAGAAGCCGAAAAGGATGAGGTTATATGCAAATCATTTCTGCCATTTCCCTATGGTTTATACCGGTGCTGATTGGATTTATCCTCGTTTATTCTGTCATAAAAAAAGTTCCGGCATACGAAACCTTTGTCGAGGGAGGAAAGGAAGGAATCAAGATGGCGGTATCTATCATTCCGTTTTTAGTAGGAATGATGGTGGCCATTTCAGTGTTCAGGGCTTCCGGGGCACTTGACTATCTTATGAATTTCCTTAAGCCGATCCTAGAGATGGTCGGTATCCCTGTGGAAGTAGCACCACTAGCAATCATTCGGCCAATTTCAGGAAATGCAGCACTTGGCATGACGAGTGATTTAATTGCAGAACATGGGCCGGATTCTTTTATTGGAATTCTTGCATCCACGATTCAAGGGAGCACTGATACGACTTTCTATGTTCTGACCGTGTATTTTGGGGCGGTTGGCATAAAAAAAATGGGAGATGCTTTGAAGGTGGGTCTCCTTGCAGACTTAGCCGGCTTTGCAGCTGCAATTACCATTGTCACACTCATGTTTGGATCGAAATAAGTTGGTGAGCCGTCCTGTAAAGGGCGGTTTTTTGCCGAACTGGTACTTTTCCATTTTGAGCGATAAAAGATAAAGAAGTTCGCTCATTTCGGGATAGGTTACTTTGAAAAGAGGCAAGTTTGTGTCATAATTCATTAGGATAGAATGAACTTGATATTAGAATAATAATGTTGGCATTTTCAACAATTTTAGGAGTGACCTGCTGAATGGAAAGATTGCAAAAAGTCATGGCGCATGCCGGTGTAGCTTCGAGAAGGAAAGCGGAAGAGCTAATCCTTGACGGAAGAGTGACCGTAAATGGAAAAACGGTCAGGGAGCTTGGTACGAAAGTGTCGTCTTCTGATAAAGTTGAAGTGAACGGTATCCCGATACAAAGGGAAATCCCAGTGTACTTCCTTTTTTATAAACCGCGTGGTGTCATCTCCAGTGTCCAAGATGAAAAAGGACGAAAAGTAGTAACGGACTTTTTTGAAGGAATTGAACAAAGAATTTACCCTATTGGGAGACTCGATTATGATACTTCTGGTCTATTGCTCCTGACAAATGACGGAGAATTTGCGAACCTGCTTATGCATCCCCGCAATGAAATCGAAAAAGTATATGTTGCAAAGGTGAAAGGCATCCCTGAGAGGGAAGGGCTTAAAAAACTCGAAAGAGGGATTCGGTTGGAGGATGGAAAGACCGCTCCTGCAAGAGTGAAACTACTTTCACTCGATAAAAAGAAGCAGACATCCATTGTCGAACTGAAGATACACGAAGGAAGAAATCGCCAAGTAAGAAGAATGTTCGAGGCGATTGGGCATGAGGTATTGAAATTGAAGCGGGAGAGGTATGGTTTCCTCACGCTTCATGGAATGAACACAGGGGATATACGAGAATTAACTCCGCATGAAGTGAAGCAGCTCCGCACGGAAGCAATGAAAAATTCTTAAGCAGGCTTTGGGATTTTATATTAACATTCACATGGTGATACAATAGAGAGAGTAACAGGGGGGATATGAATGAAAAAAAAAAGGCTTATAGCCAGGACCATTATCCTTCTCGTCCTGGTATTAGCGGTTGGCTACACGCTATATGCTAACCTTACGAAGGAAGATGACAGCACAGTTGAGATTGGGAAAGAAGCCCCGGACTTTGTCCTTTCTGACAGGGAAGGGAACAAGCATCAGCTTTCCGATTATAAGGGAAAAGGAGTGTTTTTGAATTTTTGGGCAACATGGTGTGGACCTTGTGAACGGGAAATGCCTCATATCGACAACCAATACAAACAGTTTAAGGACAAGAGGGTCGAAGTGCTCACAGTAGATGTCGGGGAGTCAAAGATTGCTGTCGACAAGTTTGTTGAACGGCATAATCTTACTTTTCCTGTCATGATTGATGAAGATGGGCAGGTTCAGGCAGCATATGGTATCGGCCAGCTTCCAATTACCTTTCTGATTGATGAGGAAGGGAAAGTAGTAAGAAGCTATACTGGTGAATTGACAGAAGACAAAGTAAAAAGGTTTATGGAAGAAATAAAACCTTGAGCAAGGGGAACAAGGAGTTTATGTCATGAATGAAGTTAAGTGTGAATGCGGCCATGTGAACCCTCATGGCACCGTTATATGTGAATCATGCGGCAAAGTACTGGAAGATAGCGCAACCAAAAGAAAGCTGCTTGATATGCGTTACGAAGGAAGTGCGCGCAGGTCGCAAACATATAACAAAACATTGGTGGATAAGATTTGGAACTTCTTCTCATCTGTTAAAGTAGGAGTTACGCTGATCGTTGTCACGTTAATTGCTTCCTCTGTTGGGACAATCCTTCCTCAGGAAATGTATATCCCACAGACAATGACACCTGCTGAGTATTATGAGGATCAGTACGGTTGGTTTGGCAAGCTGTATTACGATCTTGGATTTAACAACCTGTACAGCTCCTGGTGGTATCTTCTCCTCATTGCATCAATTGGTGTTTCGCTCGTCATTTGCAGTCTTGATAGGGTAGTTCCCTTATATAGGGCCCTGAAGAACCAGCGAGTCGAACGCCACGAGGGATTCTTGAAGCGTCAGCGGTTGTTTGGTTTGGCGGATTCACCTGACGAAAACAGCATGCGCCAACTTGAAGAAAACTTGAAATCGAAAAAGTATCATATCCGAAAGGAAAACGGAAGTATTCTTGCCGAGAAAAACCGTTTTTCTCGTTGGGGTCCATACGTCAATCATATTGGGCTGATTATTTTTTTGATTGGCGGTATGCTGCGATTTGTACCCGGGATGTACGTGGATGAACTGCTTTGGATTCGCGAGGGAGAAACGAAAGCGATTCCAGGGACAGACGGAAAGTACTATTTAAAGAATAATAAGTTCATCATGCAAACCTACGATAAAGAAAAAGACGATGAAGTTTTTGGAGCAGCACTCGATCGTGCTGGAACCGTTGCAAAAAACTATCAATCTAATGTTACCCTTTACGAGAGAAAAGGAACTGGTGTTGCAGGCGAGTCTCTTGATCTGAAAAAAGTAAAACATGAAAAAATACGTGTCAATCAGCCTCTTAAAATGGATAACTATGCACTTTATCAAGTAGATTACAAGCTTGATGAATTAAGTAAAATGCACCTTGCCCTCCAGAACAAGAAAACTGGGGAGGAGCTTGGCACGATAAAAGTGAATCTGTATAACCCAGATACGCATTATAAATTAAAGAATGGTTATTCAGTAGAAATTAAGAGTTATTTCCCGGATTTCGAATTTGATGAGAATTCGAAACCGACAACAAAGTCCAAGGTTCCAAACAATCCAGCTTTTGTCTTTAAAATGGTGACACCTGACAAGCCGGAAGGGGAAGTTAGTTTTGTCGCAATCCGCCAAACGATTGAGGCAGATGGAGACAATACGTACAAAATGGCTTTTAAAGGGGTAGAAACAAAGAATGTTGCAGCGTTGACAGTCCGTAAAGACTTGACGCTTTGGATTCTCGGGCTTGGAGGTCTCATTTTCATGGTTGGTGTAATCCAGGGAGCCTACTGGAATCACCGAAGGCTCTGGGTAAGATTTATGGATGAAAAAGCAATAATTGCAGGGCATACGAACAAAAACTGGTACGGTTTGAAGCGGGAATTGGAGAGTGTTTTCAAGGAAACAGGAATACAAGCTCCGGTAGACCAGCTTGAAAGCGGGAAGAAAGGTTAAGGAGGGGGAAGGATGGCAGCGTTAAGCTCCAATCTGTTGTACATTGCTTTTATTCTTTACTTGGTTGCAACAATGTTTTTCGGGGGAGCAATCAAATCGAAAAAAAGTGCAGAAAAAAATGGTTCCAATAAGTTTGCCAACTTGGCGATTATGATTACAATTTTAGGATTCATGTCCCAGTTAGGTTTTTTTATCACTAGGTGGATTGCAGCGGGACATGCCCCTGTTAGCAATTTGTTTGAGTTCACAACGTTTTTTGGAATGGCTCTTGTAGGGGCGTTCATCGCGATATACTTCATTTATAAAGCTCCATTGCTCGGACTTTTTACGATGCCAGTGGCTATTCTCATCATTGCCTATGCTGCGATGTTCCCAAGGGATATTTCTCCGCTTATTCCAGCATTGCAAAGTGACTGGCTCCATATCCATGTAACTACAGCGGCTATTGGGGAAGCAATACTTGCCATCAGCTTTGCTGCAGGTCTTATCTATCTTTTAAAGGTAGTGGATCAAACGAAAAAAAGCCGCAGTACATTCTGGCTTGAAGTAGTCATGTATGGCTTAATAAGTACGCTTGGTTTTGTCGCTGTTTCAACCGCTTTTTCACTCAGTGATTATAAAGCCGGTTTCCAATATATTGACAAGAATGGACAGGAAGCAAAAGTCGAATACAACCTTCCAGCGTTGGTTGGACCTAATGAAGGGAACTTGATAACGAAAGATAAGCTTGAACCTGTTGTTTCCACTCCTGCTATCATCAATGCGAAAAAGCTGAATACAGTTCTTTGGTCGCTTGGAGCAGGCCTTGCACTTTACTGGCTAATAAGGCTAATGATGAGGAAACGAATTTCTGCATCTTTAAAGCCTTATGTGAAAAATATCAACCTGGATTTTGTTGATGAAATCAGCTATCGATCTGTACTAGTTGGATTTCCTGTATTCACTCTAGGGGCATTGATTTTTGCGATGATATGGGCACAAGTTGCGTGGACTAGATTTTGGGGCTGGGACCCTAAAGAAGTCTGGGCTTTAATTACCTGGCTATTCTATGCAGCATTTCTTCATTTGCGTCTTTCAAAAGGGTGGCATGGAGAAAAGTCTGCCTGGCTTGCGGTAATAGGCTTTGTCATCATCATGTTTAACTTGGTAGCTGTTAATCTTGTTATATCCGGTCTGCATTCCTATGCAGGGTAATAAACCTAAAGCCTTCACTGTTGTACAAGTGAAGGCTTTTTTTAAAAAAAGGAAAGAGAATTTAGGATAAATATGTCTGTTTTTAGACAAATGCATCCCTTTACCATATACTTAGGTTAAAAAATCTGGCAAGAAGCTCATTATTTATGTAAAATTAACCGCAGGGGGGATTTACCTTATGGAAAAAGACATCAAAATTTTAGTAGTAGATGACGAAGAAAGAATTCGTCGATTGCTGAAAATGTACCTTGAACGAGAAAACTACCTCATTGAGGAAGCGGAAGACGGCAATGAAGCCCTCGCCAAGTCCCTTGCCAATGATTATGATGTAATTTTACTTGACCTCATGATGCCTGGAAAAGATGGAATAGAAGTGTGCAGAGAATTGCGGGAGAAGAAATCTACTCCTGTTATCATGCTCACTGCAAAAGGGGAAGAGGTAAACCGGGTGCAAGGATTTGAAGTTGGTACGGATGATTATATCGTAAAGCCATTCAGTCCACGCGAGGTTGTCTTGAGGGTGAAGGCGATGCTGAGACGTTCTTCCAGTACAAGCTACCTTCAAACAGAAACAACAACAAAGGATGTTATCGTATTTCCACATTTAACAATTGACAATGATGCACACAGAGTAACAGCAGATGGGAAAGAAGTAAGTCTTACTCCGAAGGAATATGAACTGCTTTATTTCCTGGCAAAATCTCCGGATAAGGTGTTCGATAGGGAACAGTTACTGAAGGAAGTATGGCATTATGAGTTTTTCGGTGATCTTCGAACTGTGGACACACATGTGAAGCGTTTGCGCGAAAAGTTGAACAAAGTATCAGAGCATGCTGCCAAAATGATAGTGACAGTTTGGGGTGTTGGCTACAAATTCGAGGTTATCAATGAATGATATTCTGGCGAAGTGTAGTAGGTAAATTATGGTTCACCATTCTATTGCTTGTTTCCTTTGTCTTGTTTATCTTGACCGTAATGCTGCTTGAATTCTTTGAAAATTATCATATCAGTGAATCGCGTAAGGATCTTACTGAAACAGCTGAAAAGATTGCGTTGAATCTTGAAGAGCACCCTAAAGATGAAGCGCTAAGCAAGGAGATTTCATGGGCGCTTATTGATGATGTTACGCGGGTAATTGTGGTAGAGGATAAAGATACTTACTATTACTCGCCTAATGCAAATAACAACAAAAGGCTCCCTGTTTCGTTCGTCATGGGGAACAAGGAACTTTCTAAGGTTTTCAAGGAAGATGAAGTTCAATATATCACTTCGCCATTTCCATCGAAAGATTCTGCTGGGAGTCAATATTTAATCATTGGAGTTCCTGTGCAATTTTCCGAGGACAAGGCCGGGGGTGTATTTGTCTACCAATCGCTTGATGTAATGGAGCGAACGACAAGGTATACAACAAAGTTTATTCTTCTTGCTGCTGGAGTGGCGATTGTGTTGACGACTATTTTCGCTTTCTTCCTTTCAACGAGAATCACAGCGCCTCTCAGGAAGATGAGGGAGGCTGCGTTTGAAGTTGCAAGAGGGAAATTCGATACGAAGGTGCCAATCCTAACCCATGATGAAATTGGGGAACTCGCAACAGCCTTCAACCAAATGGGACGCCAACTGAAATTTAACATGAATGCCCTCAATCAGGAAAAAGAACAATTGACGAGCATCCTGAGCAGCATGGCTGATGGTGTACTTACTTTCAACAAGAATGGGACCATTCTGATTACAAACCCGCCTGCCGATCAATTTCTCCGTTATTGGTATTACGATCAGGGTGCAAATGAGCATACTGATGCTGTTCCTTCCGAAGTGATGGAGTTATTTCAACTTGCTGTTAATACCGAAAAAGAGCAGGTTGGTGAAATGTCGCTTCAAGGTCGCAGCTATGTTTTGATTGTAAGTCCGCTCTATAATAAGCGATTTATCCGCGGTGCTGTTGCTGTCATAAGAGATATGACGGAAGAAAGAAAGCTTGATAAATTAAGGGAAGATTTCATTGCAAATGTTTCCCATGAGCTCCGCACACCAATCTCTATGCTGCAAGGCTATAGTGAGGCGATTGTTGATGGCATCGCACAGACGGACGAAGAAAAACTGGAGTTAGCAAAAATTATTTATGATGAATCCTTAAGGATGGGCAGACTTGTCAATGAATTGCTGGATCTTGCAAGAATGGAAGCAGGTCATATTCTGCTGAACATTGAAGAAGTGGATTTAAAACCTTATTTAAACAGGATTGTTCGCAAGTTTTATGCCTTGGCAAACGATAAGGGTATTGAATTAAAAGCAGAAGTGATAGAGGGCGATCAGATTGTCGAGTTTGATCCTGACAGGATAGAACAGGTGCTAACCAATTTGCTCGATAACTCTATAAGGCACGTGCCAGATTCCGCTTCCATTAACGTGAGGGCGTATACTGAAGACAATGGTCTTGTTGTAGAAGTGGAGGACCAGGGACCGGGTATACCGGAGGAAGATTTGCCTTTCCTTTTCGAACGTTTTTATAAAGGGGATAAGTCGAGGACTCGGGGAAAATCAGGGACTGGACTTGGACTTGCGATTGCCAAGAATATTGTCGATGCCCATAAAGGCCGCATGTCGGTTAAGAGCAAACTTGGACAAGGGACGACATTCTCGTTTTTCATTCCGCGAAAACGCGAAAAATAGGATAATGGTTAAAAAACTGCCGATTAATCTTGATTCATGAGAAACAATGAAAAGCTATCCTTAATAAAGAATCATTCAGTCTGCAGATAAACTCGTTTTCTACCCGAGTTTGTCTGTTTTTTATTTTCCGTATAAGGGGCTGTTTAACCTGTCTTAAGAGTGATGATTATCTTAATGGGAAAAATCAAATTGCTGCGAAAATTCAGATACAGGTAAAAATATCCTTTATTTCCTGCTCAATAAAGCATATAGTTAAATTGTAACTTTTCTTTTAAAGATACCGACTAATATAATGATACGGAGGGACAAGAGAAATGGACTCCGTTTTTGAGCAACTCTATGAAAAATATCATCAGGCTGTATTTCAATTCCTGTTTTACATGGTTAAGAGCAGGGAGCAGGCAGAGGATTTAATGCAGGAAGTCTATATTAGGGTCTTTAAATCATACAGACAATTTGAAGGTAAAAGCAGTGAAAAAACATGGTTGTTTTCCATTGCGAAAAATGTCGCGATAGATCATTTCCGTAAACAACAAGGGTGGAAGCAAAGGATTTTTGGAAAGGTTGAGATAATATCAGCTCAAGTCCAGGATTGCCGGCCGCTCCCGGAGGAAATTGCGCTTCAAAAGGAAGAAATCAGAATGATGTATAAGTGTATCGACTTGTGCACAATCGACCAAAGAATGGTAATACTTTTCCGCTATATCCATGAGCTTTCCATTAGTGAAACCGCACAAGCCCTTGGTTGGACGGAAAGTAAAGTAAAGACTGTCCAGCACAGGGCACTCAAGAGTTTGAAGAAATATATGGAAGAGATGATTGAAAAGGAAGTGATGTCTGGTGAGAAAATATCTGCGAAACGATAAACAGTTGGAGGAATTGCTTCGCCAGCTGCCAGTCATTACGGATAGAAGGAGTCCTCGTCAAATTTTTCATCAGGTTAAAGCTTCCAGGAAACGGCGGAAACCGTCCTGGCTGATTCCTGCTTGTGCAAGCATTGGGGCTTTATTATTAATGTTCATCCTAGTCCCTTCTTTGAGTAAGAATGGATTTCATGACCAACAAAATAACACGCATCATTCTTCATTGCAACATGCCGATTCCAGTCATTTCAAAGCTCCCGACGAGAAAACAGGAATGCTAGCCTTTCATGATGATGAAGAATTGTCACTGGATGGAGAGCACAAAAGTTATGATAAAGAGACGGCGGTATACCCGGAGGATTTAAGGCAACATGATACTGTATCTTTTGCCATCCCCGACAAAAATGGCCAAGTTGCTGTTCCAATTACTGTATTAGTGAAAAAGGAAAATAAAAAATCATGGTTTGACCGTTTTAAAGAAACAATGCCTAGATTGGAAGAGGAAAAATGGGGATTGAAAGATTTCTATCCGATGGACGCAAAATTTGAATACGAAAAAAAGACAGGTACATTAAGGATGGATGTCAAGAATAGTCATCCTTACAACTCTGACGCTTCTCCTGAAGCTGGTTTGATGAACATCATCGACGAGACTATTCCAAAAGAAGAAGTCAAAAGAGTGAATTTCACTACAGGAGGAACACCCGGCATCAGTATCGGCGGGGAGCAAGTAGTGAATAGTCATGAAAAACTGCAGGTAGATCGGAAGCGAGCGTATCTTTTCTACTATCCAGCAGGTACTAAAACCCCATACCTTGTTCCAACTGGTGAAAGCTATGTGACAATTGGCAAAGCTTTGAAAAGAATGGGTGAAAAAGGTTTAAGCTCAAGCAGTCCGCTTGTCCCTTCTTTACCGAAAAAGATGGTGAAAGGAATTAAAGAAGAGAGTACAGAACAGCCTCGGACGCTTCATATCGAGCTCGTTGAAGGAGCCGTTTATGACAGTCACTTCATTCATTATCTTGAAGCAATCCTTTTTACTGCAAAGGAATTCGGATATGCCAAAATAAAAATTGATAATCCGGAAACAAGATATGTAGGAAGATTTAACCTTGATGAAGAAATTGCAATGCCGCTCGCACCAAATAAACAAACAATAAAATAATTGAAACAAAAGAGCTTCCCGGATAAAAGTGCCGGAAGCTCTTCTTTATTGTATAATTTCTCGGCTCGGCACAAATGCTATTTTGGAATGAATTTTCATGTTCTATTTGGAAAGAAACGCTCATAAGGTTGAAAGAGAGTTTCTTATTCAGGGAGGATAACAATGCGAGATTACATAAAGCGGCTGCTAATTGCTGTACTGATGGGAATTTGCGTAAGCCTATTATTTTTGGGGGGCAAGCATCCTGAGGCAAGTGTAAGCCTAGAGAAAGATGACCAAGACCATTGGGTTTGGCCTGCTTCAGGTAATGTGACAGATGTATATGGTACAAGAGGGGGAAAACATAAGGGAGTAGATATCGCTGGCCCGCTAAATGATGTTATTGTGGCAGTCGAAAGTGGGACGGTTACAAAATCATATTATTCCGCAAGCTACGGAAATGTAGTATTTGTTAAGCACCCTAATGGTTATGAAACAGTTTATGCCCACTTGAAAACAAGACAGGTTGCCGAAGGGCAAGATATTGAACAAGGGGACATTTTAGGTTATATGGGGAATACTGGTGATAGCTCCGGTGTTCATTTGCATTTCGAAGTTCATCAAGGAGAATGGACTTGGACTAAAGAGAACGCAGTCGATCCGGTAGGGATGCTTGGAGACATTAAAGTGGGACAAGCTGTTGCTGCAAAGAGCGTAGGAGGAAACAAAGCGGTCGAAACAGCAGGAGAAATGGATGCTAAAAAAGAGGACATGTATGCTACTGCGACACATATTGTAAAAAAGGGGGAAACCCTTTGGTCTATTTCGCAAAATTACGGAATTTCCGTTGAAGATCTCATGTCGCTCAACAATCTAAAGGGGGAGAGAATAACGGTGGGTAAAGCGCTTGAAATCACTCGAAAAGCTGCAGGGGAAAAGCAATACAGAGTATCCGAGGGGGAAACGCTTTATTCTATTTCGAAAAAACTCGGTATTACCATAGAGGAACTTCAGCAGCGCAATCGCTTATCGGGTAATAATATCCGAGCTAACCAAATTCTCGTTATAAAATAACTCAGACTATTCCCTTGAGATATCCGCTCAATTAAACGTATAATGAAAGGATAAAAGTTCGTAGGGGGATTGTTTTTGCTTACAGATTACCATAATCATTTGGAGAACGGCGAATTAACGCTTGATTATTTGATGCAGTTTACAAATGCTGCTGCAAAGCGGGGCATTGAACATTTCGGAATTTCCGAGCATGCCTATCATTTTTTCCAAACAGCGGATATTTTGCAAAATCCATGGGTGAACGAACGGCGCTTTTATGATATGGCTGATTATACGGCTTTATTTCATAAGGCATGGAGCAGTGGTATTGATGTGAAAATGTCCATTGAAATGGATTATACTCCAGATAAACATAAAGAAATGGAGAAATTCATTCAAAGCTATGACTTTGATTATGTAATTGGTTCCATTCATTGGGTCGGGGATTTTGGCATCGATCTTGGCGAATACATAGAAGAATGGGAAAAGAGAGACCTTTTTGAAGTATACTCTAATTATTTTGGGCAGGTCGTAACGCTTGCTGAGTCAAACTTGTTCGATATTGTAGGTCACCTCGATTTAGTGAAAATATTCAAGTATGTTCCAAAGGATGAAGAATTCTTACTCGAACAGTATGATAAGGCCACAACAGCATTATCTCGATCGAAGACATGCGTTGAAATCAGTACAGCGGGGCTGCGTAAACCTGTGGGTGAATTGTACCCTGATAAGCGTTTGCTGCAAATGTGCTATGATAAGAAAATTCCGATTGTCCTATCTTCTGATGCCCATTTTCCTAAGCATGTCGGTTACGATTATGAAAAAGCGGTAGAGCTTGCAAGAGAAGTAGGTTATAGGTCAATCATGACCTTCTCAAAAGGTTCCAGAAAAGAAGTGCCTATCGGCTAAATAATAGGTGAATTCGAAACGTTAACAGTAAGAAAGGGGCTGTTCCGAGTAATTATTTGGAACAGTCCCTTCTTTATTTATAGCCGGATTCGGTTCAGGGAAACAATATCGCCAACTTCTCTTATTTTTTCTAAAATACCACCTTCAAGCGGCCTGTCGAAAGTTAGTACCATGATAGCTTCGCCGCCCACTTCTTTTCTACCTACCTGCATGGTGGCGATATTAATCCCGGTCTCACCAAGTACATTACCGACACGGCCAATAACGCCTGGACGGTCCATATGTTGGATATACAGGAGATTTCCTTCCGGGCGGAAATCAATATTGAAACCATCCAAGTTCACAATCCTTGGTCCATAATGCTCTATATAAGTGCCTCGAGCAGTGAAAAAATGGTGGTCTCCTTTTACCGTTACGGAAACTGTATTTGCATAACCGTAGCTATTGGAAGAGATTTTTTCTCCGACAACAATGTCAAGTTCCTTTGCGATATGAACCGCATTTACTTCATTCACACTTGCATCAATACAATTCTTGAAAAATCCTGACAAGAGAGATTTCGTTAAATACGAAACTTCCAACTCTGCGACCGTGCCAGAATAAGTAACGGAGATTTCGTTTACTCCTTCCTGCAAGCACTGCGATACAATGGAACCCATCTTGGCAGCAAGCTGGTGGAAAGGCCGGATCTTCTCATAAATCTCTCGTGACATTGCCGGAAGGTTTATGGAATTTGCAACGGGTTTATCTTCGAAATAGGTTCGGACTGCTTCCGCAACCTGTGTTGCTACATTAAGTTGGGCCTCACGAGTGGAAGCGCCAAGATGGGGTGTTGTAATCACTTGGTCCAATTTCAAGAGAGGATGCTCACCTGGCGGCTCTGTAACGAAAACATCAAGTGCAGCACCTCCGACATGCCCATTCAGGATAAATTCTTCCAAGGCCTCTTCATCTATAATGCCACCCCTTGCACAGTTGAGCAGGTAGACCCCTTTTTTCGTTAGTTTTAAAGTATCCCTGTTGATGAGGCCTCTTGTTTCTTTTGTCAGGGGAGTATGTACAGTAATAATGTCAGCGTTTTTCAACACTTCCTCAAGGCTGCCAGAATCAATACCCATGTTTTCTGCCCGTTCTTTTGTAAGAAAAGGGTCAAATACCATTACCTTCATACCGAAAGCTCTTGCCCGTTTGGCAAGTTCCGATCCAATTCTGCCCATGCCGACAATACTTAAAGTCTTTCCGTACAACTCACTCCCGATAAATACATTCCGTTTCCACTCACCGTTTTTAACAGAGGCACAAGCTTGTGGAATGTTTCGGAGCAGGGATACCATCATAGCAAAAGTATGCTCTGCGGTCGAAATCGTATTGCCGTCGGGTGCGTTTACGACAATGACTCCTCTTTTAGTTGCTGCTTCGATATCAATATTGTCCACACCAACTCCCGCTCTTGCAACTATTTTCAAAGAAGGCATTCTATCAAGCAATTCAGCTGTTACTTTTGTTCCACTTCTGACAAGTAGCGCGTCGATTTGAGAGAGTGGTATATCCTGATCATACGTTTCCCCTCTATATACAACAGCATTTTCCATCTGAAGCAATGGCTGCAAACCTTCTTCCTTTATTGCATCCGCGGCTAGTATTTGAAACATCTTTCATCCTCCTCGGAAAAACTTCTTTAATTTTCTGATATTTTATAAGACGAATATTGAGATGTCAATGTCACAGAATGTTCATGTATGAAAGTGTAAGCGTTTTATAGAGGAAGGGTGTAGGGGCTGTCAGCGCGTAAAAAAATTTTTCAGACGAGAAAATGTTAGTGGATTTTCAATATTGATTATTGAAAAAAAGTAAAATAATTGTTTCCATTGTTTTTCTTATGCAAGGTACTTCACAAAGCATGGTTTTTTCAGTATAATAATTTCGTAATTTAATATTGATCTATCTTCGGGGCAGGGTGAAATTCCCGACCGGCGGTAATGAGCTTTGTGCTCTTTAGCCCGCGAGCCGAAAGGCAGGATTTGGTGAGATTCCAAAGCCGACAGTAAAGTCTGGATGGGAGGAGATGGAGGTTCTGCAGACGTTCAAAAAATTGCAGGTGTTTTGAACGTTTATTAAAGCGTGCCTCAGCAAACTCTCCCTCAAGTAGTAACTTGGGGGTTTTTAAAAGCTGAGGGAAGCTTATTGCCGAACCTTTCTTCTTTGAGTCGATGGATCTCAAAAAGGAGAGAGGAAAATGAAAAAAATGAATGTAAAAGCTTTTGTAACTATTGGCATGCTTAGCAGTATATCGTACTTGCTCATGCTGCTAAATTTCCCGCTGCCACCATTCCCTAATTTTTTAATGGTTGATTTCAGCGATATACCTGCGCTGATCGCTGCACTTGTTTTTGGGCCAGCCGCGGGTATCCTTGTGGAGCTTTTCAAAAATATTCTTCATTACTTTATGATGGGAAATCAAACAGGAGTCCCTATCGGGCAGATTGCCAATTTTGCTGCTGGAGCAGCGTTTATCCTTCCTGTCTGTTTTATTTATAATAGGGCAAAGTCAAAAAGAGGCATGACAACTGCGCTTGCGGCAGGAGTAGTGTTCATGGCGGTCCTGATGAGTGTTTTAAATTATTTTGTTTTCCTTCCGGCTTACGCATTCTTCATGAACTTTGAACTTCCGAAGATGCTTGCTGTAACTGCAATTCTTCCATTCAATCTTGTTAAGGGATTGTTAATCTCCGGAGCTTTCTTGCTCTTATTCGCTAAAATGGCTCCATGGATTGGTAAACAAAGCTTGAAGAATGCGTGATAAAAAATCAAACAGTGGCTTAGCCCATGTTTCAGACTGTAGGTAATTTCGGTTTCCAGCGAGTTATCTGCGGTCTTTTTTTAATTCTCTATGGGAAGGCTGTTCAGCCCTCGTTATTTCCTTTAAATACAAAATACCCCCGCAGGATAGCGGGGGTATGTACATATACTATTCAAATTTCAATGCATCGCCATTAAATGGTTCGTCAGCTACTTTGATGGAATCTGTCGGGCAACCTTCGAATGCATCCATCATATCATCAACTAGTACATCTGGAATCTCCACAATACCTTCGTTTTCATCAAGCGTTACGAAAGCGATGCCCTCGTCATCATAATCATAAATGTCTGGCGCAGCTGCTCCGCAAGCACCGCATGCAATGCAAGTTTCTTTGTCAACAATTGTATACTTTGCCATGTGAAATACCCTCCTGGTTTTTTCAATATGTTTCATTTCGTTACGGAATTGTGAAATTCAATTCTCTTATTCATTGTAAATCTGCTGGACTAACTTTTCAATAAAAAATGTATTGAGAATGCTTATCATACATAGGGTTTTAGAATGTATATAATAGCTTGTTCATCGCCTGTAGCCTGTTTCATGATAAAATGATTATGTCACTCCAGTATTAAATTTTACGCACTTTTTTCTAAAATTATGCAGGTTGAAAGGTGATATCATGGAAATTACCTATTTTGAGGCAGTTTTACTTCACTGCTTAAATAGATTGAAAGGAGAACGTACAATCTTTTCTCTTTTCCACCTATTTCATGGTAAAAAGTCTGCACAGACAATTCAAGATGCCCATTTTTATCATCTGACTCCTTTCTTTCATTCTTTTCCCGAGATAGAACGAGAAAAACTCATAGAGACAGCAATTCATTTACAATCTTCAGGGCTTCTCATATTGACAGCTGCTGATACTTGGATGGTAACGAAATCGGGGAAGATGAAGGCAGATAGGATCCTTAAGGCATATCCAATCCCTCAGTATCACGATGGCTTGAAATATCAGCATATCACTAGGGTATTCTGGGAAAGGCTGTCCCTCCTTGTTCAAGTGTGTTCCAACCTATTATATGAACAGAAAGACTATATACCGATTCAGAATAGGCAGGAAACCCTTCAATGGGTAAAGTCCTTCCTTCTTCATCGAAAAGAGAAAAGGAGGGATATCTCCGAACGGCTTTACCGAGAGCTGCTTTATTGTTTTGAGCGGGCACCTGCTTTGAATCCCACATTGTTTATCCTGCGGCTGACAGGGCATCAACGGATAGGGCTTACGCCAATCCAAGCCGCTGAAGTAACAGGTATGGATTATTTCCGTTTTCAGCTTGAATTTACAAATCTGCTTCATTTCCTTTTGAAGACAATTGAAGAGCAAGGATCAAGTTTACCAATTTTAAGTGCCGTTTCCAATATAGGCAGAGCTGCTGCACCTTTTACGCTCTCAGCTGAAAAAACCTTTTCCTTGTTGAATAAAGGTTATCAGCCCGATGAAATTGCTGCTATGAGAAATCTTAAATTAAACACCATCGAAGACCATATCGTTGAAATAGCATTAAATGCGCCTAAATTTGATATCTCAAAATATGTACAGCGAAAAAAAGAAGAAAAAATTATTGAGGCTGCCAGCAATACAACTGTCCGAAAATTAAAGGAAATTCGCAGCTTTGTCCCCGAAGCGAGTTATTTTGAAATTAGGTTAGTCCTGGCAAGGAGTGGGCAGAAATGGAACTAATGGAGGCACTAAGGGTCTATACCTCCCATAAGGAATTCCGGCCTGGGCAGAAACGAACGATATCTTCTGTTCTAGGAGGAAAGCACACGATCAGCATGCTTCCAACGGGTACTGGGAAGTCGTTATGCTATCAGCTTCCGGGATACATGAGAAAAGGTTCTGTTCTCATTGTATCTCCACTGCTTTCATTGATGCATGACCAGGTAGAACAGCTACGGGCTGCAGGAGAAAAAAGAGCGGTTGCGTTAAACTCGTTCCTTCCTCTTGAGGAAAAAAACAGGGCTATGGCATCCCTTGAAGGCTATAAATTCATTTTCATTTCTCCGGAAATGTTAGGTATTCCAATGGTGACTGCGAGGATGAAAGAACTTGAGATTGCATTATTCGTTGTGGATGAAGCCCATTGTATTTCACAATGGGGCTATGACTTTAGACCAGATTATGCAAGGCTTGGAGATGTTCGAGAAAATCTTGGGAATCCTATAACGCTAGCATTGACTGCAACTGCAACGAGTGAGGTAAGAGCGGATATTGCAAGGCAATTACATCTTGATGATTGGGAAGAAATTGTTTATTCAATTGATCGGCCTGCCATCGCGATATCTGTAGAACAGGTAGGCAGAGACAAAAAATTATCCCGTGTCATCGAGCTGGCAGAAAGCCTTGAAGGGCCGGGAATTATTTATTTTTCCAGCAAAAGAAAGGCGGAAGAAATAGCAATCCTTCTTCGTCAACATGGCATGAATGCGATGAGTTACCATGGAGGGCTGGAGCAGGAAAATAGGATATTGATACAGCAACAGTTCGTCAAAGGCCAGCTTGATATCATTTGTGCCACAAGTGCTTTCGGAATGGGAATTAACAAGCAGGATGTGAGGTTTATATTGCATTACCATATGCCGCTTGACATCGAATCCTATGTTCAGGAAATCGGTAGAGCAGGAAGAGACAACGGAAAAAGTATTGCCATTCTCCTTTATTCTCCAGGGGACGAGCAATTGAGCTTTGGGCTGGCAGCATTAGAGCTTCCGGATGATATTCAAATAAGCTCCTTCTTTTCGCTTGCAAAAGAAATTGGAATGAAGCCTGGAGACTGCAAAACTTATGAGAAACAACTTGTTCCGTCTGCTGGATTAACTGAGATTCAATGGAGATTGCTTTGTGACTTTCTCTTAAGATGGAAACAGGAAAAAATGGGTGCAATAGAAGAGAAATTCTCATTGTATGTAGAACAGAGGAGAAAGGTGAAATCAAACAAAATCAAGGATATGCTTGCCTTTATTTCTGCTGAAAGCTGCAAAAGGGTGTTTTTGCTCAAATTTTTTGGGGAAAATGCCGATATAAGTAAAGAAACCTGCTGCAGTTCCTGCGGTTTTTCTTATTTGTCCTTTGTCAAGAAAATCAAAAACAGTTCCAGAAATTATCATGTGACCTGGCAAGAAGAGCTAGCTTCACTATTATTGAGGCGGTAAATATGGATCGAAAGCATGCAGATCTAATCAAAGGGCTTAGTGATAAACAAATTCTGTACCATTTATACTTCACCCAATTTTTGCTTTTAATAGTGTCATGTATTATGGGTTCTTTTCTTTTTTCCAAGCCTGCTGATTTCTTTTCACTGTTTCGGTGGGGTGAACCAGAATTGCTTACAATTGGTGTCACCACTGGAGTAGCCGTGGCAGCAGTTGATTTATTGATGATGAGGCTGCTTCCTCCTCGGTTTTATGATGATGGAGGATTGAATGAGAAGCTCTTTCAAAACAGGACAATGATAGAAATAGCCTTCATTTCTGCGATTGTTGCCCTCTCGGAAGAGATTCTGTTCAGGGGGGTTATCCAAACTGCTTTTGGGCTGGTGCCATCTAGCATTATCTTTGCGTTAGTACATTATCGCTATTTATATAACTGGTTCTTGTTTGTCAATATTATGGTATTGAGTTTTTTGATCGGATATATATATAAGGAAACAGGTAATTTGTCTGTGACAATAACCATGCATTTTATGATTGATTTTCTTCTTGGCTTCATCATATCTATAAAGAAAAAAGGTTGACAGGAAGGGATGCAATATGAATTCAGAAGCGCCTTACAGGGACCAGGCTGAGAGATTGCGACAAAGAATTGTAAGAAATAAAAATTCCAATATGGAGAGTGGATTGCCGCCAAGAAGCAGTCAGCATGCAAAGAAAAAAAGCCGAACCAAATTAAAGATGAAATATCCTGTAATTAGGCTACTTGTCTTTTTCTTTCTGTTAATGATTGTATCTATTGTCGCTGCTACGATGTATCTGCCGGGTGACAGTGAGAGAAATGTCCCAGTAATCAACGATGGTTTTGAAAGTATTCGGGTTCAAAGCGGAGATAATCGAGAATAGGAATTGCCAGCTTTGTACTAAAAAGTGAAAGCGCAGCTTAAACTGTGCATTCATTTTTTCATATGTAAGGTTGTTGTTTCATATATTTCAAGCGAGGGGGGAGGAGCTTGGAAAGTCCGATTGTCACACTTAACAACAGAACAGATGAAGCAACAAAAAGAATGCTATTAGGTGTTGTAAAAAAGAAACAGAAATTTGACTCAGCAAAAAAAAAGCATCAGGTGTGTCTTTTAGCCTTCGTCACCATTTCAGCAGTTTATATTTATTATCTTTTTCAAAACGTGATAGAACCGAATTCGCATTCTGCATACAGCGTCTTCTCCCATTTCGTTTCAGTATCAGCCAATCTGTACTGGTTTGTCTTAACAGGCGGGCTGTTTGGCTTGATGAACCTTCTGAGAAACAAACGAGAGAAGGCAGAAAAGGAATTTCACGCATTAAGGTGCGAAATTATAGATAAAAGCAAGGATTTATGGAAAAAAGAAGAAGAATGGAAGAATAGACATCTTGTCTTTGAAATGATGAAGAAGCAGTATGATATAAATTTATACCATGAAAGTAAATGAAAGATGTACGAGTTTTTGTGAAAAATAATTTATGCTAAAGGATAATAGGGTTTTTTGTCGAATGTATATAGTGTATGAGCAGGACATAAACAACAGAGGTGAATAGGATGTTTATCAAAAGTATCATGATTCCCAAATTTAAATGTGTGACCATTCGTAACACTGATTCGCTAGAAGAAGCTTTTGAAAAATTAGAAGCACACAGCATTGATGCTCTTCCGGTCCTTGACGGGGATATTTACTTGGGGATCGTAACAAGATACGGCATCTTAAAAGGTTATTTTGATTCAGGTACTGATAAAACAGAATACTTGAAAAACACAAAGGCTGCAGAGGCAGTAGTTTTTGAAGACAAGTATTTGACTGGTTCTGAAATATTTGAAACAACTCTGCTAGAACTGAAGGATTTTCCATTGATGGCAGTGGTCAATGAGGAAGGAAAGCAGTTTTTAGGGGTTGTAACCAGAGCAGATGTCCTTGAACAGTTCGAAAGTGCTTTTGGAGTCAAGCAAAAAGGTGTCCGAATTGCATTTACCTCGGTTGAAACAGAAGGAAGAATTGCCCGCCTTGCGGAAATTGCTCATCAATTCCATGAACATATCATTTCCCTAGTTACTTTCGATGAGACAGATAAACTTGTCCGACGGATCGTTATGAAAGTGGAGAAAAAGGATAACGTAGACAAATTTATTGACAAATTGGAGCAGTCAGGCTTTCGTATTTTGAATATACACGAAGATTAACAGGAGTGTTTCACAGCCCCATGCAAAATGCATGGGGCTGTTTCAGCTATACATTTATATTAGAAGCGTGGTATGATTTTGTAAAATATTAGTTAAGGGGAAAATACTGAAAATGATCAAGGTTGTTCTACTCCTGCTGTTCTTATTAATATTGACACTGTTGATTCACATGTATCGGGAAGCATTTTCAGATAAAGTGTTCGAAATGGAGATAGCTTTAACAAATTTTCCTGCTCAATTTGGGGAGATAAAGATATTTTTTATTTCCGATATCCATCGAAGAAAAATTTCTGATACCATCATTAGTAAAGTGGCGGGAAAAGCAGAAATTGTGCTTATCGGCGGAGACCTTGCGGAAAAAGGGGTATCTTATGCAAGGATAGAAGAAAACATTAGAAAGCTGAAGGAAATTGGTCCGGTGTATTTTATTTGGGGGAATAATGACTACGAAATCGACCCGCATGAGTTAGATGCTCTTCTGTTAAGCATGGGAGTGAAAATACTTGATAATACAGCAGTGATTTTCGAGAGTGCTGAAGGGGAGACAATCGCTTTACTTGGTGTTGATGACATAACAGCCGGCAGATGTCAGCTCCATTACGCTATTGAAGACGCCGGAAATGCATCATTCAAAATATTAGCATGTCATAACCCAGCAATACTTGACTCCATTATAGAAGAACATGGAATAGGATTAGTCCTATCGGGTCATACCCATGGGGGACAAATTCGCTTATTTGGCATCGGACCTTATAAAAAGGGTGGGTTTAGGCAAGTTGGTTCGACTCCAATCTTTACGAGCAATGGTTATGGAACCTCGCTGTTGCCTCTTCGCTTGGGTGCAAGGGCAGAAACCCACATTTTGACGATAAAGAACAGCAGTATATAGCCATGAATAATCTAGAGGTATAAAATCATTGACCCGCCTAGGAATGAAGCAGGAAATCGCCTTTATAACGGTGAACAAATAAGGGTTCATAAAGGCCATATGATAAAGGTAAATCAGTGCCTGACGACAAGCTTAAGTGAGCGATTAAAGTCTCACAATACGGAAAAGTTTACATAAACTAAGATCAAGAGCTTTTGTGATGGCAGGGGGCATTATGATGCGCTTAGAAAGAATGACTCTCAATAAAATTAAAATTTTCCTTACATCTGACGATCTGTCAGACAGAGGGCTGACAAAAGAAGATATTTGGAAAGACTCATTAAAATGGCAGCAATTGTTTCAGGATATGCTAGAAGAAGCAAGCGATGAATTTGGGATTGATTTCTTCGGTTCAGTTGCTGTGGAGATATTTTCTTTGCATGCCCAAGGAATGGTAATGATAGTTACAATGGGGGAGCAAGTGACCGAAGAGGAGGATTATGCCAACGGTCTGATTGAGATGCAAGTGAAAATGGATGGGTGTGAAACTATTCTCTTTGAGTTTGCTTCATTTGAAGATATTGTGAGTCTTTCTACAAGACTTTCACAAGCCGGGATTATTGGCGGGACTCTCTATTCTTACAATGACACATATTTTTTGGAGATGGACTGTCCTAATATGGATCAAAATAAAGTAATTGCGATTTTAGCTGAGTATGGAAATTCATCGATTTTCAGCATCAACAGGCTAAAAGAGTATGGAAAGACCATTATTAGTGAGAGTGCTATAGAGACATTGCAGTTGCACTTTGGTTAAAGCGGAGTTTCTCCGCTTTATATTATTATACGAGTAAAATGAATAATTATGTAATTTCAGCAGTAAAACGATCTGTTTGATTTGAAAAAGTGTAGATATAAAGGGAATTTTTAAATATAGATGCAATAAAATTGAGAGCGTTTTCACAAAGTAATCGAAAAATCCCGAAAAGTATTATTTATCCTTGCATTAAATAATCAAAGGTGTATACTATGTCATGAAAGCAGACAACAACCGCAATGTGATTTAGGAGGTTTATTTTAATGGTAGCCGCAAACGGTAATGAAAATCAGCACAATGAAGACCAACACGACGTCTTACGATCCACGCAAACAGTGATTCACAAGGCGCTTGAGAAGCTTGGGTACCCTGAAGAGGTATACGAGCTGTTGAAAGAGCCACTCAGAATGATGACAGTAAAAATACCTGTTAAAATGGATGACGGTTCTGTTAAAGTCTTTACTGGCTACCGGGCGCAGCATAATGATGCAGTTGGTCCGACAAAGGGAGGTATACGCTTCCATCCGAATGTCACTGAGAAAGAAGTTAAAGCGCTCTCAATATGGATGAGTCTGAAATGCGGAATCGTTGACCTTCCATACGGCGGAGGCAAAGGTGGCATTATCTGTGATCCGCGTGATATGAGCTTTAGGGAACTGGAAAGATTAAGTCGGGGTTATGTTCGTGCAATCAGCCAAATCGTTGGCCCTACAAAGGACATACCTGCGCCTGATGTCTTTACCAATTCGCAGATTATGGCATGGATGATGGATGAATACAGCCGGATTGATGAATTCAATTCGCCAGGTTTTATTACAGGAAAACCGTTGGTACTTGGCGGTTCTCATGGCAGGGAATCTGCAACAGCCAAGGGTGTAACATTGTGTATCCGCGAGGCAGCGAAGAAAAAAGGCATTGATATTAAAGGTGCTAGAGTAGTAGTTCAGGGTTTTGGTAACGCAGGAAGCTTCCTGTCAAAATTCATGCACGATGCTGGCGCAAAAGTTGTGGGTATCTCTGATGCTTATGGCGCATTATATGATCCTGAAGGTCTCGACATTGACTATCTGTTGGATCGCCGGGACAGCTTTGGAACGGTGACGAAACTGTTCAATAATACGATTTCTAACAAGGAACTTCTTGAACTTGAATGTGATATCCTTGTACCTGCAGCAATCGAAAACCAGATTACAGAAGAAAATGCCCATAATATTAAGTCGAAGATTGTCGTGGAAGCAGCAAACGGTCCTACTACGCTGGAAGCAACTAGGATCTTGACAGACCGTGGAATTCTTTTAGTCCCAGATGTTCTTGCATCTGCTGGCGGTGTGACTGTCTCCTACTTTGAATGGGTTCAAAATAACCAAGGCTATTACTGGTCGGAAGAAGAAGTAGAAGAAAAACTTGAAAAAGTGATGGTAAAGTCTTTCAATAGTATTTATGAAACAGCCCACACTAGAAGAGTGGATATGCGTCTTGCTGCTTATATGGTCGGCGTCCGGAAAATGGCCGAAGCAAGCAGGTTCAGAGGCTGGATTTAAAAACCACCTGTATTAGAAAGGTATTCCAACATTGAATACCGTGCTGAAATCTCCTATCATATATGGATAGGAGATTTTTATTTATCTAAAAACGACATCCCAGGGAGTGAAAGCAATGAAAAATATAGAGGATGTAATTGTCGTCGGTGCTGGTCCTTGTGGCCTTGCTGCTGCAATTGCTTTGAAAAAAGTAGGGAAGAACCCCCTTATAATTGAAAAAGGAAACATTGTAAACGCAATTTATCATTATCCTACTCACCAGACTTTTTTTAGCAGTAGTGAAAAACTGTCTATTGGAGATATCCCTTTTATTACTGAAAATCATAAGCCAAAGCGAAATCAGGCACTTGTTTATTACCGGGAAGTAGCGAAAAGAGAAAATCTTCGCATTCATGCGTATGAGAGGGTAATTTCCATTACTAAATGCGGTGACCATTTCAGGCTAGTATCAGACAAACAAGAATATACCACTTCTTATGTGGTCATTGCAACAGGGTATTATGATAACCCTAATTATATGGGTATTCCGGGTGAGAACCTCTCTAAAGTTTTTCATTATTTCAAGGAAGCCCACCCTTTTTTTGATATGGATACAGCTGTGATAGGAGGAAAGAATTCGAGTGTGGATACAGCGCTCGAACTCGTCAAGGCAGGTGCCAGGGTTACAGTTCTTTACAGGGGAAAGAATTATTCTAACAGCATTAAGCCTTGGATACTTCCTGAATTCGAATCGCTTGTACGTAACGGTGTGATTCGGATGGAATTTGATGCAAGATTGACAGGAATACAGGAAGAAACAATCGAGTACTTAAAGGGCGGGGAGAAATATACCATTAAAAATGATGTTGTGTTTGCGATGACCGGTTACCATCCGGATCACGATTTTCTAAAGGATATTGGAATCTCCATCGATGATGAAACAGGAAAACCTGTTCATCACCCTGAAACAATGGAAACAAATATAAAAGGTGTTTTTATTGCTGGCGTAATTGCCGCAGGAAATAATGCCAATGAGATCTTTATTGAAAATGGCAGGTTTCATGGGGGACAGATTGCAGCTGCCATCGAAGAAAGAGAAAGAAACCGGGCAGAGTAATCACTGCCCGTTATTTCTAATGCTAGAGCTGGAACATCCGATCAATTTCTTTCATATCCGTCGTTTGAGAAAGAGCAATCAGCAGTTTTATTCTTGCCTTTTGCCCATTTAATCCGTTAGAGAAAATGAGGCCTAATTCTTTCAGCTGTTTACCTCCCCCTTCATATCCATATATATCTTGAACAATTCCGTTAAAGCAGCGGGAGACAATGACAACAGGAATATTTTCAGCAATGAGTTCTTTAACTCCAGGGAGAGCAGCAGGCGGGAGGTTGCCCTGTCCTAATGCTTCAATGACAACACCATCCACCTTCAAGCCTTTTACAGCACTCAAGAGCGAGCAATCCATTCCTGCATGCGCTTTAATTAAAATAGTTCTTTTTGATACGTCGACAATATCGTAGCTTTCCTGTCTAGCGGGCATATGGTGAAATAGTACTCCTCTCTTGGTTACAATGCCGATCGGACCATATTGTGGACTTTGAAAGGTGGAAACATTACTTGTGTGAGTTTTGGTTACGTTTTCAGCGGTGTGTATCTCGTCATTCAGGACAACAAGAACTCCTTTGCCTTTCGCTTCTTCGCTTGTAGCTACCCTGACAGCAGATAGAAGGTTATATAATCCATCTGACCCAATTTCATTACTTGATCTCATGGCCCCAGTTACCACAATTGGAAATTTTGTTTGTACAGTCAAATCGAGAAAATATGCTGTCTCCTCGAGCGTATCTGTTCCATGGGTGATGACCGCTCCTTCAATTTTCTTTTCTCTGCCATGGCAATCTAGAATAGACTTTAATTTCAGCATTTCTTTTGGAGTGATATGAGGAGATGGCAAGTTAAACGGCTCCTCAATAATGATGTTTGCTAAATCAGAAATCATATCAGATTTGTCTGTTAATGGGTTCGTTTCACCAGGCGCAACCGATCCGGTTTTATCTTCCCTCATGGATATAGTGCCACCTGTATGGATGATGAGGATATTCTTTTTCATATTGTTACCTCCATAATTACACTTGCGAATAAAATTCCATTTTATTTCTACTGATATCATGATACGATGATTACAACAAATTGAAAAGAGGGGGAGCCTATGCTGGGAATAGTTGCTGCAGGGATTGCTCCCGGATTGGCTTTGCTTAGCTATTTTTACCTGAGGGACCAATACGATAGCGAACCGCTTTCTATGGTATTTAAAACTTTTATTTTCGGTGCGATTCTCGTATTTCCCATCATGTTCATACAGTATGTTATTCAGACGGAAGTAGGCTCCCAGTCCGTAATATCCCAGGCTTTTTGGAATGCTGGTTTTCTTGAGGAATTTTTCAAATGGTTTATTATTTATTATACAGTATATAAACATGTTGTCTTTGATGAACCATATGACGGCATTGTTTATGGTGCTTCCGTTTCCTTAGGTTTTGCCACGGTTGAAAACATTTTCTACCTGTTCTCTAATGGTTTGGAATTTGCACTTGGACGTGCTCTTCTGCCTGTTTCCAGTCATGCTTTATTTGGGGTAATTATGGGGTATTATTTGGGAAAAGGGAAATTTTCTGAAAAATCGAAGGCTAAATGGATTGCGTTAGCTCTTCTTATTCCATTAGTCCTTCATGGACTCTATGATTATATCTTATTTACAATGAAAGATTGGCTCGCACTGATGGTTCCCTTTATGATTTTCCTCTGGTGGCTGGGTCTTGTTAAAGTAAAAAAAGCAAGAATATTGAGCACCAGGCATTTCGAAAACTCTTTGTTTAAAAGCTCCTTCATTTCTGAAAAATGAAGGAGCTTTTCTATTTGCTTGTATAAAAGTCTGACGTTGACAAAAAATAGAGTCAAATCAAATTGCTAACTGTTAGGGGGGGCAAAATGAAAAGGATTAGATTACGCTGCAAGACACTTTTGCTTATTGCCATGCTTGCGGTTGTGCCAATTGCCATGATAGAGCAACCAACGGAGGCTTTTTCTAACCAAGTAATTCAGAGAGGTGCCGTTGGCGAAGATGTTATTGAGCTGCAATCAAGGCTTCAGTATCTAGGCTACTATAAAGGAAAAGTAGACGGAGTATTTGGCTGGGGGACTTATTGGGCTCTTAGGAACTTCCAAGAAAAGTTTGGACTTCCGGTAGATGGGTTGGCTGGTGCCAAAACAAAACAAAAGCTTGTGAAGGCCTCGAAGTATAACAGGAGCACTGCGACAAAGAAAACCAAATCTCCGCAAACGAAAGTCACAGCTGCAAATGTCCCGAATGGATATTCTAAAAACGATATCCAGCTCATGGCAAACGCAGTCCATGGGGAGGCGAGGGGCGAACCTTATATCGGACAGGTCGCAGTTGCAGCCGTCATTATCAATAGAGTAGAAAACGCTTCTTTTCCAAATTCTATTTCTGGAGTCATTTTTGAACCAGGTGCCTTCACGGCAGTGGCTGACGGCCAAATATGGCTAACTCCAAACGAAACTTCCAAGAAGGCCGTCGTAGATGCGCTGAATGGATGGGATCCTACCGGGGATGCATTATACTATTTCAATCCGGCCACCGCTACAAGTAAATGGATCTGGAGCCGTCCGCAAATCAAAAGAATCGGGAAGCACATTTTTTGTGAATAGGGGTGATTGTATTGTTAAGGGGCATCATTATTGCATTGCTATCTATTGCGGTAGCAGGGACAGGATATTGGGGCTATCAAGAGCATCGGGAGAAGAATGCCATTCTCATCAATGCGGAAAACACTTACCAGCGGGCATTCCACGATCTTACTTTTCAAATGGACCTGCTGCATGACAAGATAGGGACTTCTCTCGCAATGAACTCGCGAACATCCCTTTCGCCTGCGCTTGCCGAGGTTTGGAGAATTACGTCAGAAGCACAAAGCGACGTTGGCCAGCTTCCGTTAACGCTTCTTCCTTTCAACAAAACGGAAGAGTTATTAACGAATATCGGAGAGTTCACATACAGAACAGCCGTTAGGGATCTCGATAAGAATCCACTTTCTGATCAAGAATATAAAACATTAGAATCCCTTTATAAGCAATCAGGTGATATTAAGCGAGACTTGAGACAAGTTCAACATCTTGTATTGAAAAATAATCTGAGATGGATGGATGTTGAAATGGCATTGGCAACAGGAAAAGAAGCAGCAGATAATACGATTATTGATGGTCTGAAGACAGTGGAAAAAACAGTAGAAGGCTTTGCCGAAAATGATTTTGGTCCTGCTGCATTTGGCATGAAAAAAAATAACAATGGGTTCAAGTACTTAAAAGGAAATCAAATAACAAAAGAACATGCTGTTACCATGTTGAAAAAAACTGTTCCAAATATTAAAGAAACTGAAATACGTGTTACGAAAAATGGAAAAGGCTCCGAAAACAGCTTTTTCAGTGTCAATATGACATCAAAAGTTAACGGTTCCGAAGCAACAATGGATATTACTAAAAAAGGGGGGTATCCTATTTGGTTTATTTTTTCGAGAGAGATGGGGAAACAAAAACTGAGTCTAAATGAAGCGGAGAAAAAGGCATTAGCCTTTTTAAGGGAAAATAAATTTGAGGATATCGAATTGTTGGACAGTGTTCAATATGACACTGCAGGAACATTCACTTACGTAGGAAACAAAGAGGGAGTAAGGATATATCCTGATACTTTGAAGGTTAAAGTAGGACTCGATAATGGAGGCATAATAGGTTTCTCGGGTGAAGATTATTTGAAATCTCACCATCAAAGGGCGTCGTTTGAGCCGGGTATTCAGGAATCAGAGGCGTTGACAAAAGTTAATCCCAATGTGGCTATAAAAGAAAAAAGGCTTGCCGTCATGTTAAACAAGCTGGGAGAGGAAGTCCTTTGCTACGAGTTTACCGGAACACTTGGAAAAGACACCTATCGAATTTTTATAAATGCAAACAATGGTGAAGAAGAACAGGTGGATAGGATGGATAATATCGAGGCGAATTTTTAAAGCATATATGATTTAAAGCCGGCAGTTCCTATGCGGCTTTTTTTTTGTTGAAAGTTTGAGAGCCCATCACAAAGTGCTCTTGCACAGGACTTTCATTTAAGTGATAATGAAAGACAGGATTGAAAAAAAGGGACATTAAGGAAAGAGTGGGCGAGATGCTGAAAATTGGGGATGCCATTATACTGGAACATTTTTACGGCAATGCTTGTGAAAGCTATAAATGCAAAATTGTTGAGATGAGGGAGAATAGTCTATTTATTGACTATCCATTAAACATCAATACAGGGAAAAATGTCTATCTTTTGGAAGGGACCCCTCTAAAGGCAATGTTTACAGGAGAGGGAGGGGGAAGATATCAGTTCCCTACGGAAGTAAAAGGCAGGATAAAAGAAGGAATTCCTATGTTGATTCTTTCTAAGCCTAATCCAGCTACCGTGATCAAAGTACAGCGAAGGCAATATGTCAGAGTGGAGGCATCCATCGATATTGCTGTATTGTCACTGGAAACTGGCAGAACAATGTTTACTGCGGTTACGGAGGACTTTAGTGCAGGCGGTGCTGCTCTCCTGGCTGCTGAGGGAAAAAAGCTTAAACCTGGTATAGAAGTGATCTGTCTCCTAGTTTTGCCGATGCAGGATGGAGAATTCAAGTATAGACATATTCGCAGTAAAATTATTAGAACCCAAGAAAAGGACACAGGATACTTCCGCATTTCTGTCATGTTCCTTGATGCTTCTCCGCTAGATAAGCAACTTTTCCTCAGATTTTGCTTTGAGCGGCAGCTTGATTTGAAAAAGAAAGGTCTATTAGTACATGGTTAAAACTTTTCGTTCTTTTCCATAATAGGGATGAGGTGGAGAAAATGAAAAGCTTTGAGCGCATATTAATTAAACTTTTAATTATTCAGGGATTGTTTATGTTATTGTCACAGTTGTTCTTGCATCAACTAAACTTGTTCCCTCAGTTGGACAGAATCTCACGCTATGAAGGAGTCATAAAGGAAAAAAGTCCCGAGACAGTAGAGACCATCCGCCCTTGGAGCAGTGAAAAATAGCAAAGTATCAGAGGTTTAGCGGTGAAGTTGTGTTAAAATATATAGAGTACAAATGCATTAATGGTTTTACAGGAGGAAATATGAGAAAGATATCCATTGCAATTGACGGTCCTGCTGCAGCAGGAAAAAGTACTGTCGCTAAAATAGTGGCAGAAAAATTGGCTTACATATATATTGATACGGGTGCAATGTACCGGGCATTGACACTAAAAGCAATCATGCACGAAGCGGATTTGCAATCTGAAGACGAAGTAGCAAATATTCTGCAACAGACTGAAATCAAACTGCTCCCTGGCATTGATGGTCAAATTGTCCTTCTCGATGGCAAGGATGTTTCTACCGAAATCAGGAAAGAGAATGTTACAAACAGTGTGTCCTTTGTGGCGAGACATGAAGCTGTCAGGAAGGAAATGGTCAGAAGACAGCAGCTGTTCGCTCTACAAGGCGGTGTAGTAATGGACGGCAGGGACATTGGCACGCATGTTCTTCCTAATGCCGAAGTGAAAGTATTCCTGTTAGCGAGTGTGGAGGAACGTGCTCAGCGTCGCCATGCAGAAAACATAAAAAAAGGCTTTCCTTCTAATCTTGATACACACAGAGCAGAAATTGCCCGCCGGGATAAAATCGACTCAGAACGAGAAATTGCTCCCTTGAAAAAGGCGGAGGATGCTGTAGAAATTGATACTACTTCGCTTTCCATCGGGCAAGTAGTGGATAAAATAATGGGTTTAACGCATGAAAGGATTGGTTGAATTTGAATATTTATACAATTACTAAAAACTTAGTATATGGTGTATTAAAACCAATCTACCGCTTCGAAGTGATAGGAAACAAAAATTTTCCGAAAGATGGGGGAGTTCTTCTCTGTACCAATCACATCGATAATCTTGACCCGCCGGTTGTAGGGATAACAGCTCCGAGACCTGTCCATTTCATGGCTAAGGCGGAGCTTTTTGATGTTCCCTTTTTAGGGAGAATTGTCCAAAGGCTAAATGCTTTCCCGGTAAAACGCGGAATGAGCGATCGTGAGGCATTAAGAAAGGGTTTGGCAATTTTAAAAGAAGGAAAGGTTTTAGGACTGTTTCCAGAGGGAACTAGAAGCAAGACGGGAGAACTTGGCGAAGGACTAGCAGGGGCCGGTTTTTTTGCATTACGTTCTAACGCTAACATTGTTCCTTGCGCCATCATTGGCCCGTATAAGGCATTTAGAAGGCTTAAAATCGTTTATGGGGAACCTATTTCCTTCGAGGATTTACGAAGCAGGAAAGCAAGTGCTGAGGAAGCAACGGAGAGGATTATGAATGAAATTCGGAAGCTGATCGAAGAATACAGATAATGGTTTCTGCTTGACAAAAACAGCTATTTGTAAGAAGTTATTAAATAGAAATAATTTAAAATATTCTATATTACTATTGTTACCTGTGTGATGTTTCATCACTTTCTATATTACAGGACAGTCATGGACAAGGAGGAGTACATATGTCAGAAGATATGAATCAGGTTGAAGTAGCAAACTACGAAGCAGGTGACAGGGTGAAA
Organism: Bacillus massilinigeriensis; assembly: GCF_900111815.1. Classification (GTDB taxonomy): domain Bacteria; phylum Bacillota; class Bacilli; order Bacillales; family Cytobacillaceae; genus Mesobacillus_C; species Mesobacillus_C mediterraneensis. The sequence goes on along the minus strand of NZ_LT630004.1, from coordinate 1,782,954 downwards.
GGCCAAGTTACCAAAGTAGAGGAAAAACAGGTAATAGTCAATATTGAAAATAGTAAATTAGATGGAATTATTCCAATAAGCGAACTTTCCAGCCTTCACGTTGAAAAAGCGGATGATGCTGTTTCCGAGGGCGAAGAACTTGAACTAGAAGTACTAAAGGTAGAAGAAGAAGCTCTAATCCTCTCCAAGAGGAAAGTAGATGCAGAGAAAGCATGGGATAAGCTTCATGACCAGTATGAGAATGGTGAGATATTCGAAGCAGAAGTAAAAGATGTAGTAAAAGGCGGCCTTGTTGTTGATCTTGGAGTAAGGGGATTTGTGCCTGCCTCACTGGTAGAAGCTCACTTTGTTGAGGATTTCTCTGACTATAAAGGACGCAGCCTTTCTTTCAAGATTGTCGAGCTGGATAAGGAGAAGAACCGGTTGATCCTTTCCCATCGTGCAGTTATTGAAGCAGAAAACAGTAAGAAAAAACAAGACACCCTTGGTTCCCTTGATGCTGGTCAAGTTTTAGAGGGTACCGTTCAGCGTCTGACAGACTTTGGTGCATTTGTGGATATCGGTGGGGTAGATGGTCTCGTTCATATCTCCCAGCTATCACACGAACATGTGGAAAAACCATCAGATGTAGTACAGGAAGGGCAAAAAGTTCAAGTTAAAGTGCTTAGTGTTGACAGAGACAACGAAAGAATTTCTTTATCTATCAAAGAAACTCTCCCTGGACCTTGGTCTGATATTGAAGAAAAAGCGCCAAAAGGTAGCACCCTTGAAGGTGTTGTGAAAAGGCTTGTATCATATGGAGCTTTCGTTGAAGTGTTTCCAGGAGTCGAAGGGCTTGTGCATATTTCCCAAATTTCACACCGCCATATTGGAACACCTCATGAGGTTTTGCAGGAAGGACAGGAAGTTAAAGTCAAGGTCCTGGACGTTAACGTGGAAGAACAACGGTTGTCTCTTAGCATGAAAGAATTTGAACCAAAAGAAGATCAGTTTGACGATGATTATGAATTGCCAGAAGAATCAAAGGGCTTTCAGCTTGGTGAACTCCTCGGTGACAAATTAAAAAATCTAAAAAATTAACAATACAAAATCCCCCGCCAATTTTTTGCGGGGGATTTTTATGCGTTTACTTATTGCGCTTTCGTGCTTTTTCCGGTCCCTCGAGCTTTGTTGCTCCAGGATAATGAAGTGCCTGATCACGATCGCTTTCAACACGATGGCTTTCTCTCAATTTTCGCTCCTGCCTGTCTCTTCCCACATGATCACCCCCTATTATATAAAATGCTGCACATAGAAAAAATTATTCGTGAGCGATTAAATTGAATACAGTCAAGGCATAATGGTAACGATAGGGGGTGAAAGGTTGGAAGGTGCAGTTTTTTACTGGTTTTTGTGGCTGTGGTGGGTGTATACGACATTTTTAATGAGAAAGACAGCCCCTCATCGGCTTAAGCTTTCTGCTGGGATTCTTCTCGTGATTACATGCGGGAAAGTTTATGTTAAAACGCCATTATTCGATGTGCCACTTGTCGGAATATTATTGGTATTCCTCATTACTATTCTTACTTATCCCAATCATTTTTGGAGGATGCTTCGTTTCGCAGCCTCGAGTTTAATTCTCATGTCAGCATATGTAAGCTTTAGGCTGATTGAATTGTACGACCCTGTATGGGTGCTATTCGGAAGGACTGCCATGCTTTCAGCTAGCGGTTTCCTCTTAGTGCAAATTCTTGAACATAATTTGAAGTCTCGTATTGTTGTCCTAATTGGTGGATTTTTGTCAGGTGATATTTTGTTTGCTTTCCTCTTATCAAAGCATGCTATTCCTTATGAATCCATGTCTTTGGGTTTTCTTGATTTGATAGCATGCGCATCAACTCTTACTGTTGCTTGGACCGGTTTTTGTCAGATGACCCAGGCAATCAGTAATTCTATCCAGCAAAGAAAAAGGAGGCAAGCCATCCCATGAATGAATATACGTTACCCATTTTTTTTGGCTTAGCAGCTGGTACTATTTCCAGGCTTATTATGCTTAGAACAGACTATCGGCAATATCCTACATATCTGCACGGGAAAATTATTCATGTTGCAATTGGCTTTATAGCAGCTGGACTAGGCACGATTGCTGTCCCGGCAATACTTGAAGAGGAATTTACAGCAATTACTTTTCTAACCGTTGCCGCTTCCCAGTTTAGAGAAGTGCGAAACATGGAACGGGATACACTTACAGAACTTGATCACTACGAATTAGTTACAAGAGGAAAAACCTATATCGAAGGAATTGCTATAGCTTTTGAAAGCAGGAATTACCTTGTGATCATGACCTCGTTGTTTACAACTTTCTCCTACTTGATGTTTAATGTCTGGGTCGCAGCTATTGTTGCAATCGTCAGCATGTTTCTTTCCCGTTTGATGATGGCCGGGGGAAAATTGAAGGACCTAGTGGATATTGAGTATATGGAACCAAGGTTTGAAGGTTCTGGATTGTATGTCGATAATATTTATATCATGAACATAGGGTTGCCAGAACGGCAGAAGGAAGTACTGAAATATGGTATGGGTTTCATTCTTAAACCTAAAAATTTTGATGCGCGTTCTACCATTGCAAATCTGGGGCAAAGGCAGGCGGTGCTCCACGATCTTTCTACGGCACTTGGGGTCTATCGCGATTCTGGAACACCAGCTTTGGTTCCATTAGCGAAAAGGGATTTAGATGATGGAAGAATCGGAATTTTTGTCCTTCCGCAGCATCGTGATGCACAACGGGCTATTCGCGTAATTGGAGCGGTTCCTACTTTGGAAAATGCAATAAGGATGCCGATGGAGAGAAGGAGGAAAGAAGGATGACAATCGAAAAATGCATACTTGCAGCCATCACGACCAATCCGAAGAAAATCACTTCAGGGATGGCTGTTTTCCACTGTGACAGCAAGGCGGAGTTGGAAAGTTATGCAGCGAATCTTGAGGCAATCCTTGATGGTATAGCTCACGCTCTCTCTGAAGAGTTGTTGATTATTGTAAGGCATTGAATAGCTTTACAAACTAATGTCTTTCTTTTGTTTCTTGCCTACAATACGAATCTTTTGTTAAACTGATAAAGCCAGACCCTTCTGTCCACTAGAAGGGTTTCTTTTATAAAAAAACAGCGGCCAGGAAACAGAAGTTAGTATACTGGCCTATTGAAATTGAAAGGGTGAAGTTCATGGCGAAACCAGTGGTAGCGATCGTCGGCCGTCCGAACGTAGGGAAATCGACGATTTTCAACCGAATCGTTGGTGAACGTATTTCTATAGTTGAGGATATCCCCGGCGTGACCAGGGACCGGATCTATAGCTCGGGGGAATGGTTGACGCACGATTTTAACATTATTGATACAGGCGGTATCGATATCGGGGAGGAGCCTTTCCTTGAGCAAATTAGGCAGCAGGCAGAGATTGCAATTGACGAGGCCGATGTCATTTTATTTCTCGTAAATGGACGGGAAGGTGTGACTGCAGCAGATGAAGAGGTTGCCAAAATTCTTTATAAATCGAAAAAACCTGTTGTCCTAGGAGTCAATAAAGTTGATAATCCTGAAATGCGGAGCGATATATATGAGTTTTATTCGCTTGGTTTCGGGGAGCCAATTCCGATTTCCGGTTCCCACGGTCTTGGCTTGGGAGACTTGCTTGATGAAGCAGCAAAACACTTCCCACAAGACGAGGAAGAAGCTTATGATGAAGATACGATAAAGTTTTCCCTAATCGGGCGTCCTAATGTTGGTAAATCGTCGCTTGTGAACGCAATCCTTGGAGAGGAACGTGTTATTGTCAGTAATATCGCGGGTACAACAAGAGATGCGATTGATTCGAAATTGACTTACAACGGGCAAGAGTATGTGATTATCGACACGGCGGGTATGAGAAAAAAAGGGAAAGTGTACGAAAGCACGGAAAAATACAGTGTGCTTCGGGCACTAAGGGCAATTGAACGTTCGGATGTTGTGCTCGTTGTCCTGGATGGGGAAGAAGGGATTCTCGAACAGGACAAGCATATCGCAGGTTATGCCCATGAGGCAGGAAGAGCCGTCGTAATTGTTGTGAATAAATGGGACGCAGTGGAGAAAGACGAAAAGACAATGAAGCAGTTTGAGCAAAACATTCGGGAAAATTTCTTATTCTTAAGCTATGCTCCAATCGTCTTTTTATCTGCTAAAACAAAAAAAAGAGTCCATACCCTGATTCCTGCCATTGATACAGCAAGCGAAAATCATTCGATGAGAGTTCAGACGAATATACTGAATGAAGTAATATCTGATGCGGTTGCACGGAATCCGGCACCTGCTGATAAAGGCCGTAGATTAAAGATTTTTTATACGACACAGGTTGCCGTCAAACCGCCAGCTTTCGTCGTGTTTGTCAATGATACAGAATTGATGCACTTCTCCTACCAAAGATTCCTTGAAAACAGGATTAGGGAGGCCTTTGGCTTCGAAGGAACCCCAATCAAGATTTTTGCTCGGGAACGAAGCTGAAGCTAGCTTACAAATTAGAAAAGAGGCGACAAGAAATGGAACGGAATAGGGAAGCGATTGCTGTTATCGGTGCAGGAAGCTGGGGTACTGCTCTTTCCATGGTGCTTGCCGATAACGGGCATGATGTACGTTTATGGGGGCATAATGCAGAACAAATTGACGAGATCAATACTTTTCGTACAAACAAAGCGTACTTGCCTGAAGTACAGATTCCTAAGGGTATTCATGGATATGTAGACTTGCAAGCAAGCCTTGCAGGTGTTAAGACAATCATTTTGGCTGTGCCGACGAAAGCTATACGGGAAGTATTGGGGAAAATGGTCAAAGTACATCGTAAGCCACTTGAAATCGTTCATGTCAGCAAAGGAATTGAACCAGACTCTCTTCTTCGGATTTCTGAAATGATTGAGCAGGAAGTACCGCACGAGCTGCTCTCAGCGGTGGTGGTGCTTTCAGGGCCAAGCCATGCAGAAGAAGTTAGCCTTCGCCATCCAACTACTGTAACGGTCTCATCTAAAGACATGTCTGCCGCAGAGCGAGTCCAGGAATTGTTCATTAATCAAAATTTCAGGGTATACACCAATCCGGATGTCATTGGTGTGGAAATTGGCGGTGCGTTAAAAAATATCATTGCGCTGGCTGCAGGAATTTCTGACGGGTTAGGGTATGGAGATAATGCCAAGGCGGCTCTTATCACTAGGGGACTAGCTGAGATAGCTAGGCTTGGAGTGAAGATGGGGGCCAGTCCGCTTACTTTTTCCGGACTGACTGGAATAGGCGACCTTATTGTTACTTGTACAAGTGTGCATTCCAGAAACTGGCGTGCAGGCAATATGCTGGGAAGAGGCAGGAGTCTGCAGGAAGTGCTGGATAGTATGGGAATGGTCGTTGAAGGAGTCAGAACAACAAAGGCTGCTCACCAGCTCGCTGCGAAATATAGTGTGAAGATGCCGATTACAGAGGCTCTATACCAGATACTATTTGATGGGGTAGAGGCAAAGAATGCTGTTGATGAACTGATGACAAGAAGGAGGACCCGTGAAATGGAAGATTTGGAAAATATTCTAATCGGCCAATTCGGGGATTCCGATAATAAATTTTAAAAAATAGGCGTTCGACGATGCGATGCAGGAACAGTCCGCATAGAATGCAACGAAGCAAACTGGTGGTTTGAACAGGGCCAGGGTTATTTAGTCAACATATGCTGAAGAAAAGAGTTTGCCCCTCTCTTTCCTTCAGTTTTTTTTTGAGTGCGGGTTTGTGTCCACTTCTATTTCCATGTGTTATAATACATTGCGGAAAAGGGGAGTGGTAGATTTGTCAACAGGTTTAATGAAAATGTATATTTCCTTTGCAGGAATGTTTGCAATGGGCCTTTCGCTTGTTTTCCTGTATCTCAGCAGGTATAAGCTAAGCGGAATATTAAAGGTTTTTTCCGCAATAGTGGCCTACATCCTGATGATTTTTGCTGGCCTTGTCATTTTCATGGTCGTGATGAGTGGTCCGACCAATTGACAAAAAATATTGGTAGAAGGAATGGGAGAAGATGAGAAAAATTACTGCTCTACTGATAGGATTCTTACTTTTGACTGCTTTAACTGGCTGTATGTACCCTGAAGAAAACCTTGTGCAAAATAGTATTCCATACCAAGACCAAGTGGATCGTGTGCAAAAAGCAGTAAATCAGTATAGAAAAGATCAAGGCGAATTCCTGCCAATCAAGACAAAAGAGGCGGATACACCTATCTATCAAAAATACCCTGTAGATTTTGAAAAGATTGTTCCGAGGTATATACCTGAAATACCAGGTAATGCCTTTGAAAGCGGCGGGGATTTTCAGTATGTTATGGTGGATACCGAAAAAAATCCAACTGTCAAACTGCTGGATGTAAAAATAGCCGAAAAAATACGAGAAATAAAAATGAGAATAAAAGTTGGGGGTTACCCTCCTTTTAAAAAGCAGTTATCGCGGAATGTTTTCACACTTGATTTCAAGAAGCTAGGATACAAAGAGGAGCCGGTAGCTGTCAGTCCTTTCACAGGAAAGAACCTTCCTTTTGTGATTTCTGGTGAAGGGGAGATTTATGTAGATTACCGAACAGATTTGTATGAAAAGCTGAGAGAATCAAAAGTTTCCGTTTCCCCAGGAACAGACATACTTTATCTTTTGTTGAAAGATTCACTGTTTGTTCCCGCATATTCTCTGCCTTACACGATAGGTTCTACAGGGGATGAGCCAGTGTTTTTAGAGAAATAGTCATAACCTTTCTTCTGCAAAATATATTGTAGGAGAAAGGTTTTTTTGTTGTAATCGTACATTAAGGCAGCCGGCTGTTATCGTTGGCAGCGTTTTCGGGGAAAATAAAAAAAGAAGTCATATGGTAATAGGACAACATCATAAATATAAACTGTCCCAGTTTACCAATAAGGATTATTTTTTCCCATTAATAAAGGATCGGGAGGGGATCACTTGGAAAAGGTAGATATTTTCAAAGATATCGCCGAAAGGACAGGAGGCGATATTTATCTAGGTGTTGTGGGTGCGGTTCGGACTGGTAAGTCCACTTTCATCAAGAAATTCATGGAACTTGTAGTACTACCAAATATAAATAATGAGGCTGACAGGGCGAGGGCACAGGATGAATTGCCTCAAAGTGCTGCAGGCAGGACAATCATGACAACCGAGCCAAAATTCGTGCCAAATCAGGCTGTTTCCATTCATGTGGATGAAGGCCTTGATGTGAATATTAGAATGGTAGACTGTGTTGGTTACACCGTACCTGGTGCAAAGGGATACGAAGATGAGAATGGCCCAAGGATGATTACCACACCATGGTATGAAGAACCAATCCCATTCCATGAAGCAGCTGAAATAGGTACTAGAAAAGTCATCCAGGAACACTCGACAATCGGGGTCGTTATTACAACAGATGGTACTATTGGAGAAATCCCTCGAGCTGATTATATTGAAGCAGAAGAAAGAGTGATCGAGGAGCTGAAGGAAGTTGGCAAACCATTTATCATGGTCATTAACAGTGCGCAACCGCATCAGCCCCATGTAGAGACGTTAAGGGATCAGCTTGCGGAGAAATACGATATTCCCGTCCTGACAATGAGTGTGGAAGGAATGAGAGAGAGCGATGTGCTGAATGTTCTTCGTGAAGCATTGTTTGAGTTTCCTGTGCTTGAAGTGAATGTTAACCTGCCTAGCTGGGTAATGGTGCTTCGTGAAGATCATTGGTTGAGAGAAAGCTATCAGGACGCAGTAAAAGAAACGGTAAAAGATATTAAGAGATTGAGAGATGTTGATAGGGTTGTCCAGTTATTCAGTGATTATGATTATATTGACAGAGCGAATCTTGCAGGCATAGAAATGGGGCAGGGAATCGCGGAAATTGACTTATTTGCCCCAGATGATCTTTATGATGATATCCTGAAGGAAATTGTTGGGATTGAAATCAGGGGTAAAGATCACCTCCTCGAACTGATGCAGGATTTTGCTTATGCGAAAGCGGAATATGATGTGATAGCGGATGCCTTAAAGATGGTGAAACAAACTGGATACGGAATCGCTTCCCCTTCCCTTGCAGATATGAGCTTGGAAGAACCAGAAATTATACGCCAAGGTTCCCGGTTTGGAGTGAGGCTGAAGGCAGTCGCCCCATCGATTCATATGATCAAAGTGGATGTTGAATCAGAATTCTCGCCAATTATAGGAACAGAAAAGCAAAGTGAAGAACTCGTAAGGTATCTTATGCAAGATTTTGAGGATAATCCATTATCCATTTGGAATTCTGATATTTTTGGCAGAAGCCTTAGCTCCATCGTGCGAGAAGGAATTTCTGCCAAGCTTTCACTAATGCCAGAAAACGCCCGCTATAAGCTAAAGGAAACGCTTGAACGGATCATTAATGAAGGTTCTGGCGGGCTGATTGCCATCATCCTTTAAATAAGCTGATATTTATCCAGGCCCCCTCGGGGGCTTTTTTTGTGAAAAAAATGATTGGATTACGCAAGGAATGTTTGAGGTAGTTTTCTACCGGGTAATATGGAGGAGTGAGATATTACAATTCTGTTTCATATAAGAAAAGATTCCCATTAAATATTGAATTTATCTTGATTAGCTTATATGATTGTGATAATCTTTAAACTGAATTAGCGAAGTACCCGTAAACCCTTATGTTAGTAGGGGTTTCTAGGGTTCAGGTTAATTTCCGGCAGGGACTTTGATTGAAATGGAGTACTTGCTGGTAAATTGCTCCGCAAACGTATAGGATTCATTGTTTTTGTTTAGAAATGTAGTAACAGTCTGATTTTCTAAAGTGCAATGAAATCTTTGGGAGGAGGTGAATCGCATGAACAAGACAGAACTAATCAATGCAGTTGCTGAAGCTGGAGAACTTTCAAAGAAAGACGCAACTAAAGCGGTTGACGCTGTTTTTGATTCAATCCTGAATGCTTTGAAAAATGGTGAGAAGGTCCAATTGATCGGTTTCGGCAATTTCGAAGTACGCGAACGTGCTGCCCGCAAAGGCCGCAACCCGCAAACAGGAGATGAAATTGAAATCTCAGCTAGCCGAGTGCCTGCTTTCAAACCAGGCAAAGCGCTTAAAGATGCAGTAAAATAATTACATAGATGTGCCATCTGGCACATGCTTGAAAAAAGGCCGCTATGAAGCGGCCTTTTTTGATATGTTATCAGTTCTAGCAAACGTCATTTTTGCTTACATTGAAAAGCTTATGCTAATATGAGATTGTCATAAACCTTTCATTTTCGACGAACAATAAGGAGAGACAGATACAGTTTAGGAGGAAAATTACATGGCAGAATTCAATCGTGCCCAAATAGAGGAAGCGGTACGTTTAATACTTGAGGCAGTCGGAGAAGATCCAGGCAGGGAAGGCCTTGCTGACACACCGAAGCGGGTAGCTAGAATGTATGAGGAAGTATTTGCAGGTTTGAATCAAGATCCTAAAGAATACTTTGAGACTATATTTGGAGAAGATCATGAAGAACTTGTCCTTGTGAAAGATATTCCATTTTATTCAATGTGTGAACACCACCTTGTTCCATTCTTTGGTGTTGCACATGTTGCCTATATTCCAAAGGGTGGTAGAGTAACAGGTCTCTCAAAGCTTGCAAGAGCTGTAGAGGCTGTAGCTAAGAGACCACAGCTCCAAGAGAGGATTACTTCCACAATTGCCGATTCCATCATGGAAAAGCTTCAGCCTTACGGAGCAATGGTGGTTATTGAAGCAGAGCATATGTGTATGACAATGCGCGGTGTGAAAAAGCCTGGTGCAAAGACAGTTACATCTGCCGTGAGAGGGACGTTGGCTGAGGATGTCAGTGCTCGTGCGGAAATTCTTTCATTGATAAAAGGCTGATAGAAAGGTCCGGTGACGGGCCTTTCATTTTGCATCTTCGACAGGTGCAGTGCAGGAAAATATTTTAGGAGGCTGATTCGCTTGGAAAAAAAACAAAGTGCAAACAGCGACTTTGTCGTTATTAAAGCTGAAGATGATGGAGTGAATGTGATTGGGCTGACGCGAGGGACGGATACACGATTTCACCACTCGGAAAAGCTGGATTACGGTGAAGTAATGATCGCCCAATTCACTGAGCATACTTCAGCTATCAAAGTGCGGGGACAGGCGACAATCATGACTGCTTTTGGAGAGCTAAAGAGCGAAAAGAAATCGTAACACGAACAATCGCTGATAGATTAAAGGGGAAATTCGACAAATGGCACTGAAACCTGCGCAAAGCACTGGTTTTTATGATATAATGGTCACGCCTTTAAAGTTCGGATTTAACATAGTAAAAGGAATAGTCGTGATTTATGGCGGTTTTAATTGGAACGAAGCGGTGGAGCCCCTTGTGTTCCCGTGAAAGGCTATTGCATTTCGACATATTTCTGTCCGTCTGGCATCACAATATAATTGAGGGACAAGGGTGATCGCATTGCAGGATTTCGAGAAAAAGTTAACGAAAGTAAGGGGATCGCTGGAGCGAAGGCTTTCCCATTCTTACCTTCAGCAGTTCGTTGCATCTCCTCCTATTGATGAAGACAAGCTGGTCCTGCTTTACTCCTTTCTCGATTCATTAGGAATGGAAGAGGTACGGACAGAGACTTATACTATTACGGCAATGCTTTTGCAAATAGCCCTGGATACCCATGAGCTTGTAAGGGAAAACACACCTGGCGAAGGTGATGACGATCGGAAGGTCCGTCAGTTAACAGTTCTTGCCGGAGTTTATTACAGCGGCCTCTATTATAAGCTCCTTGCAGAGACTGAAGAAATTAAACTGATTGATATGCTGGCAGCAGGTGTGAGAACAATAAATGACAAGAAAATACTTGTATATCGGCAGGAAGCAAAAACCATCGAGGTTTTAATGGAAAGCCTGAAGGAAATCGAAGGGTCGCTCATTTGTAAAGTAGCGGACTTTTGTGAAGTTAGCACGTGGAAGGATCTGGTTATAGAATCGCTCTTTGTCAAAAGACTTTTGAGAGAGGAAAAGCAATTCATTGAGACAGGTGCTTCCATCGTTTTTGACAGCCTCCGTAAACTCTCTTTACTAAACTCGGATCAAAGTCTTCAACATGTGACAAAGGAGCAGGATAAACACCTCTTTGAAATATGCGAAAGATACAGGGAGTTTTCCATCAACAAGATCATTGAGACAAGGAAAAAGCTTACGGGGATCAATCATGTCCTCTCGCAATGGCTTGAGACCTTGCTTGGAGAGCATCAGTCCATGGTGAATATTTTTGCGGAAGAAGGGTAAATATGGCGGAGTCTAAAGAGGAAAAGGTTCATAAGGTTTTTGAAAAGATATCGGAGAACTATGATCAGATGAATTCTGTCATCAGCTTCAAACAACATATCAAATGGCGCAGTGATGTAATGAAGCGGATGGATGTGCAGAAGGGAAGCACTGCGCTCGATGTATGTTGCGGCACGGCAGATTGGACTATTGCCCTTGCAGAGGCTGTGGGCTCTGGAGGGAAAGTTGTCGGATTGGATTTCAGCAGCAACATGCTGAAAGTAGGGCAAGAGAAAATTGTTACCAAAGGTCTGAGCCAAGTTACGCTTATTCAGGGGAATGCAATGGAGCTTCCGTTTGAAGATGACAGCTTTGATTATGTAACCATCGGTTTTGGGCTTCGGAACGTACCTGATTATCTAAAGGTGCTTAAGGAAATGTACAGGATCCTTAAGCCTGGTGGTATGGCAGTATGCCTGGAAACATCCCAACCAGAAATACCCGGCTTTACTCAGGCATACAGATTTTACTTTCGGTTCATTATGCCTGTGCTTGGAAAGCTCTTTGCAAAAAGCTATCATGAGTATTCCTGGCTGCAAGAGTCAGCCCGTGATTTTCCAGGGATGAAAGAGCTTGGAAACCTGTTCAGTAAGGCAGGATTTAAAGACGTCTATTACAAACCATACAGTGGTGGCGTGGCAGCTGCCCACATCGGCCGCAAATAAGAAACTGGCCTGTCGCAAAATAAAATTTGTTCCTGTACTCCTCTATAGGAGAGCCGGGAAATGGCAGCAGGATTGAAGAGCTGGGTGATACGATTGAAAATGTCAATGGTGTATTCATATTTGAATGCGGATATCAAAAAGATTGAGGGAGAACTGGAGGAAACGATACTAGCAGAGTCTCCCTTGCTTCGAGAAGCGTCTCTTCATTTGCTACATGCCGGAGGAAAAAGGATTCGTCCTGTTTTCGTCTTGCTTGGTGCGAAATTTGGGAATTATTCGATAGAAGAAGTGAAAAATGTTGCGACTGCCCTTGAGCTGATTCATATGGCTTCGCTTGTTCATGATGATGTTATTGACGATGCTGATTTGAGAAGAGGCCAGCCAACAATCAAGGCAAAATGGGATAACCGCATTGCAATGTATACCGGAGACTATATTTTCTCCAGGTCACTTGAACTCATGACGAACATCAAAGATCCTTTGGCGCATAAGATTCTTTCCGATACAATTGTGGAATTATGTATAGGGGAAATAGATCAGCTGAAGGACAAGTATAATTTTGAACAAAATCTTCGCAAATACCTATTGCGAATCAAAAGGAAGACAGCGTTGCTCATCGCAGCCAGCTGTCAGTTGGGCGCAGTGGCATCAGGGTGTACCGAAGATGTACATAAAAAGTTATACAGATTTGGATATTATGTAGGAATGTCATTCCAAATAACTGATGATGTTCTTGACTTCACAGGAACGGAAAAAGAGCTTGGCAAGCCAGCCGGTGGAGATTTGTTGCAAGGAAACATTACCCTTCCAGTATTGTTTGCAATGGAAGCAAAAGATGTGAAGATGCGCATTACGAATGTACATGAGCATACTGATAAGGAAGAAATTGCAAAGATTATTTCATTGATCAAAAGAACAGGTTCAATAGATCGTTCGCTTGCAATGAGCGACCTTTATTTAAAGAAAGCGCTGGATGTTCTCGATACGCTTCCTTCCAACAGGGCGAAAAGAACGCTGAAAGATATTGCGAAATTTATTGGAAAGAGAAGATTTTAGAAAGTTGCCAATGTCGTGAAAAAATGTTACTATTTCCAGAGATTGCTTTCATGAAAAGCATTCTACGTACATACCTATATTAGGAGTGGAGAAAATGGAAAAAACATTTTTGATGGTAAAGCCTGATGGCGTACAACGCGGGCTTGTAGGGGACATTGTTGCGCGCTTTGAAAAGAAAGGGTTCCAGCTTGTTGGAGCTAAGCTAATGAGCATCCCTGCAGAATTAGCGGAACAGCATTACGGAGAACACAAAGAGCGTCCATTTTTTGGAGAGCTTGTAGACTTCATTACTTCAGGACCAGTTTTCGCGATGGTTTGGCAAGGCGAGAATGTCATTGCAACTGCGCGCCAAATGATGGGTGCAACCAATCCAAAGGACGCTGCTCCTGGATCCATCAGAGGAGAGTTCGGTTTGACTGTTGGCAAGAACGTCATCCACGGCTCAGATTCTCCTGAAAGCGCTACCCGTGAAATCGGTCTCTTCTTCAAGCCTGAAGAATTGGTTGAATATAACAAGCTTATCAACGAGTGGATTTATTAATCACATTTGCGCTTGCATTTCGCAGGCGCTTTTTTTAATAGGAAAAGATGAACAAGAAGCTTTTTTGGCCGATATAATCACTAGGGATATTTGCCAAAAAGGGAGTTAAGGATATGAATCAGGATTATGAACAATTTATCGGAAAAGTTTATCGCAAGACAGGTGTGAATCTTGCTTTCTATAAAGAGGCACAAATGAAAAGGCGGTTGACGTCGTTATACGAGAAAAAGGGCTTCACATCCTTTTCAGAGTATTTTCAAGCGATCGACTGTGATCCGGTTCTCCTCCATGAATTTCTTGACCGTATAACAATCAATGTGTCAGAATTTTATCGAAACGCAAATAGGTGGAATATACTGGAAAATAGGATTCTTCCCGAAATACTCCGAGGTAGCAGCTTGAAAATATGGAGTGCTGCTTGTTCAACGGGTGAAGAGCCATATACTTTATCTATGGTTTTATCTCAATACTTGCCGTTAAACCAATTTACTATTGATGCGACAGATATTGACAGGAATGCATTGGAAAAGGCAAAGCTTGGGGTTTATACGGATAGGGCTTTGAAGGAGCTTCCAGAATCCATGCTCAAAAAGCACTTTGCAAAGGAAGGAATGCACTACAAACTCTCTCCTGATATAGCAAAGCGGGTACAATTCAAACAGCATAACCTTCTTGAAGATAGGTTTGAGAAAGGATACGACTTGATTGTCTGCCGCAACGTCTTGATATATTTCACAGAAGTTGCCAAAGAAGAGCTTTATCATAAGTTCAGTGGATCACTGAAAAAAGGCGGAATGTTATTCGTTGGAAGTACAGAGCAAATATTCAATCCAGGTAGGTATGGATTTGAAGCTGCCGATACTTTTTTTTATAGAAAACTATGAAGATGGGATACTTTCCCGTTTCAGTTTGTTGACAAACTCCGTTTTTATTGAGTTTGTCTCTTTTTTATTTTAACTAAAGGGTTGGATGGAGCGTTCCTCCAATAGTCTACCAACGAGATTAGAATGATTCCCGTTTTTTTGCAAATATTGCGTTTTTGCGGGAATAAGGGCGTTCATGATAAAATGTCAACAACCCATTTGAGACCCGGTCATTTGAGCAACAATTTTAAAAATTTGGCTATTTTTATTAATAGGCCTATGATATATTGGTACATAATCCTTTAATGAGTTGAAGGGAGAAAGAATGATGAGATTTTTAACTGCAGGGGAATCACATGGTCCCCAGTTAACAGCAATTATTGAAGGTTTGCCAGCTGGATTGCCGCTTACAGCGATAGATATTAATGAAGAACTTAAAAGACGGCAAAAAGGGTACGGCAGAGGAAGGCGAATGCAAATTGAAAAGGATACTGTTCAAATACTTGGTGGAGTAAGGCATGGCTTAACTTTGGGTTCACCAGTTGCGCTCTCTGTTGAAAATAGGGATTGGAGTCATTGGACTAAAATAATGGGGCATGAGCCCCTGGAGGCTGGGACCTCGGAAGAAGTAAAGCGCCAAATCACAAGGCCGCGGCCGGGACACGCAGACTTGAATGGTGCGCTGAAATATGGCCACAGAGACATGCGAAATGTCTTGGAGCGTTCGTCTGCCAGAGAAACAACCATTAGGGTTGCTGCAGGCGCCGTTGCAAAAAAGTTGTTGTCTATGCTGGGAATAGAGTTGGCTTCTCATGTACTTGAAATCGGCGGAATAAAAGCACAACCTGCTGCCTATAAGTCTATTCAACAACTGTATGAAAAAACAGAAGCTTCGCCTGTAAGATGCTTTGATTCAACTGCTGAAAAAGCAATGATGGAGAAAATAGATGAGGCTAAGGAAAATGGCGATTCCATTGGTGGTATTGTTGAAGTTATCGTTGAAGGGATGCCTGTTGGAGTTGGGAGTTATGTTCATTTTGATCGGAAACTAGATGCTAAACTTGCTGCAGCGATAATTAGTATCAATGCCTTTAAAGGTGTGGAATTTGGCATTGGATTTGAAGCGGCAAAGAGACCTGGAAGTGAAGTGCATGACGAAATTCTTTGGGATAAGGAAAAAGGATATCAGCGAAGGACCAACAGGCTCGGCGGGTTTGAAGGCGGTATGACAACGGGCATGCCGATTGTAGTAAGGGGAGTCATGAAACCAATTCCAACATTATACAAGCCGCTTCAAAGTGTAGATATTGAAACAAAGGAGCCTTTTGCTGCAAGCATTGAGCGTTCCGACAGCTGCGCTGTACCTGCAGCTGCTGTAGTGGCGGAACATGCTGTCGCATGGGAACTCGCTTCTGCATTGGTGGAACAATTTGCATCCGATCGGCTAGATAGCTTAAAAGAGTCAATTGAAGCACATCGTAAGTATGCGAGTGAATTTTAATGAAGAGGATAAAGATCAATACTGCATCTAAGGGTTACTGGGTAACATTAGGAGAAAATGCCTCGCGAGAGATGATTCCTTTCATAGTGTCTTTTCCTAACCTTACCTCTATTATGGTTATCACGGATGAAACAGTTGGCATGCTTTACTTAAACGTTCTGAAAGAACAACTAAAAGAGTATCGCTATTATGTTAAAACAGTGCCGTCTAGTGAACATGCGAAGACTTTCGAAGTCTACTATGATTGCCTGACAAGTGCATTAGAACATAAACTGGACCGTAACTCGCTAATCATTGCATTTGGCGGAGGTGCTGTTGGGGATCTTGCGGGTTTTGTCGCTGCAACATTTATGCGAGGGATTCCTTTTATTCAAGTACCGACAACAATATTGGCACATGATAGTGCTGTTGGCGGGAAAGTAGCTGTTAATCACCCGCTTGGAAAAAATATGATTGGTGCCTTCCATCAGCCGGAAGCAGTATTTTATGATACGAACTATCTTTCCTCTCTTCCGATTGCGGAAAGGAGATCAGGCTTTGCAGAAATCATCAAGCACGCGTTGATTAGCGATCGTGCCTTACTTCAATGGCTTTTGGAAAATATTAATGATCTTTCTTCCATGAAGCAAACAGACTTAGAATTTGTCCTCCAAAGAGGCATCAGTATTAAAAGTGAGATTGTCTCTCAAGATGAAAAAGAAACCGGGGTTAGAGCTTTCCTGAACTTCGGCCATACATTGGGTCATGCAATCGAGGGGGAATGTGGATATGGCAACATGACGCACGGTGAAGCGGTTCTTATTGGTATGTTATTTGCACTTAAATTGAGCGAAGAAATTGTGGGATTGAAATTTTCTTTTGCCTCATACATAAACTGGCTTCAAACACTGGGCTATCAAACGCATCTTCCTGAGGGAATCTCCACTCAACGTCTCATGAAAAGAATGAAACAGGATAAGAAATCCGTGGGCGGAAAGATTACTTTTATACTTTTAAAAGATATCGGCTCCCCGGTGAAGAAGGAAATCCCGGATAGCCTTTTGTTTTCCTTGCTGAATAAATTCCTAGAAAAGGGGGGCTGTGAGTGATAAGGGGAGTTAGAGGTGCCATTACAGTTAAGGAAAATACAGAAGCGGAAATCCTAGAAAAAACGGAGAGACTCTTTTTCGAGCTTATAGAACGTAATAGGATTCATCCCGACCAAGTTGCCTCTGTGTTTATCTCGGTAACAGAAGATCTCTCTGCAGCATTTCCTGCTAAAGCTCTAAGGAAATTTAATGACTGGTCCTATGTACCGGTAATGTGTATGAAGGAAATTCCAGTCCCTTCATCGCTACCTAAGTGCATCAGAGTCATGATGCATGTAAATACAGATGTCCCTCAGGATAAAGTGGAACATATATACCTAGAGGAAGCCAAACGATTGAGACCTGATTTGCTTAAGTCTAAACTTTAAAGTGATGGAAGATTAGAAGTGGAATGGAACGGGATGGGAGCTGGGCAGATGAAATGGAAAAAACAGATTCAGGGGCTAAAGGCTTACCAGCCCGGAAAAACGATTAAAGAGGTTAAGAACCATAATGGATTGGACTGTATTGTTAAGCTTGCATCTAATGAAAATCCTTTTGGTTGCCCTCCTGAAGTTCTTGGTATCCTAAGGGATTCCAGCAACGCTCTTGCTTTATATCCAGATGGTAGTGCTACAAAACTTAGAGGAATCCTTTCTTCTCATTTAGAGCTAGATGGAAACCAGTTGATTTTTGGTAACGGCTCTGATGAACTGATCAAAATTATCTCCAGATCACTATTACACAAAGGTACGAATACAGTAATGGCTACCCCAACTTTTCCTCAATACAGACATAATGCACTTATTGAAGGGTGTGAGATAAGAGAAATTCCTCTCTTGAACGGTGCTCATGACCTTGAGGGAATGTTAGCGGCTATTGACTGTGATACCGCAGTTGTATGGCTATGCTCTCCGAATAACCCTACAGGAATTTATATCTCCGAGAATAGAATTCTCGACTTTTTGGAAAGAGTTCCCGAAGATATCTTAGTAGTCCTTGATGAAGCGTATTATGAATATGTTGTCGCTGACGATTATTATCATTCACCAGCACTTGTGCGGATGTTTAAAAATTTAATCGTGCTCCGTACTTTTTCCAAGGTTTATGGACTGGCTAGCCTCCGGATTGGCTATGGGTTTGCCCATCCGGGAATCATTATGGCATTAGAGCCTGTCCGGGAGCCTTTCAATGTTAATTCACTTGCGCTAGCCGCTGCGGAAGAAGCAGTGAAAAATCAGCAGTTTGTTGAGACGGCAAAAATTTTGAACCGTCAAGGAATGGAACAATATGAAGCGTTCTGTAAAAAGCATAAACTGAAGTTTTACTCTTCACAAGGAAACTTTATCCTAATTGATTTCAGTCTTAACGGGGATGAAATTTTTCAGTACCTTTTGGAAAACGGTTTTATTGTACGATCGGGTCAAGCACTAGGCTTCCCAACTACCGCAAGGATTACGATAGGGACTGCTGAGCAAAACAGGGCACTGCTAGATGCATTGAAGGTTTTTCTGGAAGCAAGAAAAGCAATGTTAGAAGGTGAACCATATTGACCGGACGAGTATTGATCATTGGGCTTGGTTTGATTGGCGGCTCGCTTGCGATTTGTATTAAATCTGAAAATGAAGAATGTATAGTGACTGGATATGATCAAGATAAGGAACAGTTAAGATTGGCAAAATTGCTAGGAATAATCGATTGCGAAGCCGACCGAATTGAAGCAGAAGCAGGCAAGGCGGATTTAATTATTGTAGCCACTCCGGTAGCCGCATCCGTTGGGATTATGGAGATGCTATCGAAAATGCGGCTTAAGCAGGGTGCTATTGTTACCGACACGGGGAGTACGAAGCGAACAGTTAGCCGGTATGGTGATCTTCTTCGAGAAAATGGGGCAGTATTTATCGGCGGCCATCCAATGGCCGGCTCCCATAAAAGCGGTGTGACCGCAGCAAAGAAGATACTTTTTGAAAATGCTTATTATATGCTTACACCTGAGGAATATGTCAGTGCGAGCTCAATGGAAGCATTGAAAGAATGGCTAAAAGGGACGAAAGCAAAGTTTTTGGTTGTATCTCCAGATTATCACGATTATCTGACAGGAGTTGTCAGCCATTTTCCTCATCTCGTCGCAGCCTCACTCGTTCATCAGGCGGCTCAAGCGGAGGAAACCCATGAGTTAGTAGGCAGATTGGCAGCAGGAGGGTTCAGGGATATTACGAGGATTGCTTCAGGCAGTCCTGAGATGTGGAAGGATATTTTTATAGATAATAGAGATGTTTTACTGACGCTTTTAAAAGATTGGAAAGATGAAATGCATCATGTGGAGGAGCTTCTTTTATCCGCAGATGCTGGCTCTATTAAAGACTATATTACAAAGGCAAAACAGTATCGGGACGGCCTCCCAACAAGGGATAAAGGAGCTATTCCATCTTTTTACGATCTTTTTGTTGACGTTCCGGACTACCCAGGTGTGGTTTCCGAAATAACAGGGTATCTTGCGAGGGAGGAAATTAGCATCGTAAATATCCGGATTGTTGAGACAAGAGAAGGGGTATACGGGGTCCTAGTGCTGAGTTTTCAGACAGAGAGCGATAGGCTGTTTGCACAGAATTGTCTATTACGTAATACGGATTATGATATGTCAGTAGGATAAAAAGGAGTCGAATATGGAAGCGAGAAGGTTACAAACAACGAAGAGCGGACTTGTTGGAACCATTGAAGTTCCAGGAGACAAATCTATTTCTCATCGGGCAGTCATGTTTGGTGCTATGGCCAAAGGCAAAACCACTGTAGAGAACTTTCTCCCAGGAGAAGATTGTCTTAGTACTATTTCCTGTTTCCGAAAGTTAGGAGTACACATTCAGCAGGAAGGTACTGAAGTCATTATTGAAGGAACAGGCTTGAAAGGCTTTAGGGAGCCTGTGGAGGTACTGGATGTTGGAAACTCTGGAACGACAATCCGACTGCTTACAGGAATTCTTGCGGGAAGGCCATTCCGTACGGTTTTGACAGGGGATGATTCTATCGCCAAGAGGCCAATGACACGAGTGGTGGAACCGCTTCGTCTGATGGGAGCCTCTATAGATGGGAGAAAAAGTGGCGAATATACTCCGCTTTCTGTGAGAGGCGATGCGTTAAAAGGAATCGAGTATAAATTGCCAATCGCTAGTGCACAGGTGAAATCGTCCATCCTGCTTGCTGGATTGCAGGCAAAAGGCAGAACAACGGTTGTGGAACCAGAAAAAACTAGGGACCATACGGAAAAGATGATTGAACTTTTCGGGGGAAGCGTTACTTCAGAAGGCCTAACTGCTTCTGTAGAAGGAGGACAAGAGCTATCAGGTACCCATGTTCATGTACCCGGAGATATTTCATCAGCCGCTTTTTTCCTTGCTGCAGGATGCATCGTTCCCGGCAGTGATATCGAGTTAAGGAATGTAGGTTTGAATTCCACGCGCACAGGAATACTCGATGTACTCGAAAGAATGGGAGCTGAGATTGTAATATCTCCAAGTAACAAAGGGTCAGGTGAGCCAAGCGGGACAATAAGAGTGAAATACTCTGAACTGCAGGGGACTGTTATCGAGGGAGCGATGATTCCCCGCTTGATAGATGAAATACCAATTATATCTCTTATTGCTACTCAGGCAACTGGAGTGACGATTGTTAGGGATGCCAAGGAGTTAAAGGTAAAAGAAACAAACCGAATTGACACTGTAGTGAAAGAGTTAACGAAGCTTGGTGCCAACATTGAAGCAACTGAAGACGGAATGATCATTACTGGGGGTGGCATGCTGCATGGTGGAACAGTCTCAAGCCATGGAGATCATCGAATTGGAATGATGCTTGCTATCGCTTCCCTCATAGCTAACGGAGAGGTATACCTGGAGAAGTGCGAAGCGATAAATGTATCATATCCCCGATTCTTCGAGCATCTCGCATTTCTATGCGATTAAAACCCTAGGGAGCTTTTTCCTAATAAAGGTGAAAGGAAGCAAAACAGCATTAAAAAGGCAAGCTCGCGACCAATTTGCCATTCGTTAGCCAGAACGCGATGTAAGTTACATTTCATGAAGTCAATATGTTATTTGCAGCATAAAGCAAAGGTAAGGTACAATTTGTAGTTGAGAAATGGGGAAAGCGGTTGATTAGAAAAGCAGAGTGATACGATTATATGCTTCTCTTAACTCCCCGGTATTTAGGGAAGGAAGAAAAATGATGGTACATAAAATGATAGAGCATCTGGAAACAGGAAACCTTGAAGAAGCCCAAAAGGCATTCAAATACGTATTGGAAATGGGAAGCGACGAAGAGCAGTTTCTCCTTGCGGAAGAACTGGTCCGTTTCGGACTTCTGGAAGAGTCACAGACACTTCTTGAAAAGCTGTTAATTAGCTACCCAAATGAAGGAGAAATTCTTGTCCTATTGGCTGAAATTATTTTGGAATCTGGGGAAGAGGAGAGAGCAATGCTACTGCTTGAACAGGTTCGTCCTGATGATGCAGAGTATCCCAGAGCCCTCCTCTTAATGGCTGATCTTTATCAAATGGAAGGGCTATATGAGGTGAGTGAGCGTAAGCTTTTGGAAGCTAAACGTCTTTTGCCAAATGAATCGCTGCTCGATTTTGCTCTTGGAGAACTATATGCGGAACAAGGAAAACACTCGGAGGCTATTTCTTCCTATGCTGAAATCCTGAAAAAACAGGAAGAGATTGCTGGTTCAAATGTATACCAAAGGATAGCAGAAAACTTGAGTGCATCAGGAGAATTTGAAGAGGCTCTTCCTTATTATGAGAAGGCTATGGAACAAAAACTTGAAATCAATACACTGTTTGGATATGCCTTCACTGCATTGCAGGCTGGAAAATATAATACAGCTATTGGGAAATTTGAAGAATTGAGAGCACTTGACCCAGAATATCACTCCTTATATCTGTACCTCGCCAGGGCATATGAACACGAGGGGATGGATAGAGAAGCCTTCGGAGCAGTTATGGAAGGTATTAAAGCTGATTCCTATAATAAGGAACTTTATTTTTATGGAGGAAAACTTGCACTGAAGCTTGGGAATGAAAGTGAAGCGGAAAGACTGCTGAGAGAAGCGATTGCCCTTGATCCGGAATTTACCCAAGGTATTCTATTGCTTAACAGGCTCTTGATCAGACAGGAAAGGTATGAAGAAGTCGATGAATTGATTTCCATTGCTGAAGCAAATGAAGAAGAAGAGCCGCAGTTGCTATGGGACTCTGCAATTGCAAAGTCTCATTTGGAACAATATTCAGAGGCATTAAATAAATACCGTCTTGCATATAATTTCTTTAAAGACAACAAAGATTTTCTTGTTGACTACGGTTATTTTTTGATTGAAGAAGGAAAAATAGCCGAGGCTGGCGAAATTTTTAGTACACTAGCTAGAAATGACCAGGGGAATGAGGAATACCGAGAAATTCTTCAACGACTTACAGACGACGTTTAAAAAAGTTGAGCTGCAGAGGAGGGAATCAAAATGACAACCCCTGTTTCTGTCAACGAGAAAAAGGACTTTATCCGCTGGTTTTTGAACCATTACCAACTGAAGAGACGGGAATGTGTTTGGATACTGAACTATTTGATGAGTCATGACCAGCTGATGAAACGAGTCCATTTCGTTGAAAGCGCCCAGTTTTGTCCAAGGGGGCTGTTAATGTCTACGCATTGTGTCGATGAAGTGCCATTTCGGTTTTACAAAGAAAATGTAATGACAACTGATGCTGAGAAGTCTTTCCATGACATCAGGCTCAACCGTGATGAGGAGATTTATATTCAGTTGAATTTCCACGCCTCCAACAAAGCCCCTCAGTTTGCAGCAGTGCTTGAAGATAACCCTTTTATGCCCAGGAATACCCAAATAAGCGAAAAAGACAGGCTTATTGCGGAAAGACTCTTATCAGACAGCATTGAACGGTTTCAAAGGGAGAAGCTGACTTTACTTATTGATGAAGCTCTTGATAGACAGGATGAGGAAGCTTTTAAAAGGCTTACGGAGCAGCTGAAGAAACTCGTACCTCGTAAGTAGCTAGCCTTGCTTGTTATCAAGCAGGCTTTTTATTTTGGACAAGCAGGACGTCATGGTAGGATTAGGATGAAGTATGAAAAAGAAAAAGTCATTGGAGTGATATGATGAAATGGGTACCTGCTGACATCGAAATGTATTTGCAGGCGGCAGAGTATGTGGATACTGCCATTATTCCACTGTTGCCAATCGATTTAGAAGATGGAATGAAAGACTCTGCAACAAAAACAGAATTTGCTACATTGCTTTCCGGTTTTTTAGAGAGGCAATTCAGGGGACGTGTCATTCTTATGCCGGGGATTCCTTATCAAAAGGGTATGGAAGATAACGTGCTTCCTCAGTTGGAAGAGTGGAATAAGTCACTAGGAAAAGTTAGTTTAAGGCATGTTTTTTTCATTACTTCCGATCTTGCATGGAAGCAAAGAGAAGACAAAATTGGCGGAAATCTTCTATGGGTTCCTTCCTTGCCTCTCCAGCAAATGGACGAGCGCTCGAAAACCGCCGCATTGGAAGACCAGGCAGCGCAGTTGATGTCGCTATTTGCTCAAAAATGGGAGGAATCTGATACTGTGTAAGGAAAGTCACTGCAAAAAATGTTTTCAACATAGTATTATATTGATTTTATAGAAAGATTGATATATCATGATTATGTCCTAGTATAAATGTGTTCAAATTATGTCCAAAGGGATTGACCTGGGAATAGAGGGGGGAAAAAGGTGAGCAAAAATCGTGTTTCAAGACGGCAATTTTTGAACTATACTCTTACAGGTGTAGGCGGTTTCATGGCTGCTGGCATGCTGATGCCAATGGTCCGTTTTGCAGTGGACCCAGTCTTGAAAGCAAATGCTGCCGGTGATTTCACTGCGACAAAGTTAAATGTCGACAAAATCACGAAAGAACCGCAGCGGGTCGACTTCACATTTGAACAAAAAGACGCGTGGTACGAGTCGGAGGTTACTAATACTGCATGGGTATACAAGAATGACGAAGGCAAGATTGTAGCCCTTTCGCCAGTTTGTAAGCATCTAGGCTGTGTTGTTGCCTGGAACACCGACAAAAACAATCCAAACAGGTTCTTTTGTCCATGCCATTTCGGCTTGTACGAAAAGGACGGGATGAATGTTAAGGGCACACCGCCGTTGGCACCGCTCGATGAATATCCTTACAAAGTTAAGGACGGTATTCTGTATCTTGGAAAAGCCAAACCACGGAAGGAGGCGTAATTCATGCTGAATAAAATTTATGACTGGGTTGACGAACGGCTCGATATTACGCCTTTGTGGCGGGATATCGCTGACCATGAGGTTCCCGAGCATGTAAACCCAGCCCACCATTTTTCGGCTTTCGTTTACTGCTTTGGCGGCCTGACATTTTTTATTACTGTCATTCAAATTCTATCTGGAATGTTCTTAACAATGTACTACGTTCCAGATATTAAGAACGCATGGCAATCTGTGTACTACCTTCAAAATGAAGTAGCTTTTGGCCAGATTGTCAGGGGAATGCATCACTGGGGAGCAAGTTTGGTTATTGTCATGATGTTCCTACATACTCTTCGCGTATTTTTCCAGGGAGCCTATAAGAAACCACGTGAGCTTAACTGGGTCGTAGGAGTTTTGATTTTCTTTGTAATGCTTGGACTTGGATTGACAGGATATCTTCTTCCATGGGATATGAAAGCGCTCTTTGCGACAAAGGTAACGCTGCAAATCATGGAAGCAACTCCGCTTATTGGACCTCAGGTTAAAACATTGATGGCTGGTCATCATGATATCGTTGGAGCTCAAACACTTACGCGTTTCTTTGCCATTCATGTATTCTTCCTGCCGGCAGCACTTCTCGGACTGATGGGAGCCCACTTCCTGATGATTCGGAAACAAGGGATTTCAGGTCCATTATGATTTTTGGTAAATAAACTGTTGTTCGGATACGAACTTATTCGTACAACTTTACGGAAAAAGGAGGGGATTGCTCGATGCATCGCGGTAAAGGGATGAAGTTTGTAGGAGACTCACGTGTTCCTGCAGAACGAAAACCTAATATTCCAAAGGATTATTCGGAATACCCTGGCAAAACGGAAGCCTTTTGGCCAAACTTCCTTTTGAAGGAATGGATGGTCGGCGCTGTTTTTCTGATTGGATTCTTATGCTTGACAGTAGCCCATCCGTCACCGCTAGAAAGGATTGCGGACCCGACGGACACAGGCTATATTCCGCTACCAGACTGGTATTTCCTTTTCTTATACCAGCTATTGAAGTACACTTTTGCTTCTGGCCCATATACTGTTATCGGCGCAATGGTTATTCCAGGACTGGCATTCGGAGCATTAATGTTGGCACCTTTTATTGACAGGGGGCCTGAGCGCCGCCCGACGAGAAGACCTTTAGCAACGGCATTCATGCTCTTGGCGATTGCTGGCATTTTCTATCTAACTTGGGAATCAGTTGCTACTCATGATTGGGAAGCTGCAAAGAAACAAGGTGAGATATCTGATGTTACAATTGACAAGAATGCAGAAGGCTACAAAATTGCACAAGCTAACACTTGTACGAGCTGCCATGGCGGGGAACTCTCAGGAGGAGCATCAGCACCGAAACTAGTTGGTACAGGATTGAAACCTGAAGAGATTGCTAAAATTGCAAAAGAAGGTAAAGGCGCTATGCCTGCAGGAATTTTCAAAGGTTCTGATGAAGAGCTGAAGAAAATGTCCGAATATCTAGCAGAGTTAAAGTAAGCATGAAAAGCCAGCGATTTCCGCTGGCTTTTTTTAAAATCCAGATAATTAGTTTGGTAGTGGATTTATGCTTACTTTCTTTTGTTGCGTTCTTGCGTTATCAAAAAAAACACTCCGTAAAAAGGATGGGGCCAATGTTCAAATTGCTATATCCACAGCTTGCAACAAGGAGTATGCTTTGGTTTTTGCTCTTAGCGAATATTGCAGGAACAGCTTATGGATACTACTGGTATCAATGGCAGTTAGCAGATACTCCTGCTATATTTTTGCTTTTTGTACCTGACAGCCCGACAGCGAGCCTGTTTTTTGTCTTTGTTTTAATTGGATTTCTTCTTAGAAGGAATTGGCCTTATTTCGAGGCGCTTGCTTTTGTTACGCTTTTTAAGTATGGAATATGGGCAGTTGTCATGAATCTGCTTGTTTTTACTACTACTGGACATATGGACGCAGTTGGATGGATGCTTGTTGCTTCACATTTCGCTATGGCGATGGAAGGACTGCTGTTTGCTCCCTTTTATCGTTTCCGATTAAAGCATTTAGCAGTTGCTGCAATTTTTGTTCTTCATAATGAGATTATCGATTATGTCTTTATGATGATGCCCCGGTATCATATGCTGGATACCTATATAAAAGAAATAAGCTACTTTACTTTTTGGCTGAGTGTCATTTCGATTTGGGTTGCATATCATTTCACGATCAGAAAAAAACGCATTGTTCTAACAATAGAATAATGGTCGAAAAGGTCTATCCTTGTCCATGTACTCATATATTGTAAAAGCAATTATAGGGGGGACAGGGGATGGGACCGAGAATCGTAGCTGTAATACTCACATTGTTATTGCTGTGCCCGCTGTCAGCAGCATATGGGAGAGAAAATTTATCTCCGGTTGACGAGCTTGATCGCCTTTCGGATGAATCACTTCAGATGGTAAAGCTTCACCGCTATAACGATGCCAAAAGGCTGCTGAATCAATTCGAAAAAGAATTTCTTGAAGCAGCGGGAGAAGGCAGTCGCTTTTCAATGGATGAGCTGAGGATTGTGACTGTGGCACATGATGAAGCTGAAAAAGCGGTGACAAGCGTGGCGATGGAGCATGATGAAAGAATGGGTAAAGTAACAAAATTTCGTCTAGTGATGGATGCGCTTCATTCTAAGCATCAGCCCCTATGGACTGGAATGGAAGAACCTATCATGACCGTTTTCGGGAGCATGAAGAAAGCTGCACAAGAAGGAGATAGCAGCGATTTTAACCAAAACCTTAACTCTTTCCTTTCTCTCTATGAAATGATCCATCCAAGCCTAAAGGTGGATATCAAACGTGACAGAATGCAGCAGCTGGATGCAAGAGTAAACTATATTGACCATTATCGGCCGGATATTGTTACAAAATATACAAGCCAGAAAGAGCTCGATGCTTTGGAGGCGGATTTGGAAACGATATTCGATGATATGACGGAAGATGAAACAGATCCGTCACTATGGTGGGTAATCCTTTCCACTGGCAGCATCATTATTTTAACTCTTTCTTATGTCGGATGGAGAAAATACCGGGCAGATAAAGAGAAAAAACAAAACAGGCAAAAAGAGCGAAAGAATTGACACCGTTTGGGAAGCCTACTAAAATAATTACTAACACCATGACCTTTAGGGAGGTTCCATATTGTTATTTCTCGTTTATTTTGCAATCATCATCATCATTCCCCTCTGGGCACAAATGAAGGTGAAGAGTGCATACAAAAAGTATTCGCAAGTTGCCTCATCGTCTCAAATGCGGGGAGCTGAAGTTGCAAGAAAAATTTTAGATGAAAATGGTCTTTATCATGTCGGTATTGAAGAAACTAGGGGACATTTAAGCGATCATTACGATCCAAGATCAAAAACGGTGAGATTATCATCAAATAATTATCATGGTCACTCTGTGGCTGCTGCTGCTATTGCGGCGCATGAAGTAGGACACGCAATCCAAGACGCCGAAAATTATTCCTTCCTTCGGTTCCGTCATGCGCTTGTTCCGGTAGCTAGTCTTGGGTCGAATCTTTCCTGGGTATTGATTATGATCGGTATTTTCGCCAATCTTTCGGGTATGCTTCTAGCAGGAATTATTTTTATGGCAGGAGCGGTAGTCTTTCAGGTCATTACCTTACCGGTTGAATTTAATGCTTCTAGCCGTGCAATGGAGCAAGTTGTTTCCGCGGGTGTGATCCGAAATGATGAGGAAAGGGAGACCAGGAAAGTACTGAACGCCGCTGCCCTGACGTACGTAGCCGCAGCTGCTGTTGCCGTTCTGGAACTTGTGCGACTTGTTTTAATTTATACAGGCATGACGAGGGACGAATAGGAAAGCCGCCAAATTGGCGGCTTTTCATCTTTCTAGCGGCAACTTATTCTCATCGAGGGTAAAACCTTCCCCAAGAACGTCATGAACTACTGATACGGAAACGAATGCGTGAGGATCCACGGAGTTGATAACATCTTTCAGCTTGACAATTTCATTCTTCGCTACTACACAGTAAAGGACATTGCGCTCTTTTTTGGTGAAGGAGCCGATTGCTTTAAGCACGGTTACTCCTCTCCCCATCTCCATGAGGATTTTGTCGGCAATTTGCTCATTTTTTTCTGAAATGATCATCGCGCCTCTTGCAGTGTAAGCGCCCTCTTGCATAAAATCGATGACACGGGCACCAATAAAGACGACGACCAGCGTATACATCGCTTCCCTGTAGTCGAGGTATGTAAGAAGGGAAAGTGTAATGACGAAAAAGTCGAAAATAAACATCGTTCTACCCATCGTCCAGCCAAAGTATTTATTGGCAAGGCGTGCGATGATATCAACTCCTCCTGTAGTCCCACCGAAACGGAAGATAATTCCAAGTCCGATACCGATAAAAACACCGGCAAACAATGATGCTAGAAATAAGTCTTCATATAGCGGCATTTCAATTTGATATTTTTGGAAAATCGCTAAAAACAACGAAACGCTCAATGTTCCTATTATGGTATAAAGGAAAACACTCCTTCCAAGTAGCCTCCATCCCAAAAAGAAGAGCGGGATGTTCAAAAGAAGATTTGTTACAGAAGGCGCCCACTTGAATACAGAGTAGAGCAGCAGGGTAATACCAGTGAATCCGCCTTCAGCCAGGTTGTTCTGGATATTGAAGTGTACTAGGCCAAAAGAAAATATCGCAGCGCCAAGCATAATGAAAAGTATATTTTTAAATCTAAGGCCAAAAATCATTTTATTCCCCCGTTCTTAAAATAATACGAAAATATTGAAAACAAAAGCGGATTAATTATATAAAATATATTCCTTAAGGGCAATCTTTTACAGTCGAGTATTGCTGAAAACATACAAAAATATTTGTCAAAGAGTTGCCGGTAGGCTAACATCAAAATGAGGAAAGCAGAAAAACTAGAGGTGAGAACACTGAGTAAAAAAAAAACCGTCAATCAATTGCAGGAAGAAGTCGATACATATATCAGTCAATTTAAAGAGGGATATTTCAGTCCGCTTGCCATGATGGCTCGAATGACGGAAGAACTTGGAGAACTGGCGAGGGAAGTCAACCATTATTATGGTGAAAAGCCAAAGAAGGCAAGTGAAAATGAAAAGGAAATTAAAGAAGAGCTAGGAGATTTACTGTTTGTCCTAATCTGTTTTGCGAACTCGCTTGGAATAGATTTAGAAGAAGCTCATGATACGGTAATGAAGAAATATAACTCACGTGATAAGGATAGGTGGACTAGAATCGACTCAGAGGGGAAGGGAAACAAAAAATGAATAAAATCAAAATTGCAGTGGCTGGGCCACGCGGGAGAATGGGAAGCGAAGCGGTAAAAATGGTTTTGAATACAGAAAACTTTGAACTGGTCGCAGCAATAGATCATAGGGAAGGATGGAAGACGATAGGAGAGATAGAAGGGATGCCGCCATCCCAAGCACCTGTTTACACTGAAATGGCAGTTTGCCTAACGAAAGAACAACCGGATGTTCTAATAGACCTCACAACTCCTGAAGCGGGGATGGATCATGCCAGGACTGCCTTGCAGCATGGAGTTCGACCAGTTGTTGGCACCACTGGCTTTACCCAAGAGGATTTGGCGGAGCTGGAAGAGATTTGCCAGATTAGAGAACTTGGTTGTATTATTGCTCCTAACTTTGCAGTAGGAGCTATTCTGATGATGAAATTTTCTCAGTTGGCAGCAAGGTATTTCCCCGCAGTAGAAATAATCGAACTTCATCATGATAAGAAGCTTGATGCACCATCAGGGACTGCTGTTAAGACAGCACAAATGATTGCGCAAACAAGGGAAGCGATGAAGCAGGGACATCCTGATGAAAAGGAAACGATGGGTGGCGCTCGTGGTGCCGATTTTGAAGGAATGCGCATTCATTCTGTTCGACTTCCAGGCCTTGTTGCTCATCAACAAGTAATGTTCGGGGCAGATGGGCAGACGCTTACCATTAGCCATGACTCTTATAACCGTGCTTCCTTTATGTCAGGTGTGAAGCTTGCGGTTGATACAGTGGTAAAGCTTGATTCTTTTGTATACGGACTCGAAAATATCCTAGAGTAGGAGCGGATCAACTTGAATATTGCCCTCATAGCTCATGATAAAAAGAAGGATGATCTAGTAAGATTTGCTGTTGCCTATCAACCTCTTTTTGAAAAACATAGATTATTTGCAACTGGGACAACGGGACTTCGCATCATGGAAGCAACTGGACTGGACATCCACAGATTTCAATCAGGTCCACTTGGCGGTGACCAGGAAGTGGGTGCGATGATTGCCAAAAACAAGATGGATGCCATTTTCTTTTTCCGGGATCCCCTTACTTCGCAGCCACATGAGCCAGATGTATCCGCTCTAGTCCGTCTTTGCGATGTGTATTCCATCCCGCTCGCAACGAATATGGGAACGGCTGAACTTTTAATTAGGGGAATAGAACGCGGCGACCTTGACTGGAGAAAACTTTCTGGCGGAAGCGGTGACGAAAAATGAAGGAGAGCATAAAGCTAGATATTTTATCATTCGGCGCTCATGCCGATGACGTAGAAATTGGCATGGGCGGAACGATTGCAAAATATGCAGCAAAAGGGAGAAAAATTGGAATTTGCGATTTGACTGAAGCAGAGCTGTCGTCAAACGGAACAACCGAACTAAGAAGAAAAGAGGCCAGCCATGCTGCTGGAATTCTCGGTGTTTCAGTGAGGGAAACACTGGGTTTTCCCGACAGGGGATTGTTTTTGAAGGATGATTATATTCGAAAAACAGCACATATCATTCGAAAGTATAAGCCTGATATAATCTTTGCACCATACAGCGAGGATCGACATCCTGATCATGGAAATTGTTCCAGAATCGTCGAGGAGGCTTTTTTTTCAGCGGGAATAAAGAAGTACGAAACAGAAGGAGGCTATCAGCCTCATAAAGCATCGCGATTGTTTTACTATATCATTAACGGTTATCATAAACCCCATTTCGTTATTGATGCCAGTTCCTACATAGAGCAGAAAGCAAAAGCTTTAAATGCATATAAAAGTCAATTCACGAAAAGTGAAGGCGGCGCTGATACCCCTCTAGTTAATGGTTATATCGAAACAGTACTTGCAAGGGAAAGGATGTTCGGGCAGGCTGCTGGCGTTATGTATGCAGAGGGCTTTCTGACAAGGGAACCTTTTCTTGTACACGATCTGTTAGGAGATGAAGGATGAGTAAGTTAAAAATTGGCATTACCTGTTATCCCACAGTTGGCGGGTCGGGAATAGTAGCAACAGAACTTGGAAAACTCCTGGCTGAAAAAGGCCATGAAATTCATTTTATTACTTCCAGTTTGCCTTTTCGTTTGAATAAGATGTACCACAATATATATTACCATCAAGTAGAAGTTAACCAGTATTCAGTATTTCAATTTCCTCCATATGATATAGCGCTTGCTAGTAAAATTGCAGAAGTCGCTGTTCGGGAGGAACTGGATGTCCTTCACGTTCATTATGCAATTCCTCATGCTATATGTGCCATACTTGCGAGGGAAATGTGCGGCAGGGATTTGAAAATTGTTACAACACTTCATGGTACCGACATAACAGTCCTTGCAAATGATGCCTCCTTGTCTGAAGCCATCCGGTACGGCATTGAAAAATCCGACGCGGTTACTGCTGTATCAAATTCACTTGTTTCTCAGACGAAAGAACTGCTCAATCCGGAAAAAGAAATACAATGCATTTATAATTTTATCGATCCTCGGGTGTACGCTAATCTTAAAAAGAATAATCTTCGGAAAGAGTATGGAATCACCGAGGAAGAAAAAGTGATCATTCATGTATCGAATTTCCGGCCAGTGAAGCGTGTCCTTGATGTAGTGCGTGCTTTTTCCAAGATATCTGAAAATGTTTCCGCTAGGCTCCTTCTCGTAGGGGATGGTCCTGAAATGAAAAAAGTCTGCGATCTGGTAGGAGAACTTGGAATAAGAGACAGAGTCTTGTTTCTCGGCAAACAGGAAAACGTGGAAGAACTTTTCACTATCAGTGATTTAATGTTCCTTTTATCGCAAAAGGAGAGCTTTGGTTTAGTCGCATTAGAAGCGATGGCTGCGGGAGTACCTTGTATCGTAACGAATGTGGGCGGTATTCCTGAAGTGGTGGAGAATGGAACGACAGGCTTTATTTGCGAACTTGGAGACATCGAAGAAATTGCTTCAAAGTCTATCATGCTTTTAACGAATGAGGATATGTATGCCCGGTTTTCCCGCAACTCAGAGGAAAGAGCCTATCGCAAGTTCAGCGCAGAAAAGATTGTAGCTCAATATGAAGAAGTGTATGCAAGACTTCTGAAGGGTGAGGGGGGAATCCTATGAACCCACTTTTCCTGGAAGCAGTTCCGCTTCTGGAAAAACTGGAACTTGAAGGTTACGAAGCGTATTTTGTCGGTGGCTCTGTAAGAGATTCTATGCTCGGCAGAGTTATTTCAGATATTGATATTGCAACATCTGCTACACCTTTGGAGTTGAAGGAGATTTTTTCGAAGACCGTCGATATTGGCATTATGCATGGTACCATTCTTGTTATTTATAATGGAAAGCCATACGAAGTTACTACCTTCCGTATGGAGGGGACGTATTCGGACGGAAGAAGACCAGATCGAGTAGAGTTTATCCGGTCCCTCCAAGAAGATTTAATGCGCCGTGATTTTACGATGAATGCTATGGCGATGGATAAGACAGGAAACATCATTGATCCTTTTCATGGTCAGCTTTCCATCCGACAAAAAATGATCACTTCGGTTGGTAACCCTGACGAGAGATTTGGCGAAGATGCATTGCGCATGCTGAGAGCCATTCGCTTCTCGTCGCAGTTAGGTTTCGAGATCGAAGAAAAGACATATGCTGCCTTGAAATCTAGTGGTCCGTTACTTTCCTCTGTTGCGGTTGAACGGAAGGCTGCCGAATTTGAAAAACTATTAGGGGGTCCATTCAGAAGCAAAGCGATCATGCTATTAACTGGTGCAGGTATACATAATTTCCTTCCGGGTCTGCAGGGGAAGGAAACAGCTCTCTATAAACTTTCGGAATGTGAAAGTGAAATACCTGTTGAAGGAGTGTGGGTGCTTCTTTTACACGCGTTGAATTCAACGGGAAAAGAAGCGGAAATGTTTTTGAAGCAATGGAGATTACCCTCCAAGAAAATAAAAAGCATTCTTAGAGTCCTCGTACTGCTGAAATTCAGGCTTAAATCTGAATGGGATAAAATCAGTATATACCATGCAGGCTTCGAATTTTCTATTCTGACTGAAGTGGTATTTGATAGTTTAACAGGTGATGGTGATTCAGGAAAAGTCCAGGCTATCTATTCAAACCTCCCAATAAAAAAGCGGGCAGAACTCGATATAACTGGAGAGGACCTTCTTCTTTGGAGAGAGCAGACGCCAGGTGCTTGGGTGAAAGAACTATTGGCAGAAATAGAAGCAAGAATCGTAAAAGGAAATCTTGAAAACGAGAAAAGCGCAATAAAGGAGTGGCTGATATCGTGCAAACTGATTTAAGAAAGAAGCTGATTGATGCCTTCAACCTTTCAAACGGTGAGTTTCTCTCAGGCCAAAAGCTTGCTGAGATAGCGGGATGCTCAAGAACTGCCGTTTGGAAACATATGGAGGATTTGCGCCATGATGGATTTGTTATTGAAGCTGTTAGAAAAAAAGGATACAGAATAGTAAAAGTGCCTGGTAAAGTTTCCGGTGATGAAATTAGTCTTGGATTAAAAACGGAGAGGCTTGGCAGAACAATTCATTATGAAGAGAGTGTGGAATCTACTCAAAAAATTGCTCATCGGCTTGCGGCGGAAGGAGCTCCTGAGGGAACGCTAATCGTGGCCGACGAGCAAACGATGGGTCGAGGCAGACTCGGAAGGAAGTGGCACTCCCCGAAGTACACTGGTATTTGGACAAGCCTTATTCTTAGACCGGATCTTCCGCCGGCTAAGGCGCCGCAGCTTACATTGATTGCTGCTGTCGCAGCCGTTCAGGCAATCGAGGACGTTACCGAATTAACTTCGCAAATTAAATGGCCTAACGATATCCTGATTGGAAAGAAAAAGGTCACTGGGATCCTCACTGAATTACAGGCGGAATCTGACAGAATTAATGCGATAATTATCGGAATTGGAATGAATGTGAACCAAAGGGTTACTGATTTTCCTCCTGAATTATTTGAAACGGCTACTTCTCTTTCTATTGAGAAGGGAGAAGATACCTCTCGTGCCAGCTTGATTCAAGCATTGCTTTTACGGTTTGAAAACCTTTACGATATCTATTTATCCCAAGGCTTTCTTCCAATCAAACTTTTATGGGAAAGCTATGCAATTAGCATTGGGCAAAGGATAATTGCACGTACTCTCACTGGAGATTACAAAGGTATTGCACAAGGGATCACAGATGATGGCGTATTGAAGTTGGAAGAGGAGGACGGAAATATCCGTCAAATATACTCAGCGGATATCTTGCTGGAGGAAGAATAAACAGTAGTCATAGCTTTTGCGATTTGCTATAATCTTTTTGGGCGGTATCGAAAGAACTGCACCATCAGGTTCCTTACAAATTTAAAAAGATTCTGCCTAGATCCGAAAACGGACCGGGACAGAGGGATAAAACAAGTAAAAGGCACTGGGATCCTTCTGTTTATTAGAAGCGATCCCTTTATTTTTTCATACAATCGCTATTGTTTTTCTCTCTTCCTTTCTAAAAAGGAGGAAAATATGAAGCAAACAACCGATTTCACAAGGATGAAGAGGGAAGGAAGCAAGATTGCAATGGTTACTGCATATGATTATCCTTCTGCAAAGCATGTAGAGCAGGCAAATGCCGATATAATTCTTGTTGGAGATTCCCTTGGAATGGT
Source organism: Bacillus massilinigeriensis (assembly GCF_900111815.1). Lineage (GTDB taxonomy): Bacteria > Bacillota > Bacilli > Bacillales > Cytobacillaceae > Mesobacillus_C > Mesobacillus_C mediterraneensis. The sequence continues at coordinate 1,747,739 of NZ_LT630004.1, read as the reverse complement.
AGTTCTTGGTTACGAATCCACCCTACCAGTTACCGTTGATGATATGATTCATCATGGCAAAGCGGTGAAAAGAGGTGCTGGCAACACATTTATTGTGGTTGATATGCCATTCATGAGCTATCATCTGTCAGTAAGGGATACCCTTATTAACGCACAGAAGATCATTCAGGAAACTGGAGCGCATGCTGTCAAGCTTGAGGGAGCCGATGAAGTGACAGTTCATATCAAAGCACTGGTTAATGCTGGTATCCCAGTAGTTGCTCATCTGGGTCTTACACCACAATCTGTTGGGGTGTTGGGAGGCTATAAAGTACAAGGAAAGGACAGAGGTGCGGCAATAAAGCTGCTCGAAGATGCGAAAAAATGCCAGGATGCCGGAGCTTTTGCTATTGTCCTAGAGTGCGTTCCTCGTCAGCTGGCCGAGAAAATATCGGAAATACTTGATGTTCCTACAGTCGGAATTGGAGCAGGAGCAGGGGTGGATGGACAAGTTCTTGTATATCACGACTTGGTTAATTATGGTGTTGAGAAGATACCTAAATTTGTAAAACAATATGCAGACATCAATTCTCTAGTAATAAAAGGTGTTTCCGAGTATGTGGAAGAAGTGAAGGAAGGGGCTTTTCCGGAAGAAAAGCATACTTTCACAATGAAAGAAGATGTCATAAGTTCCCTTTATGGAGGCAGAGAATGAAATTAGTCAACACGGCAGGAGATCTAAGAAGGATACTTTCTGCCGAGAAAGCAACCGGAAAAAAAATTGGGTTTGTCCCAACAATGGGTTACTTGCACGAGGGTCATTTAACCTTGCTGAGAAAAGCAAAAGAAGAAAATGATTATGTAGTGATGAGCATTTTTGTAAATCCGCTTCAATTTGGTCCTGGAGAGGATCTTGACTCTTATCCGAGAGACATCGAACGTGACAAAGTACTGGCTGAAACAGAAGGAGCAGATGCTCTATTTTTTCCCGCAGTGGAGGAAATGTATCCTAATAAACCGTCTGTTACTGCGGCTGTTCACACCAGGACAGATTGTATGTGCGGGAAATCCCGCCCAGGACATTTTGACGGCGTTGCTACAGTCTTAACAAAGCTTTTCAATATAACACAGCCGGACAGGGTATACTTCGGTTTGAAGGATGCCCAGCAGGTTGCAGTTGTGGAAGGTCTTGTGAAGGATTTTTGTATTCCTGTTGAAATAAGGCCGGTTGATACGGTAAGAGAGACAGATGGACTTGCTAAGAGCTCTAGAAATGTTTTCCTTAGCGACGTAGAGAGGAAAGAAGCACCGGAGTTATATCAAAGTCTCCTCTTGGCGAAAAAACTAGTGAGCGACGGAGAAAGAAACCCTGCTCGGATAGAGGAGGCAATCAAAAAGCACTTAGAAGAAAACTGCAGTGGGACATGTGACTATATCGAAATATATTCGTATCCTGATCTGACTCCTGTTAAAGAACTTGCAGGGAGATTTATTATTGCGCTAGCAGTTAAATTCAGCAGAGCTCGTTTAATTGATAATATCATTCTTGATTTAAATAAACAGGAGGCGAATGAATAATGTTCCGCAACATGATGAATGCCAAAATTCATAGAGCCAGAGTAACGGAAGCAAATCTGAATTATGTAGGCAGCATTACGATCGACAGTGACATTCTTGATGCTGTAGGGTTAGTAGCAAATGAAAAAGTGCAGATTGTTAATAATAACAATGGCGCTCGCTTTGAGACATACATCATCCCGGGTAAACGCAATAGTGGGACCATTTGTTTAAACGGAGCCGCTGCACGCCTTGTCCAGGAAGGAGATGTTGTTATCATCATCTCTTACGCTCTCGTTGCGGAAAACGAAATGGCAACTCATAAACCAAAGGTTGCAATTATGGATGAGAATAACCGTATTGTAGAAATGCTCCATGCGGAGCCTGAGAGTACGGTAATGTAAGGTAGAGCTTCCGCTAAAAACGCGGAAGCTCTTTGCTCAACTTAAATTCCTATCGGGCATGATGCTTTTTCTTTTTCCGTTTTTATGATACCGTTTTGATGACTTGAACATTGAGGTGCTGCTTATGAATCATACATTTGTCGTCGTTGACCTTGAGACAACAGGGAACGCTCCAAAAAAAGGTGACAGAATTATCCAGGTTGGCGCTGTAGTCATTGAAAACGGAGTCATCACCAATCGATTCTCTTCCCTTGTTAATCCTGGGAAGGAAATACCGCCGTTTATCGAATCGTTAACAGGGATCAACAATGAAATGGTAAAGAATGCCCCCTTCTTTAAAGAGATAGCAGAAAATATCCTTAGCTTGCTGGAAGGCGCTTTTTTTGTAGCACATAATGTTTTCTTTGACCTGCACTTTCTTCAGGAGGAATTGAAACAGGCGGGACTTGCAGGTTTTTACGGACCAATCATTGATACAGTAGAGCTCTCAAGAATACTATTTCCTTCCGCGGATAGCTACAAACTCTCTGACTTGGCAATCCGTGAAGGGATTGACCACGACAGGCCGCATCAAGCCGACAGCGATGCAGAAGTAACTGCTGAATTGCTACTCATCCTTCAGGGAAAACTCGAATCATTGCCCGAGGTGACAATTAGAAAAATGGCGGAGCTTTCTGTTGGCTTGAAAAGCGATCTTCATCTTCTTTTTGAAACAGTGCTGTTAAAAAAGGAAAAAACAGTTGAAGTATTGCCGTCTGAAATGGAAGTATATCGAGGGTTAGCGATAAAAAAGCCTGTTGAAATAGAGACATACCCAAAAATGCAGATGGCATATCCTGAAACTGTTGAAGATAAAAAGGCATTGCTGGAAAAAGCAATGCCTGATTTTGAACTGCGAAAAGGGCAGTTGGAAATGATGGATGATGTTCATCATTCGCTAGAAATGGGCTTGCATGCAATCATTGAGGCAGGAACAGGAATCGGGAAGACTTTAGCCTATCTTGTGCCTGCAGCAATTTTTGCAAGGCAACAGAATAAAACGGTAATTGTGAGCACTTATACAACTCAGTTACAGCAGCAACTATTACATAAAGAAGTCAAGAATCTGAGGGATATGTTGGGCTACCATGTGAAAACGGCGCTTCTCAAAGGTCGCAGCCACTATATTAGCCTGTCTCGATTCGAAGTTTCTATCTTTGAAGAGGAAGACAATTATGATACCACTCTTACTAAAATGCAAGTGCTTGTTTGGCTGACGGAAACAGAAACAGGAGACAGCGATGAGCTTAACCTTTCAAGCGGTGGCATGATATATTGGAACAAAATAAAGAACGATTCATCTGTCTTCTTACAGGATGGGATATGGAACAAGAAAGACTTTTTTCTAAGGGCAAAAAAAGCGGCCAGCGAGGCGGATATTGTTATTACTAATCACGCAATGCTGCTTAGAGATTTAGCATCGGATGAACCATTCCTGCCTTATTATGACCATATCATTCTTGATGAAGCCCATCAGTTTGAAAAAGCGGCCGGCAGTTATTTTGGTGAGGCACTTGATCATTTATCCATTAAACTGCTTGTCAACCAGCTTGGGCTCTCTGAACAACAGCAAGTTTTCGGCAAGCTCGAGGACCTTGCAGGAGAGGAAGCACTTCGCTTGGGGAGCTGTAGTACGGATGAACTCAACAATCTGATTATCCAGCTTCAGCAGGAAGCGGAAGAATTTTTTAAAGCCGCAGCGCTACTAGCAAGAAAGCAAACGAGCTATCGGTCGGTTAAAGCGATATGTCTTCTTGGTGAGGAATCAGAAATTCGTGAAAATCAAAACCTGCATCTTATCGCAGAAAGGGTTGCCTTTGTAGCAAATGATTTAATAAAAGAGCTCAAAATGCGTCTTCAAGCAGTCCAAGGTATGCTCAGGGAATTGAAAAAAACGGAGCTTGCTGTTGTGGAAGAAGCCGCAGCATTACTTGCGGAACTGGAGGGGATCAGGGCTAAAATCCGAAACATGATTCTTTTTAGGGATCCAAGCTATGTTGCATGGATTGAAGCAGATTTGCGGTCTCCGCAAAACCATACAACGATAACGGGCAGACCGGCTGATATTTCTCCATTCCTTAAGGACAGGTTTTTTGGTAAAAAGAATTCCGTCATTATGACGTCTGCAACTTTATCGGTAAATAGTACCTTTGAATATTTGAAACGTAACCTTGGGATTGATGAGATGCAGATTATTTCAAAAATCATTCCTTCTCCTTTTGAATATCAAAGTCAGGTAAAGATGTTCGTTCCTAAAGACATTCCTGAGATAAAAGCAGTACGTGAAGAAGATTATATCGTGAGTATAAGTGAACAGATTATTTCTATTGCAGAAGCTACGAAAGGTCGAATGCTGATTTTATTTACTTCTCATGATATGCTGAGAAAGACGCATGATCTCATTAAGGAAAGCGGTATGCTTGAAGATTTTGCATTGATTGCACAAGGAATTACAGCAGGGAGCCGGAGTCGGCTAACGAGGAACTTCCAGAAGTTCGAGAAGGCAATTCTTTTTGGTACAAGCAGTTTTTGGGAAGGTGTTGATATTCCAGGAGAAGACTTATCCTGCCTCATTATCGTGCGGCTGCCATTCTCACCGCCTGATGAACCAATCACAAAAGCAAAGCATGCAAGGATAAGAAACCGTGGAGGAAACCCTTTTAACGAATTATCATTGCCCGAGGCAGTCTTAAGGTTTAAACAAGGATTTGGCAGGCTGATCAGAACGTTCTCTGACCGTGGCGTAGTGGTTGTATTTGACCGCCGAATACTAACCTCAAGCTATGGACATGTTTTTCTTGATTCCATACCTGCTGTTCCGGTAAAAGAGGCAAGCGTGGGAGAACTGACCGCATTTATCGATAGCTGGCTATGATAGCTTTTTTAAAAAAAGCTGCGCAAAATGCGCAGCAAATACATGTGTAGACCAGATTAGTTTGATTGTGTTTTCCTGCTTTGTTCCTAAAACACCTGCTATAATGGGTGTTGAGATTTAGTAGGTCACTAACGATATTATCTACCCAGCAACGAGCACATATAAGTAACAAATATTGTTTAGTCTATGGAGGATGAATGGAATGGAAAGCAAAATAGATGTTCTTTCAACGGTGAAAATTCAACAAAGCCCTGATTTGTATAAGATAGTCGATGCCTTAAACCGTACATTAAAAGATCGCGATTTGATGTTTGGGCTTGCATTGGACCAAGAGGATCAAGAAAAAGCTGTCTTTACGATTTATCGTACATAAGAAGTGATGATATGAAAAAATGGATAGGTATTTCGATTGTTGTCGTTGTGATCCTGACAGGAATTTGCACAAAAATATATTTAAACTCTGTTTCACCGGTAAAAAAAGGGGAAGAGAGAGCCGTCACCATTCTTAAAGAGAAAACCGACCTAACTGATTTTAGTGATTTTCAACTTTTCAATGGGGAAGAAACCTACTATGTACTTAAGGCTAAGAATCAAAAAGATGAGAAGGTTTATGCATGGGTTTCGGAAAAGTCAGAGAAGGTTATTACTCGTAAAGTAAAAGACGGAACAAGCAGGCAGGAAGCAATTGATCTTGTATATAGTGAAAAACAACCAGAAGAAATTATTTCAGTGCGTCTTGGTATGGCCAGAATCCAAAAAACGGATCGACCATCATGGGAAGTTTATTACAAAAGTGAAGGCAATAGCATAAATTATTATTATGTTGATTATGATACAGGCAAAAAAATAAGGGCTATTGATAATTTTTAAAAAGGGGATTTACGGATGGAAATAAAGCTTGCAAACAGAGTCGGTTCTTTGACACCTTCTACAACACTTGCTATTACTGCAAAAGCGAAGGAAATGAAAGCGCGGGGGTTGGATGTAATTGGACTTGGTGCTGGAGAGCCTGATTTCAACACACCAGATCATATTTTGGAGGCTGCAACGAAGTCGATGAAGGAAGGTTTCACCAAGTATACACCTTCAGGTGGTCTTCCGGCATTAAAAAAGGCGATTGCAGGCAAACTTCTTCATGACCAAGGGTTAGAATATAGTGCAAAGGAAATCATTGTAACGAACGGTGCAAAGCATGCGCTGTATACATTGTTCCAAGTATTACTTAATGATGGAGATGAAGTCATCATACCAATACCATATTGGGTGAGCTATCCAGAACAAGTAAAATTGGCTGGCGGGGTACCGATCTATATCGAGACAAAGGAAGCACACGCTTTTAAGATTACAGCAGCACAACTCGAACAAGCGATAGGAGAAAGAACGAAAGCAGTCATTTTAAACTCCCCGAGTAATCCGACAGGAATGATTTATTCTAAAAAGGAGCTGGAGGAGATAGGAAGCGTCTGCCTCAAGCACGGCATCCTGATTATATCCGATGAGATATACGAAAAACTCCTTTATGGTGGGAATGAGCACTTTTCCATTGCAAGCATTTCCCCCAAATTGAAAGAACAGACCATCATCATCAATGGTGTATCGAAATCCCACTCGATGACAGGTTGGAGAATAGGATTTGCGGCAGGTAATGAAGGTATCATCCAGGCGATGACAGACCTTGCTAGCCACAGTACTTCAAATCCGACAGCTACCTCCCAATATGCAGCGATTGCTGCTTATACGGGGAGCCAAGAATCTGTAGAGGTGATGAGGGAAGCATTTGAAGAACGCCTTGATATCATTCATGAGAAGATAATTAATATCGCTGGAGTAACCTGTTTGAAGCCTCAGGGAGCATTCTACTTATTCCCGAATGTAAAGGAGGCTGCAGAGCTATCAGGCTGCCGAGATGTAGATCATTTTGTGGCAAGGCTATTGGAAGAAGCTCAAGTAGCAGTTGTACCGGGTTCCGGCTTTGGCTCACCTGAAAATATTAGGCTATCCTACGCTACATCATTAGACCTTCTTGAAAAAGCTGTTGGAAGAATTTCTGATTTTGTCATAAAAAACATGGTGTAATACAGTTAGGACAGGAAAGCCTAATGGCTTCCTGCCCTTTTTTTCACCTCATCCTTCAACCTGAATAGGAATTGGGTTGCCGCCGGTTTAACCGAAGGGTATAATAAAGAGCGTACATAGCCCAAGCTTTGCTTAATTTTGGAGGGAAATAAACAGTGGATAAGGTTACTATTTCTGAAATTTATAAATACGCAGGCAAGGAAGTTAAACTCGGTGCATGGATTGCTAATAAACGTTCTAGCGGTAAAATTGCCTTTTTGCAGCTGCGTGATGGAACAGGTTTCGTCCAAGGAGTAGTTGTAAAGGCTGATGTTCCAGAAGAAATTTTCCAGCTAGCTAAATCGATTACCCAGGAATCATCCCTATATGTAACGGGGACCGTGACGGAAGATACACGTTCTCCATTAGGTTTTGAAATTCAAGTGTCAGGATTAGAACTAATTCATCAGGCAGTTGATTATCCAATAACACCGAAGGAGCATGGAACAGAATTTTTAATGGATCACCGTCATCTTTGGCTTCGCTCCCGCCGACAGCACGCTGTAATGAAAATCAGGAACGAAATCATTCGGGCAACATACGAATTCTTCAACAAGAATGCTTTCACGAAAGTTGATCCCCCTATTCTTACAGGAAGTGCTCCAGAAGGTACAACAGAATTGTTTCATACAAAGTATTTTGATGAGGATGCCTTCCTTTCCCAGTCGGGTCAGCTTTATATGGAAGCTGCAGCGATGGCGATGGGAAAAGTTTTTTCTTTCGGACCAACTTTCCGGGCAGAAAAATCTAAAACACGCAGACATCTTATTGAATTTTGGATGATTGAACCTGAAATGGCTTTTTATGATTTTGAAGATAATTTAAAAGTGCAGGAAGATTATGTTTCTTATATTGTCACTTCGGTATTGGAAAATTGCCCAATTGAACTGAAGACGCTTGGCCGCGATACAGAGAAACTGGAAAAAATAAAAGCCCCATTCCCAAGAATTTCATACGATGATGCAATTAAATTTTTGCATAAAAAAGGTTTCAATGATATTGAGTGGGGCGATGACTTTGGAGCTCCACATGAGACAGCGATTGCAGAATCCTTTGAGAAACCGGTTTTCATCACACACTATCCAAAAGACTTAAAACCTTTCTACATGCAGCCTGCAAAGGATAGAGATGATGTTGTCCTGTGTGCAGACCTCATTGCTCCGGAAGGTTATGGAGAAATCATTGGCGGTTCGGAGAGGGTACATGACTACGAATATTTAAAAGAGCAGATTGAAAAGCACAACTTACCGCTCGAAGCTTACAAATGGTATATGGAATTGCGTCAATACGGTTCTGTGCCTCATTCCGGATTCGGGCTCGGTCTTGAGCGGACAGTTGCGTGGATTAGCGGAGTGGAACACGTGAGGGAAACGATACCCTTCCCGCGTTTGCTGAACCGTCTATACCCATAATAAGATTAGCTGGCCCTGCAATTCTGCTTGCGGGGCTGTCTTTTTTGGGAATATATTGTTGGTGCAAATCTCTTTACAGAGTCTGTTACCGGAAGATGTGTTCGTGTTATACTTTAAAAGAGGTGTCCGGTATGCAAAAATCAGAAATTTTGGATTGGCTTAAGGAAGGCAATATTACCATTCCAGCCATGTTGTTATCCCAATATAAGCAGATGAACCTGTCTGAACAGGAACTTGTACTTCTTTTGCATGTCCAATACTTCTTGGAAAGAGGAAATGCTTTTCCTACCCCCGTCGAGCTAGCAAATAGGATGACTGCAAGCTCATTGGAGTGCTCTAAGCTTTTAAGATCACTTATTCAAAAGGGCTTTATCGAAATTATTGAGGGCTATTCGCAGGAAGGGATTCGCTTTGAACGTTATTCACTTCAACCATTGCAGGAAAAGCTTGTCGAACGTTTCTTAGGTTCTAGGAAGAAAGAGCAGGCCAGACAAAAGCAGAGCGAGGAAAGTGATGTCTACACTTGTTTTGAAAAAGAATTTGGAAGGCCGCTTTCTCCGTTTGAATGTGAGACGCTTGGGATGTGGATGGATGATGATCAGCATGATCCTATCATTATTAAATACGCGCTGAGGGAAGCGGTGATCTCTGGAAAGCTTAACTTCCGCTATATTGACAGGATTCTTTTTGAATGGAAGAAAAATGGAATAAAAACGATTGAACAGGCAAGAAAGCAAAGCAGGAAATTCAGACAACATCAAAGTCACAATCAAAGGCCGCTGCAGGAAGAGGCAAAGGTCCAATCAAGGCCTGTGCCATTTTATAATTGGCTCGAACAATAGGAGCGCGAGAGTGATATCTCTCGTTTTTTTACGCTGTTTTCCCGGAAAAGCTACAATAAGATTTTAAGGGTGATTCAATGTTAAATAAAAGTCATATACGCTACTGCCTTGATGAAATGGGAAGGATGTTTCCTGACGCTCATTGTGAATTGATTCATTCTAATCCTTTTGAGCTTGTCATTGCTGTAGCGCTATCCGCTCAATGCACAGATGCACTTGTCAATAAAGTGACTAAAAGGCTCTTTCAAAAATATAAAACTCCAGAGGATTATTTAAGTGTTAAGCTTGAAGAATTACAGGGAGATATTCGTTCAATTGGATTGTTTAGGAATAAAGCGAATAATATTCAAAAGCTTTGCCGGATGCTGATTGATGAATATGGAGGAAAGGTTCCTTCAGACAGGGACGAGCTTACAAGGCTTCCTGGAGTCGGTAGAAAAACAGCTAATGTTGTTGTCTCCGTAGCTTTCGGCGTTCCAGCAATCGCGGTTGATACACATGTAGAAAGAGTAAGCAAACGGCTAGGTATATGCCGGTGGAAGGATTCTGTCCTCGAAGTCGAAAGAACGTTGATGAGGAAAGTTCCAGAACAAGAGTGGTCTGTGACCCATCACAGAATGATTTTTTTTGGTCGCTACCACTGCAAAGCTCAAAATCCACAATGTCCAACGTGTCCCCTCCTCACGCTCTGTCGTGAAGGGAAGAAACGGATGAAAGGCAAGGAGGAAAAGTGATGGCATCAAGGAGAATTACTGTTTTGGAGCTTTCTTCACCTATATTTTTTCCAGAGGGAGATATAGAGTGGAAAGAGGAATATTCTGAAGGCTATTATCCCAGTATTCCATTCATCCATGAGGCCGCCTTTTTCGCAAACCTTATAAGCTTCAGGCCCTGGGAAAATAGAGAGGAAAGTCTTGCCTTATTGCTGCAGGAATGGAAGACACTAATAAAATCATTGAAATTGCTTTTTGCTGAAAGAAGACAGAAAGAGACAACTAAAGAAATGCAAAAGGCTGCTGCTTTTTTCCTTGAGTATTTATACTGGTCTAATGGTCAACCTGTTGAATTTCCTTTGGAGCGCATGGATAGGCTTGAAGGAAAGCCTGTGAATGTCAGGGAAAGAATTAGCTTTATTCTTTCCAGACCAGCCTTGTATGCCTCCTTCGTGCAGTTAGAGGAAATGATGAGGGAACAGGAAAAGCAGTATGCAGCCATTCAACTGAAAAACAAACAAAAGTAAAAGCCACAGCTAGTAAAATCCTGCTGTGGCTTTTTTGATTATCTATTCATCATTTTCGTTGTTTCTAGTTGTTGTCCCGCCACCATTCGTGGCAGGAGGGGTCGCGGGCTCCTGTCCTGTCCCGCCTCCATTTTGGTTATCATCACCGTCGTTCTGGTTATTACCGTCTTCTCCCTGGCCGTTATCATCCTTTTGTCCGCCGCCATTACCATTTTCTCCATGACCGGTACCTTCATCCCCTTGTCTAGGAGTTTGTCCTTCATTCTGTCCTGGATGTTCTTTATCAGGCTCTTCTGATTCAGGCTCTTCCGGTTCTGGTATTTGGATAGTGGCGGTTGCAGGCGCGCTCCTTTGGTCTTCCCGGATAGCGGTTATCTTGAATGAATAAATACCGCCAGGAACAGGCGAAGAAACTTTCAATTTTGTATCTGATGTAGTGGTCAACGCTTGATCTGGGCCTTCATCCAGCGATGCCGTTACTTCGAACTTGACACCGTCTTTTTCTTTGTAATCCCATGACAGGTTAATTTCATTCTTTTTTTCATCATAGCTTGCACTAGCATTTGTTGGTCCTTCAAGCTTGTCGTATTTCTTGGAAACTTCTTTTGGAAGATTTCCCTTCACCGCATATTCAGTGCTAATCTGATCGCTTGGTGTATATTTGCTTGCAAGTTTTGCAGGCATCGTACCTTTTTCCACTGCTACTTTTACAACGCTATTTGGCATCGTGAAATCCGGTGTATCAACATTTGTAGAAACATTGCTCATCAGATTCTTGAATAAGATTTGAGAAATCTTTTGGTCATAGCCGTTAGAAGGAAGATAGTTTTTTCGTTTTTCGTATCCTGTCCATACGGCTGCTGTGTATCTTGTCGTATATCCCACGAACCAAGAGTCTGGGACTGCACCTTCAGGTATTCCGTATTTCAACTTTTCATCATCCGTATAGTTTGTCGTTCCGGTTTTGCCGGCAACATGAAGATTTGGAATGTTGGCATTTGCACTAGCAGTGCCGTACGGTTCTTTCACAACACTCTTCAGCATGTCGGTAATCATAAAGGCTGTATAGTCATTCATAGCAACTTCTGTTTCCGGCGCAACATCAATCTCTGTTTTGTCGCGGAGAACAATTTTCTTTACAGCATGAGGCTTAGTATAGAACCCATTGTTTCCAAAAGCAGCGTATGCCCCTGCCATCGACATTGGAGAAACTTCATCAGAGCCTATCGAAGAAGACTCGTAAATCGGGTCAGGGAGATCTAACCCAAGGCCAACGGCAAAGTCTCTCGCCTTTTCTTTACCTACTGCTTGGAATGCTTGCAATGCTGGGATATTTCGCGATTTGGCAAGCGCCACTCTCATCGACATGACTCCCTCATAGGAGTTGTTCCAGTTTCTTATCGGCTGTCCATTGGAATATTGATAAGGCTTATCCTCAAGGGCATGGTACGTTCCCCAATGGAGGTGTTCGATAGCTGGACCGTAGTCTAGGATAGGCTTAATGGTGGATCCGGCCTGGCGTTTTAAGTCTGTTGCAAAGTTAAATCCACGCTGGACTTTTTCCTTCTGCCGTCCGCCGCCGACTGCCCTGATTTCTCCTGTTTCCGTATCGAGGAGCACAATTCCAGCCTGCATTTTGTCATTAGGGTAATTAACAGCCTCTTCTGTATTCAGGATGGTTTCCACATGGGTCTGTGCAGCGGTGTCAAGTGTTGTATATACTTCTAATCCATCTGAGAAGATGTCAAAATCCCCTTGTTTATCGACTTCATCAATGACAGTGTCGATAAAGGCATCATAAGGTTTTTCATCGCGGTGTTTACGGTCCTCTTCCTTTACTAGGGAAGTAGCTACCGGAATTGCTTTTGCTTCATCCATTTTCGCTTTCGAAATAAAACCGTGCTGGTGCATGAGCGAGAGGACAACATTCCGCCGTTTTTCTGCCCTGTCTGGATTTGTAAACGGATTATAATTATTTGGACTCTGTGGCATGCCAGCGAGCAATGCTACTTCGTGCAGCTTAAGGTCCTTTAAATCCTTCCCAAAGTAAATTTTAGAAGCAGTTGCAATGCCATGGCTGTTTTCTGACATATAAATTTTATTGACATACATTTCAAAAATTTGTTCTTTGGAATATTTTCTTTCCAGTTGAATTGCAAGCCATGCTTCCTGTGCTTTTCGGCTAAGGGTTTTTTCGAAGCCAAGGAAATAGTTTTTCACAACCTGCTGCGTAATGGTACTGGCACCTTCTGAGCCAAAGCCATTCGTAAAGTTTGCAACAACTGCACCGCCTAGACGAATCGGGTCAATGCCATGGTGCTTATAGAAACGGACATCCTCTGTTGCCAGGACAGCTTCTTCTACAACTTTTGGTATATCTTTATACTCAACATAATCCCGATTTTCAGAACCTACCTCTGTGATTAAGTTTTTGTCTTTATCGTAAATTTTTGAAGAGATTGGATCCTTCAGTAAGGATTCGTCCAGTTTAGGAGTATCTTTCACCATGAGCGCAAATGCGGCGACACCCGTCAGCATGCCGACAATGACCAAAATCAGTAGGGAAAACATCACCTTTTTAAATGTGATTCTTGAATTTCTATTCTTTCCCTTATTTTTCGTTTCTTTGGTTCCATTGCCTTTTGCAAGCTGTTTCCTGCGCTCCTCTCTAGTCTGGTATTTTTCTGTCATATCAGCTCATTCCTTTCTGGAGCAAAAAAATCTAACTAAGTTTATAAAGATAATCTATTACTTTAATATAGTCAATTCTCGGTCGGAAGCCAAATTTTATTCTATGTCCATCCCTTTCGATTTCCTCTTTTTTGATTGATTTCCTTCCTCCTAATTTCATCCTTTCCCAATAGTCTAACAGATGGCAGGCTTCAAGAAGATAAACCTCGTTTATAGTGGTAAAACTGAGGATGATAAAACAAATGCCTTCTTGTGTTAGAACTGCTTCCATATGCCTGATTTGGTGGTCGTGAAAATTCTTAAGCGGGAAGGAAGCAGTAAATTTTGTTTCTTTTGCCTCAAAGTCAATATACCTGCCTTTATATACCCCGTTATAGTCGGTTGTAGACGCCTGCTTGAAATAAGCCTCTTTGATAACTGCAGCACTCCTTCTTGGATAGTCTACATTCACAATTTGAACAGGAGTGGGTTTTTTATGAATGACGGCAATGCCGCTTTCAAGATAGTATGCATTTGTTTCATTAAGATCCTCCTCCAATGACATACCCCTGTTGCTATAAATAAGCTTTTTTTCTTTCCTGTGATCACCGGCACCGGAAGCAGCAGCTTTCTTCTCTTTGGCGGGAACAAACTTTTTCCCGTTCGGATAGTGGAATACCATAATGAGCCTCCTTGCAAACTACTACCTATCATACCAAAACAGACCGGTGTTTGGGTGAATATTTGTTCCCGTTTTATAGCAATATAACAACAAAAATGAATTTTTTGGAGTAAAGGGTGGTAAAACAGTGCTAATGGATTATAATCTGTCACTCTCGGAAAGAGCGCTCATTCAGGAAATACTGCTTAAAACATCAAAGTTTAATGATGATAATATTTCACGTACAGAGGCATATTTGATTTATTATTTAGACAATCCCGAAATTTCATGGGCTTTCTTAGCGAGCATGGTTTCAAGGAATGGCGGCTACAATATGTGCGACCTCGAAGGCGAATGGTTTCCAAGGCTGCTTAGAGCGGAGAGTAGGCGAATGCTCTTTTATACTTATGAACGGGCAAATTGGCTGATTTTCAAAGATGCTTATCCCCAGCTATTGCTTTATAAATATTGTACGACAATAAAGCAGCCGATGTTTCACCTTTTAAAATATTTTGGTGTTTCTAAATTCATGCAAGAAGAATGGAGTTTGTTTTGGCAAGTGCAAGACAAAAAAAGGCTGTTGAATGCCCTCATAATAAATGAACAAAATGTTATCCATACACCTGTCATGCATCATCATTCCTATAAGCGGAAAGTATTCGGATCGATGATGTTCCTATTCCAGGATCACTTTCACTATAGTGCTGTACTATTACCGAATAAGCAGGGAGATTTATACGGCGCTAGCGTAGCAGGTTTTCGTTCTCTTGGCATGCGGATAGACCTTGGAAAGAGGCTAGCAGCTATTCTTTTTGAACCTTCTTTATATAGAAGCTTTATTGATTTTGCTATATCCGTTCCACACACTGGGTCCAGACACGATTATGAAAGATTTATGCTGCATCCTAATAAAAGGGATACTCCCTTCCTTAGAGCTGCTTACCCTGTTATCTCCCATAGCCTAGAAAGCCAGCAGGATTGGTATGGAACTAGAAAACTGAAGAAGTATTGGCTGAAAAGGGAGTCGAAACAAATTCATCCTATAAAGCTTACAAAGTGGTTTATGGAAAAACGTCGCAGTCTACATACATTGGTTCTTCTCGGAGAAGTTACAGGCGTTCGTTTATAGAAGAATGTATTTGTTTGGTCGGAAATCAACAGACCCACCTAAAGGAAAAAACCGCAGGCAAACTCGACGAAAATCGAGTCTGTCTGCGGTCTCTGGAAGTTTAACTAAACTTCCTTTACTTTTCAAGCAGCTGTCACTCTGCCGGCCGGTTAGGACCTTCAAGCTTTTTATCACCGTAACCAGTCTTTCGTTCTTCTGCTTTCGAACTGGTATCTCGGGAGTCTTTCTTATTATCCTTTTTCATGAGTTCACACCTCCTCCGCTTAGTCTGTTTCACTTCCATTGTTTTCATGCAGCAATTGTTTGTCGAAGATCGTTGAGCTAAAAAAAATTCCACTTTCTTTGGCGAAAGGCTTCTAGTTTTGTCAGGTGTGAAGGAACTTTGGATTGAAGAAAGAATACTTGATTTAGCAATAATAAACAGAGGTACGGAGACTATTGAGAAGGAGGGGCTTGTTACAGATGAATAAAGGTAGAGTGGATATTGTGGAGGTTATGTCGGAGTTGGAAGCACTGAACGGGCTATTGAACGAAATGGAGGAAGTTCTCATCTCTGCTGCGGAGAAGGAAAGGCAATGTATGATGAATAAACACAAACAGAGTATAGAAGATTTTGGAAGACGAATGAGTAAGCTTGAAAAAATGATTGCATCAGACGGAGAAGCACACTTCATGATTGGAAACAAATCCGCATCCCTCTGTATGGAAAGTCTTCTTCCTTGATGCAAGATAGGTGCTATCCTACAATAGGAGATAATGACATTAAATTGAAGATGGCTAAAGTAGGAGGCGGCAATGGACAAGGAAGACCTTTTTATCAGCCTGACGTTCACTCTCAGGAAACATGTAGAAACAGCGGCAAAGCAATACGAACGTGCAAGGGAGGAAGGGCAGCAGGGCGATTTTTACAATGAGGTAAAACCTTTTGCTGATGAGGTGAAAGAGTGTTCTAATCAATGGCAAGGCTTCGCGGTGGAGTGGATAGGAAAAAACAAGCCCAAATACCTTCATATGAAACAAATAGAGGCGACATTGGAGAATTTAGAAATCATATCCGTTCAGGCTTTTTACCCTGAAACAGGGAAAAAAAGGTTCGTGGATCGCATCCAATCTGTTTATCATGTCCTCGATTATATACTGGCATTAACGAAAGCAAAGGAAAACAAATGATATCACGGATAAAAGCACCCTGAATTTTACTGGGTGCTTTTGCTGTTAAGTGAAAAATTATACTTTCCCTGTAATTTTTTTATCGTACCATTATGGAAGGCACCTTATAGGCACTTGCTACATAAAATGCATGATGAAGGCACTGTTGGGGGAGGAGATCATAGTGTTAGGGATGCAAAAACCGGTAGTAACAAGATGGCCTTATAACGGAAATGTGCACGGATTGCCGGGGCAATATTACTCCATGGGAATAAATCCTTACTATGCACCACACATGCAATACCAAGGTGGGGGTGCAATATCACCAAAAGGATGGAAAAACGACCAGGATTACGCAAAATTATTATTTGAAAATCCATTGCAACAAGGAGAATTTTCTCCTTATGGTCAAATCCATCCTCTTCAACCGATGAACCCCTATCCTGCCCAAGCGTTTGCATTAAAACCGCCTACAGGGATGCAATCGATTATGAATTCGTTTAAAACTGCTGAGGGCACTCTTGATTTTAACAAGATGATGGATACTGCTGGGCAGATGATGTCTGCAGTAAACCAGGTATCTTCATTGGTGAAAGGACTAGGAGGGATTCTGAAAGCATAGAACGAGCAGGCTCACGCCTGCTTGTTGTCATTATGAATTATAATAGATTTTCCTTTTTGCTTTGGTACATTTATTTCGAGAAGGCCATTGCGGAACTGCGCGGTGGTACCTGCCCGATCCACCGGCTCTGAAAAGGTGACAGTCTTGCTTGTGTTTTTTAGGGAATCCTTCCGGTAATAGACATTATGCTTACTATTACTCAAGCGTTCTGACTTTAAGTCATGCACATGGATAGATAACCGGGAACTGAAAACTTCCATTTTGATTTGCTGTTTCCTGATTCCTGGTAGTTCTACAGAAACTTTATAACCGTCTTCTGTTTCTTCTACATAGCTGTGAAAGGGAAATTGCTGCCCTATTGGCTTCTGAAAAAAATCGTCCATCGTTTGCAGAAAACCTCTCAGCTGTTTTTCGTTTAGAAGGTTACTCATACTGCCAAATACAGAATCAAGCAGTTTTGTCTCCCTTTTTTTACTATTATGGAACTTATCCTCCATTAATAATCCTCCTCCTACATTAATCCTTATATTTTATGCAGTGAATTTCTTTCCGGTTCTGTTCGTAGTTAAATCAAGATGATATGAACATTATGTGAACAATGTCAAGGGTGTGATGTGTATCACAATAATGAATAGCATCTAAAGTTAAGCTTATATCAGAAATGTTAGTAACCATTTGAGGGGGATGAAGATGTTTTGTTACCAGTGTGAACAAACACCTACAGGAGGATGCAAGGTAATCGGTGTTTGTGGCAAAGATGAAACGATTGCTAGCATGCAGGATACCATGATTTTTGCTTTAAAAGGGATAGCGGCTTACCGGACACACGCCAACCAGCTTGGCTTCACGGATGCATATGTAGACAAAATTACTCATGAAGCTTTATATATGACGCTCACTAATTCAAATTTCAATGTTGAGGAACATATCGAGATGCTGATGAAGGTTGGAACATCGGCAGTAAAAGTAATGGAGATGCTAGATGAAGCTCATACTTCCCGACTTGGCATTCCACAGCCTGTCAGGGTTTCACAAAATGAAGTAGAAGGAAAATGTATTGTTGTTACTGGGCACAACCTATTTGCGCTTGAAGCGCTATTAAAGCAGACGGAAGGGACGGGAATTAATGTATATACCCATTCCGAAATGCTTCCAGCACATGGGTATCCAGCACTGAAAAAATATCCTCACTTAAAAGGAAATGTGGGGAAAGCGTGGTATGACCAACGACGGCTCTTTGAAAAGTTTCCCGGGGCTATTCTCGCTACAACAAATTGTGTAATGCCAATAAAAGGTGGTTACGCTGACAGGATGTTTTCTTACGAAGTGGCAGGTCTTGAAAATGTCCAAAAGATAACAGACGATGACTTCTCTCCACTGATCAACAAAGCTCTCGAACTTCCAGAAGCAGAGATAAAGTCCGATGAAACTCTCTTAACAGGGTTTCACCATGAAACAGTCATAGGGCTTGCACCGGAAGTAATTGCAGCAGTCAAAGAAGGTAAAATCAAGCGATTCTTTGTCATCGCCGGTTGTGATGCACCCGGTAAGGGGGGAGAATATTACCGCGAATTGGCGACTTCGCTGCCCAAGGATACGGTTATTTTGACTACCTCCTGCGGGAAGTTTAGATTTAATGATATTGAATATGGTGTTGTACCGGGGACTCAGATTCCGAGATACATTGATCTAGGTCAATGCAACAACTCTGTATCAACAGTCAAAATTGCTCTAGCCCTTGCTGATGCCTTTGAAGTTCCTGTCAATGAGCTTCCTGTGAGCATTGTCCTTTCTTGGTTTGAACAAAAGGCGGTGGCAATCCTTCTCGGCCTGTTCAGTCTTGGGATCAAGGATATTAGAATTGGTCCTAAGCCTCCAGAATTTATATCAAGCGGAGTGTTAAGTGTCCTGCAGGATAATTTTGGATTGAAATTAATTACGACAGCAAAAGAAGATATGGAAAATATGCTGAATCAATAGAGCATTAGGGCGTCGCTAAACTTTTGACGCCCTTTTTAAATTTTCAACAAGAAATAACGTTTAGAGTAGGGGATGAAAACAGAGTGTGTTTTTCCCAGATGTTATTTTTCTATTGAGCAAAGACTAGACTCTACTAGATAAGTTCATCAAGCAGCTCCTCAGGATGGAAAAGGAGATTTCCTTTCGCGTCAGTTTTCAACAAACCTGTGCGCCTTAACCTTGTGAGTGTTCTGCTAACTGTTTCTCTCGTTGAACCAATCATATTGGCTAAATCCTTGTTAGTGAATACCATTTTCACCCTTACTAAGCCATCTTGTAGCACATCTCCATGTGTTTTTGAGAGGCGGAGTAGCAACTTGATTATTTGTTCATAAGAGTTATTTAATATTTGTGCTTCAAGTCGATCCTGAAGATCTGCAATTTTTTCACCAAGTACTCGGAACACTTTAATAGATAATTCCGGATTCTCTATCAGCACTTTCTCAAAACCGGAAACGGGGACAACAATAAGCGTACTATCTTTTAACGCCTCGGCATAGGCTGGATATCCGCCTTTTCTGAAAAAACCCACATGAGGGAACATATCTCCCTCTTTTAAAATTGCAACAACTTGTTCCTTGCCATTTACATCATTCTTAAAAATTTTCACCATCCCTTTTGCGATAAAATAAACATTTGTTAAGGGATCATCTTGATGAAAAATGATACTCCCTTTCCTCCAATCCCTCTCTAAAGAAATTTCTGCCATCCTGTTCCATTCTCCAGAATCCATATCTTTGAACAAGCTGAATCCTGAAAGCAATTCTTCTATTTTACACTTGTCCACAAATCATCCCAGCCCTAATATTAGAATAAGTTCATTGTAGCAAATAGAGAAGTCGCTGTCCCGATTTAAAAGATTCCATGCATCATATGCGAAACTCTTGGTAAAGGAACGTATATTCGGTAAAATGATAGCATTGAGGTGATTAAAATGAAAGTCCGTAAAAACTTGCAGGAATTAATGGAGGAGCTAAAAACAGACGATAACCTTAAGGATAATATTGTCCATTGGCATACAATTGATGAAAAGCCTGCTGTCACGGTTCCACTACCTGATATTCACACATCCCTGGAAAGGGCTTTGGAACGGAGAGGAATAAAAGAGCTCTATACCCATCAGGAGACAGCGTATGAATATGCACGAAAAAAACACGATTTCGTTGCGGTTACCCCAACTGCTTCTGGAAAGACACTTTGTTATAACCTTCCTGTTCTTCAGGGTATTATGGAAGAACCTAATGCAAGAGCACTATATTTATTTCCAACAAAAGCGCTGGCTCAGGATCAAAAGAGCGAAATCAATGAACTGATTGAGGAAGCGGGCTTAAACATTAACAGCTATACTTACGATGGCGATACACCAGCTAATATACGACAAAAGGTACGGAAGGCAGGTCATATTGTCATCACGAATCCGGATATGCTCCATTCAGCAATCCTCCCTCATCATACAAAATGGGTATCCCTTTTTGAAAATCTGCGTTATATCATTATAGATGAACTCCATATATATCGCGGTGTTTTTGGCAGTCATACAGCAAATGTAATTCGGCGTCTCCGAAGGATTTGCCATTATTATGGGAGCGACCCTGTCTTCATTGCTACTAGTGCCACCATTGCCAATCCGGTTGAACTAGGAGAGAAACTTACGGGGAAAAAAATGTTGCTGGTCGATAACAATGGTGCACCAACAGGTAAAAAGCACTTTGTATTTTATAATCCTCCTATTGTAAATAAGCCGTTGAACATAAGGAAAAGTGCTGCACTTGAGTCAAGGGCGATTGCTGGCCTCTTGCTGAAAAACCGTATTCAAACAATTGTTTTTGCAAGAAGCCGTGTCAGGGTCGAAATTCTTCTAACGTATCTGCAGGAATTAGTGAAGCATAAGCTTGGACCGAAAGCGATACGAGGCTATAGAGGTGGATACTTGCCGATCGAACGGCGAGAGATTGAACGAGGGCTTCGTTCTGGTGAGATTTACGGAGTTGTTAGTACAAATGCGCTTGAACTTGGCGTAGATATTGGAAGGCTTCAAGTATGCATCATGAATGGCTACCCTGGAACGATTGCAAGCGCTTGGCAACAAGCAGGTCGAGCAGGAAGGCGTCAAGGAGAATCCCTTGTTATCATGGTAGCTAGTTCAAATCCTTTGGATCAGTATATTATTCAGCACCCTGATTACTTTTTTAATAATTCACCAGAAACTGCGAGGATAAATCCGGATAACCTTATAATTATGGTGGATCATCTTAAATGTGCTGCCTACGAACTTCCGTTCCAAAAAGGTGAAAAATTTGGAGGGGCAGAGACAGAGGACATGCTGGAATACTTGGAGGAGGAAAAAATCCTTCACCGCCAAGGGGAAAAATGGTACTGGATGAACGATGCCTTTCCAGCAACCAATATAAGCCTCCGTTCTGCTTCACAGGAAAATGTAGTGATTATTGATACCTCGGATATCGCTAATGTCAAGGTAATCGGTGAAATGGATACTTTTTCAGCAATGACGCTTTTGCATGAGGAAGCAATATATCTGCACCAAGGAACACAATATCAGGTAGAGAAGCTTGACTGGGAAGAAAAAAAGGCATTTGTCAGAGAAGTAGATGTTGACTATTATACGGATGCGAATCTTGCTGTTAGCTTATCCGTTCTGGAAATGGATAAAGAGAGAAGGATAAATGTGGCGGAAGCAGGCTATGGCGATGTGAGTGTAAGAGCGATGGCTACCATTTTCAAGAAAATCAAATTTGAGACCCATGAAAACATCGGATCTGGTCCTATATATCTTCCAGAGGAAGAACTACACACAAATGCTGCATGGATTTCTCCAGGGCATTCTTGGACCCAATTATCTCAACAGCGAGTGGAAGAAGGACTTGTCGGGACGGCGGAGGCATTGCGGCATATTATACCCGTTTTTGTCATGTGTGATCCAGCTGATGTACATGTTGTACCGCAGGTGAAGGCGGATCATAACGAAAAGCCCACAATATTTTTCTATGATCGTTATCCTGGTGGAATAGGACTAAGTGAAAAGATTTACGAAAACCTTGAAAATGTTCTTGCTGAAGCACGACAGATTGTAGAAAGCTGTCCGTGTGCGTCAGGTTGCCCTTCCTGTATTGGAACGGAAACGTCATTAAGTACTGCAAAAGCGGATGCAGTACATTTACTTAGCTTGCTGAGCCATCAAACAGAGAGAGGGGGAAAGCCTTGTCAATAAAAAGCAAATTGAACCGACTAAAACCACACTTATCGACGGGAAGAAAGGCTGATAAACAGGGAATACCTGACCAAATCGATAAGAGCGGGGATATTCCTTTCTTCGAAAAATGGACAGTGGAAAATGTCGAACCTTTTTATTTTGATGATAGCTACTGTCTTGTAAGGAAAGTGGAATACCCAATTATGTATCGTCATGGAAAGTATAGCTTTGCTGAATTGATTAACATAGTCAATATATGGAATAATAATCCAGAGCTTAATCATCCATTATCTGCAATAGGACATAAAGCGGAGGAGCTGTTCTTTTTTGATACTGAAACAACCGGTTTAGGTGGAGGCGCCGGGAATACAATATTTCTTCTTGGCCATGCGAGTGTTACTGATAGCAAGGTAATTTTAAAGCAACATTTTCTTCCCCACCCTGGAGCAGAAATAGCTCTTTATCAAAGTTTTCTCACCTCTGTTGATTATAGGACGCTTGTGACCTACAATGGGAAGTCCTTTGATTGGCCTCAAGTTAAGACCAGGCATACTCTCATAAGGGATCATGTGCCCAAGTTGCCTTCATTTGGTCACTTTGATCTTTACCATGCTTCTAGGAGGATGTGGAAGCATAAGCTTGAAAGGGTAAAGCTGGCAGCAGTTGAAAAAGATATACTGGGATTGCAGCGGACTCAAGATGTCCCGGGATATTTAGCTCCAATTATTTATTTTGACTACCTCGAACGGAAGGATCCGGAAGGTATATTTGGAGTGCTGAAACATAATGAACAAGATATTCTTTCCTTAATTACACTATATATTCATCTATCAAAACAGTTGCTAGGATTAGATCCCGAGAGAAGTGAAAGGGAAAGTTTTGAGGTTGGCCGTTGGTTTTCTAGTCTTGGAAACATTGACAAAGCAAAAGATACATTTTCAACTCTTGCTTTGCATGAAGTACCTGAGTCTTATGCAGCGAAACATGCACTCGCCTTTGAATGCAAACGGGAACGGGATTGGGAGAGAGCTGTTGTACTATGGAAGGATATTGCGGAAAACGATGCGTCGATTGGAAGAATAGTAGTAGAGGCTTCCGTTGAACTCGCTAAATACATGGAACACCACCGAAAAGATCCAGAAAGTGCTTTATGGTATGCTGACAAGGCGCGGCGTAATGTAGAGTTATTTCCCTCCTCCCCTAAAAAAGACAGAATCCTAATAGATTGTGGAAAAAGAATAGAAAGATTAAACAAAAAGATTTCCCGGGCAAGCGCAAGAATCGACTAAAACTGATTGTTACCAACATTCTATAACAATTAAAATGTAACAAAGTATTCACATTTACCCTTAAAAAAGAAGCGGTTCGTTGTTGTACGTTATAAGAATGCTATGTAAAATATAGAAATGTAACATCGAAAATTAATATTATGGGGCGGGATACATGCACAAGGCAGTTTTGGTTTTGTTTTTTGTCGTACTATGTTTGACGATGATTCTTTTCACTGGCTTGAAGGACAACTTTTATACCTTCTTATAGAAAAAATGGGCTGAAATTCATCTTATTTTGATGAAAAATAGGTGTTTTCATTAAAACAAGTGTCTTCTCTGGGTCATACGCTGTTAATGTAAAAAAATATTACCCGAGAGGAAGGAGTTTTAAATGATGTTTTGTAGACCAAATATTTTGCCTGCTATTGTTCATCCTACGAAGTGCTGCGTAAATAATAGTTACTCTGAAAATATGGTGCCGCATATCCATCCGGCCCATACCACCAATGTGCATCATGAAAAATTCAACCATGTTCATTATTTCCCGCATACACAATCGGCAGTCAATGAAGTTAGCCACCAGCATTTTTATGGTGGGTCCGGTCCGGTTTCTCCAAGTCAAGTTTCTCCAATGGCTGGCCCTTATGGTGGGCCAATGTCAGGTCCTGTTGGTGGAGCTATGTCAGGTCCAATGGGTATGGGTCCGCGTCCGGGCTTCAAGGGATTCTGATGTTTTAGTTTCTTGCAAGGGCTTTCGCTAAGCCCTTGTTTTTTACTTATTGCTAAAATTCCTTTAGAAGTATCGTTCATAATTCAAGTTATGCGTGAATACATTCACTATGAGGTTGGAGAGGAGCACGATATGGTTAAGGTTGCCGCTGTATCTGGATACAAAGCGTACGAGTTGGGAATTTATAAGCCTGATGACCCAGCATCGCGCTATATAAAGGCAGCATTGTATAAACAGATAGAGTCGCTTATTGAAGAGGGGCTTCAATGGGTTGTTATAAGTGGGCAGCCCGGTGTTGAATTGTGGGCAGCGGAAGCCGTATTTGAGCTTCAGAATTTGTACCCAGAACTAAAGCTGTCAATCATCACTCCTTTTCTAAATCAAGAGGAGAAATGGAGCGATAAGAATAAGGAGTGGTATGAGTCGATACTCTACTGTTCGGATCATGTAGACTCTGTTACGAGAAAGCCATATGAAAAGCCATGGCAACTAAAAGCTGCGAATGAGTTTATAGTAAAGAAAACGGACGCGCTCATTCTTCTTTATGATATGGAGAAAGAAGGAACTCCGAAGTATCTTTATGAGGCAGCAAAAAAACATCAAGAGAATACAAAATATGATATCAGGTTGATTGGTTTCTACGATCTTCAGCAGCTTGTTGAGGAAGAAGCAATAAATAATAGTGATTATTAGCATTTTGTATAAAGAAAAATTGACAAAAGGGAATGTTTTTGAAAGAATATAATTTGATGATTGGGAATATCGAGGTGAGAGAAATGATATCCAATAAAATGAAATTAAGTGCGAAAGAAATCCTTGAAAAAGAATTCAAGACTGCCATGCGTGGTTACAAACCAGAGGACGTTGATAAGTTCCTTGATGATATCATTAAGGATTATGAAGCATTCCAACACGAAATGGAGGAACTGCAACAGGAGAATATAAGGTTGAAAAAACAGCTGGAAGAAACATCCCGCAGACCTGCTACTCAGGCGGCTGGAACGACAAACTTTGATATTCTTAAGCGTCTGTCTAATCTGGAGAAACATGTATTTGGAAACAAACTGTATGAATAACTAAAATTATCCATATTTTCAAGTACAACCCCATTGCTATTTTATTCACGATTACATATAATAAGTTTGTAGTTGTTAATAGCGTTCGGGTAACCGCTGCAGCATGCTGCAGAGGAAAGTCCATGCTCGCACAGGCTGAGATGCCTGTAGTGTTCGTGCCTGGCCAATTCATAAGCCAGGGCAGCCGGGATCTTCCCGGCTGACGGCTGGGAAAATGCCTAAGTCGGAAAAGATATGGCATGAATACCTATAAAAGTGCCACAGTGACGAAGTCTCTCCAGAAATGGTGAGAGTGGAACGAGGTAAACCCCACGAGCGAGAAACCCAAATAATGGTAGGGGCGCTTTCTCAGAGGAAATGAACAAAGAGAAGGACAGGCTAAGGAGCCTGTAGATAGATGGTTACCACCCTTGTGCGAGACGATTAGTCGCATGGAGCACGGGGAACAAAACATGGCTTACAGAACGTTATTGGCATATACAAAAGACGTAATCAACTAAATCAAATGACGTAAAGGGTGCTTCCAAGTGGAGCGCTCTTTTATTTTAGACGGGTATCCTTGGAGAAGAAAGGGGAAACCTGTTATGATAATGTGGGGAAAAAGTATATATATAAAGGGTGAAGACATGAAATCATATGAATTGATTGCGACTGCTGCTATGGGGCTAGAAGCGATTGTTGCGAAGGAAGTCCGTGCGCTTGGATACGAATGCGAAGTAGAGAATGGGAAGGTTACATACAAGGGAGATGAACGAGCAATTGCTCGTTCTAATCTATGGCTCAGAACAGCGGATCGTATTAAAATAAAAGCTGGGGAATTCAAAGCATACAGCTTTGATGAATTATTCGAGAAGACAAAAGCGATTCCTTGGGAAAATTACCTCCCCGTAGACGCTGAATTCCCTGTGTCAGGGAAATCGCAGAAGTCTAAATTGTTCAGCGTTCCTGATTGCCAAGCAATCGTGAAAAAAGCGATTGTAGAACGATTGAAGAAACATTATAAAAAAGATTCTTGGCTAGAAGAAAGTGGTTCTCTATTTAAAATAGAAGTGTCGCTTGTAAAAGACAAAGCCATATTGACAATCGATACAAGCGGTAACGGATTGCATAAGCGGGGATACAGAGTTGGCCAAGGAGAGGCCCCTTTGAAAGAAACGTTGGCAGCTGCATTAGTCCTTCTGACAAATTGGACTCCGGATAGGTCTTTCGCCGACCCGTTTTGTGGTTCGGGTACCATACCTATCGAAGCAGCACTTATTGGACAAAATATTGCACCAGGATTTAATCGAGAATTTGTTTCAGAGTCATGGGCTTGGATGCCAAAAGCGGTTTGGGATGAAGCTCGAGTTGAAGCTGAAGACTTAGCGAATTATGAACAGCCTTTGGATATCACTGGATCAGATATTGACCACAGAATGATTGAAATTGCTGCAGGAAACGCATTTGAGGCAGGTCTGGGTGAGCTAGTCACATTTAAACAAATGAGAGTGCAGGATTTCAGCCCTAGAAAAGAATACGGCGTTCTTGTCGGTAACCCGCCATATGGGGAAAGGATCGGGGACAAACCAAGTGTTGAAAGGATGTATCGAGAAATGGGAGAAGCATTTTCTGTTCATGATACATGGTCCTATTACATCCTGACATCTGATGAGCAATTTGAAACACACTTCGGCAAGCCTGCAACAAAGAAAAGAAAGCTGTTCAATGGTTTTATTAAAACTGATTACTATCAGTATTGGGGAAAAAAACGGCCGAGAACCGAATAGTAAAGGATTTTTATCAGGGTAATCATTTCGATGCCCTGTTTTTTTTATGTATTTTGATGGATGAGGAGGGGAAGGATAAAAGGGGAGTTAGACATGAATGAATATAATCATAAAGAGCAACAAACATTAATATGATTGTATCTAAAAGGGTTGATTGGAGGAAGTTTATGTTCGAACCAGCATTAGATTATACGAGAATCCACAAAGCTATCGTTAGAATGAAGGAAATGACGGAAGAGAACGGCACGGAACCTTCCGTGTCATGGAGACTAGAAATGGCGGAAGACGAATGGCGAAAAGCCACAACATATCGTTTATCCTCCCCTATCAGAATATAGGAAAACGAATGGTAGATCGTTCGATAAAATGATTGGTGTTATTGGCAGGTGTCTATTATAATAGAATGGTTATAAAGTTATCTGATTTTAGCGCCTTTTAAGGCGCTTTACCATTTTACGGAGGGATTATATGTCTGGCAGCCTGCCATTTGAAATAGAACGTACTGAGAATTTTCATCAAAAACTTGGAGACTGGATAGGGGATGTTTTTTACGATATCCTTCCTGAGGCAGGCTTTGAGATAAGGGATGAACAAATTTTCATGGCCTTCCAACTGGAAAAGGCCTTCAAGGATAAGAAAACAATATTTGCCGAAGCTGGTGTTGGTACCGGCAAGACAATTGTATACTTGCTCTATGCAATTTGTTACGCGAGGTATACGAGGAAACCAGCTATAATAGCATGCGCCGATGAAACGTTAATTGAACAGCTCGTCAAGAAAGAGGGAGACATCAAAAAACTGGAAAAAGCATTGAATCTTGAAATTGATGTCCGCCTTGCAAAATCGCGGGAGCAGTATTTATGCTTGAACAAATTAGATGCCCAGATTTCTGCCGATGCAGAAGATTATGATGATGTATATGATCAACTTCCTCCATTTGCTTTAGGAGAAGGTAATGTATTACAAAAGTTTAAAAAGTATGGCGATCGGAAGGACTATCCCTCCCTTACTGATGAACAATGGGAGAAAATTGGCTGGGACCCTTTACAGGACTGCCTTGGATGCAGCCGATACCATCGATGCGGTATGACTCTGCAGAGAGAACATTATCGTAATGCTCTTGATCTCATCGTTTGTTCGCATGATTTTTACATGGAACACGTCTGGACAAAAGAATCCCGGAAGCGGGAAGGACAATTACCTTTCCTTCCAGAGAGTTCATGCATTGTATTTGATGAAGGACACTTATTGGAGTTTGCGAGCCAAAAAGCACTTACTTACCGGTTTGCGGAAAGAACGCTAACTAGCCTCCTTGAGAGAATCATGGAAAATGATATCCGAGAGCGGACACTCTTACTAATGGAAGAAGCGATCCTGCTAAATGAAGGCTTTTTTGAAGAGTTGGACAAAAATAGCTGGGAGAGTGGTTCCTCTGAGAAGATTACAGTAAAAAGAACCGACAAATTAATGAATTATGCTGGCAGACTGCTGTCTCTTCTTGATGCCATCCAAGAGGAACTTGTATTTGATAGTGAAATGTTCATTTTAAATGAATACAGCTTAAAAATAGTAGAGGAACATCTTGATCAAATCAGTTTCTCATTGTCCCTCTTTGTCAGAAGGAAGGATGGTATTAACTGGCTGGAACGAATGGACGAGGAAAAAACATTGGTCATTATGCCAAAAATGGTCAATGAAATCCTTCGTAAGGAAGTTTTTTCTGAGAAGAAACCGATTGTGTTTTCATCCGCTACGCTGTCTGACAACAAGTCTTTTAACTACATTGCTTCAAGTCTTGGTATTGATGACTACCTATCTTTATCAGTTCAATCTCCTTTTGATTATGAGAATAGGATGGCAATAAGAGTTTTGCAATTTTCAGAAGAAAACTTTAACCGGAAAGTTAATTATGTAATTGAGCGGCTGAAGGAGACGGGGGGACGCACCTTAGTCCTTTTCTCTAATAGAAGAGACCTGGAACAGGTGAAGCTGCAGGCTGCCAATCATGATTGGTCTTTCCCACTCCTGTTCGAGGGTGATGCGGAAATCAGCATGCTTGTATCTAGATTTCAAAATGAAGAAGACTCCGTTCTGTTTTCCTTGAACCTTTGGGAGGGATTAGATGTACCAGGTACAGCATTGGAAAATGTTATTATTTTTTCCCTGCCGTTCCCTCCGAATGATCCGGTATTTAAAGCGAGAAGAAAAGAGAGTGATAACCCTGTCATCGAGGTGGATTTGCCCTACATGCTTTTAAGGCTGAGACAGGGGATTGGCCGCTTGATTAGGACAAGCGAAGATAGCGGAAGAGTGGATATCCTGATGAATGAGGAAGTGCCGGAAATGATAAGAGAGAGAGTCCTTGAGGTCCTTCCTACTTCACCGGTAGAGTAACAAAATAAAGAAATAAGAACACCGAAATTCTCGGTGTTCTTATTTCTTTATTTTCCTATTGCATTCATGACAAAGCAGGGATATTCCATCATAACATACGTCAATTTGTACATAAGATTCTATTAAAGGTCCTTTTACATATTATAGTGTAAGAGGGGGAAACCAGCATGCGAATACGAAAAAGAAGAGGAAGAAAAGGTCCTTTAACCCTAAATCAAATCTTCATTATCACTTTCATTACCTTCACTGTTTGCACGTTTCAAAGCCTTTGGCTCATAAATAAATTCATCGAACCAGTCCTAATAAGCGTTGCGGAAACAAAAGCGAGACAGTTTGCGGCACTTGCCATTAATGATGCTATTTCAACAGAAATTGCCGGTAACATTGATATGACCGAATTAATCATCATCCATAAGAATAATGGTGCGATAGGTTACAGCTTTAATCCGAAAATATATAATAGGGTTATTTACGATGCTTCAAAAAGGGTGCAGCATAATCTCGATAAGATAGTAGAGACGCTGCCTGAAGAAAAAATTGGTACGAATGATACTAATAATGGAGAGAAGATTGTTTATTATATTCCGCTTGGTATGGCAACGAATAATACGCTGTTTATGAATATGGGTCCCAAAGTCCCTGTGAAGTTTGAAATTCTTGGAAATGTTGTTTCCGATGTAGAGACGAGAATTAAGCAAACAGGGATTAACAACACTTTTCTGGAGATATACGTGAAGGTGGCAGTTCAAATGAATGTTGTAATACCGCTGGTGGAAAAGCAAGTTGAAATATCCAATTCTGTAAAAATAGGGGATCTTTTCCTTCAAGGAGAAGTGCCTCAATATTATAATGGAAACAATAGGGATAAGAGTGATGTCAATCCCATTGTCGTTCCGGAAAGCAACAAAAAAACCCCCGCAAATTAAATGGATGTCGCATTCCTTTTATCATTCTGCTAAAGATCCCGTTGATTTTGCTCGCGTGCAGCAATAGTCAATAGGGGGAGAGAAAAAGGGTGTAAGGAGAAATATAATAAAAAGTCATTCTTTTTTCCATATCGGAAAGAAGAATGACTTATTTGCAGAGTTAAAGAGAACTATCTTTAAATGCATTCATTACCTAGCCGGCTCTCTGTTACCATAGCTTATAGCCTTTTGAACCAATTGGCGCATTTTCAATCATGTCAATGAACGGAATTGTGTAGGCAAAGAGGATCAAAATAACGGTTATACCTAACCATAGCTTCCAATTTTCGAATACCATCGGAGTCTTCTCCGCTTCATCAGCTGCTTCCCCAACAGGGAACTCTTCTTCTCCTTTTGGTGCGAAAAAAGCAAGGTTGATAAAGATGTAAACCATCAGAATGATACCTATGAAAAGAATGGAACCGCCAATTGCTTGTGCAACTTGATAGGGAATCCATTCTGCAGCCTGCGCAGCACCTCCATACTCGGAGAATGAAGAGCGACGAGGAGCCCCAAGCAAACCAGCAGCATGCATGGCACCGGACATAAAGGTCATGCCGGTAGCCCAGAAAACCGCCTGAATAATGGCTAGTTTATTCATTGCCTTAGTTAATGTACGGCCAGTCAAGTGAGGGACAAGCCAGTACGTAATTCCAAAGAAAGTCAGAATAACAGCAGTTGCTAATGTTAAATGGAAGTGCCCTGTTACCCAAATGGTGTTATGGATAACCTGATTAAGCTGATGGGATGCATTAACCATCCCGCCAGCACCGGCAGGAATAAACGAAAGCATGCCGATAAATGGTACTGTAAAACGGGCATCATTCCATGGTAGAACTTTTAGCCAACCAAATAATCCTTTTGCTCCTTTAGAACGGCCGTAAGATTCAAATGTTGCAAATAGCGAGAACGCTGTCATCAATGACGGGATCACAACAAGGAATGTCAGGATTACCTGCAGGAATTTCCAAGCTGGATCAATACCTGGCTCTGTCAACTGATGATGGAATCCAACAGGTATGGAGAAAAGCAAGAAAAGAATAAATGACATTCTTGCAAGGGAATCCGAGAATATTTTGCCACCAATGACTTTCGGTATGACGACATACCAGGCCATATATGCCGGTAAAAGCCAGAAATAAACTAGTGGATGGCCAAAATACCAAAATAGCGTCCTGCTTACCAACACATCGACTCTGTCGACAAGCCCAAGCGACCAAGGCAAAAGTTGCAGGAGAACAGTAGCAGCTACCCCAATAGTAGCAACAATCCAAAGCAATGTATTAACGAGCGACATGAAAGTCAACAGCGGGCTCGGCTGCCCGGGATTGGCTTTTCTCCAAGCAATGTACGCTATGACAATAGCAGCCCCATCAAACCAGCTGCCGACAATGACAAGAGTAAGACCAATGTAATATAGAGCATGCGCTTGCAGTGGTGCATAAAAGGTATAAAGAACAGAAGCTTTGTTCAATAAAATCATTGTTGCAGCCATCAATGTTCCGATGGTCATGAGCCAAAAACCAATCCAAGCGATGGTTCTTTGCCTTTTTGTCAATGTTCCAGCAGTTTTGCTTACAGCAGCAAGCTGGAAGCCCATGATGAAGAAGGTTGTTAGTACGAGCCCTAAAACGACACCGTGGACTGTTAATATTTGATAGTAGCCAATACCCGCAGGAAGTACGAACTTTCCTGACCTGACAAGCGTTTGCAATAGGCCAGCCAAGCCTCCGATTGCTAAGGCAATAAATGCAACGTAAAAGTGGGCCATTGCCAGTTTGCCGTCACGGCGATCCACCATTTTCATGACATTTGATTTCATGCTTCCACCACCTTGATTTTCGATGTCATCATATGATGCCCGGCGCCGCAATACTCATTACAAACGATCAGGAACTCTCCAGCTTTATCGAATGTTGTTTCGAATTCGCTGATAAAGCCCGGCTCAAGCATCATATTAATGTTTGTGCCAGCTACTTCAAATCCGTGAATCACGTCCTTTGTCGTTGCGATCACTTTTACCTTAGCACCTTTTGGTACCTCTATTTCTCCAGGGTTATAATTGAACGCAGATGCCACAAACACCAATTCATAGTCCCAATCTTTGCCTTCCACCTTTTTTAAACCTGGCTTGTTGAAAGGTTTCGTCGTATCCACTTTTTCTGGATTGATTGTAGCTAGGCAGCTTGGAGGCTGATTGCCAAGATAGAAAGCGCTGACTCCTAGGACGGATAGAAAGACAAGCAATGTTGTCAATCCGAAAATAAGCCATATTTTCTCATACTTATGAATATGCATACATTTTCTCCCCTTATTGTTCTTTCTTTAAAAACGGTCCATGAATAGATAGAAGACGCCGACCCATGTAGCAATGAGGAACAAACCGACCATAAATACGGATACCAATGTTCCTTTAAGTGATGATGAATCGTCTGTTTTCGCTTTTGTATTTTTCCGAATGACAGGCTGTGGCATTTCTCTCAACTCCCCTTTTGTAAAAATGACGAAATGAATAATTACAATCTCATCATACAAAATTGCCGATAAACTTCCATAGCGTTTCATTAATTCACAAATTGTTCATTGTTTTTATATTCACTATATTGATAGTGGAAAGTTGATATAACGGTGATTTAAGTCACTTTATCCGAAGAGTAAATTTGTAGATTTTGTGAAATAAAAATTGTGAAGTATTGAACGATAGTGACAAAAGTCTCCTGAAGGACAAAAATTTTATCTAGGTGAGTGGAAATAGAGGGTCCTTCTTTTCCTTCAAAGCACCGATAATATTCCGAATAATTTTTCGTTTTCATTCAAAAATGTTCGGTTTATTTGAGAAAAGATGTTGATACTTTTCGAGAATAACATTATAATATTGATAAAATTAATAGCTGCACTCGTATAATCGCAGGAATATGGCCTGCAAGTCTCTACCGGTCGCCGTAAATGAACCGACTATGAGTGGACAATGGGGAGTTTCTTTTGAGACTTCTGTTTTTCCGTCATCCCGCCCGGGGCCATTGCTTCACTCTTTATTGTAGTGACGCTTGCACCCGGGCTTTTATTATAGATAAAGGAGAAGTGAAGGATGAAAGAATTAGAGCAAAAAATCATTGACTCAGGAAAGGTACTTGGACCGAACGTACTGAAAGTCGATTCTTTTCTGAACCATCAGATAGACCCAGAGCTAATGTTCAAGATAGGGAAAGAATTTGCCTATAGATTCGGCAACAACAAAATAACTAAAATTCTTACAATCGAGTCTTCTGGCATTGCTCCGGCAGTAATGGCAGGCCTTCAAATGAATGTACCAGTCATCTTCGCGAGAAAGAGAAAGTCTCTTACATTGACTGAAAATCTGCTTAGTGCATCTGTCCATTCCTTCACAAAAAATGAAACGAATGAAATTTCTGTTTCCTCTGATTTCCTTCAAAAGGAAGATAATGTGCTGATTATTGACGATTTCCTAGCAAATGGGGAAGCTGCACTCGGACTGGCGAAAATAGTAGAAGAAGCAGGTGCAAGTATCACTGGAATCGGTATTGTCATCGAAAAGGCATTCCAGGAAGGTGGAAATAAGCTGAAAAGAATGGGCTATAGAGTAGAATCACTAGCAAGAATCAGCTCTCTCGAGAACGGAAACGTAAAGTTCCTTACTCAGGAAATTAAGGAGGCAATACAATGAGAGAAAATCCGTTGAAAATAGCTTCACTTGGAATCCAGCATGTTCTCGCTATGTATGCTGGTGCGGTGATTGTACCTCTGATCGTAGGAGGGGCTCTGGGACTTTCGGGAGAAGGACTTACCTATTTAGTATCAATTGATATTCTAATGTGCGGAATTGCCACACTACTTCAAGTATGGAAAAATAGATTTTTCGGCATTGGTCTCCCTGTAATGTTAGGGTGTACGTTCACAGCTGTAGGCCCTATGATTGCCATAGGGAGTGATTATGGAATATCTGCTATTTATGGTGCTATCTTGGCATCAGGAATGTTTGTCCTCTTGATTTCTTCTTTTTTCGGAAAGCTTGTCAAATTCTTTCCGCCTGTAGTTACGGGTTCTGTTGTCACTATTATTGGTATTACGCTTATACCTGTTGCGATGAATAACATGGCAGGTGGGGTGGGGAACCATGACTTCGGGTCGATTACAAATATCTCACTAGCTTTTGGAACGTTGCTTTTTATTATTATTCTGTTCAGATTTTTTACTGGATTCATTCGCTCCATCGCCATTCTGCTCGGACTTGGAGCCGGAACGGCAACAGCAGCAATTCTCGGCAAGGTAAACTTTTCTGCAGTAACAGAGGCATCTTGGTTTCATATAGCGGAGCCATTTTACTTTGGGATGCCTACGTTCGAGGTCACTCCTATTCTTACCATGATACTGGTTGCGGCTGTAAGCCTTGTTGAATCAACAGGAGTCTATTTTGCACTGGGCGATATATGTGACAGAAAACTTTCAGAAAAAGAAATAGCTGCAGGGTACAGGGCGGAAGGGTTGGCGATTCTATTCGGAGGAATTTTCAATGCATTTCCTTATACGACCTACTCTCAAAATGTTGGACTTATCCAGCTCTCTGGGGTGAAAAGCAGAAGCGTTATCTATACTGCTGGAGGATTCCTCGTTCTGCTCGGCTTTATGCCAAAAATTGGCGCAATGACAACCATCATTCCATCCAGCGTTTTAGGAGGAGCAATGGTAGCAATGTTTGGAATGGTTATTTCTTACGGAATCAAAATGCTTAGCAAGGTCGACTTTGCATCACAGGAAAACCTGCTCATTATTGCTTGTTCCGTCGGAATGGGACTTGGTGTAACAGCAGTCCCAGAACTTTTTGCGAAGCTGCCGGAAAATGTTCAAATTTTGACAAGCAATGGTATTGTTGCAGGTAGTCTCACTGCTATTATTCTCAATGTTGTCTTTAACGTGAAACCATTGAAGAGTCCAGCCGTTTCTGCTGCAAAGGAACAGCACGCTTCTTGATAAGATTTTTTTTCATCAAAGGAAACAATACAGTATGACTGCATATAATGAACAAACTGTTGTTTCAGGGAAGTGATGAACATAGAGAGATATTATTGTGAGAAGTGCAGGCGACTTTTTGACAACATGCAGACTTGCGCAAAATGCGGTATCCTTGCAGTCAGAAAAATTACAATAGACGTACAGAATGGTTCCAAACCGCAGTAAGGATGATGAACAATAAGAAGCTGACTCAAAAGGCTAGAGAGATTACCTTTTGAGCCAGCTTTTTTTGTTTGGAATCACCTTGATGGGAGTTTGTCCTATAACGTGTTAGAATGGACGAAAAGCTGCAAAAAGGATTGGTGATGATAACATGTATTTACCTTCGTTTCATTTAGAAGGCAAAACAGCAATAGTTACTGGAGCAGGACGTGGGATTGGCCGCGCGATTGCCATTGGCCTTGCTGAAGCAGGCGCAGATGTGGCTCTGATTTCAAGAACAGAAAAAGACTTAGATGAAACCGCTTCAAAGGTCGAAGCGCTAGGAAGAAAAGCGATGATCGTACCAGCTGATGTGACCCGGAGGGGACATATCCAACATGCTGTCGAACATATAGCACGAGAGTGGGGTGGAATTGACATTCTCATCAACAATGCAGGAATGAATATCAGGACTAAAGCCATGGATGTGACAGATGAGGAATGGCAAACCATCATGGATACAAACCTTAAGTCAGCGTTCATGATGTCTCAAGAAGCAGGCAAAGAAATGCGAAGGGGGGGCAAGGGAGGAAGAATCATAAATATTTCGTCTGTTGCCGGCCATGTTGCATTACGTACAGGAGTTGTCTATGCCGCAACAAAGGCAGCGATGATACAAATGACAAAGGTATTAGCATTGGAGTGGGGCAAATATGGCATAAATATCAATTCTATTGGACCATGGTATTTTCGGACACCACTTACAGAAAAATTGCTGCAGGATGAAAGTTATGTAAATGACATCCTTGCGGTTACTCCTTTGAAAAGGATTGGTGAATTGCCTGAGCTTGTAGGACCAGCAGTTTTTCTTTGCACGGATGCGGGAAGCTATATTACGGGCCAAACACTGTTTGTGGACGGCGGAATGACAATCCAGGGGTTCTGAAGAAATATTTCCTTTTCATATTAATGACAATATTCGTCTATAATAAAAATGCACAGCAACATCTTCAAAACGTCTTGCTTTTCCTTTTTGCGGGAAAGCTTTTTTATTTTTTTTGAAAGGACACTTGTCTTGTTTCACTGCATAGTCTTCGGGTAAATGGAAAAAGTAACCTTAAGATGTTGAAGGAGAGAAACTATGCCAATCATATTGTCTACAGTGGAAGAACATCCGCCATTTTTAGTTGAGCAGGATAAAGTAATGGAGTTTGCCCAGAAGTTATTCTCAGAAAACTTCAAGGATATCAACAGGCTGTTGAAAGTGTTTCAAAATGGGCAAATACAAAAGCGAAGATTTGCAAAAAGTCTTGATTGGTATGAGTGTGAGCATAGCCTTCAAGAAAAAAATGACGCTTTCATTGAGACAGCTGTTCAGTTAGGTGCCAAAGCAATGGAACATTGCCTTTCAAGCAAAGAGTTTTTAACAGAGAAAGTTCCATACAAAGATATTGATGGAATTATCACTGTTACAAGTACGGGAATGAGTACACCGAGCATTGAAGCGAGGATTATGAATATCCTACCTTTTTCAAAGCACACAAAAAGAATTCCCATTTGGGGGTTGGGCTGTGCAGGCGGGGCAGCTGGACTTTCCCGCGCTTATGAATACTGCAAGGCATTTCCTGAAGCAAAAATACTTGTGCTTGCTGTAGAGCTTTGCAGCCTCACTTTTCAGCCTAATGACCGGTCGAAGAGTAATCTTGTCGGGACATCCCTGTTTGCAGACGGCGTGGCGTGCACGCTAGTTTGCGGTGATCAATCGGATTATAAGAAATTCTCCAGGCTTTCTTCCAACCCGCGGATTCTAGATACACATGCTACATTAATGCCAAA
The DNA here is from genome assembly GCF_900111815.1 of Bacillus massilinigeriensis. Taxonomy (GTDB): domain Bacteria; phylum Bacillota; class Bacilli; order Bacillales; family Cytobacillaceae; genus Mesobacillus_C; species Mesobacillus_C mediterraneensis. The sequence goes on along the minus strand of NZ_LT630004.1, from coordinate 1,710,605 downwards.
CGCTCTTGATGTGATGGGCTGGGATGTGAAGGACGGAGGATTGCATGTCGTTTTCTCAAAAAGCATCCCGTCCATTGTTCAGGACTGGCTGAAGCCAAATGTAGAGGAATTCCTTCAAAAAGATGGATTGAAGATAGAGAATATTCATCATTTCATCGCACATCCTGGCGGAAAGAAAGTACTCGATGCATATGTACAAGCACTTGGCTTTGAGGAAGAGAAGATTGAGGTCTCCCTTGATGTTTTAAGGGAACACGGCAACATGTCATCTGCAACGATTCTCTATGTCCTTAGGCGGTTCATGGAGAAAGCATCAGGAGGAGAGTACGGCCTGGCGGCAGCACTAGGGCCGGGATTTAGTTCAGAGTTGCTTCTATTGAGGTGGGAATGATGGTATTTTATCTTTTTATCGGTTTTATTATCTTCCAACGGCTTTCTGAACTTGTAATTGCAAGAAGCAATGAGCAAAAGCTAAAAGCAATGGGAGCCATTGAGGCAGGGCAAGGCCATTACAAGGCAATGGTTCTAATCCATATAGCTTTTCTTCTATCGACAGTTGCAGAAGTGGTTTTCATGGGAAGGGATCTTTCCGCATTTTGGCCATTGCTGATAAGCTTGTTCCTTGCCACCCAAGTTATGAGAGTGTGGGCATTGATGTCACTTGGCCCTTTTTGGAATACAAAAATCATCATCCTGCCAGGTGCCGAAGCAGTGAAAAAAGGACCTTACAAGCTGCTAAAACACCCAAACTATGCAGTGGTAACAGCGGAAATAATGATTATTCCCCTGATGTTTGAAGCATATTTTACTGCATTATTCTTTACCGTAATTAACATCATTATTTTATCCATTAGAATTCATGCAGAGGAAAAGGCACTGAAGGAATGGACAACATATGGAGAAACCTTTAAGGAGAAAAATCGTTTTTTGCCTAATTTGTTAAATAAGTTTGACAATCGTTAGAGACAGGTTGAAAAGGGATATTGATGATGGTAAACTGTTACTTGAGGTTGATATTTATTCTCAATTAAACAAATCTGTCAGCTTGAGGATGGTGTTACCAGAATGGTCTCTCTATTTGTAGTCTCTACAGTCGTTGTATACTGTGCAGTAATGAAGCATGTATTAGGTAATGTACTAAAACCACATTGAAAAAATATATAAATAACCAAATGATGGAACCTGGCTATCTATGCCGGGTTTTTATTTTTTTCAATCCTGTCTGTTACTATAGGAAAATAGCAAAGAATTATTTATAATGAACATATTCACAAAATTGTCACAAGGGGTATGAAAATGGGTCAATCAATAGTAGTAAAACGACCGGAGTTGCTTCAGAAACTTGGAACGCTCCATGATGAATGTTTGAAAAATGAAGATAAGAAAGCGGTTTCTAAAATATTGGAGCTTGGTCGGAAGGTGCAAAGCAAAGAATTTGTCATTGCTTTTTGCGGTCATTTTTCTGCAGGGAAATCCAGTATGATCAACAGGCTTGTCGGTAATGATATTTTGCCGTCAAGTCCTATTCCAACGAGTGCTAACCTCGTCAAAGTCCGAAGCGGAGACGAATATGCAAGGGTTTTCTTTAAAGACGGGAAGCCAAGGCTGTATCCTGCACCATATGATTATGAAGAGGTCAAGCGTCATTGCAGGGACGGAGACAGTATCAGGATGATCGAAATAAGCACTGCTGAAACAGCTTTGCTGAAGGATTGTGTCATCCTGGATACACCAGGAATTGATTCGGCAGATGACGCTCACAGAATCGCTACTGAATCAGCGCTGCATCTGGCGGACTTGGTGTTTTATGTCATGGATTATAACCATGTACAATCCGAGGTGAACTTCATGTTCGCAAAGGATTTGTGTGAGGCAGGCAAAGAACTTTATTTGATTGTCAATCAAATTGATAAGCATAACGAGGGTGAATTAAGATTTAACGAATTTCAGGACAGTGTATTTCAATCATTTGCTGCTTGGGGGGTTCATCCAGAAGGGATTTTTTATACATCATTGAGACAGCCTGAAACATCAGGGAATGATTTTAAAAACCTGCAGCAATTTATTAAAGACAAAATTTCAAATAAAGAGCCCCTTTTAATCCAATCCGTTCATAACGCAGCTGTTAATGTTGCGCTTGAACACTTAGAACAGCTTGATAGAAGGTTGGACGAAGAGCTCTCGCATGCAAGGAAAACTTTGAAGGATTTACCAGAGGCAGAATGGGACGATATTTCGGAGAAACTTCTAACCGTTCAGGAGAGCGTAGGAGAACTGGAGAGAATCAAAGAGAATTCAGAGATTGAGCTTGATACTGCATTGACTGCGATTCTGAAAAACGCGTATTTAATGCCTTATGAAACAAGGGAATTAGCAGAAAACTACCTTGAAAGTATGGAGTCAGGATTTAAAGCAGGGCTCTTTTTTGCAAAGCAAAAAACCCGGGAGGAACGGCAGCGTAGGCTGCAAGCTTTCCATAGTGATTTGATGGAAAAAATTAAGACTCAAATTGAATGGCATATTAAAGAACATATTCAAAAGTGGATGAGAGAGAAAGGAGTCCACGATAATGAACTAACAAACTCGCTTCAGGGTTATGAAATTGTTTTTCCACCAGAACTCTTGGCAGAGACGATAAAAAACGGCGCATCATTATCTGGTGATTATGTTTTGGTTTACACAAATGATGTAGCAGAGGCTGTAAAAAAAGAAGTCAAGAAACAATTTGTGTCCATTAGGCAAAAGCTTGCCAAGCTGGTGTCAGTTGCTGCTGAAAAAGAACTCCATACGTTGCGGGAAGAAGAACATAGATATGAAAATCTGAATGCTGCGTATAAAAAATTAGAAACGTGTTTAGCAGACGTTTCCCTGAAAAAACAGAAAGTGCTGGATGTCATAAATTCCGAGTATACAGGGGAAGTTTCGTTGAATGCCGAGTTGCTTTTTGCCCCAGAGCAATACAATGAAGAAGTGGTTTACAGTCTTTCATTAGAAAATGACAGAGATCATATTTCTCAAAAGGAAAAAGTATCAATGGGAGTGGAAGAAAGTGAAGCCGGAGAGATAGCTAACGATCTTGATGAGTCTCATAAACTAGTTAAAAACACTGTTTGGAAGCTTCGGAACACTGCAAATGGATTAGAGGGACTCCCCGGATTGGAAAAGTTGGCTGCTGAACTTACTCATAAAGCAGAAAGGCTTGAAAACAGAAAATTTACGGTTGCGCTATTTGGGGCTTTCAGCGCAGGAAAGTCATCCTTTGCCAATGCACTTATTGGCGATAAGCTACTCCCTGTATCTCCCAACCCTACTACCGCTACCATTAATAAAATAATGCCAGTAGACGCACTTCACCCCCATGGAACTGTGGTAGTGAAAGCGAAAGAGGAGTCTCAATTACTCGACGAAGTTAACCGTTCTCTCAAACTTTTTGGATCATCTGCATCAAATCTAAAAGATGCCATTATAAAAATTGCCCAACCTGGGTTTCTAACAGGTGAAACCAGACCGGAGGATCGCCTTCATGCCTCCTTCTTAAAAGCTTTTTCTAAAGGATTTAATGATTTTTCTGACTTATTGGGTGAACAGTTTATCCTTGAATTGGAATCTTTTGAAGCGTATGTTGCTGCTGAGGAAAAATCATGCTTTGTGGAATGGATAGAAGTATATTATGACTGCAAGCTTACAAGGGAAGGTATCACGCTTGTTGATACCCCAGGAGCGGATTCGATCAACGCAAGGCATACAGGTGTGGCTTTTGAATATATTAAGAATTCTGATGCCATTTTATTTGTCACTTACTATAATCATGCGTTTTCTCGGGCAGATAGGGAATTTCTTATCCAGCTTGGTCGTGTGAAGGATTCTTTCGAACTTGATAAAATGTTCTTCATAGTAAATGCTGTTGACCTTGCTTCTTCCCAGGAAGAAATGGGTGACGTACTGAGTTATGTGGGAGAGCAGTTAGTGAAGTATGGAATTAGAAAACCTACCTTATTTCCTGTTTCAAGCATTGCAGCATTAAAGGCAAAAATGGAGAATGAAAAAACCGCTGATTCCCGCTTTGTTACATTTGAAAAAGCATTTTATTCATTCATCGCTAATGACCTTGCGAGAGTTGCTATTGATTCAGCAGAGGCTAAGTGGCTGCAAGCCATTGACCAGGTGTCAGAAATGGTTGCATCAGCAAAGGAAAGCAGTGAAAAGAAGCAGAAAAGGATTCAGGAACTGACGAATAAAAGAGAGTTGGCAACTGCTGCCATTCGAGAAGGAAAACCAGACACGCTAATCAAAGCAATGGAACAGGAATTGGAGGAACTTTTATTCTATTTAAAACAACGTGTGTTTTTTCGATTTGGAGAGTTTTTTAAAGAAGCTTTTAATCCTGCAGTATTAAAGGATGGAAGTGATATAAAGAAACAGCTGGATCGTTCTCTAGATGATTTACTGAAGGCAGTCGGATTCGATTTATCCCAGGAATTACGTGCATCAACAGTCAGAATGGATACATTCATCGTGAAGAAAATAGTAGAATACCAGCGGACGATTATGGATCGTATCAGAGAGATTCATCCTTCTCTCTTTATTCCTTATAGGAAGGATTTTCATTCTTACCGGCTTGATTTTGAGGAAGCTTTCAAAGAGTTGGATAGGAAGGGATGCAAAAAGCATTTAACATTATTTAAAAACCCAAAGCATTTCTTTGAAAAGGATGGTAAGAAATTGTTGAGCGAAGCGCTCGAGCAAGCGCTTCAAACTCCGACAGATGAGTATTTACAAACGGAAAATCACCGGGTGAAGAGCATGTATGCTGAAGTATTGCAGACTCACTTCACACGATTAACTGAAGAGATGGAAGAAGAAGTAATCGGATTTTTCACTTCTATTCTAATGGCAATGGAAACTACATTCCCGCTTCATTTGCTTGAAGAAAAGCTTTCCATCATAAAGCAGGACAGTGACGGTGCTGGCGAGTGAGCACGACAAGCCGTTTTCATGCTTGCGCCACCTGCATTCATTTTTCGCCACAGAAGACGGGAGAAGGTATGAGTTATTTCTGTGAAAGACTTGGATTTGCAACAAAACCTCATTATCAATTCCAATGTTGGAACCCTAAGCCGCATATAAAGGAATTAATAAAAAAGGAAGGCGGGAAAGCTGAATGAAACATTTTGTTAACACTCAATGGCTTGCAGAAAGGCTATCCGATCAACATACCAGGATTGTAGACTGCAGGTATTCCTTAGGCGATCCTGAGGCTGGAGTGCGTGCTTTCGAAAACGGTCATATTCCTGGTGCGGTTTTCTTTGATATCGGCAAAGATTTGTCAGGCCCTGTTGGAGTACATGGCGGACGCCATCCTCTTCCAGAGACAGAAGCCTTCAGGAAAACTTTAGAAAAAAACGGCATTCATAATGAAATGACGGTGATTCTTTACGATGCCGGGAGAGAACCTTATGCTGCCAGGTTATGGTGGATGCTAAAGTATGTGGGTCACGGCAATGTCTTTATTCTAAATGGCGGTCTGGATGCTTGGAAGAGCGCTGGTTTTAATGTGGTGAAGAAAATCGAAACTTACCCGAAGATGAGCTATCATATTTCTTTAGATTCATCCATCATTGCCTCTGTTGGGGATGTGAGGAAGGCTGTGCAGAACGAAGAATCAGTTTTAATTGATGCAAGGGAAGAAAAAAGGTATTTGGGAATAGAGGAACCGATTGACAAAAAGGCAGGACATATACCAGGAGCGATCAATATGCCTTGGCTTCAAGGTTACGATGATATTTATTTTAAGGCATCTGAGGAGCAAGTGGAAAGGTTTGCAAAATTGGACAAGAGCCGGCAGATTATTGTTTATTGCGGATCAGGTATTACAGCGACACCTAATATTCTTGCCCTAAAGGAAGCTGGCTTTAAGAATGTAAAGTTATATGCAGGAAGTTTTAGCGATTGGATTTCCTATGAAGATAACCCAGTTTGTAAGAGTAACGAAGAAGAGCAGCTATAACGAAGCTTCCTTCTCGTGTTATAATAGGTAGGCACAAACGAGGAGGAGCTTTTATGAAAGAAAATAAACTCATGCTTGTAGACGGTATGGCGCTGCTGTTTCGAGCTTATTACGCAACTGCTGTGACAGGTCAGTTTATGTTCAATTCAAAAGGGATGCCGACCAATGGTGTTTACGGTTTTGTAAAGCATTTAATTTCAGCCATTGCAGGCTTTCAGCCATCGCATGTAGCTGTTTGTTGGGATATGGGCAGCAAGACATTCAGGAACGATCTTTATCCTCATTATAAAGCCAATAGGAAGGAAGCACCGATTGAACTTATCCCTCAATTTTCATTAGCAAGGGATATAGTCGATGCTTTCGATATACCAAACATAGGTCTGGCAGGGTTTGAGGCAGACGATTGTATCGGGACCATTTCTAGGAATGCCCCCGATTCTACTGCAGTATTGATTCTTACAGGAGATAAAGATATCCTCCAGTTGATTGACCACAGAATTTCTGTCATCCTCCTTCAAAAAGGTTATGGTAACTATACAGTGCATAACAGGGAGTCGCTCTATGAAGAAAAGGGAATATGGCCAGAACAAATGGTAGATTTAAAAGCGTTTATGGGAGATACTAGCGATAATTATCCTGGAGTCCGGGGCATTGGAGAAAAGACTGCCATTAAGCTACTGGAGCAATATGATAATGTTGAGGGTGTTCTTTCAAATCTGGAAGCACTGCCAAAAGGTCAGAGAATGAAAATAAAAAATGATTTGGAGATGCTTCATTTGAGCAGGCAGCTTGCGGCAATCAAGTGTGACGTTCCGGTCGAGTGCAAGATTGAACATGCTGTCTACAATCCTGACAGTGATAAGATTTTACAGAAATTCGCAGAAATAGAGCTAAAGGGCCTTCACCGTATACTTCCGGCAGAAGGTATGTATGCATGATTGCGTACTGTTTAGAAGATCTGACAGACTGTAGACAAACTTGGTGATAACCAGGTTGTTCTACAGTCTTTTATTTTTGCGCTGGTTTGTTTTTTATGGAATTTACATATTAAAGAAAAATGGAATTGTAGTGGAACCTGCTGTAGATATTTTATTGTGTATCTTTGATATATGGGAGATTACCGTAGATAACCCATTTGGAGGAATATTCAACTATTAGTAAGCCGCCTATGTAAGGTTTATTTCACTTAATAGAAGTGAAAAAAAGTATAAGATTCGCGTACGAATCTGAAAATAATAATGAGGTGATAAGATTGAATAATAATGGATTGATGATTGCATTGTCGAGTATAGGCTTAGCTCAAGGATTGAAAATACCGGTACATTATTATAATACTGGTGAGTGGAGACCAAGCAAGTTTTTTGTAACAGGTGGCATGCCAAGTTCCCATTCTGCCGGTGTATCTTCCTTATCAACGTATATCGCATTAGATAAAGGGGTTGGGACGATTGATTTTGCTCTTTCGGTAGTCTTTGGCCTGATTGTAATGTATGATGCTCAAGGTATTCGCAGGCAAACAGGGGAATTGACGTTAAAGGTGAATGATTTGGATGAATTAATTGATAAGATACATGAAGATGATCCCGTTGCTTATGTCGAAAAATCACCTGACCCACTAAAAGAAGTGCTTGGGCATAAACCAGGAGAGGTGGTTGGAGGCGCATTGCTAGGAGCTTTAATTGGGTGGGCTGGATACCAAGTATCAAAAAAATGGTAGAATTTTGTCGTTTATTCTGTTACTATGAAAGGGAGAGTAAAGGCAGAGAGGATTGACCCAGTAGTGCACACATTGGATGATTTTTTGTATACGTTGAAAAGCAAAGGCTTTCAACTAGGGGAAGATGCCATTGGCTTTATTTATTTTGGAAAACATTATACTGGCCAGGGTGACGAGTTAATCAACGCTGCAATAGAAGTGACCCTGAAAGTGCAGAAAACCTTTGATGGAAGTTTTTATCTTTCTTTGCTGGAGACGTTTGCAGCTAATAAAATTACTTCAAAACAAGAAGCACTTCAATATATTAAAGAAAATAGACTTTTTCCATTTTAAACGGAGCTGATATGAGGCAATGCCTCTCGGTCAGCCCCGTTTTTCTGTGAGTGGAGTGCCAATCTTCTAAACTTCTTTAATGTGCCTTGGTGGGAAAAATTTACAATAGAAACCATTAGGACTGTAGTAAGGTTAATTTCAGAACGAAGAAAGTTGCTCCGCATACCATTGCAGCCGGAAGCAAAAAAAATTTGCAGCGTTGGGAAATTTCAATTTTTCTACTGCCTCCCTGGTTCACTCCGATCAATGGCTCTTCTCGCTAGTTCGTCAGCGGATTTGTTCATGGAAGAGGGTACCCATTTTAAGAAAAAGAGGTCAAACTTCTCTGTTAGACAAAGGGCAGATTCCAAGAGGGGTGAAAATAACTTGTTTTTCACATATTCTTTTTCAACAGCTTTGTTTACAAGGTCTGAATCGGTGCGAAGAGATACGGTGCGGTAGCCGTTTTGGTGGCATATCTCAAGTGCTATGATAAAAGCGTGAAATTCAGCTTCGTGATTCGTCATTTCTTTAAGTGGAATAGAGTATCGATGAACCTCCCCATTATCAACTATGAAAATTCCTGCTCCACTAGGGCCGGGATTACCTGCGCTAGCCCCATCAAAATACACTTCGATCAAGGAAATACCTCCCGATAGGGTTTATAATGTTAATAGTTAGTGTAACATAAAACACATGATGCACGGTATAGTATTCTATGCTTGCGTAAGATAGTATATGGACGATTATTTATCACAAGGATGGGATTTCATGAAATATAAACTGCAATGGAACTATAAACGAAAAGGAAAACAGCCTGTAACTTTCTTCACTGATTGGCTGGACGGGGAAACAGCACTTGAAGTTGGAAGTGATATTGAAAAAACACGATCAGCGGAGGCGCTTGATTTCACAGATGAAATGGGAACAACTTGGACTTTGAAAGAAATGAAAAAGCTCCTTGCGGAAACAGAGGAGGAGCCAGCTGACCTGCTTGTTTATTTTGATGGCGGTTATGATAAGGATAGCGGCAGGGCAGGTCTTGGAGCGATCGTCTATTACCGTCAGGGAAAAAAGAAATATCGCTTGAGGGCCAATGAAGTAATTGAAGAAATGGAATCAAATAATGAAGCGGAGTACGCGGCATTTTATTTTGCGATAGGATTGTTGGAAGAGCTTGGGGTTCACAGCATGCCATGTGAATTTAAGGGTGATTCACAGGTTGTACTGAAGCAGTTGGAAGGGGAATGGCCTTGTTACGAAGAATGTTTCAACAATTGGCTTGACAGAATTGAGGCAAAGCTGAAAAAGCTGGCACTCCTTCCTAGATATATAGCAGTGCCGCGGAATGAAAACAAAGAAGCAGACAAACTTGCTGCACAAGCTTTGCAAGGGAAGATCATTAACAGCAAGATGCAAATCATCTAGAAAGCGTGGGATGAGCTTGACGGGAAAAGAGTGGCTTATGGAAGCGGAAGTGTTAATGGGTTATTACTGTACTGACTGCCTGTTGAAGAAGTATCATCGAAAAGAAAAAGGGAAAAGGTTTGCACACCGCTTCTGTATTAGTAGTTGCACAGTTGGCGAAAAGATTAAAGAGTGCGGGAAGAGGATAGGAAGGTGACCAAAACAAAAAAGGCTGGCAATGTGCCAGCCTTGAGTATAGTCGATAGAAAAATTATAGCTTCACGACATTTGCAGCTTGAGGTCCGCGATTTCCTTCGACGATTTCAAAAGATACCTCTTGTCCCTCTTCAAGAGATTTGAAGCCATCTCCTTGGATAGCAGAGAAATGGACGAACACATCGTCTCCGCCTTCAACTTCGATAAATCCAAAGCCCTTTTCGTTGTTGAACCATTTCACTTTACCATTTTGCATGTAAATCTTGCCTCCTAAGCTATCAGGACACGAATGTGCCTATGTTGAGATTATCATTCATCAAAAACATACTTAGCTATAAACTGATGATATATTCTGATAAATGATGTATATAATATACACGAAAACTGCTTGTTCAGTCAATCATTGCAAACACTTTTCAGCGAAAAAAACCCACTAGAGTCAAATTATTCAAAATACAATCAATACAAATTAGGAAAATTCTACTGATAGTATGCCTTTTTCACTATAATTTTAATCTAACAGCAACAATGGAAAGGCTTACAATTTCACGCAATTGTTAGCAATCAAGAAGGATAGGAATAAATTCAGTATCCTTTTCATATCAATGACAATAAACAAAAAAGGGTGGGGTCATGTACAGATTCTCATCGGAAAAGGAAAATTGGATTGTGAGGTTCTCTCCTCAGCTACAAGTGGAAGATTTAGAGAAAGATATGATTGTAAGAACACTCCTTTTGCTCAAGGATAAAATACTTTCCTACTCCCATGGTGACTCGTTTATCATTAAGGACCAAGGAAATGGAATTGTCGTTTTTCAAGTAGAGAGAATTCCATCCTTCATTATAACAGTCACAGCAATTGTTCCACAGGATAAATGGTTTGTACAGGATGCCCATGGGACGAGGAAAATGAAATGATAGTGAAGACCGGCTTGTTTTTAGGCTGGAGCTTCACTTTTTGTTTTATCATGTCGAATTATTTTCTTCCTCGATGGTACTGTTTCAAAAATGTTCCGGAAGGAGTAAAATAATAAATTGGGATAATAGCAAACTTAAAATGGAGGAGGATAAAATGAAACTGATCATTGCAGAAAAACCTGATCAGGGAAGAACGCTTGCCTCTGTATTTGGGATGAAAAAGCGGGAAGGCTTCCTAGAAATTCTTCCAAACAACACCTTCCCTGATGGTGCATATGTTACTTGGGCAGTTGGACATCTAACTGAGCTTGCGTCACCTGAAAAGTATAATGCATCATGGAAAAAGTGGTCTCTTGACAGCCTCCCCCTCATTCCTTCTAAATTTCAATATGAAGTGGTAAAAGGAAAAGCGAAGCAGTACACGATCATTAAAAAGTTAGCAAGCGATTCAAGTGTCGATGAAATCATTCATGCTGGTGATGCCGGAAGAGAAGGCGAACTGATTATCCGCAATATTCTCCGTCTTACAGGATGCAAAAAGCCGATGAAACGGTTATGGATTTCCTCTCTTACACCAAAAGCAATTAAAGAAGGGTTCCAAAATCTTTTGAAAGAAAATGAAACAAGGAATCTCTATTTTGAAGCATACACAAGAGCTTGCGCAGACTGGGTGGTAGGAATGAATGCTTCCAGACTCTATACGATCCTGCTTAAAAACAAAGGTTTTGCAGATGTTTTTTCCGTAGGACGTGTTCAGACGCCTACTCTGGCATTAATTGTAAAGAGGGAAATGGAAATAGAAAATTTTGTTTCCGAACCTTTTTGGGAAGTGGAAGCGAAATTCAAAATAAAAGGAAAAGGGTATACAGGCAAGTGGGAAAAAGAAGGTGAATCTCGAATTAAGACGGAAGAGCTTGCAAAAAAAATTGCTGTATTCTGCACAGATAAACCAGCGGAAGTTTCCAATATAAAAGCCGAAAAGAAAGAATTTTTGCCGCCACTTTTCTATAATCTATCTGCACTGCAGGCAGAAGCGAACAGACGGTTTAAATTTCCTCCCAAAAAAACCCTCGATGTGCTTCAAGGTCTATATCAGCGTGGATTCGTCTCCTATCCCAGGTCAGACTCCCGTCATGTGACACCAGGGGAAGCGGCAATGTTTCCTGCTATATTGGAAAAGTTACAACAACAATCACAATATAAAGAATTTTTTCCGCTTCCTATTCAGTCAATTAACCATAATAAACGTTATGTTAACGAAAAGAAAGTAACAGATCACTATGCAATCATTCCTACAGAACAGGTTCCCAATGTGGACAAACTCTCAGGAGATGAAAGGAAGCTTTACGATTTGCTTGCACGAACTTTGATTGCCGCGCATTTTGGTAAGTCTGTAATAGAGTTTACCACCATCACAACGCTTGTTGATCAACGAGCTGAGTTCATCTCAAAGGGAAAAGTGATGGTAAAGGAAGGCTGGAAAAAGGTGCTTCCACAGAAAGATAGTGATAAAGAAGAGATACTTCCTCAATTGGAAAAAGGAGAACATGGAACAACAGTTAAAGTTAATACAAGGGAAAGCAAGACACAGCCGCCAAAACGCTATACAGAAGGGCAGCTAATTACGCTGATGAAAACAGCTGGAAAACACGTGGAAGATAAGGATTTGGAAAAGGTTTTGATGAAAACCGAGGGCCTTGGAACGGAGGCGACGCGTGCAGGAATTATCACAATGCTGAAAGATCGAAATTATATAGAGATTCGGAAGAACCTTGTGTATGCCACTGCAAAAGCGAAAATACTTGTACAGTCATTAGGCACGGTGATACTGGCAAGCCCTGGCATGACGGCGAAATGGGAACAGCGTCTTAAAGAAATTGGCGAAGGGCAGGCATCTCCTAAACAATTCATGGACGCAACAAAGAAAATGGTGGGTCATCTTGTAGCGGAAACCGTTAAAGAAGCAGAAGCTTGGAGTTTCGATGAAACTGTCTCAAATTCTTTTGTTCCTGGAAAAAGGAAGGGGAAAAGCGGGATAAGGGCTATTGGTACTTGCAAAAAATGCGGCGGTAAAATCATTGATAAGGGTAGCTTCTATGGCTGCTCCAATTATGTAAAGAATCAATGTAGCTTTACGATTTCCAAAAAAATTCTGGGCGTTAGCATGAACCAAAAAATTTTAAAAGAGCTTCTCTCAAAAGGTGAGACAGAAGTGATGGAATTTAAAGGAAAAGACGGCAATTCGTTCACTGCCAAGCTCGCATGGAGTGAGGAAGAGCAGAAATTTAAGTTTCTCCATGCTGTGCGTTAGGATTGTCTTTAAAAGCAATGTTGTACGGTATGTTTTTCTATAGTACACTTTATTTGTCGATTGAAAGGATAATGGAGGTTTAGGGATGCCGACACCAAGTATGGAAGATTATATCGAACAGATTTACATATTGATTGAAGAAAAAGGATATGCGAGAGTCTCGGATATTGCCGATGCTCTGTCTGTCCATCCCTCCTCAGTCACAAAAATGGTTCAGAAACTAGACAAAGATGAATATCTTGTTTATGAAAAATACCGCGGTTTAATGCTGACTCCTAAAGGGAAAAAAACGGGTAAGCGCCTCGTATATAGGCACGAACTACTCGAACAGCTTCTTCGTTTTATTGGTGTGAAAGAGGAAAATATCTACAGAGATGTCGAAGGTATCGAGCATCACTTAAGCTGGGATGCGATAGACCGTATTGGGGATTTAATACAGTTTTTTGAAGAAGATAAAAGCAGAATCGATGCCCTTAGGGAAGTACAGCGTCAGAGCAATGAATAGGACAGGAAGGCACCTTAAGAAAGGTGCTTTTTCTGTTAGAAAAAGGTTATTTCCGGTCTTTGTCGAAGATAGTAGGGAAAATGGATACATAGGGGGTATACTATTTGAAGTTTGAATGGCAAAAAGAATCTGAACGAAAATGGGATGGAATGGCAAAATCATGGAATTCACGAAGCAGGGAAATGTGGGAATCAGGAAGCAGAAAGGACATTGTTCCTTTTTTCATGAAATATGTTAAGCCGGGATCTCAAGTTGCCGATTTGGGTTGCGGAGACGGATACGGTTCTTTTAAACTACACCAATTAGGATATCTTGTTACAGGTGTAGATGTTTCAGAAGAAATGATTGCATACGCCAGGGGAAGATTAGGCGAGGAAGGGCCTCGTTTTATCAAGGCGGATATTGCGAAAACAGATTTTGCTGCGGAGAGTTTCGATGCAATGATAGCGATAAATAGCCTTGAATGGACAGAAGCGCCAATAAAGGCAATAGAGGAAATGTACAGAATAACAAAATCTGGCGGGCAGGCGGTAATCGGAATACTAGGACCGACGTCCGCTCCTAGGGAACATAGCTATGCTCGGCTGCATGGGGAGAAGGTTGTCTGCAACACAATGATGCCATGGGAATTTGAGAAGTTAGCCGCGGAGTGTGGATGGAAGAAAAAAGCGGAAACTGGCGTCTATAAACAGGCTGCTGAAAATTTGCCGCACGGAGCGATGCCGTTGGAACTGAAGCAGGCTGTATCCTTTATGTGGGTATTTTTGCTGCAGAAATGAATATAAGTTAAAAACCCGGCTGTCTCGTATTGAGACAGCCGGGTTTTGATAATTAGCGCCATTCAAATGGAGTAGCCTGATAAACATAGTAATTTAGCCAATTGGAAAAGAATAGGTGAGCATGGGAACGCCACCTATTGACTGGTGGTCTTCCTGGATTATCTTCCGGAAAATAGTGCTCAGGCAAATGAATGGAAAGACCTTTTTCCGTATCCCTCGCATATTCCTGAGCCAAGGTATCTGTTTCGTATTCCAAATGCCCTGTAACCATGATTTGCTTTCCATCCTGTGAAGAGATGATAAAAGCACCAGCTTCGGGGGAATAAGCTAAAAGCAGCAGGTCAGGATTTTCCTGGATTTTGTGTTCAGGAACATCTGTATATCTCGAGTGTGGGGCAAAAAAGATATCATCAAATCCCTGCATTAACTTTTCTTTCCTATCCAGCACGTGATGGGAATAAACCCCAAGACATTTCCTTGGAAGCTCCATTTTTCCGATACCAAAATGATGGTATAGTGCTGCTTGAGCTCCCCAGCAAATATGCAGTGTAGACGTTACATTGGTACACGACCAATCAAGGATTTCTTTCAATTCATCCCAATACTGTACCTGTTCGAAATCCATGAGTTCCACAGGGGCCCCCGTTATGATCATTCCATCGAATTTCCTGTCGCGTATTTTTTCAAAAGTACAATAAAACTGATCTAAGTGAAATTTGCTCGTGTGCCTTGGAATGTAAGTCGCTGTTTTTAGAAACGTAATATCGACCTGGAGTGGTGTATTTCCTAGAAGGCGGAGAAGCTGCGCTTCGGCTTTTTCCTTCTCGGGCATCAAATTTAGAATTAGGATGTTCAATGGCCTTATATCTTGTTGTTGTGCCCTGTCCTGATCCATAACAAAAATATTTTCTTCTTCAAGAATGCTTCTTGCTGGCAAAAGCTTAGGGATATTGATTGGCATGACAGCTGCCTCCTTCCGATTATTTTTTTCAATAAAGTTAATTATAAGCATGATGAAAGATTGAGGCAATTCTATATTTGAGAATTTTTCGATAATAGCAAAACTAGCGCGTAAACGAGTCTCCTGATGGTACAATAACTATGTACAAAATTGCGGAGTAAAGAAGCGGGGGAAGAGAGATGGAAACTGGGACAAAGATCAAGTCTGATTTGGAAATTGCACGAGAGAGTGCGATGAAGCCAATTCTAGATGTAGCTGCGGGAATCGGCCTTTCACCGGACGATCTCGAAATGTATGGAAAATATAAAGCAAAAATATCGTTTGAAACATTGAAAAAACTAGAATTCAATAAAGATGGAAAAGTAATTCTCGTTACTGCAATCAGTCCTACACCCGCAGGAGAAGGGAAATCTACAGTCACTGTAGGGCTTGCGGACGCGCTTAACAAGGCAGGAAAGAAAACGATGGTCGCGCTCCGAGAACCATCATTGGGTCCAACTATGGGAATAAAGGGTGGCGCGACCGGTGGAGGTTATGCCCAAGTACTTCCAATGGAAGATATCAACCTTCATTTCACCGGCGATCTTCATGCTATTACTGCTGCCAATAATGCACTTGCTGCACTGATTGATAACCATCTACAACAGGGAAACGAATTAAAAATTGATCAAAGGAGAATCGTTTGGAAAAGAGCTCTTGATATGAATGACCGTGCTTTGAGAAAAGTGGTTATTGGTCTTGGCGGCCCTGTCCAAGGGATTCCGAGGGAAGATGGGTTCGATATTACGGTAGCATCGGAAATCATGGCTGTCCTTTGTCTTGCCTCCGATTTGCAGGATTTGAAAAAGAGGCTTGCGCGCATGGTTATCGCCTATGATGTAAATAGAAATCCTGTCACGGTCAAGGATTTAGGGGCTCAGGGCGCGCTTGCATTGCTTTTGCGTGATGCAGCAAAGCCGAATCTTGTCCAGACAATTGAACATACTCCGGCACTTATCCACGGTGGTCCATTTGCCAACATTGCTCATGGCTGCAATAGTGTGATCGCTACAAAGGCTGCTTGTAAGCTTGCGGATTATGTCGTGACAGAAGCAGGCTTTGGGGCAGATTTAGGCGCAGAGAAGTTTCTTGATATTAAAGCTCGCACTGCTGGTATCGATCCTTCCGCCGTTGTTATTGTTGCAACAATCAGAGCGCTGAAGATGCATGGCGGTGTCCTAAAAAACAACTTATCTCAGGAAAATGTTGACGCATTGAAAAAGGGTTTTGCCAATCTGAAGAAGCATACGGAAACGATTGCTGCATTTGGCCTTCCTTTTGTCATTGCGATAAATAGCTTTATTCATGATACCGAAAGGGAAACTGAAACTCTTCTCACTCTCTGCAAAGATAACGATATACCTGCAGCTATTACAAATGTTTGGGGAAAAGGCGGGGAAGGCGGTCAGGAGCTTGCACAGCTGGTCTTGAAAGCAATCGAAACCAAAAATGAAAAATATACACCGATTTATGACCTTTCCGATTCGTTGGAAGAAAAAATCCTTGCGATTGCTGCAAAGGTGTATGGCGCAGAAGGTGTGGAATTTTTACCGAAGGCTAGAAAGCAGCTCGATGAATTTGAGAAGCATGGCTGGAGCCTCCTTCCTGTATGCATGGCAAAAACCCAATATTCTCTATCGGATGACCCTTTAAAGCTTGGTCGGCCAGAAGGCTTCACAATCACGGTCAGGGAATTAAAACCTTCTATTGGCGCAGGGTTCATCGTAGCTTTGACCGGTGATGTAATGACAATGCCGGGCCTTCCGAAACAGCCGGCAGCGTTAAAAATGGACATTGATGAAAAAGGGAATGCAACAGGGTTGTTTTAAGGTGCCCATGGGCCAGCTATTAACATGCTGGCCCTTGTTGATAAAAAATGGAAGGGTGGTGTTGAAATGTTTGATCCCACTGCCTTCGAGAATATTAAAGTGGTTGTTGAAGGGGCTTTATATGACAGGGACCTTGAAGGAGAAATACTCATCACAAACCGCGATGACCTCATGAATCTTTCCAAAATGTCAAGGGAGTTTTCTGTTAGCTTTTTGCTAAGGAACGCAGTTGCAAAAGGAACAAAAGCTTCTATTTCTATTTCATCTTCATTGGAAAATTTGGCTGCTGAGCTTCTTGATAAAGGAAAGCGTTACCATGCTGGCTGTACCGTAAAGATTTCTTTTGATTTCTCCACAAAGTACGATATTGACACCCTTCTGAAAGTTAGAGAAATATTGACAAATATTTGGGGAGAAGAGAGAACGGTTAGCTTAGTTGCTACGATTAATCCATTTAGTCAAAGTGAAAATGCCGATATCTCGGTTGATGTTTCTTTTAACAGACTTGTCCTTGAAGACCACATAGAAGATTTGGCCAACATGGTGGATTACATGACGGCTTCGCTTGATCAACTACAAAAGATATTGGGATAGGGAAAGGGGGGAATGGGTTGAGAATTTATGATTTAAAGGCTGATTCTCTTACAGGAGAATCTGTCTCTTTGGAGAAATATAAAGGAAAAGTACTGCTCATAGTAAACACTGCGAGCAAGTGTGGCTTCACACCTCAGTACCGCGGATTGCAGGATATTTATGTTACGTATAAGGAACGGGGGTTAGAGATTCTCGGTTTTCCTTGCAACCAGTTTGGAGCCCAAGAACCAGGAAGTGATCCTGAAATAGCCGAGTTTTGCAATATAAATTACGGAGTAACCTTTCCGGTATTTAAAAAAGTTGCTGTCAAAGGGCATGATGCTCACCCGCTGTTCAAATTTTTAACAGCAGAGGCACCAGGAGTGCTCGGAACGAAAACGATAAAGTGGAATTTCACAAAGTTTCTTGTCGACCGAGAAGGAAAAGTTATCAGCAGGCATGCACCTGCTGCAAAACCTTCGGAATTGGCGGAGGAAATTGAAAAGTTACTCTAAATGGAATGCTCTTTCGTTGAAGGAAAGTGACTATATTTAAAGGGAGGCGCATAAATGAAGAAAATAGCTTGGGTAACGGATAGCACTGCTTTTTTGGATGAAGAAATGGTCAATCACCCTGATGTTTATCAGGTTCCGATGACGATCATCTTGGATGAAGAGGAATTTGTTGATGGAGTAGATCTCGAACCCGCAGAGCTTTATAGCAGGCTGAAGTCTCTTGATACCCCACCAAAAACTTCCCAGCCATCGATCGGTGCATTTAGGGAGCTTTATGATAGGCTTGGAGAAGAATACGAAACGATCATTTCCATCCTTGTTTCAGGAAAATTGAGCGGGACGGTGGAATCTAGCCGGCAGGCTGCACAAATTTCCAACCATAACGTCATTACGATTGATTCCAAGATTTTGTCATATCCGCTGACTGCACTGTTAAAAAGGGGGATAGAACTATCGGAGAGCGGAAAATCCGCGGATGACATAATGAAAGTCCTCGAATCCTTAAGGGATGCAACAAAAACCTATGTATTAATTGGAAGCCTGGAACAGCTTCATAGAAGCGGAAGAATGACAGCGGCCAAGTTTTACCTTGGCAGTATGCTGAATATTAAACCGATTATAGAAATTACTGAAGGTGTCCTGGAAATGATAGATAAGGCACGCAGTGAAAAAAAAGCGAAGGGTAAAATCTCGAGCCTTTTAAAAGCTTCCCACGATAAGCAACGCGTAAAGGAAGGTTGGATTCTTTACGGATTGAATAAAGAAGCTGCTGATCAATGGCAAAGGGAACTAGAAGAGGAGTTTCCGGAAATTCTCTTTCATTCCTACCCGCTGGCTGCTGTTGTTGGAGTTCATGCTGGTGAGCAAACACTTGGACTGAGCTGGAATCAGATGCTTTAAGGTGCTGTAGCGATACAGCGCTTTTTTGATGAACTGGCATAAAGCTTCCTTCGTGGTAAAATAACAATGTGGGAAGGTAGGGAATACATAATGCAACAGATAAAAAATAGGACGGAAAAGTTTGTGTTAACCGTAATGGGACAAGATGCTTCCGGACATGATTTCCATCATATTGAGAGGGTCCGTAAAAATGCGTTAGCTATTTTGAAAATGGAGAATGCTGGAGATGCCTTCATTATTGAAATGGCTGCGCTCCTCCATGACATTCCAGATGAAAAGCTAAATGAATCACAACAATCAGGTTGGGCAAAACTAACAAATTTTTTAGATGAGTTAAACCTTTCCAGCGAAGTAAAGAGGAGAATTGTTGAAACTATTGAAACAGTTAGTTATAAAGGTGGGAATAACATCCAACCTGTAACGTTGGAAGGCAAGATTGTTCAGGATGCGGATCGTCTTGATGCACTAGGTGCTATTGGTATTGCGCGAACTTTTGCTTACGGAGGTAATGCTGGACATGCGATTTACGAACCGAAGCTTCCGGTTCGGGAAAATATGAGTATTACAGAGTATAGAGGAGGAAACACCTCTTCGGTTCACCACTTTTATGAGAAATTGCTAAAGCTTAAGGATAGCATGCATACAGAAACGGCAAGGCAGATTGCTGAAAAGCGCCATAGAGTCATGGTAGATTATTTACAACAATTTTATAGTGAATGGAATGGTAACGCATGAAGATGATTTCAGTTGATCATATTTCAAAATCGTATGGTGAAAAACTGCTTTTTAATGATATTTCCTTCACAATCGGAGAACGCGAGCGCGTTGGTCTCATTGGAGTAAACGGAACAGGAAAATCTTCTCTTTTAAAAATCGTCGCAGGGATAGATCAGGCTGAAAATGGTGAAATAATTTCCGGTAAGGATTATACCATTTCCTATCTGCCGCAAGATCCCAAACTTCATCAAGGATTAACGGTGCTTGAAGAAGTGTTCTATGGGGATGCTCCGATTCTCAGGCTGATGAGAGAGTATGAAACCGCGTTGATTGAAATGCAAAATAGCCCTGAGGATACTGGTTTACAAGAGAAGTTATCAAAATTGCAACAGCGAATGGATAGTGAAAACGGATGGGATGCCAATACTGCCGCTAAATCAATTTTGACAAAGCTAGGTATTGGAGAGTTTACAAAATTGACATCAGAGCTATCTGGAGGACAAAAAAAGCGTGTGGCACTCGCTAGTGTTCTAATCCAAGCGCCTGACCTTCTCATTCTGGACGAACCAACGAACCATCTTGACCATGAAAGCATCAAATGGCTGGAAGATTATCTAGGGCGTTATACAGGGAGTGTCCTGCTTGTTACCCATGATCGTTACTTCCTTGACAGGGTAACGAATAGAATATTCGAACTTGAGGGTGGATCGCTTTACAGTTATAAGGGTAACTATGCCGCATTCTTAGAAGGTAAAGCAATCCGGGAGGAAAATGAAGCTGCAACGTCGGAAAAGAGGAAGAACCTTTTCCGTAAAGAGCTTGACTGGATTAGAAGAGGTGCAAAAGCCAGAACGACAAAGCAAAAAGCAAGAATTCAGCGCTTCGAGGAGCTCGAGTCTCAAGTTTCTTCCGGAAAAACAGATGAAAAGCTTGATATGTCCATTGGCGCCAGCAGGCTTGGCAAACAAGTCTTAGAATTAAAGCATGGCAGTAAACGATTTGGAAATAAACTGATTTTGGATGATTTCAATATTCTTGTAAAACCAGGGGACAGACTTGGTATCATTGGGAAAAACGGAACCGGAAAGACGACGCTGTTAAATATTTTAGCAGGCAGAATTCCTTTAGATAGTGGAGAAATGGAAATCGGGCAAACCGTAAAAATTGCCTACTATACGCAGGAAAACGAAGGGCTTCAAGAAGATAAGCGAATGATTGAGTATTTAAAGGAAACGGCACAAATTGTCCACACGACGGATGGAAAAACCATTTCTGTGGCGCAAATGCTAGAGAGATTTCTATTCCCTTCCTTTACACATGGTACTCTTATTCGCAAACTTTCAGGCGGTGAAAAGAGAAGGCTTTTTCTCCTTAAACTCTTGTTGGAGGAACCTAATGTTCTTCTTTTAGATGAGCCGACAAATGACCTGGATACGCAGACGTTGACAGTACTGGAAGATTATTTAGAGGATTTCCCTGGTGTTGTTATTACTGTCTCCCACGACCGCTATTTCTTGGACAAAACGGTAGACCAGCTTTTGGTTTTACAGGGAGAGGGAAACATTTCTTTCGTATACGGAAATTATTCGGACTACTTGGAGAAAGAGATGCAAAAAGTTGAGATCCCTCCACAGCAGAAGCCAGAAAGGGATACGAGACAGGAAAAACCTAAAAAGAGAAAGATGAGCTATAACGAAAAACGAGAATGGGAAGGACTTGAGGATAAGATTGCCGAGGCGGAAGCTAGGCTTGAAGAGATAGCTGAGGAAATGGCGAAGACAGGCAGCAACTTTGAGAAAGCACAAGAGCTAATGAAAGAAGAAGAAGGGTTGAATCAAAAGCTCGAACAGCTTATTGAAAGATGGAGTTTTCTTGAAGAAATCGCTTCAGAAGGCTAATCCGGGATCCTGGGAAAGAAAAAATACAATAAAAATCATATAGAAAAACGCTTGGATTTCCAAGCGTTTTTTATTTATCCTTTCAACCGTTTACTTTGTACAATAAAAAACTAGTACAACTGGGATTCTTAGTCTTCTTGAGAACTCTTCATCATTGGTGAAATGTCCCCTTTTTGGTGTTCCCTCCCGTAAGTCAACCACTATCCAGTTTCCACGTTTATCTCCTGATTGTTTGCTGATAAATGAAGAAGTAGTGAGGGGGTGTTGCACACTGAACACAAACTTACCATGATCTTTTAAGGTCTTATGCACATTTTGAAAAAGTAAATCAACATCTGAGACATAGTGTATGGCGAAACGAGAAGTTACAATATCATATTTTTTCGTGGGGTAGGTGTATGATTCCATTGTCTCGTGATGAATCATGCCATTTTCATTAGCCAGATTAAGATTTGCGGAGCCTACCATTTGCTTTGAACCTTCTATTCCAGTATAAAACTGTGCACCTTGTTTTAGTAACTCTTTTCCAAACGAGGCATCCCCACATCCTAAATCTAATATACTTTTATTTTGAAAGTTACCAATGAGATCGTAAATGATAGGACTTTCGATAGCGTTGTTAGGGCTATCCTTCCTTCCCCTTCTCTTCAAAAATTGGTAAAAAAATCCTCTTGGTCATAAACGCTTGCTCCCCTAAATTCCATATAATCTGTTTTCCCCTCCCACATTTCTTTCTAAACGATGTTTTATTATCCATCAGGCAATATCCTATAGATATTTTAACGCATTATTTCAAAATTTTAGAATTAATTATTAAATTATTTATGCGAATCGTCTGCTAGCTGATACATGAGAGCACATTAAATGTTATTGAGATATCTCTATGCTAAAATAAGGGAACTTCAGTTTGAAACGGGGTGGGATTTTGCGCATTGTATCAATAGAACCAACACCAAGTCCGAATACGATGAAAGTAAGCTTAGATGAAGAACTTCCCATGGGCAAAAGCAGTAATTATAAGAAAGACACGGTGGAGAGAGCTCCAGACATCATTAAAGCAATTCTTCATATTGAAGGAGTGAAGGGAGTATATCATGTCGCTGATTTTTTAGCGGTCGAACGAAATGCTCGCTTTGACTGGCAGGAAATATTGCGTCAAGTAAGAAGGATATTTGGACAGGAACAGGGAGAAGCAAACAAACTTGATCATCGTTCGAAGGAGAATTTTGGAGAAATAAAAGTGCAAGTGCAAATGTATAAAGGAATTCCGATGCAGGTGAAACTGTCAGATGGAGATGAGGAACGACGCTTTGGGCTGCCGGACGAATTTTTAAATGCAGTTACAGCCATTAGAAGTCCTGATGATAATGTTGTTGTAGAAAGACGCTGGAAGGACCAAGGTGTTCGATATGGCGATTTGAATGAGGTGGGAAATTCGATCATTGATGAACTTGTTGCAGCATATCCTTCTGAGCGGTTAGAAAGCATTGTAAATGAGAAGGAAAGACAAGACAAAAAAACTGGAAGGCTGCGTGGCAAGGTAACAATGGAAGACTTCCGCAATCCGGATTGGAAGGTTCGCTATCAACTGCTGGAAGGTATGGATGCTCCGACTATCGGGGACCTTCCGCTATTAGAACAGGCTCTTCATGACGAGAAAGCTTCTATTCGTCGACTAGCTACCGTTTATTTAGGGATGATAGAGGATAAGGCGGTGTTGCCTGCTCTATACAAAGCTTTGCAGGACAAAACTGTTACTGTAAGGAGGACTGCGGGAGATTGCCTTTCGGATTTAGGTTATCCAGAGGCAGTTCCGGCAATGATGGACGCCTTAAAGGATGATAGCAAGCTCGTTCGGTGGAGAGCGGCTATGTTCCTCTATGAAGTAGCAGATGAGAGGGCCCTGCCAGCATTAAAGGAAGCGGAGAGCGATCCAGAGTTTGAAGTCAGCATGCAGGCAAAAATTGCTTCTGAAAGAATTCTCCATGGCGAAGAGGCAAAAGGATCTGTTTGGAAGCAAATGACCGAATCACGAAAAAACAATAACTAGAAATAGAAGTATGTTTCACATCTTTGTGCCAACAAAAGTTCCTTCTCCTTAGAAGGCAAAAGAATTTGTTTTGCGCGAAGTAATTGCATTAGCTGTAAAACATATAGTATGCTAACACTGCGAATAATGAGTGGAGGGATGTATATGTCAATGGCATATGAAGAATATATGAGACAAATGGTAAAACCAATGCGTCAGGAGCTTGTTGCTGCAGGATTTAAAGAACTGCTGACAGCCGATGAAGTGGAAGCGTTTATGGAAAATGTTCAAGGGACGACGCTTGTGGTCGTAAATTCTGTTTGCGGATGTGCGGCAGGTTTAGCTCGCCCAGCAGCCACTCAGTCAATTCTGCGGTCGGAGAAGAAGCCTCAACAGCTTGTAACAGTATTTGCTGGTCAGGAAAAGGAAGCAACAGCAAAGATGAGGGAATATTTTACTGGATTAGAGCCTTCCTCCCCATCAATGGCATTATTGAAGGGGAAAGATGTTGTTCACTTCATTCCCCGCCATGAAATAGAAGGCCATAGCATGGAAGAGATAATGGAGAACCTGGTCTCTGCTTTCCAACAATACTGCTAATTAACTGCCAAAAGGATGTTGTTGCATCCTTTTGGTTTTTTTACGATAAAGCGGAGGTTTAAACAACATGATAGTGACTACTGCTGGACGGCCGGATGATGAAACGGTGACAAAATCACTTCTCTTTGCATCGAAGCTAGGCGTGGAATTTGTGCCGCGAAGAAAACAATCTGTTGCCAAGTTATTAGAAAAAATGGAAGATAGCTGCTGTATGGTTGTCGGAAAGGAGCGTCTTGAGCTTTATTTAAAGGGGGAGGAACAACCTTTCTTTTTCCATCCCAATTCAGCCATGTTTAGAATAAAAAGACTTCTAAAAGGGGAAAAAGATCCACTGGTAAGTGCGGCAGAATTAATTCCGGGAATGAGCGTACTTGATTGTACCCTAGGTCTTGGTTCGGATAGTATTGTGGCCTCCTTTGTGACAGGAAAAACAGGTAGCGTTATCGGGATAGAAAGCAATCGGTTTTTGGCTTTCCTTGTCTATGTAGGGTTAAAGAATTGGAAGTCGGGTCTGCCGGAAATCGATGCGGCTATGAGAGCGGTAAAGGTTGTATACAATAACTCTCTTTCGGTATTAAAAAGGATGGATACCGGCAGTATAGATTGTGTGTATTTTGACCCGATGTTTGAAGAAACAATTCTTGAATCTGATGGCATACGAGGCCTCGCTAACTTCGCAGATTACAGCAGCCTTACAAGCGAGATGGTGGAAGAGGCGTATCGAGTAGCTAGAAAAAGAGTTATTCTAAAAGATCATTTCAGAAGTGCTAGATTTGAGGAGTTTGGCTTTAAAGCAACTATAAGAAAATCAGCGAAGTTTCACTATGGCATAATGGAGAAAGAAGATGTTTAAAGGGTTGCTCACTTCACTAAAATGATGAATCTTTTATTTTTGAGAAGCTTATGAATCATTATGGATGGAAACAAAAAAGAGGCCTCTCAAATTTATGTCTTGAAACGGCCTCTTGAATGGAAGAAATTAATCAGCAATTGCTAGATAGACAAAATATACAATCAAGAATAGACTCATTATAGTGGTGACCATTGATAAATCCACAAATTCTCCCCCTCGTTCATGAAAGTTTTTATAAAAATTTATACCCATTCTCTTAAAAAATGAAACTTCCAACAGCGCTTTTCCGTAAAAACGAGTATACTAAAAAACAAGGGTAAATCTTTATGCCAAAATTGTGAGGTAAAGACATGCGTACTTGGATTAGGAAAATTCTCGTTGTATTTGTTTCAGCACTTACACTAGGGCTTGTAACTCCTGCACAGGCGAATGTTCTCCTTTCTCCCCCTTCCAGAGGTGAAGAATCTCCTTCACAGAATCGCTCTGCTGCGGTGGAACAGAAAACGCTGTTGTTTGAAGGGAAAGGTATAAGAGACAAGTTCCTAAATCATGCAATTATGGAGGCGGAACAGCAATCCTTCGAAAAATTCGGAAAAAGAATTGGACCGGTAATCGAAGATGAATTCAGGCAGGCGATTCTACCAAACATTGAAGCTGCTATCGCAGAATTTTCACAGCAATATCCAGAAGAAAAGCTTGAAAGCCTCACGATTTCCGAAGAACCTGGAGGAGGCTACTCTGAAAAGATTTTTCATATTAAAGGGGAGGAAATGCAGGATCTAATTCGTTTTCACGTTAGAAGGGAGAATCCTCCTAAAGAAGGATTCTGGTTTAATTTTCATTACCATGTGCACCAAGATAACTTTCAAGAGCATCATAATTTGGGCTCGATATATTGGGATAAGAATACTCCTCCTAAGTGGAGAAGTTGATCAAAATATTTTGCGTAATAGATGTATTCCGTATAAAATAACGAAAGTCATAACACCAGAGGGCTCGGCTTTGCCGGGCCTTTCTGGAGAGCAACTAAGAAAGTGGAGGAAGTTTGAATGTCTGATATTTTGCAAGGTATTGTAGATACGTATGCACTGTTTTTCGACTGGGAAATGTGGCAAAAGGTTTTACAGGATCCAGTAGCATGGGGACTTATCGGTTCGCTTGTTATAATGGAAGGCCTCCTCTCCGCAGATAACGCGCTTGTACTTGCTGTGATGGTAAAGCCTCTTCCTGAAGAAAAGCGCAGAAAGGCACTTTTCTACGGATTAATAGGTGCTTATATCTTTCGTTTTATAGCAATAGGTGTTGGTGTGTTCCTGATTAAGCTTTGGTGGGTTAAAGTACTTGGGTCAGCATACTTAGCGTGGCTATCAATCAAGTACTTTTTGGATAAAAGAAAGCAAGGAGATGCTCCTTCCCAAGAACAGGAGGAAATGTCTAAGTCAGGAATTTTAATGCGTTTGTTCGGTACATTTTGGGGAACGGTTGCTGCGGTGGAATTAATGGACATTGCCTTTTCTGTTGACAGCGTGCTCGCGGCTTTTGGAATCAGCCAAGAACCATGGGTGCTTCTACTCGGCGGGATGATCGGTGTATTGATGATGAGAGGTGTCGCCGGTGTATTCCTTCAGCTAATTGAAAGAATACCTGAGCTTGAAACGAGTGCTTATATTCTTATAGGAATTATCGCTGCGAAGATGTTTGCGGGAGTTTTCGGCATTCATATAGAGCACAAAGACTTTTTTATCCTGCTGCTTATCACGTTTGGAGCTACCTTCCTTGTCCATTTTTACAGAAAGAAGAAAAATCCGGAACGTTACAGCAGGAAGGATGTCCAATAGTAGACTGCCAGGCATAGTTGCTAGCATTAATAGCAGCTATGCCTTTTTTTTGAATATCCAATGTATGAAAGCGAATAAACTGGCAGCCGATATAAATATACAAGCAAACACAATCGGGTAATAGTATAGTGGGGATTGGGGAGGAATAATGAAAAAAAGGGAGATAAACGAAAGAAAAATGATATCCAGCAGAATTAATTTCCCTGAACTCAATGTTTGAAGCAACATTTCTATATCCTTATCCTCAAGTTCTTCCCGGTATCGCCTTTTAGCACGCAAAGCTGGTTCACCTACTTTATGCGAATAGTACTATAATATATGCGGGAACTTTGAAAATGTGATGGAATAATAGGAATAAAAGAAAGGAGGAAGCCGAATGACAGTACAGCTTAAAAAAGGGGGCTATCTCCATATTGGGAGAGAAGGAACGTTTATTGTTGGACTTGGGTGGGATCCAATTAGAAGCTGGCGCTCTTTGCTAATGGAGAAGTTTCTAGGTGTTCCTAGTGCAGATATTGACTGTGATGCTTCTGTGCTAATGCTCGAAGAAGACGGTATGCTACACGGCAACCAAGATGTTATTCATTATGGAAATCTGAAAAGCGTTGATGAAGGAATCAAACATACTGGTGATAATTTAAGTGGGATAGGCAGTGGGGATGATGAACAAATCCTTGTTACGCTTGACAAGATTACCCCCCGTATATGTAAGCTGGTATTTGTCGTCAATATATATAATAGCCGTAAGAGAAAGCACCATTTTGGAATGTTGAACAATGCTTACATAAGGATTGCTGAAAGTGACAACAATAAGGACCTTGTTAGGTATAGTTTAACAGAGGATTATTCTTGGAAAACAAGTTTGATTGTGGGAGAGTTAGAAAGACGAGTAAATGGCTGGCGGTTTACAGCTGTTGGAGAAGGAATGCGAGCGGAGAACTTAAAGGAAATAGCAGATTGCTATATATAAGAGCCAGGATTACTATTCCGGTGCCCGATACACAAGGTGAGACAGACAAAAAAAATCTGAAAAACCAAACCCTGGAAATGGGAATCTTCCATTCTTTTCTTTCCTGTTTTTTCACAGCTAACTCGCATTCTGTAAGGCTATGATCATATGGTATAATTTTGATGATGGGGCCATTTGGCCGGATATAATCAAAGTACAAGTGAAGTTTCTTATTTTATATAAAGAATGATTATCATTTATTTGAAGTTTCACGGATTCCCCCCTGAAAGGTAGATGATTTGCATGAAGTTCCTTCAAGTACTGGTTTTCCTCTCTGTATTCATCGTGTTATTACCGGGGAGCATGCATGCATATACTAGTGGCAAGCTGTTAAGAGACTATCAGCGTGTCTCATTATACACCACAATGGAAGGCAGTTCCAAAGGCCTTCTGGGAAGAGTTGTTATACTTCCGGAAGGGTCTTTCGATGAAAAGGAAGCATTTGCTATCATTGAGCGGCTGGGAAACCTTCCTGAGAAACTGTTAAAGAGAATCGCAGAAAAGGGCATCAAAGTTCAGCTTTTCAATGGAAAGCTAACAGATCAACCTAATATGTCAAGTTTTTCCGGTGTCAAGCCGCGTGGATATTCTTCAAATATAACTTGGGATGATATTCCCGGAGTAGGCGGTACAGCTCTTGTACTAGTAAAAATTGGTGCTAGTGAAAAAGGAAAAGGGCATGGATCGGTTAACTTGGAACTTCATGAGCTTGCCCATTCCGTCGATCGCT
Source organism: Bacillus massilinigeriensis (assembly GCF_900111815.1). Taxonomy (GTDB): domain Bacteria; phylum Bacillota; class Bacilli; order Bacillales; family Cytobacillaceae; genus Mesobacillus_C; species Mesobacillus_C mediterraneensis. Next base: position 1,681,942 of record NZ_LT630004.1, on the reverse strand, counting down.
TATTGTTTGATCGCATTCGCGATAACAAAGAGTTTCTTTCGGTATGGGAGGAGGAAAAGGAACGGCTTTTTCCGAACCGCCGATACATGCTGGACTACCCAGAAGAGTATTTTGCAGAGTCATTTGCCATGCTTTACTACAGCAAATCTACGAGCGCGGAACTGCAAGAGAAAGCACCAAATACTTACAAGTTTATCTCAAGGATATGTAACCTAGAGAAAACTTTCGTTAATGGCAATGCTGCGTTAAAATAGGAAGCATGCTAATCAAAGGGGGTCAAATGTTGAAACAGTATTTAGATTTATGCGAGCATGTGCTTCAATTTGGTACACGAAAAGAAGACCGCACAGGAACAGGAACAATCAGCACATTCGGTTACCAAATGAGGTACAATCTGGGGGAAGGTTTTCCTCTAATGACAACAAAAAAATTGCATTTAAAAAGCATTATCCATGAACTGCTTTGGTTCCTTCAAGGCGATACTAATATTCGCTATCTACAGGATAACGGGGTTAGGATATGGAATGAATGGGCAGATGAAGAAGGCAACCTGGGACCAGTCTATGGTCATCAGTGGAGATCCTGGCCTGCTCCCGATGGCAGGAATATTGACCAAATCAGCATTCTAATGGAACAGCTTAAAAATAATCCGGATTCCCGCAGGATGATTGTCAGTGCTTGGAACGTCGCGGATGTCGATACAATGGCATTGCCGCCATGCCACTGCTTATTCCAGTTCTATGTAGCAGATGGCAAACTTTCCTGTCAGTTATATCAAAGGTCTGCAGATATTTTTCTTGGAGTCCCTTTCAATATAGCCTCCTATGCCCTTCTTACACTGATGGTTGCGCAAGTGGCAGGCTATGAGCCAGGAGAGTTCATCCATACTCTTGGTGATGCGCATATTTACACGAATCATTTAGAACAAGTGAAGCTTCAGCTTTCAAGGGAGCCAAAAGAGCTTCCGCAAATGAAGCTGAATCCTGAAGTTAAGGATATTTTTTCCTTCCAATATGATGATTTTACCTTGGAAGGGTACGATCCACACCCACATATTAAAGGGGTGGTCAGTGTATGATTTCTTTGATGTGGGCAATGGATGACAACGGGTTAATAGGAAAGGATAACGAACTTCCATGGCATCTGCCGGAAGATTTAAAGTTTTTTAAGAAAACAACGTTAGGGCATGCTATTGCAATGGGCAGAAAAACACATGAATCTATCGGAAAACCTCTTCCAGGCAGAGAAAATATTATCATTACGAGGAATAAGGATTATAAAAGTGAAAGCTGTATCGTTCTACACTCCGTTCCTGCATTGATGGAATGGGCTGCTAATAAGGGCGAGGAGGTTTTTGTCATCGGAGGTGCAGAGATTTTTAAAGAAACCCTGCCTTACGCCGACAAGCTGGTTGTTACCCTAATTCACGAAAATTTTGAAGGAGATACTTTTTTCCCTTTTGTTGATCTAGCAGAATGGGAGAAGGACTGGCAGGAAAATGGAATAAAAAATGATAAAAACCCTTACGATTATGAATTTATTATTTATCGTAAAAAGGTATAAGTTAAGCCCCTTTTTGCTTTTTGCGGGAAGGGGTTTTCTTTTAGATAAAGCAAACTTTCCAAATGTTTTAAAAAACATCCTTTCTTTCATGTTATAATGTACAAATTAATATGTAAGGAAAGGTGAGATGCTGTATGGAATCAGGAATCTCAACGAAAAAATGGCTGCAAGTCGAGGATATTTTAATCGCATACAGACATCTAAAAGAAATTGTAGCGCACACGCCTCTTCAAAGGAACGAGAGACTGTCTGAAAAATATGGCTGCAATGTATTTTTAAAAAGGGAAGACCTCCAGTATGTCCGCTCTTTTAAATTAAGAGGTGCGTTTTATTGTATGAAAATGGTGGCAAAGGATATTGAAAATGGAGTGGTATGCGCAAGTGCAGGAAATCATGCTCAGGGAGTCGCATACGCGTGCAGGCAACTCGGAATGAAGGGGAAAATTTTTATGCCGGCCACGACACCTAGACAAAAAGTAAGCCAAGTTGAAATGTTTGGAAGGGAGTTTGTTGAAATTATTCTTTCTGGCGATTCATTTGATGATGCTTATAATATGGCGTTAGCGTGTTGCAATGAAGAAGGGGGCACGTTCATTCACCCTTTTGATGATGAAAAGGTCATAGCGGGACAAGGAACTGTCGCAGTTGAGATAATGAATGATTGTGAAGAAACTGTAGACTATTGTTTAGGTTCCATTGGTGGCGGGGGTTTGATGGCTGGTGTGTCTACATACATTAAAAGCGTATCACCATCTACGAAGATGATTGGCGTAGAACCTGCGGGTGCAGCATCCATGAAAGCTTCTATTGAATATGGGCAAGTGAGGGAATTGGCTGAAATTGAAACTTTCGTTGATGGTGCTGCTGTAAAGCAAGTTGGGCAAAAAACCTTTGATATACTTAGAGGCCTTGTCGATGACATTATCGTTGTCCCAGAAGGCAAGGTGTGCACCTCAATCCTTGAGTTATATAATGAGCACGCCATTGTAGCGGAACCTGCTGGAGCACTCCCAATCGCGGCACTTGAAAGCATGAAGGAAGCAATCAAAGGCAAGACCGTTGTCTGCATTATCAGTGGAGGGAACAATGAGATTGGCCGAATGCAGGAAATCAAGGAAAGATCCTTACTGCATGAAGGGTTGCTATATTACTTCATAGTCAATTTTCCTCAGCGTGCGGGAGCGTTGAGAGAATTTTTGGATTATGTGCTCGGTCCTACCGACGATATCACCAGATTTGAGTACACGAAGAAAAACAATAAAGACAGCGGACCTGCACTTGTGGGAATAGAATTGAGAAAAAAGCATGATTACCACGCTCTGATTGAAAGAATGAATAGCAAAGGATTTGGCTATCTCGAAATAAATAAGGATAACCAATTGTTTAATTTACTTGTATAAATGACCATTTAGCGATAGAATCATCATTGTACTGGAATAATAATATAATACTGCTAATATTAAAAGAAATTTATGTAGAAGATATGAACATTTGTTGTTTTGCTTTCCCTGCTAGCATAAATACCATATAATCATGGTAGATTCACATTTAAAGAAGGAGTTGTTACTTCATGCTTTCAAACATCGGAGTTCCTGGATTAATTCTTATACTAGTTTTAGCTCTAATCATTTTTGGACCAAAGAAGCTTCCTGAAATTGGACGCGCATTTGGCCAGACGCTTCGTGAATTCAAGAAATCAACACGCGAGCTTACAAGCGATGTAATGGAAGAGTTTGAAGACGAAAAGAAAGAAGCGGCAAAAGTGACCAAATAAGGTGTGAGAAGACTTTGTCTTACACCTTTTTTTTTGAAAAAACCGGTCGATTTCCGGATTTGGCAGGAGAAATGTATGGAAGATAAAGAATTAAATATTGTTGACCATTTGGAAGAATTAAGAAAAAGGCTAATGATTTGTGTTGCTGCCTTTTTTGTTTTTTTTATTGCAGGTTTTGTCTACGTCGAAGAAATATACAGTTTTTTTGTCAGGGACCTTGACGTTAAATTGATCGTCCTTGGTCCAAGTGATATCATTTGGGTGTACTTCATGCTTGCAACGGTGATTGCGATCGCAGGAACGATACCTGTTGCCGCCATGCAGATTTGGTTATTTGTGAAGCCAGCTATGAAGCCGAGCGAACGGAGAATCTCACTTTCCTATATACCTGCCTTGTTCGTTCTATTTATTGTCGGTCTTAGTTTTGGGTACTTTGTCATATTTCCGACAGTATTTAAGTTTCTCGTTGAACTGGGTGGAGATCTAATGGTGACTAACTTCACCGCTGATCGCTATTTCCGTTTTATTATGCATATGACGCTTCCATTCGGTGTGCTTTTTGAACTTCCGGTCGTCGTCATGTTCCTAACGTCTCTTGGTATCATTAACCCTTATGTACTCGTTAAACTCCGTAAATATGCATATTTTGTTCTTGTGTTTATTGCAATCATTATTACACCACCTGACTTTATGTCGGACTTTATCGTCACTATACCACTGTTGCTCCTTTATGAAATCAGCATCAGTTTGTCAAAGATTGTTTATCGGAGAAAGGTAAAAAAGGAAAAAGAGTGGAATGAAAAATACGGCGATGATGAATCAGCCGATGAAAATGAATAGATGAACCCCAGGCTATCGAAAGCCTGGTTTTTTTTTATTTTAGGAATCATTAATAGGGGATTACCACTATGAAGATTAGATTCCAGGATTCCCTCTACATTCGACGATAGAGGCGGAAACAAGGGAATTCCAAGCGTTCGTGTACATTGGTTTGTTCTACAATTTGGGATAATTTGTGTCAGTTCTTGAAAATTCAGGACTGCATCTTTTGCATTATGATACATTCGATGTGAATCCTTACTAAATATATATACCTAAATAGGGGGAGGGAGAGGTAGAAATGATTACTAAAAGGAAAAAAACAGTTTTACAGGCTGTCCTTGATCAGGGAGTGTCAAGGCGTGACTTTCTAAAAATGTGCACAGCGCTAGCTGCAACAATGGGACTTGACTTTAGCGAATCGGATAAAGTGGTCGAGGCAATGGAAACGAAAGAGAGGGTGCCGGTAGTCTGGCTGCAGTTCCAAGACTGTACAGGATGTTCGGAATCTTTTATTCGCACAACCCATCCAAAGGCTGAAAGTGTTCTTTTGGACATGATTTCTTTAGAGTATACGGAAGTTCTATCAGCTGCTGCAGGTCATCAAGCTGAAGAAGCGATGCATCATGTCCTTAAAAATTATAAGGGCGAGTACATACTCGCAGTCGAAGGCAGCCTTCCTTCAGAAGAAGGCTGTTTAACTGTGGGAGGCATTGACGCAAAAGAAACTTTCCAAGAGATGGCTGCAGGGGCTAAAGCGATTATTGCTTATGGCAGCTGTGCTGCTTGGGGAGGTATACCTGCAGCTGGTCCGAATCCAACAAATGCAAAGCCTGTAACAAGCTTCATGAAAGATACACCAGTTATGCTTGTGCCAGGTTGTCCTCCGATTGCGGAAGTCATGACAGGGGTGATTGGACATATCATTACTTTTGGACAGCTTCCTGAACTTGATCATCTAGGAAGGCCAAAGGCATTTTACCGTCACAGAATACATGATAAATGCAATCGGCGTGCATATTTTGATGCAGGTCTGTTTGTCGAATCTTTCGATGATGAAGGTTCGAAGCAGGGATACTGCTTGTACAAAGTCGGCTGTAAAGGTCCAACAACCTATAATAGCTGTGCGGAAATGCGTTGGAATGGAGGAGTCAGCTATCCCATTCAATCAGGAAATCCATGCATTGGCTGTTCTGAGGCAGGCTTTTGGGATAACGGGCCTTTTTATACGAGAAGAGCTAAAATACCGGGAACACAAACGACCATCAACCCTGACAATGTTGGATTGGCCGCAACCGCTCTCACAGCAGCAGGCGTTGCAATCCATGCGACAGGCACGGTAATTAAAAAGAAAATGGATGACAAAAGAGGTGGCGGAGAATGAGTGAAAGAATCGTAGTCGATCCCATTACGAGGATTGAAGGACATCTAAGAGTAGAAGTAGACGTCGATGATAAAGGAGTTATAAAGGAAGCGTATAGCTCCGGAACAGCGGTTCGCGGTTTGGAACTGATCGTTAGAGAACGTGATCCGCGTGACGTTTGGGCATATATCCAGCGTATATGCGGTGTTTGTACAACGACCCACGCGCTGGCAGCTGTCAGATCTGTTGAGGATGCGTTTGATATTAAAATACCGAGAAATGCCCATTTAATCAGGGAGATCATGAATCAAGCGGTTTTCATACACGACCATGTTGTCCATTTTTATCATTTGCATGCCCTTGATTGGGTGGATGTCATCAGTGCATTGAAAGCAGATGTTAATGAGACGTCAAAAATAGCCCAGTCAATTTCAGCATGGCCGAAATCTTCTCCAGGTTATTTCAAAGATATCCAAGACAAAGTGAAAAGGCTTGTGGATAGTGGGCAGCTTGGCATTTTTGCTAATGGCTATTGGGGTCATAAAGCGTACAAGCTTCCGCCGGAAGTGAATCTGATGGCTGTTGCTCATTATCTGGAAGCGCTTGACTGGCAGAAGGAAATTGTCAAGATTCATACAATCCTAGGCGGTAAGAACCCTCATCCACATTACCTTGTCGGTGGGATGGCCACGCCGCTTGATATTAACAGCGATAACGGAATACATGCGGAAAGACTTCTTCACATTTCGCAAATTATTGACCATGCACGAGAATTTGTAAATCAAGTCTATATTCCTGACCTTATGGCAATAGGTTCTTATTATAAAGATTGGACTTATGGCGGTGGACTTAATAATTACCTTTGCTACGGCGATTTTTCGACAACAAATGTTTATGACATTAAGAATTACCGTTTCCCAAGAGGAATCATTCTAAATGGAAATTTGAAAGAACTACATGATATCGACTTGAAAGATCCATCCCATGTTCAAGAGTTCATTGATCATTCTTGGTACAGCTACAGCGGGAAAGAAAAAGACGGAGTCGGGAAACATCCATGGGAAGGGGAAACTACTTTCAATTACACTGGACCGAAAGCTCCTTTCAAACAGCTTGATACAGAAGCGAAATACAGTTGGCTGAAAGCTCCTCGCTGGAAGGAAAAACCGATGGAAACAGGACCGCTTGCAAGGCTGCTAGTCGGTTATGCTGCTGGCAAAGATGATATCGTCAACCTTGTGGACGATACACTTAAAAAGCTGGATTTGCCAATAGATGCGCTTCAATCAGCACTCGGACGAACTGTCGCTCGTGGTATTGAGTGCGGACTTATTGCGGATTGGATGAGAAATGACATGGATGCGTTGTTTAAAAATATTAAAAATGGCAACATGATTACCTTTGACAAGACAAAATGGGAGCCGGAAACATGGCCGAAATTCGCTAAAGGTGTTGGCTGGCTTGAGGCTCCGCGGGGATCTCTTGGGCATTGGATAGAAATCGAAGACGGAAAAACAAAGAATTATCAAGCGGTTGTACCATCTACATGGAATGCATCACCTAAAGATCATAATGGAAATATTGGAGCATATGAAGCTGCATTGAAAGGTACTCCTATGTTGGATAAGGAACAGCCGCTTGAAATATTGAGGATTATCCATTCCTTCGATCCTTGTTTGGCGTGTGCTGTCCATCTGACAGACTTGGAAACGAAAAATTCCACTGAAATCAGGATCGGATAAGGGGGCTTTTAAGCATGGCGGATTTAAATGTCAATCCAGGACAGAATCCCATCATAACCGAAACTGGCAAAGAAGTGAAAGGCACCAGCGAAACAACTTTATTACCTCATCGGGCAGCAAAGTATAATACCATTACGAATACCCATGTGAAAATCTATGTTTGGGAGCTGCCGGTAAGGGTTTGGCATTGGATTAATTTCATTGCGATCTTCGCATTAATGATTACTGGAATTTATATCGGGAAGCCCTTTGCCAGTGCATCCATTGCTGAAGACGCTTATTATTCCTATCTGATGGGATGGGCACGTTATATTCACTTCTTTTGTGCCTTCATCTTTACCGCAAACATGATTTTCCGACAATACTGGGTTTTTAAAGGAAACCGGTATGCTATATCACACCCCTTCAGGAAGATTTTCTGGGTGGAGACGTGGGAAACAATAAAATTCTATCTTTTCATGAGGCATAAGAAACCTCACTTTATCGGTCATAATCCGCTGGCGCAGCTAAGCTATATTATTTTTATGGGGCTTGGATCAGTTTTCATTATCTTCACTGGTTTCTTCCTGTATTTTGAACCGCAGCCGGAGTCTGTTTACGGCAATATGTTCTTTTCATGGGTCCCTTTTGTTTTCGGTGGTGACAGCTATACTGTTAGATCATGGCATCATTTAGTTGCTTGGGCTTTTATGGGATTTACAGTGATTCATATTTACCTAGCCTTCCGAGAGGACTATCTGCAGCGGAATGGAACGATGTCATCTATTTTTACAGGTTACAAAATGGAACCTAAGAAATATGTTGGTGAAAAAGATGAGAAATAACATGAGTGAGAGCAAAAGAATTACCATTCTAGGTATTGGAAACAGTATTTTTCAAGATGAGGGGATTGGCGTGCATGCACTGCCAATCCTTGAACACCTTTTCCGTGATGATCCGACTGTTGAAATTATGGAAGGCGCTACGGATGGAATGAAGCTCCTAGGCCCAATAGAAGATGCGGAAAGTTTGATTGTCATTGATGCCATCAATGCCGGAAAAGAAGGAGGAACAATAGTGTCACTATATGGCGATGAAATTCCTGCTTATTACGGCATCAAAATGTCTATCCATCAATTAGGTTTTCAAGAAGTGCTGCTTGCCGCTAAGTTAAGAGAGAAATACCCCCAACATATCGTCATGCATGGCATGCAGCCAACCTCTTTGGAACTTGGTGTAAAGTTGTCGGAAACGAACCAAAAAAGTCTTCCGAAACTAATTGATGTTATTGTCTTCCAGGTGGAAAAATGGCGAAACGGCTATTATGAACAGGCTTAATTTTCTAAAAGAAATGCAAATAAGTCTGCTTAAGACAGCAAAATTTATTTATGAGCCGTTCCTTGAAGAAGATACAAATAAGCTAGAGATAGCAACAGATAGAATATTAGGGGTTGAGTGGAAGACGGTTTGTAGGGAAAGCGAAGTAAATGAGGGAATCGAGCTGAAATTCTTTAATGGATTTCCTATCATTATCATTCGTTCAGAGAAGAATGTGAGGGCATTCAGTGGGATATGTCCTTCATGTTCGCAAATTCTTATGATCTCAACACTATATGCAACAGGAAAATGTGTCCAATGCGAAAAAGATACTGATTTTTTGCAAGGAAGCGGTAAGTTGGAAATAACGGAATATCCTATTCGTTTGCAGGAAGGGTATCTTCAAATCTCCTTCTGGAACAGAACTAAAAACAGGAATGATGACCATGCATGAAATGGCTTTGATGGGAGATATTCTCCAGATTATCCAGGAGGATGCGGCAGGAAAAGGTATCGAAAAGATCCAAAAAGTTGAGCTCATTGTCGGAGATATCAGCAATGCGCTTCCTGACGCTCTCGAAATGGCGTTTGAAATATTTAAGGAACAAAATCTGCACTTTTTTGAAAAAGGCGCCAGACTAGTTATCCATCGGGAAGAAGCGAAAGCAGAGTGTATCTTATGTGGAAAAGAATATATCCCGGATCAGAAACTCGCCTTTTGCCCAGACTGCAGCATGCCTTCCGGAAAAATGGTATCAGGCGAAACGTTTCAAATTTTATCGTACGAGGGGAGACAGCAATAATGAAGGTAACTTTGCGCACCGATGTACTGACTAATAATAATAAGGCAGCCGAATACAACCGAGAGATCTTCCAAAATACACACACGCTCGTGATTAATTTAATGAGTTCGCCAGGAGCGGGCAAGACAACACTTTTGGAAGAAACAGTGCGCTCATTGTCTGATAAATATAGAATCGCAGTAATCGAAGGCGACTTGGCAACCGACAGGGATGCGGACAGAATTCGTGCGATGGGAGCCCAAGCTGTTCAAATTAACACACATGGAGGCTGCCATCTTGATGCAAGAATGGTTGCAGCAACACTTCCTGAATTTGATCTGGAGGAAACAGACATTTTGTTCATTGAGAATGTCGGGAACCTTGTATGTCCCTCAGGATATGACTTAGGGCAACAGCATAAAGTGGTGGTGTTGAGCGTTCCGGAAGGCAATGATAAAATTCCGAAATACCCGACTATGTTTTTGAGGACAGAACTGGTTCTTCTCAATAAAATAGATCTTCTGCCATATTTGGATTTCAATGTGGACGAGGCGATTGCTGACTTAATGGGCATTAATCCAGAGTCCAGCTTAATACAACTTTCTGCAAGGACGAAAGAAGGGCTGGATGGGTGGTTCTCTTGGATTGAGGCAGCCTTGAAATCATGCAAAAAGCATTAAATGTCAAAGTAATTGGCCGCGTCCAAGGGGTAGGGTTCAGACCATTTGTTTATAAAATGGCCAAAGCCTTTGGGATTAAAGGAACAGTCCAAAATAATATGGACGGTGTTAACATACATGCAGAAGGTAGTGAAGAAACGCTTTTCGATTTTACGAATAGCATCCTTGTAAATGCTCCAAGGTTATCAAAAGTGAAAGAAGTAAAAAGTGAGGATGCTATTTTTATCGGTATGGATGATTTCCTTATCATTCCAAGTGAAAGAACAGGGGCATCCCAGTTAATCATTCCAATCGATTCAGCGATTTGCCAAGAATGTTTAGATGAAATGAGGAATCCCGAAGATCGAAGATACCAATACCCTTTTATTAACTGTACACAATGTGGACCGAGGTATACCATTATTAGCGAGCTCCCTTATGACAGACCTTACACTTCCATGGATGACTTTCAAATGTGCAAAGCATGTGAAGGAGAATATAATAGCCCTGTTGATAGGAGACACCATGCTCAGCCAATAGCATGCCATAAATGCGGTCCGCAAGTGAAATTATATGATTCATCCGGGAGTGAAATTAAAACCGATAACCCAATTCAATCTGCTTCAACAGCACTCGAGGCAGGGAAAATTGTAGCAATAAAAGGGTTGGGCGGCTATCATCTATCCTGTAACGCAGAAAATGATAACGCAGTAGAAAGATTAAGATTGCGCAAGAAACGACCTAATAAGCCTTTTGCTGTAATGAGTGCGAGTCTCGGAAGTATACAAAACTTCGCGTTGATTAACGAAACGGAGAAACGCTTGCTGGAAAGTCCGGAAGCTCCCATTGTTATACTCGAAAAAAAGTTACCTTCTTCTCTCTCTAATCTCATATCCCCTGGAATGGTAACAATTGGAGCGATGCTTCCATATACTCCTTTGCACCATATGTTATTTGATAGCATGAAGCTAGAAAACCTTGTGATGACAAGCGGAAATGCCTCTGGCCTTCCACTTGTTTACCGGGATAAAGATGCGTTGAAGTATCTGGAAGGAATTGCAGACTATGTTCTCATTCATAATAGGCCTATTTTACATCCTCTCGATGATTCGGTTATGCAGATTTCTGTAATGGGACCAGAAATCATCAGGAGATCGAGAGGATATGTCCCTGATCCAATCTCCTCTCATGATGATGTTAATGGGATTATCGCGTTCGGAGGGCAACAGAAGTCAACCTTTACGATCGGCCGAAACCAGCAAATATTTATTGGGCCGCATATTGGGGATTTGGACAATGTCGAAACGATACAGCATTTTGAAAGAGAGCTCCATCATTTATTATCATGGATCGATACTCCGTTTCATACTGCGGTGCTTGACGCACATCCAGGCTACCATTCCAGGGAAAATGCTAAGTCTTTCCCGTTTAAAGATTTTGTTGAAGTTCAGCATCATCATGCCCATATGGCTGCATGCATGGCGGATAATGGATTATCTGGAGAAGCTTACGGCATTATTCTCGATGGAACTGGTTATGGTGCAGACGGGAAAATTTGGGGATTTGAAATTTTGTATGGCGATACTGGCAATTTCTCAAGGGAAGCTCACTTAAAATACACCCCTTTACCAGGTGGTGATAGAGCAATACGATCCCCATGGAAAAATGCTTCAGCGATGCTTATTAGCTTATTGGGCCATGAAGGAGCTGAAATTGCAAAGCAGGTCTTTCCAACCATAGAAGAAGAAATTGCTGTTATTAGCAATATGGTAGAAAAAGGTATGAATACTGTGGAAGCTGGAAGCTGCGGCAGACTTTTTGATGCAGTTAGTTCAATATGCGGCCTTATCGAAGAATCTTCCTATGAAGGGGAAGCTGCAATCATGCTTTCAGAACTTTGCTGCTGTAAAGACCACGAACATTCTGTCTATCCTTTTGACTTTGAATATGTGGAAGGTCAAATAGTTTTTAATTTTGCCAGGATGTTAAAGGAAATCAGTGTAGATGTATTATCCGGCAGCGATAAATCTTTTATCAGCAGAAAATTTCATGAGACGCTTGTTGTAAGCATAGAAAAGGCTATGATCGTTCTGTTTGAAAGATATCCCGACAGAGCAAAACAAATAGTTCTATCAGGCGGAAGCTTCCAAAATCGGTGGTTATCAGGAAGATTAAAGGAAGTGCTAGAGAATGCTGGATTTCGCGTATACGTTCATCGAGGTATCCCATGCAACGATGGAGGACTATCATTCGGCCAGTTAATTGTTGCTGCAACAAGAAGGAGGAATATTCAATGTGTGTAGGTGTACCCGCAAAAGTTATCGAGAAGCAAGAGTTCTCTGCTGTTGTAGATGTCATGGGTTCAAAGACCACCGTAGGAACTATTTTTGTTCCGGATGTTGCAGAAGGGGATTATGTGATTGTCCATGCTGGACAGGCTATGAGCATTATTGACAAAACGTACGCAAGAGAAAGTGTTGAGGAATGGAGGAAATTCACAAATGCTAGAAGTCCTGAAACAATCCTCAAATCCTGATATTTTAAAACCCTTGCTAATCGCAGTCAAGGAGTTAGCTCAAAAATTTCAAACAGTATATGGCCGAAAGCCTGCATTCATGGAAGTATGCGGTTCACATACGATGTCACTCGCAAGATCAGGAATCAAGCAAGCGATAATAGAAGATGTTAACTTAATTTCCGGTCCAGGATGTCCGGTTTGTGTGACGGATCAGCATTCCATTGACTGTATGATCGAACTTGCAGAAGGGGATGGACGGATTATCTGTACCTTCGGTGATATGATGAAAGTTCCCGGATCAAGGCAGTCACTGATGGATGCGAAAATAAGAGGAAAAGACATTAGAGTTGTATACTCTCCCGTTGATGCAATAGACATTGCGGAAAAAAATCCTGATAAAGATATTATTTTCCTAGGAATCGGTTTCGAAACAACGATTCCTATATTGGCTCTTCTAATAAAAGATGCGAAGGCTAGGAGTATCGATAATTTTTCCATTTGGATGTCAACGAAGCTCGTGGAACCAATATTGCGTACCCTTCTCAATGCTGGTGATGTGATACTTGATGGATTTCTTCTCCCAGGACATGTCTCTATTATCCTTGGAGAAGAAGCTTACGGTTTTCTGCCTCAAGAATACAAGATAGGCGGCGTTATCTCTGGTTTCGAACCAGCAGAAATGCTCAGCGGAATTCATAAGCTTTTGGAAATGGTCTTAGTTAAACAGCCTTTAATCGTGAATGATCATCGAGCTGTTGTGAAAAAACAAGGAAATGCTGTAGCAAAGAAGTTGATGGAAGAGTATTTTTCTGTATCTGACGAAGCATGGCGAGGAATTGGAACTATTCCAGAGAGCGGTCTAGACTTGCGTCAGGAATATAATCAGTATAATGCCAAAATACGTCATCATGTGAATCCAGGGGAACCAAAGAAAACAAAATGCAGATGCGGCGAAGTAATTAGAGGTTTCATTCGCCCGACAGGGTGCGCTCTTTTCGGAAAAGCTTGTAAACCGACAAATCCTATTGGTCCTTGCATGGTTTCTGCCGAAGGAAGCTGTTCTGCTTATTACCAATACTTAAGGGAGATTGACTGATGGAACAAAGAATTAGTCTAGCTCATGGTGACGGCGGTGAGCTCAGCCACCAATTAATCAAGAATGTGTTTATTAAGGCTTTTGGTCACAGAGATAAGGCAATGTTTGATGCCGCCTCACTTACATTGCCAGGAAATGAAATTGCCGTTACAACAGATTCATTTGTCATTAAGCCAATATTCTTTCCTGGGGGCAGCATCGGCAAACTCGCTGTTGCTGGAACAGTGAACGATTTGGCCGTAAGCGGAGCTCGACCGCTTTATCTCGCTTGCGGTTTTGTCATTGAGGAAGGATACAGGCTATCGGACTTAAAAAGGATAGTAGCAGATATGGCACTAGAAGCAAAGAAAGCAGGAGTCGCAATTGTTGCAGGAGATACAAAGGTTGTTGAGCGTGGAAGTGCTGATGGTGTTTACATCAATACGACGGGTATTGGGGTCTATGAAGACGAGAAAAAGCCTAATCTTGCCTTTAAGACTGGAGATGCGGTCATTATTTCCGGAACAATTGGGGACCATGGAATGGCTATTCTCGGAGCACGTGGAGAGCTCGGGATTACCGTACCGGTTGAAAGTGATTGCGCTTCGCTGAACAGCATGCTAATGAAAATCGTGAAAGATGTCGAAGATGTAAGGATTATGAGGGACCCGACAAGGGGAGGTTTGGCAACAACGCTCGTAGAGATAACGGAGGACTTTTCTATTACCATTACAATAAAGGAGTCAAGTATTCCAGTTAGAGAAGAAATAGATGGTATGTGTGAGCTAATTGGTTTTGATCCGCTTTATGTTGCAAACGAAGGAAAAGCTATTATTATCGTAGCGGAGGATCAAGTGGATAAAGCACTTAGCATTATGAATGGTTACCCTGAAGGAAAGGAAGCCGTTGTAATCGGTACAGTTTCTAGTTTGGAAAAAGGCAGGCTGCTCTTAGAAACTCCAATTGGGTCAAAGCGACTTCTTTCAAGGCTTTCCGGAAGCATGCTTCCAAGAATATGCTAAAAATTTTTTCGTTAATTATTAGAGTATTTATTGAATGGAAATACTTTTTATGTGAATTATCGGTTATAATAGAAACAAACGGGTATAAAGAGGATGATATTTTGTTATTCAAAAGCCTGGAGTTCAAAAATTTTATTGGACAGAAGGTAAAAGTCATTGATATTCCTGTCCTGCAGGAAGATAGCCCACATTTTTTCATGATTCAGGTCCGTTTGCAAACGTTTATAACCATTCTATATCGAGACAGGAAATTGGGAAGTGTACACTCTTTCAGAGATTACCTTAAACGAACAATGAAGTGGCCGGAGTATGAAAGATTGTTTACTTCTGGTGAACTGAAGAACAACGCTTGACGGAAGGGCACCGGAAAATGGTGCCCTTTTTTCTATTCGTGCTTATGTTTTTCATATTAGCCGCAATATCATGTATAATGGCAAGGGAAGTGTTTTTTGATATGGGTAAAATAAAAATAGTAACAGATTCAACAGCAGATCTGGCTGAAGATATGATCAGCCGGTATGATATTCGTATCGTACCTCTTTCCATTATAATTGATGGAAAGCATTACTTGGATAGAGTAGACATCTCACCCGAGGAATTCCTTGATGAAATGAAGAAGTCACCTGAACTTCCAAAAAGCTCACAGCCTTCAGTTGGAGAATTCCTTAAAGTGTTTGATGAACTTGGTGAGGATGGGTATGAAGTTCTTTCTATTCATATGACTGGAGGCATGAGCGGCACTGTCCGTTCTGCACAAAGTGCTGCAGAGATGTCTAAGGCAAATGTAACGGTAGTGGATTCCATGTTCATCTCAAAAGGACTTGCCTTTCAAGTTGAAGAAGCTGCAGTGATGGCCTCACAAGAAATGAATATGGAAGAAATTATTGCAAGGATCGATGTAGTAAGGGAACAAACAAGGCTTTTCGTTGTTGTAGACACCCTTGAAAACCTTTTGAAGGGTGGAAGAATCGGAAAAGGAAAGGCAATGATTGGATCGCTCTTGAATATTAAGCCTATTGCTTCCTTAGAAGGAGGAGAGTATACGCCTGTTTCTAAAGCCAGAAGTCATTCTCAAGTCGTTAAATATTTGTCCAAGCAGTTTGCTGAGGATGTTAAAGGGAAGGTCGTTAAGGGTATTGGATTGACACATGCAGAGGGGATGGAACTTGCAACAAAGTTAAAAGAGGCAATCAAGGAATTGACAGGCTATACCAAGGTCGATATGGAAGTGACTACACCTATTATAAGCACTCATACAGGCACAGGGGCAATTGGGTTCATGTATTATTTTGAGTAAGGTTAAATTTGATCTTTAAAGAGAATGATAGCGGGTGATAATTTGAGAGCCAAGTGGCTTGCTTTACCATTAATGATCCTTATTTTCATCGCGGGATGCGGAGATAAAGGGATTGAAAATCCATTAAACTATGAAATTAAGGACTTTACATTTACAAATCAGGAAGACAAGCCTTTCGGTCTGAAGGACCTGAAAGGAAAAATATGGGTGGCGGATTTTATCTTTACGAGTTGCGATACAATTTGTCCTCCAATGACGGCAAATATGCTGAAGCTTCAAGATATGGTAAAAGAAGAGAAATTAAAGAATGTCGAGTTTGTATCTTTTAGCGTTGATCCAACTGTTGATAATCCTAAGATATTGAAAGATTACAGTGAGAAATTCCATGTTGATACAAAAAACTGGAGCTTTCTCACAGGATATTCTCAGGAGGAAATTGAAACATTCGCGATGGATAACTTTAAGACACTTGTAAAGAAACCGGAGACCGGGGACCAAGTAGTTCACCAGTCCTATTTTTTCCTTGTTGACCAGGAAGGAAAGATTATGAAATCCTATTCCGGTTCAAAGGAAGTCCCGTTTGATGATATCCTCAAAGATATCAAATCACTAGATTAAGGGCCCGAACGGGCTCTTTTTTTACCTGAAAGAATCATCCTAATGCACGGTGAAAATTCAAGTCACGAGGCGAAAGAGGAGAGATAGCTAATGAATAAATGGAAACTAGCATTTTTTGCTTTGCTAGGTGCTTTGGTGATTGGAGCAGGAATTCTCGTCACAATGATATTGGCACCAGTGGAAGATGGAAAAGAAATTTCTCGAAGTGGCAACGGAAAATCTGATACGGTCAAACTTCATGTTAGGACAAATAAAGATGATTTGAACCGGGTGATTAGCCATTATCTCGCGGAAGAATCCGAAAAAGGGTCTGTTGATTACCAGGTCAATCTCAACGAAGATGTAGAGTTTTATGGGACTATTCCACTGTTTAAGGAACGAGCAAGAATAAAAGCGACCTTTGAGCCTAGCACAATGGATAATGGAGATATTGTATTGAGACAAAAATCCTTATCTGTTGGCAATCTTCATTTGCCTGTATCCTACATGTTGAGATTGCTTCATCGTAATGGTCAGCTGCCGAAGTTCGTACATATCCAACCTGACGAAGAAACAATTTATGTGTCGCTTAAGGAAATAGAATTAAAAAGAGGTGCCGGCATAAGGGCGGAGAAATTTGACTTGAAGGAAGATAATATTGCGTTTACATTGCTTCTGCCTGCTAAAAAATAACTATTTCATTAGTGTGAGTTGAATGCGCCATAATTCTTTGTTTTCCTAGAATGAATTTGGTTACAATAGGGAATAGAAAGTAAGAACTGTGAAAGTAGGTGGAGAGCTTGAAACATTCTAATATTGAAGAGGCGACATTTGCGGGAGGTTGCTTTTGGTGCATGGTAAAGCCCTTCGTGGAGACTCCCGGTATCATAAGCGTTGTTTCTGGCTATACCGGAGGTCATACAAAGAATCCGACATATGAGGAAGTATGCAGCGGTATAACAGGTCATACTGAAGCAGTGAAAATCACTTTCGATCATGAAGTTTTTCCATATAGCGAACTCGTAAAGCTATTCTGGAGGCAAATAGATCCAACCGATGCAGGAGGTCAATTCTACGATAGAGGCGAGTCATATAAACAAGCTGTTTATTATCACAATGAGAATCAGAAAAAAATTGCTGAACAATACAAGCAAGAGCTTGATGAAAGTGGCATTTTCAATAAGGCGATTGTAACTGAAATTTTGCCAGCAACAACATTTTATCCAGCAGAAGAATATCACCAGGATTATTATAAGAAAAATCCTCTAAGATATAGTGCTTATCAAGAAGGTTCGGGACGTGCAGCTTACATTCGGAAGCATTGGGGGGATCGGCATGAATAAGGAAGAATTAAAGAAAAAGCTTTCACCAATGGAGTATGAAGTAACCCAAAATAACAGAACGGAACCGCCGTTTCAAAATAAATATTGGAACGAATCCCGAGATGGAATTTACGTCGATGTCGTTTCAGGGAAACCATTGTTCAGCTCCCTTGATAAATATGATGCAGGTTGCGGTTGGCCAAGTTTTACAAAGCCAATTGATTCTTTGGAAATTCTTGAAAAAGTGGACTATTCTCACGGAATGGTCAGAACGGAGGTTCGCAGCTCAACTGCTGACTCCCACTTGGGCCATGTTTTCGATGATGGGCCAGGCATGGAAGGATTAAGGTATTGCATTAATTCTGCAGCACTGCGGTTCGTACCAAAGGAAAAATTAGAAGAAGAGGGTTTTGGTGCTTATTTGCCAATGTTTGATAATTTAGGTAAAGTGAAAGGATGAGCAAATTGTTCAAGAAATTTTTTGGAAAGAAAGAACAACACGGGAAGTTTGTTACGTTACTCGCGCCGTTAACAGGGAGCATGGTAAAACTGGAAGATGTACCAGATCCCGTATTTTCCGAGAAGATGATGGGAGACGGGCTTGCCATTGACCCAACAGAGGGTATGGCAGTTTCACCCGTTGATGGTGAGGTGATTCAAATTTTCCCGACAAAGCATGCGATCGGAATCAGGTCGGAAACTGGAGTGGAAATTCTCCTGCATATCGGACTCGAGACTGTCGGCTTAAAAGGTGCGGGATTTGAGGCGCATGTTAAGGAGGGTGATGCTATCAAGGCTGGTGATCTCCTTATGAGCTTCGATTTACAGATGATTCGAGACAAGGCGAAAAGCACGGTTACACCTGTTATTATTACGAACAGCGATGCTGTTTTATCAGTAGAAAAAATAGAAACAGGGAAAACAGAAAAAGGCACCACTGCCTTTATGAAAGTTCATTTAAAATAATGGAAAGGTACAGGCTGAGAACCTGTACCTTTTTTCAATCATAATGTATTTGATGTTTTCTTCGCCGTCATACCGCCTGACAAAATGAACTTCATAGCATCCTCAGGTTTCACGTTCAGTACTTCAAGTTCGTCTTTCCGCACAAAGAAAGTAAATCCTGCTACTTGGAATGTCTGGGGAATGTAAACGGCCGCATAATCCTCCAACGGACTATAGAAAGCTGCTAAATCGTCTGCTGTAATAAAACCCATACTTTTCATTCCTGTAGCTGGTATTGTGACAAGCACCACGATGGAAAAAGATTTTTTCTCTCCAAGAAAGGAACGAAGAGTATCTTTGATGACGGAGTAAATAGTTTTCACAATAGGGATTCTGTCAAGGATCCTGTCTGTTATCCTGACAATAGTTCCGGTGATGAAACGCGTTGACAGCCAGCCAAGAAGGGTGATGAGGATAAGAGTGAGCAATAGTCCAAACCCTGGAATATAATCATTCTTCATAAACGGTTCAAGGAAACTTCCGAGCAACCCGTCCAGGAACATAAAGGTCTTGTAACAGACAAAGATAACTAGAATGATGGGAACGATGGTCAGTATCCCGTTAAGAAAATTTTTAAAAAGCTTTTTCATTTTTTTCTCCCTTGTATGGTTATGTCTGTAAAGATACATTGTTATAAAGGATTATTCAATCTTTTTTTCTTTTCTGCACATAAGATAGAAGAAATCTGAATGTTCCCTTGGTCTGACGAATTATGGGAGGATTTTTGATTGATCACTTCGAATTTTACTGTATGTTTTCCTTCTTCAAGTCCGCTGGCTACGTACAGGTTTCTTTCCCTTGGAAAAGGCCACCATGTGGAGATGGTTCGAATGTATTTTCCATCAATGTATACTTTCACCATTCCGCCGTTTTCCTTTCTTGTTAGCTTTACTCCCAGCATGGGACCATCAAAGTGGAATTGAATATAATCCCCGGGTGTGCTACTGGTGTAAAAATCTTCCTCATTTATAAATCCCTCCATTTTTTTGGCTCTGCCGACCGTCTTTAATGTAAATTCGGAATTTGCATAAAGGCTATTTTTAAGCTGGGCGATATTTGGCTTGTTTTTGCTGTTTTTTAACAGGATATTGAATATTTCGTTGGCATAAAGCTGATAGCCGGTACCATTTGGATGAACAGTATCAGCTGTCAACTTCTCTGTAAGCATACCGGTTTCACGAAAAACCTTTCGCATATCGATATTTTTGGCTCCGTAATGATAAGAAATTCGCTGGATTTGTCGTGCAAAATCATCCTGTTTTAAGGGGCTTTCTGTAATGGTGATGATTTCTGCGTCAGGGAATCTTGTCTTTGCATCCCTTAACAGCTTATCATAAAAATACGAAAACTCGTGAGCATCCATGTATTTGCGATCGTTCTCTCCAAAAAAGATAAAAATGACATCAGGTGGACGAAGCCTTGAAGAAGTTTGGAAACGGTATATTCCTTCAAAGGCGGTTGCTCCACTTTGGACAATCGACTGTCGTTTCGCCTGCACTCCCATTTTATCCTTAAGAAGGACTTCCAATTGGCTGTACCAGCGATCTTCAATTGCTTCAGCTCCGGAACCTCTGCCAATACTATCTCCAATTACCAAGTAATGAATATTTCGTCCATTGGAGAGTTTTTCGTATACAGTATTGGCTTTACCTGTCCCAGAGGAAGTTGCTGTCTCAAGAAAATATATTGCCAATGCAATTATTCCAACCGTGCCTGTAATAAACAAGTTTTTACGCATTAAATAATCATCCTTATAACTTAGATTTCTGCATTCCTATTTAAATTTACCCTATATGGCCAAAGCAATAACAACTTTCTTTAATAGGACAAATAACGAACATTTTAATTGACATTGATATAAATAGTTCGCTTTTAGGTTGACCATCACTATTGTATTTGCTATATTTAGCTTTGGTTAAGAAAAATAACTGATAAGCGGTGATATAGCATGAAAACAAATTATGATGTAATAGTTGTCGGCGCTGGACCGGCTGGAATATTTACCTGCTATGAACTTACGTTAAAGCTGCCAGAAGCAAAAGTGCTTCTGATTGATAAAGGTCACGATATTTATTCGAGAAATTGCCCTATCCTTCAGAAAAAAATTGAAAAATGTCCTCCTCCTGCTGGTAAAAAAGGTTTTGCAGGATGTCTTCCGGCTTGTTCCATTACGAATGGCTTTGGGGGTGCTGGGGCGTATTCTGATGGGAAGTTTAATATAACAAGTGAATTTGGCGGCTGGATGACTGAATATCTACCTGAATCAAAAGTAGTCGAGCTGATTAAATATGTGGACATGATAAACTTAGATCACGGCGCAACTGAGAGCATCACCGATCCGCTTACAGATAAAGTACGGGATATTGAACGAAGGGGTTATGCTGCGGGACTAAAGCTCCTGCGGGCACAGGTCCGACATTTAGGTACAGAACAGAACCTAGCAATACTAAAAAGCATCTATGAATATTTACTGACAAAAATTGAAATGAAATTCAAAGCGGAAGTTGATGACTTAATAACGGATAAGCATAACGGCAGCTATATCGCTCGTGGCATCAAGCTCAAATCCGGGGAGGAATTTACAGCTGAAAAGGTGGTCATCACACCTGGGCGTGACGGCTCTAAATGGCTTACAGGGCTGTTGAAATCCAGACGTTTGAAAATGATCAATAACCAGGTTGACATCGGTGTCCGGGTGGAGACTTCTAATGTAGTGATGGAAGAAATTAACGAGAATCTCTATGAAGGAAAGTTTGTTTATAACACTTCTGTCGGAACAAAGGTTAGAACTTTCTGCAGCAATCCTTCCGGCCATGTTGTGGTTGAGAATCATTCAGGAATTATGCTTGCGAACGGTCATGCGTATAAAGATCCTGATCTTGGCAGCCCAAACACTAATTTTGCACTCTTAGTATCACATACTTTCTCAGAGCCTTTCGATAAGCCTAATGAATTCGCACATGAAGTGTCCCGCCTTGCTAATAGCCTTTCAAGTGGAGGCTTAATTGTTCAAAAGTATGGCGATATTCTAAAAGGCCGCAGATCGACATCAAAGAGAATTAAAGAGGGCTTTCTTGAACCGACGTTGAAGGAGGCTGTTCCGGGGGACCTTGGACTTGTGCTGCCATATAATACAATGAAAAGTCTTATTGAGATGACAGAAGCGCTCAACTTTGTAACTCCTGGATTGGCATCGGAGCATACGCTTTTCTATGGTGTGGAAGCGAAGTTTTATTCTGCAAGACCGAAGCTTAACGATAAATTCGAAACGGAAATCACTGGTCTTTATGTTGGAGGAGACGGCGCAGGAATCACTAGAGGACTAGCTCAAGCAAGTGCATGCGGAGTCTGGATTGCAACTGACATTATTGAAAAACTTCAGACAGGAAATAAATCGGAGCCTGTCTTTGCATAATATGTTCCAAGGTCCGTTCATTTGAGCGGGCTTTTTCTTTTGAAAAAACAGTGTGGACTCCTCTCCTGTTTGATAAAATAAACTTTATTGAGTGAATATATGGAGGGGTAATTATGATTCCAGATAGATTACAGCCTGGTGATGAAATTAGAGTGATTGCACCAGCCACTTCAATGGCTGTCCTTAAAAAAGCCCAATTGGAACTTGCGCAGAATAGGCTTGAACGATTCGGTTTCAAGGTGACATATGGAAAACATACGAGCGGTCATGATGAGTTTTTCAGTACATCAGTAGAAGACAGGCTTGCGGATTTGCATGATGCTTTTGCTGATCCCAAAGTAAAATGTATCTTGGCGGCACTTGGAGGATACAACTCGAATCAGTTATTAAAGAAAATTGACTATAGCCTAATTGAGAAAAATCCGAAAATAGTTTGCGGATATAGTGATATTACTGCACTACAGTTATCCCTATTTCACAAGACAGGACTTGTCACCTATTCTGGACCATTTTTCTCCAGTTTCGGTATGAAGCATGGATTTCAATACTCGCTAGATTCGTTTTTGGAAGCAGTAACGAATGATGCTTCTTACGATATAGAACCATCAGAATCTTGGTCAGAAGATGCGTGGTACCTCGACCAGGAGAACCGAACTTTTCATGAGAATAGAGGATTTCTCACTATTCAACAAGGGAAGGCTGAAGGGAGATTAATTGGCGGTAATCTGTCCTCGATAAACCTTTTGCAAGGAACAGAATATATGCCTTCACTAAAGAACTCGATACTATTTATTGAAGATGATGAAGAATCGCATTTGCGCACTTTTGATCGTGATTTACAGTCGCTTCTACACCTTCCTAATGCAGATGGTATTCAAGGGGTCCTTATTGGTAGATTCCAGAAAGACTCAGGGGTCACGGAGGAGGCATTAAGAAAAATCATTTCTTCTAAAGAGGAATTGACAGGGGTACCGGTCATCGCTCATGTGAACTTTGGACACGTGAATCCAATTGCCACCATTCCAATAGGGTGTAAAGCCAGCATAAATACTATGGATGGGAATATGGATATTACCGTTTATCATGAAGAGTAAATTGACAGTGAAAGCACCCGATTATGGGTGCTTTTTTCTATTTACCACGAAAGATTTGTCCAGGCCCAACATACAATCAATTATAATCAAAAGATTTTCTGAACTTTTCAGAGAAAGAGATGTGAGAACAGATGGAACGGACATATTTAATTAAGCCACAGCTTGATGAAGAGTATCCAATTGCTGTCTATGGAAAAGGTGTTTATTTATTTGATTCATCTGGAAAACGCTATTTAGATGCTGCATCAGGTGCGGTAACTGCCAACATTGGACATGGGGTGGAGGAGATTGCTGCTGCCATGCAAGCTCAAGCAGAAAAAGTATCTTTTGTGTACAGGGCGCAGTTCTCAAGTGCCCCTGCAGAGAAGCTTGCAAAAAAAATTGCCCATTTGGCACCAGGAGACTTGAATTGGAGCTTTTTTGTCAACAGTGGCTCTGAAGCTACGGAAACAAGCATGAAAATCGCCATCCAGTATTGGCAAGAAAAAGGAATGCCAACCAAAAATCGAATTCTTTCAAGATGGGTAAGCTATCACGGCATTACAATGGGAGCGCTATCGATGTCTGGCCACCCATCTCGCCGTGCAAGATTCACTTCACTGCTGCAGGATTTCCCTGATGTGCCTCCACCGTATTGCTATCGTTGTCCTATGGGGCTGGATTCTGGAAGTTGTGGAAATAAATGTGCAAAAGAACTGGATATGGTAATCAGAAGGATTGGCGCAGAACACATTGCTGCTTTTATTGCTGAGCCGCTTGTTGGAGCTGCAGGTGGCTCGTTGACTCCTCCAGAAGGCTATTATGAAGAAATTAAGGAGATTTGTGAGCACCATAATATACTTTTTATTGCGGACGAAGTAATGACTGGCTTCGGACGGACAGGAAAAATGTTTGGAATCGAGCATTGGGGAGTGATTCCAGATATTATGGCCGTTGGAAAAGGGATGGGAGCGGGATATGCCCCAATTGCCGCTGCACTTGTCAGTGAAAAGGTAATGGAGCCTATTCTTCAAGGGTCAAAATCAATTATGAGCGGACACACTTTAAGTGCCAACCCCCAATCATGTGCAGCATCTCTCGCTGTATTAACATATTTGGAGCAAAAGAAAATTGTAGAAGATGTGGATGCAAAAGGGAAGTACTTGAAAGATAAGCTGCTTGTAATGAAAGTAGAATTTCCCTTCATTGGTGATGTGCGCGGAAAAGGTTTGTTGATAGGTTTAGAGTTTGTTGAGGATTCTGCTTCCAAAAAGTCTTTCTCAAAGAGCCTAAATATAACGGCTTTCATTGTGAAGAAAGCGCGAGATTACGGCTTACTTGTTTATCCAGCTGGAGCCGGGATGGACGGTTCAAGCGGAGATGCAGTTATCATTGCACCGCCATTGACGGTGAAGAGGGAAGAGTTAGATGAAGTTATCGAGCTGTTCCGCAAGGTAATGAAGGATGTAGACTTGGAAATCAAAAGTTTAGTAAGGGGGTGAACGAGAGGTGGATAATCCTTTCGGGAAATTAATTAAAAGAGAGAAGGTAATTGATTTCTTCCGTAACGGCATGACGTTAATGTACGGGGGTTTTGGTGGAGTAGGGACTCCACCGGGGTTGGTTGATTCCCTGTTAGCCTCAAATGTAAACAATCTCACATTAATAGGCAATGATGCTGGTTTTCCTGAGATAGGAATTGGGAAAGTCGTTAGCCGTGGATTTGTAAGAAAGCTGGTTGCTTCGCATATTGGTTCAAACCCTGTTGCAGGAAAGTTGATGAATCAAGGCCTCCTTGAAGTGGAGTTTTCCCCACAAGGTACTTTAGCCGAGCGGATTAGGGCAGGAGGAATGGGGCTTGGTGCGATTCTTACAGATGTCGGTCTGCACAATGCAATTGTTGCGGAAGGAAAAGAAAGAATGGAGCTAAATGGGCGGGAGTACCTTGTGGAGCCTGCTCTGACAGCGGATGTTTCCATTGTGTATGCAAAGAAGGCAGATCCGTTCGGCAACCTTGTGTTCGATAAGAGTGCTAGGAATACAAATCCGCTTGTGGCCGCCGCAGGAGAAGTAACGATTGCAGAGGCAGAAGAAATCGTTCCGCTTGGTGACTTGGACCCTGAAGAGGTTGTGACGCCAGGTGTATTCGTTAATTATATTGTTCCTTCGATTGGGGTGAATTGGAAATGGGCATGGCAATAGAAGCGAGGCAAAGGATGGCAAAGAGAGCTGCAGCTGAGATTACCGAAGGGATGGTAGTTAATCTTGGAATAGGTATTCCTTCGCTCGTTCCAGACCATCTTGAACCAGGAATAAGGGTTATGTTTCAGGCTGAAAATGGAATTGTCGGAATGGGAGGAACGCCACCAAAAGGGATGGAAGATGAAAATCTATGCAATGCGGGCGGGTTTCCTGTTGAAACTGTACCGGGCACTTCTTATTTTGACAGCGCTTTAGCCTTTGGGATGATTAGAAAAGGTTTGATTGATCTGTCTATTTTAGGCTCGCTTCAAGTAAGTCGAAGCGGCGATCTTGCCAATTGGATCATTCCTGGAAAAAAAGTTCCAGGAATGGGTGGAGCAATGGAATTAGCAGGAAAAGCGAAGAAACTGATTGTTCTTATGAACCACATAGACAGGGACGGAAACCCAAAGATTTTAGAGAAATGCTCCTTGCCGATCACAGCTGCAGGATGTGTCAATATGGTTATTACTGATAGGGCCGTTTTTTCGCTAATGGAGAATGAGTTGCTCTTAACAGAGGTATTTCCTCCATTTTCACTAGATGATATAAGGAACAGCACTGGATGCTGCTTTGTCACCAGCAAAGAGTGTAAAGGGTTATAAAAATAGGAGTTGGAAAGGAGAACACGCTTGAAAAAACAAGAAAATACTTTAAGAGAATATATTCGTTGTAATAAAGAAACCGGAATTCGGTTTTTACAAAGGCTTGTTCAGCAAGGAAGTGTGAGAGGCGAGGAAAGCGGAGCGCAGGCCATCATTATTGAAAAATGCCGAGAATTAGGAATGGAGCTAGATATATGGGAGATTGGCGATGATAAACTGCGCTCCCAT
Organism: Bacillus massilinigeriensis; assembly: GCF_900111815.1. GTDB lineage: Bacteria > Bacillota > Bacilli > Bacillales > Cytobacillaceae > Mesobacillus_C > Mesobacillus_C mediterraneensis. Next base: position 1,655,546 of record NZ_LT630004.1, on the reverse strand, counting down.
CCTGCGTTTTGTTCTGACCGAAAGGAATTCACAGGAAATCCTAATGTTGTCGGCCTTCTCAAAGGGAGAGGTGGCGGACGGTCCATTATTTTAAACGGGCATATTGACGTTGTTCCAGTGGGGGATGAAGGTTCATGGGAGAATGATCCATTCAGCGGTCTGGTGTTGGACGGGAAGCTGTACGGACGTGGTTCAACAGATATGAAAGGAGGGACCGCAGCTCTTTTGATTGCCATCGAGGCTATTGTAAAAACAGGGATCACACTTAAGGGAGATATTATTTTCCAAAGTGTCATTGAGGAAGAAAGCGGGGGTACAGGGACGCTTGCCGCCATTTTACGGGGATATCAGGCGGATGCAGCAATTATTCCCGAACCTACTAACATGAAATTTTTTCCCAAACAGCAAGGTTCTGTGTGGTTCAGATTAAAGGTGAAGGGATTGCAAGCGCATGGAGGAACTCGGTACGAGGGGATTAGCGCTATTGATAAAGCAATGGTTGCAATTGAAAAATTGAAGGAGCTTGAAAAGACGCGTAATGAAAAAATTGCCGATCCGCTTTTTTCTGATATACCCATTCCTATTCCAATCAATATTGGAAAAATAAGTAGTGGAGAATGGCCTTCTTCCGTTCCGGATCTTGCGATTATTGAAGGAAGATTGGGGGTGGCACCAGAGGAAACCATGGAAAATGCCATGTTGGAATTAGAAGGAGCAATGGCGGATCTGGCCAAAACGGATGAATGGTTTTTGGAACACCCACCTGAAGTGGAATGGTTCGGTGCCAGATGGCTCCCTGGGAGTATTGAAGCAGAACATGAGTTGGTAAGAACTGCTTATAATAGTTTTGTAAAAGTGATGCGAGAAAAACCAAAAATCGAGGCTTCTCCATGGGCAACAGACGGCGGGTTCCTTGATAAGATTGGGAAAACCCCTGTTTTGGTGTTTGGGCCGGGAACAACGAGCCTTGCGCATGAAGCAAATGAACATATTGAAATCGCAAGGGTGTTTGAAACAGCAGAAATTCTTGCGCTTGCTTTGCTAGATTGGTGCGAAATCGTGCAGTAAACCATTTTTTTACTATGAGGAAGGACCTGTCGAATACGGCTGGTCTTTTTTTAAAAAGGGGGAATACGAATGATGGAAAGCAAGACTTATCGTATAGAAAAAAAGGATTACTTTGTGACAGTTTGTGTTGATCAGTATAATAATAGAATCCGAGTGGAAGATTATTACGGTAATATAAATGGGATAGTAGAGGAAATGGAAAAAATCGCAAGAGAACATGTAGCGGAAAAATTGATTTTTAAAGCTCGCAAAGAGCATTACATCGCTCTTATTGAACAAGGTTTTCGATTTGAAGCGATGATAGATGGTTTTTTTCATGGGTCAGACTGCCTGTTTTTCTCCAAGTTTTACACTGCAGGAAGGAAAATCAACGCTTACTGGGTTACTGAGGATGAAATCTTATCAAAGGTTTCGGAGCTAGACAGCGGGGTTCCACAAATTTCTCCCCCTCCGGAGTATAACATAGTTAGATTAGTTGAAAATGATGCAACCGAGTTGGCAAACCTTTATGGACAGGTGTTTGAAATTTATCCTACCAATCTGAATGATCCTGAATATATCAGAAAAACGATGAGAGAAGGTACAGTCTATTACGGTTTCCGCCATCATGGCAAGGTTATCAGTGCAGCATCCGCAGAAATAGACGCAATCTACCGGAACGCGGAACTGACAGACTGTGCAACTCTTCAGGAACACAGGAAATACGGACTGATGAAATTCCTTTTAGTAAAATTGGAAGATCGTCTCAAGGGGATGGGTATATATTGTACTTATTCCATGGCTCGGGCCCTGTCATTCGGAATGAATGCAGCCCTCCACCAACTTGGCTATCGTTATCGGGGGAGGATGCTAAACAACTGCTATATTTACGATAAAATTGAGAACATGAACATGTGGGTCAAAGATTTATCGGTAGTGCCAAATATTCGGCAAACAACTGACAACTTTTAGGCATCCCTGCATATAGTTTATTAGGCAGGTGAAACGAGTGGAAATTGCTGAAAAGATTTCCGTTGAAGTGTTGGAAGCTATTTTAGGAAGCGTCGATGAAGCGATTCATGTTGTGGATACAAAAGGAATCACGATTTATTATAACAAAGTGGCCGCCCTTCATGATGGGCTTAAAGTGAAGGAAGTACTGGGAAAGCCGTTGCTTCGCGCCTTTCCCTCCTTAAGTGAAAAAACGAGTACTCTGTTGACAGTATTGAAAACAAAGCAGCCTATTTACAATAAATCACAGAATTTTTTAAATTTGTATGGCAAAAAAATTGAAACGGTAAATTCGACCCTGCCACTTCATATGGGAGACAAATTAATAGGGGCAGTAGAGATTGCCAAAGATTATTCCCGCCTCAAACAGCTTTCTGAGCAGCTCGTTGATCTAAAGAATAGCATAGGGAATCCCGTCAGTAAAAAAGCACATGCAAAAGGAAAATATACTTTTGAAGACTTGCTAACAAAAAACATGGATTTTATCGAAACGAAAAAGAGAGCGGAAAAGCTTGCAAAATCCTCTTCCCCAGTACTTATATACGGAGAAAGCGGAACAGGGAAAGAGCTTTTCGTTCATGCAATCCATAATGCATCTTTAAGATATGAAAGCCCTCTGGTAGCGCAGAATTGTGCGGCTATCCCTGAGTCACTGCTTGAGAGTATCTTATTTGGTACATGCAAAGGCAGTTATACGGGCGCTGTTGACAGGCCGGGTCTGTTTGAACTCGCAGACGGTGGAACGCTTTTTCTTGATGAACTTCATGCTATGCCAGCAGAACTCCAAGCAAAGCTGTTAAGGGTGCTCGAAGACGGTTCCGTTAGGCGGGTTGGTGCCACCTCTGTCAAAACAGTTGATGTACGAATTATTGCAGCTTTGAATGTGCATCCAAGAAAAGCGCTAGAAGAGAAAAAAATACGTGAGGATATTTTTTACCGGCTGAATGTACTTTCCTTTGAATTGATTCCACTCAGAAATAGAAGGGAGGATATTTTATTTTTAGCCGAAGCCTTCATTGATTCTTTTAACCGCAAGCTTAGGATGAATGTTTTGGAATTAGACGGTTCGGTACAATCCGCATTTTATGCACATAAATGGCCAGGGAATGTCAGGGAATTGAAGCACACCATTGAGTATATGATGAATGTATGCGAAGGTCCTACTTTGTCTAGTGTACATCTCCCGCCATTTCTGAAAGGGAATGACCGCTCTCGTGGAAAAATCAAACCAGGTTTGTCATTGAGGGATAACCTTAAACAAGTTGAACAGCAGTTAATCCTGGAGGCGATGGAAAAGAGCAAAGGAAATATGAAAAAAGCCGCTGAACTACTCCAGATACCAAGACAAACTCTTCAATATAAACTAAAGAAACAATAGCCTGCCAATTATTCGGCATTTTTTGAAAAATTTTTCACTTATTAATGAACTGCAAGGGGATAAAAGTACATTTTCGGCTGTTTAACACGTTGGCACGGTTCTTGCAAGTTGTTTTAATAACAATGAGCAGAGGAGCGATGAAATGAAACAAACTCTATATAAGCCATCTAGACACTGGAAAGATATTGAACTTTGGAAAGATGTGACAGCGGAACAGTGGAATGACTGGGTGTGGCAGTTAACGAATACTGTACGAACGCTGGAGGATCTTAAAAAAGTAATTAATTTGACTCCTGAAGAGGAAGAAGGCGTTAGAATCTCTACAAAAACAATTCCTCTTAATATTACGCCTTACTATGCCTCTTTAATGAACCCAGATGATTCAAGATGTCCTATTCGAATGCAGTCCGTTCCAATTGGCAAAGAAATATATAAAACAAGATATGATCTAGAAGATCCGCTTCATGAGGACGAGGACTCTCCTGTGCCAGGTCTGACGCACAGGTATCCAGACCGGGTTTTATTTCTTGTAACGAATCAATGCTCCATGTATTGCCGGTATTGTACAAGAAGGAGATTTTCGGGACAAATTGGCATGGGGGTACCGAAAAAACAGCTGGATGCGGCGATAGACTATATTCGTAAAACGGAAGAAGTCCGAGACGTTCTTATCTCAGGTGGTGATGGTTTATTAATCAACGATAATATCCTTGAGTATATTTTAAAGAGCCTTCGTGAAATTGATCATGTGGAAATCATCCGAATTGGAACAAGGGCGCCAGTAGTTTTTCCGCAAAGGATAACAGAAAACTTGTGCAACATTATGAAAAAGTATCATCCAGTTTGGCTCAATACCCATTTCAATACATCGATTGAGATAACAGAGGAATCAAAACTTGCTTGCGAAATGCTGGCAAATTCCGGTGTTCCTGTTGGCAACCAGTCTGTCATCCTAGCAGGAATCAATGATAGTGTCCCGATTATGAAAAAGCTGATGCATGATTTGGTGAAAATACGGGTTCGACCTTATTATATTTACCAGTGTGATCTTTCCGAAGGGATTGGTCATTTCCGAGCTCCGGTTTCTAAAGGACTTGAAATTATTGAAGGTCTAAGAGGCCACACTTCTGGATATGCAGTTCCGACGTTTGTTGTCGATGCTCCGGGAGGCGGAGGAAAAATATCCTTACAGCCTAATTACCTTATTTCTCAAAGTCCAAATAAAGTGGTGCTTCGTAACTTTGAAGGGGTCATTACTTCCTATCCGGAGCCAGAAAACTATGTTCCTGGAAAGGCAGAAGGATATTTCAAAGGGATTTACCCTAATTATGAGAATAAAAAATCGGATGTAGGTATAGCAGCAGTCATGAACGATTCAAAATTTAACCTTGTTCCGGAAGATCTTCAACGACTGGATCGAAGGCAGCACTATGAGGTAGACCCTTCCCATGCATCCTTGAAAGACAAGCGGGAGAAAAGAGATGAACTAAAAGAAAAGAAGTTTCAGGCGCAGTTAAAAAAACAGAAAACCCATAATAGTGTACCGGCCGCAGGTCCGGTCTCAAATGAATAGGGGGCTGCAAATGAGCCACATTTGTGAATGGTGCGGTCGTAAAGCAGATGAAACCCGAAATACAGTCTTTTGGGAGCTTCCAGATGGTTCTCGTGCAATTGCGATTAATGAGACTCCTGCTATTACATGCTCAGACTGTGGAATGACATATCAGACAGAGGAAATCATAAAGGAAATTGAAGACCAGTTATTTCTTGTTGATACGAGTAAAATAGATAAAGTAATAAAGTTTGAGGACCTAATGGCAATTCCAAGATTGCTAAAAAGAAACTACTTCGACTTTTCCTCTTAAGGGTGAACAGGCGTCAGGTTAATATCTGACGCTTTTTATGCTCCTTAAATTTCCATTGGATTACTTGATGTCTAATGGTATGATAAATAAACAAGTTAGTCACCTACTTACTGATAAAAAAAGTGTTGACAACTTGCTTTGAAAATTGTAAGATATAAAAGTCGCTTATATTAAAACAGCATAATTGCTCTTTGAAAACTAAACAAACAAGCGTCAACAAACAATAATATGATGGTCACTGACCATCAGCCAACGTTTTATTTGATGAGCTTATCACTCACTCTTTTATGGAGAGTTTGATCCTGGCTCAGGACGAACGCTGGCGGCGTGCCTAATACATGCAAGTCGAGCGGACAGAAGGGAGCTTGCTCCCGGAAGTCAGCGGCGGACGGGTGAGTAACACGTGGGCAACCTGCCTGTAAGACTGGGATAACTTCGGGAAACCGGAGCTAATACCGGATAATCCTTTCCTTCACATGAAGGGAAGCTGAAAGACGGTTTCTGCTGTCACTTACAGATGGGCCCGCGGCGCATTAGCTAGTTGGTGAGGTAACGGCTCACCAAGGCAACGATGCGTAGCCGACCTGAGAGGGTGATCGGCCACACTGGGACTGAGACACGGCCCAGACTCCTACGGGAGGCAGCAGTAGGGAATCTTCCGCAATGGACGAAAGTCTGACGGAGCAACGCCGCGTGAGCGAAGAAGGCCTTCGGGTCGTAAAGCTCTGTTGTCAGGGAAGAACAAGTATCGGAGTAACTGCCGGTACCTTGACGGTACCTGACCAGAAAGCCACGGCTAACTACGTGCCAGCAGCCGCGGTAATACGTAGGTGGCAAGCGTTGTCCGGAATTATTGGGCGTAAAGCGCGCGCAGGCGGTCCTTTAAGTCTGATGTGAAAGCCCACGGCTCAACCGTGGAGGGTCATTGGAAACTGGGGGACTTGAGTGCAGAAGAGGAGAGTGGAATTCCACGTGTAGCGGTGAAATGCGTAGAGATGTGGAGGAACACCAGTGGCGAAGGCGACTCTCTGGTCTGTAACTGACGCTGAGGCGCGAAAGCGTGGGGAGCGAACAGGATTAGATACCCTGGTAGTCCACGCCGTAAACGATGAGTGCTAAGTGTTAGGGGGTTTCCGCCCCTTAGTGCTGCAGCAAACGCATTAAGCACTCCGCCTGGGGAGTACGGCCGCAAGGCTGAAACTCAAAGGAATTGACGGGGGCCCGCACAAGCGGTGGAGCATGTGGTTTAATTCGAAGCAACGCGAAGAACCTTACCAGGTCTTGACATCCTCTGACAATCCTGGAGACAGGACGTTCCCCTTCGGGGGACAGAGTGACAGGTGGTGCATGGTTGTCGTCAGCTCGTGTCGTGAGATGTTGGGTTAAGTCCCGCAACGAGCGCAACCCTTGATCTTAGTTGCCAGCATTCAGTTGGGCACTCTAAGGTGACTGCCGGTGACAAACCGGAGGAAGGTGGGGATGACGTCAAATCATCATGCCCCTTATGACCTGGGCTACACACGTGCTACAATGGATAGAACAAAGGGCAGCGAAGCCGCGAGGTGAAGCCAATCCCATAAATCTATTCTCAGTTCGGATTGCAGGCTGCAACTCGCCTGCATGAAGCCGGAATCGCTAGTAATCGCGGATCAGCATGCCGCGGTGAATACGTTCCCGGGCCTTGTACACACCGCCCGTCACACCACGAGAGTTTGTAACACCCGAAGTCGGTGGGGTAACCTTTTGGAGCCAGCCGCCTAAGGTGGGACAGATGATTGGGGTGAAGTCGTAACAAGGTAGCCGTATCGGAAGGTGCGGCTGGATCACCTCCTTTNTGGCATACTCATTCTTCTTTACCTTCTGAAACATACATTATCCAGTTTTGAGGGAACAAACCTCAAACCAAATAGTCTGGCGGCGATGGCGAGAAGGTCACACCCGTTCCCATACCGAACACGGAAGTTAAGCTTCTCAGCGCCGATGGTAGTTGGGGGTTTCCCCCTGTGAGAGTAGGACGCTGCCAGGCAATCAAAGAACAGCTCAGTCGGGCTGTTCTTTTTTGTGTTTGAGATCACGATGATTTGTTCCTGTTTTCCCATAAGCAGCTCGCAACCCATCAGTTAGTCCTGAATCATTAGAACAACAAACAGCAAGCGACACTTTTAATCACCCCGATACCGGAAAAAGTCGCAGGAACAGCGTTTGGTTGATTTATCGCAAAAGTTGGTTGATTTCTTCCGCAACATGAGCGATTTCTCGTCAAAGTTGGTTGATTCTGCGCATAACTTGAGTGATAATCTTCCCGATGTAGTTGATTCCGCCCCCCCATGCCGCCTGTTCGCCCTAAAAAGAGTAACTGCAAGCGGCATTTTTAAGCAACCCCATACCGAAAAAAGGCGCAGAAACGCCGTTTGGTTGATTTATCGCAGAAGTTGATTGATTTCTTTCGCGAGATGAGCGATTTCTCCTCAAAGTTGGTTGATTCTGCGCTCAACTTGAGTGATAACTCTTCCAATGTGAGTGATTCCGCCCCCCAGGCCACCCGCTCGCCCTAAAAAGAGTACCTGCAAGCGACTTTTTTAATCACCCCGATGCCGGAAAAAGGCGCAGGAACGCCGTTTGGTTGATTTATTGAAGAAGTTGGTTGATTTCTTCGCAAGATGAACGATTTCTACACAAAGTTGGTTGATAACTCTTCCAATAATCATGCACATTCTTAGACATTTGAATCTGATTTTTGTAGACTCGAGGCAAATTATTGGGTATAGTAAAGCCATTATGGGTTTTAAGAGAGGCAAGAATTATGCAAAAGAGCTTTTATCATTTTTTGATGAAGTATAGACATCCGAACCCGAAGGATACAATCAGCAGGTTTGCGAATGATGCGTATCGGGATCACAGTTTTCCCAAGCTGTCTACTGATTATGATGATTTAAGTTCCTATCTTGAACTGAATGGTCATTATTTAACGAGTATGACGGTCTTTGATTCAGCATGGGAACAGTACTTACAGTGGGAAGGATAGGGGAAACCCTATCTTTTTTTGCTTTAAATAGGTGTCTGCTCAATTAATACACTTACGGTGTCGGTTTCATTGCAGGAGCATATACTGATGGTAATCAACTTCACGGCTCATCATTGAGGGGATGGAGGAAATGGAAAAAAAGAAGGAACCGAAATATAAAATCGGTGATACAGTCGTGATCACAATCTATGGTACTGTGGGTAAAGTGACAAATGTTAAGTGGCTTGACGGACTATATTTCTATGAAATTAACAGAAGCGACGGACTTTATTTAGAATCAAGCATAGAACTTCTCTCGGAATATGAAGGAAAGCTTATAGAGAAAGAACACATTGACATAGAATACAGATTTTTTTTCGGAGACCTAGTTAAAGTAAAAGGGTATGGAGCAGATTTGTTCAAGATTGTTGGGTTTCGGACAGAGATTTGGCGATATAAAGAAGATGCTTGGGAAGACGTTATTTACGAGCTATCTCGTTTAAAGGATGGGGAATGGCTGGAAGCTGGAGAAGAGGAGCTGATCCTTTTTGCAGAAGCGCAAAATGCAGAAGCAGCCATCAAAAAAATGGGTTCGGTGTCAAAGTCCGCACAACCGGCACTACCCTCTCCTGAAAAGGAAAGAAAGCTACTACACCATGCAGCTGAGAGGTTGGCACATTTGAAAGCAAGTGAAAAAAGTTTAATCATTGACAGCCTTTTGGACATTTATAACGATTACCTTATATTGTATAAATGGTTTGGCGATGATGAATATGAGGATGTGCTCGATTATATTTTGCTTGAGCTTTCTAGTTTGATAAATATGGGAAATGAGTGGTAAGATTATAAACTTCTCGCAAACAAGAAAGCAATCCAAAGGAAATATGGAAAAAAGACCATGATGATGGAGGAGAATAAAACCTTTGTAATTTTACCTATAGTGCTGACAGTGATTCCTTCAGGATTATTGACATCGTTGGAGAAAAGTGTGATTGCACGTTTTATCATTTTCTTTTGTCATCTCCTTCATCGTTTTACTGATAAATCTATGTTTGTCCATAAGGAAACATGCTACTTCCTAAAGGTTTTTAGAAATAACATAGACATGAAGTAAGCGGGTAATTCATACATTCGTACAAAGGGGGCGATTCTTTGAAAGAAATTGAGGTTTTTATCGATACGGAGGAAATTGCTGATTTTTTCTTTCAGGAGCTTTTGAACAGGGGATACGTTCCCACTGAGGAAGAAATCGAGGAAATGGCAGATATCACATTTGAATATCTAGTGAAAAAGTGTATCATTGATGAAGATCCTGAAGAGATTTGACGGAAGGCGGGCTAATTAACGGCCCGCCTTTTTGCATCCTTTCTATCATTATAAATAGAGTGTATAACGTCGTTGTGGTCAAAGGCATTCATGCATCGTGTAGAGATAATTTATTTATCAAAACGCAGCTCCTGATGAAACCTATAGAAGAAAAAAACGTATATAGACTATAAAACATGTAGGAGAGTGAAAAGGTGATTAAAAAAATTTTAAAATCCCTAATGAAAAACTCAATGGGTAAGCACCGCTATTCTTCTGATGATAAATATAGGAGACATAGTTCCTATGGGCACCAGTATTATAAGCGAAAACGGAAAAGCAGGAGTTTCTTCTCAAGCAGAAGCAGCTTTTTCAGCAGCTGATATTCTCTATGTTAAAGTCGCTTATTCATATCATTTCAAATCTTGCCGAGAAGAAATATCAACCTGGGGACCTTATTGATGATAAATATATCGTCAGCAAATATCTTGGATCGGGAAGTTATGGAAATAGCTATCTTGTAAAGGAAAAAGGTAAGAGTAAAGCAGCAGTTTTAAAAACTCTCCGTCTTCATAAACGTCTTTCTCATAAGGGGAGAAAACAGTTTTTACAGGAATCGGCATTTTTATCAAAGCTGCATCATTCGTCATTCCCCACTTTCTATGCTATGGGGGTAGACAATAAGCTACCGTATTTCGTCATGGAGTACATAAAGGGAAAAAACTTTGAAGAGATTATTTTTTGTGAAGGAGAACGGTTTAGCGAGAAAGAATCCTTTCTAATAGCAAGTGAACTCCTTGATCATATTGGCTATTTGCATGATAAGAAAATCGTTCATAGGGATATAAGGATACCGAATATTATGGTGGAAGAAGGCAGAGTCAGGATTATTGACTTCGGACTTGCTAAGCAATTGCCTTCCGAAGACACTCCCTTCAATTTAAACGATCCTAATCCCTACAAAGAGTTGTCTGTCAGAAGTGATTTCTATGGGATAGGCCATTTTCTTCTTTTTCTATTGTACTCATCGTATGATCTTGAGATTTTTGATCGTAAGGAAAAAGGATGGCAGGAAGAGTTAGATATCTTGGATGACTCTAAGAAGGTAATCCGAAGGCTTCTTCAGCTAGACAAACCTTATCACCATTGGAAAGAAATAAAGGAAGATTTTGATTTTATCGTTATTCAATTTAAGGAGGAAATAAAAAATGTCATTATTCAATAAAATATTTGCAAGCATTGGGATTGGTTCTGCTCAAGTGGATACGAAGCTCGAGAAAGATACCTTTTCACCTGGACAAGAAGTGAATGGAATTGTTGAAATTAAAGGAGGAAATATAGAGCAGAAGGTAGACGATATTTACCTATCCCTGCATACTACTTATGTTAAAGAAGCCGATGACAAAAAATATACAAGCACCGGCATGATTGAACGTTTTAGAATCTCCGAAACATTTGTCATCTCTCCAGATGAAAGAAAAGAGATTCCTTTTACTTTCGTCCTTCCTGGAGACACACCAATTTCTGCAGGTAAGACGAAAATATGGGTTGCCACAGGACTCGATATAAAAAATGCTGTAGATCCTGGTGATAAGGACTACATCAAAGTACTGCCAACCGAATTAATGGCTGCGGTATTTAAAACAGTTGACAAATTAGGCTTTCGCCTGAGAGAATCCGAATGTGAGCAAGCTCCCTATCATTTGCGAAGAAGACTTCCGTTTATCCAGGAATTTGAATTTGTTCCGGTATCGGGGCCGTTCCGTGGAAGGCTAGATGAGCTAGAATTGGTTTTTTTCCCGGTAACATCTACACAAATGGAGCTTCATATGCAAGTTGACAGAAGGGCGCGAGGACTTGGTGGCTTTCTATCTGAAGCACTGGAAATGGATGAAACAAACATTAGATTGAGCATCACTAATTCGGATATCCCTACGATGGATAGCAAACTTAAATCATTCATCGATAGATACTGTTAAATACATTACAAGCAGCGGCAAAGTTTCCGTTGCTTTTTTGTTGGCATAATATTGAATCTTCAACAAATAATTTTCCCATAGAGGGGAATTATGTTATAGTACTTACGAAAAACAGTTTTAAAATAAAGGAGGAAGCACAGTGAGCGTACATATTAATGCACAGGAACATGAAATTGCTGATACAGTGCTATTACCCGGAGACCCGCTTCGTGCGAAGTATATTGCAGAAACTTTCCTGGAGGATGCTAAGCTGTACAACGAAGTTAGGAGCATGTTTGGCTATACAGGAACATATAAAGGAAAGAAAATTTCCGTACAAGGAACAGGAATGGGTATTCCTTCTATTTCTATTTACATTAACGAGTTGATGAGCAGCTATAATGTGCAAAACCTTATCCGTGTTGGCACTTGCGGAGCCATCCAAAAGGATGTTAAAGTAAGGGACGTCATCTTGGCAATGTCATCATCAACAGATTCCCAAATGAATCGTCTGACTTTTGGTGGAGTTGATTATGCGCCAACAGCCGATTTTAATCTTCTCTTGAAAGCCTACAATGCCGGATTGCAAAAAGGGCTTCATTTGAAAGCAGGAAATGTTTTTACCGCTGATCAATTTTATAATGATAACAGCGAGCTGGAAAAGTGGGCAAAATATAATATTCTAGCTATTGAGATGGAAACTACAGCTCTTTATACGCTTGCAGCAAAATTTGATCGAAAAGCGCTCTCGATTCTGACTGTTAGCGACCATATCCTTACAGGGGAAGAAACAACTGCGGAAGAAAGACAAACAACATTTAACGATATGATTGAAGTTGCGCTTGAAGCGGTTTTATAATATCCGACAGGAACCTGGCTATTTTTGCAGGTTCCTGTTTTTTTTGGAAAAATTCAATTTTTGTGTCGAAACATGAAGCATGCTAAAATAGATATTGTATTTTTAAACATAGAAATCAATCAGATAGGTGGATAAAATGAGAAAAGTAATCATCATGCTTGCGACAGCAGCATTATTGGCTAGCGGCTGTTCTGCGCCTGATTTCTTCAAGGATAGTAGAAATCATTCGAAGGAGAAGGAGAAGCCACAGAGCAGCAAAACCCCATGGAAAGACTCTCCAACATTGGAAGCCGCATATTTTAATGATATTAAAGTAGTAGATGGAAAAAAGATTATTAATAATCCTTATAATGAACTAGCATTGGTTAATAAAGAATATGGATTACCTTCTAGTTATACACCTGATGACCTTGTGAGAGCGAATGTATCTTACTCCTTTGGTGAAGAGAAGCTAGAGAAGGCTTTATTGAGGGAGGATGCTGCAAAGGCATTAGAAATTATGTTTAGTGAGGCGAGAAAACAAGGGGTAGAATTATTTGCTGTTTCTGGATACCGATCTTATGATAGGCAAACCGCTGTGTTTGACGCAGAGGTTCAGCGTGTTGGCAAAGAAAAGGCAGCAGAAGCGGTTGCATTTCCAGGAAATAGTGAGCATCAGACAGGACTAGCTATGGACATCTCTGGAAATAGTGTAGGTTTAAACCTGACAGAAGAACTCGGAAATGCTAAAGAAGGAGTTTGGCTTGCAGATAATGCATATCGATTCGGATACATCTTAAGGTACCCTAGAGGGAAGGAAGATATCACAGGATACCAATATGAACCATGGCATTTTCGATTCGTGGGAAAGAATGCAGCAGAAACGATTTACAAGAATAAGTGGACGCTCGAAGAGTATTTTGAAACGGTGAAGAAAATATAGTGTGTAGCGCTGGCAGTTAAGCTAGCGCTTATTTTTCTTGAAAAAGGGTATCCAATCTTTATCAAGTAGAACAAGGGAGAGACTTTATGAAAACTCAATTATTTAAAATTGCAGGTATGTCATGTAATCAGTGTGAGATCAACTTAGAAAGTGCTTTAATGGAAAAGGATGGTGTAGTTTCTGTTACGGTTTCATTTAAGGAATGCACCGTTTTAGTACAGTACGATTCTAAGAGAGTATCCACAGATGCGTTGAAAGAAGCTATCATATCAGAAGGCTTTCATATTATTTGAGTGCTAAGGGGCAGCAATAAAGCTGTCCCTTACTCTTAAAATCGGGTAGATACTGTATGGATTTCCCTGTCCTTTTTGTATTAAAAATGGTATTCTATTCAATAAGGATTTTTAATGAATGCAATTGTTTTGAAAGTGGTGAACCAATGGACCAAGATAAAAGGAACAATGAAGAAATGGCTGCTAGAGAAAATCACCTTAATAAAGGAGAGCCTGGCCATCATAAACATGGATTTATCCGGATTAAAAAGTTTCACTTTACAATGCTTCTATTCCTGATTGTTTTCTTAACTGCAGGAATTACAACCTTTGCACTGGCATTTGGCAATGATGAAAAACCTGCTGTTAAAGTGATTAGAGAACGAGAAGAATTCCAAAAGCTATATGAAGCTTATGATACTTTAAGAGCAGACTACTATACAAAAGTAGACGAAAAAAAGCTCATTAATGGAGCAATCAATGGTATGGTTGATTCGTTGGGTGACCCTTATTCCGACTATATGAACCAAGAGGATGCGAAAAATTTCAATCAGAGTATCTCTTCCTCTTTCGAAGGAATTGGAACAGAGATACAAGAAAAAGACGGGCATATTGTTATTGTTTCTCCAATCAAGGGGTCTCCCGCAGAAAAGGCAGGCCTTAAACCTGAAGACAAAATTCTCTCGGTTGATGGGAAGCCGCTGCAAGGAATGAGCTCATCTGAGGCAGTAGCGCTAATTCGCGGAGAAAAAGGAACAAAAGTTAAATTATCCATTCAGCGACCAGGAATAGAGGAGCCATTAAATATTTCAATTGTTCGTGATACTATTCCGATAGAAACTGTTTATGGAGAAATGTTGAAAGATGGAATCGCAAAAGTTCAAATCACAAACTTTTCAGAACATACTTCAAAGGAACTGACAGAAGTTCTGGAGAATTTAGAAGGAAAGGGAATGAAAGGTCTTATTCTTGATGTCCGTCAAAACCCAGGTGGCCTCCTTGATCAAGCCATCGATATATCCGGCAGGTTCGTACCTGCAGGAAAAGTACTGTTTAAAGTGCAGGACCGAAAGGGAAATGTTCAGGAATATAAATCAAAAGGAAACGGCAACAAGGATATACCACTTGTAGTTGTCATTGATAAGGGAAGTGCAAGCGCGTCTGAAATACTTGCAGGAGCTGTAAGTGAATCTGCGGATGTTCCTTTAGTTGGGGAAAAGACATTTGGAAAAGGAACTGTTCAAAGGGCAGAAGGCTTTAAGGATGGTTCTAACCTGAAGTTTACAACTAAAAAATGGTTAACGCCAAATGGTAATTGGATACACAAAAAAGGTATTAAACCGACATTTGAGGTTACACTACCAGAATATGCTTCGCTCCCATTCATTAATCCAGATACAGAACTTAAGGAGTCTTCTGCTTCAGAATCTGTAAAGGTAGCACAGAAAATGCTCAACGTTTTAGGGTATACAACAGGGAGAGAAGATGGTTACTTTGACGGGAAAACCAAACAGGCTGTAATCCGCTTCCAACAGGATAATCAACTTGACCAAACTGGTATTCTCTCAGGCAGTACAACTGTGAAATTGATGGGTGCTTTGCAAGAAAAACTAAAAAAAGAGGATCCGCAAATCGAAAAAGCGACAGAGATCCTAAAGAAAGAATTAGATTAATAAGAAAAGCTCTCCATAAACGGAGGGCTTTTTACGGTAAAAATAGGATTGGGAAAGGAGAGATGAGAATGAACAAAACAGAGGTATTCATACTTTCAGGTTTTCTTGGCACGGGAAAGACAACACTGCTAAAAAAAATGCTATCAAGGGAACGGGAAGAAGGCAGAAAAGTTGCCGTACTCATGAATGAACTTGGTGAAATTTCTATTGATTCAGATGAAGTGGACGAAGGCATCCCTTTAAAAGAACTTCTTGGGGGCTGTGTTTGTTGTACACTGCAGGACAAGCTAGAAGCACAAATACAAGAACTTCTCGTCCTTCATAAACCAGATGCAATCTATATTGAAACCACTGGTGCCGCACACCCTGTGGAGGTACTGGACGCTGTTTGCTCCCCGCTATGTAGTCAATCATTGAAAGTGAAAGGGATATTAACAACGGTGGATGGAACTTTGTGGATGGGAAGAGGCGCATTACCACCACAAATTCAACAGCTCATAGTGGAACAAGTGAAGTTTTCGGATTTATTAATTGTTAATAAGACGGATCTTCTAACTGAATCGGAGGCAGGAAAACTTTGTATGGAGCTTCAAAGCTTAAATCATTCAGCTGAAATTATTTTAACTCAATTTTCAAAGATACCTGTCAAAAAGTATCATGAACTAGTGCTTCATGACAAGTCAGGGGCTGATACTGCTCACGTAAAGTCTAGGCTCGGTCTCGGTACGTTCGTATTTACTTTTAAAGACAGAATTAATAAAAGGTCATTTGAAGAATTCCTTATGAATTTGCCCGAAGGTATTTTTAGGATTAAAGGCTATTTACACTTTGATCATTGTGATTTTCCTGATTTGTTTCAGTATTCTTATGGAACAACCTTGTTTATGAGAGAGTATATGAAACTTCCGCTAAATTTAGTATTCATTGGCTTTGATATTGATTGGTCGTGTATTAAGGCGAAGCTTGAAAGGTTAGAATCCTAAACTATCTTACTAATAATTTAGTGTTATAGATGGAGAACCGGCAAGCTTAAATCGGTTCTTTTATTTTTGGCGCATAGCATCATACTTGTTTTCAATGCGAAAACTTTTTCTTGGCTATCATGTGGAAGGGGAGAAAGCTGATAAGGAGGATATTTGCTTTGTGCGTAACAGCATATATGAGAATGTAAGGAGAGGCTTGAAGCCGCGATCCCAAGCCTTTCCTTTTCTTATTTCTCACCGAACTTTGCAAAGGTTCGTTCTTCTTCAATTAATCCGCAGACACCACATTGGATTTTTACTTCAGGTCCTTTGTAAGTAAAATGTAATGGACTAAGTTGTTCTGTGGTGTACTCTTCCATGACTGTCCCAGTTTCGGGATCAAGCTTGACAGCACGTGGTACTTGTTTAATGATGTTGAATCTGCTTCTGTTTGTCCTGCAATTCGGACATCTATAGGGAACACCCATCCACAAAATACCTCCTTATTTACAAACATAGGAGTATTCTTTGCTATTGTCAGCAATTTTATGACAAAATAACAACAGGAATTAAAGGGGGTAGTCATTTTGGAAAAACTGGAATATCAGCGGTTATTGGATATATATCGTAAATTATGGAATAGCAGATCATTGATTTGTTGTGATGATGAAGAACATACCCTCAAGGAAGCGATTCTGCGCGAACTTAAGGATGAAAATACCCATCCAAGAGTAAGGCAGACAATGCAAGAAAAATTTTATCAAGCGGTAAAACGATTATTAGATTCACCTCTCAAGGAAAAGGATAAAATTCAGCTTATTAGCGTATATGTAGAAATTGCTGAAAAACTGAAACAGTAATAAAGAATTTCCTTTGCTTATAGTTTTCATATTTTCATCATAATTAAAGTTTATAATAAAATGGGGTATATGGGGATAAAAGGGGAAATAAGATGAAACCTTTATTGACACTCGTCATTTTAATACTGACAGTTCTGACAGGGGGGTGTTCATCCAGGGATTTTGCTTCCGTGAAGTATAGTTCCTCTGTCATTTCAACAGTTAATATAAAAGATATGACTGTGACATTTATCGATGTAAATAAGGGGAAGAAAATTGCAGACTGGAAAGTAGATAAACCTTACAATGGCGGAATTTTCCTTCCTGATGGAGATACTTTGCTGCTCTATGGAAAATCACTAAAAGAGGTAGACTTATTTTCCCTTAAAAAGGGGAAAAAAATACAAAGCTGGAATACTGGTAAGGGCTTTGTAGATGCATTGTTAATAGATGGAAAAAAAGGAATCGTCTTTTCGAACGATTCCAATAATAGTCTTGATTTCTATACGTATAAGGGTAAAAAAGAGAAGTCGATAACATTGTCTGCTTCGCCGTTTACATTACTTCAATCTAAGGATGGAAGTAAACTGTTTACGATTAGCTTCCATGGAAGCATGCTTCACATCATCAATCTTCAACAGGGAGAGTATATTAAATCTGTACCAATACATTCCGCTGCGGCTGGTGCAATATTAAACGAAGAAAAAAACGAAATATGGATAGGTGGTCATGGAGAAGGATCCATTATGGAAAAAACAATCCATGTGTACAAAATTGATAGCGGAGAATTGACAAGACAAATTAATGCCCCTGAAATGCCAGTGAACTTCTCATATTTTTCGCATCACTTCTTTGTATTAAGCCATGGATCAAGTATGCTGTACAAATTCAATGGAAATGGGAAGCGATTGGGTTCTTTAAGGATTGGAGCCAACCCATTTGAAGTGGAGACAGTGGGAGATATGCTCGTAGTGGCAGGGTATGATAGCGATGATGTTTACCTCGTTGACCCAGAGGGACTTGAAATTTATAAGAGAATAAAAGTGGGGAAAGGCCCATTTCAAATAATCAAAGGAGAGAATATGCCGTGAGTACATTCCATGTGCTAATCATTGACGACGAGGAGGATATGAGGCACCTGCTAGAAATGTATCTTGAGAATTCAGGATTCAAATGCTATCAGGCAGAAAGCGGAGCGGAGGCCTATAAAATTATCCACGATAATATAATCGACCTTATCATTCTTGATATAATGATGCCCTATGAGGATGGCTATGCTGTATGTGAAAAAATTCGTTCCTTCTCTCAAGTACCAATCATTTTCCTTTCTGCAAAAGGAGAGGAATGGGATAAAGTAAAGGGCTTGCAGTTAGGCGGTGATGACTACATAGTAAAACCATTCAGTCCAGGAGAACTTGTCGCAAGAATTTCAGCGGTCTTAAGGAGAGCTATGCCTGTTAAGCTGGAAGAAGAAGTCATGAAGGTCGGAAAAATCACTATCGAAAAGAAAGCACGAAGGGTATTAGTGGAAGGGGAAGTGATTCCACTGACGCTTAAGGAGTTTGAACTTTTGAATTTTTTCGTTGATCATCAATCTCAGGCGCTTAGCAGAGAGCAGCTTTTAGAACACGTTTGGGGAATGGACTATCATGGAAGTCTGAGAACAGTTGATACTCATATTAAGACATTAAGGATGAAGCTTGGTACAGGCGATTATATCCAGACGATTTGGGGAGTTGGCTATAAATTTGAGGTGCAGGGAACATGAGGTTTCTTGCCAACAGCCTCTTTAAAAAGCTGTGGCTAACCATTACAGCTTCCATTTTAATTACGATTTTTTATTCCTTTCTTTTATCTTATCTCTTTTATGAGAAGCTCTATGTAGATCAGGAAGAAAGAGCATTATTAGAGGAAGGGAATCGGCTTGCAGCAGACTATCAGGGTGGTGCTTTAACAAAGGAATTAAAAGACCGAATCTTTTGGTACAACAAAAAGTCGGAATCTGAAGTCTTTATTGTAAACAACCCTAGAGAATTGAGTGCTTGCCTTCCCTTTGACATAGATTATCAGACGCTAGTAGGTCCAAAAGAAAGAGAGAAGCTTCTCTCTGGAAAATCTGTAACAAAGAAGGGGTTCGAGGAGAGATTTGATAGAGAAATTGTCGCTGTTATTATTCCGTTGCTGGATAAGGATAGGTTAGAAGGAATTATTTACCTTTATGTACCCCTTGCAAGAATTTCAGAGCTTACTTACGACTTCTCTTTCTTATGGTTGCTTGGTGGAGCTTCTTTTATCATTATTGCTGTTTTCCTGGGATTCAAAATGACGGAGAAATTGACAAAGCCATTAGTGGATATGAAAAGGGCAGCAGAACATGTTTCACAAGGGGATTATTCGGCTAGAGTGAAAATATATTCAAATGATGAAGTGGGTCGACTTTCGGAAGCCTTTAATGCAATGGCACGGTCAATCGAAGAAGAGGATGAGAGAAAGCGTGACTTCCTTGCAGATGTATCACATGAACTTAGGACTCCTATTAGCTATATAAAAGGTTATAGTGAGGCATTAGTTTCAGAAATTATAAAGCCTGAAGCAGAACAGAAAAAATATTTGGGACTCATCAATCGAGAGGCCACCCGTATGGTGAAACTTGTCGCTGATTTGCTCGACCTCTCTAAAATGGACGGGGGACAATATACTCTTGAAAAACATCCTTTCCCTTTGGCTCAATTAATGGAAGATTTCTCGCAAAAGTATTTACCATTGATGGAGGAAAAGCAAATTTCTTTCCAGAAGGTGTTAGATCCTGATATCATTGTAAATGGTGATGATGCAAGAATTGAACAGATTCTCCAAAATATCATGGACAATGCGGTTCGTTATACTGATGTAGGAGGATCCATTAATTTATCTTTAACGAAGCACCCTTATGGGTGTTTATTGCAGGTTGCGGATACCGGAATTGGTATCCCTCCTGGGCATTTAAATAAGATAACAAGGCGCTTTTATCGCGTTAATAAAGCAAGATCAAGAGCTGATGGAGGAACCGGACTTGGTTTGTATATTACGGAGAAACTTGTTCGTCTTCATGGTGGCAAAATGGAAATAGAAAGCACGGTAGGGGAAGGGACGATCATCAGAGTGATCTTCCCGGTTATTTAGTGTGAAGGAACGACGGAGGGGAAATAATGAGAAAAACGATGATTATCTGCTTAATTGCGCTAGGTTTCGTCTTAAGCAGTTGCAGTGGTGAAAAAGCAAAAGACAAGAGTGAAGAGGTTCCACAATTTCTAGATGTACAGCTGGCTGTTACACCAGATTCTCCTCAGCCAGGTGAAGAAGTGAATTTTGAAGCAACTGTCACTTATGGAGATAAAAAAGTGGAGAATCCAGAAGACATTCAATTCGAAATTTGGCGCTCTCAAGATGACAGTCATGAAAAGCTTACTCCCAAGAATAATGGAAAAGGTAAGTTCACTTTAACAAAAACCTTTAAAGAAGAGGGAACTTATTATGTCATTTCTCATGTAACTGCCATGGACATGCATAATATGCCGAAGAAGGAATTTGTCATCGGAAAGCCAAGTGAACCAGAGAAATCCAATAAAAATATGGATTCTAACAGTAATAAGATGGAACATGATAGCACAAAACATGAACATTAATGGGAAAAGCTCCGTTTTTCGGAGCTTTTTCTACACTGGATAACCTCTAATATGGTTTTGCCTCATTTTGCTGATGAAGATTGAGGGTAATTGGTACTGCCTCCTCTTCGGGTAAAATAGGTAGCAGGACAGTTAGCAGCCCGTTTTGAATGTTTGTTTCAATACTCTGCCTGTGTACTTTATAAGGAAGTCGGATAATCCGTTCAAATTCCTTGTCAGGCCGTTCTTTTAAATAGTATTTAATTGTCGGTTTAAGCGTTGCATAATGTCCTTTTAGAATGAGACTTTTTCCCTGAAGAATGATTTGAATATTTTCTACCTGTATTCCAGGCAATTCAGCTTGAACATAAAGATATCCGTTAGATTCATAAAGATCGCAATGCGGAAAGCGATCTTGTGGTTGATTGGAATGAGCGGATGTATTCGAACGATTGTTTTGCTGCTGCAAAACCTCTTTCCAGAAGCTTTCAGTGGCATACTGCTTTGTTAGATCCAGCCAATTTTTCAGTTTTTCTACTTCCACGTTTTAACCCCCTTTTGGAATGCTTTATCTATCATTCTTCACATCCACCTCGGAAAATTGCATATCCACTGCCTTAGGTATCCGGATTTCTAGTACACCATCCTTATGCACAGCTGATGCTCCTTTTTTTTTAACAAGGGAAGGAAGAGTAATGCTTAATTTCTCTCCTATTTGAGGAAGGTTCTCTATTATGGCCTTATTAGATGTATGAAATATTTTCATGTCCTTTAGGCTATTTTCGTGTTCTAAATTCAATCGGATATACACGTAATCATGCGTTTCAAATACGGAAGCTCCCTTGTGCTGAGTGTCACCCCGACTGTTTTGTTGAAGGGGTTGAACAGCTTTCATCCATTCGTTTGGGTTCATTACGCCTTCCATATTCTCATTAAACATTTTACCGAATAAATCCTGAATATATTTCTCGACATCACCAGATTTCATGTTACCGAACAATTTTTGCATGTCTTTATTGTTTGGGAGCATGCTCCAAGGAAACATAGCTTTCTTCCTCTCCTTTCATAAATGGAGCATCAAAGCTGTGTAGTGACAGGCATGGAAGGGTTAAAAATTTGATCTTGGTCGCTTACATCAGGGTCTCCGAATGCATTGGCAGAGCAAGCAAAAGCAGGTGAAAAGTCTCCAAAAGCAGCATTGGTTCCTATTAATTTAGAGTTCGATGTATGACTGTTATGAACGGTCGGACCAATATCAATATTGGCATTATTATTCATTCCATTTGATTTAAAGTTAAACAAATTTATTTGTATAGGCATTACCATCACAAACTTTCCTAAAATTGAATGGAGTTAACGTTAGACGGATCTGCAATGTCACCCTGGTCATTCAAATCCGGATCAATGAAAACATTTTCCATTGCAGCTGTCGGAGGGGCATAATCACCGTACGAAGCATTTTGACCCTGTGACTTTGTATTAGCGGTAGGTGAATTATGGAGCGAATCCCCGATATTCAGTGATCCATTATTAGAAATGTTGTTGATTTTGAGGCTATAAATATTGATGACCGTATGCATCCTCTCACTCCCTCAACCATTGATGTATTATACTATGCAGCTTTATGCCCAAATGTTAAGTAATTTTCCTGCTTCTTTGCTGACTGTTATGATTTGCATATGCATGATGTTCTTATTACTATTAAGTTAGTATTAATATTAATAGGAAGTGCGGGGTATCGGTTGTGGCTAAGAAAACAGCGTTAATAACCGGGGGATCAACCGGAATTGGAAAACAAATTGCTTACAGCTTTGCTAAAGCAGGAGTAAATACGGTGATTAACTACAGAAAAAGTGAAGAAGAAGCCCTGCTTCTTGCAAGAAATCTAACCGAAAGCTATGGAACGAGAAATATTGCATTGGCTGGAGACGTATCCATATACAATAACTGCAGCAAACTTGTAGAACAGGCATTGGAGGAGTTTGGTTCGATTGAAATTTTTGTTCACAATGCAGGGCCCTATATTCATGAACGAAAAAGGATGGGGGAATATTCCCTTGAGGAATGGAAATATTTAATAGATGGAAATTTGAACAGCATGTTCTATTTATCAAGCATGCTTTTGCCAATCATGAGAGAACAAAGATGGGGGCGTGTTATCACGATTGGATATGATCGGGTGGAAACTGTTCCGGGCTGGATTTATCGATCTGCTTTTGCTGCGGCAAAAGCAGGACTGGCATCATTAACACGAACCGTCGCCTTAGAAGAAGCCGATCATGGAATCACTTCTAATATGGTATGTCCCGGCGATATTGTTTCACAGTGGAAGGAAAAAGATATTGCTTCTGCTGTTAATGAAATCGATAAAGCATCGCCAGTTGGCAGACCAGGAACTGGCGAAGATATCGCACGGGTCATTTCTTTTCTTGCTGATGAAAAATCTGATTTCTTAACTGGAGGAATTATTCCTGTTACCGGAGGAAAGGATGTATTAGGTAAAGCAAGATAACAAAATACAATGGAAAATCCAGCTTTTCTGAGTGGAAGCTGGGTTTTTCTTTCAGATGCTATGGTGTTCACCTAGTTTTTTTTTCTGGATGAATAATAACCTAATCAGCAAAGTAGTTGCTCCAACAGCAAGGCCTGCAATCAGTCCAACCCAAAAGCCGATTGCACCAAGCACAGTCATTTGAGCTAGTAAGTAACCAACTGGCAAGCCAATGATCCAATAGGAAATAAACGCCATCAAAAAAGTGATGTTAACATCTTTGTATCCTCTTAATGCACCTTGTACTGGGGCCTGGATAGCATCTGAAAGCTGAAAGAACAAAGCATAAACAAGAAATTGGGCTGTTAATTGAATTACTTTTTCATCTCCACTGTATATTCCAGCTATCTGCTCACGAAATACGAATAATCCTAAACCGCAAAGTATTGCCATTCCTACAGCAATCGATATTCCTATGATGCTGTACTGTATAGCATCGCGATATCTTTTTGCTCCTGCCTCAAAGCCGACAACAATCGTTAATGCCATAGAAATACTCAAGGGAACCATATAAAGAAAAGAAGCAAAGTTCAAAGCTGCTTGGTGTGAAGCAATTGTAACCGTATCGTAACCACTCATGAAAAGAGTGACCGCAGCAAAAATACTTGTTTCAAAGAAAATGGCAAAGCCAATCGGAACTCCAATAACTAAAAGTTCTTTCCATTCAAGAAAGGAGATGCGAAATAATTTGTCAAAAATACGGTATACGGAAAAAGGACGTTTACGGAGGATTATTCCAATTGTAATCATTAGAAGTATCCAATAAGTGATAGCAGATGCGTAGCCAGCGCCAACTCCACCAAAGTCAGGTAACCCTAATTTCCCGTAAATAAATACATAATTTAAGAATGCATTAATCGGAAAGGCGGATAACATTACCATCATGGTTACTTGTGTCTTGCCTAATGCATCCATGAAGTTTCGCAGTACATGAACAAGAAATAGTGGAAAAATCCCTATCCCTAGTGCTACTAAATAATCATGTGCAACAATCTCAACCTCTTTTTCCAGACTCATGCTAGATACAATAGGGGTGATAGCAAAACCACCTACAACAATGGTAACTAATGCCATAAATACTGCTAGATAAGCAGCCTGAATAACTGTAAAGGCGACATCTTCTTCTTTTGACCCACCTATAAATTGTGAAACGATAGGGGTAACAGCAATGAGAATGCCGCTAAGTCCTGTGTATACAGGGACCCAAAGCGATGAACCAACCGCAACACCAGCAAGGTCTACGGAGCTATAATGGCCTGACATCATTGTATCAAAGAAATTCATCGCATACATAGACAACTGAGTGATTAGAATTGGGAATAAAATAGTAAGTAATTGTTTCGTTTTTTCGTATTGATTGAAAGTTTCCTTCATTAATAATTACCTCAAATGTTTACTGCATTTTTGTTCCTTGATTATAGCACATGCTTTACAGCGGTTGAATCAGTCATAATAATGTTATGTCAACTAAAATATTCCAGCACCATCCTTTCGAATGGTGCTGGTTTCCATTATGCTTCACGCAGTTCTGTTGCAATGTCTTCATTATTTGCGATTTCCCTTCTAGAATACAAGGTATACTGATCACGGGATACTTCAAAAAGATCATAAATCTCTTCATTTTTATTAATCTCAACGTACAAGTTAGGGCGTGAGTCATTGGCTTTCATGATATAGGGAAGTTTTTGCGCAGCCTTTATGGATCTGATGTTTTTCTTCCTGATCCTCATAAAAATCGTTTCAATACCTTTTTCATAAAATAGTTCTTGAAAAAAAGCAGCTTTTGCTATCGTATTGTATCCTTTTCCATGATATGGCTTTCCAATCCATGTACCCAAGAACCCCGCATTCTCCTTGGTATCATATAAGTTAATTGTCCCGATTGGAGCACCCCAGTCATCTGTAATCGTTCTAGAAATAAGCTCACCACGTTCCTCTGCTTCGATTGTCTTTTTTGTCATAAATACATATTCGTCATAAGAATATGCTTTATCACGGACAAAAGGGAAGACATCGGGGTGCTTTAAAAGCTCATACAAAGCGTGGCTATCACTAAGATCACGTTTTTTGAGCATGCAGTAGCCTCCTATACAGGGCAGTTCGTTTTTTTGGCAGACTTATCATCTCCAAACCACCCTCGAAATTTTTTGTGAAATTGCTAAAAAATTTCGGGGTGGGAATCGAACCCACTAGAACCAGGATACTGGTGGCGCACCATTTGCCTTCCCTCATTACATTAAATATGAAATTTTTCTTTTGAGTTTTTCATAGAAATCATACTAAAAAATCAAACAAAAGAAAATAGGTTTTAACGGAAATTTTTCAGTGATATTCCGCTAAATTTCTACAATATTCTTCCGTTGTGAAAAAACATTTGTCCATTGATCATCGTCCATACTGGCTTTGCGGAGTAATGAAAGGGAAAATGGCTCCAAAGAACGAGGTCAGCGTCTTTTCCGGGTTGAATACTGCCTACCAAATTGTCGATGCCAAGATTTCGTGCAGGCCTTATCGTAATCCCCTCAATCGCAGATTTTTCATTCATTCCTTCCCTAACTGCAATTGCGGCACAAATATTCAAATATTGAACCGGAACATAGGGGTGGTCAGTGGTAATGGAAACTTCCACACCTTTTTCATCTAGTTCTTTGTACGTAGACCAGCTTTTATTTTTTAGTTCGACCTTTGATCTTCTTGTAAGCGTAGGGCCAATCGATACTTTTAAACCTCTTCCTGAAAGCTCTTCTGATACTAAATGTCCTTCCGTACAATGTTCAATTCGTAAATCTAAATCAAATTCCTCTGCGAATCGAATGCTGGAAATGATATCATCTGCTCTATGAGCATGAACTCTCACAGGTATTTCCCGCTTTAATGCCTTAGCGATTGATGCAATGCGTAGCCGTGTCGGGTCATCTGCGTATTTTGCCTCGTAAAAGACTTCTCTAAGCATGCCCATGATGCCCATTCTTGTAATGCTATCTTTATTTCCTTGACTGTGTATCCTCTTAGGGTTTTCTCCAAGGGCGATTTTTAAGCCGGCAGTCTCTCGCACAATCATCTTGCCGACATTTTTACCTGCGGTTTTTATGACGGAAGTAGTTCCCCCGATTACATTTGCGCTTCCAGGCATGACATGCACCGTTGTGATTCCTGCTTTTAAGGCATCCGAAAAAGCCGGGTCGAGTGGGTATACTCCATCCAATGCTCTCACATGTGGGCTTAACGGTTCTATTGTTTCGTTCGCATCATTCCCGGCCCAGCCTGTGCCTTCATCATAAAGACCAAGATGAGTATGTACATCAATGAATCCAGGAAATAAGTATTTTCCTGAGCAGTCAATGAGGGACGCTCCTTCTTGTAAAGGTAGTGATTTGCCTATTTTAATTATTTTTCCGTCCGCCACTAGGACGTCGGATTCCAGAGCGGGGATGTCGGTAATCGGGAAAACATAAGCATTCTTTAGCAGGATTGATGTCATTCTAATACGGGTAAACAGCAATTCTCGCTTTACCCTTCCTCCTTATAAAATGGTAATATAGTTTATTCGTTACAAAAAGGGACAGAACAACAAAAATATAAGTATTCCTTCCTTGGAAAATGAATCTTTTTGAGGGGAATTCCGTAAGATAAGGAAAGGAATATAGAGGGAGGTAATACTAATGCCGAGCAATGAAGAAAAAGTATTGGCTGCAGGCTTATATACCTGAATTATTCACCGTGATCTGAAATTCTGGGTATTTAATGAAATTTTTAAAGTTTAGGTGAATTTTTACGGAGAAAATAATCGAATGACAGGAAATTTAAAACGATTCTTGGGAGGAAACCGATTTTTGGACAGACTTCTCCCTTGGTGCAGGTTCGATTTATTTTAAAAGGGTATTTATTCAAATTTTAGTTGTTGCACTCGGGTGAGTACGTCCCAAAAAAAGCGTTCATACACAAAACTCGAGGACATTTTAAAATATAGCGAGCGTCCGGATTTCACCAACTTACTTGCCACTTTGATTAGCCGGGTACGAATCGTTTGGATTTGAATGCCCTTATACTTGGTCGGAAAACTGAATGTCCGTAACCAGTTCGTGAAGTTATAGGCAAGCAGACTCAACATCATCCGAGCTTCATTGATCAGAAAATCATGGCTTTTCATCTGATCAAAACCAAAGCCATCTTTCGCTTCTTTGATGAAATTCTCCATTGTGCCCCGCTGTTGATAAGATGTAACAATCGCTTGGGGCGAAAAGGCTTCACCCAGACTCGTCACAAAAAAGGCATGTGAAAATAACAATTCACCAGCAGGGCGAATGGACTGAATGATAATACGACGAGGCTTTGACCAAGAAGATGCTTGGTAAATGGACTCCTCTACATAGCTTTCTGTCACGGACACATCATGAATTTCATGTGCTGGGTGTAGTTCTTCCGCAAGTGCTTTTAACTTGGCGTTCGCTTTTAGACGAATGATATAGTAAACCGATTCCTTTTCGCATAATTCATATAGACCAGGCACCGCGAAGCCACTATCGCCACGGACTAGATAAGATTTTTCGGGGAAAACTTCGTTATAGTGCTCGATGAGTGGGCGCATAAAATCTACAACACCATTGGAAGTATAAACGTTTCCCGGGCGCAATTGCGCTTTCAAGAAATCACCTGTTAGCCCATCAAATGCGACTAGTGGATGAAAGCCTGTTGTAGAATAATGCGCGTTGTAGGAAGAATTTTCTTGGTTTCCGTATGTATCGGCATGTGTGGAATCCAGGTCGAAAATAAGTGTCTTCGATTGTCGAGCATGATGAACCCGGTCAAGCAGTTCCTGATTGGCTGATTGAAGTTGGTTTAGTGCTTCCGTGTCAAAGCGCTTAAAAAATCGTGATAAGGACGGTTGAGAAGCGAGTGCAGATTTGCCAAGAACCTGTGTGAAAACCGGATCATGTGTTAAACGGTCCGCTGCATCATCCTCATGATAGCCAGCGATCAGCTGATAGATTTTTTGACGAAGTAAATGTTCATTCGTATGGAAGCAATACGTGCGTTCATCTTTTAATTGGAGATGTTTTGAAATCGTTTGTGAGAAACTGATTTTTTCATCAAACTCACGAAAAATGAATTCTCCAGTGTCAGAAGAAAGCGCACCACCATCATTAGACAATTTAATGGAACGGTTGAAATGTAGAGTGTTTTGCGATAAAGTAGCCATTAGAAGAATCCTTTCTAGTTGGTTGGTGTTTAGTCGCAATAACCATAACAGAAATGGATTCTTTTTTCATCTTTTAAGTGAAAAAGAGAATCCCACAGAAAAGCCAACAAGTCGGCTTTTCTGTGGGATTTTATATATATCGGTGAATAATCTAGGATATATTATCAGTTTTTTTACTGCATTCTTTGGCCCGCTCATCATTTGGCTTTTAAAGAAGGATGAATCAGAATTTATTGATTATCATGGAAGAGAATATTTTAATTTCTTTATTTCCTACAGTGTGTATGGACTAGTTTCTTTCATTTTAATCATTGTGCTTCTCGGGGTAGTTTTATTATGGCTGCTAGGTATCATGGCAATGGTTTTTACTATTATTGCAGCAGTAAAAGCATACAGCGGCGAACACTACAGATTCCCATTCATCTTTAGACTGCTTTAGGAAAGAACTGCAAATGAATCTGTGAATCTACTTCTTAGCTTCAGTTAAGTAATTATTCCATAATAAATGCACAAACAGCACTTTTAATAATGGAAAAATGGTAGATAGAAGATCACCGTTAGCTCGCGAGCCGAGCAGCGGTTTTTTTTTGTTTGTTAGTGCCTTAGAATGAAAAATTCGACACTATTCGTCTGAAAAAAGGATAAAAAATCCATTTCTTTAGGAGGATAGCTAGAGAGGAATATCAAAACTGAACAAATCACTTCTCCTACTAGGGTCTTAAGAAACATTTAATACTGAAGCGAGGCAGAAAAAATAATTGAAAATTTAAATATTTAGAATATAATGAAAACATAACGATGAAGGGGGTTGTTCTAATGATGAGTAAAAAATTTATTGCTGGTACCTTTGCCTTCGCTTTGGGAGCAGCAACGGTATTCGCAGGAAGTTATCCAACAGAAAAAGCGTTAGCATCTACAGAAAAAAAGTACATAGTTGTTTTTAAAGATAAGGGAAATTTACCAGCTAATTATGAAAAGGAAATCAAGTCTGCAGGGGGAAAGGTTGAATCTGCGCTAAGAAATCTTGGAGCTGCTGAAGTAGTGTCTTCTAACCCTAATTTCTTGAAAGACATCGAAAAATCAACCTCTGTTATGGCAGCAGGGAACCAGCATATTGTCTATCCTGAGAAGCCTGCTGATTCTGAGGCTTTAACAGTGGAAGGAAGCGCAACTTCCTCATCAGACCTTTATGAGAAGTATCAATGGGATATCAAACAAGTAACGGATGAGGGAAAGTCATGGGAAATGAAAGGCGGAACTGGAAAATCTACCAACGGTAAAGACATTGTAATCGGTGTCATTGATACGGGAATAGATTACCACCATCCAGATATTAAAGAAAACTACGCTTATGGTAAGTCTTTTGTTCCAGGTTACCCAGATGCAATGGATCAGGACGGCCATGGGACGCATGTAGCAGGATCCATTGCTGGAAAAGGAAGGGTGATGGGTGTCGGCCCTGAATTAAAAGTTGCCGCTTATCGTGTTTTTGGTCCGTCTGGTGGTGCCGAGACCTCTCATATTGCTGATGCATTAAGAACAGCTGCAGATGACAATGTCGATGTGGTAAATATGTCCCTTGGAGGATATGACTGGTTCCAGAATCCAGAGTTTGCGACAAAAGATGTGGTAGCAGATGTTCATCTTTTCAATAGGGCCATTCAGTATGCCATTAAAAAAGGCGTAACGGTTGTTGGATCTGCAGGTAATAACGGTGTTGATATTAGCTCTCCAGGGAAATTGTCAGGAGATGATAAAGGAGCAACACATCGTAGTCCTAGCAGTCAACAGTTAATTAGGGTTTCTTCAGGCGGTAAGCTCGAGAATCTCGCATACTACTCGAACTACGGCGTTGGAAAAATTGATGTAATGGCACCGGGAGGAGACAGAGGGCCTAATTATGATCCTGTAACTAAAAAAGGTGGAGACAATTCTTACATGAGTTTAAGTACTGTACCTGTTGTGGATGCCGCAGGAAATGTAACAGGTCATGGATACGCATATTATATTGGCACTTCGATGGCGGCACCAAAGACTGCTGCATTGGCGGGTGTCATCATAGCAAAGCATGGGAAAGACCAGTTATCACCAGCTCAAGTCAAGCATATCCTTCAATCTTCTTCAAAAGATGTGTTCAAGAAGGGATATGATGAGAAATCCGGGTTTGGACTGATTAATGCAGTAAGTGCCTTAAAATAAGAAAATGAGGAGTATGGTCATCAACGACTGTACTCCTTATTCTGTTTTTCAGCATGATTTCTAGAAGGATTAATATACTATAGTAGAATTCAAATAAAGGACGATAACCTAAATGAGCATCCGACAATACTATTTGCATTGCGCATCTTCTTACTTAAATTCCGTTATTCTCTCCCTTACTATTATGGCTGCCATTCTCGGTTTCTGTTTAATTTTGTCCATCAGAGTACCATTTGGACTTGCTGCAGGGCCCTATTTATTCTTTTCCTTTTGGCAGTTTCAAGGGTATTTATTGAATAAATCACAAATCGCTTTCACCAGTTCAGAGAATTGCAGTATAGATAATAAATCTGATATTTTGGATACAGAGCATCTGGTAGTAGCTTTTGCTCCAGCTCAAGCACTGAAACTGCTATTATTTTCTCCCGAGGGAATAATGGTAGGGGAAATCAAGGAGTCAAGAGAAAAAGCTTGGAGATGGATTTTTCCGGATTTTATGGATAAACGTTTAAAGAAAGATTTTTTTCTACTAGATCAGCAAGGAGTAATGAATGCCAGGATAACTGTATGGGAAAAAAAAGCAAAAGTTTTTGATGACAAAGGAAATCTTATAGCACGATATGATGGTACGTTAAAAAGAGGGTTGATGCTTCCGGAAAGGGAGATTGCCTCCTTGTCCTCTGGGTCCAAAATGTATACCGATTTACGTTTGAAAAAGGAAAACGGATTTGTGCTTTCTCAATATCAAACGGGTTGGATGAAATCGGGGTGGAACCACTTATTTCGGCCTAACACTCCAATTCTTAGTTTTGATGCAGGCGCGAATCGGAAGAATAGGCTTTTTATGCTCGCGGTGCTGACGGTCGAATATTGCTATTTCAACCATTGAGCTTCTGGCAAGGAACGTTTCTATGGTCAAGTAAACGAGGAAAAGTTACAATGAACAGGAGGGAGTGTACAGGAGGAAAGTGATGAAAAAATTCATTTTAATAGTAGGAATTCTTCTTGCAGTGCTTTTCATTGTCGACAAAACCATGCTAAAGGAAGAGGGCATGATAAAGAGAGCTGGAGAAGCAGGGAAGTACGAAGAAATCAAGGATATAAAGTCAATAATAGAAGGGTTGGAGAAAGGGAATAAAGCCCCTGACTTCCAACTGACAGATTTAGATGGAAAAACAGTTGCATTAAGTGATTATAAAGGAAAGAAAGTGTTGCTGAATTTTTGGGCATCATGGTGCAAGCCATGCAGAGCAGAAATGCCAGAAATGGAAGAAATGTTTAAAGATCAGAAAGAAAATGGGTATGTAATTTTAGCGGTCAATATGGCACATAGCGAGAAGAAACTCCAACATGTAGAAGCGTTTGTGAAAGAGTACGGTTTGACTTTTACTGTTCCTTTGGACAAGGAAGGGGAAGTATCAAGCATGTATGAAATCATGGCCTATCCTACCACATATTTCATTGATTCTAAAGGAGTAATCCGCAGCAAGTCCATCGGGGGAATGAATAGAAGCTTTATGGAGAGGGAAATGAAGAAACTACCATAGTTTATGCTAAGTGTTTCTTTCTATTAGAATCTTGTACATTGGCTTTAGGTTATGGCAGCTTTTAGTATAAAAAGTGGTTGGAGGAGTCTAGAATGAAAATAGAAATTATTAAATGCCATGGTTCTGGAAATGATTTTTTGTTGATTGATGAGACAAAAGGTAATCTGGAAATACATGAAATATTTAGAGGTAAACTGGCAGAGCTTTTATGTAACAGGAAAGGTGCTTTAGGTGCCGACGGTGTCCTATATATTTTAAAGAGTGACCGAGCGGAGGCGCGGATGAGGGTTTTTAACAGTGATGGATCAGAAGCATCCATGTGTGGAAATGGTTTAAGATGTGCCGGGCGCTATGTATGTGAACAGCTAGGAATAACAGAAGCCTTAATAGAGACGATGAAAGCAGACCTTCGTGTGCATAAAGACGAAGATATATTGGAAGGTATACCGACTTATTCTGTAGAGATTTCACCTGTTTCCTTTCAGTTGGAAGATTTACCGCTTGTGTTGAATAAAAAGGAACTTATTAAGGACAAAATCCCAGAGTTGTCAGAACAACTTGAATTTACTGCGCTTGCTGTTCCGAATCCACACCTTGCCGCTATGGTGGATCAAGTAGACTTGGATTCTGACTTGCAATGGGAGTTGAGCGAAAAAGTAAACGGTAAAAATCCTTTTTTTCCTGATGGAGTCAATGTAAGCTTTATCAGGTTGTTAGGGAAAAATAGAATATTTGTCAGGACTTACGAACGAGGAGTCGGATTTACGAATGCATGCGGTACAGCGATGTCAGCAGCAAGTCTCGTAACGTGTCTTACTGCGGGAAATGACTTTGAAAAGAGCATCGAAGTATACAATCCAGGTGGAATGGTTCGTTGCGTAGTACATCGATCTGGGGGAAACTACTCCATTGATTTAATTGGAAACGCGACATACTTATACAAAGCGTTGGTTGATGTCGATATATCCGGCGGTTCTGTCTTATTGCAGGAGAAGAAGGAATTGAAGGAGCAGGAGCGATACAATAAAATACAGGAAATAGCCGAAAGGGTAATCGCAGAAGCTTAAGGATGTAAACTTTCTGCTAAGGAGCGAATCCAAGCCCCCAACCCAAAATGATGCGGAAAAAACCGCATCATTTTTTTTGTTTTAAAAACTTGAAAACAGCTTCGAAATCCTGGCGATCTTTTGCTTCGAAGTATGTTTTAAAAGGGCATCCTATCTTTTTTAAGCGTTCCATCATTGTTGGAAGCTTGTACTTGTCGCTGGAGAGAGTTTCGTTTACCTCATCCCAATATAACGGAGCTGCTATATTTGCTCTATCGCTTCCCCTAGGTGAATAAGGGCAAATGATTGTTTTTCCTGCTGCATGCTGGACATAGTCAACATAGAGTCTGTTTTTGCGATTTTTCTTCAATCTTTCAACTGTAAAACTGTCTGGGTCCTTCGAAACAAGGTATTGGGCAACAAAGGCTGTAAATAGCCTAGTCTCTTCATAGCTATATTTTCCATTAGGAAGAGGAATGTAAATTTGCAAACCTTTGTTTCCTGATGTCTTAATAAAAGCTTCTAATCGTAGTCCGTCAAGGGCTTCCTTGATTATTAACGAGGCCTTTACTGCCAAATGAAAGTAATCTCTTGATGGAGGGTCTAGATCAAAGACTATTTCATCTGGGCAGTCTTTTCCAATTGTCTGAAAAGGAATATGAAATTCCAACGCTATTTGATTTCCAAGCCACATTAACGTTTTTAAATCATTACATATTAAGTATTGGATTCCTTCCCATTCGGATGATGGAACAAATTCTGGTGCGTAATCTGGTTTGTTTTTTTGATAGAAGGCTTCTCCCATAGTTCCGTGGGGATAGCGTATCACGGTTAAATGCCGATTTTTTAAAAAAGGGAGCATATAGCCTGAAACGTCATGAAGATATTGGATATACTCCTGCTTTGTAACCTTAGGATCCTTCCATAGAATTTTCTCCGGATGGGTTATTTCAATACCTGGCGGCAAATTCCTTTGCTGAACCTTGAATTGATGAAAAGTACAATCTTTAGGCTCGAGATCAAAACGAAATTGGTGAAAATGAGGTTCACGCAGTTCTCCTTCATAAAGTTCCAGGTACTTTATTTCTAGGCAAATACCTGGAAGGGTTGTAATAAATCGAGCATCCTCTGAGGATTTGTTTTTCTTCATTGTTTCTAGAAGCGCGGCCTTCTCTTCTGGTTTAAAACCGAACAACACATGGCCGATTTGGATGATTTCCTTTTCATCAAAGACAGAAACATAGAAGTAACCATTAGATTTTTCGTATCCGGTTAAAAAACAAGAAACATACTTCCAGTTTTTGAGCTTTAACCAATGGTTGCTGCGCTTGCCCTCCTGCCATATGCTATCCTGTGTTTTTGCAACGATTCCTTCTCCATTATGGGACACGACAGATTCCCATAATGAATCGAATTGATCTGTTGATTGAACGATTTTTAACAAACCTGGATGATCCACATTTAGATGTTTTGGCAAGCCAAGAGAGTCAAGAAGCAATTCTAATTTTTTCCTTCTCTGAGAATATGGAAAAAACCTAAGATCCTTTCCTTTTATCATCAATAAATCAAAAGCGATAAGACTGCATGGACTTCTCTCTGCCATTTCTTTAATTTTAGAAGGAGAACGCATTCTTCCTCTTACCTGCAAAGCGGAAAAATCTGACTTGTAGTTGTTTTCCAGCAGAACAAGTTCACAATCAAGGCGAATGGGTAGGGTATTTTTCAACTTAAGGGAAAGTGTATCAAGATATTGGTGAATTTCCGGGAAAATACTTTTTAAAGATTTTCCATTTCTGCTTGTTAGTGTGATGTCCTTTCCTACATCAAGCAAAGCTCTGTAGCCATCAAATTTTGTTTCGTAACGCCAGTTCTCGCCTATTGGCGGGTCAAATGTTAATGTAGGAAGCATTGGTTTCATTTTTTTCATTCCTTTTAGCATAGTTTTTCACTAAAAGATTCACAATGATACAAATGATACATTGGGAAATCTTAAAAGGAATGTTTAACTGTCAGCATCACAAGATAAAGAAAAAAGGTGGAATTATCATGCATACCATGTGGAAGGGAAGTATCAGTTTTGGACTTGTCAACATTCCAATAAAGCTGCATGCAGCAACGGAAGATAAGGATATCAAGCTGCGGACACTGCATAAAGAGTGCCATACTCCATTGAAATACGAAAAGGTTTGTCCAGCGTGTGACCGGGAAATCAAAGCTGAGGACATTGTAAAGGCTTATGAATATACTAAAGGGAAATTTGTTGTGCTAGACAATAAAGAATTAGAAAATTTGCGAAAAGAAAATGAAGAAAAGGCAGTAGAAATCATCGATTTTGTCAATATGGAAGAGATTGATCCTATCTATTTTAATAAAGGATATTATATGTCTCCTAATGAAGGGGGAGGAAAAGCTTACTCTCTTTTAAGAAAAGCGCTTCAAGAATCGAAAAAAGTCGGTATCGCAAAGATTATTATTCGTGCCAAAGAACAGCTTGCGGTGATCAGGGTATATGAAAACACGTTGGTTATGGAAACCATCCATTTTCCTGATGAAGTGCGCAAAACTGCTGATATACCCAATGTGCCTCCGGATGATAAAGTTACCCAAAAGGAATTGGATACGGCCATTCTTCTTATTGATCAACTTACTGCTGAATTTGAGCCAAGAAAATACCGTGATGATTACAGAGCATCATTAATGGAGCTGATAGAAGCGAAGCGGAGCGGCAAAGAAATTGTTTCAGTTGCAGATAGAGAACCTGTGTCAAATGTGACAGACTTAATGGCAGCCCTACAAGCATCAATCGATAGGACAAAACCGAAAAAGCAACCGGCGAAAAGAAAGCGGACGACTGCTGCTAAAAAAGAAGCGTGAGAAAAGGAATCCACGAGCATTCGTGGATTCTATTCCGTTCCGCCTCTCCCATTTTTCGTAATCTATTTTTGATGAGTTTAAAAAATAAAACAAGGGAATATTTCAATAGGAGGTGCGAGGATGAAAATAGTCATTCTGTCTGATACCCACTTGCCCAAAAGAGGGAGAGTGCTTTCAAAGGTGATTAAGCGCGAAATAGAAGATGCTTCGTTAATCATCCACGCGGGTGATTGGCAAACAGTTGAGGTTTATAAAGAAATTCACCAACTTGCTCCTCTTGTCGGAGTTATGGGAAATGTTGACTCGCCAGAACTTAGGAGATACTTAAAGGAAAAGGAAATCCTCGAGGTAGAGGGGAAGCGTATTGGGATTATACATGGGCATGGCAAGGGGAGGTCGACGAAGCAAAGAGCAGTTGAAGCTTTTAAAGGAGATGATGTAGATGCAATCATTTTTGGGCACTCGCATATACCTTCCCTTCAATATATTGAAGGGACGTTGCTTTTTAATCCTGGTTCTCCCACTGACAAGCGAAGGCAAAAAGATTTTTCTTTCGGTATTTTCACGATTGGAGAAGAATTAATAGCGGAGCATGTCTTTTTTTCAAAAGTGGAAGATGGAAAATAATGCAGGAAAGCTGGCGGCTCTCCTGCATATTGTCAGTCGATTAGGTATACCGGATCGCCTGTCCGGATTTTACCTGTTTTTAAGACTCCTGCATACACCCCAAAATGATTATTTCTTTTTCTGACTAATGTCTGAAGGAGAGAAGGATCAGTGTGAGCCGTCATAGGATCAACAGTAACGATCATGCAGCGTTCGCAATGCCTGATTAGTCTAAGAACGACAGCATCTCCTATTTTCAGCTTTTTTCCAAACCAGCTCTCTTCAATAAAAGGATCTTTATCATTTAGGGCAAGGTAGAGGTTTGGTCTAAAACGCTGATAGTCTAAATTGGCATTAGCACTCAAGGATTTCAATTTTTCCATCGATGCATCCGTTACAATTAATATATGCTCTTCTTCAATAGCACCAAGAGGAACAGCGGCAGGATCGAACGTGATAGGCTCAATCTCTCGTTCTCCTTTTGAAGCTATTTCTTCTGTAAGACGACTGTCTCCCCAATTGAGCACTTCATTCGATGGAGTTTTTACTTCGACTGGTGGGAATCTATCCATGCTTTCCTCTCCGTTGAATTTTGCACTGTAAAGTACCATCTCGGGAAACTGAGTAATGGTCAGAAACTTTCCGGGTCTTGTTCTATCAGAAAAAGCATGGCTCCGATCACCATAAAGACCATAGCTCATTACATTGGTTGCTTCTACTTTTTCGCCACGAAAAGACTTTACAGGGTGACGGACGATCTCTTCTACATGTCCAATAAGCAATGTGGCTGCCCCCATTCTTTAATTGCTAGAATTCGGAATTAATTCTGTTTTTTTATATGGAATTATAAAATCGGCGGACTCGGCTTTCCTTCGTTTTTTATGAAGTTTCCTCTACGGGCACATTTTCCAAACAGTATTTATTTACTGTAGCTTCCTCATCTTCCTCTAGTGCGAAGTCCAGTACTTTTTCTGTCCCTTTATCAATGAAATAATATTGACGGATTTTTCCGCTGCCATCTTCTAGCGAAAAGATTACCTTTAGTAAAAGCCCGTTTTCTGAATATAATTCATCCTCTTCATCCACATCAATATTCAAGAAGTATTCATAACGCTCGCCTTCCAGTAGACCGAATGGATCTTCGAGCCGTTCCGCTGTATGTCCGGATATTTTCAACATGTACTATCATCCTTTATTGTTCATTTTTCCTATTATATAACCCATTAGCAAAAAACAATCAATTATCATTATACCATTTAATGATGGTTAGAGAATCGATTGTAACAACATCCCTTACATAAAACCCTATTCAAAATCAAACAATATTGTAAAAAGGGGGGATTTGATGGGCAGTCAATGCACGCCATCATCATCATCATCAGAAGGAAAAAAGCTTCAGTGGTGGCAGTTATCCATTATAGGGGTAGGCTGCATAATTGGTACAGGCTTTTTCCTAGGTTCTAGCCTTGCTATTACAATGGCAGGACCTGCTGTGCTCGTAGCTTTTATTCTTGCAGCAACCGGTACTTATCTCGTATTCGACGCGCTATCGAGAATGTCTGCAAAAGATCCGCAAAAAGGTTCTTTTCGAGCCTATGCAAAGAAGGCCTATGGTCATTGGGCTGGATTTACGAGCGGTTGGGTTTATTGGAGTTCAGAGCTGCTCATTATGGGGAGCCAATTGACCGCTCTTTCGATTTTTTCCCGCTTTTGGTTTCCTAATATCCCAATGTGGGTATTTGCTGCATGCTTTGCAGTGTTAGGAATCATTGTTATACTGACAGGAACAAACGGATTTGAAAAGATGGAGAATATTTTTGCAGTGATCAAGGTAGCAGCAATATTGATGTTTCTCATTATTGCAGCGCTTGCTTTGTTCGGTATCATCCACGGGAAAGGAAACGAGTTTGTCACCCCTGCTTCGATGGGAGATTTTTTTCCGAATGGGATGAAAGGCCTTTGGACTGGCCTTATTTTTGCATTTTACGCTTTTGGCGGGATTGAAATCATGGGAATGATGGCACCTAGGTTGAAAAATAAAGAAGATGCTCCAAAAGCAGGAAAAGTTATGCTGTTAGCATTGACAACGATATACCTTCTATCTATTGCGCTTGCGGTAACGATGGTAAGGTTTGAGGATTTTAATACGAAAGAAAGCCCGTTCGTCCTCGCCCTTGATCGATACCATCTCCCGCTCGTTCCGCATCTTTTCAATGGAGCAATGATTATCGCTGGTTTTTCTACAATGTGTGCTTCTCTTTTTGCTGTCATCACAATGATTGTGACGCTTGCGAAGGATGGAGACGCACCAAAGATTCTTGCGAAAAAAGGGAAACTAAAGGTTCCTGCTTTTGCTTTACTCCTAACGATTGCTGGGTTAGCCGGCTCGATTGTTTTAGCTCTTGCTATGCCGGATAAAATCTATGAATACTTGACAACAGCGGCTGGGTTAATGCTCTTGTATAACTGGTTGTTTGTGCTGTTTTCCTATAAGAAAATTATCGACCTGGATAGTTTCCAGAAAATAAAGCAGGTTACCGGAATCCTGCTAATCCTCTTTGCAGTGAGTGGCACACTCCTCGACAAGGGGAGCCGTCCAGGCTTTTTTATTAGTCTTCTCTTTGTTGGTATTATCGTGTCCGTCCTCCTTATTATCAATAAACTTGGAAAAAGAAGAAAAGGTTTGGAACCACAAGGTGCCTAAACGTAAAGAAGCTTGGTGGAGCCCAAGCTTCTTTACGTTTTACAGGCGAAGGAGCAGCTTTGCAGCTTCCCAGCCAAAATAAATGGCAAACCCAATAAGAGAAATACCTGAAAGCACAGAAATCATCGTCAGTATTTTAGCTGTTAACAGTTTTCGGAAGCTGCTTGAAATGCCTGCCATGACGATGTCCCAAGATAAAAGACCGATGATGATAGCCAAACTGTAAAGGGCTAAGTGAACGGCATCGTATGATGCAGCTGTTTTCGCTAAAACAGAACCATAAATTCCAAGCCAAAATAAGATTGTTAAAGGGTTTGAAATGGACATCAGAAATCCTGATAAGAACGATTTCCCTTTGGATTCATCCTTTCTAGTCTGGTGTACGATTTTTCCGGCACCTATAATGCTTTCAATTCCGGTATAAAGCAGAATAAAAGCGCCGAATAGCCAAAGAAACATTTGAATATAAGGTGTTTCCAAGAATCTGCCTATTCCGAGAAATACAGCAACCATGTAGATAATGTCTGCTGTAACAGCTCCAAGTCCTAGCAGCCACGCATGCAGAAAACCATTTCGAATTCCTTTGTCCATCTGTGCTGCATTAACTGGACCAATTGGGGCTGCGAGCGATAAACCTAAAAAAACATAGCTGAAAAATATACTCAACAATAACCCTCCATTTTATCATTGGACATGTATTGCTCGTCTTATAATTATTCGGAAACAAAGGTGTTTACGACAAAAATGGATGGAAATGCGAAGGAATAAAATATAGGAAGAAGCATATACTTAAAGTGATGCAGCTGGCCGAAAGGGAATGAAAGGATTTTTTGGAAATTTACACTGAGTATGTTATACTAGACTTGATACCAATAAAAGTGGATTCATTTATTATAAGAAGTTAAGAGAAGCTTTTTATAATAAATGAATTTTTTTTCACCCTTTTATATTGGCCGTATGAACACTATAGAATTGGAGCGTGAGGTAATGGCATTTGGAAGAAGGCTGCCTGAGGAAATTGTAACTGCAGAAACAAAAGTATGGGTTTGTACTTCTGAGGATTGTAACTGCTGGGTTAGGGACAACTTTAAGAGCAGCGAGACTCCTGAATGCCCGATTTGCCACAGCCAGATGGCAAATGAGACGCGTGTGTTGGAAGTAGTTAACAACCATAGCTTAAACCTTAACGGTTAAATGAAAGGTAAAAAAACACAGGCAGCTGCCTGTGTTTTTTTGCGGATGTGAAGACTTCAACCAGCCGCGGTGAGCCTGAATTGTTGATTCCGCTACTTCCGAAAGTCAAATTTTCTCACCAACAAAAGTATAATACATACTGATTAGTTGTATAGCATAAAATCGTATAAAGCTATTCGCTACTTTTTATAAAATGAATACCGAAATACGATAAATTTGTGCCAAAAGGCCTATTAATCC
The DNA here is from genome assembly GCF_900111815.1 of Bacillus massilinigeriensis. GTDB lineage: Bacteria > Bacillota > Bacilli > Bacillales > Cytobacillaceae > Mesobacillus_C > Mesobacillus_C mediterraneensis. Next base: position 1,614,646 of record NZ_LT630004.1, on the reverse strand, counting down.
ATGTTAGAAATTTGGTTAGATTGGACTCCAATTTGATTAAACGATAGTCTATTACTTTGAACGAAAGGATGGGACGGATGGAACCATGGCAAAAAAAGAACTAATTGCAATGATACTGGCTGGGGGCAGGGGTTCAAGACTAAGAAGCCTTACTGAAAACATTGCAAAACCGGCTGTGTCGTTTGGCGGAAAATATAGAATCATTGATTTTCCACTGAGCAATTGTATTCATTCCGAGGTAGAGACAGTCGGGATTCTGACACAGTATCAACCGCATACACTTCAAAAATACATAAACGATGGAAAAATTTGGGGTTTTGATCGTTATGTTGATGGAATTACGTTTCTTCCTCCATTCCAATGTAAAACCCGTTCTCGTTGGTATGAAGGAACCGCACATGCTGTGGCTCAAAACCGGGAATTTATTTCTTTTTATGACCCTGACTACGTTATCGTCCTTTCTGGGGATCATATATATAAAATGGATTATCGTCAGATGTTAAAAGAGCATAAGAAGAGTGGAGCAGATGTTAGTATTTCAGTAATTCCAGTACCATGGAGCGAAGCAAATCGATTTGGTATTTTGTGTATTGACCCTGTTACCGGAAGAATACATGAATTTGAGGAGAAACCCCAATTCCCTGCCTCGAATATGGCTTCAATGGGTATTTATATTTTCAATTGGAGAGTTTTACGCAATATTATTGAAGTGCTTGATGACAATCCACTTTCCTTCAGTGATTTCGGAAAAGATGTCATTCCGTATATGTTAGCGGAGGGTTTCTCATTATATGCCTACATGCATGAAGGGTATTGGAAGGATGTAGGCACACTCGAAAGCCTCTGGGAGGCGAATATGGATCTGTTAACTCACAGAACCAATATATTAATGGATAATAAAAAATGGTCTATATTTACTTCCAATCAAAGTATAGTGCCTGCTTATATAGACGAAGATGCACTTGTCAGACAGTCTTTTATCTCAGAGGGAAGTGAAATATATGGAAAAGTATTTAATTCTGTTATCTCTTATGCTGCAAAAGTTGAAAAGGGAGCAGTGGTTCGAAATTCAGTATTGCTTCCGAATGCAGTAGTAGGAAAAAATACAATTATTGAGAATGCAATAATCGGTGAAAGGTTAGATTCAGGTGACAACAATTTTATTTACAGGCATAAAGGGGATTTCCGAATAAGCATGTAGTCTCTTCTTATATGTTTACAGTTAAATACTGTGTAAAGAAAATTTAATTTAGCAATTAATTTTCTTACCATTGCGAAAAGGAATAAATAACGTGTTTTTTGAACAGGAAGGAGTCATTGATGATGGAACAGGCAAGAAATCACCGAGAAGATTTAATCGAACTGGATAAAAAACATTTTATTCACCCCACTTCTTCACTAAAATTGCAACAGCAGCAGGGAGCTCCGTTTATTTTTGTAAAAGGTGAAGGTGTTTACCTTACAGATATTTCTGGACAGAAAGTATTGGAAGGTATGTCTTCCCTTTGGAATGTCAATGTTGGCTATGGAAGATCAGAACTTGCAGAAGCAGCAAAAGAACAAATGGAAAAGCTGGCATTCACCAATTCGTTTTCTTCCATGAGTAATGAGCCGGCAATTTTACTTGCAACAAAACTGGCAGAGATCACCCCCGGTAACTTGAATGCTGTTTTTTTCACATCAGGTGGATCGGAGTCGAATGATACAGCATATAAGCTTGTACGTCATTACTGGAAACTAAAAGGAAAACCTGATAAGAAAAAGATTATTTCTCGCAGGAGAGGTTATCATGGAGTAAACATTGGTGCCACTAGTGCAACAGGGATCATGCCTTTTCAAGAGATGACTACATCACTGGCACCTGATTTTCTTCATGTGGAACCTGAAAGCACTAAGTCACTTCTAGATTGCATTCAAGCAGAAGGTGCAAATTCTATTGCTGCTTTTATTTCAGAACCTATCCAAGGAGCAGGCGGGGTAAATATGGCACCTGAAGGTTATTTTAAGGAAATTCGAAAAATTTGTGACGATCACGATATCCTGTTCATTGCAGATGAAGTAATAACGGGTTTTGGCAGAACAGGAAAAATGTTCGGCTGTGAACACTATGATGTGGTTCCTGATTTAATGCTTCTTGCCAAGGGGATAACAAGTGGTTACATTCCGTTGGGAGCTGTAGCTTTGACGGAAGAACTACACAAGGAGCTTGTAGAGCTTTCAAGTGATGTTCTTCTCCATGGATATACTTACAGTGGGCATGCAACTGCGTGTGCGGTGGGTTTGAAAAACCTGGAGATAATTGAAAGGGAAGGTCTTGTAGAGAATTCTAGAGTAATGGGAGAAAAACTTGTTAATGGCCTGAAAAAGCTGAAGGAAAAAGTAGAAATTGCAGGCGAAATACGTGCACTCGGACTTATTGGTGCGATAGAGATAATGGATCGTAATGGCAAAAGATTCGATAAACTCATTGCACCTAAAGTGAGCGCCGAGGCGGCTAAAAGAGGTCTAATGGTCAGGACTGTCTGTTTTGAAGGGAAAGATACTATTGTATTTGCTCCTCCGCTTGTGATTAATGAGAAGGAAGTAGATGAAATGCTCCGAATTCTTGAAGAAGCGTTAATGGCTGTACAGAGACGTATCTTAAACGAGGCTATTTAAATATCTTTCTTTTTTCCATATCATAAGTGTAGCAGGAAAGAACAGCAATTCTTTTGAATACTAAACCCTAAAAAATAAAGGTGATTGCCAAAAGGGCAAATCACCTTAAAAAACTAGGAACACATCATTTTAGACTGAATATAACAGGTGAGGAGTTTTTCAGTATTATCGAGAGAATCGATATGGGTTCTCTCAAATGCATGGGAGGAGTCGATGCCTGGTCCAATTAATCCATGGACAATATCGTTACCTGATCGTATCGCAGCAGATGCATCTGATCCGTAATAAGGGTAAATGTCTATTTTATAGTCAATATTGTTTCGGTAAGCCAATTCAACAAGATGTTTGCGTAAACCATAGTGATAGGGACCGCTTGCATCTTTCGCACAAATGCTCACAGTATATTCATCTGTCGCCTGGCCATCTCCCATCGCACCCATATCTACTGCCAAGTACTCCACTGTTTCCGCCGGAATGTTGGAATTTCCTCCATAGCCAATCTCTTCATTATTAGAAATAAGAAAATGCGTTGTGTGAGGAAGGAGAATATTCTCCATTTTTATTTTTTTCATTAATAAAAGGAGCAGGGCAACACTTGCTTTATCATCAAGGTGTCGAGATTTTATATACCCTGATGGAGTTATTTCTATTCTAGGATCAAAAGAGACAAAATCTCCTACTTCTATTCCAAGCGCCCTTACATCATCTTCATTTCGGACTTTTTCGTCAAGTCGTATTTCCATGTTTTCCTGATTCCGTTCTGCTTTACCAGCATCTTTATATACATGGACAGACGTTTGGTGCATAAGAATAGTGCCTGAAAATTTTCTTCCTGTGGAAGTCTCGACCGTACAATACTCCCCTTCAATTGAGTTGAACTTGAACCCACCTATTAAATCAATCTTAAGGCGGCCACAAGGTTTTATTTCCTTAATCATCGCGCCAAGAGTATCGACATGCGCTGTTAGCATTCGGTGATGTTCATCATCTTCTCCTTGGAGTGTTGCAATTAAGCCACCTTTACGATTTCTTTTTGACTCAACCCCAATGTTTTTTAAGAAAGCTTCTACGAAACTGATTACTTCTTCTGTATTTCCTGACGGACTAGGAATAGTGACTAATTCTTTTATCAACTTTAATGTTTCTGGCATTTTTTTGTCCCCCATAAAAAAACCTCCTCCTGTTCTAATGTGAAATAATAACCCTATTATAATCTTTTTTTCCGCAAAAGGCAGAAATTGAATCTCTTAGTTCTGCTTCTAGGTTATTTACCATTTATTCTTGTCATATTCATTAGAGATGTTCTTAAGGAGGGATGTTGATGGAAAAGCAACATTATAGAAGCTTATTAATGGAATGGTGCTCTGAAATGGAAAGTTTGCTTCGCTCTTTAAGGAGCCAACACAAGGAAAAGATTGATTCCTTATTGGAAAGCATTGGTTTATTGAAAATGAAGGCGGAAGAGGAAAGAAACCAAAATGAAGCGGAGCTATACGAATTATCACACACTCTCTATGATAGACTTTCAAGTATTTTAGTTCAAACCTCTCTTTCTATACGAAGTGAAGGGGAAGAGAGACAAGGTACAATTCCGTCTGGAATGCATCGGTTGCCGCCATTGCCATATGCTTATAATTCCCTGGAACCCTTTATTGCTGAGGAGATCATGATACTCCACCATACGAAACACCACCAAAGCTATGTAGCAGGATTGAATAAGGCGGAGTTGGAGATGGAAAAAGCCAGAGATACAAATGAGTTTAAGCTGATCAAGCATTGGGAAAGAGAAGCTGCATTTCATGGTTCAGGACATTATTTACACACGATATTTTGGAAGGTTATGTCTCCAACCGGAGGCGGCAAACCCGGCGGGATCGTATTAAAGTACTTAACCAATTCTTTCGGGAGTTATGAAAAATTTAAGAAGCATTTTACTGAAGCGGCTGCTGCAGTAGAGGGAGTAGGCTGGGCCTTGCTTGTTTGGTCACCAAGGGCTCGACGACTTGAAATATTAACGGCAGAAAAACACCAAAACTTAACGCAATGGGACACCATCCCACTCTTAGTTCTTGATGTCTGGGAACATGCCTATTATTTACAATACAAAAATGATCGGCGCAAGTATATAGAACAGTGGTGGAATATTGTAAACTGGCAAGAAGTTGACCGGCGGCTGCAAACAGCTTTGGTCGTTCAATGGCCTCCTTACTAAAGTTAGAAAAAGGCTGAGCCACAAGGGGGCTCAGCCTAAAGTATGATTATTCCTCTTTTTCTTTATCTTCCTCGGTTTCTCCGTTATCTGCTTCATCATTATTTTGCTCATCTTGATCTGTTTCATCTGTTTTTTCTTCTTCCATTTCGTTATCAGGCTTATTTTCCACGTCTTGGTTTTCTTCTGTTTCTTCCTGTTCATTACTATCATTATTGCATCCTGTTGCTACACCGGTCAGCATGAAAGCGGCAGTCAAAGCCAGCATTCCTTTTTGGAGATTGTTCTTCAATTTTTCTCCTCCTTGGTTAGTAGTAATGGGATTACAAGCCAATCATACAAGATTTTGAAGAGAAAAAAAGAGTAAAAAACCATGTTTTACGTAAATTTACTTAAATTATTCTTTTGTCTTAACATTTTTCACAAAGAATTTGTAATAGTTACAATCATACCTATTCCGAATATAAGGTTCTAAATAGGCTATTTGACTTAATTTAAATATAAGGGGAACAAGCGTTCGTTCAAAGGCGGGCGATATGTTATAATAAAGAAGCAGTAGTCTAGTGAAAGGAAGGGTGGTCGGCTATCCCCTCTGAAAGGGGGTGATGCCTCTTGACAGTATTCGAGACATTTATGGCTATGTTTACGTTTGCCAGCCTGATTATTGCGATCCTGTCATTTAATCAAAAAAAATAGACCTCCCTAATTAATCAGGGAGGGATCCAGTCATTTATAATGCCGATCCCTTCCGGGAAACAGCTGCTGCATAAACCACAGGTGGGCCAACACTTGTGGTTTATTTATAATTTCACTTTTAGGATATCATATTCATGGTATGCTGTCACGATTTGTATTTTTTCAATGTCCCCCTTTTTTCTTTTCTGGCTTAATAGCAATAAATGTTGCTGCTGCTGCAGCCAAACTGAGTCCTGTCAACAAAAAAAACATGGTCTTCTCTGAATTCTTCATTAATAGCGCAATGACAGGCGGACCTGCGGCTACACCAATAAATCTCATTGAGCTGTAAATAGAGGTAATGGTTCCCCGTTCTTCTTTTTCGATACTCTCTGTGATCAAAGTATCCAGTGGCGGTAAGCTTGCTCCAATTCCAATTCCGCTGATGAGAAACATCGTGATAATGAACCAAAGATCTTTTGAAAAACCAAGAATAGCGGTTGAGACCCCTAGCAGAACTGCTCCTGAAAATGCTATCCATTTCATCAATACTTTATCCTTTTTGATCAGCCTTCCTGCAATGAAGGAGGAGAGACAAAGTACGCCAAGTGGTAATGCAAGAATCAATCCTTTTTTTCTATTCTTAATATTGTATTGGAGCTCGAGAATATCTGAAAGATAAAAAAGAACTCCAAACAGTACGAACATGAGGATAACCCCGATAAAAAAAATAGCATAAAGCATTTTTCCGTTTTCCGTAAAAATGAGCTTTATCTTTTTTATGAAAATCTTGAAAGGAAGAGGTTCGGCTTTATTGTTCGGACTCTTTACGAAAAAAACCATCAATAGGATGGAAATGGCACAAAGTACTGGAATTGAAAAGAAAGGAATGTACCAAATAAATCCCGCTAAAAAAGATCCCACAATCGGGCTTAGAACTTTTCCTAATGTATTAGAAGTTTCAATTTCTCCTAATGCGCTGCTCACATCGTCTTCGTCTTTGAACATATCCCCAACTAATGGAAGCACGATTGGGAAGCAACCTGCTGCGCCTGCTCCTTGAATCGCTCTACCAACAAGCAACACCCAATAACCGTTTTCACCCATTAATGCGGCCCAACCGCTAATTCCTCCTCCAATTGCAACTAATATCAGGCTGGGGATGATTACCTTTTTCCTTCCAATATGATCAGAAAGGTAACCTGCTACCGGAATTAGAAAAATGGCTATAACTGAATACACAGTAATAATGAGGCTGGACTGAAAGGCTGAAATATTCATTTCCTTTTCCATGACAGGTAGAACTGGAATTAACATTGAATTGCCTAGCGTCATAACCAAGGGAATGGAGGCGATTGCAAATATTGCGGCCCTTTGACTATCGATCCCTTTATCTGATTGACCTTTAGATGACTTTTCCCCTGGCTTCGTAAACAATTTCTCTATATAGTTCATTTATAGACCCGCCTTTTAATTCATTCTGTTTTTATTATTAGCTAAAGTACTTTATTAAATGTTGTATCTTTTTGGTAAAATAGAAGGGCGGAACATTAAGAATAAATAGGGAGAGGGAAACATTATGGAAGGCATCATTCTTTCGTTAAATATTGGTTTGCCTGTTTCTTATCATTACCAAGGCAAAATAGAAAAATCAGCGATAGGGAAATCGCAGGTGAGGAATGCGGTTGTCCTTAAACATGGCATTCTCGATGATGGTGTTGCAAATGAAAAATTTCATGGTGGATTCGACCGTGCAGTCTGCTTATATTCTTATGACCACTATAGTAAGTGGGAGCAGGAGAGTGGGAAATTCTTCATGCTTCCTGCCTTCGGAGAGAATATGACCGTATCTGGCATGTTAGAGGAGAATGTGTACATTGGGGATATTTATAAGGCGGGCAGCTCTATTCTTCAAATTTCCCAAGGAAGAATCCCTTGTAATACTATTTCCAAATATAATGGTGTGAAAAACTTGTTGGATAGAGTGGTGGCAACAGGTTATACTGGATATTTTTTCAGAGTGTTGAAAGAGGGGGTTATTGCCCAAGAAGATCAGCTTGAATTATTAGAAAGGGAACAAGAAGATGTCTCTATCCTAAAAGCACATAAACTGCTTTATAATAAAGAATCGGATATAAGCGATTTGCAAAAAGTAGTTCGCATTCCTTCATTGGCAAATGCATGGAAAGAAAAGCTTTCTCTAATCATCGACAGAAAACAGAAACAAAGGAAATAATCCGGCGATAAACCGAATTATTTCCTTGCTCTTACACACACTGTCAATACTGGTCTGATTTTTAAATAGCTAATTTGAATATCGCAATACCCGGCGAGCAGAAGGTCCTCCTTCATACTCTCTCCTAGACTTTTAGCTGTTTCATCATTGGCTCCTTCTTCTCTAGGCTGTACAGTTATAATAAGTTCACCATGGTTTTCCAGAAGCTTCATTATGTGAAGAAGGGATTCATGAGGTTTTTTCCATAGAGGATAGTTATTAACTGAAAATATTTTATGATAGAGGATTCCCTGATCAAAATCGTGTATATCGACATGGTATAACTGTACTTTTCCATGGACTATTTCATCATGATTCTTGCTTTCTGCTGTCTCTTTCATTTTTTCGGAAATATCAACACCATGTACAGTAATATTGCTTACCGATGAGGCAATCTCTTTTATTGCGAACCCAGGACCATATCCTATTTCAAGGATTCTATCTCCTTCTATAGGTTGGAGATATTCAATGGTCCACTTATTGATTTCTCTGTTTTCTTTATCCATGATTTTTCCTGCTAATTTCCCTAAAAGTCCTTCTGGTTTTTCAAATTGCCTTGCCATCATATCATTCATCATCGTTGACTAACCTCCCTATTATTTCGCTTTTCCCTGCCTTGTATCCCTATCAAACCTCTAAATAACCATTTGATTTATTAAGGAATTACATTTTCCGAAGACAGAATAGTAAAAAAATAACAGTTGTCCTTGCACACAATGCCACAAAGGTGTAAAATAGGGAACGTTTATTAACCATTTACACTTTATTTAATACCCATGCTCCAATGGAGGAATGATTTAAATTGAGAGACATTACAGTTGAAGAGCTTGTCACGGGGGCGGAATATATTCCTGTTGATGTCAGATCGCCTATTGAACACGTAGAGGCTTCGATTCCAGGGTCAGTAAACATACCCCTGTTCACAAACGAAGAACGTAGAGAAATTGGAATCCTTTACAAGAATTCCGGAGAGATGGCTGCAAGATGGCGAGCAATGGAAATTGTTTCTCCGAAGCTGCCGGAACTGCTAGGAAGTCTTCGCGATATTGAAAATTCTGGAGCAGTACCTGTTGTGCATTGTTGGAGAGGTGGAATGCGAAGTAAAGCAGTCGCTACTTTCCTAGATTACGCAGGCTGCCAATCCTTTCGTCTTGAAGGAGGGTATAGAGCGTATAGGGAATACATTCTTCAAGCAATACCGCGCTTGATTCCTGATCGTTCCGTCATTTTACATGGGATGACCGGTACAGGAAAGACTGATATCCTCCATGAACTCCAAAAGGAAGGGCTTCCTGTACTGGACTTGGAAGGGATGGCCAACCATCGCGGGTCCCTTTTCGGTATGATTGGAACAGGTGAGGGATATAACCAAAAGACATTTGATGCCTTGTTGTTCAAAAGACTCCTGGAAATAAAGGGCTCCCAATATTTTATTATGGAAGCAGAGAGCAAAAGAATTGGTCGCGCTGTACAGCCGGACGCAATTTTAGAACGCAAAAATAGTGCCATGCATATCTATATCCATTCTTCCGTTGAAAGGAGAGTGGAAAGAATAATGGCTGAATACGTTGTTCCTTATAAGAAGCAGCCATGGTTCAAGGAGGAAGTGCTGGATAAAATTAGACGAATTGAAAAACGTTTGAAGAACCATCAGGTGATAACAGAATTAGAGCTTGCAGCTGTGGAGGAAGACTATCCTACCGTTATTCGTATACTCCTGGAATACTACTATGACCCTAGATATAGACACGCTTTGAAGGACTATGATGGGAAGTTCATCGAAATGGATGGCGATGTTCCAAATGGAATAACAGAAAAATTGAAAACCCATTTATTGAACTCTCAAATCCATGCATAATTTTCTTTAACGGAAAGCACTGCTTTCCGTTTTTTATATGTATAATTCTATAAATTGTCACATGAAAATTCGGAATATTTATTTATAATAGAGGCAGAAACTATCAAGCGGGAGGTTCTGAAAATGCGTGAATCTAAAAGTGGTCATCATCGCTACTCTACACATGAAGAAAGCTTATGTTTAATCAACAACGATGGAGTCGATTTGTTTATTTCAGGCCCTAGGTTCCATCAAAGCATCTGTTCTGCTCATATGGAATTTTTAGTGAAAACAGGCGAGCCTGTCTATGATTCATTTGCGGAAAAATGGAGGGAACCTCAGACACCAAAAGACATCTATCAAAATATCATGTTCTTCTAAACATTTACTCTGGATACATTATTTCCTTTTCAAGCATCATGAAAGAACTCTCCCCGACTTTAGGAGAGTTCTTATTTTTGTTTAATTATTTTTTTACAATAAAATTATTAATAGATAATACAATTTAGAAGTTTTCACTATCAATAGAGTCAAAACCTTTGTGCATATGAAAAACGAATGATAGAATGGCTATGAAAACGTTTTTCCCCAGAATTTTAACATTATTCAATTTAACAATTATGAAATATTCTGGTGGAAACGAAAACAAAATAATGAAATGGTAGGCGAGTTTTTTTATGAAAAAACCTGCTGGCGGCCAAGATGCTGCCTGGCCTGATTTTTTTGGGCCGAATCTTGGTTACGTTGTCGAACTTTATGAAAAGTATCAGGAAGATCCAAAATTGGTCGATTCAGAAATCAGGGAATACTTTGACAAAGGGTTTGTTCCTGAAATGCAGCAATCATCATCGAATGCAGACTTATCTTCCATACCGGTTGGTCTAGAGTCATTCAATCCTGAAAAGGTAGCTGCTGCGCTAATGATGGCTGAGCATATTAGAGGCTACGGCCATCTTTCTGCGGATGTTTTTCCGCTGAAAGACATGTCCTATGAAGATCCTAAATTGAATGAGAAAGAATGGGGACTTACCAACACTGATCTGGCTAGTATACCCGTAGAATTGATTTCTCCAAACGCTCCTCGAAATATTAAAAATGGTGCGGAGGCTATGGACCATTTAAAAAGCATTTACACAAATAAGATTTCTTATCAGTTTCACCATGTGCATGATCTAGAGGAAAAGAATTGGCTTCGCTGCAAGATAGAGAGTGGAAGTCTTGCTAACGAACCTAATCATGATAAAAAGAAAGCGCTTCTTAAAAGGTTAGCTGAAACGGAAGAGTTTGAGAGATTCCTTCACAGAACCTTTGTTGGCCAAAAACGCTTTTCCATAGAAGGACTTGAAAGCATGGTGCCGCTTCTCGATGAAGTTATCGCGGAATCGGTCCATAACGGTGTAGATACCGTTAATATAGGGATGGCTCACAGGGGAAGGCTGAATGTTCTTGCTCATGTCCTTGGAAAGCCGTACGAAATGATATTTGCAGAGTTTCAGCATGCACCGAATAAAGAACTGGTCCCTTCTGAAGGTTCAATCGGAATCAATTACGGAGGGACTGGTGATGTGAAATACCATCTTGGTCTTGACAGACAAATAAAAGCTGAAAATACGAGGAATGTAAGGCTAACCCTAGCCAATAATCCGAGTCACTTAGAGTTTGCGGGTGCAGTAGTTGAAGGATTCACGCGTGCGGCACAGGACGATCGTTCTATGCCTGGCTATCCAAAACAGTCGCAGGAAAAGGCTCTTGCTATTCTCATTCATGGAGATGCAGCTTTCCCAGGTCAGGGAATTGTAGCAGAAACCCTAAATTTGAGCAGGCTATTAGGTTATAATACCGGCGGTACTGTCCATGTCATTGCTAACAACACCATTGGATTTACAACAGAATCAACAGATTCTCGTTCTACCAGGTATGCGAGTGACTTGGCCAAAGGTTACGAAATACCAATTGTCCATGTGAATGCAGATGACCCAGAGGCTGTTATTGCAGTGGCAAGACTCGCTGCAGAGTACAGAGCGGTATTCGGCAAAGATTTTCTGATTGATTTGATTGGTTATCGTCGTTATGGACATAACGAAATGGATGAACCAATGACGACAAATCCGCAAATGTACAAGTTGATTCGCCAACATGCTACTACTCGCACTTTGTATGCCCAGAAGCTTCTTTCTCAGGGAGTCATGGATGAAAGTATGCAACAAAAATTAGATCAGTCTATTTCAGCTAAACTATCAGCGGCCTATGAAAAAGTTCCTGCTGCTGGTACGCATGTTGTGGAGGAAACCAATCCACCAGAATTTATTGAAAATGGTTTACCACAAATAAATACAAGTGTTGAGTTCCATGTACTGAAGAAAATGAACGAGGATTTATTGATATGGCCTGATAATTTTAAAGTGTTTGGAAAGCTTGAGAAAATCCTTAAAAGGAGACAAGCAGCTTTCGATGAGAACGGGAAACTCGATTGGGGCCATGCGGAAACGATGGCTTTTGCTACTATTCTTTCTGAAGGAACTCCAGTAAGGCTGACAGGTCAAGATTCAGAACGGGGTACATTCGCACAGCGAAATATTGTTCTCCATGATAGTGAGTCGGGAAGACAATTTTCTCCGCTTCACACATTACCGGATGCCAAAGCGGCGTTTGCTATTCATAACAGTCCATTATCAGAAGCTGCCGTTCTTGGCTTTGAATATGGTTATAACGTTTTTTCCCCTGAGACGCTAGTTTTGTGGGAAGGGCAATATGGAGATTTTGCAAATGCTGCTCAAGTCATTTTTGACCAATTTATCGCAGCAGGGAGAGCAAAGTGGGGTCAAAAGTCTGGCCTTGTGATGTTGCTGCCTCATGGTTACGAAGGTCAAGGTCCTGAGCATTCAAGTGCAAGATTTGAGCGATTCCTCAGTCTTGCAGCCGAAAATAACTGGACAGTTGCCAATCTTACATCAGCAGCACAATATTTCCATATTCTCCGTCGTCAGGCAGCAATACTAGATCAAGAGACAGTTAGGCCACTTGTCCTTATGACACCAAAGAGCCTATTGCGTCATCCATTGGTAGCTTCTAGTCCTATAGAATTTAGTGAAGGTAGCTTTAAAGCAATTTTAAATGAACCGAAACTGCCAAATCATGTAGATGATGTGGAGAGAGTGGTTTTATGTACAGGAAAGATCGCTATCGACCTTTCTGAAAAGGTGGATGCTGAAAAACATAATTGGGTGAATATCCTCCGTTTAGAAGAGATTTATCCTTTCCCGCTTGAAGAATTAAGGCATAGGCTTAAAGAATATACGAATTTGAAGGAAGTTGTGTGGGTACAAGAAGAGCCGAAAAACATGGGTGCATGGACTTTTGTTGAGCCAAGAATAAACGAAGCATCCGAAAATCGATTTAATGTACGCTATATTGGAAGACGCAGGCGTTCCAGCCCAGCGGAGGGGGATCCAGTCATCCATAAGATGGAACAAGCGAGAATCATTGAAGAAGCTCTAACAAAATAAAAAAACATATTTATTAAAATAAGAATGTGATAAGGAGAGGATTTAAGGTGGCAGAAGTAAAAGTCCCCGAATTGGCGGAATCCATCAATGAAGGTACGATAGCCCAATGGCTCAAGCAGCCAGGAGAGTTTGTGAAAAAAGGGGAGTATATCGTTGAATTGGAAACCGATAAGGTAAATGTTGAAATTATATCCGATTTTGAAGGAGTAATTGCTGAACTAAAAGCCGAAGAAGGGGACACTGTGCGAGTCGGAGAAACAATTGCTGTAATCGGGCAAGGCACAGCGCAAATTGACACAGGCAGAGAGGCGGAATCTGTGGATGAGCCGGACGGTAAAGCCCCACAGCCTGTTACGAATAATAAGGAAACTTCGGAAATTCCAGCTGAAGCAAGTCCCTCAGGATCTGAAACAGCAGACGAGCGCATTATTGCATCGCCTGCAGCGCGCAAATTGGCAAGGGAAAAAGGGATTAATCTTAATGAAGTGCCTGCTGCTGATCCATTAGGCCGCGTACGAAAACAAGACGTTTCAGCGTATGTGCCTGCTCAAAAGCAGCCGGAGAAACCAAGCGGTTCACAACCTGTTCTACAAGCTATGCCAACTGCTGAAAGCGGAAAAGAAGTTGAGAGAATTAAGATGTCACGCCGCAGGCAAACCATTGCAAACAGGCTTGTTGAGGTACAACAAACTGCTGCAATGCTTACAACCTTCAACGAAGTCGACATGACAAACGTAATGAATCTCCGTAAAAAATGGAAAGATCGTTTCCTAAAGGAAAATGACGTTCGCCTTGGCTTCATGTCTTTCTTTACGAAAGCAGTTGTGGCAGCTTTAAAAAAGACGCCATATTTGAATGCAGAGATTCAAGGTAATGAAATTCTTATGAAGAAATATTATGATATCGGGGTTGCGGTTTCTACAAATGATGGTCTTGTCGTTCCTGTAATCAGGGATGCAGATCGAAAGAACTTTGCAGAGCTTGAAGGCAGTCTCGCGGAACTTGCTGAAAAAGCGCGTCATAATAAATTAACACTAGGCGACTTGCAAGGGGGAACCTTCACAATCACTAATGGTGGGGTATTTGGATCATTGATGTCTACGCCAATATTAAATGGACCGCAAGTTGGAATACTTGGTATGCATACAATCCAAACAAGACCGGTTGCAATTGATGCGGATAGAATGGAAAATCGCCCAATGATGTATATTGCGCTTTCGTATGATCACCGAATCGTTGATGGAAAAGAAGCGGTAACTTTCTTGAAGACAGTGAAACAATTAATTGAAGATCCTGAGTCGTTATTATTAGGAAGCTAATTAGAAAAAGAGCTGATACGAAGGTGAATGAATGCCTTTGTGCCAGCTTTTTTCTATATTAGGGTTTTATAGAAGATACGTTAAATTAAAAACAGTTGCATTAAAAAATCGCCAGGGCATGCCTGGCGATTGACTTTTTTACCTGTTCTTAAAGGGTTGTAAACCTCTGCGTGCAATTTCATCTTTTAAAATTTTTGCCCAATCCTTATCCTGATCCGTCTTTAATGCATCCCGATACGAAGCCACCAATTGTTCGTTGCTCATAATCTTCATTTGCATTCCTCCTCGGTAAGAATGGATTGAATATTCAATTTTTGTATACAAACTTATTGTAAAGGTTTATTAAGATTTTGAAAACCCCTATATAAAACCTGAATTATTCACCGTGATCTGAAATTCTGGGTATTTAATGAAATTTTTAAAGTTTAGGTGAATTTTTACGGAGAAAATAATCGAATGACAGGAAATTTAAAACGATTCTTGGGAGGAAACCGATTTTTGGACAGACTTCTCCCTTGGTGCAGGTTCGATTTATTTTAAAAGGGTATTTATTCAAATTTTAGTTGTTGCACTCGGGTGAGTACGTCCCAAAAAAAGCGTTCATACACAAAACTCGAGGACATTTTAAAATATAGCGAGCGTCCGGATTTCACCAACTTACTTGCCACTTTGATTAGCCGGGTACGAATCGTTTGGATTTGAATGCCCTTATACTTGGTCGGAAAACTGAATGTCCGTAACCAGTTCGTGAAGTTATAGGCAAGCAGACTCAACATCATCCGAGCTTCATTGATCAGAAAATCATGGCTTTTCATCTGATCAAAACCAAAGCCATCTTTCGCTTCTTTGATGAAATTCTCCATTGTGCCCCGCTGTTGATAAGATGTGACAATCGCTTGGGGCGAAAAGGCTTCACCCAGACTCGTCACAAAAAAGGCATGTGAAAATAACAATTCACCAGCAGGGCGAATGGACTGAATGATAATACGACGAGGCTTTGACCAAGAAGATGCTTGGTAAATGGACTCCTCTACATAGCTTTCTGTCACGGACACATCATGAATTTCATGTGCTGGGTGTAGTTCTTCCGCAAGTGCTTTTAACTTGGCGTTCGCTTTTAGACGAATGATATAGTAAACCGATTCCTTTTCGCATAATTCATATAGACCAGGCACCGCGAAGCCACTATCGCCACGGACTAGATAAGATTTTTCGGGGAAAACTTCGTTATAGTGCTCGATGAGTGGGCGCATAAAATCTACAACACCATTGGAAGTATAAACGTTTCCCGGGCGCAATTGCGCTTTCAAGAAATCACCTGTTAGCCCATCAAATGCGACTAGTGGATGAAAGCCTGTTGTAGAATAATGCGCGTTGTAGGAAGAATTTTCTTGGTTTCCGTATGTATCGGCATGTGTGGAATCCAGGTCGAAAATAAGTGTCTTCGATTGTCGAGCATGATGAACCCGGTCAAGCAGTTCCTGATTGGCTGATTGAAGTTGGTTTAGTGCTTCCGTGTCAAAGCGCTTAAAAAATCGTGATAAGGACGGTTGAGAAGCGAGTGCAGATTTGCCAAGAACCTGTGTGAAAACCGGATCATGTGTTAAACGGTCCGCTGCATCATCCTCATGATAGCCAGCGATCAGCTGATAGATTTTTTGACGAAGTAAATGTTCATTCGTATGGAAGCAATACGTGCGTTCATCTTTTAATTGGAGATGTTTTGAAATCGTTTGTGAGAAACTGATTTTTTCATCAAACTCACGAAAAATGAATTCTCCAGTGTCAGAAGAAAGCGCACCACCATCATTAGACAATTTAATGGAACGGTTGAAATGTAGAGTGTTTTGCGATAAAGTAGCCATTAGAAGAATCCTTTCTAGTTGGTTGGTGTTTAGTCGCAATAACCATAACAGAAATGGATTCTTTTTTCATCTTTTAAGTGAAAAAGAGAATCCCACAGAAAAGCCAACAAGTCGGCTTTTCTGTGGGATTTTATATATATCGGTGAATAATCTAGGTAAAAATCTTTTAAAAATAGCACTTTCGACATATATCTTAGGAGGTTAAGGCGAAAAGTGAAAGTAAACATCAAAATTTCTGACGAAAAATTGATTCTTGAAAAGAAAGGAAAGAAGGAAAATGAACAGATAATATTGAATATTCAATCAACAGAGATATATAATATATTAGCGTTTTTTTAGATGTTTGGAGAAGGAGGGGAAGAGGAAATGGCGGGAATTTTAAATACTACGGTTGGTGAATTGTTGGAAGAAAAGGCTAAGCTGCACCCGAACCATGAAGCTGTTGTTTATTCTGATCGCAACTTGCGTATGACATACGAGAACTTCAATAATGTTTGCAGACAAGCAGCAAAAGGATTGATGAAGCTTGGTATTTCACAAGGAGAACACATAGCAATCTGGGCAACCAATACACCGGAATGGATTATCACTCAATTTGCAACAGGAAAGATGGGTGCTGTTTTAGTTACAGTAAATACGAATTACAGGGCTGCTGAGTTGGAATATCTGCTGCGGCAATCAGATGTCTCTACAATTATCCTTATTGAACAATTCAAAGATACCTCTTACATCGACACGCTTTATGAAATTGTTCCCGAATTAAAAAGCGCAAAACCTGGGCAGCTCAATACCCTAAAACTGCCACACCTTAAAAATGTAATTGTCCTTGGAGAGAAGGCTTATCAAGGAGTTTACACATGGTCGGATATTATGCAAATGGGAAATGGCATTAGTGATGGAATGCTCGATGCAAGAATGGCTGCTCTACAGCCGAATGATGTAATTAATATGCAGTACACATCTGGTACAACGGGCTTTCCCAAAGGCGTTATGCTTACACACAACAACATTGTGAACAACGCTTATAATATCGCTTCTTGTATGAAACTGGTGATAGAAGACCGCCTTTGTATTCCTGTCCCGTTTTTTCATTGTTTCGGCTGTGTGCTTGGCACGCTGGCTTGTGTGACTGTAGGAGCAACAATGGTTCCGGTCCAAGAATTTTCCCCAAAAGCAGTTTTATCTACAGTTCAAAAGGAACGATGTACGGGGCTGCATGGAGTTCCTACCATGTTTATCGCCGAATTAAATGATAACGATTTTAAACAATATAACTTGTCTTCTCTGAGAACCGGCATCATGGCTGGGTCAAATTGTCCAACAGAAGTGATGAAAGCAGTGATCGAGAAAATGGGGGCTAGGGATATAACCATTGCGTATGGGCAGACCGAAGCCTCTCCGGTTATTACTCAGACAAGAACCGATGATCCACTGGAGATAAGAGTGGAAACAGTAGGGAAGGCTTTGCCGCAGGTAGAAGTAAAAATAGTCAAGCCGGGAACTTCTGAAGAGGTGCCTATAGGCATGGAGGGAGAGCTTTGTACAAGAGGCTATCATGTGATGCATGGTTATTATAAAAACCCCGATGCAACACGTGATGCTATTGATGATGAGGGATGGCTGCACACAGGGGATCTAGCAATCATGGATGAAGTTGGGTACTGCCGGATCACCGGTCGATTGAAAGATATGATTATCCGCGGAGGAGAGAATATTTATCCTCGGGAAATCGAGGAGTTTTTATATACGCATCCGAAGATTCAGGATGTACAGGTGATAGGGATTCCAGATAAAGTATATGGGGAAGAGGTGATGGCGTGGGTGATCTTAAAAGAGGGAATGTCGGCAGAAGAAAAAGAGATTCAGGAATACTGCAATGGAAAAATTTCTAGATATAAAATACCTAAGTATATCTCTTTCGTCAAACAATTTCCAATGACTGCTTCGGGCAAAATCCAAAAGTTTAAGCTTCGCGAACAGGCAAAGAAATATGTTAGTACGTTAAAAATCTAAATTGTAACAAAACGCTTATAATTATATATGAACATTTTGTTACAACTATATCTTATAAAATATTAACTCCATATAATTGTTATTAAGTTTGTTCTCTACGTTGAGATCAATTTTATGGAGGTCTACCGGTATGAAATGGTTAATTGTTTCAATACTTTGCTGCATTAGTTTGCTTTTTATTAGCAAAGCAGCAGAGCTATGGCTAATGGATCAAAGCATAGCCGAAGTATCTTTTCTCGGCATGTCTATCGGCAAGCATGTTGCCAGAGAAAACTTCTCAGGCTATGCACTAGGCTTTACTGCTGCCGCTTTCATTCCGTTGATGGTGGCTGCTAATGTTCTTTTCCGTTACAGGAAGAATGACTAAAATAATTCATTATCATTTTTCAAAAGGTTCTTGGTTTTCCAGGAGCCTTTTTTCATTTTCGTTCGTTTAATCTTGAAGAAAACAGGATAAAAATACAATAAATCTTCATAAACATTCAATCACATAATTTCCTGAAACGGTATAATAAAGGTGGAAATAAACGGTACCAGTAATAAAAAAACTCCAGATCTTACACAATGTTTTAGGAAATAAAGGTTTCGTTCCGGCATGTTCGGTGGTATATAAACACAGCCGACACCTTGGGGAAAACAGCCGGGAAAGAGGGAGTTACCATGAAGAACAAACTTTTACAAAATGATATATATGATATTATATATGATAATACTTGTTTTCCATATTTGCAGTTTATTCGGGTGGATCAAATTTGTGGCATCCGTTATGTCACGATGCAGAGTATTGTCACCGGAGAGATGTTTACCTTTGAACAAGGAGATATATTGCATATAAAGAGAATAAACAAAATAGAAGGAGAGCAGCAAGTTGATAGGAAGGGGATTGCATAACAGTTAGTTTATTCTTTATACTAATAGATATTGATGTATAGAGGAGTGGCAATAAATGATTCACTTAGATTGGCATGGAAGAGAAACGATTAAAAAGGTGAAGTGCGTACATACAGATGCTAAGAAATATGTTGTAAACCGAGTCCTTACCGAAGGAAAATCATACGATGTAAAAAATGAAACAGAAGAATTTTACTTCCTTATCGATAACTCTGGTAAGGTTGGAGGTTATTACAAGGAGTATTTTGAAGTGATTTAGAGCTGCAGGTGAACCTAGCAGCTTTTTTTGGTGGGGTACAAGAAATGGGAGACTATTCGAAATACTGTTTCCTTCAATATTCTAGCCGGCAAGTGGCCAGATGTAAAAGAAAGATTATTGTTGATAATTAGTTACAATAAAGGACAGTGTTATTAATGAAATTTATTGCAGTGGGTATAGGGGGCATTGTCGGCAGTCTGTTAAGGTATTTCGTAATGGTTACTATAGAAGGTCCGTTGGCAACGGTGTCGGTTAATATAACAGGGTCCCTTTTGCTGGGCTGGTTTACAGCGGCGATCGTGGAGAAACAAATAATTCGTATTCCTCCTGTTCTGGTTGTATCAATCTCTACCGGAATGATAGGGTCTTTTACAACTTTTTCTGCATTCAGCCTTGACACAATGAAACTCTTGCAAGAGGGAAGAGGGATTCAAGCGATGCTGTATCTCTTTCTAAGTATGGCAGGAGGGCTATTAGCGGCAATGCTGGGCTTTTACCTCGGCGGATTAGAAAGGAGTCATGGGAGGAAGAAATGACGACACTAGTCCTAATCTCCATTGGCGGGTTTCTAGGAGCTGTTTGCAGATACTTTCTACAGATTCGACTTGCACCCAATTTCACTCCATACGGAACTATCATCGTTAATTTAACTGGTTCTCTCTTCCTAGGATTTTTAGTTGGCGGGGATATCGGTCCGGATATTTTTAGGTTTGCAGGCACTGGGTTTATGGGAGCATTTACAACCTTTTCGACAATAAATATTGATATTTTAAAGCTATGGCTATCAGGTAGTTACAGAGCTGGAATTTCCTATTTAACCGTAACCTACTTAGGAGGATTTCTGGCGATTTTTTTAGGATATTACATTGGCGGGATGATTTATTAGAGCAATAGAAACGGCTGCACTATTTATGAGTGCAGCCGTTTTATTATTGTAATGGACTTTACATTAAGAAGCGTTTTCGTTTCTCTGTTTTTCGTTGTATATTTTTCTTGAAATAATGGTTTGTATTGTTAAGAAAGTTCCTCCTACTGTCCAGTAAAGCGGCAGAGCTGCTGGTGCATTAAAAGAAACCATTAGGATCATCAATGGGGACAGTAAACCGAAGAATCGCATCTGTTGTCTTTGCTGCTCTGGTATGTTGGACTGGGAAGCCTTGAATTGAAAATAATATACGACTCCTGCTGCAATCGTAATGATTAAATCAGGCTGTCCTAAGTTAAACCAAAGGAAGGAATGCGTCGCGATTTCCTCTGAACCTCGGATTGCATAATAAAGTCCCATAAGAATTGGCATTTGTATTAAAATTGGCAAGCAGCCCATCTGCAATGGGTTGACACCGTGTTTTTGGTAAAGTCCCATCATTTCTTGCTGCAATTTTTGCTGTTCTTTAGGATCTTTTGTCTTTTTCAGCTTTTGCTGAATAAGATCCATCTCGGGTTTAAATATATCCATCTTTTCTTTCATTTGCTGCTGTGCTTTATATTGCTTTAGCATGAGCGGCATTAAAACGAGCCTGATCAATAGGGTGATCATAATAATGGCAATTCCGTAACTGCCGGCAAATAGTTCAGCAAAGATATGAATCAGCATTGCAAAAGGATTCACAAATGTCCTTTGAAAGAAAGACGCGTCTCCTCCGGTAGATTGGCATCCCGCTAGTAGGATAGCAAAGGCAGACAGCATCATTAGCAAAATTGTCTTCTTTTTCATTTTTCTCCTCCTGTTGTTTATGAATGATAGCTGATAGGAGAAAAAGGCTGCAGGTCATCTTCTTTGCTTACTTTCATTCGAACACGCCGCAATAATTTTAGTGTAAATCTGGTGTTTCCACCTGATAATTCTTTATAAATAAAATCGGTTGGCTGTAAGTTGAAGCTTAACTTCCTTAAGCAAGACTGGATGAACGGCAATTCCACCCGAACGATCCATAATACACTTAAAGAAACGCTAAGAAGAAAGGTTATATAAACAGTGTATACCGTAGTAAAATCAAAGTTTTGAAGGTAAATCTCAAACAAATATGTCACCTCTCTAAAGACATCTACCATCAATTTAAAGGTCAATGATATGAGTATAAAGCAAGATGGTGCAGGAAGCAATCACCTTCTATAATACGAACTTATATTGATAAAGTTTCATCCTGGTTTCAACCTTTCCAAAAAAGGCTAAACAATAGCAAGATTATATTGCCTTTGGAAAGGGGAAGATAATATGAAAACTGTCTATGGGTTATTCATCGATACAGGCAGCGCTGAAGAAATGTTTTGGGACCGCGGTGTTTGGGCGACTTCCGAAGCTTGTGAAGCGTATATAAATCAAGTGATGGGACATGTCACAGGAATACGTATCGGTGAACTGAAAATAAACGATGCGTTTCCCGCAGCTGCAGACGAGGAAGATGGCATGATTACCTGTTCTCTTTGCGGGATTGATTACAACGAAGCAGATGTGAATGTCCTAGATTATGAAGAACCTGTTTGTGTCAATTGCGAACCGGAATATAGGCAGTCGTTAGATATGGCATAGAGTGGAATAGAGAAGGAGAGGAGCTAGGAAGTTGGAGGAAGTAGATTTACATCATGTATTTGAATTAGGCTTGTTGCTTGTTCTACTTGCAGCAGCTGTGACAGCAGTGGCCAAGAAAATAAAGCAGCCATATCCGATTGCCTTAGTCATTGTCGGTGCGCTCATTGGCTTGGCGAACATTCCTCTCTTGGAACCGTTGAAAAAGCTGATAACAGAAGGGGAAGTTTTCAATTTTGTCATTGTAACTTTATTCCTTCCTGCGCTTCTTGGTGAAGCATCTTTTAAATTGCCATACAATCACTTGAAAGAAAATAGAATACCAATTCTTTCCCTTGCGGTCGGGGGAACATTGATTTCTTTTTTGATAACTGGTTTTGCAGCGTTGTATTTTCTTGATTTACCGCTTCCTGCTGCTTTTGTTTTTGGTGCATTGATGAGTGCGACAGATCCAGTCAGTGTTCTTTCTATTTTTAAATCACTCGGTGTAACCAAGAAACTCTCAATTGTGATTGAAGGGGAAAGTTTATTTAATGATGGGCTTGCTGTTGTCCTATTTAAAATATCTGCTTTTACTTTATTGAGCTATGTTGAAGCAGGATGGATGGGGCTTGGCTCAGGAGTAATGGATTTTGTAAGGGTAATTGCAATCGGACTAGCAGTCGGCGGACTTATGGGTTATGGATTCTCCATATTAACAAAATTTTATGATGATTATCCTTTAGAAATAATATTTAGTCTCATTTTATTTTATGGTTCATTTTTTCTTGCTGAACGTTTCCACGCTTCTGGAGTAATCGCGGTAGTGGTAGCTGCGATCATTTTTGGGAACTATGGCGGCAAAATTGGAATGACGCCTACGACCAAACTAAATATCCATAACTTTTGGGATGTGGCAGCGCTTCTTGCTAATTCTATTGTGTTCTTCATGGTTGGTCTTGAAATCACCGTCATTGAGATTCATGAGAAATGGGAATTGATTGTTGGATCTATTGCAGTAGTCCTTCTTTCAAGAAGTGCAGCAGTTTATATTAGCATGGCTTTTATCAGGAACTTTCCTGTTAAATGGCTTCATATTCTTAATTGGGGGGGCTTAAAAGGATCACTATCTATTGCGCTAGTCATGAGTCTTCCTAGAGGCTTTCCTGCTCGTGACGAAGTATTAGTGCTGGCTTTCAGCGTTGTTTTGTTTTCCCTTGTCGTACAGGGGCTAACAATTAAACCGTTCATCGGAAAGCTTGGCATTATTAAAAGGGAAGAAGAAAGCGAATACGAAAGCCTTGTTGCAAAATTAAACAGATTTGAAGGAGCAATCCAGGAGGTACGCCATATACAATCAAGGATGTATGCGGTTGAACCGACAACAGATGAAGTGGTTGCTGAATATGAAAAAAGAATTGTGGAAACACGGGAAAAAATTGAAAAACTATATAGCCGAAGCCCCGAAATAAGGGAGAAGCTATTGGATACACTTAGAAAGCAAGTATTATATGCGGAAAGTGAAGCAATCGATAAGCTGGAGCGCGATGAAATTATTACTGCCAAGGTTGCAGAAAAGGAAAAAGAGGAAGTTGTAGCTTGTCTTGTGGAAATAAGCGAAGAAAATAATTAAAAAGACAGCACTAAAATAAACAGTACGCACTGAGAGGGTACTGTTTATTTTAATGCATTTTCATTAATCCATATAACTTACTTCAGCAGTAAGCAGGTTTATGGCATTTTCAACACTATCCTCACTAGGAGGCTCAATATCCTTCAAAGGATACTCCAATCCCAGCGCTTCCCATTTATAAACGCCAAGTTTATGATAAGGAAGTACATCGATTTTTTTGATATTCTCTAGTGTACCAATGAACTTACCTAACGATTGAAGATCATCCTGATCATCGGTTATACCAGGTACTAGAACATGCCGTATCCAAATCGGAACCATACGTTCCGATAAGAACCTGGCAAATTCAAGGATATGATCATTAGGCATCCCTGTAAGATTAATGTGTTTTTTTCTGTTAATATGCTTTAAGTCAAGAAGAATCAAATCAGTATATTGAAGTAATTCCGCTAATTGTTCCTGAAAATGAGCATTTGGCGAGTAACAGCCGCCTGAGGAATCAATGGCAGTATGAATCCCTAGTTTCTTGCATTCTTTGAACAATTCTATCAAGAAAGGAATTTGTAAGAGCGGCTCGCCTCCGCTAACAGTGATCCCTCCACCAGAGGATTCAATGAATGGAAGATAGGTTTTCAAATCATCCATGATATCGGAAACACTCATCGATTTTCCAGCACCTATTTCCCATGTATCTGCATTATGGCAGAATTGACAGCGCAGAAGGCATCCTTGGGTAAACACGACATAGCGTATGCCAGGCCCGTCTACAGTGCCAAAAGTTTCAATTGAATGAATGTTTCCGTTCATGATGTTTCCTCCTTTGATAATCAAGAAACAGGGCAACCGGCAAGGTTGCCCTGTTGTAGTTTGTGTTATTTACATTGTCTCGTGGAATGTTCTGTTAATAACATCAAGCTGTTGTTCACGGGTAAGTTTTACAAAGTTAACAGCATATCCGGAAACCCTAATAGTCAGCTGTGGATACTCTTCTGGATGCTCCATCGCATGCAGAAGTGTTTCTCTATTGAAGACGTTGACGTTCAAATGATGGCCTTCTTTCACAGCATAGCCGTCAAGAATAGAAACAAGGTTTTGAATACGGCTTTCCTCGTCTTTACCAAGCGCTTTTGGCACGATGGAGAATGTATTGGAAATGCCATCTAACGCATAATTGTAAGGAATTTTTGCAACAGATGATAGGGAAGCAAGCGTTCCTTTAGTATCCCTGCCATGCATTGGGTTAGCACCAGGAGCAAATGGTTCGCCGGTTCGACGTCCATCTGGTGTATTACCAGTCTTTTTACCATATACGACGTTAGATGTAATGGTGAGAATTGACATTGTATGCTGAGAACCACGGTAAGTTGGATTTTTCTTCAGCTTCTTCATGAAAGTTTTTACAATGTCTACTGCAATGCTGTCAACACGGTCATCATTGTTTCCGTATTTAGGGAAATCTCCTTCTGTCTCGAAGTCAACAGCAATGCCATTTTCATCCCTGATAACTTTTACTTTTCCATATTTAATCGCGCTTAGGCTGTCTGCAACAACACTCAGACCAGCGATACCTGTTGCCATGGTACGAAGGATTTCCGTATCATGCAATGCCATTTCAATACGCTCATAGCTGTACTTATCATGCATATAATGAATGACGTTCAGTGTATTGATATAAAGGCCGGCAAGCCATTCCATCATGTTATCGAATTTCTCCATCACTTCGTCATATTCGAGGTATTCAGAAGTGATTGGACGGAATTGAGGAGCTACTTGGATTTTCAGCTTTTCATCCACACCACCGTTGATAGCGTAGAGCATTGCTTTTGCTAGGTTAGCGCGTGCACCGAAGAATTGCATTTGCTTCCCGATTTCCATAGCGGAAACGCAGCAGGCGATACCGTAATCATCACCCCATTCAGGGCGCATGATATCATCATTTTCGTATTGGATAGAACTAGTCTTGATAGACATCTTTGCACAATATTTTTTAAAGTTTTCAGGCAGGTCTTTTGACCACAGAACAGTTAAGTTTGGTTCCGGCGCTGGTCCGAGGTTGTCTAATGTATGCAGGAAGCGGAACGAGCTCTTTGTTACGAGCGCTCGGCCGTCCATAGCTACCCCGCCGATTGATTCTGTTACCCAAGTAGGGTCGCCGCTGAAAAGCTCATTATAATCAGGTGTTCTTGCGAATTTGACAAGGCGAAGCTTCATGACAAAATGGTCGACTAGCTCTTGTGCTTCCACTTCAGTCAGGTTGCCTTCGTTCAAGTCACGTTCCACATAAATATCTAGGAACGTGGACACCCTGCCTAGGCTCATTGCTGCGCCATTTTGCTCTTTGATCGCTGCAAGATAGCCGAAGTATACCCACTGGAATGCTTCTTTCGCGTTTTGAGCAGGGCGGGAGATGTCAAAGCCGTAGCTTTCAGCCAGCTTCTTTAATTCTCCAAGTGCACGGTACTGCTCAGAAATTTCTTCGCGAAGTCTAATAACATCCTCTGTCATTACTTTGCTAGTGCCTTCATGATCTTTTTTCTTTTCTTCCATAAGGAAATCTACACCGTAAAGGGCAACACGACGATAGTCACCAATGATCCGGCCCCGACCATATGCATCAGGAAGGCCAGTAATGATACCAGCTTTACGAGCCAATAGCATTTCTTTAGTATAGGCATCGAATACGCCTTGGTTATGTGTTTTACGGAAATCAGTGAAAATCTTTTCTACTTCTTTATCCAGTTCATAACCGTATGCTTCGACCGCTCCTTTTGCCATTCTGATTCCGCCAAATGGCTGCATAGAACGTTTAAAAGGTTCATCCGTTTGGACACCCACAATTGTTTCCTTCTCTTTATCAAGGTAGCCAGGGCCATGAGAAGTGATTGTAGAAACAGTCTTCGTATCGAGATTGAGGACGCCGCCCTTATCTCTTTCTTCCTTTGTCATTTCCATGACTTTAACCCAAAGTTCTTTTGTTGTTTCGGTTGCTTCAGCTAGAAAGTCATCATTTCCATTATACTGTGTAAAATTGTTCAAGATGAAATCGCGGACATTGATTTCCTTTTGCCATGTACCACTTTTAAAACCTTTCCACTGTTCCATTATAAAATCACCTCAAAAAATTATTTAAATACTATACAACAGTTACTACAATTACATCTTACTATGACTATAACAGTTTTGGTGTTACATTTTTGTGAACAATTGAACAATAGAAAAATAAAGGTTTCAGGGAGATTTAATGACGGAAAATTTAACCAAAACAAAAGCTGTACTATAATCAACTAAGAAAGAAGGAGAGGTGTTATATAAAACAGTTAATCCTCCTATCTTTATGATAGCAAATAACTTTACTATATTGCTAATATTAATATAAAAGTATTGTGGAGTTTGTTTATTGGGTTAAAACTCATCGAAAAAAGCAGCAAAATCTGCTGCTTTTCTCTAATCAACGACAATGTATGCAATCATTGGACCGTTGTTTTCTTTATCAGGGTGGGTATAACAGATGAGGCGGTATACACCCTCTTCTTTAAATTCTAGCGGGACTACGGTCTCCTCTCCTTTCTTAACCACGCCCCTGATACTGGTACCTTCGATAGCGAAAGGATGTTCCTCTCCGTTGATACCTAGGATTTTCAATCGAGTACGCTCATTCTTATTGAGGAAAATCGTTCCTGGGTCCCAACGGTAAGCTTCTATTTCACTGCCGTCCTTTTTCTGAGATTTAAATTCCCCGGTCACCATATGGATTTCCCGAATTTTATCTTCGCTAGTAGTTTTGCTTACTGGTGCAACTGTGGAATAGTTATTCCATAGCCATAATGCTGCAAGTACGATACACACCACAAAAATGATGACTGTTAACTGTTTTTTTTGAATTACAAGAAAATGCAAGTCCAACCCCTCCCAGTGCTTTTAAGAATATATATGCAAAAGGGGGGAGATAACTTGTCTGTTAAATTTCTCGCATTCGTTAAATATTATTTAAACTTGTTGGCAGCAAGCAACATAATGAAGGAGAAGGAGATCATGACAGCAACCCATAGCCATGCTGTTAACATATTACCCGATTCGAAGGCAATGTAGATTGCCGTAGGAATGGTTTGTGTTTTTTCTGGAAGGTTCCCCGCAAACATGAGAGTTGCTCCGAATTCTCCTAATGCTCTGGCAAAACTTAAAATAATTCCAGCAACTAGTGCCCTTCCAGAAAGTGGGAGGGTGATATAAAGGAAGGTTTTCCATTCTCCCGCTCCATCGATTCTGGCTGCATCCTCAGCATCTTTGTCTACGGAAATAAACCCAGTTTTAGCTGACTGGTACATAAGCGGAAAAGCGACAACAGATGAAGCGATAACTGCTGCTGTTGCAGTGAACATGATAGATTGTCCTGTAATTTTTTCAATGGCTTGGCCTATCGGACTTTTTATTCCAAAAAATATGATTAATAAAAAACCGACGACTGTTGGCGGGAGAACGAGAGGGAGAAGCAGGATGGTTTCAAGGACAACTTTCCCTTTAAATTTAAATGCTTTTAATGTTAACAACCGTGCTGCAATGATTCCTGAGATAAAAACAATGACAAGTGCGATACTTGCTATTTGCAGGGAGAGGATGACTGGAGTCCAAAAATTGTTTGCCATTTTAAATCCTTCCAATAAAGAAAACGTATTATGCACTTTATTATACCGAATTAAAATGAATAAAAAAACATGTAAGGAGAATAGCAGAGAAAATGATGAAAGAACTGCCGTATTGCAGGCAGTCCTTTCATCATTGGAAACTTGTTTTTTCTTCAACCTGTTGGCAAACTTCATCTGCAGAGAGTCCGTTTGCTTCAATGACAGAGCCTGCTGTGACAGTATCTTGCATTCCCATTACATTTGAATCCAACCCGGAAATAACACAGCAGTCGCATCCCTTTGCGTCGGATTCTTTTCTTAAATCGATCACTTCAAAGCCTTTCTCCCGAAGCGCTTCTGAAATATTTGCTAGTGACTGTTCAACACCAACCTTTGGCAAGAGTAACACCTCCTCTTTTTGTAAACTTCCCAATGTTGAAAAGTAATATGCCTAAGTAGTGAATAATATTTTCCACTGTATGAAATGGTAAGAAGGATAGGGGGGTGTTCGTGTGAAAAGGCGAAAGGAAGATCCTTCAAAAACGGGAATAAGTTCTCCGGGTATAGAAGGTCAGGGAACAACAGAAAAAGAAATTGGCGGAAAAGAAGTATCGTCTTCAAGAGAGAAGACGAAAAAGCATTAAACTAAAAAAAACAACAAAGCGAAGGCTTTGTTGTTTTTTTAGTTCATGTTAATTAAGCTTGAAGCTCATGTGTTTCAAGGTATTCGTCATAGCTCATTTGCTTATCGATTAAACCAGTAGAAGTTAATTCAATGATACGGTTTGCAATTGTCTGGACGAACTGATGGTCATGCGATGAAAAAATCATGGCACCTTTAAAGGCAATAAGACCGTTGTTAAGCGCTGTGATGGATTCAAGATCTAAGTGATTTGTTGGTTCGTCAAGTAGCAGCACATTAGACCCAGAGAGCATCATTTTGGAGAGCATGCATCTCACTTTTTCTCCTCCTGATAGAACGCTTGCCTTTTTCAATACTTCATCACCGGAGAAGAGCATCCTGCCGAGGAACCCACGAAGGAAGCTCTCGCTATCATCTTGCGGCGAGAATTGGCGAAGCCAGTCAACTAGCGTTTCTTCGGAGCCCTCAAAATACTGGGAGTTATCCTTCGGGAAATATGCTTGGGAAGTGGTCACACCCCATTTGTAAGAACCGCTATCTGGCTCCATTTCTCCCATTAGAATCTTGAAAAGAGTGGTCTTTGCTAGTTCATTTTTTCCGACTAAAGCGATTTTATCTTCCTTGTTCATAATGAAACTAATATTATCGAGGACCTTTACACCGTCAATCGTTTTTGAAAGCCCTTCAACACGAAGAACATCGTTGCCGATTTCCCTGTCCATTGAAAAATTCACATAAGGATAACGGCGAGAAGAAGGTCGGATATCATCAAGCGAAATTTTATCTAACAATTTCTTCCGGGACGTAGCTTGCTTGGATTTAGATGCATTTGCGCTAAATCGCGCAATAAATGCTTGTAGTTCTTTTATTTTTTCTTCTTTTTTCCTATTGGATTCCTGTGTCAATTTTAATGCAAGCTGGCTTGATTCATACCAGAAATCGTAATTTCCGACATACAATTGGATTTTACCAAAGTCAAGGTCTGCAATATTTGTACAAACCTTGTTCAGAAAATGACGATCGTGGGATACAACGATAACAGTATTTTCAAAGTTAATCAGAAATTCCTCTAACCACTGAATTGCCTTCAAGTCCAAATGGTTTGTCGGTTCATCTAGTAATAGGACATCTGGCTTGCCAAACAATGCTTGTGCTAATAGTACTTTTACTTTTTCTGAACCAGAAATGTCCGCCATTTTCTTATCATGAAGTTCTTCTTCAATACCTAAACCTTTGAGAAGGATAGCGGCTTCAGATTCAGCTTCCCAGCCGTTCAGCTCGGCAAACTCCCCTTCGAGTTCAGCAGCTCTCATTCCATCTTCATCGGTAAAATCCGCCTTCATATAGATGGCGTCTTTTTCCTGCATGATTTGAAAGAGTCTTGCGTGTCCCATAATCACTACTTTCAATACTTCGACATCTTCATACTCAAAGTGGTTCTGTTTAAGGACAGCAAGCCGTTCCCCTGGTGATAGTGAAACATTTCCGCTTTGTGGTTCGATTTCCCCGGATAGGATTTTTAGAAAAGTGGATTTTCCGGCACCGTTAGCTCCTATTAGTCCGTAGCAGTTACCTGGTGTGAACTTGATGTTGACATCTTCAAACAGCTTACGGTCTCCATACCTTAAGCCGACATTGGTTACTGTAATCATGTATAGCCTCCATTAACAAATATGATTAGAATTATATCATGTTATTGTTTTTCCATCGACCCCAACAAAAGATATACCGTTTTTCAAGGAGTGTTTTTACGCTTGGAAAGCGAGAAAATAGGAGAATAGAGCAGGGAAAAAGAATTACAAAGCGCAAAAAAATAGAATAGCAACGATTTTTCTTGTTTATTGTCAATTTTTTTGCTTGAATTCACACATTTTTCATTTTTATGATGTAAAATAGTATACAAACAGGTATCAAAAGGAGTTTTTATAAATGGCTAAAAAGCAGCTTGTCGAGTTTGTGAATCGTCTCAAAGAATCAGGAATTAAGGTAAGCTTTACTAAGCCGAAATCAGAATTTTTCTCCCTGAAGCAAAACGAGAAACATACAGCTGCAGTGAATTCACATTAATACATGATAAAATGGCAGGAGCGTTGCTCCTGCCATTTTTTATAATTCTTTCATAATTTCTTTGTATACTTCATCTTTGTTGAAATCTCCACCCATTGGAAATTTCTTGATAAATTGATTATTTTCATCAACTAGATACGTAAATGTGCTGTGTACATAAAATCCGTTTCCGGGATCACGATATTGAAACTTAAAGGTATCGGCGATACTTTTTATTTTTTTCTGGTCTTCCTTCATCCTATTAGGATGTGCAGTGAGAAGTTGCCAATTGCCGTCGCTAATAATTCCAAAATCATCCATGTAATCTTGCAATACTTCTGGACTGTCCCTATACGGATCAATCGTAATGGTAATAAATTTGACCTTTTTTCCAAAAAGACCTTGTTTTATTAGTTCCTTCCTCAGGAGGTTCATTTTTTGAGTTGTTGTTGGGCAAATATCCGGACAATGAGTGTAAATAAATTCAACAAGCTTCACTTCTGCGTTGGAATTCTCTATTTTGTAATCTTTTCCATCTTGATTTACTAGGACGATGTTTTCCGGGATTTTCGCATTAGCATCCCGTGTGATGAAGTAGGTAATGCCTGAAGTGATTCCAATGAAGACAACAATTATACTGATCAGATAAATTTTTTTCACGAATGCTATTCTCCTTTTTGTTTATTTCAAATTACACGGTAGTCTAGTCTGCATCATAAAACATTCAGGTGATTCATATTTTGATAAAAAGGGCATGGGGGTCAGCATGAATAGTGAAGAAAAGGATAAGCTCATAACCGAACTCAATCTCATTCTTTCTGAACTAAGGGCTACGCTGAAAACGCTAAATAAGAAAGCGCAGCGATATGAATCTGCAGAAAGAATGTCTTCTGCAATTTCTACCAAGCCACTTCGTATTCATATTGATGTTCTAAACATTAGTCAGCCTGTCGTTCAAGAATGGATTTACCGGCTGGAATCTGTTGAAATCGAAAATCTTAATGGGACAATGCATATTGGAAACAATTTGCAAAAAAATGCATCATGCAAAAAGTCCCCATCCTTTGAAGATAAAGACGTTGGCTCACAGATAAAGATTAAAGTTAATGGGACTCTTTTACCATATACGTTTATATAAAAACAATGCAGGAAAGTTAACCGAAGCATCGTAGCATTATTTCTTATTAAAAAGAAAGATAAACAACTGGTCAATAGAGAAAATGTGAACATTCTTTCTCGTTGGAAACGCTTCGAAAGTTGTCATATTTCGTTCATGATTCTTTGCTATCACTCTAGGAAAGAAAAGGTATGATAACAGTATACGATAACTTGTGAAGTTTTTCACTTTAGCAATGAGGAGAAAGATGTATGGATACAATAAAAATGGCTATTAAAAATGCAGAAAAGAAAAGAGACATGATTTATCATTCTTTTCCGATGTATATGACTAGGGCGGTATTGGCAGGTGTCTATATCGGCTTTGGGATCATGGTTTCATACAGGCTAGGCGAAGGGTATTTTGATGTGCATTCACCAGCCACTTACTTGATGAGTTCGATATTTTTTGGAATCGCACTAGTATTGATTTTGTATTCGGGAGGAGAACTATTTACAAGTAATACGATGATCTTTTCCATGAGTACATGGAAAAAGGCAACGACTTTTAAGGAACTGCTTGTTAACTGGACAGCCTGTTATTCAGGCAACCTGCTTGGTGCAATATTTTTTGCGGCGCTTATTGCCCTTTCAGGCTTGTTTGGTGAGCCTGAAAAGTCTCAATACCTTATGTATTCCGCTTCTTTAAAAATGAATGCACCAACACTTCAACTATTTGTTAGGGCTATCCTTTGTAACTGGCTAGTGTGTCTTGCTGTGTGGGTTCCGTATTATATTAAGGGGGATGGGGCAAAGATAGGTGTTACACTGCTGGTCGTTTTTGCGTTTGTTGCTTCAGGGTTTGAGCATAGCATTGCAAATATGGTACTCTTCTCCATCGGCTTATTCGTTGAACATCCTGAAACTGTTTCCTTGAACGGAGCTATTCATAATTTAATACCAGTAACAATCGGAAATATTATTGGAGGAGGATTTTTTGTCGGTTCAGTATATGCGTATCTCTCCTCAAAAGAGAAACAATAAGTCAATATTTATGTACAGAAACGTTTATTCTTCCTGGCAATTTGGTGGTAGAATATAAATCTACGTATTTTTTAGCTTCCAGGAGGATTTAAATGAAAAATCAAGATAAAAAAACATTGTATTGCCTTCAAGGTTTTTACCTTTTTGCTTTTTTTGGGTTTGGGAGCCTTTCGCCACTACTTGGCGTGTATTTGAGCTCTGTAGGAAAACTAAATGGCTATCAAATAGGGACGATATTATCCACTGGCCCAGTTATTATGGTCTTTTTTCAGCCAATATGGGGAATGGTTGCTGATCTCAAAAACGCTACAAACAAAGTTCTTACGCTTACGACTGCAGCAGCTGGAATATTCGGACTAGGCTACTTAGCATTTGGACAATATTACTGGATTCTGATTGTTGCTGTAATGACGGGTATATTTCAAAGTGCCATCATACCGTTGTCAGACAGCATATCTCTGCAATTTTCTGAAAGGGCGAGAGTGAACTACGGAAACATACGCCTTTTTGGATCATTAGGATTTGGACTTGCGGTATTCGTAATGGGGAGGTTTTCAGAGTGGAACCCACAGGTGATTTTTTATGCCTTTTTCGCAACCCTTTTTGCTGCCTCGTTAATTTCTTTAAAATTCCCAACGGAGAATCCTGTCAAAGGGAATAATCTATTGGGAGGAATGAAAGAACTATTCCAAATTAAAAAGTTTGTAGTCTTCATGTTCGTAACATTCCTTGTGTTCGGACCGAACTTGGCTAACAATTTTTACTTCGGGCTTTTTCTTGAAGACAGGGGAGGGACGTATACAGGGATAGGAATTGCTTTTCTTATAGCAGTTCTATCGGAAATACCTTTTATGAGAGCTGCAGGCAGACTGATCAATAGGCTGGGTTTGCTTCAGGTTGCAGCAATCGGGGGAGCGGTTTCCTTAGTGCGTTGGTCATTCTATTTTCTCCAGCCAGATTTAACGATTGTCTACTTCTCGACGGTTGTTCAGGGCTTTTCACTTGGGTTGTTTATTCCGGCGGGTTTGCAGTATATTAAAACTATCTCTCCACCAGCAGTAACGGCTACCGCAGTGACGATTTATTCTGCTGTGGGAAACGGGATTGGCAGCTGGTTTTTCACATTTGTAGGAGGAATCATCTTTGAAAAGTTTGATGTTTATAGCATTTACTTGTTTTTTGCAATTTTGACCTCAGTAGGTTTATTGCTAACTATTTGGCTTATTCGAAACGAGAGACAAGAAAATGGCATATTTAACAATGTTTCCAATCATTTAACTTAGTCAGAGTGGCTGTCCAAAATACTTTATGGACAGCTTTTTTTAGTGTTTTTTGATTTTATCGTATTTGGTGGGTTTTCAAAATTATTATAGCCTTTATCAGTGGTAACCCTATTTGCTCAAGGGATTGGACATATGCTATTTTTAATTCCTTTACTACCTTTTGTTTTCGCTTAACACGATAAATTTAAATTTTTTTTATATACTCATTGTTCAATAAAACTTACTAAGGCAATGGCTTTGCTGTTGTAACTCTTCCAGATGTTACGCTTTTTTGGGGAAATAAAATTCCTTTTCTGACATACAAGAATCCTCTTTCGAGACCAAAGCCATAAATGTGTTGTGAAGAAGCTGTCAATACTCTCATTTGATCAGTCCTCCTATTCTACAGCCTATGTTTCTGTTTCCCTGGTGTTCCGCCTACGAAACATCTCGTTAAATGAACAAATAGAAAGTGTTTATGATTATGAAAGGGGGAATAATACATTCAATGAATAAGGAGGATGGTAATCATGGAAAGGGAATTAAGAATAGTTCAACATCGACCATTTCCATTAAGAAATAATGCATGGATAATGAAACAAACTTGGGAAGATGTTGTATTCTTTCACTTTCCTGTGCCGCCAGAGACGTTGCAGGAATGTTTGCCGTCAGGTTTAGAGATTGATACATTTGAAGGAAGTGCATGGATTGGTATTGTCGCATTTACTGTAACTGATATGCGGGTGAGATTTTGTCCGCCCATTCCGGGTCTCAAAGAATTCAATCAGATTAATGTCAGGACATATGTCCGCTGCGGCACGAGAACCGGGGCATATTTTTTTTCTCTAGATGCAACCAGCCCTGTTGCAGCATTTATTGCTAGAAAAACCTTTTCTATCCCATATAAAAAAGCCGACATTTATAAGGGACGGGACGGAGATCTTTTTCATATGATTGAATCTCGACCTAATGAAAAAAAACAAGAAGCGTACTGCCGTCTTGAGTATACACCCTGTAGAGAAACAATCACTTTCAGCAAAATTAAACTAGAGGGATGGCTTACAGAGAGATATTGCCTTTGGACGAAACTCCGAGGGAAATTGTACCGAGTAGACATTCATCATACAAGGTGGAAGCTAGTAAAAGCGGAAGGCACAATCATCCAACAAAATATGGCTCCTTTTCTTCCAAGTAAATACATGGAGCAAGTCCCAGTCGTTCACTTTTCCCCGAGAAAAAAAGCTTTCATTTGGTGTCTTGATAGAGAAAAGGGACATGAAGGGATATTTTAAACTATAGGTTTTCGTTTTGTTGTCCAATTTCATTTTCCGCAATCATCAAATTAGCCATTTCTTGGTCTTTATGTTCTGCCACAGAATCTCCGGGTGTATGTTTCTTATTAGGCGGAGCATCGCCAGTTTGAATGGTCACTTCACTGTTACTTGGTGCATTAGTAAGTCTAGTGTCTTTTTTCATCATAAAAATCAGCTCCTTTTCAACTCTTATTTTTGACTCGAGTATCAGATTTATTCATCCTTATCCTTGATGAATTAAATGTCACAATTATGACACAAAGTCAAGATTGAAATCGCTTACAACATGCTATAATGAAGCTGTAAAGGAAAATAAAAAATAAAACCAACATTTTAGGAGGCTCAACCATACGTGTTCGTTCCGTAACTGAACGAGTAAACGTTAATTCCTTTACTTTACAAGCTTCCACCATTCTTGTTTTTAGAGAGGTGTGAAAAATCCTGAGAATCTTTACAGCAAATATACTTTTGTTGTAAAGAAGCATTTCTCAAACCTGCTTACTCAAGATGGACCTGCTAATTACCAACAAATCTGTCGGCCAGTAGGAAAAAGGTGAATCTCCTGCCTATTCGGGAAAATACGCAGGAAAGAAGCTTTTCTTCTGAAAAATGGGTTTCTAAATACTAGGGGAACGATTTACATTTAGCCTCGTAATTTGGTATGAGAATCTCTTTTAGGTCTGCGGATTTATGGGCTAGCGGATATTGGATCTGCTGATAACAATCCAATAAAACTTGTTAGAGTAGGTTAATTGGATTAACACAAAAACTCTCGTAAAGAAGTGGTCCAGTTTCAGTAAAGCAAAAAAGGTTAATGAGTCTCGCGGTGATTAGACCGCATTTGAAGAGTTGAAGAGAATCTTTTAAAAACTGATAAAGATTTTAAAAGGTCTCATGCGGAACAGCATACCGGCTGAATCCGCCAACAAAGCCCGCAAAAGGCTACTTGGCTACTTGGCGCAAGTTGTACAAAGCTGGTAGGATGGTTGGGTCTCCTAAAATGTTGGGAAAAGGCTTCCGATTGAGGAAGCTTTTTTTATGTTGTTGATCATTGAAAGGAAATATTCAGAAAACCATATCTCATTTACTAAGTCAAGGGCTAAAGGGTTTGTAAATATTACAAAAAAATTAATTTTTTCCTTTCATTCTCTCTTTTCTTACATTACAATCATTATGACAATGAATTTAGGGGACTAAGGATGGGAGATGAAATAAAATAAATGTCTTTTAACCCTGTTTTGCTTCTTGTTGCTATTTTATTGACCTTAATGTCATCCTACACTGCCCTTGATTTGTTTTCATTAATCAAATCAGCGAGCCGGAATCAACGGTTTTTGTTTTTGGCTGGATCGTTTTCTTTTGGAATTGGTATTTGGGTAATGAACTTTTTTGGAATGCTAGCAACAAATACCAGTGGGAACTTCTCCGTTCAGATTCCTGTAGCCTTGCTTTCCATCGTACTTGGTATTACCTTTTCCGGGATGTCTTTCTTTACACTGGCCAGTCAAAAACTTGGGCCAGCAAACCTGTTTTTTGGCAGTCTTTTCATGACATTAGGGGTTCTTTCCGTCCATATCTTCGGACTGTTTTCTATGGGACTTTCATTTCATTATAAAGCTTTCACAATGATAGCTGCTCTTTTACTAGTATTTATATCCTTTTTTTTCGCTTTTTGGCTTCTGTATTTTTCTAAGCTTTACACGAGAGAGAAACACGCCTGGCTAAAGCCGCTTAGTGCTGTAACAGTAACAGGAGCAATAGTACAAGGACATATTCTGTTAACTAGGGCTGCTGTTTTTTTCGGTTCAGAAAGTCTTAAAGCGGATTCAAACAGGTTTCCAGAAACTTTTGTGATATATTCCATTCTTATTGTTTCTATTATCACTCTTGCAGGTCTTATTGGAACTAGCGCACTCATCAGCAAACGTCTTGCGGTAAGTGATTCAAATTTAAAGGACATTACAGATGCACTAAATGTTTCATCCATCGTCGCTATAACTGATCCAAAAGGAATAATTACTTATGTGAATGATAAGTTTACGGCTATCTCTAAATATAGTGAAAATGAATTGATAGGACTGAATCATTCTGTTCTCAATTCCGGTCACCACCCAAAATCCTTTTTCCATGACATGTGGGCGACAATAGGAACAGGAAAGGTATGGAAAGGAGAGATTCAGAACAAAGCGAAAGACGGCAGTCTTTACTGGGTGGATACAACCATTGTGCCTTTTCTTAATAGCAAAGGTAAACCATACCAATATGTGTCGATTAGGACAGACATTACGAATCGTAAAATGGCAGAAGCCAGCCTGAAAGACTCCTTAAAAGAAGTATCAGACTATAAGTTTGCTCTTGATGAGTCCTCTATAGTGGCGATAACCGATGAAAAAGGAATCATTAAAAGTGTAAATGATAAATTTTGTGAAATATCGAAGTATGCGAGGGAAGAACTTATTGGACAAACGCATGGTCTTTTAAATTCCGGTTATCATTCGCCAGGTTTTTTTAAGGATTTTTGGAAAACCATTACTGCAGGGCAAGTCTGGAAAGGCGATATACGGAATAAAGCAAAAGACGGCTCATATTATTGGGTCAGTACAACGATCGTTCCATTTCTTGACGAGAATGGAAAGCCGTATCAGTATCTTGCTATCCGAAATGATATTACGGAAAAGAAAAAGACGGAGGAAATTTTGCATAGGCAAGATAAGTTGGCTGCTGTAGGCCAGTTAGCTGCTGGTGTCGCTCATGAAATTCGTAATCCGCTAACATCTATGAAAGGGTATGCGGAATTTCTGCAGCTTGATGAAGAGAACCCAGAAAGACGGGAATTCATCGACATTATCCTTGATGAAATTGACAGGGTTAATAATATTGTCGAGGAATTCATGCTCCTTGCCAAACCAAAAGCAGTGGAATTAGAAGAAAAGAACATCATTCCAATCATTCGTAATGTTGTGTCTCTTCTTGAGTTTGAAGCGAGAAAAAGGAATGTTAAACTTCGGATTGATACGAATCAAGAGATTGTTCAAATTGATTGCGATGAAAATCGTCTAAAACAGGTGTTCTTAAACTTTATCAAGAATGGGATTGAGGCGATGCCGAATGGGGGGGAGCTTGATGTTCATGCCGAAAAGTCTGGTGAAAATATTGAAATCTCCATCCAGGATACAGGCGTCGGAATTCCTCCTGAAACGTTAAGGAAAATTGGTGAACCTTTTTATACCACGAAGAAAAATGGAAATGGTCTTGGGCTGATGGTTAGCTTTAAGATTATTGAAAGCCATAATGGCAAAGTCTATATTGAAAGTGAAATGAATAAAGGGACTACCTTCAAAATTCTTTTGCCTACCAAGTCTGCTTAATTTCCATTTCCATTATTATTTCCCATATTCATGGATTTCTTGGTTCAATTGTGTCATTTTCATTTCAGACAAACCACCCTGGTTTGAAATTCGAAAAACCGGTCTCCCTAAAAGGTTGACCGTTTTTTTTATTCTAGAAAACTGTTTAATTATCAGATAATTTGAAATGTCACTGATATAAATCTGTTATTCTCGTAATCTAAACGTTAACCCTTTGTTCTTTTTTTCCGAGAAATCTGTGATACGATTGTTCACGTGAGAAAAAGAGCCGATGGGAGGCAAACAAATGAAAAAGACAGTATTATCATTGGTTGCTGCAGCGGCAATTTCCGGAGCTGCTGGTGCCAATGCGCAGGCAGAAGAAATCGTCGTACAAAAGGGAGATACTTTATGGGGAATTTCTAAAAAGTATGGCGTAGAGGTTAACTCTCTTAAGAAATGGAACAAATTATCAAGTGATGTGATTCATCCAAATGACCGATTGGAAGTATCACCAGTAAAAACCGTCACTGTAAGACAAGGTGACACTCTCTGGAATATTGCAAAAGTCTATGATGTCCAAATTGGGGATGTTATGAGGTGGAACAAACTTTCATCCGATTTGATTCATCCGGGATTAAAACTAGTTATATACACAGATACACCGACAGCAGACGATGCTCCGGTAGTTGAAAACAATACACAGGAAGCCCCGCAGCAGCAACCAGCTCAAGGTAAGCAACAACCAGCTAAGGCAGAGCAGCAAACAGCACCTGTACAGGGGGCACCAGAGCAAGCAACGGCATCTGCACCAGCAGAGCCGGCAAATCAGCAAGCTGAAGAAAATGTTAAAGCTGCTAATGCAACTTCGTTTACAGTGTCTGCTACAGCTTACACAGCAAATTGCAAGGGATGTTCTGGAACAACTGCCACTGGCGTTAATTTAAAAGCTAACCCAGGGGCAAAGGTTATTGCAGTAGATCCATCCGTTATTCCGCTTGGATCAAAAGTATATGTCGAGGGTTATGGATATGCTACTGCTGCTGACACTGGCGGTGCAATCAAGGGTAATAAAATAGATGTATTTATCCCGAACCAGTCAGATGCGTTGGCATGGGGAAGGAAACAAGTCAAAGTAACCATTGTCCAATAAGAACCTTCTTCCGCTATCCTTTTTTGGATGGCGGTTTTTATTTTTTCCGTAACAAAGAATTTTATTCCATGCAAGATATTCATGAAAGCGGTTAGTTTGTTTCATACTAAAAGAAACGGTTTTTCTGAAAGGAGCATCCTAATGCTGACAAACAGTCAAATGCAAAAGATAAAGCAAAGGCTACAAAAATCCAAAGAGCAATTGGAAGAACATATGAGCATGAACGATCATTTTGGCCTAGAGCGAGGACATTATCATGAATCAATGGGGGAGCTTTCTAGCTACGATAACCATCCTGGTGATGAAGGGACGGATTTGTATGAACGCGAGAAGGACATTGCTTTAAATGATCATGGAGAGTACTTGTTAAAAGAAGTGGTGAATGCTCTTACGAGAATG
This sequence comes from Bacillus massilinigeriensis, assembly GCF_900111815.1. Lineage (GTDB taxonomy): Bacteria > Bacillota > Bacilli > Bacillales > Cytobacillaceae > Mesobacillus_C > Mesobacillus_C mediterraneensis. The sequence continues at coordinate 1,574,076 of NZ_LT630004.1, read as the reverse complement.
GAGAACGGCGTATATGGCAAGTGCGTTACATGCGGAAAGGAAATAGCATATGAAAGACTAGAGGCTCTTCCTTATACTTCCTATTGTATTGATCACTCTCCTGATAGGACTATTTCCACGAATAGGCCGATTGAAGAAGGTGTATTAATGCCGCCCTTTGGCAAGTTTGATAAGGATGAGAAGAACGAAAGTGTTGTATATGATGCCGAGGATTCATGGCAAGAAGTAGCGAGTTGGGGGACGTCGGAAACGCCTTCAGATTTGGCGTTGCCTGTTGACCACTACAATGACATGTATTTGGAAAGCGAGGAGTATACCGGATATGTGGAGGAATATGAGAATTTTGCCGCTACAGATATCCATGGCAATCCTGTTTCCATCTATCCAAGTAAACAGCATGAACGATATGAAGAAGAGCTTGATGAAGAAGGGTTAATGAGCCCATTTGGTGATCTTCCTGCATATGAGCATGACCCATATTCGGAGAAGGAAAAGGAATGATGAAAAGTCGGTTCTGCCGTAAAAATTCTTACCGATAGGATTATCGTTCTGCCTAGCAGGGAAAAGGATAGCAAGCAGCATGGCAGAAAGCAGGTGTAAGGATGAAGAAAAGGTGGATCCTTTATGGAAAATCTATTGTGACCGAACTAAAGAATGACAGGGCAACAGGGTTGGCCGCACAACAAGCATACTACTATATGCTGGCACTCTTTCCGATGTTAATTCTTCTAGTATCAATCGTTCCGTATTTGAATATCGAGCCTACTAAAGCAATCCGGTTTGTTAATAATGTGCTGCCTCCTGAAACAGCAGGTTTCCTGAAAAAGAACATCATTAAGATTATCAGTGAACGAAATGGGGGACTTGTTACTTTTGGTGTAATCGGCACGCTATGGTCGGCATCAAATGGGATGAATGCTTTTATCAAAGCAATGAACACAGCTTATGATGTAGAAGAAACACGGTCATTTATCAAAACGAGAATTCTTTCCATTGGTTTAACATTAGGTATGATTCTTGCGTTTATCATAGCGCTTGTATTACCTGTTTTCGGGAATGTATTGTTAAACCTCGTACAGCAAATTATTCCAATGCCGGATGAAACTGCAATACTCATAAAGGTTCTTCGCTGGATTGTCGCATTAGTTGTCATTACTGCAGTGTTAACTGTTTTATACTACTTTGCGCCAAATAAAAAGTATTCTCTCATGCATGCGATTCCTGGTGCGATTTTTGCAACGATTGCTTGGCAGTTAACTTCTTTAGGATTTTCATTTTATGTCAGCAACTTTTCCAATTACTCAGCTACTTATGGAAGCCTTGGTGCAGTTATTGTTCTAATGCTTTGGCTTTTCTTAACAGGGTTAGCGCTATTGCTTGGCGGAGAAATCAACGCAATATATCATTCGGAAAAATTGGGCGGAGAACAAAGGTACGAACGCAAAAGGCTTCTGTCTTCCTAGGAAATATAAGATAGACATTTTATTGGAGAAAACCCCCTATTTTAAATTGAAATAGGGGGTTTTCTGACATTTAACTGCATACGGACCGTATACTATTAAACCATTTATATGAATATACTTCTAGCAATTTCCTTTATCTTTTCGTTTTACTCTATGAGATCTTCCAAAAAACCACCAATTCCAGTCCCCTAGGAGTTTCATCAGAGAAGGGACAAGAACCATTCGGATTATGGTTGCATCGAGCAGGATAGCGAGTGCAATTCCGATTCCCATCTGTTTAACGGGCATTACTCCAGTAAAAGCAAAAGCACCTGTAATTACTATCATAATGGCTGCAGCTGAAGTAATAATTTTACTTGTTGAAATAAGCCCTGCTAAAGTTGCTTTATTATTGTTTCCGGTCTTGATATATAGCTCATGGATTCTTGATATTAGGAATACTTCATAATCCATTGACAGTCCAAATACTAGACTAAAAACAAATACTGGAAGGATGAGAGCGATGGTTGTAGGTTCCTGAAATAAGTGGCCCTCTTGGAATATCCATACAACAATGCCAAAGGTTGCTCCTAAGCTCAGCACATTCATTAGTATTGCTTTTAGTGGGATAAGAATGGATCGAAATGCCAGCATCAAAATGAAGAAAGTGGAAATAATGATGAGAAAAAGGCCCTTAGGTGCCTTATTCCATATCTCGTCAAAAATCTCTTGCTCGAATTTTGGTGCTCCCCCAAAGTAGATCGTTGCACTATGCTCTTTTTCAGCCATTTTTCTAACCCATTTTTGTTTTTCGCTTGATGAAAGATCATGATTCAAATATATATTGACTAGCAGTCTATCATCGGCCGCGAATTGCTTCGAAGCTGCTCCTAAAGGGTTTCCAGGGGATTGCAGGACGCCAACCAGCTTTTTTGCGTTATGGATACCTGTAACGCTGAACAATGATTCGACGGAAGCGACTTTTTCATCGCGGTTAATATTATGAATCATTTCTAGAGAGTTCTGCAAATTACTCACTTCCAAAGCTGGTCCATCAGACTCAATGACAGCAATTACCTTATTCTCGACCCTTTGGTCTTTATCGATAAAGGTCCTTTCGTATTTATCATAAGCATTGCGCGATTCATATTGAGATGGCAAGGCATCAATTCCAGGAACAGTTAAAATCATGTTCTTTAAAGGTACTAGCGCAATAAACAAAAAGGCTAGTGCAATAATTGACATAGTTCCGGGTCTTCTCATAACAAAATTAGCAAAATGACTCCATATACCAGGTTTCTCACTGTTTACCTTCAACAAAGTAAAGGTATGAATTCGTCCACCAATAGTTGCTAGTAGGGCAGGTAGTAGGGTAAGTGCAGAAAAAGCAGAGATAAGGACAACGGTGACTCCACCAAGAGCAACATTCCGGAATATATCAATTTCAATGAACATTAGTGCAAATAGGCCAATAAATACACATAATGCAGAGAAAATGATCGATTTCCCAGCAGTAGCAACTGTTGTTGCTAGTGCTGTATCTGTCGGTGCATTGCGCAATTCTTCCTTGTAGCGACTGATGAAAAGAAGCGCGAAATCAATGCTGAGAGAGAGACCAATCATCGGAATGATATTCAGGATAAAAATAGTTAAGTTAAATGATTGCCCATAAAAGTAAACAAGGCCCATCGTTGATAGAATGGAAACAACACCTATTATCAATGGCAAGCTGGCAGCTACAAGGCTGCCAAATGCGAATAATAACACGATAAGAGCGATAGGGAGACCAATCATTTCTGCTTTTGCCAGGTCTTTTTGGCTCGCTTCGTTCAAATCCTTTACGACTGCAGGCTCTCCCGTAATACTAACTTTCATGCCGTCGTCAATATGTATAGCCGAACGTAGTTCGCTAACTGTGGGCCCCATATCTTCTGCTTTCTTGGCACCTTCTAAGACCGCAAAAGCATAATCATCTTTTACCATGCCGTTATTTTCGAAAGGGCTGATTACTTTTTGTATTCCCTTGATTTTACTTGCTGATTTTAGATTAGAGTTAATGAATTTCTGCCACTTTTCAGTCGAGACAGTTCGATCCTTCTCAAAAAGCAGGATAATGGAGGAATCGGGATAGCCAAAGTCTTCTTGTAGTATACTTTGTGTCTTCTTATATTCCCCATCGTACTCAAATCCATTGCCGCTGAGTACATCAGGCAGCTTCAATGCAAAAAAACCAAGCCCTGCCAAAATAGCGACCCAAAGAATGATAACTTTTAATCTATTTCTGTAAACCATCTGTCCGAATGTGTACATGAAATTTACCCTCCAAACCAAGCTAAATGACCCGGCCATTAATAAAGCCGGGTATATGTCACTATACAATTATAATACAAGGCAGGGAGAAATAGGAGCATATACAGAAGGTTTACCAGGTTTTTCACAACAGCAATTCGTATACCTCATTGAGCTGCTTTGCTCTTGTTTCATCCATTTCATTTTTTGCATATTGAATTTCCCACGCGAGGATTTTGTTGAGATAGCGTTCTTCTTTCAATGTGAGGCGGCGGATAAAATGTTCCTCTGACTGATTGATCCCGCTTTCGATCTTGCTATATATCCTTTCGGCTATTGGATCTTTTTCTGTATAATTGGCAATTGTTTCTCTAAGATAAGCAAGTGTCTTATCCATTGAGCACCCCTCCGTTTCCGTGTTTATTGCCTTAAAATTTCACACTTCCATATGTATTATGTACTACATTATTGAGGGTTATCCCTGATTTGCGGAATTAAAGGAGAAGTGAAAAAAAAGGCAGGCTTACAAACGATAATATGTGATTTAGGCACACCACAAGCCCTTGCTACATAGAATAAATTGCATGCAGGAGGGGATAAATACATGAGCCGAAGTTACTATTACCAAGATGTTTTTCATCGGCAAAATAATGATCTGTTGAAAGATATTCAAAAAGCAATTGATGGTGAGTATAGCGCGATATTATGCTATGAACAGCTAGCGTTAATTGCCCCGGATGCAGCAGCAAAAAAGAGGATCCAGGAAATACGACAGGACGAGTCAAAGCACTTTCATCAATTTGCTGCAATCTATCAAAACCTTACAGGAAAAAAGTATCATCCTAAATTGACAGAAGCTTGCCCTAGTCAGTACAGATCTGGTCTGGAGTCTGCCTTTACCGACGAACAAGAGACAGTCGATTTATATCTGGATATAGCTGAAAGAACGACAGAAACATATATTAAAGAAGTTTTCCGAAGAGCCGCTGGGGATGAGCAAAACCATGCAGTATGGTTCTTGTACTTTTTGACTATGCTTCATGGACGATATAAAAAGTACTGAAGGGCCGAATGCCCTTTTTTTGTTTCCGTAAAAATGAAAAAAAAGCTGTTAAATGATAGAATAAAAAATAGCGATAACTATATAAGTACTAGCATACTGTTAGCGATTGCTAGCAATACATATTAATGGAGGTTCAACATGGAGGAAAACCAAAAAATACAATTGAACGTAAGAGTTTCGAAAAAAACTTCTGATATGCTTGATGAAATTGTTCAATATTACCAGGACAAAACAAGAGTTGGACGAATTTACAAAGGGGATGTATTGACAGATATAATAGAGAAATCGTATGAACTAATGCAAAAGCAAAAGAGAATAAGATATTGAGATTCATAAATATGGTCAATCTGCAAGAATAAATCTGCATTTTTAATAGTTTTCTTATCATATTTGTCAAAAGTGTGAACTTTTCAATTGATTTCCAATGTACATTCCTGTTATTATTAGCTTACAAGTAATGGATAGGAGTGTGGGTTCATTGATTCGCATGTCGGTTGCCAGTATTTTTGGATTTATACTCGTTTTTCTTGAATCAGCTATCGTCATGTGGATAAAAGGATACCAGTCGATTGATTTCGGTGGAATATCACCTTTTGTTAGCGTCTGGGCGATGAATTTCTTCTGGGTCTTTTCTATTTTGACTCATATAAAGCAATGGTATATGCAACGTGAAAATCAGGAAGATGAATATGCGAGTAACGATCACTGACGGGTGCCATTATGGTATCCGTTTTTTGTATTGCTACGGATTATTATCACCTTAGCTTAGGATCAATGGAAAGATGTACAGATAGCGGTAGGGGTAAGGGATAATGTGGCGATTTAAAGAGCGTTGAAAACATAAAAAAAAGCCTGCTATAGCAGGGCCTCCTCCGTCCGTACAGTGGTTAAGTGTCCCGCAACGAGCGAATGTCCGGAGGAGGCTTTTTTATTTTAACACATTCTATGTAAATTGCATATTAATGCGGAAGCTTTTCTTTTCATTTGAAAAGATGGTATGATAACTGTGATTTTTTAATTTCAAGGAGATGATACATATGACAAAAACAGGATACTTTCTAATGAAAAACGGCGAAAAAATCGAGTTTGAACTATACCCGAATGAAGCTCCAGGAACAGTTGCTAACTTTGAAAAACTTGCTAAAGAGGGATTCTATAATGGGCTTACATTCCATCGCGTTATTCCAGGGTTTGTTTCCCAAGGGGGGTGCCCCAACGGTACAGGAACAGGTGGGCCGGGCTATACAATTAAATGCGAAACAGAAGGCAATCCTCATAAACATGAAGCAGGGGCTCTTTCAATGGCGCATGCTGGCAAAGACACTGGCGGCAGCCAATTTTTCATCGTTCATGAGCCGCAGCCACACTTGAATGGTGTTCACACTGTATTTGGAAAAGTTACTTCAGGCCTTGAAACAGCAAGGGCAATGAGCAATGGAGACGTTATGGAAAAAGTGGTAGTAGAAGACTAATACTGTAGAAAGGGCCTTTGGGTCCTTTTTTTAATATGAAAATACTTGTGAAAAAAATATGGTTAATTTGTGAACAAATTGTGTCCAAGAGGTGTAATTTCTGGTAAAATGATGTTAAATAAAACGAATTTGGAGGGAAAGGTTTTGAGTAAACTTCTCACCTACTTTTATTTAACCATTGCCGGATACTGTGTTGTAAGCGTATTTCTAACGATAGTATCACATCAATACCAGCATACTATTCTGTCACTGTTCCTTTTGATGTTCAATATGGCACTATTCTTGATTTTTCGAAAAGAAGGCAGAGTGCCCGAGCTTAGGTTGATAAAAGGCTATAAAAGATAATGAGCAGGCTCCGGCTGGATACCTGCTCTTTTTACCTTCTAATGCGAGTGGCCAGAGAACATGACCCAAATTGAACCTGCAACAATCACAACCGCAATGAAAACTGCATAAAGGATATTGATTGATTGTGCTGCCTTGTCTTCACCTTCGTTCATATGCATGAACATATACAGCTGTAATGCTGCCTGGATAACCGCTAATGAGCCGATAATCCACAAAACCGTATTTGCCGGCAATCCAGCTTGAAGAGCGACAAATGCGGCTCCAAATGTAAGGGCTAGTGATAGGAAAAATCCAATGACGTGACTTATAGGGAAGCTTTTCGTTGTTTTATCCATTTAAGACACCAACCCTCTTAAATATACAAATGTGAAAATGAAAATCCAAACAACATCAAGGAAATGCCAGTAAAGACCAATGATGAACGTTTTTCTTGCCGTTACAGGTGTGAGTCCTCGTTGCACAAGCTGGATGATCAGTAAGACGGCCCATCCTATTCCAAGTGTCACGTGCAATCCATGGGTTCCAAGGAGCACGAAGAAACTGGAAAGAAACGCACTAGTTTGCATGGTTGCTCCTTGATGGACATAATGGCTAAATTCCTGAATTTCCATGTAGAGGAAACCTGCGCCCAAGAGCAAGGTGATGATGAACCAAATGAGCAGACCCTTTGTATTTTCCCTGCGCATTTCAAAAATGGCGATTCCCATTGTGAAGCTGCTCGTTAAAAGCAGCATTGTCTGGATCATGACATCCTTGATGATAAAGAGGTCCTGCTGCATCGGCCCTCCAGCATGACGGTGGCCAAGTACACCATAAACACCAAATAATGTTGCAAAGAGGACAATTTCAGCCCCAAGAAAGATCCAGAACCCTAGAATATTCATCCTGTTTTGTTGTGTTTGAAATTCTATCGGAAGTGCGGCGTTTCCTTTAGCTGACATGATTTTTCACTCCTTTGCCGACTTTTCTCCAGCCTTGTTCTGTTTCAATAATTTCGTCTTTATGGACATGGAAGCCTTCATCATAGTCAAATGAGCGGAAAATCAACCCTGCGATGATACCAATTGTGGCAATTGCGGCAGCAATCGTCCATTCGAAGACAAGGAAAAAGCCTGCTATTAAGAAAACACTGCCCATATAGAATGGAATCCATGTATTGCTAGGCATGTGGATTTCTTGAATTTCATCTTCGTTTAACTCTTTAATTTCATTGTTCTTTTTCATATGCCAGAATGCATCCAATGTTTTCACTTCAGGGAGGGATGCGAAATTATAATGCTGGACTGGTGATGCTGTAGCCCATTCAAGGGTCCTTGCATCCCATGGATCATTGGAAATATTGCGGTCTGCATAGCGCGCACTCCAATAGATGTTATATAAAAGGACTGCAAAACCTGCGGCCAAAATAATAGCACCAATGGCAGATGTCAACATAAGCGGACCAAAACCAGTTTGTTCTGAATAAGTGTAAGCCCGGCGGACCGCTCCATCTAGTCCCAGGAAGAACATTGGCATAAATGTCAGGTTAAAACCGATGGTGAACAGCCAGAAGTGCCATTTTCCGATTCGCTCATTCAGCATATAACCGAACATTTTTGGCCACCAGTAATAGAAAGCTGCAAACAGTGGGAACACTACTCCAGGAATCAGCACATAGTGGAAATGAGCAACAAGGAACAAAGTGTTATGGTATTGATAATCAGCCGCTGCCATTGCTAACATGACGCCGGTTACCCCGCCGATCACAAAGTTTGGAACAAAAGCGAGTGCCCAAAGCATGGCAGTAGTGAATTTTATCCGGCCTTTTCGCATGGTGAACAGCCAGTTGAATACTTTCACTCCTGTTGGAATGGCAATCATCATCGTTGTAATGGAAAAGAACGAGTTGGCTGCGGAACTGTTGCCCATTGTGAAAAAGTGGTGAACCCAAACGAGCATACTCAATACCGCAATAATCGTAATAGACAATACCATGCTCTTATAACCGTACAATGTCTTACGAGCAAAGGTAGAAATAACTTCTGAAAGAATACCGAAAGCCGGCAGAACAACAATGTAAACTTCCGGGTGACCCCAAAGCCAGAACAAGTTGGCCCAAAGCATATCCATGCCGCCTCCAGAAACGGTAAAGAAATGTGTACCAAAGATTCTGTCAAAGGTCATCAATGCGAGTGCTACCGTGAATATTGGAAAGCTGGCAGTAATGATGATGCTCGTGATGAAGGATGTCCAAGTAAACATTGGCATTTTCATCAGCGTCATACCTTTAGTGCGCATTTTCAAGATTGTTACAACAAAGTTTATCCCTGACATGAGCGTTCCAGCTCCTGCTATCTGTAGGGCGATGGCATAGAAGTTATTCCCGATACCTGGACTGAATTCCTTACCTGCGAGAGGGAAGTAGGAGGTCCAGCCAGCATCAGGAGACCCACCAATAACGAATGAAATATTGAAAAGCATCGCACCGCTGAAGGTTAGCCAGAAGCTTAGAGCATTCAGTTGTGGGAATGCCACATCGCGAGCGCCAATTTGTAAAGGAACAATAAAGTTCATTACACCGATTAAGAGAGGCATCGCAACAAAAAGAATCATAATGACGCCATGAGTTGTAAATACTTCATTATAATGTTGTGCGTCAAGGAAATTATTTTCCGGTACAGCTGTTTGAGCTCTCATCATTAGCCCATCAACACCACCGCGGAAAAACATGACAATACCAACTAATATATATAAAATCCCGATTTTTTTATGATCAACTGTAGTGAGCCAGTCTGTCCATAGCCATCTCCATTTTTTAAAGTACGTTAGTGCTGCAACTGCTCCGATTGATGTTAAGAGAATGGCGATTTGTGAAGCCAAAATCAATGGATCGCCTGTAACAAAAAACTCATCCCATTTAATGCCCACTATGTCCACCTCCGTGGTTTTCGTTCATTTTGTCCATTTCATGTTGATCATGATTAGATTTGGAGTGATCTTCTTTAAATATTTTCCCCTGATATCCGTGCTCACGTTTGTATAATTCTGGTTTAATATATTTTTCGGATTGTCCCTTAGAATGGTCTACCCATTCCAGGTGGGTGTTCGAGAAGGTTTCTCGACCAAGATGGGAAGGCTCCAGCATTTTTTCATACTTTTTCTCTGTAAGCTTTGGCGCAGTTTCCTTCACTTCTTCAATCCATTCTTCGAAGTCTTTATGAGTTTGGGCGAGCACCTCAAACTCCATTTCTGCATAGCCTTTGCCGTTGAAGTTTGTGTTTCTGCCCATATAAGATCCTGGTTTGTCTGCTACAAGGTAAAGCTGTGTTTCTGCATTTGCCATTGAGTACTTTTGACCGGCAAGAGACGGAATCCAGAAGCTTTGCATCGTACTTGCTGATGTAAGCCTGAAATCGATAGGCCTATCCTCAGGGATATTAACATAGTTTACAGTTTCAATTCCTTGCTCAGGATAGCTGAAAATCCATTTCCAGTCGGCAGATGTGACATTAATGACAAGTGGTTCTTTCTTCTCGTATCCTTTTGGAACCTTATCTAAAGCGTAAATCGTCTTTACTGTCGGAATGGTCAGTGCAATTACAATGATAATTGGTATAATGGTCCATATAATTTCGAGCGCAGTATTTCCATGCTCTTCAGGCGGCTCATAGTCTTTGGTGTCTTTCCGTTCTCGGTACTTCCAGACAATGTAGCCGAACAGAGCAAATACAACGATGATGATTGCAAGCATCATGACAATGGAGAAGTTAATTAGGTCTAGGATGCTTCTGGCAGCGGGCCCTCCCGGCTGGAACACAACCAAATTATTTTCACATCCGCTCAGCAGTACAGCCGAGAACAAAGATATGAAGGCCAGTAACTTTCTGGATCCTTTCATTTATTGCAGCTCCTCTCAAAAATGTTGATAACATTGAATAAAAGGGAGATATATTTGTTCAAACCATCACAATGTAAGCAAAAAAAATTTTGCGAACAATTTGTAAAACAAATATCTCCTAATTTGCTTAGTGTGATTTTTGTCACACTTTAATTTAAAATGATTTTAACATAGAAATTATTAGGATTTGGTGTCAAAATAATGAACAATTTGTGAATTAATTAACTTGATATTATAGGGGAATAACTCTATTTGTATAGATACTGTATTTAAGGTTATTTTTTAAACGAGAATGAATGCGTTTTGAAAAAATAAATCTGGGAATGTGAATAAAATTGAAACTTTTATCTTCTTACACCGTATATAGTGGGACAGATTAATCATTACACCAATAGGAGGAACAAAATATGTGGAAGAAAATAGCAGCATCTCTAATAGCATTAATGGTTATTTTATCGCCGGTTGGTACCCATTTATTGGGCGAACAGCCTGCTTCTGTAAGTGCAAAAGGCTACAAATCTGGTGTGAAGAGGTATAACAGCAATAAATCAAACTATCAAAAATCACCAAACAAAAGCAACCAAAATAAGGCGTATAATAAGAGTTCTAATTATCGAAAAGACAGCAAGCGTCGTGGTTTTTTGGGTGGATTAATGTATGGAGGTATTGCCGGCCTACTCTTTGGAGGTCTTCTTTCTAGCCTTGGGCCGATGGGACCTCTCTTTGGTATGATCCTGAACGTCCTTGGCATCCTGCTCATTATCGCACTTGTTAAGAGAATTTTCTTTACTCGTCGCAACCGATATGAAGAGGAGAGGAACCAATGGCGCAACTGATCATCTCTGAACAGGATATTGTGAATGCACTTTGCCTTTATACGGCAGACAAAAAGCAAGTGAATCTGGAAGAAGTTGGCGTGGAACTAATGTTTGATGATGATTACGGATTTTCTGCTGAAACTCATGTAGGCGGGAGGAGCCAGATTTTAATTTCCCAGAATATTATCGAAGCTCTTCGTATGTGGCTTGATTTAGAACTACGCATGGATCCATACTCGGGTATTCAATTGGTATTGGACGAGGACGAAGGCATTATTGCTAAAATAGGATGATATACAACAGCCCGTCAGGAAGGAATGACGGGCTGTTGTATATTCTCAAGAGAATTGGTGAAATTGATAATCATTTGATGAACAAGAATCTGCGGTTATTGATGTGTAGCATTGATATAATGAGAAAGAAGATAATGTGGTAGCAATAGGATAAAATAAAAAGAATGGATTGTGGATAGGAAAGGAGAGGGTCATGGGACGTTTTGAAGAAGTTTATGAAGATGCGGTCCAGCATGCAAAAGTTAAAATCCAAGAGGATATCCGCTTTTTTCTCGGTAAAAATGAAAAAATTCCTTTTTTTAGTGATTACTTGGAACAGCGTTCAAATTATTTAAAGCAAATATGGCTGAATGTATGGTTGACTAAAGCATCTAATGGTTTGCCAGGCAAATTAAAAAAGGAATATTTAATAAAACGAGGAATCGAAACGGAAGGATTTGAGAGAAAGCTCGTGAACAAGCTTTTTCGAGAAGAAATAAAGAGCTATAAACCATTTGATGTGGAATCTTGGGTGATGAGCAGCCTTATGATGAAAGATGACGCATGGGAGAAGCTCTATGTAAAAGCTAGGCAACACCATTTGAACAAAGAGGAAGAGAAAAAGCTGGCAGTCAAGAAAGAACAAATTGAAATGAAGCTTTGTTCTGCTGTAAGGGTGATGATGGAACAGTACTCTCTATCTATCTATACTAAATTAAGGTACAAAGCAGGAGTTCAGCTTAAAAGGGATTTTGAAACGAGGATAAAGTATAGCTATATCGAACCCTCCATGCTAGAAGAACGACTTGTTGAAGAAGGGCTGTTTACTCCCAATGATTATATCTTCCTATCCGAATTTCTTGAAGAATTAACAGGAGGAATTCGCTCCGTTATTGATTGGGGAAGAAAGACGTTTGAATACGAGTCGTACGATGATGTCTATCAGGATATAGTTTATAACTATGTTTTTGAGGAGCTCCCCCTAAAAGTAATGGAATGTCTTTCTGAAGGATTGAAGGCTCAATTCAAGCTGACACATGGTGAGGAACTGACTGCTTCTTTACTTGCAAAAAAATTGGACGATGATTTTATGGATGCTGCAGATTCACTTTTTTTTAGGCTTCAAGAAGAATTTGTGGCTGATTTGTTGGAAGTAGCCGCTATTCCATTTGTGGAAGGAATTCATTTGGAAGTTTTGCAACAAGATGAAGAGGTTCGAGAAACCAAGCTGCAAAAAATAAAGGAAGAGGAAACGCGAAAGCGAGAAGAAGAAGAAAAAATTTTGAGGGAGATTTTTGCTGAGGAATATGCTGCCACTACGAAAAGGAGCATCCCCTATATCCTGCATGTAGGAGAAACAAACACGGGAAAAACATTTCAAGCACTGCAACGCTTGAAGCAGGCAAACAGCGGTCTCTATCTGGCGCCTCTCCGCCTGCTGGCACTTGAAGTGTATGAAAAGTTGAATGAGGAAGGTGTCCCTTGCTCTTTGAAAACTGGTGAAGAAGAGAAAAGTGTCATGCATGCATCGCATTTATCGAGCACTGTAGAGATGTTTCGGGAAAAGGATTATTATCATGTGATAGTTATTGATGAGGCTCAAATGATTGCCGATGAAGCAAGAGGATACTCATGGTATCGAGCAATAACAAATGCGAATGCCAGGGAAGTTCATATAATAGGCAGCCTAAACATGAAAAAGCTGATGCTTGAACTTTTATCGGGAGAAGAGGTAGAAGTAATCGAGTATAAACGGGAAGTGCCCCTTGTGGTAGAACAGAGAGAGTTTCAAATGAACCATGCGAAAAGAGGTGATGCTCTCGTTTGTTTTTCGCGAAAACGAGTACTCGAAACAGCTTCTAGGCTTCAGCGGAATGGGCATAATGTCAGCATGATTTATGGAAGCATGCCTCCCGAGACGAGACAGCGACAGATACAGCGTTTTATCTCAGGGGAAAGTGATATTGTGGTGGCAACGGACGCTATTGGGATGGGCTTGAATTTGCCCATACGGAGAATTGTTTTTCTTGAAAACGAAAAATTTGACGGAACAAGACGGCGGAGGCTCACATCACAGGAAGTAAAGCAAATCGCTGGCAGGGCTGGGAGAAAAGGAATGTACGAAGTAGGGAAGGTAGCCTTTACAGAAAACATTCCTGAGATGGAAAGTTTATTATCCAAGGAAGATAAACCAGTGCTGACATTTTCGGTTGCTCCGACGGCTGGTGTCTTTGAAAGGTTTCAGCGTTACTATCGTGATCTTGGCGCATTTTTTGAACTATGGGAAAAATTTAATCCCCCTCTCGGAACGAAAAAGGCTTCTCTTTCTGAAGAGAGAGAATTATACCAGTATGTTAGAGGAACGGAAATGGAAGCAAGGCTGCCAATGAGAGAGCTTTACGGTTTTTTGCATCTCCCATTTGACTCTAAGGAGAGTGCACTTGTACAGCAGTGGCTAGATACGATGCATAGCATTGTCCATGAATATGATATCCCCGAGCCGGTCATCCGAAAGCGAACATTGGAAGACCTAGAGCTTTCCTATAAAAAAATTGGTCTTCATCTCTTGTTTCTGTACAGGCTTGATAGAAGGACCGAAGCTGTTTATTGGGAACGTGTCCGGATGGGATTAAGCGAGGATGTCCATGAGCATTTGAAAAATGAAGTACAGCATTTTAGAAAAAAATGCAAGCGATGTGGTAAAAAGTTGGGTGATGATGTGAAATTCAGTATTTGCGATAGCTGCTTTGAAGGGCGGTTTCAAAAGAAACACAGCAGAAGCAAGAGACGCGAACGTTTCTAATAATTCTTAGAGGAAAATCGGGTATCCTTTGCTGTCCTAATAGAGGATACCCTTAATGTTCAGTTAGAACCTTATAAAATAGGTGAAATGATTATTATTTTGATAATTATTAAAAGCCTTTTTGCTTTTTTTATAGGATCGTGATAAAATTCAGACAATCCTTTACAGCGCGCTAAGGATAAAGGTAAGAGTTTCACTTGTAGTTAAAGTTCCGAAATTTGTAGATATATAACAATAAGTTTGTAAATATAAGCGATGTATTATCTTGCTATTTTAATACAATATATATTCCTTCGGGGCCGGGTGAAAGTCCCAACCGGCGGTGATGAAGCTAGCAGCTTCTAAGTCCGTGACCCGGTTAACGTTAGTTAAACGGTGGATCTGGTGAAACTCCAGAGCCGACAGTATAGTCTGGATGGGAGAAGGAAATTTTTCGAATTAGGGATGAACAGGGTAAAAAATACCTTAGGTCAATCCTCTAATTTCACATTGTCTTTTTTAAAACCCCGATGGAAGTTTTTTCTTCCGCGGGGTTTTTTTATTGAAGAAAGGAGGAGAAATTGGGTGGAATACTCCAAATATATGAAAGTTGCACTTGAAGCAGCGAATAGCACAATTGGACAGACTGCGCCTAACCCGGCAGTAGGAGCAATCGTTGTGAAAAAAGGAACCGTCCTAGGAATAGGTGCCCATTTAAAGGCAGGAATGCCTCATGCTGAAGTCTATGCTTTAGAGATGGCTGGGGAAGAAGCAAAGGGTGCAGACCTATTTGTTACTCTTGAACCATGCAGCCATCATGGAAAAACGCCTCCTTGCGCAGATCTGATTATTGAACGGGGAATTAGAAGAGTTTTTATTGCGTCGATGGATCCGAATCCACTTGTATCCGGGAAGGGAGTCGAAAAGCTTCAACAGTCTGGAATAAAGGTGGAATTTGGACTTTGTGAACAGGAGGCGTTGGATTTAAATAAAGTGTTTTTCCATACAATCCGGACAGGGTTGCCTTACGTTACCTTAAAGACTGCAACAACGTTGGACGGAAAAATAGCAACTGTTTCTGAAGAAAGCAAATGGATTACTGGGGAAGAAGCGAGGGCGGATGTTCAGTGGTTAAGACATAGACATGATGCCATTCTTGTCGGGGTGGAGACCATTATTAAAGACAATCCCTCTTTAACTGCAAGGATACCGGGAGGCGGCAGAAATCCTATTCGAGTCATTCTCGATTCCACTTTAAGAATCCCGATGGAATCCATAATTCTGCATGATGGAGCTGCAAAAGTAATTGTAGTTACGGGAAAAAATTATAACAAAGAGAAATTAGAAAAGTTAACAGAAATAGGTGTCGAAGTCATCCAACAAGGAGAGCCTAAACCGGAAATCAGCTCAACTTTAAGAAAATTAGGTTTGAGAGGCATTACTTCACTTCTAGTTGAAGGCGGAGCCGAAATTCAAGGGAGCTTTTTAAAAGCGCAAGCCTTTCAAGAAGTGATTGCATATCTTGCTCCAAAGCTTTTCGGAGGAAGCGAGGCAAGAACAGTTTTTGGAGGCGAGGGTTTCTCGTCAATTGAAGATGCCCCTTCCCTGATATTCAAGAAAATAGAGACCATTGGGAAAGACATCAAAATTACAGCAGAACCGATATGGGGGTGAAGCTTTGTTTACGGGAATTATTGAGGAAGTTGGAAAAGTGAAATCGATCAAAAAGGGTAACAACGCGTTTAAGTTATGGATTCAGGCTCACAAGATAATGGAAGGAACCAAACACGGAGATAGCATTGCTGTAAACGGTGTATGTCTAACAGTCACAGAGATGACTTCTAATTCCTTTTGCGCTGATGTGATGCCTGAGACACTCAAAGCAACAAATATTGGCAGTTTTCAAAATGGCACTCCTGTGAATTTGGAAAGGGCAATTGCTTCCAGTGAACGATTTGGAGGTCACTTTGTTTCAGGACACGTTGACGGAACTGGAACTATTATCCGCAGTGAAAAGAGTGGAAATGCCATCCTTTTTGAAATTAAAGTATCCTCAGATTTGGTGAATGGGATGATTGAAAAAGGTTCAATCGCTGTTGACGGAATTAGTTTGACTATTTTTCGGATTCAGAAAGGAAGTTTTTTCGTATCGATTATTCCGCATACGTTACAAGAAACTGTTTTAGGAAAGAGAACACGTGGGGATATGGTGAATATCGAAACAGATATGATCGGAAAGTACATACGTCGGTATCTCCAAGCTAGTAATCCTGTAAAAGCATCTGCAATAAACGAATCATTTCTAACGGAAAATGGTTTTTATTAAAGGGGGCAATCTTATGTTTCATTCAATTGAAGATGCAGTCAATGATTTGAAAGCAGGAAAGATCATTATCGTCTGTGATGATGAGAACAGAGAAAATGAAGGAGACTTCGTTGCATTAGCAGATAGTACTACTCCCGAAACAATTAATTTCATGGTTACGAACGGAAGAGGATTGGTGTGCGTCCCAATTGAAGAGGAAATTGCGGAAAGGCTTGAACTCGATTACATGACTGTCCGAAATACGGACCCTCATGGTACGGCTTTTACTGTAAGCGTGGATCATGCCAGCTCGAGTACTGGTATATCAGCGGAAGAGCGAAGCAGGACGGTGAAGGAATTGATTTCCCCACATTCCAAGCCTGCTCACTTTAAGCGCCCTGGACATATTTTCCCCCTTATTGGAAAGAAAGGCGGTGTCTTAAGAAGAGCAGGACACACAGAGGCAGCTATCGATCTCGCAAAAATTGCGGGAGCTGCTCCTGCTGGGGTAATTTGCGAGATTATGAAGAAAGATGGTTCGATGGCAAGAGTACCTGAATTAATGAAAATAGCAGAAGAGTTTAATCTCAAGATCATTACGATTAAAGACTTGATTGCCTATAGGCATAGAAAGGAAAAATTTATAAAAAGGGAAGTCGAAATAAACCTTCCGACAGAATATGGACACTTTAAAGCGATTGGATATTCAAATATCATCGATGGCAAGGAACATGTTGCATTGGTCAAAGGTAACCTAGAAAAGGGTGCTGATATTCTCGTCAGGGTGCATTCTGAATGTTTGACAGGGGATGTATTTGGTTCATGCAGATGTGACTGTGGACCTCAGCTCCATGCTGCTCTTCGTCAAATTGACGAGTCCGCAAGCGGGGTATTACTGTACATGAGACAAGAAGGGCGGGGCATCGGTCTCCTTAATAAAATGCGTGCATATAAGCTGCAAGAGGAGGGTTACGATACCGTTGAAGCAAATGAAAAATTGGGGTTCGCGGCAGATTTACGTGATTACGGAATCGGTGCGCAAATCCTTAAGGATCTGGGTATCGAAAAAATGAGGCTTTTGACGAATAACCCTAGGAAAATCAGTGGTCTTGGCGGCTACGGGCTTGAAGTGACAGAGCGTGTCCCTATTATAATGGAGCATAATACGAGCAATGAACACTATTTAAAAACGAAAAAAGCGAAGCTAGGACATTTGTTAACACTATAAAACGAGAAAAAAAGGAGAGATAGAAATGGGAAAAACATATGAAGGCCAATTGGTTGGAACAGGATTAAAGGTAGCAATTATTGTGGGGCGATTTAATGAGTTTATTACAAGCAAGCTACTAGGCGGAGCACTCGATGCTTTAAGAAGACATGGGGTAAACGAGGAAGATATTGATACTGCATGGGTTCCCGGAGCATTCGAGTTGCCACTAGTCGCACAAAAGCTTGCGGAAAGCGGGAAATACGCTGCAGTCATCACGTTAGGCGCAGTGATCCGAGGAGCCACTCCTCACTTTGATTATGTTTGCAACGAGGCAGCAAAAGGAATTTCCCAGGCATCTTTGAAAACCGGTGTACCGGTTATTTTTGGAGTTCTTACAACGGAATCGATTGAGCAGGCAATCGAAAGGGCGGGAACAAAAGCAGGGAACAAAGGCTGGGAAGCAGCGGCTACTGCTATTGAAATGGCAAATCTTCTGAGGTGTTTAGAAAAATAGAATAGAGAACTTTGATATAATAGTAGGGGAAGCTGGTTCACCGGCTTTCCTTTTTTCAATGGACTGATTTTTCATCGGGGAGGTAGCATAATGAAATTTGTTTCTTGGAACGTTAATGGGTTAAGAGCATGCTGTAAGAAAGGCTTCCTTGATTATTTCAATGAATCAGAAGCCGACTTTTTCTGTATACAGGAAACGAAGCTTCAGGAAGGTCAAATTGATTTGCAGACGGAAGGTTATGAACATTTTTGGCATTATGCCGTAAAAAAAGGCTACTCAGGAACAGCTGTTTTTACGAAGCATAAGCCGCTTTTGGTTCAATATGGAATAGGACTAGAGAAGTTTGATTCGGAGGGAAGGGCTATTACACTGGAATATGATTCTTTCTTTCTAGTTAACGTATATACACCTAATTCCCAGCGTGATCTGGCACGGCTCTCTTTCAGGCTTATTTGGGAGGAGAGGTTAAAGGAGTACTTAAAGGAATTAGATACAAGGAAACCGGTTATACTATGCGGCGATTTAAATGTAGCACATAAGGAAATCGACTTAAAGAATGCAAAGAGCAACAGGGGTAACTCAGGTTTTACAGACGAAGAGCGCTCCAAAATGACAGACCTGCTCAACAGTGGTTTTGTAGATTCGTTTCGTCATCTCCATCCGACACAGGAAGGGGCCTACACCTGGTGGTCTTATATGAACAAAGTTAGAGAAAGAAATATTGGTTGGCGAATTGATTATTTTATCGTGTCCGAAAGGTTTGCGCCAAAAATTGAGAAAGCAGCAATAGATCCCAGGATAATGGGAAGCGATCATTGCCCAATTGTTTTGGAGTTAAAATTATGATCATTTAGGCCGTCACTTGAATTGACGGTTTTTTTGTGTCTGAAGAGGATTCATTCTCATCTGGTCATCATATATCTTTTTAAAATTTGTCATAAAATATATTCCGAATGATCATTAAATGTTATATACTATATACGAAAGAGCATAACACATATACATATGCTTTCGATAATGTATAGCATATATCTTGGATTGGAGAGGCGGTGATTATGATTAAACTTACAAAACGGCAAGAGGAAATCTTACATATTGTCAAAAAGGATGGGCCAATCACGGGAAAGCAAATAGCTGATAAACTCTCTCTTACTCGTGCTACATTAAGACCTGATTTAGCCATTTTAACAATGGCTGGGAACCTTGAAGCTAAGCCTAGGGTAGGGTATTATTTCAACCCGAAAACCGAACTGAAGAAGCATGCAGCAGATATCGCTAGTCAAGTGGTTAGTGATTATAAAGCGCATCCTATCGTGGTACTTAAGTCAACGTCTGTATATGATGCAATCGTCCAAATTTTTTTGGAAGATGTAGGAACCCTTTATGCCGTGGATGAGAATGGTTTCTTGGCAGGAGTCATTTCTCGAAAAGATCTCCTCCGAGCAGCAATAGGAAATTCGGACCTGGATGAGTTGCCTGTAAGCGTCATCATGACAAGAATGCCTAATATTGTGACTGTAAAGCCTGATGAAACACTTCTTGATGCAGCAAGGAAACTGATGCAAAACCACATTGATTCACTGCCTGTTGTGAAGGAAAGTGCTGAGATTCCTGGAATGCTTGAAGTAATTGGCCGCATCACAAAAACCACAATAACAAGAGCTTACGTAGAGCTGCTGGAAATATAACTCTGGAGGAAGTGATTATGGCTTTGAACGGTAAGGAAGTAGTGTACGTCATTTCAGACTCGGTCGGCGAAACTGCCGAGTTTGTTGTCAAGGCGGTTGCAACCCAATTTAATGGGGGACAGGTTGAAATACGAAGGAGTTCCTATGTTGAGGATCACGAAGATATTGAAGATGTGATTATACTTGCAAAGCAAACGAAGTCTATTATCGCCTATACAATTGTTATTCAGGATCTCAAAAATTATCTTGATAGAAGAGCAGACGAAGAAGGAATTATGGCAGTTGATCTCTTACACCCGCTTCTCCATGCATTTACGAGGAAATTTGATAAAGATCCGAATCACCAGCCTGGAATGATGCGAAAGCTGGATGATGAGTACTTTCGAAAAATAGAAGCGATTGAGTTCGCAGTAAAGTACGATGACGGGAGAGATCCAAGAGGAATTACCCGAGCTGACATTGTGCTGGCGGGCGTTTCCAGAACTTCAAAAACCCCGCTATCCATGTACTTGGCCCATAAGCGTTTCAAAGTTGCTAACGTACCCTTGGTACCAGAGGTGAAGCCACCGGACGAGCTTTTTAAAGTACCAAAAGGAAAGATTGTCGGACTGATCATTTCACCTGATAAGCTGAACGAAATCAGAAAAGAACGATTAAAAGCGCTTGGTCTCACATCTCAGGCAAATTACGCAAGTTATGAGCGGATACTAGAAGAACTCGATTACGCTGAAAAGATTATGAAGCGGGTGGGCTGCCCAATCATTAATGTCTCCAACAAGGCAGTAGAAGAGACAGCAAGTCAAATTCTCGATATTTTGAAAAGTGAAAGGGGCTCCTATTAATGACTAAGTTTGTATATATGTTTAACGAAGGCAACAGTGAAATGAAGGAAATCCTTGGCGGTAAAGGTGCAAATCTTGCGGAAATGACAAAGATTAGCCTTCCTGTTCCTTTTGGATTTACCATTTCAACCCAAGCTTGCAATGCCTACTATGATGCGGATAAAAAAATACCAGTAGAAGTAAAAGATCAAGTTTTAGACGCTTTAGCAATACTTGAAGAAGAATCAGGAAAAAAGCTCGGAAACCCAGAAAATCCTCTCCTCGTATCAGTACGTTCGGGTGCAGTATTTTCTATGCCTGGAATGATGGATACGATTCTAAACCTAGGCATGAATGATGAGACAGTCGAAGGAATGGCGAAACTAACAAGTAATCCGCGATTTGCCTATGATTCCTACCGTCGTTTTATCCAAATGTTTTCTGATGTTGTTCTCGATGTTGATACGTACTATTTTGAAAAGTTATTAGAAGAGATTAGGGAAGAAAAAGGATATGCGACTGATCCAGAATTGACTGCTGAAGATTGGATGGAAGTGATCAAAGGATATAAAAAGATTGTCAAGAAACATACGAAGAAAGATTTCCCGCAAAATCCTATTGAACAAATGTTCCTTTCTATTAATGCTGTTTTTGATTCATGGAATAATCAGCGTGCCATTGTTTATCGCCGTTTAAATAAGATTCCGTCCCACCTCGGAACAGCAGTGAACATCCAAAGTATGGTATTCGGGAATATGGGAGGAGACTCTGGTACTGGAGTTGCTTTTACACGAAACCCTTCGACAGGAGAACATACATTATATGGTGAGTACCTGATCAATGCTCAAGGCGAAGATGTTGTTGCTGGTATTCGTACGCCACAACCAATCAATACGCTAAAAGAAGAAATGCCAGAAGTTTTCGAGCAATTCTCAAACACTTGCCGTCGCTTAGAACAGCATTATCGCGACATGCAAGATATCGAATTTACTGTAGAACGGGGCAAGCTGTTTATTCTTCAGACGAGAAGCGGAAAAAGAACAGCCCAGGCAGCAATAAGGATTGCTGTGGAAATGGTTAAAGAAGAAATTCTAAATAAAAATGAAGCAGTTTTACGCGTGGACCCAGATGCATTGAATCAGCTCCTTCACAGAAGGATTGATGATAAGCACGAAAGGAATCAGCTGGCCAAAGGGCTTCCTGCTTCACCTGGAGCAGCGACTGGTGCTGTTGTTTTCGATGCGGATGAAGCAGAGCTCCTTTCAAAGGATGGGAAGAGAGTTATTCTGGTGCGCCAGGAAACAACTCCGGATGATATCCATGGAATCGTTGCGGCTCAGGCAGTCGTAACAAGCCGCGGAGGAATGACAAGCCACGCTGCTGTTGTTGCCCGGGGTATGGGGAAGGCTTGTATCTGTGGCTGCGAAGCAATGAAAATCGATTTGCATGCAAAGGAATTTATTATAGGAGATACTGTTGTAAAAGAAGGAGATATTATTACAATTGACGGTGGAACAGGCGAAATTATGCTTGGGGAAATACCGATGATTGAGCCGGAATTATCCCGGGAGTTCCAATTATTGCTGTCGTGGGCAGATGAGATTAGAGACTTGGGTGTTCGTGCTAATGCAGACAATCCCGAAGACACTGGAAAGGCAAGGGAATTCGGTGCAGAAGGAATCGGCCTATGCAGAACGGAACATATGTTTATGGATAGCAAACGAATTCCAATAGTTCAGGAAATGATACTTGCAGATTCATATGAAGAGAGAAAATCAGCACTTGACAAACTTCTTCCAATGCAGCAAAGAGATTTTGAAGGCATTCTAGAAGCAATGCAAGGTCTCCCGGTAACTATTCGCTTGCTGGATCCTCCGCTGCATGAGTTCCTGCCAGATAAGGAAGAATTAATTGTGGAAACAACAACATTAAAACTGACTGACCCGCAATCTTCCAAACTAGCAGAAAAAGAAATGCTGTTAAAGAAAGTCCGTCAGCTTGATGAATTCAATCCGATGCTAGGCCATCGTGGATGCCGTCTTGGAATGATCCACCCTGAGATTTATGAGATGCAAGCAAAAGCGATTTTTTACGCAGTAGCAGCACTTACAGAAAAAGGAATCGAAACATCCCCAGAAGTGATGATTCCGCTAGTAGGACATGTCAATGAGCTAAAACAAATGAGGGAAGTTGTTGTAAAAGCGGCAGAAGATGTTCAGAAAGAAAAAGGCATAAAAATTGAGTTTACGGTTGGAACGATGATCGAAGTTCCTAGGGCAGCCTTAACTTCCGACCAAATTGCCGAGGAAGCGGATTTCTTCTCCTTTGGAACGAATGATTTGACACAAACAACCTTCGGCTACAGCCGTGACGATGCAGAAGGCAAGTTTCTTCAATCATACATTGAAAATAAAGTGCTTCCTGAAAACCCTTTCGCAGCTCTGGATCGGGAAGGAGTCGGCAAGCTTGTAGAGATAGGCGTCAAACTTGGAAGGAGCACGAAACCGGGCTTAAAAACTGGTATATGTGGTGAGCATGGTGGAGAAAAGACATCGATTGAGTTCTGCTATGAAACGGGTCTTAATTATGTGAGCTGTTCACCATACCGGGTGCCGCTAGCAAGACTTGCAGCAGCTCAAGCAACAATCAGACATAGTATGAAGTAACACTACTGCACCTTCCCCAAATGGGAGGTGCTTTCTTCATATGGCGGGATTGATTAATGGGAATAACTAGCTTTGTTCTGTTAGTGAATCGGCTAAATAATACAAGGGAAGATGGTTATCAAAACCTTTTTTAAAGAAGGTTGGAATGTTTTCAAGGAAAAAGATAAAATAATAAAGATAGAACTGAAGGCAATGATAATACGCGGGTTTCCCGCGTATTATCATTGCCTTGGCAAAAATGGAAAGCAGGGATACATTTGAACGATTTCAAGCAGCTAGGTCTTGGTAAACATATTACGGAAAGGCTTTTAAAGGAAGGAATCAGCGTTCCGACGCCTGTTCAGGAATCGGCAATCCCAAAAGTATTTGAAGGAACAGACTTGATTGTTCAAGCAATGACAGGCTCTGGTAAGACACTCTCTTTCATACTGCCGATACTGGAGGGAATTCAACCAGGTGCACAAGAAATTCAAGCGCTGGTTGTCACACCTACAAGGGAATTAGCATTACAAATTACCGAAGAAACAAAAAGGTTTTCTGGCCCCAATGTCAACGTCCTCGCAGTTTACGGTGGTCAGGATGTTGAAAAACAGTTAAAGAAGCTCGAAAAATCCGTAGATATTGCAATTGGAACACCAGGGCGCATCTTGGACCACTTAAGGAGAGGCACTCTCAAACTCGAAAAGCTTCGATTTCTTATTCTTGATGAAGCGGATCAAATGCTTCATATCGGCTTTCTATCCGAGGTGGAAAAAATTATCGAATCATCTTCACCGGAAAGACAAACGCTGCTTTTTTCAGCCACAATGCCAGAAGGAGTGCGGAAACTTGCCAAAAAGTACATAAAAAAT
This sequence comes from Bacillus massilinigeriensis, assembly GCF_900111815.1. GTDB lineage: Bacteria > Bacillota > Bacilli > Bacillales > Cytobacillaceae > Mesobacillus_C > Mesobacillus_C mediterraneensis. The sequence continues at coordinate 1,549,658 of NZ_LT630004.1, read as the reverse complement.
CCAGAATATCTTCAACTTGAGTCAACCCAGGGGCCAGCCAAGAGTGTGAAACAGACGGCAGTCTACACAACGGATCGAACAAAATTGGGGGATTTGAAAGGAATCATCAATGAACAGCGCCCCTTTATGGCAGTCATTTTCTGCCGTACAAAGCGCAGAGCGGAAAAACTTGCTGATCAATTAACAGCGGAAGGATACTCTTGTGCGGAACTACATGGTGACCTTTCACAAGCAAAGCGGGAAAAGGTGATGCAGCGATTTAGGAAAGCGGAATTTCAGCTTCTTGTTGCAACCGATATTGCTGCAAGAGGGCTGGATGTGGAGGGAGTTACCCACGTTATCAATTACGATATTCCTTTAGATGCCCAAAGCTATGTGCATAGGATTGGACGAACAGGAAGAGCCGGCATGGGAGGCGTAGCCATCACCCTTATCTCTCAAAAGGACAAGGATCTGCTAGTTTCGATAGAGAAAGAACTCCAAATTACCATTAACAAAAAGAGTGCGTTACCAAATGAGAAGGCTGTAGATTCACGAGACATCTCAGATAATAAGGATAAGGATAGGAAACATGGAGATAAGAGGAAGCTTGATAAAAATAGGAAAAGCCGACAGAAAACTGCTTTCGCAAGTGCAAGTAGGAAGAAGAACATAAGCAAGCGTCCAAGTGAAAAGAAATCGAGTAGCAGGAGTGGAAGATATGGAAACAGGTAGCAAATTTTTCGAGGCCTACATGGAACGGGGAAACAAAGAAACGGAAGAAGTCCTTTCTGTAGAAAGCGGTGAATTTTTAAAACAAAGAATCGATTATTTCAAGAAGCATAAAGAGGAATTTCTTTATGTAGAATCTGAGTTATTTGATAGTATTAAAGCAGACGCGATCTCGTTTGAAAGTGACGATGTTTTTGGCAATTATGATGTCATGCTTGGACTGCAACTACAGAAGAAATTCGGTCCTTTCATTGAAGCTTTTCTAGAAGATAATTTAAAACGAGGTAAATTATCTTATGATTTAATGTTCAGTGCTGATGAGGGAATATGGAATATGAATATTGCCCTTGACGATGTAGCCGGGTTTCATCCGGATCTAACCATCCTAGAGGCATACCAATTAATTTATCAGTTTTTAGAAGATATGTTTAAGCAAATGAAATAAGAGCAAGACCGGTGAAATAATAAATTTCATTAAAAGGCTGCCCAGTAAGATCGTTGTGAGGCAGCCTTTATTTTATCTAGTCCACTCTTGCCTTATCTCTGAAGCAGCCTTTTTCGGAAAAAGGAGCATAGCTAATGACCCGAAGGCAATCATGCATGCTATTTTGCCCTTTGACCCAAGGCATACTCTCGTTCCTTCCGGAATTCCTTTATAAGGCAACCCTGTTACAGGGTTTTTTTGCTGTTTTGGAACTTCTGCTCTGCTTGTATACCCACTCCAGTTTGGTTCTAATACTCCATCGCTCTTTACAGCCACTTGAAGTGAATTCGTCAATTGTTCCCTAGATGCTTTGTTTCGAAGTAAATATAACAGGGATCCAGCTGCTGCAGCCCCAAGCACTGTTTTCTTTGATTCCATTAAGTTTCCTCCTTCAGTTTGAACTTCATTTATTTTTCCCCTACATAGGAGGACTAAACATAAAGATTGTTGAGAGTAATTACTTAAATGTAACGTTTAAGTAATCTAAATGTCCTTTCTAAATGCATGAAAATACTTTACTGCAATAGCATAATAGTGCGTTAATATACTGAAATTTCCCAAAAATATTGACAACCATATAGCAGAAGCATAAAATAGGAATAAGTTATTAGTGAATAGATAATTTTCGGAAATTGGTGAAAGTATGACTAAGAAACTTGCTATTGGAAAAATAGCTATTTTGCTTGCTTCCCTTTCGGAAGAGGAATTAACAACCTTAAACCTACCATTGCATAGTTTTTCTTTCTGCCAAGGAAAAGTTGGTTCGATGAATATGCAAAAAGTCATTTCGGCGGTAGAAACGGCTGCAAAAAGAAACTCACTTATCACTGCTGATTACTATAGGGAAACTCATTCTTTGTATCATGCCATTCTTGAAGGGTTAAATGGCGTTACGAGAGGACAGGCTGCGATCGGGGAAATGAGCAGAACTGTGGGTCTTCGTTTTGCCATTGTACGGGGCAAACCTTACGATAATCCAGCGGAAGGCGAATGGATAGCAGTAGCATTTTACGGTACAATCGGGGCACCCGTAAAAGGTTCAGAACATGAAGCAATTGGGCTGGGAATCAATCATATTTAATATTTACATTGCCTATAGTCCATTAGTCAGTAGGAGGCGATGATGGTGATTTGTCCCATTGTCGGCTTCTTTTAATTTTCAAAAACAGGGGGATGGAAAAGTGTTGGAATTGAACGGAAATACATTGACTATTGAAGAAGTAAAGCGGGTCTCTTATGACCGTGAAGTCGTTACAATTAATCCGATCAGCATGCAGAAAGTGAAAGAAAGCAGGTCTGCAGTTGAAAGAATCGTTTCGGAAAATAAGACTATTTATGGAATCAATACTGGGTTCGGTAAGTTTAGCGACGTGATTATCTCGGAGCATGATGTGGATGATTTGCAACTGAACCTGATAAGATCTCATGCTTGTGGCTTAGGAGAGCCTTTCCCTGAAGTCGTTTCCAGAACAATGGTACTTCTGCGGTTGAATGCTCTCTTAAAAGGTTTTTCTGGCATTAGACCAATCGTCGCCGAAAGACTAGCCGATTTACTAAACGCCGGAATACATCCGGTTATTCCGCAGCAAGGTTCGCTAGGAGCTTCTGGAGATCTTGCACCTCTATCGCATCTCGCGCTTGTTTTGCTCGGTGAGGGGGAAGTTTTCCATAAAGGAGAAAGAATGGAAGCACAAGTTGCGCTGAAAAAGGAAGGGATAGAGCCAATTGTTCTCCATGCAAAGGAGGGTTTAGCGCTTATCAACGGGACGCAGGCGATGACTGCAATGGGGGTTGTGAACTGGATTGAGGCAAATGATATCGCTGTTATAAGCGAGTATATTGCCAGCATGACGATGGAAGGTCTTCATGGGGTCATCGATGCATTCCATCCAGCTATCCATGAGGCGCGAGGATACCCTCAGCAAATGGCTGTTGCAGAAAGGATGCGAAAAATCCTTTCAGGGAGTAAGCTTATTACAAGGCAGGGCGAGAAGAGAGTTCAGGATGCTTACTCTCTGCGCTGCATCCCTCAAGTTCATGGAGCTTCTTGGCAGGCTCTTGATTATGTAAAAGAAAAGCTGGAAATCGAGATTAATGCAGCTACCGATAATCCACTCATTTTTGATGGAGGAGAAACGGTCATTTCAGGCGGTAATTTTCATGGCCAACCGATTGCAATAAGCATGGATTTCCTGAAAATTGCTGTCGCAGAGTTTGCCAATATATCCGAACGGAGAATTGAAAGACTTGTCAACCCGCAGTTGAATGATCTTCCGCCATTCCTTAGCCCGCAGCCAGGACTACAATCTGGCGCTATGATCATGCAGTACGCTGCTGCATCCCTTGTATCTGAAAACAAGACGTTGGCGCACCCTGCAAGTGTTGACAGCATCCCTTCCTCTGCCAACCAGGAAGACCATGTCAGCATGGGTACCATTGCAGCTAGGCATGCATACAGCATTATTCAGAATGTTCGCAGGGTTCTTGCGATTGAGTGCATTTGTGCCCTCCAAGCGGCAGAATACCGGGGAATGGATAGTTTGTCTCCAGTCACAAGGAAATTTTACGATGAGGCTAGAAAGGTTGTTCCATCCATTAAGGAGGATCGGATCTTTTCAAAGGATATCGAAAGAATGACAGAATGGCTTAAAAAAAATGAATTAGGGTGGACAGTACCAGTTACGGAAGATACATTCTTTTTTCAGGAAGCTGACCGTAGCGGATCCCTATAAGGAAAGATAGATGGAGCAATTCTATCCGTTCACATTGAATGTATATAGAGATGTCAGCAATTGCTGGCATCTTTTTTTGTGGGCAGTACCTTTTGTCTCCTTCGGTGGGTGCTAGAAGTGGATTGTCTCTTTTGTTTCATTCATAATGTAATGACATAGTGTTTTTACTTGAAAAGGATAATCAAGAAAAGAGGGCTGAAAAATTATTATTTTTAAAAATGTAACAAAAAGATTTGCGGATGGAACGTTTGCAATCAGACCGATGGATCTAGAAATCAAAAAAGGGGAATTTTTTGTCCTTGTAGGACCAAGTGGTTCTGGAAAGACAACAACCCTTAAAATGATAAACCGGCTTGTTGAGCAAAGTGAGGGTAGCATCACAATCAATGGGAAAACGTTGAGTGAGTATAAAATCGATGAGTTGCGCTGGCGCATTGGCTATGTACTTCAGCAAATTGCCTTATTTCCACATATGTCAGTTGAAGAGAATATCGCGGTAGTCCCAGAACTGAGAAAGTGGAAAAAAGAGAGAATCGACGTCAGGATTGATGAGCTCCTTATGATGGTAGGGCTCGATCCAAGTATATATCGGCAAAAAAAACCACAGGAGCTATCAGGGGGACAACAGCAAAGAGTTGGGGTAGTGAGGGCGTTGGCAGCTGAGCCCGATATACTTCTGATGGATGAGCCTTTCAGCGCCTTAGATCCAATCAGCAGGGAGAAGCTGCAGGATGATCTGTTGCAGCTACAGAGGGAAATTAAGAAGACTATTGTGTTTGTAACACATGATATTAAAGAAGCTTTCAAGCTAGGTGACAGGATATGTGTGATGAAGGAAGGAGCCATCGTCCAAGTTGGAAGGCCAGATGAATTGCTTTACTCTCCGGCAGAACCTTTTATTAAAGAGTTCATTGGTGAAATGGTGACGCTGGGTAAACATTTAGACGGACTCTCACTGTTGAATAACCATACAGACAGAAACCATGAATATATAGGAATGAAAAGCGTTCGTGTGGAAGATGGAACGGCTAAAATCTTATCCTGTCTCCAACAGGTAGATGCTGTGAGAATGATTAAGGATGGGGAATTTATCGGTGTTTTGAAAAGAGATAACCTATTAGAGTATGCAGTTGACTTCCTAAAAAAGGAGCGGGAGTCTCATGACTGGAATTGCTAATTCTTTCTCGGCTAGAAAGTTCGAGCTAATCAAAGCCCTTATCGAGCACATGCAAATATCTTTTACTGCTCTCATTCTCTCCCTTGCAATTGCAATACCTCTGGGAATCATTTTGACAAAAAATAAAAGACTGGCAGAGCCTATTATTGGAATGACTTCGATTCTCCAGACAATACCCTCGCTTGCGCTCCTTGGTCTGTTGATTCCGTTGTTGGGTATTGGCAGGGTGCCTGCAATCATCGCTCTTGTAGTTTACAGTCTTCTTCCGATATTAAGAAATACTTATACTGGGATAAATGGAATTGACCCATCTCTAATTGAAGCCGCTACTGCTCTAGGAATGAACAGTATGCGCAGACTGATGAAGGTTGAGTTACCGCTAGCCATGCCTGTTATCATGGCAGGAATTAGGACGGCGACGGTGTTGATTATTGGTACAGCGACGCTTGCCGCTTTAATAGGCGCGGGAGGGCTTGGTGATATCATCCTTCTTGGGCTTGATCGCAATGATGCAAACCTTATTATACTCGGTGCCGTTCCTGCAGCTGCGCTAGCTATTTTCTTCGATGTTATGTTACGGAAGCTTGAAAAGTTTCCGTTTAGAAGAGTGATGTACATTTCAAGTATACTTTTCTCCGTCTCAATGCTTATGCTCGTACTTCCATATATAACCATAAAGAAGGAAGAAAAGATTGTGATAGCTGGCAAACTCGGGTCAGAACCAGAAATATTGATTAATATGTATCAATTTTTGATTGAAGGGGAAACAGAAATAGAGGTGGAATTGAAACCGGGTCTAGGAAAAACCTCTTTTATTTTTAATGCGTTAAAAACAGGAGAGATAGATATTTATCCAGAATTTACTGGTACGGCCATTAACGAATTTTTAAAGACAAACGCTATTAGCACAAATTCTCAAGAGGTGTACCTTCAAGCTCGTAAGGGAATGGCGGAGAAATATAAGATGGAGCTTCTCGAACCAATGCAGTACAACAACACATATACACTTGCAGTCCCGGATTCAATGGCTAAGCGTTATGGATTGAAGACTATTTCTGACTTGAAAAAAATACAAAAGATCATGAAACCGGGATTCACCTTAGAATTTAATGATCGGCAAGATGGCTATCAAGGGATACGAAAGCTTTATGGAATTGACTTTTTGAGTGTTACGACAATGGAGCCAAAGCTTCGATATCCCGCAATAAAATCCGGAGATATTAACGTTGTAGATGCATACTCGACCGACAGTGAGTTAGAAGAATATCATTTGACCTCTCTTGAAGACGATAAAGGATTGTTTCCACCGTATCAGGGGGCGCCGCTTTTAAGAAAGGAAACCTTAGAGAAATATCCAGAAATTAAGCCTGCCTTGGAAAAGCTTTCGGGTAAAATCTCAGACAGAGAAATGAGAGCAATGAATTATCGTGTAAATGTGGAAGGAAAGCGGCCTGTCGAGGTTGCAAAAGAGTATTTAGAAAAAGAAGGATTAATAAAGTGAGTGAGTCGGTATTCTAATAATTTTTGGAAGGTGAGAAATGAGGATTCTTTGCATAGATGGTGGTGGTATCAGGGGAGCACTTCCAATCTCTTTTTTAGCTCAATTAGAAGAAGAAAAAAAGGAACCAGCCTCACATTACTTCGATATGATTGCAGGTACAAGCACCGGGGCCATTATTGCAGCATCGATAGCTGTTGGAATACCTATGAAGACACTACTGGAAAATTATATAGTCTTCGGCAAAAAAATTTTCACTGCCCAAGCATATTGGGGTATATTCAGAAGTGTATATAATGATCGGTTTCTTAGAAGGCTGCTAAAGAAATCTTTTGGGAACATGTTGCTAAAAGATGTTCAAATGCCGCTGCTTTTGCCTGCTGTTGATTTAACACATGGTAATCCTATCGTAATTAAGTCATGTAAAGTGGACGAGATAGAGCAATATCATGAGCTTGAGTTATGGGATGCCGTTCTATCGTCTTGTGCTGCTCCGTTATATTTCCCCCCAAATCATCTTGAAGGGAAATATATGACTGCAGATGGTGGACTTTGGGCGAATAATCCTTCTCTTGTTGGACTAACTGAAGCAATACACAGTTTTAGTGAAAAGGTGGAAAATATCAACATCCTTTCGTTAGGAACAGGCAGACAATGCATTGACTTTTCCAATGACAAGGATGGCAGTTGGGGAATACGATCATGGCTTCCTATGCCTCTACCCGTCATGAAACCTGTACCGAAACTGTTGGATCTTGCACTTGATTTATCATCTGAAGCGGTTTCTCATCAATGTCAATTGATGCTAGGGGAAAGATACTTACGGATTAATCACGACTTAGGGAGAGAAGTACCCTTCGATGAACCAGTCTTCCTGAAGAATATGGTAGAACATGGATATGATGCATTTCACAATAATAAAGAGCAAGTGCTGCCATTTTTACAGACATAAGTTGATTTGAGATAATTACCATCAATATTTCTAACCGGCCGGTGAAAAGCTATTCCTGTTATAAGATTTTTTTAAGGAGGAATGCAAAATGTTCAAAAAAACGGCCGGAACAATGCTATTGGCTGGGGTACTTTTAGGAACTTCCGCTTGTGGAATGAACAATAATGCCGCGGATGAGCGTGATAACAGGTTAAATATTCTTGGTCGGGAAAATCCAGGGGATGGCAAAGATGAAGGAATAGATCATAACGGTCCACTCACACGCGATTATAATGACAATGGGGATAACAAGAATCGTGATGATAATCTTTTTGATGATAGAAAAAAGAAAAATGATATGGATTTAAACGATTCAATTTCCAGCTACCACACGTCAAAAGGCAGTGATAGTTATCCGCAAACAAAAGCAGTATTAATTCAAGAGGCAAAGTACCAATTTGTTCCATGTCAGCCTGGAGAAAATACTGGCACAGCAGGGCAAGCACCTCCGCCTGAAGATTTTACAAGGGGAACATCTCCAACACCTAATCTTGGTAACCAAAATGCTCCTGTTCCGCCAAAATCAGATGCAGGAAAAAATGCGCAGCCCGGAAATAATAGCCAGTTCGTCCGCCAGGTTATTGATTTGACGAATGAACAGAGATCTAAAAGCGGTCTTCCTCCATTGAAGGAAGAGCAAGCATTGAGTAAAGTAGCTCAACTGAAGTCTGTTGATATGCAACAAAAAGGTTATTTCTCCCATACAAGTCCGACCTACGGTTCTCCCTTTGATATGATGAGGGACCAAGGAATTTCCTATACAACAGCTGGGGAGAACATTGCACAAGGTCAACAGTCACCGCAGGAAGTTGTAAATGCCTGGATGAACAGCGAAGGCCATCGACAAAATATTATGAACCGTAATTTTACCCATATCGGTGTTGGATACGAGTCTTCGGGTAACCATTGGACCCAGATGTTTATTGGAAAGTAAGAGAATCCGGCCAAAGGCCGGATTCTTTTTATGCCTAAAATATCTTCTTTTCCGCTTTTGCCCATACATATTTGCAGGTAAAACATATTGTATTAGTAACCTGACTTTGAAAGGTGGTGCTCGGAATGGGTTGCTTCGGCTATGGTTATGGCTATGGAGGCTACGGCGCAGGTTTTGGAGGCGGATTCGCTTTAATTGTTGTCCTTTTCATCCTCTTGATAATCGTTGGATGCAGTTGCTTCTATTAAATTTGTTATCAATAAATGTTTCTGTGGGGTCCGAGAGAAACGGACCCTATTTCATTCTTTTGTAAAATGGTTGTTAATAATGTCTAAATATGATGTAAATTACTTTCCAATATTTTTCAAGTATTGTATTCTGTATAAAACAAGTTTTTCTATTGATGTATGAATTAGGAGGAAGAGATGACTGTAAAGGTTTCAATAATTATTGCTGCATATAATACGAGCAAATACATAAAAAAGTGCATTGATTCGATTCTAAAACAAACTTATGAGAATTTTGAAGTAATTATTGTTGACGACTGTTCGACCGACAATACAATGGAGATTATTAAAGGATATCAGGATTCACGAATTAAAGCATTTATCAATGAAGAGAATAAAGGGCCATCCTTTTCGAGAAACAGGGCCATCAGCTTATCAGTGGGAGAGTATATTGCAATTCTGGACAGCGATGACTGGTGGGCACCTGAAAGATTGAAAGAGATGCTAGATTTTCTTGAATGTAAGAATGCGGATATTGTCTTCGATAATCTGCTTTATATCCGGGAGGCCGAGGAGGCTCCTTGGCAGACTTATTATGAATTTAAAAACTTGTCTATCAATGAACCGACAAAAGTAACAACGGAAAAGTTCATTACATGGGATCTCGGTATTTTGAAAGCCGTTTTTAAAAAGGAAATACTGCTGCAGTATCACTTACAATACGAGGAAAATGTGAAGTACGGAGAAGACTTTATTTTTTATTTGGAGATATTGCTGAAAGGCGGACAGGCATGGCTTATGCCACAAGGTTTTTATTATTATTTGACGAGAGAAGGATCTTTGGTAACCCATATGGCTGCTCTGGCAAAACAATGCGCTGATTCCGCACAGGAAATAATCGGTAAATATAATGATGAGTTGAATGTAGATGTGAAAAATGCTTTGGAAGAACGCAAGGCTGCGTTTACACGGATTGCTGACTATTATGAAACAGATAGGTGGATTAGGGATCGAAAATTGGGTAAGGCAATCAATAAAATGTTAATGAATCCGTATTTATTAAAAATGGTGATAACCATCAGGTTAAGGAAAATGAAGCATAAAATATTTAATCAGTAAAGCTGCTCTTATTTTTTATCAATATACGGCATGATTCCTCAGTTATTGGGGAATCATGTATATATTCAATTAATGGGAGGTACCAAAATGGAAAAGCTAGAAGCAGGAGAAATATTTACAGTCAGTGATGACCATAATGAGGATCAGGAAGTAGAGGTTTTAGCAGTCTTATCAATCGATGGGACGGACTATGCGGCGGTAAGCTTTGTGGAAGATTTACTCCAAGCTGATGATCAAGATATAGACGTTTTTTTTCTGAAAATGGATGAAGAGAATGATCTTGCAGCAATAGAGTCGGAGGAAGAGTTTAATAAAGTGTCGAGAGCATTCGCGGAAATGGTGGAAGAAGAATAAAATTACTGAAAAGCAGTCCTTTTTGCAGGGGCTGTTTTTTGAAAAAAGCCCCGTCATTTAAATAGGGTCTATGCATATAATGCAGTTGACTTTATTTAAATGGGGGAATGATTCCTTGAGATGGGTAATTCTAGTTTTGCTGCTCATGATGCTTGGCCTAGTTTCTTGGTTAGCTATTTCGCTTGGAAAAGCAGAAAAGGCGTCAAGCAGTACCAGAGAAAAATATATAAAAGTGGAATTTACAGTTACAGAGGTACGTGCAAACAGATATTATGCAAAGTCACGTAATGGGAAGGGGATTGTGATAAAAAAAGAGCATCTTGAAGAAGGAGTAAGACTGAAGGTAGACGATACAGTAATTGCTTTTTTTCAGATAGTAGCCGTGTAGACGGGCTAGTAAAAATCGAAGTGCCAGATTAGCAGGAAAAAAGCTAATAACGTCGAATAGCTTCTATAATTAAGGAGCTGAATAATTTGGATACTGTTATTCTAATAACTTTTAAGATTCCTGGTTTTGATGCAATACCAACCCAAATTGCTTCCGTGTACGAACCATCTAAGGAACAAATCATGGAAAAGCTCGTTAATCTTGCTAAAGACTTTCAAATTGAAGGAACTATTCGTTTCAAGAAGCTTCTTCAGGAGAAAGGCCAAAAAATGTACATTTATTTTATCGACGACCATAAATGCGTCGTGTTTGTCGAAAAGCTTGAAAAAGTGATAGAGTTTTAGAAGAAGGAAGATAAGTTTCTTGTGCAATAATTCTCTTATATTTCGTTTTATCCCTCTCTTTTACCTCCGTTTTAGGTCTTGTGACCGGGGAGAATGGAAGGATGCGCTTTCTGTTCTTTTTGCTTACAATAGTAATTTGGAGGGATTGCAATGGTGAAAAGACTGATCATCCTTCTCTCTCTGCTTGGAGTTTTATTCTTGCTCGTTGAGTACAATGGTTCTAAGCCAGCAGTCGGTATACCTGTAGAGGAAGAGAAAGATGGATCAACAAAATATATTACAAAAGAATATACCATTTCAAAAATTGAAGGGACAACCTACCTAGGAAAAGCAAATGATGGAACAGGTATCTCTTTTAACGGCAATGTTATTATACCCGGTAATAATATTGAGAAAAATGATAAAGTAATCTGCTACTTTGAAAAAGGTAATGCCGGACGTGGAATAGTGAAGGTAGAAGAGAAGACGGAAAAATAGTGGTGCAGCATCTAATGATGCTGTATTTTTTTTTGAACTTACCTCAGTTGCGATTAAGATATAAACGTAAAGGGAATAAAGATAGTACACCTTAATGGGAGGGATTTCATTGGCAAAGATAAAAAAAGAAAATAATGAATTTATCATCATAAAGGAAGATGGGGATAAAGTAGGATATATTCAGTATGAAGAGGATAAAAATACTATGACGATTACCCATACGATTGTTGAGGAAAATGAGAGGGGAAAAGGTTACGCAGGACTACTTGTGAAGGAAGCAGCAGAATATGCAAGAGAAACCGGAAAAAAGATTAACCCAGTATGTTCCTATGCTGACGAATACTTAAGAAGGCGACAAGAGTATCAAGATCTCCTTGCTTAAGCCTTATAGCGTTTTAGGAGAGCTTTGAGAATACAAATGGAAAAGGAAGGCTGTCCAGAAGCGCTGCTTTTGGCAGCTTTTTTTCTTTTATGTTAATTTCAAGTTAATTTCCTTACTTCACTGAAGATTTTATGCTATACTCTTCTCTATTGGATTTCTTAGGGTCACGAAATACTTCCTGGCTAAGCGCATTATTTAGTATAGAGGAGATGAGCTTTATGAAAAGTCAGCCTAAATTATGGACCGGGAATTTTATCAGTGTTTCAGGTACTAATTTCTTTCTGTTCATGACATTTTATTTTCTACTTGTTACGCTTCCCATATACGTCGTTAATGATCTTGCAGGCAATAAGTCGGAAGCAGGGTTGATGACGACGATTTTTCTTTTTTCGGCCATCTTAATTAGACCTTTCGCAGGGCGCTGGATTGAAGGATATGGAAACCGCAAGATCCTTATTTTATCTTTGCTTCTATTTCTTGGAGCAACACTACTATATTTCGTTGTTTCAAGCATCTCCGCATTGTTGGCGGTTCGCTTTTTGCATGGAATAGGATTCGGAATGGCTACCACTTGCACCGGTTCAATCGTTGCTGACATTATACCTGACTCAAGAAGGGGAGAGGGCATGGGCTATTTCGTTCTTTCATCCACACTCGCAATGGTTATTGGCCCATTCCTTGGACTTACTGCTATGCAGGAATGGGATGTCAGTACAATGCTTGATTTAGCATCAATTTCTGCACTCGCTTGTTTGTTTACTGGTCTTCTAATCAAATCCAAGAAAAAACAAGACAGAATTGAATACGTTTCAACTACTTTTTCTTGGAAAGATTTATTTGAGACTTCAGCTGTTCCTATAGCTATTACCGGAAGCCTCTTTGCACTGGCTTATTCGTCCATACTGTCTTTCGTATCTGTTTACGCGGGGGAACTTGGACTTGGCAGCATTTCGAGTTACTTTTTTGTTGTCTATGCAGTTGTATTGTTGATATCCCGTCCTTTTACGGGAAAATGTTATGATTTGTATGGCCAAAATGTAATTGTTTATCCAGCTATTTTGCTTTTTTCAATCGGCATGGTATTGCTTGGGATGGCAGATTCCATCATTCTCTTCCTTCTTGCTGCAGCTTTTGCGGGATTAGGATGGGGGACCCTTTTTCCAACTTACCAAACAATTGCCATTCAATCTGCCCCGCCAAAACGAAAGGCGATGGCTACGGCTACATTCTTATCCATTTTCGATATTGGAATAGGCTTAGGTTCCTACCTTGTCGGTGCAGCAGCATCGATCATCAGCTTTAGACAGCTATATCTTATTGGTGCAGCTTATATCCTCTTCTGCGGTACTGCCATTTATCATTTTCTTTCAGGTAAAAAATTTCATCAAGGTCACAAAAGGGAAAAAGGAATCGCCCTTTAAACCAACATTATCCTCATTTTAATAAAAGTGTAAGGTTGAAGACGCTGATTCCTAAGAATATTGAAAAAGACCCGCTACGGACGGGTCTTTTTCTGTTCTAGAGCAATCTAGCTGTGTACTCTTCCACCATTTCTTTCGTTACAAACTTCCTTTCTGGTGTAAAACGTAGACCAATATTATTTATTTCGGCTGTAACCCTGTTTATATTATCAGTGCTGAATAATTTTCCATCCTTACAAAGAGAGACTGCTTCACTGATATATTTTTCCCTCATTTGATCTAGTTCAAGAAATCGGTTGTATTTTTCATTTTGCTTCTTGGCATGCTGTGCTAGTGCTTTATGGACATCCATATATTCTTCCTCCAAATTCGTGTTATAAAAAATCATACCATAGAAATTAACAACAAAGTTCATAAACAAACTATATGGAGGGAAAAATAAATGAAGCAGGAGGTGAAATCCTGCAGGAAAATCCAGGTATTTTAGTGGCGATGAAATTGTGAACAGGCTTGTCGGCTTTCCGGAGAATTTGCTTTCTGTACATGCTGGGCCAATTCTTATCAGGCTGAATAAATCCAAATAGCAGGGAGGTGTTCATCTTGGCAAAAGACATACAAGGACAAGAGAACCTTAAAATGGCAGGGCAGTGTTATAACGGAGAAGCTGGCGATGAAAAAGGAACATTTTCAAAGGGACTAAAAGTAACACATGAACAGGTTAGCGATGCTTATACAGAGGGAGAAATCAGGCCAGTGATAGATGATGCAAATGGTCATGATATCCCTGTGAAAAGAAAAGACTACAAGTAAGCCAATAATGAAAGATTTTTTATGATGCGTTGTCTCAGACAGGGAATAATAGAAATGCTTTCTTCAAGAAGTATTCTACGGTTCCAGTGCATTAAGTTTGCAAAATAATTAATGCTTGCTTATTTCACCCGCGCTTCCCATTGATGAGTATGACTTGCTAGAGGAGGAAAATATATGTCTCATGGTGGAGAATTTCAAACAAATGGAGAGCAGTATAAAATGCCAAAAGCGCTTCGGAAAAGAAAGGATTTTCACTATCGGGTTGGTTATACTGCAAGTACGGGGAATGAAACGAATGGAAAAGCCGAGCCAGGAAAGCGAACAGATCTATAATAAAGAAGAAGCTGCAACCGTTGCAGCTTCTTCTTTATTATTGTTGGTGCAGGTTCATTGCAGTCCGAGCTGCTTGTAAGTCAACATTTAACTGTTCCTTTAAATTATCAGGATGATAATAGCCTTTCTCCACCATATAGTTTGAAATTCTTTCATGCGTCTCCACAGCATCATTCAAATACTGTTTCAATGCCTCTCTTACTTCAGGAGTGGAAGCTTCCGTTACAGCAACTGCAAGGTTTTTGACACCTGTTTTTGCCGAAAGTAAAAAATCCGTTGCAATTACCTGATCAGTCATAGCACCCATTCCGCTGGAATTCTGCATGTTTTCATTCATTGATTCTCTCCCCTGTTCGTCATGAATTCTTGGATGCGTTGCAATTGGTCACGCGTCATGCTAACATCTTCCTGCAAAATACTTTTTAGCTCAGGATCCTTTGCAATGCCGCCCATCATAGTAGCCTTCGTCAAACAAACGTTTTTAAAAGTCAAAAGTTCATGCAGTTCATAGGTTTCATGTGGTGCAAGATAATGTGTGTTGTCCATCGGTATCCTCCTCGTTTTTTGTAAGCACACATGTAATATGATGTCCAATATTCATTGCATTATGAAATAAATTTTATTGAAACAGGTTAAACATCAACATAAAAATTCTGCAAGCTGTAAACTGCCGAATAAGTGTATTTCCCTGCTCTTCAATAATTGCAGCTTTCCTATTTTCTTTTGCAGCTTCTAACACTATAACGACAGGATAGTATGAAGGTGTGAGTTTATCCCTAGTTTATGTATTTAAAATGTTTTAAATATTAGTATAAAATATCCTTTCTCAGAACAAAGGGATTTACTATAATTCTCTTTAACGTGAACACTTTTGATAGAAACATACATAACTTCACGTTAATGATACTAATCTAGTAAAGGATGGGTGATTTGAGTTGAAAACAACTTCCAAAGTAATTGCTTCACTTTTGGCAGCGTCATTGGCATTTGGATCTGCTGGTTATGCAGCGGAAAAAGTGGATACCGGAAAATCTGAGAGTTCACAAGACCGGAAAATTGTCGCTAGGGTAGAAGCTGAAAGGGCAATTGGACATGTTAAGTATTTATCTGAAATCATTGGTACAAGGCCAGGGGGATTGGATGGAGAACATAATGCTGCTGCTTATGTTGCCAAGACTCTTAAAAGTTACGGATATGACGTCGAATATCAATACTTCCCTGTTGCAGATCAATTCATTGCGAATGTAAGATTGGCGGACGGAAAGGTATGGGAGATGGGAGCAGCTCCAAACGGGTCCATCAGTGAGAAGAGTGTAAAAGGGGAAATTATCTTTGTACCTGAAGGAAAAAATGCAAAAGATTTTAGTAATGCTGCAGGAAAAATAGTATTGATGCCAAGAGGAGCAACAGTTTCGGACTACCGTGCACAAGTGAAGTTGGCAGAAGAAGCTGGTGCCAAGGGTGTTATCTTGCAAAGTCTTATTGGAGGGAGAGGGAATTACGGACAAGCCTTCAATCCGAATCTTTCTCAGAAGGTTGGAATTCCTGTCTATGGTGCTTCCTATATTCACGGTCAATGGCTGAAGGAGGAAATAGCAAAAGGAAATAAGGAAGTTGCTCTGACTGCCAAACATTATTCTAACTTACAATCCGTGAACGTGATTGCTACGAAACAAGCAAAAACCAAATCTCATGAAACGAAAGAAGTCATTCTTGGTGCTCACCATGATAGTGTTGTTGGTGCTCCAGGCGCAAACGACAATGCCTCCGGTATAGGATTAATGTTGGAGCTCGCAAGGGTGTATAAAGGATACAATACGGATAAAGACTTGAAGTTTATTTCCTTTGGTTCCGAGGAACGTGGTTTGCTTGGTTCTACACATTATGTGGATCAGCTTAGCAAGGAAGAAAAGAAGAATATTGAAGCTGTGTTTGTACCAGATATGGTAGCAACAAATTACGATAAGGCAAAAAATCTTTATGCCATGACAGTGGATGGCAGCAGGAATACTGTTACGGAATCCACGATGTCAGCAGGTGCAAGGCTTGGAAATTCTGACATCCTTCCTGGAACGTTCGGGTCTAGTGACCATGTTCCATTTCATCGGGCAGGAATACCTGCAGCGCTATTCATCTGGATGGGTGTTGATAGTTGGGAGCCTCTTGTCTATCATATTGAGAAAGTCTA
Source organism: Bacillus massilinigeriensis (assembly GCF_900111815.1). Lineage (GTDB taxonomy): Bacteria > Bacillota > Bacilli > Bacillales > Cytobacillaceae > Mesobacillus_C > Mesobacillus_C mediterraneensis. The sequence continues at coordinate 1,533,088 of NZ_LT630004.1, read as the reverse complement.
CCATACACCGCAGGATACAATTGCCGATAATGTTTCCCCTGAAAGGATGCAATCTGCCCTTGACATTATTGGCTCCGGTTTATTTGACGTCGTACGAAAAGATGTCCCTCCAGTTAAATAAAGTTTTCGAAAACAGCCTGTGACAAACTCTCAGGCTGTTTTGTTTATTGTGTATAGAGCAGTGTAATTCTTGGCAATAATTATGAAAGGTGGTGATATAATTGAGAAACCAAGAGGAATATCGGACAGCCCGACTATCACAACAAGCATTAGACAGGGTGCAATCGCTTGAATCTAGGCTACAAGAAGAAGGAGAAAAGGAAATCATCCTTATAGCGTATGAAAAGGATAAGCAATAAAAGTGCCGCAAAGAAGCGGTACTTTTCCTTATCAGACTGCTTTTTAGTGTCATGTCATTACTTCCTCTATTTACTAGAAGGTTGTCTAAAGGTTGAGTATTCGATAAAAAACTAGCCATTAACGAAAATCCTTCGTGTATAATAATGGAGTGAGTGGAAAACTCCATATCAAAAGAACAGGTGTCTATGAATAATCTCATAGGCTGAAAAGGGAAGTTGGTGCAATTCCAATGCGGTCCCGCCACTGTAAAAGGTAGCTTAGGCAAAACGCCACTGTACATAATGTATGGGAAGGCGCCAGAAGCAATGACCTTGAGCCAGGAGACCTGCCAGTTCTTAGTGCACAACAACCTACGAGGATAGGGGGTGTTTGGAAGGCTTGCAATTTTTGTGCATTCCAATACAAACATCTCCATAATGCAGGAGGTGTTTTTACTTTTTTCAATAGTTTTTACAACATACTAGGAGGAACAACAGGTGAAAAAATTCTATCCACTATTGATTACAATGCTATTCATTACGGTATTCATAATATCCGGCTGCAGCGGCAACAGCGCTGGCGAGAAAGAAAACAAGCAAGCAAAAGGCAATGAATCTTTTCCAGTTACGATTGTAGATGGGGTTAATAAAAAAGTAACGATAGAGTCTAAGCCTCAAAAAATAGTGTCCCTGATTCCAAGCAATACCGAAATAGCTTTTTCCCTTGGATTGAATAAACAGATTGTAGGGGTTTCCAACTTTGATAATTATCCTGAAGAAGTAAAGAAAAAAACAAAGATAGGCGAAAGGGATTTTAATGTAGAAAAGATTGTCTCTTTAAAACCAGATCTTGTCCTTGCACATGCTTCAGGAGCACATAATGCAAAAGAAGGGCTCAACCAGCTGCGCGATGCGGGTATAACTGTTTTGATTGTCAATGAAGCGGAAAACTTCGATACAGTATATGAATCCATCGAAATGATTGGGAAAGCAACGGGTACATACAATAAGGCAAAGAAAATCACTGCTGATATGAAAGATAGACTTCAAGAAATAGAGAAAAAGGCACAATCTATTGATAAAAGTGAAGTCAAAAAGGTATTCATCGAAGTTTCACCGGCGCCGAATATTGTTGCTGCGGGCAAGAAAACTTTCATTGATGACATGCTTGGATTAATACAGGCTAAAAATGCGGTAGAAGCGAATGGGTGGCCGAAAATAGATCCTGAAGCAGTAATAGAAAGCAATCCAGATACGATTATCACAACATATGGATATGATACATCCGATCCCATCAAGAACGTGACAAGCCGTTCAGGATGGCAGGATATAAATGCTGTTAAGAATAAGGCTGTAGCGGATGTCCATTCGGACAAAGTGGCTCGTCCCGGTCCAAGACTTGTTGAAGGAGTAGAGGAGCTTGCGAAAGCGGTTTACCCTGAAGTTTTTAAGTAATGGAGCTGGTCCCTACTTCCTCGCTGTAATATTTCTCGTCGCTTCGATGCTCTTCGCATTATCAATTGGTACTGTCTCGATTCCGATAAGTGATATCCTTTTCATTATTGGCAGGGAAGTTCTTCATCTCCCTGTAGACACAACTGCATATAGCATGAACGCGAACATCATCATGAATATAAGGCTGCCAAGAGTAATCTTGGCAGGCCTTGTTGGTGCAAGTCTTGCCATTGCCGGCGCAGCATTCCAAGGATTATTGCGCAACCCACTTGCCGACCCATATACGCTTGGTGTTTCATCAGGAGCATCGGTTGGTGCTGTCCTTACGCTATTCTTCGGTATTAGCATACCTAGGGCGGGCGGATTCACGCTTCCAGTCATGGGTGTAGTTTTTGCTTTTATCACCATTATGTTAGTGCTCCTGTTTGTCAGGGCTGTTGATCCCGCTATGAAAGTAGAATCTATCATCCTTACCGGAATTATCTTTAGTTCTTTTCTTGGAGCGGTCATTTCTCTATTCATAGCGCTGACGGGCGATGAACTCAGAGCGATTATCGGATGGCTTATGGGCAGCGTTTCGATGAGAGGGTGGAATTATATCAGTCTCTTATTGCCGTTTTTTCTGTTTGGATCACTGTTGCTGCTCTTAAATGGAAGAGAATTAAATGCATTGTCTTTAGGAGAAGAAAGGGCACACCATCTTGGCGTCAATACTAGAAGCAGGAAGCTAGTCATCCTTATTGGCGGATCTATTTTGACAGGAGCCGCTGTTTCGGTGTCGGGCACAATTGGTTTTGTTGGACTAGTTATCCCGCATTTAACTAGAATGCTTTGGGGACCAGATCATAAACACCTTCTTCCGCTTTCCATCCTAACAGGAGGCGGCTTCCTTATACTCGCTGATTTGGCTGCGAGGATGGTAGCTTCCCCGGTAGAACTGCCAATTGGTGTGATCACAAGCGTTGTTGGTGCACCAGTCTTTGCTGCTATTCTGATGAAAAAACAAAGAGAAAGAAGAGGAATGAAGCATGCTTAAAGTAGATAGGCTGGCCGGCGGTTACACGAGTGGTAATGTTGTGGAGAACATTTCGTTCAAGGTCCAAAAAGGGGAGTTCTTCGGCATATTAGGGCCAAATGGCAGTGGGAAAACCACTTTGCTGAAAATGTTGACAGGTGTCCTTCCTTTTTCAGCAGGTGAAGTGCGTTACAATGAAAAATCCATTAAGGATTATTCGCCGAAGGAATTGGCAAGAACAGTTGCCATCCTACCGCAGCTTTCTTCCCAAAATTTTTCTTACACTGTGAGGGAAATAGTGACGCTTGGTCGTTATGCCCATCAAAGAGGTTTGTTTCCCCAGATTTCAGCAGAAGAGAAAGAATATATAGAAAAAGTAATGGAAAAGACGGGAGTACAGCGCTTCCGAAATCAGTCCATCCATAGCCTTTCAGGGGGAGAGCAGCAGCGCGTTTTCCTTGCCCAAGCACTTGCCCAGAAGGCAGAATTTCTCCTTTTGGATGAGCCAACCAACCATTTGGATTTATCGTTTCAAATCAGTCTTCTTGATTCTTTGAAGCACTGGACGAAAGAGCAGGGATTGACGGTTATATCTATCTTTCATGATTTGAATTTAGCTGGATTATATTGTGATCGTCTCTTACTCCTCGAACAAGGAAAAGTAAGAATGATTGGTTTGCCGAATGAGGTGCTGAAGGAGGAAGTCATTTCTTCCGTCTATCAGACGCACGTGAAAAAGCAGTCTCACCCTGCAGTGCCGGCTCCGCAGCTAGCTTTGGTCCCCGATAAGCGGCATGCAGCTCAAGGTGTAATAGAAACCAATATGCTGCAAATTGCACGAAATCATATTCTTGTTAAGTCCCCATTCCCATTGAAAACTCTGGCATCTGGAGTTATTGGTGCGGGAAACGGCTGGTTCAAAAATTTTTTAAACAGACATGTTGATAAAAATTATGCTTGTATGGATCATAAGAATGATATGAAAGATTACATACGTTCCTCTGGTTTGGAAGTATCCGAAACAATCGGGATGATGACTGCAGTCATTTTGGAAGATGAATGTCACTGTTTTTATGAAAATGATGGTTTTTCCGTGCTGATTGTTGTTACAGCGGGGGTTGGCAATAGTGTCGATGCAGCAAGGAGTTACTGCCATTCTGGGGAAATGAAACCGGGTACGATCAATATATGGATATTTGTTAATGGTACGCTGTCAGATGAAGCCTTTATCCAAACCATTATGACGGCAACAGAAGCAAAGTCAAAAGCAATGGCAGATTTAGATGTAATCGATCAAATTACAGGGACGATTGCCACGGGGACTTCGACTGACAGCATCATGGTCGCGGCAACCCAACAGGGTGAATTTTTACAATATGCAGGTCCTATTGCTCCTCTAGGTAGAGTAATTGGACAAGGAGTGTATGAAATGACATCGGCAGCAATCAGAAAAAGCAGAAGGAGGCATAACCGATGATACTCCATCATTTGATTGCCTTGACAATCGCTGTCATCCTCGATTCTATTATTGGCGATCCGCCCAATCTTCCCCATCCTGTCAAATGGATGGGTTCCCTTATTATAAAGCTCGATAACCTGCTGAATAAAGGAACCTTTAAAAAGCAAAAAGGTATCATCATGTTATTTGTTGTCCTTGTTGTAGTCTGGGGAATCTCTTATTTCATCATTACTATCAGCTACTCTTTCCATCTCGTTGCGGGCATCATGGTGGAAAGTCTTTTTATCACAACAGCCATTGCCCAGAAAAGCCTGAAAATTTCTTCATTAGAGGTTTATAAGCCTATGGCATGCGGCGATGTTGAAAATGCACGAAAAAAGCTTTCTTATATCGTTGGCCGTGATACCGATCAGCTTCAAGAATCGGAAATTGTCAGAGGTACCATCGAGACGATTGCGGAGAATACAAGCGATGGAATTACCGCACCATTGTTTTGGGCATTGCTCGGTGGAGCACCACTTGCAATGGTATACAGGGCAATCAATACTTGTGACTCGATGGTTGGCTACAAAAATCAAAAATACGCTGAATTTGGCTGGGCGTCTGCAAAGCTCGATGATGTTGTTAACTTCATTCCAAGCAGAATGACAGCACTTGCCATGATGCTGTCTTCAAAGCCCGTAACAGGAACAAGACGGAAGGCATGGAGAATTGTTCTTCGGGATGCAAAAAAACACCCAAGCCCAAACAGCGGCTGGGGCGAAGCGGCTGTTGCTTCTCTCCTTGGAATCCGCCTAGGCGGAACCAATTATTATAAAGGAATCAAATCTGACAGAGCGACGATGGGTGACCCCACTTTCATCATGGAAAAAGGGCATATCCTGAAAGCGAACGGGATTGTCTCGAGAACGGTACCGATATTCGTCATTATTTTATGGTTAGGAGGACTGCTGATTGAACTTGCCGCCACATGGAGCTAATCCGTTAACACTATATGAAACTGTTGGGATGAAGCCTCCCGTAGTCATGAAAGATTTCAGTGCGAATATTAATCCCCTTGGACCACCGGCTGTATTGCAAGAAAACTGGTCATCCTTTTATGATTCCATTCTAGAATACCCTGACCCTAAGGCGAATAGATTAAAAACCTTCATTGCTGAAAGAGAAGGTTTGGAACCAGGGCAAGTTCTTGTTGGAAATGGCGGTGCTGAATTAATCTCATTGATTGGAAGGCTGCTTGCAGGAAAAAAAGCTGTGATTGTCCAACCAGCTTTCTCGGAATATGAAGCTGCCTGCCGTGCGAATTCTTGTCAGGTTGAGCATTACTTTATGAAGCAAGAACCATGGGGGCTAGAAATTGAAGGGTTAAAGGAAAAAATAAGATATAACGACGCATTGTTTCTTTGCAATCCCAATAATCCGACTGGTATGCATTTTTCAGCTGAACTAGTGATGCAACTGATGGAAGAATGCAGGAGAAATAATTGCCTCTTTATTATTGATGAAGCTTTCTACGATTTTCTGGAAGCTTATGAGTCACTTGTTCCAGCAATGAAGAATAATCCGAATATCATCCTTCTTCGTTCTATGACTAAGATATTTGCAATTCCTGGGATTCGACTCGGCTATCTCCTTGCAGATTCGAGAATAATAGAATCTATCGCTTCCTATCAGCCGCATTGGAGTGTCAATGCAATTGCACAACATGCTGGAATGCTTTGCCTGGAAAATAGCTCTCATGTACAGCTTACAGTTGATTATATTTCAGCTGAGCGGAAACGCCTTTTCTCTTTCTATCAGAAAAACGGCCTGATATTTTCACCATCGAGTATCAATTTCTATCTTTTAAGGGACCCTTCTGAAGAAAACAAGGAGTCTTTATTTCATTATTTGATGGGTGCAGGATTAGTACCGAGGCATACTGTGAACTTTCCCGGCTTAGATGGACGTTGGCTGCGTTTTGCTATTAAAAGAGAAGAGGACAATACAGAGCTGATGGAAAGGATAGAAAAATGGTGGAATCGAACAATTTGATTCTAGTTACAGGTGGAGTAAGGAGCGGAAAAAGTTCCTTTGCTGAAAAAATTGCAACAAGGCACGCATTACAGTTGGAAGAAAGCAGACTACATTATATCGCACCAGGAAAACGAACCGACCTGGAGATGGAGCGGAGGATAGAGCACCACCAGGAAACCAGAAGAAAAAGCGGATTTCATTGGAGAACGTGGGAAGAGTATCGGCTTGACCGACTACAATACTCATTTACGGAAAAGGATATTGTCCTGCTTGATTGCCTCACTACGCTTGTCAATGAAGCGTTTTTTCAACAAGAGAAGAATTGGGATGACGCTGAATTTCAAAAGGAACTGATAGCCAGGGTAGCAAATAGTATTAAAAATCTGTCCAGCAAGGTTGGTGGGCTTGTCATCGTAAGCAATGACATTTTTCATGAGCCGGTTTTGGATAATCGCCTTGTCCTTCAATATACAAGAACACTTGGTAGTTTGCATCAACAGTTAGCGCGGATTGCTCAACAAGTTTATTTTGTGGAATTTGGCATGCCGCTATTTCTGAAAGGAGAAGAAGTGGAATGAAAGGGATTATGATTGTTGGAACAGGATCTGATGTAGGGAAAAGCCTGATTGCTACTGCGATTTGCCGGGCTTTATCTAATGAAGGTGTGCGAGTAGCGCCATTTAAGTCACAGAACATGTCCAATAATTCCTATGTGACAGTCGATGGGAAAGAGATTGGCCGTGCACAAGGAATCCAAGCAGAGGCAGCAAGAACGGAAGCGACAGTTTGGATGAATCCCATTCTATTAAAGCCTCGGTCTGATAGCCAGTCTGAAGTAGTTTTTCTAGGAAAAGCAATTCAGACGCTTTCTGGAAGAGGTTACCGCCATTCTTTTTATAAAAAGGGAATCGATGTAATAGGGAAAGCACTGGCAAGGCTTACAGAGGAATATGACGTTATTGTCATGGAAGGTGCGGGAAGCCCTGTAGAAATTAATTTAAAAGACCGTGAATTGGTCAATATGAAGGTAGCGGAAATGGCTGATGTCCCTGTCATTCTCGTCGCAGATATCGACCGAGGCGGGGTTTTCGCAAGTATCGTCGGTACCCTTTCCCTGCTGGAAGAGACGGAACGATCAAGAGTTAGAGGATTAATTATTAACAAATTTCGTGGTGATCTGTCTCTTTTCGAAGATGGCATCAACTGGCTGGAAGAGAATACAGGAATTCCGGTGCTGGGCGTATTGCCTTACATGGAAGGACACGGAATTGACGGGGAGGATTCCCTTTCCATTCCTCCTGCAAAGGAAAATAGCAATGGTGACCATATAGAAATCGTCATTATCAAGCCTCCATACATATCAAATTACACAGACTTTGAACCGTTTTATCAAGAAAGTGATGTCTCTATCCGCTGGGTAAGCAAATTAGAGGAAATGGGAGAACCAGATGCTGTCATCCTTCCTGGCACGAAAAGCACATTAAACGATTTAATATTCTTAAATGATTCGGGGATTAGCGATTGGTTGAAGAAATTTCATGAGCGGAGCGGCTTTATTACAGGCATTTGCGGGGGCTATCAAATGCTAGGAACGTTGCTGAAGGATCCAGACGGTACAGATACTGGAACACCGGGCGCCATCTTAGAAGGACTTGGAATCATACCTTGCCAAACTACTTTCTCAAAGGAAAAGAAAACGGTGCGTGCAACGGGATACCTTCATAATGCCGCCGGTTTTGGAAACATTGCTATGGATGGTTATGAAATCCACCTTGGAGAAACAGTATACAGTGAAGGAGACTCCTCGCCATTTTTAATCCTATCCGGCAAGGAAGAAGGCTATTGCTGTGATGGGGGCAGGGTGATTGGCACATATCTTCACCACCTTTTCCATAATGATCAATGGCGCACAGCATGGCTGAATATCCTGCGAGTAAACAAAGGGCTACAAGAAAAGCAAATGGAGCCTTGGAATGAACAAAAAGAACAGCGGTACAATGATTTGGCTGCAGGTATGAAAGAACACTTGGATTGGGAAAGATTGAAAGGCATTATCGAGCATTGGAGTTACAGATGTGAAGATGCTTAAAGGGTTTCTCGTTGGGATTCAATTTTTCACAAGCATTCCTGTTCCGTTCGAGCTGCCGATGGATCGTGTTACCTTAAATAAAGCAATGAAGTTATTTCCGATTGTTGGTCTATTGCTTGGCGGGATTTTCTCCGGTCTTCTCTATTCGCTGATATCTTATAGTTTCTTATCATCCTTGGCTGTTTCTTTTATTGTTTGGCTGTTGTGGATTTTGCTGACAGGAGGAATTCACTTAGATGGCTGGATTGATTGCAGCGATGCTTTCTTCTCCTACCGTGATCGGGAAAAGCGGCTTGAAATCATGAAAGATCCACGTACAGGTGCATTTGGCGTATTATCCGTAATTGTGCTCCTTGCAGCGAAGTTTTTATTTATTTATGAAATCGTTACAATGATACGTCCAGAGAGTTATATATTGATTGCATTTATCCCTCTTTGCAGCCGCATGGTAATGGGGGTGCTGATGATTACGGTTCCTTCTGCCAAAAAAGACGGACTTGGAGAGATGTTTAAAAAAGCATCAGGAAATGACACTTTCGTTATATATACGTTTTATGCAGTACTTTTTGCTTTCCTGATGTTATCACAGGATCTTTTGGCAGGAGCACTCGCTTTTATTATCATAAGTTTGGCAATGATTCTGTTTTTAAACAGGAAAGTAAAGAAATGGTTCGGTGGTATTACAGGTGACGTTCTTGGAGCGACAGTAGAGGGGAGCGAATTGATCTTATGGATGACACTGTGGTTATTGCATTATTCCGTCACGGGATGACTGAAGCAAATAAGAGACAAGCCTATCTTGGTTGGACGGATTCGCAGCTTATAGACACAGAATGGTCCCTTTGTGGAAAAGAATACGATCTTATTTTCACTAGCGATCTCGGAAGATGTATGAAAACAGCTGAAAAACTCTTCCCAGAACAAAGAAAGATAAAATGTCGCGGATACAGAGAGCTTAGCTTTGGAGATTGGGAATGCAAAACTTATGAAGAACTGAAATCCTTCCAGGAATATCGCAGTTGGGTTGCGAACCCATACTCAAATCAGCCACCAGGCGGTGAATCTTTTCAAGACTTCACTTCAAGAATCGAAAACGCTTGGCGTGATTCTATCGAGCGAATTTTAGAGGAAGAAAAAAGCTCCGCAGCCATTGTTACTCATGGGGGCGTTATCCGTTATCTGCTTTCTAAGTATGCATCTGAGAGCAAGGATTTTTGGGACTGGCTAATTCCTTACGGCAAAGGGTATGAATTGGTTTGGAACAGGTCGGCGCTAAGGAGGGGTGAAAGATGCATTTTGTTACAGGAGGCTGTTTCAACGGCAAAGGACAATGGGTGAAATCCTTTTATCAATTTACAGAGGAAAATTGTATCTGGGTATCTGCCTATAAGGGAGAGAAATTACTAGATTCGACTGGTTTTTTGAATCATGATGCTATTGTATTAGTTGGGATAGAGTTATGGCTTAGAAAATGGAGCATGGTTAACCCGCATCATGCAAGAGAGCGATGGAAGAACTATCTACACTCCCTACTAGAGTGGGAAAAAAGTAATCACAATAGAAAAGCAGTAGTCATTGCAAGCGATATAACAAAAGGAATTGTCCCTGCATCCAAAGAGGATAGAAACTGGCGCGACGCAGCAGGGTGGGTATATCAGGAAACAGTTGCGAAATCTGAGAGAACGGACCTCATTATGTACGGGTTAAACAAGAGGATTAAATAGGAGGTATGATCATGAGATTATATACAAGAACAGGAGATACAGGGAAAACGAGCATCATTGGGGGACGTGTTGATAAGGATAATATTAGAGTAGAAGCCTATGGAACGGTAGATGAAGTAAACTGTTTTGTCGGTCAAGCGCTTTCTCAGCTAAATCCTGAGTTGTTTCCCGATATCCTAAAGGATTTAGAAAAGATTCAGCACGAGCTTTTTGACTGTGGCGGGGACTTAGCCAATGTTTCGAAAAGCAGACCGCTTAAACTAGGGAAAGAAGCTGTGACTGCACTGGAAGCTAGAATTGATACATTGATAGAAGAAGCTCCCGAATTGGAACGGTTTATCCTTCCAGGCGGTACGCCAGCAGCTGCTTCCATTCATCTTGCCAGAACGGTAACAAGGAGAGCGGAAAGGCTTGTTGTATCCTTGATGAAAGAAGACGCTGATATGCCTCTTACTTCCTTGCATTTTCTTAATCGTCTATCAGATTACTTTTTTGCTTTGGCAAGAGTCATTAACTTCAGGATGCATGTGAAGGATGTAGAATATTGCAGAAGCGGCAAAGTATTCAGAGGAGGGAAGAGGAAAGATGACAAACAAGAATCTTAGGCGATTAATCCTTATTTCCTTGTTTTCCGCACTTTCTGTAATTGGGGGATTCATTAAGGTTCCTTCACCTGTTGGTAGTATTGCACTTGATTCTTTTCCGGCACTTCTCGCAGCCGCTATTCTCGGCCCACTGGCAGGAACGGCTGTTGGAGGAATTGGCCACCTTTTATCGGCTCTTTCCGGAGGGATGGTAATGGGACCTTTTCATTACTTAATTGCACTCGAAATGGCGCTTCTCTGTGCTCTTTTTTCGTTTCTGTATCGGAAAGGAAGACATTGGTTCGCCGGGACCGTATTTCTTTTAGGGAATTCCATTGTGGCACCTTTCCCTTTTTATTTTCTGTTAGGAACGAATATGTATAAAGGGCTTGTCCCTTATCTTTTCATCGCATCATTGCTGAACACTGTATTCGCGCTAGTTATTATTCCAAGGCTATCGAGAGTACTGGCTTCGAAGAAAGGAGCAGGCGATGAGAGATGTACTGATTGTTCCGTTTAACGAAGGTAACAGCATTGTGATCGGCAGTGACAACAGTGGAGGTATTGGATTAAAACCGAATGATGAAGTGAGAGTTCCATACGAGGTTCTCGGTTATTATTCATTAAGAGTAGCGGCTATGGAAGTCATCGCTGCTGGAGGGATACCATTTGCAGTTACGCTTCATAATTTCTGTGGCGAAACAGCATGGGAGGCAGTATGCCAAGGGGTGAATAAAGGACTGAATGAACTTAAAATGAAAAATGTAAGAATAACAGGAAGTAGTGAAAGTAATTTTTCACTATATCAATCCGCACTCTCTATTAATGTTCTAGGAGAAATGACAGCAAATGATTCGGCAGATATAGAATACGACAAAGATTTAAGGATCGCTGTCATTGGGACTCCCCTTGTTGGAGAGAAGGTAACAGAGCGAAAGGAAGAGGTAGTCCCGCTGTATTTGTTTAAAAAAATCACATCGTTGAAGGGGGTTGTCACCCTTCCTGTTGGTTCAAAGGGAATATTATCGGAGCTCAATAGCTTGTTTTCGAACAGGAACTTTCACGAGTCTGAAGTCAGCTGTGAGCACAATCTTCACCAGTCTGCGGGTCCTTCAACTTGCTTTTTGGCAGTCTATCATCAAGATTTAGAGGAAGAGATGAAAAAAATGGCTGGAACATTCTTTCATAGTGTTTCAGTGAAGGGGTGAAAGTGGTGCATTGTTATTTTGTCAGACATGGGGAAACTGTATGGAATACTGAAAAACGCTCACAAGGGAGATTGGATTCTCCTTTGACAGAAAAGGGTCGCTCTGACGCTGCTGCGTTAAGGGAACGATTGAAAGAGGTTCATTTTGAAAAAGCTTTTTCTTCACCTAGCGAAAGGACGTTGGAAAGTGCAGCGATTATTGCTGAAGGGAGAGATCTGCCTTTTACAACAGATGAACGCCTGATGGAAATAGACTTGAGAGACTGGCAGGGTATGACGGATGAAGAAGTCAGAGAGTGCTATCCATCGTTTCACCATCATTATTATAACCAGCCGGAACTTTATGACGGAGGTTCTGGAGAAAGCTTTCTAGATGTGATGGCAAGGCTGGATGCTTTTTTGAATGAGCTTTCACATTCGAGCTATACGGGGAATGTTCTTATTATCACTCATGGTATCGTAATCAAAACGCTATATCTCCTTTGCCGCAATTTACCGGTAGATCGAATCTGGGATCCTCCGTTTATTCATGGAACATCACTAACCATCATGGAACTGGATAAAGGCAAAAGGGAGCTTGTGCTCGAAGGTTGCATGGCTCATGCTTTTGAGTGAAGCAACAGGAAAAAAGGCGCTTTTTGCGTCTTTTACTATATATTATATTTTCACGAATTCCATTGTTATTGGTTTGCTAACGTTGATTCATATAACAAAGCTTTTTAGATAGCAGGTGGCGAATTAGTCCATTGGATTAAGATTGCTAGTGTTACATCATCTTCCCATTTCCCTTATTTTGGACGTTTTTCCTAGCAAGGCCTTCTTTTTGGAAATTTGTTTTCTTTATTATAATAAAAATGGTAAATTAGTAGGGAATCTAATAGCAGTAACGATTAAAACACAAATTAACCTTTTAGGGGTCCTTAAATTGAAAAAATATATGCTTTTCGTGAGTTCATTCATGTTCCTCATTATGATATTTGGTAGTTACTATTATTTTAAGCACTCTTCCAACGGAAGGATGAAGCCATACCATCCTCCATATAAACAACAAGAGAATAGGTATGCTGATGAGACGACTGATTATTCATTGACAAACAATACACTGAGCATCACTTTCAATAAAGGGAAAGAATGGATTACTGTTCCGGTTGACAAGGAAAGCCTTTTTGATGGGGAGTATAACGGTGACAAAGACGAACTCATACAGAATAGCTATTTTTTATCAAATACGCTTACGGCATTTTTATATGGTGACAGAGGGGTGTACCTTTTCATTTCAAAGGATGCAGGAAAAGAGTGGAAACGCCAGATTATTATCCCCGAGTATCCTACGGAACAATATCCTGTCTTACGTTTTCGCAAAGTCGCTTTTTTAGATAAGGATTTTGGCTATGTTATCCTCACTCGTGACAGGACGATGTCTTCTGAAATGACAAGTGTGTTCTTAACCCAAGATGGAGGGGAGACTTGGACTGAAACGAGCCCTTCCCCAAGCGAAAGGTTAATTTATGATGGTGCATTTATTGATGAAATTACGGGATTTCTCTCTTATGGGATCCTCAATCCAACAGACCCTGAACTCTTTATTACCAAGGATGGAGGAAAGTCTTGGAGTAAATCGCAAATCAATATTCCACAAGAATATCTTGGTATCTTTGTCATTGCTGAAATGCCTATAAAAGAAAAAGGTCATCTTTCCATGCTTGTTAATCAGGGACAAAACGGTGATTATAAAGGAGCGAAAGTAAAGGGGAAGTTTATCTCTAAAGATAACGGTTTAACATGGGAGTTTAAAGAGGAGGTGTACGTGGATGATAGTGCTAACAAGTAATGTACGAAAGTATCTTGGTTACGCTTTTTTTCTTATAGGGGTTTTACTTTTCATCCTGCAGATGTGCTACTTTTTCTTAAACCATTCTTTCAGGCTGGAATACGCCTATAGCGGTCTGTTTTACATCATCAACGTCCTTTTTTTCTCTTCTATTGGAGTCGGACTTTTGCTGCTATTTCCATTGAAGCGCAATGCGAAAAGAACTGGAATCATGCTGATCATATTCTTATCCCTCGCTAATATTTGGCTGGGCTACAAGGAAAGCAGTAAGGTAAAAGACATAATCAGTTTTTCCTCCGATTTAAACGTACTGCTAATCAAAAATAATAAGGAAACAGGCGAGTCTGTTTATTACCGAGTCAGCTATCTTCTTTTTGCATTGCCAAAAGAAAGACTTACTGTACCAATTGGTACAGATTATAAAGTACATTGGCTTGAAGACGATGTTGCTGCAGTAACATACAAAGATAATCATAATAAAATACAGCAATTCATCGGTACATACGGAGATCGCGGCGATGGTGCAGGATATTATAATGTTGGGCCTTCTATCTACGGTACTTGGAAGGGAGTCCAATCAGAAGTAATCAGCAAGTCCGATGGAATTACTGTCAAACGAGATGGCAAGGTCCAGATTTTTTCATGGGAACAAATAAAGCAATACGGGACTTTAGCAATCGTTTTATCCGAAGATGGCCAGGCTGAATATACTATTTCACTTAAAGAGAGCTTTAATGCGGACCAAAATCAGCCTAAAAGAGAATCGGAACAAATCACCTTGTATCAAGCCGAGATGGGGAAGGACCAAGCAGAGACACTTACATTCTATAAAGAATGAGGAAATAGGGGTGAACATGAAGATCCAAAATGTAGAATTATTGATTTCTAATTTTGAGGAGACCGTGAAGTTTTACCGTGAGATATTGTTATTTGAAGTATTGGAGGAAAAGGAGAACAAAGTTTCTTTTCAAATTGGGGAGAGTGTTCTCCAGTTTATTAAGGATGAGAAGGGAAACCACCATTATTATCATTTTGCATTTAATATTCATTCTAATATGTTTCAAAAAGCAAAAGAGTGGCTTTCTGATCGAGTAAAATTGCTCATCGAGGACGGGGAAGATGAAATCGACTTTGGTGGCAAAACTCAAGCAAATGCTTGTTATTTTGAAAATCCTTCAGGAAATATAGTGGAATTCATTGCGAGATGGAAGACCTCGCCTAACTCCAGAGAAGGCGATTTCACAATAAATAATGTACTAAATATTAGTGAAATTAGCCTTTCTACCGACCATATAAAAAAAGTTGCAGATAGAATGGCCTCGTTAGGAATACCTGTTCGGGATGGTGGAAGTTTGCATTTAAAAGACAGATTAAATTTTATGGGAGAGTATGAAGACGGCTCCTTTATTCTGCTAGCTCCTATCGGAAGACGATGGCTCTTTTCAACAAAAACCTCCGTTGCCTCTCCAGTAATTATACATACGGATAGAGGGGTAGTTACAAATCTGATAGAAGAATCTTGAAGAGGGGTAAATTATGATCAAGGGGTTAAATCATTTTCTTTTTTCTGTGTCTGACTTGGAGGCATCAATTCAATTTTATCAGGACGTTTTTGATGCCAAACTACTCGTGAAAGGACAGAATACTGCTTATTTCGATTTGGCCGGGATGTGGCTTGCGCTGAATGTAGAAAAGGATATACCACGAAATGAGTGTAATTCCTATACGCATATTGCCTTTTCTGTCGATGAAAAAGATTTTGATACGGTATACAAAAACCTAGAGAGTAAACATGTGAACATAATTAGCGGAAGGAAAAGGGATGTACGAGACAAGAAATCCGTTTATTTTACGGATTCTGAAAAATACGGATTTAAAGATTGCAATCATTAAACTTAATACGGACAAAACAATAAAAACTAATGTAGGAAAATCTCTTTAAATTAAGTATGTATGCAGATTCTCTTCACCGGACATTAATAAGAGATAGGGGAAGAATGAGAAATAAATATTCTTTTTTAGTTTACATAATATATATTCTCGGAAGTTATAGTATAAAATTCGTTTCTCGTCTCAATATTTAAGTATACTTATAATAGTGAGACGAGAAAGAAAAATCCATTTTAACTGTTTTGATTTGTTAAACAAAAACCCTCTAATGATTTCGATCATTTAATCCTGGAATTTTTTCTTTATCCATTTGCTTCCTTACTACTCTCCATGACGTTTTAAAATTCGTTTGTAATGCATAGCTATAATATTAATTACTGTCTGAACTATTATCATCCATTACTTTACATAATATCGTTATGACAAACACTCCCCTGTGAATTTCCAATTATTATGCTTGGATGATGTGCTGAGATCCTTGCGCTGCAAAATTTAATAATTGTCTCGGAGTTCCAAAATAATTGACTTCTTGAAACTCTGGCAGTGTTGATTCGAATTTGACAATAATCGGGCAATCTAAAAGCCATGGGTGATTAATAAAAAATGGCCTGTCTCCATACATCATTCCTGTTAGTGCAATTTGTAATTCCTTTTTGAATATCATATATCGTATTTTTGATACTTTTTCATCAAACTCCCCGTTGTTTACATGTACCTTACATAGAAGTAAA
This sequence comes from Bacillus massilinigeriensis, assembly GCF_900111815.1. Lineage (GTDB taxonomy): Bacteria > Bacillota > Bacilli > Bacillales > Cytobacillaceae > Mesobacillus_C > Mesobacillus_C mediterraneensis. The sequence goes on along the minus strand of NZ_LT630004.1, from coordinate 1,516,749 downwards.
TACTCACCATTTCTCGTTGTCCACTCACCCAACACTTCATCTCTTAAAGTGTAGTCAATTGCTGCAGTGTCGAAGCGTGCCCCAATTGACAAGAACAGTTCCCCTGTCCTGTCCGAGTGGGTCAATGTATATTTTCTTCCTTCAATAGGTGAAAAGGACGAGGCTGGCGGCAAATAGCGGACGTGCAATTTATCGGAATTAAATTTACTCATAGGCTGAAGAACTCCTTTCCTGCAAGCTCTTTTCTCATCCTAGCCTATGCTGGAACAAGTGATTTTGTGACAGGCGCCTATCCTAATTGTTATTAAAATGGTAATATCTTTTCCTAATGCTTTCCTTTTCTCTTTAAATAGGATTTTGAGAGCACCCACTCCCCGTTCTTGTACTCCCATAAAGAAACTGCTGTTGCAATAACATCTGCGCGATAAGCACCGCTTATTTGCTGTAACCCTTTAAAGCCGTATCTCCCGTTTTGTAATTTAACAGGTTTCAATAGTCCAAAAGGTTGGACAATTAACTCTGTAGGTTCATTTAATTTACCATCCTGATATATACCGAGACGTTCATACTCCTTCTTTCGAGAAGACAAATCAACAGTGAATTTTTTGCCAGTTTGATCAATTTTGATAGATGCTTTATAGTTATCCTCAAACTGACTGGAAATTTGAAGGGTTTCAGGAATAGTTATATTTTTTGCAGATCCATCTTTCAATGTGTATAAGAAGTAATTTGCAAGTCCCCCGCTTCCACCTGTTGGAATGCTGACAAAAAGATCTTTTACCCCATCATGATCCATATCTTTCAGGGATAGAGTCGGTTCATATCCACCAGGGAGCTTTACTGTAATCTTTTTTCCTTGCGAAGTAATTGTCTCAAGTAAAACAGCTTTTAAGTAGGCTGAATCCTTTTCATGAGGAATACCCTTTAATAAAATAGTATCCTTTTTTTTATCACCAGTAACATCTCCTTGCTTTTTAAATAGAAGTTTTGGCTCCTCCAATGCACTTATTGCATTTACTCCTGTCATGCAAAAAAAAGTTAAAAGCAGAAAAGGGAGAAATACAAAAAGTAAGCTTTTTTTCATGTACAATCCTCCTAGCGGTGTTTTGTAATTAGTCTGTCCAAAGCAGGAAGAAAAATGCAAAAAAGAACAAGGAGTAAATCCCTGCTCTTTCGTAGTTTCGCATTAATATTATTCATTATAAATTATTGTGCTTTTTCTTGTTCCGAATTATGTTTTGGTTTAGGCTCCCAGGCTTCTATGCCTGTTAGCCCAGGGATAGAATCAGAATAGAATACGGGATCTTTCCCTTCCCTTCTTTGGTCACGATAATCCTTCAGAGCGGCAAGGGCAATCTTGGCAAGCATGACGATTGCTGCAAGGTTAATTAGAGCCATAATCCCCATGAATAGATCAGCCATGTTCCAAACAATCTTTAAGTCAACTAGAGCACCAAAAAGAACCATTCCAATTACTGCAAGACGGTAGACGAACAAGATCGGCTTACTGTTTTTAATAAATTCAATATTAGTTTCACCGTAATAGTAATTACCGATTATAGAAGAAAATGCAAAAAGGAAAATAGCTAGGCCAATAAAAGACGGCGCCCATGAACCTACATGCTCGGTCAAGGCTGCTTGTGTAAGCTGGATACCATCCAAATTTTTCGTTGTATTTGTCCCAGAAAGGATGATGATAAAAGCTGTAGCAGAACAAATAAGAATCGTATCGACGAATACGCCAAGTGTTTGGATAAGTCCTTGTTTTGCAGGGTGTGACACTGCTGCAGTAGCCGCGGCATTAGGCGCACTTCCCATGCCGGCTTCATTGGAGAATAATCCGCGTTTGATCCCCATCATAATAGCAGCACCGAAGACCCCACCTGAAGCGGAACGGAAGTCAAATGCATCTTGAACAATCATCTTAATCATGCTTGGCACTTCTCCAATATTCATCATAACAATGATCAGTGCAAGGATTAAATATAAGACAGCCATGATTGGAACCATGATTTGTGAGACATGTGCAATTCTTTTCACACCACCAAAAATAACAATGGCAGTCAGTACAGAGAGCGTGATTCCAATCCAAAGTTTGTCGATTTTGAATGCTGAATTAAATGCAAGTGAAATAGTATTCGATTGCACAGAGTTGAAGACAAGCCCGAAGCAAAACGTGATAATTACTGCAAACAAGATGCCCATCCACCGTTTGTTCAATCCACGTTCCATGTAATAGGCAGGCCCTCCGCGGAATTCATCCTTGTCCTTCACTTTATAAATTTGTGCTAAAGTACTTTCAATAAAGCTGGAAGCTGCTCCAATAAAAGCAATTAACCACATCCAAAAAACAGCACCTGGCCCCCCTGTGGCAATGGCCGTAGCAACACCTGCGAGATTTCCAGTGCCTACCCTTGAGGCCGCACTGATGCAGAAAGCTTGAAATGAGGATAGTCCCCGCTTCCCTTCAGCAGAAACAGTTTCTCTGTCACCAAGAATACGGAACATCTCGAAAAAATAACGAAATTGGACAAACCTAGTCCGAAGAGAAAAATAGAAGCCTAATACGATGAGTACTGCGATAAGGACATATGTCCAAAGGTAATTGTTTAAATCGTTGATAATGCCATTAGTTAAGTCTAAAAAAGTATTCATTCAATTTCTCCTTTGTTGCCGTAATATATCAGTATAACTTTAAATATAACAAATTATCTCTCTTTTCTCAACACAATAATTTTTTGTCCTTCTTTGCCTTAGGGATATTTACTATGGACCCTCATAATATAATACACGTTAGCAAGCAAGGAAAAACCTCCTGCCAAAAGTTACAGGAGGTTTCAAAAGTGTTTCCCAAAAACAATTTACTTTTCATTTCCTTGTTTCTCTGTATTTGATTCCTTCCACATGCATGTCAGCTGTCCGCTTTCATTCTCATCAAACAGGAAGGAACCATTAGTGTACCGATCACTGAATCGGAAATCCGCTGCAACAGTTTGGTGAATTTGTCCCTTGGAAGTACGGAAAAAAATCATATCAGTTGCATCTGCTATTACAAAGCCTGTAACGCGATGCGGTTGAGTCTTCAATTCTCGAAGCATGACAACGCCCCGTTTAGCCCTAGTAGATTTCTCGAATTCCGCTAACTTCATTTTCTTTGCTGCACCTCGTTGGGTAGCAATCACGACGGCAGACTTGGAGGCTTGCTCCAAGACCTTTCCACCAATGACATAATCATTTTCTTTTAGATTTATTCCTTTTACTCCTGCCGCTCTAATCCCGACAGGAGCGATTTCCTCTTCACTGAACCATAGGGCATAACCGAGATGGGTAGCGAGAAATACTTCTTTCATACCCTCTGTAAGATGAACATCAAGTACACAATCATCCTTTTTAAGGTTTATTGCGGTTAATGCTCTGGAATATCGCTGAGCTTTGTACATTTTTAGTTCCGTCTTCTTAACCATGCCCTTTTTGGTTACAAACAGAAGGTAGGCACTTGTTTCAAAGTCTTTTACCGGTATTGCCTTAACGATATCTTCTTCCCTATCGATGGAAACGATATTTCCGATATGCTGTCCTAAGTCTTTCCACCGTATATCCGGGAGTTCATGGACAGGTAAATAGAGATAATTCCCTTTGCTTGTAAATACAAGGAGGACATCTTTTGTATTCAATTCAAGCTTCTCAAGGAGCCTGTCCGTCTCCTTCATTGCAAGATCTTGTCCATTCGATGCAGCATACGACCTCAGGCTTGTCCGCTTAATATAACCATCCTTGGTTATGGTCACTACAACATCCTCACTTGCAACCATTACTTCAAGATTTATTTTAATTTCTTCAATTTCGTCTTCAATCATTGTTCTTCTGTCATCTGCAAATTTCTTTTTTACATCTTTCAATTCTTTTTTAATAACTGAATAGAGTTTTTTCTCACTTGCAAGGATAGCTGTCAAATCTTCAATCTTTTTTTCCAGTTCCTTTGACTCAGCCCTTAATGCTGTTACATCAGTATTGGTTAAACGATAAAGCTGAAGGGAAACAATGGCTTCAGATTGAGCTTCTGTAAACGAAAATTCCTTCACAAGGTTAGCCTTGGCATCTTTTTTATCTTTCGATGCCCGTATTGTAGCAATTACTTCATCAAGAATGGAAAGTGCCTTGATTAGGCCTTTTACAATATGTTGGCGTTCACGCGCTTTTTGCAAATCATGCTCTGACCGCTTTGTCACTACTTCTTTTTGATGGTCCACATATGCATCTAGCAATTCCTTGAGTCCCATCAGTTTTGGCCGTTTTTTATATATAGCAACCATGTTGAAGTTATATGTAACTTGTAAATCTGTGTTCTTGTATAGGAAGTGGAGAACACCTTCCGCATCTGCATCTTTTTTCATTTCAATAACTATGCGGAGTCCTGTGCGATCTGTCTCATCCCGAACTTCCATGATGCCCTCTACTTTTCGATCGAGGCGAAGTTCGTCGATTCTTTTGACAAGATTGGCTTTGTTCACTTCATAAGGAATTTCTGTCACGACAATTTGCTGTCTGCCTCCGCGAATCGTTTCAATTTCAGACTTGCAGCGAATAACGATTTTTCCTTTGCCTGTCTCGTAAGCCTTTTTAATACCTTCAATCCCCTGTATGATTCCCCCGGTAGGAAAATCTGGACCCTTTATCGCTGTTATAAGATCATCAACCGTACAATTTGGGTTGTCAATCCTCATGATCACTCCATCGATCACTTCTCCAAGCGTATGCGGCGGGATGTCCGTTGCATAGCCTGCAGAGATTCCTGTTGAACCATTGACAAGAAGGTTAGGGAACATCGATGGAAGGACCGTCGGCTCTTTCGAAGTATCATCAAAGTTAGGGATAAACTCCACGGTATTTTTGTCGATATCCCTTAAAAGTTCTGAAGAAATTGCGGAAAGCCTGGCTTCCGTATAACGCATAGCCGCAGGTGGATCTCCGTCGATGCTGCCGTTATTACCATGCATTTCGACAAGAAGATTGCGAACCTTCCAGTCTTGACTCATTCTGACCATTGCATCATATACAGAGGAATCGCCATGCGGATGATAATTACCAATAACATTTCCGACTGTCTTTGCTGATTTTCGGAAATTCCTCTCATGGGTGTTTCCTTCTGCGTACATTGCGTATAATATTCGCCGCTGTACAGGCTTCAAGCCATCTCTAGCATCAGGCAGCGCTCGCTCTTGAATGATATATTTACTATAGCGTCCAAATCTGTCGCCGAGGACATCTTCAAGCGGAAGGTCTCTGAATGTCTCTGCTGAACTCATCCTTCGGAAACCTCCTCAGTAACCATGATATTTTCATTCTCTAAAATATTGCCATCTTCTTCTAAACCGAAAGCAACGTTGGATTCAATCCATTTTCTTCTCGGCTCTACTTTATCACCCATCAATGTAGTGACCCGCCGTTCTGCTCTTGCAGCATCATCGATTCTTACACGTATTAGCGTCCTCGTTTCAGGGTTCATGGTAGTTTCCCAAAGCTGGTCTGCGTTCATTTCACCAAGTCCCTTGTACCGCTGAATCATGTAGCCTTTACCGATTTTATTGATTGCACCTTGAAGTTCATCGTCGCTCCATGCATATTCTATTACTTCTTTTTTACCTGATCCTTTACTTACTTTATATAAAGGCGGCAACGCAATAAATACTTTGCCTTCCTCAATTAGCGGCTTCATATAGCGGTAAAAGAATGTCAATAACAACACTTGGATGTGCGCGCCATCTGTGTCCGCATCCGTCATAATCACTACTTTATCATAGTTAATATCATCGACTGAAAAATCAGTGCCTACACCTGCTCCAATTGCGTGGATAATAGTATTGATTTCTTCATTTTTGAAGATATCCTGAAGCTTTGCTTTTTCCGTATTAATAACTTTTCCCCTGAGAGGAAGGACGGCCTGAAATTTTCGGTCACGACCTTGTTTAGCAGAACCTCCGGCTGAGTCACCTTCAACAAGGTATAACTCATTTCTTGCTGGGTTCTTTGATTGTGCTGGAGTAAGTTTGCCGGAAAGCATTGTATCGGAGCGTTTTTTCTTCTTTCCGCTCCTCGCGTCCTCCCTTGCCTTTCGGGCAGCCTCTCGTGCTTGGTATGCTTTTATTGATTTTTTCACCAAAAGAGAACTAAATTCTGAATTTTCCTCAAGGAAGTATGAAAGGTGCTCGGACACTACAGAGTCAACAGCTGACCTAGCCTCACTTGTACCAAGCTTTCCTTTTGTTTGCCCTTCAAACTGAAGAATTTGTTCTGGAATTCTAACGGAAACAATGGCGGAGAGCCCTTCGCGTATATCTGCTCCATCCAGGTTTTTATCTTTTTCCTTTAACAATCCTGCTTTTCTCGCATATTCGTTAAAGGCCCTGGTCATCGCCGTTTTGGCCCCCACTTCATGAGTGCCTCCATCCTTCGTACGTACATTGTTAACAAAGGAGAGCATGTTTTCGGAATAACCATCGTTGAATTGAAATGCAAACTCCACTTTGATGTCACCGCTCTCTCCTTCCATGCTGACTACTGGATGAAGTGTATCCTTTTCCTCGTTTAAATACTCTACAAATGCCTGTATGCCTGTTTCATAATGGAAAGTTTCCCTCACATCATTACGTTCATCAATGATGTCAATTTTTAGTCCTTTTAAAAGGAATGCTGACTCCCTTAGGCGCTCACATAAGGTATCGTAATTATAAGTGAGCGTCGAAAAGATTTCTGAATCAGGTTTAAAATGAATGGTTGTTCCAGTTTGGTTTGTGTTTCCGACTTTCATCAACGTTGTAACAGGAATTCCGCCTTTTTCAAACCGCTGTTCATAAATCGATCCATCTCGTTTAATCGTTACTACAAGCCATTCACTAAGAGCGTTTACTACTGACGCACCGACACCATGTAGACCGCCGCTCGTCTTGTAGCCCCCTTGACCGAATTTTCCTCCGGCATGAAGAACTGTTAGGATGACTTCCGGCGTCGGCTTGCCAAGTTTATGCATTCCGGTTGGCATTCCCCGTCCTTTATCTTGAACGGAAATAGAATTATCATTGTGTATTTTAACAGTGATGACACTGCCAAATCCAGCCAGTGCTTCATCAACTGAATTATCGACAATTTCATAAACGAGATGATGAAGCCCGCGGCTATCCGTGCTGCCAATATACATGCCTGGTCTTTTCCTGACTGCTTCCAGGCCTTCGAGTACCTGGATGGCATCATCGTTATATTCATAGGATTGTTTTACTGCCACATACATACCCCTTTCAACTCAATACAGCGCATCGAATTATTTTTTTATTTGTCGATGCTTCTCATAAGTATTCATCCTCCATGCCTCTATTCCCTTCCTGTAAGGGAAAAAGGACGATAGGAACGGATGTTCTTGTGTGTTTATTTTATCATACTATGCTTTATTGTAGCGATTAATCTCAATTTGGCAAATTGAATCTGGCGATAGGCCACGAATTTGTACTAATTTTGTGGTTTTTATACACAAACATGACTCATTTCTTCCTTGATTTATTGTTCCATATCTTCCCGCCTTTAAAAATTTTGATTACTTCCACCCTAAGAAAGGAGGTGAATGATTTTGAAGGCAATAGGTTTACTATTTCTAGCATGTGCGCTTGGATTTTTTACTGTTCTCCCTACAACAACCACACACAATAATGAAAATAGAAGCGATAAGATGTATACAGAATCAAGACCCATGCTCATGGCGAAAGTTAATAACATTGAGATGGGAGAAAAAATTAAAAGCAGGTTGGAGAACAGCGCGGATGTCCTTTTTATCCAACATAACAAGAAAGATAAAAGTCATTTTTATGATCATGAAGCCGCTGTAAATTTCACAAATGATCTAACAGAAGACGAAATTCAAAAATTATGTAAAGAAATTGGAGGAACAGCAGTTAAGAGCTTTCACTCCACCTATCTTTTTGCTTCTCCTGCATACAGTACGGAACAATTATTAGCTTTTTTTAATCAAAAAAAGAATGTAGTTTTCGCAGAGCCGCATTATATTTTGATGCAGAATGCTGCCCCGCTGCCCAATGATGTTTTATATAAAGAAAAATATCAATGGAATCTCCCTGCAATTGGAGCGGAAAAAGGCTGGATTGTATCACGTGGAAGCGAGGAAGTCACGATTGCCGTAGTCGACACAGGCGTGGATCTTGAACACCCAGATTTAAAAAACCGCTTGGTTAAAGGATACAATTTACTTTATCCAGATCAGCCTCCAGTTGATGACAACGGACATGGAACACATGTCGCAGGAATAATTGCTTCAGAAACGAATAACCGAGAAGGTGTAGCAGGATTGACTTGGTACAACAAAATTATGCCTGTAAAGACTATGGGAAAAGACGGATACGGCTCTACCTTCGATATTGCTAAAGGAATCATTTGGGCAGTTGATCATGGCGCGGATGTCATTAATCTTAGCCTTGGAAATTATCAGCCGTCTAAAGTGCTTAAAAAGGCTGTCCGCTATGCTTATTCTAAAGGTGCAGTAATGGTCGCGGCGGCAGGGAATGACAATTCCGCCCAACCTTCCTTCCCAGCGGCCTACCCGGAAGTGATGGGCGTTTCGGCTGTTCATCATACCGGCGGGCGGGCAGATTTTTCAAACTACGGAGCTTATATCGATATTGCTGCTCCAGGTGTATCAATTCCTAGCACCTATTTCCGCAGCAGATATGCTTCACTTTCAGGTACTTCTATGGCGGCACCGCATGTAACGGCACTTGCAGGTCTTATTTTATCTGCGAATCCAAGACTGTCTAATCAGGAGGTTGCACATATCATTAAAAACTCTGCCATCGATTTGGGGAGACGAGGGAAAGACAATGATTTTGGGTTTGGAATGATTGATGTTCAGCAGTCGTTATTGAGCGTATCTGAAAAAAAATCGAAAAAGGATGGATTTCGCGAAAGGCTGCGCCTATCCCGTTAAACCATCCTTTCTCACACCTATCGTTTGAATATAAGCCGTCATTTTTTAAATAGTGTTTAACACGGAGTGGCGGCTTTTTCAACGAGAGGAATGCTGTAGTTTCCTCGTTCATTTCGTCATAGCATGTTCCACTTTAATACACCTATCCATAATGACAGTGTAGCCTTTTTCCTTTAAGAAGCCATATGCTTCTTCATTTTCAACGCCTAGCTGAGCCCAGAAAATATCAGCATCTATTTCGGCAAATTCTCTAGCAATTTCAGGGAGAAATTGTGATCGACGGAAAACATTAACGATATCGACATGCCCTTTGATTTCCTTGAGAGAGCCAACGGATGGAACTCCTAAAATCTCCTTAGCATTGGGGTTTACCGGAATTATTTCATACCCTGCTTTTTGCATTGCTTCCGATACCATATACGACGTTCTTTCGGGATTATCACTTAATCCTACTACTGCAATTCTCTTTGCGTTTTTCAACAGCTTTCCTATTTCCCCGCGTGAAGGATTATGGATGGTCATACTACAACACCCTTTCTTTTGTAGTCTCCTATAATTGTAACGGTATTGCTGTATATTGTAACACTGATTTGGCAATATACGCTAAAATTATGCAACATTGTAAATGTATCATAGAGCAATGACATTAATCAGTATTGTGAAACAATACCAAGGCGAAATACGGTATCCTACCGGGAATTTTTTATAGTCTCTTACCAAATTTTTTAGTCCACTGATCCGCAAAAATTGCAATAAGGGTCCCTAAGATTAATCCGTTATTTAAAATGGAAGTGAGGATTGGGGATACTTCTGTAAAGGCAGAAGTGCTTACGAACATTGCCCCAGTCCCACTCAAAAGAGAAACGCCAATGACTAGTCTTGTCCGGTGCTTTTCTTCTTCTCTATCGAATTCAGAGAAAGCAATTCTAACCATATTCGAAAAAATAACGAAGGTAACGGAATAGCCTACAGGTGCTGGCAGAGAGGCACAAAAGGACATTAAGGCAGGATTCAAGCTTGCTGCCATGATGAATAAAGAGCTTAAAACGATAGGAAGGGTCTTAGAGAAACCAGTAGTAGCAATGAATCCAGCAGCTCCGGAAATAGGAACTGAACCGATTGCAGAGAACATCCCTCCAAGAAGTTGGTTGATTCCAGCGATGAATCCCCCCGCCCTATAACGATTACTATCGACTGTCTCCCCTTGCTTTTTGAGCACTTCTTCTGTTACTCGTATGCTTGCAAGCATGTTCGTTACGAGAAGCAAGGTAATGAAGGCGGAAGTCAAAATTAAACCCGGATGGAATATTGGGTCACCGAATGAAAGTAATTCTGGAAATCGAATAAGGGCATTGGAGTGAGTGGCTTTCTCTATTCCGAAACCAAAAAGGGAAAAAGCTATCCAACCAGCTGCCAAACTAATAAGAATTGAATACTGACTGATCAACCTTGTCTTGTGTCTGGAAAGATAAAAGGTTAAAAGTACAAGCATGACACTGAAAAGTGCAATAGGTACATCTAGGCCATCTTTTCTGTATCCGATCCCAAACATGCCGTTTAAAAACGATTTGCTTAATTGAAGAATAAGCAGGATTATATAAATGCCGCTAACTACTGGTGTAAACAACATGGCAAGTTTTTCAATCAGCTTGAAGAGGCTAAGGATGAAGAAGACTCCCCCGCTTATGATCATGGCCCCCTGAAGCGCCTGCAGCGTCTCGGTTGTTGACTGAAACATGGTTGCCCCAAGACTAGCATAAATGGCAAAGACACCCCACCATAACCCTGCCGGTCCTTCATTAATTGGCAGTCGATGACCAAAAATTGCCTGGAAGAAAGTGGAGGCTCCAAGTACAAAAATGGTGCGTTGGACAAAGTCTTCTGTATCTGCAGGGCTCAAGTGAAACAAATCTGCTACTGCAATTGGAGCAACAATGGTGCCTGCAATCATAAAAGCCATCCACTGGATGGCTGCCAAAACAGTTTTCATATAGTAAAACTCCTATGTTTTATCGTATTTAGATCTTTAAAAAAATAAATGACCATACGTTATCCCAATTATAACTACTCCCCATGGCGGTGCTTTCCAGTAAGCGAGCAAAAGGTAAAGAATTGCCGCAAAAGATATATCTCCTTTATTCGTCATAGTAGTCATCACAATTGGGTCAATAAGTGCAGCAAGTAAGATGCCTACAACCGCTGCGTTTACTCCTGTAAGTGCCTTAGCGGCGAGACTATATTGTCGGATACTATTCCAGAATGGGAGCATCCCTGCGATGAGCAAAAAAGCTGGTAAAAAAATAGCGAGTGTAGAGGTCATCATACCTCTCCAGCCTGCTGCAGCCATGCCGATGTACGAGGCAAAGGTGAAAAGTGGTCCTGGGACTGCTTGTGCTGCACCATAACCCGCTAGAAAAGTTTCTCGGTCCAATAATCCAGGGACAGTTTCTTGTTCAAGAAGAGGCAAAACAACATGACCGCCACCAAACACAAGCGCTCCGCTTCTGTAAAAACTGTCAAACATGCTGATGTAGAAGAATCCTGTTTTTTCAGCAATGACTGGAAGAAAGAACAGTAAAACAGCAAAAAGGATAAGACTGATTAACCCGATTTTTCTGCTGACAGGCAGTTTCATTGATGAACCATGCTCTCTTGACGGTTGATTAATAAAAGTCAGACCGAAAACGGCTGCCAAAAGAATTATCACAATTTGAGAAATTTGTGAAGTCCAAAGCAAAGATATAACAGTTGCTGCTACAGTCATGCTCGCTGTGGCTTTGGATGAAGAGAAACTTTTACCCATTCCAATAACAGCATGAAGGACAACTGCTGCAGCGACAAGTTTCAAGCCGTGAAGCCAGCCGGCATTTTCAAGATTAATTACCCCAATAAAAACAGCAAAGAACGCGAGAAGTATGGCAGATGGAAGTGTAAAGCCTAAAAAAGATACCATACCACCCGTGAACCCGGCGCGGATGATTCCAATGCCCATCCCTACCTGGCTGCTTGCTGGTCCCGGAAGAAACTGACACAGTGCTACAAGGTCGGCGTATTCTTTCTCGTCTAGCCATTTCTTTTTCTCTACATATTCGTCACGAAAATAGCCGATATGCGCCGCTGGACCACCAAAGGAAGTCAGTCCCAGCCTTAAGGAAACAGCAAAGAGTTCCAACAGCATTTTACAATGTGAATCGCTTTTCATCTTTTACCTCCTCTTTTCATGCTTATCATAACAAAAAGTTACGGAAAGTGGATAATATATCCTTCGCTTTTCAGATGATTTCCCACTTAGGAGCGGTTTGGAAGAGAAATTAGCCTATGGTAAAATAGCAGGTATCTATTTCTTCGCTACAGAAAAATGAAAAAGCAAAGCACCTTTCGATGCTTTGCTTTTGTCCACCCTTTTACTGTTATTTGCCGACTAGTTTAACGAGCAGATGCGCTAGCTTATGTTGTTCTTCCTGCGTACCAACTTTCCAAAGTTCTTGGAGAAGTTTCTCTTCACTATTTCTTGGCTCTTCATGCTTTGCTAAGTAGTTTGCTGTTTTCTCTGCAGCCTTGGCAAGCTGTTCTTCGTCAAGACCCATTTTTTCACCGATGGATACCTTGTCACTAAGGTAGGATTTGAAATGTCCAAAGCTGGAAAGAATTTCGTCCTTTTGGCCTTCACCAAGATTGCTTAGTTTCTTTTCCACTCTTTCATTTACATTGGTAGAATTGTTTTCCATCATTATTATCGCTCCTTTATATATGCTGTTTTGGCCTGCTGTTAATTGATTCCCTGTAACGTACGTTTCAAACACAATAGCGGAATGGGGATTTCAAATTTACTGAAAGATGGCCTTTTAATGGCGAATTTTCAAATGTTGTTTTCGTTTTAACGTGGTACAATGACGATAGAATTGAAAAAGGAGAAATATCATGGGAGTTTATGCACTTATTATTTTACTATCTTATTTGATCGGCTCCATTCCTTCCGGTCTTATATGGGGAAAGCTGTTTCATGGAGTTGATATCCGCGAGCATGGGAGCGGAAATCTAGGCGGGACGAACACTTTCCGAACGCTAGGAGCAAAAGCTGGGATTGCCGTAACACTGGCCGATATCCTAAAAGGTACATTGGCAGCATGCTTGCCGATAATTCTTCATTACCCAGATATGCCCATACTGCTAGCAGGAGTATTTGCTGTACTAGGGCATATGTATCCTGTCTTTGCTGGTTTTCGAGGTGGCAAGGCTGTCGCTACCTCAGGTGGGATCTTGTTGGCGTTCTCTCCGCTTATGTTTTTATTCATGCTATCTTTCTTTCTTATCAGCCTGAAAGTAACCAAAATTGTTTCCCTCTCATCTATGCTCACAGCAGTGGCTACCCTTGTTTATGCAATTGTAGATGGAGACCTGATATTGATAATTGTCGTGGGCGCCCTTTCGACCTTTGTGTTTTACCGTCATAGAGCAAACATCGGAAGGATCATTAACGGGGCTGAGCCGAAGGTGACATGGCTGGAACGAAAAAAGAAAAACTAATCCTAAAGAGCCGGAATTCTTTCCGGCTCTTTTTCTGTTAAGTTGTCTGTTTTTGTCATAAGGGCAGAATAAGCTTCATAGATTGTTTCATGGCCTTGCTCGGCTAATACAATCATAAAGGAGAAACCATGAACAAGAATAAATTTTCCCCAGTTGATGATAACGATTTTACCAGGAAGAGCAGCTTTTTACTCCATCAGTCTGTATCTCAAATTGCCCACGAAATCCGCAATCCCCTTACAGCAATTAGAGGCTTCGTACAGCTGCTGAAACCAGATTTAATCGCGCTAGGTAAGGAAAAACATGCTGAATTGCTCCTTCAGGAAATAGATCGGACAAACGAATTGATTGATGAATACTTGGGAATTCGTCGACAAGAAAGAAGTGGCTATGAAAAGCAGTCTTTACATCTATTAATCGCAGATATTTCATTCTTGTTTGAAAGTGAAGCGATACTCCGTAATATACAATTTTCCGCAGATTTCTCTGACGAAGAAATTTTTATCCTTTGCGAAAAAGGACAAATTCGCCAGGTGCTCTTTAACCTAGTCAGAAATGCATTTGAAGCCGTTGAAGCTAAAGGCTCTTCTTGTGGCAAAGTTAGAATGAAAGTTGCGAAGAAAGGCGGCTTTGCCCGCATTACTGTAATAGATAATGGAATCGGTTTAAGCAAAGAGGAATCAGTCTCGATGGTGACAAATTCCCACTATACGACAAAGGAACGCGGGAGCGGAATCGGACTATCTGTTTCAAAAAATATTGTAGACAGCCATGGCGGGAAGCTAGAAATATCAAGTAAGTTGGGTTATGGTACGATTGTTACGGTCCAGATTCCACTGTTGTTTTAATACGATAAAAGGTTTAAGTAGAAAACTTTCTTCGACCGTCGTCTCTTTCATTTTGCACGAGGTAAAATCCCCTTAATGATGAAAAATCCAAAATCGAATGGTGAAAATAAATTTCATCTTCTTTGTTGATCAGCAATTGAATTCCGTGTGACAGCATAACATTATCAGTTTTTAATGGCTGCTCTTCCAGAGACAGATTAAGCTTGGGCCCTCCTCAACCCTTTCCGACTGATACTCGCAAATAAAGCTGTTCATCACCTTGTTTTTCTCTGTCTATTGCTTCTGAAGCAGCAGATGCAGCACTTTCTGAAAGAAAAAACACGGTCGTTCCCTCCTTTATTTTTATGACATTATTAGACATTTTCCGGAACTTTATTTTAAAGATACTTCTTTTGTCAGCTTTTGTACTATACTAACCATATACCTTTTGTTATTCAACATGGAAGCATTAAAGACAGGAGACTTTATATGAAAGACCGAAAAATAAGATATATTATTCTCTTTTCCCTTTTGTTGCTATGCACTGTCCTTCTTTATTTCCAAGCGCCGCTAGCCAATGAAAAAAAGAAAGGAGAAGAAGTAAAGCAAATTCAAAACAACCCGGGAAGAAAAGCAGATATTCCCACAAAAGAATGGCAGCAAACCGTGACGATTGGTGCTGTTGGTGACATCCTTCTCCACGATAGAGTTTATAATGATGCCAAATCAAACGAGAGTTATGACTTCAAGCCAATGCTTTCCGAGGTAAAGGATGAGCTATTAAAGCCGGACATCTTACTCGCAAACCAGGAAACAGTTCTTGGCGGCAAAGATATAGGATTGTCGAGTTATCCGACTTTTAATAGTCCGCAGGAAGCAGGCGACGCTTTAATT
This sequence comes from Bacillus massilinigeriensis, assembly GCF_900111815.1. GTDB lineage: Bacteria > Bacillota > Bacilli > Bacillales > Cytobacillaceae > Mesobacillus_C > Mesobacillus_C mediterraneensis. Next base: position 1,501,515 of record NZ_LT630004.1, on the reverse strand, counting down.
GATTCTGGTGTAGATATCGTATCCACTGCGAATAATCACTCCCTCGATAAAGGGGAAAAAGGAATACAGAATGCGATTGCTTATTATCAAAAAGTGAAACTACCGTATGTTGGAGCATTCAAGAATCAAAAGGACAAAATGACATTAAGAATTCTTGAAAAGAAAGGTGTAAAAATAGCCTATTTATCTTATACGTATGGAACGAATGGCATCCCAGTTCCAAATGGAAAAGAATACTTAGTAAATTTGATAGACAAGAATACTATGCACGAAGAAATTGGCCGTGCCCGCCAAGCTGCAGATGCAGTTGTTATGAGCATCCATTGGGGAAACGAATATCAGAGATTTCCTAGTGAAGAACAAAAAGAGCTTGCCTCATTTATAGCAAATGAAGGTGTCGATGTTATATTTGGGCACCACCCCCATGTTCTGCAACCTATGGATTGGATCGAACGAAAAGACGGAAACCGGACGCTTGTTGTATACTCCCTTGGAAACTTCCTTTCTGGCCAAGTTTGGGATTATAAGGACATCGGCGGGCTAGCAATAGTAAACTTAACGAAAACTGTACATTCAAATGAAACGTCTATAAAAATTTCACAACCAACTTTCTTTCCAACATTTGTTTCAAGCTTCCATCAAACTAACTATCGAGTTGTCCCTTTAAAGGATGCGGGTCACTTTGGTTTAACAAATGCTTCAGAAAAATATCAAGAAATCATGGAGCATATGAAAATGTCCATGGAACCAGGAGAGAACTGAATCAAATAGAGATAGGGGGAGGTGACTAACCTCCGTCCCTCTCACACCACCGTACGTACGGTTCCGTATACGGCGGTTCCAGTTATGTCTGACGCTGTATGTCATATCTTGCAGAAATACTTTTTAACCCTAGGGAAAGCCAGTAGGCTTTCCCTAGGGTTTTATGAAGAATTGGGCTCTTGGATATTCTCCAATAGGCTTTCCTCGTATTTCCCCATTCGTAAGCTTTTCCTCTTGGTACACCCAGTTCGATGAGTTTCCTGACTTTGGTTCGAGGAAGTTTCCATTCCTTCCACCTAATCATTCGCATTCTTCGATTTAGCCAGCCTTCCAGGCTAACAATTACTGACCGGGTATCAGCCAGGTGGTAATAGTTGACCCACCCCACTAGATATTCATTTAGGATATGAATCCTTGTCTCCATAGAGATTGAACTTCGCCTGCTAGTCAATTTCCTAGCTTTATCCTTAAACCGTTTTATTGCTTGAGGTGATATTCTCACCTTCGGTTTTAGGTTGCTTGTGAAACTGAAGCCGAGAAATTTTCTCTTCCACGGTCGGTCTACGGCACTTTTCTCCTTGTTCACCTTCAGCTTAAGCTTCCCCTCTATAAAATGAGTCATTGCTCTCATTACTCTTTCTCCAGCCCTTTTGGATTTCACATAGATGTTGCAATCATCCGCATACCTGACAAACCTGTGTCCTCTGCGCTCTAATTCCTTATCCAATTCATCCAGGACTATATTGGACAGGAGGGGGCTTAATGGTCCTCCTTGCGGAGTGCCTTCCTGGTTCGGACTGAGAAGTCCGCCTTCCATAACACCCGCGGTTAGGAATCGTCGAATCAAACGGAGTAAGGATTTATCCTCTATTCTCCCGGCTAATTTACTCATTAACCTGTCGTGGTTAACCTTATCGAAGAACTTTTCGAGGTCAATGTCTACCACCCATCTATATCCTTCTTCCATGTAGCTTTGCGCTAGTTTGACTGCCTGGTGCGCCCGCCTGTTCGGCCGGAACCCAAAACTACTTTCAGAAAAGCCTGGGTCGTACATTCTGGTAAGCACCTGGGTTATTGCCTGTTGAATGAAACGGTCCGTCACGGTCGGGATTCCTAATTTCCTTTTCCCTTTGCCGTCTGGTTTCGGGATTTCGACTCGACGGACGGGGGAAGGGACATAGGTTCCCTCGGCAAGGGATTTGCGCAGTTCGCTCCAGTTATCCACGATATGTGCGCGCAGAGCGGTGACGGGCATTCCGTCCACTCCATGCTTTCCCTTGTTCTTTTCTACTCTTTTAATCGCATGAAGTAGATTTTCCCGTGACAGGATTCGTTCCATTAACATTGATATAACCTCCTGCGTAAATAGGGTTTCTGTTTGTGTTCTTCCATTCTCCACCCTGTCCTATTGACCCCCATGGATTCACCATTTCTTTCAATAGACAGGTTTCTCTGTTTTCTGTTTCACTGAATGGCAAGATTCGCCTAGCCCCTATTTTCCATAACTGGTTCAGCCCTTCCTTATCCTCTTAAGCGGACAAGTACTATGGCTTCTGCTGACGCCTGCCGTTCAACCTACCCTCACGGATAGGCTTACCGCATGAGTACGGCATTCCGACAGGTTCTCCCCGGGTAAGAGTACAGACTTTCCTTCCACGTCTCCGCCTCATTTACTCTGTGGCACCTTCGGCAGTAAGGGCTTTGTTTTGTTTTGCAGACTCACCCAATGCCACCTAGCCTTATATGAGGTTCGTGTTCCTCGGAGCGGAAGTTTGCCGCCGACTTCCTTCAGATATAAGGGTCGCCCCTTATACCCTTGTCTTGAGCTACAGCTACTACTGCCTTCACTGTTCAGGACTTTCACCTTAGAGCCTGTACCCATGCCGGGCACACAAAAATGCCGAGAGCAATTTAGTTGCTCTCGGTTTTTTAATTCCAAATGTCAACAGTCCCCAACAGGCGCTTTTGCCCTATTGTAAGCATCATGCCAGTCTGGATAGGCTTTTCTCATAGAAATAGGTTGAAAATTTTCTTTTTTTACACATACATGGGAAGACGAAGCAGTCAAAGATACCTCACCGGATTCGTTGACGATTTCATATCCGTACACAACTTTAATACCGTTATATTCGGATACCCAAGTTTTTACAATTGCTTTTTCGCCATATCGAACAGGCTTTTTATAGCTGACTTGGATATCAATCACCGGTGAGAGAACACCTTCCTTTTCCATCTCAGCATAATTGAAGCCGAGCTTTTCAATTAAACTAGTACGACCAAGCTCCATCCATACTAAATAATTAGCATGGTATACGACTCCCATTTGATCTGTCTCTGCATATCTTACTTCTATTTCCTTTGTGGAAATTATCATATCGATCCTCCTCAACCTAATTTTTTAAAAGCAATATGAAAATCCTGCTCCGTTAGTAATGATGAATCATCCCCATGGTTTTCACTCCATTTTTCTTTGATCAATCTATATGCTTGCTTTTGAATTGCTTCATCCAAGATATTCACAGCATACCGACCATTTCCGTTATTCCTTTCTCTATCAAGGTTTTGTAGTAAAAACGTTTTTGCTTCGCTTGAAACAATGTATCCGTATTTGGAGGCTCTTGTTTCGATAATTTTGAACAGTTCTTCCGCTGTATAGTCTTCAAATGTAAAATATTTTTTGAAACGAGATTTTAATCCTGGATTGGAATGAAGAAGAGCGTCCATCTCATGAGGATACCCTGCGAGAATAACAACAAGATTTTCATTATGCCTTGTCATTTCCTCTACAAGGGTTTCAATTACCTCCTTGCCATAATCCCCTCCGCTTTCTCCAAGAAGAGAGTATGCTTCATCGATAAAAAGGACACCGCCTAGAGCTTCCCTTATCTTTTTTCTTGTTTTCCCAGCAGTCTGGCCAACATATCCTGCAACAAAATCCGCTCTTGATGCTGAAACCATGTGACCACGCTTAAGCATGCCGTATTCTTTGAGCAGCTCAGCATAAATTCTTGCTACAGTGGTTTTTCCTGTTCCCGGGTTACCACTGAAAACAGAGTGAAGCTGGATTGGAACCTCGGGAAAGCCTTGATCCCTGCGGAATTTCTGAATGCGTATAAATGCAATAAGGTTGTTCACTTCTTCTTTCACACCATGAAGCCCTATCAGCGCTTCCAATTCTTTCTTCGGGCTCGTTACAGAGGTCGGTAAAGCACACGTGAAATCTTGAGCATCGAGAACAGATAGCGAGGGAATGGTAGAGAACTGGACTGCCTTCGAGCCTTTCTTAAAAATGGCATCATTAATTATATTTTTTACCGTTCTCGCATTGCCGAAAGTTTCATCCACCTGTTCTCTTGATATTCTTCTCTTTAATTCCTCCCGTGCCTTTGATGTTAAAACATAATCGTTTTCTTCTGCTATTTGTAAACCAATTGCTACAAGTTCTTCCTCTGTATAATCAGGGAGATGAATTTGTGATGACGCTGGAAAACGACTGCGAAGCCCAGGGTTTGTATGAAGAAATGCCCTCATTTCTTCCGTGTAGCCTGCCAGAATGACGGCGAACTTACCCCCATATTCATAGCTTGTCATGAGGGAGACAAGGGTATCGATGGCCGTTTGACCGTAATCGTTACCTGATTGTCCCTCACGTTTCAGACTGTATGCCTCATCAATAAAAAGCACACCGCCAAGCGCTTTTTCCACAGTGCATCTTACATTTTCCTCCGTTTGTCCAACGAAGGCCCCGACAAGCTGAGAACGGTCTGTTTCAATGACTTCGGAGCTGGAAAGCACTCCTAAATCTTTATATATTTTAGCCAACAACCTAGCAATGGTTGTTTTCCCTGTACCTGGATTTCCTGTTATGACCATGTTTAAATTTAATGCTTCTTTTGTCCGGTATCCAAGATCTTTTCTTTTCTTTTGATAAGAAAGATACTTGTAATGATCGTTTACCCTCTGTTTCACTGCTGCAAGCCCAATCATTTTGTTCAATTCTTCTAATGGTCCTGTTTCTTCTAAGAGGGGTATTTCTACTGCTTCAAATTCTTTTTTCCATTCCGATTTAAGCTTTCCAAGTTCTTTTAGGGTTTTTTTCATTTCTTCGTAATGAACAGAAGTATGGAAGACACCGGAAATGGATGCTTCGTATTCAATGGATGCGTTCAAAAGAACGAAAGTTTCCTTTATTATTTTCTCAAGTAGGCTTATGAGACGAACATTCTTTTCAGATTCCGATCCGCATGCTTTCAAATCATGAAGATGGCGGTTACCTTTTGATAGAAAAGTTCGGCAAATATTGATGAAGTGTTCTGCAGTATTTTGCTTTGCCGCACGATTATCCGTTTCTCTTAATGGAGGAAAATGGAGGCTTGATAATATATCTGCTTTACTTCTCCACTTTTGTTCAGCAAGTGCTTCCTGAATTTCGATACTTACATTGCCTAGTTCGGTTGCTAATTGCATCCAATTCTCTGCTACTGCATCGATTCCTCTCTTGTTGAGCCTAGAGGTAGCGGCGAGTGAAAGGAGAGAAGAGAGTAGTTGTGGCTGCTTTTCTCTATCTGTCTCGCCAATCAAGAGGAGCAAATCTGCTTCCTCAGATATAGTGCCACACTGCTTAAGTTCTGTTTTCCAACTATTTATTTTATTTTGAATATCCGTACTGTCTCGATGCTTTGATGCCATGTAATATACCTTCTTTAATTTAGTTTATAATCGGTATCTTAACATAGATTCGCAAAAACGAAAAAAGACCCGCCTTTAATCGGCAGGTCCTTTCCTTTAAAGGTTTTCTCCATTTCTCGCATTGTTTTCGTCTTTGATTTCCGAACGGAAACTCTCAATACTGTCTCGTCGGCGCTCATTTTTTGCTTCTATGTTTGCGCGGTCCTTCTGATTTGAATGAGCGATCGCTTCTTCTGCTTCCTCGATATTATCCAATGTGTTGTGAATCATTTGTTGCAGCTTTTCAACATTATCGCTTCTGTCATCAGGGTTTGGCTTAGTGTATCCCATCATATTCCCTCCTTCAAAAGTACAGGATTAGTATGAGGAAATTTAAATAGTTATATGCAAGCGAAAAACAGCGAGAAAAAATCCCGCCAAAATGGCGGGATAGGATAAACATTTATTCCCCTTTTGTTTGGATTACTTGCGCATGCTTACCGGAAGTGTCTTGCATTTGCTTTCCTTTATTACCGCTGAATCCTCGGGGTTGTGTACCTAGATGGCTAGGAACATAATGCTTGCTGTCCTTTTTAGGATTACCCATGTTATCCCTCCTTCACTGTTATTGTTGCCAGCACGAAGGTTCGCATGAATGGTAAATAACAGGCTTTTATTCTGCTTTGCCAAGACGCTTTTCGATTTTTTCTTCGAGCTTTTCTAAAGCAGCACGATCATTCAATATTTGCCGTTTATTTTCAAGAACCAACTCCGCAAAAGAACGCTTTCTCGGTTTTCTCATGAAACTCACCTTCCTTTAATATCATATTAACAGTTATTATGCCCTGAAACGGGTGCAATTATTACAACTTTTTGAAAATTTAATCCTTTCGTGACAAAGAAATGGAAAATGACACTCAAAGAGTGTCATTCACGGGTTTCTATGAAGTTTTGCATTTGTTGATAACTCATTGGACCTATATGCCGCTTGACCAGATATCCTTTTTCATCAACTAGATACGTAGTCGGTATCGAAACAATATAATAATCTTTTCTTGCTTTTTCGGATGAATCTAAGAGAACAGGAAATGAAAGCTTGTGTGCGTTCATAAAAGCTGGAATATTATTTTCTGGGTCAAGGTTTATTGTCAATACTTGTATGTTCTTCTCCTTTGACAGCTTTTCTATAGCAGGCAATTCCTGCCGACATGGCGGACACCATGTAGCCCAAAAATTAAGGAAAATTTTTTCCCCTTTGTAGTCGGTGAGGCTTATTTCATTGCCATCAAGATTTTTCAGGTTGAAACTTGGTGCTTTTTGTATAGTGTATGCCTCTCCGTTTATTGGAAACCCTGCAACAAATGGAAAAGACAGAAGAAATATTAGGACAACAATTCGTTTTTTAATCATTTTTTCCTCCGAATGAACTAGGTTCAAAATAGTTTACCCTAAACAAACAAAAAATAAAGCGTTCGAAAAAGCCAGTACGATGGAACAAAAGTGAAAGTTCCGTAAACAAATCCCTGAATGGTTAAAGCAAGGGGCCATTGTTTTTCTTTGTATTGCCAAAACAGATACGCAAAACTAAGGAAAATACCCACAAACCATTCTCTCCATCCCCCAGCAAGAAACAGGACCGAAAGAGGATCTGTTAAGGTCTGCTCAATCTCAAAAAGAAAACTTGATAATTTTGAGCTAATTATTCCTATAAATACTGCGTTCGTACAAACATCCAGAAAATTACTGGAGAACTCTGGTTCTTCTCTAAGTTTGAATTTAACTACATAATACGCAGAAAAAATTGCCCCTAAGCTGAATATCCAATTTAGTTTAATAATGAAAGGTCCAATCATTATTATCTCCATTTTATTTGAACCCTTTCTCGTAAGTTTCGCCGCTTTTCTTGTCTTGAACAAGATCAATAAAGTGCCTAGCAGGAGAGGATAAAAAATGGTTTTCCAGCCAGATGATACCCATCGAGGAGTTCATGGCTGGCTCCTCCAATGGCACAGTAAATAGACCTTCAAGACTGTGTGACGATAAAACGGACTTAGGCAGAAATGTGGAACCGATTCCTTCAGATACAAGTTCAATTAATACTTTTGTATCAGAGCATTCCCCAACAATGACAGGAGTCAAATGCTCCCGTGAAAAAGATTCAGCGATCGTATGATAAATGCCAAGTCCTTCTGTACTTGGAAGGATAATGGGATATCCTGCTGTTTCCTTTAATGAAATTGTTCCTGTCTTCTTTTCTTTTGTAACAAAAACAAAGGGATCGCTATAAAGGTGTTGGTATGTGAGATCCTTTTGTTCAAGGGGCAGCCTGATAAGTGCTAATTCAATACTTCGGTTTCGAATCTGCTCAGAAAGGAAAGCGGAGTCATTTTGAACTATCTTGAAGGTGACTTGAGGATATTGAAGATGAAAGTCATGAAGCAGTTTCGAGAAATTTGGGAAGGAAAGAGTATTTATTCCGACTGACAGCACCCCTTTTCTTCCTTCTTCTACTTCTGCGAGTTCATTTTTCACTTCCTCCAGGGAATTGACAAGATGCAGTGCATGCTGATAAAGCAATCGGCCTTTATCTGTAAGTTCTAATCTCTTCCCGCTCCTTTCAACCAGCCTGACGCCCAGCTCGCTTTCCAGCTGTTTTAGTTGCATGCTGAGAGGAGGCTGCGAAATATGTAGGCGATTGGCAGCAGCGGTGATGTTTTTTTCTTCTGCAATTGCAATGAAATAACGCAAATTTCTGATATCCATCTTATTTTCCACCATTCGAAAAATATATAATTTCTATTTAAATTATATATTTTTCAAATGATATTTGTCTATGCTACGATCATTTCATTCGTTCTAATTGTTATTTTTTCCTTATAGAGAGGAGCATCACCCCTTGGAGAATTTTTTTAAGATAAATGAAAATAATACAACAATAGGGAAAGAGTTATCAGCAGGGCTGATCTCTTATATTACCGTTGTATATATTATTGTGGTTAACTCTACCATTCTTTCTGTTGCTGGCATTCCTCTAGAAGCCGGAATTATAGCCACAATCTTGTCAGTATTTGTTGGATGTCTTTTGATTGGATTTTGGAGTAACACACCGATGCTCTTGATCCCTGGCATGGGATTAAATGCAATGTTCACCTATACGATTGTTCAATCTGGAGGTTTTGCCTGGCAAGAAGCTCTAGCAATGGTATTTGCAGCCGGAACAATTTTTACGATTCTTGCATTCACTCCCTTGGCAAGAATCATTATTAAAGCTATTCCTGATTCTTTAAAAGAGGCTATATCAGTTGGTATTGGTATCCTTTTGATCCTTATTGGGTTTGATAATAGCAGTATCATCACCAGCTCAGAACATACCCTTTTAGCTATTGGAGATCTTAGTAGCCCGGAAGCAATAATAACATTTGCAGGACTGATTATTACAATTGTTTTGTTCATAAAAAACGTAAAGGGAAACCTGCTCCTTAGCATCGTCATAACAACCGCCCTTTCCCTAATGTTTACAGGCGGAAAGGCTACCGGCCCTCTATTTGAAATGCCTGATTTTGGTGAGTATTTTTCAGTGTTTGGCCAGCTTTCTTGGGCTAAAACAGGCGATTTTGTATTTTGGCTTACAGCCTTTTCCCTTGCAATGGTCGTAATCTTTGAAAACATCGGCTTAGTTCATGGACATGCTAAATTATTAGGACGTCCGGAGTCGTCAAAAAAGGCACTTGAAGCAACCGCTCTTATTGCTATGTTTTCCGGTGTATTGGGAACAAGCCCAACGGTAGCTTCTGTCGAGAGCGCTGCAGGAATTACTGCGGGGGGCCGTACTGGACTGACAAGTATCACAACCGGAGTTCTTTTCCTAGTCTCCTTAATACTCATACCAATCATTAAGTTAGTTCCTCCAAGTGCCGTATCTCCAGTACTTATCTTGATTGGGATATTGATGCTCCAGGGAATTACTGCAATACCGCTCGATGACCTTTCAGAGAGTTTTCCTGCATTATTGATTATTGTCCTGATTCCATTGACTTATAGCATTGCGGATGGAATGGCGATTGGGTTTATCCTATATCCTGTCACAAAGGTTCTGCTTGGAAAAGGCCGGGAAATTTCCCCTGCTCTGTATATGATTGCACTGCTGTTTTTGAGTAGCTTTGTTCTGCAGTATGCTCTTTAATATTGAAAAAACCCCGTGTTTAATAACATGGGGTTTCTGTTATGCAGGTTTCTCGACGAGCATTGTTTCTGCGGGTACTTTTTCTCCAATATAGGCTTGGAGAAAGCTAAGCTGCGCTGATTGAGCTTGGTGAATATTGGACATTCCTTTCATCATCAGGTTTTGCTTTAATATCATCATAGCATTGGATTCATCATCTTCATATCTAGCGTAATAAAGGCTCTCTCCTTGCTCCGGATAAAAGGACTGCAAACTACCATCTTTCTGCACGATATGGTAGGAGATTGGCTCCCTTTTTGTTGTACCACCGATAATTGCATCGAGTTGGAAATGGATGTTAACTGTCTTTGCGGTTTGAAGTAAGGTGTTTCCTTCCTTGATCATTTGGGAAGCAAGGGATACTGCAGCTTCACTATCCGAGGTGTTTATCGGCATAATCATAAAGGATTCATTTGGAGAGAGGATATGGATATGAAAAATTGGAGCATGGCCCATTTTGGGCAATGAGTTTTCAGCTACAAATGATAAAAAGTCTTTTTTGGCAACGATTGAAAAAAGATTCATCATAATCTTCCTCCTTTTCTGTTCCCTATCTTAACCATACTCTATTTCTGTTCTTTATCAATAGTTTAAGAAAGTAAATAATGAGAATTCAGTGAATATTATACCTATGAGAGAAAAATGACAAAAACCCTGCGATTATCCTCGCAGGGTTCTGTTAGTTAGTTAGTTTTTCAGTTTTTCGCGCAGTACCATTTGAAGGATACCGCCATGGCGATAATAGTCAATTTCCACTTCAGAATCAAAGCGGACAAGAACATCAAATGTTTTGACAGTACCATCTTCTGATGTTGCAGTGACGGTAACATGGTCACGTGGTCTTACCTCTTCGTCAATCTTTACAGCAAATGATTCCTTGCCAGTGAGTCCAAGGCTTTCAGCTGAATCGCCTGCCTTGAATTGGAGCGGTAATACTCCCATCAGTACGAGGTTTGAACGATGAATACGCTCAAAGCTTTCCGCAAGGACTGTTTTAATACCAAGCAAATTGGTTCCTTTGGCTGCCCAGTCACGGGAAGATCCCATTCCGTAATCTTTTCCTGCAAGAACCATCAAGCCAGTGCCTTCCTCTTTATACTTCATACAAGCATCATAGATAGACATGACTTCGCCAGTTGGCCAGTAAGTTGTATATCCGCCTTCTGTTCCTGGAGCAATTTGGTTTTTGATGCGAATATTTGCAAATGTACCACGCATCATAACTTCATGGTTTCCACGACGTGAGCCGTAAGAGTTGAAATCACGAGGCTCGACGCCTTTTGAGCGAAGGTATTGTCCCGCTGGTGTATCTTTGCCAATAGCTCCTGCCGGCGAAATATGATCCGTTGTTACGGAATCTCCGAATTTACCGACAATACGGAGGTTTTCTAGAGGAGCAACCTCCCCAGCTTCTGGTGACAACCCTTCAAAGAATGGAGGATTCGCAATGTATGTTGATTCTTCATCCCATGTATATAGCGGTTCATTACTAGTTTTGATTTCATTCCAACGCTCATTATCACTGAATACATGTTCATACTCACGACGGAACAGCTCTGGTGTAACAACCTTGTGTACTACTTCATTTACCTCTGCAGTGGATGGCCAAATATCCTTAAAGAATACATCGTTTCCATCTTTATCTTTACCAATAGGGTCGTTCTGAAGGTCAATATCAACCGTTCCTGCTAGGGCATAAGCCACTACAAGAGGAGGCGATGCAAGATAGTTTGCTTTAACAAGCGGATGGATCCGGCCTTCAAAGTTTCTGTTGCCGGAAAGGACGGATGTGACCATAAGGTCTGCATCTGCAATTGCCTTTTCAATTTCAGGGCGCAACGGTCCTGAATTTCCAATGCAAGTTGTACAGCCATAGCCAACCAGGTTAAAACCAATCGTTTCAAGATATGGAAGCAATCCTGAATCGCGGAGATATCCTGTAACGACCTTTGATCCCGGTGCGAGGGATGTCTTCACAAATTTAGGGACTTCCATTCCAAGCTCAACCGCTTTTTTCGCAACAAGCCCTGCTCCTACAAGAACATAAGGGTTGGAAGTATTGGTGCAGCTGGTGATAGCTGCAATGGCGATGGAGCCAGTCTTCATGACCGTTTTATCGCCATTATTAAACTCAATTACAGTTTCCTTTTTTATTTCTTTCGCGTTAAAGCCAAAGCCCTGATTCCCGGCAGGAGCAGTCAAGGCTTCACGGAAGCTTTGTTGCATTTCTGATAGTGGGATCAAATCTTGTGGTCGCTTAGGCCCAGAAAGATTTGCCTCAATTTCAGAGAGGTTGATTTCTACAACATCCGTATATACTGGATCGTTTTCAGGATGGAAGAACAGTCCGTTCGCTTTGCAATACGCTTCCACTACCTTGATATGTTCTTCAGTGCGACCAGTTAGACGCATATAGTCTAGCGCTTCCGAATCAACCGGGAAGAATCCACAAGTTGCTCCATACTCTGGTGCCATGTTGGCAACGGTTGCACGGTCTGCAAGTGGAAGGGTAACAACACCAGGGCCAAAGAATTCTACAAATTTACCAACAACGCCCTTGCTTCTAAGCACTTGTGTTACTTTCAATGCAAGATCTGTCGCTGTTGCGCCATTAGGCATATTACCTGTCAGCTTAACACCAACAACTTCAGGTACTGGGAAGTAAGATGGCTGTCCTAACATCCCTGCCTCTGCTTCAATACCTCCGACACCCCATCCAAGTACACCGATTCCGTTGATCATCGTTGTATGGGAGTCTGTTCCTACTAAAGAATCTGGGAAGGCTTCAAATTCGCCATTTTCTGATTCTACTGCATGGACAACGTTTGCAAGGAACTCAAGGTTTACTTGGTGTACGATTCCCGTTGCAGGAGGAACAGCACGATAATTATTAAATGCTTTTTGCGCCCAGCTAAGGAACTGATAGCGCTCCGCATTTCTTTCAAATTCAAGCTCCATGTTAACATCAAGTGCATCTGGAGTTCCATACTTATCCACTTGGACAGAATGGTCAATTACTAGGTCCACTGGCTTTTCTGGATTAATTTTGTCTGGGTCTCCCCCAAGGTCCGCCATTGCCTTACGCAACGATGCAAGGTCGACTACTGCCGGAACTCCCGTGAAGTCCTGCAGAATAACTCGGGATGGTTTGAAAGGTACATCGATTTCTTTTACTTCGCTTGTTCCCCATTTTGCTAGATTTTCTACATGCTCTTTTGTAATGACGCGGCCATCATACTGGCGAAGCACGGATTCAAGCAATACTTTAATAGAGTAAGGCAGCTTGGATACAGTGCCAGCACCTGCTTCTTCTAGCGCAGCAAGACGGTAATAATGATAGCGTTTTCCGTCAATTTCAAAATTGCTGCGGGCGTTAAAAACGTCATGATTTGACATAAATCTACCCCCTTATCGATATAATCATATACCAAATAAATGCAAATGTCGAAAAGTTTGAACATAATATCTTGCTATTCGAACTCTCCTTACAATTAAAATCTTACTCTATTATAGTATATAAGTAAATATCAAGAATGTTATTGTTGTTGATAAGAAAAACTTATACTTTTATCTCATCTTTCTTTAAAAAAGCCTTTTTCAGTGTATTTAGCATTTTCATTTTTGATTAAATCGCACTATTACCTTTTTTCATGCTATTGTGCAAAAGTAAAAAGATGTACATGTATAAGGATAAAAAGGGAAAGATAAGCATATGTGGAGGTGAATTTTTTGTCCAAGAGAAAGGCGAACCACATCATTCCGGGAATGAATGCAGCTGCGGCTCAAGGAAAGGGAACGGGGTATAACGAAGAAATGTCCAATGAACCTTTAACAGAACTACAAAAGCAAAACAATAAAAAAAGAAAGAAGAACCAGTAAATGAACAAAAGGAACCGAAGGAGACGAACTCGCTTCGGTTTCTTTTGTTAACTTTCGTTGACTTCTTCTACGATTTTTTGCAAATCGTCCATATATTGCAGCAGTTGTCTACGCTGGATTTCCGAAGCAACTTCAAGCGCTTTTTCAATCTGCTGGTATGCTTCATTCACTTCATTTTTCACATGTTTCAATTGGTGGCCATAGCTGGCGCTATCATGGACTATTTCAAAATAAAGGTCTTGGACTTCTTCATATCCTTGTTGTGCAGCTTGAAAAGCCTGCTGTTTATTTTTCTTGTATGGCATGTTGTGTTCCTCCTGATGTAGATCGTAATACAATGTTAAATTGTACTCCTGAAGAATCTTTTATTCAGTATAAAACCTGCCAGCCCTAAACAACCTAACAACAAGGAGGGATAAAGATGACCAATAAAAACAATGGAAAAGATATGAGAAAAAATGCTCCAAAGGGCGATCAAACAGGCCAGCCAGCACCTTTAAGCGGATCGAAAAAAGTAAAGAACCGAAACCACACTCGTCAAAAACACGGTGGCGGACACGATATGTAAAAAAACCAGGGAGCTGTTCCCTGGTTTTTTAGCCTAATCGAGTCAAAGCCTGAATAATTTCCTCCTCCTCCCTCTCGTCCACTGTCCTAAAATCAAAGAGGAGTTCCTCTTTTTTTATTCTTACAATTATGGGAGGGTTATTTTCAAGCCGAAGCTTTCGAGCCAATTCCTCCGCTGTCAAAGAAACATGTGAAAGTGCCACTGAGTAGGCGGGTAATTCAACATCTGGCATCGTTCCTCCACCTACTTGGCTAAAATCTTCCCGCAAAGTGGCCGAGTAAGAACTGCTTCGTTCCTGTAACCGACGAATGAAAACATTCCCCGTTTCTTTCAATTCATGAGGTTCCTTAAGCAAATCTCTGACAACGGGAATTTGCGCAACACCTTCTTTTCCCTTCACATAATCAGCTAGTGTTCCTTCAAGAGCGGCAAGTGTCATTTTATCTACCCGTAAAACGCGTGCTAACTGGTGCTTTTTTAGTTTATCGATGATTTCTTTCCTACCTGCAATTATTCCTGCCTGAGGACCTCCAAAGAGTTTGTCCCCGCTAAAGGACACTATATCGGCTCCTTGTTTCAGTACTTCGGAGACGATTGGCTCCTCGCCAATATTTTTTGACTTAAAGTCATAAAGAACGCCACTGCCTAAATCTTCGTAAAAGAGAATATTATCATGTTTCGCTGCAAGGGAGGCTAACGCATCACTTTCCACGGTTTTAGTGAAACCAGTAATTCGGAAGTTGCTTGTATGGACCTTAAGCAGCATGCTTGTGTCTTCATTAATAGCATTTTCATAATCAAATAAATGCGTTTTATTTGTTGTGCCCACCTCTATAAGTTTTGCACCGCTCTCTTCCATAATGGAAGAAATGCGGAAGCTTCCTCCTATTTCCACTAATTGCCCCCTTGAAACAATTACTTCTTTTCCAAATGCGAGTGCCTTTAATATTAGATACACTGCAGCAGCATTATTATTAACAATCATTGCTGCTTGGGCACCAGTGATTTCTTTGATCAGCTTTTCTGCATGAAGATGTCTTGAGCCTCTTGAGCCTTCTTGTAAGTTGTATTCAAGGTTAGAGTAGTTTTCAGCTATTTCCGCAACATGTTCTAAAGCTCTGCGGCTTAATCTTGCCCTTCCGAGATTGGTATGGAGGATTGTCCCGGTGGCATTGATGACCCTAGTTAATGTGTAACTCGCTCTCTTTCCAAGCCTACTTCTGGCCTCCGAAAATATATACTCGGAAAAAACTGTCGTACCTGGAATAGGTCCTTCCCACTTTCCCTCGTTTAACTCTTCCCGTATTTCTGTCAGCAAATCCTTTATTGTCTTCGTAAGCTCTGTTGATTGAAAGCCAGTATCGGATAAAGTATGGAGGAATTGGGGTGCCTTTTGCAATTCATGCACTGCTGGCAGCTGTCTCAATAAATGTTTCATCCAGTTTCAACTCCTGTTACTATGGATGTCCTCCATTATATCACTTTACTCTTGCCTCCTAAATCACTTGAAGTGAAAAATGAAGGGTCACTTGTCCTTTCCTGCCTTTTCCTTGCATATAATACACTGAATAAAACACCGGGAGGATTATATGTTTAATTTAATCGAAAAAGCAGTACTAGGCATGGCTTTCCTAAGGTTGTTGTCCGGGACCATCGAAGTAATGGCAGCATTTCTGATGTTGAAGTTAAATGATGTTGGCAAAGCAATGATAGTAAACGGATCACTCGCATTTGTCGGCCCAGTGATTCTTATATTGACCACCACAATAGGTTTACTTGGTCTTGCAGATAAAATTGCGTTTGCTAAGCTCTTTTGGGTGCTTCTTGGTGTAGGTTGTATTCTTTACGGTGTAAAAAGCAACTGACGAACCGTCTCCCTCAATTTTTTATCATAAAAAACCTATGATCTAGGAACAATAGGAGATAGATGATAAACGGAGGGATGATTTTGGGGATTTTAAGCGGTAATCCGAAAGAAGAACCATTGCATGCAGGTGAGGTATTCAGCCTGTGGTCGCATTTACTTGACACTAAAGCTACTCTCGTGACATTGCAAGTCTTTATCAACCATACTGGAGATCATGACTTAAAAGTCTTTCTCGGAGATTTATCCGAAAATTGCATTAAACAGGAGGAACAACAGGTAGAATCCATTCTTAAGGAAAACGGTATTAGGCTCCCCCCTGCACCTCCTGATAGACCTATGGTTCATGTGGAAGATATTCCTGCTGGGGCAAGATTTAACGATCCGGAAATTGCTGCATTGACTGGAAGAGAGCTTCTGGCAGGCAAAGTTCTTTGCAGTTATATAATGGGCATTGCAATACGTGAAGACATTACGGAAATGTATAACGAATTTCATACACAGAAAGCCGAGTACCATGAAAAACTCCTAAAAATAAAGAAAGAAAAAGGGTGGCTAGTAGCTCCGCCGCTCAATATAAAATAATGGGGAGCGTCCAATGATGAAGGGACTGGTATACATTGTCATCAAAAAATAATAGTATGTCGATTGCCGCGATTGGTTCGATTCCCCTAATCATGACTCTCGGTAATTCCATGCTGATTCCAATACTGCCGCAAATGAAATCGGAACTAGGACTGACCCAAATGCAAGTTAGCTTAACGATCACTGTTTTTTCAATTGCTGCTGCTATTTTTATTCCAATACTAGGCTATTTGTCAGATCGGTTTTCCAGAAAAGTTGTGATCATTCCTGCTCTTGTACTATATGGTGCGGGAGCTTTGCTTGCGGGGATTGCCTCCGCTTCTTGGAATAATGCATATATATGGATACTTGCGGGGAGAATTCTGCAGGGAATCGGTGCAGCAGGAACAGCGCCTATTGCGATGGCACTTACGGGAGACCTATTCAAAGGTGGAGAGGAAAGTCGGGTTTTGGGCCTTGTGGAAGCTTCAAACGGATTCGGAAAAGTGCTATCTCCAATCATCGGGTCACTTTTAGGACTTGTCGTCTGGTATGCAGCATTCTTTGCCTTTCCTGTCTTTTGTATTATTTCTATTTTTCTTACATGGGTTTTCATAAAAGAAAAAAGAAACCGACAGGCGCCGCCTCCCTTTGCGAATTATGTTAAGGGGTTACTTAGTGTTTTTAAGCATGAAGGAAGATGGCTCTTTACCACTTACCTTGCAGGTGCGACTTGTCTATTTACCCTTTTTGGAATCCTCTTTTATTTATCAGATTTTCTTGAAACAGAGTATCGAATCGATGGAGTGATCAAAGGGTTAATATTAGCTATTCCTCTTTTGGTGATGGGGACTACATCTTATATTACAGGAGCCAAAATCGGCAAAAATATGTACTTAATGAAGCGGCTGATTGTCCTTGGCTTTGTTTTGATGACTATTTCTTATATATTGTTAACACTTGTGGAAAGGCTTGTTCCCTTCTTATTTATATTGGTGCTTAGCAGCGTAGGAACAGGCTTAGTCCTGCCATGTATAAACAGTCTGATAACAGGTTCCGTCGGGAAAGAACGGCGAGGCTTTGTTACTTCTCTGTATGGTTCGGTAAGATTTTTGGGAGTTGCAATTGGTCCTCCTATTCTGACAAGGCTAATGGACTGGTCTCGGGTAGGCTTGTTCCTCTCACTAGCTTCGCTGACGCTGGTTGTTGGGTTGCTTTCATTGCTGTTGATACACGTTTCAAAATCCGACGGGAAAAAGAAAAAATCAGCGGTACGCTATAAATATGTATAGCGGCCGCTATTTCATTTTTTCCTCATTCCGAGCGTGTATGTTCCATAAAAGTCAGCACTGCAAACCAGATCCACTACTTTTGTCGATATCCATTGACTTAATAAAGCTTGGATAATAATTTGCCAATTAATGATAGAAGCAGTAAGGAGGAAAATAACTCCGTTCATCCAGAAAAGCGGTTTCCCTGGAAGCGTATTTCTGTAATTCGAAATGATGAGTGCAACAACTCCGATGCCTCCATTCGATACGCCTTCCCGCAACAATATACCTACACCAGCACCTAAAAAGAGAGACCCGAACAGGATATCAGTCCAAACAAATCTTTCAGGTATGGAAAGATTTTCCTGAAAAAAATAAACGGATAAAGATGTCATTGTGATAGATGCCATTGTCCATAGGGCAGTACTGTTTCCAAGGAAACGGACTGCAATGGCAAGCAGCGAAAAATTAACAAGCCAAAGGGCAATGCTCATATCAATACCAACCCAGTAATTCAACAAAACGGCGAGACCTCCGGCTCCTCCTGAAGGGATGGAATGCGGGAACAAGAAAACACCCATACCAAAACCTTGTATGATCCCTCCCGCAATCACCAGGCCATTTTTCTTGAAAAAGTGGCGCAAAATCATCAACCCGCTATTTATTCCGACATGCCAAACAGTATTTGGATAAGCTCTCTTCTATATGTATTCAGCTTTTTTCCTTATATGAACAGCTTATTCAATCTTTCCGTTATGCTTGATGCTTTCTAATAGCTTCTGCTGTATACTTGTTTTTGGAGGTGACACACTTTGAGCGAACTAGAAAAAATCCGCCTGACTTCCCTTTCCACGAAAGCTGGCTGAGGATGCAAGATCAGTCCTGAGGACTTGACGCAAGTTTTGCGTCTATTACCAAAACAAAACCATGTACCTGAACTGCTTGTGGGACATGAAACTTCCGACGATGCAGGTGTGTATAAGCTGACAGATAGCATTGCATTGATCCAAACAGTCGATTATTTCACACCGATCGTTGATGATCCTTATATGTTTGGGCAAATTGCTGCCGCAAACGCGCTTAGCGATGTGTACGCAATGGGTGGAGAACCGAAAACTGTAATGAATATAGTCGGATATCCCGTTAAAAAGCTTGGTCCTGACATGCTGGCCGAGATACTGCGAGGTGCAGGTGATAAGGTGAAAGAGGCTGGGGCTATAACTGTTGGTGGTCATTCTGTTGATGATCAGGAACCAAAGTTCGGCTTATCCGTAACAGGAATCGCCCATCCAGATAATATTTGGAAAAATGTTGGAGCCCAGACTGGCGACGTTCTTGTATTAACAAAACCGCTTGGAGTCGGAATATTGACTACTGGAATCAAGCGAGGGGTTGTTACGAAGGAGCAGGAACAGGCAGTGACAGAGACGATGGCGCTATTAAACAAATCAGCTGCAAAAGCGCTGCTTGATTTTCATCCACACGCTGTAACGGATGTAACTGGGTTTGGACTTCTTGGACATGCTAGTGAAATGGCGAGAGGAAGCAATGTTACCCTTCATATTGAAGAGGGATCTGTTCCGGTACTTGACGGGGCCTATAAACTGGCCGGAGAAGGTGTAGTTCCAGGCGGGTCGAAAGCCAACCATTCATGGGTCGATGATGATGTTCACTATGAAAACATTCCTCTTGATGTTCAACTTGTATTAACAGATGCAATTACTTCAGGTGGATTGCTTGTTGCACTTCCTGCTGAAGAAGCACAAGACTATGTTCATGTTGCCAAGGCTGCGGGCCTGACTTACGCCGCAATTATCGGCAAAGTACAGGACTTTGATGGAAAACTGATAAGAGTAAGCAAAAAAGGTGAAATATTGTAATTTCACCTTTTTCGCTTACTCTTTATTTTTAAATCAACCTGTTTCCCTATGAAAAAGTCCAACTATTTCTACTGTTTCCGTAATGTTGACGAATGCGGTTGGATCAACTTTCGAAATAAGTATTTTCACCTGTGCGAGTTCATAACGGGAAATGACGGTCAATAAGACATTTCTTCGCTCATTAGAGTAAGCCCCGACTCCATCCATTATCGTTAATCCATGGTAAATGTTTTGTAAAAGCTGCTTTTTCATCTCCTCACCTTTTCCGGTTATGATGGTGAGGGTTAATTTCATATGGTGTGTATAAACCGTGTCAATAACTTTTCCTGTTGTATAAATGGAGACAAGGGTTGTAAGTGCAGTATCCCAGTCAAACAGGAAACCGCTCGCCAGAATAATGACTGCGTTCATTACTGAAAGTAGCATTCCAATTGGGAAGTCTTTTTTTCTAGTAACAATCATCCCAATAATATCAATCCCGCCTGTTGAACCCCCGCTGCGAAAAACAATGCCGATACCGAGGCCAGCTGCAGCGCCACCGAATATAGAGGAGAGAATATCATTATGGGACACCATATATACTGGTATGATAGAAAGCGCGCCCGAAATGACCATAACGGATAATATCGTCTTCCCAATGAATGTTTTGCCTAGCTTAAAATAGCCAAGCACAAGTAAAGGTAAGTTTAGCAATAAATTAGCAAGTCCAGTATCCATTGGTGTCAACATGCCAATCATCATTGAAATGCCGCTCAGTCCGCTACTGAGGACATGGTGTGGAATCAGAAATAGATTAAAGGAAGCAGCCAAAATTAATGATCCAACTAAGATTCCCATGATTTGCATTTCATCTTCCCCCATTATTATTCTCTTTATATAATGAGAATACAAAGCCCGAACACGGTTGTAAACTTAATAGTTTCTTATAATTATTTAGAGAAATCAGTATTTTTTTGGATCCTATTATATGTTTACTCATAGAAAAAAGTGGTTGAAATTATCTCAACCACTCTTCATTCACACTATCCAAGCTTAGCTTTTAATTTATTAAGCATATCGATTGACATCGAGGATAGGTCATATTTAGCTTTAAAGCCCCATTCTTCCTTTGCAGCTGAAGAATCAATGGAATTCGGCCAACTATCAGCAATACTTTGCCTAATCGGGTCGACATCGTAGCTCATTTCAAATCCAGTTATATGTTTTTTTATCTCCGCGGAAATTTCCTCTGGTGAGAAGCTCATTGCGGAAACATTAAACGAGTTCCTGTGTATCAGCTTTTCTGGACTTGCTTCCATTAAGTTAATAATAGCATCTAGGGCATCAGGCATATACATCATATCCATATAGGTTCCTTGCTCAATATAGGAAGTATAGCGGCCGTTCTTGATTGCTTCATAGTAGATTTCTACCGCATAGTCAGTTGTGCCTCCACCTGGAGGAGCTACATAGGAAATCAATCCAGGAAACCTAAGTCCTCGTGTATCGACTGCAAAACGGTGATAGTAATAATCAGCAAGCAGTTCTCCTGCAACCTTGTTCACACCATACATTGTCGTAGGTCTCTGAACGGTATCCTGCGGTGTCAAATCTTTTGGCGTACTCGGACCGAAAGCTCCAATAGAGCTTGGCGTAAAGAATTGGCACTTTTGTTCCCTAGCGGTTTCAAGTGCGTTCATTAGGCCCCCCATATTAAGATTCCAAGCAAATACAGGGTTGGCTTCCGCTGTGGCTGAAAGAAGTGCAGCCATATGAATAATCGTATCAGCTTTATGGTTTTCAGCTAGACTGGCCATCTTCTTTCCATCCATCACATCTAAGATGGAAAATGGCCCTCCTTTTGCAGCATCGCTATCATTTTCTCGAATATCGGTAGCCAGTACATTATCTGCTCCATAAATATCTCTAAGTTTGATCGTTAGCTCTGAGCCTATTTGGCCAAGAGCACCCGTAATCATGATTCTTTTCATGACTATTTCCCCCACCTATTCTCTCTTTTTTGCAAGTAATCATTTCCTTAAATGATGCCCATCTCTTTGCCCACTTTTTCGTATATAGAGATGGCCCTGTCCAGCATCTCTTTCGTATGGGCAGCAGAAGGCATATTTCTCACCCTTCCTGTCCCTCTAGGGACTGTCGGGAACACAATCGACTTTGCGTAGACACCTTCTTGGTTCAATCTTTTGCTGAATTCCTGGGTTTGTACCTCGTCACCAATAATGCATGGCGTGATTGGAGTTTCACTGGCGCCAATATTGAAGCCAAGCTTTTTTAGTCCAGCTTTCAAATAATCTCCATTCTCCCAAAGTTTTTTATTCAGTTCAGTACTATCTGTTAATATTTCAATCGCTTTAATGCAGGCTGCTACATCGGCTGGTGTTAATGAAGTGGAAAAAAGAAACGGTCTGCTTCTTACTTTAAGCCAATCAATCAAATCTTGCTTACCTGCAACATATCCACCTACTACTCCAATTGCCTTTGACAAAGTTCCGATTTGAAAATCAATCTTATCGGATAGGCCGAAATGTTTAACCGTTCCAGCTCCATCTCCCAACACGCCTGATCCATGAGCATCGTCAACGTATGTGATGAGATCAAATTCCTCTGCGATTTCCACGATTTCCGGAAGCTTTGCAATGTCCCCGTCCATCGAGAAAACACCATCGGTAATTACCATGATTTTATTGTAAAGACCAGATTCTTTTGCCTCTTTTGCTCGTGCTCGTAAATCTTCCATATCAGAATGATTAAAACGAATAATTTTTGCTTTAGACAAACGACATCCATCGATAATGGATGCATGGTTTAATTCATCGGATAAAATAGCATCATTTTTGTCCATTACAGCTGAAATGGCTGCCATATTACAGTTGAATCCTGATTGATAAGCAATTGCTGCTTCTGTTTTCTTAAATTTAGCCAGTTTTTCTTCAAGTTCCAAATGAATTTTAAGCGTACCGTTTATGGTTCTTACTGCCCCAGCGCCAGTTCCAAACTTTTTCACTGCATCTATCGCTGCTTCTTTCAATCTGTCATCAGTTGCAAGTCCAAGGTAATTGTTTGATGATAGGTTGATCAATTCCTTTCCAGCAATGGTAATCATAGGGCCGTTTGGACTTTCAAGAGGGTCAATCACATTATAAAGACCTTTTTCTTTCAAGTCGGCAAGGTTTACCTTCAAAAAGTGATCCAAATTTTTACTAGTCATGCCAATCCCCTTCCTCGTTAAATTACATTTGTCCTTCTGAGAAAAACAGTGAAAGACTGTAATCACAGTTATTCAACATGTATACTTTAACATAAAAATCCTCGCTGTACACACACGAGGGACATTTTAGGTAAAATATCTGCTTTCCTTTATTATCTGGAAAGTGGAAAAATAAAAAAGAGGAGCATAATGATTTGCTCCTCTTCTTAATCATTTCGGCTTTCGTTTTTTTCCTCTGAACTTAAAGCCTTTTATTCTAAGGCGTTTTGGCAGCGGCATCCGGATAAAAGTAATCCTAGTTTCCTTCTCCTTCATATACCTGACGATGATGAATAAAATATAGGTTCCAAGTGCCACATAAAAGAAGAAAGGAACCTGCTCAAACTTTGTTTTTGCTGCAAAATAAAACATATAAAAAATGAACAATGTTATCAAAATGCTGTTTTTCGGCATTCCGACTTTCTTAAAGCTTGGTATCTTCACTGTACTGACCATCAAGAAACATAGAAGGTAGAACAGGACGGTAAATATAACCAAAGGAATATAGTGATGAAGCACTACAAGGAACGTGACTACTCCTCCAGCAAGTGTTATTGGAATACCTGTGAAATGTTTGAGTGATTCATCGGAAGATGTAATGTTAAAGCGAGCAAGTCTGTAAGAACCGAAAATTGGAAACAATCCAGCCAACATTGTCCCATAAATGGTAAAGTCGTTAAAATATGTATGAGATACTAGGAATGCCGGAGCCACACCAAAAGAAACAATATCCGCGAGTGAATCCAGTTCCTTACCAATTGGGTTAGATACGCCTAGTATCCTGGCAACCCTTCCGTCAACGGCATCAAGCATGATAGCAATGAAAATCAGAATTGTAGCGTTCCTAACATCATCATTCATCATATAATGGATGGATAAATAACCACAAAATAAATTCCCGAACGTAAAAAGATTTGGTATATGTTTCTTCATTACACGCTGCCCTTTCCTGATAGCTTTTTTTCGAAACCTTATCTAATAGGCCCATTCTATACTCAATGTAATATTCCATAAAAATATTATTTTCCCTTTAAATTTCGGCATGAAAACAAAAATATTAAAGGAAAATGCGTATTGATTAGTCCCTGTACACAATTATAACAGCAAATCGCTATTGGTCAAAACTACCTCTTCCACCAGTACGATCATAATTCGCCACTAAAGCTTCAAAAAGATGGGCATAGTAACATAAGATATACAAACCAGGAGGCTGAAATATGAGACGAAAATGGAGAAAATACGGTTTAGCTTTAACGGCATCTGCACTATTAACCTTGGGAATGTCTGGCTGCAATACTGATGGTGATGATGATAAGGAAAAGCCGGTTTTAGATGACGAATTTAAGAAAAGTGACAGAAATTCTAATGATACAGGAAAATAGCAAAAAAGCCTTCGTAGAGAAGGCTCAGGCTGTCGAGAAACTCTCGACAGCCTAATTTTTATCCGATTTCTTTAACCATTCACCGCGTTAATTTGATATAATATTATTAATATGACACTTAGGATGGTGGATGCGATGTTCAAACCGAAAAGGGAATTACAAGGAGAAGCAGAATTTGTTTTAATTGAGGATTTGGTTCCCCAGGATCACTTTTTAAGAAAGGTGGACCAGTACATAGACTTTTCTTTTATCGGGGAGAAATTGCGTCCTTATTATTCCGAGAGTACCGGGCGTCCTTCGGATCCACTAGTTCTATTTAAAATGATGTTTATTGGTTATTTTTATGGCATCCGTTCGGAACGCCGATTAGAACGGGAAGTGCAAACAAATGTAGCCTATCGATGGTTTCTTGGCTTGAAGCTCAATGATCCTGTGCCGGACCACTCGACCATCAGTTGGAATAGAAGAACCCGTTTTAAAGATACGAATATCTTTCAAGAAATTTTTGATGAGATTGTCCTGTTAGCCATGAATCATAAAATGGTTGGTGGAAGAGTTCTGTTTACTGACTCTACTCACCTTAAAGCGAATGCCAATAAGCACAAGTTTACACGGGAAGAAGTCGAAGTGGAGACTCGGGAATACATAGAAGAACTCAATAGAGCTGTGGAAGAGGATAGATTCCAACACGGAAAAAAGCACTAAAAGAAAGAGAGGAGGTGACAGAGACCAAACAAATTCGAAAAAGCACAACCGATCCAGATTGTGGCTTCATGTCCAGGGAAAATAAGCAGGAGATGTTCTGTTATCTTGATCATCGAACAACCGATATGAAGTTCAATATCATTACTGATGCTTATGTTACTCCGGGAAATGTCCATGACTCTGTCCCTTATCTTTCTAGGCTTGACCGTCAGATGGATCGTTTTGGATTTAAGGTAGAAGCAGTGGCACTCGACTCAGGATATTTAACAAATCCAATTTGTAAAGGACTTCATGACCGTAAGGTTTTTGGAGTGATCGCCCATCGTAGATACCAGCCGACAAAAGGACTTTTTCCTAAATGGAAGTTTACCTATCATAAAGAGAAAGATGTTTACATTTGTCCAAATGGACAGGAGTTAGTTTATCGTACAACGACAAGAGAAGGTTACCGTGAATATAAGTCAGATCCAAAGAGATGTTCCGTATGCCCCCTCCTAAAGGAGTGTACCCGATCAAGGAATACACAAAAGATTGTTACGCGCCATGTGTGGGAAGAATTCAAGGAGAAGGTTCGTCAAAACAGGCTCTCCCTCTCTGGAAAGATGCTTTATAAGTTCAGAAAAGAAAAAGTAGAGCGAAGCTTCGCAGATTCAAAAGAACTGCATGGGCTTCGCTATTGCCGGTTACGGGGATTGCACAATGCGAGTGAGCAGGTCCTACTCACTGCAGCGTGCCAGAATATAAAAAAGATCGTCACACACCTAGCAAGGCTAGGAAAGTGAGTGGCGATCTTTGTTTTTTTATGAAAAGGAAATATTAAACAGTAAAAAAGCTAAATGGAATTAAAATAAAAAAGCTTGTGGAAGAAATAAAGGTGCCTTTCTCCACAAGCTGAGCCTTCGTAGAGAAGGCTTTTTTGCAGGGCGTGCTATTATTTATGATGATGGAAAATTTGTAGTTGTCAAATAATCTTGCAGTTCTTTCATTAAATGTTCCGCCCCTTCATCACTCAGACAAATCTTTCCGCCTGCAAGCGTAATGTTGTCGGTGCTGACCTTTCCTGTAACCATACATGTCATATCAGGTTGATACTTTTGAAGGATAATAGTCTCTTCATCCACAAAAATTTCAAGCGGATCATTTTCATGGATGCCCATTTTTTTTCTTAATTCCATGGGGATGACAATTCTGCCAAGTTGATCAGTTTTTCTGACAATACCTGTCGCTTTCATCACAACCCCTCCCTTTCTATATACAATTATATCAAAGCTAGGTATATTTTGGCACTAAAATAATAATTTTAATTTCAATTTTCGATAAATATCGCCATCTTTCTTTATCGGATGTCCTGTATTCTCGTTCCATGCTATAAAGTGCTGGCTTGTAAGCTGTGAATTTAGTATCATCTATTATGGAAAACACTGTTCAGTATTTAAAGATTAAAGTGAGGATGTTATTATGAGCCTTTTAACTGTAGATAAATTAAGTCACACTTTTGGAGATAGAACGCTCTTTAAAGAAGTATCCTTTAGACTGCTAGCAGAGGATCATGCTGGTTTAGTTGGAGCAAACGGTGTTGGAAAATCCACCTTGATGAATATTATTACAAACCAGCTCATCCATGATGCTGGTAAAGTCGAATGGACACCGGGTGTTGTATATGGCTATCTCGACCAGCATACAGTGTTGACTCCAGGAAAAACGATTCGAGACGTGCTGCGTGATGCCTTTCTTCCTCTTTTTAAAAAGGAAGAAGAATTGAATGAAGTGACAGGAAAAATGGGTGAAGCTTCTCCAGAGGAATTGGAAGAACTGCTGGAAAGAATGGCTATAATCCAAGATGAACTAGATGCGGGAGGGTTTTATACTCTAGATATAAAGGTTGAGGAAGCAGCGAGAGGTTTAGGACTTGATGCTATTGGACTAGACAGAGATGTAGCTGCACTTAGCGGCGGACAACGGACAAAGGTACTACTTGCCAAGCTGCTGCTGGAACAGCCTCAAGTTCTTCTTCTTGACGAACCGACAAACTATCTTGATGTGGAGCATATACGATGGCTATCGGGATATTTGAAAGAATACCCGTACGCTTTTATTTTAATTTCCCATGATACTGAATTTATGAATTCGGTTTCTAATATCATTTTTCATTTAGAATTTTCCAAGCTTACTCGCTACACTGCGACATACGAAAAATTCCTTGAACTAGCCGAATTGAACAAAAATCAGCATATCAATGCATATGAGAAGCAACGTGAATTTATTAAAAAGCAAGAAGAGTTTATTGCAAAGAACAAAGCTCGTTATTCGACAACAGGACGTGCGAAAAGCCGACAAAAACAACTTGATCGGATGGAGAGGATTGATCGTCCTGAAACAGCCATTAAGCCCTCATTCGAATTCAAAGAGTCAAGAAGCAGCAGTAGGTACGTTTTTGAAGGAATAGATTTTGAAATCGGTTATGATCACCCTCTTCTTCCGAAAATATCGATTACTGTAGAACGTGGCGAAAAAATTGCCATTGTCGGTATGAATGGTGTTGGTAAATCTACACTATTGAAAACCATGTTAGGCAAAATCCAGCCTTTAAGCGGTAAAATTGAACGAGGCGATTTCCTTCATCCATCCTATTTTGAACAGGAAGTCAAAGCAGGAAACCTGACACCCATTGATGATGTTTGGAATGAATTCCCTTCCCTTGATCAACACCAAGTTAGAGCAGCACTTGCCCGCTGCGGGTTGAAAAACGAGCATATTTCCCGTCCATTGAATCAGCTCAGCGGGGGAGAACAGGCGAAGGTTCGCTTATGTAAGCTTATGATGCACGAGAGTAACTGGCTTGTATTTGATGAACCAACCAACCATCTTGATGTGACAGCGAAGGAAGAATTGAAGAAAGCCTTAAAAGCATATAAAGGTACGATTGTGCTTGTAAGCCACGAGCCTGACTTCTATGAGGATTGGGTGACAAAAGTATGGAATGTAGAAGAATGGGCAGGCAAATAAACATTTCTATAAAAATATGAACTCTCAATTTTAGTATGACAGCCGTTTTTGCGGCTGTCTTTTTCTGTAATGAAGAGAAGCTTTGGTTAACCGTAGATGATTGCATTTATAGTTGGTTTAACTTTTCATCATAAAGGAAAGAAGTAATAGAATATCATTATTTAATTTTGGAGGAAATCATGTGGATACATAAACCCTTTTTTCAATATGCGACGGGAACGCTTCTCGTTTTATTTGTAATCTTTATGTTGGGTAAAATCGATTATTTCGTCTGGCCATTGCAAGAATTCATTGCTGCGATATTCTTTCCCGTCCTTCTATCAGGTTTGCTCTATTATATTTTGCGCACCCCTGTCAGGCTGCTCGAGAAAAAAATGCCAAAGGTAATGAGTATTTTAATTGTCTTTACAATAGTTGCATCCATCCTTTATGGGATTTTCTATATGATGGGCTCAGTACTTGGCGATCAATTAGGACAAATTTCAAAACAATTCCCGGAAAAAGTAGAACAAGCAGCTACAGATTCAAAAAAAGCAATGGAGGAAAATCATATAGGTTTTATCGACAGTAATGAATTGAAGGAAAAAGCTTATAAGTATGGACGCACTCTTACGAAGCAGCTCGGGGAGAATGCAGCTGCAATCCTATCAATGATTACGAGCATTGCGACCGTATTAGTGGTAGTACCTTTTCTTGCTTTTTTCTTTTTAAAAGATGATGATAAGCTTTTGCCTAAAATTATTAAATGGGTTCCTGCTCAGCATGAGGAAGAAGGTAGTCGCATTCTGAAGGATATCGACAAAGCAATTTTTACTTATGTGACTGGGCAGTTCATCATCGCATTTACAGATGGAGTATTAATGTACATTGGATACAAGATTATAGGCCTGGAATACGCCTTGATATTAGCAATATTTGCGATGCTATTGACTATTGTTCCATTCTTTGGACCTGTGATGGGTATAATCCCTGCTTTTCTCATTGCATTACTGCATAGTCCGGTTATGGCATTTAAAGTATTGGTAATCCTTGCTGTAGTACAGCAGCTAGAAGGAAATCTTGTCACTCCGCAAGTAATGGGAAGAAGACTCGACCTTCACCCAGTGACAGTTATTCTGCTGCTCCTAGCGGCTGGCTCTTTATATGGATTTATTGGAATTTTGCTGGCCATCCCAGCATATTCTGTCCTAAAAATTGTATTGAAGGATATTCGAAAATTTTATCGACTTAGACAAAAAAGAGAACTGCTTCAGCAATGAAAAATGAAAGATGTACAGAAAAGGCATGGAGACAATGCATTATGTCTCCATGCCTTTTACTCTGCAGCCCTGTCATGCTGTGTAATTTCGTGGTCTATCATAGCATCAAGTCTCAACAAGCTCTTTTTTGCGCGCTCTTTATCTATTTGACGGTAATGGTGAAGTCCGCCTTCTTCTTCATCCTTTTCATCCGCAAGTTTAACAATTTTTTGCAACTCTGTTCGCTCTATTTCATTGGAGGGTAAAAAAGAGTCTGTATGAAACAAAATTGCGAGAGAAATGGTTTTGGCAGTTACTGGGTTTTCACCAAGTCGTATTAAAAGTTTATGTGCCCTTTCTGCACCTTTGATGGCATGGATATCATTTTTTCGGTAAGTTTCATAATCCCATTTCCCGTTTCTATACCAGGTGAAGTGGCCGATATCATGGAGAAAGCCAGCTTTTGCCGCAATATCTACATCTTCGCCATGCTCCTTCGCAAGATAATAAGCATGATAGGCTACGGCAATCGCGTGGGCAAAACCGGATCTTTTTACATACTTTTGCGTTATGGGATGATGGAAAATGTCCAGCAATGTAACATCCCTCATCAATGCTGCCCCTCCTTTCGTTTCGTAACGGAAAATCAGTGAATCTATTTTTCCGAGGATATCATAAAGGTGCTTTTTTTGCAAAAAGGAGGCATAATTATATCTTTATACCACAACAACCATTTTAGTTTTCTGGAATAATAATTCTCAAAATAAAAAAAGGACGAATTTAGTACCTGGTGCCAATCGCGGTTTCTTGTGTCCTTCTGGGGAATACAAAAAAAGAATGCGCCTGTATTTTTTCGCATTCAGGCAAAAAATTTAATTTGGTCTCTTGTCATACAATAAGCGCCTAGCTGTCAGAAGGTTAAGTCCTTTCGTCTCTGCTAACAACAAAATGATATTCTCTTCTTCCCCTACCCCTTTGATATAACTTTCCTTCTTGATCATCTCTGCCGCTTTTGAAATTTCCATTCCGCACCCTCCATCACCCTTTTTCCTTATTTAGACGAATGGAGTTCCCTTCAAACAAGAAAAATGTGGTACCGGGGTTACTTCCTTTTTAGCATACAATTCTCGCTTAGATCAAAAAGCCAAACCAGCACTAAAAACAGGGGCGGCTTACCTTTTTCATATATTAAAGTCCAATCGAAATATATTTTACTTCAAGGAATTCTTCTATCCCATAATGTCCACCCTCACGACCAAGTCCACTTTCCTTATAACCACCAAATGGAACTTGCACTGCGGAAGGAAGCGCATCGTTCAACCCAATAATTCCATATTCCAAGCATTCACTCATCCTGAATGCCCTGCTCAAATCGGCTGTGAACAAGTAGGCAGCAAGACCATAGTTGGAATTATTCGCTCTTCTTAATACCTCTTCTTCTGTTTCGAAAGTGGCAATTGGTGCGACAGGTCCGAAAATTTCCTCTGACATGCAACGCATGTCATCTGTAATATTTGTAAGAATTCTTGGAGCAAGGAATTTGCCTTCTTTCCCGGTAGGTTTTTCGCCTGTGTACGCAACTTCCCCACCTTTTTGAACGGCATCCTCAACAAGGGAATTTACTGTCGAAATCGCTGCTTCATCAATAAGCGGACCAATATCCACACCTGCTTCCAGTCCGTCCCCAACATTTAACTTCTCTAATTGACCTTGGAACAAACTGGTGAATTCATCAGCAATGCTCTTTTGTACATAGACACGGTTGGTGCAAATACAAGTTTGACCAGCGTTACGAAACTTAGACTGTATTAAACCTGCTGCTGCTTTTGCAATATCTGCATCATCCATAACGATGAATGGTGCATTTCCACCGAGCTCAAGCGATACCTTCTTAACTGTTTCAGCTGCTCCCCTCATCAAATGCTTTCCAACCTCTGTTGACCCTGTAAAAGTAAGTTTTGTTATGCGAGAATCATGAAGCCAGGCATCTCCAATTTCTGATGATTTGCCTGTGACGATATTGATAACTCCCGCAGGGATACCCGCTTGAATAGCTAGTTCACCCAACTTTAAAGCAGTAAGAGGTGTTTGATTTGCAGGCTTCACGACAGCCGTACAGCCAGCAGCAATCGCAGGTGCAACCTTCCTTGTGATCATTGCAGCAGGAAAGTTCCAAGGAGTTATTGCCGCAATAACCCCAACAGGCTCTTTTCTGACAAGAATTCGCTTGTTTGGATGGGAAGCAGGTATTGTTTCACCATAAATCCTCTTTCCTTCTTCTGCATACCAAGAAATAAAACCATTGGCATAGTCTAATTCGCCGAGTGCTTCCTTAAGCGGCTTACCTTGTTCGGTAGTCAAGATTTTTGCGATTTCTTCGCGGTTTTCATTAATAAGGTAATGCCATTTCATCAAATGTTTATATCTTTCATCAGCTGTTTTCTTTGACCATTTCTTAAATGCTTGATGAGCAGCATTTACAGCCCGGACAGCTTCTTCACTTCCACCTGTTGGAACAGCGCCAATCACTTTATCTGTCGCAGGGTTTACGACTTCCGTTAAAAATTCGCTATCACGCCCAACCCATTCTCCACCAATTAACATTGGGTAAATTTCGTATTTTTCTTTCATCCTATCCATCCTCCTTCAATTCCTTTAGATAGAGCTTGTCTTCATTACTGTCTTTCGTCAGGAAAGAAAGCCTAGGGTAACATGTTCATGAATACCATCTTCTTCTCTTTCGTAATCAAGTATACGCCTTTCTTTAGTTGCTTTTTCATTTATCTGGCGAATGCTCTGAACTTTTGCCTACCCCCAGAGTTTTCGGGAGATTCAGTATGTCTGCATTAACCTACTATGTGTTATTTCAGAGATATTCCACTATCAACCTTCAGCTGTTTCGTTTTTGTGTTCAAAATCGCCTTCACCCCAAGTGGCAAGCCAATGTTTGGAGAGCTATGGCCAAATAAAAACCCTCCCATAGCAGGTCTGCCTGCAAGCGAAAGATAATGACAAAGCACTTCCTGAAGCGATAAGCTTGTGCTGCCTTTCCGTCTCGGAACGCAATTGAGGAAATCTCCTATGATAATTCCTGCTGCTGTCTGAAGTTTTTTCGCCATATACAGTTGATTCATCATCCTGTCCACTGCTCTAGGTTCCTCATTAAGATCCTCCAGCAATAGTAGCTTTCCTTCGGTATCAATTTCAAAGGACGTTCCAAGTGTGCTTGAAACTAACGTAAGATTTCCTCCTGTAAGGGTTCCTTCCGCAATCCCAGGAATAAAAACTTCTAATGGAGAAATCTTTGAACTGTATACCAGAGGCATCTCGGAAAATAACTGTTGAAAAAAACTTTTAGATATCGAGGAAGCATCTGGTTTGCCAATATCAGATGCAAGCATTGGGCCATGAAAGGTCACAAGGTTAGCATTTTGCTGCAGTGCTATATGCAAAAAAGTGATATCACTGTAGCCCCAAAATATTTTCGGCTGATTAGAGATCAACTCATAATCAAGATGGGCTGCAATTCTTGCCGCCCCATAACCTCCGCCTGCACAAAATATTGCTTTGACCTCTTCATCAGCAAACATACGGTGTAAATCCTTTATCCTTGCCTCATCTGGACCAGCTAGATATCCATCCTTATCCAGAAGGTATTCCCCTCTTTTAATTTTTAACCCTTTCGATTGCAAAAAGTCTATTCCTCTCTCCAAATTTGCCTCATCTGGAGGGCTAGCTGGTGCAATCACTCCAACAGTATCACCAGCTTTTAAAGATGGTGGTTTTTTCATCCTACTCTCCTCCTCTCCACTTCTATATATATTCAGTCGACTCCAAAACTAATCGTATTCCCGTTTGAGAAACATCACGAAAAAAAGCACCCATTATGATTGGGTACCTAAAATCACTGAAATATTGATCGTTTCATTGTTTACATTTGCCTTGTGAGGCTCTCGCCATTGTTTGTCCATTGGATCGCATACCCTCGCCAACACGCATGATCAGAAAGACGTAAGAGAAAACATAAATATGAATACAAATGTTTTTTAAGCTTGAACGCAATTTTCCTGAATGAGCTCTAAAAAATGAGAAAGAACTCTTGCTGTTAACCCCCAAATCACCTTTCCGTCATGAAAATAAAAGTGTTCTTCCATTCTCCTTGTTTGCCACTGATAGTTTTCTCCGCCTATAATATAATCGTAAGGAAAACCTTCATCAGGCTGAACATGAAAATGAATCATGTGCTTTTCAGGTTTTTGCGATAGCAACGTTTCAAGCGGCACAGTGAAAAAAGATTGAACTTCCTCGGGATTAGGTTTGAAAACTGCTCCTTGTTCTAGTATACCAACAAAAGGATGGATGATCGTTCCAAATGGGGAAACAATATAGTCAAGAGGAACAAGCTTTTTTACTTCACTTTGATTGATACCAAGCTCCTCACAAGTTTCCCTGACAGCACAGGTGGCTTCATCACTATCTGTAGGGTCCATCTTTCCTCCTGGAAAACAAATCTCACCCGGCTGTCGCCTTAATGTGTTTGCTCTTACTTCGAATAACACAGCTGTATTTCCATTTACCTCGGTCAATGGGAGCAATACGGAAAAATGTTGATATTCGTTCCCACCTAGTATTCCCGGACGCCGTTCTTCTAGGACCTTCATCATTTTCTCAAGCATACAACCACTCCCATACCGTTTTTGCCATTATACATGCTTTAATTGAAAAAGACCCCTTTAAAGGGGCCAGAGATTCTATTTGCTTTAAGAGCCTGTTACTCTGCCTTTCATAACTTTATAAACAATGATAAGCAAGGCGACAATTAGCAAAATGTGGATAATACCTCCAGCTATTTTGAAAATTAAACCTAATACCCAAAAAAATATTAAAATGCCTACAAGCGTCCAAAGCATGCCAAACATCCCCTCTTTTAATAATATAGATAGTTTTAGCATACCCCTATCTGGCTTGGGTAAAACAAACCTGTATTCGATGGTCTTTGTAACCAGAAAGAAATAAAATCGAAAAAAACACGGATAAGGAGATGCAGAAATGAAAAATTACCGGATGCTTTTTCTTGATATCGATGGCACTATACTAAGACATGACGATACGATTGAAGAATCGACAAAGGAAGCGATATTTATCATGAAAGAAAAAGGGATTAGGTCGGTTTTAGCAACTGGGAGGCCGATCCATGAAATAAAGGAAATTGGTGAAGAATTAGGTATTTCATCCTACATAGGCTACAATGGAGCACTTGGAATCGATGAGGGCACTAGGGTCTTTGCCTCTCCCATGAATGAAGAGACCGTGAAAGAATTAATTGCAATAATAGAAGAACGGCACAATGAAGCAGTGCTATATACAGAAGACAAAAACTTGTTTACAGACAGGGAATCAACTCTCTCCAAGCAATTTGCGCAGAAATTCCATTTGAAGAAAAACAAAAACCTCTCCTTAAATGACTATAGTAGCATACTAGGGATGACTATCATTACCACAAACGGTAATGGCTCACAATCATTCGGGAAAGAAGGTGATCTATACTTTTCTCAAGTAAATGTGGAAGACATGAATCACTGTTATGATGTTATTCGTAAAAATATAAATAAAGGGACAGGAATTAAGTGTCTAATCGACCGACTGGGAATTGATCAAAGCGAAACCATTGCATTTGGAGATGGAATGAATGACAAAGAAATGCTTTCATTTGCAGGGATCGGGATTGCAATGGGCAATAGCAGCCCTGACCTTTTCAAGTATGCTGATAGAAGAACAACCGCAGTAACAGATTCAGGTATTTATAACGGTTTAAAATCGCTTGGATTGATTTAACAAAAAACGCGCATGGCCCTAAATAGAGTTGTGCGCGTTTTGATTACATCATTCTTTATTAAGTAGTTCTTCTCCAGCGATTCCTGGGTTAGTCATTTCATAAGGATTTAGAATTAAATCAAGCTCTTCCTCTGTGAGTACGTCGTAAGCAAGGCAAAGTTCGCGAACTGATTTACCTGTAAGAATGGCTTCCCTCGCAATTCTAGATACAGTTTCATAACCTAGATGCGGATTAACAGCCGTAATGATACCTACGCTTTTTTCCACATCACTCAATAATTTGTCCTTGTTTGCTTGTATTCCTGATAGGCAGTGCTCTGTAAAAACATTGAAACCGTTATTCATTATGCTGATAGACTGGATCAGGTTAAACACTAGTACCGGTTCCATAACGTTGAGTTCTAGCTGTCCAGCTTCAGATGCCAAACAGATTGTATTGTCATTTCCTATCACCTGAAAAGCAACCTGATTAATAACTTCGGCCATAACAGGATTTACTTTTCCTGGCATGATGGAAGAACCAGGCTGACGTGCAGGCAAAAAGATTTCATTGAAGCCAACACGTGGACCAGAAGCCATTAATCTTAAGTCGTTAGCTATTTTAGACATATTCATCATGCAAACTTTCAAAGTTGCTGAAACTTCCGTATATGCGTCTGTATTTTGTGTTGCATCAACTAGGTGTTCTGCATTCACTAGCGGGAATCCTGAAATTTCTGCAAGATGCTCCACAACATTCTTAATATAGGCAGGGTTCGCATTCAATCCTGTGCCTACTGCTGTTGCACCCATATTAACTTCATATAGATGTTGGCGAGTGGCCTCTATCCTTTTGATATCTCTTGCTAGCACTCTGCTATAAGCCTCAAATTCCTGACCGAGACGAATTGGAACTGCATCCTGAAGGTGAGTACGCCCCATTTTGATAACAGAATCGAATTCTCTCGCTTTCTGTTCAAACACTTGATGCATTCGTTTCATTGTGATTAGCAGCTTTTCTAATAATGCTAGTACGGATATATGTATTGCTGTAGGGAACGCATCATTAGTGGACTGAGCCATATTAACATGAGAGTTTGGGCTCAGTTTTGCATAGTCACCTTTATTTTCCCCGAGTAGTTCAAGCGCTCTGTTAGCGATTACTTCGTTTGTGTTCATGTTGATAGAGGTTCCAGCTCCACCCTGTATTGGGTCAACGATGAACTGATCATGCCATTTCCCCTCAATAATTTCATCAGCAGCTATAACGATAACGTCTCCTAGGCCGCTATATAATCTTCCTACTTCCATGTTTGCCTTGGCAGCAGCCTTCTTGACCATCGCCATGGCAGTGATCAATTCCTGGTGAATCCGATAACCTGTTATTGGGAAGTTTTCCACTGCCCTCATTGTCTGGATACCGTAGTATGCCCCTCTCGGGACTTCCTTTGTTCCTAGGAAGTCTTTCTCAAGCCTTGTTTCTCCCATATAAATCCCTCCTGATAATAAGGAAATACGAACCAGGAAGCACCTCCCTAGCCGAGTGTTCCATTGCGGCATAATAAATACTATACCTGCCTATATTGTAGCGAATCTTTCATAATAGTTCATGTGTGGACTCCCGTTAGTTTAATAGTAAAAATATTTAAATATTTCACTTCGGGTGTTTAGGGTACTATTGCTCTGGGAAAAAGTATACTAATAACAACAAAGACAGGAGCGGTTACATTATGACAACATTGATAATGCTAGGATTTGCTTTTGCAGCTGCTGCCGGCATGAATTACTATGCTACAAAGGATGAGTCTTTTTCAGAAGACTTTATAGATGGATAAATATCTTTTCACTTTACAGGTGCCAGAAATGGTACCTGTTTTTCATTTTCCCTGAACTTTCTGTCTAAAAAACAATGCAACTGTTGTATTCTTCCTCCTTGTGGTGAAAGCCCACTTCTTTTGACAGCTTTTGTCAGGTTGCAGGAAAAATGGGGCTGCTGCGGTGAATACAATAACATGGCAATATGGGTAGCATTTCATTATTTTTAAAACAGAAAGGGTTGGCGAAATGAAAGACTTTCAATATGTAAAAGCGTATACGATAAAAGAAGTATCACGAAAAATAAATGTACCATCCGGAACGATTAGACAATGGGAAAAGGACTTGAACGGGTTGTTAGTTATCCCAAGGACGAGACAGGGAGCTAGGTTTTATACGGATAAAGAAATTGAAGATTTAAAAACAATCAAAGAAATGAGAAGCAAAAACTTGAGCAAAGAAATGATTCGTGAACTCATGCAAAAGCATGCCACGATGGAAAATAAATCAAGTCAAAATGAAATGACGGCAGTTCCCCCCACTCCGAAAGGAGTAGAAACTCCCCAAGATATAATTGCGACACCGTTGGAAATGAATATGGATTTACTTTTTGATGCGCTGGAAAATTACAAACTTGATTTGATCTCAGGGATCAGAAAGGAATTGAAATCTGGAAAGGAAGAACTAGTCGAGGAAGTTAAAAAGGAGATAACCACAGGTTCAATGGAAACGGTAAAAGCACTCTCCATGTCTATACAACGTTCGAACATGAAAACGAAAAAGGAGGTCGGGAAGTTAACGGAACAAATAAAAGAAAGTTCCGAAAGAACTTCCGAAATGTTCGTAACAGTATCGGCGGGAGTCACAAAAGCAGCAGCAGCAACCGAGCGTGTTGGCGCACTAGCTGACCAGGTTTCCTTCTTATCAAAAGGAACAAAAAGAGAGTTTTCTACGCTTACAGACAACTTGACAAAAATAACTTCTGTTACGAAAAAGCAACTCGAAAAGCTTGCGGACAATCTTGTGAAACTTTCAAAAGGCAGCTCAAAGGATGTTGCAGTGCTCTCCGAAAATGTTTCAAAGCTTTCTACTGGAACGAATAAGCAGATAGCTTCTCTTGCTACTTCGATTCATAAGCTTGCAAACGGAACTTCAAAGGAAATGACGACCCTTTCAGCAAAGGTTACAAAGCTTTCGGAGGGAGCTTCTGAAGAAATGGCCGCCTTGTCTTCTAGGATGGAGGAAACAAGCGAAGAATTTCGACTGATGACTGATTATTTGTCTGAAAGCAAAGAAACGATCAATCAGGAGCTTAGCTCATTAAATGAACAGCTCCTTATGGATCGTGAATACTATATAGAATCATTGAAAATGGAGCGGGAACAATTTCGTCAAGAAATTCAGCAAAGAGACGAAGTTTTCAAAAATCTCGTCCTGACATTCCGAGAAACCGCCTCTGCTAAAGATGGTCAAAGTGCTTGGTGGAAATTCTGGGGAAAATGAGATACTGAGTTTAAAAAACTCGATACAATTTACAAGGAGGCACTCTTATAAAGTGCTATTGAGAGCCTCCTTTTTATGAATAACATTTTTGAAGGTTTTCAGTCTTTTGCTTTTGTTCGTCCAATACAGCTCTTCATATACCAATTTACCATTTTGTAAGCAAACAGGCAAAAACATCCATTAAAAAGAGATTTTCTTTCATAAAGTTAAATCAATAAAGCCGCTCAACATAGGAAGTTTTAAGATTTTTTTCAATTGATTCTTGGGATACCCCTTTCATTCCTACATGATCAGCAAGTATATTTGCTGCCGAAGGAAGTTCCTCAGGGGATGGCCAACTGTCAGATATCCATAGGCTAGAGCGGATGATTGCTTTCGCACAATGGATAAAAGCCTCTTCCACCCTAATTTCTATTAGCACTTCTGGCCTTTTTCCATTAACAGCTAAGTCTTCGGATAATCCTTCATCTTGAAATATAATTGCAGTTCCATTCACTCGGAGGGTCTCCCCTAAGTTTGGAATAAAGAATATTAAACCGACTCGGGGATTTTGCAGAATGTTTCGCAATGTATCCATTCGCTTATTCCCTTTTCTCTCAGGAATAATTATTGTATGGTCATCCAATACTTTTACAAACCCCGGTTTATCTCCCCTTGGCGAAGCGTCTGTACGTCCTGACGAATCAGCAGTAGCTATAACCAGGAATGGAGAATGGGAGATGAACTCCCTGCAATGGCGATCAATAAATGGAATGGCTTTATTGCTCACTACTTCGCTAGGCTTTCCCAAAAGCTCTTCTAGTACTGCTGGATTTTTAATAATTGTTCTTTCCATCTATTCGCTTCCTCTCCTCTCTCTCGAGTTTTATGTGCTCTCATATAATCCATTTTTACCTTGGAAGGTGTTCGAAGAAATTTCTGCTCGCAAATCCTCTGACTTCCTCTTCTGAAAAGTATTTTAGTAATTCATTGATAAGATTCTGGTATTTGGATGCATTTTCCAGTTCTGCTACGTGAGTTGAAATACCATCAAAATCTGATCCAAACCCAAGGTTTTTTACTCCTCCAAGTGAGCAAAAATAATCAATGTGGCGTATGATATCTTGAATATCCGCTTTTTCCGAATAACATAGAAAAGGTGGATGGAAAACAATATGAAGCATACCATCCTTCCTGAAAAGTGCAGATGCTTGGCTGTCTGTCAGGTTTCGTTGATGATTACAAAGTTGCCTGCTGTTTGAGTGGCTAGCAATCAGGTAATCTGCTGTTTCAAAGACATCCCAAAACGCCTTGTCGCTTAAGTGAGAAACATCTGTAAAAATACGGTTACGGTTATTATAGTTTACAATTTCTTTGCCGAACATTGTCAGACCCGCTCCTCGAGGCTCTCCTGCCCCATCTGCTGCAAGATTCGCATGATTCCATGTTAGACCCACTGAAAGGACACCATTTTTATGAAGTTGCTCGAGCTTTGCTAGGTCGTTTCCAATTGGATCCACTCCTTCCAATGTAAGAAAAGCACCAATATCGTGCTCTTTTAGAGAAGAAAAATCCTTCCAAGATTTCAGCAGTTTCATTTCTGAATTCTTTCCTAACACCTCTTTATGAAAAAGCTCTATTTGTTGTAATGCTGCGTCCCACTTTTTTTCTTGCTTGACTTTTGGGTCGATAAAAATAGCAAAAGCCTGGATTTTCACTTTACCTTCTTTAAGTCTATCTTTATTGGCATCTAATCGTGCATCATTCGAAAAGCGAATATTTCCTTTGCCGTACTGAAGCTTCAATAATACATCACAATGCAAATCGATAATTTCCATATAGCGCTCCTAATTGTTTTCTTAATAAGTATGGTATCACTAAGTATAAATACCTGCCATAATATTTTACCATTTTTTAGATTATTTTCTATTCTTTATATATAGTTCGGCATATTTCGAGAAAGAAGAAAATATATCGGCAATTCTCTCTATCTTTTGTAGGGTTTTCCAGTGTTTTTATGAATTTTATCTAGTTTTTCCTCTTGACAAAGGATATAATGAAGCTATAACCACAAGGGGGAGGGGTTCGACAAAACATGATCCATTCTCATGAGAAAATAAACATTTCGGGCAATAAGCTATCAGAGGTGTTCATGCATAAGACAGCTGATGGCAGTTGCATTGTTGCAATTCCTGATATCCATTGGTCTGCAAAATTTCATGAATGCGATCAGTCAGAATGTCAATTCAACCACTTAAAACATTCCTTAAACTTCCACCTTTATGAAGGAAATACGGATGCACTTGCATTAGCAATAATGGATATGGCTAAGTGCGATTGATTGCCAGACTTAAAAAATCACCTCCGCCTTTACATAAGGCTGTTTTTTTTGTTATCGCAAAGAAAATCCGCCTGATGTATTACAGCTCCTGGACAAACTGTTCAGGAGCTTTTGATGTCTCATTTTTTAGACCGTTGCATGATTTTAGTCCAACCGTGCAAGTCCAACAAGAGAAACATTTACAGAAAAGTATAAATTAATTTATATAACAGTGTTTATTTTATTTATCTGTTATAGTACAATAAGTGTAAATTACAACTGAATGGAGGAATAACATTGATGCATACAGGATTGAAGAAAGAATGCCGTGAATGCGGCTGTGAGATAAAGGAAAAACATGAATCATTCCTTTATGAATGTGAGCGCTGCATCGGAAAGCATGAAGAGTAAAAAAAATTAGTGTTAAAAATTACCATGATTGAGGCAATAAGGGCTAGGAAGAACTTCTAAAACTAGAATGCGTATTAAGACTTGGTAGTTCCGCTAGATCAAGCCTTCTTATCAT
Organism: Bacillus massilinigeriensis; assembly: GCF_900111815.1. Classification (GTDB taxonomy): domain Bacteria; phylum Bacillota; class Bacilli; order Bacillales; family Cytobacillaceae; genus Mesobacillus_C; species Mesobacillus_C mediterraneensis. The sequence goes on along the minus strand of NZ_LT630004.1, from coordinate 1,460,302 downwards.
CATTATTTTTCACTAGCCTCTCCCTTTTACATTGAAAATTAAGTTATGATAAAATCACAAAATAAATAAAAAGGGAGAAAGCATGAACAAAAAAGCAGCAATTGTTACAGGTGCATCAAGTGGATTTGGCCTTCTAACTGCACTAGGCCTGGCACAAGCAGGTTTTCAAGTCCTCGCGACTGTCAGGAATGAAGAAAAGGAAAAGAACCTTCTTTTGGAAGCACAAAAAAGAGGTGTTTTAGGTTCCATTGCTATTCAACACTGCGATGTAACCTGTTCCCAATCAATATTTCAACTAAAAAACAAGATGAAAGAAATGAGCAATATTGAAGTCCTTGTCAATAATGCAGGATTTGCGCTTGGGGGATTCAGTGAAGAACTTTCCATTGACGATTATAGAAGACAGTTTGAAACCAACGTATTTGGAGTCATTTCCATTACCCAATTGGCACTACCTTATATGAAGGCGCAAAAAAAAGGGCGTATTATCAACATGGGGAGCATAAGTGGAAAAGTCGGTTTTCCAGGTCTAAGTGCTTATACTGCATCAAAACATGCACTTGAAGGATACAGTGAAAGTCTGCGTCTGGAACTATTGCCTTTTGGAATAGATGTAAGCATCCTCGAACCAGGATCTTATAAAACAAATATCTGGTCAGCTATCGACCAAACTAGGAATTCGGAAAACTCATCCTATCACATTTATAACGAAGCAATTCTCCATTTCATAAATAAAAGGAAGAGTAGTCATGGTGATCCACAAGAAATTGCTGATCTGATTGTTATGATTGCAACTTCTGCGAAACGCCCCAAATTCCGCTATCCCATAGGAAAGGGGATAAAACAGACAATTGGTTTAAAATCCATTCTGCCTTGGTCATTCCTAGAAAAAATTATTTTAAAAAAGCTAAGAATGACGGATCATGATAAATAAAAGAAGGCAGGGAAATTTCTCCCTGCTGCTAATTCATTTTTATTTGAACCAACCCTTTTCCTTCGATTTGGTAATGGCTTCAATTCGGTTGGTTACTTCCAATTTATCTAGAATCGTGGAAATATAGTTTCTTACAGTCCCATTCGTAATCATTAGTTCTTCTGCTATTTCTTTTGTCGTCTTTCCCTCTGCTACAAGTTTTAAACACATCATTTCTCGGTCCGTCAAAGGATTTTCTTCGCTGTACATATCATCCACCAGCTCTGGAGCAAAAATTCTTCGTCCTGTCATGACGCTTCTGATACAACTAGCTAGTTCCTCACTAGGACTGTCTTTTAGTAAATATCCTTTTACTCCCGCTTTTAGTGCACGCTGAAAATAACCAGATCTTGCGAAAGTTGTCAAGATAATCACTTTTGTACCTGAATCTCTTAATTCCTCCGCTGCATCTAGTCCGGTTTTTTCTGGCATTTCTATGTCCATTATCACCACATCGGGTTTTTGTTTTTCAACAAGATTTATAGCTTCTTCTCCATTTGCAGCTTTTCCGACAACCTCCATATCTTCTTCTAGATTAAGCAAGGAGCCGAGCGCCCCCAGCAGCATTCGCTGGTCTTCTGCTATTACAATGCGGATCAAACTTCTCCCTCCTTCTTCTGCCTAGCAATTGTTGGAACAGTTATAGTTAATTCAGTCCCGGCTCGCTGACAAATTTCAACGCTTCCATTCACAAATTCAAGCCGTTCCCTCATTCCTGAAAGTCCATTTCCCTTGGAAAAGCTTTTTTCGCCGATATCCCCTTTTCCATTGTCCTTCACTATTATCCTGACAAAATTTGATGATTGATCAATAGTGACGTGACATGTTGTGGCTTTACTGTGTTTGACGACATTCGTAACTGCTTCTTTTAGGCACATGCTTAAAATATTTTCTGTCAATAGAGGGATATCCTCTACTTCAAAATCCTTCTCATTAAGAACTGACTCTATTTCAGCTGCTTGAAGTATCTGCTGTATTCGTACTACTTCTTCCGTCAATCTTATTCCACGCATCTCTGAAACCATTTTCCTAACCTCATTAAGAGCAGTTCTTGCTGTCTGCTGCACATCCAACAGTTCCAATTTAGCTTGCTCAGGATCCTTTGATATTAGCCTTCTAGCAAGATCGCTTTTCAATCCAATCAAGGATAGCTTTTGCCCTAACGTATCATGCAAGTCTCTTGCAATCCTTTGTCGCTCCTCGAGCTTAACAAGATCCTCAATCCTCTTATTTGCAAATTCAAGCTTTTCTTCAAGCTGTCCACGTGCATTTCGGCCACGAATGCTGAAAGGCAGGAGAACCATAGAAATGCCAATTATAATAATGAACGGGATTTGAGCCAGGAATACTTCTTCCTCCACTACTAACTTATAATTGATCGCTACCGTAGTTGCCAGTAAATGAGCAACATATATGGTGAAAAAAGCTCCTCTGTTCCGGATATTCCCAATATAATAGGCGATGTAGAAAGCAAAATACACATAATTAAATAAGAAAACAGAGCTGATAGAAATTCCGATTAGAATGAAAGACCATAAGAATACCGGCCATTTTTTTGAAAGAAAGGCAAACCGGTATGTAATGAAAAATAGTAATGTTAGAAGCAGACCAACAGCCATTTCCATTGTTGATGAAGATTGGAAAATGAAATAAAAAGGCAGAATGCTTAATACAGCCCAAAAATAAGGGGAGCTACCATAACTTTTTTTTAATAGTGAAAGCTTTTTTTTCATAGAAAAATCCTTTCAAACAAAACGATTCGCCAAGTATTATGGCAACTATATTTTACCATAAAATAATGGCCTAGCCCCTCAAAATAAGAGGGCCAGGCCCGATTAGTGCTATGCTTTTCTTGGAACACCATTTTGTACCATCATTTTGACAGCCTTATATCCCACAAACCTTTTGTTTTCTTCATCCCATAAGCGGAATCTTAGAGATGTAAGACTTGTTTTCAATGTAATGGTTGGAACCTTCTGCAATGGTGCTGAATTATTATGGGCTTCTTCCAGTTTATAGTTGGGAACGCGCGGGCTAAGATGATGCACATGGTGAAAGCCGATATTCCCGGTCACCCACTGCAAAACTTTCGGAAGCTTGTAGAAAGAACTCCCTTCGACTGCAGCTTTAACATATTCCCATTCTTCATCCGCTTCAAAGTAGGAATCTTCAAATGTATGCTGTACATAAAAAAGCCAGATGCCGAGAGAACCAGAAACAAGGAAAATAGGTACCTCCACAAGCAAAAATGCTTTCAAGCCAATTACAGAAATAAGGAGAGCAACAACTAGGACAATCCCTATATTTGTCAAGTAGGTATTCAACCGCTCATTCATTTTGGCGTCTTTTCGATTGAAACGGTTGCTTATAAGCACAAGATAAATTGGTCCGATACCAAACATGACAATCGGATTTCTATAAAGCCTGTAAGCAATTCGCTTCCATACAGATGCTTGCATATACTCTTCTACTGTCATCATCCATATATCGCCTGTACCACGTTTATCAAGGTTGCTGCTTGTCGCATGATGGACGGAATGTTCATGTCCCCATCTGCTGTACGGAAAGAGGGTAAGAATTCCTGTTATTGTTCCAAGTACTCTGTTTGCTTTCCTATTTTTAAAGAAGGAGTGATGGCAGCAGTCATGAAAAATGATAAACGTTCGAATTACAAATCCTGCTGCGGCTATTCCAAGCAGTAGTGTCAATTGATAGGATACAGACAAACTTTTATATGCAAGATACCAGAGAAGAAAGAACGGTCCCAGCGTATTGATGACTTGCCAAATACTGTTTTTCATTTCCGATTTCTCATAAGGGGCTACCTGTTTTCTTAAATTCTTCAAATTTTGGTCCGTCATTGCGATATTAAATTCCCCTTCCTATTTGGTTGTTATTACTGTAATGATAGTTGATAAAAAGAAATCTTTGCAGTAGCACCTGTCATGCTCTTAATATGACAAATGTCATATCCGTTATTGCTGTTATAAAAGGATACATCATGTAGAGTATGCTAAGAAAAGAGAAGAATTATGAGGGAATTTTCCATTCAACTTTTTTCTTTATGGAATTTTATGTTAAGATAAATAAAAACGGATGGAGGCTCCTTCATGACGAACAGGTTATCTTTAGCTTTATGGGAATGGATAAGAGTACTGATTCTCGCCTTTCTGCTTGCATGGATAATAAAAAACTATATCTTTGCTCCCTATACTGTGAAAGGTGCCTCTATGGAACCAACCTTGCATCATAAAGAGAGAATTGTTGTAAATAGGTTGGTTAGCGCAGACAATCTCCAACGAGGTGATATTGTCATTATTAAAGGAGATAATAAAAACTATGTCAAAAGAGTGATTGGCCTTCCAGGAGACCATATTAAAATGGAAAATGATCAGTTGCTCATTAACGGAGAACTGAAACGAGAGCCATATCTTGAAGAGAATAAAAAGGCAGCCGAAGAAATGGGTTTACTGCTTACTGGGAATTTAAAAAAGGTAATCGTGCCTAAAGGACATTATTTTGTAATGGGTGATAATCGAATAAAAAGTATGGACAGCCGTAACGGACTTGGGTTGATTGAAGAAGACCGTTTGGTTGGAAAGTGTCAGGCTGTCATGTTCCCTTTAGAAAATTTAAGAATCGTAAAATAGAAGAAGCAGCCGTTATAGGCTGCTCAGCTTTCTTTTCTAGATTAAATTAAAAGATTGTAAAAAGACAAGAATGATTCCTATAGGAACGATATATCGAATGGCAAAATACCATATATCAAAAAGTATTCCAAGTCCTTTAGCTCCCTGTTTCAGTTCTTCTTTTACAATGTTTCTAGGGAGCCTGTAACCAACAAAAAGAGAAATGAACAATGCCCCTAGTGGCATACCAATATTGCTTGTGATAAAATCCGCAAAGTCAAAGATTGATTTACCAGCAATGAATACATGTGAAAGAACGCCAAAGGACAAAGCGCTCGGTATGCCTACGATAAAGATTGTAATACCCGAAATCCAAGCAACTTTTCTCCGTATTTCTTTATTATCCTTTATTACTGCTGCAACAAGGATTTCCAAAATGGAAAATGCCGAAGTAAGCGTTGCAAACAACAGAAGTACAAGAAAAATTGCAAGAAATACGGTGCCAAATGCCATTTTATTAAATACAGCAGGAAGGACAACAAAAATAAGTCCCGGACCTGAATCTGGTTCAAAGCCTAATGCAAAAACTGCTGGAAAAATAACGAGCCCTGCAAGTAGGGAAATGAAAATATTTAGACCAACAACGGAACCAGCAGATTTCAAGAGATGATCAGTTTTGGACAAATAAGAAGCATACGTTACCATAACGGAAATACCCACACTGAGAGCAAAGAAAGATTGCCCAAGCGCAAGAAGGATAGTTTGACCGTTTACAGCAGAAAAATCCGGCGCCAATAAGAATTTAATACCTTCAAAGGAACCATCTAGGGTTAATGACCTGATGACCAGTATGATAAAAATGATAAACAATGCTGGCATCATATATTTACTAGCACGTTCAATTCCTTTTTGAATACCACCCTGGACGACAAGAATAGTCATCAACATGAATATTCCTTGCGCTATAATCACTTCAGTTGGATTAGAAATAATATTTTCAAATAATTTTCCGTAATCAGTGCCAGCAGAGAAAGCCATTGCACCTGTCATGGTCCTGCCAAGATAGGAAAGAATCCAGCCTCCTACTACACTATAAAAAGAAAGAATGATGGAGGATATCAATACTCCTGCGAATCCCACCCAATGCCAGCGAGAATTTGGAGCAATTTCTTTGAACGCCCTTATTGCATCCTTTTGCCCCCGCCTCCCAACGATAAATTCAGCAATCAGAATTGGAGCCCCTATTAACAATGTCAGGATTACAAATAGCAGAAAAAATACTGCTCCTCCATTTGTTCCTGTCATATAAGGGAATTTCCATATAGCCCCCAAGCCGATAGCCGACCCTGCTGCTGCCAAAATAAAGCCAAGCTTGGATGTCCATTGTTCATGATTTTTCATTGTTTCACCTCTGTTAAGTCGCTATTTATACATGTTACTATGTTTCCGTTATAATTTATAGTATTTTATTAAAATAACAAAATATTTCTTCATTTGACATTAAATTTCACACAGCAATTTACAATAATACTTTTTTACTCCAAAACTTACGCTTATTTATTATCTGTTGAATAATATATTCACTTATCTTCTGCTCAGTATAAAAACCTCATGCATCTGAATACTAATATTTTACTGTCCATAAGAAAAAGACTGGCCTATTGGCAGTCTTTTTCCTTTTAAACTCTTCTATTCTCTTGATCCTTTAGTCTGTTTTGCTGATCAGGAATAACTTTATTGTTTTTATACTCATCATTGTAATTTGTTCTTCCAAGCACTTTTCTCTCATACTCATTGTATTCTTTATCTTTCCTTTTAGCTGCCATATTTATCCCTCCTTCATTCAGTTATTTCCATTATTCCCGAACTTCCGGAGAAAAAACCTTTTATATAAGGGATATGAATATATGGCACTTGAAGACTACATAAGCTCTTCTATTGGATGACATTTAAATCGGATAGTGCTTGTTGAAGGTTCGCCCTCGTTAATTGGCCACTAAAGTCAAGGCCGAGACTGACAGCAGTTTGAGCAATTTCTGGGCGGATCCCAGTTACAATGGTCTGGACACCGAGAAGACGAAGTGCAGAGACAACTTTAAATATCTGGTCTGCAACCATCGTATCAACTGTTGCCACTCCAGATAGGTCAAGAATTAACTTGGAAAGCTTCAAACGGCTTGCTTCAGAAAGGGTTTTCTCCATAAGAAGATAAGCTCTTTCTTCGTCGATATTTCCAATTAACGGGAGAATCGCAATGGATTGAGCAATTGGAACAACTGGAACGGAAAGCTCCAAAAATTTTGTTTTTGCATCTTCCAGGCTTTTTTGATAATAATGTATATATGTTAAGCTAAAGCAGTAGATAGCATGATCAATCAGTGGATCAATAACCCGTGATGCCGCAAAAGCGGTTTTTACTGACATATTCCTTTTTACAATTTCGTCCTCAATTGTCTCACAAATAAATTTCCGGTAATACGTCGTATCCTTTAAAGCCTCATCAAGAAGGATGCCAAGCCTGTGCGCATACTCTCCAGATTCCTTAGCCCAATCCTCAATCATTACATATGCTTTTTTCTGATCCATTCCGTGGATTAACGCTTTTCCGAACATTCCGATGAAGTTTTCCCTAACTTCTATCATGTTTGAATCCTGTAACTTACTTACAAGGCTTGCATTTCCCTTGCCCGCCTCCTCAAGGCTAATTTCCTGTACTTTATTTGCTATATATGATTTTTCCTGAACAAGTCTGAGCCCAAGAATTTTTAATTCCTCTTTCATGTTGTCCCTCCAAGTACGTTGGTAAGATTACCTTTTCCCGGAATTTCATTTTACTAACTAATCGTGAATGAAGCAAAGATAATCCACTTCATAATAATTTTATTATGTTAACAAAAGATGGATCATCTAATGACTGAACTACTTTTTTAATAAGTACCCGAAGTACTATCATTCCTTAGTGTAATTGGTAAATTCAAGTACTTTTTACTTTTTTCCCAACCGATTTGCTATGGTAAACAACTCACTCATGCTGTTAAGATAAGTTAAACACCATAGTGACTGCTTAGAAACTAAATTGGAGGAGGAGAAAGCATGGAAGGATGCGTTCAGTTAATTCCGTACAAATTAGTAGAGCAGCTAAGTTTGGCTAATGAGATTCCAAAAGGTGTCGAATTAATTCAGGCTCCTGAGCTTTGGGATCAGTCAAAAGGGAAAGACGTGAAAATTGCTGTCCTTGACACAGGAATTGATACAAAACACCCGGATCTGCGAGACCGAATCATTAGTGGCAGGAACTTTACCGACGACGATAAAGGCAACCCTGACATTTTTGAAGATTACAATGGACATGGGACGCATGTGGCAGGGACGATTGCTGCAAGCTTGAATGAAACAGGGGTTACAGGTATTGCGCCCGAAGCTGGTTTAATTGTCATTAAGGTATTGAACAAGCGCGGTTCTGGACAATATGAGTGGATTATCAAAGGTATACAGTATGCAATTGAACAGAAGGTTGATATTATTTCCATGTCTCTTGGTGGTCCGAATGATGTCAAAGAACTGCATGACGTGATCAAACTCGCTGTCGCAAACAATATTCTTGTTGTCTGCGCTGCAGGAAATGAAGGCGATGGGAATGATGGCACCGATGAATTTGGATATCCAGGTTGCTATAATGAAGTTATTTCGGTAGGCGCTGTTGACTTAGAACGCAACTCTTCTCCTTTTACGAATTCAAATAACCAAGTAGATCTTGTAGCACCAGGAGAAAAAATCCTTTCCTGCTATTTGAATGGTACGTATGCGACGTTAAGTGGTACCTCGATGGCAACACCACACGTCGCTGGTGCACTCGCTCTAATCAAACAAATAGCCAAATCAGAATACGAAAGAGATCTTACAGAAACAGAACTGTATGCGCACCTAATCAAGAGAACCGTTCCACTAGGAAATTCACCTAAACTAGAAGGAAATGGGTTACTATATCTGACGATTCAAGAACATGTGAAAAAAGTGTTTGACGGAGAGTCTTTCCGGACACTTATGGAAATATAGCGGGAAACGCCCGCAAACTCAAAAGAGGCGCCCCCCTGCCTCTTTTGTTTTTTAGTTTTTCCAATCTATATTTTGACAGAGAAGATTATCAATTGCTTTTAATGTAGCTCCAATTGGCTCTTGGAGTACAATAGAGTGTGGTTCATTATCGTAAGGTGTGTCTCCGATATTGATAATTACTATGGGTATACCTGGCTTCCTAGCTTGAGGAAACAGCGAAGAAGGAGTAACCATCAAGCTTGTTCCAAGTATAAAAAATGCAGTCACTTTCTGATATTGTATTTATGATGATTCAAAGCCTTTTTCGGTAAACCATTCCCCCACATCTCTAAACAGTACAACATCCGGGTTGATATATCTCGCTTCAGGGTAACTAGTTATACATTTTTCACAAACGTAGTAATCTTCTTTAATCATCATCCTTTTTTCATTTCTTCTGCAGAATACTTGGCTTCACAGTTAACGCAAGTTAAGGAATTCATTGTTCTGTGAAACTCGATTACTTCTCTGCTCCCAGCTTTTTCATGGAGGTTATCAATGTTTTGGGTGATGATCTTCTTCATCCTGCCTTGCCTTTCCCCTATTGCCAAAATATGATGTCCATCATTTGGGATTCCATCCGAGTGGTAGAGATTTTCCATCGCCAAGTGATAAAAACCTTTAGGATTATTATAAAAAAATTCAAGCGAAAGAATATTCGGGCGCTTCGCTGTAAATACCGCTTCGAGAGCGAAAATCCTATATACCTGATTCCGTACTAATGCCGGCTCCAGTCACTACAACCATATCCTCGCTATTTCTTATAATTTCTGTCGCACTTCTGACCGCATCGTTCATATGGGTTTCTTCTCCACCTTAATTAAAGTAACTAACTTCCCGCCTTTTCAGGATTTTCAAACTCTATATCATGATTCTTTGCTGTGAAGACTTGAATATTTTTTTGAACCTTTGTCGCATAAGTAAAGTCCCCATAGCAATATGGAGAGCGGAAATTGTTCTTGTCTCCCCCGCAATTGTATTTATCTGGATTCTTTTGAACTTGAAGGGCGGAGAATTCCTTGGCAATATTCTCGCTATGTTTACCTCCTCTGCTCGCGACGTAATCAATATAGCCGGTCCCCATATTATATGCTTGGATGACGGTTGGAAAATCGACATTTTTTTCTTCCCCATATTTAACTGTCCGTGCGAAGTGCTTTATCCCTGCATCGATGCTTTCTTCAGGATTGGTAATAGAGTTTGGAGGAAGTCCAATGGATTCGGAGGCTTGCATTGGATCACCGCCTTTTCCCCTGCTCTCCTGTTGCATGATAGCTGCTACGACTGCTGTATATTTCCCAAGCTCTACTTCGTCCAACTTCTTCTGGATTACCGGGGCATACGCTTCTACTTCTTCTGAAGGATATGACTTAATAAGCGTTATTGCCTGATCCCGAAGTCGCTTTTCGGAAATTTCATCGATGACAAACGCTGCAATTATAGTAAAGAATAACAATAGTAACAATTTAAAATTACGCTTAACGCTCTTTTTGTTCTTTTTCTTTTTCATATAGCTCTCTCCCAAAACTCTATCTGTTTTACATTATAAAGAAAATTTAAGGAGAGTGGTGATGCTTTTTCTCGTTGTAATATAAAAGAAAAGAAAAATGTTGGTTGTCAGTCCAAGTTATAGAGCAATAGCAGCCGAAACTGTACCCCTGAAAGCTTTTCATTCAAAGAATAGTATAATGCTTCCAACATCTATCTCTCGACCAAATTAGTGCTGTTCTTTAAATCTGCAAAAGAACGCGCCCCGATACCAAACATGGTAACTTTAAGCTGTAATTCAATGCCTGCAAGTCTTTGCGATAAAACATCCGGTGAGTTAACAGCTTCTCCAAGGATAGTACGTCCATATCCAGCAAGGCCGGCACCGAGTACAAAGGCTTTTGCTGCCTCCATTCCATTTTCCAGCCCGCCGCTTGCAATCAAGAAACCATTAGCGCTATGTTCCTTAGCGCTTAACAAGCATTGCACTGTTGGGATTCCCCAAGATTCTAAGGCTTCCGCAGCTGCAATTGTATTCGGATTATTTGAACGATGTTTTTCCACCTCGCTCCAACTTGTCCCACCTGCCCCAGCCACATCGACAAAACTTACACCTGCATCGAACAAGGTTTTTGCTAATCTACCATGGATCCCCCAGCCTACTTCTTTTACTCCGACCGGGAAAGGGAAAGTTTTGCACAATGACTCAATCTTCTTGGTCAGTCCAGCAAAGTTGGTGTCTCCTTCAGGCTGTATAACCTCCTGAAGACTGTTCAAATGAAGGACTAATGCATCTGCTTCAGCCATTTCCACGATTCGCTTACATTCTTCAATTCCATATCCATAATTTAGCTGAACGGCGCCTAGGTTGGCGATGATTGGTATGCTAGGTGCGTATTTCCGTACTGAAAAGGTATATTCTAATTCGGGGTTTTCTATAGCAGCACGGCCGGAGCCTAGCGCCAACGCCCATCCTCTTGACTCTGCTGCCATTGCCAAATTACCGTTAATTTCAAACGTTCTCTCTGAACCACCTGTCATGGAGCTGAGTAAAAATGGAGTTTTTATCTGCTTGCCAAAAAGGTTTGTGGAAATATCAATATCAGAAAAATTTATATCTGGCAATGCTTCGTGAATAAAAGCGAAGCGCTCGAAACCTGATGTTATCCCTTTTCCACTGACATTCTTTTTCAGTGTTATCTCCAGATGATCGTTCTTTCGCTTTTTGATCCCTTCCTGTTCAGCCATTCTCATGTCCTTTCTTTTATATGGTAAAAGCTTTCTTATTAGATTTTCTCTTATCAACCATTATACAGGCTTTTTTCTCTTTTTAACCATTCCCGACAGAATTCCCCCTTCCTTTAAAGAGACGTTCGTATCGTTGAGAGTGACGTAACCTTTTTTCGTGAGTCTATGAAAGGTAGAGGAATCACCCATAGGAAAGCCAAGAAGCGTGGAGAAAAAGACGAGAATAGAGGAATTACCAACCTCAAAATTGCTGTTGTAGTTGCACTTAAAGACTTGGATGGAGCGTTTTCAAGGAGTTGCTACAAAATATCTTGATAACTACCTCTATTGGTTTCATGGCTTGAACTTAGCAAAAACTTTGCATTTGAGAATCGAGTTGAGCAAATGCTTATTACAGCGTGTCAAAAATCGAATCACATGACTGTTGAAATGTTAAGGAGTGCATAAAAAAGACCTCAAAGTGAGGTCTCAGCTTGTGGAGAAAGGCACCTTTATTTCTTCCACAAGCTTTTTTATTTTAATTCCATTTAGCTTTTTTGGATAGGTTACACTTAGTTGGACAGATATTTTAAGGTCAAGTAGACTATTACTAATACATTAGGGGAGAACCTACCATGACCAAAAAAGATCGTCGAACATTTACCGCAGAATTTAAAGAACAAATGGTCCAACTTTATTCGAACGGCAAACCGAGGAAGGATATCATTCGTGAATATGATCTCACCCCTTCTGCTCTTGATAAGTGGGTGAAGCAGAGTCAAACTTCGGGATCCTTTAAAGAAAAAGATAACTTGTCACCAGAGGCACAAGAATTAATTAGGCTACGAAAAGAAAACAAACAACTGCTCATGGAGAATGACATTTTAAAGCAAGCAGCGCTGATACTAGGACGAAAGTAAATGTGATTAAGAACAACCAGCACAAATACTCGATATCAGCATTGTGTAAAGTCCTACAGATTCCAAGAAGCACGTTTTATTACGAGGCAAAAGAGAGGAAATCAGAAGACGATGTTACATCTGCAATCGTGGAGATCTTTCAAAACAGCCGTCAAAACTATGGGACACGCAAGATTAAGGTCGAGCTAAAGAAGCTTGGGCATCAGGTATCCAGACGTCGGATTGGACGGATCATGAAGGATCAGGGGTTGGTTTCATCGTACACAGTAGCCCAATTCAAGCCTCATTCTTCAAAGTGCAACGAGTCTAATCAAAAGAACGAATTAAACCGTGAATTTGATCAAGAAGAAGAGTTAGCGGTTGTCGTAAGCGATTTAACGTATGTAAGAGTCAATCAAAAATGGCATTATATATGTCTCTTTGTCGACCTTTTTAATCGAGAAATGATAGGATTTAGCACAGGTCCAAATAAAGATGCAGCCTTGGTTTATCGTGCCTTCGCGTCCATTCAAAAGGATTTGCGCAAGATTGAATATTTCCATACAGACCGGGGAAGTGAGTTTAAAAACAAGCTGATGGACGAAGCTCTGGAGACATTTGACATTAAGCGATCATTAAGCATGAAGGGCTGTCCGTATGATAACGCAGTAGCTGAGGCAACCTTCAAGATTATTAAAACAGAGTTTGTTAAAGGTAAGCATTTTGCTAGTTTAGAAGATTTAACAAGAGAATTACAAGATTATGTTCACTGGTTTAATCACATTCGAATCCACGGAACATTAGGCTACATAAGCCCAATTGAGTACAAGCAAAAACACCTTAAAAAAATTGTCTAGATTAGTGTTGACATACCANGAAGGTCGATCTATTCGGCAATTATCAAAAGATCTCAAACTATCAAGGCAAACCATTCGCAAGGCATTACAACAGAATGAAATTCCAACCTATCAACGCTCAAAGCCAGCTGCTAATCCGGTCATCGATCCCGTTAAATCAACCATTATCCAATGGTTAATGGATGACGAAACAGCCCCAGTAAAACAGCGTCATACAGCTGCTCAAATCTTCAGACGCTTGGAGAAAGAATACGGTTTTAAAGGTGGAGAATCCACTGTCCGCCGTTTCGTACGCCAATACAAGCAGCTCAAGGAAGCCCCTAATTCCTCTATTCCGTTGGAATTTGATCCTGGTGAATTCGCCCAATTTGATTGGGGAGAAGTCATCATCATTCTGAATGGTATTGAAAGAAAAGTAATGCTTTTCTGTATGAGGCTTCTGTATAGCCGAAAGATATTTGTAAAAGTGTTTCCGCATCAGCGCCAGGAGGCTTTATTTCAGGGGCACGCAGATGCCTTTGATTATTTCGGTGGTGTGCCGAAAACGATTGTCTATGACAATATGAAAACAGCGGTAAAGAAAGTGTTAGAAGGCACCAAGCGCGAAGAACAAGAAGCCTTCATTCAGTTTCGATCACACTACCTCTTTGATGCTCAATTTTGTGCGCCGGCAAAAGGAAATGAAAAGGGACAAGTGGAGAAACTGGTTCAAACAGCCCGAGCTCAATNCATCGATAGGCTACATTTGTTTGCACTTCCCGTTCTAATCGGCGTTCCGAACGGATGCCATAAAAATAACCAATAAACATCATTTTAAATAGAACTAGTGGATCCGAAGGACGCCCGGTACTCTCGGAATAATAAGGACGCAATTTCTCCCCGATAAAAGAAAAGTCTATGTACTGGTCCACCTTTCTTAAAAAGTGATCCTGGGGAACCAAATCCTCAATTAAAACAAATTCTGCTTCTCCTTGTAATTCCCTTTTCGGTTTGAACATCGCATCCACCATCCTAAGTGTCATATTAATAATATTATATCAAATTAACGCGGTGAATGATTAAAGAAATCGGATAAAAATTAGGCTGTCGAGAGTTTCTCGACAGCCTGAGACCTCAAAGTGAGGTCTTTTTTCCTGTTACGCAACTTTGAGTAACACTTTGCTTAATCTTTTTTGGCACTTAATATTGTAGGCATCTCTGCTAAGTTTACTGGTTTTAAACTTTCCGATAGTTTGACGGACATCTTTGTTGTAAATGATTAGTTTCCTATACTGTTCATCATTAAGATAGTCTTGAAACCATTGGTGTCTTTTAAGTTGTTGTATGTTTCTTCCAATATCTTCTTCGTCAACCCTTAGAAAAGGTATATAAACGGCGAGGTTTAACAAATCCAGTATAATTTCCAAAGTTATTCACTACTTTCATTGAGTTTCTTAATATAAAAATACGTTTGAAACGACAACACGTTTCATATTACTAATGCAATTTCATTCATATACATTATAACAGAAAATTTAATTTTATTAGATTTGCAAATAACAACAATCTTTGAGAGAACAGCCTTAAATAAAGAGATAATAACGGTGAAATTAGAAAATAAATTTTATAAAGAGGTGGAATTATATGCCTAAAATCGACAATATGTTAGCTGTAAACGCTAAAATAAAAGTTGACCACTAAAGTACAATTCGCTAATCAAAAAGTTGACCACCCTTAACACCAAATCCCTTATCATAGAGTTTGTCGAGAACTTCATGATTTGGGAGGAAAAAAGGATGTTAAAGATGGCTAATATAGAGCTTATCAGAAAATTGCACTTTAAAGAAGGTCGATCTATTCGGCAATTATCAAAAGATCTCAAACTATCAAGGCAAACCATTCGCAAGGCATTACAACAGAATGAAATTCCAACCTATCAACGCTCAAAGCCAGCTGCCAATCCGGTCATCGATCCCGTTAAATCAACCATTATCCAATGGTTAATGGATGACGAAACAGCCCCAGTAAAACAGCGTCATACAGCTGCTCAAATCTTCAGACGCTTGGAGAAAGAATACGGTTTTAAAGGTGGAGAATCCACTGTCCGCCGTTTCGTACGCCAATACAAGCAGCTCAAGGAAGCCCCTAATTCCTCTATTCCGTTGGAATTTGATCCTGGTGAATTCGCCCAATTTGATTGGGGAGAAGTCATCATCATTCTGAATGGTATTGAAAGAAAAGTAATGCTTTTCTGTATGAGGCTTCTGTATAGCCGAAAGATATTTGTAAAAGTGTTTCCGCATCAGCGCCAGGAGGCTTTATTTCAGGGGCACGCAGATGCCTTTGATTATTTCGGTGGTGTGCCGAAAACGATTGTCTATGACAATATGAAAACAGCGGTAAAGAAAGTGTTAGAAGGCACCAAGCGCGAAGAACAAGAAGCCTTCATTCAGTTTCGATCACACTACCTCTTTGATGCTCAATTTTGTGCGCCGGCAAAAGGAAATGAAAAGGGACAAGTGGAGAAACTGGTTCAAACAGCCCGAGCTCAATTTTTAGTTCCTGTTCCACGGGTAAGTGAGATTCAGGAACTAAATCAATACTTAATGGAACAATGCGATGCCTATGAGGACACCTTTGTACCAAAAACGAAAGAAAGAGTCGGGGATCGATTCCTGCAGGAGAAAGAATATCTTTTGCCAATTATCGGTACACATCCCTGCGCAAGAAAGGTAAAAGCTGGTGTTAACAGCTTGTCCCTTGTGAATTTTGAAACAAATAGCTATTCTGTACCAACAAGATATGCCGGAAGAAAAGAAGCACTCATATATGCATATGTAGATTATGTAGAGGTATGGCTGGACGGAAGTTGTGTTGCCAAACATGAACGGTCATATGAAAGACTCCAAGAAGTATTTGAAGTGGATCATTANTTAGCAATTCTATGTCATAAATATGTTCCTTATTTACTTTTACCGTACAATAAAACTATTAAAGTTATTGAGCCATTAAGTCTAAAGAAAAGACTTATTGAAGTTTTGTCGGGATTAAAAAAAAATCCATCAAGAATAATAACTTCCCCTGAGTGTTAACTGTCAGGGAAGTTTTATTATAATGGATATTTAATTGCTGAATTAAACTCAGGAAGATATTTCAAAAAGATTTAGCACCTTTAAAAGTAATTACAGTAGGAACTAATAAAGAAATGATTACTACTATGGGAGGGCTGAGCATAAAACCAGATATTTCCCTTGATGAATGTACTCTTGAGAGTAAAGATCTTTTAATCTTACCTGGAGGGACTACTTGGAGTGAAGAAATTCATCAACCTATCTTGGAAAGAATTGGCCAAGCTTTAAAGCTTGGCACTATTGTTGCTGCAATTTGTGGTGTAAATGAGGGCCTCGCGAATATGGGATACTTAGATACGAGAAAGCATACAAGTAATAATTTAGAATACACTAAAATGGTATGTCCTAACTATAAAGGAGAAAAATTCTATGAGGTGGGATCTGCAGTATCTGATGCGAATTTAGTTACTGCATCAGGAATAGCTCCTCTGGAATTTGCGGTAGAAGTATTGAAAAAATTAGATGTATTTGCACCAGATACATTACATTCCTGGTATAACCTAAATAAGACTTATAAACCTGAACACTTCTTTCAGTTAATGAATTCAATAAATAGATGAAGTAGCTGAAAAATTCGCGCTTTTTAATTTAGAAATTCTTTATCTTTGTAAATCTACATTTTCCTGACGCTACCCCTGAATTGCATTGTCCAGAGTGCAATAGCCATCACTACAGAGACGTAAAAACAAGTAATAACTTACTAAAACTAGCCATGTAAAATGGTATTTTCCGTGGAGGTAGTTCGCAGAAGGGTTCATTACATCAAAAAGGTCAAAAGATAAAAAACAAAAAGGACTAACAGCCAGAATCAAACTGGCTTTTAGTCCTTTTTGGTGTATTTTCCGAATTATTCTGTTATCCCTACCCCGTTCAAGCCTGCTTCTGTAGCTTTAACTTCAGCGCTATCTGCTCCATAAAGATCAACAGCAGAAGTTATAAGCGCTTCGCGGGCATGACTGAAATCAGAATCTGGCGTGAGATAAACAGTTAATGCACGATAATAAATCTTGCCAAGCTTCTCTTTTCCAATTTCGCTTCCTGTTAAGTAGGCTGCATGATTGATTATAGAAGAATTAATATGGACCCCACCGTTATCAAGGAATATCGGAAGGTCATAAAACTCATCCATATGCTTTGGATACATCCCCCGGCCATCGCCATAATGAACATATGCAGCACCTACAGGATATTTGTCAGGGTTGCTAAGGCTTCTTAGTGAAGATCTTCCCGACTCAATAGCCGCAGGCGCCATCGCGTCTTCTCCTACCTCCCAATCATCCTTATCCACCAAGGCACCGAAGATGTCCGAGAATGCTTCATTCAAGGCGCCTGATTCGAATCGGTATTTCAAACCAGCAGAATGCGTTGTCACTCCATGTGTCATTTCATGTGCTGCAACATCAAGGCTCGCTGAGAGTGGGATGAAGAATTCATTATCTCCGTCACCATACGTCATTTGGTATCCATTCCAGAAGGCATTGTTATACTTATCGCCGTAGTGAACCGTTGAAACGATAGCCATCCCTTTACCATCAATTGAGTTTCTTCCATGCTGCTCTTTATAGTAATGATAAACTTCCTCTGAATTATAATGGGCATCAACACCCGCTCGCTCGTAAGCGCTTTTCCACGAGGCACTATTTCCTGTGAATAGCTCCCCAGGAAGTTGGGTAGATGGAGAACGCCATTGGTTTTTGAAATCATAGGTGGAAATGCTCTCAAGGTTTTCATGGGTCTTGTCATGAAGATAGAATTTGCTGCCTTCATGGGTTCCCGGAGTGTTCTGTTGGGAAATATGAATTGTTCTTTTCTTCCCTTTTACACCGATCCCCGAACCAGTTACAGGCTGCATTTCGTCAGCATGCATTAGACTGTTATACTGATCGATAATATTGCCTGTTTTCGCATCGACAAAAACAAACCAGTTACCAGGAGTCTCTCCGAGAAAGTTGAGATTTACTTTATACGTTAGGTAATAGTCCCCATCGTAAGGAAGAACAACCAATTCCATCTTTGGCTCGTAATCCAATTCTTTTGGGGCTGAAATTGCTTTTTTCGCTGCCTCAAGTGCTGATGAAGCAGAGACCTTGGCATTAACAGAGAACTCCTTATCAGCTAGCTCATTATGATAATAACCATTTACTGTTTCAACTGTGCCGTCTTTATCGTAATGGACTATCATTTCCGCTCCTTCTACAGGAACTCCACTCTTTGTCTGTTGAAGCCTAACATGAGTCATGCCTAGTTCATCTGTCTCCTTTTTCTTCACGCTCAGGTTTTCTGCTGCTTCTTTCAATTTCAATTCCTTTTCATGTTGTGCAATGAAATTTGCCGCATCAACCTTTCCTTTAGCGCCACTCTTCTCCATCTTTATGAAAATGGAGTGGGACTGCTGAATCGGTTCATTGTTAACATGCTGATTCTTACTGTCATGCACATTTACTGCACCTACGCTTTCTGCACCAGCAAGGCTAGTCAAAAATGAGGCAGACAATACCATTGGAATAATAAACTTCGTCTTCATCCTATCCCTCCTTCACCTGAGGATTCCGGCTTGGTAGAAGAGTATCTATGAGAATATGGAACCCTTAACCTTATATTAACAGGAAAAAATGGGAAAGATAAGCTAATTTTAATAATATTTAGAAAAATAAGACTTTTTACTCTCATTCTATTTTATTTACTTTTTCACATACACACCAATGTGCTTTGGCAAGACAGATACCTTAAGAGGCAATTCGTCTCCAAGTTCGCCATCCATATTGGCATAAAGCGGTTTATCAGCAGTTAACCTAGCCTCTCGCGTTTTCAAATAGACGACATCCGGATCTTCCTTTAACTGTCCCCTTAGTAAAGAAGTAACGATTCTAATTAATTTAGGCATTGGTACATTTTTAATCATATAGCAATGACAAAACCCATCATCTGGCATTGCCTGTGGGGAGAGCTTTTCGAAGCCGCCGCCAGAATTGGATAGAGTCGCAAGAAACAATATAGCTTCTCCCTCCCACTTCTCATTATCTCCTTCAACGAGTAAGTGAAACGTCTCCTTTTCGACTAGGGACTTTAACCCCTCGATAAAATAAGCAAAGGAACCTAATGCAGTCTTTTTCTCCACCGAAACCTCTGCAGTCATTTCGGCAAGGGGCCCAACAGCTAAGGTATTGGCGAAATAGCGGGTCCCTATTTTCCCAATATCCACTTGTTCAATAGAAGCTATTTCTAGTAAACCGATTGCCTCCTCTGGATTAAGCGGGATATGCAACGCCCTTGCAAAATCATTTACAGTGCCCATCGGTATAATGCCTAGTGTTGGACGATGCTTTTTAAGAGCTATTCCATTGATAATTTCATTCAGCGTTCCGTCTCCACCCATGGAAACGATAATGTTGTACTTTTGATCACACGCTGTTTTGGCAAAGCGCTCTGCATCACCTTCCTCTTTTGTATAAGTAATCATCGTTTCATTCTGCATTTCTTCTAACACGGTTTGTACTTTTTCTGCATATCCAATTGCTTTTTCTTTTCCTGAAGATGGATTAACTATTATTAATGCTCTTTTCATTTCTTTTTTTCACTCCCGTTTATCCTGTATTGTGACCTTCTATATTTATAGTCCATTCCCGTACCTAAATCATTGTTCATCAATTCTTCCATTTCTTCTAAATCACTTCTTGTAACAAATGGGTCCTCTTTCGACCAGTTGACAATATAAACGAAATAAAACGAGCCTATTTGGCGGAAAATCACATTAGAATGAGGAAAAGTATCAAACTCAGCTTTAATGTTATAACGCCTGGTGTATGCCCACCTTATAAGATTCATTTTATTCACCTTCGCAAGGTAATAATCTCCATTAAATAAATCAGAAACTATTTATATACCAGCTTGTTTACCCGATTAACGTAAATGATAATCTCTAGCATAAAAATCCGGTTAGCGGAACAATATATCTAGCAAAAGGAGTATTGGGAGACCATTGGTATATCGCCATACCGGTAGGCAGTCCCACCTTTCGGTCACCTATAAAAATAAAATTAAAATTAAACCTTTCCTCTCCCCTTTTTTTGGACTTCTTCCTTCATATACCTATGGACAATGGCAACCATAAAATTTGAAAATGATAAAATTGCAGCCATTTTTTGATGGATATAATATGGGTGATATACCCGATTTCTAAAAAAACAGGAAAATATCTTTCTTCCCACCTGCTTGGTGATTGATGTATAATTTAGAGGTAAATGGAAAGGAGTGTCCAAATGTATCTAGATTTCTTCTTTGGTTTCACTTTTTTGGCTGGCATCTATTTCATTCTTGATTACCGCATTAATATCTCCAAAGCTCTGCACGCCTGCAAACATGCAACATTTCCTCTCAACCAAAATGAATTCTCAGCTGTCCTTATTCCAGATGCTAAAGGATGGTCAGAAATGATTCCTTTATCAGCGCAGACTTCCTCCTACAAAAAAGTGAAATGGGGAACGGTAGTTGCCATCACTATTTTGGTAATTCTACTCGTTTTCACTAATTATTTAGATCGTGCTTTTTTATCAATGGCCTATTTGTTCTTTCTCATGATTGAATCCACCAGGCATCCTGGGAACCTGTACATAGCAGATAAAGGAATTGTCCTTCATTGCCGTTATATCCCTGCAACTTCCATTAAGCATTACCGAACAGAAAAAATCGTAAAATGGCATTCTCTGTATGGAATTGATACCCAGGTCAATAATGCTTACAAGCTTACATTCAAGATGAACAAATCATGGCAGCAAAGTCATTACGTTGTAATCAAGAACTTCGAAGAGTTAGAAAAGATTACCCGATTGTTAGGTTTACAGGGAATCCCAAGAGTTCAGAAAAGTGAGCATCCATATCCATCCAGTGCAAATGGATAAATAAAAAGAGGATTCCTATGCGGGAATCCTCTATTTCTTCCCTAAATCAACATTGAAACCATATACAAATTCATGACTTGCCTCACCCTTGAAAAAGTCCGTATTCGTGATATAGTCTTTCCATTCAAAACCTAGGCCCTTTATCAAATGAATGGATCTTGTATTTCTCCTGTCAATATAAGCTTCCAGACTTTTGACGCCATATTGTTGAATCAAAGTGTTAATCATGGTGCTAACTGCTTTTTTTGCAATACCCCTCCCCCAATATGCCGGGGAAAAAAGGTACGCAATGGAAGCCTTTTGACTTTCTTTATAGATTGTAGCTTGAGTGGTACCTACGTATTCCTCAGAATCACGATAAAAAACCGCATTTAAGCGAAAGAAAAGCCGAAAGACGTTCGAATGGTCGGGTCTTTCGGCTTTTTTATTCACGGTGTAATTTCAATAAGGTTAAGATTGTTTTCTCTGATTTTACTTCATTTAAAATTTCGCTCATAATCCTCCCTTGTTTCATAAACAAAATTCTATCTCCTGTTTCCGCTGCGACATCCATCATATGTGTAGAAAAAACGATGGTTATCCCTTCCTTTTTTAGTTTCTCTATTACCTCAACGAATTTGCTCACCCAGTATGGATCAAGCCCGTTAGTTGGCTCATCTAGGAGAAGGACAGGGGGTTTAGCTAAAATAGCCTGGCCAAACAATAGTCTTTGCCTCATTCCTTTTGAAAGCATCTTGACAGGAATAGAAGCCTTTTCTTTAAGACCAATCATCTCGAGAACTTCTTCAACATTCTCGCTCCCCTGTTTTCTTAAGGATGCGTAAAAGGAGAGAAATTCTTTGGCAGTAATGGCCTCTTGGGCATGAAAGTCATCAGGCATATAACCTAAACAATCTAAATATTTTTTCCGATTACCTTTAACAGTAATTCCTTCAATCATCACGCTTCCCGTTGAAGGAGCAAGAACTCCCGCAATTATGCTTAAAAGCGTACTCTTCCCCGCTCCATTCCCGCCGCATAGAACAGTGCAACTACCTGATTCAGCTTCAAAATTACAAGGGTGTAATGCCGCTTTTTCTTTATATTTTTTTGACACTTGATCTATGGTAAGCCTCACTGGCATTTCCTCCTATTCAGCCTTATGGAGGATAGCAGTAGTGCAGCTGTAAGGAATCCTCCGCAATAAACCGCAATTACTCCCCATGATGAAGGTGCCTCCATCATATTCACAAGCGCATCGTAAGATTGCCCAAAAACAGCACCTGCACCTAGCTTAATGACAAGAATGATGCGAAGGAATTCAGCTGGGTTTACGAACAACGCTGCTTTCATTAGCGGAGAGACCCATGTATATGGCGCATGTCCAAGTACACCGATTAATACTGTTGGCCAGATCATTACAAGAAAGAACCAAATTGTCACAGAAATAGTGAGCGCTTGCCACCTTGAACGAACAAAGCTACCCACCGTCACACCCGTTAAAAGGAAAAAGAAAATCAAACCGATACAAAATAGATAGATTGCCCACATCCATTCTAGGCTGAATCCTTTCCCGAAGAACAAACCAATTGCAAGGCTAATTCCGAATCCCATTGTAAAGGCTGCTGCTTGAGCAACTAACTGTCCCCCAAGCTTCCCTGAAATATAGAGAAGGGAAGATAACGGGTAAGTACTAATCAATCTAAATTGTCCATTTTCCAATTCATTAGCAACGGTAAAAGAGCCATTAATTAGCATGAAAAGCGGAATGATATAAAGTGCAACATTGGCAATTGTCGCGGTTATGCTCGTGTAGCCTTCAATAGAAGGTGTGCTGCTCTGGAGCAGGAACAAGAGCGACAATACTGTTACCCATAATAATAATAGCGAATAAAATGATCGTTGGCGCAATGTCATCCGAAGTTCATATTGCCAAATAGTCCACATCTCGCTCCCTCCTTTCTATGTTACCCCATGGTGAAAGGGCCGCCAATTCACAGCGGCCCTGCTAATTAATGCATGTCTTCTTTCTTGTGCTCTTCCTTCATATCATGTTCACTTATCTTCTCATGAGAAGCGTCTTCCATTTTATTTCCTTCTGAATGGGAATGATGCTTCATTTTATTTTTCATCATCATGTCACGGTTTCGCTCCCAGCTATGATCCTCAAGCTTCTCTGCGGAAAGGATTGTGCTTCCATCATTTTTATCTGCGAATTTTTTCGCCCTTGCTTCATCTTTGAAAGACACAACATTATAGGCCATTGGAGTCTTAACAGATTTATTGTAAACATAAAATGCTTTATCCGCTTTTATCCATTCTTTGTCATGGTAATCACGGACAAACTCTGCAGCAAACTTTTTGTCCTTGTTTTTGTCCAGGTAACCATACATGCAGCCAATATCATCAAACACCATAGATTTCCCATCTTCAAGTACAATTTGAGTGGCATGCGGGCCATCTACAACCGCCATATTGCATACTTCACATTTATCGCTATCTTCCTTAATTGCTGCAGGTTTGACCTCATCTTTTCCGCAAGCAGCTATGATCAGCATTGCAATACCAACCATCATTATACTGAGAAACTTTTTGTTCATTCTCTCTTCCTCCCAAAAATAAATATAATAGAACTTACGGTAACCATGGCAAACGCCATAAACACCATATCCACTTGTCCACTTTCCTTATTGATTTCTTGAACATCACGATTGATTAAAGGCGCTACGTCAGTCAAGAGCTTTTCAGGTGGGCTTTTTAGCATTGTTTGAAGGAAGATGAGCCCTGGCGACTGGAAAAACAACCGGTACCCGGGTATATTTTCAGTCAAGCTTAGGAAGTAAGGATCCGATTTATGAGGGATATCACTTCTTCCATCATTATTTGAATCAACCATTGCAGCACTATCCCAGTAATTCCCTCTAACTTCATTATCCTCACTATCGATTGCTTGGGCATCGTGGACGTTTTCTGAAAAATCATTTGTTTCAGCTGCATTCTTTTTCGCTTGTTTGAACTGGAATCCAATAAAATTTCGGGCAACCTTATTATTTTTAATAATATTCTCCTCTGACTCTTCCACAAAGATTCCCAGCCTGTTAGATTCCAACGTATTACCCTCAACAAATGAGTTGAAAGCTCTGTAAAGAAGCAAGCCTTGTGCATTCACATTGCTGTCATTAAATGAAAAAACATTGTCCCTAATCTGTGTTCCAAAAGCCTCCATCACCATGCCGCCAGTAATATTATGTTTGGAAGTGTTTTTTTCTATCAAATTATCATTGGAATACATAATATGTATCCCGTATCGTGATCCATCAATTCTATTGCTGATAATGCTGTTGTCATCGCTTCTTTCAAGGTACAATCCATCGGCAACATTTTTGATCATAACATTCTTCACTACGTTATGAGATGATTGCCAGAAATCGATTCCATTTCCGTTTTTGTTTCCAATGACACTGCTGTTTTCTATTGCTATCCCACTGGCATCCTCCAAGCGTATTCCGAAATGATTGGTTTTCACCAGAATATCTTCCAAAACATGGTTGGAACCGCTTATATATATCCCTGCACCCTCGCTTTCATCCCCGCAATACTCTATTGTTACTCCTCTAAGTTGTACCGCTTGTCCGCTGATCGCTACAATGGGCGTTTGCTCGCAAGACCGTAGAACGACATTACCGTTCCCTGATAAAGTGACAGATTTCGCAATCTTAATAGCTCCTTCGTACACCCCTGCTTCTATTTCTATTTTTTCCCCATTTGCTGCTCCATCGACCTTTGACTGTAGTGTTGTTTCGGCTTTCATAGAAAGTGGTGATAGAAAAAGTAAAACGAGGATTGTAAAAATGTATTTAAAAACTAATTTCAGCATAGCATCCTCGCTCCTTCTTCGTTACAAACCAAGTCTAACCAAAAAATGTGATAAATGTTTGAAAACACAAAAATAAATATACTGTAATGTGACTTTTATTGTTGAGCGCCGTCGATACACCTAGTTTTTAAAAACCATAAAAAAAAGACGCCAGATAGCGCCACTAATATGTTAAAGCCGTAATAAAATGCTTTACAGTTTCCTTTCTTTTCCGGATACCGTACAGGTATAACTTATTTCTTTGTTTGACCCACAAGGTCGAAGTGATATTCTCTATTAGCCCTACAATGCGCACTCTTCTATTTCAAACCCTAAATCTTTAATCATTTCCCAATCAGAATTTTGATCCTGACCCGCTGTTGTTAAATAATCACCGATAAAAATGGAGTTTGCTGCGTATAAGCCCAATGGCTGCAAGGATCTTAAGTTGACTTCTCTTCCTCCAGCAATCCTAATTTCCTTAGAGGGATTGACAAAACGCATCATAGCAAGCAATTTTAGGCATTTTCTTGGAGTAAGTTCCTTCCGTCCTTCTAGAGGTGTCCCGTCTATACTGTTCAAGAAGTTGCAGGGAATAGAGTCTGCATCAAGTTCCCTTAATGCCATCGCTATTTCAACAGCTTCTTCCTCACTCTCACCCATGCCAAATATAGCACCTGAACAAGGCGACATTCCAGCTCCTTTTACCTCTTCCAATGTTTCTACCCGGTCTTCATATGTATGCGTGGAAGCGATGTTCTCATAATTATCTTTACTTGTATTCAAGTTATGATTATAGCGATGTACCCCTGCATCTGCTAGCTTTGCAGCATGTTCCTCATTTAGAAAGCCAAGGCAACAGCATATTTTCAAATCTGTCGTTTCCCGAATTTCCTTCACAGCTTCAACCACATGGTCAATTTCTTTCGTTGTAGGCCTCCGCCCCGATGCGACAATGCAGTATGTACCTGCTTTCCTTCTGATCGACTCCTTCGCGCCTTCCACTATTTTTTCCTTAGTCAGCCAAGCATACTTATCAATAGGTGCTTCGGAAACAATCGATTGAGAACAATAACCGCAGTCTTCTGGGCAAAGCCCGGACTTTGTATTAATGATCATATTCAATTTTACTTTATTACCGAAATAATGGCTTCTTATCTTATACGAAGCCTGCAGTAATGAAAGCAAATCACTGTCCTCGGTCCGTAAAATAGCTACCGCTTCCTCTTTTGTAACACTATAACCATTCGTTACTGCTACAGCTAAATCGCTCCAATCTTTTTGAACAACAGTACTCATTGAAATCTCCTCCTTCACTGAGTTAACTTTTATTTTTATCAGTTAACATATATTCCATATTAACATAAAAAGGATTCGAAATGTTCAAAAAAGATAAGTCTAAACACCTCTCCTATTTCCCCATAGTAAAGTATGGAGCTGGGGCAATACTTTAACATCATTTAACGAAGGATCACTCATCACTTTTTCTATCAAAATTATATATTGCTCTAACAACACTTTTGCAAGCTCATTTTCATCTTCCAATATAGTTTGAGAATTTCCGACCTGCAGAAAAAAAGGGACACCCGGGTATCTTTTATGAATAGCCTTTGCATACTCGTAATCATTCGAATCGAAAACTACGACTTTAAGGCTATAAGAGGAATGCTCTTTCAACCTATAAATTATTTCATCAAGAATTTTAAAATTAGTTAACATACCAGAGCTAGGCGGTTTTGGGGAAATCGTTAACGCGTCTATTTCATGGAACCAATCTTGCCACTTGCTTCCTTGAGTTTCCAAGCTTGCTGCCACTCCCTTTTCCTTTAGGAGGTCTACAAGACTGCCGAGATGCTGCAACAATGCCGGGTTTCCGCCAGAAATAGTGACATACGAGAAGCTATTGCCACCTTGACTCTTCAACTCATTCCAAATCTCTTCAGCACTCATCATCTTTATCTGTTCGCTGCTTGAACCGTCCCATGTAAAACGAGAATCACACCACGAACACGAATAATCGCATCCAGCAGTCCGGACGAACATCGTTTTCTGACCAATCACCATGCCTTCTCCTTGGATTGTAGGCCCAAATATTTCTATAACCGGGATTTTACTCATTGTACATCCAATCCCTTCTTGCCTCGGCATAGCTTGTCGGGGTTTCGTAAAGCCGGACAAATTCGAGTCTGGCTCCTGATTGCTTTCTTCTAATAACCTCTGCTGAGAGACATGATTCCATCTTTTCAAAAATCCAGACAACCATGTTTTCGGCCGTCGTGTTCATTAGAGGTAACGTTTCATTTAAATAACGATGATCGAGAAATACCTCAATTTCGGACTTCCAAATTTCCTTTATCTCACCAAAATCAATTAGAATACCTCTTTCATCAACATAGCCGCTAATGCCGAAAATGACTTTATAAGTATGTCCATGCAGGTTTTTACACTTTCCTTCGTAATGGTGCAAATGATGAGCAGCATCAAAAGTAAACTCCTTGCTGACCAGAACTCGTTTCTGGTGATATTTTAACTCTTCTTTCTTGATGTCCTCGCCGAATTTCTGCAGACGCTCAACTATTTGGAAGTCATACATGCCGCTTTCCTCCTTTGAAACTCAAATACTCTTTCAAGCCATTTTGTCTAAGCCTGCAAGCTGGACATTGACCGCATCCATCTGAAATAATTCCGTTATAGCATGTTAATGTTTTTTCTCTCACGAAGGAAAGCCACCCGAGGTCATCTGCAAGCTGCCATGTTTCCGCTTTATCTAGCCACATAAGTGGTGTATGTATAACAAATTGATCATCCATTGATAAATTCAAAGCCACATTCAGAGATTTCACAAAAACATCCCTGCAGTCCGGATATCCGCTGAAATCTGTTTCACAAACTCCCGTTACGATGTGTCGCGCACGCACTTGACGGGCAAGGATGCCTGCGAAACTTAAGAAAACAAGATTCCTTCCAGGTACGAAAGTAGACGGAAGCTCACCATTTGTACCGTCTTCAACCATTATATCGGTCCGCGTCAGCGCATTTGGTGCAAGCTGGTTCAAAAGAGACATATCAAGGACATGATGAACAATTCCAAATGTTTCTGCAATCTCCTTTGCACATTCGATTTCCAATCGATGACGTTGATTATAATCAAACGTTACTGCTTCTACTTCCCCGAACTTCTCAAGCGCCCAGAACAGACACGTCGTACTATCCTGTCCTCCGCTAAATACGACCACTGCTTTTTCCTTTTTCAACATCTTCATTTCTCCTTTAATAATGAAAAAACAGCACCACTAAGAACAGCGGTACTGTTTTTTCTTAGTTTTTTAGAGAGGGTAGCTAGAACCTCTATATAGCACTCATAACAAATAGCATTATAGCACAAACCGATGAAAGGTACTTAGGAAAATATAAAGGAAGCACCTTGACAAATTTATGAAAGCAGTTTAATCCATGCTGCCTTATCGGAATTTGCTATAATTGGATTAGCTAAAAAGAAAGGCAGTGACATAGTGAAAATACTAAAACCCCCACTTCCCCTAATCATGATCATTCTCTTGATCATACTATCAGCATGTAATGATGGTAATGTGAAGAACGAGGCAAAACAAGAAAAAAATAAAGTGGAACTGACGGTGTCTGCTGCAGCAAGCCTACAGGATTCACTAAATGAAATTGCGGACAAATACGAACGAAAACATCCAGACGTAAAGATTACCTTTAACTATGGTGCTTCTGGAGGTCTACAACAGCAAATATCTCAAGGAGCGCCAGTTGATTTGTTTTTCTCCGCGGCTAAAGATAAGTTTGAAAAGTTGAAACAGGATGGAATGATATCCAAAGAAATTGATTTACTTCATAACAATCTAGTATTAGTTGTACCTATTGATGATAAACAATCTGCTATTAGTTTTGAAGAACTGCCTGCAGTTAAAAGAGTTGCCATCGGATTCCCTGAAAGTGTACCGGCAGGACAGTATGCAAAAGAAACGTTGGAAACAATGAAGATTTGGAAGCAGCTTAATGACCATGATAAATTAGTTCAAGGGAAAGACGTTCGCCAAGTACTTACGTATGTAGAAACAAACAGCGTGGATGCGGGAGTTGTTTATAAGACAGATGCTCTTGTATCCAATAAAGTAAAGATTGCTGCAGTGGCTGAAGAAAGAACTCATAGTCCAATCGTTTATCCTGTTGGTATCATTAAATCCAGCAAACACCAAAAAGAAGCAAATAGCTTTTACGAATTTTTGCAATCGGAAAACTCCATGAAAATATTTGGGAAATACGGCTTTGTAAGAAGCAAATAGAGAATAAGCCCCGGGACATGTTCCGGGGCTTTTATATTCTCACTAGTTTTCAAGGAAACTTCGCTCCATATCATCGAGCAGCGTATCGATCAATTCTTCCTGATAACCTGCGTATTGATACTTCTCTAAAGCCTCTTTCACCTGAAATAATCCTTCCAAATCAATTGCATTAAGACCTGCAATTCTCTCCAGAGGAATTTCTTTATTGGAGCGGCAACGTAGGTAATCTTCAATGGAATAACGCCATAGCCTGACTCTATCGGGCGCCCGCTTCTTCAGTTTCTGCGCAATGAGGAGTCCTTCAGGATCATGATCTCCTGAATAATGTATGACATTATTTTCTTTCGATACTATATCGATAAGCCATAGTGCCGCAAGCTTCAACTGCCCATTCGTACAAATAAGCGGTGGCGGAAAAGGCATCGACCAATGATCCAAAAGGGAAGAAAATACTCCCGAGTTCTCCACAATAAAAATATTTCGACCCACTACTGGTTTGCAACGATATAGTTTTGCAATTTCACGCAAGGGGAAATTCAACGCACAATCACTTTCAGCAGCTGCCTCCCAAACAGGATGCGGTCCTTTTTCTGTATATCCTATAAGACCTGATACAGTAACATAGTTCAACATGTCATCTCGAAAAATCCGAAAGGAATGAAGGACAACATTCGCTTCTTCCGCATTCAAATTGGTCCTAATATTTTGGATAGTCCCTTGCTCTTTTTGGATAAACTGGAGACGGTGCAACAAAGCCTTGCCTTGTTCTGTATCCAAATCAAAAGCATGTGGATCTTTCGTTAAGCGCTGCGCAAAAACAGGAAGTCTTACGTAATGATGTCCTTTTGGCAAAGCAGAAACTGCTTTTCCTACTGTAAGGATAATATTCTTTAGCTGTTGAGGATCTCTATCATACAGATTATGGAAAACTCTCGCACCTTGCCCTTTTTGCGCAATAAACTTAATCCATTGCTGCGAAGCAGCGTCCTGTTCACTTAATTCCAAAAAGAACTTAGCTTTCTTTTCTGCTTCTTTCTCTTTCATCACTCTGTTAGGTACCAATGCTTTCCCTTCGAATACATTCAGGATGGTCTCTACTGGTATGAGTGAATATCGTGTTTTACTCAAGGCTTTTTCAACGGAAACAAATGAAATAGTCGCACTAGTTTTGTTGGAAAAATCTTTACCGAAAAAACCCGCAAGTGATTCCCTTTCCTCATCATCCAAATGGTCTAGCTTGACGCTTCCTCCAATTCTCCCTAGCTGTTTATAGCGTTTCGTCAACTTGGAGAACAATCGGTTCAATCCTTTTTCTGATTTAATATAAGCAACGAGCGATAATACTTCCATTGACAACGCTCCTATGATAATTCCTCTGTATGAAGCATACGAACAACACCATTCCATATATAGCGAACGACAGACACATATGGTGCATTCTTAGGGCGAATCAGTTCGCAAATCGATAGTGATGATACGGTTTCATAGTCTCCCCAAAGCGCTTGCGAGTTCATAATATAATTAAACTGGAGCTCTTCTACAAGCCCAAACATATCCCGAATATTATTCTCGTCCACTCCAGCAAACGCTTCATCTAATGTGATAATAAACGGTGCATCATTGCTTGCTTCCTGATAGCGCGAATAGACTGCTGAAAAAAGCGGTATATACATTGCCATTGCCTTTTCCCCACCACTAAATGTGAAAAAGACATGGTTGGTAAGCTCTCGTTTATTCTCCCTTTCCCGCTTGTAATAAAGTGTGAAACCGAACCACTTACGATAATCCAAGATTTCCTTAATTACTTGATGAAGTGTTGTCCCAAATCCTGAGGATGCAGATAATTCCCTTGCCCTGCTGATTTTCGAGCGGAAGTGGCCAGTCACCCGATTCATATCCTCCTCTTTTAAAAGGCGTGGGTCTGTGCGTAATAAATCGACAAGATCCTTTGTATCCATTTCTTCTTCAGCATCTGCGGTTCTTGGTCTCCATTTGATAGAGAACGTTAGCCCAGAGGAGCTATCACGTTTCTCCATCAGTGCATTGATTTTTTTCACCCATCGTTCCGCACGTTGGATTTTTCCCCTGATGATTCTTCCAACACTATTTAAAATAATTTCCTCATAAAGTTCTTTATCTGTTTCATTAAGAACATCTTTTTGCAGTAATATGTCTTTCTCAATTTCTCCCATTACGTAAAACGGACTTACCCTTTGACCTTTAAACTCCATTAATAAAACAGTTCGATTCCTTCTTTCACCAAAAGACTGAAACTTAAATGCAATATCTTCCGGAATATCCCGCATATCAGGGAAAGAAAGGGTTTCAACCCTTCTTGTTTCTTCCGACAACCTGTACTCCACAAGCACTTGCTGTTGGCTATAAAAAGCTTGGGTAAGTTTTGCTCCTACAGATTCTCTTGTTTCTTTCTTAAGTAATCCACTGAACTCTTTCACTAACTTCTCAGCAAGTTCTTCTGGGCACGTATCCGTTAACTCCTGATCTTTGTCGAATTTCCATTCTTCTAGGAATGCTTCTCTCCACAAGGAGACTAACGATTCATAATAAACGAGCAATCTTGCTTGCTTCCTATAATGATTCTCACAACTCTCCATTTCTGCTTGTAATTTAGCACCTTCCCTAATGACTTTCGGCAATCTTAATTCAATTTCCTTAAGCCTTCCGACTGTCTCATTAATCTTACGCCTAATCTCTTCAGCACCTAATTCTATTAGTTGATCTTCAAGTTTTTTCAGCCTTAAGTATTCTCGTTCAATTCGGCTTTCTAATACATTCATATCTCCATCAAGGAGATCCAGGTCCTCTTGCATTTCAATTATTCTATCCTGGCATGATTGAATATGTCGCTGGACTTCCTTGCTTGCTGTATAGCTAAACTGAAGCTTTGTTAAAAACGATTGATATTCATCAAAAGCACTGTATGCCTTCTTGTAAGCTGATTCAGTAAACTCAACTGCCATTCCCTTTGTCAAGTTCAAAAGTTGCTTCCGAGCTACCTCCCAGGAAATCAATGCTTTCTTCATTGCTTCATTACGGAGTTCGACTTCTTTTTCATCTTCTTGAACAACCCTTATAGTATTTTGCCATACTTGGAAGGCTTCAAGGACATGTTCATCACTAGGGAAGCTTGTAAAACCATCCTTCAATTTTTCTGTTTGTGTTTTGATTGTTTTCAGGGAATGTCTTAATGTATCAAGGTATGCATCTAATTGGGCAACATTCTCGGTTAACTCATTGATTCGATTTTCTCTAAACCTTTCTCTTGCCCTACTACCTATAAAAACAGCGTGTTCTCTATTCGGTGCGTGACCCTCAATTGGACCAATTTGGTAACGTCCATTCGAACGAATCACTGTATGGCTTTCCGTCTGTTCACTTACTTTTTCGCTATACTCGATAGATGTCAGTATTGCTCTTATTCTTTTCTCCGAAATGTTCGAAGAATCGGGAACATCAGGAGTTAAAAAACGAAGTAATGATCGTTTTGCCTCTTGCTTTGCAGGCTTGAGTATTTTATCATGAAATACATTACTTTCCTGATGTGTAATTAAAGCATCCAATAACCCTGCATCCAACAGCGCTGACTCAATCCGCTCCCTCGTTTCGTCGGTCACATCTTCCTTAAAATCGACCGCTTTATAAAGCGGCAAAAAATCAATTCCATTTTGCACCATCAATCTTCTAGCTTCCATCGTAAGTGGGTGCCTGGTTGGCTCAGGGTCTTTTCTTTCTCTCCACTCATGAAGTTCGTTCATTAAATGATCGATTTCTTCAGTTGCCTTCAAAATACTATTCTTTACATGTATTTCTTCCTCCGAAAATTGCTTTTGTTTCTCGTGGTATTTTGAAGAAATTACCGTGTGAATATCCTGGTATGTGAACGGTTGATAAAGGTTGGTGATATATTGAGATAATTGTTGTAGTTCTTCTTTGTTGGATGAAAAAAAGGGCCGGTACTTTTCATTCCATGAATGAAAGGACTCAAGAAGGACTTCTCGCTCTTCTTCAAATAAAGCACGCCACTTATCACGGTTGCGTCTAGATTCATCCAAACGCTTCTGAGAATCTGCAAAATACCTGCTTGTATCTTCAAATCGTAGCTGTTCTCTATTATAATCCTGCCATTGATCGAGAATTTTTCTAAGAGTTGCGCGATGATAATCCGCTTCTTTCCTCCAAACTGCAAACTCAAACTTTTGGCTTTGTCCCCGTTTGAAATCAGTTGCATTTTGATCATGTGCTGTAAAAAAAGAAGCTTCACTTTCCTCGGAAAGTTCATCAAGAATTTCAGCAATTTTTTGTTCCTCTTGAAGCAATGTATCCTTATAAGTTTGCAGTTCTGATTTTAATTCTCTTTCTTTTTTTAGCTTTAAATCTGCATTCTCCCTTTTTTGCCTATATTCCTTTTGCCATTCAACAATACGTTGTTCTGTAGAGTGTTTCTCTTGCTCTGCATTAAATACCTCATGTTGCTGAAGCTGGTGTTTTGACTCTTCAAGAACTTCCTTCTCGTTTTCCAATTCTTGTGTTAGTTTTACAACTTTCTGATATTCCACTTTCATATCTTCTATTTTTCCCGATAAGGCAGCTTGTTCCACTACTTTATTTTGAAAATCCTGTACGGAATTTTGGAACTCAAGTGCTTTCTCTGCCAAGAAATAATCATTGTATTGCTTATAAAAACGACAAAGTAAATTAATGCTCTCTTTATCACGCTGAAGTTGGTCCAATTGATCACGTGTTTGATCCATATTTTCTATCGTCTCAGATAATGGTCTGAGCTCTTCATCGCCTATTTCGGGCAATGATCCTTCGAGAATTCCGTAAATAACGGTTGGTTTAAAGTCTTTGGAAAGCTTTGGACTACGGAGCTGTATCAGTAACTTGATTAAATCATCATAAGCTTCAAGTGACTCAAAACCGAAAACATGTTTGTTAACAAGATCCATGTATTCTTTTTGGGAAGAAACAATCCTTCCACCATCACCAATCCGGTCCTCTAGTTCTTTCTTTGAAAGAGGTATACGTTGAGTCATCCCGGCATTTCGTGTTTCTTTGGTCAAGCTTATGTCATGCCCGATTCGCCTTTGATCTGTGATGATAAAACCCCAAAAATCGATAGATTTATGCCTCTTTGCCTTTAACCCTATTCCAGTAGTCACATACTGATTTGTATCTTCTCGCTTGTATTCTATAAATAAATATCCTGTTCTTTCATCTCTCCCAGTAACATCGGCCTCGCCAAGCAAGTAATCTTCCATCCTTCTCGCCCTTGAACCAAATGGGTCAAGTCGTTCAGGGCTCTTCTTTCCGTCCAGCAAAACAGGAAGGAAACTTTGCATTGTTACTGATTTACCGGATCCATTGCTTCCCCTTAAGAGTAATTTGCCATTGGAAAAAGAAAAAGTTTCTTCATCATAGTACCAAAAGTTCACAAGCCCTGCCCTATTCATTTTCCATTTGTTTACCTTCATGAGTGTGTTCCTCCCTGAAAGTCTTTAGGATAGATTCCAACCGTACGAGCCAATAATGGGAAGAGAATAAGTCTCCCTGTGTCTTTTTCCTTTGCTGCTAATCTCCATTCCACCATTGTTGAATATATTTCATGGAAAAGCGATGTTTGTGAGCTTTCCCGTAATGCTTTTCCCCATCCTATGCTGTATGCTTCTCTCGCTTCTTCAAGTATTCTATCAAAATCAGCAGCAGTCATATAAACCCGACCTAATTCATCTCGAGGAAACTCAACATGCCGTTCTCTCATAATCCCTGCAACCTGAAGGATAACATCCATCACTGCTCTTTGATCAGGGAAAAGCGTTAACTTTCCTCTCCGTTCATTTACAGTTAATAGGGCAGTATTTTTGTATAGCTCAAACTTGTATCCCGTATGCTTTTCAATATCTTCCCTTATTCTGTTTCGAAAATTTCTTAAATAATTAAAATCGGCATCATCAGTGGAATCGCGCAGGAGTGACGGAGAAAGAAAAAGCTTGCGGTATACACGATGGCGTCGCGATTCACTGCGAGGTGATTTCCATTCCTCCTCCAACAGCTGTTCTAAGCTTCCAAATTGAAACAAATCCTTCGGATAAGAACGCATAAAATAACGGGATATCAGTGGTACTTCATACAATACTTCCTGCTCATCATTTTGACTGAACTGATGGATATCTCCATCAATTACTTTTATCACGCCATAATCCTTTGCTGTTTGAAGTACTCGAATTAATGATTTTCTATGATTGTAATTAGTCCAGTCGAGGGGAACGACTCCAGGGTAAACAGAAATTATTTCCTCGCATAATTCTGAAAGAAGGAATTGTTCATCAACCATTTTGTTTTCCAGGAAAGCCAAAAGACAACAAAATAAAGCATAGTCCATTGGTAAAGTAAATTCCTGTACCCCCATCCAACTCTCTGGCTCAACAGGGATTTTTTCCATCTTAATAAAGTGCTGATGAATAATGAACCTAAAACCAAACTTTTCGGAAATATAGCGCCGAAGCATTCCTTCCCTTTCTCGAATAAGCTGATAGTTTTCTGCGTCCTTTTCACGGAGAATCCAGAAGTTATCAAAAAGCAATTCCAGTGCTTCTTTTGCTTTCTCGTCGAATTCCTTCTCTTCCATCACACATCACCGTCCACAAAGACAATTTCATAATCAGGCATTTGAAGATAACCGTCTGTTGCCCTTAGTTCAATAAAGGATCCGCTTCGCTCGATAACTTTGATGACCTGACCGATCTCTGTTTTTATCATTCTTGTTTTGTTAGCCATCGCTTTACCAATCCAAAGAAGGAGCGTTTTTCGGACACTTGGTTCGATTACTGGCAAATCCTTAAATACAATTTTCCCGTCCATAACATATTTCATGACCTCTTCCATTTCCTTATCTTTTTGGTTCATATGCTCACTGAGAGCTATTTCTTTCTCAAGAGAAAAATCCTCTATCACACTACTTCTTGTTTTTTCTTTGTATTGTCTGATTCTTGGTTTAATGATAATTTCGGTCGGAGATTCGTCCCAAATATCTCTATAAATATCTTCTGTTGTTTTTTCTTCTGTAAATAGATGTTTTGTGTGAAAAACTCCAAAAACTGCGGATGATAATTTGTGAGCTTCTTCCATTGTTTCCATATTCGAAAACCATGATGCAAGATGTAAGTAATCCTTTCTCCTGCTCCGTAAATGATGATGTCTCTCGCCAAGACGCTGGGCAAATCTAGTCATCCTTCTAATCGTTTCATTGGTTTTGGATTGAAGTCTTAATAATTCACTTTCTTCACTTCCTTGACCTAGGAACCAGAGACGCAGGCTACTCCAGTTTTCACGTAAATCAGCTTTCACTTCTTCTAAAGAAGAATCTATCTCGTCCAATCGCGGGACATTGAAAAGATAGTTGGCAGTCTTATCCATGACGAAGCTTAAACGGGATTCATTCATTTCCTTCAATAGTTGTTCGATGTGCAAAGATGTCTGTTGGAGAGATATAATAAAATCTCGAAGATACTCTGTAAATGCATCCTTATATGTAAGAAACGATTCGGTCATCATCTTTTCCTCAATGTTTTCACTATTGATATAAGCAATGTAATCAGCGGAGTTTTGAATTAGTTTTTTAAAATAAACAAAGACATCATCCCATAATCGATAGCAATCCTCATCGCTCATGGAAGAAACCTGTCCATTTTCCATCGACAAGTATACTTTGTTTAAGGTTTCATATAATCGATCGAACAACGTCTTCTCTAGCGATCCGCCAAATGAATCACCCATGCGTTCCAGCGATTGAACCATCCGCTCAATCTCAACGGTATAAGGGCTGCACTGATAACGAAATCTCTTTTTCTTAAATTCTTCTATTGTCCGTACCTTACCGGTTTCTTGACGGGCAATCAAGTTTTTCCATTTCACGAGTTGATCTAAATCTTGCTGAAGCATTTCCTGTGTGTACATACGAAAAGCATCATGCTTTTTTACATGTGCTAAAACTTCTTCAGGAAAAAGGTATTGCCGCATTTTTTCATGCTGCTCATAAAAAAAACGCAAAAGCGCCCGGTATCGCCAGGCATTTTCAACCGTAAGATAGCTTGCTTCAACGATGGGCTTAAATATAGTATGGTCCATATAACACCACTTCTAATTAGTTTTGATTACAGATGAAGGGAAAGGTATTAATATAATAGGAAGATAGTTAGAGGTAACTACATTATATCATATCTAGCATTCTAAAAAGTCAGGAAAATAATACAAACCATAAATCAAATTCCAGCAAGGAATCCGGCGATTCCTCCTTTTTTCATTCTCCTCCCCCTCTCTATAAATTTTAAATTATCTGGAATGAAAACAGTGCTTCCCCATGTGCCTGAGCATTCAACTGTTAAATTTCTTTAAAATTCCCTTATAATCCTCTTTAGGATGAAAACAACTGATATATTTATTAAAAAGAGAAAAAACGCGGGAGGCAATATATGAAAGCAACTACTCAATATTTAATTCTACTATCGTTCGACTGCCTTTCTTCCCATGATATACCAATATTAGAGGAACTTCCAAATTTTCGCAGGCTTATGCAAACCGGGACAACCTGCAAAAATGTCGAAACCATCTACCCTTCTCTTACATATCCTTGCCATACAAGCATTGTAACAGGGAATTATCCTAAGCGGCATGGAATTACAAGCAACACCTTGCTCCAGCCTGGCAAGAGTTCACCTGATTGGTACTGGCACCGGCATCATATAGAGGGAACTACGCTTTACGACGAGGCAAAAAAAGCCGGACTAAAAACCGCTGCATTTCTTTGGCCTGTTACCGCAAAAGGAGATATCGACTATCATATGCCAGAAATCTTTGCGAACAGGAGCTATCACCATCAAATTCCAGTATCGTTATTTAACGGGAGCTTCTTTTATCAGCTTGAAATGAACCGAAGATTCGGAAAGCTTCGGAAGGGGTTGCAACAGCCGCATCTTGATGATTTTGTTCTTGAATCAGCCGCGTATACCATAAAAGCTAAAAAGCCAAACCTTATGCTAGTCCACTTCACAGACCTTGATACGCAAAGGCATTATCATGGAGTCTCATCCAATGAAGCAAAAGCTGCTCTCCGCAGGCATGACGAAAGACTTGGCAAAATTCTTGAAGCGGTAGAGGTCAGCGGTTTGAAGGAACAAACTACCATCGCAGCTCTCGGCGACCATAGTGCGCTTGATGAGTGTAAGGCTGTGAAGCCAAATACCATTTTAAAAGAAATGGGCCTTCTTGAAGTGAATGCAAAGGGAAACGTTAGTAATTGGGCTGCTTATTGCAAAAGCTGTGATGGATCAGCATATATTTATGCAAAGAATGATGATAGCAGGCTAGATTCCAGGTTGTTAGAACATTTTAAGGTCTTATCTCAGGATGGAAGCAATGGCATTGAACGAGTTCTAACTAGAGAAGAAGCTTCTGAAAAAGGAGCAGACCCAAATGCATCACTTATGCTGGAAGCGAGTCTTGGTTTTTATTTCTCTGAGTCTTATGAAGGTGATTATATCGATACCATCACTCAAAAGGATGTAGATTCAAAAAAATATACATGGGCTTCCCACGGCTATTCTCCAGATAAACCTGATTACCAAACGGTTCTAATACTGTCAGGAAGCGGAATAGCCAAGAATAAAATCCTTCCCTCCATGCGCCTTGTGGATGAAGGGCCTACATTTGCAAGATTGCTGGGACTTAACCTTGGGGAAACAGACGGAACCGTACAGGAAGGATTTTTTATTTAACTCATTAGGGGATTGGGGAGAGTCGAAATGAAACAACGATTAACAAAGGAAGAAAAAAGCTGGATGTTCTATGATTGGGGGAATTCAGCCTACTCTATCATCATTTCAACTGCTATATTTCCGCTATTCTACAAATCATCTGCAACTGAAGCCGGAGTAAGAGCAGCTGATTCTACAGCCTATCTTGGTTATACAATCGCAATCGCTACCTTTATCCTTGCAATGCTTGGTCCAGTTCTCGGCACCATCGCGGATTATGAGCATAAAAAAATGCGCTTTTTCAGATTCTTTGTATTGCTAGGCGTTTCTAGTACTGCAATGCTAGCATTGCTTCCAGTGGAACAGTGGGTTATATTGCTAGTAATCTATACATTTACTGTCCTTGGTTCGTCAGGCTCAAATGTATTTTATGATGCTTTCCTCGTCGATGTGACCACTGACCGGAGAATGGACATGGTATCGTCCAAAGGCTTCTCACTTGGATATATTGGCAGCACCATCCCTTTTCTAATCAGCATCGGCATCATTATCCTTGCCCAGACAGGGAAACTGCCAATTGACACAGCTGGAGCCAGCAAAATTGCGTTTTTAATCACAGCAGCATGGTGGGGCATCTTTACGCTTCCAATGTTGAGAAATGTAAAACAAAAATATTATATCAAGCCAGAGCCGCGTCCTGTTCAGCAAAGTTTTAAGCGCCTTGGCAATACATTGAAGGAGATTAGAAAATACCGGTCATTGTTTCTATTCCTCCTAGCTTATTTCTTTTATATCGATGGTGTCGGCACGATTATTACAATGTCTACCGCCTACGGAACCGACCTAGGCATCAGCGCTACAAGTCTTCTTATCATTTTGTTCGCTACCCAAGTGGTTGCTGCTCCGTTTGCAATACTATATGGTAAGCTCGCCGAACGTTTTAGCTGCAAAAAAATGCTTTATGTCGGCATCATCGTATATATGTTTGTCTGCTTATATGCATATTTTATGAAGACAACGCTCGACTTTTGGATTCTTGCAATGCTTGTCGCTTCTTCACAAGGTGGCATTCAAGCGCTAAGCCGGTCTTATTTTGCAAAACTTGTTCCAAAAAAGAATTCTAATGAGTTCTTTGGCTTTTATAATATTTTCGGAAAGTTCGCATCCATCATGGGCCCCCTTCTCGTCGGGCTAACTGCGCAGTTTACGGGTCATTCCAGCAGCGGTGTATTCAGCTTAATCATCCTGTTTATTATCGGGCTAGCTATACTTATGAAAGTCCCTGACCCAGATGTAATACCTGCTGTTCCCACAACAAATCATACCGCACTTTAAATAATAAGAAGATGAGATCATTTTAAGCCAATCTCTTCCTCTTATTAGATTTATAGCAGAAAAAAGCCTAGTGAAATAATTACAACGGAGAATGAACGAAAAGACAAACAAAAAAAGCTCGTAATATCACGAGCTTTTTTGTTTTTTTCTCTTTTATTCAGCATCAGACTTGATGGCTAGACCCTCGATGGCTAACGTATACATCAATCCGTGCTGCAATGTTGTAAAGCTTTTGATTTCTGTAAACGAAAAAGAGTTATTTACCATTTGCATGCTAAGCTCTGGAGATACGCCTACGAGGAAGGTTGATGCACCTAAAAGACGCACAGCACAAGTTACATTTTGCAGGACTGAAACGGTAAATTCATCGATTTCATTTATGGCAGTGACATCTAACAAAAGGTACGATGCCTTATATTTCATAATCCCATCAAGTATTTTTTCCGTCAATTCACCTGCTCGCCGTTCATCAAACTTTCCGATGAGCGGAATAACAACCGTATTATTAAAAATTGGTATGATAGGAGAAGATAAATCCTTAATTAGTCCCACGAGTTCCCTCGTTCTGTCTTCTACCATTGCTTCGAGCTTTAATATTTCCATCTGCTGACGGCTATGCAATAACTGAACAATATTTTGGTCAGGATTCTCCCTAGTTGGAGCAATCTCTAGCAAACAAAAATCGTCACCTTGACTTTGGCATTTCAAATTTTTATACCACATATTTTCGTTGAAAAGAATAGTGAAGACACCAGCCATATGGCCAGGGATAAAATAACTCGGTCTATTCCTTGACGGTTTTTCTTTTACTTGTGCAAGAATAAGCCTTGTCTCCCATGTGTTTTCAAGTTTTAAACGAATACGCTTGTTTTCTAAACAAAGTTCCTCAATTGCGATTTTCCCCCAGCCTGCCACCTCGTATGTATGCGGCAGTTCATTGACCACTTCTTCAATGTTATCGTTCGAATAGACTCCTTCTCCGACGATTTTTCCTGTTCTGAAGCCGGCAGTTTGCATGACAACTTTAATTTCCTCACTACCTGTTAGCTCTTCAAGAGTTTCAAAAATACTTTTTAATGTTGTTTCTATCCAAAAGAGGGTTGCCCCTGCTCCTTCATAAATTAATTCGCCACTTTTTATATCCCAGCTGAATTGCGTCCCGGGAATACTTTTACTGATTCTATCATCCATTGGAGTTCACCCTCTTTTTGTAATAAGAATCGTATGACATACTCTGCAATATATGAAAACCAGTTCTATTTTAACAGATTCTCACAGAATTCGATACTTAACAAAACTTTACGAATAGCAATTGAAATGAATCATGTACAGCACTTTTGTTTATTCCTGTTTCTAATTATGTTACATTTGTAGAGTGTAAAAGATGAAAGGGGATGTAAAAATGGCAGATAAACAAGAGCATAGCAGTTTACCACCAAAAACATGTACGATTGAAAAACTTGTGACCGTGCCGGAAGATGTTGAAAAAGTATTGTCAGGGAAAAAAACAGCTGCTAGAAGAAATGGTCGCTATGCAGATATTGGAGAAATAATGGTATTGAAAGACAAAAAATTCCGTGT
Source organism: Bacillus massilinigeriensis (assembly GCF_900111815.1). Lineage (GTDB taxonomy): Bacteria > Bacillota > Bacilli > Bacillales > Cytobacillaceae > Mesobacillus_C > Mesobacillus_C mediterraneensis. The sequence continues at coordinate 1,418,292 of NZ_LT630004.1, read as the reverse complement.
GGATCAGGTATATTCCCAGTCACTTGGGGAATTGACTGACGAACACGCGAGAATGGAAGGCTTTGAATCGATTGAGGACTATAAACAAACTATTCTCTCCTATCATCCTGGTATGCCATGGCTTCCGCAAATGAGAGTTTGGGTACATGAATTCAGCCCTGTAGAAGATTGATGGAAAAGCAATGGATCATCTGTATGCTAGCCTCGTGTACTTGCATGTACTAAGTGTGATCGTTTCCATTGGACCGTTCTTTGTCCTGCTTTATATCGGCGGAAACCTTCGTCATGCTGAAGGTAAGGAAACAACCTTCCTTCTAAAAATTTTCCATTTTTCAGTCCGGCTGACAAAACATGCCGGACATGTCCTTGTAGGAACAGGTGTACTCCTCATCTATTTAGGCCCATGGAAATGGAGTACACCTTGGATTGTGATGACGCTTCTTGTCATGTTCTCTTCCATTTTCTTTTTGGCAAGAGCATTTACACCAAAGCTGAAAAAGTTTCATGATCCCGCCGTAGACAAAAACCTCCTTATTACTTCGCTCATACGATCCACCTGGATATATATTATGCTGTTATCTCTCATGCTCTGGTTTATGGTTATAAAGCCAACTTTTTGAAGCATACATTCTTGTAGCAATCAAACACCGATGTCATAATAATACGACGGTGTTTTTTTTGTTTATCTATACTACATATTGAGGATGATAAAAAATGGATCTAAGACAATTGCAAGTTTTTTTGGATTCTTGAACTTTTGCATGTTTAATGAAACTTAAAGAAAAAGGAAGACAGCTAGGCAATGCTGCCTTCCTCTTTCTCTATTGGTATAAACTTTCTCTTTTGAATATAAAGTAGTCTAATGGAGAGGGCGATTGCTGCTGCAAACAAGCCCAAAGTCAAGCCAATCCAATAGCCTTTGGCTCCAAGCTGGGTGTAATGAGCTAAAACGTGTCCTGCTGGGAGACAAATGAGCCAGTAGGCAATTAGCGTCATGATAAATGCCAGATTGACATCCTTATATCCTCTTAAAGCAGCTAGGGCGGTTGCCTGAATCGCATCCGCAATCATAAAAAACAGTGCATATATCAAAAACTCTCCTGTCAAGCTAATGACTGCCTCTTTGTTTGAATAAAATCCTGCAATATCAAAACGGAAAATTACAATCAAAATGCCTGCGAATACAGCAATGATAATAGCAAGGTAAATCCCAAGCCAGCTGTAGTTTTTCGCATCTCTATACCTTTTCGCCCCCACTTCATAGCCAACTAGTACAGTTTGGGCCATCGAAATACTCATTGGTACCATATAAAGGAAAGAAACGATGTTTAGTGCGGATTGGTATGCCGCAATTGTTGTGACGCTGAATTTACTTAATAGAATAGTAACAACCGCAAACATACTCGTTTCGAAAAAGACAGATAACCCCATTGGAATGCCAATATGGAGAATTTCTTTCACTCTTGTTACAGAAATCTTCTTAAAATATCGCTGTGAAGCATATCTCGAAAACGGGTTTTGCGTTTTGACGATAAAGGCGGTAAACCCTGCAATTACCCAGTATGTAACCGACGTGGCATAGCCGGCCCCCGCACCACCCATCTCGGGCAGTCCCAGCTTGCCAAAAATCAGGCAATAATTAAAGAAGAAATTGATTGGTAATGATGAAAGCAGAATAATCATAACCACTCTTGTTTTTCCTAGTGCGTAAATGAACGACCTTAGCACATTGAAAATAAATAGCGGCACTACTCCAATACTTAGCCCAATTAAGTATCCTCGTGCTGTGCTGTGTACACTTGCAGGAAGCTCCATGGCATTCAGAATAGGGTCAAGCAAAAAAGTCCCTAGTATGATAACAACAGCAGCAAGGGCTAAAGCAAGCAAAATCCCATGGGCCAGTACGGAAGCTGCTTCCTTATCCTTTTTTTCTCCATACTTTTGAGCGCAAATCGGTGAAACGGCAAGCAAAATACCGCTCAACCCTGTAAATATTGGATTCCAAACAGAAGTGCCAATTGCTACACCCGCTAGATCAGAAGGTCCGTACTTTCCTGACATAATTGTGTTGAAAAACACCATAGCAAACATGCCAAGCTGTGTGATTAAAATAGGAACAAGCATGACAAGAATCAGTTTTATTTTTTCTTTTAGCGTAAAAGTTTGATACATATTATGTACTCCCCTGTGACGATAGTTAATTAACTAAACATTATACTCCTTCTAATTGCCTTTTACCTCCCTTTCTGCTTAAAAAAAAGGAACCCAACGAATGGAATCCCTTTTATGCCTTATATTATCTTAGTTCATGCTTCATATCTGTCAGAAGCTCGGTCATGATGGTAGTAAATTGGTAAAGCCTTTCCTTTGGCCTTCCAGGGAAAGCTTTGTTCAGGAATGAAAGATTATCGTTATCTGTATGCCAAATTGCTCCATGGTTCACGGTTTGAGTATAGCCGTCAAGGTCTCCAATTTCCCAGTTCGTCGCTTCTAGATAAGCAACGGGAATTCCGGCCTTCTTGAAAGGTGCATGATCACTCCAGTCACCAGTCGTACCTGCAGGATATTCAGGGTTCAACCCAGGGTTAGTCTCCAGTGGTATTTTCTTTTTGCCAGCAATACTTAAGGCTAAATCGCGAATCCAACTATCTTGCTCTCCTCCATATACATAGATATTATCTCCGGCAAGGAGACTATCAAGATTAATCATGGCAACAGTGTTCTTCCGTTCGTTATGGTTCATTTGGGATACATAAAAGGAAGAGCCTTGCAGTCCTTCTTCCTCTGCTCCAAAAAAGATAAATTTCACATCATAAGGAAGGGTACGGTGTTGCAGCTTCTTTGCTGTCTCAAGAATGACTCCAACGCTCGAAGCATTATCGTCAGCCCCTTTACCTGTTTTAACAGAATCATAGTGTGTACCGACAATAATCTGCTTGTTCGTTTTCTTTGAATCTTTTAATGCAAAAATATTGGCGGAAGACTTCACAACGCTTTTCCGAGTATACTGGAAGGGCTGGACTTTAGAGTTCATCCCTAGCTTGTTCAGTTCAGCAGCTATGTACGCACGAGCTTTCGCCTCGTTTTCCGATCCTGCCACCCGTGGACCGATTCCCTCCGTCAATACCTCCACATGCTTGTAGGCCAATTCACCAGGATGATTCTGAGGTGCTGCTTTTGCGCCGGTAGCAAAGCCGCCAGACATTATGAGAGCACCAGCCAGCAATAATGCTTTCCACTTTTTCATTGACTTCATCCTCCTATCATTGTAGATGCCTTACGCTTTCATTTTATCATCATTAGTCAGTAACTCCAATAAATAGCTAGCTTCATAAAAGAATATTTACCTGAATGTTCACAAATTTCTCTGGATTTATCATTTTATTTGCTCTTTATTTAACATTCTTAATAGATGCGTGCTTAAAGGGCAGCCTCTAGGCTTAGTGACATGGAAGGCATAATAAAAGTACCCTCGCCTGCCTATCAAGGAAAATAAATAGCTGCTTTTTTTCATTTTCTTATGAACCAAAATTAAAAAGCTGGTCTAGTTCTATGTTCGGAATTAGACCAGCTTTTTTTGTTGTCTATGTCCTCAACCTCCATTTTATACCGCTTGGAGTTTCTCCTTTAAACACTAACGTTCCTAAAGACTCTCGTTATATAAACAGCAATAAACTAATTGCCATTACTACCATACCACTAACCACACCGTAAATTGACATGTGGCTTTCATCATATTTTTTTGCAGCTGGGAGCAATTCATCAAGTGATATGAATACCATAATTCCGGCAACAGCCGCAAAAATAAAACCAAACATTATATCGTTCAGAAAAGGCATTAAGAGGAAGTATGCCACTAATGCGCCAATTGGTTCAGCAAGACCTGAGAGAAACGAAAGTTTAAACGCACGTTTCTTGTCTCCTGTCGCAAAATAAACCGGCACGGAAACTGCGATTCCTTCCGGTATATTATGGATAGCAATGGCAACAGCAATCGCGATACCGAGCTTTGGATCCTGCAGCGCAGAAGTGAACGTTGCAATACCCTCAGGAAAATTGTGAATTCCGATTGCTAGCGCTGTAAATGTCCCCATTTTAAGCAGTTCCATATCATGTGCAGGGCTGTTCATTTCTTCCACTGTCTTAATTTCATGGGGATTGCTGCTTTTTGGAATGAATTTATCTATTAGTGCAATTAAGACCATTCCAGCAAAAAACCCAGCGACTGTCATCCAATTGCCAAGATGGTTTCCCATAGCATCGACAAGTGCGCTTTTCGCTTTTGAAAAAATTTCAACCATCGAAACATATATCATGACTCCTGCTGAAAACCCTAAGGCTAGCGATAAAAATTTCTTGTTCGTTGTCGATGTAAAAAAAGCGAGCATGCTTCCAATCCCGGTTGCCAAGCCAGCCATCAAAGTTAAACCGAAGGCCAGCAATATCGTCTGGTCCATCCCTTTCATCTCCTTCATCAAAACACCATTTACCTTTAAAGCTGCAAAAATACACACCAAGCTCTAATAATCATGCAACATGTTATGCATATAAGGGAAGAAAGTTGATTGTGCGGTTTTTAATTCCCTATACATCACCAATTAAAACTAACTACAGTTTACATAATGATTTTACTGACTTCTATCCTTTTATTCTCCCGTCTTCAATTCACGAAAAATTTTTATAAAATGGATTGGCTTTGAAGTTAAGTGAAAGGAGTAGACTCCTCGAACAGTATGGAAATACAACAAGCATTGCTCACTAGAAAAAGGTTTGTAGCTCATATCCAGAATATCTGCCAAAAGGAAATGCTCGCTTTTGCTGACAATCCTGTCATGGTAAAGCTTTAGTTCTGACCTTAACTCAACTGTCCTTTGGCAATTGTCTTTTATAAATCTTTCAATAATAATATATTGCTGTGAAATGAGCATATATTTCCCCCTTTCCCTCTTAAAGGGTATTTTGTAAGCTATCGAAAAATGTTATGTCCCGCAAATGCTCTTCTTTTCCTCGCGACGAAAGGGGCAATTGGTATACAATAAGAACAGAACAGAAAAAAAGCGGTGAGATAATTGTTTAAAATTTTATTGATAGAAGACGATGCTACCCTATTTGCAGAAATAAAAGAAAGACTAACTCAATGGTCATATAGTGTATACGGAATACATGACTTCAGCAATGTACTAGCAGAGTTTGCAGATATCTCTCCAGACCTTGTTATTATTGATATCCAGCTTCCCCGATACGATGGCTTTCATTGGTGCAGAATGATTCGAGCACAATCAAGTGTACCTATTCTTTTTCTATCCTCGCGAGACCATCCAACCGACATGGTAATGAGTATGCAGCTAGGCGGAGATGATTTTATCCAGAAGCCATTCCACTTCGATGTGCTAATTGCAAAAATCCATGCTGTTCTTCGCAGAGTGTACGATTACAGCAGTGAGCCTGCCAAATTAAAAACGTGGTGTGGAGCAACAGTCAACGATGATAATAACACAATAACAAATGAACAGGGTACTGTGGAACTAACGAAAAATGAAATGTACATACTAAAGCAGTTAATCTCACAGAAAAACAAGATTGTCAGCAGGCAATCCCTGATTGAAAGCCTTTGGCAAGACGAACACTTCGTTAGTGATAACACCCTTACAGTTAACGTGAACCGGTTGAGAAAAAAGCTTGAAGACATTCATCTTGGCAAGTTCATTGAAACGAAGGTTGGCCAAGGCTATATCGCTGTTGAAGAGGAAGCTTACCATGATTAAAGTATTTTTGCGGGAACGTGCTAGCTGGATTATTCTTATCCTTATCTTGCACACTTTGCTTATTCTCGTTTCATGGTTAGATAACGAAATCCCGCTGAAGCCCATATTATATGTTATATTTTTATCCTTGATCATCTTTACTTGCTTTCTCGCTTTTAGGTATGGAAAAGAGTCCGCGTTCTATCGTTCCTTAAAAGAATGGGAAAACGAGCTAGATCTTACAAACCTTCCGAAAGGTCACAGCCCTTTTGAACAAATTGTCAGCGAAAGCATTGATCAGCAAACTTATTATCTCGTCAATACTATATCGAAGAATAAGTTTGCATTACAACAGGAAAAGGATGACTTACTTTCATGGATACATGAAATTAAAACTCCCCTTACTGCAATGCGCTTAATGATAGATAGGTTAGAAGACCAAGAATTAAAGTCGGGACTCACATATGAATGGCTTCGTATCCATTTGTTATTGGATCAGCAACTTCATCAAAAACGAATTCCTTTTATGGAGAATGACCTTTATATTGAAAAGGTAAATCTAAAGGAACTCCTTTTTAAAGAAATAAAAACGCTTCAATCATGGTGCATGCAAAAAGGGATTGGCTTCCACATTCAGCTAGAGGCTAAGCAAGTTGTGACGGATGCAAAATGGTTGGCATTTATCGTTCGCCAATTAATGGCGAATGCGGTGAAATATAGTGAATCAGACGATATTCTCATTGAGAGTAGTGTAAACGATGAAGCAGTTATATTATCAATAACTGATTTTGGAAGAGGAATAGAGGGGAAAGATCTTTCACGCATTTTTGATAAAGGCTTCACCTCTACTGCCAGCAGGAAGGATAGTGCGGCAACAGGAATGGGACTTTATCTTGCAATGCAAGCCGCACAACCCCTATTGATTAGGATTAGGGTTGCCTCCAAAGTAGGTGAAGGTTCCAAATTCACCCTCCATTTTCCCCGAAGAAATGAATTCGCTAGGATAACAAGCATGTGACAAAAATGTCACATGCTATTTACTTTTTGTTCGGTGAATCGAAGGAGACAATTAACAGCTCTATTTATAATAAAAACATCAGAATAAAAGGAGCGAGCAAAATGAACATTCTTGAAGCAAATAATCTTTCTAAATCATACGGAAACAAGTTTAACCGGCAAGAGGTTTTAAAAGGAATTGACGTATCAATTATAGAGGGTGAATTTGTAAGTATTATGGGGGCGTCGGGATCTGGAAAAACTACTCTACTCAATGTCCTCTCCTCTATCGACAAACCATCCGGCGGTACAATTAGAATCGAGGGAAAAGAAATGACCGCATTAAAGGAAAAACAGCTTGCAGAGTTTCGTAAAAATCACCTTGGTTTTATTTTCCAAGAATACAATCTATTGGATACCCTCACGGTAAAGGAGAATATATTGCTTCCACTATCTATAAAACGTACTCCCAAAAAGGCTGCTGATGATATTTTTAGTGATGTTGCCAGAGAACTTGGAATTGAGGAAATAAAGGATAAATACCCAAACGAAATTTCCGGGGGACAAAAACAACGAACTTCTGCTGCTCGGGCTTTCATTCATGAACCAAGCATCATCTTTGCAGATGAACCAACAGGAGCACTTGATTCAAAGTCAGCTTCAGACCTGTTGAACAAACTTAGCGACATGAATGTAAAACGAAAAGCAACCATTCTGATGGTTACACATGATCCGGTGGCTGCAAGCTATTGCAACAGGGTTATCTTTATTAAGGACGGTCAGATCTACACGCAACTAAATAAAGGTGGAGAAAGCCGCCAGGAATTCTTTAAAGATATCATGAAAACTCAAGGTGTTTTGGGCGGTGTGCAAAATGAACATTAATACGATTATTTACCGCAATCTAAAGAAAAACCTAAAGAACTATTATCTTTATGTATTTGCGCTTGTATTTAGTGTCAGTCTATACTTCGCATTTGTCACGTTGCAATTTGACCCATCGATGGACAAGGTAAAAGGAAGCATTAAAGGTGCTGCTGCAATCAAAACTGGATCCATCCTCCTCATAGCTATTGTCGGCGTATTCTTATTGTTTGCCAATAGTATTTTCATCAAACGGCGCAGCAAGGAAATTGGACTGTTTCAATTGATTGGAATGACTAAGGACCAAATTTTTCGCATCTTGGCAGCAGAGAATGGCATTCTATATTACAGCTCAATGACTATTGGCATTTTTCTAGGATTTTCAGTTTCGAAACTAATCATGATGGTCCTTTTCAAGATTACCAATGTGCAAACAGCAACCGTGCTTCGCTTTTCTTCTGAAGCTCTGCTGCAGACTGTTCTTGTTTTCACCGCTATCTACCTATTGATTTTGGTAACTAATTATTTTTTCATCAAAAGACAGAGCATTATCAATCTATTCCGTGTTCGATCTTCCACTGAATCGAAGGTTAGGAAAATATCTTTTCTCATCATTTTTCTTGGTGTGCTGGGCATGGCTTTGATTGCAACAGGATATTATGTTTCATCAAAGCTTTTCAGCGGGGATTTCACTTCAATACCAGAACTTTTTGCAGCGATGACATTCATCCTCTCATCTGTCATCGTCGGCACATACTTGTTTTTTAAGGGTGCTGTCAGTGTTATCTTCAACATGATCAGAAAAAATAAGGGAGGCTACCTTAACGTTAAAGAGGTCTTGTCGTTGACCTCCATTATGTTCAGAATGAAATCGAATGCATTGCTTCTCACAGTCATAACTACTGTTTCAGCACTGGCCATCGGTCTACTCTCCTTAAGCTACATTTCCTACTACTCTGCGGAAATGCAGTCTAAACAATTCGTCGTTGGCGATTTTGCCCTCACAACGAAGCAGGATGGAAAGCGTTTTGAACAAGAGTTAAAAGCAAACATAATCTCGTATAAGAAAGAAGAGATACCAGTCATTCAGGTGAATGCAGACATTTCTGATTTGATGCAGAAAAGGCTGGAGATGAATATGAATCCTGACAAAACTCCAATACCAGTTGTCAGTGAAGCATCCGTAAAAGGCTTGAATGTAAAAGAAAATGAAACTATTTTTACAGGCTATACCGATGCGCTTCAAAAATTCATGCCTTTAAAGGATTCCGGGAAAGTAAGGTTGATGGGGAACAAACAAGACTTGAATCTAGATATGATTGACCAGGAAAAGGAGTATATTGTCTCCTTCCTCTTTACAGGTGGCGGTCAACCAATCGCTATTGTAGACGATAAGGTATTTAAAAAATTGCAGGCCGACCTAGAACCGTCCATTCAAAAAGCATCGAGTCTGCATATCGGATATACGATTAATAATGAAGATGAGTTGGAAAAGGCAGGAGCTATTTATAAAAAGTTGAAACTTGATAAACATGGTATGAATATTTCTCGTGTCGAGATGGTAAAAGACCAGAAAAAGACCATGGGACTTGGCATGTTTATCGTTGGCTTCTTAGGATTGACATTCCTGATAACTTCCGGCTGCATCCTTTACTTCAAACAAATGGACGAAGGAGAAGAGGAAAAACCAACGTATACGATTCTTCGTAAGCTTGGGTATACGCAAAGTGACCTATTAAAAGGGATTAGACTTAAACAAGCTTTCAGCTTTGGCATCCCCCTTCTTCTTGGATTAATGCACGGATATTTTGCCGTGCAGTCCGGCTGGTTCTTCTTCGGTTCAGAACTATGGGCACCGATGCTGATCGTTATGGCAGTTTATACGGTACTATACTCAATATTTGGGGCGCTTTCTGTCCTTTACTATAAAAAACTAATTAAGGAATCACTTTAAAAAAATCCGGCCAAATGGCCGGATTCAATCTTGTAATTAATAACAAGTATTTACATAGTAAGAAGAAAAAAGAGGAAGTTAGCTTAATGGATTTCCTAATTATTTTAAAGGCCCTCCTTCTTGGCATGGTAGAAGGACTGACAGAATTTGCCCCCGTATCATCAACAGGACATATGATCATGGTGGATGACGTGTGGCTAAAATCGCAAGAATTCCTTGGAAGCAAATATATTGCAAACACTTTTAAAATCGTCATTCAGCTTGGATCAATTTTGGCCGTCGTCATGATCTTCTGAATGTTCCCCATCCAGCAGATTTGTCCTTTTGATGAGGGATGTTTGGGCGAAAATTTCAGCGGAACAGGTGAGAATCCGCTTGGCGAAATACGTGAGAGCTCATCATAAGTTCTGTATAATCGAATCCTCTTTTTGAACAGGAATCACCTGCCCGATCTAAGGGAAATAATAGAACAAAGAAACACTCACTACCTCTATGCCCTTTTCTTCTGCCGCCTTCATTGCCCTTTTGTCCTCCGCTGATTATTTTTCTATTATAGTAACTCTCCTGTAAAGATAAATCAAATATACATGAAAACCAGGACAGGTTCCAGAAAATTCAACATGTTGCAGTTTTCGTCGAATAATATTTCCATAAAAGGGCTAGACTTTAAGTTTTACCTTGTTATAATGTTGTCTATGTAAGTGATTATGATAAAAAGGTGGGCATTATGAAGAATTATTCTTGTAGGTATATCATCAATGCATTAGGCAAACGCGGTGAGACCTACCATACCCATTGCAGAGATAAAGAGGAACTGAAAAAATGGATCGCGGACAACGCGGATAAACTTTCCATGAAAGACCTTAAAGTCGTTGATAAAAACAGACATCCTTTACTCCAATGGTTTTCCATTTCATTAAAAAAATTCAATTTATAAAACGAAACAAAAGCTGGCGGAGCATCTCCACCAGCTTTTTGGGTTCTTGTGAAAGCGGTTACTTCAGTTCTGTTTGTCGAAGTAGGATTTCACCCTTGTCATCAATTCAGCTGGACTAAAAGGTTTGATTATATAATCATCCGCTCCCATTTTGATTCCTTCACGCTGCTCTTCTTCTCCTCCAATAGCAGACAACAAAAAGACAGGTGTACGCCTTTCAACCCTCAATTCCTCTAGGACGCTTAACCCGTTCTTCTCCGGCATAAATATATCAAGCAGAATAAGATCATAGTCCAGCGAGAGAGCCTTACGGAGAGTCTCTGTTCCATTCACCGCCTCGTCGACAAGGTACCCTTCCCTCGTTAAATACATTTTCAACAATCTTCTCATCACAGATTCATCTTCCGCAATCAGTATTCTCTTTTGCACACTAATCCCCCGTTTTACATTCGCACTGCTTCCATGTTACCGAGAAAGCATTAATTTCTCAACTGTTTTCTCCTATCGCGATAGTGTTTTCTGACAGGCAGGTTATCTTAATCTTTTTTAGGGAAAGGTTTAATAGCTTAATAGTCTAGTATGTATGGTGGAGGATATGACATGTACTTATCAATTGCACTTAAACTTGTTCTTGGCTTAGTTTCCTTGCTTTTTGTCATTCGTCTTATGGGTAAAAAAGAACTGGCACAAGTTACCCCGTTTGATTTCGTTTACGCAATCATTCTTGGTGGAATCTTAGAGGAAGCGATTTTTGACCACAAAGTGACAATTGGTCACCTCTTATATACCTTTGCGTTGTGGGCTTTTCTAATTTTCATCGTCGAATATACTGTTCAGAGATTTGACAAGACACGACCTCTCATAAAAGGAGAACCTGAAACCCTTATTGCTGATGGGGAAATTAATCTTGATGTACTGAAAAAAGAAAAAATGGAGATGGAACAGCTACGGTCCATGCTACGGCAAAATGGCGTTTTTTCCGTCCAAGAAGTCAAATATGCCTTTTTAGAGCCGAGCGGACACTTAAGCGTAATGGCTTCGCCGGCCTCCTCTCCTGTCACCCCTAACCAACTGGGCATAGACACTCCAAAAATAAGCCCTTCTTATATGTTGGTAGACGAAGGAAAAGTATTAGAAAAAGCGCTCAAATCAATGGGGAAGAATGTAGATTGGCTAGAAGCTTCACTCGCAGAAATGGGCTATGAAAACATCCATGAGATCTATTATGCAGAATGGTCCTTGCAGAATGGTTTTTATGTGAAATGCTATCAATAAAAAAGGCAGGGATACGAAGTAGTTCCCAATCTCGTATCCTTGCACACCCTAACAGCGAGTAGATCTCCTCGTTAATATTTTCCCCAAAGAATTTTTTTGGACAAATAAAACCTGCCGGCTAGGACGGCAGGCCAGTCAAGCGTTATCTTTTCTCAGCCGGTATTCCGCAGACCCGCTGCAACACCGCTGATGGTAAGCAATACTTGTGTGAACATTTCTTCGTCTGGATCCTCCGTCTTTCGCAATTCTTTAAGCAGTGCTATTTGGATGAAATTAAGCGGATCAACATAAGGATTACGTAAGTGTACGGAGTCCTGGATATTTGGAGAATGATCAAGCAGTTCTATATCGCCGCTAATTTTCAAAACAATCTCCTTTGTCCGCTTATATTCTTCGTGGATATTACCAAAAATTCTATTTGCCATTTCTTTGTTTTCTACAAGGGTGGTATATTCCTTAGCAGTAGTGATGTCTGCTTTCATCAAGGCCATTTGCAGGTTATCGATGGTAGAACGGAAGAACGTCCAGTTTTCATACATCTCTTGCAGCAACGACAATCCTTCGCTGCTTTGTTCAACATAGTGTTGCAGCCCCGTCCCAGCAGCATACCAAGCAGGAAGCAGTTGACGGCTTTGTGTCCAAGCAAATACCCAAGGGATGGCCCGAAGATTTTCAAATGATCTGCTGTTTTTCCTACTGGCAGGGCGGGAACCGATTTTCAGTTCTGCCACTTCTCCTAGCGGTGTCGCTTCATGGAAATATGTCAGGAAATCGGGATCTTCAAAAACAAGTGACTGGTATTTTTTCAAGGATGCTGCTGAAATATTCTCGATGGCACTTACCCAACGCTCTTCGCGAATTTTTCCTTTAGTCATTTTCGCGGCTGAAGTGATAAGTGTAGAAGTTGCCTGTTCAAGGCTTCGATAGGCAATCTCTTCAACAAGGTAGCGCGCTGATAGAACTTCCCCTTGCTCTGTTATTTTCACTCCATCTCCAAGTGTTTCAGCAGGCTGAGAAAGAAGGCTTCGATTAAGCGGACCCCCTCCACGGCCAAGTGAACCACCTCGTCCATGGAAAAACTTCAGAGCGACTCCATGAGTTTTTGCCATTTGGTGGATTTCCAGCTGTGCTTTATACAGCTTCCAGTTAGCGGTCATCGTACCGCCATCCTTGCTTCCGTCCGAATATCCGAGCATGATTTCCTGCTGCATTCCCCGCTTTTCTAGATGTCTCCGGTACACCGGCATTACAAATAAAGTCTCCATGATGGCAGGGCCTGCGGTAAGGTCATCGATCGTTTCCAAAAGCGGTGCCACATGGAGATCAGAATCGATGCTTCCGTCACCGTGAACACGATAAATTCCTGCTTCTTTTGCCAACAGAAGAACCTCTAAGAGATCGCTTGGAGATTGGGTCATACTAACGAGGTAAACTGCGATAGATCGCTTGCCGAACTCTCCGTGCGCATTCTTGATGAGATGGAAAACATCGATCATCTGTCTGGTTTCTTGTGTATACTCCTCGTGTGATACTAAAAGGGGTCTTGGATCTGCTAATACGTCTTGAAGGATTTTTAACTTTTCTTCTTCTTTAAGTGCTGCATAATCATCAGATATGCGCACTTTTTTGAAAATTTCAGCAACGGCAGCTTCATGTTCCCCACTATGGTTTCTAATATCAAGTGTTGCTAAATGGAATCCAAAAAGTTCAACCTGACGTATTAATTTTTTTAATGTCTTTAGCTCATGGTTTGCCGGGTGATGGTTAACAGCACTTCTTTGAATGACTAGGAGATCTTGTAGCAATTCCTCGGCTGTTCTGTAACCAAGAGGGGATTTCCCAACTTCTTTCACCCTTGCCAAAATAATTGCGATTTTCCGGCGATAAGCTTCCTCTGCAATTGGCCATGTTTTGCCTTCTGCGAGGTATGCTCTTTCTTCACTTTCAAGGGTGCTAAGCAATTCTTCACTCACTTTAACTCTCGCGCTGGAATGGCTAAAACGTTTCATAAGGTCAATCAGAGCTGCCTTATATTTTTTCACCACAAGGCGGCGCTGCTTTTCAAGCGTTTCCCAAGTGATTTCAGGGGTTACGTTTGGATTGCCATCACGGTCTCCGCCAATCCATGAACCAAAGTAAAGGAAATTCGGTACTTCCCAATCTTCTTCAGGAAAATGCTTACTAAGACTATCAGCAACTTCCTCATGGATATCTGGCAGCACGTTAAACAACGTTTGATCGAAATAGTAAAGTCCGTTTCTTACTTCGTCAATAACTGTTGGCTTGCGATCTCTTAATTCATTTGTCTGCCAAAGTACCATCACTTCATTAAACAAACTTTCATCAAGTTTATCCTTTTCCTTTTTAGAAAGCAGAGGGTTATCCTTCCCCTTCAATATGTTGGATATCCGCTTCTGTATTTCCAGAATGGAGCGCTTCGTCGCTTCTGTCGGATGGGCCGTAATGACGAGTTCCAAACTTAAGCTATCCAGGACTCTTCTAATCCCCTCTGGAGTTACCTCATTTTCTTTCAAGGAAAGAATGGCACTTTCAATAGAAAAAGGCTGCACTTTCGAGTCAGATTCCAGTAAATACTCCCTTCGCCGCCTTATCCTATGATTTTGCTCTGCCGCGTTAATAAGATGGAAATAAACAGAAAACGCTCTGATAACTTGTTTCCTCATTTCTGGGTCAAGGCTGCATATCTCCTGTTTTAATTCTTCGAATGTTTCCCGGTCAAACTCGGTTCTAATATTCTTACACATTCCCCTGATATGTTCTACTTTTTCAAGGAGTTCTTTTCCCCCATGATAGACGAGAATATCGCCTAGTATTTGTCCAAGCATCTTCACATCGCGACGCAATGGAAGCCTGCTGTCATAAGACTGCATTTCTGTTGCCATGATTACACCTTCCTTACTCATAAGAGCTACAAGAAATTTAAATAATAATATAACACAACTTCCCTGTCATACATAGGATTAACCGAACAGTGGGAATTATTTTTTCAATAAAGCGCTTTATTAATCAGAAAAGTGATATCATTGGTAAAATAAACAATTGAGAAAGAAGGTAAAATGATGGATGGAAGGATTCGCAGTAACATTCATACTGGTACGCAAGTGGATATTGTCCTTAAAGAAGACCAAAAGACAGGCAAATTAACTGCCGGTATTGTCAAGGATATTCTCACCAATTCTGCATCGCATCCGCATGGAATAAAAGTTAGACTTTCAGATGGAAGGGTTGGCAGAGTAAAGCATATTAAGGGGTAGGAAGAATGGAATCAAACTAAAAGAACAGACCCAATCAATATGGGTCTGCTACTGCTTTTTTGCGAATGTAATTATGCTTTATTCACATTAACAGCCTGTGGGCCGCGGTCACCTTGCTCAACATCAAAGGTTACTTCTTGGCCCTCATCTAAGCTCTTGTAACCCTCTCCTTGAATGGCTGAGAAATGAACAAATACGTCTTCCCCGCCTTCACGCTCAATAAATCCAAATCCTTTTTCGCTGTTAAACCATTTAACTCTACCACGTTCCAATTTTGTTGCCTCCTAGCATTAATTAAAATTGCAATTTGTCTTGCAGAAGTATTATACCCATATATCCAATGCAATATTCAGAATGAAATAATTCAAACAAAAAAACACGCATATAATCGGCGTGTTCTCTATAAGTTCGTAACTTTCAATTCAATCCACCGTGTAACTTGACCATCATAAAACTTCTTTTCACAATACGCTAGTTGATAACGATAAAACTGCAGAAGCTTTAAATTTTCCAAACCTTCCAGCTCTTGGATAGTAGTTTCTATCCTTGCTTTTTCCTCATCAGTTGCAAGCTGGTTTGTCTCTTTCCGTGAAAGCACGATTGTAATAATTCCATTTACTAAGTCTTTTTGCTTGAATCCTTTTTTCGCAAGGCTGTTGAGTTTTCGGTCAACTTCCCACAAGAAAAGGCCATCCACCTTTTTGTATGTATGCATTTTTTTAAGTATGAAATCTGTGAAATCAGCCTTTTTCTCCAAATAATTCTCTCTTTTTTGCTGAAAGGAATCTTTAATTGACTGCTTGATTCCCTTTCCTTTCAATGCACCAAAAAAACCAGCGCTATACCCTTTTTCTTTTTGCCCTACATGATCATAACTCATATGTTGCCTCCGTATATATTACTGCTACAAAATAAGATTCGTCCTATCCTTCTTTTTTTGGGGGTATATTGAAGAAATATGTCGAAAAAAATCACCAAACAGAAGAAAAAACAGGTTATTCCATCTCAGCATCCTTAATTATGATGCTTCCTGACTATTTCTGCAACCTGAAAAATAAGACTAATGCACGGGTTTGCAACCTTTTTTAAAATAATATTGAAAAATTAAATTTTTAGACTATACTAAAAATTGGATGAACTATTTCATTTAAAAAACAATAATTATGTCCTGTACATACATGATCCCTGGGGAGGAATCTTTGATTGAAATTTATAGAAAAGCGATTCATACCATTGCTGCTTGGCGTCGGCATTTCATCTGCAGGAGATTTCATGTATCTCATTGCCATCAATGTATTTATTTATAAACTGACAGGTTCAGCGATCAGCGTGGCAACCCTTTGGATTCTTGGTCCAATCGCTGGTATTGTCATTAAACCCTGGACTGGTGGCTTCATTGATCGGTTTCCTAAGAAAACCATTATGATTGTAACGGATATTATCCGTGGACTATTGATGTTCGTCCTAGCTTTCCAGCAAAACATCGGCTTTATACTTCTCATCATCTTTTTTGTGCATGTTTGCAGCTCCTTTTTTACTCCTGCCTCACAGGCTTATATCGCGAAATTCCTTCCTGCACAGCAGAGGGGTGCGTTTAACGGCATCTTTCAAGCTGCGCAATCAGGGGGATTGGTAATTGGGCCAGCCGTTGCAGGATTATTGCTGCCCATCTTCTCTCCAACGGGCGTTGTCTTAATCAATGGAGCTTCCTTCATCCTTTCTGCGATTCTGCTCATTTTCCTCCCGTTTAAAGAGGAAAATTCTGTTGCAACATCGAGAATCCCTTTTTGGAAAACTTGGAATGCAGACCGAAAGTCAGTCGTAGGGTTGACAAAAGAAAAAAATGATTTTGTAAAAGTATATATAACCTTCCAAACATTGATTGTAATGGGGATGGCGTTAGATTCCCTTGAATGGGTTTATTCAAAAGAAGTCTTAGGGCTAAACGCAACACAGTACAGTTTGCTCGTAAGTTTTTGCGGAATCGGCTACTTCGCTGGTTCTCTACTCGCTTCCATCCTCTCTAAATGGATCTCGGCCAAAACAATGGTTGGAGTTGGAATGCTTTTTTCCACTATTGGTTTTGCAGGGTATGCTTACAGCCCTAATTTTCAAACGGCACTAACGTCCTTTACCGTTCTCGGAGTTGCTCAAGCGGTTGCCAATTCTGGGATCATGACATTATACCAAGAATCAATTCCAGCGACTTTAATGGCGCGTTTTTCAAACTTTTTCGCTGTCATTATTAGTATCATGCTTATCAGCATAACATTCTTGTTAGGACTGTTTGGAGAAAAAACCGTTAGTATGGCTGTACAGTTGCCCGTAATAGTAATGTTTATCTTAAGTTTTCTTCTTTTTCGATTCACAAATTCACTGGAAGAGAAAAAAACGAGAGACGTCCAAAGCTCTCCATTTTGATTACATGGAGCGTTATTAAATAATAATGGGGTCCTTGATTGGCTCACCATCATTTCTTAATAAGAGCAAACTCGCATTGATTCATTACATGACACATTTATCTGTATGTATCAAACACTATAAGGGACACTTCCGTATGAAGAGTCCCTTATAGTGTTATCTTTAATTAGAGTTCATTTCATTTAAAATCCGTTGGGCTGCTTCCTCCGGATTTTTTTTCGTTGATATGGCTGAAATAATAGAGACGCCATCGGCTCCCGCCTCGATTACTGCCGCAGCATTGTTCGAATCAATCCCTCCAATCCCTACGATTGGAAGATCAATCCCTTGTGATCTTAACTCCTTTATGAATCCTACTCCAGCAGGCGGCAAAGCATCCGTTTTGGTAGACGTACCATATATCGGTCCAACACCAAAATAATCTGTGCCTGCTTCAATAGCCTGATTTGCTTCGTCTAATGTGTGAACCGATACTCCTAGTATTTTATTGCCAAGCATTCTCCTTGCTTCATTTGCTGGGAAGTCATCTTGGCCAATATGGATCCCATCAGCATCCAATTCCAAAGCAAGTTCGATATCATCATTAACAATGAACGGAATCCTATTCTCACGGCAAATATGCATCAGCAGCTTAGCCAATTTTTTTTTCTCGTTCCCAACAAGGCTTCCATCCCCTTTTTCCCGGAACTGGAACATAGTAATTCCGCCATCGATTGCTTGCTTTAAAACCTTCTCTGGTTCCATTTCCGTATTGTTACTTCCCATAATGAAGTAGAGACGAAGGTGTTCACGCAAATTAAGTTTCATCCCTTAAACTTCCCCCTGTCCTGTTGTAGGCAAAGTGATTCGTAGGGCCGTGTCCATTTCCTATTTCCAGTTGATTTTCAATTGCACACTGGATAAACATCTTAGCAGTTTTCACCGCTTCGTATGGAGTTAAGCCATTTGCAATTCCAGCTGTAATTGCAGCCGAAAATGTACATCCGGTGCCATGTGTATTTTTTGTAAACATCCTTTTGCTTTTAAAAGAATGAAATTCGTTTCCATCAAAAAATAAATCCTCTGCGTAATGACTTGCAACAGGATCATGGCCACCTTTGATTACAACAATTTCTGACCCAAGAGAATGAAGCAGCATAGCAGCTTTTCGTTTATCCTTTTCTGCAGAAATTCGAATACCCGTAAGAGCTTCTGCTTCCGGAACATTTGGTGTGATGACAAGTGCGAGCGGAAGTAAATATTCCTTTAGCGCCCTAATTGCCTCCTTTTGCAGTAATGGCGCACCTCCCTTTGCTATCATGACCGGATCCACTACTGGACGCCAGCCATAATGATTCATTCTGTTGGAGACTGCTTCAATGATTTCTGCGCTAAAGAGCATCCCCGTTTTGACACTGTCTGTTCCGATGTCTTCCCCAACACAATCTATCTGTGATATAACCATTTCTGGGGTAATTGGCTGGATATCTTTCACTCCTAAAGTATTTTGGGCAGTTACTGCTGTTAAAACAGAGGTCCCAAATACTTTCATTTCTTGAAAAGTTTTGAGATCTGCCTGAATCCCTGCACCTCCGCCACTGTCAGAACCAGCAATAGTCAATGCTTTAGCAACCTTCACGACTGAATCACTTCCTCTGCCATCGCTTCATGAATCCAATGTATATGAGATAAGTTCGAAAGTTCATTAATAAACTCAACTTGGAAACTTCCTGTTCCATGCTTCCCTGCTTTCCGTGCAGCTTTTTCCCCAGCGATATTGTAGTACGTAAGCGCAGCGGTTGCGGCACTAGCATAGTCTTTCTCCACTGAAGCAGCTGCACCAATAACGGCCGATAAAAGGCAGCCGGTGCCAGTTACCTTTGTCATCATGGCGTGTCCATTGCTAATGAAGATTTTATCTCCAACAGAATCAGCAATAATATCCCTCTTTCCCGTCACAACAACTACTGATTCATACTTAGAAGCTACCTCCGTTGCGACTTCAAGGAACCCTTCAGTATCAATGGTTGAGTCTACTCCTTTCATTTTATAAATATTTCCTGCAATCGTACCTATTTCTGCAGCATTTCCTCTAATAATATCAACTTTCAATTCTCTTAAGAGCATTCGGACAGTTTCTGTTCTGTAGGAAGTAGCACCAATACCGACAGGATCAAGCACAACCGGGATTCCATGTTCATTGGCGGATTTCCCAGCAAGGAGCATTGCTTCAATTAGCCTTTCATCCAATGTACCAATGTTTAATACCAAAGCATTTGCTTTTGAAGCCATACATGCAGCTTCTTGTGGCGCTATTGCCATTACAGGAGAAGCACCTATCGCGAGTAAACCATTAGCAGTGAAATTAGATACAACGTTATTGGTGATATTGTACACAAGCGGTTTCATTGTTCTAATTTTCCCAATAACTAATGGCCATTTTTCCTTATCCATCCTTTTCCTCTCCATTCCACTTTCCCACCGACAGATCATAGCGTTTTTGATAAAATAATAAAGCCGGAATCCATACTGGACCCGGCATAATAGCGAAAATGCAGCTACTTTCCTACGCTGGTATGATCCAGATCAGGTCCAAAGGGTTAGAAAACCTTTTGTTTTCCTCTCAGCCTCGATCGGAGGCACCCCTAGTAGTGGTAAAGTTTTTTTCCATCATATCCCGCAAACAGCATTCTGTAAAGTATAATGTACCAGCTGGATTATTCAAGATTTATAGAGGGAATTGATAATATTAGGGAGGGACAAAGGAATGTCAAAACTTGATTTCAAACATAATCCACAAAAAAAACAAAGAACTAATCATACGCTATACAGAGGAGAAATTTCTTCTCATTGGTGATCCTGAATATGATTATAAGGGGAATCCAATTATTGCACTTCAGTATAAAGCAAGAAATGTACTACTTAAAAATATTTCCATTAGAGCCTTCAAGCATGCTGGAAATGATATTAAAGTATTTGGCGGTAATCATCATGCTGATTTTATCACGCCTAAAAATATCAATGTCACGCACTCCTCCCCATCTGCCACCCGGATTGGCAAAGACGTAAAAATGGTTCACATATCCGACGTAAAAGCAATTGCACTGGAAGGTAAATATGTTGTAAAAGCAGATACCACTCCTTCCCGCCTTCACGGCATTCTGGCATCAGGCTACAAAAAAACGACTATCATTTCAGCGGAGAGCCACCATCATATTGGCTAGAAAGTACCCCCTGCTCTCGGGAAGCAAATAATAAAGACTGCAGCCATAACCAGTTTTCATCGGGTATGTCTACAGTCCTTATGGTTCTAAGTAATTGCTATTTTGGACTTTCTTTAGTTCATCTCTTTGATGAGAAATGCTTAAAAGAGAAGGCACTCAAAAAGAGGGCTCGTTACCGTTGTGAATAACTATCTACTGCTTGTCTTACATTCGCAAATGTTTTCATTCCGGAAAACTTGATTCCTGCATCGATAGCGGAGATTGCCATCTCAGGACGGATGCCTGTCGCTATGCATTCAATACCAAGCAATCTAAGAATATTATTAAAATCAGAAATATGTTTCGCGATAGTCGCATCGATATTTACGATACCTGAAAAGTCAATAATAAGGCTGTTATACTTCTGCTTAGCAATCTTCGGAATAGCTGTTTCCATAATACGCGTCGCTCTCTCATGATCAAGGTTACCAATCAAAGGAAGGACTGCAAGCCCCTTTTGAACAGGAACCACAGGTGCAGACAATGAATCAATTTCTTCTTTCGTTTCCTGAAGAAGCTTTTCTGATAGGCGCTCAAATGCAAACACTGTCTCATTCAAGCTCAAGTCAAGAAAATAATTCACCCTTGTAACAAGCCAAATCATATCTTCCACAGATAATCCATGGTCCTTGCCAATCTTGGACAATAGACGAGAAAAAGCAATCCTAGTATCAGGATAGCGAATTAAAATTTCTGAAACCCTTCCCCCATGTGATGCTTCTCGTTCCCCATTGCTGCGGCTCCATTGAATGAGTGCATCCGGGGGAGCTTCCTCACTTCCCTCAACAAGCCCGCCTAAAAATCCGAAAAATTCTTCATACATATCAATGGAATGCTCGATTTCCCGCTGGGGTATTTCCATATACAGCCTATTTATAATATCTGCAACCAATTGCGCCGCCAGCTGTCGCGAATTGATGGTTAAATATTCTACTACGGCCTTTTTGCTGTTCAACTATTTTCCACACTCCTTGTGATAGTAGTAACACTACCTTATTTTATTACGTACGAATATAGAAGAGCAATGCCTGTTGCAGGCTGGAGTAAGTTGCAATACCACTGAAATCTAATCCCAAATTAACGGATGTCTGAGCAATGGCAGGACTTATACCCGTAATAGCGGCTTGCACTCCCAACAAGGACAGTGCCTTAATAATCTGAAACAGTTCATGTGCTACCATCGTGTCAATAATCGGAACCCCGGACAAGTCAACAATTAAATGCTCAAGTTTCAAATTGCTTACTTGAAGCAATGTTTTTTCTCTGATGATTTTTGCTCTGTACGTATCAATATCTCCTACAAGCGGAAGAATCCCAACATTACTATAGACAGGTATGACTGGGCTGCTCATTTCAAGCATCATTTCCTTCTGTGCTCTGACGTTTTCCTCGTGGACTTTTTGATAATGAGCACAAAACACTTCAATAATATCGTCAAATATAAAGTTGATTCTCTCTCCCCAATTGCCCAATTCAATTGTATCCCCACCGGTTTCTATCGCAAACTTCACAATATAGCTCCAATAAGTTTCTCTGAAAAGCTTAAAGCTTCGAAGCACTTCTTCTAGCGGCGTATTCATTTTCGCCCGCCTAGTCGATGTTTCAAATGCCCATTCTTTATAATCTGATTCCCCTAACAGCGCATGGGCCACAGTTTGAATCAGTTTCATATTTTGTTCCTTAATATCTTCTTCCACCTCTATAGGTGCTTCCTTGCCGTATGTCGATTGATTTTCTTCACGTAAATCTAACCATTGCTCCGTTAATATTTCTGCATTCTCAAGTAAATATTCCGTTAACTCTTTTGTCCTTTGCATTCTGAAAACCACCTTATTCTCCAGTTCATTCCAGACCACGATATTCATTAATTTGCATCATGCGATTATGCTACACAACTTATCGGCCACATACGTTGACAAAAGGATGCAGCAGATCGTTAACATCAATAGAAGCAATTGCAATACCTGCTCCCACTACGTTTGCCTGAATCTGATCTTTTTGTCGTATACCAATTTATTCAGCTTTGGCGCTAACTGAAATAGAATGGTACCAATAATGGTGATGATTAAAATATAGATACTTGCAAAAACGTTCAAAGCTCCCGCCGCAAGTCCTGCAATAATAACAGAAAATTCTCCGCGTTGGGTCAAAGATAACCCGGCTGTTAATGAATGATAGCCCGAAAGACCATACCATCTTCCGCCGAAATAACCTACCGCTACCTTATGAATGATACTCCATCCAACCAATACGGCAAGAAGAACTGGGTATGGAATTTCCCCTGTCAGCTTTACGTGGGTCCCAAAGTTCAAGAAGAAAAAGGGTAAGAGGACATTGCGCAGCGGCATTGCTACTTTTTCGATTTTGTCCTTCATGCTTGTTTCTGAGAACATGAGCCCAGCTAAAAATGCGCCAATCACTTCCGATAAGCCAAAGAAAACAGCAATCCCTGCATTACAGAGGGCAACACCAGCGATAAGAACAATAAAAATGTCATCATTCCGGATATTTTTCAAAATTGGTTCCGCCTTCTTCATTACTATTTTAGCAAAAAGCACAGCAATTGCAGCCATAACGATTACCTTAAGAAGAAGACTCCCAAAATCGTACGGTGAGAAGCCCTTTCCCGTTACACCGATAAGGACGGTCACAAGAATAGGAGCAATCAAGTCCTCGAAAATAAGAATAAGGAAGAGAAATTCCGATTCTTTATTCTCTGTCCTGTTTTTATCTTGCAACAGTTTTGCTGTAATAGAGGAACTTGTAGCATAAACAATACCGCCGATCAGCAGGGAGGAAACCCAGTCTAACCCAAACAGCTTGCAGATCAGCATGG
This sequence comes from Bacillus massilinigeriensis, assembly GCF_900111815.1. Taxonomy (GTDB): domain Bacteria; phylum Bacillota; class Bacilli; order Bacillales; family Cytobacillaceae; genus Mesobacillus_C; species Mesobacillus_C mediterraneensis. The sequence continues at coordinate 1,394,748 of NZ_LT630004.1, read as the reverse complement.
TAACACCGATGCCAAGAAGCACGTCGAGCAGCCCTGCTTTCCAGACCCGCCTGCCATTTTTCTTTAGCCTGTTAACCGAAAAATCCATACCAAGTATAAAAAACAACAACACAAGTCCCATTTCCCCAGCGGTTTCAATTACCTTATTATCATTAAATATATTGGACAGTACGAGACCGAGGATGATGTAGAGCAAAATATCGGGGAGGTTAATTACTTTTGTACCAATAATACCTACAAAAAACAAGATTAACAAAAATAGTCCAGTAGCTAGTAATAGATTCACGCACAACATCCTTTATCACAGTTTTACTGTTCCTTTACCCGCTGAGGCTGTTAGACAATACAAGGATTAGTGAATTTTTAAAGATAACGCTAATTATGTTAAAATATATATATAGCCTCGTATTGCAAATGACTAGAAGGAGGAAAAATATGAACACACTGAACGATCAGGCACTGCAAAAAAAGCATAAAGGATTACCAAAGACCAAGCTCGCTACCCGAATATTCTTCATTGTGCTGGGCGCTGTCTTGATGGGTGTCGGGCTCGAAGAATTCCTCGTACCCAACAAAATTCTTGACGGAGGAATTGTTGGCATTTCCATCATCCTTTCTCATTTAACAGGGTTTCGCCTCGGAATTTTCATCTTCCTATTAAACATCCCATTCTTCTTTATTGGATATAAACAAATAGGGAAAACTTTTTCATTATCTACACTATTGGGGATACTTGTCCTCTCCATCACTACTTCCTTGCTGCACGATCTCCCGTCATTAACAGATGACCTGCTGCTTGCAACGGTCTTTGGCGGTATAACTCTAGGCGCTGGCGTAGGTATTGTTATTCGATATGGCGGATCTCTAGATGGAACGGAAATAATGGCTATCCTTGCTAATAAAAAACTGCCGTTTTCTGTCGGTGAATTTATTATGTTCTTCAATATTTTCATATTTAGTGTTGCTGGATTCGTATTTGGATGGGACAGAGCTATGTATTCATTCATCGCCTACTTTATTGCATTCAAGACAATTGATATTGTCATCATGGGATTAGATGAATCAAAGTCTGCCTGGATTATCAGTGATAAGCATCAGGAAGTTGGAGATGCCATTCTTGCCCGTCTTGGCCGTGGAGTAACTTACTTGAAAGGTGAGGGCGCATACACAGGGGACGACAAAAAAGTAATCTTCTGTGTTATAACTCGTTTAGAGGAGGCAAAGCTAAAATCCATCATCGAAGAAATTGATAATTCTGCCTTTCTTGCGGTTGCAAGCATTTCAGAAGTACGTGGCGGAAGATTTAAAAAGCGAGATATCCATTAATTCCGCTGTTTTTCCTCGAAATCAACTTCCTTTTACACTTTGACAACCTTCGGAATATAAGTTAATTTATTATTAGCTTTTTCTAAAGGAGTGTAACATGTGAACAAGGATATTATAAAGTATTTAAGAAGAAGCTATAATCTGAATCAACGAGAATTTGCAAAACTAGTGGATGTAAGCTTTGCCCTCATTGCCCTGGTCGAGGTGGGAAAACGCAGGGTTACAGCTAACCTTGAAAGTAAAGTAAAGGATGCTTTCGACCTTGATGATCATCAAATTCAATCAATTTCAGCCATAGTGAAAGGAATTAGTGAAGGGGTGCCGCCATTCTTTTGAATGGATCGGCTCTTTTTTATAAATTATTGGCACAAACCTCCTATCCATGTATCGTAATAAACCTGATAGAATACGATATAACGAGGTGGTATTATTGAAGAAATTTGTGAAAATCTGCATTGTATTGTTGGTATTAGGCGGGATTGCCTCAGCATTATGGCTTTACCTTCCCTATTACCAAATAAGTTCATTAAAAAATAAGACAATGGGTCAGCCGGAAGAAGGTTCCCCTTCCCATATCACTTATCTTAAAGAGTCGGGAATCGATACAATACACATGCTTGCGCTAGGAGATTCGGTCATTACCGGTTTTGGAACTGATCCAAAAGCTAATTTTGTTCAAAGCTTTTCTGCTGGTCTTTCAGAGCAGACCGGAAAGGAAGTCTTCTTAAGGAATGAAGGAATAAATGGTTTAACGAGCAAAAAGCTGTACGATATCGTTCAAAGGGGACGATTGGACGAAGAAATTAAGCAATCCGAGGTTATTATCCTAAATGTCGGAGGCAATGATATATTACGTGCAGCACGCCATTCTGATTTTGCTACGGCAATCGGTACATTTGATACATTACAGTCTGAATTTGTTGATAATATGACAGGTGTCAGTGACATTATCCTTACCCTCAATCCCCAAGTAACAATTGTCCTTTTAGAGTTATACAATCCGCTCCCAATCGACCATACGTTTTACTCCTTATCCGATAAACTGTTACCTAAATGGAACTTACGGCTTTATCAATTTGCCCAAAACTTTAATCACTCTGTGGTAGTCCAAACAACCAAGGTAATTAATTCTAGCCACCCGGATCATCTGTCCGTTGATCGAGTTCATCCTAGTCAAGATGGGCATATTGCCATATCTCAACAGGCATTGGAGCAATTTGCAAAAGAAAAACACAGCAAAAGCAATTGATGAATATTTTCGTCAGGCCTGCCTGGCAATTTTCATAAGGAAAGCCCATTTTACGTTACCATTAAACATGCTAGAAGCGGGTTGTTTTAGTAAGTGGCTAAAAAGAAAAACCTTGAATTCTCAAGGTTTTTGTTAGCGTCCCAGGAGGGATTCGAACCCCCGACCTACAGTTTAGGAAACTGTTGCTCTATCCTGCTGAGCTACTGAGACATGTAATGAAATTCAACGACTTATTTATTATAATAAAGATTATAAAAAAATACAATAAAATAACGAGATTTTTTGCCATTGAGAGGAGTTTTTTTAGAAATACACACAAAAACAGGTACACAATGTTATTTGAGTACCTGTTACAATTCCTATAATCCTGAGAAAACTACGACTTTGGATCGTTATATCCATAATCCGTTATATTTACCTCAACAGAGTAGGTAACCGGAACATTTGCAAAAGTAGAATCCCAATTACTTTTTACTTTTTCCCATGTTCTTGGATATTTGATTCTCAACCTCTCACCCAACCCAATTACATCTGCTTTATATTTCTTTTGCGTCATTTTTAATGCTTGAGTAAGGCGCTGTTCCATTGATTTTTTTATTTCTTTTTCCGACTGCGTCAAAACTTGATTAATTGGCCTATGGGACAGAAACCAGTTTTCCGATAATCTACCTTGTGCGGCAATATTAATATGGAAAGAAATCTTTCCGTTAAGAACTTTAGGCGTGATTGTACTCTTAATTGTTTTAATTTCAAAATCGCGTTGCCTTCCTTTTTTACCCTCATTTACTTTAATAATTCCGCCTTTAGCCTCTCCTGTTATCATGGTGACACCCGTAAGATCTTCTTCCTTCAAATAACCAATAAGCTTATTTGTTTTTCCGCTGAATACTGCCGCGCCTGAAAATCGGACTTCTCCAGATTTTGAAACAACGTTTTGAATGAGATAACTGTTATTTGAATATATATTTCCCTGTAATCTTGTAAGTGTCATGGGCTTGAGGATTTTGGTTGATCTGTAAACATTATCACCAATCCCCACTAAACGTAAAGATGGAATCACAGAAGGATCTTTTAAATTAAGCACTTCCTTTGCAGATCCTTTTGTGACCAAGACAATACAACTGAGTCTCATTTCATTGTCTCTGAGGAATAGATCCAGCAGTTTCCTCATACTAGTATCCTTCAACAAGTCTCCGCTTACGACAATAACCTTTGTGTGCTGGAACATGATAGGGTTTTCCTCTCGCAGAGAAACTTCCCTAATAATTTGATGGTTTGTGCCACCAACCTCTGATATATTCACATATTGTTTTTGTCCACTGCCTCCATCCTTAGATCCCGAGGGAACGGCACTAATATTTACATACTGATAGGTATTTGTGAATAGAAATCCAGAGGAGTCAGGTGTTTCTTCAACCCTTCCCATATTCTCCGCAACCTTATCTCCTTTATCGAGCGCAATACCAACATTCAAGCCGAGTTCCTCGATTTCCCTGCTGCTCCAACAGCCAGACAAAAGGAAAGATGAGCATAAAAAAGTTAATAAGAATGTTTTTTTCATTTCATTCTCCCCTTCCATTTAGCAAGGATCAAGAGCGGCAATGGCAACACACCACAAAGAATGACTGCTGCCTTTCCAAGCATATCACCTATCATAAATACTTCATCAAGCGTTTTTGGAATCATGGAGATGAAGAATAATACTGGCAGTAATCCTAAAAACACTTTCCTTTCCTTCACTTTGAAAACTTGAAAGATGCCAAGGGATGCAGCAAAATAAGTAATCACGAATGTAGCAAATATCTGCATTGTCCAGATTATTAGAAGAAACGATTCAAACCTTTCAAATAATAAGCCTTTTATTTCATACCCCCTGATTAGATCCAATGTGGGCCAAGTGCGGTGGACAACTCCATTTACAGATAATGCCGCTATAACAGTAAGCAGGATGATGATATAAAAAAATATAGGGATGAGTGAACCAATCGTTACAGCTCTGACTGCTCTTTTAGGTTTTTCCATAAAGGCAACGATAAATAGAATAATTTCAATACCAATAAAGGATAAAATAGTAGGTTTTAATCCTTTTAATACAGGACTGAACCCTAGTCCTAAAACAGGTCGTAAGTTATTTAGTTGAAGCGTTTCCTTACTCATTGCTATAACCAGCAGGAACACAATGATTGTTATTGGAAAGATAACCTCAAAAAGCCTTGCGATAGATGTAATCCCACCTATTAATAAATAATAGCCTACCCACAAGAATGGTATGGTTATGGCCCAGGAAGGAGTTCCTTCCAAAATAAGATATCCTGTAACCTCGGCCATTATCCTGACTTCATAAGCAGACAAGATGCAAAAATAAATGACGAAACATATGCTTACTGCCATTCCAAGCCATTTTCCCATTAACTTTGCACTATATTCATAAAATGTCTTGTCTGGGTAGCATTGACTCAGCTTGGCCATTATAATGCCAAGCAGTATGGCGATTCCGCCGCTAATGATGATGCTTATCCAGACATCGGGTGTCTTCACGGCTTCTGCCGCTTTTCTTGGCAATGTTAGAATCCCTGAGGCAAGAATAAAATTCGTTACAATGAGGACTGCTTGAACTGTTGATATTTTATTGCTGCTATGTGTAATCATTGTATGCCCCTCTTTCTTCATTAGCCTTTTCGCCGAACATCCTTCGTATCAAGCATCATTGGCCGACGCTTCATTTTGAACACCGGAGCACGTAGAACGAAGTCCTTTAGATCCTTGATTGAAAGCGGCGTCCAAGGACTCATATACGGTACACCAAAGCTTTTTAACCGGACTAAATGTGATAACAGTAATAATGTAAAAAGAATAACACCATACAAACCAAAAACAGCAGCAGCAAACATGGAGATGAATCGCAACATTCTAAGTGTGATACCAACGCTGTACTGAGGAATTGCAAAAGAGGAAATTGCAGTTAAAGCAACAACAATAACCATAAAAGGACTTACAATTCCAGCTGTAACAGCTGCTTCTCCAATAATTAAACCGCCTACGATACCAATTGCTGGTCCAATCGGTTTAGGCAGTCTTAATCCCGCTTCACGGAGAATTTCAATCGCAATTTCCATCAATAGAGCCTCTAAAAAAGCGGGAAAAGGTACTCCTACCCTTGAACTGGCAATCGAAATCGCCAATTTTGTCGGGATAAGCCCAGGGTGAAAAGAGATAAAAGAAATATAAATTGAGGGACCGTAGAGCGAGATAAACGCTGCAAGGAAGCGGAGTACTCTTATCAGAGATCCCGGCATCCAACGCTCGTAATAATCTTCTGGTGACTGTAAGAGCATGCTGAAGGTTACCGGTGCAATCAAAACATATGGAGTCCCATCAAGTAGGATGGCCACCCTTCCCTCAGCAAGCGCTCCAATTACCCGATCTGGCCGCTCTGTATTTTGAATTTGCGGAAAGGGAGTGATATAGTTATCTTCAATCATTTGCTCGATATACCCTGACTCTGGCAGAAAATCTATTTCAATACGATCTATCCTCTTTACAATTTCATCAACAAGATTTTGATCTGCTACACCCTTTATATAGGTAATGACTGCTTTCTTCTTTGTTCTTTTACCGACGGTTTTATTGATCATGACCAAGTCTTCATTTTGCCCTTGATTCCTTAATATAGCTGTGTTATCTTTTAGAGCTTCCGTGAATCCTATTCTTGGACCTCTTACAAGTGGTTCGGAGATGGGCTCTTCTAGACTTCTTGACTTGACTTTTTTGATGCCGAGGATGATAGCTTCCGTCACACTTTCAATTATCAAGACGGCCATGCCATCAAGGATTTCATTTACTGCATTTGAAAGCGTATTGGTTTCTTTAACTTCCCCAATAGATAGCACAGTATTCTTTAAGTAATTTTTAAGACCCTCTTGCTCAATTAGTTCATGGTCCTCTTCAGAAAAGGGAGCCATTAAGGACCTTAAAATAAACTTATCCACAAGTTCTTTATCCGCTAATCCGTCTATTAAAAAAAGTCCAGCCCGCTTGTTTGTATTGCTCAAACGGAAATTGCGATATAGAACGTCCGAATTTTCCTCAAGCAGCTGTTGGATATGAGCGATGTCGTCCTGGAATACACCTGTAAGACGAAGAGCTTTACTTTGCCCTTGAATTGGCTTCTTTTTTTCTCCGTTGCCCATCGCCTTCCACCTCCGTTTCCTTATCTATTGCTGCAAAGGTTTTTGTTAACACAATTGGAATTGCTAGTGTGACACCAGCCTGTACAACCATTTGCCATGTTGGCATGTATTCTAAAATCTTTGAAAACAATTTATCACCTCAGCTTGTCCAGCTTTTACTTTAGCTTTAATCTATAAAGGAAAAATTATTCCAAACCTGCCTTATGAACATATAAAAAACAGCCCCTAAAGGCTGTTCAGTATAAGCTGTAGTTTTTGAATTATTAGATACTATTTGATAGATTAAGCGCTGTCTTTAATGGCAATTGAACTTTAACAGTCGTTCCCTCCCCTTTCTTGCTCAAAATAGTGAGTTCTCCATGATGGTTTTCAATAATTTTCTGGCATATCATCAATCCAAAGCCAATTCCTTTTTCATTGTTGGCATAATACGGTTCGCCTAGCATTTTTATTCGCTCCGCACTGATTCCCTTGCCATTGTCCTTTATCGTTATCAATGCATTATTTCCATTCACCTCAGCCTTTAGCCAAATCTCCCTATTTTCGTTGCCGCTAAATGAACTGCATGCGTTATCAAGGATATTAAACAGCACTTCTTTTAACTCGTCTGCATGGCATTGCACTAAATCCGTTTCCTTAAGATTACCGCGCTCAAAATTAATATCCATCTTAGGTTGGAATGCTGATATGACGTCTGACAGTAATGAATACATTGCTACATCCCTTTTTTCTTTCTTCGCTGTGTCTTTACCAAGCAGAAGCATTTGGTCAATAAATTTGTCTATATTATTTACTTCACTTTCCATGATATTAAAATAATTTTCCGGAATAAAATTTTGAAGCAATTGCATGAATCCTTTAATAGTAGTCAATGGATTTCTAATTTCGTGTGCGATGCCTGCTGCCAAGTTTTGTATGATCATCAGACGTTTTTGTTTCTGCAAGAGCTCCTGTGTCTCCATTAATATTGTGATGTCTTCTGCAACACCCGCAATCCGGATCGGTTCGTTTTTCTCGTTGTGAATATAAAATATTCTTTCTTTCATCCACTTTTCCTTGCCCATGTTCGTCTTGATTTTATAGGATCTTGTTAAATCCTCCGTATTGCCATGCGTTTTCTGGCCTTCTTCAAGAATAAGGTGCTGCAGAGGACTACTTGCGTTCGGATATTTTTTATGCTGGAGTGGTCCTGCAAGTTTATCAAGGGCAGGGCTAATATAAATAAATTTATTTGTTGCGATGTCTTTCATCCAGAAAATATCGTTTATGTTTTCTGCGAGCTGCCGAAACTTCTCTTCGCTTTCCTTCAAAAGTTCTACTGCTTGCCGCTTGACGGTAACATCCCTTGCAAACACAATTGAACCAGATCTCCTTCCCATTTTGATAGGAGATGATGAAACTTCAAAATACTTTATAGATCCATCGAAACAAATGAGCTTTTCTTCTAACAATCCTACATCCTTATTTTGTTTTAGTTGAGATAGCCGCTTCTTAATTATTTCGTGATATTCCGGATGAATGATTTGATAGATGGATTTCCCCTTTAATTCTGACATACCGTTGGCTTTAAGCGCTTTTATCCCTGCATCGTTCATATAGACAATGCTTCCGTTCATTTGCAGATAAATCATTTCTGGCGACAATTCAATCAGCTTTTCATATAAATCCTGGCTTAGCTTTAACTGTCTTTTCATCCTATTTTCACAGGTAATATCCCTTGCTACTCCAAGAATGGATTCAATCTCCCCATCCTCAGACCGTATTGGAGAAAAAGATACATGAAAGTCACTTAACTTCCCAGCAAATTGCAGTTGGCATTCATAGGTAAAAGATTTACCAGAAAATGCTTGCTTCATGGCCTTTGTATGGAGCGGATTTCCTGAAACATCTACAATTTCATTAACACTTTTTCCAACAATAGTCGTTTCCGAATGTCCATATTTCTTGAGCCAGCGACCATAAACAGATGTGTAACGTAAATTACGATCAATCGTAAAAATAAGCTCGTCCATTGATTGAATTAAATATTTTAACCTTTGTTCACTGGTGATACAGCGTTCCTTCGCCAGTTTTTCTTCGGTAATGTCCATAATAGTGGAGACAATATATTTATTATGATCTAAAAGGGTTAATTCTGTCTTGACTTTGATCCATTTTACTTTTCCCTCTTCGGTTTGGATCTTCAAACATGTTTCATCAGATTTTCCCGTAACCCCTGCCTTATAAGCAGAATAATCCTTATAATCAATGTAATCCTCCCCTGTTTCCGTCGAAATAGTGATATAGGGACGGTAGGATTTCAATCCTTTAACTGCTTCCTTAGATACGTTAAAAAGACGACAAAACGATTGATTAACGAAAAGCGTCTCACCTTTTAAATTGCGGATGACGATGCCGGAAGCTACAGCATCAAAGAAGGAGAAGTCAACAGTTTCGTTACAGCCGAAATCAACAGGTATATTTTCCATGCAGCTTCCTCCATTTCTAAAAATATTTAGCAACTTAGCTTAGCATGGACATCACAATGCCACATGAAAAAATCTTTCTTTCATTTTATAATGAAATGGTGATGCAAACCAGTGCGTTCTGCTTATTGTATTCATACATTTTCATCCAAAAAACAAAGAGTAAAAAGGAGATTTTGTAATGCTGCATATTTTAGTCGCAGATGATGATCCAAATATACGAGAATTATTGAAATTCTATCTGGAAGCTGAAGGTTATGCTATTCATGAAGCAAGAGATGGAAAGGAGGCCAGTTCGATTCTTCTCCATCAACAGATCAATCTAGCTGTTGTCGATGTCATGATGCCGAATAAGGATGGATACGAACTAACAGAGGAGATCCGGAAGCATTATGACTTTCCAATTATTTTGCTTACATCGAAAGATCAGCTTAGAGATAAAGAGAAGGGATTTTCCGTTGGTACAGATGATTATTTAACAAAGCCTTTTGAACCTAAGGAACTCCTCTTTCGGATTCGCGCATTGCTTCGAAGGTACCAAATGGTAACAGGTAACAAAATTAAGCTGCATGATACTGTTATTGATCAAAATAGCTATGAGGTAAATTGTAATGGTCAGGTTTTGATGCTGCCGATGAAGGAATTTGAGCTACTTGCCCAACTAGCGAGTTATCCTAACAGAATTTTCACGAGAGAAGAATTAATCCATCAAATTTGGGGATCCGACTTTTTTGGGGATGATCGGACAGTAGATGTACATATCAAAAGGTTGAGAGATCGTTTCACTGGCAAGACGGACGATTTTTCCATCAAAACGGTTAGAGGTCTTGGTTATAAATTGGAGGTAGCTAAAAAGTGAAGTCCATTTACTCCCATATTCTAGCAGTCACCCTAGCAACAATGCTTTTGAGCGGTCTCCTGTCTTTTCTGATATCGAATGTATATTATCAAGTTTTTCTAAAAGATTACAACGACGATAAAGTAACAGCGATGGCAAGAGATATTTCGGATTTTTACCGACAAAATCCCGAACTGGATAAAGACAACTATCTTGCACATGCCGGTGAGCTAGGCTATCAGATTTTCCTTGTGGATAAACAAGGACAAAAATCTTTTTACGGCGGGAAATTTAGCAAGAAGAAAATTGATCAAGATATTGTTAATGCCGTTTTTACCGGAAAAATTTATCACGGAATACGAGATTTCCCATCTAAAACGTTCATCACCGGATTTTTTGATAGCTCTGTGATCAATACGATTGGGATGCCAATCATCGCAGAAGGAAAGCAATATGCCATGTTTGTTCGTCCTGATGTCGGTTATCAATTCGGTGAAATGCGCATCTTTTTTGCAGTTGTCTTGACTTTTTCGGTTGTCATTAGCATTATCCTTGTCATGATTAGTACTCGTTATATTGTGAGACCAATCAGCAAGTTAACGGAGGCAACGAAGCAGATTGCGCTAGGTAATTATCAGTATGAATTGGATGTGAAAAGAAGGGATGAAATTGGCCAACTTGCAGACCACTTTAACAGTATGGCGAAAAGTATCGAACAGCTCGAGGAAATGAGGCAGGAATTCGTTTCGAATGTTTCGCATGAGATCCAATCACCTCTTGCTTCCATCCAGGGTTTCTCTCAGACTCTTCGTGAGAAAGAATTGCCAGACGAAACAAAGAAACGTTATTTGTCCATTATCGAGGAAGAGAGCCGCAGACTTTCGCAACTGAGTAAACAATTGCTCATGCTAGCTTCCCTTGACAAGGAAGAATCGATTATTGAAAAAGTGACCTTCAATTTATCTTCCCAAATCAAACAGGTGATGTTTATGACAGAATGGAGTTGGAGGGAAAAGGAACTCGCGTTTGATCTTGATTTGCCTGAAACGTATATTTATGGAGACGAGAAACTATTACAGCAAGTGTGGATTAACCTCATCACAAATAGTATTAAATTTACCGAGAGTGGAGGTACTATATCTGTTGCGATTAAAAACTCAGAAAGAGAATGCAAAATTATCATAAAGGATACAGGTATTGGAATATCGTCTGACAGTCTTCCAAATATATTCAACCGTTTTTATAAAGAAGATAAAGCTAGAAATCGAAAGGAAGGCAGCAGCGGATTAGGCCTTGCCATCGTAAAGAAAATTGTCGAAATCCATGGAGGCATAATTGAAGTGAAAAGCGAACAAGGTGTCGGTACAACGTTCATTGTCACTATTCCTAAATTGTAAACCCTTGTTCATATTCTGTTCATATTCCATTCTTATAATTGGACAAGAGTTAAGCGAAAAGATATTCGCTTACAATCTTCAATTAGAATGGAGTGGATTATATGTTTCTCGCATTGCGTGAAATCAGGCATGCTAAGCTAAGGTATTCCTTAATTGGGTTGATAATGGTGCTGATCTCCTTGCTCGTCCTCTTCGTTACAGGACTTGCAAACGGACTAGCTTCTGATAATGCTTCGGCTATCCAAAATATGAACGCAGATTACTTAGTGCTGCAAAAGGATTCCGACAATCAGATTAGCAAATCAGAACTAGATGAAAAACAATTATTGCAGGCAAAAGAGGTTGCAGGTGATGATAACACAGAGGATCTCGGCGTCCGAATGTCTACGGTAGAAAAAATCGATACAGATAAAAAAGTAGATGTTACATTTTTCGCAGTAGATCCAAATGGGTTCCTCTCCCCTAGCCTAATTGAAGGAAAAAGCATTTCGAAAACAGGCAAAGATGAAGTGATTGCAGATGCTGCTCTTAAACAAGAAGGTTTGAAAATCGGCTCAGAAATAAAAGATCAGGCATCTGGAAAAACTTTTATGATTAAAGGTTTTACTGAAGGTGTTTCTTTTAGCCACACACCAGTTGTGTATGTAAATTTCAATGCTTGGAAAGACCTGCAGAAGAGCATAGGACAAGAACAATCTTCTGTTACAGCAATTGCATTGAAGGGTACAGATAAAACAATAAAAGCTGTCGAAAAAGAAATGAAGGGTGTCAATGTCCTGACAACTAAGGAAGCATTGCAAGGAATACCTGGCTATTCGCAGGAACAAAGCTCCTTGATGATGATGATTGTCTTTCTCTTCCTTATTTCCGCCATCGTTCTTGCGGTATTCTTCTATGTCATTACATTGCAGAAAATCAATCAGTTTGGCGTTTTAAAAGCAATTGGCGCTAAAACAAGCTATCTTTCCGCAAATATTGTTTCTCAGGTGGCTGTCCTGACGATTGTCAGCCTTATCATCAGCATTTCTATTACTTATGGGTTGAGCCAAATCATGCCTGATAGCATGCCTTTTGTACTTACACCAGAAGTGATTGCAATCTGCTCTCTCTTATTTATTATCGTCTCACTAGGAGGAGCAGCATTGTCGCTATACCGTGTTGCCAAAGTGGATGCAATTGATGCAATTGGGAGGGCTGTATAATGGGATACAAATTGGAATTAGAAAATATCAGCAAGGTATATGGAGATGGAGACAGTTCTATCAAAGTACTAGATTCCGTATCGTTGAAAGTTGCAACCGGTGAATTGGTTGCGATCGTCGGACCTTCCGGGTCAGGTAAAAGCACCTTTCTTTCCATTGCTGGGGCATTATTAAGTCCAACAGAAGGACGAATCATCATCGCTGATAAAGAAATTAATAAACTTTCTGAGAAGAAGCTCAATAAAGTGAGGATGGAGAATATTGGATTTATTTTCCAGTCAGCAAACCTGATCCCTTATCTGACTGTCAAAGAGCAATTGCTTCTTATTTCTAAGCTAGCTGGGAGGCAGACAAGAGAGGATGAAGAAAAAGCAGCTGTCCTTCTAAAACGGCTTGGATTAGCACATCGTGCGGATCAATATCCTGAACATCTTTCGGGAGGAGAAAAGCAGCGTGTTGCCATCGCACGTGCGTGGATGAATAACCCGGAAATCATTCTCGCTGACGAACCGACAGCAAGCTTGGATTCAGAGAGAGGACGCATGGTTGTCAAAATGATTGCCGAAGAAGTAAAGCTAAGTCAAAAGGCTGCCATCATGGTAACACACGATAAGCGTATGCTTGACCTTTGCGATAGAGTCATTAGTATAGAAGATGGTCAACTGACAGAACTGGCAAAAGAAGCGTAAATCAAAGCAGAACCAGCAAGCTGGTTCTGCTTTTTTCTGTTTACCGCATCACCGCACTGGGGGTCAGGCACGCTTTAGGGTGGTGAATAATTTTATCTTTTGGTGTAACTTGATGTTGTTTCTTTTCGTCTTAATTCTTGAAAGAGTTATACGTTCGAAAACCTTTCCATTTTTTCTTCTACTAATTTATTCAAAAACATGCTGAGTATTACAAATGTCATACAGACAAACTAAGTTCTTCAGATTATAATAGTTTAAAAGACATGTACATATTACTTATTTTTCATCACTACTTTTCTTGCATAAGCAAATCAAATGATTAATTTTTATTTAAGGTGGTATTTAAGTATCAAGCTACCTTGAGAGGGAGGGAGAAAAAATGAGAGATAAACTGCAAAGAGCTCCCTTTTTGCTTTTTCTCCTCGTTATGCCCGCACTTGGCGGAATCTATAAACTTTTAAACAATAATCCTCGGGATGCGGTCGTTCTTTCAACAAAAGTAGACGCAGGCATTCCCTTTATACCGGCTTTTATCCTACCGTACATTTTTTGGTATGTCTTTATTGTAGGGTATCTTGTTTATTTTTGTTTTAAAGATACGAAAGTCTATATTCAGACTCTGACAGTAATCTTCATTGGTGAATTAGTCTGTTTTCTCATTTATTTCTTTTTTCAAACAACAGTTCCGAGACCTGCACTCCATGGCGACGGGCTGCTTATCGACTTGGTCGGAATGATTTACCAGCATGATCAGCCGTTCAATTGCTTTCCTAGCATTCATGTTCTCACTACATTTGCAATTATGCTAGGTTCCATTCATATTAAAAATAAATCTGTATTTCATTCCTTATTCATTCCATCTACAGGCTCATTGATTATCATTTCAACACTTTTTGTCAAGCAACATTACATTCTGGATATGTTCGGTTCCATGTTTCTGACGACCTTTGTCTATGGTCTCGTTTTCGAGTTAATTACTATATACTTGCCGCACAAGTCCAAGACAATTATTGTAAAAAAATAATCGTAGACGGCAGTCTTTCATCAAGGCTGCCGTCTACTTTTAATGCACCCTCTCTCGATGCTAACTATGGGTAAATACAAATACTAAATTAAAATAATTTTAATTTAGTATTTACTTTTATTAAAAATCACATATAATAAGTATTATATTCATGCATGCAATCAAGATATGGGAGTGATTTCCATGAATCAAACCGCAAAAATATGCGAACGATGCCATTCAAAAATAAAACAACTTAAACACAGTACGATGTGTAACTGTGGAGTTAAACTGAAACGTGTCGGCAATATTAGTTAAATGAAAAGGTTCCTTGAATCCGGAGTAAGGATTCAAGGAACCTTTTCTTTAATAAATTCTTCAACTTTGCTAATCATCGCTATGCTGTTTCTTTATCAGCAATATTACGTCTCAACTGCTTTCTAGCACGATGCAATCGTGATTTAACCGTTGCTGAATTTAATTTCAAGAGATTTGCTATTTCTTTTTCCTGAAGTCCAAACTGCAATTTCATGATAAGAACCTGCTGGTATTCCGCTGAAAGAGTGACTACCGATCTGTTCAATGCCTCTTTGAAAAGCAAAATGTCAACTTCCTCCTCTGTCGTCATCCCGCTTTTCACCTCAAACATCATTTGTTCCATCATTGTTTGATCAGAAGGCAGCCATTGCTTTCGCTTTTCTGAACGAAGGAAATCTATTGCAGTTCGGCCTGCTATTACAGTTAGCCAAGCCCCTATTTTTTCCGTACTTTCAATCGTTTCACTTTTTCTGAATGCTTTAATAAAGGTCTCTTGAACGACATCTTCTGCAAGGTGGCTATCTCTCGTAATCGAATAAGCTAAATAATGCAGTCGTTTATAGTAAGTTTTATACATATCATTAAAGTCAACTTCTTTCATGCTCCCCACTCCATTATTTCTTCATCTTATCTTTAATCTCATTCGGTAAATGTGCCCCGTCAAAATACAGTACTTCTTGATAGATGCCGCCTTTATATGTAACTACGGCAGTATAGCGTTGCGCTAAACCAGAAGCGTTTTTCAGCGCCAAATCAATCAATTCTTTATCCTTTATTTTTACAGACGAACCCACTTTATTTAATTTTTCCTCTACCTGTTTTTCCATTTCATAATCTACAATCTTTTTATCTCCGATGATTATGTAGGCAACATCTTTTGTATTAACCGTTCCGATATTCCCCATTCCTTTTTCCTGTATCCATTTTTGGAAGTGCCTATAGGAAGGCTTGAATTCCACATCCAAACTGTTTTCCTTTTTAAGCACAACATTAACATGAAAACCCCTATTAGAAAAATACTTGCCTTCTTCATAGCTTTCTTCCAATATATCTTTTTTAAGCGCTTTAAAAGCGGATGAGATATCTTCCTTATTTGTAATCATTAAGCTATTACCAACAGGATAATAATGGCCAATCTCAAGGCGATTAATTTTTTTAGGGCTATACTTAAAGACTGCATTTGTTGCTAGTTTATATTCAACTGAGCTCTGTACTGGTTTCAGCATGTCCTCATAAAGACGTTCATTGACGGAGTAGCTCCTAATGACTTTGCTTCCATCTTTTAACTTATACTTAAAAAATAGTGTCACAGTCTCGTCATTATTATTCTCTAAGTTAATCTTTTTGTCTTTTACAATCTGATTATGCAATTTAGTAATCTGTTCAATTAATTCCTTTCCCTTCACAGGAGAAGGAGGAAACACTTCTTGATCTTCCGAATAATATCCCATCACATAATCCAAATTATCGGTGAAAAGCACTTCATCGACTTCACTAGCAACAGGGATATTTTTTTCATACAATCCTGTGATATTCAAAACGGATATAAGAGCAGCGATAATTAATCCATAACCTAATAGACCTTTATATGTTCTAGACACTCGCCATGTTTTACGGAGAATCATTTCAGAAATGAAATATCCCAGAGCTGCGCCCGCTACATAGCCAAAAACTGTCCAGCCTGTTGCGCTGTTTTGAATTTCACTGAAGTAAATTCCACATAAAAGCATCGCACATAGCGTGGCTCCATATTTAAAAACATATTGAATGCTTTTGAATGCAATTGCTTCAGAAGCAACCTCGGTCTTTCTCTTTTGATATAAGTACAGGGACAATCCATATAGAATAACAGGGATGATCGCAAAAATAACAATAGCTCTTAGGCTGATGCCCTTATCATCCATCATAAATGCAGATAACAATGGAGATAATGTCTCTAGATTGCTTGTTATCAAGTAATCACTAGGAAATCCGTACTGCAGTAGTCGTAGGTTCTCCACAATAAGAAGAGCCAGCCCTGTCGGAAGAATAAGCAAAATATACGTTAGTATGGCATGAAAAACAGAAATCCCAGTAAGCATTGCAATAAATACGCCAACCATGTAAAAAAGAGTGTTAAACAAAATTGTATATCCTGCCCATGTGACAATATACTTCATTGGAAATAATAACTCTAAATCCATTGCTCCATACAGAACAAGTAAAATAAGCGAAATGAATAAAACCGGGAGAACTAGGAACATAAACCCAGTTAAAACATGATAATGAAATAACGTCTGCCTTTTCAGTGGCATGCTATGCATCATATCAGCAGCGTTTCGTACATGAAGGAACCTAAAAAGAAATACTGCCACTAAAATCGGAATAGTTACCATCAAAACATTTTGTATTAAAAAATCAAAATAGAATAGGCTGTGGATTTCTTCCTTCATTGCACGATATCGAATCAATTCATTATATTGATTGCTTATTCTGAATGGAAGTGCAAACAAAAGACCTAGAAAATAAATAACAGAAAGCCAGCAAACATTTCGAGCTATTTTCATCAATAGCTCTTTATTTAGTGATGACGTTTTCAATGGCATAGCCGATATCCCCCATTTCATAAATAAATATTTCTTCGAGAGTCAAGGGCAGGATATCAAAAATAAGCGGATTGGTTTCTCTTACAGCTTTAAAAATCGCTTCTTCCTCTCCTCTAACGATGCACAAGAGAATGCTTCCGCGCTTTTCAGTATGTACAAGCGTTAGATTTTTAAATAATCCACTAGGCAATACTCCTTTATAAGCAACCTGGATTTTATGAATATCAGACTTTAATTCATCAAGTTCTTTTTGAAGAATGATTTCTCCCTTGTGAAGAATGCCGACCGTATCGCAAATATCTTCAATTTCCTTAAGATTATGCGAGGATATTAAAATGGTCATTCCCCTTTCAGCTACGTCTGAAACGAGAAGATTTTTTATTTTTTTCCTAACGACAGGATCCAATCCATCCATTGGTTCATCCAATATTAAAATTTCAGGCTGGGAGGAAAGGGCAAGAATAAAAGCTGCTTGTCTTTGCCAGCCTTTCGAAAAGGTATGCAGTTTTTTATTAAGATCAAAATTAAACGATTCCACTAACAGGATGAATCTTTTTTCTGACCAATTAGGATAAAGGCTATGATAAAACGAGGCCATTTGGGCAATTGTATATTGGGTAAAAAATACTGGAATGTCAGGAATATAAAACATTCGCTGCTTTAATTCCACGTTTTCATAAACAGCTTGAGCATCCACCGTCACTTCACCAGCATCCTGATTATAAATACCAGCTAAAAGCTTCATGACAGTTGTTTTTCCTGCACCATTTGAACCAATTAATCCATAAATCGAGCCCTTTTCAATATTCAAACTAACATTGGAAAGGGCAATCTCCTTACCAAAACCCTTTTGTATCCTTTCCATTTTAATCATAATATTCATCCCCTCCCTTCGGAGCTTTTAGCTTCTCGATTACCGCTATTAAATCACTAGGCTTTACACCAAGATAGAATGCTTCCTGTATAAGCTTTTCTAATTCATTCAGTACAAGATCGATTTTTTGTGTGTCCATGACTCCGTTATTTTGGCTCACAAAATTCCCCTTACCTTTCAAAGAATAAATAAACCCCTGATTTTCCAGTTCTCTATACGCTTTTTGAATTGTATTTGGATTAATAGTCAAATCCTGGGCAAGGGCTCTTACAGAAGGGAGCTGTTCATCCGGTTTAAACACTTCGTTTATAATAAGTTCCTTCAACTTGTCGACCAGCTGCTCATAAATAGGCTTTCGACTTCTTAAATCTAATTCGAACAACTAATTCACCCCAATCTGTATCAAGTGTACTAATATGATTAATACAGTATGATTATATGCTACTCCTGATAAAAACGGAAGCTTTTTTTACATTTATGTTACACATGAAATTTATTATAAGGTTCATATTAAAAAAGAGGTGATTTCTTTTGGCACATACACGGATAGTATGCTTTTTATTACTTTTATTCACAGCAGCGGGTGAAGCATCTGCTTCCACCCCACCTTTTATCGAGCCGGATTCTATTACCATTCGCTTTGCGAATGAGACTGTTGCCATCGTCAGTAAGGAGGAACTCACTTTCCCTGCCAGCAGCCTAACATTTGCAAATCAAGAGAAGATTGAAGAACTAGCAAAAAAAATGGAAAAATACGCCTTTAAACCTCCCAAGAATGCTTATTTTGCCGAAAACGAAAGTATAGTACCTGAACAACATGGTACTGTTCTTGATAATCTCATGTTTAAATCAGCATTCCTTCAATCTTTTTACTCGGCCGAAGTATCCAGCTTTGAACTCCCTGTTAAACCGCTTTATGCGAAAGTAGACAGTGAATTATTAAATGACATTCGTTCTGTACTGATCGGACAATATTCAACGAGGTTTAATCTTGGAAATAGGGAAAGATCACATAATATCGAGCTTGCAGCTAAGGCTATCGACAGCAAAGTACTCTTTCCTGGTGAAAGTTTTTCCTTCAATAAGGTTGTTGGTCAGAGAACACCCGCAAGAGGGTATAAATCTGCTCCGGTGATTATTAAGGGCGAATTGAGTGAGGGAGTTGGAGGAGGGATTTGCCAAGTTTCATCAACACTCTTTAATGCTGTTGACAATTCAGGGTTAACAGTAGTCAGACGTTTCAAACATAGTAAGGAAGTACCCTATGTACCACTAGGAAGAGATGCAGCAGTAAGTTGGGCAGGTCCTGATTTCGTCTTCCGCAATAATTATCAACAGCCTGTTCTCATCAGGGCGAAAACTATTGCAGGAAACGTCATTGTGCAAGTATTTTCCTCTGATAGGATTGTAAAGAAAAAATAAAAGCAGCAGTTTTGTATCAGGAAAACATTAATGTCGATACAAAGCTGCTGCTCTATTTTTTTGAATGCTGTTCATTCCGATAGTTTTCAATGCCTGCTTTAATGTATATACCCAAATTCTAAAGTACCATTTATAAATAAAGAACAACTCTCCCCTTTATGCAAGTGCTTATTTTACTCATTTTATTTGGAAAATATTCAAATAATCTAGCAATCTAGCAAATATGATATGCTAAAATTATTGTAAAGATTGATTCGGTAATAAGGGGGTTAATCATGCTTTTGAATCAGATTGAAACCTTAAGGCAACAAATGATTTCGGCAGGCCTGTTATATGGTTTTGGACATGATATTACTATAAATCTCAGTACAAAGTTAGATCTAGTACTCAATCAGTTTCAAAAATAGGGCACGTAATCACACCCCCCTTAGAATTAGGAAAATTTATCTATGGCGGATTACTTTACTATAAAGAGAAGCCCAGAATAAACCGCCGGGCTTCTCTTTCAGCTACCGCCACCAGCTGTCATGCATGGACGCCGGCATTCTTCGTTTATGTTCTGACATTCTGTAACCTTTTTCGATTTTTTCCTCTGCTTCCTCGCTGACCTTTTTTCCTTCAAGATAATCATCAAGCACATCGTATGATATCCCGAGCTCGGTTTCATCAGCTTGAAGCGGCTTTTGATCAAGCAGGTCTGCAGTGGGAACTTTAAGGTAAAGTCTTTCTTCTGCACCAAGTTCCTTTAGCAGCCTTCTTCCCTGACGCTTGTTCAATCCCGAGAGTGGAAGCAGATCAGAACCACCATCACCAAATTTTGTATAGAATCCAGTTACTGCCTCTGCAGCATGGTCTGTCCCGATAACAAGGAGGTCATTTTCCCCTGCAAATGCATACTGTGCAATCATCCTTAATCTTGCTTTGATATTTCCTTTTTGGAAATCACTTAGGGTTTGTCCGCCACATTTGTCAAACTCACCTTTTGCCGCATCAACAGATTCTTGAATGTTATAAGTATAACTTTTATCAGGTTTGATAAAATCCAATGCAAGCTGTGCATCCTCTTCGTCCCGCTGGTTTCCATATGGGAGACGAACTGCGGTAAACTCTGCTGCTCCGCCCTCCTGCCTCATTTCTTCAACAGCTATTTGCGCGAGCCTTCCTGCAAGGGTTGAATCTTGACCTCCGCTAATACCAAGCACAAAACCTTTTGCGCCAGATTTTTTTAAATAGGCCTTTAAAAACTCTACACGTTCTTTTATTTCTTCTTTAGGATCAATATCTGATTTAACGTGGAGTGCCTGAATAATTTCATTCTGAATACTCATATGTTATTTCACGCCTTTCACTATGCTTTTTTTTTATTATAAAAGATTTTTTCTTCTTTTGTCATATACCGGTCTTTTTCGTTAAATTTCCCTTATACCCTTTTCATTAAACCAATCATTTGTTATTTCGACAGGAGTAACGTGAAAATCGTTGTCACCCCACTACCTTTGCTGAAAAAAGACTTGTTTTGTCAACCACGAAGGATTACTAATTAAAAAAGCGAATCATTCTACAATAGGAGGGATGAGGATGAATACGAATGCTGTTGCTAAAATGCTCGGGGTATCGCAGAGTACAATCCAACGTTGGGTAAAACAAGCCAACCTTACAATGGAACGCAATGAACTTGGCCATTATGTTTTTTCAGAAGAATGTATTGAAGTATTAAAGTCAATCCAAGTACAATTAAATAATGGCGTATTACTCCAGGAAATAGCTGCCGCCAGACAACCCTCACGTTCTGGGTCTGTTAAGAAGACGGAAACTTCTCCTGATTACGAGATTCTTTCTGAAAAGGTGAAGGAACTTGAAAGAAAGATGGAAGGAAAAGCTGATGACGTTGTTACCTACCAACTTCTCCAACATCGTCGTGAGATAGAAGATCTCCATAATCAAATACAAAAGCTAATGACTGTTATAGAAAGCCTAGAACAAAAGAAGCCAGCAACACTTGAGCTCCTACCTAATTTATCTAAAAAAGAAGAATCTACATTTCTGTCCAAATTCAAAAGGAAGACTATTATCGGTATGTTCTTTGGTCTATAATCCTCTTCTACTGGCAAAAAGCTCTGACTAAGTTTACTAGATCCTCCCATGGGTAGAATAATAGAAGCAGACTAAAAGGAGGTTTTATCATGGCAGATTTGTCCGATAAAATAAAAAGTGCTGTAAACAAAGTTAAGGGTGAAACAAAAGATCAAGCAGGAAATGCTACTAATGATCCTGGACTGCAAGCTGAGGGAAAGCTGGATAAGCTAAAGGGCGAAGCACAAGATAAAATCAGCCGATTGAAAGATTGATAAAACAACCTGGCCATCCAGCCAGGTTGTTTATTTAGAAAGTCTTTGCATATATACAAGTATCCCTTAATCCTTTTTCCCTATCAGCAGAAACTGCATTCTGTTTCAAAATACCTTCAAGAATGAAGCCGAGCCTTTCAGGAATTGCCCGGCTCTTTTTATTCAGTGGGTCACACCGTATCTCTAACCTGCGTGCTCCAAGCTCTTTTACCGCGTATTTCGTTATTCCCTCCACCGCTTCCGTCATATAGCCTTTCCTGCTATATCGAGAATCGATCCAGTAGCCGATTTCAAATTTTCTAACGTCCCAAGCTATTCGGTGAAGACCTGCTGAAGCAACAAAATCATCTGTTTCCTTTAAATAGACTAATAATCGCAAATCTTTCCGTTGAAGAAACTCTATTTGAGATTGCCGAATATTGAGTTCCACTTCTTCTTCCTTTTGCTCCCTCTGCGCAAAAGGCATCCATGGTTTCAGTTCACTCATTGAAGCCATTAAAGCTTCATAGACTTTTTTTCCATCCCCTTGGAGAGGCATTCTAATGAATAGACGTTCTGTTGTAAATTCTGTCGGAAAATCCATTAAAATTGGTTCCATCATTCTTCCCCCTTGTATTTTTATAGTACCATTCGCTTTTATGGTTTCTTTTTCCTTCATCGTTTTGATGTTTATTTCTTCCCTATATATCTCACAATGGTAAGCATAGGTTTTCGGCGATTAATTTTAGGGTTATAAAGAAGTAGAGAATAGAATTGTTTGGAAAAAGGAGCAGATACATGACAATAAACAAACAAACACCAATGGATAATAAGCTCGACAGCACGCTGGATATTATGCGAGATGGTTATTTGTTTATTAAAAAGAAACGCGACGAATTAAAGTCAGATGTATATGAAGCGAGGGTGCTTGGTAAGAAGTCCATCTGCATGGGAGGCGAGGAAGCGGCCAAGTTGTTTTATAATCAAGAACTTTTTCAACGAAACGGAGCTATACCGTACAGAGTTCAACAATCACTTTTCGGTGTGGATGCAATCCAGACAATGGATGGTGACCCGCACCTTCATCGCAAGCTCTTATTCCTGTCCCTTATGACTCCTCCCCATCAAAAACGGCTTGCTCAGCTTGCATCTGAACAATGGAAAACCGCTTTCGTACGTTGGAAAACCCAGAAACATATCATTCTATTTGAAGAGGCAAAAGCTCTTCTTTGTCGCATCGCCTGCGACTGGGCAGGAGTACCGCTGGCTGAAGAAGAAACAAAAGAACGTGCAGATGATTTCCATGCGATGGTTGATGCATTTGGTGCGGTTGGCCCGCGCCACTGGAAAGGCCGAACAGCACGCAATCGAACTGAGGAATGGATACATGGTGTGATTGAAAATGTTCGCAACGGAGAGTTGGAAGCTGCGAAAGGATCCGCTCTTCACGAAATGGCATTTCATAAAGACCACGAAGGGAATTTGCTTGATTCCAAAATGGCTGCAATAGAACTGATCAATGTACTAAGACCTATTGTTGCGATCGCTACCTTCCTTACATTTTCGGCTCTTGCCGTCCATGAGCATCCAGAATTAAAAGAACGTTTGCGAGAAAGTGATGAAGAATATATGGAAATGTTCGTCCATGAAGTACGCCGGTATTATCCTTTCGGCCCTTTCCTTGGAGCAATAGTTAAAAAAAATTTTGTTTGGAAGGATGTGGAGTTCAAGAAAGGTACAACTGTACTCCTTGATATGTATGGCACCAATCATGATGAAAAGCTGTGGACAAATCCAAATGAATTCAGGCCAGAACGTTTCAGGGATTGGGAAGGCAGCCTGTTTGACTTTATTCCTCAAGGAGGAGGTGATCCATCTAAAGGACACCGTTGTCCTGGAGAGGGAATTACAGTAGAAGTGATGAAAGCAAGCCTTGACTTTCTGGTAAATGAAGTGGAATATGACGTTCCATCGCAAGAGTTGAACTATAGCTTATCAAAAATGCCAGCATTGCCCGAAAGTGGCTTTATCATCACAAACGTACAGGAGAAATAACAATTGCTCAAAGCCTGCCGGTACGGTAGGCTTTTGTGTTACCCTCTGCCCTACATAGTTAAATTTATATTAATGAATTTTTTGTAAAGAGGCGTTATCATAACCGTAAATATTTTACGAAAAAAGTTTGAACCTCCTAATTTTTGGCTACAGGTATACTACTAAACAATATATTATCTTCATAGGGAGGTTATACGATGGTAGAAACAGCTGTATCCATTCATCGTTCAGAAAGTAACTGCATCAGACCGTCGATTAGCATGGAGGATATATATGGAGGAAACTTTATTTATAATCCAAAACTTTACTCCCATAATTATGATCATTTCTCTTCTGACCTCTTAAGCTTGGAAGCATTAACCGGCCGGGAACTTGGCGTTATTGGTGACATGCCTGTCATTTGCCATGCAGGTGTCGCTACAGACGAATCCATTTGTCTCATGGAAAAAGCGGGGCTTGCACCAACACCATTTCTTTACACCTACAGAACGGAGGAAGAATATAAAGAATTATTAACCCAAATATCACAACAGCATCAAAAAATAATTTTTCAATATCCTCACCCTTCCAATATTGCTTCTCATGCTGTTTCGTGGATTGACCCGGAGATACAAGCATATTTATGCGATAAACGCAGCATACCAGATTTAGTTCCACCCGAAAATACACCATTCCGAAAAGTGATGAGCATAGAAGAGATACTACAATCGAACTTAGAAGCACCTTTTGTATTGAAAACCGGTGACGGTCGCCCTACTTCAGGCGGTTCAGGTGTACTTCTTGTGGAAGACCGCGAGCAGCTAGCACAAATCGATGAAACATTTGGAGATTTGTCTAATATTATTGTAGAAGAATTCATACGCCATGAGGACAATATTTCTGTTCATTATGCAGCCGATTATAACGGAAATATCATTTTCCTAGGAATCTCTGAACAGCTTGTGAATAAAGACGGTTGTTTCAGAGGCAGCTGGGTAACTACTGATGTTCCAGCAGAGTGGAAAAGTATTGTCAAGAATGGATTTAAAGTGATGAAAAATATTGTAAAAAAGGGATATGTAGGAATGGCGGGATTTGATGTTTTAATTAGCGGCAGCAGGCATTATTTTATTGATCTTAATGTCCGTTTCAATGGGTCAACTGCTAGTCTCCTGCTGCACGACAGTATTGTGGAAAGATACGGAAAAGCAAAACTGCGCTTTTGTAATCTCGAATGGGAAGGAGAATTCGATAAACTAATTCCACTACTTAGCAAATATATAGACCAAGAGCAATTTATTCCTCTCGGTTTGTTGGATGCAGATTTTTTCCCTGTTAAAAGTAAAATCTCTAAAGCAGTCGGGATTGTCCTGGGTCACAGCATCTTTGATGTTGACACTATCCTAAAGAACATGCAAAGAGACGGGCTGTGCCATAAAGAATAGAATGGGAAAGGGCCGCCCTTATAAATCCAGTGGCGGCTTTTCTTTCTTTATTGACAAATGAGAATGCATAGCACCACATTACCCCTTAAGGAAACTATCTGGCATAACAACTGCTACTACTTCCCCTTTTGCAACAAGCTTTCCTTCAGCAAAGACTTCTGTATCAACCTTCCACTTCTTCGGATGAATTTCGGAAATTTTACCTTTAGCTTTGAGCGGCACTCCGTGTGGTGTTGGTTTGATGAAATCAACTTGGAGGGAAGCTGTGACAAATCGAGGCGGCTCAGCACCGTCGCCAGGTTCATGATTATTCTTTCTATGTAGTGCCAAGGATGCTGAACCTGTGCCATGGCAATCAATCAAGGATGCGATTACTCCTCCGTAAACAAATCCTGGCACTGCAAGTTCTTCCTCTTTAGGCTGGTAAGTGGTAATCGTTTTTTCCCCTTCCCAGCCTGTACGGAAATGATGGCCTTCCTTATTCAATCTTCCGCACCCATAGCACCAGGAAAAATCCTCATGGTAATCATCTTGAATCGCGTGTATAACCTTCTCTGCCATAACGTTAACCCCCTTATTACTTTCTCCCAACCTACTATTTCGACGATGCAATGGAAAATCCTTTAATCAGACACGCTTTTCCTCATTGGATCAACAGTGGAAGAAATCATTACGATAAATCATCTTCTCTTAAGTTACATCCTCATGTTGTATAATGAATAGATAGGTATATATTTAGGAAAGGAGGAATTTATTATCAAAGCAAACCGCAACGTTCTATCCCTCATCTTTATCGCTGTTATATTACTAATCGGCACTATAGTTTTTAATATCGCAGGAGACCAAGATCCTTATCGATACTTTACCGGTTTTGGGGAGAAAATGACCCTGTCTCCGGATGATAGCAATCTAGCTTTTTCTTATTATCAAGACGGGAAAGAAGCCATCTACACCGCTAATATAAAAAGCGGCAAAGTAAAAAAACTGACGCATCCTAAAAAAGAAGATCATCGCCAACCTGTTTTTTCTCCTGATGGAAAAAAGATATTGTTTTTAAAAACAGACAAAGAAAATTTGCAAAGTTTATATATCATCTCCTCCGATGGTAGCAGCGAAAAAGCTTTGACCAGAAAAGATATCCACGTGTCAGAGGCCATCTTTTCACCTGATGGGAAACAAGCATTATTCGGCGCGCTGCCTGCAGAAGAGTTAGGAAAACTGGAGGGTGAAGGAGAAGAAGGATATGATTTACTTTCTGTTTCCCTTGACGGAAAAAATATAGAGAAACTTACTGATGAGGATTTATTTTCAACTCATAATTTCCTTCTTGATTCAAAAAAAGAAGTGCTTCTTTTTAAAGATGATGGTTGGATGGAATATTCACTTGGAAGTGCGAATGTTTCCCCAACCGGATTACTCCCTGGGCTTACTAGGGACCAATACAATGTCGCTATTTCTCGTGACGGGCAAAAAATTGCCTATACAGAAGTAACAAAAGAGTCCAGGAATCGTTCATTATTTATTTATGAGCTAATGCTAAAAGATTTTAAGACCGGTAAAAAAGAGAGACTAACAAATTTGAAGTCTTCTATTGTTTCTCCAGTCTTTTTCTCTCATGAGAATTCCATTGTTTTTTTGCACTACTCCAACTCGGCAGGAACACCTGAAAAGTATCGCTTAATGACAGTTGACCTTAGAACAAAGAAAACAGAAGAGATTCAGCTCGATCTTCCGAAAGCAAAAAAAAGCAGTCTTTTTATGAATTCCATTGCTTCTGTTCTAAATAGTACTTGGACAGTTGCTGGATTGTATTCGCTGATCGTTTGTCTTTTTACCTATTTATTCCGTAAAGGAAAAGTCTTTCTCCCAGGATTAATCAGCATCGGTTTAGCGGTTACACTTTTTGCATCTAGTTTTTTCATTGCAGCTATGTATGATCCTTGGGCAGGCATTGCAATCGGGAGCATTGCAGCAGGTTTGTTTATCTGCAGCCTATTCCCTCTTCTTTTCGCTATTATTGCAAAGAGATTAAAATAAATAGCTTTATTAATGCTTCCCATTCCAATTGAACAAACCTAACTATCCTTACTGCTGTGTTTGTATTACTATTTCAAATACTGAAATTTCCCCTCCAAAACAGTACACCTTTGTGATACACTACGAACGTACTAAAAAGAGAAACAAGTAAAAGAGGGGATTGTTTTGCAGCAACGGTCCGTTGCCATACCATTGATCATTTCCATCATTGCAGTATCGTTTGCAGCGATTTTTGTAAAATGGTCCGACGCACCTGCCACGATTCTTAGCATGTATCGAATGTGGCTTGCAAGTTTGTTCCTTTTGCCTATCGTCTGGCAAAAACGAACGGAATTTAAAAAAATAACAAAACGAGATTCAGTATTTCTACTGTCTTCCGGACTATTTCTTGGATTGCACTTTGCACTTTGGTTCGGTTCTTTGAAATTAACAACAGTTGCTAGCTCGACGATTATCCTTGCCCTTCAGCCAATTGTCTCACTTGTTGGCGGTTTCTTCATTTTCAGGGAAAAGTCGAACCTTGCTGCCTTAATAAGCATGGGAATTGCAGTGATTGGCGCTATCATGGTCGGTTGGGGTGATTTTGCATTAAGCGGGGATGCTATCATTGGCGATATCCTAAGCTTTTTAAGCGTCATAGCAGTTGTGGGTTACCTTTTGATTGGACAGCGTGTTGTCAAACGAGTTTCTCACTGGATATACAGTTTCAGTGTCTTCTTTTTTGCAGCCATTGCGCTAACTCTTTATAACCTTTTGGCAGGAGTAGAGATTCTCGGATACAGCAAGCATGATTGGGGCATTTTTCTATTGCTTGCAATAGTTCCTACCATCACCCATCTTATCAATAACTGGCTTCTCAACTATATTAATGCAACCGCCATTTCCATGAGCATCCTTGGAGAACCTGTCGGTGCGACCATCCTTGCTGTGCTGCTGCTTGATGAAGAAATCAGTCTCATTCAAGCCTGCGGCGGAGTACTTGTCCTTTCAGGAGTATTTGTCTTCCTCGCACGACAGCAAAAAGGAAGAAAATATAAAAACAAGGCTGCATGAAAAAAGGAGCTTCGAATTTGAAAGATGCTCCTTCATTTCTATGGAAAAGACAGGTGGACACTGAATAAGCCCATAACAAAATTTACCTTAAATTCCTAACTTCATCCTGCATCTACACTATCAGGGACACAAAAAGCCCGTACAGCATGCTGTACGGGCAAGAGTATTTTACATTTCTTCAGGAGCTTCCATACCCAAGAGGCGGAGTCCTTCTTTTACAACCATTGTAACAGCGGAGACAAGCGCCAGACGGGCAGGCTTCTTATCAGACGCTTCAAGGATTTTGACTTCGGCATAGTATTTATTGAACTCGCGGGATAAGTCAATTACATACTTTGCAATTTGTGATGGGTCGTATTTATCCATTGCACGCTTGACAGCATTCGGGAATTCAGAAAGTGCTGTAATGACTTTCCACTCTTCTGTCCAAGACAATGGGAATTCTGTCGGAATTTCTGATTTATCCCATTCCCCTTTGCGAAGGATGGAGCACGCACGAGCATAAGTGTATTGAACGTACGGTCCTGTTTCTCCTTCAAAACGAAGCATGTCTTCAAGTGAGAATTCAATATCGTTCAGACGATAGTTTTTCAAATCATGGAAAACAACTGCTCCAACACCAACCATTTTTGCAACTTCCTCTTTATTTGCAAGGTTCGGATTCTTCTCTTCAATGTTCTTAGCAGCCATTAGGATCGACTCAGCAAGAACTTCCTCGAGAAGAATAACCTTTCCTTTACGTGTGGACATTTTTTTGCCGTCTTTCAACATCATACCAAACGGAATATGCTTCATGGTATTTGCCCATTCAAAGCCCATCTTATTCAGCACTGCAATCAACTGTTTGAAGTGAAGACTCTGTTCATTACCTACGACATAGAGTGATTTGACAAAATCATAGTTTTCTTTACGGTATAGAGCTGCAGCAAGATCACGTGTTGCATAAAGCGTTGCGCCATCTGACTTCTTGATGAGGCATGGCGGAAGTTCGAGGTCGGACAAATCAACCACTTTGGCATCATCAGACTCAACTAGGAGACCTTTTTCCTCAATCAAATCAATAACCCGGTCCATTTTATCATTGTAGAAAGCTTCCCCAGCATAGGAATCAAATTCAATCCCGAGAAGTTCATAAATACGGGAAAATTCCTTTAAAGATTCATCGCGGAACCATTTCCAAAGCTCGACAGCCTCTTCGTTGCCATCCTCCAATGCTTTAAACCATTTACGTCCATCATCCTCAAGAGCAGGGCTATTTACTGCTTCTTCGTGGAACTTTACATAAAGAGAAAGCAGTTCTTTGATTGGATTCTCCCGCACTTTTTCTTCAGATCCCCAAAGTTTATAAGCAGTAATTAACTTGCCAAACTGTGTTCCCCAGTCACCAAGATGGTTAATTTTTATTGATTTATAGCCATTCTTTTCGGCTATCAAAGCAATCGCATTTCCAATTACAGTCGAACGAAGATGTCCCATTGAAAATGGTTTAGCGATATTTGGGGATGACATATCGATTGTTACCGCTCCACCATTTCCTTCATCGGACTGTCCGTATGCATCTTTTTCCGTAAGGACTTTTTTCAAAATATCCACGGCAGCAGCTTCTTTATTGAAGAATACGTTAAGATACCCCCCTGCCACCTCCACTTTTTCAAATAAAGGGGAAGATATTTTTCCGCTAAGCTCTGCTGCAATTTTCTGAGGAGCCTGACGCAAAACCTTTGCCAATGGGAAGCATGGAAATGCTAAGTCGCCATGTTCAGGCTGTTTTGGTTTTTCAAGCGATAGCATAATTTGAGACAGTTGTAGCTTGCCCTCCAGTTCTTTTACTAAAAGCTGTGCAAATTCCTTTTTAAAATCAATCATTCGATTTCTCCACCTTTTTTAGAAAATAAAAAACTCCCGTCTCTAATTAAAGAGACGAGAGTTATAATCCCGCGGTACCACTCCATTTGCCTAAAAATATAGGCCAACTTTTCTTCGTAACGTGAAGGAACGGCATTCCCTACAGCAATTTTTCAGGAATGCATCTCGAAAGGGCGCTTCACTCCCCGCTCCGTACCAGGCTTCCACCATCCCCGGTTCGCTTTATCTTCGCAAGAAAGCTACTCTCTTTGTCATTGACTTTTACTATTACGATATATTATCGCCATTATAACGAATAACATTCCTTTTTACCAGTGATTTTCACCCATTTACTCGATTTTTTTACAATTAGGTTATCCTGCCTCCTTGATATAGCGTTGCAACGGATAAAATCCTTATGGAAGCATCCTTGTATTCATCTGAGAGCTGGGAAATTCACTCACCATGTCTACAAAAGCAAATCCATTTATTTTTCCATCATGCCATCCCGATCCGCTAGCTACAAGGATTAAACCATCCACTCCCGATTCGGCAGCCTTTCTCGCAACCTTCTTATTACTCACATCTGTAAAAGACAAGGCCGCCATAACCATGAACGATTTCCACCACTTTTCTTGGACTCCCCTGAGAGGTAATAATGCGCGTTATGGTAATTTCCATCCCACACCATCCTGGTTAATCTCCCTATCATCACGTTTAACGGGAAGATTTCTTTGGTTTTATCATAAATTTTTTGTACTGAATAATTAATTCCTCATGCATTGCTCCCTCTCCCAGCAAGTACCTTTTAAGAACAATTTGCGCAGCTTCTTCAATGATAACAAGAAGGATTATTACAGCAGCAATCATGGTCAGAACTAATTCTAGGCTCATCTCTTCATTCCCTCCCAAGGTGCACTGCGGATATTAGTTACAATTCTCCATCACATGGGGTTTTCCTGCTTTTGTCATTTTTTGACGAATGAATTGAGTTTACTTCCGGTCAAAAAAAGAGACTGTTCGCAACGTGAGTTTCCTCACATTGCGAACAGCCTTAAAAACAACATTTACATAGAAACGATACTATTAAACGTTTTTCACTACCATGTAAAGTCTCTTATTCCTTTCACTTCGCTCTACTTCTGAAGCTAGGTCATATTTTTTCAATAAGTGGAACACTTCATTCAAAATATCTTGAGTATGTTCCTCCATTAAAAATTGCTGAAAAAGCGGGTGTAAATCTAGTGGTAAATTGTCTTTCTGTTCTGCAAACTTTTTCTTAACGTCATCAACACTATGATCCATTTTGCATTCGCTCATACTGATATTCCTCCTTTTCCTCTCTCCTATTTAACATACCAAAATATCGGAACGTATACTCCTGTTTTTCCGACCTGCTATCTATTATTTATGAAATAAAATCTTTTCATAAAAAACCTTCCATTTAGGAAAGATATTGGACAATATACGTTCTATAAACAATTGACCACCATACTTCAAATACAGTAAAATAGCTTCCGTTAATGTAATGAAATCTTCATTGGATAGAAATATGATATCAGCAAATTTCCCTTGGCGTCTTTGTTCGGTCAAGGGAAAATCAAGCGGGATAAGAAGCCAGACTGAATAGTCGGTTCTAAACATACTCTTTGCTGATATAAATATACAAATTGGGGAGTTATATATGATTACAACCATTGCTGTTACGAAAAAAGGCGAGCTGTTCAAGGACGTACCGGTAGCAGAACTGGTTTCTGGAGATTTCGCTTGGTTTTGGGTGGATTTCGAAAATCCTTGTGAAGAAGAAATGAAATTGTTGGCAGATCCATTTAAGTTCCACCCGCTTGCTATAGAAGACTGTATCCATACACTCCAAAGACCTAAGCTGGACTACTATAACGAACAGACTTTCTTTGTCATCCATCGACTTAACCAAAAAACACTCGAAAAAGAAGAAATAGATATCTTTCTTGGTGATTCCTACATTGTTACGTTTCATTATCATCACTCAGCAGAAATTCAAGAAGTTAGGAGCCGCTTGCTGCAGTCAAACAGCCTAAATAAATGGAACCCTGACTTAGTGCTCTATCATTTGCTCGATAAAGTTGTCGATAACTATTTCCCCATTGTATATCAGTTCGAGGATACACTGAATGAGTTAGAGGAAAATAGCTCTGGAAAATCTATGGAGGAGCTCCTGGACCAGCTATTTGATATTCGCCATGATTTGCTTTCTTTCCGTCATACAGTAGTTCCAATGAGGGATTTAGTTTACAGAATGCTAAATTCGCATAGACTGACATCTGTTTTGAAGCAGCTTGAATACTTTCATGACATTCACGACCACCTGCTGAAGCTCAATGAAATGACAGATTCCAATCGGGAGTTAACGACTGATATCCGAGATAGCTATCTTTCTATGAATGCCCATGAAACAAATCGGGTAATGAAGGTTCTTACTGTTATTACTACTATTTTCATGCCCTTGACGTTTATTGCAGGTATATATGGTATGAATTTTAAAAATATGCCAGAGCTCGAATGGAAGTACGGTTACTTTTTGGCTCTTCTCATTATGGGCAGCATCGGGATAGTCATGTATTCCTATTTCAACAAAAAAGGCTGGTTTAAATAGGCACTTATGATTCCTTTTACGCGAAACCTTCCAAGAAGGCTAATCTCTCCTGCAGAAAGAGAAGCACCTGCAGTGGAATAAAAAAAACCTCCAGTAACAGGGTTCCTGGAGGTTTTTTAGCAAGTTAGCAGCGTATTGCTCAGCATCTATTAAAAATATTTCTTCTTCCAAAAAATAAAAGCAGTCAATGATGCCATGAACGTTGCAACAATAATCGTCATAAAGAAGGCGTAGGGATTATCTGCAAAAGGAAGCTTGACATTCATCCCATAAAAGCTTGCAACAATAGTAGGGAAAGACAGAATGATAGTAATAGATGTCAAAAACTTCATAACGATATTCAGATTATTAGAGATGATAGAAGCAAAAGCATCCATCATTCCGCTAAGAATGGAGCTATAAGTGTCTGACATATCAATTGCCTGGGTATTTTCGATAATAACGTCCTCAAGCAAATCCTTATCTTCCTCATACATCCGAATATAATTAAATCGCATTATTTTTTCCAAAACTACTTTATTGGATTTAAGCGATGTCGTGAAATATACAAGGCTCTTCTCCAATGCTAAAAAAGCATATAGTTCTTTGTTCTTCATGGATTGGTGGAGCTGACGCTCTATTTCATTTGTTTTTTTATTAATTTGTTTCAAGTAACGAAGATAATAGGACGAAATGGAAAAAAGTATTTGAAGCGCAAATCGCGTCTTTTTAAAAGTGAAAAACTCTTTCACCTTATTTTCCCTAAATGTGTGAATAATAGGCGTCTCCTTTAGAGAAACTGTCACAATCACTTCTTGTGTAAGAACAATCCCGATCGGAATCGTTTCATAAATAGGAAAACCAGATTCATCATAGGTAAAATAAGGATAGTCGACAATAATGTAAACAATACCTTCATCTTTTTCAATCCGCGGTCTTTCTTCATCATCAAGTGCGTCGCGGATAAAGTCTGGCGAAATGCCAGTTTCATTCGTTATTCTGGCAATTTCCTGGGATGATGGCATCACCATGTTCACCCAGCACCCTTTTTCAATTTTGTCCAATACATTCCAGTCACGTTGTTCCGTACTTTTGAAAATCTCAATCATTCTTTTAACCTCCTCTCTTCTATGAGGAAGCCTTCTTACCTTGGAATGTTGATATTCTTGCTATATCCAATCTTATCAATTCAAAGATAACCCTGGCTCCCTCTTTCCTGTCGGGTTCAGGTTCTGACGAATAACTCAACAATATCAACTCCTTTATTTGAAACCCTTTTATTCCTATTACATCTTACTCCTCAAAAGAAAAAACGACAAACCCTTTTTTAAAAAAAACGCTTTTTTTCTAACTTATTACTACATCATCCTATCCAATTAACGGATTGCTTATCTGATGAATATTGTTTAATATACAAACAAATACGTAATTTACATAATATTATTAAAGTAAATGACGATTCCGGTATCTTCCAAATCACCACAATAAGATACCACTTTTTAAAATAATCCTTTATAATAAATAAATCAAAGAGCAAACAAGCTCTTAAATTATCATTATTTGCGGTGGTACTTCCCTGCCCCGCCTGAAAAGTTGGGAGATAATATGGAATTAATGCGAAAGTTATGGGATCGTTTCATTCTATTCTGGAAACGAAAGCACCTTACCCAGATTATTTTACTAGTCGGACTCGTCACAGTGCTGCTCACGATTCTTTGGTTTGCCTTTATTGCCAGCAGGACGGATGTCCAAAGCTTGAAAGATGGCCTGAAGCAATCAACTGTTATCTACGATAAAGATGGTGACAGAGCCGGAAAAGTAGCAACAGACCGGTTGGACGGAGTATCCTTTAACGATTTGCCAAAGCATGTGCCAAATGCAGTAGTGGCAATTGAAGACGAACGCTTTTATCAACATAAAGGCTTCGATATAAAAGGTATTGCCAGGGCGTTTTTTGGAAACCTTTTTGCAGGAAGAATTACCGGCGGCGGAAGCACGATTACGCAACAGCTGACAAAGAACGCTCTCCTTTCCCCGGAGCGATCCTATAAAAGGAAGATAGAGGAACTGTTTCTCGCAGTCGAGATCGAAAAAGCGTATACAAAAGAAGAGATTATGGAAATGTACTTAAACCAAGTGTACTTCGGAAGCGGTGCGTGGGGCATCAGCAATGCATCTAAGAAATATTTTAATAAAGATATTCAGGATGTCACGATCAGTGAGGCAGCAGTGCTTGCTGCCTTACTTCAGGCACCATCAGCGCTTGACCCTTACAAGAACTACGACCTCGCTATGGACCGCCGAAATGTAGTTCTAGCAAAAATGAAAGAACATAAGATGATTAGCACTGCAGAATATGAGACAGCTGTAAATGAAAACATTGCACTGAACGATGGCGGCGGGAGCTTAGTCGACCGCAAATATCCTTACTATATGGATGCTGTGCTTGATGAAGCGATTGATGAATATGGCTTAACACAAGAAGAAATTCTCACGAGGGGATATAAGATTTATACTGCACTCGATCAAAACCTACAAGCAAGCCTTGAAAGAGTGTACTCGCAGGATTGGATGTTCCCTGCTGGACGTGGCGGAAAGCTTGTTCAAAGCGGAAGCGTCCTTCTTGATGCCA
The DNA here is from genome assembly GCF_900111815.1 of Bacillus massilinigeriensis. GTDB lineage: Bacteria > Bacillota > Bacilli > Bacillales > Cytobacillaceae > Mesobacillus_C > Mesobacillus_C mediterraneensis. The sequence continues at coordinate 1,359,203 of NZ_LT630004.1, read as the reverse complement.
ATACAGGCGGTGTAAGAGCACTTGTTGGCGGTCGAGGTGAGCATGTTTTCCGAGGCTTTAATCGTGCGACTCACTTGAAAGCACAGCCTGGCTCAACAATGAAACCACTCGCGGTGTATACGGCTGCACTTGAAGAAGGATATCAACCAACTTCCATGCTGGAGGACAAACAACAATCCTTCGGCAAGTATGAGCCGCAAAACTATTCCAGAACTTACTTTGGAGAAGTGCCAATGTATGAGGCAATCGAAAAGTCCCTAAATCTCCCTGCTGTTTGGCTTCTCGATAAAATCGGGCTCGATAAAGGTGTCGAAAAAGTTAAGCGCTTTGGCATACCGGTTAAAAAAGAGGATGAAAACTTAGCATTAGCGCTGGGCGGACTTCATCATGGTGTATCACCACTAACCATGGCAGAAGCGTTCTCTGTTTTCCCTAACGAAGGGATTCGGAAAGATAGCCATCTCATTACAAAGATTGTTGGCCCAACTGGGAAAATTATTGGAGAACACGAAGAAAATGCTGTAAAAGTAACTACTAAGCGGGTCTCAAGAGACATGACGTCCATGCTCCTCAATGTTGTGGAAAGCGGAACGGGAAGCAGAGCAAATATTCCCGGGCTTGAAATCGCTGGAAAGACTGGTTCTACCCAGCTCCCATACAGTGACCTTGATGGTACAAAGGACCAGTGGTTTGTCGGTTATACTCCAGAGCTAGTAGGATCCGTCTGGCTTGGATATGATAAGACGGACAGAGAGCATTACTTATCGAGCAGCAGTTCAGAAAATGTTGTTCCTCTGTTCCGCAAAATCATGGAGGAAGCCTCCCCTTATATCGAGAAGCGGGAGTTTGAAGTCTCTTCCATAAATGAACAGAACGAGGAACAAAACAACAATGGAAAAGAATTCAGAGAGAAAGCAAAGGAACTGGAGAAGAAACTGAGGGAAAGAGCCGATAAGGTAGAAGAGAAATTGAAGAAAGAAGCTCCTAAGTGGAAACAAGCCCTCGATGAGGCTAAACAAAATGCCGGAGCCCTCGGTGAAAAAATAAAGGAAAAAGTAAAAGGATTATCAGGTGAATAAGTGCCAAACAGCCCCACAACATTATGCGGGGCTGTTTTTTATATACTGACATTCCTTTTCTGAAAGCAAGATTTTACTTTGTCTCAACATGATGTTTTTGGAATTCACTTTCATCTTCTTCATTGTCTCTAACAACCTTTGCGACAGTGAATGAAGAAACGATAAGTCCGACCATTCCCATTAGGTAGTAACCTTTTACCATCAATGGTTCTTTCAATGTATAAAGGCCTACAAGATTCAAACAAGCAAATAAAATTAGTCCCATCCATGCAAGCATAGTAAATGCTGGAGTATTTCTTCTTCTTCCCCTTGCCATTTCAAAAATCAACCTCCCTTTCCATAATTTATATTATATTGACAGTGCGAAAATGTCTATATATTTCCGAAAAAATAGTTCTTTTGTCTGGATAAAAACCGAATAATGCTAGCTAAAAAAACAAATAATAAGCTTGATATTCATCAGAATATCAAGCTGTTCCAACGATTTCCTAAGGGGTGATTGTAAATGAGTTACAAAGATCAATTAGATCCGCAATCTAAACTTTTCCACTACCCATGGACAAGGCCGAAGCACATGAATTCACAAGTCAACGGCGAGACGCGTGTAACCCTCAATACAATAATTGCCAAAGGAAATGCCAAAGCCCATCGCTGGTAAGGAACATGCTGCATTAGAACAAAAAGACGCCTCCTTTTGCGTCTTTTTGTTCTATTAGGCTTTGTTAGGAGGAGGCACCGGTCCCCCTTTAATAACTGAAATCGGTGTATCATGGATATAGGCAGGTGCTGGTTTAAGGACCGGTTTTTTCGCAAAAGGCAACGGATTTTCAACGAATTTGAACTCCCCTTCGCCATCCATACTTGACCCGCTGGCCCACCTCCCCGCTGCACTTTCATTGCCTGCTGAAAAATTAAATAGGACGTGAGATACTTCCCTTTTCTCCAAGTTTCGAGGGAACGTGCTTGGAACAACGATATTTTCTTTCTCCTCAAGTTCCTTGATTGCAGCAAGCCATTGGTTTTGATGCATCGTGTCTCTAGCGATCAGCCAGGAAAGCATGTCTTTGACCCCTCTGTCAGATGTTGCTTCATATAGCCTTACTGCCTGAAGTCTTCCTTGCGACTCGGCATTTAAATTAGCTCTAAAATCTGCGAGAAGGTTTCCACTAGCAATTATATAATCCGCTGTCCATCTGTTTCCGACACTATCTGCTGGCATAGCTCCTAATCCAGATACAATGGCATGCTGCGGATTCATTCCACCAAGAATAGCACCAATAACAGGATCCTTTGCTGCGTCCTCTAGATCCCCTACCGGAGCCCCATCAAGTAACCGGGCAATCATGGTCGCGAGCATTTCTATATGTGCAAGCTCCTCAGCTCCGGTATCCATCAACAGATCTTTATATTTGCCATTTCCACGTACGCTCCAGCCTTGAAACAAATATTGAAGCGCTACGGAAATCTCTCCAAATTGTCCTCCCAACACCTCTTGCAATTGTTTTGCAAATAGGGGATCCGGCCTATCAGGTTTAGCTCTATATTGGAGTTCTTTTATATGGTAAAACATACTTCCATTCCTCCCTTTTTACATATCCACTCGTTAACATATTCAACTTTTTTGTAAAAGTGAAAGTAATTAATTACTTTAAGCAGTAGTGGAAAGCTTAAGGGTTTCAGTAGCATTACCAAAAGAAAGGCCTTTGTCCTCAAAACAAAAAAAGGCCTTCAAATCGAGGCCTATTATAGCATCTTAATTTTGCCCTTTTTCCGGGAATACAAAAAGCTTTTGACCACTGTAATTTATTAGTGTATAGATAACTAAACCTAATAATACTGCAAAGGTATCTTCTGATAAGTAAAACAGATGAAGGTGTGAAAACAGTATACGTGCCAATATACTGCTTAAACTGTAGCTGAATGCAAAACAAGCAAAAGTAAGGGCTAAAAAACGAGGAAATGAATTTGTTATACTCACTTCGCTCCGGAAGGTGAATGCTCGATTGAGGAGGAAGCTAATAAGCGTTCCTACCGTGTTACCTGCCATCGTAGCCTCCCAATAATGCGCTCCTGCAAAATGAATCAGCGTGAGAATTACTGTAAGACCTGCGGCAGTATTGACAATGCCTACAAGACAGAAGCGAAAAAAAGAGTTAGTTTGTTTCAGAAAGACGTGTATTTTGGATATGGAAAACATCATTTTCCTGGTCTCCATTTTTTTTAGTCCGCGCAAAATTATATAGATCTAAATCTACAATGAATTTTGGACGCCCTTTTGTTTCTTTGTATATTTTACCGATATATTCTCCCACAAGTCCTAGTGCCATCAATTGCAGCCCGCCAATCAACCATATGGATAGAATAAGGGATGTCCAGCCAGTTTCCGTATGTCCAAGAAGCTTCAAAAAGAGAAAGTATGCTCCAAATATCAAGCTGCCGAGAAAAGAGAGAATCCCTAGAAAAAGAACTGTCCGTATAGGGGTAATGGAAAATGAAGTGATACCGTCAAAAGCAAAGGATAACATTTTTTTGAGTGGATATTTTGTCTCCCCAGCTAAACGCTCTCTGCGCTCATAATAAACATGACTTGTCTGGAAACCTAATAGTGGTACAATTCCTCTTAAAAACATATTTGACTCGCTAAACTTAGCAAGTTCCTCCACAGCCCTTTTTCCCAAAAGACGAAAATCTGCATGGTTATAGACTAAATCGACACCCATGATGCTCATAAATTTATAAAAACATTGGGCGGTGGTCCGTTTGAATACGGTATCCGTATCCCGCTTTGATCGGACCCCATACACAATTTCGCAGCCTTCCCTGTATTTCTCGATAAATTGAGGGATCACGGCAATGTCATCCTGAAGGTCGGCATCAATGGTAATAATACAATCTGAGGTTTCTTTCGCTGCAGCAATGCCAGCTAGCAATGCATTTTGATGACCCGCGTTTTTGGCCAGCTTAAGCCCTTTCACCAACCCACCTTTAATTGTTTCCCGGTAGATGATGCTCCATGTCTCGTCTTTACTGCCATCATCAACGAACAGCAGCCTGCTTCCATTCGCTATAAGATCATCCTCCATCATCCTTTCAAGAAGAGATGAAAGTTCCTTTATTGTAACTTGCAAAATTTCTTCCTCGTTAAAGCAAGGTATAACGATTGTAAGTGTTGGTATATTCATTGCTGCCTCCTCCGTTGCTATAGTGCTCTATAGAGATGAATTTTCCAAGCAGAAGTTTTAGAGTGAAATACTTTTTCAAGAATCAGCTCGTTATCCTGTGCATTTTCAATTGGCAATGCTGAAAAGATATAACGGCCGCCCATCTTTTTGAATTGATCGATATTGTATTCTAAATGTTTTACTGTTTTTTTAGAAGTTTTCTTAAAAGCATAATGTTTGCCGAGTTCCGAACTGAACAGGTAACAGCGCCCTCCCCAATCGTCAAAGTAAACCTTAAGCTGCTTACTTTTCTCCAATTCCTTCGAGATAATTTTTCGAAACTCACTTTTATAGGATAATGGATAAAAATTGTTATACGTATCCAGTGTATAAAAACCATTGTATTGAGAGATTGCCGGGTGAATACCAAAACTTGCCACTCTATAGTCCTCAAGTGGAAGACCAATATACTCGCGTATTTCCTTAAACTGTTCTTCGGCATAAAATTCCTTCACACTCGGTTTTTTCCGATACACAATTTCATCATTTGCAAGGAACAGTACAATAATTTGCAAAATGGCAATTGGAATGATCACTCGCTTCCAACCACTGCCTTCATTCCATAGGATTTTTAAGGCTAATGCAAAAAGAACATATAAAAGAAAAGGACGAAGAAAATGGAATCGGGCAAAATTAAAGGTGTCCAGAAAATGAAAGCGCTCTGTAAGTGGAAGCCAGCCTTTGAAGAACCAGAAAGAATACCAGAACGACAATGCAATATTCAATAAAAAAAATGCTAAAAACCGATATTCCTCTTTCCATTTATGCCGCTTCCAAACAAGCACAAAAGCAATACATGTAATTGGTAGAATGATAAGAGTATGGATTGTCAAAACATGCGTATGTCCAAAAACATAATTTTTTAACCCGAGCCTTAAAGAATGGAAAAAATCCAATCTGGCATGAAAATATTCATCCCTGCTGTTTGGTTCATGATCAAATAGGAAGGAGAATACGAGTCGGTAATCTAGAAGCAAGTAGACACCTGTCATATAAGCAATAGAAAACAAAAAACTCCAATTCCATCCTTTCCCCCTTACAACATCCACTACCCAAAGTATCCCCATTGCAGCAAGAAAAAAGAAGAATCCAAGGACAATGCTTGAATAAAAAGGGAGCAGTGTTAATGCGGCATATTCTTTCCAGCTTCCTACTTTATTCCTTATATTAAGAAAAGCCCAAAGTGCCAGCGGCATACCTAGAGTGCTTAGCATTCCGGAAGGCCAGAAAGGTGTCAGAGAAAAAGCTAGCGATGTCAATATGATAATTGGTAAAGCTTCTTTACTTTTTAGGAAGTGCTTTTTCAATAACAGGTACATACCTAAAAAAGCAAAAAGCCTAGTGATTGCCTGACTTAAGAAATAAGCAGTCATTGTTGGGAATAAGGTGTAAAGCCAAACGATAAGAGAAAACTCAGTTCCAAATGCATTTCTTTGAAGCTCGCCATTTATAATTTGAGGGATGCGCGCATTCACATCTCCCATCAACTCACCGCTGTTAGCAAGAACCTTATACCAGGCAAGGTTAGAATCTAGATTGTCATGTACCCTGATATGGGCATTTTCTCCAAGAATCAATAACGGCGAAAGATACAGTAAGAGAAGAGCCATTGCCCCTGTAATCCACCATTTTTCTTGTTTCTGTCCAAGTGAAACCATCTTTACACCCCCTTAATCCTTCGGGAAAGCTCGTTACTAATAAGGTTTGCTAAGTTTGCACGTTCTATTCCGCTTTTCTTCCTGTGATAAGCCGGTGATAAGTTAGGTTTTTGAAAACAAATGTAGACTTCGCCTTCCGAAGAGAAAATTCGAAAGATGCCTTGAAAGATTACCTTACAAAACTCAACAAAGAAATTGAGACTATAACACATACCGATAATGATTGACAGTTTTGTGTCAAGGCTTTCTTTTTAAGATAATCAATAAAACCCAAGCTCTCCGGCCTTTCTGGAGAGCTTTTTTCCATTTTAAACATGTAAAAGAGATTTTCATTAATTTACCACCCGTTTTTTCCGATATTCCTATTTATAACTTGACTTTATTACTTATAATGGGAAGTAGATTTAATAAGGAGATGGGTAATGTGAATTCCAATACTTCCAAACGTCTCGTGAAATTTGTCCCCTTGCTAATTCTGGCTGCGATTGTCATCATTGCTACAACAGTTTGGTTTTTCAGAACCTCCAGCCAGGAAATATCCGTCCCTTTCTCAACTATGGCAAATAAGATTGAACAACTCAACGGGAGTCCCGCAACACTGACTGAAAAGAATGATGGAACGCTCGTTTTAGAAACTAAAGACAGGATCTCCTATGTTTCCCAGGTTCCTCCCGAAAATACAATGGTAGAAAAACTTGTCGCAAATAACAATGTTAACTATAAATATTCTAATGGAAGCATGTATGGTACATGGATAGTTGCCGGTGTGCTTGTATTAATGGCCGCTACAGCAATTGTGATCCAAAGAAAATCTGGTGGAGTAGGGACGGCAGGTAAAATGAAGTCAGGTATTGCAAAGCCTGTCCCCCTTCCCGATATTACGCTAAATGATGTCGGGGGATTGCAGGAAGAGATGAAAGAAGAAATTCTTCAAACTTTATCCATTCTTAAAGACAAAGAACGCTCTTCAAGAATGGGCATTAAACCGCCAAAGGGCATACTTCTTTACGGTCCTCCTGGAACTGGTAAAACCCTGCTAGCACAAGCAATTGCACATGAACTCAATGCAAACTTCTTTTCGGCAAGCGGATCTGCATTCAATGAAATGTTCATTGGTGTCGGAGCTGCGCGTGTCCGGAGCTTGTTCCAAAATGCCAGGAAACAGACACCCGCAGTAATCTTTATTGATGAGGTTGATGCCCTAGCGGGTAAAAGAAAACCGCATGGCGGCGAGGAAGCGGAAAAGACACTGACTGAACTGCTTGTACAGCTCGATGGTGGACACACAAATGACGGTATTCTTTTCATTGCAGCTACCAATAGACGCGATATGCTTGATGATGCCTTCCTTCGACCAGGCCGAATTGACTTCAGCTTTCAAGTTCCGCTTCCTGATATGAAGGGGCGACAGGAAATTATCTCTATTCATGTTAAAGGGAAAAATATTGCAGAGGATGTCCTTGATTCTCTTGATCATTTAGCAGAGAGCACATCAGGCTTTTCCGGGGCAGAACTGAGTTCTTTATTTGATACTGCTAGCCGCAGGGCACTTCGGAATGGCCAAGATATTATTACTAATAGTGACATAGACTATGCGCTTGACCGCACCATTCTTGGCAATTCAAACCGTCCCCTTCAAGATTTGGAAACAAAGCGTAGAGTGGCCATCCATGAAGCTGGCCATGCGCTCGTATCATCTGTAACCAAGCCAGGCTCTGTCAGAAAAGCAACCATCATTCCTCGGGGACAAGCACTTGGATATGTAGCTCCGATTCCGAAAGAACTTCAACTTTCTACCACAAGTGACTTATTGGATCGGGTTGCTATGATTCTTGCTGGTGGTGTAGCAGAGCGATTGATTTTAGGTGAACATAGCATCGGCGTCAGTGGTGATGTGCAGCAGGCAAAAGAAATTATAGAAAGAATGGTTGATACTGGTCTACTTCAGGACGGCTTTACTCTGACATTCAATAAGAGTGACAAGGAAGCCAAGATGCAGGAATTGTTCCATGAAGCACTCGATAAGTCTGAACTAATTATCCGTTCACACGAAATTCAGTTCCGTGAACTTGTCGAAGCGCTGCTGAAAAAAGAGACATTGGAAGGTGATGAAGTAGAAGAGATCGTTCATCAGTCCCAGCCAATTGACGCTCTTTTCGCCTAATAAATGGATCTAACTCTTATCTTGCCGTTAATCCGGCAAGATTTTTTTCTTTTTTTTGATGTTTTGAAACTTGTTGTGTTTTCTCGGTCTATCAGAGGGAATAATCTCAATACCATCCTCTTTCACTTAGGTTGTTTGTCCAGCAATAAGCAAAGTATTATACTAAGATAAGACCTTCACCTTGTAAGCGTGGAGTGCTAGATGATGGAGGAAATCCTGGTTCTCAACAAATAACAGGAAAATAATATGAATGGCACTATTGCACAGGAGGTGTAAGCCTTACTATAAGGCGATAATTTGGAGATTTTAAACTTAATCCTTGTCTTTTTATTGATTGCATTAACAGCATTTTTCGTTGCAACCGAGTTTTCAATTGTTAAAGTAAGGACATCTAGAATTGATCAACTGATTGAAGAAGGAAACAGAAATGCGATTGCTGTAAAAACCGTCATTACCCATTTGGATGAATACTTATCCGCTTGCCAGCTTGGTATCACCATTACTTCTCTTGGCCTAGGTTGGCTTGGGGAACCTACTTTTGAATATTTGTTTCACCCGCTGTTCAAAAGTTTGCATTTGAACAACTCGGTTGAGGACATTTTATCGTTTATACTGGCTTTTGCTATCGTTACCTTCCTTCATGTTGTTGTAGGGGAACTGGCTCCTAAAACAGTTGCCATTCAAAAGACCGAAGCAATGACCCTTTTGCTCGCAAAACCGATCATATGGTTTTATAAAATTGCCTATCCGTTTATCTGGCTTCTTAATACTTCAGCACGTGGGGTTACAAACCTTTTTGGCTTAAAGCCTGCTTCTGAGCATGAAATAGCACACTCGGAGGAGGAGCTTCGAATCATATTATCCGAAAGCTATGAGAGCGGAGAAATTAACAAATCAGAACTGACTTATGTAAATAATATTTTTGAATTTGACAATAGAATTGCCAAGGAAATTATGGTCCCACGGACAGAAATTGTAACAATTTCAATTGAGGATACGCTTGAGGATATCCTTGCAATAATTCAGGAAGAACAATATACAAGATATCCAGTGGTTTGCGGTGATAAGGATAACGTCCTTGGCATGATGAATATTAAGGATATACTTGTTGCATCAATCAGCAAACATAGACCTAAGAATACGGAAGAACTTTCCCAGCTAATCAAGCCGGTCATTAGGGTAATCGAAACGATACCAATACATGACCTTTTGTTGAAAATGCAGCGAGAGCGTACCCACATGGCAATCTTGATTGATGAATATGGTGGTACTGCAGGTCTTGTTACTGTTGAGGACATATTAGAAGAGATTGTCGGAGAAATTCGTGATGAATTTGATGCTGATGAGGTTTCTGAAATTCGCAAGCTTGGCAATTGCCACTATTTACTTAGTGGACGAGTATTAATGGAGGATGTAAACGACCTCTTGGGTATTCATCTAAATGAGGACGAGGTCGATACAATTGGCGGTTGGTTTTTATCGCATCAATACGATGTTAAATTAAATGATGAGATACGGGAGGAAGGCTACATTTTTAAAGTAAAAGAGATTGATGGGCACCATATTGTATATATTGAAGTGACAAAGTCTGGAGACCATGGATGATCTCCAGACTTTTTTCGAAAGAAATCCGCTTCAAGAGAAGCGGCAATTTCATGGACAATAGGCGACAATGATCATCGCTGCCCTAATTAGTAAGATGTCTTCTTTAATTAGATTTTTTACAGATTTGTCACTGCATCTTTCGTAATCATGGAGAAGTCGGCCTAGCTCCTCCCTGAAGATAGTTATTTCTTTGACCTCTGCCATAAGTTAACCCCTTTGTGATTGTTTAAATCCACACGACATGACAACAAACGGACTAACTAAACTCATGGCAGCCTTTTAAAAATTTTCCCAACAATCATATTCACGGCTGCCGAAAAAAACAAGCTGCAGTAGTAATGAATACCCTTGAAGTAAATTTAATAAACTTGACGGAAAGCATTACCAGTGACGAGTAGCTTCTAAGAGCTGGTCGATTTCAATGTTTTTCATTACAACAGTATGCTTATCCTTCTCCATCTCCATCTCCATCTCCATCTCCTCTGTAGCTTCCAGCAACTCTTCAATCTCCTCCATGCACAATAACAACATTGCTGGCCCTCCCCTTTACCTCACTTTTTCATATAATGCCAGTACACTATACCATTCGTAGGATCTGACTTATTTAGGGGGTATAATGGAAAATTTTGCATAAAAAAAAAGACCCCTAAAGGCTGGGTCTTTTTTTGAAACTGTTCCCTCTTAAATTGGAGGCTGAATTGGCACCATTGCAGTTTGAATTGTTTTGTTCATCTTTCTTCCTCCCCCTTAGTCAGTTTTTCTAAATATAAGACTGCTTTTTCAGCATTTCCGATGTTTCGGTAATGATCATAAAGCAGCTTATAAAATTTGGATTGGTCAACGGTATATACATTATAACCATCGACTGCTGGTAAAACCTTTGTCTCTAGATACTCAACCGATTTTTCTGGCGACTCAATTGCTAACAAATAGTAGGTAGCAAGAATCTGGTATCTTTTAATTTCAAGCTTTTTAGCTAGTTCACGCACTTTGATAAAAGTCTGTTTCGCTGTACTTTCATCAAGGTAAAACTCCGTTTCTCCTATTGAAAATAGGGCTATTAAATAATTGTAACTGTTGGGTTCTTGAAGCTCGAGGCTCTTTCGATAATAGATCTTTGCCTTACTAACTTCATTCATTCTTTCTTGCAGATAACCCATATTTTGATAAACAGTAGCTTTCATCATTGTATTATCCAATAAAGAAAGATTTCTAATTAAATGCTGATAGCAATTTAAAGCCTCTTGATATATTTTTGAATGTGTGTAATTTAATGCCATTACCATTAGTGTATGTAAGATCCTGATGAAGTTATGACTATTTTTGAAAGATTGTATTGCCTGATTTCCAAAGAATATAGCATATCCAACTTTATCCGATGATGTTTTTGTAAGAGTTAAATGATAATATAGTTCTCCTCTATCAACTACATCGTTCCAGCAATTTAGAAGATCTTCTAATAATTCTTCGGCTTTCTGATTATTTCCTTTTTTTAATAATAATACTGCATTCAAGTAGCGAAATAAACTATTTTCATGTTGGGAAAAATTTTTCTTTTGTTTATTAAGCATTTCTTTTTGTTGCTGTGCCTCTTCAAGCTGCTCGGTAAAAATGAAGTATCTTAGCTTTGTAAGTTCATATAAGTATAGGGATGATGAAAACGGAATGACATTTTCCATTTCTTTCATCTTTTCCATAAGCTCTGAGGCTTCTTCTTTCAAATGATAATCAATAAGTTCATTCAGCTCTGTAAGTTGCTCTTTTATTTGGCCTTCGTGCCCCTGAATTTCTTCTTGGTCGATTCCAAGACGCTCAAGAAGAAGTTTTAGCGTTTCTTGGTTCGCTTCCTTGGAATTTCCTTCTATTTTGCTGAGATGTGGCACAGAACAAATCCCTGCCGCCAGTTCCTTTTGTGTCAAGCCATGCTGTGTCCTATAATATTTAATTAGCGGACCGAATTCCAAATGTGTTCACCTGCCGTTTCTTATAAATGTAACATTTTTTTCAGGAAGGTAAACAGTAAAAAAGTCCTGTTTTTCTAATTTTTCAATTTTTTCTTAATATTAAGGCTGAAAGCAGCCCTATTTAATACTTAGGCTGCTTCCTGCTAGAAATTTTATTTTACTCTCGGGAATCCAAAACCAGAAGCATAATCATCACCAGTTCCTGCTCCTGTGCCACCTTTAATATCATATAGCTTCGCACGTTTTTGCAGCTCAGCACGCATCTGAACATTTGTCAAAGATTTGTTTGAAGACCAAATCTTAGCAGCAAGACCTGCAATATGTGGCGTGGCCATGGAAGTTCCGCTCATCGTTGTATAGCCGCCAGTAACAGATGTTGAATAGATGTCACCACCAGGGCCTGAAAGCTCAACATCTTTTTCCTGAATGATATAATCTCCATCCGTATTTGGATTTCCTCTGGATGAAAAGTCTGAAACACTATGTGTGCCATTGACAATAGAATTATCTAGTGAAGCTACCGCAACTGAATTGACAAGTGCACCAGGGTATCCAATCGTATTTGCACTTGGTCCGCTGTTTCCTGCTGCAGAAATGACTAACACGCCTTTATTGTAAGCATAATCTACTGCACTAGCAATCATAGTATCTTTCGCATCGGAACCGAGTGACATATTGATAACAGCCTTTGTGCCAGTACGTGCTGCTTCATCAGCAACATGGCGAATTGCTGCCGCAATATCATCAGGATAACCGGAGCCATTATCATTCAATACTTTGTAAGCCCAAAGTTCTGATTGAGGTGCTACTCCATAAATACCAGTTCCTGCACTTCCAGCATTCGCAAGCACGGTGCCAGATACGTGTGTTCCATGTCCTTGGCGGTCAACGCAAGAGCCGTTAACGATAGGAGCGCTTGTCTGAGTGAAGTCCTTACATTGTTCCATATTTCCTACAAGATCAGGATGATTGCGGTTTACCCCTGTATCCAACACGGCAACCTTGATACCATCTCCTCCGGATGTAGAGGTAATATTCTGGTCATTATAGATGGCGGCAATTCCCCATGGTGTTTGGTCGGAAGGTGCTGCCTTCGGTTTTGTGATTACTTTCTTTCTTTGGATAACAGGATCTAGGCTAACTTCTTTAATAGTTTCTATTTTTAAATTTTTGTTTTTCTTTAATGCTAGGTATTGCTTAGCATTCACAGTAGTCGTAAAGCCTTCCCCACCAAAGTCCCAGCGTTTTCCATAATTCTTCTGAGCCATAGACTTAGCAGCTTTTTCCCCTTTGATTAGCACTCGATAGCTGCTATCCTGATTTACCTGCTCCTGTTCCTGTCCAAATGCACTTGTTGTAAAAACAGATGCTGACAACATGACGCCTAGTAGTGCACTATTTAATACCTTTCTTCTCCTCAAACCCTTCACCTCTTCCAAAAGTTTAGCAGCATCGGTTGCTGCATTTTTATTATAATTATAATTTTCGAAATTCCGCAATCACTAGCTTATTGAATTAGTTTGGGAAAACCCTTCCGACTTTCAGACTATTTTCATAGAGGAATAACTTTCCATGTTTAAGAGAAAAAAAGATAGATTAGCATTTTAAAATAGCGAAATATTGTTTATTTCATTCCCGGGGACATCAAGACTTTCGCCTCTCATAAAGAGTTTCTTTAGATATGCTTGAGACCCTCATTGCTGGTTTCACTGAAGAACGTAAACACATTTGTCTATTTTATTCAAATCAAGCTGCCGGAAGGATTTATAGCCGTCTGGTTTCAAAAATACTTGCTATTGAACCTTGTATAGATGGCATAAATAAGCTTTCCATATAATATCATTCCGGATTGTAGCAATTTGTCGAATTTGGGAAAGTTACTCAAAATCATGGACCTAGACCAGGGGTTCTTCGAATATTTGTTGCTTGTATTTATCATCAGTACATTGTTTTATTGCAAACTCAACTTAGCTTTTCTTCAGGGTTTAAAACTATTAGGTTATTGGTATATATATATCACGTAATTACTAACCCCTTGTGACCAAATGAACAACATGAAAGAAGGAAGGAAAAAATGAGAGAATTCACTGTAAGTATTGACCTTGGAGGGCAAAAATATATCACAAATGTTATTGCCTCAACAGAGGCGACAGAAGATGAAATTATTAACATTGCACGGGAGCAAGTACGAAGACAATGGGTGGATATGTAAAAGGCTGATAGAGGAATTCCTCCATCAGCCTTTTATTTTGTCCATTTTAATGCAGTTATTTTTGTTCCTTCTCCAGGAACTGATTCAATACTAAAGGTATCCATTAACCGTTTGACACCGGGAAGACCTGCACCAAGTCCATTTGAGGTGGTATAGCCATCTTCAAGCGCCTTCCTTATATCATCAATCCCCGGTCCCTTATCCTCTGCAATAATCTCGAGACCTTTCTTCCTGTTCTCTTCCTTGATTGACAGCCTTATTTCCCCATGGCTAGCGTACAGATAAATATTTCTGGCAAGCTCCGAAATCGCGGTTGTAATTCTCGACTGGTCCACAATGCCAAAATGGACTGCTTTTGATAACTCTCTTCCCTTTTGGCGTGCAACTACTATGTCAATCTCATTATTAATGACAATCCGTATCGTTTCGCCCATACATCAGCCCTCTAATAAACGATTCAAAATAAGAATGCCTTGGTCAAGATCCATAGCTGTGTGCACATTATCAAGAGTGATACCAAGCTCAATCAGCGTGATGGCTACAGAAGGCTGAATACCGCTTAGGACTGTTACAGACCCCATCAAACTAGTCATTGTCACGACGTCTCCTAACACTTTAGCAATAAAAGAATCAACCATATCAACAGACGTCAAATCAATGACAACGCCTCTAGCATCTGTTTCTGCAATCTTGTTCAGCAAATCTTCCTGAAATTCAAGAACAGTCTGATCATCAAGTTCCACCTGGATCGATACCAATAAATATTCTTTAATCTTCAATATTGGAATTCTCACTGTTCTTTTGCCTCCAACTCTTTTATTTCTACGATCAACCCAGTTGCTGAGCATTTACAGACATCTTACCTAATAAAGAAAAAAGCGTGCATATATGAATGCAATCGCTTAATAGAATTATATGTCAAAGAGCATTCAGTTATCAAATTTTAGGGCTCTATTCATATTTAATAGAGTAATGAGAGCTAAATCCCTTCAAATATCTTACTTACAATGCCGCCTTTGCACCAAGATAGCGTGCCTTCCAATAGCTGTTGCCCATATCACTGATTTCGACTCCGCGCGAAGAGCCAGCATGAATAAACTTATTGTTACCCAGATAAATCCCTGCATGCGAAGGACCAGTTTTATAAGTTTCGTAGAATACGATATCCCCAACGCTTGGTGAAGATACTCTTGTTGTTGCATTCCAAATGGTTGCAACAGTTCGAGGAATGAAAACTCCTACTTTGCTATAAACATATTGCAAATATCCGCTGCAGTCGAAGCCGGAAGGTGTACTTCCTCCCCATACATATGGAACACCGATATATTTTTTTGCTTCTAACACTAGTGAATTTACTTTGGAAGAAGATGGAGCGGGCGAGGATGGCGTTGCCGTCACATTTCCACTAACCTTTAAAGTTTGTCCAGGATAAATGGTATCGGATGATAGATTATTCAGCGCCTTTAATTGGCTGACAGTCATAGAATAATTTCTAGCAATATTCCATAGTGAATCACCACTTTTTACTGTGTAAGCCGTAGATGTAGATGCTCCCTGTTGTTGGGTGCCTGTGTGAGAATGAGGAGCAATCGTTGTCAATTTTTGATTGACATAAATGGCAGAAGAGCTGAGCCTATTCCATTGCTTTAGGTTTTCTACCGTTGTACTGTATAATCTGGAAAGACTCCATAATGTTTCTCCGTTTTTAACAGTATGAATCTGTTCATGGGCACTTGCCGTCCCGTTAAAGCTAGTGATCAATACCCCTGCAATAGCAGCAGCCGTTACTAGATGTTTTTTCATGATAGCAACTCCTTAATAGTATTACAGAACAATACTATCGCTTCAGTTGCCTCCATGGTATATAAAAAAAGTGGCTTATCCACCACATTTTACCATCAACATATCAAAGCTTCTCTTGAAGAAAATGGCTATACTATTGATAAATAAGGGATTCCAGCTTTTTTCTTCATATTTGAAATTTTTATGTAATATTAGTGTAATGCAATCTTAATGTTTACCTTTTTCTTGACCTTGCTTTCTCTCTCCATCATCATATAGGTCAATCTCCATTTTTCCTTCATTATCAACTTGACCTATAAACACATCTTTTACACTGATCCCCTTTTTTCCGAGTTTATCGTAAACCCATTTCTTACTCCTACCAGCATCCATTAGCGGGCCATCAAGAATATAACCGTCCATGATAATGATATGGGTTTCCTTTTCCTTCTCTAAGTGCATATTAAAATCACCGGGGGTTAACGGCTGTTTATTGCGTTTTAGCAAGACACTCAAATCTCCTTTCGGCTCCAGAACCGCCAATTCTACATCTCCATAATCAAATACTCCTTTTTTTCTAAGAAGCGAAGATAATTCATCAATCGAGTATTTTTCTTTTCTTAAATTCTCTTCTAATACTTTTCCCCCTTTAATCAGTATGGTTGCTTTTCCCTCCACGGTATCACGAAAACTCTTACTTTTAATCGACAATACATCCACGAGGTAAGTCAATACTCCAAATATAATTATTGCCGAAACTCCGTGCATAATATTATTTTCAAGCCCCATTATTACTTCCCCTGCAATACTTCCAATTGTTATTCCAGATGCGTATTCAAAAAATGAAAGCTCTGCAAGCTGTTTTTTCCCTACAAGCTTTGTTATGACAAAAAGCAGAAATAAAAATATGAAAGAACGAACGACTATACTGGTATATTCCGGCAAACATATCTCCCCCATAACAATAATGACATTATTATGCGAGCTATATGGAATATATATACAGAGAGAAAAATTTTACTTTTAGATTGTAGATTATTTGTAACAATACTTACATTTGCATTCCTTCAACAATTTTATAATGAATTTATAAGTACAATAAATGTTGGCTTGTCGAAATGAACGCAACAAAAAGCAAGGGCTCAAGCTATGAGAAAGAAGTCAAGGGAAAAAGCTTTCTGCTATGATGTTTTACTATAAAAATAGGTTGAAGGATGGTGCATGGAAATGATAACTATCGATGACAGAGCTTTAGGTTGGTTCGAACGGGAATTTGATGCCCAGAAACCATATACAATCCGACTATATCCACAATACGCAGGCTTTGGTGAAAAAAACAAAGGATACAGCCTTGCTTTCTCGATAGAAGAACCAGCAAATCCATCCATACAGCAGGAGCAAAATGGTGTCACCTTTTTTGTAGAAACAAACGATCAGTGGTTCTTCGACGACACGGATGTAGAATTGAAGCTTTGTGAAAAATCGAATGAGATATGTGCTCGCTATAAAGAAATTCAACATTAATAATCATAGGCGTGTGTTTTGCAATTCTTTTGCTAACACAAAGTACATTCAAGGATGCCGCTGAAAAAGTCATGCTTCCATCCAAGTCGGATGGAAGCATGACTTTTTTGTTGTAGGCAGAAAGAAAGTTTCATCTAATCTACAATTTTTTCTGTTGCCTCAATAAAGCTAGCGTCTTAAAGGATTTGGAAGCCAAATTCTCTTATTTCCAGCTCTTTTTGTATAGTTCAAGCTGTCTAATCTTTCAAGGAGCGGAATGAGATACTTTCGGGATAACCCTAAGATAGCTTTTGCATCGCCAACCTCAAATTCTGTCCCGGTTCCACGATTCAATTTTTCAACAGTGCTGTCAAATAACTCTGAATGCCAGTAGTACTGCTGATCAAGAGGAACAATCATGCGACTCTCTTCCAGAAACTTTTTTAGCTCACCAGCAATATGCTCTGGTATACCAGCATCCTTGATATAATCCGAAAGATAGCGGACATGCAAACCGTCATGTTGAAGAGCTGTTAACATACCTTCTGTCCGTTTCTCCCAATTTTTCGGGACATGAGGTTGGAAAGATAAAAGTTTGACAAATTGCCCTTCCCGGTTAAAAAGTCCCTCACTCAATCCTTCTTCCAATACAAATTCTAGAAGAGTACGCGGGAACATTTCCTGCAACGGTTGTAAGAGCTCTGCCTTATTCACTCCCTTGCGCATCGGATTATGGCGGTGAAATTCATCTAGCCTATCCTCAAGATCATCTTTCATGGCATCAACAAGACTTCTAATCGTAAATTCCTTGCTGTTGACTTTAACGATTGTTTCACTTCCGAGATAATCTTTTAAGATACCTTCATCCAATGCAGTTCGCTTACTCAATTGGGCCAAGGATAGTATCTTGCCTTCAAATAGCGCTGCAGCTATCCGTTCGGGTGGAGTGCCAACCTTCTTTTTTTGAAGCTCTTTGATTGTCTTTTCTCCATATCTGTACTTGTTACCACGCGGGTCTATTACCCAGCCGCCGCCAATTGTCTCTTGAGGACTTGGTCTTCTGATAATAAACCGGTCCCCGCGCTTCGTAACAATTTCTTCGTCGAGTCTTAGCTGGCAGAGAATTTCTTCTGTATTCTCCTTGAGCTCATTTCTATCAAA
This sequence comes from Bacillus massilinigeriensis, assembly GCF_900111815.1. Lineage (GTDB taxonomy): Bacteria > Bacillota > Bacilli > Bacillales > Cytobacillaceae > Mesobacillus_C > Mesobacillus_C mediterraneensis. Next base: position 1,340,854 of record NZ_LT630004.1, on the reverse strand, counting down.
AAAGACAATCCTGCCCATTACTTCTGCTGTTCCAATATGGCATTTGACAGGAGTTCTCTGCTTGACGAGATACTCGAGATCACCAGCCGTTACAATAGCAACATCAATCGTTCTTGTAACAATAAATCTATCCGAGGATACTAGGACATCGCCTCGTTTTAGTTCTTCTTTTGAAGCCCCGGCTATGTTAATTGCAACACGTTGGCCTGCAAAAGCAATGTTTGCTGCTTTGTGATGTACCTGAAGCTGCCTTGCCTTCACCTCCAGATTCCGCGGCATGACCCTCAACATCTTCCCTTCCTCCACAGAACCTTCGAAAACTGTCCCCCTTACAACCGTTCCCTGTCCCTTCACAGTAAATACCTGGTCAACCGGAAGCCGGAATGCTCCTCTGAAATCCCGCATTTCCCGAGACTTCAACATAGTGACGATCGTTTGTTTTAGTTCCTCTGTCCCCTTTTTTTTAATGGAATCGACAAGCAAGAAAGGGGCATCCTGAAACACGCTTCCTTCTAGCTCCGCCAGAATATCATCCTTAACGAGCTCAATAAACTCCTCTTCAACACGATCAATCTTCGTGATTGCAATAATGCCTGATTCAATGCCAAGGAATCCTAAGATATCAAGATGTTCTCTTGTTTGAGGCATGACGCCCTCATCTGCAGCCACAACAAGGACTACTAAATCAATTCCAGCTACACCGGCAATCATTTGTCGGATAAAACGCTCGTGTCCTGGTACGTCAACAACAGATATTTGAACATCATCATCTTCGTAAAGAGGAGCAAAACCTGGTTCTATTGATATTTGCCGTTCTTTTTCCTCTTTCAACCGATCTGTGTCCACATTAGTCAATGCTTTTGTAAGCGAAGTCTTTCCATGATCAATATGTCCAGCCATTCCAATGGTAAAATATCGTTTCACCCTGTAGCCACCTACTTTAAATTCTCTTCTTTTCCTACTTTATCGCTTAATGGTCAGGAGTTCAAGAAAGCATCATATCCTTACAGAAACTTTCTTAAACTGCTAAAAAATCGGTAAAAATACCCGATATTTAGAGGGAGTATATTTTACCAGTATAAATGCATTTTTCCCTCCTCTATTTTTTGAAGATATGAAAATAAAAAAGTAAACCCTTTAAGGTACGGAGCTTTTCCAGTCCGATTTAGAATTGGAATGGAAACCCCATTCAATAGAAAATGAAGGATGATAGCATGAAACCATCGAAGTATACAACACTGACTTTAGTACTGGTACTTTTAGCAATAGGATTGATTTACCTCATCAAGTTCAATCTGGCAGAAAAAACAGCAGCGGGAAAAATCAATAATACCACTCTTGAACACTCTAAGTATGAAGGAGTGGACATCAAATCAAATATTCGGGATGAAGATACTTTCCATAGCGCCGTCCACTTTCCAGTATTTCAAAAGGACAGCTTAAATAAAAAGATAGAAAAATATATTATCGATGTTCAAAATACATTCGATCATGACGTTGAAATAGAAAATCCGAAAAGACTAAAGAAAACTCCTGCCACATTATTATTATCATTTGAAATATTTAAAGGTTGCGAAGATTTATATTCTATTGTTTTTACTGAGGAAAGCTTTATCAATGGTGCGAATGGACATAGCAACACCAAAGTTTTTATTGTAGATACAAGAGAAGGCAAGTTCATTGACCAAAAGTTATTGTTCACTAATTTTAAAGAAAACAAAAAGCAGCTATTTCAAATTCTGGACAGACAGTTTAGAAGCTCAATAGAAATACGCGGTTACTATTTTGATGAGGCTCTTTACGAGCATATCGTTCAAAACAATGATATTTCCAATATGTATTTAACGGATAAAGGCATTCATTTCAAATTTGGAAAATACCTTGTCACCGCAGGAGCTGCAGGTATGCCGGAAATAACGGTAACGTGGGGAGAGGTATGCGAATTATTGGGGAAAGAGTGGAAGAACAGGCTAAAAGTAAAAGACGAACCGAAGCCTAACAGTGCTAAACAGCCGCCTGGAAGAAAAGAAAACGAACAAAACAACCTTAAAGATAATCAACACATTCAGGATAGTGCAACAAAACAGCCCGCCAAAAAAGTGGCCCTGACTTTCGATGATGGACCCCACCCAGTCAATACTCCAAAAATTTTAGAAATGTTGAAGATGTATGATGCAAAGGCAACCTTTTTCATGCTTGGAAGCCGTGTGGACTTTTACCCTGATATAGCCAAACAAATCGCACAAGAAGGTCATCAACTAGGAAACCATACTTGGGACCATAGAGATATGACTACACTTGCTCCCATTGAAGTTCAAGATGAAATTCAAAAGACAAACAATGCAATTGCAGCAGCAACAGGAACGCCTTCAACGGTCTACCGTCCTCCGTATGGAGCTGTAAATGACCAGGTAAAGAATTCAGCTGGCGGAGAACCTGTTCTTTGGACAGTCGATACGCTTGACTGGAAATCGAAAAACCCTGAGCAAATCCTATCAATTGTTAAGGCTAATACCCAAAATAATTCAATTATTTTAATGCACGATATCCATCCAACAACAGCATCAGCGCTGGAAAAAGTACTTGAATTCCTTAAAACAGAAGGTTATGAGTTTGTCACAGTATCAGAATTAAGTTAAAAAAGGAAGCAGCGCCGCTGCTCCCTTTTACTTTCTATCTCTTATTCTTTCCATCACTGTTTCTACTTCCACTGGCTTCACGAATTCGACAGGAGAGAATCCTTTTTCAAATACAACCGAATCGCTTTCTATCATAAGGATATACTTTCCCTCTGCCTTTGCTAAATGGATGCTTTCCCCAAAATCGGATAGAAGCCCCTTCACAGAAACGTGGTCCAACTTCATTTTCAAGTCCAATTCAGGAGCATGCTCCATTATCTGAGCTGCCGCTTCCATTACCTGCTCAGGCTCAAATCGTTCCTGCAGCTCTCTTTTTTCACTAGCTGCCCATATTTCCATTGAATTTTCCAATTCGTTTCTTTCATCACTCTCTGGTTCATACATGTCTTCCATTTGATGCCGAACCATCTCTATCACTTGAGTCTTTACAATTTCAGGCATAGATTCCCTGAATTCAACATATTTCAGGAAATCTTCAAAGTAACGAGAATGGGAAGCTTGATTGATCTTTAATTCCCGGTCCTCTATCATCCCTTCTTCTGGCATGAAAGGATATACAATCGACTTCATTCCTTTTGTGGTAATTGCCATTTCTACATTGCGAATTAAGGTAGATTCATCGGAAATGGCGGCAACTTTAGGTTCAAAGTCACATTTTAATATGAAGATAAAGGAATCATCAAAATACTTCCGAAGTTTTGAACGAGCAACAATGAACACTCCCCCTCTCACTGCGCTCGTTTCGATATACGCTTTCGCAAACTTTTGGCTTTCTTCCATAAAAGACTCTTTGGATTCAGCCCTTCTTGCTTTTGAAAATAAGTTGTAGTTTGGATTGGAGCTTAAATCATGCCCCTCTTCCACAATAAAATATCCGATTTTTGTGGGAACATCTTCTGTCTTAGGATGGCGTTCTGCTTTCCTTTTCATGATTTTCGTAAATTCCCCATTAAGAAAATCTTTCAGCGAGCTATCCTCGTATTCTTCTTCCGTCAATGTTTGAAAGTGTTTGCAGCGCTTATCTGCCTGCTCGCCTTTCCCATCCACTGTTACGAGATAAAATGACAAAAACTGCACTTGAAAATCCATTTACTTTCTCCCTGCACTCTATTAAATGTTAGTTAGGACAAACTCTGTTCGACTTCCTGCTTGTGTGGATATGACCTCGAGCCTTGCGTCAATTCTTTCCTTTAACTCGGGAACGTGAGAAATGATGCCAACTAGCCGCCCGCTTGTTTGGATATCAATTAGAGACTCGATAGCCTGGTCAAGCGACTCTGGATCAAGTGTACCGAATCCTTCATCTATAAACATCGTTTCAAGCGAAACTCCCCCTGCATAGCTTTGAACAACGTCCGCAAGGCCAAGGGCAAGTGATAAAGAAGCTTTAAAGCTCTCCCCTCCTGAAAGGGTTTTTACATGGCGCTCTTGTCCCGTGTATTGGTCAAATACGAGCAACTCTAGGCCGCTTTGTACATTACCTTTCGAACGATCTGTCTTCCGGATTAAATGATAGCGGCCTCCAGTCATTTTTGCCAGCCGCCCGTTCGCTTCTGCAAGAATATCATCAAGGAAAGAGGCAAGCACATACCGTTCAAAAGTGATTTTATACGTATTTTGTCCCCTTGAAATATCAGCAAGATGGCCAATCAATCGATATTGCTCCTCTAGTCCATGTATTTTCCCATTGAGCTCTTCTACAGCAAAGACAATACTTTCATTATTTTGCTTTTTAAAAGCTAACAGCTTACACTCTTCATCAAGCAGCTTTCTTTCTTTGTCCTTGTTATTCAGTTCTTCCCTTATTTTTTCAATGTTAGGGGATGGAATGCCCTTAAGCAATTTTTCCAGGTTGTCCACTTGATCGCTAACGGATCTCCATTCTTCTCGGTAAGCTCTAGTTTTAGATTCCAGTTCGGCAATTTTCTCTGAAGAAACCTTAGAGGCATGATAGCTCTGATAGGTTTCAAAACCCTGTGAAATCATATTTTCTTTGAACTGCTGCCGCTCCACTTTGAGTTCTCGCATTCTTTCTTCGAGCTGTTTCAGTAGCTGTTCCTTCTTCCCAATTTCGGTTCCAAGCTGTTCTTTTGTTATCTGTGCTTGATTTTGAACTTTCTCTAGTTCATCCATCATTTTTTGGTAGGCTGACTTAGCTTCCTTAAGGCTATGTTCATACTCCATTAATGAACGAAGATTTTCAGGCAGTGTACGTACCAGTCGGTCGAGCATTGCTGCTTTAGCACTATGTTCATTCGATAGAATATTAATGGCTTCCCCAATTTCTTTCATTGCTTCTTCCGCTTTTGCGAGTTGCTCCTCGGTAGCATCCACTTCTTTTTTTATACTCATAGCGTTCCTAGCAGCAGTATTTAGTTTATCGACTGTTGTTTTTAAATCGAAAACCAATACTTCCGCGTTTGCTATTTCCTTTTCAATGGTACTCTCTGAAAAACCCGATAGTTCCTTAAGCTCGCTCAACAACTCTATCCCTATTTGTTTCAAACCTTCATAACGGGATTGCAGACTGATGTATTGCTTCTCTGCTATAGATTTTTCCCTTTCTAGGAGACTTGAATGCTGCCTGGCGGCCTTTAAGTCTTCCTGGCTGACTACAATACTATTTATCTTATGTGCTGGTGATGGATGATCAGCAGAACCGCAAACAGGGCAACGGTGTCCTGCTTCGAGGGAAGAAGCCAATACAGATGCTTGGGTTTCCATCCAGCGCTTCTCTAATTCTTCCACTGTTAATTTCGCATCCTCAAGGCGTCTGCAGGCATAATCATACTTTTCCCTGCTGCTTTCGACCTCCATCACTACGCTTTGTTCTTTCTCGAAATGAGCGCTCATTTGAGACAATTTTTTTAATAATAGTTCTGCCTTATCTAATTCCCGTTCTTTTTCTATTCCATTGAGTTTAGCCGCTTCGGCCGCTTCTCTATTTTTTCTTAGATATATTAATTTTTCAGAAAGAGCCTTCCATTCTTTTTCGGCTTTCGTTTTTGCTTGCTGTTTTCTTTTCAGTTCAGAGGACAAGTTTTCTGTCCTATTCTTCATTTCTTCAAACGCTTCCACATCGCCGCGTATATGTTCAAGCCAGCCGATTTTATCGAAAACAGCTGTTCTCTCAGCCTCTTTGTTCGCTAGCTCCCCAAGGATACTTTCCAGCTTTGTTGTCTGCTTTTCCAAAACTACGATTTTTTCATCGGCCCTTTTAAGCTCGCTAGTAAGAGCATCTGCTGTTTTCTTGAGCCGGTGGCATAGCTCTTCCTGGGTAGAAAGGAGTTCTGCCTTCCTTGCTCTTTGACTCGCTGCTTCCCATTCTGCGATTTCAGATGCCTGACTTTTAAGAACTTCCCTTCTATCCTTTAGCTTTTGAAGAGTGTCCAGCTGTTTTATTAACGATTCCGCCTCATACAGCTTTTTTTGTAGCAGGTCGCGTTCTGCGAGTTTATGACTTCTTTCCTCTTCTAATTTATTTAAGTCATCAACCATCAATTCGAGCTCTTCTTTGATAAGTGGAATGAGCAAATTATCATTGGTACTCTCAGATTCGATAAGGCTTTTCAGTTCCTCGCTTTTATAAGCATTCACTTTTCTCAATTCATTGTTGCGGCTTTCTACCTGTTTTTCAACTAGTTGCTTTAAGTTTGCAGCATCCTCCTTCAGCCTCTCCTCAATTCTCTTATAGATGCCTGTATGAAAAAGCCGTTGAAGAATTACTTCCTTCTCTTTGCTATCAGAAACAAGTAATTTACGGAACTCCCCTTGTGGAATCATTAGAATTTGCCTGAACTGGGTGCTATCAATGATCATGATTTCACGAATTTTCTCATCCACATCCCTCACGTTTGCCGCAAGTAACGTTTCCTTGCCGTCCCGATTGATTAATACTAACTCCGCCTTCGCTCCGACAGTTGTAAACCCATCACCACGTTCTTTCCGCTTTTCCTGTTGGGGTGAACGATTGATTCTATATATCTTTCCTCGCACCATAAATTCAAGGGACACTTCCGTCAATAAACTATCCATGGCGAATTGGCTTCTCAAGTCGGAGCCGCTTCTATCTTCACCACTTGCTTTCCCATAAATCGCATAGCTGATTGCATCAAAAATCGTTGTTTTACCCGATCCAGTCTTTCCGGAAATAACAAACATTGTCTTGTTACCGAGCATGGTAAAATCTATTGTTTCAGAACCAGCATATGGTCCAAATGCTTGCATCGTGAGTTTTAACGGCTTCATTTCACTGCCTCTCCCTTCAAGATGGAGTCCATCACACCAGCCATTACTCTCCGTTTTTCTTCACTAAATTCAGCTGTAGTCATTTCACGATAAAACTGTTCAAATAGCTCTAAATCTGACTTTTTTTCTGTATTAACGTTAGAAAGTTTATTCTTTTCCTTCTTATCTTTCAATTCTAGCTTTCTTTCGAGATGAAGGACATTAGGGTATACTTGGCGAAGCTTTCCGATAGGGTCAATTAACGAACCTTCATCAAGCAAGGTGATCTTCAGAAAGTCATCCGTTTTTTCTTTTTGATAGACAGCGGGGTCGAGAAGTTCGTCCAAATATCCCGCGAGCTCCCGCATATCCTGCTTTGGAGTTAGGCTCTTGCTTCTTGTTTTGAATGTACCGTCTTCGTTCATTTCGATAATTGCAACAGCCTTTCGCTGTTTTGCTTCGGAGAATGAATATTTCATTAAGGATCCAGAGTATCTGACCTTCTCATGATTGATAGCATCCGGGCTATGCAGATGACCGAGAGCCGTATAAGAAAATGGCTCAAAAAGTTCTGCCGAAACACAGCCTGATCCCCCTACAGAAAGGATCCGCTCCGAATCACATGTCACTCCGCCTTGCACAAAAGCATGGCCAATAAGCACGTTCGGTTCCCTGTTCTCCATTTTGTCCTCGATGTTTCCGATAATACGTTTCATAGCATCTTGGTGCGAATGGATGGAAGGATCATCAAAAAGGTAGCGGACAGTGCCAGGTTCTGCATAAGGGACAAGGTGAAAATGAACTCCATTGATATGGATCGGCGAAGGATTTTTTTCCAGCTTTCCCGATAGATAAAAATGGTTATGACGGTACCACGAACTTCCAAACGAAAGCCTCTCAGCGCTATCATGGTTTCCTGCAATCGCGATAACAGGCGTATGATGTCCCACATTAATTCGGAACAAAATTTCGTCAAGCAGTTCCACCGCTTCAACTGGCGGAACAGAACGGTCATAAAGATCTCCAGCGATAATGACAGCATCCGGCTGTTCCTCCGCTACAAGTTCTATAAACTGATCTAATACATGGCGCTGATCTGACGTCATGTACATTCCGTGGACTAGCTTTCCTAAGTGCCAATCTCCTGTATGTATAAATTTCATGGAATTTCCACCTCTTTTTGAATTGCTTCGGTCTGTTCCAAACTTACTTCTAAACTAGCATTATAGCAAACAAAATCACAAAAAAGAGTCGACAGAACCTTTGTTCTAATCTTAACAAAGGCCTGCCACCATTTCTATCGCTATCCTCAGCTTCATCATTCCCCCTTATATGAAGGGAAGGTAATGCGAAAAGTTGTGCCTCTGCATGGACGACTGTTCACCTGAACTTTTCCTTTCATAGCTCGGATTATGCTAAATGTGACCATAAGACCCAAGCCGGTTCCCTGATTCCCCTTTGTCGAATAATAAGGTTCTCCAAGCCTGCTCAGTTGCTCTTCAGACATCCCAATCCCAGTGTCATGCAATAGGAGTTGCACAGATTGTTGTACCTTATTTGCTCGGACTGTCAATACTCCCCCTGCCGGCATTGCTTCAAGTGCATTCTTCACAAGATTGATTACGGCCTGTTTAAATTTTGATTTGTCCCCTTTTATCATTAAGTCTTCACCTAGTGAGGCATTTATCTTAATTCCTTTTTCTGCAGCAAGATATTCAAATGTCTTCAACACATTGCTCAATTCTTCTGCCACATGAAGTTCTTCCTCTTTATCAAGTGCCGCTTTTGAGAAGGTTAAATAATCATTCATAACTTGCTCGGCTCTAACAATCTCACTCATTGCAATCTGGAGGAATTCCTTTCTTTTCTCTTCCGAGTAGGAATCTTCCTGGATTAATTGCAAAAATCCTTTTACTGAAGTAAGCGGATTGCGGATTTCGTGGGAAATCGCTGCACTCATATGGCTGACAGCTTCCATTTTTTCTGATCTCGCTAGTCGATTGCGTATCAGGATATTCTGCCTTATCATTTCGATAAAGTAAGTGATAAGGGCAGCACCTACTGCCGGGACCAAAGTATAACTCAAAATAGTCTCCATGTTGCGTTGAGGAGTATGGAGAATAAAAATAATTTCTAATAAAACAACAGAAGAAGCAAATGTTGCAAGGACAGACGCAAAGATCCGCTGACTGCTTGGCAGTTGCACATACCATAAGTGAATCCATTTCAGAACGAATGCAAGAGAAGTAAAGTAGAGCATTGCAGTCCAAAAGCCATCATCAACGCCCATATATCCACGCATTAGGATTGCAGCTCCAGCAAATAAGAAAACCCTCCCTGTATATAAGCTTCCTAGAATAATTGGGACTTGCCGAAGATCAAATCTCACACCTCCACCTGCTTCAACAGAAAAAATCATGCAGAGAAAAATGGAGACAACGAAGTATAATGGCAAAATATATTGTCTTAATACACTGCGTCCCTGTCGCTCTTGCAGTACTTGAAAAAAGAACATGAGAACTAGCAAGAGTGAGAGATTCAGCATCAGCTTTTCAGTAATTTCCAAGTTGACACCTTCCCGATTAAGGTAATATTGACCCTTTGAATATGTCTTTTTTTTCTTTTTAACTATAGCATCATAATGAGAAAAAACCCGCCATTTTTGTATAAAAAGCGAGTTTTTTCTCATTAAATTATTGATTCCTCGACTGTCCTTTTTCTGCAGGTCTCGGAATATCTTTCGATGGTAGAGAAACAAGCTTCTCTCTGCTGAATTTACTTTCATCGTCCCCCATTCCAGGGAGCGTGTTAGCCATCGGCAGCTGCTCTAATTCTTTCCCTTCAGGCATGAAAACACCTCCTGTCGATAATATTCCCAACTCGGCTTTTCTTAACCTTATTCCTCTTAATCACGCTCTCTTTTTTATGGATAGGCACATTTAGCTGAAAGGAACATATGTTATAGAGGGAGGTACTTCATATAACTGCATTTTTGGGAAAGGAAGGCGAAAAAGCGTGAACAGTGAATCATCTGATAAAGCCCCTTTATCCTCAGTTGATTTGGAAGAACAGAACAGAGCTATTAAAAAGCTAGCGACAAATTTATTCTCTGATGAAAGTACTCTAGATGTAGGGTCTATTATGCGTATGGCAACCAGCCTAATATCAAGCGAGGATATGATGAACACCGTTAAGCTAATTGGTGGAGTTCAAAATGAAGAACAAGATGACAAAGCCGAGCATGCCAAACAGGAAGGTCAGGAAACCAACCTGCTCCTTAAGGAAATAAGAGAGGAAATGGCAGCAATTAAGCTCCAGTTAATTTCCATGCAGTCACAAAATGAGTATATGAAAGAGATTCTTATGCACATGATGGAGACTTCGAAAAAGAAAAGATGGTGGAATTTTTAAACATAAAAAAGCAACAACCGGCTTATTTGTAATATCAGTGATTCATCATTGTTCCAAGTATGTGCAGCTACATACACATATGCTATTTTTCTGTTATACTAATTTTCAGCCATATTAACAGCAAAAATGGATACGGCGACAGAGGGTATCTCTGCAGCCGTATCCTTTCCCTTAACAGCCCAGAATATTACATACAGCTGTTTTCAATGCATTTTGAGTGTCATCGTTCTGTGGACTCAAAATGGAAATTAGCAACCATGCTACTAATAGCAACACGACAACGAGAAAAGTACCAAGTCCTAAATCCATGTGGAATCCTCCTCTCTTCTAATTATTCGTAATAGCTATTACACTCGTATACTATGCTCGTAATTCGGACACGCTTAGACGTTTGTCCACTATAATAGAAAAAAAGGCGAATACATAAATAACCCCTGCAAAACACTAGGCATGTTCCGCAGGGGTTTTCGTTTATAACCTTTTTTTTACTGCGTCCTGATATATCTTGGATGTACGGATTTCAATGGTAAGTGTTCCGTTCCCAAATATTGATCGAATCAAGAGCGGTGTGCCAGTAGTGTTTTTAAAACGGAAATCAACACCACCAAAGGACACTGTTGCATCACGTCCTTTTGGAACATAACCGACATTAACGGAATGATGGTGTTTTTCAACATACTCAACACCAAGTTGATCTATTGCATTGAACAAAGTAGAGGAAGTTTGGCAAATCCCTCCGCCAATCCCCATGACAAGCTTCCCATTGACAGCTTCTTCTGCTGGCTGGTAGCCATGTGCTTCATCACTAGGACCTACTGTCGTATTGAAGGAAAAGTAATCATCAATCCCTATGATTACATTATCAATAGCTTTAGCGGAAAGCTCGATGTTTTTGCTTCTGCCATAGACATTGCTATTGTATTTCGTTGTGTAGGATGCCACAACAACCTCATTCAAATGAGCAGCGTCCCCAGGCTTATAGTTGCTTGCTGTTACATACAAAGGAAGTTGTACTTTGCCACCCTTGGCAGAAGCCTCGATCACCTTTTCAGCAAGTTCCTTTTCTTCTAGTATGACCCTTGGTTTTCCTTTCACTATATTTCCGTTAGCATCAATCCGGTCAAGCGTGTTTCTTTGATCATAACCAGGATTGGTATCAGTCCCTCTTGCAGCCGTTCTTGCCCACTTGATGATTTCCCCCCGAAACGATTCATCGTTCGTTCCGTAACCCATCTTCTTTGGTTCAAAAGTCATCACAACATTTTTCGTATTTGGGTCAATGATATCCACAAAGATAGGTTTTTCTTTTTTTTCTCGTTTATCTTTCGTCTGTATATCTTTTTCTTTTCTATCTAATGAAGCCGATTTGCTTTTTCCGACATCCTCTTTAGCCATACCAGAAATCAAGAATACGAGCGCAAAAACTGTTCCAGCAAGAACGAACAATACCAAGGCAGTTTTTCTTAATTTACTTTTCCTTCTTTTTCTAGTCTCCATTTTCCCCTTACCATTACCTTTTTTATTTATGACGTTTGTCATGCTTTAAAAGTTGCATTTTAAGTATTTTTATTTTTCAACTTTTTACAATTTGATTATATGCGCCTATTGTACACTTATGCAATATAATTTCATAATGTTTTCCAATTAGCCAAAATTAAACACACAAATAAGACAGCCTCAATTACAGAATGGCTGCCTCATCATGTTAGTCTATTTTTTCCTGAATGCCTTTGACCTTATAGCGGCAAATATTGCGATTAACAAGCCTCCGGCACAATCAGCAATCAAGTCCATCATCGTATCCTTGTTGCCTCCCCCTTGGAGCGTCATTCCAAATAACTGGTCGGCAGAAAACTCGTATACTTCCCACATGACACCTCCAAGAACCGCGAATGAAAAGGTAAATAAGAAGACAAACCATGGTGAAATGCGATCCCCAGCTCCCCTGCGAACAAGACGTTCATATAAAGCAACTGCCAAATAGGAAAGCAAGCTTCCGCTAAAAAAGTGTAGAAAAGTATCCCACCAGCCAAGCCCGTACCAACCTCTGATTGAGCCTAAGTATTGCGAAGCAAATAGGAACACAATATATGATCCGACAAGAGGCAAATGAAACTGCAGCCTTGTAAAAGTTGCTAATAAAAGCGGTACAACACCGCAGGCGATTCCACCTGCCGCAACCATTGTCTCGAAAGATTCATCCTGCCCATAGTAATAAAACGCCAGTAAAGCCATAAACACGACATACCCGCCACTTACGGCAATGACGGTTTTTCGGTTCATCCTGACACCCCCATCATGCTCTTACCTTTGTGATACCATAGACTGATACGGCGAGCCCCCCTGCAAGGCCGCATAACAAATCATACATCGTGTCCTTATTTCCGCCGCGCTGCATCGTATGGGTGATGAGACGATCACCGACGAACTCATATATTTCCCAAACAACACTGGACATCACGGCAAGGGACAAGATAAAGAGAAAGAGAATCCAGCGCGAAACATCTTTTATGCTCGTTTCAGGTATGTGATAACAATAGAGCGCAATGGCAACGAAGCCGACTAACATTCCCTTATAAACATGGAGAGTCGAATCCCACCAGCTGAATTTCAAGTAAAACCCAGCAATCGATCCAAGATATAGCGTACAAAATAAGGAAACAAAATAGCCCAGTAGAACTGGGATATTAAAAGGAATATTCTTCATAAATAGCAATACAAGCGGCAGTCCCCCTGCAAGAATCCCACCAAGCGCTACCTGCCAGCGAGACTGATCATCCTTCATCCAATAAAAAACAAATAAGCCAATCATAAAGGCAATAAACGAAAGGCTTAACACTACAATCAGCTTCCGCTTCATCCCAGACACCATCCTTCAACGAAAGTATGCCCAAAGCTGTGAAAAAATATGAGGAAGCTGATTATTCGGACCATTTTTAAATCGGTAAGGAGCAAACTCCGAAAATAATTAAATCCGATAAGGTAAATATAACCACAGAAAATCCCCAATCCACGAAGGAAAGGGGAGTTTTCTTATGCCTTAGAAAATTCTTCTACAAGCTCAGTAAACTGGGCAAGTGCACTATTGATTGGTTCCGCAGTCGTTAGATCGACACCTGTTTTCTTCAGCAACTCTAACGGATAGTCGCTGCTGCCGCTTTGCAGGAATTCGTGATAGGCTGCAATCGTTTCCTTATCCCCTTTCAGAATTCTGTTTGCCAGGTGAATGGCGGAAGCATATCCTGTAGCATATTTGTACACATAAAACGGACGGTAAAAATGCGGAATGCGAGACCAACCATATTTCACCTCTTCATCAAAGACGATTTCACTTCCGTTATACTCTCTGAAAAGGTCTTCATATAAAGAATTAAACACCTCAACGTTCAGCGGTTCTCCCTTTTCCGCAAGCTCATGCGTCTTTAATTCGAATTCCGCAAACATGACTTGCGTAAAGAATGTGCCTTTATACTGGTCAATAAAGTGGTTCAATAGGTGTCTTTTTACTTCCGTATCTTTTTCGTTATTGAGCAAGTAGTGAATCATGAGAATTTCATTTACAGTCGAAGCAACTTCCGCAACAAAAATACTGTACCGTGCGCTTATTTGCGGCTGATGCCTTCCGCTTAAGGTGCTATGAACCCCATGACCGCACTCATGAACGAGCGTGAATAAGCTGTCGAGGTCATCCCTATGATTCAGCAGGATGTATGGATGCACACCGTATATTCCTAAATTATATGCCCCTGAACGCTTCCCAGGTGTCTCACGGACGTCTAAATAACGTTTCGCCCTAAACTCCTCGAGAATGCCTATATATTCCTTTCCAAGAGGCGCGAGTCCTTTCAGCATGGTCTCGAAAGCTTCCTCGTAAGGAATTTCTATCTTCACTCCTTTCACAATTGGAACACTCAAGTCATATGCTCGCAACTCGTCAAGTCCCAGCTTTTCTTTTCGAATCGCGATATACCGATGCATTGGTGCGATATTTTCCTTAGTAGACTCAATGAGGTTCTCATATACTTGCCGTGGTACATTATCACTGAACAAGGACTTTTCAAGCGCAGAAGGATAGCTTCTTATCTTTGCCATCCTAGCATTGCTTTTTACAGCTGCCGATAGAGTAGCGGCAATTGTGTTTTTATTTTGGATATATGGCTGATAATAAGCCTTATATGCTTCGCGGCGGATATCCCTATTGTCATCTTCAATTAATTTGGCATACATGCCGCGGGTTAATTCAACTTTCTTTCCTTCTTCTCCTGTTACTTCCCCGAAACGAATATCGGCATTATTGATCATGCCAAAAATCTCAGATGGAGCAGAGAGAGACTCTCCAAGCTGTGAAAGCAGTGCTTCTTCACTCTTTCCTAATACGTGCTCCTTATAACGAAAAGAGTCCCATAAATCTTCCTCAAAGTACTTTAAACCAGAATCTTCTTCTATGAAACGTTTCAAGGTACCTTCCTCTTGGCTAAGAAGAAACGGCATAAAGAAGGACGTTGCGGAGCTAATTTTCACTCCAAGACTTTGCACCCTTTCTTTCAACGCCTGTGCTTCAGTGTTTCTCGTATCCTCATCGCTTTTCAGCATACTGTAAGCATGAAGATGGTTTAGTTTGTATGAGAGCTCTTCCCTCGTTTTTAGGAACGAAAACAATGCACCTCCATTATTGATAGCACCATCAAAATGCGAGAGTTTCACTGCCAACCCTTCTACCGTTATGTAATCTTTTTCCCAACTCTTCAAGTCAGGATAAATATCATCAAGGTTCCATTTTTCCTGCAAGGGCACTTCTTCTCTTGATTGATATTGTTTCATATAAAAACCCCTTCCAATTATGTTCTATCACCATTAAACCTTCTCTCCATTCTGAAAACAAGAAACTACTCTCTATCTTTATGCCTCAACGGTTTAAAAATAAACAATCTAAAAAAGATATACACCACTTGCATTCCTTTCCATTATCTGTTACGATGTAAGAGAATTATTTTTGTTCGGTGTAAAGGATTGAGAAGTTTCCAACTTTCGTCTTAATGATCACTAAGGGCAAGGATAGTAACACATGTGTGCGTTGCACACTAGGAGGTCAACAAAATGGAACAAGGTACAGTAAAATGGTTTAACGCAGAAAAAGGATTCGGATTCATCGAGCGCGAAGGTGGAGACGACGTATTCGTACATTTCTCCGCTATCCAGTCTGACGGCTTCAGATCATTAGACGAAGGCGAAAAAGTAACTTTCGAAGTAGAACAAGGCGCTCGTGGACCACAAGCTGCTAACGTTCAAAAAGCTTAATAACAGCTATGATGACAGGCTCCTTCTAGGGGGCCTGTTTTTATCTTTTTTCGCAAAAAAAAAACGGCTTGCCAGGCTGTTTTTTCATGAGGTATTAGTCCTAAAAATAGGACCAGTCAGCCTGCCGGATGCGCATGCTGGCCGGTGCAAAGCAGATTAAGAAAAATTCGTTCTTAATAATTCTGTTGCCTGTACATTTGAAATTCCGTTTACAAGGCTTACTTCACCAATTAGCAGCTTCTTTGCACTTTCAAAAAGTTGCTTTTCACTAGAGTTCAATGGCTTAATCTCGTGTATTCTTTTTAAATCCCTCACTACTTCCGCAACATCTTTAAGTTTTCCGTTCTTAACTTTCTCGGTGTTCATTTTAAAACGATCTTTCCATGATAAGGTTTGATCTGTTTTTCCGTTGCGAAAGACCTCCAGAACCGATTTCAGTACAAGTTTGTCTGTAATCGCGCGAATATGAGATTTTTCCACCCTATTCACAGGAATCATTACTTGCATGTTATCAACCGGGATATTAATCACATAATATCGTCTAATTTCGCCAAGTACTTCCTTATCCTCAATCTCTTCAATAATACCTGCACCATGCATAGGATAGATAATATGATCGCCAACTTCGAACAAAAATCCCACCTCCGAATCGTCTATTTTCATTATAACATTAAGTTAGATGAAAAGCAAAATACTAAATAATATCATCTATAACGACTATTTGTCAACGGATAATTAGTGATTTTTTTAAAAAAATATAGATGTCTTCCACTGGATCTAATGCAGTGGTCAGGATAGAATAGGCAGTTAGCTTGAGGCTGCTTCTTGATCTTATTAAAATGAGCACAAATTTCATCTAAAACCCCTATTTCATGTATAATGAAAATTGTCACAGTATAAATAGAATAGAAAGGGTGGTTAAAATGAGGGGAGAGAAGAACACTTTCTCTGCAATCCATCCATTATTGTCTTTGAAAATATTGGGGGCTACAATAAAAACAGGAATTATCAAATCGAATTTACTAGCGGTGGTCGCAGGACTGTCGCTCTCACTATATGTAAACTCGGTAAATCCTTGGAATGAGCTATGGGATATTATATTAGCTCTCTGCGGGTCATCCCTTATCATCGGTGCAGCAGGTGCGTTCAACAATCTTTACGATCGTGATATAGATTCTCTTATGGAGCGGACGAAGGAGAGACCTACCGTCATTGGAGAAGTGAGTTTTAGATCCGTTTTAATACTCGGCCTCCTGATGACAACCGTAGGTTTGTATGCACTTTACATTGCTAAACCGCTGGCTGCGCTATTCGGTTTTCTTGGATTGTTCTTTTATGTTTTCCCGTACACCATGTGGAGCAAAAGAAGAACCATTTATAATACGGAGATTGGAAGCATTTCAGGTGCCATGCCGCCATTAATTGGCTGGACAGCAGTTAGCACCAATATAACGGATCCTGCAATTTTAGGCTTGTTTGCAATGACGCTGATATGGCAAATGCCTCATTTCTATTCCATCGCCATTCGGAAAGAAGAAGAATACCGAAATGCAAAAGTACCAATGCTCCCAGTTATCAAAGGGATGAGAAGGACATATAAACAGACGAATTTTTATCTGGTTTTGCTCATTGCAGCAAGCTTCCTCTTCCTCCCCGTCAGTCCTGTATTGCTGGGTGCAGCTTTGCTTCTTAATATTTGTTGGCTTGTGCTGAGTATATTAGGTCACAGGAAAATGGATAGTAAAAAATGGGCTAGGACGATGTTTCTATATTCCTTAATCCACATAACAGGTCTCTTTGCATTTGTGACTTTATTTTCCATAGTGGGAGTTTTCCTTTAATAACTTTGCCGCATTCTTAGAATGCGGTTTTTCCTATTTTACAGCAGGTATATCCCTAGTTTATGACGAATATCATCGGAGAAAGCCTATAACATACAAGGATGGTGCGCTAATGGGGAAAATACTAAAGAAGTTTTCCACACTGAAAATCACAGAATTTGTAGATTTACAGAAACAGCTTGATTTCCTTAGGGAAAATCAAAAAAAGCTTCGCGAAGATCGGGAGAATTATTATGATGAAGAAACAGACCAAGCTGATATTGCAGAATATTATAAGAAAATTGGCGGTCCCGACTGGAAGCAGACTCCAACTTTCACAGACCTATGCGGGCTTTTAGAAAATACTCATGTAAATCGAATACCGTATTCTGTCAGTAAAGACCTGTACTTATATACTTGGGTCGATTTGCATCCGGATGGCTCATTAAAAAGTGTCTATTCCGGCGAAAAAAAGAATCCGGAAGAAATTATCATTGAAGACACTGACTACATTCGCCAAAAGTATGCCGAAATTCAACAACTAATTCAAAAAGAGGACCCGGCATATTCTAATTTGGAGGCGTTTGAATGGCGGATTAAATTCAATGCAGAGCATATTGTTCCGCAATCCTGGTTCGGCGGAACTGAACCCATGAAAGGTGATTTGCACCATTTATTTACTTGTGATCCAAAATGCAATTCCAGTCGCTCCAACTTTCATTATGCAGATTTTCCAGAATATATCCCAGAAAATCCTGATGAGCCTATTCAAAATAATTGTGGCGTTGCTGCAGAAAGCCGTTTCGAACCGGAGCACGGTAAAGGCCTTGCCGCAAGAGCCATGCTATATTATTTTCTGCGCTACCCTGAAACAGTTAAGAGAGAATTCCAGGAAGACGTAGATATACCCCTTCTCATTAAATGGAATAAAGAAAACCCTGTAAGTTTGTATGAAAAGCATCGAAATGCCGCCATCTATCAAATTCAAGGAAATCGAAATCCGTTTATTGACTTCCCTCATCTAGCTGAAAAAATAACCATTCCAATCTAATAGAAATATAGGAGATAGCATAATTGGGGAATTTTCCTCCCCATTCGTGTGTAATTAACTCATTGGTGAATAAAATGGAAATAAATATTAGCGATGGTTTTTTTTCTTTTTTTCTAGTTTACGTTTACTTACTCGCTTCGTGCTACTTATCAAAACGATTAAAAAGAGACAATCCCAATTGCAGCGAATAGAACAAAAGCTTGATAGCTTGCTTGATGACAAAGAAAGTCTTGAAAAAACCCGACTCTTATTTTTGTCGGGCTTTTACAAGTTAAAACACTTTTTTCTTTCCACGCTCTTCTTTTAGAATTTCGACAGCCTCTCGAAAACGCTGAGAATGGATTACTTCCCTCTCCCTAAGGAATCTAAGTCCATCATTCAAATCAGGATCATCCGACATATTAATGAGCCATTGATATGTCGCCCTTGCCTTCTCTTCCGCAGCAATATCCTCGTATAGGTCTGCGATTGGATCTCCCTTCGCCTGTATGTACGTTGCTGTAAAAGGTACTCCTGCAGCGTTATGGTAGAACAAGGCTGAATCATGATCGGCATAATGCTCACCAAGGCCTGCATCTCTAAGCTGCTGTGGCGTTGCATCTTTCGTAAGTTTATAAATCATTGTTGCAATCATTTCTAAATGGGCGAATTCCTCTGTACCGATATCTGTTAGCAAACCGACAACCTTATCCGGAATAGTATAACGCTGGTTAAGATAGCGAAGGGCAGCAGCAAGCTCCCCATCCGCTCCCCCGTACTGCTCTATCAAGTACTTTGCAAGAGTTGGATTGCATGTGCTTACTTTTACAGGGTACTGCAATTTTTTCTCATATACCCACATCGTAATGCGACCTCCTTATATTTGCCATGGCCAAGGAGCTCTCCCCCAGCTCCAATTCTTATCAGATAAGCTGTTACCATATTGTTGCAAGGGACCAAACTGGGCTTCAAAAGCCCGCTTCAACTGATTGCTGTATTGAGCATATTGATTAAATTGCTGGATAGCATTTTGATCATCCGGGTGAGTATCCAGATACAAAGTCAGTTCAACAAGCACAAAATCAACCGCCTGTATTGCTTCCAGTTCTTCATAATAATTTTTTGGCAGACTATGCATTTCTCTCACCCCTTCGCTTCATAAGGATTTTCATAGAAATCCCAGAAAACCGGCCATAATGTCCCTTTCCTAAGCGCCTCGTGTGGATCATATTGCGGCAGGTCAGGCGGCTGAAATCCAAAATAAAGGTTTGGAGGTGTTGAGTAGAATTTTTTTCCAATAGGACGGCAGGGGTCAAACGGGCTATGGTATGGTTTGTAACTCTTCATTCTTGTATAAAACATTTGCTCACGATCATCCATGCTAACACTTCCTTTTTTGAAGTTATACTATCCTATTCCTCTACGGCTTGGACTATGCAAATCCAGATAAACAAACGCTCCCGCAGCTTTGCGCAGGAGCGTTAAAAATACTATTGAAAACTAAGTTGCACTTTTCAGCTTCGCTTTTAGGTGTTTCTATTTAATATCCAAATACGATAGGATATACTTTATTATAGAACACTATAGGAGGCCAAAAAATGAAATCATTGGCAATTTTTTGCGGGTCGAGCAATGGTGCGTCACCTAAATACATCGAAAGTGCTAGATTGCTAGGGAAAGAACTAGCTAAACGAAACATTACTCTTGTATATGGAGGCGCTAGCGTTGGTTTAATGGGCAGTGTTGCAGACGCAGTGCTAGATGCAGGAGGAAAAGTCATTGGAGTTATGCCCGATTTTTTAGATAAACGGGAAATTTCACACCAAAACCTAACAGAACTTATTATTGTTCAGTCTATGCATGAGCGAAAGGCAAAAATGGCGGAATATGCTGATGGATTTATTGTCTTGCCAGGCGGAGCCGGAACGATGGAGGAATTCTTCGAAATCTTTACATGGGCACAGCTTGGACTGCATAAAAAACCTTGCGGGTTATTAAACATCAATCGTTATTACGACCCACTAGTTGCGCTCTTGAACCATATGGCCGATGAACAATTCCTTCAAGAGAAATACAGGTCAATGGCCCTTGTTAGCGAAGATCCTGCTGGACTACTCGACCTTTTTGCTGCATATCAACCGCCTGAAATAAAAACGTATATTTTAAAGAGTCAAACTTAATTGATATCTTTTTATCTATCCCCTCCTGCTCGCCTTATTATATCGGGTACAGGAGGGGTTCATTTTCAAAAATACTTCCTTTTATTCTAGAAGAAAATAAAAACCAAAGAAAGCCTGCATACACCCACAGCTTCTTCTTCCTCATTTTTTTCGTTTGCCTCATTTAGAGTCGAATATATCAACCATTCTGCTTTAGTGTATGCTATTCCTTCTAACTAGTTGATTTCAATTCATTCCATCACCAGGTGAAATTTGTAGATTGTAAAGTCGAAGAGATCCCCTTTAAATCGGGGTAATGAAAGAGCGTAGAAAGGCATAGTCAAATACAGCGGGATTTCTCAATTATTTATTACCATTAGAACTCGGCTCGAGCCTTTCAAGCTCCAATTCAGCTGTCAGCGGCAAATGGTCTGAGGCATTTGTTACAATGACTTCTGACTCTTTTATCTCTATATCATCTGATGTAAAAATATAATCAATGCGCTTTGAAGGCTTTTTCGCAGGATACGTATACGCCCCTTTACTGTCCGCAAAAACATCCTGATAATGATTTATTATTGGTGCCATCTCAAGACTTTCAGGAAGGGCATTAAAATCTCCCATAATAACTTTCGGACCCTTTTTATTGTCGACAATATCTAATGTTCTTTCCATTTGTAGCATCCGCTCTGTAACTGTTAGAGCAAGATGGGTATTATAATAATGCAATTGATTTCCCTTTATATTGATAGTCGCTTCTAGCAATCCTCGCTGTTCTGTATTTCCTACTTTAGGAAGAGCATAGTTTTCGGATTGGATGATTGGATATTCACTTAGTATTGCCGTTCCATATTCCCTGCGAGGATCACTCGGGTTAGCCGGTTCGAGATTTAAATTGGATCCATACACATAAAACATGCCTAGACGCATAGCAAGCAACCTAGCTTGGTCCTTAAAATGACTTCTTGATGACCAATGCTTATCGACTTCTTGCAATCCTATAACATCAGCTCCTGATTCTTCAATTATCTTCGCAATTCGCCCTACATCTAGTAAACCATCCGTTCCAACTGCATGATGAATATTGTATGACATGACTTCAACATCTGTGCTTTGCCCTTTAGCTTCGCTTCCTTCCATTGCGCTTGCATGCAAATCTATAAACGAAAATGCCAAAACACTTGCTGCAACACATATACTACTCTTTAAAATCCCTCTCACGGCTTTCTCTCCTTCCTCTTACTTACGTGTCTATGGTACTGAATGAATTTATCCTCAACATTCATCTTTAGTAAAAAGTAGGTTAAGGAAGATTAATTTCCTCTAGGATGCTTAACCGCATTAGCAGAAACTACTTCATCTGGAGGAATATACATTTGCGCTATCATCTTCCTTAATCATTCTTTTTTATGAAAAGTCGGCTCAGTCTGGCTCTGTATCCGAAAGAAAAGGATGAACCACATTAAAAAGCCATTCTTCAATCCAAAAATACTGGAATGAAAAATGACTTTTAAAAGCATAAGAAAAACTAAAATCATCTAAATATGACTTAAACTGATTATAGTGTATTGCTACAGCCTACCCTGTTATCCGCTGAAACACAGCTCTTGCCTTGTATAGGTCATTTGTTCCATGAACAAGCGCTCTGCCATCCTTAAAAAGGACAATTCGATATCCATCGTATCGACAGGAGAGCAAATACTGATTTTGCACAATTTCTTCACAGGATAGCTCCGCTAATCTCTTCCCCATATCCTCCAATTGAAATATCCTTTGGGCTCCTGCCCTTATTTGAACAGTATTTCTACCACATAGCACTTCTGCTTTAGTTTGATTTTCAAGTGATAGATAAGGAAAAACGGGGTCAGTCCCACATGAAGAGCACGAAGGATTTTTCAGCATTCCGACATGAATTTCCGCTCTTTCATTCTTCCAAATATCCATAGAGTGAAGAATAGGCGGAAGACTCTTCCCGGTGATAAATTTTAATGATGCAGTTACCTGATGTGCTGCCACCATTTGCACAATTGGTCCAATGACACCCACTGTATCACAGGTTTCACTTTGCGCTGGGAGATGGTCGATCAGGCAATGAAGACATGGTCCATTTCCCGGAATCATCGGAAAGCCCAAGCCGTAGCTTGAGACGCAAGCACCAACGATAAAAGGAATATTATGCTTTGTAGCGGCGTCATTTACGATTAATCTAGTTTCTAAGTTGTCGACTGCGTCGATAATAATTGTTTTTCCTGAAACATGTTCTTCAATGTTTTGCCCATTCACATCCATTACGACACTTTCGACAATGACCTCACTATTAATTTCCTTCAAACGCTTTTCTGCCGCAATTGTTTTCGGCAATTTTGCAATAGCATCACTTTCACTATAGAGATGCTGCCTGTGAAGGTTGCTTATCTCTACATAATCTCTATCAATCATTGTTAACCGGCCAACTCCTGCCCTGACAAGCATTTCAGCATTTGCCGCACCTAGTGCTCCTGCTCCGACAATTAAGATATGCGCATCTCTTATCCCTGCTTGCCCCTTCTTCCCGATTGGCTGGAATCTTTCTTGTCTTGAATAACGTTCATTCAAGATGACACCATTCCTGTCAGCGGACTGCTAGCTTCTCCATATTCCTTCTCAGGAATCCGCCCTGCTTCGAATCCTAGTCTTCCAGATTCAACAGCCAATTTCATTGCAAGGGCCATCTTCACAGGATCTTTTGCTCCAGCCACTGCCGTATTCAGTAAAACGCCATCAGCCCCTAGTTCCATTGCAAAAGCCGCATCTTTCGGCGAACCAATCCCTGCATCTACAATTATCGGCACTGTTGCCTGCTCAATAATGAAGCGCAATTGAAGCGGATTCATAATTCCTTTACCGGAGCCTATCGGGGATGCACCTGGCATTACAGCATGTACTCCAAGCTCCTGAAGCCTTCTCGCTAGCAAGACATCATCCGAAGTATACGTAAGAACGGTAAATCCCTCTTGTAAGAGCATTTCTGAAGCCTTCAACGTTTCAAGGGGGTCAGGCAGCAGCGTTTTACTGCATCCTATCACTTCTACCTTAATCATGTCGCAAAGCCCTGAAGCTTTCGCAAGCTTTGCAATGCGGACAGCTTCCTCGGCATTTCTTGCTCCTGCTGTATTCGGAAGTAACGTATACTTTGTCAAGTCCAGTTGTTCAAGGAAGTTCGGCTGTGATTCTTCAAAAATATTCATCCTTCTAACTGCAAAAGTAAGAATTTCTGCTTCTGACACTCTAACTGCTTCTTTTTGGACTTCAAACGACGGATACTTTCCCGTTCCAAGCAGAAGCCTCGAAGAAAAAGTTTTATCTCCTATTTTCAACATCATTATCCTCCTCCTACAAAATGGATCATTTCAATTTCTGATCCTTCTTTCAACTCTGTCTCAGCATAAAGGGTTTTCTCGATAATGTTCTTATCAATCTCTACAATGACAATACGGTTTTCTAATTCATAGTGCCTAATAAGTTCAGCGACTGTATCGATTTCTGCTGGCAAAGATATGCTCTTCCCATTTAACCTGACATTCATAAGCAAAGTCCCCCTTATACCAAATTAAGCAATCTGTCTACCTTGAAAGCCTCTAACCATTCTTTTTTAATTTCCTTGCCAAGAATCATCCTTGAGACCATTTTTCCCGTAGCAGGTGCCAGCAAGATTCCATTCCGAAAATGTCCTGTTGCAAAAATAATTTTCCGATTTTCTGGATGAAAGCCAATGTAGGGCTTTTTGTCAAATGTCGCAGGCCGAAGACCAGTCCATATTGCATCCACCTTCATGTCTCTTGGATTGCGAAAAAACTTTTCTGCTAGTTGGGTTATTTGCGTTATACCGCCAACCGTTGGACTCTCACTCCAGTCGTCTTCTTCCATAGTTGCACCTATCACTAATGTCCCATCACTCCGTGGAACGACGTAGCTGTGTTTATGAAAAAGTGTTTGATCCAAGACCATGCCTTCCCCCCTTACTGCCATACACTGTCCTTTTACAGGAGTCATTCGGTGGGAAATCCCTGCTGCTTCTAAAAACTTTCCACTCCAAATACCTGCAGCAATAACAACATAAGATGCTTTTATATCTCCAGACGGAGTCCGAATGAGGAAGCCTGTACCTTCTTTTTTTATATCTACAACAGGTGTATTTTCATAAATATGTGCACCTAAACGCATCGAACTCCTCGCAAATGCCCGGCAGGTTTGGAGCGGGTGAACATGTACATCATCAGCGATGTATACCCCACCAATTACAGCATTGTTTATATCAGGAATCCTATCCTTTATTTCAGAAAGGGAAAGCGGTTCTACTGACGGAAGCAGCAAGAGGGTGGATTGCTCTTTGAGTTCTTCTTTCGTGTAGGCGAGTTTTATAATGCCTCCGGTCGTCAGCCTTATGTCAATGCCGCTTATTTCGCGCAGATCCTTTGCGTATTTTCGGTAAGCCAATTGACTGTTTCTAGCGAAGGGGAAAAACACTTCCATATCATCACACTCAGAATGCGCGCCAAGCATCCCAGCTGCTGCATTAGTTGCCTTCCCACCGATTGTCCCGCTCTCCAAAAGGGCTGTATTCACCTTTTCTTTAGCTAAGTGGTAAGCAATCGAACAACCAATGATTCCACCTCCAATCACTGCAACTTCACACGATTTCTCCATCGTCAGCCTCCTTTGCTTTCATGTAGTATTTTGCTGCTGCATCAGCAGCATCAACATCAGAGAAAATTCCTGACATAACAGCAACACCCTCTACACCAATGGAAGCAATACGGGAGACATCATTCAGTTTGATTCCCCCGATTGCATAAATCGGAATTTTTATGTTTCTTTTTAATTCCTTCAATGGATGGATCCCTTGTGGCGGAAGTCCCTCTTTTGAAGGAGTATCAAAAATATGACCATAAAAAAGGTAATCTGCACCTTCTTCCTCTTCACGAAGCGCCTCTTCAAGAGAATGTACAGAGCGACCTACTCTTAAAAATGGATACTTGTCTTTTACATGACAGGTAGGAAGCCCGCTTCCTGGCAAATGCACATTAGTATGTTCACAGAGCAGCGCAAGATCCAAACGGTCATGAATAACGAGTTTCTCTCTCTCCACCTTTTTCTTTGTTAATAATTCCAGCAGGCAGAAAAGCTCGCCGGCTGATTTTTGCTTCTCGCGAATATGGATATAGTCGACGAAAGCCTCAATCTCCATAATAGAAGAAGCCATTTCTTCTATTGTTTGGAGACCGTTGGTGACAGCAGCAAGCTTCATCTCTCTCCTCCCTTTCATCCAAGAAAAAATGCCGCCTCCCTTATAGGAAAGCGGCATTGTCCATGCATGCAGAAAAAACATACGTATGTACAAGTACACTTCCCTACGCAGGTTCGAACCTGTTCAGGTTTTGAGGGTTTCAAAGTAACTACTTTTTTCTCAGCCCTAATCAAGGGCTCCCCTAGTGATAGCGTCTATTCTTTTTTTTACATATTCATAGTAACAAAATGTTCTGAAACGTTCAACAAAAATTCACCTGTAAAACAGGATTTCTTTCGTTGCTCGGCACTCATGCAGAGTAAGCCCTGTATATTTCTTTAGCTTATTGCTGAATTACTTGCTGCTTGGATATGCGGGAAATACCGAATTTGGCACAAAGGGACTTTCAGGAGCAGAACGAAATCATAATCCAATTATTAGAGAAATATAACGATTGCTGTTTCATTATGCAGTACTCTAGATACTACGCAAACCATTTGATATAAACACCAACAGCAATGAATGACACTAAGATTACCACAATGTATATTACCGTCAAATTTGTGGTATTCCTCTTTGTGGAATTTCGGTAATTCTCATCCCCTTTTCCAGCCAAAGCAAGGGTGGAAATAGCCGAACCGAATATAATGACAGCAACCAACACTAACCCAAGATTCATGATATCCCCCCTTGGATAAATAAAAATGGATAAGTATGGTTCTACCATAACAGTTCTAGCGGGAAAAGCAAGGAAGTAATGCTCGTCTATGCTGTTAAACTGATGTCTTTTTCTTTTCTCTTACGATTAGCAAATAATCCAAAGAGCAGACCAAACCATAACGGTGTCATCAGCAAAGCTGTTCTTGTTTCTTCAACAATCAACATAATCATCAAAATAAAACCGAACAATGCTAGTACGACATAATTGATCAATGGCGTCAATGGCGCTTTAAAGGTTGATTTTTTTCTTAAATCTGGCCTCATCTTTGTATATCTAATATGGCAGATAAGAATGATGCTCCAAACCCAAATGAAACAAATCGCACTGATGGTCGTGACAATACCAAAAGCCTGTTCTGGTAAAAGCTTGCTGAGGAGGGCTCCTACTGACAATACCAGTGCAGATATCAACAAAGCGTTGCTTGGGACATGGTTATTGTTCAGCCTTGCAAATTTCACTGGAGCCTGGTCCTGTTTCCCTAAATTAAACAGTATCCTGCTTGTGGAGAATAGTCCGCTATTGCAAGCAGAAGCAGCAGACGTTAAAACTACAAAATTAATGATTCCCGCTGCAACCGGAATACCAACTAAAGTAAATGTCCTAACAAACGGGCTGTTGGCAGCATTCAATTCTGTCCACGGATTGATGCTTAGCAGGATGAACAGTGCACCAACATAGAAAAATAGGATCCGTAAGGGAATCTTATTGATGGCGGAAGGGATATTTTTCTTTGGGTTTGCTGTTTCAGCCGCAGAAACTCCAACAAGCTCTACACCGACGAAAGCAAACACTACCATCTGGAAGGAAAGCAAAAATCCACTGATGCCATTCGGAAATAAACCGCCATTGTCCCAGAGATTCTTCACGGAAACAGTTCCTGCATCCGTCTTGAATCCTATCACCAACAGGACAATGCCGACAATAATTAGCGCTAATATCGTAATAACCTTAATAAGCGCAAACCAAAACTCCAATTCTCCAAATAGCTTTACCGTGAGCAAATTCAGTCCTAATAGGAAGACGAGACTTGCCAATGCTGGAATCCATTGCGGAATATCAAACCAGTATTGTACATATACACCGACGGCGATAATATCCGCCATCGCAGTCATGATCCAGCAGAACCAATAAGTCCATCCTGTCACATACGCGGCCCATGGACCAATATAATCTTCGGCAAAATCAGTGAACGACTTATACCCTGCATTTGACAACAGCAATTCTCCCAATGCGCGCATAACAAAGAACAAAGCGCAGCCGACGATAAGATAGGCGAAAATAATCGACGGTCCTGCCAACTGAATGGCTTTCCCCGATCCCAAAAACAAACCTGTTCCAATCGTCCCGCCAATCGCAATCAATTGGACATGGCGGTCTTTCAAATCTCTCTTCAATTCTTTCTGTTCCACGCTGACTCCCCCCATTTTTTCAACTGCATAATGGACTCTCTTGCTGCCTGCCATGAAAAAACATGAAAAAAAAGAGACTGGTTTCCTCCAATCTCTTAAAACTTAAGAATAACAAATATTATGAATATATCCTTGTTGCAGAATAATAAAATAATATCCGTACTCTTCTGTCCTTTTGCCTGAGATTATGAACCCTTCGGCGTCGCGGATATCCGCGTCCTCTCCAGAAGCCGCTCCTGCTATAGTGTAATCCATAGCATTCATAGCTTTCTATTCAATTGTTTTTCCACATGGCAATGAAAATTTGATATAAGAATAGTATTATTAATAACCCCTCTATCCTTGTCCATTATTGTGCGATAATTTCTAATTTTATCAGCGTTTCTTTCACTCGTCAATACGTGAAAGTGTTAAACATATTTTCTCCACAAATCACTTTACTTCTCCAAACAGCAAATCAAGAATCTTTTCATCCGCCTTTCTATTCTTGCCTATATACGGATAACAATGAATATGGATAGCTGGATTAAAGTTTATTTCGATGATGCTGTAATTACTAGCAGTTGCCTCTTCATTTATGCAATCAATCATCATATCGACACCGCATAATGTTGCACGAGCAGCCTTTGCCGAACGGATGGCAATATTTTTATAGCTTGTTGGGATGTCATCTGTAAAATCGATGCTATCTCCTCCAGTACTAATATTGGAGTTTTCCCGTAAATACACCGTCTCACCAGCAAGCGGAATATCATTCCGATGCTTAGACTGGTTTTTCAAGAACATCTCTTCCACTTCACTTAAGACAATCCGTTCTAATGGTGTTTTGTAGCCCTTCCCTCTTAATGGATCTTTATTTTTATTTGCGACAAGCTGTTCAATCGTATGAATTCCATCTCCAACAACATTGGCTGGAACCCTATGTAAGATTCCAACGACCTCATCACCCATGACAAGGAAACGGTACTCTTTTCCTGTCATAAATTCTTCGAGTAGAACGGTTCGATCATGTTCAAAGGCCATTCTAAATGCCTTTTGATAGTCTTCCTTGGAAAAGTCGGAAGTAAAAATACTAATGCCAAGCCCAAAATTAGTCGATTTTGGTTTTATAACGATTGGCTTTTCCTGAAATGTTTCGAAATCGGCCATCGCTTCTCCAAGATTGCGATAAGCCTTCCCATCCGGCACCCGCAAGCCATGCTGTTGAAGAACCTTTTTTGTAGCTATCTTATTTTCCATAATCAGAACGGTGCTATATGAATCCAATGAAGTTTTTGTTGCTTGCTTCACATATTCAGTATGTTTGCCTTTTTTTAGCGCAATGAAGTTATCATCTCGATCAATCATTTCAAACTCGATTCCTCTTTTGATCGCCGCTTTCAATAATATTTGCGTAGACAGCTCCAAATCCTCGAATCCCTTAAATAGATAACCGCTCCCAATGGTTTCCTCGGCATATTCCTTTGCTTTATCGCTGTGATAAGATAAATAAGAGGATTGTTGTATTTCCGATTTTATCACTGAAGCAAAGCTCCGTTCTTCGTTTAGTATTTTCTGCTTCTGCTCTTCCAGTATATCAATGAATTCTCTGCTGCTAGGCGTTAGTGTATCTACCATTTTTTCCATTTCTACGATACTCTCAAGCGCTTTTTCTTCCATAGAGCGATTATCCTCATCGTGCAGCAAACCCTGGATGCCTTTGCTTAAGAGAGTATCCAAATTTAAAGTCGCGATTTCTTGCTCCTTTTCACCAAATGGTTCATCATGCATCAACAGCATGAAAACTAAAAACAGATGGAGGAATACCAACGTTTCTTTGCTGACTCCAATTTTATCAAGTGGATTTAAATCGACCATGCGAAGTTCCAAATACTCTATTCCATTCTCGAGTAATTTTTGCAAACGGTCTTTCCCCTTTGCTGGTTTTACGCGGACAGTGCTATAAAATTCTTTAACACTAAACAATTCCTTTGATTCAATCAGCGATTGCAAATCACGGACATATTCTTCTAGCGAATCAAACGAGACATAGAAAGGTCTTTTATTTCGATAGCCATATTTGCTATTTCGAATGGAAGCCATATTAGGAAAATGATAGCTCTCTTCATCTAGTTGACTACCAGACTCCACACATTCTTCCAGATATGTTTTATGAAAAACAGGGCTTGCAGCAGTCAAATAGACAAGCAGCCAACGGTATTTTAAAACATTGCGTGCAACTTTCAAATAAATATTATTCTTAAACTCCGTGTAACTGCTATTACTCTCTATCGCTTGGTATAGCCTGTACAAAAAGGGTTCATGAAATGAAAAATTATAGTGAAAACCACTAATTAATTGTCGCTTTCGCCCATACTTTTCTGCTAATTGATTCCGATACTTGTCTTCCACTGCGTCATTCATGATGGCAATCGGGATTTCCTCTTCTATAGGCAATGCTGGTGGATTACTGCTCGGCCACAAATACTCTTCATCACTTAATTCAATAGTGACAATATCATGGATTGTCTCTAAAAAATGATAGGCTTCATCAATGGTATCTAATGGAGGAGTGATCATTTCAACTTGACTTTCCGAAAAATCCGTTTTGATATATGGATGTTCAGTTTTGGAGCCGAAAGCCTTGGGATGTGGTGTGAGCGCAAGCTTTCCATTCTGGTCAACTCGAGCATTCTCTTTCTCAAGTCCAAATCTGCCAAGCAGAATGTCTTTATTTAAGTTATAATCCAATACTAATTTTAATAATTCCTCATTCATGAAACCCATTTTAATGACCTGCCTTTATTCATCTGTTAAGTATTTTCAAACATCGATCAATTCCATTTTCTCAGGTACCATTTAAACCAGCAGACGAGAACAATTCCTTTTATTACACTGCTTATCGCAATAGACATCCATACACCATTCAAGCCAAATGGAGCTGATAATACAATCGCTAAAGGGATTCTTAACGCAGTGAAAATAATACTGGAAATAGGAGGTAGATGCGTCTTGCCAATTCCATTGAATGCTCCAACTGTCATTAGTTCCATACCCATAAACAATTGTGATAATCCAATTATTCTCATATAACTAGTGCCTGCTTGTAGGCTTGATTTGTCAGAAAGAAACAAGGAGAAAATTTCCTGCGGGAATGCGATGAAAAATACGGAAACCATTGCACCAAAAACAGCTGTAATCATCAATGCCTTTTGATAGCCGCTCTTAATTCGGTCCATCCTATTTGCTCCATAGTTTTGCCCAATAAAGGCAGCAACTGCACCTTGAAGCCCGCCAATCGTCATATACGAAATGGATTCAATCTGGACACCAATCCTTTGAACCGCAATGGCGTCCGACCCCCAATGGACAATAATTTTAGCAATAATAATCGAAATAACAGTAAAAGTAATCCGTTGTACCGTGATAGGAAGCCCCATTAAGAGGATTGCTTTTATGGAGCTCATTTTGAAGGTAATCCGTTTGGAGAACATGTGTAGGTTCCTCGTTTGGATGAAAAACAATAAGGTGACGATTATATTTGCTGTTAATGTCGCAAGCGCTGCCCCCAACACACCTAATCCGTTAAAATCTCTCACTCCAAAAATTAATAATGGATCGAGAATCATGTTGATGAGAAACCCCACTGTAAAGACACGGAACGGTTTTCCGCTGCTACCCATTGAGTTCAGGACGATGCTGAATAAAGTATTAAAAAAAGTAAAAATCGTCCCAATCATCGATATGACTAGAAATTTTGTAGCCTCCTGCTCTATTTCTTTGCTGCCTAGATCAAAATAACCGATTAAATTATTTTTGGCTAAAAGGATAAATATCATGTATAAAGCTGCCAATATAATAGACATCAGAAACCCATTATTAATTAACTCTTTTGCTTTATCATCATTTCCGGCTCCCATATTATGAGCAACCTTCACACCGATTCCAATCGAAATGATCGTAAACAAAGCAGCTCCCATATGGACAAAGAAACTAGCTGTCCCTACTGCTGCAACCGGACCACTTCCTAACTTTCCAACCCAGATCATGTCAACAAGCCCATAGGTAGTTGATATGAAATTTGTCGCAATAATCGGTAGCGTTAGCTTCATTAGCGTAGGCGTAATCGGACCAAGAGTTAAATCATGCGTCCCTTTCATCGGTGTAGCTCCCTCGTTTAGTTTCAATGATACAACCTCTTTTTAAAAACTAGTGGCCTAATCAACATTTAACCAAGTTATTTCGCCGCCACAAAAATCTACAGTATTATCGCAAACATTCACTTTATTGTTCATTTTTTCACATAAGTGTATTTATCCTACCCAGCCCCGATGGCTTCCCATCCAAAACGCTTGAATGTATCTAACTATTTTAAGATTGCTTAACCGTACTGGAACGCAATGTCTGCAGCTTACGAAATACATCTTGATCACGGAGTTTATAATGGCTCCATGAACCATGGATTTCACGTTCTATCAATTTCGCTTTAAATAAAATATTTAAGTGGTACGACACCTTTGATTGGGCTAGACCCAACAACTCCTCAAATTCACAAGTACACAGGTCGGAACGATTTTGCAAAAAGTAAACCATCTGAATCCTTATCGGATCACTAAGAGCTTTTGCTATCATTGCAAGCCTTTCAGTTTCTGCATTATCATATAATGGGATATTGCCACTAAATATACGAGGAGTTTGATTCTTACCTTGTTTCACTCAACCAGCCCCTTCATCAACTTTTTTTGATTATCTTTAACTTATCCCAGTCATATGTAATAGTCAATGGATTATTGAACAAGTTATTAAATAGTTTTCTCCCAAGGTTCCATATTTGCATGATTTAAGTATTTTTCATTGTTATATTTCATAAAAATAAATGAAAAGCTAAATTCCCAGGGGGGGATGATTTGATATCAATCATCACATCTACGAAAAGACCAGATTTCCTTCAAAATATCGTTCGTAATTTTGAAAATCAAGATATTAAAGAAAAAGAACTAGTTCTGATTTTACATGGATTTAGCGAAAACTTGAGCAGTGAATTGCTGAATAACCCATT
Source organism: Bacillus massilinigeriensis (assembly GCF_900111815.1). Classification (GTDB taxonomy): domain Bacteria; phylum Bacillota; class Bacilli; order Bacillales; family Cytobacillaceae; genus Mesobacillus_C; species Mesobacillus_C mediterraneensis. Next base: position 1,307,836 of record NZ_LT630004.1, on the reverse strand, counting down.
AATAAAACTTGTATATTCTTCTATAGAACAGCCCCTTGGCACTTGTTTAAATGAAGGAATCCTTCAGGCAAAATACAATATTATTGCAAGATTTGACGACGATGATTATTATGGTCCACACTACCTTTCCGAAGCGCTTAAAACAATGGAAGAGAAGGACGTAGAAATAATCGGAAAGCAATCTCTCTTTATCTATTTTATCGTTGACCAGCAATTGTCACTGCTGTTTCCTGGGAAAGAAAATAGGTTTATCAAAAGCCAATCCGATACATTAGCCGGATCAACACTGATTTTTAAAAAGAAAATAGTAGATAGAGTGATATTCCAACCTGTTTCGTTGGGCGAAGATACTGCTTTTTTGGAGGAGTGTAAAAAGCTCCGTATACGAATGTATGCTTCTACTCCGGATCATTACGTACATATCCGCTATCCATACTATCATCATACTTCAGACGCTGATAACAGACGATTAAAAAGCCACTGTCTCCCTCTTGTAAAGACAAAATGTTTTTTAGAATATGTCAATTAATTGGGGGTAGTTGGCAATGGATAAAAATTATTCGGAAATAGAACGGCTGAGAAGGAATTTGGAATACAGAAAAACAGTGGATGAGGAGGGAACATTTAGCTCCATTTCTGCTACAAAGAAAGATATCTTAAAAGAATTGGAAAAAATCCTCAAAAATCAACCCAACAAAATAGTTTTCTTGTTCCCTTCCCTGCTAGATTGGAATATCCCACTTTTTCAACGGCCTCAGCATATCGCATTGAATCTTGCAAAAGAAGGTGGATTATATCTTTTTGGAACAGTAAATGTTTATGATCAAGTGGAGACGATTGAAGAAATTGCACCTTGTTGTTATTTGATAAATATGAGTGATCCTTTAATCGAAAGTGCTATCCTTTCTTTTTTGCAAGTTTTAAGCAACAGGGTGATTGTCCATTTATATTCAGGGGATTTAACGAGGGGATATGAGTTTGTAAAAGCATGTATTGATCAAGGGTTTGATCTTCTATATGAGTATATAGATGAACTGTCGCCTGCAATATCCGGTATTCCGGTACCACGGCGCGTTATGGAAAGGCATTTCGGCATCCTTGCTAATCCATCCTGTTACGTAATCGCCACAGCAGATAAGCTATACAAAGATGTTTTGGATAAAAGGAAACCCATTCGTACCAAACTAATTACCAATGGAGTAGATTATCCACATTTCAGTGAAGTTTCAAAAGATATATGTACTCCTTTAATGGATCATCTAATACATGTAAATAAACCGATTATCGGGTATTTCGGTGCGCTGGCAAGTTGGTTCGATTATCTTCTTGTAGAGAAGCTTGCGTTAAGCAATGTAGATTATCAGATTGTCCTGATTGGACTTGATTATGATCAAAGCATTAAAAAAAGCCGTATCCTTTCTCTCCCTAATGTTCATTACCTAGGTGTGGTTCCTTATATCCAACTACCTTTTTACGCCAAAAAATTTGACGTTTCGATTATTCCTTTCCTTGTTAACGAGGTAACGATTTCCACGTCTCCCATCAAGCTATTTGAGTATATGGCATTAGGGCATCCGATTGTGACAACTGCTCTACCGGAGTGTCTCAAATATAAGTCAGTTCTCATTGCTCATGACCATAATGACTTTTTAGCAAAGGTAGAATTTGCTTTATCCATCCTGAATGATGAAAATCTTAAAGATTTGCTTCAGAAAGAAGCACAGGATAATAGTTGGAATGAAAAAGCTAAAGGCATTTTAAAACTGCTTACAGAAGATAATCGCCATTACTCTGTCAAAAAGTAACATGAAAATGAAGCAGGCAAGTCATTGTTATGTTGTATGTAATATAAATATGATTACATACAACATAACAATGTGGTCCACTTAATGATAAGGCTGCATCGTTATTGCCCACAACCAAATCCAGTTAAATCAATAACATTTATTCTTGACTTCAAAAGAAATGCTTTCAATATCCCCACAAGAAATAATAACTGCTACAGCAGGAAGTTTCGGTGATTTCATTTCAGGTTGGATAATAATAATACATCCTGTACATTTATCGAAGCACTTAATAGTGCCAATGATTTCATCTGCTGTTTTTGTTCTTAATCGAAGGGTTTTATGTGCTTTTACTAAATCAGGAAGAATTCTGCAAATACAATTGCCAGAATTCTTATAATGACAGTTTTTATCACAATGCTGCCCCTCATGGCGATGACAGTCTTTGTCGCAATCGTCCTCTCCATGGCCATGGCAGTCTCTATGAGACCTTTTGTCATTATGGTGATCTTTATCGCTTTGGTCCAGCATGTTTTTAATTTCGTTCAGATTCATAACCTTTCCCCTTTCTCCTGAGACAACAGGTGTATACTATATAATATTCTTCTTTAAAGAGGCGGTGCTAGGCTGTTTCATTAATTTGAAGCTTCGTTCTCTTGTTAATTATCCATGCAATATTGTTCGTATGTTCGTATCAGTTGGATCACTATTTCTTTACAATCATGATGCCTATATACTGCTTCATATCCTTCCTGTGCAGCCTGGTTAAGCTCCTTCGGATTATTAATCAATCCGGTAATGATCGATAACAGTTCATAATCGTCTACTTGTCTAAAGGTACTCCCTTGCATTATGGCATCATGGTTCTTTTTACTAATAAGTCCTCCAAACCCTTCCCACATCGCGTAGACTGGAACCTTACAGGCTAATGCCTCCAATGCAACCCTTCCGCTACCAAAAACCAAATCTGAAATATTATAAATATCTTCTATTTTCTCTTGCCAACTTATTAACTTTACTTTAACCCCATTCGATACCTCAATTGGAAAGGAATGTTGGACTTCCTTCCGTTTCCCTCCATCTCCAACAATAATAATATTTAAGTCTTCCACTCTTTTTGCTAGTTCGGGAATGCACCTTAAGAATTGGATGATAGGTTTTTCTTTATCATCATCAAAACGACTGATGAGCGAGATGGTAAACCCTTTGCGGTTCAGTCCAAGAATGTCCATCAGTTGCTCATCCCTTGCCCTTGGACGGAAGGTATTAAGATCAATCCCATTTCTTATGATTGAAATCTTCTCAGGTTGTATAACGTTATTGAGCAAATGAAGCGCAACTCTAAAGTCAACAGCAATAATCCTTTTTACACTGTTGCTTATTTCATTGCCCAACGGAGATTGGTCAAAGCCAAAATCGTATAACCCGTGCATGGTTACAACGAAAGGTTTCTGTAGGAGTGTCGCGATTTCCTTTCCTTTAATGATCGCTGTAAAGGGGTGCGAGTGAATAATATCCGGATTGAACCTGTTTATTTCATCAAAGGCATCTTCAGACCAACTTAAGAATTTAAAATGGCGGGAATTGATTTGGGAGATGATGGATGGCGAGCATGATGCACAGTAGAGAAGAACTTCATTACCGCGACCGGTTAGTCCATTAATTATTGATGTGATATGGGTTTCCAATCCTCCCTGAACCAAATGATCTGCCAGCATAACAATTCTCAACAATTATCCCTCCTTTCTAGCTAATTCTTCAGTTCATTTCCAGTAATTTAGGATACTTTTTTGAATTGTTCGTATTCCAACTCTTTTAGTGTTAAAAAGTAATCTTTTTGAAGGCGAAAAAGGGAATAATGATGGAGAAGCTGCAGCTTTCTTGTATAGATATCCGTTGGAAGCTTTTGATCACCAATTCCAAACACATATAAATTCTCCTTTACAAGGCCATGAAGAATCTGGGATAGGGCAATATGCTGAGTATGACCATACTCTCCTTTTAAATTATGTGTAACAATTTTCCTGTAATTATTCCCTTCCAATACTTGCTTTAGTTTTTGACTAAGCAGGTTTCTGTCAAAATCTCCATTCCACTCATCAATAAAATCCCAAATCTCATATTCTGCTTTTACTTTGTCCATTACATGATGAAACTCTTTTGCCCTCTGAGCGTTTTCTCCATTTGTAACACATATAACCTTCCAGCCCGTTTCTTTAATCAGTTCTCCACCTCCAAAAAGAAGCTCGTCATCCGGGTGGGCCACAACCATAAGTTTGTCAGCCATACTTCGCACACCCTCCCCAATTATGTTTTTAAACGTCATATGTTTCTAAGTCTTGAATAAAATCTGCTGCTTTCCTATATCGTTGTTTAGGATCCTTGTTCATCGCTTTCTCCAATATAACTTTTAACTTTGCATGAGTGATGTTTTGCGTCTTGACTTCTCCCGTCAAAACGTACGTACATACTGCAGCCGCTGAGTAAAAATCATAACTGTCATCTATTTCCTTAGAAGAAGGCGGAGCGAAAATCCAGTTTTTCACCTCCCCTTTGTAAACTCCTTCAAGGTCTTTTAATTTAGCGGATTCAAAATCAATAATTTTAAGGCTCAGTGTATTTTTATTTGTAAGGATAATGTTACGGGGACTGATATCGGCATGCAAGATACCTTTTGAATGAAGGAATTGTAATCCTTTAAGAAGATTTATCGTAACTTTGACTGCTTCTTTTTCGCTTAGTGAGTCAAGTACACTCCCACTGAGTTGCTCCATGACAATACACGCATGATTATCATGGATAAAAAAATCGAAAAACTCCACGAGCCACTCGTTTTTTCCATAGATATTCATTATCCATGCTTCCTTAAGTCCAAGGGCTATATTCGCCATTTTTTTAATGGCAACCTTTTTTTGATTGAGCGAGTCAATGCCAAAATATACAGCACTTGTTCCTCCATATCCTTTTTGGGCCAAATTAACTTCATACTTCCCCCATAACTCGGTTCGCATTGTCGGTTTCTCCCCCCTATGGCTTCGCTGTTTATTAGCCTTAGTGTTTAAGAATAAAAATTCCTAGTACACGGTATTTTCACATAATTTGTATTTAATGATCTGCAATGCTTCCTTTCCACGGTCTAACCAGGAATTTTCCCGAGCAGCTTTTTGCCTTTCGTGGATTTTTTCCGGAGAATTCGTTTCAATCGCAGCTTGAATCCTTTGCAACACATTATTCTCATCAGCAAAGAAGCATAAATGCTTGTATTTCTCTAATTCAGGCAGCGGGGCACTTACTACAGGCTTCCCTGCAGACAGGTACTCAAAGAATTTAATAGGATGAGTAGCTTTAATCATTTGAGTCATTTTAAATGGGATGATTGCAACGTCAAACCAACTAAGGTATTGCGGTAAGTCTTCATAAAATTTCATATCAAGAATTGTAACGTTCGGATGATGGATATCAATAGTTTTTGAACCAATCAGGACAACAGGATACCAGGAAGCTATTTTTTTAATTACCTCTACATCCAGCCATGAATAAATGGCACCATAATAGCCTATTAGAGGTTTACCCTCAGTAACTGGCAAATCCTTTGGGCGATCCCCCATTGGTGCTTCCGCAACTTTAAAATGGTCATAATCCGCTCCGTTCGGTAACAGCAATACGTCTTTTCCCTTTCTTCGGTGGAATTTATAAATAGGCTGAGAAGTAGCAAAAATAATGTCGCTTTTTTCTTCCATTTCAGGAATTAAATCTTTCCATACCGAAAACTCATCTGAAGGAAGATCGCATGAGTCATAAATTGTCAAATCGGGTTTCAGCCTATTGATCTCTTTTCCTTGGTTAACCGCACACCATAACACTACTTTCCCTTTAAGAAAAGGAGATAAGTCTACATTCTTTTTCAATACTTTGAAATTAGGGAGTGACGGAAATGGAAGCTCAATATCCTTATCTTGTCTGAAAAAAGTTTCCGGGTTAATAAATAATACATTGGCACCCAGTTCGGCAAGCACCTTCATCATTTGCTGCGGCCTTTGATACATGAACTTATAGTCAATAGCAGGGGGGTAAACAATAGTGATTCCTTCCATAAAAAAATACCTCTTTCCTAGCTCTTTTTTAATTTATAGTTTAAAGCTCCTTTATTATTTCTTTAGCTCTTTGCTCGTACGTATGATAGTTATACACATGCTTTTGTCCGTTTATAGCTATTCTTTCTCTTGCCGAATGATTTGCAAGGTAAAAATTCATTAATTCAACCGTTTCTTCGTAGCTTCCCGAAGAAACTAAATGTTCGTGATTCACAAACATCGCCTCAATTGCTTTTGTTCGTTGAGTCAAAAAGAATCCACAACATCCCAAAACCTCAAATGTCCTCATTGACTGCATGGTAAGTGAATTTTCGATAGAATGAACGCCGAGGGTGATTTTTGTCGAAGAATACGCATAAACGCTTTCCTCATGGGCAATATAGCCTTTCGCATAAGGATCGGGGACGAAAAATCGGTGATTCGGATTTTGCCAATCCATACCATATATTTCGATTTTTTTCTGCTTATCAATAAAAGGTTTTAATATATAGTTATAAGCATTATATCTTTCATCAAAAACATCATAGTTATTTCCAATATGAACAGCGTCCAAGTCCGCAAAATTTTTTTTAAAAGGTTTTTTATGATAATAATCCGGATCAATAGCAAACGGTATACAAATAGCCGTTATGTTCTCCTCTTTGTAATTTCTAAGCATCTCAATGCAAGGCGTAAGCGTCAGTTCAGATTTTCTTGCCCATTCCATAGCCAGTGAACTATTGGCAACCGGATCCTCAATAGCCCAATAAATATGTGGGATTGAATACTTTTCCAATACAGGGAAGACAAATTTTTTTGTATCTACTCCACCTTCTGTAAATAGATAATCAGGTTTAAACTCTTCAATTTTTTTTATCAATCCTTCTTCTGACTGTTCTGGGACCTCTAAGCGATCGGTTATCCAACCGTTTTTTTTAAAGCCTGCCTGCATTCCATATTTTATAATTGGAGGTGGATTGGTAAATAGTATTTTCAATATTAATCGCTCCCTTATTCATCATGAATAGCTTCCCCTTCCCATAAAAAGCACTGTGCTAGTTGTTCTCATAATATGTATTTTCTAAAGAAGAGTGATATTTTCTCGAATATTAAAAATTTTTAGGCTAATGAACAATTATGAACAACGTGATTTTATCATTAACAGGGCTATAAAAATCTCCAAAGCTGAACTTCTTAGTGGATGTATTTTACAATTCTTCCAACTACTATTTATTGAATAAATAAGAACAATTACTCCATTAAGAAAAGCTTCTCTAGAAAAGAGAAGCCCTATTTTTTCACTTGTAACAGCCGCAATCCATTCAAGGTCACAATCAAGGTTGCACCCATATCGGCAAAAATGGCAATCCACAATGTCAGCCAGCCTGGAATTACAAGCAGCAATGCCAACAACTTTACTGCCAAGGAAAAAGCAATGTTTTGTTTGATGATGGCGAGCGCCTTTCGGCTCAGACTGACCGTGAACGGAAGCTTCTTCAGGTCGTCTCCCATCAAGGCAACATCTGCTGTTTCAAGCGCGATATCTGTTCCTGCACCACCCATTGCCACCCCTACTGTCGCAGCAGCAAGTGCAGGAGCATCATTGATGCCGTCCCCCACCATAGCAACATGATGGTACTTGCTGCGCATTTTTTTTATTAATTCTAATTTATCATGCGGGAGGAGTTCTGCCTTTATGTCAGTCACACCAACGTGGTTTCCAATAGCATTAGCAGTCCCTTCATTGTCTCCTGTCAGCATGATCGTCTTTTCAATTCCCATTGCATGTAGTTGTTTGATCATGGCAGGGCTGTATTCCCTTACCTCATCGGCTACTGCCACTATCCCTAGTACATTGGATGATGTCCCTGCAACCATGATAGTCTTTCCTTGTGCTTGTAAGTCCTTAATCTTTATCAATATTTCCTCTGGAATGCCATTTGCCAAGATTTCAACGAATAGATTAGGACTTCCGACATAATACGAAGTTCCATTGATGATCCCTTGAATCCCTTTTCCTGTAATCGAAGTGAATGCCTCTACAGGCAAATCTTTATAAGGGATGTTACCTTCCTCTGCCCTTCTTATGATGGCTGAAGCGAGGGGATGCTCGGAACGATATTCCAATGCAGTAATGATAGAAAGTAATTCCTTTTCGCTACAGCTATTAAACACTAAACACTCAGTTACAACTGGAACCCCTTTTGTTAGAGTGCCAGTCTTGTCAAAGGCAATTGCCTTTAAAGCACCAATCTGTTCGAGGTAAATGCCTCCTTTGATCAGCACCCCGTTTTTAGCTGCATTTCCGATGGCTGTCACAATCGCAACCGGGGTAGAAATCACCAGAGCGCAAGGACACCCTACAACCAGTACGGCTAGCCCTTGGTAAACCCACTCACTCCACTCTTCTCTAAATATGAGCGGCGGAATGATGGCAACAAGTGCCGCGAACACAATGATTGCAGGAGTATAGTATTTGGCAAACTTGTCAACAAAAGCTTGAGATGGTGCCCGTTCCGCTTGAGCTTCCTCGACAAGATGAATAATTTTTGCAATGGTTGTGTCATCGACCTTTTTTGTAACTTCAATCTCTAAAATCCCTTCGGCATTTAATGTGCCTGCAAACACATCATCATCGACACTCTTTTCCACGGGTACGGATTCGCCCGTAATGGCAGCCTGGTTTACAGCAGAATGTCCCTTTGCCACCACACCGTCCATGGCAATTTTTTGTCCCGGCTTTACAATCATGATGTCTCCCACTACGATATCTTCCACATCAACCATGATCTCTTGCCCATTCCGCCGTATTAATGCTTCCTTCGGGGCAATATCCATCAAAGACCTTATCGAAGCCCTCGCTTTATCCATTGAGTAAGTCTCAAGCGCCTCAGAGATGGCAAACAAGATGACAACAACCGCTCCTTCACTCCACTCCCCAATAAGGGCGGCTCCTATAATTGCAATGGTCATCAGCGTCCTCATATCAAATTCCAGGCGTATGAGATTCTTGAACCCGACCTTGAATAAAGAGAACCCTCCGATAACGATAGCCGCTAAGAATGCAGCAATGGTAAAAAAATTTTCTTCCCCGTTTAGAAATTGCGATACGTATCCTAAAATAATAAACAACAAAGATGCTAAGAGAGTGGAATACTCTTTCCATAAAAGAATCTTTCCCCTCTGCTCCACTCCACCTTTTTCCGGGTAAATTTTTAGATTTTCAAAAGCACCGGCTTTTTCCAATTCATCAATTGTTGTATTCCCGTATACAGTCACCTTCGAGGCACCGAAGTTTACATTCGCATCAAAAACACCATCCAGGTGTTTTACGTTCTTTTCGAACTTAGTGGCACAGCCTGCTCAAGTGAATCCCTGAATCCGGTAAACATGCTTTTCTGCTTGTTGTCCGTTAGAATCAGCCATGATTGAAAACCTCCTTTTGGTGTTCACTTGCCAGCCTAACCAATTGTTTGACATGATCATCCACCAATGAATAATAAACAAGTTTGCCTTCCTTGCGATACTTGGCAATTCCCTGTCTGTTCAGGAGGCGCAAATGATGAGAAACCGCAGCCGTCGAGGCTCCTACAATACTTCCTACATCGCAGACGCAAAGTTCTTCTTCAATATATAAGGAATAGACAATCTTCATCCGGGTTTCATCTGATAATGCTTTAAAAATTTTAGCTAATCCCAAAACGTCTTGCTTTTCCAATTCACTTTTTAGACGATCCACTTTTATTTTGTCGACACAATTAACATGACAGATATCATTTTTTTGCATGCTGACACCTCCTTATTCAAACATCCATTTGATAATATTTTATTCAAACATATATTTGAATGTCAATGAATAAACGAGAATGTACCACCTTTTTCATAATGCACCTTTATCCTTGTTTAACTTTTAAAATTCACCAAGATATTTTTTAAAACAAACAAAAACCGCTCAAGTGAAAAGTCACTGTGCGGTTTAATTATTTTGTTACCTCAATATGACCATAATTAAAAAGAGCCGTCATTATCCTCTAACAGCATAAACACTGATTCTGAAAGTGCTTGACAGCTGTGGTATGTTATTCATCCTCTTCTAGCTGTGTTGGATCTTTTATCATTCTAATCATTCTATTTTTTTGGTTTACAGAAAATTGAGTATTCCAGGAAGATACATATTGAAAGTGAACCTCGTCATCACTATTGATGCTAAACCTTAAAATGCTATCATTATCATCTTCTAACATTAGTACGTATTCATTTTGATTAGAAAACAACTTTAATTTTTGGCTACAAGATAATGTCCATGATTGGGTTAATGCATGTTCTACAGTTTCCGTAATATTCACCTCGAAAAATTTATTGACACACACACTGCTGTCATTTTATATATTCACCCATTTATCCTCTTTTCCCTTCCCAACTACTTTCAGACTTTAAACATTTTACAAATTTTACTCTATTTGAATCTCCCAAATCAGATAGAACTCTTCCTAGATATCAATGCCTAATGAAATTTCTTCTGAGTGATCCAATAATATGAAATACCTAGTGTCACCAAAACCCAAAGCATGGTGATCAATAGGTTTCCATATAGGCTATTCACGGCTGAACCGGTGCTCAATAGTTCCATTGCATGATTACTCATTCCTGCTGGATTCAGCATATCGAGCACTGGGTGCACCCCGACTAACATCCGATTTAAGAGCAGAAACACTATGGAGATTAAAGCAATAATGCCCTGACTGTTGAAAATAGTACTAATCATGGATGTAAAGGTGACCATAAACAACACCCAGACAAAATAAATGAATAAAGATGCAAGGACACTGGTGAGTTGAACGCTGGAGAATAAATACCTTGCATACAAAAAAGCAACAATAAAGCCACAAGATACACTTAGAATAATGATAATATAGTTTGATATTACCTTGCCCCAAATGTAAGCTGCCACCGAAACTGGTCTTGTTAATATAAAGGCAAGCATCCCGCTCTCTTTGTCGGTCTGAATGACCCCCATTACTGAAACAATAATAATCATCATGCCTAGCTGGTCAAATTGGGAACCAAGAGTAGCCGCCATTATCTGACCGCCCTCCTGTTGAACCATTGAAGAATCAATTGTAATGCCCTGGCCTCCCCCTATAGCTTTTATAATAGCCGGGAGGTAATACATAACTACAGGCTGTGTCGCACCTAAGAATATGAATACTAAAGGAAGCCAAATAATTTTATAGTCTCGTTTCATCTGAACAAGCTCTTTATTTATTAGAACCAATAAGGAATTCATTCTTCCACCACCAATTTCAAAAAGATATCTTCCAGCGTTTTTCTTCCGTCCTCTTCAAATCTTAAAATATCAACATCACAATTCAATGCGTTTTTTAATAACATGTTTTTTTGTTTCTGGGGATATTCCAGTGTAAATTCCACCTTGCTCCCCTTCACTTCAATTTTTTTCACAAAGGATAATTCTCTGGCTGATTGAATCCATTGCAAATCTTTTGGAGCAATCTCCAATGAGACTGGCCCCCTTGTATTTCGGTTCAACAACTCTGTTATCGTCGTATCTTTAATTTTTTTGCCATTTTTCATAATAACAAATCTTTCACATATTTCTTCTGCATCACTTAAAATATGGGTGGACAGCAGTATGGTTGTTTCTTTTTTTATTTCGCGAATCAAATTTAGTACTTCCCTGCGGCCAATTGGGTCTAATGCGGAAACAGGTTCATCCATAACAATGAAAGCTGGTGTATGAAGAATCGCCTGTGCGATTCCTAACCTTTGTCTCATACCTCCCGAAAATGTTTGGACTTTTACATTTCCTTCCCCTGTAAGGCCGACTTTTTCTAGGACAACTGGAACCTTTTCCAGCAGCTTTTGCTTCGATATTCCTGAAAGCTGCCCCATGAAAAGAAGCGTTTCCTTCGCCGTCATCCATGGAAAAAAATTTGGATACTGTGGCAAATAACCGATCTCCCGCTTCATATTTGAGATTCTCTGCCCATCAAGAAGTACCTCGCCTTCATCAGCGCGAAATACATCGGCAATAATCTTTATTAACGTAGACTTGCCCGCACCATTCGGCCCAATCAATCCTACACATTGGCCTGTTTCAAGCTCCATTGAAAACTCGCTGACCGCATTCTTTTGTTTAAACCGCTTTGATACATTCTTTATCTCTAATCTCATAAAGGAAAATCATCCTTTCGTCCAACTGCAAAATATAAAATAGCACCAATTGTATTGCAAAACAAAATGAGCAATGTCCACATTAAAATGTTCTTTCTCGTTTTACGATGGTGGTACAAATCAACCAAGGCAATAAAAATAAGCACCAATCCAACCACTGCAAACGGCAAAATAACCGGCAGCACTTCCATAAAATCAATATTGTCAAGTTCATTCCACCCGTAATGAAGTTTCATCCTTATATCCCCTTTCGTAACTTTGTTATCATTATTGATAATGATAACAAAGTTACGAGTTTTTTGCATCTTTAAAAAACAATTATTACTTGACTGACACTTTCATTCTCTATATTGATAATGTTATCATTATCAATATAGAAATCCATTTAAAATAAGATGGTAAAGGAGTTCCAATGACAAACAAAGCGGAAATTTTAATGCACCCCGTAAGAATGAAGATAGCACAGGCTTTGATGAGAAATACCGAGGAGGGTCTTACACCTTTAGGAATGCTCGATATCATTCAAGATGTTCCACAGGCGACTTTATACAGACATATCCAGACGATGCTTGATGCTGGTGTTATTAGGATTGTAAAAGAAAAGAAAGTTCGGTCCGTTTCTGAAAAGTATTATGTGCTTAATGAGGGTGCTGCTCGCCTTGATTCAGAAGAATGGAAAAAAACCTCCAAGGATAAAAAACTTAATTATATTTCTTCTTATCAGCTATCCTTGTTGACCCAATATCAAAATTACCTTTCTACATTAGAGAAAAAGAGTAGTACCAATGATGAGGCGACCTTTTCCTTACTAGAATTGAAAATCTCAGATCAAGATTTCGACGCATTCCAACAAGAATTAAATGATCTAATGCATAAATACTACAACCTAAAAAACGAGGATAAAAACCTTACAACCCGTACAGTTGCATTGACAATCATTCCAGAATCTTAGATCGATTCGTCCCTCCTCAAAGAGAAAGTGAACCCCTCACCAAAACCGGGTTCACTTTTGTAGAGCCTATCAATCTTTCTATCTCTACGATTATCGGGTCCTTGCTTTTCGGAACCCATCGAATACACTTATTACGGCGAATATAAAAATAAACAGTTGACCAAATCGCCGTCCATAGCAAACTGCCAAACACTTCCAACACCTTCAATTATTATTCCGTTCAACGTCAAAAGAACTGTTTCCCCTTCGTTGTAGCGAAATATATGCTCTGCAGCTAAAGAAATCATTGCAATCAAAGCCCCAATGGGCAGAATCATTTTTAATAAAGCAAGATATGCCTCGAAGTATCGTGGTCCTATCAGAAGCAATGGATTATCCTGATAACCGCTTGCGAGCATTGCTGGATTCCCCATTTTCTCAAGGACAGATTTAACATCATCTTCACTATAATCAGCAGGAAGCATATCCTCAATAGTCGACCTCAATTCTCCAAAAAAAATCCTTTTGACAATTTAAAAGAAAAGAAGTAAATTTAATTATTGTATATTCAAATAATCAAATATAACAATATTTAAAAAAGGAGGTTTAATCATGCAACAAAGATTTTCTATGTTCAATAAGTTCAAAGGTTACAATCTCCAGGCATTTCAAAAGGATTTAATAGCAGGGATTGTTGTCGGAGTTATAGCCATTCCTCTTGGGATGGCTTTCGCGATTGCTTCTGGGGTGAAACCTGAATATGGAATTTACACGACAATCATAGCCGGAATTGTCATTTCCCTTTTTGGCGGATCGAAATACCAAATTGGCGGTCCCACCGGAGCTTTTATACCCATTTTGTTTGGAATCATTGCCACCTATGGTTTTGAAAATTTGCTGATTGCGGGATTTTTAGCTGGAATTATGCTTTTTTTAATGGGACTATTTAAATTAGGCTCACTGATTAAGTTCATTCCAAAGCCTGTAACGATTGGATTTACTTCAGGTATTGCCGTGATCATATTCACGGGACAAATTGCGAATTTTTTAGGATTGGAGGGCGTTGAGAAGAACGAAGCATTTACTGACAATATTCTCGAAATTGCTCATCACCTGAATAGTGTGAATATGTACAGCATTATAACTGCTGCGATCTGTTTTATCACTGTGATCCTTACACCTAAACTCTTTCCGAAGGTACCTGGGCCGTTAATTGGGTTAGTACTCTCGACAGCAGTTGCTTCCATATTTTATTCAGATCATATTGCCACAATTGGGACAGCATATGGATCAATTCCTAATACATTGCCGCAGTTTTCACTTCCTAATTTAACTGCTGAAAACATTGTACATATGATCAAGCCAGCAATGGTGATTGCCTTTCTTGGTGCAATTGAATCCTTGTTGTCTGCTGTTGTAGCTGATGGCATGACAAACAGTAAACACGATAGCAATAAAGAGCTGATTGGCCAAGGTCTTGCTAATATAATTACACCGATGTTTGGTGGTATTCCGGCTACCGGTGCGATCGCAAGGACAGCAACCAATATTAAGAATGGGGCAGTCTCGCCAATATCGGGAGTCATTCATGGGATTGTCGTTTTATTGGTCCTTCTGCTATTTGCTCCTTATGCATCGAGCATCCCATTGGCCAGTATGGCACCAATCTTGATGGTAGTCGCCTGGAATATGAGTGAAAGGCATGTTTTCATGCACGTGTTAAAAACAAAAACAGGCGATTCGCTCGTTTTATTGCTTACCTTCTTCCTGACTGTATTTGTTAATTTAACAACAGCTGTTGAATTTGGGCTTGTTTTAGCTATTATTTTATTTACAAAGAGAATGAGTGAAATTATGGTGACAGCTAAAGCTCTTCCCAATTTGAAAAAAAATCAAAAAGTTGAAATCGGTATGGTAACCGCCGGCCATGACTGTCCGCAAATATCTATATATAACATTGAAGGGCCACTGTTTTTCGGGGCTGCGATGACCTTCGAACAGTCAATTTTGAGTACAATCAACTACAAACCAAAAGTACTTCTATTAAGAATGGGCAAGGTTCCTTTTATGGATACAACTGGCGAGGCAAGATTAGCTGGAATTATTGCTGATTTCAGCAAACATGGTATTGTATTGATAACAGGATTAAACAGCCAGCCAAAAGAAGTTATGAAAAAAACTGGCTTATACCGGACGATTGGCGAGAATCACCTTTTTGAACATACGGGTGATGCTATTACTTACGCATTGAAGCAACTAGACAAACAAAAGTGTTTGGGCTGCAAGCATTTTGCCTTTAGAGAATGTGCACAATTATGCGGAGAGTCCAAAATAGAAGCTGACAGCCGAACGTTTCTTTCTACTACTTGATTAAAGGAGCTATACCAATGATGGATTTTGATATGCAGCAATTTAAAGCTGAATTTTTTAAAGCATTGGCCCACCCACTTAGGATAAAAATCCTTGAAATATTAGCAGAAGGACAGAAAAGTGTGAATGAAATTCAAAGCCTAGCTGGAAGTGAAGGTTCAGCTGTTTCTCAACAGCTCATGATCTTAAGAAATAAGAATATTGTTGCGGGAATCAAGGAAGGAAACCGCGTCATTTATTCATTAAAAGATCCAATGATTGTTGAGCTGCTCCAGGTTGCCAGGCAAATCTTCAATAATCATCTTGTAAGCACGATATCCATGCTTGATAAATTGAACGTAAGGGAAGGAACGGAAGAGAAAAAAAGCGAAGTGGATAACGAGAAAGTTAATTGAATTGGAACCAAATTTGAATCCGACAAATTCAAAGTGAATAAGACGCCATATGGCTGTTGAGGGATTCCTCAACAGCCATTTTTTAACCACTACATGGAGCTATTTCAACAAAACGTAGAGAACGACATGAAGAGACCCGAGCTTTCATACGATACGAAAGCTCGGATCTTTGTTTTTAGATTATTTAGTTAATGGTATTTTAACATTATCACTGACTTTAAAAGTGCAATCTTGTCAGTCCTTGCCTGGTGCAAAAAACATAAGATATTCGTCATCTGCACCGGTATCTATTTGTACACAAAGTTTAACATTCCGCTCAACGCAGGCCTTGCCTACGGTCATGCAGCACCATCAGAATGATCATTACCATCATTACACCCAGGATGCTGCCGGCCTCTGTAGTCATAACCCTTGCAAGCGGGTACTCTGGGGCAGGCTGTGCATCTGGGC
Organism: Bacillus massilinigeriensis; assembly: GCF_900111815.1. Lineage (GTDB taxonomy): Bacteria > Bacillota > Bacilli > Bacillales > Cytobacillaceae > Mesobacillus_C > Mesobacillus_C mediterraneensis. Next base: position 1,291,641 of record NZ_LT630004.1, on the reverse strand, counting down.
GAGTGGCAGAAAGCAGGTTAAATAGATTGTACGAGAACAACATTCCTGACGAGACCCATGATGCCACCATGGGAGGCAGGAACCTGCGGGAACCGCGACGTGTAGTTAAAACTAGCAGGCCCCACGCACCTGCAAATGCCCACACGCCGGTACTCAGCGACAGTAGGTACCACCATACATCGCGATTTTCTAATAAGCCAGGGTTGATGCCGGCAGTCCCGCCTGCTGACCAATACACCTTAATAACACCAAGCAGGATGCAGCCGGCCGCTACGAGCCTGCCTAGGGTAATCTGCAGTTGCTGACTGTTGTCTGGACGGGCTTCAAGGGCGATTGGACCTCCTATCGCTTCTGGCCAACGTGCTTTAACGTACCCTGCGAAGGCGATCGGAAGGCAAATACCAACTCCAACCAGGGAAACTATTACTAAAATCTGCTCGTACACCCAAATATCTGCGGATCCTGCCTCCTGGTCACGCATCATTGCAGCAGGGCCAAGTACCGGTGCCAACAGCAGCATGGGAATAAGTAAGCCCGTACCCATCCAGACGGGCAAGACAACCAGCCAAGCGTGCAGCCGCTCACCCCACGGCCTGCTGAACGCTAGTGCTAGCAGGATGCCTACCGCAGCGAGAACCATGGTTATCGCGTTTGCGGTCCGCCAACTTGCATTTCCCATTTGCTCGGTCGGCATGAAGAGACCCAAAGTCCAAACGATTTTGATTAACAGATAAGGAGTTATTGCTATGGCGGCACCATAACCCCACATTTTACGTTTCTTCGTCCACTGTGAGTTCGTTTCCTTGTTCATAACTGTCATTTGATCATCTCAGTTGCTAGACAAATGAAATCAGGAATTTCAACCTTTACAATGAATAGATTAGTCTCCATTAAACTCTCTTTTTCACTTCTATTAAAAACCATAAATTAATCACCCCTTGAGAATAATAAATCTAATACATTATTAAAGATAACATCATTTCCCCATTGGCTACTACCGTCTATGAGTTCATTGTTGAAGACGCCACTGCCTTTATTTATAAATATGACTATTACAATTTATTCCTTCCCATTTCAATATTGAACGGTATCCTATATCCTTTATAAACGGCAATATTTTCCTGCCGTTAATTTCCTCTATAAGAAGGGAATAGACCGATTGGAACAAGCTTTTAAAGCTTGGGCAAAAAATGAATAGGAGGAATGAATATGTTTAGCCATATTAAACAACTACAATTTGAAGCAAAACCAGAGCGACCTGATCCTAATTATGCAAAGAAACTTCAGGAGCTGATTGGCGGTCAATTCGGTGAGATGAGTGTAGCAATGCAATATTTATTCCAGGGATGGTCTGTCAGAGGAAATGATAAATATAAAGACTTGCTTCTAGATATCGGCACAGAGGAAATTGGCCATATTGAAATGCTGGCTACAATGGTTTCCCGTCTACTTGATGATGCTCCTGTCCAGCTCCAGGAAGAAGCAGCAAAGGACCCTGTTATTGGTGCAGTAATGGGCGGTATGAATCCACAGCATGTCATCGTTGCAGGACTCGGCGCCCGTCCAAGTGACAGTGTTGGCAACCCATGGATGGGCAGCTATATTATCTCCAGCGGAAATTTGCTGGCGGATTTCAGGGCAAATTTAAATGCGGAATCTCAAGGTCGGCTCCAGGCTGTCCGCCTTTATGAAATGTCCGATGACCGTGGTGTGAAAGACCTTCTATCCGTTTTGATCGCCAGGGATTCTTACCACCAGAACCAATGGGCAGCAGCAATCGCCGAGCTTGAGGAGCAGGAAGGCCTTCTTGTACCAAGCACTTTTCCACGGGAAAAAGAACGACTAGATGTATCCTACAAGCTGTATAACTTTTCAGAAGGAGAGGAAAGCAGCACTGGCCGCTGGGCACAGGGGCAGGCTTTTGATGGTCAGGGTGAGTACGAATATATCAGCTCCCCTGTACCAGAAGGTGACCGGCCTAACCTAAAGCCGGCTCCTTCTGGCCTTCATAATACGCCGCCGATGGACGACAAGCTCTTCCGCTAAAGACTGATAGACCTCCTGCCTGACCCCCCGTCAGGCAGCTTGTTTTAAGCCATTGATTCGACTGAAAAAAAGCTTGAAAACTTTTTTAATCTTGCTCTGTTAAAGCACCCGACTCTTTAAGATCACTTAGTGTAGTATTACAAAGAAAATTCTCATCACTTCAAAGTATTGATTTAAACACGGAGGCTATATTAGCGTATTCATTCACTAAAAAATAAGAAGTATTTTAATCCTTACAGGACAATTAAAAATTTGACTCTGAAAATGTATTCCATTATTAAAAAATACTCATTTATTTAATATTATTCTTTTTTTGATAAATAAAACAACAAATATCATCAATAGTAACGCCAACACTGTATATGCTACATTTGAGTATACGTCCATATAACCTACAATAGTTTCCCATGATCCCCCAACCGCAGCACCTATATTAACGAGAACAACATTCCATATTAGCGTTCCTAAAGTTGTTAATACCAGAAAAATCCCAAAATTCATATGTGCCATTCCAGCTGGCAAGGAGATTAAGCTTCTAATTAAAGGGATAAAACGACACAAAAAAACAGCCCATACCCCAAACTTAGCAAACCAACTATTTGCTTTATGAATATCACCTTTTGACAGTCTAAGGATATTCCCCCACTTCTCAACAATTTTTTCTATTCTGTTTATATCAATAAGTAACCCGATACCATATAAAACAATTGCCCCTGCCACTGATCCAATTGTGGAAGCCATAACCACCCCGAATACATTTAAGTTTGTATGAGTGGTCATAAATCCTCCAAATGTTAAGATAACCTCTGATGGAATCGGAGGAAATAGATTCTCTAGGGTTATTAATAAGATAATACCTATATATCCAAATTGCTCCATTATACTTATAATCCAATTTTCCATTTCAAATTCTCCTCCATTCAGGATAGTTTTTATTAAAATAACTCTTTGAACTTTCGATAAATAATCGCATCGATTAACTTATACATGAAAAACATTCCAAAAAATCCTAAACCATATGCAAACAAAGTAACTTCAATAGTTAAGATTATCAATAGCTTAGGGAAAGTAATAATTCCTATGAGCCAAACCAAACTAAAAGAAAAAATTATTACGATTGTCCAACCAATTAAATAATAATGAGCATGCAAATTGAAGAACATTGTATTTTTTGATAAGGATAAAAATTCTTTAACCTTGAATTGATTAATCGCTTCCCTCGTAGCATCTTCTTTTGTTGTGCCTTGTTCGGTTAAATCTTGGACATAATCTTCTAAATAAGTTTGTAATTCGAGTCTATCCTCTTCACTCATAGCTAATTGATTTACATATTCTTGAATGTCATCTTGTTTTTTATACATGTTATTCATACGAATCTGGCTGATATAATTTAGTGCGCCCCATAGTACCGCAAGAGTAAATGAGATCCAAAAACTTCCTTGTATCCAAATTGGATCATTCGAATAAAGGCGATCAATATAAAACGATATTCCAAAAAGAGTAACTGAAAGTAACAATATCCAACTATGTTTAATATCTTTGAGACTAAATATTTTTCTTATATGTTGACTCATCATTTGTCCTCCCTTATATAAATTGTTTAACCATATGCGTAACTTTTTTCCAATCACTTATTAGATGATCTAATAATTGAACACCTTCAGCTGTAATCGCATAGTATTTGCGCCGCCCCCCATGACTTTCCTTTCCCCATGAAGAAACAACTGCTCCCTGCTTTTCTAACCTTTTGAGCGATAAATAGAGTGTGGCTTCTTGAATCTCATATTCTCCTTCTGTTTTATCCTTTATTGTCTTTGAAATCTCATAACCATAGCTCTCTTTTTCCTTCACAACAGAAAGAATCAGCAGATCAATATTTCCCTTTAACAATTCTTTGTTCAATCTCAACCACTCCCAGTCAACTACTTAACTTTATTAAGTACATTGTCATTGTAAGTTACATTACTTAAAATAGCAAGGTACTTAATAATATTTTATGTTAAAATAAAAAACTCATGATTTTTGAACTCCCAACCCTGGCATGAAAACGAACCTCTCTTGGCCATAATGTGGATGACACAAACAGTAAGTAGTACGTGGCTCTTTTTTGGTGGCCTTAGATCCTGTAAATAAAACTGTTTGAGTGGAATTGGTGGTCAACTGACTACAGCCATGCGATTGTTCCACCTTTGACATGTTTCTGGTCCATTTCTGCCATCAAATTGGTCCACCTCTGCCAATAGAGATGTCCACTTGAGTATTGGCATGAGGAAGGAGCCAACCGTTGTGGGCAATAGAGCCACCAATACACCAATTATCTGTTGAACTAGAAATGCTATTTTAAATATGTACACTAACGCTTGAATTAATATGTACAACCTTGCTTCAATTTTACATACTAGTCATGAGGTGACTAGTTATGTATCTATCATTAAATGTGGATATTGATTTTAAGGTTAATAGTCTTTCAGACTTAACAAAATTCAAACAAATAATGGAGCATATGAAGATGAAAATTAATAAGAGCAAAATAGCGGAGGAGTTAGGTGTAGATCGCAGAACTGTTGATAAATATTTAAACGGTTTTATTCCTAAGAGGACAAGAAAAAAGTCTTCGAAAATAGATGAGTATTATGAAGTAATCGCTGCCTTACTATCAGAGGATTCTAAGCAGGTGTTTTATTATCGACGAGTACTATGGCAATACTTGAAGGATAATCATGGGTTGGAGTGTGGAGCTTCCACCTTTCGTGCCTATATTGCACGTACACCAGAATTTAATGCCTACTTTACGGAGGACAAGCGCATAGCTTCCCCAAAGGGGACGGTTCGTTTTGAAACTCCACCAGGAAAACAAGCGCAATTGGATTGGAAAGAAAACATTCTTTATGAGACAAAAGATGGTGAGCAGGTCGAGATAAATGTAGCTGCACTCATTCTTTCTACCTCAAGAATACGCACCTTTCATATGAGTATATCTAAATCTCAAAGCACTCTATTTTCCTTTTTAACGGAAGCTTTTGAAGCATTTGGTGGTGTACCTGCGGAACTCCTTACGGATAATATGAGAACAGTGATGGATGAAGCAAGAACAGAACTGGTATGTCAACACTAATCTAGACAATTTTTTTAAGGTGTTTTTGCTTGTACTCAATTGGGCTTATGTAGCCTAATGTTCCGTGGATTCGAATGTGATTAAACCAGTGAACATAATCTTGTAATTCTCTTGTTAAATCTTCTAAACTAGCAAAATGCTTACCTTTAACAAACTCTGTTNAATTCTAAGCAGGTGTTTTATTATCGACGAGTACTATGGCAATACTTGAAGGATAATCATGGGTTGGAGTGTGGAGCTTCCACCTTTCGTGCCTATATTGCACGTACACCAGAATTTAATGCCTACTTTACGGAGGACAAGCGCATAGCTTCCCCAAAGGGGACGGTTCGTTTTGAAACTCCACCAGGAAAACAAGCGCAATTGGATTGGAAAGAAAACATTCTTTATGAGACAAAAGATGGTGAGCAGGTCGAGATAAATGTAGCTGCACTCATTCTTTCTACCTCAAGAATACGCACCTTTCATATGAGTATATCTAAATCTCAAAGCACTCTATTTTCCTTTTTAACGGAAGCTTTTGAAGCATTTGGTGGTGTACCTGCGGAACTCCTTACGGATAATATGAGAACAGTGATGGATGAAGCAAGAACAGAACATTCTCCAGGGAAAGTGAATGCAAAATTTGAACAGTTCGCAAAAGACTTTGGCTTTAAAGTAAGAGCGTGTATCGCAGGACGACCACGGACAAAGGGGAAGATAGAGACCACGATGAAGCTATTAGATGAAATCCATGCCTACCAAGGTCAATTTACATTAGAGGAGCTGCATCAGTTTATACAGGATTTAGCTAACAGAGTTAATCACCAGATCCATCAGGGTACGGGGAAGATTCCGATTATGGAATTTAAAAAAGAAAGGAACCACTTACTCCAGCTACCAACTGAAAAAATAAGAGATTCCTATCGTATCAAGCATAGAACGGTAAAAGTCAATGCATCCAACATGATTTCCTACAAATCTAATCAGTATTCTGTACCACCAGAATATCAAGGAAAGAAAGTAGATATACAGCTGTATGATGACTATTTGTGGATTTATTATAACACGAAACTCATTGCACGGCATCCAATCAGTCAAGCAAAGCTAAATTATCAAGAGGCACATTATAAAGCAGGTTTAATGGTTTCAGCCCCCAACTATCCAGAAATTGATGATTTAGCGAAGAAGAACCTAACAACGATTGGAGAGGTGTATAAGTAATGAATCCAGCAACTAATTATCAACAGCTAGTAAGAAATTTGGAATATCTAAAGTTGAAACAAATGAACTTACATCTAAATGAAGTGGTTGATTTTGGCATACAGAATCAACTGTCGCTTATTGATACGTTAATCAAGCTCACTAATTATGAAATCGATGTACGAGAGCAGAATATGATTCAGTCAATGGTAAAGGTCGCAGGTTTTCCGCACTTAAAGGAAATAAAGGATTTTGATTTTACCTTTCAAACGTCCGTAAATCAGCAGCAGATTCTAGATTTTCTAACCCTTCGGTTTATAGAAAGGAATGAGAATATTGTTTTCTTAGGGCCAAGTGGAGTGGGGAAAACCCACTTGGCAACAGCGATAGGGATCACAGCAGCAAAGAAACGGACAAGTACTTATTTCATAAAGTGCCATGATTTAATCCAGAATTTAAGGCGAGCACGACTAGAGAACCGTCTAGAAGCCCGATTAAAGCATTATACAAAGTATAGACTATTAATAATTGATGAAATTGGTTATTTGCCCATTGATCAAGAGGATGCCAAGCTGTTTTTTCAGCTGATTGATCAGAGGTATGAGAAGCGAAGTACCATCTTTACGACAAATGTAAATTTTAAAGCGTGGGATGAGATCTTTCAGGAAGCCAAACTGGCTAATGCGATTTTAGACCGTATTTTACACCATGCATCGGTAGTAGCAATGGTGGGAAGTTCTTACCGCCTAAAGGATCACTTTACAACAGAAAGCGAGTAATTTTGTACACTCTTAAACGAGCAATAATGTACATATTTACGTTGACATTTATATTGAACATAGCCATCGAAACTATAACTCTTCGATGGCTATGTTCGTTATTTAAAGCTTTTTCCCTCTAATCTTGCTTCAATCATCAAGACAGCTTGTCGTTCAAGCTCATCTTGGTCTAAATCCTCCTCTTCGTCTGTTTCCAGACAGAGAGGTAAAAGCAACTCTATAAGCTGTTCCATTACCTCTTCAGGAAGAAAATGATGAAAGATATACTTGGCAATACGATTCTCTACTTCTATAGGAATCATGGAGATTCCACCAATCCATGACGTTCTCGCATTGAAACTTCGCCATCGATCATTATGTGATAAGAATCATGTACAATACGATGTTTATTGCAAAATAAAAGTACAGAGGTTTGCGAGGAATTTGTGCAGAACTCAACTGCATAAAAAATAGGCTTGCCAGCCCCTAAAATATCTCCTACTGTATTGATTGAGAGATCACAACAGTGGGGGGACATGAAAGGATGCTAGCAATGCCTAAGGTTGATTATATCAAACATTTAAGAGAAGAAGAAGACTTGTCGATAAATGAAATTGCAAGAAAAACTGGTTGTAATTGGAGGACAGTTAAGAAATACGCTGACGGAGATAGTTTTGAAGAAACCCTCAAGTTCACTAAAAGAGGAATGATGTACGAGGAAGGATTCGGGCAAATTGTTGACGATTGGCTTGAGGAGGACATGTAACTCAAGAGAAAAGAACGGAGAACCAATAAGAAAATCTTCGAACATCTTAGTAATGATCATGACTTTAGAGGATCCTATAGGACTGTATGCGAGTATATCCGCACCGAAAGCCCCAACTCAAGGCAGCCAAGGTTGAAAGACATGAGCGTTTAGAACACCCTCCGGGTGAAGCACAGGTGAACTTCGGAAACATGACTGTTGTAAAGGACGGAGCCTATAAAGATATCAAAGGCCTAATCCTGAGTTTTCCACACAGCAATGCTGGATTTGGCTACCCGCTTCCGGGCGAAAATACCGAGTGTTTCCTTGAAGGGTTGAAACAGTTGTTTCACCAGGCTGGAGGGGTCCCAACCTATTTACGCATTGATAACCTGGCTGCGGCAGTAATTTCAATTGGCAAAGGGGACAAACGGACCTACACTGACTCATTTCTAAGATTTAAATGCCATTACGGTTTTGAAGTGCAGCCATGTAATCCGGCAAGTGGGCATGAGAAAGGAAATGTAGAAAAAAAGGTGGGATATACAAGGAATAACCTGTTTACAACAGCACCGATTATGGAGAGTTTTTCACAATTAGCGGACTGGATGAAGGAGGAAATGGAAAAGGATCGGCAACGTCTCCACTATGAAAAAAAGGTGTTGATTGATGAGCTTTGGAGAGTGGATAAAGAGCATTTGAAAGCCTTGCCTTTAACCGACCTTCCGATTTATTCAGTGAAATCCGCAAAGGTTAATAAATATGGAGAAAGTGAAGTTGACGGCGATAAATTTGTTATCCATAAAGCGAGAATGAAACAAGCATTAGTCCTTAAAATGGAATGGGATCGATTCACTTGTTTTACGAGCGATGGGGAAATTGTTTACCAAGAAGACCGCCCATATATGAATACGAAAAGAGCGATTCCATGGAATGATATTTTAATAGATTGGGAGAAAAAGCCGCGGTCTGGCAGCTATTCACGGTTCTTTAAGTATTTACCGGAAAGGGTTCAAGCGTATCTAACGATACACCCGGAGGAAACCCGATCACGGGTTAAGGGCATCAGAAAATTATTGGAGAAGCATACACTAGATGATATTCACTCGTCTTTGGAAGCAGAAGAACGGCTTGAAAGAGCACCACATGAATTGGGTTATATCCTAGAAGCTAAGGAAGCTACTTATCCAGAAAAATTAACCGAAGTACACATGCCTGATATTTTGCTTAACTATGAAACAGATTTGCACACTTATGATAAAAGGCTTTGTCCTTCCTTAGAAGGAGGTGTTTCATGATGACCGATTTAAAGGCCATTTGTAAAACACTCCACCTTGCCCATATTATCGAGGAGTTTGAGGAAGTCCCTTTTGAAAGCAAAGAACAATTTTTACGTGATGTTCTATCGATTGAAGTCAATTCCAGACAAACCACCAAAATCGCTAGACTGATAAAAAAGGCTAAATTTAGAGAGCTTAAATGGCTTAGGGATTATGAATGGTCGACCAGCTGCACTTACCGGCGACAACCTCGAAAGAGGGAATCTGTGACCTTCGTTTTATAAAGGAAAAACAGAATCTACTACTTATGGGGACGCCAGGCACAGGAAAAACGCATCTAGGAACGGCTTTAGATGTTAAGGCATGTGAACTGGGATTTGAGGTTCGTTTCTTTAGGGTGGCTGATTTGGTGGGACAATTAGAGGAAGCGATGAAAGAAGGTACCTTACAAAGATTAAAACGGCAGATTGAGAAGTGCGATTTGCTTATACTGGATGAATTGGGATACGTCCCTTTTCAAAAGCAACTGGTTTGGCGGGACTGCGTGGGAATCGAACCCACCTGACCTGGCACGCAGGTCACAAGCGGTTTTGAAGACCGTGGAAGACACCAGTACTCCATCCAGCCCCGTATTGATTTTAGGACTTCTTCATTATACTCTTTTTCGAATTTTTTTCAAGGTGGTTTGGGAAGGTCCTTTAAACACGTTGCTTGTCTTATTATGTGAGCTGATACTATAATAGATTAAGATAATTGTTACGAATGGGTGAATGCGATGCTTGAAGGCTGGTTTTTGGTATTTATATTGTTCTGGGTCGTCGTGATGTTCGGACTTTTTGCGATTGGTGGATATTTCATGTTTCGAAAGTTTCTGAAGAAGCTTCCGAAAGAGGATGGCCGTTCGGACATGGACTGGGAAGAGTATTATGTCAAGGAAACAAGGGCACTTTGGCCGGAGGAGGAAAAAGCTTTCCTCGAGGATTTAGTGAGTCCTGTGCCGGAGCTTTTCCGTGATGTGGCGCGTCATAAGATCGCGGGGAAGATTGGCCAGATTGCTTTGGAAGAAAAAGCTCCTTCCATAACAAGCGATCTCGTCATCCGCGGTTATATCCAAGCAACTCCAAAGCGTGACCATAAATTCCTCCGCAAGAAACTGCAGGACAGCCAAATCAATCTTGAACCGTATGAACATTTATTCTAGTCTGCACGACTACAGCCTCTCATTACGAAAAAAACTCCCTCGCTGCAAACAGCCTGGGAGATTTTTTTATACCACTTTTGGACTTTCAAATTTAGCCATTTCGTGCTTTAGCTTCATAAACTGCATGTACATGGCAATACGCCAAGGAACGATCATACCAAACGCTAAAATCCAGAACATTCCGCTCAGTTCCCCGACATCAATACTGCTGCTGAGAATCGTCTTCCCTATAAGCCGTACAACTAGCAATCCGACAAGGATGAACATGAATGCTTTAGAGCGCTTCAGATAAATCTCTTGGTCTCGAATTTCAAATTTGGACGTCTTGATTAAGAGGATGGAAAATGCCATTCCCACCCCCGCCGCCTCAACGACTTCCGCAAACGTCACATGAAAAGGCGGGAAGAGGAACATCAATGCACCAGTGCTCATAAAGATTGGCGGAAGGATAATCTTCTTTGCAGATGCGGGCTTTTTAGCAGCTTTCACTCTTAGCAACATTACGAGCGTTCCCATAAAAACCGCCCCTATTGTAGATAATAGAACATAGTTCATGATTTTAACCTTCTTAATGTAGTTTTACATTATAAACATACTGAAAATCTCTGACGTTGAAAAGCAGTTTGCCCGCACTTCTACAGTACCCGGTCAATGGAATCAAGCACGACTGATTCAACAAATGGCTTCACAACAAAGTCTTTCGCTCCCGCCTCTATTGCCTCAACGATGATTTTCTGGTGACCCATTGCGGAGCACATAATAATTTTTGCATCAGGGTGTTCTCCCCTGATCGCTTTTACAGCCTCAAGCCCACACATTTCAGGCATCGTGATATCCATCGTTACAATGTCTGGTTTTAGTTCGCGAAATAACTCCACAGCAATTTTACCATTTTCCGCTTCACCGACCACTTCATGCCCTGCTTGCTTCAATATCTTACTTAAAGTGACTCTCATAAATTTCGCGTCATCAACTATCAATATTCTGGCCATCCAGCATCCCCCTGACAACACACCAAAGTGATAGAGTTAAATCCTCCCTAGCAGTGGCCATAAGTGCATAGCAATTAAATTGTATTCTCTTAAGTCCCGAACTGCAATTGGGAAATTTATAAAGTTTAAGCCCCCAAAAAAAATCCAAAAAATACGAAACACTATATCGGATTAAAAACCTTTAAAATCTCCTGTAAGAGAGGAGAAGAATTGAATGATAACAGTCATCATGTCAAAGAAGAGAAGTACCCCCATGACAATCATCAAATAGCCGCCAAACTTCATGATCTTCACATTATTTTTTCTAATCCATCCCATCTTGCCAATAAAAAAAGACAAGAGGAAAAAGGGAACCGCAAACCCGAGTGTATAGGCAATCATATAAACCATTCCTGAACTAGGGTTCGAACTGGCGAGAGCAAATACGGCCCCGAGAATTGGACCAGTACATGGTGTCCATCCGGCGGCAAACGCCATGCCTATTAAAATAGATCCTATGTAGCCAGATGGACGATTCTTAAATTCAAATCGGCGGTCGGCCATCAGCCATTCCGGCTTAATAAAGCCTACAACCATTAGACCGAAGAAAACGATGAAAATAGCTCCAATCTGGCGGATGAGATCGTTATACTCTTTGAAAAAATGACCGACGAAGGTCGTGGTAAACCCGAGCGCCACGAAAATTAGCGAAAAACCGATTAAAAAAAACAGCGTATGCAGCATGCTCCGGCGCTGAAGCATTGCATTTTCGCTCTTAAGTTCACCGACAGACATCCCTGTTATATATGAGAGAAAAGCTGGATAGAGCGGGAGGCAGCATGGAGATATAAAACTAAGGATCCCTGCGCCAAAAGCAATGAAAACATTAAAATCAGTCACTGGTAACAACTCCTGTATTTACATCAATTCGTTACCATTCTAACAAAACTGGCAAAGAAAAGATATGAATTTACAATCTGAACATTTTTATAGGTTTATACTATTAATCATTTATTAATCATTTATTAACCTAATTCACAATTTATTCATAAAAACTAGCGGATTTAGTAATTATCTTTTGAATATTTACATGTCTTCTATTATACTAGACAGTAACCTTGTAATATTTTCTATTTTTTAAATTAGTTTACATATATGTTGTATGAATTATAACAAAGGAAGGAATCGAGTTCCGTGTCTAAACAAGAATTGATAGTACTAATCGAAAAAAAACGTGCACAACTCATCACTGTAGCCTCGCAGTATGGATTCACTTCCAAACAAGCGATTCACTACAGCCAGGAGCTTGACAGCCTGCTTAACGAATATAATCGAGCCTGCGTGCATCAGCAGCTTTCCGTAAATTAAAAAACCAGCCAAAAGCATCCATGCTTCAAGGCTGGTTTTTAGTTATTGTATTTTAATTTAATTTTTATACTGATATTTAAATCTTCAATTCAACATTTTTAATGCTGGACTGATGTTAGAAAAATTCTGCTTTATTTCCTGGAAGTGGTATAGATACTCCTCCAGTACATCTTCAAAATCCATAATAAAAACCACCTTTTCCTTTGGTTAAGGTTTACGTAGTATCGCAAGTCCTAGCGTACTTGCCAAAGTCATATATGATAAATTCTCACAATACTTACCCCTTTACCGTCAGGTAAAAGAATGGGACCGTTATGGCCTGAATACCAACAATAAGAACCTTTCGAATTGGGTTATTCGTGCCTCACACGATTGGTTATTGCCCATTTATGAACGTATGAAGCATTTAATGATGACGAAATCCCTTTTACACGTCGATGAAACGTATGGACAAATTCTCTATCGATCTGATGGGAAATCCGGTCAAACCAATGCGTATAATTGGGTGTATCGAAGTGTGCCATGCCAAGGGCCGCCAATGACTCTCTTTCAAAGTGCTTTGTCACGGGCCCGCTAATCCTTGAAAGCTTCACTGAAGGCTTTTCTGGGACCATTATTTGTGATGGCTATTCTGCCTATGGGAAGTTGAAAGGCGTTACCTTTGCAAACTGTTGGGCGCACGTTCGTCGCTATTGGCTGAAAGCGGACAGCAAAAATGGTCAGATTGGCGTGAGTTATTGTGACGATTTATACCGACTCGAAAGGAAATTTAAACGGTTGTCTCCGAGTAAGCGCAGAAAAAAACGCCAAAAATACTCGAAGCCGATTGTTGAGAAATTCCTTGAATGGGTTGAAAAATCGCCATTCTACGGAAAAAATGCCCTTGCCATAGCAGCCGAATACACACTGAACAGGGCAAAGGGGCTCAAAGCATTCCTGTATGATGGGCGCATTGAAATTGATAATAACCCCGCTGAAAATGCCATCCGGCCCAACGTTATAGGGAGAAAAAATTGGCTCTTTAGCGTGATTGAAGCAGGTGCAAAAGCCAATGCCATTTGTTTAAGTATCGCAGAAACAGCCAAAAGTAATGGCATTGATTTCTACGAATATATAAAGAAGCTTTTCACCGATCTACCGAATCTCGGTATCCATCAAGATCCTGGAATTTTGGATCAGTACTTGCCCTGGTCAAAGAAGATACAGCTAGAATGTCGTAAATAAAGCCGTAATTCGATTCAAAGAATCAGAATTTACGGCTATTTGTGATGCGTACCGGATGGTGCGTTCTTTTTTTATAATTCGGTCTTACTCTCAACTGAACATTTAGAGGAAGAAAAAAGGAGTAATAGTCACATTACTCCTTTTGCAATTTCTGCGGAAGATTGAATTATTGCCTTCTTATGTAGGATATTTACTTCTTTTCTTGTTTTAATTACCTCCACCTGTGTTTCCTCTAACATCTGTATCCTGTAAGAGAATTTATCCATGTATCTTTCTACTGACCGCTGGAACTTTTCCTTTGCTTTTCCTGATCTCCAGCTGGATGATAAAACAGCGGTGAAGAAGTCGTGGAGCGTCCTCTTTTCCTTCCTCAATAAATCAATATACTCTTCAAGATTACGCTCCGTCCTATATAGCTTTTCTATCTCGGATGAATATTCTTTAACTAATGCAAGTGAAGTTCCAATCATTTCAGCGTGTCAGCCTCCACAAATAATTTAGCCGTTTCTCTTAATATATGTTCAAACTCCGTAGTGCTTTCCCCGTACCAGTTGATAAATTCACTCATATTATGGTGAAGCATGAGTTCAATATGTTCCGCTACTGATATATGGGAGACAGAAAGTAGTTTACCTTTCGCATATTCATGCTCTTCTTCGATTCTTCGGATAGTATGCTTTAATTCGTCTGCTTTCTGCAAAAGGATTTCAGGAGTTATTTGAATGGTGCCAGCTTCTGCGCTCCCTATTAAACGTGGAGACTTGTATATTTCTTCTCCAGTTTGAATATTTGTAAATAACTTTCCTTTAATATTTCCGTGTTTATCAAACTTATATCTTTCCAGAGAATGGTGCCAAGTTAACTCTTGCAGTCGGGTTAAAAGTCCTCTGTCGATATTCTCTAAGCTATACATGCCGCCTATGGCATAGGTAGAACCGACATGACGCTGTTCCCATGGTTTCAATGCCCCTGCTCCAACAGGGTCTTTTTGATGAATGAAGTTAACAAATTTCCCATCCATTTCACCATCTAAAACCTTCTGTCGTATCGCCTGTGGCAAAAGATCGGTTACTGGCGGCGCACTATATCCAACTCCCGGCAAGCCCAGCATTGCCGAAGCAAATTGTGCGTCTGCTCCTCCGAGGGAGTGACCAGTTGTAGAAATATAGAGGTTAGGGAATTTATCTCTTACACTTTGGGCAAATGCTACGCTTTGGGTGAACTGATTTTTCTTCCCACTCCACACATCTTCTTTCAGGGCGACATGGTATATATCCGTCTCAATATCCTCCCAGCCTCTGCCGAAGATTTCTCCTCCTTCGGTTCCCCTATATGCGATAATGATTCTGTCTCCATTTCTATAAGCGACAGCGTCAAATCCAGTCTCGGGATCACTCATCTTATCTACGGGAGTCCAAAATTCGCTCTTTCCGTTAATTATTATTCTTGCTTCTTCGCGAATGCCGTAAACATGCTCGCTAAGTTCACGATAAACCTTATCCTCTATATGATTACTCATTATTTGATTCCCTCCCCCATATATATTAT
This sequence comes from Bacillus massilinigeriensis, assembly GCF_900111815.1. Classification (GTDB taxonomy): domain Bacteria; phylum Bacillota; class Bacilli; order Bacillales; family Cytobacillaceae; genus Mesobacillus_C; species Mesobacillus_C mediterraneensis. The sequence continues at coordinate 1,276,203 of NZ_LT630004.1, read as the reverse complement.
ACTGTTTTTAGGTAAAATTTCCAATAATGAGGCGATAAAGTGATAAAAAGGATGTTGATTGCGTTGACAATAATAGCTGGATTATCAGGTTGTAACAATAAAGATGATGAAATTAAGGAAAAAGCAGAGAAAGTGGCTGTGGAGTTTATAAAAAAAGAGGATAATATGACGTATGTTGTAGAAGGTTCTGAATTCACATCTGCCATCGGTCGCGGTACGGTGTTTGTTCATGGGTATTGTAAGGAAGATCCTGATACAAAAATGAGTGTGGCAGTCCATTATGGTGATGGTGACAGCGATAGCGACTATGAAGTAGGGTCTATTGGATATGACAGGAAAAAGGATTGATATTTATAGCTTAGAAGGGTGCTTGACACCCTTCTTTTCTTGAGAAAGCTCCACTATTCATCCACAAGCTATTAGTTTTATTCCATTTAGCTTTTTTACTGATTTAAATCTTCAATATGTAAAAAATAATGATTGATTTGACAATGATTATTGGACTACCAGGGTGCGACAAGGATGATGAAGAAGTTGAAGTAATACTTTGCTGCGAGCAAAGAAAGACTAATTGTTTTACCACTTTTCCAATACTAGCGTAATATCTAAATGGATAAAGTATCTGCACTCACTCCAAAATTTCGAGCAATCTTTCCTTCATAACTGTTTTTATTTCATCCATACCGTACTAAGCCGATCACAACCTCACCTTACCGTTTCGAACTACTCCTTACCGCTCCTAACCTCTTTGTCCCATACTCATCAGTAGCAGGGTGGACAAATACCTACTAGACATAGAAACGTTAATCTCCATGTTTCATTGTTAATACCACAATCAATCTTCCCAAACTAAACTTCTCCAATTAGGAGGAATGATGTCATCTGCTAAAGCTTTTGCGATTTTACTTAACTCAAGCCGTTTTTTACAGCGTATACACTTTTTTTGATCTCTTAGCCAAATTTTTTTCTCGTAACATTCCAAATTTCTCTAGATTGTCGTTTCTTCGGCATCAAGCTATTCCGCTTTTATAGTCTTCATATGAGATTGTTTCAATTGAAATAACATCAAACCTCCCAAACCCAATATTACGTCCATAAGCAAGACCAACTATCGTACCTCCGTCATATAGAACTGCTTCTATTTGACTGCTTGTTACTAAAGTATTATCCCACAAGATTTCAAACTCTGCTTCCCATCCAGGTTTCAAAGCCACTCTATAGCGAACATTTCTTCCTTTTGTATTTGGATTTTTAACTCCACGTATGTCTAGATATACTAGTTCATTTTCATCCCTTGAAATCTCTGCAGGCATATACCGATTAAAATATATCCGATTTGTTAATACCTGTAGAGTAGCTGTGATCTTGGGTTGAATAGAACCACGTCCACATTTTGTATATTTTGCTGCTTCTCTTAAAGTTGCGAATATATATGATTGGTTAACATACAACTTGCCGTTCTCATCGGCAGTATATGTACCCTTCCATTCTTCTGGGTCGTTGCCAGCAACTCCATTTCTTTCTTTTCTTAACTTTTGTATACATCAAAGTCATACAGAATCCTCCTTAATTGGTTGTGTTAATAATTTCTCCAATATAATGGTGGAGATTTATACCTATTAAATAATATTTTTCTTGTTTACTTAAATACTATATAAGTATATAAGAAGCACAAACATTCATAAGAGGACTGTTTATGGCATCATAAAAATGTAGGTTATGGCATTTAATTTGTGCAGGCCCCGAGGGGACTGCACAAATTAAAAAAAGCCACTTGTCAACATTCCAAAATACACATACACTTCCTGTTGGGTACAAAACGTGCAGGAGGTATTAAGGAGATGTTGGCTGTGGCCGAGATTAAGTATATCAGACATGAAGTTAACAATAAAGGTTGCGGATATGCAAATGTAGCTAAAAGAATGGGGAAAGATCCAAGGACAATTAAGAAGTATGCGAACTTGGAAGATTTCAACGAAAAGCCTAAAAAGAAACAGACAAGAACAGCACCTGTATTAGATCCAGTGAAAGCCATACTAGATGAATGGATTAGGGAGGATCTGAAAAAGAAAAAGAAGTTTCGTAGAACAGCCAAGAGAATGTGGGAACTATTGAAAGATCATCATGGATTTAAAGGATCCGACCGAACGGTCAGGGATTATGTTTCCACAAGAAAAAAAGACTTCCTTAACGAGACGGATGAGGCTGCTCTTCCACTCAAATCCATTCCAGGAACCGCCCAAGTGGATTTTGGTGAAGCTCCATTTATCTATGGAGGAGAAGAAATTGTATTACCGTTCCTAGTAATGTCCTTCCCTTCCAGTAACGGCTTTTATTTTCAGGCTTTCCCATCCCAAAATAAGGAGTGTTTCCTTGAGGGGATGAAAAGAGTATTTCACCATATGGGTGGAGTACCCAAGGCTATTAGGTTTGATAACCTTACTCCTGCCGTTAAGAAAGTTTTGCCAAATGGTGAAAGGCAACTAACGGACGAGTTCCAGAACTTCGTCCTTCACTACGGTTTCGAGTGTGAATTCTGCAATCCTAATAGTGGAAATGAAAAGGGCCATGTGGAAGCAATGGTCAAGTATATCAGAAATAATTTCCTCCTCCCAGGACTTCATGTCATCAACCTGGACGAGCTAAATAAGGAATTATGGGCTATGGCAGAGAAAGACCGTGATAGGAAGCATTACCAGAAGGAGAAGATGATTTCAGAACTCTTTGAAGAGGATAAGTCCGCCTTCCTCACATTACCGTCTAAAGAGTACGAGTGTGTCAGGTATGAAACCCTGAAAGCTGATAAGTATGGGTATATCAAGTTGGATCTTAATCTGTACTCCACTTCTCCCCGATATGCGCAAAGCAAGGTACTGGTGAAAATTTCATATGACAAGGTGGATATCTTGAATGATAATCACCAGCTTGTCGTCCGTCATTCCCGGCTTTATGGCCAGTATAGAAAGTCCATGAAATGGCAGCCTTATCTGAACTTGATGGCCAAACGGCCTACGGCACTTAAATATACAGGGTTTTATGATCAACTTCCGGAAGAATGGAAGAACTATTTTGAAGCATGTACAGTGGCAGAAAAGCCGGAGGCACTGAAACTATTATCAACGATCTTAAAGGACCATGATTTCCTCATGATTACTAAAGCACTGGTCATGGCCTCTGAACGTGGGCATCCCTCCGTGGATGCGATTAAACAAGTATTCTATCAACTTATTAATGGACGAGGAATCCGAAGTGACATAAAGCCGAGGTCGTCTTTGCCTCAACTACCAGATGCGACACGAGGGCTAGGACATTATGACAGGCTCCATAAAGGAGTGGAGTCATAATGAACGACCTAGTTAAGTCTTATGCAAAACGACTGAAGTTGAGCTGGATCAAGGAGCATTTTGATGAAGTGGAAGCTACAAGTAATCAAGAATATCTACTTAAGCTTTTTGAAGCTGAAATCCAGCAGCGTGAGGAGCGCAGGATGAATCTCCTTTTAACACAGGCTACACTTCCAAAAGTGAAAGGAAAACCGTTTGATTGGGGTGAAGTCCAGGTTCCAGCAGGATTGACAAAGGAATCCCTATTAAATGGAGAGTTCATGGAAAGACAAGAGAATGCGATATTTTACGGAGGGGTAGGTGTTGGAAAGACCTATCTAGCGACCTTAATTGGTTTGAATGCCATACATAGGTTTGGTAAAACAGTTAAGTTCTACACAGTGGCAGGGTTAGTAAACCGGCTTCTAGAAGCAAATGAAAAGGGTACTTTGCCGAAATTGTTCAAGCAAATAGAAAAGCTGGATTTATTAATCCTTGATGAACTGGGGTATATTCCACTGCACAAGCAAGGTGGAGAACTATTATTCCAAATTATTTCAATGTGTTATGAGTCCAAGAGTATTATTATTACGACCAATCTTCAGTTCGGTCAGTGGAACCACGTCTTTGGAGATCCAATATTAACGGAAGCAGTCATTGACCGACTGATCCATAACTCTCATCTGGTGGTATTTAATGGAGATAGTCATCGCTATAAGGAGTCATTATTACAAAATTAGAAAACGGTTGGCAGGTGGCTACATTTTTAACTGCCGTTTCATACATTTTTTGCTTGCCAAATACATAAGAGGACTGGTCGGGGTTGCTTTTTCAATTAACTCAATATCCTCTAAGGAACTAAAGTAAGCTTGAGTCGTACTAATTTCTGAATGCCCTAGCAACTTCGATAATGTATATATGTCATTACCATTTCTAATACACTGAACACTAAAAAAATGTCGGAAGGTGTGCGGACTACACCGTTTATTTTTTATTCTTGCTCGCTTCCCCGCTTCTTTAACAATATTATCCAGAGCAACATGAGAGATGTCTTTCCCTACATAGGAAAGAAAATAATGACCTGATGTATCTTTATCTTTGAAATATTGCTTTCTTGCCCGCTCATACTTAATAAGGATTCTCTTTAATGCTGGACTAATGAAGACAATTCTCTCTTTATTTCCTTTACCATTAACTAAGACAGAGGATTCTTTCACATTCACTAGTAGTAATCCCCACAACTCCATCGCACGAAGCCCACAGTCAGCCAGCATGGATATTATTGCCTTGTTCCTAGCCTCGATGTAGGTTTTATAAGAAAAAGCCTCTATCATGCTCTGTACTTCTTTTACCGTAAAACCACTAAGGATCTTCTTCGGTACTTTTGGAACTTCGACCTTCTTTGCAATGTTTTCTTTTAAATACTCTTCTCTCTCACACCAAGAAAAGAACGCTCTTATCATTTTAAACATGGAGACCACGCTCTGTGGTTGTAATCCCTCATTACGCTTGAACCTTACATATGCTTTTAGATCGTAAAGTTGTGATACTTTCCAATTCAGTAATTGCTCTCTTTTCATTGAGAAATTGTTTAAGCTGTTTATACTCCTGGCGCTTATTCTTCATGGTCTTAACGGTAAATCCTTTTGCCTGACAATGACATAGATACTCCCCCAGCACATCTTAAAATCCATAATAAAAACCACCTTTTCCTTTGGTTAAGGTTCCAACGGAAAAAATGGTTTCTGTTAGGCTGATGAAAGATTTTGACCAAATTCGAGATAAATTTCCGGTGAAAGATTCACCCTACAAACAATTGGTTTGTGAAGATTCCACCATATCATTGTCTCAAGCAAGCGGAAACCCTAGTGCAATAAGGGTTTTTTTCAGATACTATTTCATCTGCTTGTTCATTGCTTGCATCATTTGATTGATTTTCTTCTGGGATGGCTTCATACCCATCTGCATCATCATCATTTTAAGCATTTGTTCATTGATTGGTGGATTTTTCTTCAAGTAGCTCATCATATATTTACGAGCAATGAAAAATCCTAGTGCTACACCGGCAAGGAGTGCCAGTATACCAACTAGAATAAGCTGCCACATACAATACTTCCTCCTTCATGTTGTCTATCATACAGTGTACTAAACCAATCGTTATTATACAATATCTTGATAGTATTTGCCTGATTTTTAGACAAATTTTCTTTCTTTTATCGGTTTCAGCCACCCAAATTTTTGCGTTTCTGTGTCTATTGCCAAAAAAGAAGTCTCCACCTTTCTTAACTCTTCGAAAAACACTGTTTCAGCAAATTCATTTCCTTTCGAATCAATCCGAATGGATTTGTCCCTGACTACCATTTCTGCACTGCTGGACGGCTTCTCTTTCTCATAGTGATAGATGCCCTTTTTCACAGTAAATCCTTTTGTTTTTTCTAGATTCTGATGAATCTGTTGGTGGACCATAAGTACAGGTATAGGCTTCGTTATATAGTCTATTTGCTTCTCAAGGATCAATCTCCTTTCTCCTTCTGCATGGAAATGCTCCTTGAACAGTGTAAAAAACATTCTTTCTCTACCAAAATAATGTGCAGCAAACTCCTCTTCAATTAAGTAAAGCTGGTAGGATCTCATCCTGATCCCTCCTCTTTAGACAACTATTATTACCATTATAAAAAAAACATAGCTGGACTTGTGTCTAAAGCTGTTAAAAAAAGAGACTTATTTTGTCAAATTCAAACTTTTCTAAGGTTTATTTTTAGCTTGTATACAGGAAGCTAGGATTTTTAACCTATAAAAAAAGGATAGGCATTCGCCTACCCTTTTATATCCTAATTAAGAAAGCAAAGCTTTTACTCGTGCTACGACATTTTCAACAGTGAAGCCATATTCCGCCATGATTTTCTCTCCTGGGGCAGACGCTCCAAATGTATTAATGGCAAGTACTTCACCTTCATCGCCAACATATCTGTGCCAGCCAAGAGGTGCTGCCATCTCAATACCAAGTCGCTTCTTAACAGTTTTTGGAATAACACTTTCCTTATATTCTTGTGATTGAGCTTCAAAACGATCCCATGAAGGCATGCTGACAACAGATACATGGATGCCTTCAGCAGCTAAAGTTTCCTGAGCTTTTACTGCAAGTCCTACTTCAGAACCAGCAGCAAGGAGCAGGGCATCAGCAGTTTCCTTGCCAGATGGTGAAATAACATAAGCCCCCTTAGATACACCCTCATATGCATTTTTATCAGTATCTTTAATAGTAGGCAAGTTTTGGCGAGTTAGTACTAGTGCTGTCGGCTTATCCTTCGATTCAACCGCCAATCTCCAAGCTGCAGCTGTTTCATTGCCATCTGCCGGACGAATAACCGAGAGATTTGGCATTGCACGCAAGGCAGGAAGCTGTTCGATTGGTTCGTGAGTAGGTCCATCCTCACCAACAGCAATACTGTCATGCGTGAAAACATAAGTGACAGGAAGGCCCATCAGGGCGGCCAAGCGAATTGCTGGGCGTAAATAATCGGAGAACACAAAGAATGTACCGCCAAATACTTTCACTCCACCGTGAAGTGCCATACCATTCATTGCTGCACCCATTGCGAATTCACGGACCCCGAACCAAATATTACGGCCTTCAAAGGAACCTGGGAAGAAGTCACCGCTTCCTTTAATCGATGTTTTGTTGGATCCTGCCAGGTCAGCAGAACCCCCAACGAAAAATGGAACAGCATTTGCTACTGCATTAATTGCTTCTCCCGATGAAGCACGGCTCGCAAGGCTTTTCCCTTCTTCGTATACTGGAAGACTCTGTTCCCACCCATCAGGAAGTTCGCCCTTGATTGCAGCTTCCAATTCTGTTGCAAGCTGTGGATGTTCTTTCTTATAGCTTGCAAACAGTTCATTCCACTCTTTTTCAACAGTTTGCCCTTTTTCAACTATCTGGCTGTGGAAATGGCTATACACCTCCTCAGGAACATAGAAGTCCTCTTCAAAAGTCCACTTATATGCTTCTTTAGTCAGCATAAGTTCTTCTTTTCCCAGTGGAGCACCATGTACATCTGATTTTCCAGCAAGGTTTGGAGATCCATAGCCAATAACCGTTTTAACTTCAATCATGGTCGGACGGTCAAGATCAGACTGTGCTTCTTGCAAAGCTTTTGCAATCTCATCCAAATTATTTCCATCTTCCACGCGAATATATTGCCATCCATAAGACTCAAAGCGGTTTGCTACACTTTCTGAGAAGGACCTGTCGAGGTCACCATCAAGTGAAATATCGTTTGAGTCATAAAGAACAACAAGGCGTCCGAGTTTCAAATGTCCAGCAAGTGATGCTGCCTCGGCAGAAACACCTTCCATTAGATCCCCATCACCACAAATGCTATATGTAAAATGGTTTATTAATTCGTATTTTTCTTTATTGTATACTGCGGCCATATGTCGCTCGGCCATAGCCATACCGACTGCCATCGCGATACCTTGACCAAGTGGTCCTGTTGTCGCTTCCACGCCTACAGTATGGCGGAATTCAGGATGTCCGGGTGTTTTACTACCCCATTGGCGGAATTCCTTCAGGTCCTCAATCGAAAGGCCATAACCTGAGAGATGAAGAAGGCTGTAGAGGAGTGCAGAACCATGCCCCGCGGAGAGAACAAAGCGATCACGATTAAACCAATCTGGATTTTTAGGGTTATGTTTCATAAAACGAGTCCATAAAGTATACGCCATTGGAGCAGCGCCCATTGGCATTCCAGGGTGACCGGAATTAGCTTTCTCAATCGCATCTATAGACAGAGTACGAATACTGTCAATGGAAAGTGTATCAATTTTATCAAACATGCAAAACATCCTTTCTTAATGAACTGACTACAACATTAATATTATTGTGACAGTAAAAGATATACATCAAAATGTACCTAACACAGACAAAAAAAGCAAGTCTGTTCTTTATTTTGACACAATAACATGAAGCTATTCAATCATATGAGTGTAATGTTTCCGTGCCGCAACAACAAAAAAAGGATACACACAATGATGTATTCCTCATTTTCTATCCATCCAAACTTAATGAAGATTATTTTTCCCATTATATTGCTTTAGTTTTTCCGGTGTCACATCGTTCCCTAAAGGATCGACAACCGTGACGCCCTTTAGTGTATTCAGCATGGAAGACCGAAAATTTCTAAGATACTCTGCGCGTAATTTCGTCTGTTCCTTCGCTTCTTCCTCTGTTAAGGCAGATTGTTTCGCCTTACGTGCCAGCTCATTAATTCTTGCTATCTTATGTTTCGGCAGCATCTTCCGGCTCCTTTCCATTGATTGTTTGACAAGTGCCATATTACTAAAGTTCAATCATTATTTCAAGAATCCTTGCTGCCGTTTTTACAAAAAAATCGTAAAGCTTATTCCTTTTCTTCTTTCTCTATGTATTCCTTGAACCTGCGGTGAACAGTTGCCTTGGAGACATTATAACCAAACCCACAGAGTGTTGTAGCAATCTCCGCGAAGGTTAACCCGTTGCTTCGCAAACGAACAATTTCCTGTACGGGAGCTTCCTTCCGTTCTCTTCCGGCATTTTCACCTTTGTTTTTTAAATTACGTTCTGGCCTATACCCCTGACTGACGGCCCTGCGCATGCCTCGCTTAATCTTAATATTATGCAGCTTGCGCTGATACTCCTCCACCATTGATACAATCTGAAGTATCATGGAGTCAGCTTCTGATAACTGTAATTCTCCTTGGCTGGAAATGCTGTATAGCTTTACTCCTTCTTTCCGGATGCAATGCAGCAGGGCTACCCGCGCATTCCCTCTCCCAAGTCTAGTTTCATCTTGAATTAGTACAATCTGGATTTCCTCATTCTTGATTAATGATAGCAACTCCAGGATTCCCTCTCTCTCCAAGTCATAACCACTAGCCTGTTCCCTAATGATGCTTACAACTTCGAATCCATAGGAAGTTGCAAGTGCAGTAAGTTCTTCTTCTTGCCTAACGAGAGATGTTTCCTGAGTTTCTTTATTTGTACTGACACGGCAATATATCGCTGCCTGCATGTTGACATCCCTGCTTTTCATTGAAATGCTTTTTATTTTGAATCAGAACCAGCCATCTGTCCTTCTGTCTCTTCAAGTTGAACAGGTACCACCAGTTTATCGCCTGCGCGAATGATTCCACCAGCTATTCCATTCTCGGTTTCAATCAATTTGACAAAATCTCCGGTAGTAAGATTGTGACCTTCCGAGTATTGTTGTGCAATGTTCCAAAGCGTTTCCCCTTCTTCGACTGTCACGGTGACATAGCATTCTTTGCTATCTGCCTGAACAGCAAATACTAGGACAAAAATCAGACTTACGGCTAATAGTATAATAGCAAAAGAGTAAGATTCCATAAATCGTTTCATTTTCCATAACCTCTTCCCGAATATATGTTCGCTCTATCCAAGTTCATTATAAAGCGAACACTCGTTTGTTGTCAATTGAAAATTCGAACTTATGTTTGTACCATGCGAACATACGTGTTATAATTGAACAAAGAAAACAGACGAGGTGCTTAAATTATGGCTAAGCTATCGAAACGGCAGCAAGATATTCTTGAGTTCATTAAAGAAGAAGTAAGAAAAAAAGGTTATCCACCTTCAGTGAGAGAGATTGGGGAAGCGGTAGGACTTGCTTCAAGCTCTACTGTACACGGGCATCTTGCCCGGCTTGAAAGCAAAGGATTAATTAGACGTGACCCGACTAAACCAAGAGCAATTGAAATTCTTGATATTCAGCAGCAAGACAGCATCATTCCGAAATATAATGTAATAAACGTGCCAGTGGTCGGGAAGGTTACTGCGGGCCAGCCGATTACCGCAATAGAAAATGTCGAAGAGTACTTTCCGTTGCCCGACAGATTAGTACCATCTGACGAGCAGGTTTTTATGCTCGAGGTGATGGGGGATAGTATGATCGATGCAGGAATTCTTGACGGAGATTATGTAATTGTAAAACAACAAAAGACAGCCAACAATGGCGAAATCGTTGTCGCGATGACAGAAGAAGACGAAGCAACGGTAAAACGCTTTTTCAAAGAAAGAGAGTTTGTCCGGCTGCAGCCTGAAAATCCGACGATGGATCCCATCATTCTGCGAAATGTATCGATCTTGGGAAAAGTTATCGGTGTATACCGCCATATGCATTAAATAATTTGAGGATTTTCGAGGTTATCGGAAAGCAGGCATAACAACGCTTGCTTTCTTTATTTGTATTGTTGGGAAAATTTCCTAAAAAAGTTATTTCTAGAATAGCAATGGACAAGAATTGAAATTTCTGTGAAATATCCTATACTATTCCATCACTTTTTTTTATATAATAGTATCACACCTAGATTCAACCTGAAGTCGCTCCAACCAATAATTCGACTTTAGGAGAGTGAGAATATGCTGACGAATATTATATGCGCTTTTCTGATTGGTTCGATTGTCGGATTGGCTGGCCACGTTCGGAAAAGGGGGAAAATTGTAAAACCAAGAAAAACAAAACAGTTCATTTATCTAGGATGCCTTGAAGATATTCTTATGGCAGCACTCGCTGCAGTTTTGCTGGTTCTTGCGGCCGATACAGATTCCACCTTAAGAGTCGTATTGCTTGCTGTAACCGCAGGATTTGGCGGTGATGCCGTACTCAGGGGACTTGAACTGCTACGGACAGGAACGCCCCCACCTCCTACTGAACAACCGAATGAAGAAGAAAATAAAAAGTCTGCACAATTATGATTAACACCCCCAGAAGATTGCTTCCGCCTTCAAGCAGCTTCGATGTGCTTGATTTTCTTTTGTCCCTATTCCACAAAAACGCTTTCGTCTATCCTAATCTCATTTCCAGGTAAACACTCCCGCCGCATTTCTACCCTATTTTCAACTTTTCTCAAGTTGCGTTTGAACCCAAGTTTTCATGGGTATTGGATAATATCACTCTCTGCATATAATGGATAAAACAGCAAGAAGGAGGAATGTATTATGGATTCGCTTGCATGGATTATCCCAAGCGTTCTAGGCGTTTCGTTCGCTGCAATGCTTTGGGCACTCTCCCAAAAACCTGGATATACCATCCCAAAAAAACGGGGTAAATCTACAGATTAATTCTTCTAACTTCAATTCTTAGTTTTTCACATAACGAAAAATCCCCTTCCATTTGACGGAGGGGGATTTTTCATTTTAATACATTTGCATATATTGTTCGCGTTCCCATGGATGTACTTGTGTACGGAACATATCCCATTCAATTTCCTTTGCTTCAAGAAAATGTTCAAGTATATGGCCACCTAGCGCTGCTGTAACGACTTCATCTTTTTTCAAGGCATCCAATGCAGCAGCAAGGGTTGGTGGCAGGTCTGTAATACCTGCTTCTTCCCGTTCTTCTTTATCCATAACATAAATATTCCTGTCAACGGCCGCAGGTGGTGTTAGCTTGTTCTTGATGCCATCTAGGCCAGCTTTCAAAAGAACAGCCATTGCAAGATAAGGGTTTGCAGCAGGATCAACACTTCTGACTTCCACTCGCGTGCTCAGTCCACGGGATGACGGAATCCGAACAAGAGGTGAGCGATTTCTCGCTGACCACGCTACATAACAAGGCGCTTCATAGCCTGGCACAAGACGCTTATATGAGTTAACTGTCGGATTCGTTACAGCAGTGAAGCCTTCAGCATGTTTAATAATCCCTGCAATGAATTGATAAGCTGTTTCACTCAGTTCAAGTACTTTGTCGGAAGTATCATAGAAAGCATTCTCTCCATTTCTGAAAAGAGATAGGTTGCAATGCATCCCCGAACCACTAACTCCAAAGAGAGGCTTTGGCATAAAAGTGGCATGCAAGCCGTGCTTACGAGCAATCGTCTTTACGACAAGCTTGAATGTTTGGATATCATCGCAAGCGGCGAGTGCATCAGCATATTTAAAATCAATTTCGTGTTGCCCAGGAGCTACCTCGTGGTGAGATGCTTCAATTTCAAAACCCATTTCTTCTAGTTCAAGGACGATATCACGTCGGCAGTTTTCGCCTAGATCGGTTGGTGCAAGGTCAAAATAGCCGCCATTATCGTTCAATTCGAGTGTTGGCTCTCCGTTTACATCTAATTTAAAAAGGAAAAATTCCGGTTCAGGTCCAAGATTGAAGTTCGTGAAACCCATTTCTTCCATTTCTTTTAAGATGCGTTTAAGATTGTTTCGTGGATCCCCCTCAAATGGAGTACCATCGGCATTGTATATGTCACAGATAAGGCGTGCAACCTTTCCCTTTTCAGCAGTCCATGGAAATACAACCCACGTATCAAGGTCAGGAAATAAATACATATCAGATTCTTCGATTCGAACAAAACCCTCAATGGAAGAACCATCAAACATCATTTTATTGTCTAGTGCCTTTCCAAGCTGGCTGACGGGAATTTCCACGTTTTTTATCGTCCCGAGAATATCTGTAAACTGAAGCCTGATGAACTTTACATTTTTTTCCTTAGCCAATTGAAAAATATCTTCTTTTGTATATTTTGCCAACTTCTTCTCCTCCTGATTTCTATTTCTTAATGAAAAAATCTATTTATGTCTCCATGCTGATTGTTCCGGTGAAACCGGCCAGCTTGCAGCAGTTCTTTACGCAGCAGTTTGCGCAGTTCAGAATCGGACAATTCTTTTTGATTCCTGCGGGCTAGTCTTGAATCCTCTTCTGCCTTTGCCTGCTGCCTAACCTGGTAAATTTGCTTAATGCCCGCCATGTTGACACCTTGACCCACCAGGTCTTTTATTTCGAGAAGCTTATCAATATCGTTCAAGGAAAAAAGGCGTTTGTTACCTTCCGTTCTTGCCGGAGAAATCAAGCCATGCTCTTCATAATAACGGATTTGTCGAGCTGAAAGATCCGTCAGCATCGTGACGCTTCCGATAGATAACAAAGGCATGCTCCGGCGGATATCACTCCCACCCATAAGATTTCTCCTCCTTTTCCTTCCCGATGAATTACCTTTATTATATTTTGTGTAAGGTAAATTGTCAAACACATGTTAGGTTTCCTTACATAAAAAACCGAAAAAGAAAAACAGGTGACCTTAGGGCAGCCATCCTGTTTTATAGTATCCTATTTTAATTCGATTAAACCTTTTTCCAGCAATCTATCTAAAGCGATGCAAACCGCCATTTTCACATGCGAGTATGTCAATCCGCCTTGAACATATGCTGTGTACGGTGGTCTCGCTGGGCCATCTGCTGTTAGTTCAATACTTGCACCCTGGATGAACGTTCCAGCGGCCATGATGACATCATCCTCATATCCTGGCATATAAGCCGGATACGGAGTAACATGAGAGTTAATTGGCGATGCAAATTGGATTGCCTGGCAGAACTCGACCATCCTGTTTAGGTTACCAAATCGAACAGCCTGAATTAAATCTGTTCGCGGTTCCTTCCAGGATGGGAAAGAATCCATGCCAAAGTATTCTAACATAGCAGCAGTAAAGACTGCACCTTTTATCGCTTGCCCCACAGTATGAGGTGCCATGAAAAATCCCTGGTACATTTCCTGGAGGGAATAAAGTGTAGCACCGGCTTCCGCCCCAATCCCCGGGGAAGTCATACGATAGGAACAGGATTCCACTAAGTCACTGCGTCCAACAATATATCCGCCAGTCTTCGCCAGTCCTCCACCAGGATTTTTTATTAGCGAACCTGCCATCAAATCCGCACCAACTTCACACGGTTCCTTATCTTCCGCAAACTCTCCGTAGCAATTATCAACAAACACTATGACGTCTGGCTTAATCTCTTTGACATATGAAATCATTTCGCCTATCTCGTCTACTGTAAAAGAAGGTCTGTCTCCATACCCTTTTGAACGCTGGATCCCAATAACTTTTGTGTTGGGCTTAATCGCTTTTTTTATCCCTTCAAAATCCGGTCTTCCAGCATCAGTAAGTTCCACTTGACCGTAAGAAATGCCGAATTCCTTAAGCGAACCGTTTCCACTCCCGCTCGTTCCCACGATTTCTTGGAGAGTATCGTATGGCTGACCGGTTATGTATAGCAATTCATCACCAGGTCGCAATACGCCAAAGAGCGCAATTGAAATGGCATGTGTCCCAGAAATGATTTGTGGACGAACAAGTCCTGCTTCTGCTCCAAATACATCACTATAAATTTTTTCAAGCGTGTCCCGCCCAATGTCATCATAGCCATACCCTGTTGTCGGGTTAAAATGAGAATCGCTGACCCGGTGCTTTTGAAAGCTCCTCAAAACCTTGAATTGATTCCTGTCAACACGCTTGTCTATTTCTTTATGAACAGTACTGATCTTCACTTCTATCTCTTTCGTGATCGACTCTAAAGCGAGACCATTTTTTAGTTCTTTAAACATAGTTCTGCTCCTATCATACTGTGAATTTCTTGATTTGGCCCGATATATGATGATCCCGCATGCTAAACCCGTTGCAAACATACGCATTTTTATTTTCGTCAAAAGACAACTGACGAAGTATTGTTTCATTTTTCAACTGTGAAAGAAACTTGCCTTCTCCAGCAGGAACAATAACATGAAATGGTGCCATCATGCTAATTGCTGTTTCCTCCAGCTTTTGTTTCAAGGCACTTCTGTCTCCTTCCTGGAATGCACTGATAAAGATAGAAGGATTCTTTGCGGTTGGAACAAAATCAGCATGGCCAATATCCCGCTTATTATATAGTGTTAGCTGCGGTATATGCTGTACTTCCAAGTCTTCTAACAGCTTATTTACCGTTTTTTCATGTGAAAAATAATCTGGATTTGACATATCCACTACATGCAACAGCAAATCAGCTTCCCTTACTTCTTCCAAGGTAGACCGGAAGGCTGCAATCAACGCGGTGGGAAGATCCTGGATGAATCCAACTGTGTCTGTCATCAATGCTACAAAGCCGCTCGGTAACACCATTTTTCTTGTCATAGGATCAAGTGTTGCGAATAGCTGATTCTCTTCAAAGGAGTCCGCTTCTGTCAGCCTGTTGAAGAGCGTTGACTTCCCGGCATTTGTGTAACCGACAAGCGCTATTTGAAAAGCTTTGTTCTTTTTTCGCCTTTCCCTATATCGGTCTCTATGATGAACAATTGTCTCAAGCTGCCCTTTGATTTCATCAATCCTCCTACGGATATGTCTTCTATCTGATTCTAATTTCGTTTCTCCTGGACCTCTTGTTCCAATCCCCGCACCTAAACGAGACATAGCTGTCCCTTGCCCCATTAACCTAGGAAGGAGATATTGGAGCTGCGCAAGCTCAACCTGCAGCTTCCCCTCCTTAGAACGAGCACGACGGGCAAAAATATCAAGTATAAGTTGGGTTCTGTCAATGATTCTTATTTCCAATTCCCTTGAAAGGTTTCGGATTTGACTTGGTGATAATTCATCGTTAAAGATGAGCAATTCCGCCTCGAACTCTTCAATTAATTGCTTCAGTTCATCGACCTTCCCTTTTCCAATATAAGTAGAAGGATGGATTCGATCCCTTTTTTGGATAACAGAAATTAGCACATTACCTTGAGCCGTCTCTGTCAGTGAGCCAAGCTCCTCCATCGAATATTGGAACCTAAGATCATCATTGTCATATGTTTGGCACCCTACTAGTATTGCTTTTTCGCGGTCGTTCTGCTGATCCATCAAACCCCGCCCTTCATTTGTCTTATAAACAATCATACCAAAAATTTTCTCTGAACTAAAATGTCTGAGAAATGAACGATTTATAATGAAAAAAGGCCCCGTTACAGGAGCCATTAGGAGCATCTTAGTCTTTCTTGTTTATATACCCATTTACGTATAATATAAATTTATAAGCATGTCAGCTATCATGCTGACATGCTAATTATCCATGATAACAAGGTCATTACTCCGAATCGTGACTAAATCATGGCGGTCGAACTCGTTTTGCAGCAACAAACGCATTGCCTGAGCTCTGATAGACTTTTCGATTACATTGCGAATATATCGGCCATTTGAGAAACCTGCAGGACCCAGCGTTGCTTTAACTAGTCCAAGGTGCTCCACGAGCTTCCGTTCGGCCTCATGACTAAGTGTATATTCCCTGTCTTTTAACATCCGTCTGCCAATCTCCATTAATTGGTCAATTGTATAATCAGGGAAGTCTATGACCAGAGGAAATCTCGATTGAAGTCCAGGGTTCAAGGAAAGAAAATACTCCATTTCTCTTGAATAGCCAGCAAGAATGAGAATAAACTCATGCTGCTTATCTTCCATATGCTTGACAAGGGTATCAATGGCTTCCTTGCCGAAGTCTTTCTCTCCTCCCCGTCCTAAGGAATAAGCTTCATCAATAAACAATATTCCACCAAGCGATTTTTTTATAAGGTCTCTCGTCTTTTGCGCAGTATGTCCAATGTATTCCCCAACAAGGTCTGCTCTTTCTGCTTCGATTAGATGTCCTTTAGAGAGCACGTTCATTTTTTGAAACAGCTTTCCGATCAGCCTTGCAACCGTTGTCTTTCCTGTACCTGGATTTCCCTTAAACATCATGTGCAATGCTTGCTTTTGAGCTTTAAGACCCATCTCTTCCCGCTTCTTGTTAACATAAATCCATGCATAAATTTCTTTGATCATCCGTTTCATTTCTTCCATGCCTACGAGCGTTCCCAACTCTTCCTCTATATCCTTCAAGGCAGCATGTTCTGTTACATCCGACACGGGAATCGTATTCAATCCCGGAATTTCCCGCTTAATTTCTCTTCTTTTCTCACCATTTAAAACAATGCTAATCTGGCCGTTATTTTTCATGCGTATCGGTTGGTCCATTCTTTCACCTCGGTTCCAAACACTGCCCACAGACTCCTTTGTCTTTCCATCTCCAACGATGGCAGACTCCTATATTAATATGCAGGGAATGCCGCTTGAATGCTTCGGTGAAAATGGAAAAGTCTGCTCATAAGAGCAGACTGCATCTTCCGATTATTAAAAGGATTACTGTTGGGCATCAAGATCGATTTGAACGTTCTTTTGCGGGGCAAATGTAGAAATAGCGTGTTTGTATACAAGCTGCTGCTTTCCTTCGGATTCAAACAGCACCGTGAAATTATCAAAGCCTTTGATCATACCGCGGAGCTGGAATCCATTCAGCAAGAAGACTGTCACATTTGTGCCATCTTTCCGCAGCTGGTTTAAATATTGGTCCTGGATATTGATCTGTTTCATTTCAAGTCCTCCTTTTTATCTCTGTTTATAATGTATTCGCCTTAATTTGTAGCTTTCCTTCAATATAAATAGAAATTTCGGCGAATTTTTTTTCAATGTCCTGTTGAGACATATCAAACCATTCCACATCCATTTTGTTTCGAAACCATGTTAACTGTCTTTTGGCATATCTGCGTGAGTTCTGTTTCAAATTGCTGATCGCCTCATCAAAACTGACTTTCCCTTCAAAATACTCGTATAATTCCTTATAACCAATAGCTTGAATGGATTGGCAATCTTTCAGGCCCGATTCGTATAACTTACGGACTTCCTCTATCAATCCTTCTTCTACCATCATATCGACCCGGCTGTCGATCCTCTCATATAACAGCGACCGATCCATATCGAGGCCGATTAACGCAGTATCGTATAGCGGTTCAGGTTCTTGCCTGCTTCGGTATTCACCTGCAGTCATGCCAGTTTCATGATAAATTTCCAACGCCCTTATTACCCTTCGAACATTATTGGGATGTATGTTTCCAGCACCCTCTGGGTCAATTTGACACAGTTTTTTATGTAAGACGTTATTTCCGAATTTCTCCGCCTCGTTTTCAAGCATTTTACGAAATTCTGGATTACCCGGTGCTTCAGTGAAGGCATAATCCGTAATGGCAGAAGCAATGTATAGTCCAGTTCCTCCAACAATCATCGGTAAATTGCCACGACTAGCTATTTCGGTTATTTTTTCCCTGACAAGCGATTGAAACTCTGCTGCTGAAAAGGAGTCTTTCGGATCTTTGATATCAATAAGGTGATGTGGAATATTTTCCGTTTCTTCTGGATATATTTTCGCTGTCCCGATATCTAATCCCCGATATACTTGCATAGAGTCTCCGCTGATAATTTCTGCGGAATACTTTTTTCCAAGCATGATGCTCAAACTGGTCTTGCCTACAGCAGTAGGACCAATTAATACGATTAATTTTTGTTTTTCTGCCAAACCATTCTCACTGCCTTTTTTATTTTGCAATTGCCGCTAAGGCTCTTTCTATCATTGTAGCCTATTCCTGTTATCAATAAAAGCAACATCTATTAACCCCATCATAACCTATTTTATATCTTTCCATTCCTATACTTCACAATATTACCACTTGGTTACCGAACTATATAATTATTACCATGGATTTTACAATAGTTTAACGATTCGATAACAATCGACATTCCACCCCCAGAAGTATGATAGGTTTTTAAGAAGATTATGATGTTAGTTATCTTGAAACAGAATAGGGTGAAATCATGTTATCTCAATCTGAAATTGGAATTGACCTTGGAACTGCCAATACACTCGTCTACAGCAAAAATAAAGGTGTCGCCTTGAACGAGCCATCCGTTGTGGCTATTGATACGGAAACAAAAAAAGTCCTTGCAGTCGGAAAAGACGCAAAGGAAATGATTGGGAAGACACCCGGTAAAATCGTTGCCATTCGTCCTTTAAAAGACGGTGTCATTGCTGATTTTGACGTAACCACCGACATGCTGCTGCAAATTATGAAAAAAGCCTCGAAAAAAGCTGGTTTCACTATTAGGAAACCAAACGTTGTTGTTTGCACTCCCTCTGGAGCTACAAGTGTGGAACGAAGGGCTATCATTGATGCTGTTCGCAATGCAGGAGCAAAAAAGGTGCATGTCATTGAAGAACCTGTTGCTGCTGCCATTGGGGCAGGGCTTCCGGTTGATGAGCCTGTTGCGAATGTGGTGGTTGACATTGGGGGCGGGACTACAGAAGTCGCCATTATTTCCTATGGTGGTATTGTTGCTGCTCATTCCATACGCGTTGCAGGAGACAGATTGGACGAAGATATTATTCAATATGTTCGGAAAGAGTATAATGTGCTAATCGGCGAACGTACCGCCGAGCGTATTAAAATGGAAATTGGCTATGCATTACTAGATCACGAACGAATAGATATTGAGATTCGGGGCCGCGACCTTGTTACTGGTCTTCCTAAAACTGTTAACCTTCATTCTTACGAAATACAGGAAGCAATAAAAGAATCGCTCTTACATATTCTTGAAGCGATTAGAGCTACGCTGGAAGAGTGCCCTGCGGAACTAAGCGGTGACATTGTTGACCGTGGAGTAATCCTAAGCGGCGGCGGCGCACTTTTGAATGGAATACAGGATTGGCTCAGTGAAGAAATAGTCGTACCTGTTCACCTTGCTCCAAATCCTTTGGAGTCCGTCGCCATCGGTACCGGCAAAGCTTTAGCTTACATCGACCGCCTCCCTTTACTTGCTAGATAAAAAGAACTAGCCCGGTGCTCCCAATAAGCACCGGGCATATTTATAATAAACTACTACTCGTTTTGCATCTGTTTTCTCTGTCTGTTGAAACTTAGGAAAACAGGGAGCGGGATAATGATAAATCCAAGACTCTTCACAAGCTGGTTCTTTGCATTTTCTTTTGTTTGCTCTTTTTCTCCTTTAATTATCTCTTCATATTCCTTCCTGATTTCTTTCTCACTTCGATTTTTTCTCTCTACTTTTCCTTTTTCTTCATATTGGTAATTCATTTTATATTCTTCATAGCTTTGGTAGTATGCTCCAGGACTAACAAGGTCTGCTGCAGCCATGAATATGGAAATGCCTCCCCCAATCACCATCATCAGCGTTGCGAATAAAACGAGGTACGTATATATATGCCTCACGACAACCTCTCCCCCTTTTTGTTTGTTTTTTACTGCATAAAATACGATGAAGATAATAATAACCATTGGTAAAAATGATGTTAATAATGTCAGCGCAATCAAAACCATCCCTCCCTCCTAATTTAAATATACTCCCAACCTCACGCCATAGAAAGCATTTTTATTCCCTTGCAAAAAAGAGCTGCCCCAAAAGTAAAACTTTCTGGGCAACCCTTTCTTTGTGGGCCGAGCATTTATTTACATGATTCTCTTGAACATTTTCTCCAGCTCGTATGTGGAGTAATGGACAATGATTGGTCTTCCATGCGGGCAAGTGAAAGGATCTGATGACTTGCGAAGTTCGTCGAGCAGCGCTTGTATCTCATCATTACGCAAGTGGCGATTCGCCTTAATCGAAGCTTTGCAGCTCATCATAATTGCCGCTTCCTCACGAAGTTTATGTATATCGACTCTCTTCATTGAAAGAAGCTGTTCAATCATCTCTTCAATGATTTCCTTTTCTTTTCCACAAGGAAGCCACTGAGGATGTGCTCTTACGATGTACGCGTTGTGCCCGAATGATTCTAAGAAAACCCCTACTCTCTCCAGTTCACTCTTATATTCATTGATTCTCAGGCATTCATCTGCAGAATATTCAAAAGTGAGCGGGACAAGCAGATCTTGAAGTTCATCCGCCACAACACCCACTTTTTCACGAAAAAATTCATATTTAATCCGCTCTTGTGCCGCATGCTGGTCAATGAGGTAAAGACCTCGCTCATTCTGAGCAAGGATATAGGTGCCGTGCATCTGTCCGATAGGGTAAAGCGGCGGTACGCGTGAAGGCAAAGCTGCATCCTGTCCCATATGAACGAAAGACTCACCCTTACCGTCGTCATCCCATGGCAAAACCTCCTCTTGATCTAGACAGTTGTCCTCTTTCAAGACTACTTCTTCTGTTTTTTCGAAAGCAGAAGGAAACTCCCTAACCTCCAATGATCCCCTCTCTTGCTTCTGAATATCGGGGACATTTATTATTCCTCGTGAAGGAGTTACTTTTTCTGACATCTTAATTTCTCCCTGAATCCTCTTATCCTTTTTATCTTCCATTTGGTTTTCATGATCCAACTCAAGGTATGCCTGCTCTGATTTTACTTTTTCTATCGGCCTTGAAATAGTTCCAGACGGAATCAGTTCTTGTTTTTTAAATGCGGAAGAAATGGCTTGTGCGACCAGCTTCGTCAATTCCTGTTCCTTACTCAGCCTGACTTCAAGCTTGGCAGGGTGGACGTTCACATCTACAAGGATAGGATCCATCTTGATATCCAGCATTGCTACAGGATACCGGCTAATTGGGAGAAGGGTGTGACAGCCTTCCTGTATCGCCTTAACAAGCGCATAATTACGGATGAACCGCCCGTTTACCATTGTCGTGATATAGTTGCGCGATGCTCTCGTTACTTCAGGCAGTGTAATATAGCCAGTAAGGGAAAAATCAAGCGATTCTGCCATTACCGGGACCATTTTCTTCGCAATATTGATACCGTAAATCGCCGCAAGTACTTGGCGGACATCGCCACTTCCATTTGTTTGCAACAGACGGCGTCCATTGTGAATAAGCCGGAAAGCCACTCCAGGATGGGCGAGGGAAAGTCGGTTTACGACATCAGTAATGTTCCCTAGCTCCGTGTGTACGGTTTTCATATACTTAAGCCGCGCAGGAGTGTTATAAAAAAGGTCCGTGATGAGGATATCCGTACCTTTCCTACTGTCCGCTTTCTCATAAGCAGTCACTTTTCCGCCTTCAATCACAACTCGGTTTCCAGCGGTCTCTCCTGTTGAAGTTTTCATTTCGAGTCTTGATACGGAGGCGATACTCGGCAGTGCTTCCCCACGGAAACCCAGTGTCCGGATTCTGAAAAGGTCGTTTTCATCCTTAATTTTACTTGTTGCATGGCGTTCGAAAGCACGCAGTACATCTTCCTCCATCATTCCGTCGCCATTATCTGTAATCCTGATTTTTGCCAAGCCTGCTTCTTCCACATCGATTTCCACGATTGTGCTTCCTGCATCAATGGAGTTTTCAGCCAGTTCCTTGACAACAGAAGCCGGCCGCTCCACCACCTCGCCAGCCGCTATTTTGTTCGACAAACAATCATCAAGCTGTCTGATCTTCCCCATACTTCCACCTCTTTCGTCTTACTTGCGAAGCGTTTTTTGCAGCTCATACAACCTATTCATCGCCTCTAGCGGTGTCATTTCTAATATATGTAAGCTGTTCAGCATTCCAAGAACTCGCTTCTCCTTGCTATTTATCTGTTCCCTCTTTCCGGTATCGGAAGTAGTTTCTTCATTAAAGAAAGACAATTGCACATCCTTTATGACATTTGAAGGACGGAGTTTTTCCTCCTTTTCACCAATTGACTTTACAGAAGCATCTTTATTTGATTCAAGCTCTGCTAAGATTTCATCGGCTCGTTCGATTAGCGAATCTGGAAGCTCAGCGAGTTTTGCTACATGAATACCGTAGCTTTTATCTGCTGCGCCTTCCTTAATTTTATGGAGGAAAACAACCTTCCCGTTTTGTTCGATTGCACTGACGTGAACATTTCTCAATTTTTCCAGCTTCTCATCAAGGACTGTCAATTCGTGATAATGAGTGGAAAACAAAGTTTTCGCCCCAATCTTTTCATGAATATATTCGATGATAGCCTGCGCCAGTGCCATGCCATCATAAGTAGATGTCCCTCTTCCTATTTCATCAAACAATATAAGACTGTTTTCCGTCGCATTGGTTATCGCATTATTCGCTTCTAGCATTTCGACCATGAAAGTGCTCTGCCCGGATATAAGGTCATCTGCTGCACCTATTCTCGTAAACACTTGGTCAAAAACCGGAAGAACCGCTTCTTCAGCAGGAACAAAGCAGCCTATTTGAGCCATGATGGCAGTAAGAGCAACTTGCCGCATATAAGTGCTTTTACCAGACATGTTAGGACCAGTTATTAACAGCAGTTCTTTTTCGCTGTCCATCATACAGTCATTGGGAACGTATTGTTGTGCATTCATTACCTTTTCTACAACCGGATGGCGCCCATCTCTTAATGTGAGCGTACGATCTGTTGAAAATGACGGCCTCGTATAATGCCGCTGCTCGCTCAGTTCAGCAAAGCCGAGCAGGACATCGAGTTCACTTACTGCCTTTGCCAAAGCCTGCAAACGGGGAATATACTCTTTTACCTGTTCCCTTACCGAGACGAATATATTGTACTCTAAATCGACAATCTTCTCTTCTGCCTGCAGAATCAAAGCCTCCTTCTCCTTCAGCTCAGGAGTAATAAACCGCTCTGCATTGGATAGTGTTTGCTTTCTCTCGTACCTTCCTTCTTCGAGCAGGTGCAAGTTAGCTTTAGTTACCTCGATATAATAGCCAAAAACCCGATTATAGCCTATTTTCAGAGATTTTACACCTGTTTTTACCCGCTCTTTCTGTTCCAGTTCTGCTAACCATGCCTTACCATTTCTGCTGGCATCACGATAACGATCTAACTCTTCATCGTACCCGTCAAGGATAATATTTCCTTCTTTAATGGATATAGGCGGATTTTCTACAATTGCCTGTTCCAGGAGGTCTGCCAGTTCTTCACAAGAATCCAAATTATTTGATAGTTTTGTTGCTTCGCTATCATCCAAAGAAGCGAGAATCTCTTTTATTCCCGGAATTTGCAGAAGAGACTTTTTCAACTGAACGAGATCCCTAGCATTCACGTTCCCAAAAGCAACTCTTCCTGCCAGACGTTCTAAGTCGTAAACCTCGCGAAGGCGTTCCCGTAAGTCACCCCGTTCAAAATAATTACGAAGAAACAGTTCTACAATATTTTGCCTGCGATGAATTTCTCTCAAACTCAATAGAGGCCTGTTGATCATCTGCTTTAAGAGCCTAGCACCCATTGCCGTCTTTGTTTCATCTAGAAGCCAAAGAAGCGAGCCTTTCTTAGCAGTATTGCGGATTGTTTCTGTCAGTTCAAGATTACGTTTTGAATAGTAATCAATTTTCATAAATTGTCGGACTTCGTAAGCGACAACAGGCTGCAAATGCTCCAGACTGCGTTTCTGAGTCCTGTGAAGATAGTTCAGCAGCCTTGCTGCTGTTTGTTGAAGTCTCTCTTCCAAACCGGATAAGATACTGCTATTGAAGTTCTTTATACTCGTCTCATCCTCTATTGAAAACGCAATGGCACCGCGAGCCTTCATTTTTTCAAGGATACTCTCTTTCATTTGAGAAGACAGCACCACTTCTCTTGCTCCTGATGTGGAAAGTTCGTTAAGCAAATCTTCCACACTTTCTAAGAGAACCATTCTGCTTTCCCCTGTTGATAAATCTGTCGTCCCGAATCCAAAAGTACCATCAAGAAAGTCTGTAACGGTTGCAATGAAGTTGTTCTCTTTTTCATTCAAACCGCGCCCTTCCATCATCGTCCCAGGAGTGATCAGCTGGACTACTTCCCTGCGAACAACACCTTTTGTTGCTTTAGGGTCTTCGGTTTGTTCGCAAATAGCTACTTTATATCCTTTCGCGATGAGAAGATCGATATAGCCCGATGCGGAATGATAAGGTACACCGCACATCGGTATCTTTTCAGTTCCGCCTCCTTCCCGGCTTGTCAAGGTAATTTCTAGCTCTTGTGATGCCTTGATCGCATCTTCAAAAAACATTTCATAAAAATCCCCGAGCCTGAAAAATAAAAAGGCATCCTGATAGTCTGCCTTGATCTGTAAGTATTGCATCATCATCGGCGTGTAAGCTGCCATGTTTTAAAGCCTCCATTGAATCTGTATGTATGCTAGTATCTAAAAATCTATTATAACATAATTGTCCTATTTCACCGGGGTACAAAAAAACGCAGGAGATAATTCCCTGCGCTTACTTACATCGTGAACACCCGGTATTTCCTCGCTGTATCCACCCAGTCATAGCGCTTATGGGTACCCAGCTTTTCGCCAATATTATGGCGGTGGTTTTCAACTGTTTTGACGGAAATATCTAACTTTTCAGCAATATCCTTTTGAGAATAGCCCATTACAGTCAACGTGAATACTTCCTTTTCTCTTTTTGTGATTGGAAGATCAAGTTCAAGAAAGCTCCCAACACACTCTTCATCAAGAATAGTCCTGCTAAAAACCTTCCTTCCGGCAAGGATTTGATCAAGGGAATAAGTCAGTTCTTCCCGTTTCAATACTTTTACAAGATACCCATCCGCTCCTTTTTCAAAAGCCTCCCGTTGAAAACCAATATCATCATGCATGGAAAATATCGCAATTTTTGCTTCAGGGAGAAGCTTTCTCATTTTCTCCAAAGTCGTTAAGCCGTCACGACCTCCTGGCATGGACACATCGAGCAGTACTAAATCTGCACGAAAATTTTCGGCAAGCTTTAATGCTTCATAGCCATCTGAGGCATAAAGGAGAGAATCAATGCAATAAGACTGCTCCAAAAGAAGCGATAACCCATCTCGAACAATCTCATGATCATCCACTATTAATAAATTCATACCCTCAACCCCTTTTTCTATTTTCCTATTACTAGATAGCCATCCACTCTTGTCGGTCCGCCAATCTTGCTCGTCCACCTTATATCCCCGCCGAGGATACGGCACCGCTCGTACATATGACGCAATCCGAGTCCTCCCTTTGCCAAATTTTCCGTTTCAAATCCTGTACCGTTATCTAGGATTTGAAAAACCAAACGAAGACCAACGTTTTTTACCGTTATGGTGAGACTGCTTGCATGACCGTGCATTACAGCGTTCCTAACCCCTTCCTGGAGGATGCGGTAGAAGTGGAAGGATTTTTCTCGGTCAAAGGCATCCTCTTCCGTTATCTCCATATCTAGTTCAATTTCGACTTTGTATAATTCCATCCAATCTACAGCTGCTTTTCGCAGGGCATCTTTCAGCGATAACTGGTAGAACGTTTCCGACCGCAATGCTTTCGTCATCCGTTTAATGTCAGAAAGGGTCCCGTCCATTACTTCAATCATACGATCGAGATGTTTCTCGTACCTCTCGTGGTCAAGATGGTTTCTAATTCCTTCTAACCCAAGAAAAAGGCTGTATACACTTTGACCTATATGATCATGTAAATCCCTTGCAATTCTCTTTCTTTCTGCTTCCTGTGCAAGCATGGTCTCTTGTACAAGAAGTTCATGGAATCTTGCTCGCTCACTGTTTTCATTTTTCACCGGGCGCTGAAGCCGCAGGATAAAGACAAATCCGTCATCCATTTTGATTTTCTTCAGTGCCATCTCGAATTCCTCTTCTCCTGATGAAACAGCGAGGTTCGAATAGAAAAAAGGTACAGGATCGTCCGCCGCCATGATGCAGCAATCTTCCTCCATTCCAATCTTCCGCTGTTGACAATATGTACAATAAGGGACACGTTCTCCAATGCTCCATCCCGTCATTTCAGCAGCAGACTTGTTTATCAATAGAATCTTCCGTGAAGAATCTAGTATGAGAACGCCTTCTGGAAGAGTCCCAATTACCTCTTTGTAAAATTCAGCGGAAAAATCCATTTTATATACCTCACAAATATCGTTCTTTCTTTATTTTAACTTCTTTCCTAATATGAAAATCCTTAGGATTTCAAACATTGCGTGAAATAGGGAAAGCCGGCTCTATTTCCACTTGGAAGTTTGAGCCGGCTTTATGAAAGTTGATATAATTATAGATTTGTCTCGTTTCTTACAAATATTGCAAACTTAAATCAGTTACAGGAAAGGTACTGGAACAGCTGCGGCTAAAAGAAGAAAGCGCAAGATGAATCCGCCTGTAAGAACAGAAGCTTCCGCCACAACGATGCTTCCAATTCCTTTTTGACCTGTTGCAGCCAACGTTACTCCTGAAGCAGTAGATGTCATTTTTTTATCGTGATAAAGCTCGATTGATTCTGTCACAATCCGGCAAGCATATTCTTGCCGGATAAAAAAAACTAGAAGGACACCCTCCTAGTTTCCAATCATTCTTCTTCCGCTTCGAGCAGGAAGTCGGGATTCAATTCTTCAAACTCCTCATCGGAGACATCCATTCCCCACTCTTCTTCCTCGTCGCACTCACACCCTTCAGGGTGAACGGCGACACAAACCTTTGTTTCCCCGATTACTTCAACAAGGAACTCTCTTTCTACTTCCACGATAATCTTGTTTCCATTCGGTGAAATCACTGCTTCAATGCAGCTTGGCTGCTGAAGCACTTGCGCAATTACTTCCTGATCATCGATGCAGTCAGGATCACGGTACTTCAGTTTGATGATATCCGTGTATGTCACCTTTTCGGTCACAACTTCCGTCTTTGTGTTATCATCATAAGAGTGCCATACGTTGATTTCATACGATCCATGAATCTCCACAGTCTTCCCGGATTTCCTGGCTTTATATTTGTGATTTATCACCCAGCAGCCAAGGATGCTGCATGGATGGTGCTCAGGGCAAATCGTATGGTGGGACTGTGTGAACTTACGCCCTTTCGCTACGACGGCCTTCGTAATAATCTCTCTGTATATTCCCATTGATTTAGCGAACCTCCTCAATCATTTTCATTTCATCCTATGCGGGTCATTAGACTAGTGTGCGATTATTTTTCGGGTACTCGGCGGTAATAAAAGTGATAATCCATTCTATGCCCATGAAAGAAAATTGGTGCGAAAGAGAAGGACGGATATAGGAAGAGCAAAGAAAAAAGCATGGCGTTGTGCCATGCTTTTATAATGATACTTATTAGTGACTATGACAGCTGCTGCCGCCATTTTGGATGGCTGCTCCTGTCTCGCCGCGCAATACATCGCCACCGGTAGTTTCGATGACTTCATCCGTTACCGTGTTGGAAATAGCAGAGGCAATCATTTGAAGCAATTCATTTACCTCCATTTGCGATTGCTTGAACTCTTGAACAACAGGAATCTCATCAAGCTCTGCTTCAAGGGAAGAAATTTTTTCTTCTGTTTTTTTCAAGGCTTCTGTCTTTCCGTAGTGCTGAAAGTTAACCGCTTGCTTTTGCAATCCTTTAATGGAAGAAATCAACATCTTTACCTTCT
This sequence comes from Bacillus massilinigeriensis, assembly GCF_900111815.1. Lineage (GTDB taxonomy): Bacteria > Bacillota > Bacilli > Bacillales > Cytobacillaceae > Mesobacillus_C > Mesobacillus_C mediterraneensis. The sequence goes on along the minus strand of NZ_LT630004.1, from coordinate 1,247,924 downwards.
CATTTCCATGGATTTGCGCCTCTGCTTTTTTGAAGAAATCTACTTCTTCTGTCTCAGCAATCATTCGTGCTAGATCCTGTGCTCGTAAAATAATATCTTCTTTAGTATATTTAGCCACCGTTATTCCACCTCTGCTGTTTGTAGTTCTTCAATCATTTCCCCTTTAAGGGACCATGTTTTTGCATCGTTAATTTTTACTTTAACAATTTTTCCGATTGCTGTCTTCGGTCCGATAAAATTAACTAACTTGCTTTTTTCCGTATAACCAGCTAGCACGTCCGGGTTGTTCTTACTTTCCCCTTCAACCAGAACGTTTACAATTTTGCCTTCATATTGTTTTAGCGCTTTTGCTGAACGCTCATTTACAACAGCATTCAGTCTCTGCAGCCTTTCTTTTTTTACACTCATTGGAACATTGTCCACCATCTTCGCTGCAGGTGTCCCTTCCCTTGGAGAATAGATGAAGGTATAAGCAGATTCAAAGCCTACTTCGCTATAAAGAGAGAGCGTCTCTTCAAATTGTTCTTCCGTTTCATTTGGATAACCGACAATTATATCGGTCGTAAGCGTAACATCTGGAATAGCTGCTTTGATTTTATTAACAAGCTCCAAATACTGTTCTCTCGTATATTTTCTTGCCATTATCTTCAGCACTTCACTCGAACCCGACTGAACCGGCAAATGGATATGAGACATTAAGTTCCCACCCTTAGCCAACACTTCAATCAAATGATCATCAAAGTCACGCGGATGACTTGTCGTAAAACGGATACGCGGAATATCTATTTTTCTCACTTCATCCATCAGATCTCCAAGACCGTATTTTATGTCAGTAAAGTCCTTGCCATATGCATTTACATTCTGGCCCAGAAGAGTTATTTCCTTGTAACCCTGTGCAGCAAGCTGCCGAACTTCCTGGATGATATCTTCCGGCCTGCGGCTGCGCTCCTTACCGCGTGTATATGGAACAATACAGTAGGTGCAGAACTTGTCGCAGCCATACATAATATTGACCCACCCTTTTATGTTGCCCCTTCTTACCTTTGGAAGATTTTCAATAACGTCGCCTTCCTTGGACCATACTTCTACCACCATCTCTTTAGCCATATATGCTTCTTGGAGGATGTTGGGAAGGCGATGAATATTATGTGTTCCAAAAATCATGTCTACATGCTGATGCTTCTGCAGTATACGATTTACCACCGATTCTTCCTGGGACATACAGCCGCATACACCTAGGAGAAGATCGGGCTTTTCCTTCTTCATTGCTTTCAGATGTCCAATTTCACCGAACACTTTATTTTCAGCATTTTCCCTGATAGCACAAGTATTTAATAGAATTACATTGGCATCTTCGGGCGTTTCTGCGGGTTCGTACCCGAGACCTATGAATATACCTGCCATCACCTCGGTATCATGCTCATTCATCTGGCACCCATATGTGCGAATGTAAAATTTCCTTCCTCTTCCCATCCCATTGAATTGTTCTGGAATTTCGAAGTCTTTATGATAGGAAACGTCTTCTTTTCCCCGTTTTTTTGCTTCTTTTAAGGACGGCGGCGTATATACCGTTTCGAAGTATGTGCTATAATCTTTTGCGGATTTTTTGTCCGAAGGATTAGCAGACTTCACTTGCTGACTTTCGAGCCGCTGTTTTTCATTCATCGATGTATCTCCTTTCAAGGAACTCAATTTCTTATCTATAACAAAACTACAATTATTAATTATAAACGCTATTACCCAGACAAACAATATTAGAGATAGTTTACGTTGCCACGGAAAAATAAAAGTCCCCAGTTGTTTGGGGACTTTCATTATTAGCCGCACTGGCTTTTATCTCAGTCGGGTGCCTCCAGGCTCTGCGATGCTGAACGGGCGCATCCGCTTTTCTTCTCGTCCAGCTACTGCGCCCAGCATCTTGCAGCCTTCGGCCTCCTCCCTATGATAAGTCAACATCGATTCGCTTCGCTCATCGTGTTTCCTTTATCTCAGTCGGGTGCCTCCAGGCTCTGCGATGCTGAACGGGCGCATCCGCTTTTCTTCTTGTCCAGCTACTGCGCCCAGCATCTTGCAGCCTTCGGCCCCTCCCTATGATAAGTCAACATCGATTCGCTTCGCTCATCGTGTTTCCTTTATCTCAGTCGGGTGCCTCCAGGCTCTGCGATGCTGAACGGGCGCATCCGCTTTTCTTATATAAATTCGGTTACTAGCTTATCGAAGTATTCTTGATCTAGTGAGAGATCAGCCTTTGTTAGCGGGGATTCGGAATATCCGCTGATCAGCTGCTGATAGGACTTTCGTTCAGTATCCTGGTAAATAAGACCTGTAACCAGGCTGTTATGTTTCATAAGAGTTTGCATTGCATTTCCTCGGTTGGAAGGGTCATATCCCTCAATATCACTTAATTTTGTCAGGTTTTCCTTAAACCAATCATACGTATTGACCTTGTTGTATGTGACACAAGGGCTGAATACGTTGATTAGGGAAAATCCTTCGTGCTTGATTCCCGCTTCAATCAACGCAGTTAAATCTTTAAGATCGGTAGAGAAGCTTTGTGCAACAAAAGTTGCGCCAGCAGTTAGCGCCATTTCCATCGGAGAAATAGCTTGTTCCACAGATCCCATTGGCGTGGATTTTGTTTTAAATCCAGCAGCGGACCGAGGTGAAGTCTGCCCCTTCGTCAGTCCATATATCTGATTATCCATTACAATGTATGTGACATTGATATTCCTTCTGATCGCATGAATAGTATGCCCCATTCCAATTGCAAAACCATCACCGTCTCCACCGGAAGCAATGACAGTCAAATCCCTGTTTGCCATCTTGACACCTTGTGCAATTGGAAGTGAACGGCCATGGATTCCATGGAAGCCATATGAATTGATATAACCAGATATCCGACCAGAACAGCCAATCCCTGAAATGACAGCAAGGTTTTCCGGTTCCAAGCCAACATTAGCAGCGGCACGCTGAATCGCAGCCTGCACGGAAAAATCGCCACAACCAGGGCACCAGTTCGGTTTGACACTGTTACGGAAGTCTTTAAATGTAGCCATTTTAGAACAACTCCTTGCATTTCGAGTGGATTTCATGCGGCAAGAAAGGGTTTCCGTCGTATTTCAGCAGTTTGGTGATTTTCTCTGCGTGTCCGACGTTCATTTTCATGATGTTAGCCAACTGGCCTGTTGCATTGTTTTCTACCACTACGATTTTTATAGCAGACTTAACAAGCGGCAGTATTTCTTCGACCGGGAAAGGATGGATCAGGCGAACATGCGCGTGGTTTACCTTCAATCCGTCTTTCTCCAGGCGTTCCATAGCTTCTTCAATCGCACCTCTTGTCGAGTTAAAACCAACAATCAACAAGTCTGCTTCTTCATGCGGAGCGTTTTTATACACTGGTGTTTTGAAATTGATATTGCTAATCTTCCTAAACCGCTTATCCATTTGAGCAATCCTGTTTGCGGCGGATTCAGAAGGCTTACCTGTTTCATCGTGCTCTACACCTGTAACATGGTGAATGCCATTTTTCATGCCTGGGATGACTCGTGGAGAGACACCATCCTCTGTTACTTCATATCGTTTGAAGTAGCCTTTTCCTTCAATTTCAGGCAATTCATCGGTTTGAAGCTTGCCGCGGCGGATTTCTACTTTATCATACTCTAGTGGTTCTACCGTCTGTTTTCCGAGGGAAAGTTGAAGATCTGATAGTACAATGACAGGGCATTGATATTCTTCGGCAAGGTTGAAAGCTTCAGCTGTATCATAGAATGCTTCCTGTACTGTGCTTGGAGCCATAACAATTTTAGGAATTTCACCATGTGTTCCATAGATCATCGCCATCAGGTCAGACTGTTCCTGCTTTGTCGGAAGTCCTGTAGAAGGGCCTCCACGCTGAGTATCAACAATGACAAGCGGAGTCTCTGTAATCCCTGAAAGACCGATTGCTTCCATCTTCAAAGAAAGGCCAGGACCTGCTGATGCAGTTAGAGCCCTAACACCACCGTAATTAGCGCCAATTGCCATGGTAACAGCTGCAATTTCATCTTCTGTCTGAATGACAGAGCCGCCTAGAGCAGGTAACTTCTTAATGAGGTATTCCATAATCTCGGATGCAGGTGTAATTGGATAAGCAGCCATAAAACGGCAGCCGCCTGCTAGAGCACCTAATGCGATTGCATCGTTTCCGATCATGAACAAGCGCTTTTTGCCATCCGCCTTTTCAAGCTGCATTGTCTGAATGTTTCCGTCAAGCTTTTCTTTCATATATTCATAGCCGGACTTGATGGCTTCCATGTTTTTCTCGACAACTTGCTGACCTTTTCGTCCGAAGATTTCATTGACTACTTCTTCAAATACGCTGATATCCAGGTCAAGTACCGCACTAGTCGCACCGATTGCCACCATATTTTTCATCAAAGAAGTACCTAGCTCTGTTGCAATTTCCGTAAATGGAACCGCATACATTGCTGCTTTGTAATCCTCTGGGCTTTTCGGATCAAACTTGGAATCAGCCATAATGATTCCATGATCATTTAATTCGCGGTAGTTTACATCGATTGTTTCTTGGTCAAATGCCACAAGAATATCCAAATCATCTGAAATGGAACGGACTTGAGTAGTGCTTACGCGGATTTTATTATTTGTATGGCCGCCTTTGATTCTGGAAGAAAAATGGCGATATCCATATAGATAATAGCCAAGCCTGTTCAAGGCAATCGAAAATATCTCGCCAGTACTCTCTATTCCTTCTCCTTGCTGGCCTCCAACTTTCCATGAAAGTTGATTGATCATTTACTACACCCCTTTAGGTACGTTAAAAGTATATGTAAACCGTTTCTCTTTCTTTAGCACTTTCCCTATTTACCATCAACGAAGATGGGTTGCAGTGGCGTGGAAATAGGATGGTACTAAACGATTTCAATTCTAGACCTATGCCATTAAAAATGCAACCCTTTACAAGGAAATATCAACAAAAAGGTGAATATTTTTTTACTTTCCTGAATTTAATATCCGACTTGCATTTTCTCTTAAGAAACTGCCAGTCCAAACCTTTGTATACTAAAAATTTCCGGCCGAAAATTGTAAATATCTATTCAAAACAATCGTTATGTATCTTTAATAGTAAATCTGTAACTTAATTTATCATTGTCATTAAAAGAAGGCCTACTTACCCTAGTAGGGTAAGTAGGCCTTCTTTCTCTTTCACTAGAAAGAATGGCTGCGTTCACTATTATCTTGGTTCGATAATCAGCTTAATGGCAGTCCGTTCCTCTCCATCGATAAGGATATCCGTAAATGCTGGGATACAGATCAAATCTACACCGCTCGGTGCCACAAACCCACGCGCAATTGCAACCGCCTTAACAGCCTGGTTAAGAGCACCGGCCCCGATTGCCTGAATTTCTGCTGCCCCTCTTTCACGCAATACTCCTGCAAGCGCACCAGCTACAGAATTTGGGTTAGATTTTGCTGAAACCTTTAATATTTCCATTCCTGGCTCCTCCTTATATGTCCACCCTGGATTGGCGATTCTGATACCCTTCAGGTTAGTTCGTTCCACTCTACTATATTCGGAGGATGCCTTCTATATGCCGGCTCGTTTCAAATTTTGCCTTCGCTACCCATTATCCATAGAAAGGGTGATCATCATTGATCAAAATGGTTTCTATTTTTTGAGCTTTACCGGTCTTTTGATTAAATTCCACGATTGCTCCGCAAAGCTGGCTTCCGCCTTCTTCTGTTATTTCAAACCGCACAGGTAAAGATGTCAGAAAGCGTTTCAAGACCGCTTCTTTATTGACACCAAGTATACCATCATAAGGACCTGTCATCCCTACGTCTGTGATATATGCTGTCCCTCCTGGGAAAATGCGTGCGTCCGCTGTTGGAACATGGGTATGCGTTCCTGCTACAAAAGTGACCCTGCCGTCCAGATACCAGCCCATTGCTAGTTTTTCACTTGTTGCTTCTGCATGAAAATCCACAAAGATATTTTGTGTTTTTTTCGATGCTTCTTCAATTAATTCATCCGCCTTGCGGAAAGGGCAATCGATTGCTGGCAAAAACGCCCTGCCTTGAAGATTGATTACTGCAAGCAAATCTTCATTGACTTTCAAATACACAATGCCATTCCCAGGTGTTTCTTGCGGGAAATTTGCCGGCCTCACGAGATATTTGGCATCATCAATAAACTCGAATATATCCCTGTTATCCCATGCATGATTGCCTAAGGTCACTGCCTGTGCACCCCATTCAAGAAACTGGCGATAAATTTTTTCATTAATCCCTTTGCCGCCTGCCGCATTTTCTCCGTTAACTATTGTCACTGTTGGTCTATATTTTTCCTTAAGTTTAGGCAGGTATTCCTTTACCATATTTCGTCCCGGAGAACCAACTACATCACCGATAAATAAAATCTTCATTCAATTCACATTCCCGTCCTTCTATATTTTATAACCAATGTAACTCATTGTAGCATATCTTGCGCTACCCCTTTAAGAAGATAAAAAAGCGGTGCAAGATGCACCGCTTTACTTCGCATATTCTACTGCTCTCGTTTCTCTGATGACTGTTACTTTTATATGTCCCGGATAATCGAGTTCATCCTCAATCTTCTTCCGAATATCGCGGGCTAAACGATGTGCCTGAAGATCATCAATTTGATCAGGTTTCACCATAATCCGTATTTCTCTTCCGGCCTGTATAGCGAACGACTTTTCAACACCTTCATAAGACTCAGATATTTCTTCAAGTCTTTCAAGGCGACGAATATAGTTTTCAAGCGCCTCGCTCCTTGCACCTGGTCTTGCCGCAGAAAGGGCATCTGCTGCCGCTACCAATACCGCAATGATTGAAGTCGGTTCCGTATCACCATGGTGGGAAGCGATGCTGTTAATCACAACAGGATGCTCTTTATACTTAGTCGCCAATTCTACGCCAATTTCAACATGGCTGCCTTCAACCTCATGGTCGATTGCTTTACCGATATCATGGAGAAGACCCGCCCGCCTTGCAAGCGTCTCATCTTCCCCAAGTTCAGCCGCAAGCAGCCCTGACAGTTGAGCTACTTCCATAGAATGCTTTAACACATTTTGGCCATAGCTTGTGCGATACTTCAAGCGTCCGAGAATCTTGATCAAATCAGGATGGAGGCCGTGGACACCTACCTCAAATGTGGTTTGCTCCCCTACTTCACGGATATGTTCATCCACTTCTCGCCTTGATTTTTCTACCATTTCTTCAATCCTTGCCGGGTGGATACGTCCATCCTGAACAAGTTTTTCAAGCGCAAGCCTTGCCGTTTCACGCCTGATTGGATCAAACCCAGAAAGAATTACTGCTTCTGGAGTATCATCGATAATTAAATCAATTCCTGTTAATGTTTCAAGTGTCCGAATGTTGCGGCCTTCGCGTCCAATGATTCGTCCCTTCATTTCATCATTTGGAAGGTTGACTACTGATACCGTAGTTTCTGCTACATGGTCTGCAGCACAGCGCTGTATAGCCAGTGATAGGACTTCTTTTGCTTTCTTGTCCGCTTCTTCTTTTGCTCGGTTCTCACTTTCTTTTATCATGACAGCGGTGTCATGTGCGAGTTCCTGTTCAGTACGTTCTAAAATGATGGATTTTGCCTCTTCACGCGACAGGCCCGAGATGCGCTCCATTTCTGCCTGCTGTGACTTTACCATCTCGTCCACTTTGCTTTCCATCTGTTCAATATGCTGTTGTCTTTGGTTTAGAGAGTCATCTTTTTTCTCCAGAAGGATTTCACGTTTATTCAATGATTCGTCCTTCCGATCAAGATTCTCCTCCTTTTGCAGCAAACGATTTTCCTGTTTTTGCAGTTCGTGTCTTCGCTCGCGAACTTCACGTTCCGCTTCAGTTCGAACCTTGTGAATCTCATCCTTTGCCTCAAGCAGGGATTCCTTCTTCAATGCGTCAGCGTCGCGTTTTGCATCCTCAAGAATTTGTTCTGCGGCATTTTTCGCCCCTGCTATTTTTGCTTCCGCAACGGATTTACGATAAAAATAGCCAACAACTGCACCGACGATTAGGCCAAGCAAAATGGAGATGATCAATTTTTCCATCATTTTCACCTCCTCTTGCTATGAACTTTTTTAAACTTGTGATTTTTACATGTCGGCATGTATATTGTTCAAGCATCAACATACAGCACTAACTTTCAAAGGCACTAATTGCTGTAAAAAGTAAAAATATACATATTTAATTGTAATTGTGACACCTTTCATTGTCAAGGGTTTGTCCTTCAATGTAGCGGAAAAGCCCCCTTTTCTTACACAAGAAGAGCAAAGCCGACAAAGGGCTTTGCTCTTCTGACTAGTCGAGGAGATCAAACTCTTTTTGATCTTCTTCTTGTTCCGTAACAACCTTCTCTCCATCAAGTCCATAATGCTCACGAATCTTTTGCTGGATTTCGAGACGGATAGATGGGTTTTCCTTCAAGAACAGCTTCGCGTTCTCCCGTCCTTGTCCAAGACGTTCATCGTTATAGGAATACCATGAACCGCTCTTTTGAACGATATCAAGTTCGGAACCCATATCAATGATCTCGCCTTCCTTAGAAATGCCTTCGCCGTACATGATATCGACTTCAGCTACTCGGAACGGTGGCGCAACTTTATTTTTCACGACTTTGATTTTCGTTTTATTTCCGACCATTTCATTCCCTTGTTTTAGGGTTTCAGCACGACGAACTTCAAGTCTCACGCTCGAGTAGAATTTCAATGCCCTTCCACCGGGAGTTGTTTCAGGGTTCCCAAACATAACTCCAACTTTTTCCCTAATTTGGTTAATAAAAATGGCAATTGTTTTGGACTTATTAATAGCACCAGACAGCTTTCTTAGCGCCTGTGACATTAGGCGGGCTTGAAGACCAACGTGTGAGTCTCCCATTTCCCCTTCAATTTCAGCTTTAGGTACAAGTGCTGCAACAGAGTCAATGACGATGATGTCAATTGCACCACTCCGGACAAGAGCTTCAGCAATTTCCAATGCTTGCTCTCCTGTATCTGGCTGAGAAAGAAGCAGTTCATCGATATTCACACCTAGCTTCTGAGCATAAACAGGGTCAAGTGCATGTTCTGCATCAATAAAAGCAGCTTGTCCGCCGGAAGCCTGAACTTCTGCAATTGCATGCAGCGCAACAGTCGTCTTACCAGAACTTTCAGGTCCATAAATCTCGATTACACGACCTCGTGGATACCCTCCAATTCCCAATACAACATCCAAGGCAAGCGAGCCGCTTGGTACAGTGGAAACCCTCGTATCAGTTTGCTCCCCCAGTTTCATGATCGAGCCTTTGCCAAATTGTTTCTCTATTTGCTTCAATGCCATATCTAAGGCAGCTTGACGGTCACTCAATGCATTATCCTCCTTTTATATCAAAACGGTGCGGCTTTATCTCTTCGCCGTTCCGCCAGCTTCATATATTGAAAACCTATCATTACTATACCGTTTTTTCTGTCATTTGTACAGCAAAAAATCGAACATTTATTCGTTTTTTTCTCTTGCGGGTTTCCTATTAAAATAGTCTTTCTATTAGGTGAAACTGTTCACTCTGCATAAAAAAGTCTTCAAAAATGGCAAAAGCAATCATTATCTTTCAATTAAAAAATCGCAGGAGATTAACTATCCTGCGATTCTTTCAAAAACTTAATTAGTAAATGACAACCGTTCTTCACGCTCCGTAGCCTAATGGTTTCCCTTGAGCCCCCGATATTTAATTTATGGGCCCACTTGCGCCCCCCTGCGAAAATTCCTATATAGACTGTTCCCGGCAGATGTCCTTCAAGTTCATCAGGTCCAGCCACGCCAGTAAAACTAATTCCTATATCAGAACCAAGAATTCTTGCAGCATTAGCAGCGAGTTCAATTGCACATTGTTCACTGACCGCGCCATCATTTATGATCGTTTCCTCACGGACGCCGACAACTTTCATTTTTGCTTCATTACTGTAGCAAACAACCCCCCCTTTGTATATGCTGCTTGCTCCTGGAAGAGCTGTTAACTGTTCCTGAAATTTACCGCCAGTAAGGCTTTCAGCAGCTGCTATGGTAAGATTTCTCGCATGAAGAAGGTGGTAAAGCTCTTTCATAAGCGAGGTGTCGTTATAGCCGTAAAAATATGCGCCAGCAATTTCCATTACCTCTGACTCTACTGCATCAATCAAACTTCGTGCCTCTTCATTGGATTCCGCCCTCGCAGTAATCCTAATTAATACTTCCCCTTCACCGGCAAGCGGCGCAATTGTAGGATTAGACTGTTGGTCAATTAAATGTTCCAGCATAGCCTCGAGCGCAGCTTCCCCGATACCGAAAAACCGAAGCACCTTAGAAAAGATTTTTGATCTCCCATCCATCTTTTCAGAAAGGGCAGGCAGTCCATACTTAGAAAACATTGGCTGCATTTCCGAAGGAGGTCCAGGCAATAGCAAATAGGTTCGCTCTCCGCTATCATAAAGCATACCTGGAGCCATACCGTGCTCATTTTTGAGAATCTTAGCCCCTTCAAGTACCAATGCCTGTTTTCTGTTATTTTCTGTCATAGTCCGGTTAGCCTGCTTAAAAAAAGTTTCAATGGAACCCATCGCATCAATGTCCATTACCAGTCGGGCACCTAGATGCCGACTAATTGTTTCTTTTGTCAAGTCATCCTTTGTCGGTCCAAGGCCGCCTGTAAGAATGATTGAATCAGATCGTGATTCTGCGATTTCCAAGGCTTTTTTGAGCCTGCCCGGATTATCCCCCACGACAGTATGGTAGTATACATTCACCCCTATCCCGGCAAGCTGCTCGGATATAAACCGTGCATTTGTGTTGCTGATCTGACCGAGCAAAAGCTCGGAACCTACTGCTATGATTTCTGCATTCATTCCTACCCCGCCAATCTTGCACCTATCTTACTTTGAATCAGTAAAAACATGCTTGTTTTTATTAAAATAATCCCATCCAGACCAAATCGTGAAAAATAGCGCAACCCATAGTGCAATGTCAGCAAATGGTATGGAAAACAATTCAAAAAGGATATTATGAAGCAGCAATGCTGAAATGGCAATAATTTGTGTCCAAGTCTTGATCTTGCCAAGCTGATTAGCGGCAACCACTTCGCCTCCGCCTGCTAGGACAAGGCGCAAACCAGTTACAGCAAATTCACGACTGATGATGACGATGACAATCCAAGAAGGAGCTGCGTCTATTCCGACAAGGATGACAAGCGCTGCCGATACAAGAAGCTTATCGGCAAGAGGATCAAGAAATTTACCAAGATTGGTAACAAGATTATATTTTCTGGCATAGTAACCATCAACCCAGTCTGTCGTACTAGCAATTATGAAAATAATCGCTCCAACAAAATGGGTGACAGGCATAACTGCGCCAAGAAGCGAAATATCTCCCCAATTGAAATCCGCTAGCATTACAACCATGAAAACAGGAATCATAAATATGCGGGAAATAGTTATTTTATTAGGCAAGTTCATAGCACGTTCCTCCAAAAATTGTGGCTATCGAAGCAGTACTCCACTGCGTAAAAGCCTTTTTCTATTGCGCGAGAAAAATAGCCATCATCAACGATGACTATTCTCCTCCCTTTATAAATTTAATGGTTACATCCTGTCTCCCTGTATTTTCTTGAGGGAAAGCCTCTTCCACTTTTTCACCATTGATATATAGTTCGGTTGCAGGGGAAAAGCCGGCTATAATCTTGATTTCAGATTCTCCACTCAAATCGAAGGTTTGGCTTTCGTTGCCGTTAGCTATATCAAGCGTTCCCTTATAAATGTTTTTGCCTGCGGCATTTGAGATGCTTACCCACGAGGCTTTCGTTGTAGCAAGTTTCAATTCGAATTTCTCCGTGTTTTTAAGTTCATAGACAGCGTTATTGGCATTTGTTTCAACCGCTTCGAGCATTTGGCCGGAAGCTGCCTTGTCTTTTTTCTTTTCTTTTTCATTATTCTTCCTGGATTCTTTCTCGCTGTCTTCTCCTTTAGATGGGGCTTTATCGACGATATCTTCCGTCTCTTCATACTTTACGCTCTTATTCTTGCTGTCCGCTGGCTCTTTTGCTTGGTCGTTACCATTCATGCTGGCGATGAACCACCAAATAAGAACACCAACGCCGATTGCTGCAAGAGCGATCAACACTTTCGGGAGCATCTCCATCATCTTAGAAGAGTTCGGAGAAAAGCTCTTTCTAGATTGAACCCTCGACAACTGTTCAGGGATATCTTCATTATATGTAGCTGGTATTTCATTTTTATACTGTTCGAACACTTCCTCCGGGTCTAGCCCTACTGCTTCTGCATATTGCTTGATAAATGCCCTGACATAAAATTTACCGGGCATCATGCTGTAATTGCCATCCTCGATGCCAATTAAGTAGCGTTTCTGGATTTTCGTTACCTCCTGCAGTTCATCGAGACTCATCCCTCTGGCTTCCCGGGCCTCTTTCAATCTCATTCCTAGTTCGCTCACGATAACACCTTCCAATACTGTTAAAAATCAAAACCTCCAAAATCGGAGTCGGAGAACATGGTGTTCTGGTTTACAATGTCATATAATATTTCCTCTCCATGTTCATTACGGAGTTCAATAATATAATCAAAGTCATCGAGTGTATATTCTGTATTCTGGACGAACACATCCGGATGTTCAACGACCTTCACAGACGGCATTCGCATAATCTCCCTGACAAGCTGCCAATGCCGCTCATTCGCTCTCCTTGTGGAAACAATTCCGTCAATAATATAAAGATTATCGACATGATATTCATCCTCGATTAACTGATTTCGGATTGTTTGCTTCAATAGTGTCGATGAGACGAAAAGCCATCTCTTGCTCGCACAAACGCTTGAGGCAACAACAGATTCAGTCTTGCCCACCCGCGGCATTCCCCTAATGCCGATGAGTTTATGACCTTCCTGTTTAAACAATTCAGCCATGAAGTCGACAAGAAGTCCAAGCTCATCTCTAACAAACCGGAACGTTTTTTTGTCATCTTCATCCCTCATAATGTAACGCCCATGGCGGACAGCGAGGCGGTCCCGAAGCTTAGGCTCTCGCAGTTTTAATACTTTAATCGTATCCATTGTATTTAAAATTGATTCAAGGCGCACGATTTGTTCATCATCCTTTGCTTTTATCAGGAGACCTCTCCTGCCTTCGTGCACCCCGTTAATCGTCACAATATTTATAGCAAGCATTCCAAGAAGGGAAGAAATATCTCCTAACAGACCGGGCCGGTTCTTTTGAATTTCATATTCCAAGTACCACTCTTTCTTCTCCAATAAAACCAATCCTCCAATCCCTTCAATTCCAAGACTGTTTTCCCATGCCACTTCTATAGTCTAAAACAGAATTCATCTAGCTACTATAATATATGATTTCCGGAGAAGATGAAAGGAAAAACAAGGTACAGTTTTTAGCTCTTATAGGATGGGATGCAGAATTGGAAAAAAAGCAAAAAAACTGCCGGGGTTTCCCGGCAGAGTGAACGATATAACAATGTATTAACCTTTTTTTTGGACGAGGCGGACCATCATGTTTGCAATGGCGTGCTGCTCTTCTTCTGTTGCTACTGACCAAAGATCCGCTAACACTCGTTCCTGCTCGTTTTTCGGATCAACATTTTTCGCCAGGTAATCGCCAATTTGATATGCCATATCCCCGATGACTTCCCTATTCATTCCATCATTTTCTGCTTGGCCAAGTCTTGAGCCAAGGAACTCTTTCCATTGGTTCCAATTATCCAGTACAGACAAATTTTTCAGCCTCCTTTTCATTAGTACACCGTTAGCATGCATGATGGGAGATAAAAATATGCATTAGAAAAATGAAATCAGAAATGTTTTTTCATAAGCACCACACATTATTTTTGCTGATTGTAGTGGAAGGCGCGAAAAGCCCTGCGGGTGCATGGGAAGAAAACTCTTGCCTTTTAGTTAATAAGACAATGATATTTCCGCTACATATACCAGCCGCCATTAATAGCTAAAATGTGTCCGGTAATGTAGGAGGACCTTTGGGACAACAAGAACTCAACCCCGTCCGCTATTTCTTCCGGCAGTCCGAGGCGTCCCAAAGGGATATCCTCCGAGATTTGGGAAAGCTCCTCTTCGGTGAACCCTTCCATCATCCTTGTAGAAACAGCACCCGGTGTTATAGCGTTCACCCTAATGCCGGATAGCGCAAGCTCCTTACTCAATGCTTTAACGAAGGAAATCTGAGCTCCCTTTACCATGGAATAGGCAGTTTCACATGATGCTCCCGTTTCCCCCCATATTGATGAAATGGTTACAATTGCTCCTGTTTTTTTTCTAATTAGCTTTGGAATAAGCAATTTGGTTAACAATAACGGAGAAGTTACATGAACCTGTATGAGCTTCTCCGCTTCCTGCTCCTCGAGATCTTCTAACAGCCCGGACACAGAATGCCCAGCATTATGGACAATCGCATCCAGTTCAAATATCTGTGATGCTAATGTTTTGTATCCGTCCTTTTCTGCTAGATTCGCTTGTATTGGGATGTATTCACCACCAAACATCTTTAATCCTTGTACCAGCTGGTTTACCGCAATTTCATTTTTATTATAATGAAGATAAAGAGAATATCCAACCTTCGCAAGCTTTATTGCGATGCATCTCCCTATTCCCCCGCTTGCCCCTGTAATTAAAGCATACTGTTTCATTTTCTCTCACTTTCGTCTTTTTATCCTTAGTTATTGATTTGCAGCGTTATTTTTTTGGTAAAACTTTGCATACTGTTATTCTTTCCTCTGCAATTAATTGCGATGCTGCCTGTTTCATATCCTGCACGGTCATTCCTTCTAGCACCGGCACAACCTCGAATAAATCCATTCCGTTGAATGCAAAGCGAGTAAACTGGTTAGCAATATACTCTGGTGAATTAACTGCACGAAGAAAAGTCCCAATTTTCTTTTTTCTCGCTCTGTTCAAGTTTTCCTCATAAAAAACAGATCTATCCTTTGCTTCAAGCATTTTGGCTTTCAGCCTTTCCGCGAGCTTGTCAGGATTTCTAGTGTCTCCACCAACCATAGCAAACCCGAATCCTTTCTCTTGTGTATAATCATAAGAAAAAGAGTCATCGATTAAACCTTCGTTATAAAGCTCGGTGTAATTTGCAGAACTTTTTCCAAACAGAACATCAAGTACCAAGTTTACAGCTAGCTCTTGCTTTAGCATTTCAGGTCCTTGTATTTCCGTGTTTTCTGCTTTTACTCCAATAAGGCATTTCGGTGTTTGGACATTCATTTTTAATATTTTTTTCTTTTCAGCAACCTCTACAGTTTCATTTTCAAACTTTCTTTGTATATCAGGCATTTCTTTGTAATTCTTTTGTGCTTGGTTCTCCCTAACCTGTTCCATTATTTTTTCAGGATTGACCGGTCCAACAACAAACAGCAACATATTGCTTGGGTGATAGAACGTCTCATAGCACTCATAGAGCATGTCTTTGGTTATACTTGCGATAGATTCATTTGTTCCAGCAATATCAATTTTCACAGGGTGACTATGATACATATTTTCTATGAGCCCAAAATAAAGTCGCCAGTCAGGGTTATCATCGTACATGTTTATTTCCTGGCCAATGATGCCTTTTTCCTTTTCGACCGTCTTTTCGGTAAAATACGGCTCCTGAACAAAATCAATTAAGGTTTCAAGATTGCGCTCTACATTTGAAGTGCTGGAAAATAAATACGCTGTTCTAGTAAAGGAGGTAAAGGCGTTAGCGGACGCACCTTGGCGACTAAACTGCTGAAAAACGTCCCCATCTGCCTTCTCAAAAAGTTTATGTTCAAGAAAATGAGCAATTCCATCAGGAACTTGGACATATTCTTCTTTGCCTAGGGGTTTAAATGTATTGTCGATCGAACCATATTTAGTAGTGAAAGTGGCATACGTTTTATTAAACCCTTTTTTAGGGAGAATATATACTTCCAATCCGTTATCCATGCGTTCATGGAACAAATTTTCATCAAGTTGGCTAAAGATTAACTTTTCCATTATTGATCACCTTCTTTTCCCGTTAAAAAATAAATCGTATCGAGATCGATTTTTTTAGCTGCAGCAATGATTTCATTACGGCTAACCGTTTCCATCGCTTTTAACCATTCATCAGCTGTAACATCTTTGGCAGCAATCACGCTGTGATACAAAATATCGACAATTCCTCTTGCTGTATCCATCGTCTCGAGCATCTGATTTTCAATAACAAGCTTTGTCTGAGATATTTCCTCGTCATTAAAGGAACCTTGTTTCATTTCCTCAAGCTGTTCTTTAATAATCTCGACAGTACGGTTATACTTATCCGATTCAATTCCAGCCATGATCATCATAATCCCTTTATGGCTTTCAAGCCTGCTGGCAGCGTAATAAGCAAGGCTCTCTTTTTCTCTCACGTTTAAAAAGAGCTTTGAATGAGAAAAACCACCAAAAATTCCGTTAAAAACTTGCAAAGCTGCATAGTCAGGGTCGCCATACGCGATATGGGTACGGCAGCCAATATTCAATTTCCCTTGCTTTACATCCTGTTCTTCTTTTACAACTTGCTCTTTCTTATTTTCTGTTAATGATGTTTCTATTCTTTCCGGGTTTCTGTCATTAAAGATAAATAGCTTCTTGGAGAGAGATTCTACTTCCTCTTCTTCTATATCCCCTACCACATATAAATCCATTTCATCACTAGAAAAGGCTTGTAAATAATATTCATAAAGATTAACACCACTAATCCTTCCGATATCTTTGAGGGAACCATTGACATTGATGGCATATGGTTCTCCCTCACACATTTCCTCTATAAGTCTCAAGCTTGAGTATCTCATCTTGTCGTCATAGGCAGAATGAATTCTTTGTTCGAGCGTCCGTTTTTCTTTTTCTACTGTTGAAGAGTCAAAAGCACCGTTCACAGCAAGCGGTTCCATAATAATGTTCGCGAGCAATTCCATTCCTTTCTTTAGGAGAGGATCTTGTTGT
Source organism: Bacillus massilinigeriensis (assembly GCF_900111815.1). Classification (GTDB taxonomy): domain Bacteria; phylum Bacillota; class Bacilli; order Bacillales; family Cytobacillaceae; genus Mesobacillus_C; species Mesobacillus_C mediterraneensis. The sequence continues at coordinate 1,230,912 of NZ_LT630004.1, read as the reverse complement.
CCAAGGAATTTTTCATTTGCAATCTCAAGGGTAAAACTTATGACCTGGTACTCCCCTTTTTTAGCAACATCAACATGCAGACTCGCTCCGTACAGATCATCAAGATAAGACCTTAATGCAGGTGTTTCTGGAAATTTTCTGCAGCTGCTTTGTAGCACATACGGAAGAAGTGCCCTGAGCGTGGCAGTTTCTTTTTTCAGCGGCGTTTTCATTCGCCAAACAATCGTATTAGTTTTGAACTTCTTTGTCTTTACAATGTGAAGCTTAAAACCTTCGAGTCTTTTCTCTGCAACATTTATCAACGACATATGCAACCTCCTAATTTTGGCAGTTCCTCTAATCTTCCATGCTCATAAATCTTCTTAAACTAATTTTATGTATTGTTTAGGCAAGGTATCTGTTTCGGAGAAAATTAAAAATTTCTAGCCCCGCACTTTCTATTTTTCCCCTTAAACAAATCGCATATTCTTAATATACCTTTCAAGATGATCTTGTTTCAAGCAAGGTCATCTCAAATTCCAAGCAAGAACCCCCGCTTGTGATCAAACGAGGGTTCATAAATGATTAGCATCAGAGAGAGATTGGCTATAATTTCCGTTGCAGTAGACAAAACCATCTTCAAAACATGCTCTGTTCTTTCCGGACGATTTTGCTGCATACAGCAATTCATCAGCTTTACGTAATATATCATCTGGGTGTTCAGTCTGCCTGCTCCAAGCAGCCCCAAAACTCATTGTAATGGTCTGAAAGTCCTGAGTGAATACTTTTCTCGATAACCTTCCATACAAATCAACGAAGAATTGGCCAATAACCGCATCATTTGTTTGAGGAAGCATAAAAGCAAATTCTTCTCCTCCATAGCGAAAAGCCTGGCCACCATAATCTGAAGCAACCCCCTTGAATATTTCCCCAATCCCTTTCAAAACTTCATCACCCACCATATGACCATATCGATCATTGATAAACTTGAAGTGGTCTATATCCCCGAAAATAAGGACAAACCCAGAGTTTTCCGAGAAAGCACTCCGCAGTTCTTCCTGAAAATGCCTGTGATTGTATAATCCTGTTAAGTAGTCTGTTGAAAGCTGTTGCTTGTATAATAATTTTTGGTAGTTATGTTGCCTCTCCCTTATAACGATCATGGACCCAAGAACACCAACTGTCCAAATAAAAAGCAATTCCAGCATTAAACCTGAAAACTTTTCAATAGATAGATCAGATGTCATAAAAAGACTCGCCATGCCAACGGTGAAAGCAGCAGATGAAAGGATTGCCCCTTTTGTTCTCCAATATATCGTTGAATGCATAATGACTAGAAAAGACAACGGAAACAGCGGACTGCCTGTACCTCCACTTATGGCAAGAAGCCAAATTACTGCTATATAGTCAAATAGAATTCCTGCTTTTGCAACAAAAGGAAAATAATGAAGCTTAAAGTTTTTTTTGCAGAGAGCAATTTGTGCAGCTGTCATGTAAACGATTCCAATTCCAAAAAGGAAAGGGTACGTTTCTCGTTGAAATCCAAAAAGGACAGCTAGCGAGGGAGAGTAAAAAAGACAAATGCTAAGCAGAAGGAAGAGCCATCTTAAATAGGAAAACATTCTTTCTGTCTCAAGGTCATCCATGTATAAGGAAATCTTCATATGCCTATCCTCCTCTTAGTCCTTAATTAATCCCTCTTTATTCCCATTTTATCACAGCAAGCAGAAATAAGTTATATGATATTTATCTTTTAAAACAAGAAAATCCCGGAACATTTTTGTTCCGGGTATCTTTTTCTTACCTTTTTCCTTTAACATAAGGGATACCTGATGCTTTCGGTGCATCTGCCCGTCCTACGAATCCTGTCAAGGCTAGAATCGTGAGAACATATGGAGCAATTATCAGATAGACCGAAGGAATATCCTTTAAGAAAGGTATTTGTGCGCCTGTAATACTAAGCGACTGTGCAAATCCGAAAAATAGTGCTGCACCCATTGCTCCAAGTGGATGCCATTTACCAAATATCATCGCAGCAAGCGCAAGGAAACCCTGCCCTGAAATAGTTCCTCCCGTAAAGTTCCCTGAAATGGATAGTGCATAAATAGAACCGCCAATTCCTGCAAACACCCCTGAAAGAACAACTCCAATGTAGCGCATTCTTGTAACGTTGATACCCATCGTATCTGCTGCCATTGGATGTTCCCCGACTGAACGGAGCCGTAGGCCAAATGGCGTTTTGTAAATGATATACCATACAACAATTGCTGCTAAAATAGCAAGATACGAAGTATAAGGAATCCTTGAGAAGAAAATATCCCCTATCACTGGAATATCTGAAAGTCCGGGTACGTCCGATTTATTAATGCGGAAGTCAACAAAATCTGTTTGTCCTTTTCCATACATTTTCTTGATAAGAAAAAGAGAAAGCCCGGCAGCCAAAAAGTTGATTGCTACCCCACTCACAGTTTGATCAGCTCTCAAGGTAATACTAGCGACCGCATGTAGCAAGGAAAAGATACCCGCGCCAACTGCTGCAACAAGAATCGCAATCCAAGGCGATGCTGCACCCATGCTATCCTGAATGGTCAGCGTTGTCACAACACCTGTAAAAGCACCAAACAACATAAGTCCTTCCAAGCCAATATTAACTACTCCTGAACGCTCACTAAATACTCCGCCTAAAGCAGTATAGATGAGAGGGGCAGCTGTATATAATGCTGCTGGTATAATAATTGCCAACACGTCCAAAAAACTCATGGTTTATTTCCCCTCCTTGCTGAAACGCTCAGCGATGACTCGGATAATATACCCCGAGGCCACAAAGAAGATAATCAAAGAAATGATAATCTTAATAAGCTCAGAAGGTACATTTGCATCAAAGTTCATTTGTGGAGCCGCTGTGTTAAGACCGCCAAATAAAAGGGAAGATAAAATAATCCCAAAAGCATTATTTGCTCCAAGCAATGCAACAGCAATTCCATCAAATCCGGTACCCGTAAAAGAGGAGAGAACTGTCATGTTCTGGAAAGTTCCCAACCCTTCCATCGCCCCAGCGATTCCTGCAAAAGCTCCAGAAATGGTCATAGATAAAACCACGTTTTTAGATACATTCATGCCAGCATACATCGAAGCGTGTTGATTGTATCCAACTGATTTTAATTCATAACCCATCGCCGTTTTCTCCAGAATGAACCACATAATAATGGCTGCAATGATTGCTACTGCAATACCCCAATGAAGTCGTGACCCCTCGGTAATTTCCGATAGGAAGGAAGAGGATAGGGAAGCAGTTTCTTTAATACGGTATGATTTCTCATTGCCTGCGTATAAATATCTTTTAATAAGATCTGCAGTAACATACAGAGCAACATAGTTTAGCATGATGGTTACAATAACTTCATGCACTTTAAATTTTGCCTTTAAGTAACCTGGTATCATCCCCCAGAAACCACCGGCAATCGCCGCAGCTAGAATAGAAACAATCACATGAAGAACACCTGGCAAGTCAAAAGCATATCCTACCCATACTGATGCAAGCCAGCCGACTAGCAGTTGTCCTTCTACTCCGATATTAAACAAACCGGTTTTAAAAGCAAACCCAACTGCCAAACCAGACAAGATTAACGGAGAAGCAGCACGTATTGTTTCACCAATTGCTTTCGGGGATCCGAACATTCCATTGAATAGCGCTTCAAACCCAACAACCGGGTCATAATTACCAAGCACCATGATAATAGCACCCGCAAGCATACCTAGCACAGCGGAAATGACTGGGACAAGAACATTGAATAGTCTTTCATTTTTCCAGATATTCTGCATCATTTCACACCTTCTCTTTCCCGCTTGCCACCAGCCATAAGCAAACCAAGCTCCTGCTCGGTTGTTTCTTTTGGATTTACAATGGCGACAATTCGGCCTTCATAAATTACGGCAATACGGTCACTAACATTCATAACTTCTTCCAATTCAAATGAAATTAAGAGGACAGCCTTGCCTTTGTCTCGTTCTTCAATCAGCCTTGAGTGAATAAATTCGATTGCCCCAACATCTAGACCCCTAGTTGGTTGTGCAGCAATTAAAATGTCTGGACTCCTATCCACTTCCCTTGCGATGATAGCTTTTTGCTGGTTTCCTCCGGATAACGCTCTCGCAGGAGTATATTCGGATGGCGTCCTAACGTCATACTCTGCAATTAAAGCCTTCGCTTTTTCATAGATTCTGTTATAATTCAGAATTCCAGAGTTTGAGAACGGCTTTTGATAATACGTTTGAAGCACCATATTCGCTCCGATTGAATAATCAAGGACGAGTCCATGCTTATGCCTGTCTTGCGGAATATGTCCAATCCCTGTTTCGGTGATCTTCCGTGCAGGAAGGTTCGTAATGTCCTTGCCGTTAATTTTAATGCTGCCAGACTTCACCTTTCTAAGTCCAGTTATTCCCTCAATTAACTCTGTCTGGCCATTCCCATCCACTCCGGCTATACCAAGGATCTCACCTGCTTTAACCTGCAGATTTAATCCATTTACACTAGGAATGTCCCTTGCGTCATGTACAACGAGCTGATCTATTTCTAAAACAACATCTTTCGGTGTTGCTTCTTTTTTCTCTACTTTAAAGTGCACTTCACGCCCAACCATTAGGGCAGCCAGCTGATCAGGATTTGTTTCGGCAACATTCACTGTTCCGATGCCTACGCCTTTTCTGATGACAGTACAACGGTCACAAACTTCCATAATTTCTTTTAATTTGTGTGTAATAAGAATAATGGATTTTCCTTCATCGACGAGTTTATGCATTATTTGAATGAGTTCGTGTATTTCCTGGGGAGTCAAAACAGCAGTTGGCTCATCAAAAATGAGGATTTCTGCTCCCCTGTATAACGTTTTCAAAATCTCTACTCTCTGTTGCATTCCGACTGAAATATCTTCTATTTTAGCGTGCGGATCAACAGAAAGGCCGTATCTTTGCGATAGCTCTGCTACTTTTTGAGCTGCACCTTCAATGTTTATTTTCCCGCCTTTTGTCGGCTCACTACCAAGAATAATATTTTCGGTAACAGTAAAGTTGTGTACTAGCATGAAGTGTTGGTGCACCATCCCGATTCCAAGGCGGTTTGCGACATTGGGATCGGTTATTTTAACCTGCTTGCCCTTTACTTTAATCTCGCCTTTTTCAGGCTGATAAAGCCCAAACAGCACATTCATAAGGGTAGATTTTCCGGCCCCGTTTTCTCCAAGAAGCGCGTGTATTTCGCCTTTTTTCACTTGTAGGGTTATATTATCGTTAGCTACGATTCCCGGAAATTCTTTGCGAATGTTATTCATTTCAATTACATAATCTTGCATTCCTATCACTCCCAAATCGCAAAGGTAAAATCGGTCATGCCGTTTGCTGCCTAATGTAAAAGTTTTTTCAGTTTAGAGAAAGCGAAGGCTAGCTTAAACACTAGCCTTCATTACCCTTATTTTAAAGTTTTTTCGAACGCAGCAAACTCATCATCCGTTTTCGGAACTTTGATTTCGCCTTTTAGAATCTTATCTTGGTACTGCTTTACAAGTTCAATTGACTCTTTGCTCACGTTGTCTTTGGTTTCAGCGATACCTACAGCATTTTCCTTAAGACCAAAAACAGATTCTTTTCCACCAGGGAATTTTCCGTCCATCGCCATTTTAGAAATTTCATAAACTGCAACATCAACGCGTTTTACCATGGAAGTAAGGGTAACATTCTCAGGCATACCTTCTTCATGCTGGTCACGGTCAACACCGATTACCCAAACATCTTCGCCATTCTTTTTACGGTTTTTAGCTTCAGTGAATACGCCGTTTCCAGTACCGCCGGCAGCATGATAGATGATGTCAGCGCCTTTAGTGTACATTGTAGAAGCGATGCTGGATCCTTTTTCTGGTTTATTGAAATCACCAGCATATTGAGCAATTACTTCAATATCAGGGTTAACGGACTTAACACCAGCTTTGAAGCCATTTTCAAACTTCTTGATAAGTGGGGAATCCACTCCACCGATGAATCCAACTTTACCCGTCTTCGATTGCTTAGCCGCAACAGCCCCGACCAGGAAAGACCCTTGATGTTCTTCAAAAGTAACTGCTGCTACATTGTCAAGGAACACAGGTTCAAATTTTTCGTTCATTAGCAGGCTATCGATAAGGGCAAAGTTTGTACCTGTATTTTGCTCTGCAGCTGTCTGAACAGCATCTTCAAGAAGGAAGCCTGCTGCAAAAGTCAAGTTGTAACCGCCGTCAGCGAACTTACCTAGGTTTGGAATATATTCTGCTTCTTTTTCAGATTGCAGATAGCGGTAGCCTTTACCCTCTTCCAATCCGAATTCTTTACCGAATTTTTTCAGGCCTTCCCATGAAGATTGGTTGAAGGATTTGTCATCGACACCGCCAGTGTCTGTAACAAGGCCAACTTTGAAGTTTTCAGCTTTCTTATCCGTTCCTTCTTTTTTGTCGCCTTCGTTCGACCCGCATGCTCCAAGGATCGTGCCTGCAGCCAATACTAGTGAAAGCGCCATTCCAATTTTACGCTTCTTCATGATTGTACCCCCTACAATTTCATAATAGATTAAATAGAAATGATGGTCCTAAAGTTAGCGTTTACATTTTGCAAAAAAAATTATATTCTTTTACGCAAAACGTGAAAGCTGAACTTATCTGCCCTGAAATAATTGACCGAATAGAGGATAGGCGCGTCCGAATCGTCGAAGTGCATTTGTTTCAGGATAAGCAAGGCTGTCTCCGGCTCACACTCGAGTATCGGTGAAACTTTCTCATGATAGCCAATTGGCTCTATTTGAGCAACCGCGTGCGTGATGCTTCGATTAGATTTTTGTTCCAACATTTGAAAAATCGATTCATCATCACATGTGAAGTTTAACGGCATCAAGCTTGCAGGAATTTTATCCAAACAGTAGACAACTGGCTGTCCATCTGCTGTTCTAACGCGCTCCATCATGAAAATGTTCTCATCCGAACGGCACGAGAATCGACGGATATCATCTTCGGTCGGGCTGGTTGTCATTGAATCCAGAAAAATTGTTCCAGGAGTCATCCCCGCTTGTTCAATCATGTCCCTCACGCTATTCAACTGCTCAATACCTGAAGTGAAAAGCGGCTTCGAATTGATAAATGTACCAACTCCATGCCTGCGAACGATTACATTTTCCTCTTCAAGAATTCGAAGTGCTTCACGTAACGTTGCCCGACTGACTCCTAGGAGCTTTGCAAGGTCAAACTCAGATGGAAGCTTTTCTTTTTCTTTGTAAACTCCCTCCTGAATATCCTGTTTAAGGCGATCAATTACTTGCAAATACAAGGGCCTGTTATCTGACTTGATTGACATAGAGATATCCTCCAACCGTTTTCTGAAGACATCAGACATCTGATGTATAATCATTCCTACTAATCGAAAATACTATATCACTTTTTATTCCATAAATAAATAGCCTTTCAAAAAATTGTCGAAAAAAGGTTTCAAATTAAGATAACTAGGTGACATTGCCCAACTTTCATCCTTCATTTGGTATAATATAATGATGAAAGCACTTTATTTGATACATATATAAAAGAAAGCAAGCTGAACTTCCACGCGTCCAGCTTGCTTTTTTAAGAACTGGCTTCTTCCGTTTTTCCAAGCAAGACTGTCCTGGGTTTGCTGCCTTCATACGGGCCGACAACACCTCTTTGCTCCATCTCATCGATTAGCCTTGCTGCACGAGAATAGCCGATACGGAATCGCCGCTGTAGTAAAGAGACGGAGGCTGTTTGCATTTCCACCACAAGGTCAACAGCATCTCCATATAATTCATCTTCCACTTCGGAAGTATTTTCCGGTATTTCGTCTGGTATCATTTCTTCCTGATACTGTGCTTTTTGCTGACCAATCACATAATCGACGATTTCCTCAACTTCTTGATCCGATAGAAAGGCGCCCTGGACTCTTATTGGCTTTGAGGCGCCAACCGGCAGAAATAACATATCACCTCGACCTAGCAATTTTTCAGCACCGCCCATATCTAGAATGGTTCTAGAATCGGTCATCGAAGAAACAGCAAAAGCAATTCTAGATGGAATGTTTGCCTTGATAACACCTGTAATGACATCAACCGAAGGTCTCTGGGTTGCGATAATTAAATGGATCCCTGCAGCCCTCGCCATTTGTGCAAGCCTCGTAATAGCATCCTCGACATCAGATGAAGCAACCATCATCAGGTCTGCAAGTTCATCGACAATCACAACGATATAGGGAAGAAGCGGCTGGTTTTCTTTCTCTTCAGCATTATATCTTTTGATGTAGTCGTTGTACCCTTCAATATTTCTTGTACCAGTGTGGGAGAAAAGTTCATACCGCCGTTCCATTTCCCCGACCACTTTCTTCAATGCCTGAGAAGCTTTTTTCGCATTGGTGACAACAGGTGCCAACAGATGGGGAATTCCATTGTAAACATTCAACTCAACCATTTTGGGATCAATCATCATAAGTTTCACTTCATGTGGTTTTGCCCTCATCAAGATGCTTGTAATGATTCCATTAATACAAACGCTTTTTCCGCTGCCAGTGGCACCGGCAACTAGGAGATGGGGCATCTTGTTTAACTCCGCTAAGACTGCGTCCCCTGTAATATCCCTGCCAAGTCCGATCTGGAGCTTTGATGTAGGTATTACATGTTTCTTAGATTCGAGTACTTCCCTGAGTGATACCATTGCAACTTCAGAATTCGGCACCTCAATACCAATTGCTGACTTCCCGGGAATGGGTGCTTCAATCCTAATATCTTTCGCAGCAAGTGCAAGAGCGAGGTCATCATGGAGGCTCACTATCCTGCTGACTTTAACACCGACATCTGGATGTACTTCATATTTAGTTACAGCGGGGCCTAAGTGTACCTGTGTAACCTTCGCCTTTACACCGAAACTTTGAAATGTCCGTTCAAGCTTTGCTGCGTTAGCATGAATCAGTTCATATTCGCTACTTTGATCTGTTTGACTTGGGGGTTTTAATAGCGATACAGGTGGAAGCTCGTATGATTCATTCTCCACTTCCGTAAATGTAATGGAAGGTGTCTGTTCCTCTCCTAACACGTTATCACGCTGTTCTCTCACTGAAGGCTTGTCCTCCTTCAGCTCTTCGTCCTCATGATCAGGAAAAGCTCTTTCGGCGAAATTGGAAATGATTGGTTCAGGTCCTGTTGCTTCGTTTTCTTGGACCATCGGGGTTTCCTCTTTCTCATCCTCTTGCTTTTTTTTCTTTTTCTTTTTCTCCTGCTTCATTGGCTTTTTCACCGAGCGCTTTTGCTTCCATTCTCTTATGTCAACAAGGAAGGCGTCCCATTGTTCTTTTAGGAACTTAGCTGACCTTGTAATGACTTTGCCAGCAACATCTCCAAACGTACGGCCGGTAATAAGAACGATCCCTATCATAATTAGAACAAAAGCAATCAATTGAGTTCCCGTAGCATCGAATAGATAGTAGAACATTGCAAATAGGACGGCCCCTGTCATTCCCCCACCAAGTCCTAGTGGATTCGATTTCCCTCTTGCTTCCAGTTCAAATAGCTTAAAAGTATTGGAGATAGCACTCGGATCTCCATTTTTGCCGCCTTGTGCTAAGAGTTCCATAATGGTTACATGGCTAAGCAGCAGCACCGCTGCTACGATTAAATATGTACCAACAAGTTTCACTTTCAGCAAATTAGGAATTTCACGCTTCCACATAATATAAATGCTGAAGACCGCAAGCCCGATAAGACCAAGCATATACCATTGCCCCATAAAAAAACGAAAAAAAATTACGAGGATAGCTCCCGCCTTTCCAAATCCCCCCATTGCTATAATGGCTAAAGAGAGCAGAACCAATCCCGTTAACTCATATTTAACCGTTGTTTTCATCGTATTCTTTTGGCTATTCTTTCGCCGTTTCTTTTTCGCCATTATATCACCTGTTTTTGTACTAGTATCTTCATTATTTCACGACATCTCTTGCCTGTGGATTAGAAAAGAAGAAGCAGCCTTCTTTAGGCTGCCGCTTTTCTATTAAGGTTATTATATCATAGTTGTTTCCAACAAAGTTCACAAACGTTCGTTCTGTCCAAAGGAAATTTTTGATCCTGGCCTACACTCATCAATCAAATAGTGGGCCGGATTTGTACTGATAATTCGAACTACATAATAATCATTGTTTGCAGCCCTCTCGGCAATGATGGGTACTCCTCGATAATGGACGATTGACTGAGCAGGTTCTTTATGCTCTTGGGGATAGATAAATTCATGCGGCATCATCGTATAGAGGATCATTGCACTAAAGCGTCCTTTTCTTCCTTATTGGCATCAATAAGACTGTTTAGTTTCTTCATCGCTTCCCCTATGCCGCCAACACCATCTATTAAACCAAGGTTAACAGCATCGCGTCCAACGACATTTGTGCCTATATCCCTTGTAAGATTCCCTTTTGCAAACATTAACTCCTTAAAATCCTCATCTGAAACATTTGAGTGCGTTGTGACAAACTTGATTACTCGTTCCTGCATTTTATCCAGGTATTCAAACGTCTGGGGAACGCCGATTACTAAACCCGTCAGCCTTATAGGATGAATGGTCATGGTAGCCGTTTCAGCGATAAAGGAATAATCGCAGGAGACGGCGATAGGAACACCGATGGAGTGGCCTCCCCCAAGGACTAGGGAAACAGCTGGTTTGGACAATGATGCTAGCATTTCCGATATTGCAAGCCCTGCTTCCACGTCCCCGCCGACTGTGTTCAGAATGACCAGCAGCCCTTCTATATTCGGATTTTGTTCTATTGCAACAATTTGTGGAATCAAATGCTCATACTTTGTTGTCTTATTTTGCGGTGGCAGCTGCATATGGCCTTCAATTTGTCCAACAATTGTCAAACAATGAATCTTGGAGTCCTGAGAAAGCTGAGGAACGTTTGTCTGCCCGAGCTGCTGTATTTTTTCAAGGAGGCTAGATGACGATTTTTCTCCTTTTTCCTCTTCCTGGTTCACTGTCAGTTTTTCGTTTTTTTCCATTGTATTGACTCCCTTCAGGCATAATCTCGAATAGTATCCGCCAAATGAGGGATTTCATCCAGGCTAATCCTGATTTTAGTAAAAAGAAAAAGCCACAGGATTTTCCTGCAGCTATCTCTGTTAGACTTCCATTAGAATCGGCATAATCATTGGCCTGCGCTTTGTTTTTTCATAGAGATGCTGGCTAAGCGCATCCCTCATATCCTGTTTTAATCCTGCCCAGTCGAAGGAAGGCCTTGCAATTACTTTTTCCACGATATCTCTCACAATGATAGCAGAATCCTCCATCAGCTTTTCCGACTCACGGACATACACAAACCCGCGTGAAATAATTTCTGGCCCCGCCGCTATTTTTCTCTCGGCTTTATTAAGTGTCACAACAACAATTAAAATTCCATCCTGAGACAATAGCCTCCTATCGCGCAAAACGATGTTCCCTACATCGCCTACACCGATTCCATCAATAAGTACGTTGCCTGCTGTCACTTTTTCAGTGGAACGAACCTTCCCCTTTTCAAATGTAATGATATCGCCGCGGTCAGGAATATGGATTTTTTCCCTCGGTATTCCACACTCGATCGCGATTTGGCTGTGGGCTTTCAGCATCTTATATTCACCATGAACTGGAATAAAGAATTGAGGATTCATCAAATTGAGCATGAATTTCAATTCTTCTTGGCTTCCGTGACTCGAGACATGAAGCGCCCTTTTCCCAGCGAATACGTTAGCCCCTGCTCGTTCAAGCATATCAACCGTTTTATTGACAAGAAGTTCATTGGTCCCAATAGGAGATGCAGTAATGATCACCGTATCACCCTCAACGATGTTCACTTGCGGATGGCTTTGCCTTGCCATCTTTTGCAGTACTTCCACCGGCTCACCCTGGTGGCCTGTCGCTAGAACGACCACTTCATCCCCAGGGTATTTTTTAATATCTGGTACGGAAATCAAAATATCTTCATCTACTTCTAAATAGCCTAGTTCAATAACTAGATCGTAAATCTTTTTTAGGCTTTTACCAACAACCGCCACTTTTCGGCCGCTATCACGCGCGCTATCAAATACATGCTGGATGCGGATTAAATCCGATGCAAAACATGCTGCAATGACTCTACCTTTTGCATGCAAGAAAACGCTGTTCAGCTCTTTTGCCATCGTAGCTTCCGAGGCAGTATAGCCAGGTTTTTCTGCTTCCATGCTGTCAGAAAGGAGACAAAGCACCCCTTCCTCTCCTATTTTAGCCATTTTTCCGATTTCTGGCTTGTACATTTTGGAAGCTGCCTGATCAAATTTGAAATCGCCTGTGTGCACGATAGCGCCTTGTGATGTATGAATTGTAATTCCAACTGAGTCTGGAATACTGTGGTTTGTACGAAAGAAAGAAACAGAAGAAGAGTTGAAATCAAGAACGGTTTCCGAATCTATTACTCTAAAATCTGCAGGCCCGTAATACTCTTGTTCTTTTAGCTTCGCTTTTGCTATTGCAATGGTAAGTCTCGTGCCGTAGACAGGAACCTGGATTTCCCTCAGTAAATAGCTTAATGCACCGATATGGTCTTCATGACCATGAGTAAGAAAAACAGCAGTAACCCGCTCCCTGTTCTCCTTCAAATATGTCATATCCGGAATTACAATATCGATTCCCAACATTTCATTTTCAGGAAACATAAGTCCTGCATCAATAATGAACAAGTCATCATCCACTTCTGTGACATACATATTTTTACCGAGTTCCCCAACTCCCCCTAGCGGGATTATTTTAATACATTCATTAGTCTTATTCAAATTATACTTCCTCCTAAATCAAAATGGGCCGACCATTGACCAATTATAGCTATTATACTTGATAACGGAAAAACATGACAACTAGAAGCATGGGACTTAGTAGAATCGAGTCAGATAAAATATAGAAAAGAACCGGCCATTCAGCTAGGAATGGCCGGTTAACAATTTACTCCGCAATTAATTCTACAAGCGTTTTTCTCTCCTCTTCTGTTAAGGGAACCAAAGGCAGTCTCACGGTACCAACATCGAGGCCTTTCAACTGAAGCGCTGTTTTTACAGGGACTGGACTTGGGGCTGCAAACAATCCTTGCATAGTAGGAAGCAGTTTTCCGTGCATCCTAGCAGCCTTCTGTATCTTTCCTGAAAAGAATGCTTCTACCATTTCCTGCATTTCATTACCAATGATATGGGAGGCTACGGAAACTACCCCCACACCTCCGATGGAAAGAGTCGGAAGGGTCAGTCCATCATCACCGCTATAAAGAACAAAGTCTTCTGGTGTCTCTGCAATAATCTTTGTCATTGCGTTCAAATCCCCGCTTGCTTCTTTAACAGCTACAATGTTAGGGATTTCTGATAATCTGATTATCGTTTCGGGCATGATATTAACGGAAGAACGTCCTGGAATATTATAAATCATCAAAGGTAAGCTTGTGTTTTCTGCAATCACCTTAAAATGCTGATAGATGCCTTCCTGGTTTGGTTTATTATAATATGGGGCGACAATCATGATTCCATCGACGCCTATTTCTTCCGCTTTTTTTGTCAGTTCTACTGTAGCATAAGTATTGTTAGATCCAGTACCCGCAATGACTGGTACTCTCTTACCAGCCACTTTTACAACATGTTGGAATAATGCAATCTTTTCTTCTTTTGAAAGGGTTGGGGATTCTCCTGTCGTGCCAGCAACGACAAGACAGTCCGTACCATTTTCTATTAAGTGATTTACTAGCTTCGTTGTTTTTGCAAAATCAATATGCCCGTTTTTGTCAAACGGTGTTACCATTGCGGTCGCAATCCGTCCGAAATGGACCATGTTTCCCACTCCTTTTTATCAATCCTGCAGCATTTCCTGCTGTTCTTTTTCCAATTCAAAAGCATCATGTAATGCATTGACAGCTGTTACGAGGTCTTTTTCTTTCACTAGAACCCAAATAGTTGTATGACTGTCAGCTGATTGGAGAATCCTGATCCCCTTCTCCGACAGTGCGGTAACAATTTTGGATGCAACACCGGGAACGCCTGCTATTCCGCCTCCGACAACGGAAACTTTTGCGCAATCCCATTCCAATTGCGGCGAATACCCTAGTTTTTCCAAAATCCCTTTTGCTTTTTCAGCCATTTCGTTTAGGACCGTATAGACTACAGCGTTAGGAGAAATGTTGATAAAATCAACGCTGATTTCATCATTTGCCATCGCCTTAAAGACTTCTGACTGCAAGTTATACTGATCTTTCTTCGCCTCAACTTTTATCTGAGTGACCTTTGCCATATGGGCGATCCCTGTTACAAGGCGTTCCCGTATGTCGCTTCCCTTGCTGTTCCTGCTAAGGGAAGTCACAAGTGTCCCGTTGGAGTCAGAATACGTTGATCGGATGCGAATAGGAACCTTAGACTGCATGGCAATTTCTACAGCCCTTGGGTGAATAACTTTTGCACCCTGATATGCCATATTGCACACTTCAGTGTAGGTAACAATTGAAAGCGGACGGGCATTTTCTGCTATTCTAGGATCTGCTGTCATGATGCCTTCCACATCTGTAAAGATATCTATCCATTCCGCATTTAATGCAGCGCCAAGCGCGGCGGCAGATGTATCACTTCCACCGCGACCGATTGTCGTAATGTCCCCGTTGGATGCTATTCCTTGGAACCCAGCTACGACTACAGCGTCAACGCTTTCTAATTCCTGTAATAACCGATCGACTTTCATATCAATGATTTTTGCGTTTGTATGATCCTTATTGGTCCTGAAGCCTGCTTGTGCTCCTGTCAAAGCCCTGGCGCTAATACCGTGTTCCAAAAGTTTGTTTGTAAAAACGACGCTCGAAATAGTCTCCCCGCAAGATAGAAGGAGATCATGCTCCCGTTTGCTCAACTCATTTTCACTGCCGCCCACAAGGCTGAGCAGTGTGTCAGTTGCATAAGGCTCCCCTTTACGTCCCATGGCGGACACGACCACCACCGCTTTATACCCTTGAGATATTGCCTGTTTGATATGCTTTATGGCATGTGCCCTGCTATCGTCATCCCTGACAGAAGTTCCGCCAAATTTTTGAACAATGATTTTCATCGTAGTACCACCCCTGGTTATCTCTATCCTGCAATTACATTAAATTATTTTACAAGACCCAATTTTACGAGGCCTTCAGCAATCTGGACTGAATTCCAAGCTGCACCCTTCAACAGGTTATCGGATACAACCCACAGATGAAAGCCTTTTTCGTTATCAAGATCCTTGCGAATCCTTCCAACAAATACGTCGCTCTTTCCGACACAATTTGCAGGCATTGGATAAATTTGCTGAGAAGGATCATCCTCTAAAATGACACCCGGAGCATTTTTCATCAACTCTTTTGCTTCTTCGACTGTAACACCTGCTTTTTCCGTTTCAAAATAAACTGATTCTGAATGGCCAGTCGCGATTGGAAGGCGCACGCATGTAGCAGCAACCTGAAGTGATGGCATATGCATAATCTTCTTTGTTTCATTGATCATTTTCATCTCTTCAAAAGTAAAGCCATTTTCTTGGAATACATCTATTTGTGGAATGGCATTAAAAGCAATTTGGTAGTGCTTATCTGCAGATTTGACAGGAAGGATAGATGGATTAGCCTCTTCTCCCTCCAAAATCACCTTTGTCTGCCTGTTCAGCTCTTCAACTGCTGCAGCACCCGCTCCCGAAACCGCCTGGTAGGTCGAGACAATCACTTTTTCAAGGCCATATTTCTGGCGGAACGGCTGAAGGGCAACAACCATCTGAATGGTGGAACAGTTTGGGTTAGCAATGATACCGTTATGGTTTTCTAAGTCTTTCTCATTCACCTCTGGAACAACCAGCGGAACGTTCTCATCCATTCTGAACGCGCTAGTATTATCAACAACAATGGCGCCACGCTTGACAGCCTCCGGAGCTAATTCTTTTGAAACGCTCCCCCCGGCACTGAACAATGCGATTTGCACACCTTCGAAGCTTTCAGGTTTTGCCTCGTGAATGGTGATTTTTTCGCCTTTAAAGACCGCAGTGCTTCCGGCAGAACGAGCAGAGGATAGCAGCGTCAATTTAGAAATTGGAAAATCCCTTTCCTCAAGCGTTTTCATCATTTGTTGCCCAACCGCTCCAGTTGCACCAACTACAGCTACATGAAATCCTTTCTCTAGAAGCATGGTTTCTTTCCCCTTCCAATATGGATTTGTAATCCGTAAAACCGATTTTCTTTAAGTATCAAACGGCAGATAGTAAAGTGCCTAAACAATCTGCCGATTCATAGTATCATTTATTTTATCATATTCATTGATGAAGGAAAGAACCATTTTCATACTTTGGTCGATAAAAGGAATAATATGTCACACAGATTTCCAATGATTCTACTTGTTCAAGAAAATGTTTCTCTTATTGCTACAAATACTCTCTAATCACCGGCTGAATCTGCTCTCCACCTATTGCACAAATGACAGTATCACTAAGTAACTCCATTTTCGCTACCATACTATTAGGCTTTTTAACTGGGTCATCTTGGCCAAACGGGATAAAATAAATATTTTTTGTCGACATGAGTTTCATCAAGTTTACACCGTTCAATCCGAGAGCATCATTTGTTGAAATGCCGAGAACAATTGGCTTTAAGTTCCGGAGCGTCGCTTTTGCAGCCATTAATACAGGCGAGTCATTCATCGCGTTGGCAAACTTACTCATTGAAACACCCGTCATTGGTGCGATAATCATACAGTCCAATGGCATTTTGGGACCTAGCGGCTCCGCCATAACGATAGTATCGATTACTTTTTTTCCTGTCAGGGCTTCAATTTTTTCAACCCATTCTTCCCCTTTTCCAAAGCGTGTATCCGTCTTTCGAACGGTTTTTGTCACGACAGGTACTACATCCGCTCCTGCATTCACCAGTTTTTCAATTTCCGGGTATACAGCTTCATATGTGCAATGGGATCCTGTCAGCCCAAAACCAATTCTTTTTCCACTAAGGCTCATCAGCCATTCCCCTTTCTCAGGCTAAATTCTTCCCCAATTAGTTGAGCGAGTACATTCGCAAGTATTTTGCCGGCAGTTTTGGGTGCCACAATACCAGGAAGGCCAGGTGCAAGGAGAGCTTTTACTCCCCTTTTTTCTGCATACCTAAAATCTGTTCCGCCAGGTTTCGATGCAAGATCGATAATTAGTGTATGGGAAGGCATTTTTGAGATAACAGAGGCTGTTACAACAGGATGTGGGATAGTATTAATTATAATATCCATATCCCTTACAATAATCGGAAGATCGTCAAGACGGAATGGCCTGAGAGACATTTCTGTTATCCTTGCAAGATGCTCGCTCTTCCTTGCTCCAACACTCACTTTTGCGCCCAGAGCATGGAAAGTGCGGGCAACGCTCACTCCCACACGCCCAAGACCAAGGACGGCGACTCTTGAACCATGAATGGTGAAATCTGTATGCTGAATTGCCATCATGATAGTCCCTTCTACTGTCGGAATCGAATTATATATCGC
Organism: Bacillus massilinigeriensis; assembly: GCF_900111815.1. Taxonomy (GTDB): domain Bacteria; phylum Bacillota; class Bacilli; order Bacillales; family Cytobacillaceae; genus Mesobacillus_C; species Mesobacillus_C mediterraneensis. Next base: position 1,213,367 of record NZ_LT630004.1, on the reverse strand, counting down.
AACATCATCCCGTTCGAAGAGAAGAACCAGTTGCCTTTTGGCCTGCTGAGTAATACCGGTCAAATAAGCATTGCTGATTCCCGAGTAAATAATGCAATGTGGCGGAGTTTTCTCTACCATCTCTTGCGTAACAACTACCTTTTCGCTGGAGAAGATTGTTTCGACCTGCCCTTCTAAGCTGGTTCCTGGCACAGGAAGAATCAAAGCATCCTGTGCAGAAAAATCCAATTCCTCTACCTTTTCCTTTGCAGCTCCCGTAAATGCATGTTCCAGTTGCTCGAATCCAATGAGCGACAGCTTCGCATCCAGTTCAGTCAACTTTCTGATAATCTCCAGCTGTCTTGCATCCCCGCCAATGACAGCGATTTGCATTCCTGTCAGCATCGGTACATTCACCTTCTTTCCAATAATTGAACAGGAATTAAAATGATATTTACTCCAACATGATATGTAAAATAAAGCATGGTGGTGAATTACGACTATGGAGAATAAAAAAGAGAAGTGCTCCTCGTGGAAGGCACTCCTCTAATCTTCTGGGATATCGAGTATAACAATGTCTGTACCGATTTTCTTGATATGCTTCCATGGCACTTTAAGCTCATTTCCCTCTCGCTTCAAGCCGAACCACTTAACGGACGGTATCACTAATGCCATTACCTGTCCCGTCCGCTCATCAATCTCAAGATCTGTTTGACCGAGAATACCTAGCCTCTCCGCCTTTTTGACATCTACAATTTCTTTACCCCCAAGTTCACTCAATCTCATTGGGACCCCTCCTGTACTCTCAATATATGTTAAAGATTGGCCCAGCATGCAAAAAAGCCTGCGAATGCAGGCCTTTTCCTTTTATATTTTTGGGAGTTCTCCGTCCGGACTAATCACAGATACAGAATAGTTATCTGTAAAGATAGACGCAGCAAGTTGATTGACACTCATCTTCGAAACCTGATCAATCTGTTCCACAATCTCATCCAATGAACGGTGACGTCCAAGCAACAGTTCATTCTTTCCGTTTCTGCTCATTCTGCTATTGGTACTCTCAAGACTCAGCATTAGGCTCCCCTTCAATTGCTCTTTACTGTTGTTTAATTCCTTATCGGTAATTCCATCTAGCTTGAGCTTAGAGAGCGTTTCTTGGATGGTCCCATATAGAACGTCTAGCTGCTTTGCTCCAGTCCCTCCATATAAAGTAACCACCCCGCTGTCGAGGTATGCAGAGTGATAAGAAAATACCGAATAAGCCAATCCCCTTTGCTCCCGCACTTCTTGGAATAGTCTGCTGCTCATGCTGCCCCCAAGAATATTATTCAAGACAATCAGGCTGTAAATGTCCTTGTGTCCGATTCGCAAACCCTCAAAACCAAGACAGAGATGTGCCTGTTCGGTTTCCTTCTTTCTGGAAATCCTATCTGAATGGAAGGAGGGTGCAAGCTGTACTTCGTGACCTTTTCCACCCTCGTACGAACCAAACAGCTTTTCCGCTTCCGCTATAAATGTTTCAGGTACATTCCCCGCAATGGAAATTACTACATTTTCAGGCGTGTACGTGTCATGCATGTACTCGTTTAGTGTATCGCCTGTAAAGGTTTCAAGCGTTACTTCTGTGCCAAGAATCGGATATCCGAGGGAATGATCTTTGTAAATCGCTTTACCTAGCAAATCATGAACAATGTCGTCAGGTGTATCTTCATACATCTTGATTTCTTCATATACGACATTTTTCTCTTTTGCAAGCTCTTCCTCTTCAAATGTAGAATGAAAGAACATATCAGCTAGCACATCAAGCGCATAATTGGCATGATTATCAAGAACCTTTGCATAATAGCAGGTGTATTCTTTTGACGTGAAAGCATTCACCTGTCCTCCAATACTGTCAAAGGATTCTGCTATTTCCCGTGCGGACCTTGTTTTTGTTCCTTTGAAGAACATATGCTCAAGGAAGTGGGAAATTCCGTTGTTCATCTGGTGTTCATTCCTTGAACCAGTTCCTATCCAGATACCGATTGCAACTGACCGAACTGTCGGAATTTGTTCTAGTATGATTCTAACACCATTTTGACAAGTATATTTTTTAATCAAATAAATTCCTCCTCTGGAACCTGCTGCAAAAACTACTCCTGCATTAAAATAGTATATTTCATTTCGGAGGCTTTTTCCAAACAGAAGATTATTTTTTCGACATTTTCTTCATTACTCGATCCTCACTCAACAATTCCGATATTGTACCAACATGTAATTCCCTTTTATTCAGTTCTTCAATTAACCGATCGAGTGAATCTGCAGTAGACTTTGTTGGATGCATTAGGATTATCGCCCCATTATGCACCTTTGTTGTCACTCTCCTGATCAACGTATCGCTTGTGGGCTTTTGCCAGTCGATTGTATCTACGCTCCACATGATGGTACCAAGTCCATTTGCTGCAGCGATTTTCACCGTCTCATCGCGATAGCCTCCGCTTGGAGGGGAAAACCATTTAACCTGTACCCCGGTCGTCGTCTCGATAATTGCGTTAGTCTTACTGATTTCTTCATTGGCTTCTGCCCCAGATAGCTTTTCCATTTTAGGATGAGAAAACGAATGATTGCCGATCTCATGGCCCTCTTCTGCAATCATCTTTGCAAGCTTTGGATTATTCTTAACCCAACGGCCTTCCATAAAAAAAGAAGCTTTCATGCGATGCTTTTTAAGGGTTGCGAGCATTTCTGACAAGTATTCATTACCCCATGCAACGTTAATGACAAAGGCAACCATTGGTTTATCAGGATGGCCTTTGTAGACGGGTGATGGCGGAAGCTCGCTCAAGTGTACTTTTGGACTAGTTTGTTCCAAAACTAATTTATCCTCCGAAAACTCTCCGTCCTTTTTCATCCTTTGATAAGATTCCTTTATATTCACTTTTAACCCATTATAACCAGGAATTGCTTTCCACACCGGATCAATCCTTGCATCGGAGGCATTTGTCTCAAAGGAAGATGCTTTTATTTCTATTTCCCTGAGCAGCCCATTTTCATGCATAGAAACCGGTATACTATCACTTTTTAGTTTTGCCAGATAAAATTCAGAGTATGTATTGTTAACTAGCATCATTCCCAGTATGATGATGGGAACCAACCATAATTTTCGCATACACCTTCCCCCTTCCCTAAAAAGTATGAAGGGAGAGGACAAGGTAGAACAGGAGCCGGAAAAATTAGTTCCATTTATTAAAAAACCAGGGTTTCCCCTGGTTTTCTTAATACTATTTCTCAGCCTGCTCGGATTTCTCTCTTTGTTCTTTGAGGACTGCTTTACGGGACAAGTTGACACGACCTTGTCTATCGATTTCCGTTACCTTGACGAGAATTTCATCTCCGAGCTTCAACACATCTTCTACTTTACCTACGCGTTCTTCCGCAAGTTCTGAAATATGGACAAGACCATCTTTACCGTTAAAAATCTCTACAAATGCACCAAATTTTTCAATTCGCTTCACTTTTCCTAAGTACATTTGTCCAACTTCGACTTCACGCACGATATCTTCAATGATGGACTTAGCTTTTTGATTCATTTCTTCGTCAACTGATGCAATAAAGACCGTACCGTTCTGCTCAATGTCAATCTTGACGCCTGTTTCCTCGATAATCTTGTTGATTTGCTTACCGCTAGGTCCAATGACATCGCGAATCTTATCTGGATTAATCGTCATCGTCATGATTTTAGGAGCGTATTTAGAAAGTGATTTCCTTGGTTCAGCCAAAGTATTCAGCATGGATTCAAGGATTTGCATTCTTCCCTTTTTCGCCTGCTGGAGTGCTTCCTCAAGAATTTCACGGGAAAGACCCTCAATTTTGATATCCATTTGCAATGCTGTTACGCCTTTGGCTGTTCCAGCAACCTTGAAATCCATATCTCCCAAATGATCTTCCATTCCTTGAATATCCGTCAGTATCGTGTAATGCTCTCCGGATTTCACAAGACCCATTGCGATACCTGCTACAGGAGCTTTCAATGGTACCCCTGCATCCATTAATGCTAAAGTGCTTGCGCAAATACTTGCTTGGGAAGTGGAACCGTTAGACTCCAGTACCTCTGAAACAAGGCGAATAGTATAAGGGAAATCTTTTTCAGAAGGAATTACCTGTTCAAGCGCACGTTCTCCAAGCGCTCCATGGCCAATTTCCCTCCTGCCCGGTCCGCGGATTGGACCGGTTTCACCCACGCTGAATAGCGGGAAATTATAATGGTGCATAAATCGCTTTTCTTCTTCTAGTCCAAGCCCATCAAGAATCTGGACATCACCCATGGCACCTAATGTACAAATGCTGAGTGCTTGTGTTTGTCCCCTTGTAAAGAGACCTGATCCATGAGTCCGTGGAAGCAAGCCAACCTGGGATGAGAGCGGACGGATTTCGTCAGCGCCACGCCCATCTGGACGAACTTTTTCTTCCGTGATGAGACGGCGTACTTCGCCTTTAACTATCTTATCTAAAATTTGTTTGACCTGTTTTAGATCAGACTCATCTGCTTCCTGCTCTGAATACTTTTCTAAAACAGCATCTTTCACTTGTTTAATAGCATCTTCGCGCGCATGTTTTTCCTGCACTTGAATGGCGGCAATCATTTCTTGCTCGCACATTTCCCTTACTTCTGCTTCAAGCTCTGCATCAAGTTCAAAAAGAGTAATTTCGCGCTTTTCTTTTCCAACCTTTTCAACGATTTCTTGTTGGAATGCGATTAACTTTTTGATTTCATCATGGCCGAACATAATTGCTTCCAGCATGACTTCTTCCGGGACTTCCTCTGCTCCTGCCTCAACCATATTAATGGCATCCATCGTACCAGCTACAGCAAGGTGCATGTCGCTCTTCTCTGCTTGGTCAACGGTTGGATTGATGACAAATTTTCCATCCACTCTACCAACGATGACTCCTGCAATCGGACCTTCAAATGGAATGTCGGACACGCTGAGTGCAAGGGATGAACCAAGCATTGCAGCCATTTCTGACGGACAATCCTGATCGACACTCATCACAATCGAAATAACCTGGACATCGTTTCGGAAACCATCAGCGAACAAAGGACGAATCGGTCTGTCAATCAGCCGGCTTGCGAGGATTGCTTTCTCGCTTGGGCGTCCTTCCCTCTTAATGAAACCGCCAGGGATTTTCCCGACCGCATACAAGCGTTCTTCATAGTTTACAGTCAATGGAAAAAAGTCGAGGTTCTTCGGTTCTTTCGATGCCGTGGCTGTACTTAGCACCACTGTATCTCCATAGCGTACCAAAACTGCGCCATTGGCCTGTTTAGCCAGCTGGCCAACTTCAACTGTCAGCGGTCTGCCGGACCAGTCAAATGAAAACTGTTGCTTCTCTTGTTCCATGCATTAAGCCCCTCTCTAATCACTCGTACTTATTTTTCGCAAGGATTATCACCATGCGATTTACATATGGCAGTCCATGTATGTCTGCAGCAATTGCTGTTTCTTATCAATATACCTTGCAATGGCGAATAAAAACCTACAATAGGTCTTGTCCTATATATCAAAGTTGCTTACGGTACAGCTATATTATGTACAGAAAGCACATTATCTACAAGTTTTATCAATATGTAATCGAAAAGGATGAAATCCCCGATCAATCCGGAAAAAACTACCTTGAAAAATTGCCTAATAAAAAAGCGGGAAAAATCCCGCTTCTGTAGACTATCGACGTAGACCAAGACGGTTGATCAGATCACGGTAACGTGTTACGTCTTTGTTACGAAGGTAAGTCAAAAGATTACGACGCTTACCTACCATTTTCAAAAGACCACGACGTGAATGATGGTCTTTCTTATGAACGCGCAAATGACCGTTCAATGTGTTGATTTCTTCCGTAAGGACAGCGATTTGAACTTCTGGAGATCCAGTATCGCCTTCATGTGTTCTGAAGTCAGCGATGATCTCGTTTTTACGTTCTTTAGAGATTGCCATCCGTTCCACCTCCTAAAAAATAGATCCCCTGTTACCTAGCAAGCGTCGGTGACTCGACTTGCCAAGCAAAGGTTCATTTTTGGTACGTTTATAAGAATACATCTTTTGATCTTAAAATGCAAGCTTAACTCTGCTGATTTTCAAAGTATCCCCTTGCTTCTTGCTTATCTTTTTCAATTTGTAATACAAGCTCATTGATACCGGCAAACTTTCTCTCTCCCCGAATACGGGTATGCCATTCAACGGCAACATATTCACCATAAATATCATCATTGAAATCAAATATATGCACTTCCACCGATGGCTTGGGTTCCAGCCGTTCCTTGAAGGTTGGACGGTAACCGATATTGCAGACACCTTTACACCATATCCCTTTCACCTTTATCCTAACAGAATAAACACCTGTTGCAGGGGGGATATAGTCATCAATATTAACGTTAGCAGTTGGAAAACCAAGTGAAGTTCCACCCCGTTTATCCCCATGGATGACCGTTCCGCTTGTCGTGTACCGTCGCCCAAGAAGCGCGGGGAGTTCTTCCAGTCTTCCTTCCCTTATAGCTGCCCTGATACGAGTAGAGCTAACCTTCTCACCTTCCACAGTAAACTTTGAAACAACTTTATTTTCAAACATTCCCCTTGAATGAAAAGGGAGCGTTTCCATTGTTCCCCTGCCCATTTTCCCATAGGTATAGTCGAAGCCAGCAATCATCGTACGGACATTCAAACCGATCACATACTGATCAATGAACTCCTGGGGCAAAAGCTCGGAAAACGCTCTAGTAAAATGAACGACAAATAAGTAGTCGATCCCCATTTCTTTTACAAGCGAAATCTTGTCTTCGATTGACGTAATATATTCTACATGCTGTACACTCTTTCCCAAAACAACAGAAGGATGGGGATCGAATGTCATTACGGCACTTTTTGTTCCATCAGCAGCGGCTGTTTTTTTCGCTTCGAGAATCACATGCCTATGCCCAAGATGAACTCCGTCGAAGAAACCTAACGCCATGGAAAGTGGCGGGAACTCTTTCTTTTTGAAGTGGTGCGGATGTTTCAGCTTAATATATTCCATGTTACCATTCACCTTTTCTATTGATCCATGAATTTACTGCGGCGCTATTCTAAGCACTTTGTCAGGTTTCAGCAATCCTGGTTTAACAGGGTGCTTGCAGTAGATTGCCAGAAGTAGTCCCTCTTCCGTGCATACTGCAATTGGCCCTTCTTCTTCCATTAAGTACGAAGGAATTGCGAGTTGGGATCCATTCTTGACTTTCTCTGCTACTGTATCATTTATCGATAATTTCGGCAAATGGAGGACTGCCTCCTCCATTGAACGCAATAGATCTTCTACACTCCCTCGTTCTACTGCTTCTTCGATATCAGAGAAAGTATAACAGTCCTCTAAACTGAATACAGCAGACTTCACTCTTTGCAGGTAAGACATATGCGCAGGATAGCCAAGCTTCTGTCCTATTGTAACAGCAAGAGTCCTAATATATGTACCTTTGCTGCAGGAAACCTTGAAACGGAATGATATATTGTTTCCTTCAAAAATCATTCTGTCATCCAACAATTCCATCGAATATATATCGACAGTTCTTGAAGGTCTATCGATAACCAATCCTTGGCGAGCATATTCATACAATCGCTTACCGTTCACTTTAACAGCGGAATACATTGGCGGCGTTTGTATTATTTCTCCGGTTAAACTATTTAGCACGCCAAGTATTTCCTCCCGGGTGATAGGGCGATCAACATGCTTCTCTTCGATGGTTTCTCCTGAACCATCCTCAGTTGCAGTAGCATAGCCGATGGTAACTTCCCCTATGTAGCTCTTTCCTGCATCAGTGATATATTCCGCGACCTTTGTTGCTCTTCCAATACAGATTGGCAGCACTCCTGTAACATCTGGATCGAGGGTTCCTGTATGTCCGACTTTTTTTGTCCGCAAGAGTTTTCTAAGCCGAAATACACAATCATGTGAAGTCATGCCAGCAGGCTTGTACAATGGTATTATTCCTTCCAATATGTTGCACCCCTTGCCTCTTTTTCTTAAAAAAAGGATAGACACAATTGTCTATCCTTCCCCTATTCCTTATCATCGCTGTCCTTATGTTCTAATTGAACTTGATGGAGCAGCGTATCAATCCGGTGACCGTAGTCAATGGACTGATCAAATTCGAATGTAATCTCCGGGGTTTTTCGCAACCTGATTCTTCGGCCAATCTCACTTCTGATGAATCCTTTTGCTTTCGCCAAAGCCTTTAATGTATTTTCCTTCTGGGTTGCATCACCAAGAACGGAAATAAAAACTTTAGCCTGTTGAAGATCCCCGGTAACCTCCACATCTGTAACGGTTACAAATCCGATGCGCGGATCTTTGATCTTGCGGCCGATAATATCGCCCAACTCTTTTTTCATTTGTTCTCCTACACGGTTTACCCTGTGAGCCATTTCCTTCACCTCTTATTCAAAGCCATTCTATTTCTGTCATGGTTCGCTCAATTTCAGGGAATGAATCCACAAATTGCAGGGCTCTATGCAATTCCCTCTCCGCCTGTACTCGGCTGGATGATACTACAGCAAAAGCAAGCTTTGTCCGCTGCCATACATCTTGATGGCCTACTTCAGCGGCCGAAACATTGAATTTCTGTTTCAGCCGCGTTAAGACCCGCTGTAGGACCGACCTCTTGTCTTTTAAAGAAGAAGCATCATATATCAGGCATTCAAAAGAAGCAAGCCCTACTATCATTAACGTTCCACTTCTTCCATGATGTATGCTTCTAATACATCGCCTTCTTTAAGATCGTTGTAGTTTTTAACGGTAATACCGCACTCGTAGCCTGTTGCAACTTCCTTCGCATCATCCTTAAAGCGTTTGAGCGCGTCGATTTGGCCTTCAAAAATGACGATTCCGTCGCGAATAACACGTACTCCGCTGTCACGAGTGATTTTTCCTTCGGTAACATAGGAGCCGGCAATTGTTCCGATTTTGGATACTTTGAAGGTTTGACGTACCTCTGCTTGACCAATTGTTTTTTCTTGATATACCGGGTCAAGCATCCCTTTCATAGCCGATTCAATCTCTTCTATTACCTTGTAAATGATCCTATGAAGACGAATGTCTACTTTCTCCGATTCAGCTGCGCGCTTTGCATTATTATCAGGGCGTACATTGAATCCAATGACAATTGCATTTGATGCTGCTGCAAGGGTAATATCCGATTCATTGATTGCGCCAACACCAGTATGAATGATTCTTACATTAACGCCTTCAACGTCCAATTTTTGCAACGCTGCAGCTAGCGCCTCAACAGAGCCTTGGACATCCGCCTTGATAATAAGATTGAGGTCTTTCATTTCCCCTTGTTTCATATGTTCAAACAATGTATCAAGGCTGACGCGTGTCTTTTCACTGCGCTGAGCCTGTACAGCCTGCTGAGAACGGGCTTCTCCAACCTGACGTGCTGTTTTTTCATCTGCAAAAACAACAAATCTGTCTCCGGCAAGCGGCACATCGTTCAAGCCGGTAATTTCAACAGGTGTTGATGGACCGGCTTCCTTCACTCTACGGCCTAAATCATTAACCATTGCACGCACTCTGCCGAAAGTATTCCCGACTACTATAGGATCTCCAACTTTCAGTGTTCCATTTTGTACAAGTAATGTTGCAACAGAGCCACGGCCTTTATCCAATTGTGCTTCGATTACTGTTCCAACTGCATGGCGATCTTTGTTTGCCTTGTATTCTTCCACTTCACTTACAAGCAGGATCATTTCCAGAAGGCTGTCAATTCCTTCTCCAGTCAGGGCAGAAAGCGGAACAAAAATCGTTTCTCCGCCCCAGTCTTCTGGGACCAGACCATGTTCTGTCAATTCCTGCATCACTCTGTCAGGGTTTGCTGTAGGCTTATCAACTTTATTCACTGCAACAATAATTGGTACATTTGCAGCTTTTGCATGGTTGATGGCTTCGACTGTCTGAGGCATGACACCGTCATCAGCCGCGACTACAAGAATAGTGATATCTGTGATTTTAGCACCACGTGCACGCATCGTTGTGAACGCTGCGTGTCCCGGAGTATCAAGGAAAGTGATTTTCTTTCCATTATCCTCGATTTGATATGCCCCGATATGCTGGGTGATACCACCGGCTTCTCCAGCTGTAACTTTCGTATTACGGATGGAGTCGAGCAATGTTGTTTTACCGTGGTCAACATGGCCCATAATCGTTACGACTGGTGGTCTTTCCGAAAGAACAACCCCTTCATCTTCGGCAAAGTAAACTTCCAAGTCAGTCGTATCAATCAGTACTTCTTCTTCTACCTCAACACCATAATCCGATGCAATCAGCTCGATTGCATCTTTATCAAGATCTTGGTTAATTGTAGCCATAACCCCTAGCATAAAGAGTTTCTTGATGATTTCAGAAGGTTCCCGATAAAGTTTTTTAGCTAATTCGCCAACTGTAAGCGACTCAACAAACGTAATTTTCTTTGGAAGTTCTCTTTCTTTCTTGACAACCGGCTGGACATGCTGCTGTTGCTGTTTTCCCCGATTGTTTCCACCTTTACCGCCACGATTAATCCCGCGATTCTGACCGTTTCCACCGCGGCCATTTGCTGCACCCGGCTTTCTGTTCCCATTATTTTGGTTCCTTTGTTGACCGCTTTGTGTTGGACGCTGCTGTCCTTGTCCTTGCCTTTGGCCGCTTTGGCCGCCTTGTGAATTGCGCTGCTGCCCCTGGCCTTGCCTTTGGCCGCTTTGGCCGCCTTGTGAATTGCGCTGCTGCCCCTGGCCTTGCCTTTGGCCGCCTTGGCTGCCTTGACCGCCTTGTGAATTGCGCTGCTGTCCTTGTCCTTGCCTTTGGCCGCTTTGACCGCCTTGTGAGCCTTGTGAATTGCGCTGCTGTCCTTGTCCTTGCCTTTGGCCGCCTTGGCCGCCTTGTGAATTGCGCTGTTGGCCCTGGCCTTGCCTTTGGCCGCCTTGTGAATTGCGCTGTTGGCCTTGGCCTGTTTGCAGGTTACCATGATTATTTGTAGTTTGTTTATCCTCTGATTTATTAAAAATGGCGTCTAATCTCCTCACCGTATCTGGTTCCATTGCCGTCATATGGTTTGAAACCTCTATTTTCATATCTTTCAATTTTCCAATTACATCTTTGCTAGAAACATTATGTTTCTTAGCGTATTCATAAACACGTGTTTTGCTCATATTTTCACCCCCGCTAGAATTAATCGAGCAGCATAGACATTTTTTTCGCAAACCCATCATCCAGTAGGGCAACTACCACGCGTGCTTCTTTACCGATCGCTCCGCCAAGCGTATATCTGTCCTCGACGAATCGGTAGGGCACACGATAATAATTACATTTATCCAGTATCTTCTTTTGAGTATTGACCGAAGCATCCCTAGAAAGGAGAACCAGCTTTGCCTTCCCGTTTCTGATCTCTTTGACGGCCAGCTCTTCACCTGAGATGGTTTTGCGCGCTCGATTGGCCAAGCCAAGCAATGACGTCCACTGACCTTTCATCAGATTAGTCTTTTCTCCTTTTCTATTAGCTCAATCAGCTCATCGTAAATGGAAACATCAACCGGAGCCTCCAGCTGTTTGGAGAGTATCCCCTTTTTCTTGGCAAGCTGGATCACTTCCACTTCTTTAGAAAGATAGGCACCGCGCCCAGATTTTTTTCCGGTGGGATCGATCGATACCTCTCCCTCCTTAGAGCGAACGATGCGAACAAGTTCCTTTTTGGGCCTCATTTCACCGGTTGCGACACATTTTCGCATCGGAATTTTTTTTCGGCTGTTCACAGTCATTTCCCTCTCCCTTATTCAAAATCAGCTGTGTCAATATCTTCTATATCATCTGAAAGCAGTGTTGCGTCTTCACGCGGATAGATGCCGGCTTCACGCGCTTCGCTTTCTGATTTGATGTCAATCTTCCATCCTGTCAGCTTTGCAGCAAGACGAGCATTTTGTCCGCGTTTTCCAATTGCTAGTGAAAGCTGGTAGTCAGGAACAATGACAGTGGTGGATTTTTCATCATCCCCGACAATGACGTCAAGGACTTTCGATGGACTTAGCGCATTGGCAACGAAAACAACCGGGTCTTCAGACCATTTAACAATATCAATCTTTTCGCCTTTTAGCTCGTTTACGACTGCCTGTACCCTAGTTCCTTTTGGACCAACACAGGAGCCTACTGGATCCACTTCCGCATTATCCGAGTAAACCGAGATTTTGGATCTGTCCCCTGCTTCCCTAGAAACTGATTTAATTTCCACTGTTCCGTCATAAATTTCAGGGACCTCAATTTCAAACAGTCGTTTCAGAAGGCCGGGATGTGTTCTTGAAACAAAGATTTGCGGACCTTTCGTGGTCTTTTCGACCTTTGTAATAAACACCTTGATTCTGTCATGAGGTTTATAACGTTCATTGGGCATCTGTTCATTTGCAGGCAGAATCGCTTCGATTTTCCCAAGACTGACATAGATGAATTTTGAATCAAGCCGTTGAACAATCCCAGTCATAATATCTTCTTCTCGATCAATAAATTCTGAATAAATGATGCCGCGTTCTGCTTCACGTACTCGCTGAGTCACAACTTGCTTTGCGGTCTGTGCAGCAATTCTCCCGAAGTCCTTTGGAGTCACTTCCAATTCCACAACATCTTCTACTTGATAGTTTGGATTGATATTTTTCGCATCTTCTATGGAAATTTCGAGTCTTGGATCAAATACCTGGTCCACTACTTCTTTTCTGGCAAAGACTCTCATCGATCCACTAGCAAGGTTAAGGTCGATGCGAACATTCTGCGCCTGGTTGAAATTTCGGCGGTATGCGGAAATTAAGGCAGCCTCAATGGCTTCAATAAGAACATCCCTTGAAATGCCTTTTTCTCTTTCGAGCATCTCAAGAGCATCCAATAATTCACTGCTCATTTTGCTTTGGTCCCCCTTTTTTTAGGTATGAATAAGTATTTTACTAATACCTGAATCGTTTATGAAAAGGTTACAGCCAAACGTGCGCTGGCAATTTTATCGTATGGAAGGGAGATTGCTTTTTTTCTTGTTTTCACTTTCCTCTCCATTGTTACCGTTTCGCCATCAAATGCGATTAAGACACCATCAAATGTTTTTTCCCCATCAATAGGTTCAAATGTTTTGATAAAAACATTCTTTCCGATTGCTTTTTGGTAATCCTTTTCTTTTTTAAGCGGACGCTCCGCTCCAGGTGATGATACTTCCAAAAAATAATTATGCGGAATGGGATCCAGCTCATCCAGCTTTTCGCTTAGTCTTTCACTGACAAGTCCGCAGTCCTCGATATCGACTCCACCTTCTTTATCGATATATACGCGAAGGAACCAGCTTTTTCCTTCCTTGACATACTCGATATCAACCAATTCAAGGCCAATTTCTGCCAATAAAGGTGTAGCCAGTCCTTCGACAACCTCTGTCACTTTGCTCATCCTATCCCTCCTTCGGAAGTTGCTCCTTTTGCCCGGTCTCTTCCTCCTGTGTCCGGAAGAGTGCATAACAACAAGAAAGAGCGGGTTTCCCCACTCTCATCTGCCAGAGATTATCTAAAGTATTTCCAATTAAAATATATCATAACCAGTCATTTAATGCAAACGGCTCTAATACAGCTGTCACATGTTAAAACAAAGACAATTGGTTCTGGTCAGGTAACGATTCCAGGCAGCCTTGCTTATCAAGGTATTCAATAATCGTCTTGGAAACTTTTCCGCGCTGCTGAAGATCCTCCTTCGAAAGAAACTCACCGTCTTTCCTTGCTTTCACGATATTAACGGCAGCATTTGTCCCGAGACCCGGTATGGCATTGAATGGCGGAATAAGTGTATTTCCCTCGATAATGAACTCGGACGCATGTGATCTATACAGATCCACCTTTTGAAAAGAAAAGCCGCGTTCACACATTTCAAGTGCCAGTTCCATCACTGTCAGGAGGTTCTTTTCCTTAGTGGAGGCATCAAGTCCTTTTGCATTAATCTCTTCAATTTTTGACCGAATGCTTTCTGAACCCCTCACCATCGCTTCAACATCAAAGTCTTCCGCCCTGACAGTAAAGTAGGCTGCGTAATATAATAGCGGATGATGTACTTTGAAATATGCAATCCTTACAGCCATCAGTACATATGCAGCAGCGTGAGCCTTAGGGAACATATACTTGATTTTCTTACAGGAATCAATATACCATTCCGGGACTTCATTCTTTCTCATTTCTGCTTCCATTTCATCTGATAGGCCCTTTCCTTTACGCACAGACTCCATGATTTTAAAGGCAAAGGCAGGTTCTAATCCCTGGTATATCAGATAGACCATAATATCATCACGGCAGCCGATTACTTCGCTTAGGCTGCAAATACTATTATGGATTAATTCTTGAGCATTGCCGAGCCATACATCCGTTCCATGGGAAAGTCCTGATATCTGAACCAGTTCCGAGAACGTTGTCGGCTTCGTATCCTCCAGCATTTGACGAACAAATCTTGTGCCGAACTCCGGGATACCAAGCGTTCCAGTTTTACACATTATTTGCTCTTCCGACACACCAAGGGACTCTGTATTTCGAAAAATCTTCATGACATCCGGATCATCCGTAGGAATGGTTTTAGGATCTATTCCGCTTAAATCCTGAAGCATGCGGATAACGGTTGGATCATCATGACCAAGAATATCAAGCTTAAGCAAATTATCATGAATAGAATGAAAATCAAAATGGGTTGTCTTCCATTCAGATGTACTTGCGTCTGCCGGGAATTGAATCGGGGAAAAGTCATAAATGTCCATATAATCCGGAACAACAATAATGCCTCCAGGATGCTGGCCTGTTGTCCTTTTTACTCCTGTGCACCCTGATGCAAGCCTATCAATTTCAGCCCCCCGGTAATGAAGGTTATTATCCTGCTGATAGGCCTTTACATATCCAAAAGCTGTTTTATCTGCAACCGTTCCAATTGTTCCTGCACGGTAAACATTATCTTCCCCGAAGAGAACCTTAGTATAGTTATGCGCTCTAGGCTGGTACTCACCAGAGAAGTTCAAATCGATATCGGGAACTTTATCCCCCTTAAAGCCTAGAAATGTCTCAAACGGAATGTCATGCCCATCTTTTTTAAATTTCGTTCCACACTCAGGGCAATCCTTATCCGGTAGGTCAAAACCGGAGCCAACAGATCCATCATTGAAAAACTCAGAAGTCTTGCAATTAGGACAGACATAATGCGGTGGAAGCGGGTTGACTTCTGTAATTTCCGTCATCGTAGCAACAAAAGATGAACCGACCGAACCACGGGATCCTACAAGATAACCGTCATCAAGCGACTTCTTCACCAGCTTGTGTGAAATAAGGTAGATAACAGCAAAACCGTGGCCGATAATGCTCTTCAGTTCTTTTTCCAGTCTGGCTTCGACTATTTCGGGTAATGACTCTCCATATATTTTTCTTGCCATCCCATAGCTCATACTTCGCATTTCTTCATCTGCGCCCTCAATTTTAGGCGTATACAAATCGTCCTTAATTGGCTTTATCGATTCAATCATGTCACTGATCTTGTTCGGGTTGACAACAACGATTTCCTTCGCTTTTTCCTTGCCTAGGAACGAAAAACAATCCAGCATTTCATTTGTTGTACGGAAATGAACGTCAGGAAGATTATGCCTGTTGAGTGGATTGGCACCACCTTGTGAATTGATCAGTATCTTACGGTAGATTTTATCGTTTTGGTTTAGATAGTGAACGTTTCCTGTCGCCACTACCGGCAGATCGAGCTTTTCTCCAAGTTTTACGATGTTGGAAATAATTTCTTCGAGCGCTTTCGTATCCCTCACAAGTTCCAATTCTAGAAGATGTGCATACACTTCTTTCGGATGCACTTCAAGGTAGTCATAAAACCTAGCAACTTCCTCCACTTCTTCAGGGGATTTCTGCATCATCCCCTCAAAAACTTCACCTTTATCACATCCGGATCCAACCAGCAGGCCATCCCTGTATTTCTGCAAGATGGAACGCGGGATGCGGGGAACGCGGTAAAAGTACTCGATATGAGAAATGGATACTAGCTTAAACAGATTTTTTAACCCTGTTTCATTTTGTGCAAGGAGAATGCAATGATGCGGGCGCGCACGCTGATATGCTTTTCCCTTACCCATATTCTCATTAAGTTGATGGTGGAATCGAATCTCTCTTTCAAAGGCATCTTTTAGCATTTTCCATAAAAGGTAACCAGTTGCTTCTGCATCGAAAATTGCCCGGTGATGCTGTGTGAGTTCGATGTCGAACTTTTTTGTTAATGTATTCAGCCTATGATTCTTCATGTCCGGATACAAGAACCTAGCCAGCTCCAACGTATCGATAACAGGGTTTTTTGCTTTGCCGAGTCCAATTTTCTTAAGCTCGACATTAAGAAATCCCATATCGAATGAAGCGTTATGTGCAACAAGAACTGCATCCTCCATCCATTCATGAAACCGCTC
This sequence comes from Bacillus massilinigeriensis, assembly GCF_900111815.1. GTDB lineage: Bacteria > Bacillota > Bacilli > Bacillales > Cytobacillaceae > Mesobacillus_C > Mesobacillus_C mediterraneensis. The sequence goes on along the minus strand of NZ_LT630004.1, from coordinate 1,196,911 downwards.
GATAACTTCTTTCACCTCAGGAGCATTTTCTACCATATCATCCGTTATACCTGTTAGATTAACGGTTGTTGCCGAAAGCTTATGGTGAGGATTAGCGAAGGATTCAAATCTATCGATAATTTCCCCGTCCTTTATTTTTACCGCCGCCAACTCAATAATGGTGTCATAAACGGCAGACAAGCCTGTCGTCTCCACATCAAATACTACATATGTGGCACTTTCCAGTTCACGATGGGTCTCATTGTATGCTATCGGGACCCCATCATCAACAAGATTTGCTTCGAGTCCATACAGTATTTTAATGTCATTTTTCTTCCCTGCACTATAAGCCTCCGGAAAAGACTGCACAACTGCGTGGTCTGTTATTGCAATTGCATTGTGCCCCCATTTTTTCGCCTGAGAAACAAGTTCACTTACCGATGTGACAGCGTCCATCTGGCTCATCGGGGAGTGAAGGTGCAGTTCAACGCGCTTTTCTCCCTGCGGTGCGGTATCCACTCTTTGTTTCGGCTTCACTTCATTGATGTCGTTTCCGATCATGACAAGGTCGCGGACAAATGTATCGTTTTGGACACTACCTCGTACCTTCAGCCACATACCTTTCTTCACCCTGCCAAATATTGCTGCATCTTCCTTATCTCTTGAGAACATTTTCACCATAATAGAGCTTGTATAATCGGTAATCTTAAAGGTTAATAGGGTCCTTCCACTGCGGAGCTCCCTTGTCTCAGCAAAAAAGACATAACCCTCAATTGCAATCCTTCTTTCTTCATCCACAATATCTACAAGTCGGCGGAAGTCAGCGTCATCTTTAATGGTCAAGCCAATCATGACAGGACCTTCATCATGTATTTTATCCCCACTATCTTTCTCTGCTTCCCGCTTTTGCATTTCAGCAATCGCCTGCAGTGCCCGTTCCTGATCTTCTCTTTCCTTTGCCTTGACGAAATCTTCATATTGTGTGGCTGCTCCCGTTAAAGCGACCTCTGTATCAATGGCCAGCAAAGGAAAGCCAAATGACTGAAGGATATTGGAGATTACACCAGCATATTTCCGCTTAATGGCCAGACCCTCTGTATCATTCCCGACCGCCAGAACAAGTTTTGTGCCTTGAATCTTCGGCTCTTGTTCATTTAAAAGCTTAAGTAGCGGAGGGGATATTCCATCAATCTCCTTTATACAATTTCTCCAGTAATCATAGAGCAGCTTTTCTGTGAAAGATTGGTCTTTCACTTGAAGTGTAAAGTTCACTCTAGCAATATGAGCAAATGCTCTTTCAAGTGAAGTAGCGAACCTTTTAAAAAGTTCGCACGGAATGATTTTCTCCAACGCAAAGACAAAATGCCAGCTTTTCGACTTCTTGTCCACAATGACCTTTTCTATTTCAGCATTGTTAAAATGGTTCAATACGTTATCTTCTGTCAGTTCCAGCTGCTGAAGCAAATGCTGGAAGCTCTCTTTCTTCTTAGAGGAAAGATCCACACTTTTCCCTCCTGACATAAAAGCCCGCTGTTACGGGCTGAAGTTCTACAGCAAATGTAATTATAACATAAAAAAAGCTTCTACTTTCCTATAAAAAAGCCGGATTCCATAAAGGAACCCGGCACTTATTATACTGATTGTCAAAACTACCAGTTTGCAAGGATGTTCTTGATTTCTTTTTCCAGCTCATTGATTGAAACTTCCAGAACTTCTCCGGTCTTGCGTGATTTCAATTCAACAATTCCTTCAGCAGCACGCTTCCCGACTGTAACTCTTACAGGAAGACCGATAAGATCTGCATCTGCAAATTTCACGCCTGCCCTTTCATTTCGATCATCGTAAAGGACCTCGAGGCCAGCATGTTTCAAGCTTTGATATACTTCTGATGAAACCCTTGATTGATCAGCATCCTTCATATTCACACCAATGACATGGACAGCAAATGGCGCAACTGCCGGAGGCCAGATAAGTCCTTTCTCATCATTAAACTGCTCAGCGATTGCAGCCATCGTTCTCGAAACACCAATTCCATAGCAGCCCATAATCATTGGCTTGGATCGCCCGTTCTCATCCAGATAAACTGCATTCATTGCTTCACTGTACCGTGTACCAAGCTTGAAAACATGCCCAACTTCGATCCCTTTTGCAAAAAGGATCTTCCCATGTCCATCAGGCGAAGGGTCGCCCTCCTGAATAAATCTCAAATCTGCATACTGCGATACTTCAAAGTCTCTTCCCGGATTTAGGTTAAGATAATGATACCCTTCTTCATTTGCACCACAAACTGCATTCGCCATAGCTTCCACTGCCACATCAGCTACGACAGCAATATCTTTAGTGCCTATTGGTCCAAGAGAACCTGGAGCACACCCAAGAATCTTCACTGCATCTTCTACTTCTGCTAGTTCAACAACAGAGGCAGAGAATAGATTTTTCAGCTTAATATCATTAACTTCATGGTCGCCGCGGACGAGTACGAGTACAAATTGATCATCTACTTTGAAAAGCATGGATTTAATGGTATTATCCGCCTTAATTCCAAGGAAGGCGGATACCTCTTCGATGGTTTTTTGCCCAGGTGTAGAAACTTTTTCAAGTTCCCTTGCAGGATCTGTATTTTTCTCATACTTTGTAACAACAGGAGCCATTTCAATGTTAGCAGCATAGTCAGACGTATCAGAGTAAGCAATTGTATCTTCTCCTACATCTGATAGCACCATGAATTCGTGGGTATCCTTGCCCCCCATCGCTCCGGAGTCAGCAATGACTGCGCGGAAGTTCAAGCCGCAGCGGGCAAATATATTAGAATAAGCCGTAAAAATTCTATCATAAACATCATCAAGACTTTCTTTTGTAGCATGGAAAGAGTACGCATCCTTCATGATGAACTCTCTCCCTCTCAGCAAACCAAAACGAGGGCGTTTTTCATCTCTAAATTTTGTCTGAATTTGATAAAGAGTGAGCGGAAGTCGCTTATACGATTTAACTTCATCCCGGACAAGACTTGTAATTACTTCCTCATGTGTTGGTCCAAGAACAAAATCTCGCTCATTTCTGTCTTTAATTCTCATTAATTCAGGACCGTAAGAATACCATCTGCCAGATTCCTGCCAAAGCTCTGACTGCTGGAGTGCCGGCATAAGAAGCTCAGCAGCTCCTGCTTCATCCATTTCTTCTCGGATGATCGCCTCCACTTTTTGAAGCGCTCTTTTTGCCAATGGCATATAAGAGTAAATCCCGCTGGCGTTTTGCCGCATGTAACCTGCTCTCAATAATAGCTGATGGCTTTTTATATCCGCATCTGCCGGATTTTCCCTTAATGTAGGAATGAGCATCATGCTTTGCTTCATCATTCTTCACCTCTTCAAGTATAAGGCCGAAATACTATTTATCCGGCCTGCAGTTTGGAGCATCATAGAAAAAATCTTTGGATATCGTTCCACGTTACCACTAGCATCAATAGCATCAGCAAAGCAAAACCAATAAAATGAACCATTCCTTCTTTTTGACGGTCCACCGGTTTTCCCCTAAATGCCTCGATGCCGAAGAACATTAGCCTGCCCCCATCAAGCGCTGGGAACGGCAAAAGATTCATGATGCCAAGGTTGATGCTGAGTATCGCTGCCCAATGCATCAAATAGAGAACTCCCGATTTTGCTACAGTATCAGTCGAGACATATATGCCTACAGGACCTGATAATGCATCGATGGAAAACTGTCCTGTTACCAGTTTCCCGAGCATAAAAAATATTTCCTTTGTCCAACGGTACGTTTCTTCAAGTCCGTATCCGATTGATTTTAATGGAGACTTCTCGACAGGGCTGAATACACCAATAACTCCAATGGTTTTATCTTCAACCTTTTGAACAACCGACTTCACAGGTATTTCAAGTGTCTTGCCGTCCCTTTCAACATTGAATTCCAAGCTTTTCCCCGGATTTGAGCGAATTGTATCCACGACATCTCCCCAGCTTGAAATCTCTGTCCCATCAATTGACTGAACGACATCTCCCCGAGCCAATCCAGCTTTGTATGCTGCTCCATCTTCCGTCAGCTTACCTAGTACCGGATCATTAACAGGTACTCCTTGAATTAATGCAAGGATAACGAACACAATAAAGGCAAGAATAAAATTCATCATTGGACCAGCGAAAATCGCCATCGTCCTTTGGCCAAGGGTCTTAGAGGCAAACTGCCGATCATAAGGAGCGATTTGCGTCTCGGTGTTCCCTTCGACAAGAACAGCATCACGACGAAGCTTGAAAACCTTAGTTTCCTCTTCTTCCCCTTCTTCGTATCCGCTTATAAAAAGATCCTTTTCGATATCCGCTTTTTCCACTTCCACAATTCTAGCGTCCGGATATTTGTTTTTGTTGTTTAAAATGATTTTTGTCACAAGGCCATCGCCGTCAAATAAAAGGCCGATCCGGTAACCGGGCTTTATTTCAATCATTTCCGGGTCTTCCCCTGCCATTCGGACAAACCCTCCAATTGGCAAAAGACGGATAGTATAGATTGTTTCTCCCTTTTTGTGAGTAAATACCTTTGGCCCAAAACCAATAGCAAACTCTCTGCATAATATTCCCGCCCTTTTTGCAAAGACGAAATGGCCCAGCTCATGGAAGAATACAAGCGCACCGAAAATGACGATAAAGGCTATTACTGTACTCAATATAGATGACCACCTTTTTAATCGGGATGGATTTTGCTGCCCCTTTGTTTTGTAGAAATTTTTTGTCGCTCACACGCTGTTTTATAGGAGAGAAGTGACAAAACGCCGTGCTTCTTGATCTGCCGCCTGTATGGTTTCCAGATCAGGATTATTTACTATATTATGCTGTATAAGCGCCTTCTCTATCAACGCTTCAATTTGTAAAAAGCTAATTTTTCCTTCAAGGAAAGCAGCAACCGCCACTTCATTCGCAGCGTTTAACACAGATGGCATCGTTCCCCCGCGTTTTCCTGCATCAATGGCAAAGCGTAAACAGCGGAATCGTTCTAGATCCATTTTTGAAAAATGAAGCTTACCAATTTCCTCTAGACGAAGTCGTTTACCTGAAAGCAACGGCATTCTATCCGGGTATGTAAGTGCATACTGGATAGGAACCCTCATATCAGGTGTTCCCAACTGGGCAATAATGCTGCTGTCGTGGAATTCCACCATCGAGTGAATAATGCTTTCTTTGTGAAGCAATACAGAAATTTTCTCATACGGCATGGAAAAAAGCCAGTGAGCCTCAATAACTTCAAGCCCTTTGTTCATCATTGTCGCGGAATCAATGGTAATCTTCGCGCCCATCGACCAATTGGGATGGTTTAATGCTTCCTTTACGGTAACTTCGGCTAGTTCCTCTCTCGTCTTATCGCGGAAGCTTCCTCCAGAAGCTGTCACAATTAATCTTTCAATGTTTTTTTCATGCTCTCCTTGTAATGCCTGGAAGATTGCAGAATGCTCGCTGTCTACCGGCAGAATCTTCACACCGTATTCCTTAGCTAATCCCATAACAAGATGTCCTGCTGTTACAAGCGTTTCCTTATTCGCTATCGCAATCGTTCTGCCAAGCTTGATTGCTTCAAGTGTTGGCTGAAGACCAACGCTTCCCATTACGGCGTTTACGAGGATATCCGCTTTATGATAAACAGCGGCTTCCAGCAGTCCATGGGACCCATAACCAAAAGCTGTATCTGGAAACTCCGCCTTAAGCGATTCAGCATCAGATTTTGACTCGACAGATACATATTCAGGCATAAACTCAAGTATGATTTTACGCGACAATTCAATATTCTTTCCAGCAGAGAAGGAGATGAGAGAAAATTCTTCCTTGTGCTCCCTAATGATATCAAGTGTCTGTACCCCAATAGATCCTGTTGCACCCAAAAGGCTAATTTTTCTCAATGTTTTCACTCCAAACGTTACCTATATCCGCTACATGATTAAAAAGAAATAAAGCAGCGGCCAAACGAACAGAAGGCTGTCAAACCTGTCCAAAATACCGCCGTGTCCTGGCAGAATTGTCCCTGAATCCTTTACACCAAAATGCCGTTTTAATGCAGACTCAGCAAGATCGCCAACCTGTCCGAAGGCAGATAGGAAAACTGTTGCAATAAGCAGCCGCCATAATGGAACATCAAGGCTTCCAGCCAAATAGAATCCTCCTGCAACAGCCAAGGCACAAACAACACCACCGAGTGAACCTTCGACAGTCTTATTCGGGCTTATTTCAGGCCATAATTTGTTTTTCCCCATTGCTTTTCCGATAAAGTATGCCCCTGAATCCGTTGCCCAAATAATGAACAAGGAATAGAAAACAAAGGCCAGGCCTTCGACTCTTGTTTCCATGAAATAATAAAAGCCAATGCCCGGATACAATAAAGCCATAATGGAAAAAGCGACGTCTTCAAAAGTAAAACGGTTTTTTGTCGCTACTGTGTATGTGAGAAAAAGGAGGATTGCTATGTAAATTATCTCCATTTTCTTAGAGGCTATTGTTCCGAATATCTCCTGACTGTCGGGAGGGAGAAGGAAAACCCATAGAACTAGCAATGAAAGAATACCAGGAACCGAAAAAATAGCGGTATTTTTCATTTTAAGCACTTCATATAATGCAATTGATGCTAGCAAATATACCATGAGTTCAAAAGGTATTCCCCCAACGATGACGATTGGCAGAAAAATAGCCGCAGCTATTACTGCTGTGATGATTCTTTGTTTCATTTAATCCACCCTTTATTTAACTCCTCCAAAGCGCCGTTGTCGCCCTTGGTATTCTTCCAACGCTTCAAGAAAATGATCTTCATTAAAATCCGGCCAAAGTACATCCGTAAACCAGAATTCTGTATAGGCTATTTGCCAAAGCATGAAATTACTTAGTCTTATTTCGCCGCTTGTCCGGATAAGAAGGTCTGGTTCCTGGAGAGATGAGGTCATCAAATAAGAGGAAAATACCTCTTCTGTCAATGCCTCCGGAGCTATTATCCCTTCCTTGCAGTCCTTGCTGAACTTCTTCACAGCACTGAGTATCTCGGCCCTGCTTCCATAGTTAAGAGCAAAGTTCAATACGAGCCCACTATTGCCAGATGTGCAGTCCATTGCTTTTTGAACTGCCCTCAAAGTGTGGCCAGGCAAACCGTCTTTCTCTCCGATCATCTCGACCCTTACATTTTCCTCGATAAGTTCAGGCAGAAATGTCCCCAAAAATTCCTCCGGCAGCTTCATCAAAAAGTCGACTTCGGATTTTGGCCTTTTCCAATTTTCCGTTGAAAACGCATATACAGTTAACGTTTTAATACCGAGCTCGCTGGCAAGCCTTGTAATCTTCCTGACAACCTTCATCCCTTCATGATGGCCCGCAATCCTTGGCAAAGAGCGTTTCTTGGCCCACCTCCCATTCCCGTCCATAATGATTGCGACGTGAGCAGGTATATTTTCCTTTTTAACCTGCTCAATCCGCTCATGGAAACTGGAAGGTTTTTTATTGTTCTTCCACGGATTTATTTTTTTTAACATAAGCCAGCTCCCCCAGAATAGGATATACGTTCCTCGTGTGAAAAAACAAAAAGGCGAATTCAATTGCTGTTTTTCACATGCTCCTATCATATCAAAAATGGAAAAAGATATCTCTAAAAAATTATATGTAAGTCATGGGCTGCTCAGAAGTTCGAGACTATTAAGTCTTAAATTAATCTCAAATAGAGAAAAAACCCCCGTCATCAGAGGGTCTTTTTGGCATCGAAAAATTATATTTCCATGATTTCCTTCTCTTTATCCTTCGTAATCTGGTCAATTTTTCCGATGAATTCATCTGTCAATTTCTGAACATCATCAGAATAACCACGATGTACATCTTCTGTAATTTCACCGTTTTTCTCCAGCTTTTTCAACTCATCATTAGCGTCGCGACGAATGTTGCGGATTCCTACTTTCGCTTCTTCTGATTCCTTTTTCACTTGTTTTGCCAGCTCTTTACGGCGCTCTTCCGTAAGCTGCGGAATCATGATGCGGATGAGGGAACCGTCATTTGTCGGGTTAATACCAAGGTCTGATTTTAATATTGCTTTCTCGATTTCCCCAAGAATACTTTTGTCATACGGCTGAATGACTAAGAGGCGTGCTTCTGGTACAGAGATGCCGGCCAATTGGTTTACCGGTGTTGGTGCTCCATAATAATCTACTGTAATTCTGTCGAGCAGGGATGCACTCGCCCTTCCGGCACGAATGGAGGCAAGTTCTCTCGTGTATGCTCCAATTGCTTTTGTCATTCTGTCTTTCGCATTTGCAATCACTTGTTTTGGCATTAGTTTTTCCCCCTTACGATTGTCCCGATTTCTTCACCCATAACAGCACGTTTGATATTCCCCTCTTCCATAATGGAAAAGACGATAAGCGGGATATTATTATCCATGCATAGCGAGGAAGCTGTAGAATCCATCACTGCAAGGCCTTCTTTTAAAACATCCAAATAGGATAGCTCATCATATTTCACCGCGTTCTTGTCAGTGCGCGGGTCAGCGGAATACACACCGTCAACATTGTTTTTCGCCATGAGAATAACATCTGCTTCGATTTCCGCAGCTCTTAATGCTGCTGTCGTATCTGTTGAAAAGTATGGATTGCCAGTGCCCGCAGCGAAGATGACAACTCTTGTCTTTTCAAGATGTCGGATTGCCCTTCTGCGAATATACGGCTCCGCTACTTGACGCATTTCAATAGATGTTTGAACCCTTGTCTCAATTCCTTCTAGTTCCAAGCTATCCTGAAGAGCAAGTGAATTCATGACAGTCGCAAGCATGCCCATATAATCAGCAGTTGCACGGTCCATTCCCATTTCTTCACCGATTTTTCCACGCCAAATATTGCCGCCTCCTACAACTACTGCTACTTCGACGCCGAGCTCTGCGATTTCTCTCACTTGAGCAGCAACATTTTTGATTACGGCAGGGTTGATTCCAAAGCCCTGTTCTCCTGCAAGGGCCTCTCCGCTAAGTTTTAATACTACACGTTTATATTTTGGGGTACCCATAAAAACCTCCTAGAAAGAGCTGAACTCATTGTTATCCTTTCCAAAAACAGGGAACACAATGTGTTCCCTGCAGTTTTGTTGCATGTTAGATACAATTATTTTTTGTTAACTTGGCTCATTACTTCTTCCGCAAAGTTGTCTTCACGCTTCTCGATACCTTCGCCTACTTCAAAACGTACGAATTCACGTATTGTTCCGCCCTTGGATTCAACAAATTGACGAATCTTTTGGTCTGGGTTTTTAACGAAAGTCTGATCAAGAAGGCAGACATCTTCGAAATATTTGCCTAGACGCCCTTCCACCATTTTCGCCACAATGTTTTCAGGCTTGCCTTCGTTAAGAGCTTGTTGTGTAAGGATTTGGCGCTCATGCTCAACTGCTTCTTCTGAAACTTGGTCACGAGAAATATATTTTGGATTCAATGCAGCAATATGCATGGAAACATCTTTCGCAGCAGCCTCGTCTTGGCTACCTTGAAGAACTGTTAGAACCGCGATCTTTCCGCCCATATGAAGGTAGGCGCCGAATGCGTCTCCATCATTTTTTGTCTTGATTTCAAAACGGCGAAGGGAAAGTTTCTCTCCGATTTTTGCAATTGCAGTGTTGATATGCGCTTCAACAGTTGCTCCATTTTCCATCGTTTGTGCGGCAGCTTCTTCCACTGTTGCAGGCTTGTTCTTCAATAGGTGTGCTCCCAATTCTTTAACAAGTGTTTGGAAACCTTCATTCTTTGCAACAAAGTCTGTTTCAGAGTTCACTTCAAGAATAACCGCTTCGTTTCCATCAACAATGACAGATGCCAATCCTTCAGCAGCGATTCTGTCACCTTTTTTAGCGGCTTTTGCAATACCTTTTTCACGAAGAAAATCAATTGCTTTCTCCATATCTCCGTTTGTTTCTTGGAGCGCTTTTTTGCAGTCCATCATGCCTGCTCCAGTTTGTTCACGAAGTTCTTTAACCATTTGTGCAGTAATTGCCATTACGATTTCCTCCTTTAATTAAATGGGTATGTACCATTGCAAGTTTAAACCTTTTATAGTATTCACAATAAGGCTTAAAAAAAGGTGATAAAGGATACCCTATTATCACCTTTCCCATTACCTTGAAAAATTAAGCTTCTACTTCTTCAGCAGGAGTTTCAGCAATTTCTTCGCCTTGTTTCGCTTCTAGGATAGCATCCGCCATTTTGCCTGTCAAAAGCTTAACCGCACGGATTGCATCGTCATTCGCAGGAATGATTACATCGATTTCATCCGGGTCGCAGTTTGTATCAACAATACCAACGATTGGAATGTTCAGCTTGCGAGCTTCAGCTACTGCGATGCGCTCTTTGCGTGGGTCGATGATGAAAAGTGCATCAGGAAGCTTTTTCATGTCCTTGATACCGCCAAGGAATTTCTCCAGGCGTTCTTGTTCTTTCTTAAGTTGGACAACTTCTTTCTTAGGAAGTACTTCGAAAGTGCCGTCCTCTTCCATTTTTTCGATCTTTTTCAGGCGTGAAATACGCTTTTGAATTGTTTCAAAATTTGTCAATGTACCGCCAAGCCAACGCTGGTTCACAAAGTACATACCAGAACGAGTCGCCTCTTCCTTAACGGAATCTTGCGCTTGTTTCTTTGTACCAACGAAAAGTACTGTGCCGCCTTCAGCTGCAAGTTCTTTTACCCAGTTGTATGCTTCTTCTACTTTTTTAACCGTCTTTTGAAGGTCGATAATATAGATGCCGTTACGCTCAGTGAAGATATACTTCTTCATCTTAGGGTTCCAACGGCGAGTCTGGTGACCGAAGTGTACACCAGCTTCAAGCAATTGCTTCATAGAAATGACTGACATGTTTTTTCCTCCTAATGGTTTGTTTTCCTCCGTTCGCATCATCTTCAGGCGGAAACTGCAAATGCAGCACCATCCGCCGGAATCAGCGAGCGTGTGTATTAACACCAAGAAATAATATAGCATATGTAGTGCGCTCAATCAAGCTTAACTGTCATTTTTTCTGTAATTTCAACATTAATTCCACTTCAGTTTTCCCTTTATTTAAAAGCTTTGCAATCTCTTCTGTCGAACGTCCTTCTTCTTTAAGCTCTTTAATCGTATCGACTAACGCTTCTTTTTTTTGCTTCCTGGGTTCCGATTCAAGGGCTGTATATGCTTTTTCTATGACTGAACGGCTTGCGGATGGAACTTTAACGGAAAAAGCAATTTGTTCTCCGCTGTTCCCGTTTTTTATGACAGCATCTTCGCTGTCATCAATTTCTTTCACGCTAAGATTTTTCTCTTTCTGCTGTATGGAGGAAAGCTGTCTGAGAAAGGATTCATTTTCTTCTTTCAACTCTAACATGTACCCTGAAAAAATCTCTTCCATCTCTTTGATCAGCCTCTTGTTATCTTTCTCCACCTTCATCATCCCGTTTTGTCTCATATAAAGCAAAATAATCGCATAGATACAGCCAGCGTTTAGCGCCAGGCTAAGAAGCAGTAAAAATAATATCATCGTCTCGCTCCAGTTCGCTGTAATCAAATTTGTTCCTTCTGCTAAAATCCTGCACCATTCCAGTTAAGCGTTCATGATGTTTTATTTCATGTCTTCATTTTTTCGGTACCGTATTTCACTTCCAAACAAATAAAAAACCATGTCTGTGAGCACTTCGGTCGTTGTGGTAGTATATTTACCGAAATGCACCTTTACATTTGGAAATACCTTGCCATAGGTGGCGATTTTCACTTTAGACTGTTCATGCTTTTCTAATTCCACTTCGAGCAGTCGACCTTCCAAAAAGTACAGTTCTTTTTCAATCGCTCTCTTCGTCATTTTTTGCTTTTCCAGCATTGCATACTGCTGTGGAGAAAGTCTGATATTTGCATTTTCGAGACTTGCGACTTTTTTATCGATTTCGGAAAGCTGTTTCCATTTAGCTTTTGCTTCTCTTAGTTTTTCAAGAAGTTGGCGTTCTTCCTGAATTAAAAGAGGGGAAAAACCTGCGGCTAGCTCTGTTTTGGAATAAAGATGATTGCCTAGATCTTTTACAAAAATATTTTTCCCGGCAGCAGACATCCCTCCGATAATGGTTCCTCTCCGGCAATCGATATTCCCGCCCGCTATCACTCTGCTATTCAATACGGAAGCGGTTATATGCACATCTCCGCCGGCAGTTACATTTCCCTGGTTTAAATAGGAGGCTTCAACATTTCCTTCTGCTTCCACGATCCCCTTTTGCCCTGATGCTATACCACCTTTTACGAAAATGTTCCCTTCTGCTTTAAGAGAGGCAGCATCGACGGTTCCCTGGACTATGATGTCACCTCCTGCTGTAAGCTCATAACCTGATGGTACGTCCCCTCGGATGATGATGGTACCAGGGAAATTGACATTCCCAACCCGTAAATCAAGATCTCCCTTCACTTCAAATAGCGGGTTGACAGATATGGATTTATGTGTAACACATAGTTGTCCGTCCGCTAAGGAGAATAATCTTCCATTTTTCTCGACTACATTTTTGCCAACTGATAGATTTAACGGCTTCCCACGCTTTGCCCGTACTGGATTCCCTGTTACATCAATCCCGTCTTCTCCGTTGCTTGCCGGGACAATTGTTGCTATCAGCTGTCCTTTCTTGACTGCTGGTATTTTTAATACATCCCTGTAGTTCAGCCTTCCCCCGGATTCTTCCTCCTCAGCATGTAATTCCCTGTGCAAATAGGCGTCGCGGCCATTTACCGGCCTGACGCCTTCGGCAACCACTACAGATATCGGCTCTGCTTGAGTAGATTCCTCCAATTGTTTAAGTGCTTGCCGGTTAATTCCAAATACGATATTCTCATTTGCCAGAATTTCTTCCATGCTTCCTTCAAAAGGTGATGAAGCTCCTTTGCAAGGAAACAGGCTTAGCCTGGCCGTCAACCTGTCTTTGGATAAACTGATCCGATAGTGAGTGTCCATTGTTCATCCCCTGTTTCATCCTGCTTTTTCAAGGAGTTTTCTAAGTTTGAAAAGGGCCCTCGAATGAATTTGTGAAATTCTGGATGTCGATAGGCTCATAACGTGGCCGATCTCAGTCAATGTCAGCTCTTCGCGGTAAAACAAACTAAGTACAGTCTGTTCCTTCTCGTTCAGCTGGGAAATTAAATTTGCCATTTCTTCAAGGGTTTCTCCCTTGACAATGTTTTCTTCGGGAGTGGCAGTCCTAGTGTCCTTGATAGAATAGGATTGTCCCTCACGATCTTCTTCACCAGAATGTTCATCTATGGAAAGGATATTTGCGAAAAAATGCTCGTTCACGGTTGAGATAATTTCTTCTTCACTCATCCCAAGTTCCGCCCCGATTTCTTCCACAGAAACATTCCTCATATATTTTTGTTCAAGTCTTTCAATTGCAGCTTCAATTTTCTTCGCTTTCTCCCTTGTACTTCTCGGCAGCCAGTCCTCTTTTCTAAGCCCATCAAGGATTGCTCCTCTAATACGGAAAGAAGCGTACGTATCGAACTTCAAATCCCTTTTATGATCAAACTTTTCTAAAGCATCATACAGTCCAATCATGCCAAGGCTCTTCAAATCTTCCCGTGAAACACTTTTAGGGAGAGTGGCTGCTATTCTCTGCACATGATAGGAAACCAACTGCATATATCTTTTGATAAGCATATTCGCAGCTTCCCTGTCTCGGGAATGTATCCATCTGTTCCATATCTCCTGTTCATCGCAAGCTGATGCCTGTCCCATTCTCATCCCCCTATCTTCTAAATACTCTTACTGCCCTTTGCGTATTCATTAGAGTCGACAAGTTCCTTGTTAAATCAATGTTACTCCGCTATTAACTGTCTTGATCTGCAACATATATGAAGTGGTACTGAATTCAATCGTTCTACCATTATTTCCCCCGACATCCTCTGCAATCACGGGGATCTTCATCTGTTTCAACTGGTCCTTTACTGCTTCTACATTCCTAGGACCAATTCTCATCAAATCGCTGCCTCCTGAAAATTGAAACATTTGGGCACCGCCAGCAAGTTTAGCTCTAAGAGAAGATTGTCTGGCCCCTTTTTGAACAAGAAGCGTAGCAAGATCTGGAACAGCGGTGTCCGCAAACTTCGCCCTGTTCATTGCGCCATTTTTTGCTAGATTGGAGGAAGGGAGCATAACATGAACCATTCCCGCAATTTTCCTGCACTGATCGTAGAGCACAAGGCCAACGCAGGAGCCTAAGCCTGTTGTTCTTATGGAGTCGGGTATCTCCACAACGTTCATATCTGCAATTCCTACCTTAATTACTTGAAATGAGCTATCCATCGTGTTCTACTCCAAGCGCTGTAAAAATAATTGAAAAAGAGTCTGGATCAGGCATAAGATAAAAATGTGCTTTTACTCCTTCCAAGTTAGACGGCGCAACATCTTCCTTTACAACAGTATCAATAAGGATCGCATAGTCACCGGCTCGAGAAACCTCCATAAGACCGCTTCCCACAACGGCGCCAGCCATGTCTATTCCCAAAGCTGGGACAGATGGATGCATGGACAGTCCAGTAAAATCCGATAGTGAAGTGAGATAGGAACCTGCAAGAATATTTCCCAATTCTTGAAGAACGGATAAACCCAATTCATTCTCATGTGGATTATGAAGTGTGATAGAATGATCTCCAAGCAGTTGCTGAATATACTTTTCCGCTTGTCCTACTGGAAGGAGGAAGAACATACTTCCAGGTGCGTCCCCCTCTATCCTTAAAAATACCCCAGCGACAATAGCCTCTGCACCACCAGTAATTTCTATCATTTCGTCGAAAGATACAATTCTTACACTTGGGACCTTCATGTCTATTTTTTTATTTAGCATTGTAGATAGGGAAGTCGCTGCATGGCCAGCACCGATATTCCCGATCTCCTTCAATATATCAAGCTGCATTTCCGATATTTTGGATCGTAACGACATAAATCCCACCCTTATTCCTGCCAGTTTTCTCCTTGGCCTAATATGCTCTCAAGCTCAATGAGAATCAATAGTCTCCTTTCAAGCTTGGCTACTCCTTGTATAAAATCGGCAGAAATGCTGCCAACTATCTCCGGCGGGGGCTCGATGCTTTCAGCAGGTAAATCAATAACGTCGTTTGCTGCATCTACGATTAAACCAACCTCATTCTCACCCTCTGAAACGATGATGACCCTTGTTGAATCATCGTAATCTTTTGGCAGCAGGTCGAATCGCTTCCTTAAATCGATAATCGGTGTTACTACACCCCGCAAGTTGATTACACCCTCTACAAAAGGAAAAGTATGCGGCACTCGTGTTATATGCTCCAGCTTTTCTATCGATTTAACATTGTTAACTGGAATAGCATATTCTTTATCTGTTAACTCAAAAACAATTACCTTCATGTCTTTCATCAAAGTTTCCGACATTCGATCACTTCTCCCATTACTAAATTAGCGCATTGCAATCGACAATCAGTGCTACTTGACCATCCCCAAGAATTGTGGCGCCGGAAATAGCAAATACATTATTTAAATAGTTTCCAAGACTCTTTAAAACTACTTCCTGTTGTCCAATAAAGGAATCGACAACAAGACCCGCCATTTTCTCACCTTTGCGAACGATGATAACAGAATGAAAAGCTTCTTCCTTTTGTTCTGATGGAACTTCAAAGACTTCCTTTAAAAACAGAAGCGGAACAACCTTACCTCTAAAATCAATCACTTTTTGATTATGAGCATTAAGAATATCACTTGTTTTCACAATAGCAGTCTCTATTATCGAAGTTAACGGTATTGCATATTTCTCTTTTTCAATTTCTACCAGCATGACGGAAATAATCGAAAGCGTCAGAGGGAGAACAATGGAAAATAAAGTGCCTTCATTTTCCTTGGAATCAATGGTAATAGACCCACCCAGTGATTCAATTGTATTTTTTACGACATCAAGTCCGACTCCCCTTCCTGAGATATCAGAGATGACATCTGCGGTGGAAAAGCCTGAGGATAGTATTAATTCATTAACCTGCCTGTCTGTAAATCCTTCTGCTACTTGCCTAGAAACAATTCCTCTATCAATAGCTTTCTCAAGAACTTTCGCCCTGTTAATTCCTGCCCCATCATCTTCAATTTCGATAAAAACATGATTTCCGCTATGATACGCTCGAAGAACAACGCTTCCCTCTTCCTTTTTTCCTTTTTGGATACGTTCCTTAGGAGTTTCAATTCCATGATCGACTGAATTTCGCAGCAAATGGACAAGCGGATCACCAATTTCATCTATTACTGTACGATCAAGTTCTGTTTCCGCACCGATGATCGTCAAACTGATCTTTTTGTTTAAATCTCGTGCTAGCTGCCTGATCATGCGTGGGAATCTGTTAAATACTGTTTCTACAGGAACCATTCTCATGTTTAAGATGATACTCTGTAAATCTCCAGATACTCTTGACATACGTTCCACCGTCTCATGCAGCTCACTGTTATTTAGTTCTTTAGATATTTGTTCAAGGCGCCCTCTGTCAATTACTAGTTCTTCAAACAAGTTCATAAGAATATCGAGCCTCTCGATATTTACCCTAATGGTCTTGTTGCTGTGCGTGCTTTTTTTCTCTTTGTGAGTCTCTTGATCAACAAGCTTTAAGTCCTTAGCATCTTTCTCTTCTTCAACGGCATCCTCTTTTTCGGCACTATTGTCCTGTACCTCTTCGGGAAGCAGTTCTTCAGAAAAAGAAATGATGGAGAAATCAACCTTATCCACTTCAGCAACCTTTAATACCTTGGACCTTATATCATCAGGGTTTTCCTTTGTTAAGATAACGACTGAAAACTCACAATCAAAATTCTCTTCTTCAAGCTGATCTACTGAAGGCAATGCCTTTATAATCTCTCCCGATTTTTCCAGCACATCAAAGATCATATAAACACGTGCTGCCTTCAACAGGCAGTCCTCACGCAAAGCAATACAGCCTTCATAGGCTCTAAACCCCTGTTCAGTTGATTGTCGGATTACAGTAAGCTCATATTCATCCAATTTGGAAAGAACAGTGTTTTCTAGAACGATATCCGAGACACCTTCCGTTTTGAGTCCTGGTTTGCCAGAATGGTCTCCACGTTCCATCTTTTCGAGTTTTTCTGTTGTAGCAGAGACATCTAACTTGCCATCGCCTCCTGATGCGATTGATTCCACCATTTCTTCCAGCTGATCGACAGCAAGAAATACGACATCGAGTATCTCAGGGTCAACAGATAGCTTTTCATTACGGATGGCATCCAATACATTCTCCATTTTATGAGTCAAGCTGGCGAGATCTTCAAATCCCATCGTGGCCGACATGCCTTTCAGTGTATGAGCGGACCTAAAAATTTCATTTACGATTAATAGATCATCAGGATTCTTTTCTAGTTTCAATAAATGATCATTACAAGACTGCAGATGCTCTCTACTTTCTTCGAGAAATATATCTAAGTATTGATTTGTATCCATTGTCTTCACCTCCGCTTAAATGTATTGCATGATGGCGGATGCAATGTCTTCCGCATCTTTTATTTCGTCAATGAGCTTTGCAGCAATCGCTGCCTTAGGCATACCGAAAACAACACATGACTCACTAGATTCGGCGATAGCCTTCACATCTCCCCGTTGCTTCATCGAGGACAGTCCAAGCATCCCATCAGCACCCATACCAGTCATAATAACAGCTATTTTTGTATAGCCCTCTATCCTTGCTGCCGACTCAAACAGCACATCCACTGAAGGCCTGTGTCCGCTCCTTGGAGCTTCCTTTGACAGATGAACTTGGAGTTTTCCGCTATTCTGGTTCACCTCTAGATGAAATCCTCCTGGAGCTATATAGGCGATTCCGTCCATTAACACTTCCCCATCCTCCGCCTCCTTCACAGCAATTTTGCAAAGAGTATGAAGTCTATCGGCAAGCGATTTAGTAAAACCCGCCGGCATATGTTGCACGATGAGAACAGGTGCTGGCATCCCCTTTGGCAGCCTTGTCAAAACTTGTTGAAGGGCACGCGGACCACCGGTAGATGTTCCAATACAAACAATCTTTTTAAGATGTTTTCCTGTGGCTTTACGTGGTATTAATTCTGTCTCCCTTTGTTTTTCAGGAGGAAGCTCGCGATCAATAGGAAATCGTTGAATATTTGCTTTCCTTGCATACAGCACCTTTTCGACTAATTCTTGTTTAACTTTATGAAGGTCAAGAGATATGGAGCCAGATGGTTTGGCAATGAAATCATATGCTCCGTATTGCATTGCATTCAGAGTATTCTCTGCTCCATTCTTTGTTGTACTAGACAGCATGATAACAGGAAGAGGCTTATTAGCCATGATTTTTTTCAGCACTTCCATCCCGTTCATACCTGGCATCTCTACATCAAGGGTGACCATGTCGGGGTTCAATTGTTCAACTTTCTTTAAAGCCTCCTCCCCGTTCCTCGCTGTTCCAACTACTTCAATTAGTAGATGTTCCGATAGAAAATCGACGATCAGTTTTCTCATAAACGCGGAGTCGTCGACGACCAGTACTTTAACCCTTTCCATTCCTCCCCCTCCTTTGAAACAGCAATCGCTTGAACCTTGCAGAAAAACCTTGTTCTTCCTTCTTCTCAATATCACTTTCCATGTTGGCCTCGAAACGCTCAAGCACTCTATCCAGTGCTCGGGACGCGGGCCCTCTCGGATGTAATACTGAAAAAGGAATTTGCCTTTTCACTGCTTGGGTTACTGAAGAGTCATCAGGTATCATGCCAAGCTTAATCGAGTGCTTTCCTAAAAATTGCAGTATCACTTTCTCGAGCCTATTTAAAGTTTCTTCCCCTTCTTTTTTTGAACTGACTCGATTTACAACGAGCTTAAATGGAGAGTTTTTCCCAGCTAAGTGTAAGATCTTGATTGCCGCATATGCGTCCATCATGGCGGTTGGCTCTGCTGCCGTGATGACGATAACATCATGAACGGATAAGAGGATGGATACATTGACTTCTGTCATACCTGCACCCATATCAAAGATTACGTAATCATAGTTCAGTAATATACTGTCTAAATCGTTCATAAACCTTGTTGCACTATTTTCATTCAATGAGACGATGTGACTTAAACCCGATCCCCCTGAAATATAATCGATTCCAGTGTCCGTGCCTACAATTAAATCGCTAAGGGACATCCCCTTAATAAAATAGTCTGCAATCGAACACGGCGCAGATCTGCCCATCAAAATTTCAATGTTACCCATTCCTATATCGAGATCAAAAATGAGTATTTTCCTCGCCTTTTTTGCTAGTTTAATCGCAAAATTAAGAGAGAAATTGGACTTTCCTACCCCGCCTTTCCCGCTAACAACGGCGATTGTTTTCGCGTGTGGTTTTGCATAATTTTGAAGTCGTGCTCTTAGAGTCTCAGCTTGATCCAAACGTCTCACCAGCTTTGGCAATCAGCATAGAAATACGTCCGGGGCTCGCCTCGATAAGATCGTCCGGTACGTCCTGCCCGTTTGTAATATAAGCAACCCCATATGGGAATTTTTCAAGCATATTCAGAATAGAACCATAATTATAGGTTTCATCTGCTTTTGTAAAAATAAATTTATCGATTGGAATGCTCGAGAAGCGATTACAAATATCAATCATATCCCGCTCTTTCGATGTTAGTGACAAAACGAGAAATGTTTCCAAATTCGCGTCAAAATCAACTGCTTCTCGTAAATCTTTCACATATTTCTCATTGCGAAAATTCCGTCCTGCAGTATCGATAAAAATATGGTCATACTCGTTAAACCTATCTCTTGCATGCTTGAAATCAGCCATACTGTAGCAAACTTCAATTGGGACATCGAGAATTCCAGCATACGTTTTAAGCTGTTCTATCGCACCTATTCTGTAGGTATCCGTTGTAATAAAGGCAATTTTTTTATCATATTTCAGCATTGATTCTGCAGCAATTTTTGCAAGCGTTGTCGTTTTTCCAACCCCAGTTGGACCCGCTACCATAATGAACTTTCTTTTAAAGGTCAATCCTCCTAAAGCTTTTTCTGAGAGCATTTTCTCTAATTCGAATGCAATGTTCATTCTAATATCGCTGAAATCTTGCCATTCATTCTTTTGATAAAAACGCTCCAATAGAGCAGAAAGGACTTTTATGACAACCTGAGAACATAATTCCTGCTCTTCCATCATCCTGGCCGCATCCTTAATTGGAGGCGGGTAAAGTGAGAAATCCGCGGACTTTGTAGTATCCGCTTCGATTTCCTTCTGTGGAAAATTCTGTTTTTTTACTGCATTTCCAATTCGTTCGACATCCATCTCTTTCGATAATATGGTACTCCCCTTCTTATAAGGGGCGTATTCTTCGTCTTTTGGTTCCACTGCAGCAAGCAGCTCTATTTTTGTTTTTTTAAACAAACCAAGGAAACCGTCCGATTTAAGAACACGAGAATTTAGAATTACCGCATCCTTCCCCAACTCTTCCCGTACAAGCTTCATAGCTTCAGGCATGGTCGGAGCTGAGAATTTCTTTATTTTCATGGAATCGTCACCACCCCGACACTCTGTACTTCAACATTTGCTTCCAATTCGTTATAGGAAAGGATAGGGATATGAGGAAAATACCTTTCTGTCAACTGCCGGACATACATCCTCACCGCAGGCGAGCAAAGTACAATCGGGCTTTGATCCATTACAGAAAGCTGTTCCGCTTGAGATGCAATCGACTCAAGAATTTGTTGAGATACTGTTGGTTCAATGGACAAATAATTTCCATGCTCCGTTTGCTGCACACCTTCCGCTAAGACTTTCTCCACTTTCCCGGAAAGAGTAACCACCTTTAAAGAGCTTCCTTCATTCGAATACTGCCCTGTAATTTGCCGAGCAAGCGCCTGCCTTACATACTCCGCTAAAATATCGGTATCGGACGATACTTTCCCATAATCAGCCAGCGTTTCGAAGATAACCGGAAGATTCCGTATGGAAACACTTTCTTTCAGCAGCTTAGAGAGTACTTTTTGTACATCTCCGATAGAGAGTGGAACAGGTGTCACTTCCTCTACCAAAATCGGATAGCTTTCTTTCAAATGGTCCACAAGCTGCTTTGTCTCCTGCCGCCCGAGCAACTCATGTGCATTCGCTTTAATTACTTCTGTGATATGCGTGGAGACAACGGATGGCGGATCAACAACCGTATAACCGAAAATTTCCGCCTGTTCTTTCATTCCTTCAGCTATCCATTTTGCTTTCAAGCCAAAAGATGGTTCTACCGTGTCTATTCCTTCAATGGCATCATCTTCGACACCCGGACTCATCGCAAGATAATGGTCTAATAGCAGCTGGCCGCGGGCAATTTCATTTCCTTTGATTTTCAATCTATACTCATTAGGCTCAAGCTGGATATTATCACGAATCCTTACCACCGGAATGACCAAACCCAGCTCAATGGCGAGCTGCCTTCTAATCATGACAATCCGGTCAAGTAAGTCGCCCCCCTGATTGGCATCAGCAAGTGGAATGAGACCGTATCCGAATTCAAACTCTATCGGATCTACATTCAGCAGGTTTACAACACTTTCAGGGCTTTTCATTTCATCCACTTTGACGTCTTCCTCTATCTCTTGGAGTTCTCTGTCATCCGGTTCCGGTACCCTTGAGAGCATATATCCTCCTATTGCTAATAGTCCTCCAATTGGAATAGTTAGCAAATCTGAAATTGGTGTGAAAAGTCCCAAGAGGAATATGGTACCGCCGGCAAGGTATAACATTTTCGGGAATGCCATAAGCTGTGCCGTAATATCTTTGCCCAGGTTGCCATCCGATGCTGCCCGCGTAACAACGATTCCCGTGGCAGTCGAAATCAACAATGCAGGAATTTGGCTAACTATTCCATCACCCACTGTTAAAAGAGCATATCTATTTGCCGCTTCGCCAAACCCTAAATCTTGTTGCATCATTCCAATAACAATACCAAAAATCAGGTTTATCAGAACGATTATAATGCCGGCGATGGCATCCCCCTTCACAAATTTGCTCGCACCATCCATCGCTCCATAAAAGTCGGCTTCCCGGCTTACTTTCTCCCTGCGACTTCGCGCTTCCTGTTCTGAGATCATTCCTGCATTCAAATCTGCATCAATACTCATTTGTTTTCCCGGCATTGCATCAAGTGTGAAACGAGCTGCCACCTCGGATACCCGTTCGGAACCTTTCGTTATAACAATGAACTGAATAATAATAAGAATGAGGAAAACTACCATCCCAACAACTACATTTCCTCCGACGACAAATGTTCCAAAGGTCTCTACGACCCCTCCTGCTTCTCCTTTTGAAAGAATCGACCTTGTAGTGGATACATTTAATCCCAACCGGAATAGCGTCATTAACAGGAGCAGGGAAGGGAATACCGAGAACTGCAATGCTTCAGTCATATTCATCGAATTTAGCAGAATGAGAAGTGCAAGCGATATATTCATCATGATTAGAATACTTAAAAGCCATGATGGGAATGGAATAATGAGCATCGCGACAATAAGGATGACACTCAACAGGACTGTAAGGTCTCTTCCGGACATTTTTTTCTCTCCTCACTGCATTACATAATTCATTAGTTGCAAAAAATTTTACTAAAGCACCTTGTTTTTCGTTCTGTAAACATAGGCAAGTATTTCTGCAACTGCTTTAAAAAATTCTTCAGGAATGCTATCGCCAATTTCTAGCTGGCTATGCAGAGCTCTCGCGAGTGGACGATCTTCGACCATGACAACATCATTTTCCTTTGCTATAAGCTTGATCTTTTGAGCGACAAAATCAACACCTTTTGCCACGACTACTGGAGCGTCACCTTTTTCCTCGTCGTACTTCAATGCAATAGCATAGTGGGTTGGATTCGTAATGACAACATCCGCTTTTGGAATTTCCTGCATCATCCTTCTTGTCGCCATCTCACGTTGCTTCTGTTTGATTTTTGATTTAATTAACGGATCGCCTTCCGAGTTCTTATATTCATCCTTTAAATCCTGTTTGCTCATCCTGATGCTTTTTGCGAAATCAAATCGCTGATACGCATAATCAAGTAGTGATAAAAACAGCAGTGCGCCGGAAGCGGCCAGTCCCATTTTAATTGTCAGCTTAGCAACCACTGCCAGCGCACTTGCAACCGGCTTATTAGCCAGCCTAAGTACTTCATCCATCCCATTCATCAGAATCGTGAAGGCAATAAAACCAATAAAAGCAATTTTTAATATTGATTTCAGCATTTCAACGAGCGAGCGAACGGAAAAAATCCGTTTGAATCCACTGATTGGATTGATTTTTTCCAACTTCATTGCGATTGCCTCTGAAGAAAACAAAAAACCTACCTGCACATAATTTGCTGCAAGACCAGCAGCGAATGCGACCAACAGGACCGGGCCGATAATCAACCCTAATTCGGATAAAACCTCAACAAGAATCATTTTCAAATTTGTTTCGGTGACTTCCATCAGCATATACTCATTTAATGCGTGGCGAAGGAGGTTCAGCAGATGCCTGACAACCTTTTCTCCAAAGGCGAGAAGAAAAAGAAAAAGTGACAATAGACCAATACTTGTATTAAGGTCTTGGCTTTTAGCGACCTGTCCTTTTTTTCTTGAATCCTGCTTCTTTTTCGGCGTTGCCTTTTCCGTCTTTTCGCCAGAAAACCTTTGAAGGTCGAGTTTCAACAGCAATTTCATTTATGCTCCTCCAATCAACTCCATTAAGGTTTTCATCGTTGCGAACATTTCTCCGAAAAGCCTTGTTACCACTACCATCATCGCTCCCATTACTGCTATAAGGACAATGAAGCTAACTCCTGTCTTAATTGGCATTCCCACCACAAATACATTCAACTGCGGAACGGTCCTGGCAACAATTCCTAAAGCTACATCTACAAGGAATAGACTGCCAACAACGGGGATGGACATTTGAACTGCAGTAACAAACATTGCATTGAAACTTTTGATCAACTGTTCCGCGACCTTGGCGTCACCTACTGAAAAGGAAGCTTGATCGATTGGAATGAGTTCATAGCTGTGAAAAATCCCATTCAAAAGCATGTGATGTCCGTTAACCGAGAGTAGGAATAAAAGAGCAATCATATAAAGATACTGTCCAGTAAGCGGACTCTGAGTTCCGCTCTGCGGGTCAATTACGTTGGCAATTGCAAACCCCATTTGAAAGTCAATCAGCCCGCCTGCTATCTGCACAGCTGAAAGAATCATTGCCGCAGCGAACCCAATCGCTAGCCCTACAAGAACTTCCTTGATCGCTAAAAGGAAAAATAATCCATCCATCTCCAAAACCGGCGGCTTTATTGTTGAATACATTAGGATAGCAAGGAAAAAGCTAAGCCCGATTTTATGCTGAGCCGGTATGGTACGGTAAGAGAATAACGGCAACATAAGAAAAAAAGCAGTAACCCTAGTAAATATCAACAGGAATCCTGGAAGATATTGTTCCAACCCTATCATTGTCTCATCCTACAAATCTATTCAGATTAGAAAAAATATCATTTGCATATGTCAGCATATGACTTAACATCCAAGGACCAAAGAAAACGATGCCTACCAGGACAGCAACAATCTTAGGAACGAATGCAAGGGTTTGTTCCTGAATCTGGGTTGTTGCTTGGAAAATACTGACGATCAAACCAACAACCAGTGCAATAACAAGCAAAGGGCCGCAAACAATCAATACTGTATAAATTCCCTGTTCCGCTATTGAAATAACTGCTTCACTTGACATTTTTTTATCACCTATTCTAAAAACTCTGTAGTAAGGATTTCACAACAAGATACCATCCATCAACTAGTACGAATAATAGTATCTTAAAGGGCAAAGAGATCATAACAGGTGGCAGCATCATCATCCCCATGGACATAAGAACACTCGCAACGACCATGTCTATGACTAAAAAAGGAATAAAGATCATAAATCCTATTTGAAACGCAGTCTTGATTTCGCTTATCGCAAATGCAGGAACAAGGGATGTTAGAGGAATATCCTGGATTGATTCCGGCTTGTCTGCTTTCGAATATTCAAGAAAAAGAGCTAAGTCTTTTTGACGGGTATGTGTACTCATGAATTCCTTAAAAGGCAAGGAAGCTTTTTCGTATGCTTGTTCCAGATTGATTTCTTCCTTAAAGAGCGGTGTCAGCGCCTCCTTATTTACTTCTTGGAGAGTGGGGGCCATGATGAAAAAAGTAAGGAACAGGGAGAGACCTATCAAAACTTGGTTTGGCGGCATTTGCTGGGTAGCAAGCGCCGTTCTGACAAAGGAAAGAACAATGACGATTCTTGTGAAACAAGTCATTAAAATTAAAATGCCTGGAGCGATGGAAAGGACAGTAAGAAGGAGCATGAGCTTGATAGATGTCGAAACATTCGAAGGGTTGGCGCTGTTAAAAAACTCCATAAATTCATTCATTTCTATCATTACCCTTTCTTCCCATTTCCCTGAAAACTTTTTTCCTGTCCTTTACAGCATCGTCGAGCTGCGATTTCAGCAATGCGGAAAACTTACTCCCCTGTTCTTCTCGCTCCGTGGAATCCTCTGTTCTTCTCAATAACTTTGTCACAATGTCACTTGGCTGGATCATTTGTTCAAGCTTACTGTTATGTTCTTCAAGAATCGAATTGATTTCTTCTCTATCCTCAATTTCTTTTAACAATCTGACATTTTCACCAACCCCTATTACCAGCAAACTATTTCCAACTTTTACAACTTGGATTGACTTGTTCGTCCCCAAGCTTGTTCCGCCAAGATTTTCTACTATTTGTGATCGCTTATAATTTACGCTCCTTTTATTGATGAACTTCAGTAAGGCGTAAAGCAGCGCAATTACAAATGCTGTCGCGAAAAACATTTTTACAAAATCCCATATTGTTACACCAATAGCCTGACTTTCCGCCTGGCTAGGTTCTTTTTTTGAACCTTTAATTTGATCTTCTCCGCAGCCTTTTTTGCCCTCCACGCAGTCTTTCACACTGACGGGCTGCTCTGCGACCGTCCATGCGGGCGATCCGAGCAGCACAGCAATCATACTCGCTGCGGCAAATATTGCACGCAGTCTATTAAACAAAGTCCACACCCTCTATTCCTTGAATTAGGAAAGCGACTTCGAAATCGCTTCGATTACCCTGTCTGCCTGAAAAGGCTTAACAATGAAATCTTTTGCTCCAGCTTGGATGGCATCGATCACCATCGCCTGCTGCCCCATGGCAGAGCACATGATGACTTTCGCATTAGGATTGATTTTCCTGATTTCCTTCAACGACTGAATTCCATCCATCTCTGGCATGGTAATATCCATTGTCACAAGATCTGGCTGAAACTCTTTATATTTTTCAATCGCTTGCGCTCCATCAGCAGCTTCTGCCACAACCTCGAATCCGTTTTTTGTTAATATATCTTTAATCATCATTCTCATAAATGCTGCATCATCCACAACTAAAATTCTATATGCCATTGCTTCCTGACTCCTTTTGTCTATTTTAATTTTCTAAGTCTATCTTTTTTACTGATAATATCCGAAACACGAACGCCAAAGTTTTCGTCGATTACGACTACTTCACCTTTAGCAACGAGTCGATTGTTGACAAGGATATCCACTTGTTCCCCTGCTAATTTATCTAACTCAATGATGGAGCCTCCAGACAGTTCAAGGATATCGCGGACTGACCTTTTTGTCCTCCCTAACTCGACCGTTACCTCAAGCGGGATATCAAGGAGCATATCCAAGTTTTGGCTTTCATGTTGTACTGGCTGAACACTGTCAAAGCTGGAAAATACAGCTGGCTGAATTTGCGGCTCCGCTGAGTTGGAGAATGACATGCCAAGATGCTGAGTTTCCTGGTGCTCATTTTGAAAGTCTCGTTCTGGTTGACGTGAAGGCTGCTCAATACCTCCCATTCCTTCTTCACGAAGGAAATCTAGTTCTTTCACTTCAGCATTTCCATCATTCTTTTGTTCTCCGGTTTTATTTCCTGGATTTAATAACTCATTGATAAGACTACGTGCAAATTCGACTGGAAACAGTTGCATGATACTTGAATCTATTAAACTTCCAATCTTTAATCTGAAGGAAACCTTGACAAATACTTCCTCGGAAGGAATACTTTCCGTTCCTTTGCCTTCCTGCAGATTTAATAAATTGATGGCCGGCGGGGATATATCCACGCGCTTGCTGAAAACAGTCGACATCGATGTGGCTGCGGACCCCATCATTTGGTTCATTGCTTCCTGAACCGCACTTAGTTGAATTTCATCCATCAATTCCCTCGGTGCACTACCGTCTCCTCCAAGCATTAAATCTGCAATGACAGCAGCATCATTCTGCTGGATGACAAGCATGTTTGTCCCTGAGAAACCTTCTGTATAATGCACCTGAACAGCCACATAGGGATCAGGAAATTCTTCTGGTATCCTTTCTCTGTGAACAATCGTAACAGTAGGTGTGGTAATCTCCACTTTTTGATTCAACAATGTCGATAATGCTGTTGCAGAGCTTCCGAAACTAATATTCCCGATTTCTCCCAACGCATCCTGTTCCATGAAAGAAAGATATTCTTCAACATTTAAATTATTGTTCTGTTCTTCCTCCGGGTTGTTTCCCCGAAGCAATGCATCTATTTCATCCTGTGAAAGCATGTCATCGCTCATCATCTTCATCTCCTCCCTTAAAAGCATCCATTACTTGAACAGCAATTTTTTTATTTTTTCTTCCTGGTTGTCCTGAAAATTTCGGAACCCCTCCAACCAATACTGTCAATGGATCGTTAATCGACTGGTTTAATTCGATAACATCACCCGTATTCAGCATCAGAAAGTCTTGGATTGTAATTTCTGTAGTTCCCAATTCTGCAGTAACCGTTACTTCCGCCTTTTGCAGTTCACTTTCAATCTCTTCATTTTCCGAAGAAAGATGCTCTTTTTTCTCTGACTGCATCCAATACTTAACAGATAATTTTGGAATGATTGGTTCGAGCACAACATGCGGAATACAAATATTAATCATTCCGCTTGTCTCTCCAATCGTTATGTTCAAGGAAATGACGACAACTGTTTCATTTGGCGATACCATTTGCAAAAACTGGGGATTTACTTCAAATTCGGCAAGCTGAGGCTCGATATCCGAAATGGTTGCCCACGCCTCTTGATAGTTCTCAAAGGACCTTTCAAAAACGGCGCTCATGATTTTAGTTTCAATTTCCGTAAGACTATCAATCTTATTATGCCCTGCCCCTCTCCCCCCGAGCAGCCTGTCCATCATGGCATAGGCTATATTAGGGTTTATTTCCATTAAAATTCTGCCTTCAAGGGGCGGTACTTCATATACATTCAGCACAGTCATTTTAGGAATAGAACGAATAAATTCCTCATAAGGTATCTGATCAGCCGATGCTACGCTGATTTGAATGAAAGTCCTTAATTGGGCAGAGAAAAAGGTTGTCAATAGTCTGGCAAAATTCTCATGAATTCTTGTCAGACTGCGCATCTGATCCTTAGAAAACCGTAGTGCACGCCTGAAATCATACGATTTTACCTTTTTCTCTGATTGTTCTTTCCGCAGTTCTTCCGCATCCATTTCACCTGTCGATAAGGCAGACAACAGCGCATCAATTTCGTTTTGTGACAATACTTCCCCGGACAATGAGGCTCACCTCCGTTTACCTGTCTTGTTTCTTCTATGCCATGCTTACTGGAGGAGCGAACCGGTAATGTAAACCTTTACGACTTTTCCATCCTGCATCAGCGTATTGATTTTATCCTTCAGCTCGGTTTCAAGAGCAGCTTTGCCGCCGCCGCTTTGTAGTTCCTCCGATTTCTTTTCGGATAGCTCTTGGATGATGATGTTCCTGACTTGAAAATCCCGCTTTTCTAGTTCTTCTTTCGCATCTTTACTATCTGTCTGGATTTTAAAGGAGATCCGTATATAATCATCCGAAGCCAGATTTGTCGTGATTTCAGGAACATCGACGGATGCTTCCAGCACTTCATCAATGGAGGGAGCCTGTTTCCCGTCTTCCCCTTTCATCTTTAACACTACAACCACAGCCGCAGCTGAAGCTAACATAACAGCTATCAGCATCAATACAACTGTCATCAATAGTTTGTTATTCTTCATCTTTCATTTCCCCCAGCATATTAGTGCCGATCAAACCCACTGATTTAGTGAATTCAGCTATTAAAGCAAATACTTCATCCACGGTTTCACTAACAATGTATTTATGACCATTGGTAAGAGTAATGGTAGTATCTGGGAATGACTCAACCGTCTCGATAAAAATAGCATTAAGCCCAAACTGTTTCCCATTCAATTTCGTCAGTCTAATCACAATGAGATATGAGGGGAGCTCTGTCTATCCCCTAAGAAGGAAACACAGCAATTCCCCTGCTCCTTTCCAGATTATCGTTTCAAGTTTACAAGCTCTTGCAATATCTCATCAGAAGTTGTAATAATTCGGGTATTGGCCTGGAATCCGCGTTGAGCAACAATCATTTCGGTAAACTCTTCGGAAAGGTCCACATTCGACATTTCAAGCTGCCCTGATATCAGCATTCCAGCGCCAGATGTACCGGGATCTAATACGGTCGGCTTTCCAGAATTGACCGTCTCGCTAAAAAGATTATCTCCAGCTTTCTCAAGCCCACCATTATTATTGAACCTGGCAACTGCGATAGGCCCAGCAACCGAAATTTTTGTCTCGCCATCTTTAATGTAATTAATTTTGCCATCTGTTGAAATGCTCAGACTCTTTACTGTCGTAAGGTCGCCACCATTAATGATAATTGGACTGCCTTTGGTATCGAGCACATTATCACCAGCGCTTGTGACCAGCTGGCCGCTATTATCAAGATATAAGTTCCCTGCGCGCGTATAAAATGTATTCCCATCCCTTTGAACGGTCAAATAACCATCCCCTTGAATAGAAACATCAAGAACACGCCCTGTTGTCTGCGGGCTTCCCTGGCTATCAATCGTATCAATGGTAGCAAGTTGGGATCCAAGGCCTACCTGCTTGGGATTAATTCCGCCTGCCCCTGTAGGTGCAGAGGCACCAGAAATCGTTTGAGATACGGTATCTTTAAAAGTGACCCTTCCTTTTTTGAAACCGTGTGTATTGACGTTCGCGATATTATTGCCAATTACATCAAGCTTTGTTTGAAAGTTTTTCATTCCGCTTATTCCTGAATACATTGAACGAAGCATTTCTATTCCTCCTCTTATTATGGGCCGTTTCCTTCGATCCACAGCCCTGGCTTCCATTATTGGTCAAGCCTATTTTTGTTCAAGAATCCAACATGATGGTTCCGTCAATATT
This sequence comes from Bacillus massilinigeriensis, assembly GCF_900111815.1. Taxonomy (GTDB): domain Bacteria; phylum Bacillota; class Bacilli; order Bacillales; family Cytobacillaceae; genus Mesobacillus_C; species Mesobacillus_C mediterraneensis. Next base: position 1,166,611 of record NZ_LT630004.1, on the reverse strand, counting down.
CGAAAAAATATGTCCATCAACTTCTTTACGATCAATAGCCGTAATGACAATACTATTTTTCACACTGACAATAAGTGCCGCTTCTTTTAGAAGTACGAGAGAATCGTTGATTCCCATTTCCCTAGCCTGACTAATTTTCGCTTCAATACTATGCCATTGATCAGATGGTATGCTTATCCCCCGCTGTATTAGCCTTTGCTCTGCGTGTTTACTCAGCTCAAGCTTCTTTACCTGTCCAAGTTCTTCCTTTAGTTTTTCTGAAAAACTTGGTGTTGTACTTTTCTCCTGAACAATGTTTTTCCTAAGGTCCCTAGCTGGATAAGGATGAAGCGGGCGATAAATAATTGAATCCATCTCCCCACATCCTTTACTGTATTTGTACTATTTGGGAAGCATCAATTTTTGTTCCTTCTTCATTATTCAAAATGAATTCTGCTTTGCCATTTTTAAAGGAGACAGACTTCACTGTTGCTGATTTTTCAGTCCCATTTCCGTCAACATAAGTGAAAGTCCTTCCAATCAATTGGCTTGCCTGAATAATGGTATTTTCTACAGTGTCATGACCGATTTCAGAAATGTTCGCAGGCTCTAATTTAGTACCATCTTCTAAATGGAAGGAGACACTGTCGCCGGTAAATTCAATTCTTTCGACCTTACCGCTTCCTTCTTTCAAAGCGGGTGTGGAACCTACTTCTCCTTCTTCAAGTTTATGCCACTTCACTTGCTTCCCAACAAAATGGGAATATGCAATCATTTTGTTTTGTTCCTGTGATTGAAGAAGATTCTCCATTGATTTCGCAACATTGGTCATTTGTTCAAGCGATGAAAATGTAGCCATCTGCGCAATGAAATCTTTATCCTGAAGGGGATTCATTGGATCCTGATTTTGCAGCTGGGTCATTAGAAGCTGAAGAAAATCGTCTTTTCCTAATTCACTTTTTCCTGTTCCCATCCTTTCCTGGACGGAAGACAACAAATATTTTGTATCGATTGCACCAGCCATTTGCAGTCACTCCTATACTTTTAGATGCGTAAGAATTTCATCAAAAGAGGAAATTGGTTCAACCTCTTCCTGTTCTTGTTCGGTTCTTGGTCTGTTTTGCTCTCTGTTTTCCTTTTCCTGTCCAGATTCCCTATGAGAAGGGCGTTGCTGACTTGATTCAGGTTGAGTAACTTCAATTTTGTCAATTTGCAGGTTTTGCGATGTAAATGCCGTTTTCAAACCATTTAAGTGAGCATCAAGCGTTTCCTTGGCTGTACTGGTAGTTGTGATAATCCTTGCGATAAATCCATGTTCTTTTTGAATCAATTCAATCCGGATACTCCCCAGGTGCTCTGGAAACAGTCTAAAAGCAAGCTTTTGGATTCCGCCATCGTTACTGAACTTTGAGCTCGCCAAGGCGGATTCAAATTGCCGGAGCAGCTGTTGCGGATCTACCAGCTTGCTTGCATTTCCTTGCATAAGCTGCAACTGTTCTGGTCTTGAAAGGAACTGACCATGAAGAATTAGTTTCCCATCTTCACCTGCCCCGCTTCTAACTGCTCCACTATACTTACTTTGGATTGATTCTTTCGACAGCCGGTCATTGATTTGGGCTGCAGTATCTTTAAACTTAGCTTGAATAGATTCCATTCTTCCTGCATCCTTGTTCTGCACGGCTGCTTCCAGCTTGTCAGCTATTTTCAGCAATGCGTCCTTGAGCTTTCCTTCGCTCCCATCGCCAGCTTTATATTGGGAAAGCAAATCGAAAAGCTTGATTGCTTTTAAAACCGCTTGTTGCTGTTTATCCATTGACATGACCAGCTGTTTTTCCGGCATTAACAAGAGAGCACCTAGAAAAGCTGTCATATCTTCCAATTGTTTTTCAACATCCGCTTCATTTAGATCAACCAAATCAGGAAAAGTGAAGCCTTCCAGCTGCTCTGATTCCATTCCCACTACTTTTAATGCTGCTTTAAAGAGGCTTTCCAATTCTGTTGTCATTGCAATATCCGCCAGCTTGAATCCCTCTTCCATGCCTAACAAATCTGACTGCTTTAAAAATTTGATAGTATCATTTACATTATTTGAATCTATCACTCCGGAAACACATTCGGCCAGGTTGCTAGGAGAAATGTCTTGAGTGACCGTGCAGAATAATGCGGCAAAACCTGTTGGTTTAGTTTCTGACTGTAAAAGGCTTTTGTTTTGAACGAGAGAGTTTAGTCTTCCTAATCCTCCCATTTCCATTTTCTCACCTCCTTTGCTGAAGGAATCTCAGTCTTTTTCTGAAGTATTACTATCGCTTGTAAGCAATTCAGTATATTTGGCTGCATCTTCAGGTACCATTTTTTCCATGATGGCTGAAAGCGAATCGGGTTTGACATTCTTCAGAATTTTGAGCGCTTCTCCATCTTCCATTTTAGCTATAATGGGGGCAGCACTTTTTGGTGACATTGTTTCATAGGTTCTAACAATATCTTTGAACGCCCGTTTGTTCTCTGCCTGTATAGCAGCAAGCTCATCGATTTGTTCTTCGAGCTGCTGTTTTTCAAGCTGGATTCGGTCATTCTCTTTCTCTTTGTTGTCAAGCTTCGATTGCAATTGCTCCATTTTTGCTTCTTGATTTTTAATCTCCGCTTCCAACCCGATCATTCTCTTTTCCGCTTCCTTAATAGAAGGAGTTTCACTCTTTTGTACCAGTTGCTTGATTCCCGGAATCCTAGCACCTATTTCCCTGGCGCTATCAAAAATATTGATACCCGCAAAACTCATAACAATTAGCGCAAGGGTGACAGCGAATAATGCGGGCAAAATAACGAAAGAAAGGATTCTCCTCAGACGCCCGCGACCTTCTATTTCTTTTTCTTCTGCCAATTTGCTCATTTTTTCACCTAGCTTCCCGGTTCATATATTGCTGAATCGAGATTTCATCCATCAGTTTTCCTTCTTCATGCTTTTCATCGGAAAGAAATCGCAAATAATGATTCTCTTTCATTTTTTCGTACTTTTTTACTTCCATATTCTTTTCCATCAGTTTATCCTGCTGAAAACTCATATGCTTTCTAGCGTTATATACAATTTTTTGATAATGTTCAATCGTCTTTTCAAGGTTGCCGACAAACTGTTGATGATGTCTGATTTCCTGTATTGGCAGGCCGGCATGGAGCCTTTCAGCTTGATATAATTCAAGGTTTTCTTTCTTTTTTAACAGGCTGTATAGGTGTTCTGCCGCATCTTCAAACCTTTTGACGGTTTCCTGGTAGACTGCAAGCGCTTCCTCTTTCTCCTTGTCTTTCAGCGACAGGATTTTGGCGAATTTGAACTGATAATGCATGCTCATCACCCTCTGGATGTTAGTCCTAACAATTTTTCGATACTTTCAGGCATCGAAACCTTTTCTTCTGTCCCTTGTTTCAGGAAACGAATGATTTCGGGATAAAGCAAAATCGCTTCATCTATTTCTTTTGATGTGCCTTTTTTGTAGGCTCCAATATTGATTAAGTCTTCGGACTTCAAATAAGTCCCTAAGTAATCTCTTAACCGTTCCGCCGCTTGTCTATGCTTTTCATCGACAATATTGTTCATGATTCTGCTGATGCTTTTCAGCACATTAACAGCAGGGTACTGTCCTTTGTTCGCAAGATCCCGATCGAGCACAAAGTGGCCATCCAATATTCCTCTAACTGTATCAGCAATCGGCTCATTCATATCGTCGCCATCGACGAGTACCGTATAGAATGCCGTGATTGATCCAGCTATATTTGTTCCTGTTCTTTCAAGCAGCCTTGATAGTACAGCAAAAACGGAAGGAGTATAACCTTTAGTGGTGGGCGGCTCCCCGATTGCAAGGCCCACTTCTCGCTGAGCCATTGCAACTCGTGTAACCGAGTCCATCATCAGCATGACATTTAATCCCTTGTCTCTGAAATACTCTGCGATAGCCGTTGCAGTTAAAGCGCCTTTTATCCTCATTAATGCAGGCTGATCAGAAGTAGCAACCACAACAATCGATCTTTTCAAACCTTCAGTTCCAAGGTCCCGTTCAATGAACTCCCGAACTTCCCTGCCTCGCTCTCCAATTAGCCCGATGACATTCAGGTCTGCGGTCGTATTCCTTGCAATCATCCCCATCAATGTGCTCTTGCCCACGCCGCTACCGGCGAAAATTCCTACACGCTGTCCTTTCCCTACCGTTAATAGACTGTCAATCATCGTCACTCCTACTTCAATAGGCTCGGAGATAGGTGGACGGCTTAAAGGATTAGGAGGATCTTGATCTGTCGGTGCAGAAGCAAGTCCCTTTGGAACTGGGGAACCATCTAGCGGCCTTCCCAGAGAATCAACTACTTTTCCGATCAGCGCTTGCCCTGTCTTTATTTCCAATGGCTTGGAGGTGGTTTCAACAAGGCTTCCCGGAGATATATTATGTGTGGCAGTATATGGCATCAGGATAACATTAGAATCTTTAAAACCTACTACCTCCGCCATGATTTTTCTTTTAACCCTTGAACCCACATGGATATAACACACGTCGCCAATTGAGCTTTCCGGGCCTTGGGATTCGATCATAAGCCCAACAACCTTATTGACTCTTCCGTAACGCTTGAAGGAATCTACAGAATCCACATGATCAATTAATTTTCGTGCGTTCAACTTAATCCTCACTCTCCAGCAAATCCAACAGTTTTTGTTTTATTTCGGCCAATTGACTATCAACAGTTGCATCAATCCTGCCGTTTGCTGATTCAATCAGACAGCTCGAATCCTCCAATTCTTCATTAGGGTAAATAAAGAAATCAGTATCTCTTGGAAAAACAGCTTCTAATTCTTCTTTGTGTGAAAGAAGGAAGTCGTAGTGGTCCGGATGGATATGAAGCTCTACTTCTTTTTGGTCTCTTGCCGTTTTAAGCGCTCGTTTGACAAAGGTAATATAGTAATCTTTATCCTCCTTTAACGCTTGTCCGATAATTTTCCCGGCAACCTTTAACGACAAATCAAGTATGACGCCTTCAGCATCTTGAATTTTATCGCCATAGTCCTTCCTAGCGGAATCGACTAAATTTCTCGCAAAGTCGATGTTTTCCCGATACTCCTCATGACCAACTCGACGCCCTTCTATTAAGCCTGCCTCATATCCAGCTTCCTTTGCCTCCTCGAAAGCCTTAGCCTGCTTTGTTTCCCATACCTGTTTTTCCGCATTGATAGCGGTTCGGATAGAATCAGCTTCCATTTTTGCGGCATTGATTAATTCTTTTGCTTTCGCTTCTGCCAATTCCATTGTCTCTGTTGCAACATGACATTCTCTGTCCTCTATACCTTCTGTTACTGTTACTGGAAATCCGACATGACGAATACCGATGACTTTTCCGCTCTGCATTTCTTTAGGTGATTTGAAAAGCCTAGACAATAATGTCATCCCCTCCCCCACGGGCTACGACAATTTCACCAGCATCCTCAAGACGCCTGATTGTAGAAACGATTCTAGATTGTGCCTCTTCCACATCCCTGAGACGGACTGGTCCGATATATTCCATTTCATCTTTGAAAGTCTCTGCCATGCGTTGGGACATATTCTTGAAGACAATCTCTTTCACTTCCTCGCTAGAAACTTTAAGCGAGAGCATAAGATCCTCATTTTCGCTATCTCTAATAACACGCTGAATTGCACGGGCATCCAATGTAACAATATCTTCAAATACAAACATCCGTTTCTTAATTTCTTCCGCAAGCTCTGGATCTTGTATTTCTAAGGCATCAAGAATTGTTCTTTCTGTCGATCGATCCACACCGTTTAACACCTCTACGACTGACTCAATGCCTCCTGTTTGAGTATAGTCCTGTGTGACCGTTGAAGATAACTTCCTTTCCAGCACCTGCTCTACGTCGCTGATTATTTCAGGAGAGGTGCTGTCCATCATCGCGATCCTCCTAGCAATGTCCGCTTGCATTTCTTGCGGCAATTCTGAAAGAATTTGTCCAGCTTGGCTAGAATCGAGGTATGAAAGGATTAATGCAATCGTTTGCGGGTGTTCATTTTGAATAAAATTAAGAATTTGTCCCGGATCCGCTTTTCTTGCAAAGTCAAACGGCCTGACTTGCAGGGAGGATGTCAACCTGTTGATAATCACTGAAGCCTGATCAGGACCAAGTGCCTTCTCAAGAATCGTTTTCGCATAACCAATTCCACCTTGCGAAATATAATCCTGAGCTAATGCGATATTATGGAATTCTTCCACTATTTCCTCTTTTGCTGCCGAATCAACCTTCCTGACTCCTGATATTTCCAATGTCAATTTTTCGATTTCTTCTTCACTTAAATGTTTATAGACCGACGCCGAGACATCCGGACCCATGGAAATTAGGAGGATGGCTGCCTTTTGCTTTCCAGTAAGCTGCCTATTTTCTCTTTTTACCATGCTACTGCCCCCTATTCTTCACTGAGCCATGTCCTGAGAAGCTTGGCGAAATCCTCCGGCTTCTCTTTGGCCATTTTTTCAAGCTGCTTCTTTTTTAAAGATCCTTCGTTCTCAATTTCATTATTTACGTCAGGAACATATACCGGTATTTCTTCTGAAGCCATTTCCTCTTCGTCATTTATTTTGTTCCTGCGGGATTTGATGAAGAAGAACAGAAGGATAAGGACTGCCGCCATGAGTATTACACCTATGACATAAGCCCACCATGGCAATGATGTCTTTGCTGTTTCATTAAACTGAACTTTTCCAGCAAACGGTTGAATGGAGACAGCGATTTTATCTTCAATTGCGTCATCCGTCAGTTCGGTTCCTTCTTTATCAGCAATAGTGGTTCGAACTATCGTGCCAAGAATCTTTGTTATATCGTCAATTCGCTCCTGTGGAAGAGAATTGGGATCATTCGGTTTAGGCGGTTCAACCATTACTTGGATGCCAAGATCTTTTATTCTATAAGGACTCTCTACTATCTCTTTCCTGATTCGATTAACTTCCTTGTTAATGGTTTCTTCTTTCTTTTCATAATCGCCGTTGCTATCTGCTGATTCTAAATATTGCGAACCAAGAGAATCTGCAGGATCCTGACTTGATGGGACGCCACCAGCCTGCTTTCCGTTTCCAGAGAAGGTTTCAGTTAGCTTTTGGGCACTTATTTCAATCCCTTCCATATTTTCTTTATCAACTGGCTCAACTAAATTCTCTTCTCTTTTTTCCTGGGTGAAATCAATATCTGCAGTAACTGAAACTATGGCTTTATTTTGTCCCATTAACGTTCCTAGCATGGACTGAACTTGGCGCTGAATATCTTTTTGAACTTGTTGTTTTACTTCGTGTTGCGAAGCAAACGTATCTTGAGCTGAATTACTCTTATTTTTAAGATCGAAATACTCGGAATACTGATTCATGATAACAATGTTTTCAGGCGGCAGGTTCGGAACGCTTTTTTCAACCAATCGGTATAATGCCTGTACTTGCGGCTCTCCAAGCTCAACACCGGGAACAGTATTCAGCACAATGGATGCTGAAGCCTTCTCAGGAGCATCGTTTACAAAAATGCTCTTTTCTGGTAAATTGATCATTACTTTTGCATCCTTGACACCTTCTACACCTTTCATCAGGTTAGCAAGTTCTGTTTGCATTGCTTCTACCTTTAAAACATTGAATTCATTATCCGTCATTCCCATTCCCGCATTCTGACTAAAAAAGGAGTAGTCGATGCTTCCGGATTTAGGGAGTCCTTCAGCAGCAAGTTCAACCTTTAAAGTATCAACGGATTCCTCTGGGACTTTAATGGTTGCCCCCCCATCAGCAATCTCTGAAGGAATACCACGGCCATCCAAGTTTTCCTTAATTGCCCCTGTTTCAGTCGGAGACAGATTGCTATAGAGAGGTACGAATGTTGTTCTATTCATGAATAACCCAGTAAGTACCCCAGTCAAAAGCACGAAGAAGATGACGGAAATAGTAATGATTTTACTTTTCTTCCCCCTTTTGCTCCAGTAGTTTTTGAATTTGTCCATATATTTTAAAAATGTTTCTTTCATCACAATCCCCCGGTTATTATTTCATCTGTGGTAATGGCTAATAACCGTCCATTCAGCAGTTTTAGCTCTACTACACTTGCATTCTCATCATTTCCTGGTAAGCCTCTACAGCTTTATTCCTTATTTCAAGGGCAGCTTGCATTGTGATACTTGCTTTTTGTGAAGCAATCATTACTTGATGCAAGTCGACATTTCCACCAGTTGCTAGCTGTTCTGTCAGTCTATCAGCCTTTATTTGCGTATCATTAATTTTATTAATTTCTTGCTTTAAGACGGACGAAAAACTTTTTTGCGTATCGAATACTGTAGCGGAATTATTCATCGTTCTATTTTCTAATGGTTTTATTAAACCTTCCGTTGGTTTAAATGAAATGCTCTCCATGGTATCCTCCCTTACTTGCCGATTTCGAGGGCTTTCATCATCATGCCTTTAGAAGCATTGAAAACAGTAACATTAGCTTCATACGACCTGGTAGCACTTACAAGGTCAACCATTTCTCTTAGCGGGTCCACGTTTGGATACCTCACATATCCATCCTTTCCGGCGTCAGGATGTTCTGGGTCATATACAAGCTTTAATGGTGTGCGTGTGTCTTCTGCAATTCGTGCAATTTTCACGCCATCACCTGAGGCTTCTTTGCCAATTGCTTTGTCAAGAAATGATGAAAATCCATTTTCTTTCGGCTGAAGCACTGCCAGTTTCCGGCGGTATGGCTCTCCGTTTGCCCCTCTCGTCGAGTCGACATTGGCCATATTGGATGAAATAATATCCATGCGCATACGTTGGGCCGTAAGTGCAGAAGAGGTCGTATTCATGCTATGAAAAATCGTCATTATTATTTTCCACCTCTTATAACTGTTTGCAGGGAATTGAATTTTCCGCTTATTCTATCTGTCAGAGCATTAAAGTAGATTTGATTCCCCGCCAGATTGGACATTTCCTTATCCAAATCCACTCCATTTCCATTCGCATTATAATTCACATTACTCCTTGTTATTATTTTCCTTGATTGTGCACTCGTTCCTTGAAAATCAAAATGCTTAACATTCGTCTTATACGCTTCCATTGGATTTCTCAGTGCTTCCTCATAAAAGGATTTAAAAGCTACGCCTTTCGGTTTGTAATTTGGTGTATCCGCATTCGCAATGTTTTGCGAAATCACTTTCTGCTGAAGAGAAGAGTAATCCATTCCTTTTTCAAGGATGGAAAAAGTATCGGAAAAAAGCTTCAAAACATACACCTTCTTTCATGGAAAATTATAGGCATGTAAAAATTTGTTGGTATTTGTGGATTTCTATCTCATTGTAATGAATCTGCAAAAATCTGTCTATGTCCTTTCTGTTATTTTTCCTCGTGCCATATGCTCATTTTATTTGCAGGGGCAAAATACCTATTTTCCATTTTCCCCTATAAACACTGGATATACATTCCTCTTATAGTATTTTTATTCCAATAAATAGGTATATTATCCTTGTTTTACATTATTTAAAAACTCTTTATATCCTTCTTTTTACCCTTTTATATACAAAAACCGAACCTAATAGACTACCATGATAATTATGGCATTTTTGTGATATTAAAGCGATTGCTATATCAGCTTTGTAACATAATTGTCACAATTTATGATTTAAATTACTCGTTCCCTGCCTATTCTATAATTTCTTTAGAAATCAAGCAAAAAACCGCAAAAAATAGCGAAAATTCTGAAGTATTTATAATACTATTTTCCAGACGACTTGCTTTCCAAAGCCATTCTTTAGTACAGAAAAATTTTGCTTTTTACAGCTCTAAAAAAAGGGTTTGGAATTATTTCCCTTTCATTCTTCAGGCAAAAAAAACCCGCTAAAATAGCGGGTTTTTGACATTAGTTTGTTTTAAGCTTTTCTAGTTCTAGAAGGAACTTATCATTCAATACTTTAATGTATGTCCCTTTCATTCCTAGTGACCTAGATTCAATGACTCCTGCACTCTCCAGCTTGCGGAGTGCATTGACGATAACAGATCGCGTAATACCTACTCGGTCAGCAATTTTTGAAGCTACAAGAAGACCTTCTTTTCCATTCAACTCTTCAAAGATATGTTCAATTGCTTCCAATTCACTGTAGGAAAGAGAGCTTATTGCCATTTGTACAACAGCTTTGCTTCTTGCTTCTTCTTCAATTTCCTCAGCTTTTTCACGAAGAATTTCCATTCCAACAACCGTCGCACCGTATTCACCAAGAATGAGTTCGTCATCATGGAATTGCTCTTCAACACGTGCAAGAATTAAAGTTCCCAGCCTTTCACCACCACCAATAATTGGAACGACAGTAGTTAAGCCCGTTTTGAACAAATCGCGATTTTCCACAGGAAATGCACTATATACACTCTCAACATCAAGGTTTGGAGAAGTTTCCTGGATGTTGAAAAGGCTCTTCGTATACTCTTCAGGGAACTGGCGATCTTCAAGCATTTTTTTCATTCGCTCATTTTCAATCTGTTGGTTAATCGAATAACCAAGAAGCTTACCGCGACGGCTAACAACAAAAGTATTCGCTTCAATAACATCACTTAGCGTTTCTGCCATTTCCTTGAAGTTAACAGGCTTTCCTGCAGCTTTTTGCAGCATTGCATTGATCTTTCTTGTTTTTGTTAGTAAATCCATTTGATTCTTCCTCCTAATGGTAAAAGCAACTAAATATTTATTTCCTTGTTGTAGATTTATTGTGAGTGTTTGATTGAAATCCGGCATCGCAGAGGCCCATTCCCTCTCTACCCTCACAGGAGAATGATGAAACAAAGGCCTATAGAATAAATCTGCTTAAATCTTTGTTTCGGGAAATAGCACCAAGCTTCTCTTCGACATATTGCGGTGTGATTGAAATCCTCTCAAGGTTAATATCCGGCGCTTCGAAGCTTAAATCTTCCAGCAACTTCTCAAGGATAGTCTGAAGACGTCGTGCCCCAATATTATCCGTGTTTTGATTCACCTCATAAGCAACTTCGGCAATCTTACGAATAGCTTCGTCAGAAAATTCAATTTGTATACCTTCCGTTTCCAATAATGCTTCATATTGTTTCGTTAAGGCATTATCAGGTTCAACGAGAATTCTGTAAAAATCCTCGACAGTAAGCTTTGTCAGTTCAACCCTGATTGGAAAACGGCCTTGAAGCTCTGGAATTAAATCCGATGGCTTAGCAATATGAAAAGCACCTGCAGCAATAAACAAAATATGATCTGTTTTAACAGGTCCATATTTTGTAACAACAGTAGAACCTTCCACAACAGGAAGGATATCACGCTGTACTCCTTCTCGGGAAACATCAGCAGAAGACCCGCCCGAATTCTTGCTTGCGATTTTATCAATTTCATCAATGAAAATAATACCTGCCTGCTCTGCTCGATAAACCGCTTCCTGGGAGACTTCGTCCATGTCGATCAGCTTTTGTGCTTCTTCCATTGCAAGCACTTTTCTAGCTTCTTTCACTTTCAGCTTTCGTTTCTTTCGCTTCTTCGGCATTAAGCCACCTAGCGCATCCTGCATGTTCATCCCCATTTGCTCCATGCCTGATCCTTGTAGCATATCGAACATCGAAGGAGCCTGTTCTTCCACTTCAATCGTGATCATTTCATTTTCAAGCTCACCTGCTGCAAGCTTGCGTGAAATAGCAGTTCGCTTTTCAGCAATCCCACTTTCTTCTTGAGGCGGTGTTTCTTGTTGCTGCTGCCCATTCCCCCCGAATAGCATATCAAGCGGGTTTTTGAATGACTGCTTCTTTAATGACGGGACAAGCAGTTCTACCAAACGCTGGTTTGCATTTTCTTCGGCTCGATCCTTTACTTCCACCATTTTTTCTTCTTTGACAATTCGGATAGAAGTTTCTGTTAAATCGCGGACCATAGATTCAACATCTCGCCCAACATAACCTACTTCCGTAAACTTTGTGGCTTCCACTTTAACAAAAGGCGCCTTGACCAGCTTTGCTATCCTTCTTGCAATTTCTGTTTTGCCCACGCCTGTCGGTCCAATCATCAGGATATTTTTCGGGATAACTTCATCCTTTAATTTTTCCGGAAGAAGGCTTCTCCTGTAACGATTCCTTAAAGCTACCGCAACCGCTTTTTTCGCTTCCTTTTGCCCGATGATATATTGATCGAGACGCTCAACGATTTGCCTTGGAGTCAAGCTGCTATTGTCTTTCATTCAAAAATAGCCCCCCATTTAAAGTTAAAGTTCTTCCACAATGATGTTTGAGTTGGTATAAACGCAAATATCCGCTGCTATTTTCAACGCAGCACCTGCTATTTCCCTTGCAGAAAGGTTGTTCCCCGAAAATTCCTTCAAAGCCCGTCCGGCAGATAGAGCATAATTGCCTCCTGAGCCAATCGACAGGATACCGTCGTCTGGTTCAATGACTTCACCTGTACCGGAAACAAGAAGCATATCTTCCTTATCCATTACAATGAGCATGGCTTCAAGCTGCCTTAACATTTTGTCGCTTCGCCATTGTTTGGCAAGCTCCACTGCTGCCCTTTGAAGGTTGCCGTTATATTCCTCAAGCTTCCCTTCAAACATCTCAAATAAGGTAAAGGCATCTGCGACCGAACCGGCAAATCCTGCGATAACTTTTCCATTAAACAGCTTTCTAACCTTCCGAGCAGTATGTTTCATCACTACGGCATTGCCAAATGTGACTTGGCCATCACCCGCCATTGCATATTCACCATTATGGCGTACAGCAAATATCGTCGTTGCGTGAAATTGCGACATTGAGAAATTACCTCCTTTGGAGACTAAGCCCTGGGATGATGGGATCGATAAGTGTTCCGCAAATGTTCATTGGTCACATGCGTATAAACTTGAGTCGAAGATAAAAAGGAATGTCCAAGTAGTTCCTGAACGGTCCTCATATCCGCTCCATTGTTAAGCAGATGGGTTGCAAAGCTGTGCCTAAGCTTATGTGGGTGGATTTTTCCGTTAATTGCCGACTTTTCCATAAGCTTGTTTAAAACTTCACGTACGCCCCTGTCCGTCAGCGGCCCACCCCTATGGTTGACGAATAGCATGCCATGATCCTGCTTCCCTTTCAGAAGCTCGCACCTTGCTGTTGCTATGTATTGTTCGAGGGCTTGATGGGCATATTCGCCGAAAGGTATATATCGCTCTTTATTTCGCTTGCCGTGAACAAGTACCGTTGACATGTGAAAATCAATATCCGTTACTCGGACATTCACACACTCCCCAACACGCATCCCTGTACCATAAAGAATTTCAAGAATGGCAAGGTTTCTTATCCCTAGTGGCGTGTCAGTTTCGCATGCCTCAAATACTAATTGCAGCTCTTCTTCATAAAAGAAACCCGGCAGTCTCTTTTCAGATTTGGGGATGGATATAAGCGAAAAAGGGTTTTCCTGTGCTAAGTTCTCCCGGAGAAGAAACTTATAAAAAGTACGCAAACAGGAAACCTTTCTCGCAACAGACTTTCTTGAGAGCCGGTTTTCGTAGAGTTTTGTCAGGTATATCCGGACGTCTTGGAACCTAACGTCTGCAATCCCGGGAATTGCTTGTTCAGACATGAACAAAAAAAAGTCACTAATATCATGATGATAATGCTCAACTGTATATTGTGAATAGTTTTTTTCTATTTGTAAATATTCAATAAATAAAGTTAAAAAATTGTTCACATCTGCTTTCAAATCGCTCACCTCACAAGGGCTACTAAATAGTATCATATTAAAGCAGCTCTCGCAACACTATTTACAAATTTTTCACAAAGTTCTGAATTGTTTCTAATGCTCTTGTTGCATGTTGCTCATTTCTTTCTTGCTTACCCCTAATCTTAACCGGCAAATCAGGAAAAAGACCAAAGTTTGCATTCATCGGCTGAAAATTTTTAGCGTTGGTTGTGGTAATGTACCTAGCCATACTTCCCATCGCTGTTTCAAAAGGAAATTCCACAGGGTGTTTTCCTAATGCAAGCCTAGCAGCATTTATTCCGGCAATCAGCCCGCTTGCAGCAGACTCCACATAGCCTTCCACACCCGTCATCTGTCCTGCAAAAAATAAATCACTTCTATCTTTAAACTGGTATGTTGCTTTTAGAACTTTTGGGGAATTGATGAAAGTATTTCGATGCATAACACCATAGCGAACGATTTCTACATTTTCCAGCCCAGGTATCAACCTGATTACTTCTTTTTGCGGCCCCCATTTAAGATGTGTCTGAAAACCAACAATATTGTAAAGCGTTCCTGCTGCATCATCCTGTCTCAGCTGCACCACCGCATACGGCCGTTTTCCTGTTTTTGGATCTTCCAAACCTACAGGTTTCATGGGGCCAAAAAGCATTGTTTTTTTCCCTCTGCCTGCCATAACTTCTATCGGCATGCAGCCTTCAAAGAAAATCTCTTTTTCAAATTCCTTTAGAGGGACTGTTTCAGCAGCAAGCAACGCTTCGTAAAATCGATCAAATTCTTCCTCCGTCATCGGACAGTTAAGATACGCAGCTTCTCCTTTATCATATCTAGATTTGAGATAAACCTTCTCCCTATCTATACTGTCTTTCTCAATAATTGGAGCAGCGGCATCATAGAAGTAGAGGTACTCCTCCCCAGTCAATTCCTTTAGCCTGCTTCCAAGTCTTTCACTTGTGAGCGGACCGGTAGCAATGACAGCAGTTCCTTCCGGTATTTCCGTAATTTCTTCATTAACAACAGTGACATTTGGATGCTCTTTTACCATGCTTGTTACTCTTGCGGCAAACTCATGCCTGTCCACTGCTAAAGCTCCTCCGGCAGGAACTGCGCATGCATCTGCTGCTCCAATAATAACCGAGTTAAGTTTCCGCATTTCTTCCTTTAATACACCAACTGCATTTGTTAGCGTGTTAGCCCTTAGTGAATTGCTGCAGACCAGCTCAGCAAATTTATCCGTGTGATGTGCCGGTGTTTGTTTTACTGGCCTCATCTCATAAAGTTTTACCTTTACACCTCTATTTGCCAGTTGCCAGGCAGCTTCACTTCCAGCAAGGCCAGCGCCTACAACCGTTACCATCGTTTCTGTCATTTTCGTGCCTCCATTACTTTTCGTGGCGCCATCATGACGGCGCTTTCGCTTTTCTATATTGCACTTTAACATACGTTATGTAAAGAGAAAAGTTTCAACTCCTCTTTTGTCGCTGCATGCAAAAGAGTGAGCTAATTGCTCACTCTAAGACTGAGGGGCTTCTTTGTAATCACATTCTGTACAGCTGACTTGCACCCCTTTTTTAAGCTTTTTCTCCACAAGAAGCGATTCGCATTTCGGACATGGTCTTGCAATCGGCTTATCCCATGAGAGAAAGTCGCATGAAGGATAAGTATCACAGCCGTAAAAAATACGGCGTTTT
The DNA here is from genome assembly GCF_900111815.1 of Bacillus massilinigeriensis. GTDB lineage: Bacteria > Bacillota > Bacilli > Bacillales > Cytobacillaceae > Mesobacillus_C > Mesobacillus_C mediterraneensis. Next base: position 1,151,242 of record NZ_LT630004.1, on the reverse strand, counting down.
TTGCTCTTTCGTTCAATAATGTTGCCTTCCTTACACTTTGGACACTTCACGCCAATTTCTTTCACAATTGCCTTTGTGTTTCGGCAGTCAGGGAAATTACTGCAAGCCATGAACTTGCCGTACCTGCCCATTTTATAAACCATTGGGTTCCCACATTGATCACAGTCTTCCCCAGCAGGTTCATCCTTAATCTCCACATGCTCCATTTCCTGTTCTGCTTTATCCAAGTGCTTCTCAAAATCTTTGTAAAAATCTTTGATAACATTTACCCACGCTACTTTTCCATCTTCAATATCATCAAGGTCCTGTTCCATTTTCACGGTAAAGTCGACATTGAGGATATCCGGAAAGAATTCTAGCATTAGAATATGGACAATCTCTCCCAGTTCTGTCGGGACAAACCGCTTATTATCGAGGGCAACGTAACCTCTCTTCTGGATCGTATCAAGGGTAGGTGCATAAGTGGAAGGCCTCCCAATTCCCAGTTCTTCCAGGGTCCTGACCAGCCTTGCTTCCGTATAACGCGGAGGCGGTTGGGTAAAATGCTGTTTAGGATTGAAATCTTTCTTAATAACCTTATCCCCTTCTCGAAGGTCTGGCAGCATCCTGTCTTTTTCTTCAACTTGGTCATCACTGCTCTCCACATAAACCTTCATAAAGCCGGGAAATTTCACTTTCGATCCTGTTGCCCTGAATATAACTCCAGTGTTCTCTAAATCAACACTCATTGTATCCATAACCGCTGGTGCCATTTGACTTGCAATGAAACGTTCCCATATAAGCTTATAGAGCCTGAATTGATCTTTGCTAAGAAACTCCTTTAAACTGTTTGGCTCCCTTAAAATACCTGTCGGTCTAATCGCTTCGTGTGCATCTTGGGAGTTTCCCTTTTTCTTTTCCTTCCTTGCTTCTGTCGGCAAGTATTCTTTACCGTATACTTTTTCAATATACCCCTCGGCTTCAGTCTGGGCGGTTTCAGATATTCTTGTAGAGTCGGTCCTCATATAGGTTATTAAACCGACTGTTCCTTCTTTTCCTAAATCTATCCCTTCATAGAGCTGCTGGGCAAGCATCATTGTCTTCTTGGCACGATAGTTCAGCTTCCTGGCAGCCTCCTGCTGCAGCGATGAGGTAATGAACGGAGGTGCTGCGTTTCGCTTACGTTCCTTCTTCGTCACCGACTTAACAAAAAATTCATTGCTATTAAGTCTTTGGAGAATATTCTTCACATCATCCTCTGACTTTAACTCCGCCTTTTCTCCATCCATTCCATAGAAACCTGCTTCGAAGACAGCTTTCCCTTTCATAAATTCTCCGGTAATGCTCCAGTACTCTTCCGGCTCAAAAGCCTTTATTTCATTTTCTCTATCAATAATCAGTCGCAAGGCAACAGATTGCACTCTTCCTGCACTTAGACCCTTCTTTACCTTTTTCCATAGCAACGGGCTTATATTGTAGCCGACAAGCCTGTCAAGAACCCTGCGTGCTTGCTGGGCATCTACTAAATCCGTATTGATTGGTCGTGGATATTTGAAGGATTCTTTGATCGCATCCTTCGTGATTTCGTTAAAAACGACACGGCAGTCGGAGTGAATATCGACATCAAGGCTATGCGCCAAGTGCCATGCTATTGCTTCCCCTTCACGATCAGGGTCAGCTGCGAGGAAAACTTTTGTTGCTTTTTTTGCGGCTGTCTTAAGTTCTTTTAAGACAGGCCCTTTTCCTCTGATGGTGATATACTTAGGTTCAAAATGATTTTCCACATCAACTCCCATTTGACTTTTCGGCAAGTCGCGGACATGGCCCATAGAGGCTTTCACTTTATATTTCTTACCAAGATAGCGCTCAATCGTCTTGGCCTTTGCAGGCGATTCAACGATGACTAAAAATTCCGACATTCCGTTTATCCTCCTTAGAGGGATTCAAATTACCACTATTATTAAGTATAGAAATCCCTGTTGTCAATCCAGGCATGCAAGTAAGCGGTTACAGGGATTAATCCTCATCACTTTTTTACGCCTGATTTCCTTGTTATTAACCTTAATATTAATCGTCTAGTAATTGGAGACGGGATTACTTCCAAATTTTTATTCCTGTTGCAAAAATGTATAACAGTTTCCGAAGAATTTCAACCATTTTGTAACAATTTCTTTCAAACCGACTCAAAACTTAGGGGATTTACGGAAAAAAAGTATCACTATAATTTTATTTCTTCCAGTATATCGTCATGGCTTGCTACAAGCTTCGCACCTTGCTGAATAAGCCAGTTTGCTCCAAGCGAGCGTGCATCATCAATGGTACCCGGAATGGCAAAAACTTCTCTTCCTTCAGAGAGTGCAAAATCGGCGGTAATAAGGGAGCCACTTCTCCTTCCGGCTTCGACTACCAATACTCCTCTTGAGAGGCCGCTGATAATTCTGTTTCGCTGCGGAAAATGCCACTTTTCCGGCCTTGTATCTGGAGGATACTCAGACAACAGCAAATGCTTTTGCATCATATACTCAGCCAACCCCTTGTTTTCCTTAGGATAAATGTGCTGAAAACCGCCTGCGATCACTGCAATAGTCTTTCCACCCAGTCTTATTGTCTCTTTATGGGCAATTGTATCTACACCTCTGGCAAGGCCGCTGACAATGCTTCCTTTGGCTTCTATAATACCCGGGAGGACTCGCGCTAACGCTTTGTTAGCATAGCAGCTTGCATTTCTGCTGCCTACCACCCCTAAAAGAAAGGTATCTTCAAGCATGGATAGATTGCCTTTTGCGAAGAGCACCCATGGTGGTTGATAAATCGTTTTCAGTTGCTTTGGATACTTTTTATCAAAGATGGTGATTACTTCGATGTGGTTTTCTTCATAGTTGGCGAGGATTTCGCTTAGGGGGACAGCATTGGGGGAAAATGTTTCTATATGCCGAAATTCACTTTCTTCCTTCATTGTGCGCCAAATTGCTTTCCAGCTTACTCCTTTTATATGTGCCAGCAAAATTAGTTTTCTATTCCAATCGTGCACTAGACGGCCTCCTTATTATCAATATAGATAAAACCAAGCCAAACAGTCCCTCAAAAGAGGGACTGTTCCAAATAAGAAATTAGTGGGTTTTACACTTGTCGTAAAGCCCTTTTTCTTTTAATACTTCAATCAGAGTTTCACCCATTACGGATGGAGTGTCAGCAACTTTGATTCCACATTCATTCATGACACGGATTTTTTCGTCTGCTGTTCCTTTACCTCCTGAAATGATGGCACCAGCATGGCCCATACGCTTTCCTGGAGGTGCAGTGCGTCCGCCGATAAAGCCTACAACAGGTTTTGTCATATTTGCTTTAACCCATTCTGCAGCTTCTTCTTCTGCTGTTCCGCCGATTTCGCCGATCATGATGACAGCATAAGTTTCAGGGTCTTCGTTAAAAGCTTTGAGAACGTCGATGAAGTTTGTACCGTTAACAGGGTCTCCGCCGATTCCTACTGCGGTTGTCTGTCCGATTCCAGCTTGGGTTAATTGATGTACCGCTTCGTAAGTCAAAGTTCCAGAACGGGAAACTACACCAACATGCCCTTTTGTATGGATGTAGCCAGGCATGATACCAATTTTGCACTCTTCTGGAGTGATAACGCCTGGGCAGTTAGGACCTACAAGGCGTGTCTTCTTGCCTTCCATGTACCGTTTCACTTTCACCATGTCAAGGACCGGAATGTGCTCTGTGATACAGATGGCGAGGTCAAGCTCCGCATCGACGGCCTCAATGATTGCATCTGCTGCAAACGGCGCAGGAACATAAATGACCGATGCAGTGGCACCAGTTGCTTCTACTGCTTCTTTGACGGTATTGAAAACAGGAACGCCTTCCACTTCCTGCCCGCCTTTTCCAGGGGTTGTACCTGCAACTATCTTCGTACCGTATTCAAGCATTTGTTTTGTATGGAACAGGGCTGTAGATCCAGTAATACCCTGGACAATAACTTTTGTATCCTTATTGATAAATACGCTCACGTTCTATTCTCCTTCCTTGGCTGGGCGCAGGACTATATATGCCTGCATTTTATTACTTATTTTACCAGCGAGACGATTTTTTGGGCGCCGTCCGCCATGGATTCGGCTGCAATGATATTAAGGCCGGATTCGTTCAAAATTTTCTTGCCGATTTCGACATTTGTACCTTCAAGTCGTACTACGAGCGGAACTTCTAGGCCAATTTGCTTGGCAGCTTCGACGACACCTGTCGCGATAACATCGCATTTCATGATTCCGCCAAAGATATTGACAAAGATTCCTTTCACGTTCGAATCGGATAAAATAATTTTGAAAGCTTCGGTTACTTTTTCTGCAGTAGCACCGCCCCCAACATCAAGGAAGTTTGCAGGATCTCCGCCATAATGCTTAACGATATCCATCGTCGCCATCGCAAGACCGGCACCGTTCACCATGCAACCGATATTTCCATCAAGGGAGATATAGCTTAAATCGTATTTAGATGCTTCCACTTCTTTTGGATCCTCTTCCTCCAGATCCCTGTATTCTAGGATATCTTTCTGACGGAATAGCGCATTATCATCAAAGTTCAATTTCGCATCAAGTGCCATCACCTTGCCGTCTCCAGTAACAACAAGCGGGTTGATTTCCGCGATTGAACAGTCTTTTTCCATATATGCACGGTATAGGCCCATCATAAATTTAACAGCCTGATTTACCAGTTCTTTTGGAATATTGATATTAAAAGCGATTCTGCGAGCCTGGAATGGAGAAAGGCCGATAACCGGATCGATTTCTTCTTTAAAGATTTTCTCCGGTGTTTTTTCTGCCACTTCTTCAATTTCCGTACCGCCTTCTTCAGAAGCCATCAGGACGACCCTTGAAGTTGCGCGATCGAGGACTAATCCTACGTAGTATTCTTTCTTGATGTCACAGCCTTCTTCTATCAGCAGGCGTTTGACCTCCTGGCCGTCAGGTCCTGTCTGATGAGTGACAAGCGTTTTGCCAAGGATTTCACTTGCATATGTACGTACTTCTTCAAGATTCTTGGCGACTTTAACACCGCCTGCTTTTCCCCTACCCCCAGCATGGATTTGTGCTTTGACGACACACACTTGGGTGCCAAGTTCTTTTGCTGCTTCTACCGCTTCTTCCACGGAAAAAGCGACTTTTCCATTTGGTACAGTTACCCCATATCTTCTGAGGATCTCTTTTCCCTGATACTCATGGATATTCATGTCCCATCCTCCTGTCATAGAAAAGCGCCGCTGCTTAAAAGCTTGAAATGCTTTCGCTATTTTGCAACCGACAGCTCTCTCGATTCAATATTTAAAATAGACTGCGCTTTCATTGTATATAATGATATAATCATTGTCTACCAATAAGATTTAATTGTTGAGGCTTTTTCAATATTCAAGTATGATGAAACGGAGGATTTCCGTTATTCTGATATACCGTTTTCTCATTGCCAGCCCTTCTATCCAACCTATATATAAAGGCGAATACCTCTGCAACAGCCTCATAAAGTTCTTCCGGTATATTTTCATTGATATTGAGTTGGCTCAAAAGCTCTACTAGACTGCTATCTTTTTTAATAGGAATATGGTTTTTTTTGGCTGTCTCAATGATATTATCAGCTACAAGCGCCTTTCCGGATGCCAAGATTTTTGGAGCATCCTCAGTTCCAGGCGTATAACCTAGAGCCACAGCGGCCATTATGTCCTCTTTGCACCCTTTTTCCTTCATATTTTCAAATCCACCCCACTATACTTTTCTTTGTGCATAAGATGTTCGGTATTCATTCGCTCCCCGTTTACAGCATCACTGCTCGTAGTTCTAAATTTTACAGAAGATAATTTATAATGATTTTGCGATAGTGCATTTTTCAATAATTTTATATAAGGGATCGCTGCATCCCCTAAGTCTCTTTCGTTGTATACCGTCAGTCCGACTATATGGTTCTGCACCTGCATATCTATCATCGTGTCACCCAAATGTTCGAGCCTTAAATAAAATGAGACACTGCAATAGCCAGGATCAATGGAACCATCCTCTCTTTTTTTCCCGCTCCACTGCATCGTGACACCACTATGGTTTCCTGGCAAAGGAAACGGCAGCTGAAAGCACATTTGTTGGATTGGACCATCCTCACTTAGGAGCTGCAAACCAACTATCTTTTCGTAACAAGCTTCGGCTGACTCCTTTATTCCTTGCGGAGGGTTGCTTGAAAGAAGTTGGAACAGTTCCGTTTTCAAGTTTGTTTGTGCCATCCTGGATTCTGCCCCGGCTATTTCAGGTAATGTATGTTTGTGCAAATAGCCTATAGTTGCCAAGACCCCTTTTATCTTCGATGCTAATTCCCCTGCATGGAGGTTTTCCAACGGAACTTTCGCAGCCTCTTGTATATACTCCGCTTCCTCATTGATTAAAGCAATATTGTCGTTTTCTGCTATTAACGAATGCCTAGCTTCAATATTATTAAAACGGAGAGAGTCACTATCAGTAATCCTCGTTTGCCAAAGTTGCAAATCTTGTTTTTCAAGGTAAATTGGTTTATTGCCTTTATGATGATTCTCTTGCAAAATTTGAAGCACGTCTTCTAACCGGCCTGCCATTAGTTCACTGCGTATCCTGCCCATCAAGGAAAAACGTTCTGAATCTATGGGAAATAAAGGCGCTTCTTGTCCTGATATTGCCTTTATCAAGCTAGCACCTATTGGATTTCTCCGATAAACCTGATCCCCTTTATATGGAGGATGGTTGATCAATCTATCATTTATTTGGCCAACCCTCGGCTCATACGCTGATCCTCTGACAGCCTCTCTTAGTTCCTGTAACAGTTCTATGAGGTTTTTGCCCTTCATGGCTTGATGGACCGCAGAAAAGACCTCTTGCTTAAGGGGAAGCGCACGATCCAATAGACATTTCATCGTTTTCAGAACGTCATCGGTAGTTCCAAATTTTCCGTTTATCACCATTTCTTTACCAAAAATAACAGTTTCACTTGATATTGGTAGTTTATTACGAAGGAAACACCGAATGAGTTCCTCACTTCCTTTTCCCGCCGGCAAGGATAGCTCTGAGAGCATTTCAGAGGGCAGGCTGCTCAGAATCGTATTATTGCCGCTAACAATTCTTAAACGAATTTCTCCATTGCTCCGGTCTACCTTAAACCAATAATCTTGCCCTGCAGAAAGCTGCGCTTCCACCCTCGCTATGATCGTTTGGCCCCCAATCATAACAAGAGCCTTTTGCCCGGGAAAAAGCTTTGCTATTTTTGCATAGACCATCTGACCTGAATGGAGACTAGGCGCTTTATTGCACTGATTTTGACTGCCAAGGAAGGAACCTATTCCAAACTGAATCTCCATCTCTTTATCCCCCTAAATTAGTCTGCCACTAATGATTTTACTGGTTCAAAGCTTTTTCGATGAAATGATGTAATCCCGTACTTTTTGATAGCATCAATATGTTCTTGCGTTCCATAGCCTTGATTTTTAGCAAAACCATACTTTGGATGCAGAGCATCAAGCTCCTCCATCAGATTGTCCCGTGTTACCTTTGCGATAATAGATGCAGCAGCAATGGAAACACTTCTTGCATCCCCTTTGATCAATGCTTCATAAGGGTATGGTGTAGCAATCTGCACCGCATCGATTAACAGAAAGTCTGGAACAACTTCAAGATTACCTACAGCTTGGACCATAGCTTTCTTAGCCGCATTCAAAATGTTGATGCAGTCTATTTCTGCAGGGCTCACAATTCCGACTCCCCACGCTACAGCTTTCTCCTTGATTATCTTACAAAATGATTCCCGCTTTACCTTGGTCAATTTCTTCGAATCATCAATGCCTGGCAGAAAGAACTGTTCCGGTAAGATTACGGCTGCAGCCACAACAGGACCTGCTAGAGGACCTCTACCAGCTTCATCGATTCCCGCAATGTTCCTATAACCTTTATTCCTTAAATCTAATTCGAATTGAGACATTTCGAGAAACTTTTCATTTTGATGTTTTTCAAGCTCCCGGAGCTTCATCCATTTTTTCAGCACACGTTGGACACCTGCCCGTTCATCTTGGCTAATTTCCCTGATAAATTCCGAGTCAGGGTCTGAATTCCCCGCAAGACGCTTTCCAATCTCTTCGATCGTCAATTTCATTTTGCCTTATTCCTCTCCATACACATCGCTTTTTATATGTATCGGCAGTTTTATCATCATAATAAAGGCCCGTTATACGGGCCCAAAGAATTATTCTGCACTGTTCTTATTAAGTGGTCTCTCAAAGGAAACAGCACCTAGCTTTTCGCCTCTTAAATCTCTAATTACAAGTTCAGCCACTTTATCATAATCTGTCTCTCCACCTGACATCTTCGCGCCTCTGGACCCGCCAATAGCATCAAAAACTTCAGCAATTTCTTCCGATATGAGATCAACTTCATAGCGGTCTTCAAGACGGCCAGGATAGTGTTCATCTAGGAATCTTATCGCATACACTGCTACATCCTGCAAATTAAGGATTGCGTCCTTGATGGCACCAGTGACAGCAAGCTTTAAACCAACCTCTTGGTCTTCAAATTTCGGCCAAAGAATACCCGGCGTATCTAATAACTCGAGTTCTTTGCCCACTTTTATCCACTGTTGTGCCTTCGTAACACCAGGCATATTCCCTGTCTTAGCCAAATTCTTTCCAGCTAGCCGATTAATCAGCGTAGACTTCCCGGCATTTGGAATACCAACGATCATTGCTCTAATAGCCCTCGCCTTGACACCTTTTGACCTGAGCCGGTCAAATTTTTCAGCCAAAAGCTTTTTTGCTTCCGTCACAATTTGTTTTAAGCCTGTCCCAGCCTGAGAATTGATTGCTAAGGCGGTAATGCCTTGATCATTAAAATACTTGATCCATTGGGCTGTTACATCCCTATCAGCCATGTCAGCTTTATTAAGCAGTACGATCCTCGGTTTATGCTGGATGATTTCATCAATCATCGGATTCCTGGAAGATTGAGGAATTCTTGCATCTACCAATTCAAAAATAATATCAACAAGCTTAAGCTTCTCTGTTACTTCCCTTCTTGCTTTTGCCATATGTCCAGGAAACCATTGTATTGTCATGTATACTCACCGTCCTAAAAAATATCAAGCGCCTGCTTTCCCCTTATGAAAATAGGAGTCAGCTAAGCGCCATCACTGATTGACAGACCGAATATCACTTATCGGCCAATAAATTATGCTCGTCTTCCCAAGCACTTTCTTCATTGGAACTGTTCCAATATGCCTGCTATCCTTACTGAAGCGGCGATTATCCCCCATCACAAAAAGGTGTCCCTCCGGCACCGTTTTTCTGCCAATTTTCTCCTCTAATGTAAATGGATCAGTTAATGGACCGTCTAGTGCTTCTTTCTTATACTTTTCCAAATAAGGTTCTTCGTATGCTTTCCCATTAATATATAGTGTATCATCTTTATACTCTACAGTATCGCCGGGCAAACCAATCACTCTCTTTATGTAATCTTTGTTTTCGGGTGCATGAAAGACGATAATATCGAACCTTTCGGGTTCACCAATTTTATAGCTAAGTTTGTTGACAATCATTCGGTCTTGGTCATGAAGTGTCGGCATCATGGAAAGGCCATCAACTACTATGGGCGCAAAAAGAAAATACCTTATAACAGCTGCAAGTACAACTGCTATTAATAGCGCCTTTATCCATTCCCACAATTCACTTTTGTTTTTCGCCATTCTCTCCCCACCAATCTAGGAATTAAGTATAACACATTGATTTATTAACAGATTTTTCGCCAGTTAAACCCCTAGAGCGGTTAATTGGCTTGCATCGTTCTTTTTTCCTAAGAAAAAGGAGCTTGCTTGAACAAGCAGCTCCTTTTTTGATCATTTTTCTTAGCGAATTTCTTTGATACGTGCTTTTTTACCACGCAAGCTGCGTAGGTAGTAAAGCTTCGCACGACGTACTTTACCACGGCGAAGTACTTCAAGTTTCGCAATTTTTGGTGTGTGAACAGGGAATGTACGTTCAACACCCACACCATAAGAAATCTTACGGACTGTGAATGTTTCGCTGATTCCGCCGCCACGGCGTTTGATGACAACACCTTCGAAGATCTGGATACGTTCGCGTGTTCCCTCGATAACTTTTACGTGTACACGTACAGTATCACCAGGGCGGAACGATGGCAAATCTGCTCGAAGCTGGTCTTTTGTGATTTCTTCAATCAATTGTTGCATCGTTTTCAACTCCTCCTACGGATGCTCTTGCATCACTTGGTGCAGCGGAACATCGTTATAAAGCTCTAGCATCAAGGCCGAGCCACAAAAAATATCATACCACAAAGAAAGGCTTCCTGCAACAGCTTCATCATTGTTTTTTAAACTCTTCCAGCCATTTTTTTTGCATTTCCGGCAGTTGAAATGTTTCTAACAAGTCTGGCCTGCGTTCAAATGTCCTTCTAAGTGATTCCCTCATCCGCCATTCGTCAATATGTTTGTGGTTTCCGGAAACGAGAACATCCGGCACTTTCATTCCCCTGAAATCCGCTGGCCGAGTGTAATGAGGGTGCTCTAACAATCCTGTGCTGAACGAATCCTGAATATGGGATTCTTCTTTGCCTAGGACACCAGGCAAAAGGCGAACAACACTATCGATTACGACCATCGCACCTAGCTCTCCACCTGTTAAAACGTAATCACCGATGGATATTTCATCTGTCACAAGATGTTCCCGAATTCTTTCATCATATCCTTCATAATGACCGCAGATGAAAATTAAATGATTTTCCTGCGCTAGTTCTTCTGCCTTTCGCTGCGTATAGCGCTCCCCCTGGGGACACATGAGAATAACGCGCGGTTTCTTTCCCTCAGCATTCTTTACCAAGTCATCAACAGCATCAAAAATCGGCTGTGGCTTCAATACCATGCCCGCTCCTCCGCCGTATGGATAGTCATCGACTGTTTTATGCCGGTTATCGGCATATTCTCTAAAGTTAACAAGACTGTATTCCACAGCGCCTTTTTCTCTCGCTTTGTTTAAGATCGAGTGTCCAAGAACGCCTTCAAACATTTCCGGAAAAATGGACAGCACATTTATCTTCATCACGGAAGAAGTCCCTCCATCGGCTCGATGAAAATTTCCTTGGTTTTTACGTCTACTTTCCTTACAACATCTTCAATATAGGGAATCAGTATATCCTTCCCGCCATTTCCCTTCACAACCCAAACGTCATTTGCTCCAGGTGTCAGTATTTCCGAAACCTTCCCGAGCGTTGCACCCTCAAGAGTGGAAACCGTACAGCCAATGATGTCTTGAAAGTAGTATTCACCTTCTTTAAGTGTCCCCCTATCACTCGAAGGAACCTTCAGTATGCCATCTCGAAACTTCTCAACATCATTTACATTTCCATAACCTTCAAATAACAGCAAATCAAAATTTTTATGTTTCCTATGATTCGTTACAATCAGTTCCATTGGTTTTTTTTCGCTAGGCAGGAATAAGTAAAGTTTATTTCCACTCCGATACCTTTCTTCAGGAAAGTCCGTCCTGGAAATCACTCTAACTTCCCCTTTGATCCCGTGAGTATTAACAATCTTCCCGATATTCAGCCATTTTTCCATCACTATCACCTCTCGCGTATTTCGGTTACGATGCCGTCTTTCACCACAACTGTTTTACCTGCCAAAAACTCATCCCAATTGTCCCCTTCATTGACTTCCACAATTCCCTGGAGTTCGGCTTCTTTTAGCTCACTTCCTATCGAGAGAATATGGAGCTGTTCGATTTGGAACTCCAGCAGTTTTATTTTTTCCATATGGATTCGAATCTCATGGTCAAAATGCCTTTTAAGGCTTTCCGGCGGGAATTTCCTCGTCTTTTCAAGGCGTTTGCTTTCAAACTTCAACTGTTCGCACTCCTTCTTTAGCTGCCGCTTCCGCCCAACGTATTGATCAAGCAGTTTGTTCCTGCTATTCTCTGTCAGGACCTGTTTCACAATGACCGTTTGAAGCACTTTCACGTTCATTCCTCCCCATCCATGCCAAACTCTTGATTCCATTCCATATTCATTATAAAGGAAGATGTCATTAAATAGAAAAAACGGAGGGTTTCCCCTCCATTTTTTCTGTTCAGGAGAAAGCCCCCTGGAACTTATTCAACTATTTCAAGGAATATTTTTTTAGCCTGTGATGATCCTGCTGCGTATACAACGGTTCTGATTGCCTTTGCCACGCGCCCCTGTTTTCCGATGACTTTTCCCATATCACTCTTATTGACGGAAAGTTGATAGATGATACGGTGATCCTCCTCTTGGGAGCTCACTCTAACGTCCTCTGGAAATTCGACGAGAGGCTTCACGATCGTCTCAATTAATTCCTTCATACTATTCACTATTACTTACTATGTTTAGCATTATGGAATTTTTCCATGATGCCTTCGTTTGAGAACAAGTTGCGGACTGTGTCAGATGGTTTCGCACCGTTCTGCATCCACTCAAGAGCACGCTCTTCGTTGATTTCAACAATTGCTGGATTAGCAACAGGGTTGTAAGTTCCAACTGTCTCGATGAAGCGTCCGTCACGTGGTGAACGGGAATCAGCTACTACAATACGATAGAAAGGAGATTTTTTTGCTCCCATACGTTTTAAACGAATTTTTACTGCCATTTTAAATAAGCACCTCCGAATAGTTTCACACAAGATAGAATAATAACAAATCTGCTTTAGGTTGTAAAGGTTTTTTTCTTTACACGTTAAAAAAATATTACTTCCGGGACAGAATGAACGAGTTAAATCACCTTAAAAAGGGTTGAATGGAAGCTTAAATCCTTTTTTCTTCCCTTTTTGCTGGAATCCAGTCATTTGCTTCATCATTTTTTTCATGTCCTCAAACTGCTTTAAAAGTCTGTTGACTTCTTGGATGCTTGTACCGCTCCCTTTGGCAATCCGCTTCCGTCTGTTTGCGTTAATGATTTCCGGGTGGGTTTTTTCATCGCTTGTCATTGACTGAATGATTGCCTCAACATGCGAGATTTGCTTTTCATCGATTTGCAGGTTGTTCATCCCTTTAATCTTGTTCGCACCAGGCATCATTTTCAAAAGTTCGTCTAGCGGACCCATTTGCCGCACTTGTCCTAGCTGGTCAAGGAAGTCGTCAAGAGTAAAGCTTGCTGTTCTCATTTTCTTTTCGAGCTCTTTCGCCTTCTCTTCATCCACGTTCGCCTGCGCTTTTTCAATCAGCGTCATGACATCTCCCATTCCAAGGATTCTTGACGCCATCCTTTCTGGGTGGAACGCCTCAAGAGCATCCAGCTTCTCGCCTAAACCGACAAATTTAATTGGGGTATTTGTCACGGAACGAATAGAGAGCGCCGCCCCCCCACGAGTGTCTCCATCAAGTTTTGTAAGGACTACGCCCGTAACGCCAAGCTGTTCATTAAAGCTTTGAGCAACATTGACGGCATCTTGCCCAGTCATGGCATCCACCACTAGAAAAATTTCGTCTGGCTTTGCCAATTCTTTAATGTCTTTTAGCTCATCCATCAGCTTTTCATCAACATGAAGCCTTCCGGCAGTATCAATGAGAACATAATCGTGGTGGTCTTCTTTCGCTTTTTCCAAGGCCTGTCTCGCAATCTCCACAGGGCTGATTTTGTCACCGAGAGAAAAGACAGGCATGCTCAGCTGTTTGCCCAACGTTTCCAGCTGTTTGATAGCAGCTGGCCTGTAAATATCTCCAGCTACTAACAGTGGCTTTCGGTTGTACTTCTTGCGAAGGAGATTGGCAAGCTTGCCAGTAGTTGTTGTTTTACCCGCACCTTGAAGCCCAACCATCATAATGACTGTCGGTGGTCTATTAGAAACAGCAATCCTGCTTTGTTCCCCGCCCATCAGTTCGGTTAGTTCTTCCTTAACCACTTTGATGACTTGTTGACCAGGAGTCAGACTTTTCATCACTTCCTGTCCAACTGCACGCTCACTTACCTTCTTGACAAATTCTTTCACCACTTTAAAATTGACGTCTGCCTCAAGCAGGGCCAGACGGACTTCACGCATCATTTCTTTCACATCCGCTTCGGAAACCTTGCCCTTCCCGCGGATTTTTTGCATGGTGCTTTGCAGTCGGTCGGCCAATCCTTCGAATGCCATATTTGCCGCCTCCTAATCTAGTTTCTCCAGCGCTTCCAGCATCCCGAGAAGCTCTGCCCGGCTGCCGCCAGCTTCAAGGTTTTCCTTCATGCTTTGAAGGATTATGTTTCTGTCTTCAAATCTCCTGAAAAGACGAAGTTTTTCCTCGTATTCCTCCAGCATTGCCTCTGTCCGCTTGATATTGTCGTAGACTGCCTGCCTGCTGACATCATACTCATCCGCAATTTCACCGAGAGAGTAATCATCAAGATAATATAGGGACATATAGCTTCGCTGTTTAGGAGTCAGCAATGCCTGATAAAAATCGTATAGATAATTGATACGGGTCGTTTTTTCAAGCATATTGCACCCCCGTGTTAAGTGAAATTCCTTTACATAAAAATAGTGTACACACGAAATCTTCCTATGTCAAGGCAACAAGGGGCTATTCCGCTTCTTCCTCGATTGCATCAGCGAACAAACCATATACATACCGATCCGCATCAAATTGCTGGAGATCATCCATTTTTTCACCAAGCCCTACATATTTCACAGGAATGTTCAGTTCTTTTCGAATCGCGAGCACGATACCGCCCTTTGCGGTTCCGTCCAGCTTTGTCAATACGATGCCGCTCACGTCTGTCGCTTCTTTGAAAGTTTTCGCCTGAATAAGAGCATTCTGACCTGTTGTGGCATCAAGAACGAGCAAAACCTCATGTGGTGCGCCAGGTACTTCCCGCTCAATAACACGTTTGACTTTTTCAAGCTCCTTCATCAAATTCACTTTATTCTGCAGTCTTCCAGCCGTATCGCAGAGCAAAATATCCGCCCCCCTAGATTTAGCTGCTCTGATTGCATCATACATAACTGCCGCTGGATCTGAACCTTCTGCTTGCTTAATAACCGGAACGCCCACACGCTCGCCCCACACTTCCAACTGGTCGATTGCACCTGCGCGGAAAGTGTCTCCGGCGGCCATCATAACAGACTTTCCATCTGATTTAAAACGATGTGCAAGCTTGCCGATTGTTGTTGTTTTTCCTACACCATTCACTCCAACAAACAAGATAACTGTAAGGCCATCTTTCCCGTACCGCAGGCTGGAATCTTCCTTTTCGTTCCCATTATAGATTTCCACAAGCTTCTCTGAAATGACAGACTTAACCTCCGAGGAATCCTTAATATTCCTGCGTTTGACTTCCATTTTCAGTTCCTCGATCAATTCCATTACCGTGTCAAATCCAACGTCTGCCTGGATCAGTATCTCTTCCAGTTCTTCGAAAAAATCCTCATCCACTTTGCGGTAACGTGCGACAAGGTCATTCATGCGGCCAGAGAAACTATTCCGGGTTTTTGTCAGTCCATCCTTAAATTTATCTGTTACACTTTCTGTCTGATGTGTAATCTTCTCTTTCAATTTCTTAAAAAAACTCAAAACGATCACTACCCCTATTTGTTAGTTTTTTACCAGTTCCTTCGTTTCTTCGAGTCTTACAGAAACAACCTTAGATACTCCGCTTTCCTGCATTGTCACACCATACAGAACATCCGCACCTTCCATTGTTCCTTTTCTATGTGTAATAACGATGAACTGCGTTTCACCGCTGTACCCTTTTAAGTATTGACTGAACCTTGAAACGTTAGCCTCATCTAGCGCAGCTTCCACTTCATCAAGTATACAAAAAGGTACAGGGCGGACTTTAAGAATGGAAAAAAGCAAAGCGATTGCAGTCAACGCGCGTTCTCCGCCGGATAACAGACCAAGGTTTTGCAGTTTTTTCCCTGGTGGCTGTGCAACAAGCTCCACTCCGGTATTCAGCAAATCGTCTGGGTTGGTCAGCTTTAAATCCGCTCTTCCTCCACCGAACAGCGACCTGAATACAGGATCGAAGTGAGAGCGAATTTCTTTGAAAGTATGGCTAAACCGACTCCTCATTTCTTCATCCATTTCCCCTATTACAGTAAACAGCGTATCCTTCGCTTCCTGTAAATCTTCTCTTTGTCCAAGAAGAAATTCATAACGTCCAGAGATTCTCTCGTACTCGTCAATCGCCCCAAGGTTTACAGGTCCAAGCTCCTCGATTGCCAGCTTGATTAGCCTGACCTTTCTTCTGGCATCATCCGGAGGAATTTGCAGCGGATATTGTTCTCTTGCTGCTTCATATGATAGTAAATATTCCTCCCGGAGATGGGCAATACGGTTATCAAGTTCCACTTCCAGCCTGTTGATTTTTACTTCTTCGTCCTTCAAAATCTCCGTCATGCCTCTATACTGCCGCTTAAGTTCTTTCCCCTCAATTTCACTTTCTTCCAGCTTCGATTGCAGAGCAACACGTTCTTTTCTTCTTTCTGCGATTAGTTCAATTGTATTGTTCTTATCACGCAGCTTATTTTTCGCGGCTTCTTCAAGCGTGTTTTCACCTGAAAAGCTGTCTTGCATCTCAAGACGCAAAAAGTTGAGATCCTCCGTCATAGAATCAAGCTTAGATTGGTGATTATCCAGTTCAGCGAGCGTATAATCATGTTTTTCGCTGAGTGCGTGGAGCTGCTCTCTTTTAGCCGTAAGACCGATCTTTAGTTCGCTTATTTCGGCAGCAGTTGTTTCCTTTGAAGCGGAATTTGTATTCTTTCTTTCAGTCAGCCTATTAATTTCCTTATCAAGCCTGCTGATTTCCTCACTGACTTTTTCTAATTCACTCTTAAGCGATTCTTTTCTAGCATGCTGGCTTTTTCTATCCTGGTCGACTTGCTTCTTTTCCGAATCATAGACAGCGAGCCTGTCATTGATATTTCGCTCTTCTATTTCCACTTCGCGCAGGCCGCTCTTCGCTTCCTGTTCTTCCATCCTGAGCATTTCTCCCGCTTTTCTCATAGCGTCAAGCGACTCTTCCATTTCCGACAGTGCTGCCTTTGTCTTTTTGACAGAGTTTTCGAGCACTGCCGTTTTTGATTCCATATCAGAAAGCTTTGCCTTCAGCTCTTCAAGCTCGCTTTTTCGACTTAAAAGCGATGATGACTTTTGCTTCACTGCACCGCCAGACATAGATCCACCTGGATTTACAACGTCGCCATCAAGCGTGACCACCCTGCTGCGGTATTGAAGAAGACGAGCGATCTCATTCGCACCTTTCAAATCTTTAGCAATCACCACATTGCCAAGCAGGTTCTTCATAATATTCTCATAACGATGGTCATATTCAATAAGGTCGGCTGCACAGCCAATGTAGGAAGGATGAGAGGCAATCGTCATGAGCATCGATGAAGCGATTGCTTTACCGCGAATAACAGAGAGTGGAAGGAAAGTCGCCCTGCCAAAGGATTCCTTTTTCAAGTATGCAATTGCGGCACGGGCATTTTCTTCTTTCTCCACCACAATATGCTGCATCGCACCTGCCAGCGCAGTTTCCAAAGCGGTTTCCATTTCTTTAGGAACCTTCACTAGCTCAGCAATAGCCCCTTCTATCCCATCAAGTTTCTTCCCTCGCGCTTTCAGGACTTCCTTCACTCCCTGGAAAAACCCTGAATAATCTTCCTGCATATCTTCAAGGGCCTCTTTCCTCGACTTTGTTTGTTGGAGGAACTGATATGCTTTGTATAAGGTGTTTTCCTGTTCTTCACAACGCAGCTTGAGCTTTTGAAGTTTTTCCTGACCGTCACGATAACGACTTGCCTGAACTGCTAACTCTTTTGAAGTTTTATGGAGCTTTGCAGTTAACGCTTCCTTTTTATTGCCAATATCCTCCCTGCTTTCAAGGAACTTAGCGTTTTCTTCTTTCAGCCTTGCACTTTTAGCATCATCCTGCCCCAATTGCCGGTCAATCAATGCAAGTTCATTTCTTGCACTTGCCTGGCGATTTAAGAGATCGATATACTCACTCTTCAGCGAATCGATTTTGGATTCGATATCTTCGCTGTATAATTTATGCTCCTCCAATTTCTTACGCAAGCTTTCTTCCAGTTTACGTGTTTCTCTCTCCAACAACTGAAGGGTGTTTTCCTGGCTTTTTGCATCAGCTTGGAGTATTTTTGTTTTACCTGTTATTTCTAATATGTTTTTTTCTAGCTGCTCTCTATTTTGAGATGCATTTTTCTTCCGTTCTTTTAAGACTTCCTTTCTACCTTCAAGCTTTTCCAGCTCTTCACTTGTCGCAAGCAAGACATTTTGAAGGTTGCTGACCGACTCATCAAGAGCTGTTAACTGGTCCCGGTACTGCTCTATTTCGGCCTCTTTTTTCTGCAATTCCGATGACATTGCCAACTCTTTTTTCCTGTTGTCTTCCAGTTCATCCGACAATGCCTTCCATCTTTCGTGAAGCTCTTCAATTTCATAAGCAGTGAGCGCAACTTCAATTCTCTCAAGTTCCTCTTTTTGCGCCAGATAATCACGGGCAATGGATGCCTGCATTTTTAAAGGTTCTACTTGGGATTCAAGCTCATGGAGGATATCAGAGACCCTGTTCAAGTTCTCCTGTGTTTCCAAAAGCTTTGATTCCGCTTTTTTCTTCCTTGTCTTATATTTAAGGACCCCTGCAGCTTCTTCGAAAATAGTCCGTCTGTCTTCCGGTTTACTATTAAGGATCTCCTCTACCTTCCCTTGGCTGATGATAGAGAAGGCTTCTCTCCCAAGACCAGAGTCCATGAAAAGGTCGATAATATCCTTTAATCGGCAAGTTCTCCCGTTGATTAAATACTCACTGTCTCCAGAACGATAGACTCTCCTTGTTACGCTGACTTCATTATATTCAAGCGGAAGCGCCTGGTCCTCATTATCAAGCGTTAAGGTAACCTCGGCAAAATTCAGCGCTTTCCTTGAATCACTGCCTGCAAAAATGATGTCCTCCATCTTTGCACCTCGGAGTGATTTGGCCGATTGTTCTCCCAAAACCCAGCGAACTGCATCTGTGATATTGCTCTTCCCACTGCCGTTTGGACCGACTACGGCAGTAACACCTGGAACAAACTCAACAGCGACCCTTTCAGCAAAAGATTTAAACCCTATAACATCCAGCCGCTTTAAATACACTGCGATCCCCCCTTTGTCATTCAGCTTCCTGTTGTTTATTGGGCGACGCAACGGTTTCCATATGCGCTTTTAATTTCTCAAGCCCCTTTTGGGCAGCATGCTGTTCTGCTTCTTTTTTCGAACGGCCCTTGCCTGTTCCCAGCTCTCTTCCGTCCAATGTAACTCTCGATTCAAACACTCTATTGTGCGCCGGTCCCGTCTCTTCCATGATCTTGTATACGAGCACACCGGTCCCGTCTCGTTGTACTAGCTCTTGCAGCTGACTTTTGAAATCCATCACATGAGAAAAAGCACCCGCATCAATTTTAGGGAAAACCACTTTCTTTAGAAAAGCTGTTACTATGTCAATTCCCTGATCAAGATAAAGCGCTCCAATAAATGCTTCAAACACGTCGGCAAGCAATGCGGGACGTGAGCGCCCTCCTGTCATTTCCTCCCCTTTTCCAAGAAGGATAAACTTGCCGAATGACAGTTCATTTGCAAAAGAGACAAGAGAAGGTTCACAAACTACCGCTGCCCTGAGTTTCGTCAGTTCTCCTTCGCTCATCATTGGATATTTCATGAATAAGAATCGGGAAACTGTCAATTCCAACACAGCATCACCGAGAAATTCTAGCCTCTCGTTATCCTCATATGGTTTGCGCCGATGCTCATTCACATAGGATGAATGCGTGAAAGCCTGCTTCAAAAGTTTTTCATTATTAAATTTCAAACCGAGTGCATCTTGAAATTCTTTAAATTTCAGTTCTATTGCTCGAATTGATTTTCGTTCTTTTTCCCTTCCGGAATAGCGCATTATGACTCCACCTTGCTCAAAATTTACACACTACTGTAAGTTTACAAAAAATAACCACCTAAACGCAAAAAAACCTTAACATTTTTTAAAACAAAATATTCCTTCCTTTCATTTAAATAGAAGAAAGCCCCGTTAAGGAACGGAGCTTCAAAAATTAGCCGAATTACATTTTGCCGTTTATGTAATTTACAGCATCACCGACTGTACCGATTTTTTCCGCATCATCATCAGAGATTTCCATGCTGAATTCATCTTCCAGTTCCATCACCAATTCTACTACATCAAGGGAATCGGCGCCGAGGTCGTCTTTGAAAGAAGCCTCTAAATTCACTTGGGACTCTTCCACACCTAAGCGGTCTACGATAATTTTCGTAACACGTTCTAATACGTCTGCCATGTTTGTTCACCTCCCCTCAAGTCATTATAGTAGATTGCAAAGCAATAATAAATGTTAAAAAATTTGCAACGGAAATTTACATGACCATTCCGCCATCAACATGCAGAGTCTGCCCAGTTATGTATCGGCTGTCTTCGGATGCAAGGAAGAGAACAGTCTTGGCAATGTCTGATGGTTCTCCCAATCTTGCCAACGGAATAGTTTTCAGCATTCCTTCTTTAACCTCATCCGGGAGTTTATCCGTCATGTCTGTTGTAATAAAACCGGGGGCAATGGCGTTCACGGTAATCCCTCTCGAAGCCAGCTCTTTTGCAGCTGTCTTAGTTAGACCAATAACGCCTGCTTTAGCGGCAACATAGTTTGCCTGTCCCGCATTGCCCATCACACCAACAATAGATGAAATATTGATGATCCTGCCGCTGCGCTGCTTCATCATTTGCCTTGTTACCGCTTTTGTGCAGAGAAAAACGCCCTTGAGGTTGATGTTCATGACATCATCCCAATCGCTCTCTTTCATCCTCATCAAAAGATTGTCTCTCGTAATACCTGCGTTGTTTACAAGGATATCTAATTTTCCGAAAGCCTGGATGGTATCCTTCACCATTTTTTCTACATCGGAAGCATCGGAAACATCCGCTTTTACGACAATTGCTTGCCTTCCCATCCGCTTAATTTCTTCCGCTGTTTCGATTGCGCGCTGTTCACTGCCAGAATAGTTAACAGCGATATCAGCACCTTCCCTTGCAAGTTCAAGCGCAATTTCCCTACCTATTCCCCTTGACGCACCTGTTACAAGCACTGCTTTTCCATGTAATTTCATCCTATTCACCTCTAATTGCTCGCACGGCAGACGCGCAGCTTTCTTCATCAAAGACAGGATATGTTTTCGCTGACCTGTCCACTTTTTTAACAAGCCCGCATAGCACCTTTCCTGGGCCGAATTCTATAAAAGTATCTACACCAGATTCTATCATTTTGACAACAGAATCTTCCCATAAGACCGGAGAGTAGAGCTGCTGAACAAGGAGCTCCCTTATATCAGCTGCATTGGTCATTGGTGAAGCATTCACGTTGGCAATGACCGGAATAGCTGCATCACGTATATCCATGCTATCTAGCACTTCCCCGAAACGCTCTGCAGCAGGCTTCATGAGTGATGAGTGGAACGGGCCGCTGACATCTAGCGGTATGACTCGTTTTGCTCCAGCTTCTTTTGCTTTTTCCCCTGCTTCCTTAACCCCTGTTGTAGATCCGGATATAACAATCTGTCCAGGACAATTCATGTTGGCAAGCTGCACTGGATCCCCAGCTGCATCCACTTTCTCCACCACTTCCTGCAATCTGGTTCTCTCCAGGCCAAGAACGGCAGACATTGCACCTTCCCCGTGCGGTACCGCTTCTTCCATCAGCTCGCCTCTTTTCCTGACGGCCAGGATTCCTTCTTCAAAAGAAAAGGCTTTAGCAGCAACAAGTGCAGAATACTCTCCAAGGCTATGCCCTGCAACAAAATCAGGCCTAATACCGGAACGCCTAAAATAATGCTGAAGCGCTATGCCTGTCGCAAGCAGTGCAGGCTGAGCATTGATGGTTCTAGTTAGATTCTCTTGAGGTCCATGGAACACAAGGTCACAAAGAGAAAATCCCAGCACTTCATCTGCTTTTTGATAATACCCCATCACACGCTGATCACTTTGTGCCAGTGTTTTTCCCATTCCAACAGTCTGCGAACCTTGACCTGGAAACAGAAATGCAATTTTCCCCATATTCATACCCCCACTTTAATAAAAATTCCAATCTATTCAATAGCATCCCTGATTGTGCCGGAAACATCGTGTAATACCATTTCTCTTGCCTGCCGAATTGCATTAAAAATTGCGTTAGCATCAGATGATCCATGCGCCTTAATTACCGGAGCTTTCAATCCGAACAAACCAGCTCCACCATACTCTGTATAGTCCATTTTATTTTTCAAAACGCGCAAGTCCGGCTTCAGCACGGCAGCCGCGAGTTTACTCTTCATACTGCCAGTCAATGCAGTTTTCAGCATCCCAAAAACAGACATTGCAGTGCCTTCAATCGTTTTCAGAATCATGTTTCCGGTAAAACCATCCGTAACTGCGACGTCTGCTACTCCTTGCAAAAGGTCTCGTGCCTCTATGTTTCCAATAAAGTTGATATCTGCTTCCTTCAACAATGCATAAGCTTGTTTGGTTAGGTCATTCCCTTTCTTTTCCTCTGTTCCAATATTGAGGAGCCCAACTCTTGGATGCGTGACACCGCGAGCTTTTTGACTATAGATAGAACCCATCAAAGCGTACTGTAGAAGGTGTTCTGGTTTGGCATCTGCATTAGCGCCGACATCAAGAAGTACGAATCCTTCTCCGCCGATTGTCGGGAGTGTCGGGGCGAGCGCCGGCCTTTCAATTCCTTTGATTCGACCGACAACAAAGAGGCCGGATGCCATGAGAGCACCTGTGTTACCAGCCGAAAGACAAGCGTCCGCATTCCCTTCTGCCACTAATCTAGCCGCAAGCACCATGGAAGCATCCTTTTTTTTCCTTACCGCCCTGACAGGTTCGTCTGTACCAAGAATTGCTTCTTTCGTATGTACTATTTCAATTCTTTCATTGCTTGTAAGATGTTTCGCTATTTCTTCTTCATCACCGACAAGAATCATCTTAATATCCTTAAATTCCCTGACAGCCCTCATTGCCCCAAGGACTATTTCCTTTGGCGCATTGTCGCCGCCCATGCTGTCAATCGCTATTTTCATATGGTGGTCATCCATTCTTTTCATTTTTTGATCGATACATTTGAAAATCGCCCTTGAATACGAGCTCATTATTAACGTAGCTGTTTACCTCGACAAATGTCCTGCCGGTTTCCTTGTCAATGCTGGTCACCTTTGCTTTAGCAACAACCCTTTCACCCTCGATAACCGATCTCGTAAATTGTATTCCTGCTTTTGCCGTGAGTGCAAGCTCATCATTGATGACAGCTACTGCCAAGGAGTTAGCCTGGGCAAAAAGATGGTGGCCCCTTGCAATTTGATTCCGGCGGAAAACATGCTCTGCTTTTATATCCAAAATGGAAATAGCATTATGATCTAATTCAATATCAATGATTTCCCCGATTACTTCCTCGATTGGCAGGGAGCGTACCTCATCTTCGAATCGCTTCTCTGCAACATTCTTTATCCGTTCCCGCAATTCCGGGATGGAAAGTTCAAGCCTATCTAGCCTGATTGTCTGTATGCTGACAGAAAATGTTTCTGCCAGCTCTTCATCCGTAACGAACGGGTTAACTTTAATTGTTTCAGCAAGCAGCCTTTGCCGCTCTCGCTTGTTTTTCCTCACGAATTATCACTACCATTCGCAGTATTATGACTAGGTACTAATAGTAATATATATAAAATAAAAGGGGATTGCAAGAAGAAACGTATATTAGGGAAAGCAATGCCTTTTTTCAGACACCGCTAATCAAAATACTTTGTTTTTTCAGTCTAGTTTTTCCGTAGAAAGCGCTCCGGACTCTTTCAAAAATTCACGGAGAAATTGATATTTCGAGCTTTTCCAAAAAGCCTTCGATTGAACAAGGACAGATGCATCGCTCCTCGCTGTTTCAAGTGCACGATAGTCATGTACCATGTCGGCAACCTTGAATTCCGGGAGTCCGCTTTGTTTCCTTCCGAAAAACTCGCCGGGGCCTCTTAATTCCAAATCTTTTTCACTAACCACAAAACCATCATTCGTTTCGGTCATGATGTTCATACGTTCCTTGCCAACTTCACTCTTCGGGTCGGCGAGCAAGATGCAATAAGACTGCTCACTGCCCCTGCCCACCCGTCCTCTCAACTGGTGGAGCTGTGCTAAGCCGAACCTTTCTGCATCATAGATGAGCATAAGTGTCGCATTCGGTACATTGACACCAACTTCCACAACGGTTGTGGAGACAAGAACTTGGATTTCGTTTGCACTGAAAGCTTTCATGACGGAATCCTTCTCTTCAGCCGGAAGACGCCCGTGCATCAGTCCCACCTTGAAGCGATTCTGGAAGTATAAAAATAGATTTTGATAGACATCAATGGCATTCTGGACATCAAGTTTATCGCTTTCTTCAATCAGCGGAGTAATGACGTAAGCCTGACGCCCCATTCTCAGTTCCTTTTCCATGAACGTGAGCACTCTTTCTAACATTTCCTGTTTCGCCCAATACGTTTCAATGCTCTTCCTTCCAGCTGGCATTTCATCAATAACGGAAACATCCATTTCCCCAAAAACGGTGATCGCTAATGTTCGCGGAATAGGGGTTGCTGTCATAAATAAAACATCTGGACTCTCTCCCTTTTCCCTAAGCACTCGCCGCTGTTCCACGCCAAACCGATGCTGCTCATCTGTAATCACAAGGCCAAGCCGCTTAAATTCCACCTCGTCCTGAATTAACGCATGCGTTCCAATGATTACATGAATTTCTCCACTTCTAAGCTCTTCAAGAATTACTTTGCGTTTTTTCCCTTTGACTGAGCTTGTCAGCATTGCAGTCTTAACTCCTAATGGAGACAGCAGTGCTTCGAGTGAAACAGCATGCTGCTCTGCAAGGATTTCAGTAGGCACCATGAGGGCTCCTTGGAATCCCGAAGTGATGCTTGCGAATAGCGCTATAGCTGCAACAACGGTTTTACCTGAACCTACATCTCCTTGTAGAAGCCTATTCATTCTATAAGGGGATTTCATATCTTCAAGAATCTCATTGACAACTCTCTTTTGTGCACCTGTTAGCGGGAAGGGAAGATTATCTGTAAAACGCTTGATTTTTGCTACATCATATGTTTGAGATAGCCCTGGTGAATTTTCCCGTTCCAGTTTTCGCAATGATTGCATTTTTAGCTGAAAGAGAAGGAATTCTTCGTAAACTAGCCTTCGACGGGCCTGCTTCAAATCGGAAGGTGCTTGCGGAAAGTGCATCATCCTGTAAGCATCCTTTCGCTTCATCAGCCTATACCGCAATAGGAGCTCTTCCGGAAGAATTTCCTCAATATCTTCGCCATATTGTTCAAAAGCTTGTTTGATATACCTTCTGATTGCTTTAACGGAAAGTTTTCCTTTTACTGTATAGATCGGTTCAAAAAGATTGCTTTCGCTCCCTGGTCCTTGTTTCATTTCTGTTGCGGAAATCGTTTGCCTGTGCTGATCCCATTTTCCGGTAACGGTAATCGTTTCATTCAAATGAATTTTTTGTTTCAAGTAAGGCTGATTGAAAAACACAACTAAAATCAAATACCTGCCAACGAGCAGTCTAACGGTAAGCCGATTTTTTTTGCGGCCGTAATAGACAAGGGCAGGCTCACCATGGACCTTTCCTTCCACAGTTATTTTTTCCTCGTGCTTTGCCTCTGCCAAGTCTTTCAGCGTATAGTCTTCATAACGATAAGGAAAGTGCCCTAATAAATCACCTATTGTATCGATGCCCATACTGTGGAGCGTCTCTCCTATTTCGGATCCAATGCCTTTTAAAATATTAACAGGCTGTTTCAGTCTATCATTCACTCTTACTCAGCGGCATTCCAAAAATGTTGGCTTCCAGCTCTTTTCCTGGTGGAGTAACCGCTAAACCTCCCTGCGTATCAAAAACACTTTTGTACTTCATTTTTCCACTCCTTCTGAGCCATGCTTATGCAAGACCATCGGCGTTCTTTAAACAACGAAATAGAAGGGCAACAACCCTTCTATTCCTTAGTAACACAGTATGAATTTGTTTGTCCAGCATAAATGCTTTAGATATCGCAAAGTGATAAACTTTCTTATTCTATCGCAAAAATGAACGCATATAACGGCTGTCCACCATTGTGGATTTCCACTTCGATATCTTTGAATTCAGAGGAAATAAAGCCTTCCAGTTCCTCTACATCTTCTTCCGAAGCGTCTTCACCTTTCAAGATGGTAAGGATTTCAGAATTTTCATCAACCATAGCTTGGAGCAGTTCTTTAGCTGCAGAGAGCAATTGTTTGTTCTTCAATACAATCTTTCCATCGGCAATGCCCATAAAGTCTCCCTTATCTATGTCAATGCCATCGATGGTCGTATCCCGGACCGCAAAGGTTAATTGGCCAGTCTTGACATGCTGCATTGCTTCCATCATGAATCCCTTGTTAATCTCAACATCTGCACCTGGATTGAATGCTAGAAGCGCACTCATACCTTGTGGAACAGTTTTAGAAGGGATGACAAGCACTTCTTCTTCTGCCACTTCTGCTGCTTGCTCTGCAGCCATAATAATATTCTTGTTATTCGGAAGGATAATCACTTTCTTTGCATTCACTTCCTTGATGGCTTTCACGATATCTTCCGTACTAGGGTTCATCGTCTGGCCACCCTCGATTACTGCGTTTGCACCAATACTCCGGAAAAGGTCTGCGATTCCAGAGCCCATTGATACGGTAACTATTCCGTATTCCTGCTTTTCTTTACTAACAGGCTGGACTGGAGCGTTGTTTTGTTCCCCAACAATATTTGTGTGTTGCTGACGCATGTTTTCAATCTTCATATTGATTAAGCTTCCATAAGATTGTCCATAGGACAATACTTCTCCTGGCTGCTCTGAGTGAATATGAACTTTAACAATTTTCTCGTCGGAGATCACGAGTAGGGAATCCCCATACCCGCTTAAATCATTACGGAAAGAATCTTCAGTGAAAGGTCTTTTGCCTTCAAGCCTAACCATGAATTCTGTACAATATCCAAACTCGATATCTTCCGTATTAATATGCCCCTGCACATTTTTATGGTGCTCTGCACTGACAAGGTCATCCATTGCAGCAAGCATAGAGGGAGTTTGAGGCAGCTTTTCCCCTTTTAATTGTGCAAGAAAGCCTTCATAGACAAGAACAAGTCCTTGTCCTCCGGAATCCACTACTCCTACTTCCTTTAAAACCGGTAGCAAATCAGGGGTCCTCTTTAATGATGCTTTAGCTTCTCTAAGAACATCCTCCATCAATAATGCAATATCATCCTGTTTGCCAGCAGCATGTACGGCTTTTTTAGCAGCGTCTTTTGCCACAGTTAAAATGGTACCCTCGACCGGTTTCATAACCGCTTTGTATGCTGTTTTGACGCCTGCTTCCATCGCCTCTGCGAATTCTTTTGCATTGATTGAATGTTTTTGTTCAATCGCTTTCGAAAATCCGCGGAAAAGCTGGGAAAGAATGACGCCCGAATTACCTCTTGCCCCCATTAGCAGACCTCTGGAAAGCGCTACACCCACTTTTCCAATGTGATCTTGAACATTGTTTTTAACTTCCTTGGCACCGGAGGTCATTGACAAGTTCATGTTCGTTCCGGTATCTCCATCAGGAACAGGGAATACGTTAAGGGCATCGACCATTTTGGCGTTGGCAGACAGGTGGCTGGCACCCTGTATCACCATTTCCGCAAAACGCTGTCCGTCTAGATTCTTAATTGACACAAAACCTTCCTCCTCACTACGGGTTCGTCACACGAACTCCTTGAACGTAAATATTGACCGAGTCAACTGCAAGTCCAACAGTTTTATCAAGTGTGTATTTGACTTTCGACTGGACATTATGCGCGACCTCAGAAATTTTCGTTCCGTAACTGACTATGATATACATATCGATATGTACCTCTTCGTTTTCCTGGCGGACGACTACTCCGCGCGTGAAGTTTTCCCGGCGCAGAATTTCAGCAATTCCATCTTTCAACTGTTGCTTGGAGGCCATCCCAACAATACCGTAGCAATCAACCGCGGCACCGCCGGCGACTGTAGCAATGACATCATTCGATATATCAATTTGTCCGTACTTGGTTTTTAGCTCGATGGACATAAAATCGTTCCCCCTT
Organism: Bacillus massilinigeriensis; assembly: GCF_900111815.1. GTDB lineage: Bacteria > Bacillota > Bacilli > Bacillales > Cytobacillaceae > Mesobacillus_C > Mesobacillus_C mediterraneensis. Next base: position 1,123,066 of record NZ_LT630004.1, on the reverse strand, counting down.
TGGAAAATTACATTAGGCTACATTATTTTACTATAAAGCGGCCAATTTTAAAAGCTATTCCAATAAAGCAGGTTAAAAAGCAGAGAAGTGTCAAGGGATTTTTCTTGAAACCTTAAAGGAATAATGTTGCAATCCCTATGTTTGTATGATAAATTATTAAGGTATCTTTGGATGTCAGAGACATGTTTAAACTGCTGTTCTGACAAGTAATGCTAATTTGCATTGTAAAATAGGATAGTTTTCGTAAGTTAGGAGGGAAACAAATGCCACGCAAATGTGTAGTGACAGGCAAAGGAAGCCATTCCGGAAACAAACGCTCCCACGCAATGAATGCCAACAAGCGTACATGGGGTGCAAACCTTCAAAAAGTAAGGATTCTTGTAGACGGCAAACCTAAACGTGTTTGGGTTTCTGCAAGGGCTCTTAAATCCGGCAAGGTAGAGCGCGTTTAATCAGCGGGGCGAAATTCGCCGCCGTTTCTAAAAGACATCCGGTCAGGGATGTCTTTTTTCTTCCTTCATAAATAAGGCACCCTATTACGAGGGTGCCCAACCTTTTTCAATTTAACCATTTATCTATGGGCCGCTACCAATTCACTTCACTCAGCCTTTTTTTAAAGCTCCAAGCATCGCCCTAACGATGCCTCCCAGGAACTTGGGCAGTTTGATTGTATAAAATTTCATCAGTGTCCCTCCTCATTCACAAACCCAGCTTCGTTTTTTCGGCTCCCCTATCATTCTATTCAGGAATGTTCAATATTTGCCTGCATTTTTTAATCACTGCTTCTTACAACCAATACTATGCCTTCCTTAAAAGAAAAAGTACCTGTTTTTCCTGTGAGTTCATTACTAATACACAGAGTAGAGGAAACTCGGATATCTTGATCTTTAAGGGGATACTTAAAACCTATTAGTGTTATGCCTTTCACCGCCATGGTAATGGGAATAAGGGAAACGTATTTATATTTTTCATCAAAAGCGATTTCGTGCTCACCTGGACTCGCTGCAAAAACACTGTTACGGGAATCAATGATTTCAATCGGTACAAGACTTTTCTGTTCAATCCCTCTCACAAGCAGTTGGATATTCGCAAGCATATGGTCAATCCTGCCTCCGGTGGCTCCGAAAAGTCTTATCTTTTCGGGATGTACCGTCAAAGCCCACTCTAAGGCAAGCTCCATGTCGGTTGCGTCTTTTTCCGGAATATAACTTCGAACCCCTCCCACCTTACTTCTGATTTCCTCCAATTGAGACGATTCAATTGAATCAAAATCCCCGAAAGCATATTTAGGTTGGATTCCTTTTGATAATAGCGTGATTACCCCTCTGTCTACACCAACCCAAGTGGTATCTTTTTCGTTATATAACTTTAACTCGGGTAGAAACTCATCAGGCCCCCCTGCTACAATATTAATAACCATATTAACCTCCCGTCTTAAAAAGCCAGCCCTAAGGCTGGCCATTATCTTTTTAATGCTTCAATTGCCCTTTTCCTGTCACTTTCATTGTATACAGCCGAACCTGCAACTAGCATGGTTGCACCTGCTTCAATACAGAGCGGTGCAGTTTCTTTATTTACACCGCCATCTACTTCTATTTCAATTTCTGCCCCAATGCTTTCTGCCATCTCTTTTACTTCTCTAATTTTTCCGAGAACGGATGGGATGAATTTCTGACCCCCAAACCCTGGGTTAACAGACATAAGCAGGACCATATCAAGATCTTCGAGTACGTGCACAATAGAGGAAACCGGAGTTGCAGGATTTAATACAACTCCTGCTCTTACTCCATTAGATTTAATGAGCTGTATTGTCCTGTGAAGATGTTTGCATGCCTCAACATGTACAGTAATATAGTCGGCTCCCGCCTTTGCAAAGGCTTCGATGTAGCTGTCCGGATTCTCAATCATGAGATGGACATCGAGCGGCAGCTTTGTTACAGGCCGGATTGCTTCCACAATAAGGGGTCCAATTGTAATGTTTGGCACAAAATGCCCATCCATTACATCCACATGGATTAGGTCCGCTCCTCCACGCTCTACATCTTGTATTTCTTCTCCTAGCCTGGAAAAATCCGCAGACAGAATAGAAGGTGCGATTTTCACCATATTCAATACCTCGGCTTTCTATCTTTAATTTCTTCAAGAAAATCTTTGTAATGTTCGTATCTGTAAGCTGGCAATTCGCCATCTTCTACTGCTTTCTTAACAGCACATTTCGGCTCTGCAATATGCTGGCATGCTCTGAATTTACAATGCTCGCTCCACTTTTCAATATCCGGAAAACAATAGTTCAAATCAGGAGCATCTATTTCAGTAAATTCCAAGGAACTGAATCCAGGTGTATCTGCAACAAGTCCGCTTTCTACTCTAATGAGCTCCACATGTCTGGTTGTATGCTTTCCTCTCCCCAAATGTGCAGAAATATCATCCGTTCGTAAATCAAGTTCTGGGCACAATGCATTTAAGAGCGAAGATTTACCAACACCTGACTGACCTGCAAATACGGAAATCTTCCCTTCAAGATACGGTGTCAGTTCTTCAATACCTAGCAATGTTTCAGATGAGGTCATGATGACATGATAGCCGGCATTGCGATAATCATTTACATAACGTTCTAGCCTTTTACTCGTGTCTTCTGCAAGATCCATTTTTGTAATACAAATGAGCGGCTCGATATTATTGTACTCAATTAAAACGAGGAAACGATCAAGAAGCACAGTACTGAAGCTTGGTTCAACAGCTGAAAAAACTAGAATAGCCTGATCTACATTTGCTATCGGAGGCCGGACAAGCTCATTTTTCCTTGCTTGTACTTCCATGATATACCCTTCAACTTCATTCTCTGCCTGGTAGACAACTTCATCGCCAACAAGAGGGGTTATCTTGTTTTTTCGGAAAACACCTCGACCGCGGCATTGGACAACCCCATTTTCTCCGAGTACATAATAAAAACCGCTTAACGCTTTGATAATTTTACCTTTCGGCATAGCAACACCCCTGTCTGTTAATCCTCAGGATAAGGTTTGACATCTTCCAATATCACTGTATTGTCTCTAATTACTTTGTAACCCGCCTTTTGTCCTGGTACAATTCGAAATTGAAGACGTTTCTTTGTTTGTCCTGTTATTTTAAAAGTTTCAGCTGGCTCTGTCATACTTCTGTCAGCATCTTCAATGAAAATTTGAACTTCCTGTGGATCACCTTCTATTTCAGGCTCATACGGAATCACAATTTCTTCATATACCGTCTTTGGCGGCAGTTCCTCTTTTCCTTTCGAAATGACAACAGCGATACGGCTGTTTCTTTTCAAGCTCGTTCCGGGAGCCGGATTTTGCCTGATAACAAGGCCTTCTGCTATGCTTTCGCTATACTCCTCCGTAATATCAATAGCGAATCCAGCAGTCTCTCCGTAATCTTCTACTCCCTTTTTATTAAATCCCGTAAGATCCTTCAGAACGATTAAATCCGGCCCCTTACTAATAATAAATTCGATTTCAGTTTCGTCAGGTACCATTTCTTCGCCTGCGGAAGGATATTGATTAAGGATTGTTCCTGCTTCACTTTCATCAAATTCTTCATTTTTAATAATTTCCTTGAATCCTTTTCTCTCAAGAAGGCGTTCCACTTCCGCTATTGAACGACCCGTATAGTCATCAAGTTCAAACTTCTTTTTACCCGAACTGATGTACAGGTCGATTTCAGCTCCTTCTTTAGCAACGGAACCAGCTTCAGGATTCGTCTTGATAATTCGGCCCTCTTCCACTTCCTCGCTCGGGATCTTTTTCTTTTCATCAATCTTAAAACCAGCGGAAATCAAATCTGCTACTGCATCTTCTACTTCTTTGCCGCTCACATCTGGTACAGATTTATCTTGAGGGCCTAGCAATCCCGGAAGGACAAAAATGGCAAAAGCCGCGAGAAGCGCAGCAATCATTGTAGAAATGCCAAGGATAACAGGCCACTTTCTCTTTTTCTCTTTTTTATTTGATTTCTTTTTTGCCTGCTTATTTTTCCCTGTCTTTTTGACTGGCATTGCGTCACTTTCTTTTGGGTTTTCCCCGGCTCCGTGCACTTTTGTTTCATCAAAGCTTTCCGCAATCCTATCATCCGTTATAACGGGGATAGCTTTCGTCGCCTCGTCATCAAGAGGAACATTGAATTTGGCTTCATTTAACCTTTCGGGCTGAAGTGCTGTCCTCAAGTCTTCTTCCATTTCATCCACGTCATTATAGCGGTGGAATGGATCTTTGGCTGTTGCCTTCAGAACAATATTTTCCACGCTTTGAGGGATGGAGGGCGTCCACCTCCTCAAAGAAGGTGTTTCTGACTGCAAGTGTTTTAATGCAATCGAAACAGCAGATTCCCCAGAAAATGGGAGCCTTCCTGTGAGAAGTTCGAACATTACGATGCCAATCGAGTAAATATCGGATTTCTTGTTCGCCATCCCTCCGCGGGCTTGCTCCGGAGACAGATAGTGAACAGAGCCAAGAACAGAATTGGTCTGAGTGATGCTTGTGGCACTCAAAGCCATCGCAATTCCGAAGTCTGTAATCTTAACGTTTCCTTCATTATCAACAAGGATATTATGCGGCTTGATATCGCGATGGATGATATGATTTTGGTGGGCATGCGCAATTGCAGAAGCTAGCTGCTTCATAATGTCAATTGCCTTAGCAACAGGGACAGGTGCATGCTGCTGTATGTATTGTTTTAGCGTCTGCCCGTCCACATACTCCATGACAATATAATATAAACCATCTTCTTCCCCTACATCATAAATACTAACAATATTAGGGTGTACAAGGCTGGTAGCGGATTGTGCCTCGCGACGAAACCTCCGGATGAATTCTTCATCGTTCGCAAAATCGAGTCGCAGCATTTTGACAGCCACATCGCGGTCAAGAATCATATCATGGGCAAGATAGACGTTAGCCATTCCGCCTCCGCCAACCATATCGAGAATTCTATACCTCCCGCTAAGCCTTTTACCAATCATCATGTCTGTCACCTGCCCTCGCTGCTCTCTTTATACAGTACAATTGCTAAGGTTATATTATCCTCGCCTCCATACTGGTTTGCGCGCGTAACAAACTCCGATGCCTTATCCTTCAAGGTAGCTTCGCTTCTCATGATTTCTTCCATTTCGGTGAGAGAAACCTTGTTTGACAATCCGTCTGAACAGAGCAGCAAGATGTCTCCTTCTTCAAACATGATTGTCCTGATATCCATTTCAACTGTTTCTTCTGTTCCAAGTGCTCGGAGAAGGACATTTTTTCGCGGATGATGTTCTGCATCTTCCTTTGAAATTTGACCGGATCTTACTAGCTCGTTTACTAGCGAATGATCTTCGGTTACTTGTTTAAAACCAGATTCATTAAGCAGGTAGCACCGACTGTCGCCGATATTTACAATACAGGAAAACAGTTCTGTAGCAATTGCGGCTACGACAGTCGTTCCCATTCCCTCGCATTCAGCATTTTTCTTAGAATGCTCAAAAAGATTTTTATTAATGGCAAGAGTGGTTTCTTTCAGCCATTTCTCTGCATCTTCTGCTGTTTCAATGACTTCAACAGATTCCCAAGCATCCTTTAGACTCTTGACAGTCATCTCGCTTGCAACGTCCCCAGCCCTATGCCCTCCCATACCATCGGCAACGATGGCTAGGTTTTGACCGGCTTGGTTAAAGAATATCCCACCATTGTCTTCATTGTGAATACGAATTCTCCCCTTATCCGTCAGGAAAACGGCTTCCATCACTTCACCTCGTCTCTTCTTTTCTTTCCTTCGCTCTTAATTGGCCGCAAGCCGCGTCGATATCATGTCCCTGCTCTCGACGAATTGTCACGTTTACCCCTCGATCCTTAAGCGCTTTTTCGAACTTAAAAATCTGCGCCTTCGGTGTGCGGACATAATCACGTTCAGGTACATAGTTAACAGGAATGAGATTGACATGACATTTTAAGCCTTTTACGAGTGAAGCAAGCTCTTCCGCATGTTCGATTTGATCGTTTACGCCTCCGAAAAGACCATATTCAAAACTAATCCTTCTTCCTGTCTTAGAGGTATAATACTTCACTGCTTCCATCAGTTCAGGTAGTTTGTAGGCTCGGTTAATCGGCATTAACCGGCTCCTAATTTCAGTGTTTGGCGCATGAAGGGAAATGGCAAAGTTTATCTGCATGTTCTCGTCAGCAAACTTGTAAATCTTCGGGACTATCCCGCTTGTTGAAACCGTAATATGTCTCGCTCCAATATTTAAACCTTCATCATCGTTAATGATTCTCAGAAAACTCATCATCTCGTCATAATTGTCAAAAGGCTCCCCTATTCCCATGATAACAACGGAACTTACGCGTTCGTTTGTTTCATCAAGTGCCTGCTGCACTTTCACGACCTGTGCTACAATTTCACCTGCTTCTAAGTTTCGTTTCAACCCGCCGAGTGTTGAAGCACAAAAGGTACAACCAATCCTGCACCCTACTTGGGTTGTGACGCAGACTGAATTACCGTAGTCGTGTCTCATTAAAACTGTTTCAATCGTATACCCATCATGAAGCTCGAATAAAAACTTGATAGTTCCGTCAGAAGAGGTTTGCCTTACAGCAGTCTTTAGTGTTGTCAGAACAAAGTTGTCCTCTAATAAAACCCGCAGGCTTTTTGAAAGGTTCGACATTTCCTCAAAGGATACTGCTCTTTTTTTATAGAGCCAATCGAAAACCTGGACAGCACGAAACTTCTTTTCTCCATTTTCTTCAAGCCAATTTTTCAATTCTTCAAGCTGAAGAGAATAGATCGAAGGCTTTCTTTCGGCTGTTTCGCCGCCATTTGTTTTTTTCATTTCCATTTTAATCATCCGCCTTCCTGTTCATGCTGGCAATATAAAAACCGTCTGACCCAAAATACTGTGGCAATATGTGAGTGTAAAATCCATTGATGAATGGCCTTGTACTTTCGGGCATTCTCTCCGCCAACGAATGGTCTGGCTCATATTCACTATGTTTTGAAAGAAATGATAAAACAGTATCTTCATTTTCCCTGTGATCAATCGTACATGTGCTATAAACTAATTTCCCTCCCTGCTTCAGCAGAGGGGCAACCGAATCGAGCAGACTCAGTTGGATTTCCTGAAGCCTGTCAAGGTCTTCTTCCCGCTTCGAATACTTCATATCTGGTTTTCTTCTAAGCACACCGAGACCAGAACATGGTGCATCGAGTAAAATACGATCAAAAGTTCCTTTTTCAAAATACATTTGAACCTTCCTGCTGTCCATTTCTCTTGGTTCTATATTTTGTAATCCTAGCCTTTCAGCATTTTTGGCAATCAATTTTACTTTGTGTCCGTGCAAATCGAGAGAGATAACCTTACCGCTCCCCTCTAACTTCTCGGCAATATGAGTAGATTTCCCGCCTGGAGCTGCACACGCGTCTAATATTTGCTCATCCTTTTCTGCTCCAAGTGCATATGCAGCCAACATAGAGCTTTCATCCTGGATAGTGAGCAACCCACTTTTGAAAGCTCCTGAATTTGCCAAATTTCCCTTCAGGCACCTGATTGCTTCCGGAAGCATGGGGCTTTCCTCAACAGCAAAGTTCTCATGCGTCAGCAGGTCCATACATTCTTCACGAGTCGTCTTTGTAAGATTCACCCTTGCTGTTTGAACTGGTGGTAAAAGGTTAATCAAACATAGTTCTCTCGTTTTTTCCGCCCCAAATTGGTCAATCCATCTTTTCACTAGCCATAGCGGATGACTTGTTTCGATAGAAATTCTTTCAGCCTTATCCTTAATGGAGTCAAGTGACGGAACTCCTTCCCGCTGAATGCTTCTCAGGACACCGTTCACCATACCGCCAATCCCTTTATGCCCATTTCGTTTGGCGATTTCAACAGCTTCGAAAATCGCAGCCCGGGCAGGTATACGATCAAGATAAAGCATTTGATATAGAGTGAGCCTCAATAGCTGCAAAACCCAATTTTGCATCTTTTTCGCATTTTTAATAAAAGGAGAAAGATAGTAATCCAAAGTCATTTTCCGCTGTAAAGTACCGTATACTAGCTCTGTAAGGAGGCCTGTATCCTTTGTACTTATTTGATTCTTACTTATAATACTGTTGAGGAGAAGATTGCTGTATGCCTGGTTTTTCTCCACAGATTCAAGCATATCAAGCGCTGCTTCCCTCACGTTTTTCCTTTGTTTATTCATCTCTTTCTCCCAGCTTCAATCCTGGCTTGATGCCGCTGCCTGCTCCACGGAGGTATTGGCCTGCCGACATTCTTTTCCTCCCGGAAGGCTGAAGTTCCAAAATTTTAATCCCGGTGTCATCGCCTGTCGCAACAATGAAGCCATCCTCTTCCACCTTTAAAATGGTTCCAGGTATTCCATTTGCAAGTCCCGAAACCTTTTCCGCTCTCCAAACCTTCAAGACAGAACTTGATAGCGTGGTAAAGGCTACAGGCCATGGATTCAAACCGCGAATATGATTGTATATTTCGCTCCCCGTTTTGGACCAATCAATCCGCTCGTCTTCTCTTTTAATATTCCATGCATATGTGGCAGCTTCATCATTTTGCGGTGCAGGGTTAATCCTGCCCTCAATCAGCTTTGGCAATGTTTCTGACAGCAAATCCGCTCCTGCTTTGCTCAGCTTGTCATGAAGTGTGCCTACATTATCCTCTTCCTCTATCATAACTTCCGTCTGCGTAAGGATATCACCTGCATCTAGCTTTTCTGCCATATACATGATCGTAATTCCTGTTTTTTCATATCCTCTAATAATAGAATAATGAATCGGTGCCCCTCCGCGCAGTTTTGGCAAGAGCGATGCATGCACATTAATACAGCCAAGCCTAGGTGCATTCAAAAGAGCTTTCGGTAAAATTTGTCCAAAAGCCGCTGTCACAATCAAATCATGCTCAATACGAAGAATCTTTTCCAGTTCTGACTGCTCCCTGATTTTTTCCGGCTGGTAAACAGGGATTCCATGCTTTTCTGCCTCCACTTTTACTGGTGGCGGTGTCATCTCTTTTTTTCTTCCGACAGGACGATCAGGCTGTGTAACAACTGCGACCACCTCGTATCCGTCTTCAACCAGCCTTCTTAACACAGGAACGGAAAAATCTGGCGTACCCATGAATATAACTTTTGTCATTCTGTGCCCAACTCCTCTAACTCTTTTTCATCCAAGTACCTGCTGACTTTGGAAGTAAATAGAATACCATGGAGATGGTCAATCTCATGCTGAATTGCTCTAGCAAGAAAGCCTTCCGCTTTCAGTTCGTAAAGCTTCCCTTTTCGGTTATATGCCTTGACAGTAATATTGTTTGAGCGGCTGACTTCCCCGTAAAGACCTGGGAAGCTGAGACAGCCTTCTGGATCTGTCTGCTCTCCAGCAGCACTGATGATTTCAGGATTAATGAGCTCTATCGTTCCATGTTTATCTTCAATATCAACGATGGCGATTTGCTTACTGATTCCAATTTGCGGCGCTGCAAGACCAACTCCATCAAACTCCACCATTGTTTCGTACATATCATCAAGTAGCTTTGCAAGCTTTTTATCAAATACGGAAACTTTTTCACACTGCTGTTCCAGTACTTCTGCTGGATACTCCACTATTTTGCGTATTGACAAGATTCTTCCTCCATTTTCTCTATACCTAACATGATTTTCTGCTCTAAAGATACACTATACTTCTACATAAGTATATAAGGGTTCATATCCACAGATATTTGCAGCTGTCCCGACGCAGCTTCCTGTTGATAGTGCCCCAGTATGGATTTAAGTATACTTTCGAGTTCGGGCTCCCTTTTGTATTTTATCAAACATTGATAGCGATATCTATCATTGATCCTGGGGATAGGTGATGCCGCAGGGCCAAGAACCACCGCTTCTCCAGATAATTTCGATATGATTCTTGCAGTTATCTTTTCGGTGACAGAAACAGCCTTCATCAATTCAGGATGACTAACCGTTACAAGAGAAATATAATAAAAGGGCGGATATTGATGTATTTTTCGAGATATCATTTCTTGCTGGTAAAATGCGTCATAATCCTGTTGTCCTGCTAATACGATGCTATAATGCTCAGGTGTGTATGTTTGAATCACCACTTCCCCTGGGAGTTTATGCCTCCCTGCCCTTCCGCTTACCTGTGTAAGAAGCTGGAAGGTTTTCTCAGAAGATCGAAAATCAGGCAAATGCAACATTGTATCAGCGCTTAAGACACCAACTAACGTGATATTAGGAAAGTCGAGTCCTTTGGCGATCATTTGCGTTCCTAAAAGAATATCTGCCTTGCCTTCCTGAAATTCAGTCAGAAGCTTTTCATGAGCGCCCTTCCTTCCGGTCGTATCTACATCCATGCGTATAACCCTTGCCTGAGGCAGCAGCTTGGCAATTTCTTCTTCTACCTTTTGTGTTCCAGTTCCAAAGTAACGTATATGCTCACTTCCGCATTCAGGGCAAACAATCGGAACCCCCTCTTCATACCCACAATAATGACATTTCATGCTGTCATTATAACGGTGGTAGGTAAGGGTGATTTCACAATGAGGACAATTAGCAACATAACCGCAGTCCCTGCACATGACGAAAGAAGAGTGACCCCTCCTGTTCAAGAACAATACCGTTTGTTCTCCCTTTTCCAGCCTGTCCTGAAGCTTCTCAAAAAGATTTCTCGAAAACATTGATCTGTTTCCTTCTCTTAATTCTTCTCTCATATCCACGATGTCGACAGGTGGAAGCGGCTGATCGTTTAATCTCTTAGAGAGCTTAAGGAGTGTATAGACCTCTTTTTGTGCACGCGCGAAGGATTCGAGTGAAGGAGTTGCGCTTCCCAAAACAACAGGACACCTGTGGGTCTCCGCCCTCTTGATTGCCACATCCCTCGCATGATATCTTGGATTATCTTCCTGTTTATAGCTTGTTTCGTGTTCTTCATCAATAATGATAATACCGACATTTTGAAAAGGTGCAAAAACTGCAGAACGGGCTCCAACAACTACCTTTACTTCCTGACGTTGAATTTTTCTCCATTCATCATACTTTTCTCCCGCGGAAAGTCCGCTGTGCATCACTGCTACGAGTTCTCCAAACCTTTCTTTAAACCTTGTCACCATCTGAGGTGTTAAAGAAATTTCGGGAACGAGGACAATCGCTTCCTTACCCTGATCTAGTACTTTCTGAATCGATTGCAAATAAATTTCTGTCTTCCCGCTCCCGGTTATACCATAGAGCAAGAAAGTTTCATGCCTAGCTTCATGAATGGAAGAAAGAATAGGCTGAATTGCTTGCTGCTGTAAAACAGTTAACTGCAAAGCTTCCTTTTTCTTAAAAATACGATCCTTCAAAGGATCCCTGTATACTTCGACCATTTTTTCTTTCAGCATCCCTTTGTCGACAAGCGCCTTCACTGCTGAAGGTGAAAATCCAAGAATTCCTGTCAAATTTTTGCGTTCGATTGGCAGAGGAGCTTGAAGAAAAAAGTCCAGTAACGCTGCTTGTCCTTTCGCCCTGTTTCCTACATTTTCTTTTTCCGCTTGAAGCACTTCATTTCCTTGTGCAGGCAAAACATATTTTACTTTCTTCTTCCTAACTTTATCTTTTACTTCATATATAACCTCAATTCTTCCCTCCGATACTTCCTTTAAGATTTTCGGAAGAATTGGCTTCAGGTTTGATTCCTCCCACCTTACTTCGCTTTTTCCCATGAACAGCATGCTTAATGATTCTTGAAGTTCATAAGGCTCGACTCCTTTTGCCAGAACGAGCTTTTTTTCATACTTAGCCTTTAAAGCCGCAGGCAGCATTGCTTGGAAAGCGGAGATTTTATAACATAACGTTCTTTCCGTCAGCCAGTCCCCTAAATCTAGCAGTTCTTTGTTAAGGACGGGGGTCAGATCAAGTGTTTCACTTATCTTTTTTAATTGTTTCCAATCTGAATCTTCCTTAATAGCAACGACAAATCCTTGGACATGCCTCGGTCCAAATGGTACCTTCACTCGCATGCCGGGTTGGATATATCCTTCCAAATGGGCAGGTATCAAGTAGTCGAAAGACTTGTCTGTTTGCTTTGCCGGAACATCCACAATGACACTAGCAATGCTCATTTCCTATCATCCTTCTCAAGCTCACGGCTAATTTCCTCCAGAAGACAGCGTGCAACATCTTGCTTCGTCATGATCGGCAATTCCACTGAATCTCCATTTCTTTTAAAGATAGTTACAATATTGGTTTCTGTTCCGAATCCTGCACCGTCTTTCGTAACATTGTTCGCAACAATGAAATCGGCATTTTTCTTGGCCAGTTTTCCCTTAGCATATTCTTCTACCTTATCCGTTTCGGCTGCAAATCCAATCAATAGTTGGCTTGACTTTCTCTTCCCAAGCTCTAAAAGAATATCCTTCGTCCGCTCAAGCTCAATCATTGCTTCCCCTTGCTGTTTCTTCATTTTATTTAAATGAACATATTTAGGGCGGTAATCCGCGACAGCAGCAGTTTTTATAACAATATCACTGCTTTCAAACCTTGATACTACCATTTCAAACATCTCTTCCGCACTTTCAACCATTATTGTTTTTACCCCGTTCGGAGGATTGAGGTGAACTGGTCCTGAGATAAGGGTTACATCTGCTCCCATTTTGGCTGCCTCTAACGCAATCGCATAACCCATCTTTCCGGTCGAACGATTCGTCAGAAAGCGCACCGGATCGATTTTTTCCCTTGTTGGACCAGCTGTTACGATGATTTTCTTCCCAGCGAGCGCTTTGTTTTCAGTTGAAAAAGAGGATGATAATATTTGAACAATATTCTCAGGTTCCTCCATCCTGCCTTTTCCTACATAACCACAAGCAAGATAACCTTCTCCAGGTTCTATGAAAGTATAGCCATACCCTTTTAACGTTTCCATATTTCTTCCAACCGAGGGGTGTGCATACATATGAACGTTCATCGCCGGTGCAATCCAGACTGGAGCAGTTGCAGCAAGCAACGTTGTCACGATCATATTATCTGCTATCCCGTTTGCAAGCTTTCCAATTGTATTTGCTGTTGCAGGTGCCACAAGAATCAAATCTGCCCAATCCGCAAGATTAATATGAGCAATCTTGGCTGGGTCCTTTTCATCAAAAGTATCTGTATATACTTCGTTCCTCGAAAGAGATTGAAAGGTCAATGGTGTGACAAACTTGGTGGCAGATTCGCTAAGCATGACTTTCACAATAGCTCCTGCCTGCGTAAGTTTACTTGTAAGAGCTGCAGCCTTGTAAACAGCTATTCCACCTGTAACACAAAGTAAAATCTTCTTCCCTTTCAGCATTGCACTTACCCCCATTACTTCTCATCATTTTATTTCCATTATGCTTCAAAGAAAATATTTTTTCATCTATTTCTGATTACCCAAAATTCCATTCTAGTCCTCATACAAACTAATGTGTCTATTCATTTCTAGCGAGAAAATATCACTGCATAAAAAATAACAACCCTTGATGGGTTGTCATCTTGTTTCCCTTACTCTGAATCGCTCGGTCCCACATTTTTATAATGCAGCTTATCTGCATAAATTTCCTCTAAAGATTTACCAACAAACTTATGAGAAACATATTTGTCAAGCTGCTTGTCATGCTTCACCTGCATGTTCCGCGCTCTTTTTGCCGCCACGGAAACTAGAGAGTACTTGCTGTCAATCTTATCAAGCAAAGAATCTATAGAAGGGTATAGCATATTAATCTACCTCCAGCATTTTTTTATATCGGTATTGCACTCTTTCCCTGCGGCAGTGTTCCGCCACAACAATGGATTTAATTCGCTCGCAGGCTAATTCAACCCGGTCATTCTCAACAACATAATCGTAAAGTTCCATCATCTCGATTTCTTCGCGTGCTGCCGACATCCTGCTTTTTACAATTTCTTCCGATTCCGTTCCCCTTGTTACAATACGGTTTTCCAATTCGGATAAACTGGGTGGAGCAAGGAAGATAAAAAGGCCTTCTGGAAACTTGCTTCGTACCTGGCCTGCTCCCTGCACCTCGATTTCCAGGAAGACATCTATCCCTGCATCAAGCGTTTTTTGTACATATTCAACCGGCGTTCCGTAATAGTTCCCAACGTATTCGGCATATTCGAGCAGACGATCTTCCTCAATCATCTTTTCAAATTCTTCCCTTGTTTTGAAAAAGTAGTCCACCCCATGGACCTCGCCATCACGTGGCAGACGAGTTGTAGCGGAGACTGAATACTCGAATTTCGTATCAGGCTGTGAGAAAATCTCCTTCCGCACGGTTCCTTTCCCGACACCCGATGGGCCTGAAAGGACAATTAGCAATCCTTTTTCCTGCATTCTGATAATCCTACCCTTCCTCTATTATATCATCACGGTTGTTCAGCCTGTGTGCAACTGTCTCAGGCTGAACAGCCGATAGGATCACGTGGTCACTGTCCATGACAATGACCGCCCTCGTCCGCCTGCCATAGGTGGCATCAATCAGAGAGCCACGGTCGCGTGCATCCTGGATGATCCTTTTAATCGGCGCCGATTCCGGGCTGACAATTGAAATGATTCGGTTGGCAGAAACGATGTTGCCAAAACCGATATTGATTAGCTTAATGGACATCCTGGTCCCTCGCTGACATTTTATTATTTTCGCCCCTCGGGAGGCTTTTTAAACACTATTCAATGTTTTGGACTTGCTCCTTGACCTTTTCGAGGAGGCTTTTCACTTCTACAACTTCCATTGCAATCCCAGCGTCATTTGCCTTGGAACCGATCGTGTTGGCTTCCCTATTCATTTCCTGGACTAGGAAATCAAGTTTTCTTCCTATCGGTTCGGCAAGCTGCAATGTTTTAAAAAATTGAGTAGCGTGGCTCTCAAGCCTTAATAGCTCTTCACTAATATCAGATTTGTCGGCAAAAAATGCGACTTCTTGGAGAATCCTCGCTTCATCAGCCTGGCCTCCAATAAGCTCTGACATTCGTTTTCCAAGCCTCTCCCTGTATTTTTCAAGCACCCCGGAAGACAATTCCCTAATAGTCGCAACTCGCTCTTCAAGCATGCCAACATTGCTAGATAAGTCCTTCTCAAGGGCAGCCCCTTCTTGTTCCCTCATCTGGCGCAGGCTTTCACCAGCTTCAGAACAAGCTTTCAGTACGAGATGTTCAAGTAATTCATTTCCCTCATCCGTTTCATCAAACCTTAAAAGCTCTTCTCTGCCAGAAAAGTCCTGAACGGTAATTTCACCGGAAAGTCGGTATTTATCCTTGATTTCATGTATGTATCGGAAGTATTCATCAAGAAGGCCCCAATCCACTGTCACATTCCTGCTAACAGTTCCTTCCCCTTCAAGGGTTATAAAAACTTCGACTCTTCCTCTCTTGACATGCCTGTTTAATTCCTTTTTTATCTTATCTTCTA
Source organism: Bacillus massilinigeriensis (assembly GCF_900111815.1). Taxonomy (GTDB): domain Bacteria; phylum Bacillota; class Bacilli; order Bacillales; family Cytobacillaceae; genus Mesobacillus_C; species Mesobacillus_C mediterraneensis. The sequence goes on along the minus strand of NZ_LT630004.1, from coordinate 1,107,660 downwards.
CTTTCAGTAGCTGGCGGGGCATCCGGATATGAAACTCACAAAAGCGGTGATTGACGGTTTTCACCTCGACCGTCACACTGTAGCGTCCCGATTCTGCTTTGCTTCTTCCAAAGCCAGTCATGCTGACAACCATAGGTGACACATCCATTCTGTTAAAAAGTCGAAAATCCCTCAAACGGGGAAAAAAAGAAAGGCAATAGGGAATCCCTATCACCTTACGCATTATACCATACTTTTCTGCGTTTTTCTTGCAAAAAATGTTCCTGCAAGTAAAAAAGTAGGAATCGCGGATAAGCCTGCTATAAGCAGCCAATCTCTTCCTATAATCGGAACGGTGTGGAAAATCGGCTGAAGTGCTGGGATATAGATAACTCCTAAGACCATGATCAGCGAGGATATGACTGCCCAAACAAGATATTTATTTTCAAAAGGGTTCCTGGAAAAGACCGACTTTTCACTCCTACAGTCAAACACATGGATGAGCTGCGCTAATACAAGGGTAGCAAACGCAACAGTCTGGGCATATACTAGTTCATTAGGATTTCTTCGGTATACAATGATAAAGGCAATTAATGTCATCAGACCGATGAGAAACCCCCTTGAGACAACTTTCCAACCAAGCCCTCGAGAAAACACCCCTTCTTTCGACTTCCTCGGTCCCCGCTTCATAACATTATCTTCCGGCTGATCCAATCCTAGCGCCATTGCCGGAAGCCCATCTGTTACTAAATTGACCCAGAGAATCTGAATTGGAACGAGCGGCAAGGGAAGCGCTAGAACCATGGCAAAAAGCATTACTAGGATTTCCCCTACATTGGAAGCAAGAAGATAACGGATGAATTTCCGGATGTTCTCATAAATATTGCGCCCCTCTTTAATTGCTGCCTTTATCGTTGCGAAATTGTCATCAAGAAGAACGAGGGAAGATGCTTCTTTTGTAACATCCGTACCGGTTATTCCCATTGATATTCCGATATCTGCCGCTTTTATTGCAGGTGCGTCATTTACACCATCGCCTGTCATTGCTACAACATGCCCTTTATTCTGGAGAGCCTTTACTATCTTCAGCTTGTGTTCAGGAGATACTCGTGCAAAGACAGAAACATCATCGACGATTTCCTCCAGCTCTCCTACTTCCATGGATGATAACGCACTTCCGTCAACAACTTTGTTACCTGCTTTGAGGATGCCAAGCTGATCCGCGATCGCTTTTGCAGTAATGACATGATCTCCTGTAATCATTACTGTCCGTATTCCCGCAGCTTCACATTCCTTGACAGCACCTTTTACTTCCGGCCTAGGAGGATCGATCATGCCCTGCAGCCCAATAAAAGTTAGCCCACTCTCAGCTTCATGCTCACTGATATCGCCGTTTCCTGGAATCATCTTGTAAGCGATGGCAATAGTCCTTAATGCTTGACCCGCCAATGTGTTTACCGCTTCTTGGACATTATCCTGCATATCCTTCCCTAAAGGTTGCGGACGGTCATTCCATAGAATTTGTTTACAAAGACCAGCGAGGACATCGGGAGCCCCTTTTGTCACAACAAAATTACGCCCTACTTTATCTTTAATCACGACGCTCATTCTTTTTCTTTTTGAGTCAAATGGAAACTCCCTAATAACCTGAAATTGTTTTTTCAAATCTTCCTGTCGCCAGCCGGCTTTCATTGCTGCTACAAGCAGGGCACCCTCCGTCGGGTCACCCTCAATGAAGTATTCTCCATCGATTTCTCCTATTTCCGCATGGTTACAAAGCATACCGAATGTGAGAAGCTGCCCAAGCGCCTTCTCCGACTCCACATCCACCTCGTTATCACCATGCCTAAAACTGCCTTCCGGCTTGTACCCTGAGCCATCTATCATCCATGTTTTCCCACCGCTCCAAGCATGGGTAACAGTCATTTTATTCTGTGTTAGCGTTCCTGTCTTATCGGAACAAATGACAGAAGCGCAGCCAAGTGTCTCCACTGCAGGAAGCTTTCTAACAATTGCTCTTTTCCTGATCATGCGCTGTACGCCAAGCGATAAGGCCACTGTAACAATCGCCGGCAGTCCCTCTGGTATGGCTGCCACTGCAAGAGAAACACCAGCAAGAAACATGGTGTAAAGATCATGTCCTTGGAGAATGCCAACCCCTACAACGAGCAGCGTTAACAGAAGAGCTACCGTAATTAAAATTTTTCCTAGCTGCTCCAAACGATGCTGAAGAGGCGTATCCATGCTCTCTGCATTTTGAAGCAAATCTGCGATTCGCCCCATCGCTGTCTTCATACCTGTTGCTACAACGACACCCATTCCGTTACCCCGGGTAACCATCGTGCCCATGAACGCCATGTTCTCCATATCTCCTATTCCTGGGTCTGCCTTTTTTAGCGGTTCAGTGACTTTTGCGACAGGCAGTGATTCTCCTGTTAGTGCAGATTCCTCGATTTCGAGACTGACAGATTCGATAATTCTAACATCCGCACCGATTCGGTCACCCGCTGTAAACCTGATGACATCTCCAGGAACAACATTTTTTGAAGGTGCTTTTTCCCATTTGCCATTTCGCAGTATCGTAACCTGCGGAGCCGAAAGTTCCTTCAGCGCATCAAGGGATTTCTCTGCTTTTCTTTCCTGGAAAAATCCAAGAAATCCATTGACAATCACTATTGTTATAATTGCGACAGCATCCACTACTTCTCCTAGAAGGCCGGAAACTAGCGTTGCGGCCAAGAGTACAAGAACCATAAAGTCCTTAAACTGGCTGAAAAATAATAGCAAAGCTGACTGTTTTTCATCCTCTTGCAGCATGTTTGGCCCGTGTTTCTCCAGTCTCTTCTTTACTTCTTTTTCCGTCAAACCCTTGCTGACATCACTTCCAAGCCTGCTTGCAGCTTCGGCTTTGTCCAATTCATGGTATCTCATCGTGCCATCACGCTTCCTCCTCCAATTACTAACATTCGTCCTGCTCTCAAGAAAGCTTATTCAGCCCTGTCCAATAAAATGCTAATATAAAGGGAGAACCTATTGTAAAGGATGTTTTAATATGTCATTCGATGGATTATTCACTAGAGCCGTCACCCATGAATTGAAGAGCTTAATTGGGGGCCGCATTAATAAAATACATCAGCCTTACAAAAATGAGATCATTCTCATAGTGCGGGCTAAAGGGACAAACCATAAGATTCTGCTTTCGGCGCATCCCAGCTATGCCCGCGTACAGCTTACAAACGAACAATATGATAACCCAGACACCCCCCCGATGTTCTGTATGCTTTTGCGGAAACATCTTGAAGGACATATTATCGAGAATATCCATCAGCTAGGGATGGATCGCATTATCGTGTTTGAGATCAAAGGAAGAAATGAACTCGGAGACCTTTCCTTTAAACAGCTCATCATTGAAATTATGGGCAGGCACAGCAATATTGTCCTAATCGAAAAGGAAAGGAATATGATTCTAGATAGCATCAAACATATCTCCTTTGCTGTAAATTCCCACAGGGCAGTTCAACCGGGTCAACTATATATCCTGCCTCCTGAACAAGATAAAGTGAATCCTTTTGAAGCAAAAGAAGAAGATGTCTTGCGCAAGCTGGATTTTAATGCAGGGAGGCTTGACCAACAGCTTGTTAGTCATTTTGCCGGTCTCTCCCCGCTCGTTGCAAAAGAAATTGTCTTCAAGTCAGAAATAGCGAACAAAGTAACTTTGCCAAAGACTTTTTGCGAATTGATGAAAAAATTGAATCAGCACGAGTATCAACCAGCCATTACGACTGCCAAAGGAAAAGTCAACTTCCATCTCTTTCCTTTGTTTCACTTAAAGGGAGAAACAAGGGAATTTAATTCTACCGGAGAGCTGCTAGATCGCTTTTATTTTGGAAAAGCGGAGCGCGATAGGGTAAAGCAACAGGGTAACGACCTGGAAAAATTCATTTCGAATGAAAAAGAGAAAAATGAAAACAAAATCATCAAGCTAAAAAAGACGCTTTCAGAAGCGAAAAATGCAAGCAGGTTTCAGCTCTTTGGCGAATTACTAACAGCAAATCTCCATCTATCTAAAAAAGGAATGGAAGAAATAGAAGTCCTCAACTATTATGATGAAAACGGAGCTAGTATTGTTATTCCGCTTGACCCATTGAAAACACCTTCAGAGAATGCACAAAAATACTTTTCAAAGTATCAAAAGGCTAAAAATGCTTTGTCCATCGTGGAGGAACAGATCCGAATCGCTAATGAAGAGGTACATTATTTTGAAACCCTACAGCAGCAACTTGATTCAGCTTCAACAAGGGATATTGAGGAAATTCGTGAGGAACTTGCAGAAGGCGGCTACTTAAGAAAAAGGCAAAAAAGAGGAAACAAACGCAACCAACAGAAAATCATCATAGAAAAATACTCCTCTTCCGATGGAACAGAAATCCTTGTTGGTAAAAATAATAAACAAAACGATTATTTAACAAACAAGGCTGCAGCAAGGGATGATATATGGCTCCATACTAAAGACATCCCAGGCTCCCATGTTGTCATCAGAAACAGCGAACCGAGCAGGGAAACGCTTATTGAAGCAGCATGCCTTGCTGCATACTTCAGCAAGGCAAGGCATTCCAGTTCAGTCCCGGTAGATTACACAAAGATTCGCCACGTGAAGAAGCCTTCTGGCAGCAAGCCGGGGTTTGTCACATACGACCAGCAACAAACACTTTATATTACACCAGAAGAAGATATCGTTCTACGTCTGAAAGCTCATAAATAACAAAAAAAGAAGGGACTGTCTCTAATCACCACACTTATGGGCAGTTCCTTTTTGTTTTGGTTCCCCACCTGGTTTATAATAATACTTTATTCTTTTTATACGACTTCTTTAAGGAAATATAATCCAATAAAAATAAGATTAAACCACCTATAATTGATACAGCTATTATTTCAAACCATTCACTGATACTGTTAGGTAGTATAAAAACTGAGTATACAAGGTTAAAAATCATGACAAATCCACATGATTTAATAATGATAACTTTTAATTTACTTTTATAGGTCCCATCCGTAGAAATGTCTGTATACTCCATACCTGAAATGATATATCTTAAGAAAACGTAACCTATAAAGATCCAGATAGCTATGAATATCGAAAATTCTAAATCAATCTGAAGCCTTGGGATATACCTGTTAATAATGAATACACCGCTTAAAAATAATAATAGAATAATAGAGCCTTCAGATAAAAAATATAAAGTCTTTTTCTCCCGATATTCATCATCTGGTAATAAAAAAGATAACCAGGAATTCATTAAACCTCTACCTCCCAGAATAAATCATCTAAAGTTTTATTGAGTTCTTTTGCTATGGCAACGCAGAGTTGAAGACTTGGATTATATTCTCCTTTCTCTATAAGTCCAATTGTCTGTCTGGTGACACCCACTTTTCTCGCTAATTTCTCTTGGGTCATTGAAGTTTTTAATCGAGTTATTTTCACATTATTTTTCATTATCCTACCCTACTCATGTAATATATACTTTGCACATGCAATTTATATATTACATCTAGTATGCAAAGAAGGCAATTTTTTCTGGCAATAATTTTATTGATTAAAGTAAATTTTCGAGAATATTTGAATTAACAACACTTCCAAAACTGTATGAACATGCATATACGAAAAAAAAGGTTGCCCAAAGGGTTGATAACTTCAACCTTTTGAGACAACCTCATTCTTAACTGTAAAGCAACCCCCAGCTTTTCGGATCTTTTTTCCATTCCATCAGCCTGGTAAAATCAGCTTGTGCTACATAGCCTCTCTCCATAGCAAGCTCGGATAGAACAGTGAAATTCGTCAAACTGTAAGAAACCATATCCGCTTCTTTCAGCATTTCATCTGCTTTCTCAAGCTCATATGTGAAGATAGATAAGATTCCGAGGACCTCGCATCCAGCTTCCTTCAACGCTTCTGCTGCATTTATGGCGCTTGTGCCTGTTGAAATCAAATCCTCGATTACCACAGCCTTCATTCCCGCTTGAACACTGCCTTCGATTTGATTTCCCTGCCCATGCGATTTCGCCTTTGAACGAACATAGCACATAGGAAGATCGAGCAGATCGCTCACCCAAGCAGCATGAGGGATACCAGCTGTTGCAGTCCCTGCAATCAGGTCTGCTTCAGGATAGTGCTTTTTAACAAGCTGGACAAGTCCTGCTGCAATTGACTTTCGCACTTGTGGATAGGAAAGTGTCAGGCGATTATCACAATATATAGGAGAACGGAGTCCTGATGACCATTTATAAGGTTCTTCAATATTTAAAGTAACTGCCTTTATATCCAGTAGTTTTCCTGCTATTTCCTTTTTCATCCCGTTCATCCTTCCCACTCAAGTTTTATCTTGTTATAGCTTTGAAGCGGGTCGCTTGCCATAGTGATTGGTCTGCCTACCACAATCGCAGATACACCCTCTTTTCTGGCTTCCCCTGGTGTCGCTACTCTCTTTTGATCTCCAATAGCCGAACCCGTTGGACGAATTCCCGGGCAAACTGTGAGAAAGTCACTTCCCAACCTTCCTGCAATAGCAGCTGCTTCATTTACGGAGCATACAACTCCGTCAAGCCCTGCATTCTTAGAAATTTCCGCATAATGAAGGACAGATTGTTCAAGACTCGTGCTGATTAGTTGCTCCTCTTTCATCTGCTCTTCTGTCGTACTTGTCAGCTGTGTTACCGAAATACATAAAGGACGCTGTTGTCCTACGCTTGTCCCTGCTTCGAGGCCTTCGATAGCGGCTTCCATCATTTGGCTGCCTCCTGCTGCTTGGACATTGACAAGGTCACAACCCATATATGCCAAATTTTTCATTGCTTTCATGACAGTGTTTGGAATGTCATGGAGCTTAAGATCAAGGAACACATCGTGCCCCTGTTCTTTTAAGATGCTGATAATAGAGGGGCCTTCTTTGTAGAAAAGTTCCATGCCAATTTTAACGAACAATTTTTCGTCGGCGAAATGTTGAAGGAAGTGAAGCATTTCCTGTTTTCCCGAGAAATCAAGTGCAATGATAGGTGAATGATTCACTGCTTTTCCAACTCCTTCCTATTGCATCTATAATTCTATCATGACCTAGGCGATCCATAAGCTTAGGCAGCTCACTAATTATGGCAGGACAGGCAAATGGATCCACAAAATTATGTGTTCCTACTGCAACTGCACTAGCACCAGCATAAATAAATTCCATTGCATCTTCTGCCGAGGAGATTCCGCCCATTCCAATGATTGGTATAGAAACCTTTTGGCTGACTTCATATACCATCCGGATTGCCACAGGCTTTATTGCTGGTCCTGATAATCCTCCGGTGCCATTTGCAAGCACTGGTTTTGCGCCCTGTAAATCAATTCTCATTCCGAGCAATGTATTGATCATGGTAAGTCCATCGGCACCGCCTGCTTCTACCGCCTGCGCAATGTCCACAATGCTTGTTACATTTGGGCTCAGCTTCACGTACACAGGAACCTTTGAAACTTCTTTTACTCTGCTCGTCAGTTCCATCGCTACTTCTGGATTTGTTCCAAATGCAATTCCGCCTGTTTTCACATTTGGACATGAAATATTCAGTTCAAGCGCATGAACGTTCGATGCACATGACAACTTTTCTGCGGCAAATACATAATCTTCTGTGGTCGACCCTGCAATATTCGCGATGATCGGAACATCGAATTGGTCGAGCCATGGCAATTCTTCCATCATTATTTTTTCCACTCCAGGATTTTGAAGGCCAATTGCATTCAACATCCCTCCAGGTGTCTCTGCCACCCTTGGAGTTGGATTACCAAATCTAGGCTCGGGAGTCGCTGCCTTGATCATGATAGCACCTAACGTTTCAATATCATATAGTTTGCTGAATTCACGTCCAAAACCGAAGCAGCCTGATGCAGGCATAATAGGGTTTTTCAGCATTAATCCAGGAAGTTCTACCTCAAGCCTATTCATATTAGCACCTCCCCTGCCTTAAACACAGGCCCATCACTGCAAACTTTTTTATAGCCCTTTCCGTCTTCTTGACTATCAGCCGTGCGGCAAACACAGGCAAAGCATGCACCAATTCCGCAGCCCATTCTTTCTTCCAATGAGAGGTATGTTTCAGGCGTATAACAGCCTGCTTCCAAAGCGCGCAGCATTGGGGTAGGACCACATGCGTAGAGTACATCGGCATCCAGACCAATTTCAGTCAGTATGTCTGTAACAAACCCTTTTCTTCCAAACGTTCCATCCACTGTTGCAATATACGATTCACCAAGAGTGTGGAATTCCTCTTGGTAAAAGACGGAGCGTTCCGTCTGGAACCCCAGTACACTTACGACCCTTACTCCCTTTACACGAAGTTTTTGTCCTAATCCGTACATTGGAGGGACACCAATTCCCCCTCCGACCAAGAGGGCAGTATCACCGGCTTTCAGCATACTGGTTGAAAATCCGTTTCCTAAAGGACCCAGCACATCCAGCGTCTCACCAGGTTTCTTGCCGGCAAGGAGGTCGGTTCCCCGTCCTCCGCTTCTGAAAATGATGGTGAACCTGCTATTTGCCCCATCAACCGCCGCTATGCTGATTGGACGTCTTAGCAGCGGGTCTATTCCTGCCCCAACTCTTATGTGGACAAATTGGCCAGGTTTTTCAATTTCATCAGCCAACCTGCCTTCCAATACCATCTCATGTATGCTGTCGGCAATTTCCCTTACGCTGATTACTGTGCACAAGTCTTTTATCATTACCTGAATGCCATCTCCTTCTTTTTCGTTGCTTTTGCATGGTCCATTGCTTCTGCTGAGAACGTCATCGATTCGATTACTCTTAAAATAGCTTCCGCTGTATCTAGAGATGTCAAACATGGGATTCCGTTCTCGACACTTTCTCTCCTGATTCGGAACCCATCTCTCTCTGGCTGCTTCCCTCTTGTAAGCGTGTTGATCACCATCTGAGCTTCACCGCTTCTAATGACATCAAGAACATCATAATCGCCGCTTCCAATCTTACTGACTGCCTTCACCTTAATGTTAGCATTCTCCAGATACTTAGCTGTTCCTCCTGTAGAAACAATATTATAGCCAATATTTGCAAACCGCCTTGCAAGCAACATGGCTTCATCTTTATCTTTGTCTGCAACTGTTAGCAATACGGTTCCGTAATCCTTTATTTTCATTCCTGCTGCGATCAATCCCTTGTAAAGAGCCTTCTCGATTGTATGGTCTTTTCCCATGACTTCCCCTGTTGATTTCATTTCAGGTCCAAGCGTAATATCCACTTCATGAAGCTTGGCAAAGGAGAAAACCGGAACTTTCACATACACACCTTCTTTTGCTTGTACAAGACCTGTTCCATAACCTTGCTCGGCTAATTTTTGGCCAAGTATAACTTTTGCCGCAATTTTCGCCATTGGAATATTGGTGATCTTGCTTAAGAAAGGAACTGTCCTACTTGATCGAGGGTTGACCTCTAACACATAGACTTCACCGTTTGCAATGACGAACTGTATGTTCAAGAGACCTTTAATCTCTAATCCTTTCGCAAGTTTGATTGTGTAATCAACAAGTTTTTTCAGTATTTCTTCAGACAGATTTTGCGGAGGGTAAACCGCAATTGAATCGCCGGAATGGACACCTGCTCTCTCAATATGTTCCATGATTCCTGGGATAAGCACCGTTTCCCCATCTGAAATGGCGTCTACTTCAATTTCATTCCCTGTTAAGTAGCGGTCTATTAAGACGGGATGTTCAGGATTGATTTTAACCGCATTTTTCATATAATGAATGAGTTCTTCCTCTTTTTCGACAATTTCCATTGCTCTTCCGCCCAGGACATAAGACGGTCTTACTAGAACAGGATAGCCGATTTTGGCTGCAATTGCTACAGCCTCTTCAACTGACATCGCCGTGCTTCCTTCCGGCTGAGGAATCTCGAGGTTTTTCATGCAGTATTCAAATTTATCGCGATCTTCTGCCATGTCCATTGCTTCAAGGGAAGTGCCAAGAATGTATACACCGTTCTCCTGTAGCTTGTTAGCTAGATTGATTGCCGTCTGACCTCCAAATTGGACGATAACACCTTTTGGCTTTTCTAAATCAATGACATTCATAACGTCTTCAATGGTAAGTGGTTCAAAATATAGCTTATCAGAGATGCTGAAGTCAGTAGAAACAGTTTCAGGATTACTGTTGATAATAATCGCTTCATAACCCGCTTCCTTGATTGCCTTCACGCAGTGAACCGTCGCATAATCGAATTCTATACCCTGTCCGATTCTTATTGGACCAGAACCAAGGACCACGACGCTTTCACGCTCCGTCCTTAAAGATTCATTCTCCTCTTCATATGTACTATAGAAGTAAGGAGTCCCTGATTCAAACTCTGCCGCACATGTATCAACCATCTTGTAAACAGGACGTATTCCGCAGCTTGTTCTCCATTTGCGCACATCTTTTTCTTCGCTATTCCAAATCTCCGCTATTCTCTTATCTGAGAATCCTAATTTTTTAGCTTCTAATGCAGTGTCTGGATCAAAACGCTTGTTCTCAAGCGAGAGTTCAAAATGGATGATTTTTTCCAATTTCTTTAGGAAGAACAGGTCGATTTTACTCCATTCATGCAGCACCTCGATACTTGTGCCCCTCCGAATCGCTTCTGCAAGATAAAATAAACGCTCGTCCCCTGCTTTTTTGATTCTTTTCTCAAGCACTGTTCCCTCAACCTGCTCAATATTTGGAAGGAAAAGGCTGTATACACCTGCTTCCAGCGATCTAATTGCTTTTTGGATAGACTCCTCGAAGCTTCTTCCTATTGCCATGACCTCACCAGTTGCCTTCATTTGAGTTCCAAGCGTTCGATTGGCAGACTCGAATTTATCAAATGGCCACCTAGGAATTTTCGTTACGATATAATCAAGAGCAGGCTCAAAACATGCATATGTTTTACCTGTTACTGGATTCATCATTTCATCGAGTGTAAGCCCCACTGCTATTTTCGCTGCAAGCTTGGCAATTGGATAGCCGGTAGCCTTCGATGCAAGTGCAGATGATCTGCTTACGCGTGGATTAACCTCGATCACATAGTAACGGAAACTATCAGGATCAAGTGCTAGCTGAACATTGCAGCCACCTTCAATTTTAAGAGCACGAATGATTTTTAGCGATGCATTTCGCAGCAGCTGATATTCTCTATCGCTGAGTGTCTGGCTTGGAGCAACAACAATTGAATCACCTGTATGGATTCCAACAGGGTCAAAATTCTCCATGTTGCAGACTACGATGCTGTTGTCATTCGCATCCCTCATCACTTCATATTCTATTTCCTTAAAGCCTGCGATGCTTTTTTCCAAGAGACATTGATTCACAGGGCTGCTCTTTAGACCGCCCGCAACAATTTCTTCAAGCTCTTTTTGATCGGTGCATATTCCACCACCGGTTCCTCCGAGGGTAAAAGCCGGGCGAACAATGACCGGGAATCCAACCCTCTCAACAAATGCGTTTGCTTCCCCCAATGAATGAATGATTTCACTATCAGGAACAGGCTCCCCCAGCTCATTCATCAGACTTCGGAATAACTCTCTGTCCTCCGCCTGCTCGATTGCGGAAAGCTTAGTTCCCAGAATCTTGACGCCGCACTCATCCAATATTCCTGAATTAGCCAGTTCCACTGCTAAGTTAAGCCCAGTTTGGCCCCCTAATGTGGGAAGAATTGCATCAGGTCTTTCTTTTCGAATGATCCTGCTGACAAACTCAATTGTCAGCGGCTCTATGTATACAACATCTGCCATCTCTGTGTCTGTCATGATTGTTGCCGGATTGGAATTGACAAGAATAACACGATATCCTTCTTCTTTTAGTGCAATACAAGCCTGTGTCCCTGCATAATCGAACTCAGCCGCCTGTCCAATCACGATTGGTCCTGAACCGATAACGAGAATGCTATGTATATCATCACGCTTTGGCATAATCTGCTTCCTCCCTTTCAGTTTCAACCATCTCTAGAAATCTGTCAAACAAACCTGCAGCATCTTCAGGGCCAGGAGATGCCTCAGGGTGATATTGCACTGTAAAAGCAGGTGCTGTTTTATGTGAAAGTCCTTCTATACTGCCGTCGTTAAGGGCTAAATGTGTTACCTCCAGATCAGTTCCTGCAATGGAGGCACCATCAACTGTATAACCATGGTTCTGAGCTGTAATGGCAACTTTTCCTGACTTTAAATCTTTAACAGGATGGTTGGATCCCCTGTGGCCAAATTTCATTTTTACAGTATCCGCGCCTGAAGCTAATGCAAAAAGCTGATGGCCAAGACAGATACCAAAAAGTGGAACCTTTCCTATTATCCCTTTGATCATTTCGATTGCTTCTGGTACATCTTTTGGATCCCCAGGACCATTCGAAAGCATGATGCCATCAGGGTCAAGATTCATGATTTCCTCTGCCGTTACATTATACGGTACAACAATGCAGTCACAATTCCTATCGTTTAACTCCCTCAGTATTCCGTGTTTCATTCCGAAATCGACAATGACGATCCTTCTTCCTCTACCTGGGCTTGGGTATGCAGACTTTGTGGATACTTGCTTTACCTGATCGTTTCTTAAATTTGATGCAGCAAGCCTTGCAAGCACATCCTTTGGGTTTTCCTCAGCACTGCATACAGCAGCTTTAAGGGTTCCATATGTCCGAATGATTTTCGTCAGTTTCCTCGTATCTATTCCTGAAATTCCAGGTATACCCTTCTTCAAAAGATATTCATCGAGTGAAAGGCCGCAGCGCCAGTTAGATGGGAACTCTGCAACTTCTTTCACTACTAGTGCTGAGACAGCAGGATTAATTGATTCAAAGTCATCATGGTTGATCCCATAATTGCCGATCAGAGGGTAGGTCAAAGTAACAATCTGACCGCAATATGAAGGATCCGACAAGATTTCCTGGTAGCCAGTCATTCCTGTATTGAATACGATTTCACCCAGCTTTGAAACCTCACTCCCAAAGCCCTCACCAAGAAAAATTGTTCCATCTTCTAAAATAAGCTGTCTTTTCATGCTGTCACCATTCCTTTCGCCCACGCAATTTTACCTTCAGCAATTGTCAAAACAGGCCAACCACTGCATTTCCATCCGCCGAATGGAGTATTCCTTCCTTTTGATAGGAATGTGCCTGGGTCGATCTCCTCTTCTTGCTCCAAGTCAAGGAGAACAAGATCCGCTGGACCTCCTACTCCGATTTTCCCATAAGGAAGACCGAAAGCTTCGGAAGGTTTGATTGTCATTAAATCAAGCAATCTTTCAAGAGTGAGAATCCCTGTCTTTACAAAGTGGGTATACAGCAATGGAAAGGCTGTTTCTAGCCCGACGATTCCAAATGGTGCTAGCTCAATCCCCTCCGCTTTTTCCGATGCAGTGTGAGGAGCATGATCTGTTGCAATGAAATCTATTGTCCCATCCAGCAAACCTTCGATCAACGCTTCCTTGTCTTCATTACTCCTAAGTGGAGGATTCATTTTATAATTGGCGTCATCGCCAGGAATATCATCTTCTGAGAGCAACAAGTGATGTGGAGTTACTTCAGCTGTCACGTTTAAACCAGCACGTTTTGCGTCTCTAACCACCCTGACAGATTCCTTTGTACTGATGTGGCAAACATGATAGTGACAGCCTGCTGCCTCAGCCAAAAGGATATCCCTTGCTATATGGACTGACTCACAAACAGAAGGTATTCCATTTATCCTTAATTCCTTGGACTTTCTTCCTTCATGTAATGCACCCTTATTAATAAGGGTATTATCTTCGCAATGCGCCACAACTGCACAGCCAATTGATGCAGCTCGCTTCATTGCCTCAAGCATCATCCCTGCAGATTGTACGCCAACGCCATCATCTGTGAAGGCAAAGGCACCTGCCCCCTTCAATCCCCTGAAGTCTGTCAGGTTTGACCCCAACTGTCTTTCTGTAATCGCCGCATATGGGAGCACCCTTACTGTTGCACTTTCTTTTATCTTGTTATTTAGTGCTGCAAGCTGTTCAACACTGTCAGGTACCGGTCTGGTATTAGGCATTGCAGCAATGGTGGTAAAACCACCTCTTGCTGCTGCCATTGTCCCTGTTGCGATTGTTTCCTTTTTTTCACCGCCTGGTTCACGAAGGTGTACATGCAAATCAACAAAACCAGGTGCGAGGTATTTACCATCTGCGTCGATAACCTTAGCATCTTGTTGATTAATATCTTTTTCGATTGCTACAATCACGCCAGCTTCAATTAGAATATCTGTTTTTGTCCAGCCCTCTTTAGTTTGCAACAGGCACTTTTTGATCAAAAGCGACATAACCGACACCCCTTTCTTCATTTTCCAACGCGCGTTTTAGAACAGCCATTCGTACATACACACCGTTTTCCATCTGTTTAAATATTCTTGAACGATCAACTTCTACAAGGCAATCTGCAATTTCGACCCCACGGTTTATTGGTGCAGGATGCATGATGATGCTTCCAGGCTTCATTTTCGCTTCACGTTCCACTGTCAGTCCGTACTTGGCATGGTATTCCTTCGGATCGAATTTCTCACTTCCATCATGTCTCTCATGCTGGATGCGCAGTAACATTACTACATCCGCGTCGACAATTGCTTCGTCTACCTGCACGAAGCGGCTGCCCTCCGGCATTCTGTCTTTATCAAACCATTCCTCAGGTCCTGAGAAAACGACGTTTGCACCTAGTCTTGTCAGGAGATCCGCATTCGATCTTGCAACACGGCTGTGCAGTGTATCACCGATGATGGCAATATTCAATCCTTTAAAGCTGCCGAATTCTTGACGGATTGTCAGCAGGTCCAGAAGGGATTGTGTAGGATGGTGTCCACATCCGTCTCCTCCATTTAGGATTGGAATGGATATTCCTGTTGCGAGCTCGTCAAAATAGTTATCTGCACTATGTCTTATTACTACTGCATGAACACCGATTGCTTCGAGTGTCTTCACTGTATCATAAAGCGTCTCCCCTTTAACGACGCTTGATGTTTGAACTTCAAATGGAATGATATCAAGTCCAAGCCTTCTTTCCGCAGCTTCAAAACTGGATTTTGTTCTTGTACTTGCTTCAAAGAACAGGTTAGCCACAAATTTTTGCTGTCTCGGTTTCCATTCTGCACCTTCCGCGAACTGCTGTGCGCTGTCAAGAATATTATGTACTTCCTCAAGTGTTAGCAAAGTTGTTGTTAAAAGATCTTTTTTCATGTAAATTCCTCCCAAGTTTAAATTTGTTCGTTTTTTCTATAAAAAAAGCACCCTTGAGAAATTCAAGGGTGCGGTTGATCCTAGGAGTATGGGAAGGAAACTAGTTTTCCCATACTTCAGAACAATCACCCTTTTAGGTCTCTCCGGACCTTGTTAAAAGGTGGAACTTATGCTACTACATCTTCATCGCGCTTTTCATTCTTCAGTT
This sequence comes from Bacillus massilinigeriensis, assembly GCF_900111815.1. Lineage (GTDB taxonomy): Bacteria > Bacillota > Bacilli > Bacillales > Cytobacillaceae > Mesobacillus_C > Mesobacillus_C mediterraneensis. The sequence goes on along the minus strand of NZ_LT630004.1, from coordinate 1,092,235 downwards.
CAAACATATTGTTTTCTTCTTCCTTCTTTCCAGGAAGGATTAAGTTGAGGACAACACCGCAGATTGCTGCAAGAGCCATACCTTGAATTTGGAAATCTTCTGTAACCTTTATGAAAGCACCGCCAATCCCAACAACAAGGATTACGGAGGCGATAACCAAGTTTCGTTTATCCCCAAAGTCAATTTTGCTGTCTACTAGCATTCTTAATCCGGAGGATGCGATAATTCCGAAGAGCAGGATGGAAACTCCGCCCATTACAGGAGTTGGGATCGAAGCGATCAAGCTTGTCACCTTGCCGACAAACCCGAACAGGATTGCCAGGATTGCTGCTCCAAGCAGGACATATACACTGTATACTCTCGTGATGGCTAGTACCCCAATGTTTTCACCGTATGTTGTTTTCGGAGGGCCGCCAATCAAACCGGATATCATCGTGGCCATTCCGTCCCCGAGAATCGATCGATGAAGACCTGGTTCCTTGATATAATCTTTCCCGACTACTTTCCCGAGTACAAGCTGATGGCCAATATGTTCCGATAAAGTGACGATAGCCACCGGAACCATTAGGAGAACCAGTTTCAACGAGAACTCCACTTTGTAGTCAACAAAGGGCAAGATGAAATCTGGCATTTCAAACCATTTAGCTTTTTGGACAGGTGTGAAGTCAACGATTCCAACGGTAACTGCGTATAGATAACCTACGACAATTCCACCGAGGATTGGGATGAGACTCAGCGTTCCTCTACCATATATGGAGAAAATGATGGTTGCAGCAAGTGTTACTAAGGCTACCGAGAAGTGCAAAAGGCTATATTTCCCGGCAGGGTTGTTCATTGCCATATTTACCGCAGTTCCTGAAAGCGCCAAGCCGATTACAATGATAACTGGTCCTACTACAATCGGTGGCAAGAGTCTCATGATCCAGCGGTAGCCTGCCTTTTTAATGGCAAGTGCGACAATTCCGTAAACCAAGCCTGCCATGAATGTTCCGACCATTGCTGCTCCAGGTCCACCAGCAGCTTTTGCTGCAATTACCGGTGCGATGAAAGCAAAGGAAGATCCGAGATATGCAGGTACTTGCCATTTTGTGATGATGAGGAATGCGATGGTTCCGAGACCGCTTGAGATCAGAGCGATTGCCGGGCTTAGCCCAACAAGATATGGTACCAGGATAGTGGCGCCAAACATTGCAAATAAGTGCTGCAGACTTAATGTCATCCATTGTACTGGGGATGGGACGTCTTTCACGTCCAAAATTGGTTTTGTGTTCATTCATTTTTCCTCCTTCATGGTATGAAAAAACCTCTTTGCTCATCACAAAGAGGTTAGGAGAAATCGCCGGCCAAAAAATCAGCGGCGGTTAATCCCCTTTCCAGCCTCTCTGGACTGTCTTTAAAAGGGCCTATATTATTTTTCAAAGATGGAAACTTTATCTTTTTGATCCACCTCGGCCAATTCCACTACGATTTTCTCTCCGCTTGATGTCGGGATGTTCTTTCCAACATAATCTGCGCGGATGGGCAGTTCGCGATGTCCCCTGTCCACTAGCACTGCAAGCTGGATGGCGGCTGGCCGCCCAATGTCAATAAGGGCATCCATTGCGGCTCGAACCGTTCTCCCCGTATAAAGGACGTCGTCTACTAGGATGACTCTCTTGTCCGTTATACTGTAAGGAATGTCAGAGCCTTTTACTTCAGGCTGGCAGTCTTCCGATTTCACACTGAGATCGTCTCGATAGAGAGTGATATCAAGTTCGCCAACTTCAATCGACTTCCCCTCTATTTGCTGGATTCTTTCAGCAAGCCTATCCGCAATGTAAATACCTCGTGTCCGGATGCCAACAAGGACGCAATCTTCCACGCCTTTATTGCGTTCGATAATCTCATGCGCTACCCTGGTCAGCGCTCTCCGTATTGCCTGATCGTCAAGTACAACGGCCTTTTCCTGTTCCATCCTAACACACCTCCATTTCCTAGCAAGACAAAAAACTCCCGCCTGTCCTAGACGGGAGAAATTTTCATAAGAAAACGTTGTGGTACTCCCCACAACTAACCGTTTCCTTCCCAGCCTCACAGGACTACATTAAAGGACTTTTTTAACTATATTTATAGTAAATCACAATAGCTTTTTTGTCAACCTTCTTTTCTCATTGTATCGAGAAATTCTTCAAATTCTTTTGGCAAAGGGGCTTCAAATTGTAAATACTCCATTGTTCTCGGATGGTTAAACCCTAAAACACCTGCATGGAGCGCTTGTCCTCCCAAATCAGGGGTTTTTCTCGGTCCATATTTTGGATCGCCGGCAAGCGGGTAGCCTATATATTTCATATGCACTCGAATTTGATGTGTTCTGCCAGTTTCTAATACGCATTCCACATAGGTGAAATTATTGAATCGTTCCAACACATTGAAATGGGTAACCGCATGCTTGCCGTTATCAACGACAGCCATGCTTTGTCGGTCCTTAGGGTCACGGCCTAGAGGGGCTTCAATTGTTCCATGGTCATGCGGTATAACACCATGTACCACAGCATTATATTTCCTTGTTACAGATTTCTCGACAAGCTGGTTGACAAGGCTTTCATGCGCCAAGTCATTCTTTGCGACCATCAAAAGCCCGGATGTATCTTTATCAATCCGATGCACGATCCCAGGCCGCAATACACCATTTATCCCAGATAAATCTTTGCAGTGAGCCATCAAGCCATTCACAAGCGTCCCAGATGTGTGACCTGGCGCCGGGTGAACAACCATCCCCTTTGGCTTATTGACGACTAGCACATCACTGTCCTCATAATAATATTGTAGGTTCATTTCTTCTGGTTCGACGTTTAATTCTTCTGGATTTGGTATTGTAATGGCAACCTTATCATTTAAAGAACATTTATAATTCGTTTTTACAGGTTTGTCATTGACATGCACATGTTCATCTTTAATCCATTGCTGAACTTGACTCCGGGACCATTCTTCATTATATGCAGAAATGACCTTGTCAATTCTTTCGCCAGCTTCATTTTCGCTTATATTAAATTCATTTTTTTTCATTTGTGCTCCTCTTCGCCTCTCTCTCTTCCCTATACATTTCCACTATAAGCAAACCAACACCGATTACAAGAGCAGAATCTGCAATATTAAAAATAGGGAAATCATAACCAAAAATATAAGTATCAATAAAGTCCACGACTTCCTTACGGAAAAGCCTGTCGATGAAATTACCAACTGCACCCCCAAGCATCAAACCAAGTGATATTCCTAGCAAAGGCTTTCCTTTTGCAGCTTTCTGGATATAGTAAACAAGACCAATGACAACAATGATTGTAATGATATAAAAGAATATCATCTGGTTCTGCAAAATCCCCCATGCTGCCCCGCGATTACTGTGCGAAGTTATATAGAGGAAATTATCAATCAGCTTTATACTGTCTCCTTGTTCCATATTCTTTACAATCAGCAGCTTCGTTAGCTGATCAAGGGCAATAACAAAGATTGCAATGATATAATACACAAAATTTACCTCCAAATCCGCCACAATTGATTACTTTTGCATTTTAGCACAAAAGGGCGAAAAACGACAGAAATACCTGGAGGAGTTAATACAGGGGTTTTTTGAAATACGAGCCAATATCTTCAAAATCAGATACTGTCTTTGCTGTAGGAATGACTCCAAGCATACCTTCCGGCAGAAGTTCACCGGAAAATTCACATATTCCGAATTCACCTGCCTCGAGCTTCTTCATGGCGTGTTCGACGTCCTCATACTCTGCACGGATATAGGCTAGCACCGAGCTATCTTCAGGAGTTCGTTCTAAGTAAGCAGCAAGTTCCTCCCTCGTTCGGCGAAGGTCTTCATAAATAAAGTAATATCGCTTCATAGCATAGCCTCCGTTCACCTGTTTAAAAGTATTATTGCCTCAACCCACATTTTCACCCTGATAAACATTTAACAGGCATCACAGGATTTGTCGTAACAGGGAATTGTTGAAATGCATAACAAAAAGCCCCTCGGTAAGAGGAGCTTTTCGATCGTAACTTATTAGATTAAAGCTGATGATATTCTTTAACAACCTGAGAACAACGTTTGCATAAAGTTGGATGTTCTTCGACGGTTCCAACTTCAGGAGTGACAATCCAACATCTTTCGCATGTCTCTCCTTCCGCTTTTGTTACGAGGACACTTGCATTTTCGAGCTTAAGGGCATTTTCTGGAGCATCCTCCATACTGCCTGCAACTACAAATGCAGAGACGATAAAGAGCTGCGCGGGGTTTTCGGAAATACTATTCAGCAGATCTCTTGTTTTATTGTTAACATATAGGGTCACTTTGGCTGTCAAAGACTTGCCAATTAGTTTTTCTTTCCTTGCTTCTTCAAGTGCTTTCAACACATCATCACGAAGCACAAGGAAATTGCTCCATTTTTCTTCAAGCACCTTCGCACGCTCAATTTCTTGGTATTGCGGCATGTCAGAAAACTGAACGCTTTCCCCCTCTTCCGTCTCAGGAATAAATGACCATACCTCATCTGCTGTATGCGGAAGAATCGGTGCAACAAGCTTCACTAGAGAAAGGAGGCTTTCATGGAGTACTGTTTGGATTGCGCGGCGATCTTGATTGTCAGCTGCTTCAATATAAAGAATATCTTTTGCAAAATCCAGGTAGAATGAACTTAGATCAAGCGTACAGAAATTGTTAACAGCATGGTAGACATTTGCAAATTCATAGCGCTCATAGGCTTCGCGGACTTGCTTGATCAGATTGTTCAAGCGAACAAGCATATATTGGTCCACTTCTCTAAGCGACTCAAAAGGGACTGCATCTTTTTCCGGTGTGAAGTCAGATAGATTCCCTAATAGGAATCGGAAGGTGTTCCTGATTTTCCTGTACACTTCGGCAACTTGCTTCAGAATAGCATCAGATACACGAACATCAGCTTGATAATCAACAGAGGCCACCCACAACCTTAAAATGTCTCCTCCAAGCTGGTTCATCACTTTGGCAGGAATCACCACATTACCGATCGATTTACTCATTTTCCGGCCCTCACCGTCAAGTACGAAACCATGGCTTAAAACTCCTTTGTAAGGCGCTTTGCCTGTAACTGCAACGGAAGTGGATAGTGAGGAGTTAAACCAGCCTCTATACTGATCTGATCCTTCTAGGTAAAGATCTGCAGGTCGCTGAAGTTCTTCCCGCTCAACGAGCACAGCTTGATGAGAAGAACCGGAGTCAAACCAGACATCCATGATGTCCGTTTCCTTTGTGAAATTGCCGTTCGGGCTGCCAGGATGCGTGAAACCTTCCGGTAGCAATTCCTTAGCTTCGCGCTCAAACCAAATGTTTGATCCATATTCTCTGAACAATTGGGATACTCGGGTAATTGTTTCATCCGTAATGATGCTTTCCCCATTTTCCGCATAGAAAACCGGAATCGGGACGCCCCATACACGCTGCCTTGAAATACACCAGTCACCGCGATCACGCACCATGTTGAACAGGCGTGTTTCACCCCAAGCTGGAATCCATTCAGTCTCTTCCACTGCCTTCATTAATTCTGAACGGAAATCCTTAATGGAAGCAAACCATTGTGCGGTTGCCCGGAAGATAACCGGCTTCTTTGTCCTCCAGTCATGCGGATAGGAGTGCGTAATAAACGTTAGTTTTAATAGTGCGCCTTTTTCCTCTAGCTTTTCTGTAATTGGTTTGTTTGCTGTATCATAGAATAAACCTTCAAATCCCGGTGCTTCATGTGTCATATGACCTTTGTCATCGACTGGGCATAAAACTTCAAGACCATATTTCTGTCCGACGTGAAAGTCATCTTCCCCGTGTCCAGGCGCGGTATGAACACAGCCTGTTCCAGCATCCGTTGTTACATGTTCACCTAACATCACAAGAGAATCGCGTCCATATAGCGGGTGTTCAGCCACCAAGTTTTCAATATCTTTTCCGATGACCTTTTGAACAATCTCATATGCCTCCCAACCGATTTCCTCGGAAACCGTTTCAAGAAGGTCCTCAGCAACAAGGAACTTGCGGTTTCCTGTCTCAACTACCACATAGCTCAATTCAGGAGAAACAGAAATCCCTAGGTTCGCAGGAATCGTCCATGGAGTAGTAGTCCAGATGATAATTTCGGTTCCTTCCACAAGGATTCCTTTTCCATCTTTTACTTTGAAGGCTACATAGATGGAAGGAGATTTTTTATCTTTATATTCAATCTCTGCTTCGGCAAGCGCTGATTCGCTAGATGGGGACCAGTAAACCGGCTTAAGCCCTTTGTAAATATATCCTTTTTTCGCCATTTCCCCAAAAACCTTAATCTGCTGAGCTTCATATTCTGGCTGTAATGTAATGTAGGGGTTTTCCCAATCTCCACGTATTCCTAACCGTTTGAATTGGCTGCGCTGGCTATCGATTTGCTCGTAAGCATATTCTTCACACAGTTTACGGAATTCTGCGACAGTCATTTCTTTACGCTTAACACCTTTGTTTGTCAGGGCTTGTTCTATTGGAAGACCATGCGTATCCCATCCAGGGACATATGGTGCATCGAAACCAGTCATCGATTTAAAACGGACAATAAAGTCTTTTAAAATCTTATTGAGCGCATGCCCCATATGAATATCTCCATTCGCATATGGAGGTCCGTCATGAAGAATAAATTTCGGCTTGCCCGCAGCTTTTTCCTGTACTTTCGCGTAAATATTCATCTCTTCCCATTTTTGTTGAATCTCCGGCTCACGCTTCGGCAGATTTCCTCTCATTGGAAATTCCGTTTTAGGCATCAATAAAGTATCTTTGTAATCCAATTAAACTTCCTCCCTTGTCGGTCTCCACAATCTAACGGTGCCAGCGACCCGAAAAATTAAAAAACCTCCCCGTCCCAAAAGGGACGAGAAGGTTTAGTTTCCCGCGGTACCACCCTAAGTAAGCAAAAATACAGCATTGCCCTCTTTAGCATCCTTAACGCGGATGAAACGCCTGCGCTTAATAATCCTGTGGATGTTCAGCTTGGAACTACAAGGTGATATTCTGACTGCTTCCCTGTTCCGGGCTTCCACCAATCCCCGGATCGCTGATACAGGCTATAAGGCAATCGTACTGTCCCTGTCATCGCTTCGATCGTGTATTACAACTTTTTATGAAATTATATGCAAAATTTCTTACAGCGTCAAGCTAGCGAATCTTCTTCTTCTCTTGCTGCAGATTTCAACTCCGTAGAATCAAGCTGATATTCGAGCAAATGATCCCAGTCATCATTATCGAGCATATCAAGCTGTGCTTCTATTAACATTTTGAAACGAGTGCGGAATACTTTCGACTGCTTTTTCAACTCTTCGATTTCCAATGCAATCTTACGGGCTTTTGAAAGGGATTCATTGATAATCCTGTCAGCGTTTTTCTCCGCTTCCTTTATGATCAACTTTGCTTCCTTTTCCGCGTTCCTTTTTACTTCTTCGCCTGCTTCCTGAGCAATGACGATGGACTTATTAAGCGTCTCTTCAATAGTCGTAAAGTGGCCAAGTTTGGCATTTGTGTCATTAAGCTTATCCTCAAGCTCTTTTTTCTCCCGAATAATCATTTCATAATCTTTGATAACCTGGTCCAGAAACTCATTTACTTCATCTTCGTCATAACCGCGAAATCCCTTGCTGAATTCTTTGTTGTGTATATCTAACGGCGTTAAAGGCATGACGCCACCTCCCATAAGTATCTGCTTTTATGTATAGTCATTATTCGACAACAACAATGAAATTCCTGCTATGTACTACTATATCCTTATTTTTTCCTCCCCGCAATAATCCTCCAGTTATCTTTTTTTGTTTTTCCTTCAACTGTTACAATTTTCGTACGACCCATGCCTCTGATAGAGATGATATCACCTTCCGCTAATTCAAATGCTGGGTTCTCGGACGTCTTCCAATTCACTTTCACTCTTCCCTGCTGTACCAATAGCTGGGATTTCTGCCTCGATATTCGGTAAATGGTTGAAACAATTGTATCCAGCCTTAATGATGAAGAAGTGACCGCTGATTCATTCCACTCTTCCTTTTCAGCAATAGCTGACTCAAGCGGTAATTCCTTCAAAGAAATCCCTGCATTTCCAACTTTGTCAAGCTGAACCTTCACATAGTCGGCAACTTCTTGGCAGGCAACAAATTGCACTTGCTCATCTGACACTAGTATATCTCCAAACTTCCCTCTTTTTAAACCTAAAGACATCAAACTTCCAAGAACTTGCCGATGTTCAATGGTTACAAATTTTTTTGCATATTCCAACTCAAATAAGGTGAGATGAAAATCTCCTGCTCCAGGCTCCATATAATCTAAAAACAAAAGCGCTCTTTTTCTTTCGGCATCACTATAGCCTCCAAAAAATTCGAGCTGCACCTCAGATTGCGTTCCTATCAATGCTTTGATGATTTGCTGCTCTCTCGGGTCAAGAAAATCGGTAAGCCTAGGTGCATAGGAGGATTCAACATAATCCTTCCAGCCCAGAACCTGATCGATAAAGTCCCTTTCTTCCGGACGAAAGTGCTGATATATGCTCATTGCCAATCCTCCCGCCAAGTAATAATACAAAAAAAGGCCGTGTTCCAGCCTTTTAACGGTGTTGATGCAGATTAAGAAATCCAAATGAACAATTGAGTTAAACCAACAACTGCAAATCTGAGTACAAAAAAAGCTACAAACGGCGAAATATCAATCATCCCAATCGGAGGGATAATTCTCCTAAATGGCTCAAGAAAAGGTTCGCAAATTCGTTCTAAAAATTTCCCAATCGCTGTACCTCTTGCGTTAGGGAACCAGCTCATTAAAATATAAATGATAAGAGCCCATTGATAAATTTCAATGAGTTTAACTAGTATACTGAAGAGAAATTCCATTTCAAATTACCACCTCGATTCTTGACTATCATTTTCCTGTAAGAGTTCAGAAATATTTCCTGATACCTCCACATTATCAGGGGTACATAAAAAGATATTCATTCCTATTTTTTGAATATCCCCACCAATCGCATAGACGGTTCCACTGAGGAAATCCACAATCCGCTTTGCTTGATCGTGGTCGATTCTTTGCAGGTTCACCACAACAGACCTTCTGTTTTTCAAATGGTCGGAAATTTCCTGTGCCTCTGCATAGACCCGTGGTTCCATCAAGATGACTTTAGAAGATTTTTGGACACTTTGAAGGCTAACAACATTCTGTTTTTGAACTTGCTGTTGACGTACCATTGATTTCTGGGTCTCTGCTTCTTCTTCCGTCATTTCTTCTTCCATTTCATTGTAGTCATAATCGTCTTCTAAAAAGAAATAGGATTTGATTTTTGTTTTCAAGCTCACTTATCCTGCACCTCCCGTTCATTTCCAACAAGGGCAGATCCAATTCTGACCATTGTTGCTCCTTCCTCCACTGCTATTCTATAGTCATTTGACATTCCCATGGAAAGCTCCCTGCATGGAGCGTAAGGAAGATTTAAGCTGGAGATTTCGTCTCGAAGCTCCTTCAGTTTTTTAAAACAGCTTCTAAGCAAATTCTCATCTTCTGAATTTGGTGCCATCGTCATCAGTCCATCCACAAGAATGTTTGGAAAATGCTCCAGATCTTTAATGAAATTTTTGACATCTTCAGGGTTCATCCCATGTTTTGATTCTTCCCCAGATACATTTACCTGAACAAGGCAAGGAATGACTTTGCCCGCGCGCTTATCGATTTCTTTTGCGAGTGACAGCCTGTCCAATGAATGAATATAAGAAACTTTATCAACTATATTCTTTACTTTCCTGCTCTGCAATGTACCGATAAAATGCCAGATTGCCTTATCACCGATTATATTCCATTTTTCTGTAAGTCCCTCATCTCTATTTTCTCCAAGATGGTAAATTCCAGAATCAAGGGCTTCGGCAGTTCTTTCGATACTGACATACTTCGTTACTGCAATAATTTTTATTTCTTCGGATTTACGTCCTGCCTTCTCACAAGCAAGCGCAATTTCTCTCTGAATATGTTCAAGATTCTCTGAAACAGACATAATAAGCTTTAAAAAGCCTCCTTCCAGCCAATGAATGCAGCCATCCTTCCCGCTGAAAACTTTTCCTTTCGGTGTGAATAAAATATTTCATTGCTGCAGCTTGTGCAGTGTCCTGTGACAAGAATATGCTCTTCCTTTAGACCCGCTTTCAAAAGCATCAGCCGGTTGACTTCCTTCAAATCAAGAGCATATTGGCCTCCACTAATTTGATTATATGGTTTTTTATCGACACGTTCTAGTACATTTTCCACTAATTCGATGATTCTTTCATCAACAATGTAACATGTTTTGCATATAGATGGGCCAATCGCCGCTAAAATCCCTTCACTAGCCGCACCGTGCGAGACAAGAGACGAAACCATTTCCCCGGCAATATTCCCAACAGTTCCTCTCCATCCCGCATGCGCAATACCTATCCATCTTTTTTCAGGATAAATAAAAAACAGCGGTACACAATCAGCAAAGCACATTGTCAAAAGAATGCCGCTTTCAGAAGTATAGAAGCCATCTATACCTTTAAACGATGTATCGTAGCTAGATGCACCCATTCCACGATCGCCAGATGTAATTCTTTGTATTTTCGTTTCATGTGTCTGTTCTGCACCAACCCATGTATGCAGGGGAAATCCGATTGATTTTGAAAGCGATTTCCGGTTCCTCGTGACATTTTTTTGCTCGTCTTTTACATGGTAACCAAAATTTAGGCCATTAACCTGACCTGCACTGACACCGCCATTTCTCGTTGTGAAACCGGATGTCAGGCCTGGAAACATTTCCATCCATTCGATAATCGAAAAAAACTCTTTGGCGAATCTTTTAAACGGTTCCATTGCTGCCCTCTTTATCATTTTCTTCAGTTTACCATAAACGTCTTGTAACATTACAGGAAAATCCTTTTCCCTTTTATCCCTCCAGGTTATCCTCTTTTTTATCTTGATGAACACGAACGAGAATGACATCCTCACCAATTTTAAGGACCTGTTCCCAAGCGATTACTATTTCATCCTCTTTGCCAAAAAATCCAAGAACCTTTCCCGCTCCACCAATGACGAGAGCTTCTATCTTTCCGGTGTTTATATTGATTTCAAAATCTTCAATGTTCCCGAGCTTTCGGCCATCCGAAACGCTAACAACATCCTTCACTTGAAATTCGGAAACCTTAATCATGCTATTATCCTCCCTAAGTTTATTAATACATTGTATGTAGCGGGAGGGCTGGAACATGTGCTTTTTCTTATGGTTGAATAGAAAAGGCCGCCCTGTTCCACTGGGCAGCCTTTTCTTCACATACATTATGTTTGGATGTTTTTATTCATTTGCTTTATTGCTGCTTTTTCAAGTCTAGATACTTGTGCCTGTGAAATGCCTATTTCATCTGCGACTTCCATCTGTGTTTTGCCTTGGAAAAATCTCTTTCGCAAAATGAGTTTTTCCCTTTCATTCAACCTGCGCATTCCTTCTTTTAAAGCGATTTCTTCTATCCAGTTGGAATCTTTATTTCTTTCGTCGCTTAACTGATCCATGACAAAGATTGGATCACCGCCATCATTATAAATTGGTTCAAATAGTGATACCGGATCCTGAATAGCATCTAGTGCAAACACAATCTCTTCATGAGGGACTTCCAGAACCCGGGCGATTTCTTCAGATGTCGGTTCTCTCGATGTTTCGCTCATCAGTTTTTCCCTGACCTGTAGCGCTTTATAGGCAATATCCCTCAAGGAGCGGGAAACCCTTATAGGATTATTATCCCTAAGATACCTTCTGATTTCACCGATAATCATTGGGACAGCATAGGTGGAGAACCTGACATTTTGTCCAAGATCAAAATTGTCAATCGACTTCATTAGTCCAATGCAGCCGACTTGGAAAAGATCATCCACAAACTCACCGCGGTTGTTAAAGCGCTGAATTACACTCAATACAAGCCGGAGATTTCCATTTACAAGTTTCTCCCTTGCTGAAATTTCGCCACTCTGCATTTGTTTGAAAAGCTCTCTCATTTCATCATTTTTCAAAACTGGCAGCTTTGAAGTATCTACTCCGCAAATTTCCACTTTGTTCCGACTCAATCATTTTCCCTCCTTACAGGAGCTGCTTTACAGAGTTCATTATCTCCGTAGGAAGGAAAAATATGCACAAGCCTTTTTTGACTTATTTTCCAAATCAGGCATTAAATTACTGGAAACAAAGGATTTTTGGATTAAAAAAAATTTTCTTTTAGACCATTTTATTAAATTCCTTTCTAAGCCGTTTGATAATTCTTTTCTCCAGCCTAGATATATATGATTGCGATATGCCCAGCATGTCCGCTACGTCCTTTTGTGTTTTTTCTTCCCCATTGCCAAGGCCAAATCTTAGTTCCATGATTTGCTTCTCCCGGTCTGATAACTGCTCCAGCGCTTTTAACAATAGCTTTTTATCAACATTGGACTCCAGATCCCTTGTAATGATGTCATCATCCGTTCCTAGGACATCTGAAAGAAGGAGCTCATTTCCATCCCAGTCAATATTAAGGGGCTCATCAAAAGAAACTTCCGACCTTATTTTATTGCTGCGTCTTAAGTACATTAATATTTCATTCTCAATACAGCGAGAAGCATATGTAGCTAGTTTAATCTTTTTTTCCGGGTTAAATGTATTGACCGCTTTTATCAGTCCTATGGTGCCAATGCTGATGAGGTCTTCAATGTTTATTCCAGTATTTTCAAACTTTCTTGCAATATAAACAACGAGCCTTAAGTTCCTTTCAATTAGAATGCTTCTCGCCGCTTTATCTCCCTTTGGCAGCTTCTGAAGCAATAATTCCTCTTCCTCCTTATTTAGCGGCGGAGGAAGGGCTTCACTGCCGCCAATATAGAAAACTTCATCCGTTTTTAATCCAAGTTTGATCAGAAGCTTATACCATAAATAATACAATTTTAAACGTAAGTTTTTCATATTTTTTCCTCCTTCTAAATTATGTTTTTCCGAGTATAGTAATATTAATCATAGCCTTCTAACCTGCACTCGCCTTTAAAACCGGAGTGCCTGTCAACATTTTTGGGTGTACAATGCATTGAAACTGATCATCAGGGGATAGCTCTTGATCCGTAAAAGAAACGAGAGCCTTATCCGCGATATAAGTCCTATCTCCTTTATCAATTTCCAGCAATTCGGGTTTCAAAGCCATCCTCAATTGATGCTCATGTCCCATAACCTTATAGGGAATGAGTTTCACCAGTCCTTCAATCTCTTTTGGAATGCTCCCTCCCTTCATGATGAGGTCGGGCTCTTCCGCTAGTTTTTTGACCGGCTCAGGAAGTTCGTCCATCAAGTTTTTGACTGACAGGAACATAACAGGCTGTCGGGTAAGTGGATCATAAACCTGGTTTCCACTGTCGACCATCCCTTTAACTGTTAACAACACACCAAGTATATTTATCCTTACTGTTACAAGCTCCTCGAATTGGATTTTTGCCATTTCGATTTTTCCTGTGCTGTTGCGTGAAAAGTGCCAGGCAGCCGGAAAACCGAGCATTACGAAAATCCAACTAATTGGATCGCCGAAACCCTTCGTCTGACCAAGAGCAGCAGAAACAAGCAAATCTTGATCAAACTGGATAAAGTAATGTACTCCGGTTAAAGTGCCTCCAACCATGAATGTAGAAAAATAAAATAACATCAGTGTCTTGAAGAAACTACTAAACCGCTTAAAACCAAAGGAAGCAAATACCATTAAAACGGAAAAGCCTAATTTAACTGGAAATTGCCCCGCCAAATTACTTAAGGGAGTGAATGGGAGAAGGACGAGAAGGGCACCTATCATTCCCCCAAGCCCTAGTCTCCAAACTTGTATTTTTTGTTTTAACAGGATAGCTGTCATGTAAAGGAGCAAAGAGTCAAACAAAATATTCAATGTAATGATGATGTCCAGATAAACCGGCAAATCCCGTCCTCCTTTCGGTGTCCTGCTGTTACGAAAAAGTATACCGTAATCACGGGAGGAAAGTGTGTCACTTTATGGACACAAACTATCGGAAATTTTCTTGCATTTCTCCGTATTTTGTCAGATTGCATAAACTCACAAAAAGAAGCACGGCTCTAAAAGCCGTGCTTCTCGGATTGTTTATCTTCTTCTGTTTCTATTCCTCAAGAATGTTGGGATGTCTAATGTATCCTCGACATGCTGTTGGGACGGATTGTGGCGCTGGGGTTCCTGAGTCTGTGAAATCTCCTCGCGCTTCACTTCACGCATTGGCTGAACCGGAGCTTGTGGGGCAGCCTTTTGTTGATTCCCGAAAACTTGACGCATCGGTTTTTGCTGAAGAACTTCTTCATTAAAACCTGTCGCAATGACTGTTACAATAATTTCATCTTTTAGGTTTTCATTGATGACCGACCCAAAGATCATATTAACTTCCTGATCAGAAGCGGATGCCACAATATCTGCTGCTTCCTGTACCTCATACAGGCTTAAGTTCGTACCGCCGGTGATATTCATCAAAACACCTTGAGCGCCATCAATCGACGTTTCCAGCAACGGTGAAGAAACAGCTTTTTTAGCTGCTTCTGCTGCTCTATTTTCCCCTGAAGCCACACCGATACCCATTAGGGCTGACCCTTTGTTTGACATGATTGTTTTTACATCAGCAAAGTCCAGATTGATAAGCCCTGGAGTTGCAATCAAATCGGAAATACCTTGCACCCCTTGGCGAAGTACATTATCTGCTTCGCGGAAAGCTTCCAGCATCGGAGTGCTTTTATCGACGATTTCAAGAAGCCTGTCATTGGGAATGACAATCAAAGTATCGACTGCTTCCTTCATCGCATTTATTCCGCCTGCGGCCTGGTTGGCCCTTTTTCGCCCTTCAAACGTAAACGGACGGGTAACAACACCTACTGTCAACGCTCCTAGGTCGCGTGCGATATGAGCAATAACAGGTGCAGCTCCTGTACCTGTACCGCCACCCATACCAGCGGTAACAAAAACCATATCTGCGCCTCTCAGTACTTCTTCAAGCTGTTCTTTGCTCTCTTCGGCAGCTTTCTTCCCAACTTCCGGATTCGCTCCTGCACCAAGTCCACGTGTCAGTTTTGAACCAATTTGCATTTTCACTTCTGCTTTTGACAGGTTAAGCGCTTGTGCGTCTGTATTTACAGCAATAAACTCGACGCCTTGTACGCCGTGTTCAATCATTCGGTTAACCGCATTATTTCCGCCGCCGCCAACACCAATTACTTTTATCGTTGCAAGTGATTCTAAATTTGTATCAAACTCCAACATTGACAAATCCTCCTAATCTGTCGAAATTCCTGAGCGTGCTTACTCAAAAAAGTAGCCAAGAAACTTCTTCATCTTTGATGGTCCTTTATTCTCCTGCTGTTTTTCCGGCTTAGTTTTTGGATGCGGCTGTTTTTGAACTCGTTTTTCCTTAATTTCCGGTTCACTAAACGTCGTTTCCATTACTTTTCCTTGCAGCTTGGCGTTTTTATAGGCAAATTTGATCAAGCCTACAGCAGTTGTAAATTGCGTTTCACGAACGCCAATATAATCAGGAACAGCAACCCTGACCCTGCTCTGGAACACATCTTGTGCAAGTTCAGGGACTCCTTGCATATCCGCGACTCCCCCGGTCAGTACAAAGCCCCCTGGGATGTCGCGAACACCCATTGCTTTCAATTCATCCTGCACTAGATGAAATATTTCTTCCACCCGTGCTTCAATAATATCAGCTATTTCCAGCTGGTTGAACTGCTCCTGCTGATCTGTGCCGATAATTGGCACATTGAAAAGTTCATCCTGGGATGCATCATCGTAAAAAGCATGTCCATGCTTGATTTTCACTTTTTCTGCATCTTCGGTTGTAATGCGGAGACCGATTGATAAGTCTTTTGTAATATGTTCCCCGCCAATCGGGATGACAGAAGTGTCACTGAGATGCCCGTTTTCAAAAACCCCAACTGTTGTGGAGCCGCCACCCATATCAATGAGGACAACGCCCATATTTTTCTCATCTTTTGATAGTGCAAATGCTCCTGCAGCAAGTGGCTGGAGTACAATATCAAGTATTTCCAATCCTGCCCTTTCCACACAGCGGAGCGTATTATGTAAGATTGTCTTGGATCCGGTTATAATGGTACCTTCCATTTCCAGTCTTACTCCAATCATTCCCCGAGGATCATTTATTTCATCCAATCCATCCACAATAAACTGCTTTGGAATGACATCGATGATTTCCCTCTCCGGCGGAATGGATACTACCTGAGCTGCATCGATAACTCTTGATACGTCCTCATTGCCAATTTCTCGATTCTCGCTCGCCACTGCCACTACACCATGGCACGGTTTCAACGATACATGATTACCGCTAATTCCTACGATTACCTGACGAATGTTCATCCCTATCATTCTTTCAGCCTGTTCCATTGCCTCTTTGATAGAATGAACGGTTTCGTCTATATCTACAATAGATCCTTTTCTCAAACCTTCGGACCTTACATTGCCAACACCAATTATATTTAAAGAGTCATTGACCATTTCTCCAATAATTACTTTCACACTGGATGTACCGATATCAAGACTAACAAATATATCATTGCTGTTCATTCGTGGCACCTCCTTCAACCAATCCTGTTCTCTTTGAACAACAGCCAGTCCCCTATTTTATTCGTGTCAATTACATATTTCTATTCGTCACTCGGGTGGCATTCCCTTTTTTTAAAAAGTATTTTTTTCTAATTTTCGCCTTTTGTTGACCATTTTGTTAAAACTATACGCCTGATGACCGCAATGTTTTGGAACAGCCTTACACCGAACGCAAAAACTGCGGCTAAATACAAGTCTACACCAAGATGAACACCCAGAAAAGCCAAACCTGCAGCAAGCAAAATATTAAAAAAGAACCCGGAAACAAAGACTTTTTCGTCATAAATATTTTGCAATTGGGCTCGTATTCCTCCAAAAAGGGTATCAAGCGCAGCCAAAATTGCTATTGACAAATAATTAGCATATTCTTCTGGTATTCTGATATCCGTTAGGAGCCCTACCATCACACCGATGATTAGTCCCATTATCGGGAGCCACATTATTTGCCATCTCCTTTAACTGCTTTCATAGCTTTAACCCTAATTGCATCCCCATATGCTGTAACTTTTGTTGTTGGCGATGGTTTATGTACGTTTACTCTTATATTGTCCATAAAAAAAGCTTCAGCAATATTGGAAACCTTCATCCGATTATATAATTTTCCGGCATCTTCCATGCTCTTGACAATAACGTTGATCTCTAGAGGAAAGCGGTCGAGCCTTTGTCCATTCATTTTTGTCTCGTTGTTAATATCCCTGATCACCGTTGTGTTAATCAGCCGTTCGCCCCCAATAGACATGTGCACGGCACCGTACATATTAAGTTCATTAACAAGCTTTCTTAGAATTTCTGGTGACAAGTATACATTCCCAGCAGGTCCAACAGCTTCGGAAACAGGTGAAAGCACAAGCTTGAGACCAGGACCAGAAATATTAGTCAAACCTGCCTCTGTCTTTAGTTCATCAATTGTTGCCCTCAATGCTGTTTCTTGACTTTGCACTTTATTAACTTTGTATTTCGCAAGTTTTTCTTCACTCAATCTAATTTCCTTTAAGAGCGTTAACTGCATTTCCTTTTCCTTCAGCAGTGCTTCCCTTAGTTCCCATGTATCCCTCGTATCACGGAAAACAGGCTCACTTACCGTTCTGAACTGAATCGCAATCATGAGGCCTAGGATGGAAGCGGTGATAGCAAATCCAATATTTTTCTTTCCACCCATTTCTCCACCTGCCTTTTAACCCTATTTCTTCCCTGGTACTGGTTTCATTCTTATCATCGCTTCTTGCTGCAGTGAAAAAACCACATTATCGCTAACAAGTTGATCCCGTACGCCTCCAGGGATATTTAGTGCTGAATCTAGTACCTCGGCTTTCCCAATAGCCGCTATTTCAAAAGGAGCTGGGTGCTGATATCCATCTATCGTAATGACGGGTCCATTACAAATGATATAGGAATTGTGAGCGAGACGCTGACCGTTAATGGTAATGGCAGATGCTCCAGCAATATATAGTTCATTTACCACTTTAAAAATATGATGCTCGTGAACAAGGTAATTATTTATATTATCCTCTTTCGAATTATAAGCTCCATCCGATAATGTAACTGTCACCCCACTGCCCTGCACCGCCACTTTCCCAAGAAATAGTCTGTATTTTTCTGCGTCTTCAGCAAGATTGAAAAAAACTTCTGCTTCTTTTGCAAGACCTTTTTCCTTCTTGCTGATCGTTTCTTGATAACCGGCAAGTTTTTTTTGTAGAGCACTGTTTTCCTTTTCCTCTTTTATTAATTCATTTCGCAAGTCCAAGTTGTGTTCCCATTGCCTGTCCGATATGTGTGGCTTTGCCTTCTCTTCCTGTGTAAGTCTGTAGGAAAAGGCAAACATAAATCCTAATATAAGACATACTAATGACAATACAACCCGATTACTGCTGCTGTTTTTTAACATTTGCTTGATCTGCCTTCTCTTTTCGATAGGATGTGAAATAGGATCCAACTTCTAGGTCGATTACCCCTTTTTCCTCTGGGTTCAACTGACCAATGATGGCAGGGTAATGAGCCATTTTCTTGGAGAAGCTTCTGAGAGTTGCATGCACCTCAAAACCATTATTCATAAAAAGTACAATACGATATCGGTCCGACTTTGATGGATTATGCTGGATTTCTGAAATCGATCCTAATATTTCTGGTGGTAGTTTTCCAAGCGATGAGATCATCTCATCAAGTGGCCGTCCTTCCTTAAATCGCATTAACACTGGTGCATTTGCCGGAATATTGTCTGCTTCCCTTTCTTGCACAACTTTCCCGTTTTCAAGGACAGGATAGAAAGACTTTCCTCTTGAAATATACGCAAGCTTTTTATGTTCACTCAGTTTTATTGTCACAGAGTTTGGAAAGATTATCTTAATCTTGACTCCCTTTATTTCTGGAAGCTTTTTCAGATTCCTTGCTGTATCGCCTTTATCAATCTTCCAAATGTTCATATCCCTAGTTATTTCAGAAGCTCTGATTATTTCCTCGTCACTGTATGACACGTGCCCCGAAACCTTCACTTCCCTAACTTTGCTTAAAGGTGACTGGAAATAAATAATACAGAGAATCAAAACAAAAAAAAGGGACAGCAGAATAACAAGACGCCTGTTTGCTTTTTTCTTCCTTTGCTGTTTCAGCATCGGAATACGTTCTTCTATCGAAACTATTTTTGTCTTATCCATTTCCGCTCACCTCATCCACATTTGCAGCGAAGACTAAAGAACCTGGCGCAAACAGAAAGACTCATCACGCTTGCTGCAACGGATGTCAGCAAGTCACTGGAACATCGCTGGAAAAGCGAAATGAAATGCTTCTTCCATGCAGAGAGAACCTTACTCCGCCGCTTAATCTAAGGAAATATTATACCACAGATTAAGCATTTTTCAGCTGTTTCCCTGCGATTTCCGGCCTATTATTTCCACCTCTGTTTCCATTTTGACATCGAAGAGAGTAAACACTGTATCCTTCACATGCTCGATGAGCGCCAACACATCCTCCGCAGTAGCATTACCCGCATTGACAATGAAATTACCGTGCATTTCGGATATTTTCGCCCCCCCAATAGAATGACCTTTCAAACCAGCCTTTTCGATTAGTTTTCCAGCATACTCTGGCAGCGGATTTCGAAAGATGCTGCCTGCACAAGGATAGTTCCATGGCTGTGTTTCCTTTCGATAATCCTTGTATTTTTGAATTTCTTTAAGAATCTTCTCCTTTTCTCCTTCAACAAGCCTAAAAACAGCTTGAAGCACAATTCCCGGTCGTTCCTTTTGAAGGATTGAGGTCCGATAGGAGAACTTCAATTCATCCTTTGTCAGCCATTCTATTTCCCCATCTTGAAATAGAATTAACGCCTTCTCAAGGATTGCAGAAATATCGGAACCATGAGCTCCAGCGTTCATATAGACGGCACCGCCAATCGAACCCGGTATTCCCCCGGAAAACTCCATGCCAGAAAGACCTTGTCTGCTTACGTTCATGGCTAGACTTACAAGGGACACTCCACCATCGGCAGTTACGGTCGGACCATTAACTTCTACCACATCCATCCCGGATCCCAATTTGATGACAACACCCTCGATTCCTTCGTCTAAAACAAGTAAATTAGAACCTCTCCCGATAGCTGTCCATCGAACGCCAGCTGAACGGATAGTTTTCATCGCTTTTTTGAGTTGATTAGGAGAAGAAGGCTCAATTAGTATATCGGCCGGTCCGCCGATTTTTATTGTAGTATAATTCATTAAAGGCTCATTTTCTTTGACTGGGCCTATATCCATCCTTTTCAATTCATTCGCAAGTACTTTCATGATTTACTTCCTTTCCGGCAATCCCTTTTCTACATTGTATGCATCCTTCTAGCGTTGGGCTACTGAACCAGTTCCCTCACCAGGCTGTATAATCTTGTTGCAGCATCCTGTATCCCCAGTTTACGGGAGGCGGTTTGCATCTCCATAAGCCTTGCCTGGTCCAGAATGACTGAATCCATCATGCTTATAAGCTTAGGGCCAGTCAGTTCTTTTTCAAGCAAAAGCAGTGCGGCACTATGGTCACTTAAGGATCTTGCATTTTTCTCCTGGTGATTATCGGTCACATAAGGACTCGGAATGAGGATAGCCGGTATTCCTAGAGATGTCAGCTCAGCCAGTGTAGTAGCACCTGCCCTAGTCACTGCAAGGTCAATTTCCGCAAGTATTTCTGGCATATTATGTATGAAAGGCTTAATTATAACATTTTGAGGATTCCCGACCAAAGCTACTTCTTTTTTCACTTCTTCATAATGTACTTCTCCTGTAATATAAAGTACTTGATAAGGCTTCCTACCAAGTTCCGTTAAGGATTTCATCATTGCCTCATTTAACGGCCTGGCCCCTCTACTGCCCCCAAACACAAGAACCGTTCGCACATCTTTGTTCAAGCCTGCAGTCAGAAGTGCATCCTTATTATTGCAGTCAAGAACTTCAGAGGCACGCGGATTCCCAGTCAAGACGACCTTTTCAGCAGGAAAATAACTTCTAGCTTCCTCGAAACAAATCGCCACTTTATCAACATACCTGCTAAGAAATTTATTTGTAAGCCCAGGAAGACTGTTTTGCTCGTGAATAACAGTTGGTATTCCAAGCTTTGCCGCCGCATACACTACCGGACCGCAAACATAGCCTCCTGTTCCTATTACAATATCCGGCCGGAACTCTTTCAGAATCTTGCGGCTTGAAACAGTGCCTTTCAAAAAACGGTATATTGTTTTGACATTTTCAAAGGACAATTTTCTTTTAAAACCAGTTATATGTATGGATCGGAAGGGAATATTCTCCATTGGGACAATTTTGCTCTCCAGCCCCTTCTCTGTGCCAATATATAAGAACTCAGCCTCTTCATTCCTCTTTTTTATCTCTCTAATAAGTGCAAGAGCAGGATATATATGTCCTCCAGTTCCTCCCCCGCTAATCACAATTCGCATTTCTTCACCTCATGAATCCATTAAAGATAACCGGAAGGCGCGAATACAACAGCACCACTCGGTTTTACCCTATTCTACTATATTCTAAACAATGGAGTTGTTTTTAAAAAGATTGTCACGCAAATTTAACATACATTGGCAAGCTTGAAATCTCTGCAATTTTTTCATGATATAAAAATAAACCCCGCGATATAGCAGGGTTTATTTTTCAGTATCTCGAGTATCTGCTTATGTTTAGCAAGACCCCCACCGCCATTAGCATAAGCGTCAGCGATGATCCGCCATAGCTTAGGAAGGGAAGGGTAATTCCAGTTACAGGAATTAAGCCTGTAACGACGCCAATATTGATCATTACTTGAATGGCAACCATTGCAATGATACCGCACGCCAGAAGACTGCCATAAAGATCAGGAGCACCAAGCGCTATCCTGATTCCTCTCCATAAAAGCACCGAGAATAGGAGAAGGACAAAGGTCCCGCCAAGAAATCCTAACTCTTCTGATAATATGGCAAAAATAAAATCAGTCTGCGGTTCGGGCAAATAAAAAGATTTTTGCCTGCTTTGTCCTAATCCTAAACCAAAAAGTCCGCCCGGCCCGATAGCAAGAAGTGATTGAATCATTTGGAATCCACTTCCAAGAGGATCTTCCCATGGATCAAGGTAAGAAGTAATCCTTTTCATGCGGTATGGTGCAGATATGATAAGGCCCGCAAAGCCAGCTGCACCAATTAAACCAAGGATGGAAAAGTGCCATATTCTAGCACCAGAAATGAAAATCATAACTACACAGGTTCCCACCATTACTGTCCCGGTCCCCAAGTCGGGCTGGAGCATGATGAGTGCAAATGCAGTGAACACAAGACTAAGCGAAGGCATCAATCCTAAGCGGAAGGAAGTAATCATTTTTTGCTTTTCTGACAGGAATTTCGCCAAAAACGCAATCATGGCAAGCTTCATGAATTCGGAAGGCTGTATTGAAAAAGCCCCTACTCCAATCCAGCTCCTGGAACCATTCCGGACATTTCCTACCCCAGGAATAAGAACAAGGAGCAACAATACGAAACAAATGATCACAAGTAATTTTGCCCATGTCCTCCATGTCCAGTAATCCACATTCATGATGAAAAACATTGCGATGATGCCAGCTGCGGCAAACAGCATTTGTCTTTTAGCAAAAAAAAACGAATCTGAAAACTTGTATTCAGCCCATACAGCGCTTGCGCTGTAAACCATGACCAGCCCAATGGCAAGCAATGTGAATGTGACAATAAGAAGAATTATATCCGGTGTAGTTCTTTTCGGCAAAACAATGCACCTCAGCTGCAGTTATTTAGGCCTGTTCCGCATTTCCCTGCCTTATGGAAAGCCGGGACTTTGCCCTGCAGACAACCCTATTTAAGCATATGCACAGCCTGGATAAACATGTCTCCTCGCACCTCGAATGTTTTATATTGATCCCAGCTGGCGCAAGCAGGTGACAGCAGGATAATATCTCCCGGGTCTGAAACGCTGAATGCTTCAGGAACAGCTTTCTCCACATTATCGGCACGAAGGATTGTTTTTATTCCCGCCTTCTTCCCAGCATCAGCAATTTTTTCAGCAGTTTCTCCGAATGTAACCAGCGCTTTTACACCGTTAAGGGAAGGAATTAGACTTTCAAAATCATTGCCTCTATCCAGCCCTCCTGCAAGAAGGATAATAGGAGCGCTAAACGCAGCAAGTGCTTTTTCGGTCGCCAATATATTCGTTGCTTTCGAATCGTTATAGAATCGCCTCTTGGAAATTTCTTCAACATATTGAAGTCTGTGTTTCACACCAATAAAGGTTTCTAGCACCTTCCTAATCGAATTATTCTCGACACCTGACAGCTTTGCAGCAGCAACCGCAGATAAGATATTTTCCAGATTATGAGCCCCAGGAAGAGCAATTTCCTCCCTTGATATAATTCTTTCGTCATTGAAGTACACCCAACCATCTTTGAGATAGGCTCCATAAGAAAGCTCAGAGGCAACAGAAACCGGTATGACTTTTGCATTTGAGCTTTCTGCAATCTCCATTACTTTCTGCTGGTCAGCATTGACAATCAAATAATCGTCTGATTCTTGATTTTTTGTTATCTCTGCTTTTGCCCCATGATATTCCTCGACAGTACCGTGATAATCGAGGTGGGCTTCATAAAGATTCGTGATAATGGCAATCTTCGGTCTAAAGCGGGAAACTCCCATTAACTGAAAAGAAGACAATTCGATGATAATATGGTTATCCTTTGATGCTTCTTGTGCTACTCCTGATGCAACGGTACCAATATTACCCGCAATCAAAGGCTGTTTGTTTCCGTGCATGAGCATTTCATACACTAAGGTAGTTGTTGTCGTCTTGCCATTGGTTCCTGTAATTGCAACAAATGGTGCCTCAGATACCTCATAAGCAAGCTCCACTTCTGTTATGACAGGAATACCAAGTTCTAACGCCCTTGCTACCATCGGATTGTGATATGGTATACCAGGGTTCTTAACAACAAGTTCAAAGCCTTCATCCATTAACTCAACCGGGTGGCTTCCGCAAATAACTTTGATTCCTTCCTCAAGAAGGGTTTGGGCTTCTTTGTTTTCAGCTAGCGGCTTGCTGTCATTCACTGTTACAAATGCCCCAAGCTTATGAAGAAGGGCTGCTGCACAGACTCCGCTTTTAGCTAGTCCCAGCACCAATATTTTTTTATGTTCATATACTTTAGTCGCTTTCAATTACACCCACACCTCGATATAGATTCCAAGAATCGCAAACAATAAACCTACTGTCCAAAAAGTCGCGACCACGCGCCATTCGGACCAACCGCTTAACTCGTAATGGTGATGAAGAGGACTCATCCGAAAGACACGCCTTCCTGTGGTCTTAAATGAAATAACTTGGATGATGACTGATAACGTTTCTATAACAAAAATTCCGCCAACTATGACAAGGATAATCTCAAGCTTGGCTAGGATAGAAATGGTAGCAATCGCTCCTCCCAATGCTAATGAACCTGTATCTCCCATAAATACTTTTGCCGGGTGGGCATTGAAAACAAGGAAGCCTAGGACGGCTCCTACAAGAGCAACTGAAAAAATAGAGATTTCGTATTGGGACTGACTCCAAGCAAGTACGGCAAACGCTCCGAATGCGATGGCGGAGGTACCAGAAACGAGACCGTCCAAACCATCTGTGAGGTTTACCGCATTTGAAAAACCAACGAGCCAGAAGATAACAATAAAAATGTACATCCAGCCCGGGTCAAATGACCAGTCTGTAAGAGGAATACTGATCACAGTCGAGAAGTCGCTTTGTTTAAAAACAAAATAGAACACTGCTGATATAACAATTTGACCGAGAAGTTTTTGCTTTGATGTTAAACCTAGATTTCGCTTCATAACGACCTTAATGAAATCATCAAGGAAGCCAAGCAATCCAAACCCTAAGGTTACAAAAAGTAAAAGGTAGGTCTCAACACTAGGTTCAGAAAATTTGTATGTCATCACAAGGGTTGTCACCGTGATGGATAGGAGGATCATTAGCCCTCCCATTGTTGGCGTCCCCGATTTTTTTTGATGCGATTTTGGTCCTTCTTCTCTAATACTTTGACCAAATTTTAGCCTTTTAAGAAAAGGAATGAAAAAAGGCGATATTAGGACTGTTAACAAAAAACCCATTATAATCGTGAAAAGGATAACTTGCTCTAGCATATTAAGAGCCCCCTTTCAGACTTCTGATGGCTTCTGCAGCAATTTCCCTGTCATCGAAATCAAAAATTTCACTGCCGATTTGCTGATACGTCTCGTGTCCTTTACCTGCAATCAGGATCACATCACCTTTGCCTGCATGCTTAATAGCATGGCAAATTGCTTCCCGACGGTCAGCAATTTTCTTGTATTCCCTACCTTTCACACCTTCCTCCATATCCTTAAGAATAACTTCAGGATCCTCACTTCTAGGATTATCGGAGGTGAAAATAGGATCTGTTGAAAGGTCACATGCAATCTTTGCCATAAGTGGGCGCTTTGTCCTGTCACGGTCACCACCGCAGCCTACTACTGTATAAACCCTTTTCTCTGCAATCTGTCCAATCATCTTCAGGACATTTTCGAGACTATCAGGAGTATGGGCATAATCAACAATAACAGAGAAATCTTGTCCTTCGTTCACAAGTTCAAACCTTCCGCGGACCCCTTTTAAATCTTCGACTGATTGAACTGCATCCTCGAGCGGAACATTCGATACTACTGCGGTAGCGATAGCTGCAAGCGCATTATACACGTTGAAACGTCCGGCAAGTTTCAAGTTTACCTTCCTATTACCTAGCGGTGTTTGGAGCATAAAGGATGTACCCGACGCGGTAAGCTCTATATTGGTAGCCCTAATATCTGCCTCATTATCAATTCCATATGTAATTATTCCAGCTGCCGTATTAGATAAATACTCGTTTGTGGCAGGATCATCCACATTCAGCACGGCATATTTAGGTTGTTTATGGTTAAAAGCATTCCCTAGCCTTGAGAACAGCAATCCTTTAGCTTTTTTATATTCTTCCATCGTTTTGTGATAGTCAAGATGATCTTGGGTAAGATTGGTGAAAACCGCTACATTGAAATCAGTGTTATTTACCCTGCCATTGACAAGTGCATGGGAGGAGACTTCCATCACCGCTGTTCCGACGCCTTCATCTGCCATGTCCCTAAATATTTTTTGAAGGGTCAGACTTTCTGGTGTTGTATTCTTTGTCTCCAGTTTTGTATCTCCGATTTTTGCATACATCGTCCCAATCAGTCCGGTCTTCTGGCCAAAGTCCCTAAAAATCTTTTCGATGATATGGCTGGTTGTCGTTTTACCGTTCGTTCCTGTTATTCCAACAAGATGGAACTGCTTGCTCGGCTGAGCGTAAAATGCATCAGCCAAAACGGCCATCGCTCTCACAGTGTCCTTGACGATAATTACGGGAACTACAGGGTCGAGACTAAGCTGCTTCTCGGCAATAACAGCCTTTGCTCCACGTTGGACAGCATCTGCTGCAAAATCGTGGCCGTCAACTGTATATCCCTTTATACAGATAAACAAGCTTCCTTCCTTCACTTTTCGGTTGTCATTATCAATAGATGTTATTTCCGGGTTGTTTCCTTCAAACTTCATATAAGGAGTCAAGCAGCCCAGAAGCTGATGTAGTTTCACAATAATCAAATCCTCTCAAAACAAACATGGCGATTTTTATTTTACAGTAAAAGGGCAAATTTAGCTATCATTGCGAGATAAACCGTGACGTTTTTTCATCATTTCCCTTGCCCACAGAAAGAAGGGCAACGAAAACCCTTCGCTGCCCTCTTTCTCTGCTAGCTTCCTTCTTCCATGTAAACACGGATCATGGACCCCTCTTTTACTTTAGTACCGGGGGAAGGAGCCTGATCTATTACTTTGTTCCCTTTTCCGCTGACATCCAATCTTAGGTTATCCATTTGTTCCCGAAGCTCTTTTCTATTCATACCCATTAAATCAGGGACCTTCACCATTGGCGTATCAAGCCATGTTGTCTCCTTCTCAATCTGCTGTTTCCTCGGCTCCACATTCAGCGCATGCATGCTGTCCTCCATTATATTTCCAACAATAGGGGCAGCGACTGTTCCTCCGAACTGAATGGTCCCCTTTGGATTGTCCACAGCAATATATACAACAAGCTGAGGATCATCGGCAGGGGCGAATCCAATGAAAGATACAATATGGTTATTCTCTAAATATCGACCATCCTTTGCTTTCTGTGCTGTTCCAGTTTTGCCGCCAACTCGGTATCCCTCAACGAAGGCATTCTTCCCTGTTCCTTGGGCGACAACACTTTCAAGCGCACGCCTTACACCAGCTGATGTTTCTTTTGAAATAACCCGCCGTTTCGCAACTGGTGTCTTTTTCATTACGGTTTCACCTGTTTCAGGATCAACTAGCTCTTTTGCGATATACGGAGTA
This sequence comes from Bacillus massilinigeriensis, assembly GCF_900111815.1. GTDB lineage: Bacteria > Bacillota > Bacilli > Bacillales > Cytobacillaceae > Mesobacillus_C > Mesobacillus_C mediterraneensis. The sequence goes on along the minus strand of NZ_LT630004.1, from coordinate 1,064,666 downwards.
TAGAGAATTCCACCATTGACAGCAGCAGAAACTGCGGCTACCTGTTGGATTGGCGTTACGGATACGCCCTGTCCGAAAGCTGTTGTTGCTTGTTCTACGGGCCCGACCCTGCTTAGATTGAACATAATGCCCGTACCCTCTCCTTGAAGATCTATGCCCGTCTTTTGTCCAAATCCAAAGTCCTTTATATATTTAAATAGCTTATCTTTTCCTAGTCTGTCTCCCAATTCAACGAACCCCGGGTTGCAAGAGTTTTGGACAACTTCCAGGAAGGACTGACTCCCATGTCCGCCTTTCTTCCAGCATCTAAGCCTTGCTCCTCCGACTTCTACATGACCAGGATCATGAAAATGATCCTTTTCCAAATCAACTTTTCCCTCTTCTAAAGCAGCTGCCAGTGTGATGATCTTAAAGGTGGAACCAGGCTCATACGAGCTCCAGACAGGGAGGTTTCTATTATATACTTCCGGCGGAACGTGACGGAAATTCGCTGGGTCAAAATCCGGCCTGCTTGCCATTGCTACTATCTCGCCATTGTTCGGGTTCATCGCTATGGCAATGATTCCGTCAGGGTTGTATTTCGCCTGCGCGTTATCAAGTTCTCGTTCGACAATAGTTTGAACTTTGCTATCTATAGTTAGTTCCAAATTAAGCCCGTTCCTTGGTGCCTGGTAGTCATCTGCCATGTTTTCCATTCTCTGACCTTTTGCATTTGCAAAAAATTTAACAGATCCCTTTTCCCCATTCAGCTCTTTATCATAGTATTTTTCAAGCCCCATTAAGCCTTGGTTATCTATACCAGCGAAACCCAGCACATGCGACAGATAACTTCCAAAAGGATAATAGCGTTTTGAATCTTCAGCAATATAGACACCTTTTAGATTCAATGCACGAATTTCCTTAGCTTTATCATGAGATATTTTCCTGCCTTCGTTAATGCGGACAATAGATTGCCTTTGAGTGATATATCCATATATTTTTTTCTTTTTTACATCGAGTGATTCCGCCAATTTCTCTGCTGTTGCATCGGCATCGTTTATTTGCCTGGGAACAGCATAAACAGTGGGAGCACTTTTATTTGTTGCTAGCGCTACCCCATTTCGGTCCACGATTTCCCCTCGTTTAGCTTCAAATGGAATATTTCTGCTCCAAGAGTCCTTAGCCCTCTGTGTCAATAAGTCACCAAGGGCAAACTGAACATATCCAAGCCTTATATCGATGATAAGAAAAATCAAGATTCCTGCTATCAATACAATGGCTAGTCTTTTTCTTACAGTGACATTCGATACTCGCATAGCAAAACCTCCCTTTCAGGCAGTCCGTTGCGTTCGCGCAACAGGCTCGTTTCACTATATGCTTGTACACCGCCTTTTATCACCATGAGGAAAAAGAAGAAGGACGTCAATTATCGACGTCCTTTTCTTCCTTCTTGACTGATTCAGCCTTTTGCTTTTGCTTTTCTTCAAGAGTAACAAGGTCCACGATGATAAACTCGCCTTCTTTCACCACCGTCCCCGGCTGTATACTTTGCCTGGAAACGTATCCGGAACCTGATTTGTTAAGAGTTAAACCACTTATCTCCGAAAATTTCATTGCATCTCGCAGTGACCAGCCAGTCATGTCAGGCACAATTAATTTTTCGTCCGTGCGAAGCAGCACTTTCTCTCCTTCAAGGAGTACTGAACCTGCTTTGGGCAGCTGCTCCTTAATTTGCTGGCCTTTACCAAGGACTACTGGAACTAGTCCGGATTCTTTTAAAAGCTTCTGGGCCGTTTCCACTTTCATTCCCTCGAGTTTAGGAATTTTGTCCGTTGCGGCCTTATCGGTTGATGCAGGCTGAATATTATAATATTGTAAGCTACTCTTCATGACTGTATTGAAAATATCTGCAACCGGTTGAGCTCCGTTGACAGTTTCTTTTAATTTAGGCTGCTGAACAGCAACATACATAATGAGTTCAGGATCATCTTTTGGTGCCATTCCAAGAAAAGAAAAAATATAATTTTCCCTTCCCGTCATATACCTTCCATCATTACCAGGAATTTGCGACGTTCCAGTTTTCCCGGCAACATGATATCCGTCAATATTGTAAATCTGACCTGTTCCTTTTTTTGAAGTCACCACTGTTTCAAGAATATCCCTGACTTCTTTTGCGGTTTCTTTGGAGAATGGCTCTCCTTTGACTTCGGGATTATGCTTTTCAAGCGGAGTACCGGTAGAAGGATCAGTAATTTTATCAATTATTCTTAACTTCATCATTTTGCCATCATTCGCAACAGATGTTGCAGCTTGAATAAGTTGAATTGGCGTTACTGTCGTTCCCTGGCCAAATGAAGTCGTAATTTTCTCGATCGGCCATTCGTACAAAATTTTACCTTTTGTCTCATTCGGGAGGTTTATACCTGTCTTATCATCAAATCCCAAATTCGTCAAGTACTCCCTATATTTCTCAAAACCTATTTTCTCATTAACAAGCTTAGCAACCGCAACGTTTGATGAACGCTGGATTCCTTCTAAATAGGAAATCGTTCCCCAGCCTGATCCGTTATGGTCGTGAATCCTGCCTGATTTAGGAGTGACTTGATAGGAGCCTGATTGGTACAATTCATTTGGATTGAATGCCTTTTCCTCCACTGCAGCAGCCAGAGTGAAAATTTTCATCGTTGATCCCGGTTCTATGGATGTTTCAACAACCTCGTTATGCCAGCTCTTCTCCAATCCTTCCCTTGTCTTTGGATGGAAAGTAGGCCGCTGACTCATAGCGAGAATATCCCCTGTCTTCGGATCAGCAACAACTGCAATAATCTTTTTCGGCTTGTACTCATCGGCCGCTTTCTCCATTGCATCTTCTAGGAAAGTCTGAATCTTCTTATCAATCGTTAAATAGACATTAGCGCCATCTTTTGCTGGAGAGATTTGCTTTTCTGCATTTGGAAGCAAATAGCCCCATAGATCGCTGTCAAATTTCACCTTTCCATCTTGCCCTGTCAATTTATCATTCAAGCTTTGTTCTATGCCTAGTTTTCCGGTCTCTATTATCCTTCCATCTTTTCCTGACTTATTCTCTACAAAGCCAACAAGGTGGGATGAAAAGACACCGTTAGGATAGAATCTTTTCTTTTCTCTTTGAAAAGTGATACCGGGTAAACGCAATTTATCGATTGCTTGCTTTGTTTGATGTGAGATATCCTTGCCGGCCTTACCAAACTCAACCTGGAACGGCTTTTTACCGTCAAAGTCTGTCAATCGACGATATATATCGCTTTCATCCATTTTGATATATTTGGCCAATTCCCTAGCTGTTTTTTCAGGGTCATTTACATGCTTGGGATCCTTTTTATTCGTGGTGACAGACTTGTCCAAAATTGCAACAAGCGTATAGGCCGTTGTATCCTCTGCGATTACTTCTCCATTACGGTCAAGGATTTCCCCTCGCTTCGCTTCGATCACATTTTCCTTTGTATATTTTTGTTTAGCTTTTGCCACCAATGGCTGACCATGTGTTTCTCCGGTCACTTGAAGGGAAACAAACCGAAAAATCAAGATGAAAAAGAGCAGGCTAAAAAATAGAAATAATAACGCTGCTCCGACATTCATATTTGGTTGTTTTTTTTGCATTAATCCTGCACGACCTTAATATTTTTTTCATTTAGAGTAAGGCCAAGCTCTTTCGCTTTTGCCCAAATTCTCTCGTACCTGTTAAGTTCGTCGATTTGATTACTTAAATCACTATTAACCTTCTTCTGATCTTCAATGGCGCTTTCGGAAAGCTGAATTTCTTTGTTCACTTCATAGATTGCGGCTTGCTTGGAGATGATGAATGCGGCACCAATACAAACCATTAAACCGAACGCAATTGCAATGACCTTCTCACCAAGCGTCACCGAAGATTTTATCTTAACCGAACTCTTTGGCGCCGAGTGTTGTGTTTGTTGCTGCTCTTGTTGCAGCTTTCTGGCTAGATTGCTCATTCTTTCCCCTCCTGGTTTTTCATGTTTCCGTATTTTATTTTAATTTTTCACATATCCTCAGTTTTGCGGATCTAGCGCGATTATTGTATTCTACTTCCTCTTCTGAAGGTAGAATCGGCTTCCTTGTAACAAGTTTCACCTTTGGTTTGAACTCATCTGGAATGACAGGAAGTCCCGGCGGAAGCGGCGGAAGCTCACTTGCTTTTTTAAAGGTGACCTTGCAAATCCTGTCCTCTAAAGAGTGAAAGGTAATAACACTTACTCTTCCTTCTGGTTTTAGCATTTCAATAGCCTGTTCGAGCGAACTCTCGAATACTCCAAGTTCATCATTTACAGCAATTCGGATTGCTTGAAAAACCCTTTTCGCTGGATGGCCGCCTTTTCTTCTTGCTGGCGCAGGAATAGCATCCTTAATTAATTCAACAAGCTCTCCAGTTGTTTTTATTGGTTCCTTTTCCCGAGCAGCTTCAATTTTCCTGGCAATCTGTTTCGAAAACTTCTCCTCGCCGTATTGGAAAAATATCTTGACGAGTTTGTCGTATTCCCATGTGTTTACAACATCATAAGCTGTTACGTCTGCTGCTTGGTCCATTCTCATATCAAGGGGTGCATTGTGATGATAGCTGAATCCCCGTTCAGGATTATCCAGCTGCGGCGATGAAACCCCTAAATCATATAGGATGCCGTCTACCGCTTCTATTCCTTGTTTTTCTAGTTCCTCTTGAAGGTGTAAAAAATTACGCTTAATGATGGTAAGTCTATCTTGGTACTCCGAGAGCTTTCTTTTTGCATTTTCGATTGCTATCTCATCTTGATCAAAAGCAATAAGTCTTCCAGTACCCGATAGGCGGGATAGGATTAGCTCGCTATGCCCGGCACCACCGAGAGTACAATCAACATAAATGCCATCGGGTTTAATTTTTAAACCGTCTACTGCCTCATTAAGCAGAACTGTCGTATGGTTGAACATGGTTTTCCCCTTTCGGATTGAATCACGGATTATATTATATCAGGATAATGTTACCCTTATATATCAAATCCAATCATATTTTCCGCAATATCAGCAAAAGATTCCTCTGACTCTGCGAAATACTCTTCCCAGATAGCCTTGCTCCATATTTCAATCCGATTGGAAACACCCAGGATCACACACTCTTTTTCAAGCCTGGCATATTGAAGAAGCGGAGCAGGGATGTTAATCCGGCCCTGTTTGTCGATTTCACTCTCGGTAGCACCGGAAAAGAAAAAGCGGGTAAATGCACGTGCATCTTTTTTTGTAAGAGGCAATGCTTTCAACTTTTCCTCAATCACTTCCCATTCAGACATGGGATAACCAAACAAACACTGGTCAAGACCGCGAGTTATGATGAATTCCTCACCAAGATGTTCCCGCAGCTTAGCAGGAACAATCAGTCTGCCTTTATTATCAATGTTGTGATGGTATTCCCCCATGAACATGACACCGGCCCCACTTTCTACTTCAAATGTACCACATTCCCCCACTTTCCACCACATATTTTTTAAATTCTCCATTGCTCTTCCTATTCCTCTCTTTACCTGCAAAAGGAATAAAAAAAGTAGACCTTGCCCAAGAGCCGGTCTACATTTTCACTATTTTATGGCTGCCATCAAATGTCAGCTTTTGCTTAAGGATTTCTTGAACAAAACGAATTCCATACTTGTTGAAATACCAAAACGGATTCCATACTCTTTCCTGAGGAATACCCAATGGCCTTAAAGAATTGGCGATACGATCGTATTTCCGCAAAACTGCTTCATTTTTTCTCAAAGCAGGTTCCTTTGTTTTTTCGGCGATAAAATTTATTTGCGAAAGCAGAATGCGTTCGTTTTTCTCGAGTAAAGGAACCAGCGAAGGTTCCTTTACGCAAAGATGCTCACGGATACCGCTATACCTTATTTTAATCTCTTCTTTCAAATTAATAAATATATCGTCAAGATCGCCATCTTTAATAGAAGAAATAAATATATGCTTTTGTCTCTCTATCCCGAATTCCATTACTTCCAAGAGATCAAGTGAAAGCTCGGCGAGATCAGCATCAACAGATCTGTCCAGCAGGGTAATATTCAATCTTGGTACGATTGGAGGCATCATCATGCCAAAATGTTCGAATACAAGCTTTAACTCCGACCAGTAAGCAATTTCTCCCGGTCCGCCAATGAATCCAAGTACAGGAAACAGCCATTCCTGCATAAGAGGCCTTGTGACTACATTATTGCTGAGTGCTTCCGGATGTTTCAAAGCTAACTCTAGCAATTCGCTTTCAGTAAAACTTATTTCTCCATTCTTTCCTGTAATGGTTCCTTCTTGTTCATTACGGTACAGTAAGATACGGCCCTCATGTTCCCTATCATAATAGAACAAATTCATTGCATTCGCTTGCATTTCCAGCGAATTTTTATATCCAAAAAAAGATTTTGTTTGTTGCTGGTTCATCACCGCTTCAGCGATTGCCTTGCTGTTATTGATTACTTTGGCAAAATGATCTTTTTCCAGCACTCTAAGTTCGGGGTTTCCTGAATCCACGATCAATAAGCCGTGTTCCTTAAACAACTCCATAATGATCGCAGCAAAGAAATCGACGATAGATTCAGCATCGGCTAGTGTTTTCTCTACAAACTCCAGCAATGCTTTCGTATGTTCCGTTTCTCCGTATGTTTTCAATACCTCATGTATCCACCGTCGGCACTCTTCCCTATCTATCCTAATTTGTGAGGCCATCGTTTTCTCTAACTGCTTTTGAGGATATACCATTTTCTCCGGATTTCCATTCCTCATTACGTATACATGATTGATTTCCTGATAATCATGATCCTCTCCTGCAATCCAGAAAACGGGCACTACGGGAATGCCGAGCTCACTTTCTTTTTGACGGGCTAATGCAATAATGGAAATGATTTTATGGATTGTATAGAGAGGTCCTGTCAAAATGCCTGCTTGCTGTCCACCGATAACTGCAACGCTATTTTCTTTACGCAGCTTTGCAAGATTTCTCTTTACTTCCTCAGAGCTTGGATAACGGGACATAAAAGACTCTATATGATCTGCAAGTTCAATTCTAGCGAAATTTCTTTCTTTCAATTCTTCCAGACGCCTTTTATAATGGCTCTCCTGCTTATAATCATAATGAAATAATTGCGTTACAGAAGGGACGCCTTCCAGATAGCCTGCTGAGAATCTGTTCATTGCAGGCAATGCGAGATTGTAAATCTCCATTCATATGTACTTCCTTTCCGCTTTGCTGTATTGCTCTACATGAGTATAGCACTGTTAATATTGAAAAGAAAAAATGTTGCGTGGCTAGGTGTCCAAAATTAAGAGGCGATTTAATAAGCCAATTGCAACAAGGATTAAATAAAGCAGTGCAAAAAACAAGAAACTTGAGCGCCATACTCCTTTAAATACTCTGATGTAATCAATTTCCTGCCGATGCTTCCAGCTCGAAAAGGCGATTGCTGCCCCAATTACCAATAACAATAAGAGCAACAGCCAAAAGAAGGATTTACCCCAAATAGTCAATATCAGGTAATGAACTGCTAAGAGAAAAAAAAGAGTAGTCACATCAACAGCAAGCTTGACCGATTTCTTGTGATTTCCTGTAATTTGCTTGGAAGCAATAAACGCTAACAAGTAAGCAGCCGGCGGAACGGTGACGAGCAATGCAGCAGCTCCAGCAAAAAGACTACTCAATCTCTTGTCCTCCGTTGCATTTCTTCCCCTTTAATATGATGGAAGTACGTGCGGATGATAGGTGTGTCTATCTTTTCCCGCTGGGCTTCCTCAAGGATATAGCCAAGAATTCCATCTATTTCCGTTCTTCTCCCCGCCTCCACATCTTTCAGCATGGAAGACCGATTAGTAGCGGTTCTCTTGCAAACAGAAATAATATTCTCTAACTGCAACGCTCTATTCTCAAGTTTAAGGACTTCAGCAACTTCCGCAAATAGCATTTCTGAAATTTTATAGTAATGCGGATTCGACATAAGCTCTCCGTTTTCCACGCCGAAAGCAGCTGTCAGAGGGTTAATAACCGCATTTATCACAAGCTTCCCGACGAGGATACGTTTGTAGTCATCCGCAATTTCAAGAGGAAAATCCAAAATGCCCAACGTTTTCAATGCAGACAGCGGCTCAACCGTCCCTTTGTAAACAGCGATTTTGGTTGCACCAATCCCATTATGGGAAACAGAATGATCATCAAGCGCTAATGCTCCATGTTCCACTGATCCAATATATATGTTTTTAACAGCTAGATCTGCAAGCCATCTTACATGTCCCATCCCGTTTTGCAGAAAAAGAAGCGAGGCAGCTTGTGACATTCTTCCTGCTGCGGACTCCAATAATTCCTTGAGCTGATATTGCTTGACAGCAATGATGGTAAGATCTTCAATGCCGGTCCATTCATCTACTGGGTATGCATCGGTCTTTGCAAAAAATTCGCATCCTTTCTTGACAAGACGTATGCCATTTTCCCTGATGGATTCTGCCTGTTCTTTCGTTCTTGTATAGACAGTCACATGGTGCTCACGCCCTAGGTAGTACGAAAATAGCAAACCAATTGATCCGCCCCCAATAACTGCGATTTTCATCGAATTCACCCGCTCTCTTATATAGTAATATTCTAACAGAAAATGATGTTGGTTTGCTAACAGTCTATACGAAAAAACAGCAGTCTGGTAATGGACTGCTGTTTTCCTAATCATACAGGATAAACAGGATGCTTTCTGCTTGCAAACTTCAATTCTTTTGTCGAGTAAATAGCGAACCGATCCATCAGCTCTTTCCTCAAAGTGGCCGGCTCAACAATATCATCTATTATCATTTCTGATGCAAGTCGGTAGATATCGATATGTTCTTTGTACTCCTGATGCTTTTCTTGAATGAACGCTAGTTTTTCTTTCGGATCTGTAATCTCGTTAATTTTATTGCTATAGACTGCATTAACTGCGGCTTCAGGTCCCATCACAGCTATCTGTGCGGTTGGAAGGGCGATACAGCAATCAGGTTCAAAAGCTGGCCCAGCCATTGCATATAAGCCAGCACCATAAGCTTTGCGCACAATGACGGAGATTTTTGGAACGGTTGCTGAACTCATTGCTGCAATCAGCTTCGCGCCATGCCTGATAATTCCAGCACGCTCCACTTTTGTCCCAATCATGAAACCCGGGACATCAGCAAGGAATAAAAGGGGAATATGGAAAGCATCGCATAATGCAATGAACTTCGCAGCCTTATCCGCTGAGTCGACGAAAAGAACTCCTCCTTTTACTTTTGGCTGATTGGCAATAATGCCGATAGGCTTGCCATCTATCCTTGCAAGTCCTGTAATTAGCTCAGGAGCGAACAGCTTTTTCATTTCAAACCAACTCTCTCCATCAATCAGGCAATCGATACATTCATACATATCAAATGGTGCATTCTGGTTAAGCGGTATAATCTCCTCAAGTTCCTTGTCAGAAATAGGAGCTACAGCGTTTGTTTCTGCTGGCTTTTTTGTATAGTTATCAGGAAAATATCCAAGATATTTCTTAGCTGTATCGATCGCTTCTTCTTCACTGTATGCTAAATAGTCTCCACATCCGCTTACGGTGCAGTGCATCCTGGCGCCGCCCATTTCCTCAAGGGTGACTTTTTCTCCAATAACTTTTTCGGCCATACGTGGAGAACCCAAATACATGGAGGCATTTTGGTCCACCATGATAACGATGTCGCAAAAAGCTGGAATGTACGCCCCTCCTGCAGCGGAAGGGCCAAATAAAATACATACCTGCGGAATCATCCCGGAAAGTTTCACTTGGTTATAAAATATTTTTCCTGCCCCTCGCCTATTCGGAAACATTTGAAGCTGATCGGTAATCCTCGCACCAGCTGAATCAACTAAATATAGCATAGGCACTCTTAGCTTTTCTGCTGTTTCCTGAATCCGAATAATTTTTTCAACCGTCCTCGCCCCCCAGGATCCGGCTTTTATAGTAGAGTCATTCGCCATTACACAAACTGTTCTTCCTTCTATTTTCCCTATTGCAGTTACAACTCCATCGGCAGGAAGATCATTTGCGAGACAATTCGCAAATTCACCATCTTCTTTGTAAATACCGTCATCAAACAACAATTTTAATCGATCACGAACAAAAAGCTTATTCTGTGCTTTAAGTTTTTCGTGATACTTCGGTTGTCCACCAGCTTCAATTTTTTTCTTTTTTTCCAGAAGATCCGTTGTCAAATTTCTTGTTTTCTCCATATTCACCCTCCTGTTTTATTCCAATATGATCAGTTCATCGGCTTCATTCACAAAGTCTCCGATGTTCACTTTAATTTCAGAAACCTTTCCAGGTGCTGCAGATTCAACAGGGATTTCCATTTTCATTGATTCAATCATCATTACTTCCTGGCCGGCCATAATTTCATCCCCTACATTTACCAGGACATTCAAGACAGTACCTGCCATTGCTGCTGTTATCTTTTTCATCAGTAAATCCTCCTATTTAATTGCATTTTTCTTAATAGACTCGAGATAGGAAGTTGAATAGTCTCCTGAAAGGAAGATTTCCTCTTTTAATATTTCTTTAAAAAGAGGGACATTCGATTTGATTCCCACCATGCTGAGACCTTCAAAAAACCTCCTCGCTTCTGCAATCGCTTCCTCACGATTTTTTCCTGACGTAATGATTTTGGCAATCATCGGATCATAAAACGGTGTAACTGTATTTCCTTCCTGGTAACCTGTATCCACTCTTACCCTTGAATTTACATCCCAATGGAATGCTGTAAGCGTTCCTGGAGATGGAAAATAGGTTACAGGGTCTTCGGCGTATAGCCTGAACTCCATTGCCACATTGGATGCTTTAATTTCTTCTTGCAATAATGGAAGCCTCTCCCCGCTCGCCACAAGAATTTGCCATTTCACAAGATCAAGTCCGGTTATTGATTCAGTGACGGGGTGTTCCACTTGAAGCCTTGTATTCATTTCAAGGAAGTAAAAATTTTCTTCTGAATCGACAATAAACTCTACTGTCCCTGCATTCGTGTAATCTACTGCTTTCGCTGCGGAAATGGCGGTCTGGTAAAGCCGGGCTCTTCCTTGATCAGACAATGACGGAGAAGGAGCCTCTTCCACTACTTTTTGATGTCTTCTTTGAATGGAGCAGTCTCTTTCAAATAAATGAACGATATTTCCATGTTGGTCGCCGAAGATCTGCACTTCTATATGACGTGCTTCTTTGATGAACTTTTCTACAAATACTTGATCGGAACCAAAGTATGCCTTTGCTCTCGATTTCGTGGAATCATATTGTTTGCTGAGCGCCTGCTCATTTTCACAGCGCACCATGCCAATTCCACCGCCGCCTCCACTTGCCTTCAGCATGACAGGAAAACCGATTTCCTCCGCAAGAGCGATGGCTTCCTCTAAGGTAGATACTCCTCCACCGCTTCCCGGGACAACCGGTACTCCTGCCCTCTTCATCGTCTCGCGTGCTATAATTTTGTCACCCATTGCTTCTATCGTATCAGGGGATGGTCCGATAAATATTAAGCCATTCTCCATTACTTCCCTGGCGAAAGTTGCATTTTCTGATAAAAATCCATAACCCGGATGGATAGCATCAGCATTTTCTCTTGTCGCAATTTCAAGTATGACGCCGCTGTTTAAATACGATTTTTGAACGGGCGGTTCCCCGATTCTGAATGCATAATCTGCTTCTTTGACATACGGCAAGTCCTTATCGGCATCGGAAAAGACGGCAATCGTCTCAATCCCCAAATACTTACAAGTGTTGATAATACGAAGCGCAATTTCTCCTCTATTGGCAATCAGAATTTTTCGCACGCTTTATCCCCTTTCTAGGTAAACTAGTTTCACTATATAAAGTTCTATAATATTCTGTCTATTTCCTGCAAAAATTGAAAACGTTTTCGGTTCTAAAGGCAGAATTTTTTGCGTTTTTATAATATAATAAAATCACAGACAAAATAAGCCTGCTAATTCCTTACTTTTACAGGGCAAAAAACGCAGGCCTTGAAGCAGGGGGATGAAGATGGAACATAAAGTGGAAAGACTGAAAGTTAACTACAAAACCCTTGAAGAATTTAAAAGGTTCAAGGAATACGGCCACCAAGAGCTTTCTATGGTTGAAGATTTGGAAGCCAATATTATTGAGAATGACAGCGATTCTCCTTTTTATGGTATATATTTCGGCGATAAGCTCGTCGCTCGTATGAGTCTTTATAAAGTACAAGCTAAATTTAATCGCTATTTCGACCCGGCCCAGGATTACTTTGAGCTTTGGAAGCTAGAAGTAATTCCTGACTACCAGCGTAAAGGTTATGGAAGAGCGCTTGTTGAATTTGCAAAAGGATTTGGTCTTCCAATCAAAACGAACTCACGTATTCGATCGTTTGATTTTTGGACGGCCCTAGGTTTCACACCCGCAACCTATGAGGTGGATAGAGACAAAGGAGAAAACCCTCTTGTTTGGTATCCACAGGGGGTTACGGAACAGGTGCACGAAAAAGATTAAGACGATAAAAAAAACACCTGCTATCACAAGGGTAGATGAAATTTCTTGCTCCAACAAAAAAGTCATTCTTCTTTCCAGTCGGATGGAAGAATGGCTTTTTATTTTCGCTATACCACCTTTTTGTTCAATCCCCTATTGCAAAACGTTTATTTCTCCCTGTTGGAAGCTGTCAATTCTCTTCCCCTATCAGAATCATGAATAGCTCTCATTCTTATTGCCCGCTCCATTATTTCCATGATAGCTCTGTGATCTTTTTCAACTGTATCCAGCTTATTTTCGAGCTTTTCATTTTCAGCAGACAAGTAATAGATTTGACGTTCTAATTCCTTTATCCGCATTTCATATTCTTTAATTTTTTCCGTCTCGATTAACGATTCTTTTTCCGCAAGTTCAAATAGTCCATCCAAAAAGTTTTTTACATCTTCAAGACTTAAACGCTTATTTTCCATTTTACACACTGCAGGCTGTTGATTGGAAATGTCCACGTTTCGGGCAGACTCCGTTTTCTTTTCTGGCTTTTTTATTTCTTTCCTCTGCCTTTTAGCTAATTCTATTCCTGAATGGAACTGTTTCCGAACGGATGAATTCCACCTGAAGCCACAGGCTGCTGCTGTTCTCGATAGTTGCTTGCCGACCTCCTCAAATGCTTTCAATTGCGTTCCACCATTGCGAATATGTCGAAGCACCGTCTCAGCTAGCAGCAAATCCTCATCCTGGGTCCAGGCATCTTGACGTGTCAAAGTCATCAGCGCATTCCTCCTACTGTTTTTTAATCCATCTTATGCATCTAGTAGGAAAGATAGAATGCTTTTATTTCGGCAAGTAACCTTTTACCTTTTATTCAAAAACGCTGCTACTTTTTCATGATGGGCATCCGTTTCCCATAGAAGTGAACATTGACCTACCTCTTCTTCTATCCTTTCCCACAGGGAAGCAGCCCTCCACTTGCGTACTAGCATTTGTTTATATGCGCTTAAGACCCCTATCTCTTTACCGTCATTATCCGTAAAAAATTCTTCACAAGCTTGAAATAGCTCGCCATCAGTGATGACGTCTACAAATCCTATTTCCATCAGTTCTTTCGCTGAATAAACCTTTGCGCTTGCGAGCATTTTTAATGCTTTAGAAGGCTGCATTCTCTCGAGAAGGATTGTTCCTCCTCCCCAGCCTGTCGTGATTCCAAGCCTTCCTTGAATGAAACCTGCCCTGATTCCATCCTTCGCTATCCTGAAATCACATGCTGCCGCAAGCTCACATCCTCCCCCGACAGCCGTACCATTTAGCAGAGCTACAGTCGGCTTCGTAAGCGTCATAAGTTCATACAAGATACCTGCCATTCTTGAAAGCATTTGTTTTGCTTCATCTGCGGTTATCAAGCCATGAAATATAGACAAGTCACCGCCAGAGCAAAAAGCGTTTCCACTGCCTGTAATCACTAATCCTGTCACATATGGTTCCTTTGATAGGCGGATTGCTTCCTTCAATCCATCCATCACAGCATAATTTACAGCATTTCTCCTTTCTGGTCTTTCGATAGAGAAAACAAGCTGCCCCCCAGGCATGTTTATTAACTTATATGCCAATGTTCCTTCCTCCTAACTCTATTGGAATACAATTCCTATCATTTTATCATAAGCTATCCTTGCTAATTAGATTTTTCTTGTTCGAAAACGCAAAAAAGCACAGGATTATCCTGTGCTTTTTTCAAGGGAGATTAGTCGTTTACGACATCTTTTCCCTTGTATGTTCCGCATTCCTTGCAAACACGGTGAGCAAGTTTCATTTCACCGCAGTTAGGGCATGCAACCATGCCTGGAACCTGTAATTTAAAATGAGTACGGCGTTTTCTTTTCGCAGTTTTAGACGTTCTTCTAAATGGTACAGCCATTCTTCCCACCTCCTTAAAGAGAATAAAGGTAGTCTATGAAGGCCGGCAAAACAGCCGGTGCTCCATGATTCTTTTTCGGCGATTCAATCTTCCGACGAGTCTTTTTGATCAAAGAAATTAGCCAATCCGGCAAGACGGGGATCCACTTTTTCTTTTTTCACTTCATGGACCACTTCCCAGTCCTTCCCCGATTGGGGTGCACCTTCCTGATTGCTGTCGTCTTCACAAAAAACCTGGATTGGAACTTCAAGCAAAAGGATTTCCCTAATGACGGGCATCACATCGATGACATCGCCCTTCACCTGGTGAACTTCTTCTTCTGTTTCATATTCGCTGCCATTCAATAGAAAAATTTCCGTTGTCCTTACGTCCACTGGATAATTTACATCCACTAGGGTACGAGAGCAAGGTAGAATGAGATAGCCTTCGATATGGAGATGAAAAGTCACCTTTCTAGCGCTGATGTCTGCCCTACCGGTTATGTGCATTGGAGATACTGATCTTATTGAAGAATCAGTTTCCTTTATTTCATCTGCCCTAACCGTTTCATCAATCGTGAATTCCTTATTGCGGTATTTTTGTAGCTGACTAATTGTCCATTTCATAGAATCACCCCAAGGCAACAAAGGTAATTATAGCTTTCGCCTACCCATTTGTCAATATTTTTTCTTTACACTATAATTTAGGCATAATGGAACATTGTTAAACATTTTTTATAACCTTCATCCATTATATACTTGGGAGAGCAAGTTTGAAAGGGGAGCAGTCATGGAAGCAGTAGGTGTGATTGTTGAATACAATCCTTTCCATAATGGCCATAGATTCCACTTGGCCGAGGCAAGGAAGAATACTGGAGCAGATGTCGTTATCGCAGTCATGAGCGGCAATTTTCTTCAGCGGGGAGAACCTGCTCTTTGCGATAAATGGACAAGAGCTCAAATGGCCTTGTTGGGCGGGGCAGATATTGTCTTTGAGCTGCCATTTCATTTTGCCGTCCAACAGGCAGACATATTCGCCAAGGGAGCTGTTTCGCTCCTAGGTGCTGCACAATGTAAATACCTGTGTTTTGGCAGTGAATCCGGGGATACCGCCGCATTCGGCCGGACACTTGAATTTTTGAATAGTCAAAAAGAATCTTACCAAAAGAAAATAAAAAGCCATGTTACCAATGGAGTCAGTTATCCGAAAGCTGCCGCGTTAGCCTTTCAAGAATGTCACCCAAATGACGGTCTTGTCGACTTATCATTACCGAACAATATCCTTGGATTTCAATATATGCGTGCCATCGAGGAACTTGGAGTAGACCTTATCCCTTATACAATTACTAGAAAAAATGCTGGATATCATGATGAACACTTTTCCTCTGACTCAATTGCAAGTGCGACAAGCATCCGAAAAGCTATCTTTTCAGGCGGTGAAGGAACGGATATTAGCCCCTACATACCAGAATATTCATCCCGCTTGTTAAAAGAGTATCAACATCTTTACGGCAAGCTTCATACATGGGAGCTCTATTGGCCGTTTCTTCAATACAGGCTAATTGAGAGCACCGATAATGAGTTGCGTTCCATTTATGGCATGGATGAAGGCCTGGAATCCCGCTTTCGAAAATATGTCTTGCGCTCGGATTCTTTTTCGAGCTTTATGACAGAGGTAAAAACCAAAAGGTACACATGGACAAGGCTTCAACGGGTTTGTACTCACCTCCTGTTAAACTCTTTAAGAGACAAGGTAATCCAAGCAAGCAGAAAGGCGGACTACCTCCGGCTTCTTGGTTTCACAAAAAAGGGGAGAACCTACCTGCAGCACTATAAAAAAAACTTAGGGCTCCCTTTGTTTACGAAGGCTTCTTCCGCAAAGAATGGGGAGCTCGATAATGACATCAAAGCGGCTAGAATTTATGCCATGGGCATTAGTGGAAGCGCAAAAAAGAAACTTATGGAAAAGGAATTTATTCAATCCCCATTCCTGGAACTTTAATTGCCCAAAAGGAGCCGAGGATGTTTCCCGTACCACCCCTGGAAAACGAAACTTCTTGAACGGAATCAACAGCCCATTCAGCTTGAAAATAAAAAACTGTAGACAGATTCAATGGAAATCGAGTTTGTCTACAGTTTGAGCAAGCTTTAATTTTCAGCTTGCTTTTTCTTTTAAGCCATTCAAATAATTCAATGCGTCTTTAAAAGTATCAACTGGAACTATCTTCATCTTAGTTCCAATGTCTTTTGCAGTTCTCATCGCATCCGTGTAGTTTGATTTTTTTGCACCGCCTTCATTAGGTGCAAAAAATATCTCTGCTTTCGCTTTGTCTGCTGCAATAATCTTCTGTTCTATGCCACCTATCGGTCCAACATTACCATCCTCCGATATCCTTCCCGTTCCAGCTATTTCATACCCTTTTGTTATATCTTCCTTGTTCAGCTGATTATAAATTTCAAGCGTAAACATCAATCCTGCAGATGGACCACCGATTTCTTCGGAATTGACAGTCACTTTCGGATCTACTTTGATAGTTTTGTCATCTACTGGAACAATCCCTATTCCTGCCCGTGGATTCTTTTTGTCGAATTGCTTTAACGGAAGGACAATAGCTTTTTCTTTTCCTGCGTGCTTAATGAGGAGATTTACCTTTTCTCCTGCTTTTTTAGCACTAACATATTCAATAAACTCGGAAGATGATTGAAATTTATGTCCGTCTAAACGAGTGATGCGGTCACCAGGAACCAGCTTTCCTTCTGCCGGCATTCCCGGCACAACCTGCATGACATAAACTCCCTTGTAATCATAGTTAACCGGCAATCCTGCCTCTTTGTACGCTACAGATATGGCATTGTTCTTGGAACTATCCATCATATGAAGCTGCCTTTTCGTATAATCCTCTTCCGTCTCGTTTTCCTGCCTGATTGCTTCTACAGGAAAGATTTCCTGGTACTTGCTGTATTTTGCTATCACGTATGAATATATATTAGCCCGCCCCATTCGGACGGTCGTGAGCATAAAACTCCCCTCTTCTTCATAGCCGCCATGCACTTTAATAATTGGCGCAAGCTCCTTTGCCATTCCTGGTTTGGTTATATAATAGGGCAAATAATAAAAAGCACTTGCCACCAAAAGTATTGCCGCTAGCAAACTTACACGAAATGTTATTTTTCTTTTCATCCTCCATTGGACTCCTTCCATTCCTCAATCGCTTTCTTGATTTCGCTGATGTGCCTTCTCGCTTCCTGTTCGCCAATCTGAATAATTTCTTCTATGTTTGTAAAAGCCCTAGAACTGAACATTTCTACCCTTGGCTGAATCATAATATCGGATGCCACCTTGCGATGGGAAACAAGCTCCATTTGCATTATATCAATACTCTGCATGATGACATCGTATATAGATGAAATTTCTGCATTTGCCTTTACGTGTGAGACATCAATACCTATAACAATATCTGCACCCATTTCCCTTGCCACAGAAACGGGAATCCTGTCTGCAACTCCTCCATCCACTAGTATGCGCCCATTTCGCCTAACGGGAACAAAAATTCCCGGGATGGAAATACTCGCCCGAACTGCCTCATCAATCGGCCCTTCTTTGAAAATGACTTTCTCCCCTGATAAAAGATCTGTTGCTACCACTGAAACAGGAATATCCAACTCCTCCATTTTCTTCCCGTGAGTAAAGATTCTGATCAACTCCTTCACTCTGTTACCGGCTATGAACCCCATTTTAGGTACGGTGAAATCGAGATAGTATTTACGTCTAAAAGCACTCGCAAGCTTATAGAGCTTCGTAATATCAAGACCTGCACCATAGAAGCAAGCAACCATTGCCCCCATGCTGCTTCCAGCTATTAAATCGATTGGAACGCCTTCTTCCTTCAACACTCGTATTGCCCCTAAATGGGCAAATCCCCTTGCTCCACCAGATCCTAAAGCCAATCCTATCTTAGGTCGTTTCATTCCTTATCCCTCCTAAGAAATCTCTCGAGCCATATAAACAGATGGTCTAATTTGCGCCCTTTCGAGTATATTGATTTATATGAGGACAAGGCCGATGGAATGGCTTTACAGCAGCAATGGACACGTCTGTGCTGGCATAGATTCTTTTACCCATTGGTGGGTTTATAATATGCTTCATTTTAACACCAATTGCCATCGTTTCACAGCTTTATACCCCCGGAGGGAGGATGTACGGTGCAAAACGCAAAATTGAAAACCCTGTTCCTTGCCACAGTAGTAACACTGATGGCTTTCTCATTGATTGCCTTCCCACAGGAAGCATTTGATGCCTCCATCAGGGGGCTTGACATGTGGTGGGAAATTGTTTTTCCATCGCTGCTTCCCTTCTTTATCGTATCAGAAATGTTAATCGGCTTCGGTGTTGTAAAATTCATTGGTTTCCTTCTAGAACCCTTGATGCGTCCCCTTTTTAGAGTTCCTGGTGCCGGAGGATTCGTATGGGCTATGGGCATGGCTTCAGGCTATCCATCAGGGGCAAAACTGACAGCAAGGCTTCGGCAAGAAGGACAACTAACAAGACTCGAAGCGGAGCGCCTCGTATGCTTTACCAATTCCTCCAATCCATTGTTTATATTCGGAGCGGTTTCCGTCGGTTTTTTCTACGATGTTCGTCTCGGAGTTATTCTTGCACTCGCACATTACTTGGGGAATTTTACCGTTGGGCTAATCATGAGGTTTCACGGAGCGGAAGAGAAACCCCCTAATAAAAAAAACGATAGCCGCCCCACTCTCCGTAAAGCTTTTCAAGTCCTTCATACGACAAGGCTTAAGGATAACCGTCCCATCGGAAAGATGCTGGGAGATGCGGTTATGTCGTCGGTCCATACACTCCTGATGATTGGCGGATTTATCATTCTTTTTTCTGTCATTAATAAGCTTTTATTTCACCTTCAAATAACTGGGTTTATTTCTTTTTTTCTCGAGAAATTATTTCTATTGTTTCACCTACCCGTTGAGCTAAGTCTGCCATTCTTATCAGGCTTGTTTGAAATCACCCTTGGAAGCCAAATGACTAGCCAGGCGCAAGATGCTTCCCTACTGCAGAAGGCTATCATCACAAGTATGGTGCTTGGTTTTAGCGGATTTAGCGTACAGGCACAGGTAGCAAGCATACTTGCCCAGACAGATATCCGTTTTAAACCTTTTTTCATTGCAAGGATTCTGCACGGCTGCTTTGCGGGCATTTATGCCCTAATCCTCTGGAATCCTCTATATCTGAAGTCATTTTTTCAAGATAGTGAATCCTCTTTGGCATTGCCTGTATTCCGAGCGATGGCTGATAGCGGCTGGAACATTGCTCAATGGCATGTTCAACTTGAAACAACTGGGCCAATTATCACCATATTCACTCTTTGTTGTTACATCTATATCCAGATAAAAAGAACAGCGATGACTAAAGCATAAAAAAAACGAGCACAAGTGGCTCGTTTTTTTATGCTTTTTTAACATATTTCCCATTCAATGCTCTTTCCACTTCAGGAGGTACCAATTCACTAATATTCCCACCATATTTTGCAACCTCTTTAACAATACTTGAACTTAAAAAAGAATACTGATTATTCGTCATGATGAAAAACGTCTCAATATCTTCGTTCAACACCCTGTTCATGGATGTAATTTGCATTTCGTATTCAAAATCGGATACTGCACGCAAGCCGCGAATAATGGCATTTGCACGAACGGCCTCAGCATAATCGACAAGGAGGCCTTGAAAGGAATCCACATTTACATTAGGAAGACTTTTCGTTACCATCTTGATTAGCTCGATTCGTTCTTCTACTGAAAAGAGCGGGTTCTTTGAAGAATTGTTTAATAAAACAACATACACCTGGTCAAAAACTTTCGCCCCTCTTGTAATGATATCCAAATGCCCATTGGTTATCGGGTCAAAACTCCCTGGACATACCGCAATACTTGCCATAATTAAATGTCCTCCCTCTTGTTCTCATTCCAAATATATATTGTTATTCCAATGATGCCATACACCTCGTGCCTTACCTGCTCTAATAGACCAATTTTAGGAGGCAATACAATATCGGAAGCATGTTCGCAAATAACCTTCCCATCATATGCGAGCAAGTTGCTCTCTACCATCATTTCCATCAGCTTGATCAGCTGCTGTTTTCTGTAGGGAGGATCTAAGAAGACAAAATCAAGCAGGAAATCCCTCTTTTTTAAAGCCTTTAAAGCTCTTTCTGCATCGTTCCGATAAATTTCCGACCTGCTTTGAAGACCAAGCGATTCGATATTATCATGAATGGTAGCGATTGCCTTTTTATCTCTATCAACGAAAATGACCTTATCTAGTCCCCGGCTCAATCCCTCTATCCCTAATCCGCCGCTGCCAGCAAATAGATCAAGACCGATTCCCTCCGAAAAATAAGGACCGATCATGTTGAAGAGTGCCTCTTTCACCTTGTCTGTAGTAGGTCTTGTTGTATTGCCAGGCACCGCTTTCAACGCCCGTCCTTTTAAGACTCCTGATACTACCCTCATAAACAAACTCCTTTAATATATATATGTTTAGAATGACCTTAAGTATCGATTTTACTATTTTTACGCTTCCTATCCTACCATATTTAAAAAAGGGTTATCAAAAAAGTGTGTATATATTATGGAATTACGGAAATAATGATAGTAACAACATCAGTAAGGATGTTGTTGCCAACCGCGGAGAAGGCTTACGTTCCCCATAAGTTCTTCCTCCGGTTTCTCCTCTCCCTTTGCCTTCTGTCCTGTAAAGATATAGAAGGAACCTGCAGAAATGCAGGTTTTTTTATTTTTAAAGCAATCAGCCGGATGTAAGCTTTATTTTTCTTCCTTCCTCGGCAACGAAAACGTTAAATAATGTTTGAATGGTTTCGGATTTTACGAATAAAACCCCCTCTTTTTCAACAAAGGGACGTTCGACCAACCCGAATTTCTCTCCGTTATGCTCAAATAGCGCGCTATCCTTTTGAAATCTATAGCTTTCTTTACCTTTTTCCATGTATACAAAGCCTTTATTTACCTTATAAGTATAGCCAAGTGCTTCAATAGTTTCCCGCGCAGGAAGCAAAATACTCTCCCCAAGATCCATCACTGTTAAGTAGCCTTTTGAGCGACCGTTCACAAAAAGTGACCGTTTTCCATGAAAGGCAAGTTCGGTATATGGACTTCTGATATCTTTGTTCATTGAAAAGTAATTTGTTTCTAGACCTGCTGCAATCCCGAGCAACTTATCAAGTCTGCGGAAGGAAAGGAGGTTTTTTTCTTTTGCAATTAATTCTTTAAACGCATAGAGTTCCTCTGAGGACAAATTACGCTTTAACTCTGTTATTGCCTTCTCGGCCCTGCCAGTCGTCGCAATATCATTCGCAAATAAAGAAGTGATTGCCTCTATTATCCAAGCTTCTTCAGAACGCAATTGAGCAAAGCGTCGGGAAACAAGCTCCCGCGCTAACTGATATCGCAGCCCCTTATCCTCACGAGAAACAATCAACCCACTGCTGGAAGCGTCAATCCCGCTATCAGTCAGGACCATAGATACATGTCCTTTTTTTGCTAGTGCTGCGAAATCTGAAAACTCTGGGGTTCCCATACTGCTTTGGGATTTTCTATAAATATCTATTCCATTAGTTATTCTGACATTTTCCAATTTTTCTCTTTGCCAATAAATAGCGGGATAAGTATTTTTCCCTTTGAATACAGTATATTGAATGAGATCCTTGCTCTCAGAGCCATGAAAAGGAATGCCTGCTGCCCAACTCCCTTTTTGTTTGTTGGTATCGGTAATATTGATGGAAATTCGCCATTTTTCCACTCCACCTACCTTAACTATCCAATCTTCCAAAAGAAAAGCTCGGGAATCACCATTTATAGGGACATGGTACCTGAGCACAAAGCCTTTATCTTTCGTACTATATGATGCGCCTTGTTCATCGGTTTTCCTGCAGGGTTTACCGTCAAGATTGGAACATGTGAATCCACTCACGTTGGTTGGGAATTGAAATTGATAAATTGAATCTGTATTTAAGCCAGTAATTTCTTCGGTGATATCGAGCTCATTCGAACTCGTTTCAACGGAAACCGTGATAACGGCATGGTGAATTTTCATTGTGGTATCACTCTTTCGCTGATCATTGAATGTCGTCCACTGTACAGCGATAATGACAGCAATTACACCAACAATCAAACAAAAAAGCAAGCGTCCAGCTTTACCCATGGAACTACCTCTTTTCCAAGAAAAAAAGCGGGGATTGCTCCTCGCTTTAAATTCCCATCTTATAGTCATATTCTTTTGCTTTATCAGGAGCCGAATTCTCATACTCCAACTTCAAAAATGGTTTGAATGAAGGCTCCGCTTTCTTTACAAACGAATAAGATTGAAGTTTCTTCAATAATGTCTCTACTTCTTCCTGATTACAATATAATACTGCATACTTGAGTTTCTTCGATACATAATGGACATTGCCGAATCTTCTTAACATCTTCGCCTGCTTTAAAGAATAAAGCCAAACAATAATTCCTTGTCTTTGACCTATCATATTTTTTCCCCTTCAGAAAGCGTATGCTTCTCCTAGTCTAGCATAGAAAACAGAAATTTTTCAATGTTATCGCCAACGTTTCTATGTTTTTTTCACAGGCCAAACTATATAAATTTTATATGGCCTCGTATTTGACTCGGTTCATTTTCTCTAGCTTAAGCAGAACAGCCACAGCCGCCACCGCTTCCACATCCCCCGCCGCAGGAGGAAGCTGAGAAAAACGGATTTCCGGTAGGCACCTTTACACTTTCCGAAACAGATTTACCGACAATGATACTCACTTCATCAAGAAGGCTTTGCAGTTCATTTTCCGCTTTTTTAAATTCTGCAACAGCGTGATCAAGATCCATTTCTCTCTTTAGGACCCTGATTTGTCCCATTACCTCCTTGTAATCAGGGTGGTACCTTCCAAATCTTTGAACCTCTTCGTAACGATTTTTCATCATTACGAAAGCCTTTATTTTCCGTTGGGAATCCTGATTGTTTTGCAATCTATTGTAACATTGCCAATAATATTCAGCCTGTTCAGACTCTTTAATCATATAAGCCAAGGAACGAGCTTCCTCCAGCAAGTGTACTCTTTCCATTGTAGCAAGCATGCAACGCCCACCTCCATTTCATATTTTACCATGAAAAAGGAAGGTTTGCGAAGAAGTACCTTTCAAAAAGGAATAAGTTTACAAAAATCTCAGTCTTGTTGTTTCATACTAGCAAGCATCCCCATCATCATAGATGCCATTTGGACTCCGTTTGAAAACTTTTGGACATGATGAGGGATCGTCCGTTCATGAAAATGCAACGCTGCGATTTCAAGTGCTGATACTTCGTATGGATTTCTCGATAATTTCCGATACCATTGTGGGTGCATCCTTATATAATCGAGCAAGTCCTTTCTTCTACTAATAAATTCCATTACCTCTCTTCGCATATCGTCTAGTCCTTCCTAAAAGAGAATGGATGATGCTGGCTATTCTTCGGCTGACCCGGAGCACTCCCTTTTCCTTGGAATTGCGATAATACCGCCTGGACAGCTCCAATCGCCTCGCTAAGACTCTGAATTTGTCCTTGTACTTGATTAGGATCTAAGTTTTTTAACATTCCCATTATCTGGCCCATAAAATCTTTCTTCTCATCCTTGGAGGAGTTCTCTTGGTTATTTTTTTCCTCTCTCCACCGAGCATCCTCTTCGCCCAGCAGATACCACTCTTCATATATACCTTGCCATGTTGCTTTTCCTGAACGGACTTCCTTAATGATATGAGGGTTGGAGGCCACAAACTCCTTGAACTTCTGTACGGATGGATGGAGTTCCTTCTTTTTATTCATAGTAATTCACCTCGACAATAAAAGTGCCTATATTACGGTATGAATTTTTACCAGCAATGGTGAATTATCATTTTTCACTTTCAGTCAGAAAAAATGGTAAAATGGGAAAAAACGAAAGAGGTTCATTTATGAATAAGGCAGAAGCGATAGCATTGCTTGAGGAACTGTTCGAAAAGGCAGAGGTACAAGACAGGCTCGTAATTGATCAAATCCTGAAGGGAATAGAGAAAAAATTGACCGTTCCCGACAATTCATATATCGGATGTCTGCTTTCAGCGGAGAAAGCTGTATCAAAAGATTCATGCACCATTACCATTCCCATCTCCTCCCTCGTACATAATAATCTGAACATCGTGCATGGCGGAATCATTGCAACACTCGCCGATTCAGCTATGGGAATTTTAGCGAATGAAGTCTTAGAGACAGGATATGCTGCTGTGACAACACAGCTGAACACACATTATCTTGCTCCAGGAAACGGCGAAAGCCTGTCATGTACCGCAAGATTTTTACATAAGGGTTCTAAAACAATGGTTCTTGAAGCGGAGGTTTTTCGGGAGGATGGAAAAAAAGCCGCATTTGCTACTGGAAGTTTTTTTGTAGTGCCAGCAAACAAGTAAGGATGTTGATATAGTTTGGTTACTGCCATCGTAATCCCCATTATTCTATTCTATTTCTACCGGAAAACTATGAATGAAATAAAACGTCATGATAAAGAATGGGAAGCAATGGAGACTTTTTCTGAGGAAGCATCCGTTACAGGTGTAGTGCTTGATGCATCATCATACAAAGAAAGATACTATCTATATCGCTATAATCATGTATTATCCTTTAGGATCAGGTGCGGCCAAAATATCATTGTCGTAAAAAAAACTATCCCAATCAAAAATGGCATAAATCTTCCCACCGTCCAAAAAGGCGAAAAACTCCTGCTTTTTGGACGGTGGGAGGAAAGATACTTTCAAGTTAATAGAATAGTGAAAATATAAAGCGTCCGATAGATACCGGGCGCTTTATGGTTTCAAGATAAAATTCTGTGTGTAATGCTTCCGGTAAACCCCTACCCCAATATGCGTATACTCACTGCCTAGGAGAGCTTCACGATGTCCCTCGCTGTTCATCCAACCTTCTGTTACCTCAGGAGCATCAGAGTAGTTAGCAGCAATGTTCTCTCCAGCTAACTCGTAATCAACACCCGCTTCCTCCAATCGGTCGGAAAGGTCTCCATGTTCCTTAGAAGTATGAGAAAAATAGTCTTCTTCCTCCATTTCTCGGCTGTGCAGAAATGCCGCTTCGGCTGTCTTTTCATCCCATGCAAGGGGTTTGAGTTTATGACGTTCCCTGAAGATATTAGTGATTTCAAGTATTTGTTTAGCAGCACTTTCTTGAATTTCTTCCCATTGTTTTTCGCTCGGCTCTGTAGCCTCTACGAGTGTCCCGCGATAAACCACTTCATACGGCAATTGTTTCAGAAGTGTTTCACCGTCGAGAAAACGGATGCTTGACAGCTTACCCGTAAACCTATCTATATATAATTGAGCAAAAATATTTCCGATAGAAACAAGCGGTCTTGTATTCATATCGTCTTCTGACATTTCAAACTTATAGGAACTCCCTCTATCGTTAAATTCTACGACCGGGTTCACAGGATGACTTGAAAATATTTTTTCTGCAGGGTCCCCTATTTTGAATGGAGCGGTATCAAGCTTTTCCCCTACAGCATAAATAGTCACTAGCTTTCCATCCTTCACACCAGCCTGTACATATTGACCTTGTTTTTCATTAAAGATAAGCCAATGAAAATCATAGGGAGACTGATCTGTCCTTGAAGGCTGACCAAGAATAGCTATTAAGTAGCTTACATCCTTACCAATGTAACTTGCGAGTCCGCTTAAGGGATGCTCTGTTCCTTTTCCCTTGTTTTGATTGTTATTTTTATTAAGCGTCTTATCCACTTTGGGAGAAACTTCTTTATGGCTAATATAATCTTTATTGTCATAGGTTTTTTCGTTCCCCAAATAAAAACCAATAGCCAAGAAAACCAGTGAAAAAATAAAAATCCGGATTACGGTACGCAGATACTCACCTTCTCTCTAGCACTATTTCTATCATTATATGTAACACCACTATATATTATTATAGCATTCCCTCGGCAACATATGATAGTGACGGTATGAAGCTGAAAAATCGTAAAAAGGTGCCGGAGCACCCTTTTATTATTGTAGGGGATGGCTTTGTTCTGAGATGTTTGTCAGAGCCTGCTTCGCCTGATTATCGGTCTTTTGATCTATAGCCAAATCCCCCAACGCAACAATGCCTATAAGCTTCCCATTATCAACAACTGGAAGACGGCGAATTTGATGCTTTGCCATCATTTTTGCGGCTTCTTCTGTAGAAGCGTCAGGAGATATGGAGATAATCGCTCCTGTCATAAGCTCCTCCACTTTTGAAGAAGGTGGTCGTTTTTCCGCTACACCTCTTATCACGATATCTCTGTCAGTCATCAATCCTACAAGGTTCTCTCCATCTACAATTGGAATGCAACCAACATTATGTTCTCTCATCTTGACAGCCACTTCAAAAACATTGTCGAGAAGCGAACATGTTTCAACGGAGGCAGTCATCAAATCACTAACCTTTTCCAACGAGTATCCCTCCTGGTTTTTTTATTTACTCGTGATAGCTTTTCTCTAAACCAGTGATTTATACGTATGGGAAGATATTAAGTACGATTTCATAAAATTCATTGTTTTTCAGTCGTATTATCGTTTATTCATTGCAACTTCAATGTTTTTTTACTATTATTGATACTGAGATATCAACATTTTGATTGTTGCTTATTGTGTTTTTAGGAGGGGTTAGGATGAGATTTGAGAAAACCGGACTGGAGAACCTTACAGTCGAACTGCAAAGACTTGATGTCACAATGAATGAACACGGTTTGGTGCGGGAAGGGCAATGGGATTATGACAGAGTAACCTTCGACAGGAAATTCGAATTGAAGGACGGAACATTCTACCTTCGAATCCAAGGTTATGTTACGGAGGGAGAAGTAGATTCCAATCATGCAGTCATAAAGCTGATTGATCCACTTCTTGGAAAACACTATTATCCGCATGGCGTAGAATACGGAGAAGGGGAAGACTTCCCTAAATCCCTTGTAAGCCAATGTGAAAAACTGCTTGCATCCATTAAAACTGAAGTAGAAAAATACGCATTGTAATGACAAAGGCGCATGGCTGCATGCGCCTTTTCTCTTCATCATTTGTAATAGGAGACAGGATAGGAGCTGGACGAATTGAGGAAGTATATAAATAGAAAAACCATTACACTGATAGCTGGATTGACCGCTGCGGCGCTATTCCTATATATCATCCTGCCTGTCTCAGTTCCGCTAGCTGTCGCTCTCCTAACTGCCATATTATTGGAGCCGGCAGTCCGCTTCTTTCAGAATCGATTTAAGTTGGGCCGCAAAATCTCTGTTTTGATTGTCTTTACTTCTTTTATCCTCATCATCGGCGGTCTCGGATCTTATCTTGCAACAAGGCTCATTTCAGAATCGATTAATTTTGCTTTGCATGCCCCAGACCAAATTAACGAAATGACCGCTGTCTGGTCAGATGTCCAAGATAAATTCGTAAATGTTGCAAAAGAGATGCCTAAAGAAGTTGTTCAGGAAATTAATAACCGGACCGGGCAATTCCTTGAAAATATTAGAGATGGACTGCTGGAATACTTAAACATTAACAATTTAAAAATTTGGTTAACCAATATCCCCAGTTATTTTATCAGCTTTTTAGTATATATGATTGCCTTGTTCCTATTTCTGCTCGATTTACCAAGGCTACGTCACGCAGCTTTAAGCCATTTGAAAATATCCACAGCGGAACGGGCAAAGTTAATGAATACAAGGCTTTCGAGGGTTCTTTACGGTTTTATTAAAGCGCAGTTTTTGGTTAGCCTCATCATTTTCGCGATCTCTTTTATTAGCCTTTCCTTCATTGTCCCAAAGACTGCATTTTTTATTTCCGTAATCATCTGGGTTATCGACTTTATTCCGATTATTGGCTCCATTGTCATTCTCGGTCCTTGGGCCCTATTCCATTTACTGTCTGGAAGCTTCGCACTAGGGATAAAGTTATCCATACTAGCTGCTGTCTTGCTTATTATTAGAAGAACAATCGAACCAAAACTAATGGGAGCCCAAATAGGTTTATCTCCACTCGCAACACTTGTAAGTATGTACCTTGGTATAAAGATACTCGGGCTATGGGGATTCCTAATTGGACCAATGCTTCTAATTATTTTTCAGACAGCTCGTGAGGCAGGCTTATTTAAATTAAATATAAAAATATAACTGGACATGCCAATAGCATGTCCAGTTATATTTTTAGTAAACTTTCAACAAACTCTCTAATTTAGCTTCCAAGAATTGCTTTGATAACAGAAGTGGTTTCTCCACCTTTATAAAATACATACAAAAGCAAATAAACGGCAACACCGGTAATTCCAGTACAGAACCAAATGGTGCTAGTAAAAGGACCAAGCTTGCGATGCTTATCAAGATTATTTTTAAAACCGCTGACCAATGACAGTATTCCCATAACGGCACCGACTGTTGCAAGAGTTATATGGAAAATTAAAAACACTGTATAGTAGATTTTGATATCATCAGGACCGCCAAAAGCAGTATTTCCGATAAATACTGTCCTAGTTGCATAAATAACAAAGAAAATAACCGCGAAAACCGCTGCGGTAATCATAGTACGTTTGTGTTTTTCCACTTTCCCTTTGGCAATCTGTACCCATCCGATAGCAACCCAAATGGCACTTAAAACGATAAACGTCGTACTTATTGTTGGTAGTATTGGCAAATCAGTCATTTTCTATACCTCTCTCTCTTTTTTCTCCCATCTCCATTGTATTAGACAGCAGGTTATTTTTCAATCTTGGACAGGCAAAGTAAAAGGGTTTTCCTCCTTAGAAGGAAAACCTTCTCTTAGAAACTTCCCTCTCTTACTCTGCTGTTCTAGGTTCAATTGCATTTGGCAGCGCGTCGACCTTTTGTTCTGAGCGGAACCAGCTGAAAAGGGTATGGGCAAGGAATATTAAGTAAACAATTTCCTGGATAATTTTCATAAGGACTCCACCAAGCTGCTGATCATCAATAAGTGACAGCGAGGTAAACATTTCTGGTCCGCTTAAATTCAGCCCGGCAAGCGTAGCGGCGGGAACACAAAGCTCCATTGCCTGCGCCCACGCCTGTGGATCGGAGAACGTTGCATACATTGGGCTATCAGCAAAAATAATTAAAGCACATGCAGGAGTAATGAGAATCCCATCTGCAAAAATATAGCCTACCTTTATAATTCCTGAAATGGTTTCATACTCTTCGAGTTCGTTAATCAGCGGCCACCACATGGCAATTGCAAAAACAAACAGGATAGAAGTGTAGCCCGCATGGTACCACATATTCGTTTTAATAACGTCAAAGACAAGCGGTATATGATAAAAAGAGAACATACCATTGAAAACAATAAGTGCAATGAGTGGTCTTGTAAGGAATGTAAATACAGGCTTCATAATTGGTAATTGAAGGACTCTTCTCCATACCCAATGTGGTATACCGAAAATGAACAAAGGCGGTATTACAAGATAAAGAAAAGCCATCTGTATCATATGGGCATAAAAAGCGATATGCCCCAGCAAGTCAAGCGGTGACCCTTTAATAATGTAAAGCGTTATAATTCCAATGGTAAAAAAGGCTGCTTGTTTACCTGTCGTTTTTTCTCCGTTGAAGCGGGAATAGTATTTATAACCGATTAAATAATATGCAACAAGGATTGCAGCTAGCGTTAGAAAGTAAAAGGGGCTCCAAAGTGCACGGAAGCCGAACATATCAAGTGAAAACATGTAACCATCACCCCATCATAAAATGCAAAACTATAGATTCATTATAACCTTACTTATATACCGCGGCAAAGAAACTGCTTTCTTCCATTATCTATAAATCCTGCCCTCAAAAGTAATATCCATAGAAAAAACCGGCTGAATTAGCCGGTTTTTTCTACAGTTTATTACCACCAAATTACAGTCATGAAGGCAAGAATCGTAACAGCTCCAACCAGTACACCAGTGAAAAGGAAAAGCTGTGGATTCTCATGCCCCTTATGACTCATATGCATGAAATAATAAAGCTGAAAGATTACCTGTACAATTGCAAGCAGTAGGATGAACGGAACGACGAACCAGCCCGAAAAGTCAGCATAACCGACTGCTGCAAATGCTACAAGTGTCAGGAAGATCATGAGAGCGAAAGTAATGACTTGGTGCCTCATCTCTTCCGCATTTTTTTTCTTTCTGTAAGCAATATCGACTCTTGGGTTTCCTGAAGTTGGTTGTTGATTTGCCATCAGTTTATCCCACCATTCCCATTAAGTATACAACCGTAAAGATGAACACCCATACAACATCAATGAAGTGCCAGTAAAGGCTTGCAACATAAAATTTAGGTGCATTGTACAAGCTGAGTCCGCGCCTTGCGTTTCTTACCATCAATGTTGTAATCCACAATAGGCCAAGTGCAACGTGGGCACCGTGGAACCCAACAAGCGTATAGAAAGCTGATCCGAAAGCACTGCTAGAGAAGGTATGATGGAACTCATGTACATAGTGGTTGAACTCATAGATTTCAAAACCAAGGAAAGCTAGACCCAATAGGACAGTAATTCCCAGCCATAACTGCATTTTCTTAAAATGGAAGTTCTTCATATGATACATTGCGTAAACACTAGTCAAAGAACTCGTCAGTAACAGCATTGTCATGATAAATACAAGTGGAAGCTCAAACAAATCTTTTGCAAGCGCCTGTTCTGCATTTGGCACCTTATCTTTTAATGCCAAGTATGTTGCAAAAAGGGAAGCAAACAATACGGTCTCTCCGCCAAGGAATAGCCAGAAACCTAAAAACTTGTTTTTCGCTTCGAGGGTAGCCCTTTCAGGTGAAGCAGGCCATGTTTCATGCGTGAATTTTTCCTCTGCGTGCATCATGCCTTACCCCCTTTATCTTCATCTTCAAGCAAATCTTCTTTATGGATATGGAAACCGTGGTCATCCTTCACAGAGCGGAAGAACATCGACAGCAAAGTGATCAGCATGCCACCGATCAATACTGGTATGCCCCATGAATGCTCGTTATGGTACATTGCACCAAAAGCAGCGATAAACAAGCCAATAGACATAATAACCGGAATGATAGAATTGTTCGGCATATGGATGTCTCCAAGTGGTTCCGCAGGAGTCATTCCTTGCTTGCCTTCCATTTTTTCAATCCAGTAAGCATCTAGACCGCGTACGAGCGGAAGCTGCTTGAAGTTATAAAATGGTGGCGGTGATGGAAGCGCCCATTCAAGCGTACGTCCATCTTCCCATGGATCATTTCCTACTTTTTCATTCTTGACACTTGTAATGACAATGTTAATCAACAAGACAATCACAGCAATCGACATAAAAATGGCGCCTACTGTACTAATCATGTTTCCAGTCTCGAGCCCTTGGCCTTTCAGGAAT
Source organism: Bacillus massilinigeriensis (assembly GCF_900111815.1). Taxonomy (GTDB): domain Bacteria; phylum Bacillota; class Bacilli; order Bacillales; family Cytobacillaceae; genus Mesobacillus_C; species Mesobacillus_C mediterraneensis. The sequence continues at coordinate 1,032,841 of NZ_LT630004.1, read as the reverse complement.
GTAAAGATCCGTCTTGGCATACCCATCAAACCTAGGAAATGCTGGATGAAGAAGGTTAAATGGAAACCAATCAAGAACAGCCAGAATGTTATTTTGCCCAGAAATTCATTAAGCATTGTACCAAACATTTTTGGCCAATAGAAATGCGTTCCTGCCAAAAGGGCAAATACTACACCGCCAACAATAACATAGTGGAAGTGAGCAACAACAAAGTAACTGTCATGATACTGGTAGTCAGCGGCTGCTGTTGCTAGCATTATACCTGTTACCCCACCAGCAACAAATGATGGAATGAAAGCAACAGCCCATAGCATTGGAGTGGTGAATTTAATACTTCCACCCCACATTGTGAATAGCCAGTTGAAGATTTTTATACCTGTTGGAACGGCAATTGCCATCGTTGCAACAGCAAAAATGGCGTTTGCAACAGGCCCCATTCCAGTTGTGAACATATGGTGAGCCCAAACCATGAATCCAAGGAAACCGATCAAAACAGTTGCAAATACCATGGAAGAGTATCCGAATAGACGCTTCCTTGAGAAAGTAGCGAAAATTTCAGAGAAAATTCCAAATGCAGGGAGAATCAGAATATAAACTTCCGGGTGACCGAAAATCCAGAATAGGTGCTCCCATAGGATTGTGTTTCCTCCCATTGTTGGATCAAAGAAATTAGAGCCAAACATTCTATCGAAAATTAAGAAGAACAAGCCGATAGTTAATGGAGGAAAAGCAAACAAGATCAATGCCGAAGCAACAAAAGTTGACCATGTAAACAATGGCATACGCATGTAAGTCATACCTGGGGCACGCATGTTAATGATCGTAACAAGGAAATTAATCCCGCCGATCAATGTACCCGCTCCCGATATTTGAAGTCCAAGTGCATAAAAGTCAATGCCATGTCCGGCTGAGTCAAGCGATAGCGATGCATAAGATGTCCATCCAGCATCAGGCGCGCCGTCTAGGAACCAAGAAAGGTTTAGAAAAAGCCCCCCGAAGAAGAACAGCCAAAATCCAAGTGAGTTTAGGAATGGGAACGCAACGTCACGCGCCCCGATTTGCAATGGCATAATTGCATTCATGAATGCAAACAATAATGGCATCGCTGCAAGGAAAATCATCGTTGTTCCGTGCATCGTCAAAATTTCATTATATTGTCCTGCAGTGACAAAGTTGTTATCAGGTACAGCTAGCTGGATACGGATGAACACTGCTTCCAATCCACCAAGGATGAAAAAAATTCCTCCAGCTATCAAATAAAGGATCGCGATTTTTTTATGGTCGACTGTCGTTAAGTAGTCCCATATTGTCGCGCCAAACCCTTTCTTTTGAGCGTAGGTACTCACAGTTTTACCTCCCTTTCCATCGTGTTACAATTATTCCTGAACCTTAAGGCCCATTAGGTATTCAGAGACAGCATCAATTTCCTCGTCGCTGAGGTTGTATTTACCGGTCATTTTATTTCCCGGCTTATATGATTCCGGATCTTTGATCCATTTCTCAACATTCTCTTTGTTGTGTTCTAGGATACCGGCAACGCGTTCCCGCTCTCCAAAGTTGGAAAGGTTTGGACCTACCCTAGCTTTTTCAGGTGTACTGTTTGCTGGAGTTACAGCGTGACAGCCAATGCAGCTCTTATTGAAAACTTCTTGACCTGCTTGAGCTTTAGCTGTTTCAGGTTTTGCAGGCTTCTTCACTTCCTGCATATCCTTCACCCATTTATCAAATTCTTCACGGGATACGGTTTTTACTTTGAAATCCATCAATGCATGGGAAGGACCGCAAAGCTCTGCACATTTTCCATAGAAGACGTTTTCTGCTTTTTCCGCAGACTTGGAATCGAATTTAAGCCAGAACTTATTAATATTGTCTGTGTTTGTATCCATCTTTCCGCCTGCTGCTGGAATCCAGAAGGAGTGCTTAACATCTGATGCTTTCAGGTTAAAGTAAACCTTTTCATCTGTCGGGACTACGAGGTCTTGACTTGTAACGATTTTTTCGTCTGGATATTCAAATTCCCACCAATAGAGATTGGAGCGTACATTGACAACAAGTGCATCTGTTTTGCCGTCTTTGTTTTTCTTCTCCATTGGAGACACATCAGCAAGTTTAAATGTTGCTGCAACAGTAGGGACTGCCAATACTAAAAGCAAAAGGATTGGAATAACTGTCCAAATGATTTCCAGTGTATGGCTCCCCTCCACTTGTTTTGGCATTTCGTCGTTGCTTTTTCTGCGGAATCGAAATACCACGATAATAAAGATGATTGTCACAACAGCAATTACTCCCACCATGATTGCTGTGCTTAGCTTCATCAGGTCATACTGCATTTGCGCTACCTCACCGGCAGGCTTTAGTGCAGAAAGATAATTTTCTCCGCAGCCCGTCAATAGAGACATAACCGCAAACATCAAGAGCAGACGCCAGTTTGCAAGCCGTTTCATAGCTTTAAAAACCCCTCTTTCGTTTAAAATTCTAAAAGTACTAAATATAATGGATAAATTCTTTCAGTCACTGAAAGAAAGAATTTCCTAACGATGGTTATTACATTAAATGACTGTGACAATTACCATAGCCACAAAAAGGATTGTCAAGTATTGTAATGAATAGACAAACATGCGGGTTGCCCACTTGATATCATCTCCACTTCTAAAGCTCCATAATCCCATTGCTAGCCAGCCAATATTAAGGGCTGTTGCTAGGACAAGGAACGGAGTACCGAGAGCAGGAAGAAGGAATGGCAATGGCATGAGAGATGCCACCCATAGGACAATTGATTTTTTTGTAGCCTTGAAACCTTTTACGACTGGAAGCATCGGGATTCCCGCTGCACGGTATTCCTCAGCTCGCCGCATTGCCAGTGCATAAAAGTGAGGCGGTTGCCACACAAACATGATGGCAAACAGCGTCCATGCCATTAAACTAAGATTCGCGTCAACCGCGGCCCATCCAATCAGAGGAGGAACCGCACCGGATATACTGCCGATTATCGTATTGGATACATACAGGCGTTTGGACCACATAGTGTAAAGTACAACATAAGTAAAGACTCCTAATAGTCCAATTACTCCAGCGGTAACCGTTGTCATAAAAAGAAGCACGGTTCCCAAGGCGATCAGCATGAAACCCAGCGTCATCACCTTCCCCGGCTCTACTTTTCCTGTTACAGTTGGGCGTCCTTTCGTCCTCTCCATTAAATGGTCAATATCCCGGTCAATATAATTATTCAAACTGCATGACCCGGCAATGATAAGAGATGAACCAACGAGCGTCAAAAATACGATATCCAGATTCTCCAGGAAACGACTACCACTAAAGTGAAGGGCAAGCCAGAGACCGGTGAATGTCGTGATGGCATTTGAATTAACAATACCAATTTTCACCAAAGCCAAAAAGTCTTTCAGAGCATTGTTCTGCCCAGCAGTAGCCTGAATGCCTGGCTGGTTCGTCTCAAGTGCGGCTTCCGTGAAAGCCTTATGGTCTGACATCTCCATTCCTCCTTCATTTCACACCTAATTGTCCCGCTATTCTCTGTCTTAACGACAGGAAGATAGACGGTCAACATTCACGTGATTTTATCACTATTATCATTATAGAGAAGTTGTTAAATATTTGCGTAGAAAAATAAACATTCCTGAGATATATTAAAACATACTTTGGATTGCTTTTGTGAATATTTTTTGAACAATTTGTGATAAATTTATGTACAAAGGTTCTTTTCTACTCATAATCTTTATTTCTAAGCTGGTGTTTTAATGAAGGCACCATTAGTGGACGTGTAAATCATGTCTGTTTCAAAAATATCCCGGTTCCGCATACATTATCAGTGTTTGCAAACATTTCCCAAAGAGACCCCATCTATATTACTATCAGACAATATGTTTATTTTCAACTATTTTGTATTAATTATGGTTGTTTTCCACACTCTATTACGATTGAATTTTTTTGGAAATAAATATAGAAAGTCAGTTTTCTGTCCTTTTTTCAAAAAATCGGATATGATAGAACCAAATTTAATATTTTCATACGATATCTTTTATTATACATGTCAAGATATCTGTTAGACAATTAATCGAACTATTAGCACAAGCAGGTGAATTCATGAATCGCTCATTAAAACCGTTGGCAGTGGTAACCACTATCGGCATGCTCTTTGTATTGATCGGCGGCGCACTCGTGACTAAGACAGAATCCGGCATGGGTTGTGGAAGGTCATGGCCCCTCTGCAAGGGAGAACTAGTTCCCTCAAACATTACACCGGAATTGGTTATCGAATTAGCTCACAGGGTCGTTTCCGGTACAGTCGGACTTCTTGTCCTAGCACTCTCCATTTTGTCATGGCGTGCTATTGGTCATATCCGAGAGACAAAATTCCTGTCTTTCCTATCGTTTTTCTTTTTGATGCTGCAGGCACTGATAGGCGCAGCGGCTGTGAAATGGGGACAATCCGATTTTGTACTTGCTCTCCACTTTGGAATTTCACTCATATCTTTTGCCTCAGTATTCCTGCTAACCCTTTTAATCTTCGAAATAGACAAGAAGTTCGATGCAGGCCGGCTGATCATCGACCGGAGGATGAGTTTCCACATTATCGGTATCACTATTTACAGCTATATAGTCGTTTACACAGGGGCGCTCGTTAGACATACGAATGCGAGTCTCGTATGTAAGGATTGGCCGCTTTGTGTCAATACCCAGCCTGGTCTGCCAGGAAACATGCATGAATGGGTGCAAATGGGCCACAGGGCTGCGGCTGGATTGATTTTTATCTGGATTGCTTATGCTTCTGCTATCGCTGCAAAGCATTACCTCCATCAGAAAGTGCTCTTTTGGAACTGGATGGTTACCCTTCTCCTTGTGACACTTCAAGTAATTGCAGGTGCATTGGTAATTTACTCAAGGCTTAATCTATACGTTGCGCTCGGGCATGCATTTTTTATTTCTTGTATGTTCGGTGTCCTAAGCTATATGCTCCTCCTTGTTTCTAGAAGCAAGAAAAATGCATCAGCACTTTCACAAGATCGCACAACCCAAAGCCATCATGCATAAAAACAGACTGCCATCAAAAAACGATGGCAGTCTGTTTTTTAGTATCTATGTGATTTACTTACAGGTTTGAAGTTTTTCGTTCCGTTTCTTTTCGGTACAGCCTTTAAATGCTTTTCCGTCTTATCTTTATTGTTATACTTTTCTTCAAAGTTCATGAACATTGAAACATTCACAAGAACACCCATCGCAAGGGCGAGCTGCAGCAATGATGATCCCCCGTAGCTGACAAAAGGAAGAGGTACGCCTGTGAGAGGAATAACGCCTGATGCTCCTCCTAAGTTGATGAAAGCCTGTATTCCAATCATGCTCGATATGCCAATGGCTAGAAGACTTCCAAAGGGATCCTTGCATCTGAGGCCAATATAAATGCCCCTTAACACAATATATGCCAACGCCAATATGACAAAACCTACACCTAAAACACCAAGTTCTTCAGAAATAACTGAGATAATGAAGTCTGTATGGGGCTCTGGGAGATATCCAAGCTTCTGTACACTCTGTCCTAGTCCAAGTCCCTTTATTCCGCCAGAACCAATTGCATAATAAGAATTCGCAAGGTGATAGCCTGAGTTTTTTTCATCCGCAAATGGATCACTGTAAGAAGTTAATCGGTCTTGTCTCGTCTCCGAAAAAATCTCTTCTTTGAACCCTAATCCAATAATTAACAAAAACAAAAAGGCAATACCTAGTAAAACAAGCATGTTTTTCATATTGATACCAGAAGAAAGAACAATCGTACCACCTATTGCCGCAATGATTGCAGCGGTACCAAAATCGGGCTGAATGGCGACAAGCCCGCATATAATAACAAGATAAAGAAGCGGTGGACCGATTCCCCTGTTAAATTGATTAATAATGGGCTGCTTCTTTGAATAAACAGCACTTAAATAAATGATGACGCTTAGTTTGGCAAACTCCGATGGCTGGATGCTCCTTTTGCCTAGCTCAATCCAGCTTAGGGCATTTCCTGCTACCTTTCCGAACAAGAAAATTGCTAATAATCCCCCAATAATCAATAATACCATCGATACAAGAAATCTCGTGCTCTTCATTGCCTTATATGGAAAAACAGCACCGACCAAAAAAACAATGCCTGCAATGAAAAGGTTCCATTTTTGCTTCTGAAAGAAAAAGTCACTCGGGTAGTCATACCGCTGTATCGCGGCAACAATGCTCGCGCTGTATACCATGATGAGCCCGAAGAGAGACAAAAGCACCATGACGACGATCAATGTGTAATCATATGATTTCAGTATATTTTTCAACATTGTCTTTTCCCCATCTTCTAAGTTGTTGTATGTATTCGGTTCGATACATCCTATTTCCTGCAAACAAATTTGATTAGTCGAAAAATATTAGATTGACAAAAAAACCCAAACAGGTAGATGCTGTTCAGGTTTTTAAAATGTTATTTTCTTTGTGAAGCCTCGTGAAGGGCGGATAATTCCCGTTCAAGCTGATCGAGAATTTCCTTTCCCTCTCGCTCATCCACTAAGCCGAGCCTCACCGCAAAATCTATTTCCCTAGACAAGCCAAACATTTGAGTATCAAGAACCTCTTCGTAAAGAGGGCATTGAGGCATTGTAAGGTTGTCCATCTGCACTTTAATCAGCCTTAATATTTTATCAGCGTCAGCCTTGAGCAAGGCGTGGGCCTTTTCCTGATGATTGACGATCATTTCGGACGCCAACATAATCCCCCCGTTTCCGAGCATTACCCGATCCTATCTTTAAATTTTACCTTTTGGCAGGCAAAAATGCAAGGGTAATAAGGGATATGGACACTTCCAGTTGCCGAAAAGCCCCTGCGGTGACTTTTTGCCTTTTAAAGGCTATACTTGGAGGGAAAAGACAATATATTCATCAACACAGGAGGAAGTAAATGGAAACCATATTGCCTCTCGGCGGAAACGTTCAATACAAGATCACACTTGACCCTGGGGTCTGGATTTTCGATGACAGAAAGGTTGATTTAGATACATATTTTCATTCATCTAAAGATAGATTGAACGCCTTGGAAGAATATACAAAAGACATTTCCGCACATTGGGATCGCGAAATTGCGGAAGGCTCGGTTTTTCCGCCGACTTTAAAAAGCGAGAAGAAATTCGAAAAACAAAAAATGATGACTGGTACTTTTGGAATCCCATTTGAACCTTTTCTTCAAAATGCTAAGCCGCATGAAAAAGCGGAAAAATTGATCATTCAGCACGGCGGAGACAGTACCACCATCCTTCTCTCAGAAGCGAAGAAATTAGTCCTTGCCTTCTCTAAATGTGGGAAACCATTAAAAGAGGATGGACCTGTTCATGTTTATTTCGGAGATGGTTCAAATTTCGATTCACCAATTAAACATGTCAACGGTTTCATCGTTGAGTAAATCTTCGTGATGTAATAAAGAAACACAAAAGACCACTACACACATAAACGATGCCACTTTTCAACAAAAAAGTCATTCTTCCATCCTGTCTAGGTGGAAGAATGACTTTTATTTTATTTTTAGCTACAGCTTCTTATCTTCTTTTGTCCTGTTAATGTTCGCTTTAAAGGTTCCCCAGCAGGTTCTTCTGTTTTATGTTAATATCTCTGCAGCAAGTTGAGCTAGCCCGGACCTTTCCCCTTTGAGAAGCTTCACGTGACCAGAAATAGCTTCATCCTTAAATTTCTCCACAACATATGTGAGTCCATTGTTGTATGCATCTAAATATGGATGATCAATCTGTTCCGGGTCTCCCATCAGGACAATCTTGCTTTTTTCTCCAACACGAGTCAGTATTGTTTTTACTTCATGCTTTGTCAGGTTTTGCGCTTCATCAATGATGATAAATTGCTCCGGAATACTTCTTCCCCTAATATATGTCAGTGCTTCTACCTCAATAGAATTCATCCCTGCAAGGATAGCATCAATTTCACCTTTTTTCTTCGTATCAAATAAATATTCTAAATTATCAAAAATTGGCTGCATCCATGGCCTTAACTTCTCTTCTTTCTCTCCCGGAAGAAAACCTAGGTCTTTTCCTACCGGTACAATAGGCCGTGCTACAAGCAGCTTTTTGTATAGACAAAGATCTTCTGTTTGATACAACCCAGCCGCAAGAGCAAGCAGCGTTTTACCAGTACCTGCACGTCCAATCAAGGTAACAAGCGGGATGTCACTTCGTAAAAGCAACTCTAGGGCCATCGTCTGCTGAACATTCCGAGCCTTTATCCCCCAAATCGGTCTGCTATCCTGATCAAACACCATTTTTTTAATTTTATTTCTAGACTTATCTACCATTCCGAGAGCAGATACCGACTTTTTATCACTGCTTTTCATCAATGCGAATTCATTCGGATAATATGCCTGTCCGCCGAATGACTTGATATCTACTTCTCCATTTTCATAAAAAGCCTTTATCATACCCGCATCTTCATACATTTCCTTAAATCCATGGTAAAGATCATCTACCTCAACAACCCTGTCACTAAGAAAATCTTCCGCTGTTAGGCCGATTGCATCCGCTTTAACTCTTACTAAGGCATCCTTACTTACAAGGATGACCTTTCTTCCGTTCTTCTTTGCATGCTCTTCAAGGGAAAGGTTTTTTGCCACAGCAAGAATACGGTTGTCATTTGTTTTTTCCACAAATATTTCCTGCAATTGATGAAAGGAACGGTGGTTTAATTCGATTCTTATGGACCCACCATGCTCTAATGGAATCGCTTCATGTAATTTTCCGGTTTCCCGCAGGCTGTCAATCATCCTGGATACTTGCCTAGCATTGCGCCCGATTTCATCCATATACCGTTTCTTTGAATCCACTTCTTCCAAGACAACTGCCGGAATTATGACTTCATTATCCTGGAAAGAAAAAATGGAATAAGGATCTTGCAAAAGTACGTTTGTATCAAGCACATATATTTTTTCCAAAGGTACGCCCCCTGCTTATGTTCTTTTTCATCCATCAGCCAAGCTTCAGCTGCGACTTTGATAAAATATATGTTTTAGCGCATAAAGATAGAAGGTTTTTTGCACAATAGCTTGTATAGAAGGCGAAACACGCCATAATTCGGGGTGATGTGAAAATGAAAGCAATCTTGATAGCCCTTTCTTTCGTGATCCTTTCCGGCTGTGTAATGGAAAATCAAGAGTCAGGGAAAGAACAGCTTATCACTGTCAAAAATACGACGAACGAAAATGTGAGCCGTGAAGATGGAAAGAACATATCTCAACATTTAGAAACTCTGGCAGAGAGTGTTCCTGGTGTTTCCAACGCAACAGCTGTAGTTATTGGACGATATGCCGTAATTGGGATTGATATCGATTCCGATTTGGACCGTTCAAAAGCTGGAACTTTAAAATATTCAGTTGCCGAAAGCTTGAAAGACGACCCTAACGGTGCCAAAGCTATGATAGTTGCAGACCCTGATATGACAGCCAGACTGAAGGAAGTAGCGGAGGATATTAAAAATGGAGAGCCAGGACAGGGAATTTTAAATGAGCTTTCTGATATAACCGGAAGAGTCATGCCCGAAGTTCCGGCAGACTTAATTGATCCCAACCCAAAAACCGGAACGGAAAAACCAAAGAAACAGCTAAATCATAATGATAAACAAAAATTGGAAAAAGATCAAGAAGAGCAGTCTAACAATTACAAAGATTAATATCGAAATAAAGAAAAAGAGGCTAATCAAAAGCGCTTGCGTTTTGATTAGCCTCTCATACTGCTTAAGCTTTTCTCATGCTGTCCATCACTTGCCTATCAAGTCTTGCAGCAGCATCTTTGTCATATGTTTTATCATATTCTGGATTCACAGTAATTTTTGAACCATAAAACATAACATCTCTTACTTCGCTAATGGCAATTTCAATAAGAGCCAACTTTAGCGGAACATCCTCTAACCTATCACTTTTGAGTTTAGCCTTTCCAGCAATGGAATATGTCGATTCATTAGCAATCAGATTGATAACCACACTGCTGTTTACTTTAATATTTTCAACAATTCTCGACCGATTGTCCACTGCAAAAAGGATTGTTTCTTCGTCTTTTGCGAGTACCCAGGAGATTGCACTTACATTTGGTCCCCCTGTTACATGGTCGACTGTCGCAATTGTGACAAATCTCTCTTTTTGCAATTCATCGAACAAAGGTTTAATAAGCTTGTTCTCAACTTGGTTTGCCATTGTCCTACCTCCTTAACACTTATCATCATCTTACTACGTTGCCCGCCCAAGGGCAAACCTGATGTTTTTCAACATGCATGAAAAGTTAGGTAAAACAATGTTATAATGTAAACAAATTGCCTTTGCTATATAATGCTAATAAAACTGACCATGACTTGAGGTGACACCGATGAGGGTTAAATGTGTAATATGTGATGAAATAGAGTCAATTGAAAATGATACACTTGTTGCAAAACGGCTGAGAAACAGACCGATACATACATATATGTGTGACTCTTGCCATGAAAGAATTGCAAAAAAAACACAAAAGAGGATTGCTACAGGTAACTTTAAGCTTTACCGTTCACGGACAGAAGAAGATGAATGGTAAAGAGAAAACAGCCATGAAAAATTCTTGGCTGTTTTCTTTTGTATCCTCATTCTTCTGGATAGTTCACATATTTTTCTGGTTCATTGTTGATTTGAGAGAGCATGCCTTCAACCAGTTCACGCGGGAAGCGGTACTTCTTCTCTTCCCCTTTGCTTACTGCTTGGACATAGTATAGCTCTTCATCCACTGTTATTTCCGGGTACCGAACTCCATACTCATCTGCAAGGATCGAGGCAAATAGTTCCGCTGTCTCTCTCGCTGCTTTGTCTTCCGGCCTTGCATCGCTAACAATCTTGATCGTAAGCCAATTATACAATGAATCCTGCAATGACCTCATGAACTAAGTCACCCCTGCCTTGCACCAGCATCATGCTTCTTCTGTTGATGCAAGCGAATTTTATATATGATGAGGATGAGAGCCGCTACTACAAGCCCTTCGCCAATTGGAAGGAATACACCGAGGGCAGTTAGAACAAGGCAGCCCAATGCAAGGAAGATATATATAACAATGGATTTCCCCAGCGGCAATTTTCTTGCGAACCCTAATTTATAAACGATCACGCAAAGTCCTACAAGCGTAATATACAACAGCCACATTCCCACGTCAGGCTGCTCGTCCACTTTGTACAGCGCAGCAAAAAAAGATAGTCTCTGGCTAATATCCATGTTATTTCCCCCTTATACCCCTATTGTTCAGCGTATTTCTTTTTCTTGGCGAAACGTTCGCGTTCATTCTTATCAAGGATTTTCTTACGAAGTCTGATGGATTCTGGCGTAACTTCGCAGTATTCATCATCGTTCAAGTACTCCAGCGATTCCTCAAGTGTCATGATGCGCGGTTTCTTAATGACAGAAGTCTGATCTTTATTAGCTGATCGGATGTTAGTTGCGTGTTTTACTTTCGTGATATTGACAGTAATATCATTTTCACGCGTATGTTCTCCAACAATCATACCTTCATAAATTTCTGTGCCCGGCTCTACAAAAATAGTTCCTCTGTCTTCCACTTGCATGATTCCATACGTGGAAGCTTTTCCGGTTTCCATGGAGACGAGGACACCTTGGCGTCTTCCGCCAACCTGACCTTGCTGCATAGGCTGGTAGCTATCAAACGTATGGTTGATGATACCGTATCCCCTAGTAAGCGTCAAAAACTCCGTTGTATATCCAATTAGCCCGCGTGCAGGCACATTAAAGATCAACCTGACTTGTCCATTTCCATTGTTGACCATATCAAGCATTTCGCCTTTACGAGCTCCAATGGATTCCATAACAGAGCCAGTATGCTCTTCCGGAACATCAATTTGAACCCTTTCGACTGGTTCGCAACGAACGCCGTCAATTTCTTTTACGATAACTTCAGGCTTGGAGACTTGGAGCTCGTAGCCTTCACGGCGCATGTTTTCAATGAGGACTGATAAGTGAAGCTCCCCGCGTCCTGAGACAGTCCATGCATCCGGAGAATCTGTATTTTCTACCCGCAGACTCACATCTGTCTGAAGCTGTGCACGCAGTCTCTCTTCGATCTTTCTTGATGTAAGGTACTTTCCTTCCCTTCCAGCAAAAGGACTGTTATTTACAAGGAAAGTCATTTGCAAGGTTGGCTCATCTATCCTTAGAATTGGAAGTGCATCCTGATGTTCAATCGGACAAACAGTCTCCCCAACATTGATATCCTCCATACCGGATACGGCAATCAAATCGCCTGCTTGAGCTTCTTCGATTTCAAGGCGCTTCAAGCCGAAGAAACCGAACATTTTTGTTACCCTGAATGGTTTGACCGTTCCATCAAGCTTCATTAAAGCAACTTGCTGGCCTACCTTCATTGTACCGCGGAACACACGTCCAATTCCAATTCTGCCGACGTAATCACTGTAATCGAGAAGAGCCACTTGGAATTGCAAAGGCTCTTCCTTATTATCAATAGGTGTTGGAATATGGTCAATGATAGCCTCGTACAGAGACTGCATATTTTCATCTTGTTTTTCTGGTGTAATGCTAGCTGTTCCATTGATGGCAGAAGCATAGATAACTGGAAATTCAAGCTGTTCTTCATCTGCTCCCAACTCAATAAATAAATCAATGACTTCGTCAATGACTTCTGCAGGACGAGCAAAATCGCGGTCGATTTTGTTTACAACAACGATTGGTGTCAGTTGTTGCTCCAACGCTTTTTTCAGTACAAACCGGGTCTGCGGCATGCAGCCCTCGTATGCATCAACAACAAGCAATACGCCATCCACCATTTTCATGATACGTTCCACTTCACCCCCGAAGTCGGCGTGGCCTGGCGTATCGAGGATGTTGATCCTTGTGTCTTTATATTGAATCGCGGTATTTTTGGCTAGGATGGTAATTCCGCGTTCCCTTTCGAGATCGTTTGAATCCATCGCCCGCTCTTCCACACTCTCATTGGCTCGGAAGGTGCCTGATTGCTTTAGCAGCTGATCCACAAGGGTTGTCTTACCATGATCAACGTGTGCAATGATGGCGATATTCCTGATATTTTCTCTTCGTTTCAAAAACGTCACTCCTGACTTTATCTTAAAAATATTATCAACTTTTTTACAACCTAATTATTATAGCATAATTAGTATGGAAACTTAAAATCATTTTGATGTACAATGCTATTAGTGTGAGGATCAAGCGCGATAAGGAGGCTCATTTACAATGAAAAACATCCAGTGGATTTTTCTTGGCTTTGCAATTCTCTCAGCAGTATGCATGATGGGAATCGGTATTTCTATTGCAGAAGACAGTTTGACAGGCGTGATTTTATCTATCATCGGGCTGATTGCAGTAATGGGATACGGCTTCAAAACAAAAAAGAAAAGAAGAGAAAGCGGCAAGCTTTAATCTAATCGTCAAAAAAGTAAGGGCACAACAGCACTCAGCTGTGGTGCCCTTTGTTTATGCTTCTATAACATAATGTAATTTCATGTTTTTTACCAGTTGCCGTCTTTTAAGTATCCGCCTAATATTTCTTGGTGCAGCCCAGGAGCAGTAACAAGTACTGAATTCTCTTTTATCAAATTCAGAGACTTTCCTCTTAAATCAGTAGCAATGCCACCAAGTTCCTTTACCATCAGAATTCCAGCTGCAATATCCCATGGCGCAAGACGCGGCGTAATATAAGCATCGAGACGTCCTGTTGCTACGTATACAAGTTCCATTGCTGCAGAGCCATATGAACGCGTCCCTCTTACATTTCTCACAAGCGGAGCGAGTAATTCGGGTTTAAGTCTTCTGTTTTCTGTCACCCATGTAGCATTTAAAGCGATAATGGACTCAGAAACCTTCCGCTCCCTTAACTCAGGAAGTTCTTTCTCGTTCATATATACTCCCTGTCCCTTAACAACATGATACAGTTCATCATGGGCGACATCGTATATCAGTCCAATTATTCCTTCCCCATCGATGTATATACCGACGGAAATAGCGAAGTTCCGTTGCTGATGGATGAAATTCATGGTACCGTCTATGGGATCAATTATCCATACTACGCCAGAAAGATCCATTAATTTATCACCGAAACCTTCTTCTCCAAGTATCCTATGGGAAGGGAAGGTTTCTTTTATTTTGCCGATCAAAAACTGCTCTGTTTCTTTATCTATGTTCGTCACAAGGTCATTAGGATTGGATTTTGCCTGGATATCGAGCGTCTTGGAAAAGGACTCTTTTATCCTTTCCCCTGCAGCCAAAACCCATTTTTTGGCATATGTATTGATTTCTGCTATGCTATTATTCATCATTACCCTCCGCATGCTACGTTGTAATGCTTGATTACCGTTTACTATCAGCTTAATGGAAAAACACTATGCATACAAGCAATTCCCTTTTCAAACCAAACAGCAAACGAACTCCTATTTTGTTTGAGGAGTCCGTCTTAATTATTTTTCATTTTATATTTTCCTTCTTCTTCATTTTTATGCTACAGATTTACAGAGCTTTCAGCTTCACTAATTCTTGGCGGATTTTTTCTAGTTTTTGTTTACTTTCTTTTACCTGTCGCTTATCAGAGGTTTTCATTGCATCGAATAATGTCGCTAGCTCATAGTCCATTTCCAGTTTCAAGACGGCGGTTTTCTGCTGGTCGACATTTTTCTTTCTCGTTGTATTGATTAACTGTTTCAATATTAAGCACTCCTTTAGGATTAATGAATTTTTTATTATCATATGAACCTTGAGAGATCAACGTAACAAATATGTGCAAACACCCATTCGAAACAGAAAACTTCACTACCCGCCACTTTTTTGCTACAATGTTTGACAAAGTGAACGGGAGGTAACATACATGCCATTCAATGGTTTTACTGACACAGATTTCAACGTATTTACGATAGATGGATTGGATGAAAGAATGAGAGCATTAAAAGAGACAGTACGACCGAAGCTTGAGGCTCTTGGAGAGCACATCGCCCCTACTCTTTCATCCTTAACTGGCGATGAAATGTTTCCTCATGTAGCAAAGCATGCAAGAAGAAAGATCAATCCTCCAAATGATACTTGGGTTGCCTTTGCGGCAAACCCGCGCGGCTATAAAATGATGCCCCATTTCCAAATCGGACTTTGGGAGACCCATCTTTTCATTTGGTTCGCAGTAATTTATGAAGCCCCAAACAAGCACCAGTTCGGCGAGTGTCTTGAAAAAAATATTGATTTCATCATAGACTCAATACCGTCTGACTTCGTCTGGTCAAGTGATCATGCAAAACCAGAGGGCCATCCCCACAGCAGCCTGGAAAAAGCAGATTTACAAAGAATGTTTTCAAGGCTGCAGTCCATCAAAAAGGCTGAGATTCTTTGCGGCTTCCATATTCCTCGATGCAAAGCTGTGGCAATGGGTGCTGATGAACTTTTAGAAAAGATTGATTCTGTGTTTAGAATTTTAATACCCCTATATAAATTGGCATAAACCTTGCAAACACTATATAAATGTCATTTAACATCGCTATTTATTTAATAAAATAACCATTTCCACAAAAAAAACCGGAGCACATGGCGCCCGGTTTTTTATCGTTATTTCATTTTAATTGTAGTCTCATCTGCAGCCGCTTTTGCTGCTTGTACTGTCCTGTATGTGGAGTAGCCGCTTGCCGCCTCGAATTCATTGCATATCGTTTTTTCTTGGGCTTTCCCAGGGACAATTTCCTTAAATCTCCGGTAAGCATCCAAAAGCTCGATCCTCGCAATCCCTTTTTCATACGCGGTTTCAACGCATTCGAAAAAATGAACAGCATCGATTATTTCCTCCGTGCTCCAAGTATAATCAATAGGATATTGATACTCCATTACCTCACCTCTTCATAGAAATCCCTGTTGATTTTAACTCCCCAGAACTATTATTACAACCATAACTGTTTTTACACCCATCTATTCCTGATGAGTTCAGCTTCTTTCATTATTCTAGCAAGGAGTTCATCCACAGAAGGAATATCCTTGATCAAACCCATTACCTGCCCAGCCCAAGCAAATCCATTTTCCTGGTCACCGCTATAAATATACTTTCTGTTGGCTTCACCACTAATCATATCCCTTAACGCTTCGTATCCGCCTCCAGCTTTTTCTACCTCTAAAATTCTTTCTGTATGACTGTTTGCAATAGCTCTTGCAGGCGATCCTAATGTCTTTTTGATAACCACGGTATCATTCTCAGTCCCATTTATCAGTTTCTCTTTGTAATCTTGCACTGCATGTACACATTCTTTTGTTGCAATGAACCTTGTTCCCATTTCAATTCCTTCGGCGCCAAGACTCATCGCAGCCATCAACCCTCTCCCGTCACCAATACCGCCAGAAGCGATGACAGGAATGCTCACTGCGTCAACAATGGATGGGATCAGAACCATCGTCCCAATGTCATTCTTTCCAAGATGGCCGCCGCCTTCATGCCCTACTGCCATTACAGCGTCAGCACCTAGTTCTTCTGCTTTCTGCGCTTGCCTTTTTGCCGCTACCAGCACTAGCTTTTTTATATCGCTTCCCTCAAGCTGCCTAAAGATTGGCTCCGGATTACCTCCTGTCATTGTTACAACCGGAACCGTTTCTTCTATCGCTACTTCAAGGTAATGAGTAAATAGTTTTCCATGTTGACCGATGGCAAAGTTAACTCCAAACGGCTTATCCGTCATTGTTTTAACTTTCTTTATTTCCTCCCTGAGAGCTTCAGGACTTGGAAGAGACATGGCTGTTATTTGACCGAGCCCGCCTGCGTTCGAAACCGCTGATGCAAGTTCCGCATACGCGAGATAAGCAAGCCCTCCTTGTATAATAGGAAACTGAATTCCCAATAACTCTGTCACCTTCGTATTCCAATTCATCGTGTCATCTCCTTAATAAATATTCATCTTTTTGATTTATTCGCCTCAAGGATAATCAACTCCTTTATTCGCCTTATAGGTAAATTTAATGTAAAACATTATCGGATTTTGTAATGAAAAATCTATGCAATGGGTATGAATAGTGCTATAATTCAATTGTTTTACAATTATTCTGGAATAGATTTTATCAATAAAAAAGGGTGTGAATGTTTTGTCACAATACGATACACCGTTATTCAGCGGACTGTTAGAACATGCAAAACGCAATCCGGTCCAATTCCATATACCCGGACATAAAAAAGGAAGCGGCATTGATCCTGAATTCAGACAATTCATTGGCGATAATGCGCTTTCCATCGATTTGATCAATATTGGGCCTCTTGATGACCTGCATTCCCCGAAAGGGATGATTATGGAAGCACAGCGTCTTGCTGCAGAAGCATTCTCAGCGGATCACACGTTTTTCTCTGTTCAAGGTACAAGCGGCGCAATCATTGCCATGATCATGACAGTATGCGGGCCCGGAGATAAAATTATCGTCCCTAGGAACGTTCATAAGTCAGTTATGTCAGCCATTGTATTTTCCGGAGCTGTTCCAGTATTCATCCATCCGCAAATAGATGAGAACCTTGGTATCTCTCACGGGATTACTACCGATTCCGTTGAAAAGGCACTCGAGCAGCATCCTGATGCAAAAGGCGTGCTTGTGATTAACCCGACCTATTTCGGCTACTGTGCAGATTTGAAAAAGATTGTAGACATTGCCCACTCTTATGATATACCTGTTCTTGTGGACGAAGCTCACGGTGTTCATATTCATTTCCATGATGAACTTCCGTTATCTGCAATGCAGGCAGGTGCTGATATGGCTGCAACAAGCGTTCATAAGCTCGGTGGATCGATGACCCAAAGCTCCATCCTAAATGTTAAGGAAGGTCTCGTTTCCCATAAAAGAGTGCAATCAATTCTCAGCATGCTGACAACAACTTCCACATCATACCTTCTTCTAGCTTCATTGGACGTTGCAAGAAGGAGGCTTGTTACTGAAGGGCGCGAATTGATTGACAAAGCGATTACTCTTGCGAAGAATCTGCGCAAGGAAATTAATAGCATCCAGCACCTCTTTTGTGTGGGAGAGGACATTCTCGGAACGCAGGCAACTTTTGACTATGATCCGACAAAGCTGATTATATCTGTGAAAGACCTAGGGATATCTGGATACGAAGCAGAGAAATGGCTTCGTCGGTACCATAATATCGAAGTAGAGCTCTCTGATCTTTATAATGTTCTTTGCATCATTACTCCTGGAGATACAGATGCCGAAGGAGAAGCACTTGTTCATGCCCTAAAGCATCTTTCAGAGACGTTCCATGCAACTGCTGAGAAAAAGCATGTCCAAGTGGTACTCCCTGACATTCCATTATTGGCTCTTACACCTAGGGATGCCTTTTACGCTGATACGGAAGTGATTCCGCTCGACGAATCAGTGGGCAGAATTATAGCAGAATTTGTAATGGTCTACCCACCAGGAATACCAATTTTCATTCCTGGTGAAATTATCACAGCTGATAACCTTAGCTACATTAAAATGAACATGGAAGCAGGACTACCAGTACAAGGACCAGAAGATGCAGAGTTAAAGATGATTCGGGTCATAAAAGAGCATAAAGCAATTAGATAAAGCGGCAGGCGGGGTCCAAATTGGACCCCGCCTGTTTTTTATAGAAATAAACCTGCTTTTCAGCAGGTTTATTTTATTTATAATTTATTATTGATGTTCATGTTTCTCTTCTTCACAGCAATTACATTTGTGGGAATAAAGGACAGAAACCTTTTCATCTTCGAAAGTATCAATGGTTGCATTACATGACTGACATACGATTGTACCCATCTTTTCTAACCCCGTTTCCTATTATTATTATTGAAAGCGCTTAATAACTCTTAAATCAATAATAATATAACATTATTAAGTTTTCAAGTGGTAATTGTATAACATATTACGTTTTTCTGGATTATTTATTATTCTAATTGAGCAAGAATGTTATAAATAAAAAAAAAGACAAACTCAATTTTCACCAAGTTTGTCTACGATTTGACACGGGCATTCGCCTGTTTTTGTTATTCGTATTGGGTTTCAAAAGGAATCATTGGCAATGCTTCACGAAAGAATTCTGCAAAATCGGCTGCCTGCTTTACTTCCTTTATGTTAAAGGCCTTTTGCAAGTTCTCCATATTATTGAGGTCTTCCGGAGCGAGGAGTGTGGATTTACCAGTCTGCATGCAAACGACAAGCGGTTTTCCGAAAAACATATTGGTATACACGATGCCAAAGTCATAGCGTGTTTCATCTGTTGTAAAACCGACAAATCTCACTTGCACCTTTTCGTGCTCATCATAAAGCTTTTCGAACAAATCCATCATTACCCCTCCAATTATCTGATTATTTATAATATTATTATAAATTACTGTTTTATTTTTTTCAAGCTCTCTGTGCTTTCCCGTTAAGTTGTCGCATTATTTTAGAAATGCTAGAATGGAAAGGTAAAGTGATGGATATGTCAGGGGGATGGAGCATGTCAAATACAGCTTATATAAAACTTGTACCAGCATCCGTTCAGGAGTCGATTACAACAGATGAAATAAAGAGTCTGTTTTCCTACTACAAAGAAATCACCGCGAAAACAGGAAACCAGGTTGGATGGAATTATGAAGATTCTGCTTTTCCTTATGAAATAAAGGAAAAAAACAATGGCAAAGGATCATGGTTTTACTTATCATCGAATTTGGACCGTTATTATGCGATATTGATAGGTGTCGATCAAGAAAACATCATAGGGGAAGATGGAACAGAAACAAACCAGACATATATCCAGGTAACTCTTCCAGAAAAGGCAACAGCGGGTGATAAAGCGAAGGCTAACGAATTCTGTAAATTTGCAGCAAGAAAATTACAGGGAGAGCTTCACTTGTTTAACGGAAGAGTTATGTATTTTTACCCAAGAAAATAAGGACCCGGGAAGCAGCAGATTGCTGCTTTTTTTCTTTTTATACAAATGGAGACATCATCCAGTAGAATAAAAAATAGATGATAAGGCTAGAAACAGTGGCAAAGGCAACCTTCCTTGCAGAATCAAGAAATTGTCTTGCAGCAAGAAGCGCCAGATAAAAAAAGATGGCAAACATAACATAGTTATACGCTGGTTTATCGTGTTTTGAGAGCCATTCTATTAATGTAAATGCACTCCAAATCATCATTTGGACAGTAATTGCAGTATAGATTCTCACATTTTTCCCTTTCTATGCTCGCTTTGACTGCCTTTCTTTTTTCCCTTTGATCCATATATATGCAAGGAAAGTTCCCTTATTTTTCATTTTCATAACATTCTGATGACAAGGAAGAGATTGGGAAATTTTTATGTTAAAATAACTGTAATTTGGAAATCCGCTGGATCCCTCTCAACCAATTCAAAAAGTGAGGCAAGAAAAAAATGAAATCAACAACCTTGGCCACTGCTGCTGCTATCCTTCTATTAACACCATCTTGTTCTATTGTTGATAAAAGTGCCCACCTTCGAGTTGATCATGATGTAAAACAGGTCGTATTCTTGTCTGATGATGCAAATTATAGAACAGAAGACGCATATTATGATGCGATTATTGAGTTAAAAAAAGACTACCCAAAAGAAATGGAAAACATGCTGATTCTACCCACGAAGAATGCGAAAAAATATTACAAACAGCTAGAGGTTGACGAGGGACCCGCCTTACTCATTCTCCACAAGGAAAAAATAAAAGCTAAGGTAGCCGGGAATGCCACAAAAAATCAAATCATGAAGCCAATTTCTAAAGGGCTCGAAAATAAGAACTAACCGCATCGTAAAAAACCCTTTCCCGAATGTTTCCGAGAAAGGGTTTTTCTTTACTTAATGATATGGATAGGATTTCCAAGCGCTACTTCTGCAGCTTCCATTGTAATTTCACCAAGAGTTGGATGAGCATGGATAGTCATCGCTAAGTCTTCAGCAGTCATGCCTGCTTCAATTGCTAGACCTAACTCGGCAATCATATCAGATGCATTAGGACCAGCGATTTGTGCACCAATAACCAATCCATCCTCCTTCCGGGTAACAAGCTTGAGGAAGCCGTCTGACTCATTAAGAGAAAGTGCGCGGCCATTTGCTGCAAAAGGAAACTTCGCAGCATTGACTGAAAGACCTTCTTCTTTCGCTTGTTTTTCGGTATAACCAACGGAAGCTAGCTCTGGATCGGAAAAGACAACAGCCGGAATGCCAAGATAGTCAATTTCAGATGAATGTCCTGCAATTGCTTCCGCTGCAATTTTTCCTTCGTAGGATGCTTTATGAGCAAGAGGCGGCCCCTCTACAACATCACCAATAGCATAAATATTGCTAACATTCGTTCTGCACTGCTTATCAATTTTAATGATACCGCGCTCACCGAGCTCGACACCAGCCTGCTCTAACCCAAGCTCATCAGTGTTTGGTCTGCGTCCTACCATGACGAACACATAATCAGCTTCAATTTGCTTTTCTTCGCCTTTTGCCTCGTATTTAATGATGACGCCGTCTTCTTTTTCTTCAACGCCCTTGGCAAGTGCTTTTGTAATAACTTCAGCACCTTTTTTCTTAAGGTTTCGCTTTACTAATGCAGACATCTGCTTTTCGAAACCATTTAGAATTTCTTCTCCGCCTTCAAGAATTGTCACTTTCGTTCCAAAGCTTGCATAAGCTCCGCCCAACTCTGTACCAATATAGCCTCCACCGATAACAACAATGCTTTCTGGGAGTTCTGTAAGGTTCAATGCACCTGTTGAATCAAGAACACGCTTAGAATACTTGAAAGCAGGAATTTCAATTGGACGGGATCCTGTTGCAATGATCGCGTTCTTGAATGTGTAAGTCTGTGCAGATGTCTCATTCATGACACGCAATGTATTGGCATCAACAAAGTACGCTTCACCGTTAACAATATCAACGTTGTTGCCTTTCAAAAGACCAGACACGCCGCCAGTAAGCTTTTTAACAACACTTGATTTGAAGTCTTGCACTTTTGAGAAATCAAGGGTAACATTCTCTGCTGTTATCCCCATATCGGATGAATGCAAGGCATTCTCATAACGGTGACCCGCTGCAATCAATGCTTTAGATGGAATGCAGCCAACGTTAAGGCAGACACCGCCTACAGTTCCTTTTTCTACGATTGTCACTTTTTGACCGAGCTGGGCTGCTCGAATTGCTGCAACGTATCCCCCAGGACCTGCTCCGACTACTATCGTATCTGTTTCAATTGGAAAATCTCCTACTACCATTTTATTACGCCTCCATTAGCAATAATTCTGGATCATTCAACAAGCGTTTAATGTGATTCAAAGCATTTTGGGCTGTCGCTCCATCGATCATACGGTGATCAAAGCTCAATGATAGTGCAAGCACCGGAGCCGCAACAATTTCTCCATCCCTGACAATAGGCTTTTCAGCAATGCGGCCGATTCCAAGAATCGCTACCTCAGGATGATTGATGACAGGTGTGAACCACTGTCCACCTGCAGATCCAATGTTTGTGATGGTACATGAAGCACCTTTCATTTCATCAGGAGCGAGTTTTCCATCGCGCGCCTTTCCAGCAAGCTCATTGATTTCTCCTGAAATCGAGAACACGGATTTGCGGTCTGCATCCTTTACAACAGGTACAAGCAATCCTTTGTCAGTGTCTGCTGCGATTCCAATATTATAGTAATGTTTCTGGATAATTTCGCCTGCCTCATCATCGAGTGAAGTATTCAAAACTGGGAATTCACGCAACGCACTTGTTAGAGCCTTTACCACATAAGGAAGGAATGTAAGCTTGATACCTTTTTGTGCTGCTACATCCTTGAACTTTTTACGG
The DNA here is from genome assembly GCF_900111815.1 of Bacillus massilinigeriensis. GTDB lineage: Bacteria > Bacillota > Bacilli > Bacillales > Cytobacillaceae > Mesobacillus_C > Mesobacillus_C mediterraneensis. The sequence continues at coordinate 1,010,032 of NZ_LT630004.1, read as the reverse complement.
TGAGCAACAAGCTTTGTTACGTCAATCTCATCCATAAGTGTAACATGTGGAGCTGTATGTTTCGAATTTACCATCGCTTTTGCAATTGCCTTGCGGATGCCGCTCATCTTTTCGCGAGTTTCAGGATATTGTCCCTGTACCACGGCTGCTGCTTTAGGAGCTTCTTTAGCCGGTTCTGCAGCTGCTGGAGTCTCTGTCTGGGAGTCTTGCTGCACGCCGCCTTTCATAAATGAGTCGATGTCATCCTTCATAACGCGGCCGTTTTTCCCTGTTCCTTTAACCATGCGGATTTCAACGCCTTTTTCACGCGCGTATTTCCTTACGGAAGGCATTGCGATAACACGACGGTCAGAGTCTACATCTGTTTGAGCAGCACCTGCTGCACCCGCACCAGTTGTTCCTTCATTTTCAGAAACGTTTGCGCTATCTTTCTTGATGTCTTGACCAGACTCAAGTGTAGATTGAACCTGTGCTTCTGTCTTTGGAGATTTTTCTTCTTTAACAGGAGCTTCTTCTTCATCACCCTTGAATTTCAAGTCTTCGTATCCTGGAGCATCAAATGTAATAAGTACTTGTCCCACTGTTGCAACAGTACCTTCCTCTACAAGTACTTCTTCTACTGTACCTGCTACCGGAGAAGGGATTTCTACAACTGCTTTATCATTTTGCACTTCACAAAGCACATCGTCTTCCTGGACCTTATCACCCTTTTTAACGAACCATTTAACGATCTCGCCTTCATGAATGCCTTCACCTATATCTGGCAGTTTAAATTGAAATGCCACAGATATTCAGCCTCCTTATATTCTATGTCTGCTTGTTTCTTCCCGATTGGATATTAGAATTTCAAAACCTTTTTAGCTGTCTCAATAACATCCTTGAAGTTTGGAAGCCACACTGACTCTGCTTGAGAGAATGGGAACACAGTATCTGGTGCCGCAACTCGAAGCACTGGAGCTTCCAAGCTAAGGATTGCACGTTCATTGATTTCAGCAATCACTTGTGCTGCGATTCCCGCTTGTCTTTGAGCTTCCTGCACTACGATAGCACGTCCTGTTTTTTCAACTGATGCAACGATTGTTTCAATATCTAGAGGCATAATCGTACGAAGGTCAATCACTTCGACTGAATGTCCTTCTTTCTCGAGTTCCTCTGCTGCTTTCAAAGACTCATGTACCATTGCACCATATGTGATGATTGTCAGGTCAGAACCTTGACGTTTCACTTCAGCCTTTCCAAGCGGAATACTGTATTCTTCCTCAGGTACTTCTTGGCGGAAAGAACGGTAAAGTTTCATATGCTCCAAGAAGATTACTGGATCGTTATCTCTAATTGACGAGATCAACAATCCCTTAGCATCGTATGGGGTTGAAGGAATGACAACCTTCACACCAGGCTGTTGAGCCATAAGACCTTCGAGACTGTCCGCGTGCATTTCAGGAGTATGAACACCCCCGCCAAAAGGGGAGCGAATTGTAATAGGAGAAGTGTAGGTTCCGCCTGAACGGTAACGCATCCTCGCCATTTGGCCGCTGATTGCATCCATAACCTCATACACAAAACCGAAGAATTGGATTTCCATTGCAGGTCTGTAGCCTTGCAATGCTAGTCCGATAGCAAGTCCGCCAATCCCGGATTCAGCAAGAGGAGTATCAAATACTCGCTCCTCTCCAAATTCCTTTTGCAAACCTTCAGTGGCGCGGAATACACCACCATTAACACCAACGTCCTCACCAAATACTAGTACATTAGGATCATTGCGAAGCTCCGTCCGGAGTGCGTCCGTTATTGCTTGAATCATTGTCATTTGAGCCATGGCTTACTTCGACTCCTTCTCTTTATATATTTCATATTGCTCTTGAAGATGATTTGGCATTTCTTCATACATAATTTCCATTAAGTCTGTTACCTTTTGTTTAGGTGTTTCATCCGCTTTTTTGATCGCTTCTTTAATGTCGTCTTTCGCCTTTTCAATCACATCATTTTCCACTTCTTCGCTCCAAATCCCCTTCTTCTCGAGGAACTTACGGAAGCGAACAAGAGGATCCTTCTTCTCCCATTCATTGTCCAGATCGGAAGTACGGTACCTTGTAGGGTCATCACCTGCCATAGTGTGTGGACCGTAACGGTAGGTAAGCGTTTCAATAAGTGTAGGGCCTTCTCCGTTGACTGCACGCTCGCGGGCATCTTTAACTGCAGCGTAAACAGCCAATGGGTCCATGCCATCAACTTGAACTCCAGGAATACCTGCAGCCACAGCCTTCTGAGCAATTGTTTTTGCAGCGGATTGCTTTTCAACAGGGGTAGAAATAGCAAATCGGTTATTTTGAACGATGAAGATTGCAGGCGCTTTAAAAGCACCAGCAAAGTTAATACCTTCATAGAAATCGCCTTGTGAAGCTCCCCCATCACCTGTATAAGTAATAGCGACTGACTTTTTGCCGCGCTTCTTCATTCCAAGCGCTACACCAGCTGCCTGTATATACTGAGCCCCAATTATAATTTGTGGGGAGATAACGTTTACACCTTCAGGAATTTGGTTCCCTTTGAAATGACCACGGGAGAATAAAAATGCCTGGTAAAGCGGCAAACCGTGCCAAATTATTTGCGGTACATCACGATATCCCGGAAGGATGAAGTCTTCTTTCTCAAGGGCAAACTGCGACGCTAGCTGTGATGCTTCTTGGCCTGCAGTTGGAGCGTAAAAACCAAGACGGCCTTGACGGTTTAAGGAAATGGAACGCTGATCCAGTATCCTTGTATAGACCATTCTTTTCATTAATTCCTGAAGTTGTTCATCTGACATTTCAGGCATTGCTGCTTCATTGATGATTTCTCCCTCTTCATTGAGGATTTGCAGAGTTTCGAATTGATCCTGGACTTTCTCCAGCTGTTTTACCGCATCGGCAAGCGTTTTCTTTGTTTTGGATGCCATCCAACGTCACCTATCCTTTCATCACCTAAATATTTTTAATCGTTCATACAGATTCAGGTTGCCCTAAACAAAGCGTTAAACCTCTGTTGCATTTACCCAAATGTACCTGCTGAGGAAACACCACCGTTTGTCGGAAATCTGCTTTACCAGACCTGTACTAACCATTTTTATAAAAGAATTAATACAATTCCTTTCTACGTTTTTCAGTTTACAACAATGAAAACTCTTCGTCAAATGCTAGGATTAATATTTTTTTAAATTATTTATAGGGGAAAGTCATGTACAGGTGCCAACCCCTGTATTACTAAAAAAAATACCACTGTACTATAATGGTTTTCTCGTTTAAATTATCAAAAAACCGGCACCTAACGCTTGCCGGGTTTTGTTAGATTTATTTTATTTTCCATCCTGCCTTTCTAAAAAAGGTTTTCTTTTCGCTGTTATATTTCTTCGTTGCTTCATTGAATGCATCATTCATCTCCATTACCGTTTTGTAGGCATCGTTTACTTCTTTAACTTCTTTCTCTAAACGGGAAACAGAGATATTTTTCTTTTTCAGTAATCCATACAGTTTTTTATCATGCTGTAAGCCGTTTAAATAATATTCATAAAGCTTTTGATGGCTGTCGTATCTATCATTCATGCTTTTCGAAAGATTGACGGCAGCTTTTTTTAAATCTGGATCCGTTAATTTATCCATATTTGCTTTTGCACTGTTAAATTTCCGCTGGGCTTTTTCAATATATTCCCTTTCTTTCTCCACCAGCTCCTTCCTTTTATCCGAAATTCCAATCGCCTCGTTTGAGAGTACTATTCTTTCCTTTCCCCCCTTTTCCAATGCAATTATTTTTTTGAATGCTTTACTATCTTTCCTTTCTAGATCGACAAGTGAGCGCTGCAGCTTTTCTAAACTTTTTTCAATGATTGCGGTTTCTTCTAATATTGAATGGATTTTCTCTACATCACTTTTTTCTTTCGCACAGCTGCTTAGAAGGATAATGGTTAATGCTGCCACGGTTAATATGTTTCGCATTTTCGTTAAGACGACCATATTATTGCCTCCTCTGATATCGTTCATCTAAGTAGAATGTAAAAAGCCTGTCCACCTATTTCAGCATTATATTCCTCTCTTCTTACGAATATGCTGGGCCAATGCCTACACAATATTCCTCTTTCTTCATAGGTTATAGTAATCCCTTGGTAAAACAGGGTGAAATCAGAAACAGGAGGTTTTTCCATTATGTATGGATACGGATATGGTTGCGGATTCGGTGGTTACGGCTACGGTGGCGGTTACGGAAGAGGCTTCGCCCTAATTGTCGTTTTGTTCATCCTTCTTATTATCGTAGGATGCGCTTGCTGGAAGTTCTAATCGAATGAAGGGGGGGCAGCAGCCCCCCTTTTCATCTTGCTATCAGCCATTTACAATTTAATTAACTTTTTGGTATGAATTTGATAGACTTGTTTACATAAAAACAGCAATTTGAGGTGAACAACATTGATCACTATGGAAGATATTATTAAGGATGGCGACCATGTTTTGCGCATGGTTGCAGAAGAAGTAGCCCTCCCACCATCAGAAGAGGAAAAGCAAATACTAGCAAGCATGCTTGAATATGTGAAAATGAGCCAGGAAGAAGAAACAGCCAAGCGATTTGGTCTCCGTCCTGGAATTGGGCTTGCAGCCCCCCAAATTAATGTCTCAAAAAGAATGATTGCAGTACACGTCCATGATGAAAAAGGAGATTTATACAGCTACGCACTTTTCAACCCGAAAATTGTTAGCCACTCTGTAGAACTCTCTTACCTTGCGGCTGGAGAAGGCTGCCTTTCAGTGGATGAACCTTACCCGGGATATGTTCCAAGGTATTCGAGAATAACCGTTAATGGGACCGACCTTGAGGGAAATAGTGTGAAATTGCGGCTAAAAGGTCTTCCTTCAATTGTCTTTCAACACGAAATCGACCATTTAAATGGAGTTATGTTCTACGACCATATTAATAAAAAAGATCCTTTCGCCCCTATTGAAAACGCAAAGATAATCGGCCGATAACATAAGTTAGCATGGGATACCACCACGAGAGATTCACCCACCCTTTACTTTCTTTGAAAGGGGAACGGGTTGATCCGGCGCTTCATCCAAAAAGAAGTCCAAAAAGCCAGCGGATGCTGGCTTTTTGGACTTCACTTTTTGTAATCCATTACAAGGTTTCAACCACAAGTACTTCTTCAATAGTCGGAATTTCTCTTTTCAAGATATCCAAAAGTCTTTCGTCAATTGCACCATCTACTTCACATATCGTAATGGCAGGACCTTCGATTTTAGAACGTTCATTTGCCATGCGGGCGATGTTAAAACCTGTTACCTGAAGAATTTTCGATAGTTCTGCAATTACTCCTCTTTTATCACTATGGCGAATCACAAGGGTTGGACGTTCTCCGCTGAATTTTAACGGATAATCTTCAAATTCCTGAACTTCCACTTTACCCCCGCCTAAAGAGCTGGCTAACACCTTTATTTTATGCGACTCCCCTGCTAATTCAATCAACACGGTGTTCGGATGGTAGCTTCCGAGTATCCGTTTTGTAAATTCATATTTCAAGCCCTGATTTTCAGCTACTTCTATCGCATTCGGTATGTCATCATCCATTGTTGTCAGCCCAAGGACACCTGCCAAAAGAGCTAAATCGGTGCCGTGTCCCTGATAAGTTTCAGCAAAAGACCCCATTAAAGTGAACTTTGCATATAGTGGTTTTTCATTTAATAGCTGATGTGCAATATTACCAATCCGGACAGCTCCTGCCGTATGGGAACTCGAAGGTCCCACCATTACAGGACCAATGATATCATAAGCACTTTGGTATTTTGCCGGTCCGCTGTCAGTTGGTTTTCCGCCCAGGATCTTCTCTTTTAATTTCTGTCCTGTTGGAGTTCCAGCCAAGCCTCCTATTCCCGTTTCTCTTAATGATTCAGGCATTTGCTGTCCAACTTCATGCATCACTCGAATGACTTCATCCGGAGGGATGATGCTGATGACACCAGCCAAAGCCATATCTGCTGCAGCTTGGGCGGTAAGGGCATGTAAACCGTTGCGATAGATGCAAGGAATTTCCACCAGCCCGGCAACTGGATCACAGACAAGTCCCAAGGAATTTTTCAACGCGATTCCAACTGCATTTCCCACCTGCCTAGGTGTTCCTCCAGCAAGTTCCACCAGTGTACCTGCAGCCATTGCCGTTGCTGAACCAATCTCAGCCTGGCAGCCTCCTTCAGCGCCTGATATCGATGCTTTATTGGCCATCACGAGGCCAAGTGCGGATGCAGTGAAAATGGACTGGATAATCTGGTCACGGGTAAATCTTCCGCTGTCCAGGGCATGAATAAGTACTGCCGGCAAAATCCCTGCCGAACCAGCCGTTGGTGTCGCAATTATTCTCCCCATTGCTGCATTCACTTCTGATACGCCAAGTGCATTGGCTGAGACATTTAAAGTATTAGCATCAACAAAGGTGTTCCCTTTCTTGGCGTATTCATAAAGGCGATTTCCATCTCCACCGGTTAGACCCGTACGAGACATAACAGGACTTTCGGTTCCCCTGCGGACAGCCTCCTCCATGACTGTGAATTGTTCCGACATTTTTTCATAAATCGTTTCTCTCGATAAGCCTTTCTGTACCATTTCTGCTTTTATCATTAATTCTGAAAGAGTTGTATTTTCTTTTTCAGCCACTTCAATTAATTCTTGCAAATTTTTAAAAGACATTTTATCACTCCTTTAAAGTAATAGCAGTTTTAAAATATTCCGCAACGCTGACCATAGGCAGATATGGAACCGGATTGATTTTATAATAATGATTTAATGCTTGCCACTATTGTCAGCACGCCCACAATGATGACGAAGATATTGCTCATTTTGCCTCTGTATTTAGCCAATACAGGAACTTTTAGGATTGCATACATTGGCAGGATACATAGGATAGCAGCGACCAATGGACCACTAAGACTATCGATTAGTCCGAGTATGCTTGGATTTTTATAAGCAGCATACCAGCAAGTTAATACGACAAACGCAAGAATCATTGTCTTAACTGATTTTTCTTTTATGTTCTTACCGCGCGCTCTGCCAGACTCGATAATCATGTCACGCATTACCTCGTACGCTCCTACATAATGGCCAAGGAAGGACTTCGTTATGGCCACGAAAGCGATGATAGGTGCTGCAATTTTGATAATTGGCGAATTAATTTGATTAGCAAGATAGGAAAGGATTGATAAATTTTGTTCCTTTGCCATAATTAAATCATTTGGAGTCAGACTCAAGACGCTACTCCAGACAAAGAACATTACCACACCAAATGTAAGTATATAACAAACTGTTTGTATTTGATTACTTTTAGCATCAACAGCATTAATTCCGTAAGTTTGCCTCTGTTTCACAACAAATGACGAAATGATGGGCGAATGGTTAAAAGAAAATACGATGATTGGCAAAACCATTAGAATTGTTGCGAAAACCCCTGTACCTGATGAAACATTCGAAACACTTGAAAAACTGAGCATTGACGTATTCCATTTTGGAATCAAAGATACTGCGATTATTAGCAGAGAAATAATGAATGGATAAACAAGCATGCTCATTACCTTTACAGTAATGTCCTGGCCAAAATTCAGTATAGCAATAAGTCCGAGCACCAATGCAAGCGACAAAATGGCTCTTGGCGGTTCACTCATGTGCATTTGATTCACGATAAAACTACTTGCAGTATTTGTTAGGGCAACCGAATACATGAGTACGATCGTATAGATTGAAACAAAATAGACAACGTTAAAAATAATACTTGCCTTATTTCCGAAATACTCACGTATAGTACCTGTAATCCCCTCTTCAGCCGAATTGGAGGCGTAAATCATTTTAGCAAGCGCCCTATGCGAGTAGTACATGACCGGGAATGAGAGTATTGTAATTAATAGTAATGAGAGCAATCCGCCCGCACCTGCATTAATTGGCAAGAAGAGTACTCCCGCACCAATGGCTGTTCCAAATAGGCTCAATGCCCATGTTGTGTCTTGTTTATGCCACTTTTTAGGATCTAGCCATTTATTATTATCTTCTCCAATGTTTTCCGGTTCAACTACTGATTTTCTGACAGTATTTCCATCCATATTATTAGTCCTCCTAGTATGTCTACTATTTTTTCTGATTGTGTTTCTTTCAAAATTCTATTCTTCATTGTATTCCTGCAATCTGCAATAATAGTTTCTTAAAGTCCCGACAACACTTAACTTACTGTTAGTTTGAGCAAGGGGGAAATATTGTGTGTGTAAGGGTTTTCATTTAAAACAGCAATAATAATTCACCTATGACTTTAAGTACTAATTTGCTGATCTAAGAGATTACTAAATGTACTATAGTTTTTTTCCACACCACCTATGAATAAATTAGAAAAGCTTCAAGTAAGAAAGACGATTTTGCAAACTACTTAAAAAACATTTTACCTCTTTCAGTGAGCGTGAAAACTTGGGATGATTTGCCAGAGATGTATACATTCTCAAAGTTTTCAGAAAAATTTATTACAGTAATTATTTTTTATTACTACAACAACAAATTATCACAGTCCTTATATAAGTGTCAATGGATTTAATAATAAATTATTTTTATGAAAGTTTTTTATTACATCTTGGAAAATAACTAAACTCTGATATAATTTGGGTATCGAAATGTTCCCTTTTTTAGTGAATAAAATTTATAGTAAAAAAATGATCGCAGAAGGAGGTTTACGTAATTGGATAAAGAATTATTTCGGCACTATCAAAATATCATGAATTATTTCGGGAAAATATTGGGACCTAACTATGAATTTGTTTTACATGTTTTAAATCCTGATGGAGGTTCTCAGATTGGTCACATCGTCAATGGAGAGTTAAGCGGAAGGTCTTTAAACGGGCCGTTAACTGCCTATGCAAGAAAGTTAATCAACGAAAAGGTCTATTCACAGAAAGATCATGTTGTAAATTATGTCGGAGAAGGGCCGAGAGGGAAAAAATTCCGTTCATCAACGTTATTTATCAAGGATAGCCAGGGGAAATTGCAGGGCCTTTTATGCATAAACTTTGATGCAGACGCGTATTGGAAAGTCGCAAATGATGTATTAAAGCTGGTCAATATAAACATGGATATAAAACAAATTGAGAAGGACAACAACCAAGAACATCCTGTCGAAAAACTAACCGGAAATGTCCGGGATATCATTGATACAGTCATTGATAAAGATATATTGGAATCAGGTGCGCAACTATCGCCCGAACAAAAGAAATTGGCGATTGCCAAATTGAAGGAATACGGAGTATTTGATATTAAAGGTACAATAAATGAGGTTGCAGATATAATGGGTATGTCCGAATCAAGTGTTTATCGTTATCTTAAAATGATTTCGCGCAATGTTAAATCTGATGTATCATAGGCTGTGCATAGATAAAATTAAATTTTTATTACATTATTGAAATGAATGCGCTCTCACGCAGTCAGCTATGGGATTTACCCTGCACAGCAACAGATGAAGTTACATTGTTTTCGAGCATAAAACGTAAAGAAGGCAGCTCCCTTAATAGTGAGCTGCCTTCTTTTATTGTCGATAGTGTGATGAAGGGAACTCAAGAAAAATGACACAAAATATACGTCAAAATTATCATCATAATTTATATAAGACCCAAGCTGCTCAGGCCTTTCCAAATTCCATCATCACTCACATCCGCAGTAATATGGTCAGCATGTGATTTCACTTCGTCAAGAGCGTTGCCCATCGCTACACCAGTGCCTACAGCTTGGAGCATTTCTATATCATTCAAGCCATCGCCAAAAGCATAGACATCCTCTAGGCGAAAACCAAGTCTATCGACCATTTTTTTGATCCCCTCAGCTTTTGACCCACCTGCAGGGAGAATATCTGAGGAATATTTATGCCAACGAATGAAGTGGAATCGAGGATATTCAGGAATATATACATTTTCCTCTCCTTCACGGCAAAAAATAAGGCTCTGATAAATTTCCCTGCCTTTATAGAATTGAGCATCTTGTTCTGGATGAGGAAATTTCAAACTGCCCATGCTTGTTTCGATATAATCGTGGCTTATAGTAGCCTTCATGGTCTGTTCATTCATGTATACTAAAGGATGGCCATTTCGCTTTGCGTCCATAGCAATTCTTTCAATTTCCGCCTCATCAAGCGGATTTTTGTATATTGCCTCTTGTTCAAACACTACATATTGGCCGTTAAAGCTGACAAACGAATCGATTTCTAACTCATCGCGAATCGATTGAAACATGAACGGTGCCCTGCCGGTAGCAATCGCAACGAAAACCCCTCTTTTTTTCAATTCAGTTATGGCTTCCTTAGCAGTGACAGGTAATTTCTTATCATGATCTAACAACGTGCCATCAATATCAAAAAATACAATCTTACTCATAATATCTCCCTTACATTCTTGATGTAAGAAAGACTAAACGCTTAAGCAAATGATGTCAAATGTTTGACATATCACAAAATTCCATCTTTACCCATGAAAAATTGCAGGGTTTTGTCATATAATATATATAAAGAGATCAAAAAACCATGTTTCTTAATTAAACTTTCCTTGTTTGCTTTACTTTGGACAAGGATGGTTTAAAATAAGAGGTAAGGAGATGATCCACTATGTTAAAGAAGCTAAGACGGAAGCTTTTAAAACAGTGGAGAGATATGCTTCGAAAGAAAACCATTGCATAAAATAAGCCGAGCCCTTCAAACTTGCGGAGGGCTCCTTCCTTATTGTACAGTGGATATTATTGCTTCATTCGCATTTCTAAAAAAGAATGAAAAAAATGTTAATTTTTTATATAATAGATAAAGCTATGTTAACAAGGAGAGAACTAAGATGATTTTTAAAGTATTTTTTCAGGAGTCCATTAAAGAAGTACCAGTTAGAGAGAAAACCCAGACATTGTATCTCAATGCTGAATCAGAACGGCATGTTAGGACAAAACTGGCGGAACGTGGCTATAATATTGAGTACATTGAGGCAATAACGGGTAAACATCTAGAGTATGAACAAGAAAGACCAGAATTTGACGTATTGGAGATTGAATAATTTATGAAATTTGTTAAAAATGACCAGACTGCTGTTTTCGCCCTTGGAGGTCTTGGCGAAATCGGTAAAAATACTTACGGCGTTCAATTTCAAGATGAAATTATCCTAATCGATGCTGGTATCAAATTCCCTGAGGATGAACTTCTTGGTATTGACTATGTCATCCCCGACTATTCTTATTTGGTAAAAAATGAAGATAAGATCAAAGGACTCTTCATCACTCATGGACACGAGGACCATATCGGCGGCATTCCTTATTTGCTTAAACAAGTGAATATTCCAATTTACGGAGGAAAGTTGGCATTAGGTCTGATCCGTAATAAATTGGAGGAACATGGTCTCCTTCGCCAAGCAAAATTGATTGATTTCCAAGAAGAGGATGTCATTAAATTCAGGAAAACGTCCGTAAGCTTTTTTAGGACAACTCACAGTATCCCTGATTCATACGGAATTGTCGTGAAAACGCCTCCGGGTCAAATCGTCCATACCGGCGATTTCAAATTCGACTTTACACCGGTAGGAGAACCAGCTAACCTAACCAAAATGGCTGAAATCGGTAAGGAAGGTGTTCTTTGCCTATTATCTGACAGTACCAATAGTGAAGTTCCTAACTTTACTATGTCAGAAAGACGTGTCGGCGAGAGCATTGATGATATTTTCCGCAAAGTGGATGGACGGGTGATTTTCGCAACGTTTGCATCTAATATTCACCGTCTTCAGCAAGTTACGGAAGCTGCGGTGGCCAACGGCAGAAAGATTGCCGTTTTTGGACGAAGCATGGAGGCTGCAATCAATATTGGACAAGATCTCGGTTACATCCGTGCACCTAAGGATACATTCATTGACGCGCAGCAAATTAATAGGCTCCCAGCTAACAAAGTAACCATCCTTTGCACAGGAAGCCAAGGCGAACCAATGGCAGCTCTCTCTAGGATTGCGAATGGAACCCATCGCCAAATTCAGATCATTCCTGGAGACACGGTTGTATTCTCTTCTTCTCCAATCCCCGGTAACACTATCAGTGTCAACCGCACGATCAATATGCTATCGCGTGCAGGAGCAGAAGTCGTACATGGCAAACTAAGTGATATCCATACTTCAGGTCATGGCGGTCAAGAAGAACAGAAGCTAATGCTAAGGCTTATTAAGCCTAAATTCTTCATGCCGATCCATGGAGAATACAGAATGCAGAAAATGCATGCAAAACTTGCTGTTGATTGTGGTGTAAGCGAAGAAAACTGCTTCATCATGGATAATGGAGAGGTGCTCGCGCTTAGCAGCAGTGAAGCGCAGGTTGCCGGTAAAATCCCTTCTGGCTCCGTCTATATTGACGGCAGCGGAATTGGTGATATCGGAAATATCGTCCTTCGCGACCGCCGTATTCTCTCAGAGGAAGGCCTTGTTGTCGTAGTTGTATCGATCAACATGAAGGATTTCAAAATTGCGGCAGGACCTGATATTATTTCTCGCGGTTTTGTCTATATGCGTGAATCAGGTGATTTGATTAACGATGCTCAAAGCCTAATCACAAAACATTTAAACAAAGTAATGGAACGCAGAACCTCCCAATGGTCAGAAATCAAAAATGAGATTACCGATACGCTGGCGCCATTCCTATATGAAAAGACGAAAAGGCGTCCGATGATTCTGCCAATCATCATGGAAGTATAAATATAGATAGCGAAACCCCGCGCAATAGTCTGCACGGGGTTTTATTTATCCTATAGTACCTTCTTTTCAAACCGGTTAATATCTGAGTCTGCACCAATCGCTATAAGAATGTCATCTGTCACAATTAACTCATCAGCCTGTGGAGAGACAATAATTTCGTTTCCCCGCTTGATTGCAACAATATTGATTCCATACTTTGCCCTTATATCTAAATCAATAATCGTCTTGCCCCCAAGCTTTTCGTTAACTGCTATTTCCACAATGCTATGCTCATCGGATAATTCGAGATAATCCAAAACGCTTTTCGAAACGATATTATGGGCAATTCTCCTCCCCATATCCCTTTCAGGGTGAACTACTTTGTCCGCTCCAATTTTTCGAAGCACCTTTTCATGATAATCGTTCTGTGCTTTTGCGGTAATTTTATTGACTCCAAGTTCTTTTAAAATCAAGGTTGTGAGAATGCTTGCTTGGATGTCATCTCCAATCGCAACAATCACATGGTCAAAGTTTCTAATTCCAAGGCTTTTCAGGACAACTTCATCGGTTGTGTCCGCTACTACTGCATGTGAAGCAACCGATGAAAATTTGTTCACTCGTTCCTCGTCTCGGTCAATTGCTAAAACTTGCAGACCTTGCTGCGACAGTTCTTCACATATACTTCCACCGAAACGGCCAAGACCAATAACGGCATATTCCTTTTTCATCATAAGTTACCCCCAACCATAAACTGCAATTATTTTCATTTTAGCATGAATATCGGGAGAAGAACTACTTTTTCCCTTTTATATAGTCTGCATCGAACAGAAACAGCCTTAGCAGCAGACCCAGTGAAGGAATGAGAAGAAGCAGGCCTGCTATGAATGCAGTAACAAGGGCATATCCCATTGCTTCGTTCGTATGGGAAGAGAAAATAGTTACATATGGTTCAAGAATATAAGGCAAATGGGAAGCTCCGTATCCAAAAAACGCAAAGAAGAATTGAAAGAGTACCATGATAAATGATAGACCATATCTTTTCCCTTTTATAAGAAGAATGAAAGCAATACAAAAGAACAATAAGGATAAACCAAACAAATACCATAAATCCAACGCTTTCTCAAAATGACCCGGATTATGCTTGCCGAGGGAAGCAAAAACAAGCAAACTCGCTAAAATGGTCGGACCAATCCAAAAGAGGGCAAATTTTCGGACCAAACCAAGGGCCTTCCTATCTTGCGCCCTTGAGGCATAGTAGGTTAAAAAGGAAGAACTGATAAAAAGAACAGACACAATAGCAAGCACAACAACTGACCATGAATAAGGGCTAGTGAAAAGTTTAGAAGCAAGGAACACAACCTTATCCCCTTCTTTCACTAAAAAACCGCCTTCCGATATGGTTAATGCTGTACTGAGTGATGCCGGTATTAGTAGTCCTGTCGCACCATAAAGGAACAAGTAGAGAGTGCTTTCCCGCGAACCATAATTGCTAAAAGCATAAAATGAGCCTCTAATTGCAAGCAGAATAAGCGAAATGCTGCCGGGAATTAGCAATGCGGTCCCATAATAATAAGCAGCATCAGGGAAAAATCCTATCAGTCCGACAAAAAAGAAAACAAAAAATACATTGGTTACTTCCCAGACCGGTGAAAGGTAGCGGCTAATCAGATGATTGATGACATGTTCATGCCCGGTAATCCGCCCATAAAACGCAAAGAATCCTGCACCAAAATCAATGGAGGCAACGATTAAATAACCAAACAAAAATATCCATAGTATTGAAATACCTAAAATCTCCATATCTATTCTTTTCCTCCTTTCTTTATTTTATTTACTTACCATACCTTTCTCCCAACTCAACATGTGGAGGCTTATTTTTGAACATTTTACCCAAAACCGCCACAGTAATGGTGCCAAGCAAAAGATAGAGTCCGAGAAAAAGCATAAAGGTCATTCGAACTCCGGCTGCTGTAGTCGCTCCCTCAGACACCTTCATATATCCTCTGAGGATCCACGGCTGCCTTCCCACTTCTGCCAATATCCAGCCTAGCTCTACAGCGAGCATAGATAGTGGCCCACCGGAGATAATCATCATTAATAACAGCTTGCTATTGCGAATACTACTTCTTCGTTTCCCTATTATGGTATAGGTCCCTGATATCATTAAAGCAAAAACCCCAATCCCCACCATAGAGTCAAATAAATAATGGATCCAAAGTGGCGGCCTTACTTCTTCGGGAAATTCATTTAACCCAGTGACCTCGTGCCCAAAAGAATTTCCCGCTAGAAAGCTTAGCATTCCTGGTATTTTAATAGCATTTGTAATTTCATTGTTTTCATCAATTTTTCCAAATAACAGCAAGTCTGCTCCTGGCTCCGTTTCAAAGTGCCACTCCAAGGCAGCAAGTTTTTCCGGCTGATATTTTGAAAGAAACTTTGCCGACACATCGCCTGCAATTGCTGTACCTAGCGCAAATACAAATCCTGCGGTCAATGTCAGCTTTAACGCTTTCCTCTGGTAATCCCCTCCTCTGCCTCGAAGGATGGCAAATGCTGCAATTCCTGCTAGAATAAAAGCTGCTGATAAATAGGAGGAGGTTAACACGTGAAAGGTTTTAGAAGGAGTAGCAGGATTCAGCATTGCAATGATAGGTTCGATTTCCACCAACGCTCCTTCTTTAAGCTTAAACCCTTGTGGTGTATTCATGAATGCGTTCACTGTTGTAATGAAAAAGGCTGATGCTGAAGAACCTATAACAACAGGAAGGGATAACAACCAGTGGTAAATCGGCTTTTTGAACCTGTCCCAGGTATATAAGTAAATACCAAGAAAAATAGCCTCAAAAAAGAAGGCAAATGTCTCCATAAATAGCGGCAAGCTTATCACCTGTCCAGCAATTCTCATAAAGCTTGGCCATAAAAGGGAAAGCTGAAGGCCAATGCAAGTTCCTGTCACAACCCCAACGGCAACAGTAATCGTAAAACCTCTCGCCCACCTTCTTGCCATCAAGATATAATGTGAATCACCCTTTTTAATCCCTATCCATTCTGCCAAACATATCATTACAGGAATACCGACTCCAATTGTCGCAAAAATAATATGAAATCCCAATGTCATTGCGGTTAACATCCGACTCCAATCTACGTTACTCCATTCCATTGACAGGCTCCTTTCATCACTATGTATCATTGTTATGACAGACATCATCACTTCATTCTTCTATTTTTGTGAAATTTTTCACAAAAATGGCTCAGCCGGCATTTTTTACCCTTTTCTTTACTAATACAAACTAAAAAACCGACAATTTATGCCGGCTTTTTAAAGATTCTATTCACTCTTTTCCAATTCATCCAACACACGATTTACACGCTTTTCAAGCATTTTCATCCCGCTGCCGCCAGCCTGGAAGTGGCGCAGCTTGCCTTCCTTATCAAATACATAATAAGCGGGCACGTATTGATTTTCAAAAGCATTCGTCAGCTTATGTTCGTTGTCAACAAAAATCGGCTGTTCTATGCCATGTTCTTCCGCTACTTTCTTAATTTCTTCCATGTTCAAATCGTCTTCAGATCTTGGCATATGAACTGCGATAACGTTCAGTTTCCCATTATACTTATCACGGAATTCGTTCACCTGCGGCATTGCCTCCTTGCATAGGTGGCAACTAATAGACCAAAAATGAATTAATGTCGGCTTTTCACCAATCAGATCTTCTCTTTTTACTTCACCATTGAGCCATTCTGTTGCTCCGGTAAGTTCCGGCATTTGTTCACGCAATTTCATGAAATTTTACCTCCTTATCTATTAAGAAATAAAGACCTAACGATGGTTAGGTCTTTATTAGCACAATTGTTCTTAAAGTGTAGCTTGTCCAGGTTTCCAGTTCGCAGGGCAAAGTCCGCCTGTTTGGAGCGCCTGAAGCACACGCAATGTTTCGTCAACATCGCGGCCAATGTTGTTATGATTTACAACGGAATACATCATTTCGCCTTCAGGGTTGATGATGAAGAGACCACGAAGTGCTATGCCTTCTTCTTCGATAAGCACGCCGTACTCACGTGATACAACATGGTTAGTGTCAGCAGCAAGTGGGTATTTAAGATCGCCAAGGCCATTTTCCTTACGATCTGTTTTGATCCATGCTAGGTGTGTATGGATTGTGTCAGTAGAAACACCGATTACTTCAGCATCAAGGTCTTGGAACTCATCGTAGCGGTCAGACATCGCTGTAATTTCCGTAGGACAAACGAATGTAAAGTCCATTGGATAGAAGAACAATACTGTCCATTTGTCGTTCTTCATGTTTTCTTCAAGACTAACTTTTCCGAATTCCTTGTTAGGCATTACTGCGTCCATTGCAAAACGCGGTGCTTGTTTTCCTACCATTCTTTCTGGCATGTGAAAATCCCTCCATTGCTTATATTGTAAGGCAAAATATTCTGCCTTATCGAACTCTCTTCTGTATTATATCGCCGTCACTATATATAGTCAATATTAAATGATAATTAATTTAAATAAAAAATAATTATTATTATAGAAAAATAAAGCCATATATATATTATCCTGTAGACGACCAATATAAACAGGTTATTTTACTCAGCTGGCAAATTTTCCATTTCTCATCTAGAGTCTATCATGCTCTACTCCGATTTCAAAGCAAAAAGGCTGCCCCGGGTTGTTTGATTCAAAATGAACCTGCTGTATTTAGCAGCTTTTATGGCGGATAAATGCTTTTAGAAGTCTGACGCCTGTATCAATGGCACTTTCATCAGGATTCAACTTTGCATGGTGCAGACCGTATTCCGAACCCACACCAAGCCAAAGCATAAAACCAGGAATCTCTTTTAACATATAGCCAAAATCCTCTCCTGTCATGGCCGCATTGCACTCAATCAGCTTCATATTATGAAGCGACTTGGCAAAGTTTATAAATTCCCTTGTTAATGTATGGTCATTATAAACCTGGTGATACATTGCTCCATAATCGATTTCAGCCTTGCATTCGTATGCTGCTTCCACACCTTTAACAATAGCCTCAAGTCGTTTTTTTACCATCGCCATCGAATCAGCAGAAAATGTCCTGATCGTTCCTTCAATCCTTGATGATTCAGCAATGATGTTCTGCACAGTGCCTGCTGTAAGCTTCCCCACCGTAATGACCGCACTGTCCAGCGGATCAACACTGCGCGAAATAATTGTTTGGAGTTGGGTGACTAGCATGCAAGCGGCGATAATCATATCATTCGCCTGATGAGGACGGGCTGCATGGCCTCCTTTGCCTTTCAAGTTTATAAAGAGCTCAGAAGTGTTAGCAAACAGCATCCCTTCCTTTGTTGCAACAGTACCCGCAGGATATTCCGGAGCAATATGAAGGGCCATTATCATGTCTGGTTTCCATTCCTTCATAATTTGTGAATTCATCATGGGAAGTGCCCCGCCAGGCCCTTCTTCAGCAGGCTGAAAAATAAATAGAAGATTATCATTCACAGGTTCTTGAATAAAATGTTCAATCAACCCGAGGGCGATAGTCATATGAAAATCATGGCCGCACGCATGCATCCTCCCTTCATGAACAGAACGGAAGACGAGGCCTGTCTCCTCTTCAATGGGCAAACCATCCATATCGGCTCTATAGCCAATCGTCTTTGATGGAGACAAGCCATTAATCTTTACAAAAACACCTGTTTTCCAAAGCTTTATTTCCAGTCTTTCCTGATTCAAGCCTTTTAAGAATGTTAGAAGATAATTTTGCGTTTTAATTTCTTGAAACCCTAATTCGGGTATTTGGTGCAATTCTCTTCTAACCTTAATGAGATGCTGTATCTCCATTTCTAATCCTCCTGAATGTATATAGAAAGAAAGCGCGGATTTTCGCAATCCACGCTCCATAAGTTTGCGTCCGATTACAGTTGGCGCAATTCTTGTTTGATTTCTATTTTAGACTTAGTTTTTTCATCGATTACCTTAATAACTCTTGCTGGAATGCCAGCTACTACCGTATTGGGAGGTACATCTTCTACCACAACGGCTCCAGCTGCCACAACAGCGCCTTTTCCGACTTGTACTCCTTCGAGAATCACAGCATTTGCACCAATCAAAACATCATCTTCTACAACAACTGGCCTAGCGGACGGCGGTTCAATCACGCCTGCTAGCACAGCTCCTGCGCCGACATGGCAGTTCTTACCCACAGTCGCCCTGCCGCCAAGAGTTGCGTTCATGTCAATCATTGTTCCTTCGCCAATAACAGACCCGATGTTGATGACAGCCCCCATCATAATGACAGCATTGTCGCCAATTTGTACTTGTTCACGAATAAGTGCACCCGGTTCGATGCGGGCTTTAATATTTTTCATGTCAAGAAGAGGGATGGCTGAGTTTCTGCGGTCGTTTTCTACTACATAATCTAGCACCGCTTCTTTGTTTGCTTCAAGCACGGCATTAATTTGTTCCCATTCCCCGAACACTACTCCGCTATTGCCTGTAATGAAAGCCTTGGAGTTTGAGCCAAAGTCGATTCCCTCGAGATTTCCTTTTACATAGACTTTCACAGGTGTAGATTTTTTACTGTTTTGGATAAAAGAAATAATTTCATTAGCATTCATCATTTTCATGCCATTCCCTCCAAGTTATGTATTTTGCTAAAAATACTTTAACAGACAGAAGCGTTGAAAACAAGGAATACCATTCAATTTTTCCCTGTTTCAAGAAGATGCTCCTTCACTGTTTCAATAAATGCCTGAACTTGCTTAAGCTGAAACGAAGTCTCATACCCTAGCAGCCATGTATCCCTTTTAATCGGTTCATTATGTTCATCAAGCAAGGGTACTTTAAAAATATTTTCTTCCCGTCCATTCAGAGTGATTTCAGGCAATATCGCGTACCCAATACCATTGAAGGTCATTTGTTTGCAAGTTTCTATTTGGTCTACTATAATTGTCCGCTTTGGAGCTGCATGAAAGGTTCTTAGCCACCATTCCTGAATCTCCTGATAATAATTGGAGTCACTTTTAAATTGAATGAATGGCCGATCTGTTTCTAGCATTTGCTCTGGATGGGTGATTTCCGTATCAACAAGAAACAGTCTATCCTTGAATAAGTGAAGTTTGACTCCCTTCCAATCAGGCGTCCCTCTAATGATTCCAACATGGACTTCATCATCATACAACGCTCTGGCAATCTCGCTGCTCCACCCTGTAATAAGCGAAATTTTAGCATTGGGATACTTGCCAACATATTTTTTCAAAACTTGAGGCAACCAGTTTTGACCTACAATGGATGCAACAGCAATTTTTAATGTGCCGTGGACTTCATTGTTTAAAGCAGAAATTGATTCCTTCACTTTTTCTTCCTTTGCAATCATTTCGTTTGCAAACCTAATAACAAGCTCTCCTGCAGGAGTCATGGATAATCCCTTTTGAGATCGAATAAACAGCTTTTCCCCCCATGACTTTTCAATGGTCTGAAGCCTTTGGGAAAGAGCGGGCTGTGAAACGAACAATCTTTCAGCAGCTTTTCTCATATTCATTTCCTGACCAAGCACAGACAGTAGGTGAAGTTCTGAAAGGGAAGACATTACATTCCCCCCCCATTTATCGTTTTCTGTTCCCGCTTGGGAAGCGCTAGGATCAAGACAAAACTAGCGAGGGAGAAGATAAGGACAACGAGATATACTGATTGCAAACCACTTGTAAGTCCTTCTTGAAGCAGTGATTTAACGCCTGTCTCCATTCCTTGACGTTTATGTTCATTAAGAAGAAGGTTAACAGAGTCAACCGAAAGATTTTCACCTTTTCCAGCAGCATTTTCTTCAAAATGAGCCTTTAGTCTGCTGTTTAGGATCCCTCCGAGCAAGGCAGCACCAATAGTATTTCCTAGATTTCTCATAAACATATTTGCAGCGGTAGCAATACCTCTCTGTTCCCATGATACAGTACTCTGAATGGAAACAATAAAAGCAGTACTTGTCAGCCCCATTCCAACTCCAACAAAAAATGATCCTAATGCGGCCCATAAAGGTCCTGCAGAAGGTGTTAGCGTAGCAAACAAAATACTTCCTGCAATTAAAACTAAGCCGCCTGCAATGCTTGTCCTTCTGTAACCGACTGTAAGAAGCATTCTTCCTGAAATCATTGACGCAATTGGCCACCCGATTGACATGGCAGTAAGCGTAAATCCTGCTACAATAGGAGAACGCTCCATTACTCCCTGCACAAAAGCCGGAAGGAAACTGGATATCCCAATCAACATCATACCAGTCGCCAATGAAGTCATATTCGCAACAAAGATAGATCGTTCGCGCCATATATTAAAAGGCATTATTGGCTCATTAGCATTTTTCTCTTGTAAAACGAATAGCAAAAACGCTAGAAGGCTGACGGATATTAATATTCCCGCCGTGCTAGAAAGCCATGAAAACTGTGCTCCTCCCTCCACCAGTAAAAACATGAATGTACTGATCGAGATCGTCAGCAATACCGCTCCTCCGTAATCGATGTTATGCCGTCTCTTTTCCACATTTTCATGAAGATAAAGCCACAGACCTGCAATTGCAAGAATCCCAAGCGGGATATTCACCCAAAAAACAAACCGCCAACTGACAAATTCCACGAGTAAACCGCCAATGGCTGGTCCCATGATGGCAGAAATGCCCCATACACTAGATAAATAGCCTTGTATTTTTGCCCTCTCTTCCCTGCTATAAATATCTCCAATAATCGTGGTCGCCAACGGCATTACTGCACCAGCGCCAACTCCTTGAATTAATCTAAAGATAATTAACATTCTCATCGATTCGGCGAGCCCGCATAGGATAGAACCGATCAAAAATACAATAATTCCAAAGGTAAGGATAGGTTTCCTCCCAAATAAATCAGATAGCTTCCCGTATATAAGAACCGTGACGGAGTTCATCAACAAGTAAGCAGAAAATACCCAACTATAATGAACGAAACCCCCAAGGTCTCCAACAATGGCTGGCATTGCTGTAGAAACGATTGTTGCCTCGACCGCTCCCATAAACATCGCAAGCATAACTGATGCCAATACGAACGGCTTTACCGTTTCCCTTTTCTTGTTGTCCTTCATAATTCACCTCCGTTAAAAAATTCAGCCCCCAAATAAGGGGGCTGACCTTTGTTACCTAAGATTGTCGAACTGCATTTTCCAGTTCCTGCAAGAGCGATCTTCTTGTCAAAATACCATCAAAATAGCCGTTGCTGTCTTCTACACATAGAAAAGGATGATCAACTAGCAGGCTGATGGCCGTCTGCATCGATGAATCACTCTTAATTCTAGGAATGTTCCTGTTCATTGCTTCTTCTACACGTTTCTTTTCCAACATTTCAAATTCAATTCGTTCAAGCCCCAAGATGCTGTCCATTATGATGGGGGTGCTAATAAGTCCATGCAGACGGTAGTGAGGATCCAGCACAGGCACCGCCGTATAACCGCTTTTGGTCAGGACAAGAAGGGCGTGTTCAAGGCTGTTTCCAATTTGTACATGGGCAACACGTTCGGAAGGAATCATATATTCCTGTATGCTTAATTTCATAAATTCTCCGCTATATAGGCTAAACATCTTTTGAAAACTCCCTAAAGTGAATTTCAATCCACCTTATTTTAACATAGTTTTAACTAAAATGTCTTAAAAGCAAGCCTCGTTTGGAATTGGAAAATAAACAAAGGAGCCATAGCGGCTCCTTTATCTTATTACTGAATAAGATCAAATATTTCGATTGTAATCATATCGATATTGTCGAACTGATATTTCTTCGGCTTTTCTTTTTCATTGTATACTTCAAGTTCAAATGTCTCCGTTTTAGGATGGAAAGTGACCTGACATTTTCTTTCACCATTCACTTCGAAAAAACGCTGTGCCGGTTCTCCGCTTGCGGCCTGTTCTTGAAGACTCTTAAGCCTTGTTATAATACCTTGAAGCTGTGACATAATTTCTCTCCTTTCAAGCAAAAACAATCAAGTTATCTGTTAGACTTCTCCGTTGACATGATTTTATCCGCAGTAATTGCAAACTGAATATTCTTGCTTGTTTTCTTTACATGCCAATATAAACAGAATAAAATAATGACATGCCATGTACAAGTAAAAGCTGCCCAAAGCAGGAACTTTTTTAAGAAAAAGTGAAAATTTCCATGAAACTTTGCCTAGAGGGGGATATTTTTGAAACCTTTTATTGTATATACACAGGATGAATGCCCACCATGTACGATTGTTAAATTATTTTTAAACGACCAAGGCGTAAAATATGTAGAGAAAAATATTTCTTCTAATCATGCGTTCAAGGATGAGCTCACAGAAAAGTATGGCATCATGTCAACACCAACGATTATTGCTGGAAAAGAGAGGATTGTCGGTTTTAATCTCGCGAGGCTAAAGGAAGTCATCGATAGCCATGAATGAGTTGCAGCATCAAAAAAAACCGCCAGCGCTATTGCACTAACGGTAAATGACCTGGCTGTACATAATAAACAAAACTGCAAGGAAGAAAAAAAGGAAAAAAGCTAAAAAAATTGGGTTTCTCATGTATGGCTTTTCCTGCACTTTTTCAGGGATGCTATCATCCAGGTTTCTTTTTGCTTTTCTCTGTATTGCAACAACCTTCGTTGTATAAAATACTCCGCCAAGAAGCAACCCGATGGATATGAGTGTTAGGATGGACATATATGGTGCCATTGCTTTCCCTCCATCTATCTGTTTTTTCAATTGCTATCTTTAATTTCCACCGGTTGTTCCTTTTCTATGCAATGCTTCAGGTTAATAAAGTTCTTCCCTTTTGTTAAGAAATTTCGGATGTAAATCAACAAACAGATATCGTTCTTCCCCTATTGGAAAAGAGAACGTTCTTATCGTTTCTCCAGACTGGATATCATTATAGCGATCAGACAAAAATCCTTTCCTCTCACTGCGCATATTCGAAATATTCTCCAGAAAATATGGCCTCCAGCTCCAGTTTTTTCGCCTGTGCCCTTCTTCGAATTGCCATGATCCTTTTTTTGAAACAAGGTTCGGAATATCCTGGAATCCATCACTATCACATATATACATTCGAAAAGCTATCTCATCAAGCTCATTTCCAATCGCCATTAACAGTTCGTAATCATCCAGCTTCTTACGCAATTTCCCGTTTAGCTCCTGTAATCTTTGGTTCAATTCAGAACGAAGACTGAATAAGCGCTCGATTTTTTTCTGTTCCGTCAGTATGAATGCATGGCATTCTGTCCTTAGCTTTTCGTTTAATACTTCCTCTTTCACGAACGAAGGAGAGGGATTCATTAAATAAAATCCTTGGTAGTATCTTCCACCGTGTTTCCAGGCAAACTGAAGCTGAAATACAGTTTCAATACTTTCAAACAGTAAACTTGCACCTATCTTTCTTGCCAACAAAGAAAGGGAATGCAATATATCCTGATAGGATGGTCCGATTGCTGCACCCCTTAATGTGCCAAGATCTACCTTTAGGATATCTGGCTGCAAAAGATTAATCTGATCGAGCTTGCTGCTATCAGCTCCAAGCTTATCAATCGCAATTTTTATACCATATGTTCGATAATAATGGAGGATGTGTTCAATATTTGCTGTATCCGGCATGGACTTGCGCTCTGATATCTCAAGAACAAGCCGTGAAGGATCTAATCCTTTTTCTTTATGGGAAAGTATAAGGGTAAGCAGCTTCTCCTCCTTATCCTCTATAAGGAGTTCAGCGTCCCGATTGATGAATAGGAGTATATCCCCATCGAGTTCCAAAGCTTTCTCGAAAGCTTTTTCTAATATGAGTAAATCAGCTTCCAGGCGAAAATCTGCGGGAACCTGGTCATCGAGAAAAAATGGTCCCAAACTTAGCGATTCCCCATCGTGACGGAACCTTCCAAATATTTCATAACCGATTACACGGTGTTCATCCGCGCTGAAAATTGGTTGGAAGACAGGATAAACTTGATCAAGGGCTGCCATAACATCCAACGCATCTATCAATTGTACCGCCCCCTTTGTGTACCTTCTTTTTTATATACAAGAAAGAAGGAGTGAATTTATTTTACCATCTTTTTTCACACAAGGTTGCATTATTCCCATTAAAAGGCGCTATTGATTATCCGAGAGGGGTTAAAAATAAGAATAGGACTAAAAAGGAGGCAAATATGCGGATGTTGACAAACCTTTGGGTCATTTACTTGAGCATTACATACCGAATCAAACTGTTAACCTTATTGGAAGACATTTCAATGACGTGCTGAATCATCTTTCAAAAAGATTTCCCGCAGTTATGTCACTCTTTCTTTTGGAGCGCATAATGTAGTTTAGCGATTGCCCTTATAATTGTCCGCTTTTTTACGAATCCCCGTGCGGCAGCACTTGCATCATTCATTTCCGCAGTAACTGTTCCCTCATCTCTTGGTGTCGCAAAACCGTAAACCCGTATCTTAATGGTACCATTTTTTAAAGGAAACACTCCCATTTCCATCCTTTTTATTCCATACTTCATGATACCTATCTCCTTAATAGCCGATTCAGCCTCGCTGGCTTTCCCTTCCTATTCCCTCTTTTTCTCCATCGTAATCACAGAATATACTTAAGCAAATCTTCTCTTCTTATTTTCAAATGACTCTGCTAGTATGAAAACAAGTCAGAAAAAATGGTGGGTTGTTATATTGAAAACTAAAATCAATCGGAGAGTTTTCCTGAAGAAAATATCGTTCAAGTTTTCAGCTATTATAGCAACATGTATGGGGAGTTATGGATACTCAAGGTTCATTGAACCACGTTTTTTAGAAAAGAGTCACCATGAAGTATCTTTGGAAGGTTTGCCACAAGGATTCAACAGACTCAAAATTGCAGTCTTCAGTGATACTCACCTTGGTTTCCAATTTAACCTAAACCAGTTTGCTAAAATGGCAAGAGACCTTTCGGAAATGCACCCTGATATTATTGTATTTGCTGGTGATCTGGTTGATGACCTGCAAAGCTTTTCTAATATGGGCAGACTAGAAGAAATCCTTTCCGAATTAAAAGCACCATTTGGGAAATTTGCGGTATACGGTAACCATGACCACGGAGGGTATGGTTCATCTGTTTATAAACAAGCCCTTACTAAGGTGGGATTTACTCTGCTAAGAAATCAATCCGTCCCTGTCGACCTCTTGGACGGAAGCAGAATCTGGATTGCAGGGATTGACGAGCCAATGCTTGGCCGTCCCGATATAGGTGCTACCTTAAAGGACATTCCGAATCATTCGTTTGCCATTCTGTTGTCCCACGCTCCCGACCTAGCGGATGAGGCTGCAAAGAAGGGGATAAATCTGCAGATTAGCGGGCATAGCCATGGCGGTCAAATTCAATTGCCTTTTATCGGCCCCCTCATTACCCCACCTTATGCAAAAAAATACTATGAAGGTTTTTATTCCATTGGAAAGATGCATCTCTTCGTAAGTCGAGGGATTGGAACAACCAGGCTGCCTTTCCGTTTCCTGTCTCGGCCGGAAATTTCCTTGTTAACATTAAAAAGTTCAGGCAAGTAAAAAAAGTAAAGCGACTGAAAACAGCCTCTTTACTGATATGCTTCTAGTATTATCTTTTCAGCACTGCAAGCCGGCATTGGGCGTGCAAAAAAGTATCCCTGCGCTTTGTCACAATTCCCTTTTTTGAGGAATTCCGCTTGGCATTCTTCTTCTACACCTTCCGCTATCACTTCAAGACCCAAGCTCCTACCTAAATGGATAATAGATGAAATAATTGCAGCATCCTTATTACTGTTAGGCAAATCTTTGACAAAGGATTGATCAATTTTTAGAATGTCGATTGGGAACTGTTTCAGGTAGTTCAATGATGAATAGCCTGTCCCAAAATCATCTACAGAAATAATCAGTCCTAAATCCTTCATTTTTTTAAGGATAGGGATGGCTTCCTTTGTATCTTGCATGGCCCCTTCCGTAATTTCTATCTCTAGAAGATGGGGCGGAATATTAAAAGTGTTTAGAGATTTTTCAATTATATTCAACAAATCAAGCTGAAGAAATTGTTTTGGTGAAATATTCACTGCCACCCTGACTCCATTTTTACAAAGACCCCGCCATTCTTGAATTTGCTTGCATGCTTCCTGTATAACCCAATTTCCAATGGGTACAATGAGTCCAGTATCTTCTGCAACCGGGATGAATTCCCCAGGAGAGACTGATCCTAGTTCCGGATTATCCCAGCGAAGTAAAGCTTCCATGCTTTCCACTTCTTTTGTCCTTAGGTTCACCTGCGGCTGGTAATGTAATTTGAATTCTCCTCGTTCCGCAGCTTTCCTTAGCTGAGTTTCAAGAGCTATAACATTGGTATTGAACTTGTTCATATCCGGACAGTAAAACTGAAAGTGGGCCTTCCCTTTTTCTTTCACACGATATAATGCTTCATTGGCATTTTTAATCAATGTCTCAGCATTCTTCCCATCATAAGGATAGACGCTGATACCAATACTAGGAGAAAGGTAATATTCTTTTGAATCATGATAAAAGGAATCAGAAAACGCTGCAAGGATTTTTTGAGCAAATAATCCCGCATCATGCCTCGAGGAATTGTGAAGAAGGATAACAAATTCGTCCCCCCCCTGGCGGAATACTTCTGCTCCAGACGAATGTATACCCGATAGCCTCTCTGCTACCTGTTTCAAAATAACATCCCCTGCAAGATGGCCGATTGTATCGTTAAGCAGCTTGAACCTGTCAAGGTCCATCGAAAAAAGGGAAAACTCCTTTTCTTTCTTCCCTTTCAAGAGTACATCGAGCTTTTCCAGCAATGCTCTTCGATTCAATATCCCTGTCAATTGGTCGTGAAAAGCCATGTATTTGATAATTTCCGCTGTTTTCGCCTGTTCCGAAATATCTCGGATAATCACATACACCCCTTCAATTTGCGAATGGATGATGATGGGAACCGTTTTGATTTGCACAGAGATGAATTGTTTGTTTCTTTTTCTGAATCGGCAGTCAAACGACTCCATCGCCAAACCATAATGGGTTTGAAAGATCATGTTGCGAAAAGTTGGCAAGTCTTCCGGATGAAAGAGCACAGAAATATCCATTTGCTTTAATAATTCTTCATTATATCCAGTCATCCTTACAGCGGCAGGATTCACTTCCAATATATCCCCTGATAGATTAATAGACAATACGCCATCAAGGCTATGATCGACAATGGATCGATACTTTTGCTCACTCTCCATCAAGAGTCTTTTTTCTTTAAACGATTGTGTGACATCCCTTGTTACTCCAACAATATAAATAACTTTTCCAACTCCATCTTTTACAGGTGTCAAAATAGTCTCCCCAAACACCTTACAATTTGAGGATATTTCCACTTCGTCATGAAAACTTATAATCTTTCCGCTTTGGGCAGCTCGCCGGTAATAGCTCTGGAGAAGCTTCGCCTTCTCTTCCGGTAATACTTCTTCCAATGTCTTTCCGAGACATTGAGCGGTAACATCCGCATGAAGCAGGGCATTCTGGTTCGCAAATGCGTACCGGAACCTGTTTCCTTCCTCCACTTCCATAATAAAGACTAGATCTTTTACATGTTTAAATATTATATGAAAAATAATTTGTTCCATATTTCCGCCCTTTATAAGAATGTCATCTTCCTTTTTCACCATGCAAATTCATCCCCGCTCTATAAAAGATAACAATGGTAAATTAAATTCCGCACTATAATCATCGGTAATAAACGGGGTTTCGTTAACCCATTTAACGAAAATTCCATGACCAACTTCTTCAGTTCCATAAAGAATTTTGAAAACAACGCATATGCTAAGGAAGAACCACTTTTCGCAGTATTTTGAAGGGATGGGATAAATATGATTCATATAATAAAACGTGGGGAAACCCTTGCATCACTTTCGGCAGATTACCGAAGAAGCATGAATGAAATTGCGGCTGCAAATGTCGGGAAGGCCATCGTTCCAGGCCAAGCCATCATCATCCCCCGCCTTCCCGACCCCGCCTCCATTCCATATTCCATCGTTGTTTCCATCAGTAAGAAAAGATTGACATTATTACGAAAGGGAGAACAGATAAAAATATATCCTATCGCTACAGGAAAAATACTTTCCAGAACCCCTATTGGGCGCTTTGTAATCGTTAATCGTGAGCCGAATCCTGGCGGTCCTTTCGGTGCAATGTGGCTCTCTCTCTCCAAACAGGCATATGGGATACACGGAACGAACAAACCTTCTTCCATCGGCAAATCTGTTTCGAAAGGCTGCATCCGGATGTTTAACCATGATGTTCTCGACTTATCAAGGGTGGTTCCTAACGGTACTATCGTAAATATCCTCCCTTAATCCTTACTTGTTTACATTTACAGCAAAGCTTCTGTTTTTTTACAAATGGAAAAGGGGTATAATACCTTTATACATTACTTCAGATGAAATGAAAGGAGCCTGACCAGTGAATAGTGACAGGAACCGGCAAACACCCCTCCAGCATACGATTGAAAACCTCTCCCAGGCTATCTTCATTGTAAATAGGCATGCAAAAACTGCACCAAATCCGAAATTTTTATATTCTCTCAAACATGAAGCATTGCAAAAGCTCCTAAGAGAAGGAAAAGCTACCAAGATCGGGTTGCATTTTTCCCAAAACCCAAAGTACAGCCAACAGCAATCAGATGTTCTTGTAGTTTGCGGACGATATTCTTTCCATATTCCGTCTACAAAAAAGGATTTTGAGAATTTGCCTCATTTAGGAAAACTTGACGATGCAGTAAGAAATCCAAAAGCCACTATTTCTCTTTCACAAGCCAAAAAGCTATTGCTCTCCTATACGGGAAAGAAAGAGGAAAACCACCAAGGAATGCAGAAAAAAAACTATCAAAAACCAGTATTTAAGAAGCTTGGAGAAAGCTTTTTCTAAGCAAAAGAGGTTCGGAATACTTACATTCCGAACCTCGGTAACATTCATTTTTGTGAACTTACAAGTTAAGCAGAAGTTCATCAATCTTCTCAACAAGTTTTCCTATTTCAGGTTTACTAATCTGCGCTTGAGCCCCTACGATATTTCCTTTATGCATCAAATCTAAAGTAATTAGAGAAGAAAAAATCACAACAGGCAGAGATGACAGTTCAGCGTGTTCTTTGATTCTTTTCGTCAGGTGGTGGCCGTCCATCTGAGGCATCTCTAAATCTGTTATAAGAAGATCAGGGACTTTTTCTATATCATTACCAACACTCTCCAGATATTCGTATGCCTCCTGCCCATTTTCAAAGAATTCGAGATTGCTGTATCCGGCATGGTTCAAAGTTTCTCGCAGCAACGTCCTCAACATTGCGGAATCCTCCGCTATGACAATTCTTTTATCCGAGCGCTCCCTCTCTCCAAGCTTCTTCACACCATTTGCTTTCATGCCAGAATCCGGGTTGATATCATAAAGAATTTTTTCAAAATCAAGGAACAATACCATATGATCACCGAGTTGTATCACCCCGATAACTTGCGTTTCTAGTCCATTATATAAGTCTGAAGGTTTCTCAATGTCCTCCCAAGATATCCGATGAATTTGCGTTACTTGGTGTACATGAAAAACGGTTTTTTGCTGATTAAACTCTGCGACGATAAACTTGTCTTTCTCTGGGTCGGCAGATGCCGGAAATCCAAGCGCTTCTGCTACATTAATTACTGGCAGCACCTCGCCGCGAAGCTCAATAATCCCCTCGACAAACCGGTGGGTGTGAGGTAAAGCTATGACCTGGCAAGGGTTGATAATTTCCCTGACTTTCATCACATTGATAGCAAACCTGTTCTGTCCCACTCCGAACTCAACTATTTCCAATTCATTTGTCCCGCTTTCAAGGAGAATACCTTTCGAAGTTTCTATCATTTTTTCTGCGCCTCCCTTTTTCTGACTTAAACTATAGCATAAATATTTGGAAGAGGAATACTAATCGTAAAAAAAAGAAAATCCTAAACACTTGTCCAGGATTTTTTGTCACAAAAATATTATTTGCTTTTGATTACAACAGTACCAGCGATCATATCATGCAATGACTGTTTCTTCTCCGTAAAAGCAGCCATGAGATAGCCAATCATCATAAAGGAAGACAAGAACATTGCAAAGTACCTGCCAAGCCCTCTCCAGAAGGAAATTCTTTTCCCATTTATATCCGTTACCTTTAAACCCAAAAGCATTTTTCCAACCGTTCCTTGAATTTTAGATGAGTGCATTCCCGCATAATAGCCAACTGAAACAATAACAGCAATAACATAAAATAGTAATACACTAAGCAATATACTCATAACATACTGGATTACCATCTCTTCAGAAACAAACTCCTTATCCAAAATCGCTGGATCTCCTGCAACTACAAACAATAGAAAAAAACCGATAATGCTTAAAGGTATACCAAGAATAATCCCATCAATCAAATTAGCAGCAAATCTAATCCAAAATCCCCCATAATCTTTTTCCTCTTTCATTACAAAATTTTCATCAATCTTCATTTCCATTCCATCGCCCCCTATTATTTAACCGGAAATCTCCGACTATTATACCAAATTTTTGTCGACTACAGTACAATTGTTTTCAGTTATTTGCGGTGTTTTATTGCTTTCTCGTGGTAAAATGAGGTCATGATTTGCTGGAGGGATAGAAATGGAGCACTTAATCAACGAAAAAGTAAAAAAAATTGAAATCTCAGGTATCCGCAAGTTTTTTAATATGGTTTCCGGCATGACGGATATGATTTCCCTGACGATTGGACAGCCGGATTTTCCCACGCCTGAACATGTACGGAAAGCAGGCATCAAAGCGATTGAGGAAAACAGGACAACATATACCCATAATGCTGGATATCCTGAACTAAGGAAAGCTGCTGCTGACTTTTATAAAAAAATATACAATGTTTCATATTGTGCGGAAAACGAAACCATTATTACAACAGGCGCGAGTGAAGCGATTGACATTACTTTCCGGACTATCCTAGAGGAAGGTGCAGAAGTGATTCTTCCTGGACCCGTCTATCCAGGATACGAACCAATCATCACAATGTGCGGAGCTGTTCCAGTGCATGCGGACATTCGAGCTAATCACTTCCGAATGACTGCAAGCGTGATAGAAAGATACCTTACACCTAAAACACGCTGCATCGTCTTGCCTTACCCCTCAAATCCGACAGGCGTGAGTCTCGATGAAAATGAGCTGCAACAGATTGCCAATCTTGTCAAAGGAAAAGATATAATTATTCTTGCGGATGAAATATACAGCGAGCTTTCCTACGAGACTACGCATGTATCCATCGCTTCCTTTTTGAAGGAACATACGATTGTCATCAACGGCCTGTCCAAATCTCACTCCATGACAGGTTGGAGGATTGGCATGCTGTTTGCTCCTGAAGAAATAAGCAAGCACCTTTTGAAAGTCCACCAATACAACGTCACCTGCGCCTCTTCTATCTCCCAGGCTGCTGCTATCGAGGCGTTGACTGTCGGCATAGATGACGCTGAATCTATGCGTGTGGAATATGCAGCAAGAAGGGATTATGTACACAGCAGGTTGGAAGCAATGGGACTGAAAGCAGTGAAACCAGACGGAGCCTTCTACTTTTTTATCAAAATCCCTTTTGAAGGGATAAGCTCTTTTGATTTTGCACTTACCCTTGTAAAAAAGGCAAAGTTAGCAGTAGTTCCAGGCAGTGCGTTCTCAAGCTTTGGCGAAGGCTACTTCCGACTAAGCTTCGCATATGGGATGGAGACGCTAAGAGAAGGACTAGACCGGCTGGAAGCATTCTTAAAAAAAGCTAACAATTAGAGTAAGCTTTCATTAGGAAAAAACAAAGGGTATCCAGACAGTTTCTCGCTGTTCTGGATACCCTTTATCATTCTGTTTTACTGCTGTTTCCAATACTTATAGATTGCCTGTGTGCCGCTGTTCTCTTCGCCTTCAGCCTCGAGCTCTCCATAAATACTTCTTGCTAGTGCAAGCCCTGGAGCTTTCATTTCCATTTTCTCGGCTTCCTCAAGTGCAATATTCATGTCTTTAATGAAATGCTTAATATAAAATCCCGGTTCAAAATTTCCCTCAAGCATCCTTGGTGCTAGATTGGAAAGGGACCAGCTTCCTGCTGCGCCGGTTGAAATTGACGATAGTACCTTTTCAGTGCTTAGTCCAGCTCTTTTTGCATACACCATCGCTTCTGCAACCCCCATCATCGTAGATGCAATGACGATTTGATTGACCATTTTCGTATGCTGGCCGGCTCCTGGCTCTCCTTGGTAAACCACATTATTTCCTAGTAAACGGAGCAGAGGCTCCATTTCCGCAAAGTCGCTCTCTTCTCCCCCAACCATAATGCTAAGCTTTGCTTCCCTAGCTCCAATATCTCCCCCTGAAACTGGGGCATCGAGGGTCTTTATCCCTTTCTTCATGGCTTCAACATGGATTTTTTTCGCAAGGGTCGGCGTTGATGTTGTCATATCAACGAACAAGGCACCGCTTTGTCCATTGGCAATCAACCCGTCCTCTCCAAAATAAATTGCTTCAACATCCTGCGGATATCCAACAATCGTAAAAATGACATTCGCTTTTTTCGCAAGTTCCCCTGGCGTCTCTGCCCAAACTGCTCCAGATGTTAGAAGGTCGGCTGCCTTTTCCTTTGTTCGGGTATGTACAATAACTGCATGCCCCGCCTCCATTAAATGACGCGCCATACTTCTTCCCATTACTCCCGTTCCGATGAAGCCAATTATCAAATTTCCATTGCCCATCATTACCCCTGCTTTCGATGTGACTTTAACATAATTATATCGTATATCAACGGGACAGTAATAAGCATTTTTCCTATCACAAAGTCTTGTGGACAAAAAGGCCGGCTGTTCTTTTGAACAGCCGGCAAAGTCTGGGGAAAATGAGAATGATTCGCTACTTTCAGTATTACCAAAGCGCTTACTTTTATATACCCCATATTAATATTTTAAAACCAATTAAATATTACAGTTATGTTACAGTCGTAAACATTTGTTTATTGCTTCCACAACTTCCTCCGTTGTTCCCATTGCCACAACTTCCTCGGCAAGTTTTTCCATATCTGATTTACTAAGGGTACGAATTAGCGAACGTGCTTTTAGAATGGAAGAAGCACTCATGGAGAACTCATCAAGACCTAAGCCAAGAAGCACAGGGATTGCTGTTTCATCCCCTGCCATTTCTCCGCACATTCCCGCCCATTTCCCTTCTTTATGAGCAGCATCAATGACCATTTTCACAAGCCGTAAAATCGATGGATTATAAGGCTGGTACAGATAGCTAACTTGCTGGTTCATCCTGTCAGCCGCCATCGTATACTGAATGAGATCGTTGGTACCAATACTAAAAAAGTCGACTTCTTTCGCAAACTGGTCAGCAATTATTGCAGTAGATGGGATTTCAACCATGATGCCGAGTTCTATCGCTTCATTCACCATAATTCCTTTAGAGATGAGCTTACCTTTTTCCTCAAGGAGGATTGCTTTTGCTTCACGGAATTCTGCTAAAGTTGCAATCATCGGAAACATGATTTTCAAATTACCATGAACGCTCGCACGAAGAAGTGCTCGGAGTTGGGTTCGGAAAATATCCTGTTCTTCCAGGCACAGCCGAATCGCACGGAAACCAAGGAATGGGTTCATTTCTTTCGGAAGATTTAAATAGGGAAGTTCTTTGTCACCGCCAATGTCTAGCGTTCGAACAACAACAGGCTTCCCTTTCATTCCTTCCAAGACTGCCTTATAAGATTCAAATTGCTCTTCTTCAGTCGGAAGCTGGTCTCTGTCCATGTAAAGAAACTCGGTCCGATAGAGTCCTACACCTTCCCCACCGTTGTCAAGAACACCTTTAAGATCTTTCGGCGTTCCGATATTGGCGGCAAGTTCCACATGGATTCCATCTTTCGTGACCGTTGGCTCATTTACAAGTTTTGCCCATTCAGCCTTTTGTTTTTCATAGTCCTCTGCAACTGCTCTGTATGATTGAAGCATTTCAGGAGTAGGATTAATATGCACCTCACCTTTCAGCCCATCTACTACGACGAGATCTCCATTATGGATTTCCTCCGTAGCATTCTTCGTTCCAACAACCGCTGGAATTTCCATAGAACGAGCCATGATGGCTGAGTGGGAAGTACGACCACCGACGTTAGTTGTAAAGCCCTTCACAAAGTTACGGTCTAGCTGGGCCGTGTCAGATGGCGTCAAGTCATCTGCAACGATGATAACCTCTTCCGCTACCATTCCTGGGTTAGGGATATTTGCACCAAGGAGATGCGCAAGCACCCTTTTTGTCACATCCCTAATATCTGCAGCACGTTCTTTCATGTATTCATTATCCATTGATTTAAACATGGAAATGAACATGTCGGCTGTTTCTTTCAAAGCAAACTCAGCGTTAACGCTCTCTGCTTTAATTTTTTCTTCAATTGGATTTACAAGTTCCGGATCATTTAACACGAGAAGATGGGCTTCAAAAATAGCTGCTTTATCTTCCCCTAGTTCTTCCCTTGCTTTATCACGGATGGCTTCAAGTTCTGACTGTGCAATTTGTAGTGAAGCGTGAAGGCGAGCAATTTCCTGTTCAAAAGAATCAATAGTAAGCTTCTCGAAGGAAAGATCAGGTTCGACCAGCCTGTATGCCTTGGCAATTGCTACTCCGCTGGAAGCTGCGATACCTTTTAGAAAACTCATTATTCTGCAAGCCCTTCCCTTTTTAGAGTATCTTGGATTGTTTGCATTGCATCTGCTTCATCGCTACCTTCAGCAGAAATCGTGATTTCCGCACCTTGACCAATGCCAAGGGACATAACACCCATAATTGATTTCAGGTTCACTTTCTTTTCCTTATATTGAAGTTGAATTTCAGAATTAAATTTGCTCGCAGCTTGAACAAGCAAAGTCGCGGGACGGGCATGGATTCCTGTTTCTGCAGTTACCGTGAATTTTTTTTCAGCCATTGTAAATCAGACTCCTTTAAATTTAGTATGTTTGTCCTAGTATGATGCCGTTTAAACAATTGACTCAGGAGAATAATGTTATTTTACCCAGGAAAATTCCTGCAAACACAAAATTTTTCTGGCAATCTTTGCAGCTTAGGTCATCTGACGACTAGCATCATCATCAAAAGAATAACATTATGTGATGGAGGAAACAATTAAAAAAAGCTCTTTTTCCTACGATTCTGCAGGGGATTCGCCATTAAAGCGTTTTCATTTTCCAAATGGACCCATCAGCTTCTTTCTACCTCGTTATAACGATATAATACATCTCCGCCCCTCTGGGCAATTCCGGAAAAATGCTTGAAGTCCTCTCTTCCCACCAAAACTTCTCTGAAAGGAAGAAATTCATCCTTTGAAACATAATATTCTTGAAACTCTCCTGTTTTCAGACTATCGAGAATGGCGTTAATTTCATTGCGATCCATTCCATTACCTCCATAAAAAGTTCTATTCTTTCTCATTGTAAGGAGTCTCGTCCTGCAATGCCAGTGAAACCGCTTTTACCCCTAAACTTTATACAAAGTCAAAGAAAATTTAAATTAATTCCTTTTCTTTTCGAAAACTTTCACTTACCTATTGAATATTGAAGAATTTTCCGTTATTTTATTTATAATTTCTGTAATGGAAATCTATTAAAAATAGGAAGAGGCAGATAAAACAATTTTCCTATTCTTTTAAAATTGACCATGGTTTGAAGCAGTTCCAATCTGAAGGACGGGAGAGAGAACCTGTGAAAAAAGCACAAGTGGGAAATGTTATTGAATTTAAAGAAGGCCTCCGAGGTATTGTGGAGAAAGTGAATGAAAACTCAGTTATTGTGGATTTAACCTATATGGACAATTACAGAGAACTCGAGCTTGAACAAAGAACTGTAATTAATCATAAGAACTACCGGGTCATCAAAGAAACTGCATTCAACTGACTTACGAATAATCAGTTTATTTAATAACAAGGACATTCCCTATGTTCACATTTTCGCCAATACGGGCTGGTGTTATTACAGGGAAAATGAGGAATCGCTTCCTATCTTGCCTGTTAATCTGGTACAATAATTGGTGTTTGTGAAAGGGGTTAGAGCAATGGGAAATTTGGTGACCGATCGCCGTTTTTATCTCGGCTTTTTGATCGCGCATCTTCTATTATTTTTTACTTTTGAAGATAAAACTGTTTTCTGGTATATATTTACAGCAACTATGCTGGTTTTGATAAGCTATTCGATTATCCATGAATCCATGGAAGATAACCTGCCGACATTCTCCTATTTTGCTATTGGCATTCTATCTGGAATAGCCCTTTACTTTCTTTTTTGGGCCGGAAACTTCTTAATTGATATAACCGGCCTGCCATTGGATCGACAAATCTCCAGACTTTATCGCTGGTTTAAACCTGAAACAGTCTGGCATTTAATCGTGCTCATTCTTATTATTGCACCAGGTGAAGAAATTTTTTGGCGCGGTTTCATACAGAAAAGATTAATGAATACAGCCTCCCTAAGAGCCAGCATTGTTATTTCGGCACTTATGTATGCTTCGGCTCACTTATACTCAGGGCAGGTTGCGCTTATACTTGCAGCTTTTATCGGAGGACTGGCTTGGGGGGCTTTGTATGCTTGGAAAAGAAGCATTCCACTCGTAGTCGTGTCTCACATTATCTTTGATATTTTTTTATTTAGTTTTTTTCCTTTGCGTTAAAAAAGCGAGGCAGCTATTTTTTGCTGCTTCGCTTTTTCGTGTTTTCTACCTTTTCGGCACTGGCTTCATCAAGAGACACACGACGAAGATAATGCTAATATAACCAAATATCGGATAAAGATAAGAGAGAAGGAGTCCATAGTCAAACATGCTGATAATATAAGTGGCTACAAAAATCCCCCCTACTGTCAATAGCCGTGGTACTTTCATGTACCCTTGCATCTGCCTGTCCAAGCCAAACATATTTCCAATGATAGAAGTGAAAATTTCTCCATATATGATTAGAAGGAAAAGCCAATACAATCCTGGGGCAAGGTTTTTCATGATGACAGCCATTGGAATCTCATAATCTTCGAGATTCGGCAGCATTACCATCGTTAAGTGACTGAAGATTAGGATTACAGTTAAACCCAATCCTCCAAGAATGCCGCCCCATTTCAACGTCTTGTCGTTGCGAATTTCCGAAGCAACCGGAACTAAAACAGCTTGGGCGAGAGACAGGTTGAAAGCAGTATAAGAAACTGGAGAAAAAAGTACCTTCCACCATTCCGCATTTCTATCTCTTACAAGAACTGCTTCTGATATTCCCGGCAGCTTCATTGACAAATACAGCAGGATAAAATTGAAAAGAATCATAGCCGGTACCACAAAGACATTTACCGCAAAGATTCCCTTCATTCCAACAGCCATGACTAGTGCAGTCAATGCAAGCGTAAAAACCACGCCTATTGTCTTTGACAAACCAAGCTGTTCATCAAAAACAGCACCTGCCCCTGAAAGCATAACAGCGCCTACTCCGACAAGCATAAAGAACATAATGATATTCACTAGTTTTCCGAAAAATCTTCCGAATAGATATTCATTAAACTCCTCATACGATTTCGCACCTATGATAGCTGCGGTTCTAAGCAGCTGGGATCCCAATAAAATCAACAGATATCCGGCTACAAAAATTCCAAAAAGCCCATATAGTCCAAACCGCGAGAAAAATTCAACTATTTCCCTACCTGTGGCAAAACCAGCGCCAACCACTGTACCAATATAAACAGCGGCAACCTGGAAAGCTGCCCTCCATTCAACTTTCACAAACACTCCCTCCCCCTATCAATATATGAATCGTTGGACAAACCATGCCTTCTTTCTTGAAAGGGTGGGTAAATATAGCATAAACAAAAAACCAGTGGTAACAGTAGAATTGGTGAAAGAAATCATCGAGAGCAAAACCGGCATCCCTGTCAGCAAGCTTTACGGTGATGAACACACCCGTATGAAGCATCTTGCTCAAAACATTAGTATGAAAGTGATTGGACAAGAAGAAGCTGTCGATAAGGCAGCCAAAGCAATCAGGAGAAGCCGGGTCTATTTGAGGACTCGGCTTTTTATTTTTTCCGTCGAAACACTTGTAAAAGAAGGCTTACTTGGGGCTTTGTTTGCTTCATTAATAATGAAAGGCCCGGCAAAATGCCGGGCCTTCGTGATTACAATTTATCATCTTCAACGGAATCGAGCCATGCTTCGATTTCTCCTGCTACGGACTCCACGCAGCCTTCTTCGAAAGGAGAAATTAATCCAGCTTCCTTTACAAGCTTTGTAAATGGCATGCTGCCGCCAAGCATGCATAGATTGGCATAGTCCTGCCAAGCCTGCTCCCTATTCTCATGTGATTTCTTCCAGAATTGAAAAGCACAAACTTGTGCTAAGGTATAGTCAATATAATAGAACGGAGAATTATATATATGTGCCTGCCTTTGCCAGAAACCGCCGCTCTCCAGGTAGCTGTTACCACCGTAATCTTTATGAGGAGTATATTTCCTTTCGATCTTTCTCCACTCTTCCTTCCTATCCGCTGGAGTAGCCTCTGGGTTTTCGTAAACCCAATGCTGGAATTCATCAACGGAAACACCGTAAGGCAAGAAGAGGAGCGCTCCACTTAAATGGGAAAACTTATATTTATCAGTGTCTTCCTTAAAGAACAACTCCATCCATGGCCATGTGAAGAATTCCATGCTCATCGAGTGGATTTCACATGCTTCGTAAGTTGGCCAATAGTATTCCGGGATTTCATAATGTCTACTGGAATATATTTGGAATGCATGTCCTGCTTCATGTGTCAATACATCAATGTCTCCGGATGTCCCGTTGAAATTAGAAAAGATAAATGGAGACTGGTAATCTTCTACATAGGTACAATACCCTCCTCCTGCCTTTCCTTTTTTCGCTACAAGGTCCATCAGGTTATTATCCCTCATGTACTTGAAGAATTCTCCTGTTTCCTTTGATAGCTCATTATACATTCTCTGGCCATTTTCAATGATCCATTCGGGATCACCCTTAGGCGTGGCATTCCCTGTCTTAAATTCAAATGGCTCATCGTAATATTTTAGTCCGTCCACGCCAATCCTGTTCTTTTGCCGTTCCTTAAGCTTTGTCGCAATCGGAACAATATATTCCTCAATCTGTTTCCTGTACCCCTTTACCATGGATGCGTCATAATCAGTCCGATTCATTCTGTAATATGCAAGCTGAACGAAATTTTCAAATCCAAGTTTTTTGGCAATTTCCGTCCTAGTTTTCACCAGCTCGTCATAAATCCTATCAAACTCCTCGCTATTGTCTGCAAAGAACCCGAATTTTGCTTCACTCGCACGCTTTCGCATCTCTCTGTCAACCGACTCCGTGAATGCATCCAATTGTGCAAGCGTCCTCTCTTCTCCTTCAAACTTTATTTTTGCCGAAGCAACCAGTTTCGTGTATTCGCTTGATAGCTTATTTTCTTTTTGAAGGAGCGGGACTATATCAGGAGAAAAAGTCTTTAGTTGGACCTCGGCAAGAGCGAACAGCTGCCGTCCAAACTTTTCTTCCAGTTCCTTTCTGAACGGAGACCTGACCAGTTCTTTATAATATTCGCTTACAAGCCCATCCACATTTGGTGCAAGTTCATCAAGGTAATCCTGTTCCGCTTTGTAGTATTCGTCGTTCGTATCAACAGAGTGGCGGATATAGCAAATGTTGAACATCGTCGCCATATTATTTCTTAGACGATTAATCTCCTTTATGGCTGATATTTGCTTCTCTTTTGCGTCAGCAGATTTAAATGTTTCCAATGCATTGTTAAAATCCTCTTTGAAACGATTAAAATCTGGTCTTATGTATTTAAAATCTTCAAACTTCATTTATTTCTCCTCCTTTATATTCTTAAATCTATTCGACACTGTGTGTTTTTTTCCTTCCGAGCGCATAAAAATAGCCGCCACTCGGCTGCATTGCTATGCCCGATTGGCGACTTTTTTCCCTTAAAATTTTCCTGCTGACAAACCAAGCTTTTTCAATAAATCAATTGCTGTGGCTTTTTCTTCCTCTGAAAGAACACTCATCAATTCATCGATGCTTTCGCTGTGCTCCGGGAAAATATCTTTCATAAACGCCTTCCCCTCTTCCGTAATTTGGGCAAAAGTCACCCTTCGATCATTCGGACAGGCAACTCTTCGCAGCAATTCCTTCTTCTCAAGCTTGTCCACTACATAGGTAATACTTCCGCTAGCGAGTAAAATTTTACCGCCAATTTGCTGAAGCGGCTGGTCACCCTTATGATACAAAAGCTCGAGTACCGCAAACTCGGTTGGATTAAGTCCGTTTTTCTGGATTGTTCTATTTACTCGTTCAGTTATAGCTCTATGTGCCCTTGAAAGGACAATAAATAATTTTAACGATGTCTGAATTGATTCTTCACTCATACAATTTCATTCCCTTTAATTCATGATATTTTCAGTATACCCTATCATGCTTTGTTTTTACAGCAAGGAAATTAATAGGATTCCATTAGGTAATAAAACAAACCATTTCATTGATTGTCATTCTGCTGTAAGATTACTAATATAGCGAATTAACGAAAAGAAGGCGATTATAATGGGTCAACGTGCCGAAGCTATCCGGCCGGAGCAATTTCAGAATGGAAAGACAGCGTATAAAATTCTTTTTATTATTGGTATGTGCCACCTATTGAATGATTCCATCCAAGCTGTTATTCCAGCAATGTTTCCTATACTAGAAAAATCGATGGGCTTTACATTCACACAGCTGGGTATGATTGCTTTTTCCCTTAATATTGTTTCCTCCATTCTGCAGCCTGTCATCGGAATGGTTACGGACAAAAGACCAATGCCATATGCTTTGCCTGTTGCACTTGCCTTTACGCTATTAGGCGTTGTTATGCTAGCTGCTGCACCAAACTTTGGGATGATTATTACTTCTGTAATACTTATTGGGCTAGGCTCTGCAGGCTTTCATCCGCAAGGCTCAAAAGTAGCATATATGGGAGCTGGAAGCCGCAGGGGACTTGCACAATCCATCTACCAGGTAGGCGGAAACACAGGTCAAGCGCTGG
Organism: Bacillus massilinigeriensis; assembly: GCF_900111815.1. Lineage (GTDB taxonomy): Bacteria > Bacillota > Bacilli > Bacillales > Cytobacillaceae > Mesobacillus_C > Mesobacillus_C mediterraneensis. The sequence goes on along the minus strand of NZ_LT630004.1, from coordinate 968,238 downwards.
CACCCTTAATCACAGCATTGATTCTCGTCCCATTTGGACAAAAAGGGGCTTATTTTTTTGCAGGCGTTGCTGCACTGGCAGTAGGCTTGCTCATATATATTGCCAGCTGGTATAGCACAACACTCAGGGAGGAAAATCGTTCTGTGAGGAACAGCAGTGCTTTGCGAAAACGGACGAGAGAAACAGCAAAATCAGTAAGGGGTGCCCTTCTGCTCCTTCTGTTTTTGATCTTCGCTCGCTCTTGGTATATTGCGGGAATGACCAATTTCTATTCCTTCTTTGCCATGGACAAGTATCATCTATCCATTAGAGAAGCACAAGTATTTCTTTTTGCCTTTCTAGTAGCCGGAGCGGTCGGAACTTTTTTCGGGGGTCCTCTCGCTGACCGTTACGGGAAGAAGAATATAATACTGCTTTCGATGCTTGGAGCGTTGCCAATTACGTCTGCCCTGCCGTTTGTTCCGGCCACAGAAGCCTTTATTCTTTTGATTCTCAGCGGGTTCATCCTTATGCTTAGTTTCTCTGTAACAGTTGTCTATGCACAGGAGCTAATCCCTGGAAAAATCGGTACAATGGCTGGCTTGACTGTTGGACTAGCATTTGGAATGGGTGCTGTTGGTTCTGTTGGTCTCGGTTACCTTGCAGATATCATTAATTTGAGCAATACAATCATTTTAACAGGATTCCTTCCTGTTCTAGGCTTGCTAACAGTGTTTCTTCCATCAGACAGAACTCTTTCACAATGGAATAGAATTTAATAATTTATAAAGGCTGACCCTTTAAGATTTGCTTTGGGTCAGTCTTTTCTGCATTCTATTTATGTACTGGAATTTATGAGGTTAGCTCTTTGTTTATATGTGTTTTGTGAATTTAACTGATATATGATTGTAAATAGGATAAAGACTTGTTATTATTTTGATGAGGGAGTAAAACCTATTTATGTAAAAAAGGAGTTAGTTTCAATGATTATTCAATTCATTCGTTACAGATAGAAATAGGTATAGACTACATTCAAATCCAACTTATATTTTTTAAAAAATATGATGAGGGTTTATTTGTCTATGCCTTTTTCATTTATCTCAAAACGAATGAATGAGGTGACTTCTTTGTTACAAAAGAATAATAGAATAGAGAGTGCAAAATATGTGAGCAATTTTGCAGCCATTTTTGCTTGTCCAATTTGTAAATCGTCTATGAAGGTTATTGATTTTAAAAGTTTAATCTGCTCAAATAACCATACGTTTGATTTTGCTAAGCAAGGATATTTGAACTTTGCGACTCACACAGGAAACACCAAGTACAGCAAAGGTCTTTTTGAAGCACGAAGAAAACTTATTACTGAAGGTGCGTTTTATAAACCATTAAGCCATGCAATTGCAAAAATTATAAATGAACGTTTTTTTAAGTCAAATGAAATAATTTTTTTACTTGATACGGGGTGTGGCGAGGGATCACCTCTTTCTAAAATTTGCGATATAATTAGGACTGACTTTTCCGAAAGTATAGTAGGGATCGGAATAGATATTTCTAAAGAAGGTATTATGGCAGCTTCCAAGAACTACCCTAATAAAATTTGGACTGTGGCAGACCTTGCTAACACACCATTTAAGAATAAACAGTTTGATGTTATTCTCAATATCTTGTCACCTTCAAATTATACCGAATTTAAGAGATTGTTGAAACGAGATGGTATTGTAATTAAGATTGTGCCTCAAAGTGGTTACTTAAAAGAGTTAAGGGAACACCTATTTCTTAAACAAGAAAAACAAAATTACTCTAATTTAGAGACTGTAGAGAGATTTAAAGAGAGTTTTCAATTTGTAGAAAGCTCAAGGTTAAATTATGTTATTAACCTTAATAAAACTTCAATTGAATGGTTGGTTCAAATGACTCCACTAACCTGGTCAACAACAGAGGAAAGACTAAAATCTTTTTTATATAAAGATACGGCACAAATAACTGTAGATTTCGATATATTAATTGGTAAAAACAAAATTTAGAAAAAAGACTATTAGGGTAGCCTCGTAAGGATACTACCTTAATAGTTTTTTTCAACTACCAGGTGCGTTACCAAATAAGTAGATTGCAATCACTTCCTAGTTCCAACGGTATATGATAAAAATCAGCTACAGGACAGGTAAAAAGGGGTTAAAAAGAGCAGTTGCCAAATGGCAACTGCTCTTAAGCACTTTTCTGTATATTCTCGTAGATTAAATAATACGCGCCGGACTATTAAACTTGTTCATCAGCAGTTTCATCTGGCGGACAAACATAAGCCCGCTCTGCTTGCGTTGCTGCCGTCTTTTATAGAAAACCTGGTACAGATATATAAGCCTGTCCAGTTCTTGGCTGCAGCGTATCGTCTCTTCACTGTTTAACCCAGTCGCGCGCGCCCAGGCCATCATTTCTTCCCTCTTCACCTGGATTTTTTCCATTAGAGCACTGTTTGTATCGCGCACATGCAATTCCTCCTATTATTCCCCCATCTTTATTCTCGAATAAGTTTTAAAGGGCTACTAGAGCAGTATTACAGAAATTCAAATCAATGTAAATAGATTCGCAAAACTAGACATTTTTTTCAATTGTTACTTTTTCAGTTCGACAAATTGCTCTATACCAACCATTTCACTTCTCAATGATTAATGACTAACTTTGATAAAACTGATGTATCATTTGAAGAGATTAACACTGATTATCAAAGTAAAGCGCATTAACCATTATGGTAGTATATTTATTCAACTGAATGTATTTTTCTTCCAATTAAAAAATCCCAATAGCAAGTGCTACCGGGATTATGTTGTAATTGTTATTGATCAAAGTGGGATTTATATTCGATATCCTATTTATTCATAAGGTTTTCCATTCAACAATGCGGAAATGTCTTTGTAAGTATTATACTATAAGAATATGACAAAGAGTAAATTTTCTAAACATTTAACAGGAAGGATGACATATTAGTGCCGCAGATTTCTTGCATTCAAATGGATATTATTTTTGGAAGTCCCCAAGAGAACAGAGAAAAAGTGGAAAAGCTTTTAAAGGAAGCGGCAGACCAGGGCGCTGACATAGCGGTTTTACCAGAACTATGGACAACAGGCTATGACCTGGTAAACTTAGACAAGACTGCCGACGCAGAAGCAACTGAGAGCACAATATTCCTCTCTGAAATGGCAAAAAAACTAAATATCCACATCGTTGGGGGCTCGGTTGCCAACAAAACAAAAAAAGGTGTAGAGAACACTATGCTCGTTGTTCGAAAAGACGGACATCATGCACTTTCTTACAGTAAAACACATTTGTTTCGCCTTATGGATGAGCATCAATATTTAACACCGGGCCATTTGAAAGGCACCTTTCATATGGATGGTCACAACTTTGCCGGAGTCATTTGCTATGATATCCGGTTTCCTGAGTGGATTCGCGCCCAAATGCTTACAGGGACAGAAGCATTGTTTGTTGTCGCTGAATGGCCAAAGGCACGGCTGGATCATTGGCGCACTCTCCTTATCGCAAGAGCAATTGAGAACCAATGCTATGTGATTGCATGTAATAGAGCGGGCTCTGATCCTCGTAACGTATTTGCAGGACATTCCATGATCATTAATCCATGGGGTGCTGTTCTCACAGAAGCTGGTGAAGGTGAGGAAATCATCCATGCTTCCATCAATCTTGATAAAGTAAAAGAAATTCGAAAACATATTCCTGTTTTTTCAGACAGAAGGCCAGAATTGTACGATTAAGTCTATTACGGAGAAAAGAGGGCTGCATTGCGCCAGCCCTCCCCTCTTCAAAAAACACGATTAAATTTATACTTTCTCTCCCCGGTAAGCTGCGCCCTCAAGGTTAAGCAGCTTTTCTTTTATATGCGTTCTGCTTCCAGCATATCCTGTCAGTGTGTGATTTTTTCCGATGACCCGGTGGCAAGGAATGAAGATAGGCAGCTTGTTTGCCTTATTAGCCTGCCCAACAGCCCTTACTGCTTTAGGTCTGCCTGTATGTTCTGCAATATCCTGATAGCTTTTCGTACAGCCGTAAGGAATCTCTTGCAGAGCATTCCATACATCTCTTTGAAAGTCCGTACCTTCGAAATAAAGCAACAAGTCGAATGTTCTGCGGCTGCCCTCAAAATACTCCATCATCTGTTTCTTCCCTTCCTGCAATAGAAGATCATCACGATCCTCAACTGCAAAATCGGGACTTTCATGTTTTCGAAAATTTTCCTCTCCGATATGCACTGCTACGATTTGTTCATCCTCTGCCACTAAAAATACCTTACCAATCGGCGTTTTTTCCAACATCCTAAATTTCCGCAAGGTCATTTCACTCCTTTTTTTTGTAAAATGGCCCTTCCCTCTCCATTTTATTGTACTCCTTCTCTTGCGTTTTTCCTATTCTGATTTTTGAAAAAAATTGCTGGCTCGTCCCCTGCAACAAGAGAATATTACAACTTAAAATGTCATGTAGTTGTAAAATAATCAAGTTGGAGACTGAAAAATCATGTATTAGCTGGAAAAATGATAGAGCTAAACCCTTTGCTATCTTTGATTTTTTCTAATTAGATTCCTATTTCAAATATAACAGGAATTTTACATTTTTTATCGTCGGCAACGTTCGTGTTAGTTGCCCAGTTTGCCTCACTCTCCCCCCGGGTAAAACGGAATAGAAAAAGGGGAATGAGGGGAGAAATATGAACAAGCGCGATTATTACTTCGATAATGCCAAATTTATTTTGATATTTTGCGTGGTGTTTGGCCACCTGCTCCGGTCTTTCATAAATGATAATGGCACCGTTTATAATATCTATAAAGTAATTTACACTTTTCATATGCCAGCATTTATTTTTGTCTCTGGCTTTTTCTCACGGGGTTTCAATGAGAAAGGTTATATTGCAAAAATTGGGAAGAAGCTCATTTTGCCTTACCTCATCTTCCAATTAATTTATTCTATATTTTACTTTTTCTTGAATGATGAGTCACAACTTACTGTCAGCCCGCTTGACCCGCACTGGTCACTATGGTTTTTGATTAGTCTTTTCTTCTGGAATATTATGCTCATCGGTTTTTCAAAGCTTCATCCAGCCATAGGACTAAGTATTGCTCTTGCAGGAGGACTGCTGTCAGGCTACTTTGAAGGCGTTTCAAACTGGCTTAGCCTTTCTAGGACATTCGTTTTCTTCCCCATGTTCTTGCTTGGATATTATATGGACAAAAACCAAGTAATGACGCTTACAAAACCTTTCTACAAACTAGGTGCACTGCTAGCTTTCACGGTAGTTTTCACTGGATTTGCTTTGTTTCCAGGTATTGATTACGAATGGCTTTTAGGATCTAAACCTTACGCCGCAATGGGAACATCCGCTGCATCCGGTATGTTGATCCGACTAGGTTTGTATGCATTAAGCACTGCGATGGTGTTCAGTTTCTTTGCAGTAGTTCCAAAAAGGCAGTATTTCTTTACATCACTAGGAAAAAACACACTTTATGTGTACCTGTTGCACGGCTTCTTCATTCGGATTTTCCGAGAGAGCAAGGCAAAGGAATACTTTAGCGAACCTGAAAATTTCCTTCTGCTTGCAGCCCTTGCTCTAATATTGACCCTTGTTCTTTCAAGCAGAACAGCAACAGCTCTCACCCAGCCTATCATTGAGCTAAAAATGACAAGATTTACAACCTATCTGACAAAATCAACTGCATTCATTAAAGCCTATCGAAAAAAAATATTAAGCAGTTAAAGCAAGGGGCTGTCCAATAATTGGGCGCCCCTTTTTTTCGGATTTGGTCACTTTCTTTTTTATAGATAATCACCTATAATTAACTGTTAGCTTGGATGAATAAGGAGATTAGTGCCATGAATATAACGATTGCAACATTAAATGCAAAATACATTCATACCAATCTGGCCATACGATACTTGAAAGCGTATGCCCAACGAGAATACCATATAGAACTTGCTGAATATACCATTAAGGATCCTGTCTTGAACATCGTATCCGACTTAATCCAAAAGAGACCAAATGTCCTCGGTTTCAGCTGCTATATTTGGAACATCGAAGAAACAATGAAAGTGATTCGGATGATCAAAAAAATCGATCCCTCTATCATTATTGTCGCAGGAGGACCGGAAGTAACCTACGATGTGACCGAATGGATGGAAAATAATAAAGAATTGGACTTCATTGTGATCGGGGAGGGAGAGCAGACATTCAAACAGCTCCTCGATGAATTGGCTGGAGAGAAAGATTATAAAGAGGTTCCTGGAATTAGCTTTCGGAGCAACGGAAAAATCATTGTTAACCCCCAGCGAAACAAGCTGGATTTAAAAGAAATGCCTTCACCTTATCGCTTCCCAGAGGATAGGGAGGAATTATCAAAAAGAGTAACTTATGTGGAAACTAGCAGGGGCTGCCCTTTTAGCTGCCAGTTCTGTCTATCCTCTATTGAAGTTGGAGTGCGGTACTTTGATCGTGAAAAAATCAAAGAAGATATACGTTATCTTATGTCGCATGGAGCTAGGACGATTAAGTTTGTGGACAGGACTTTTAACATTAGCAGAAGTTATGCTATGGAAATGTTCCGTTTCCTGATTGATGAACATCTTCCAGGAACCGTTTTTCAATTCGAAATTACTGCCGACATCATGAGACCCGAGGTAATACAGTTTCTCAACAACGAAGCACCCCCTGGCCTATTTCGATTTGAGATTGGTGTCCAATCCACCAATGACGAGACGAATGAACTGGTCATGCGAAGACAAAATTTTGAGAAGCTAAAGCGTACTGTAACAATGGTGAAGGAAGGAAGAAAAATTGACCAGCATCTCGACCTCATAGCTGGCTTGCCAGAAGAAGATTATAACTCCTTCCGTAACACGTTCAACGATGTATTCGCACTACGTCCTGAGGAACTACAGCTTGGATTCTTGAAAATGCTCCGCGGCACAGGTCTTCGGCTGCGAGCCAAAGACCATCATTATGTTTTTATGGATACTCCTCCGTACGAAATACTTGGCAATAATGTCTTGGATTTCAATGATATTATTAGAATCAAGCAAGTAGAAGACGTTTTGGAAAAATATTGGAATGATCATCGTATGGATCATACAATAGAATATCTTGTAAAAAACACATTCTCTACGCCTTTCGATTTCTTCCAAGAATTCGGCTCTTACTGGGAGAATCAAGGTTGGTCACGAATCGGGCATCAGCTTGAGGACCTTTTCCGCAGACTCTTCAAATTCCTAGAGTCTAATAAAATAGAAAATCTTGATGTGATTGAAGGATTAATGAAGTATGATTATCTTTCCGGTAAAAAACAACGTCCTAGGAAATATTGGTGGGAGACTTCTCAAGATAAGCAAACCCGCTCCGCCCTTCATAAATCTCTTCTCAGTACAAAGAAGTTTCCAAGTCTTGAAAACCTGAGCGAAAAGGAAATGCAAAAGCATACCGTTATAGAAGAAATTTCTTTCGACTTGGAGGAATACCTAATTAGTCATGTAGTGAAGAGGGTTCCATCACTTTTGCTTATCCATTTCCATAGTGGTCATGAAGCTCCAGAAGTCTATACCACTATACATCAGCAAGTTTGAAGTAAAACAACATCGAATCGAAAAAAGGCCTGGAATATCACATTCCTGGCCTCTTTTTATGTTCCTTTTTTCTTTTTTTCTTAGGAAACGGATGCTCAAAAACTTTAAAAGTGTTAACATCTCCAAATTCCATACCAAATTCTGCATTGGCCCCCGGAACATCTTTCTTTTTTTTAGCTTTATTCTCCATCAGGATCTTCCTTCACGACCATGCTTGGAGTTCCTGTTCGCAAACTTTCCTTCATCCTCGCCATGGGCAAACTCTGGTGTAAAATGGGACTCATTAATATTCTTGTTCGGTGTTTTCGTATATTTTTCGATTGCGTTGCTTTCTGCTTTTCGCTTTGCCACTGTATCCCGCCCTTTCGCTAATGTTCGTGCCTTTTTATCCTTAACAGCTGAAAAGTAATTATGTGCGGAAAAGGTTTCAAGCGAAAAGCTTTGAAAATGTTTCATAAAAACAAAGAGCCGGTCAAACAATAAAGAAAAAAAGAAGGATGGATATAATGGATCAAAAAAAGAAACGACTTCATAAGGATAATCTAGGTATTGACGAAACACTTCCCCACCAAATGAATGCTCCAAGTTTTAAGGAAACAGGGATGAGGCTTCAAGAACCTTTTGTAAATAGCCATGGAGTAGTAATCGGTGACAGCTTCTATGCATCCGCTGACTCCCCATTGGAAAATTGGACAGAAGATACAGACCCGGAAATCATGTCAGGTGATGAATGGGTGCATCCAACTAACGATATTGGGTGGAATACGACAGAAAACAAGGAACTTCTTGAAAGCTTGAAAAAACCTCAGGCTTATCCCTTCATGCACCCGACAATTGATGCAAGCAAAGGACAGGATTGATCAACCGATAATGACTTTTTCCTTTGGATAATGGTAATTAGAGCTTTTACTCTTACCTGCCATTGAAACAAGAAAAGAAACAATCCCTACCCTGCCTATAAACATAAGGATCATGACGACCATTTTTCCAATATTGCTTAGCTCGGAGGTTATCCCCATAGAAAGGCCGCTTGTTCCGAAAGCAGACGCAACTTCAAAAATAATGGAAATAAGTGTGAATTTTTCTGTGATGGTCAACACCATTGTTGCTACAAAACAGAGAATTAATGCCATTATGGTGACCACCATCGATTTTATAATATCCTCTTCCATCAGCTCGCGTCTGAATAGCTTGATTGACCTGTTTCCTCGTCCGTAATGATACAGGAATAATAAGTTCAAAGCGAATGTCGTCGTCCGGATACCGCCCCCGACAGAGCTGGGTGAGGCACCAATGAAAATCAGGCCGCTAACCACTAAAAGGGTCGGAATAGAAAAATCGTTCATGTCCATCGTAGCAAGTCCGGCGCTTCTTGTACTGACAGATTGAAAGAGCGAATAGAAGAATGCTTCATGCCATTCCATACCACGAAAATGCCCGTTCATTTCCAAAAAGAAAATTGCCATCGTTCCAAACACGAGGAGACCCATAAAGGTAACAGTCGTAATCTTAGTGAACAGACTAAGTCTTGTTCGCCGATCTTTGCGCCTATTCTTGATAAATTCCTTCAATTCAATGAGAACTGGGAAACCAATTGCTCCCGCTATGATGAGTACCATTGTCACTGACTGAATGAAATAATCATGCGAAAAGGGAAGAAGGGAAGCACCAGTTATATCAAAGCCCGCATTCGTGGTGGAGCTGATAGCTAGGAACAAACCATGTAGGTAAGCTTCCTTCCAATCAGGATAATAATTGAGGAAATAGGTACCAAGAATGATAGCACCAATCAGCTCAATTAGCAGGATTAATACGAGAATACTTTTTAAGTGTTTAACCATACCTGACAAGCCTGTCTGGTTTTGATCAGTCATGATAAGCCTGCGTTCCCTCAAGCCAATTTTCTTCCTAAGAATGAGCCAGAAAAAAGTACCAAGCGTCATGATGCCAATTCCCCCGAACTGGAAGACGAACATTAACACAAAGTTTCCAGGAACCGTGAAGGTCTCTGAAATATTTACTGTTGAAAGCCCTGTGACACTCACCGCACTGACAGATGTAAACAATGCATCCATGAAAGACAATTCCACACCTTCCTTGATACAGAACGGCAGTCTTAAGAGCAGCACCGATATGAGAACGGCAACTAAATAGTAAAGAATGATCATCTGCGCCGGCGACATCCGCCTGACACTGTTTTTTAAACTACGCAGCATATTCAAATTCCTTTCTGCAGACTTCCTATGTTAGTGAGAAACATTAATTTCAATAATAGCCCAACACACTTTATTTTTAAAGCTAAATAATCTCACTTCTAATACTTAATAAAATTTGCCATGCATGAAAGAAAGGAATAGCGAAGAAAATAAAAGTACAGAGGATATCCTCTGGTAAAAGACCAAGGAGTTGAAAATGATGCCAAGCAATTCTAATAAGCTTCTTGTACCTGGAGTTGAACAATTTCTAGATCAAGTCAAGTATGAAATCGCCCAAGAGTTTGGTGTACAGCTAGGTTCAGAAACTGTCTCCCGTGCAAATGGCTCCGTTGGAGGAGAAATAACGAAAAGACTGGTTCGTCAGGCACAAGCTGAAATATCAGGCAGAACTCAACAATAATATAGAGCAATGGAAAAAGTCCGGAACAATTGTTCCGGACTTCACTCATTAACCGTGACCTTTATTTTTTTCCCGTCCATTGCCTTTTTTGTTGCTTTTATCCTTGAATTGACCGTTTGCTTTTCCTTTGTTCTCTTTGTCACGGCCATATCCATTTCCAGGTTTATCCCAATTCTTAGGCCGAGGACCATCCGAATCTCTGTTGCTTGGGGCCAGGCCCTTTCCCGCCTTGTTTGCATCTTTCTCCCGCTGGCCCTTTTCTTGTCCAGGCGGCTGTTTGTTCTCTTCCTTTTTAACGCTAATATGGTTTGGGTTTGTTTCTTCTTTTGAGTAGCCATTATTCCCTTGAGCACTTGGAATAGATGGATTCAAAGTATCTGGCCGCCTTGCTTCCCCCTGCTTGCGTAGAATGCTATCATCTTCCTTTGAACCTTGTGGTGTTACTATTACGCCCTGTTTGTCATGGTTTCCTGCAGGCTTTTGTAGAGTCCTTTCCTTCTTCACGTTTTGTGAACCTTTTGAACGGATCTCTTTGCTATGCTTCTCGTTCACTTTATGAAGCTTGTTTTCTTTATACAAACCTGGTGTCAAACCCTTGCTCTTTGCAATTTCCCTTTCCTTTTCTGTAACAGATAGGACCGTGACACGGAGGTTCTCTTCCTTAGTGACAGCTTTAATCTTTTTCACTGTCTTTTTCAGCTTGCTATCCGCTTTGCCCTTTTTGGCGGGAACAGTTGCTATCAGAACATCATGGTTCTTCTTCATGTATCCAAGTTCTTTCATCCGCTCAAGAAGCATTTCTGCAACAGTGTTAGCATCTTTGCTTTTCCATTCCTTCAGTCCCGAGAGAACAGTTTTTCCATCATCATTGTATGCTTTTATTTTTACAACTCTGAGGTCTTCATTCAAACCCATTTCTATGCTTGGATTTACATCAATGGACAAGTATGCATACACTTGGTTATTGTTAAACATTGGCACCGAAAAGGCAAACAATAGTATGACTGCAGAAATGAGAGCCCCAGCTTTACTCCTCTTAAAGGCTTCAGTCAAGGCTAAACGCTTCTTACGTATTGCAGGAGCTGCCTCCTCCAGCGGTAAGAACTGAATTTCACCGCCAAGCGGGTATTCCTTCCGAAGCTTGCGTGTTTTCATAAATTCGCCCTCAGGGGTCAACAATGTCACATAAAGATCATTGACTTCAAGGATGATTCCCTTTCTCATGTTCGAGCACCCCTTTTATGTAGTCCCTTAAATAATTATAGTCCCCAATTAAAATCAGTGCGACGGCAATAATGTATTTTCTGTTACGTTCTACGGTCTTCCTGCTGACATCTACCATCGTTTCAAGCTGCTTGATGGGAAGGCGCTTCTTTTCAAGTAGCAGATTCCTTAGTTTTTCGTTTTCACAAAGGATCCAAGCCACTTCCATAGCATTCTTGCGGGCATCTGCATGCTTCGGCGATTGCTCGACTAAATCGCTGAAAGAAAGGTCAAACTCCCTTAATACTTGTTGAAACTGAATAATTTCTTCCCTTCTCTGTTCTTCATCGCTCTTCTTCCTGAAATCCTCTATAGACAGTTCGTCTTCAATTGAGTTCCTAGGAATATCGTCTTCAAAAGAATCATTCGTCACATTCAGGCTAAGCGTCTGATTCTTCGTCTGTTTCCTTATATAATCAATTACCCTCCGCTTGACAAGCACTTCGGCAAAGCTGAGGAGGGAATTCCCTTTTTCAGGAGTATACTTTTGGATAGCCTCGTTAAAAGCGATAAGCCCGATACTAAATTCATCATCAGAATCGCTAATATATCTTTTGCATACTGAAGATACTGTTTTTGCAATGAAAGGTTTATATGAGCGAATTAAATCATCCCTCAGTTTCAGGTCTCCCCGCTGTATCTTGGCGACCTTTTCTTCTAGCGTAAGTTTTGGCTTTTTCGCCAAGAACAATAAACTCAGCATCGGTCTCACCTCTTTCCTCCCCACATTATAGCATATGGTGTCAATTCATAATGTAGGTTCGACATCGAAAAGATAGCCGTGAAGATATCTTCCGATTTTATCGTTCAAGGAGGTTCAACCTTCCCTTTGCCTTCGTTTATTTATTCTTATTGCCTTTAATCTGTGGCCCCTTTCTGCATGCCCGCTGCCTTCTTCGGTGTTACTCTTTGACTGTTTTAGTACCTTCTTCCTCCACACGATCATCAACAATATCGTCTTTTTCAATACCCGCTACAGCTTCATCCTTTTTATTATCGGCAACCTTTTCAGATTCTTCATCGATTATTTCAAAACTAGCATTCATCATTTCACATAATGTCATCTTCTTTCCTACCACCTATGATGTTGGTAAGCGGCCGCTTTTCACTAAAACGTTACGAGGTGAGGGAAAAAGCTTTGGGGGTGAAAAAATAAAATTATTTTTCCAGTTCATTCTGATTTCTTTTTATCTTTTTTACATCAGGTGCGCATTTCACGTAAGAACATTCCTATATCCAGTCCAGGTATTAAAAAAAACATAGGTAAAAAGACAGGTCCTAATGATCCTCCAAAAATCTGTACTTTTAGTGAAATCATTAAACCTACCGTGACAAAATTAGCGCTATATAACTTTTAATAAACGTCACCCAGTCTCTTCTTTCACTGAAATAACTTTTGAAAAGGTTCAAGAACAAGAAATACTTACCCCGGTAAGGGTACCACTGAATTTCAGCCGTTCTCCTGCCTCGATCCTCCACAATTGCTTTCTCATGACAAAAGATCCGCAATCCAGCGCTCCCATGATAGCGTCCAATACCGCTTTTTTTTGCCCCGCCAAATGGAAGGCCGTGATTTGCAACTGTCACGATGACATCATTTATAACAACAGCACCTGATACTAGTCTAGAAGCCACTCTTCTAGCCTTCTCGATATCCTTTGACCAAACGCTTGCATTCAGGCCAAATTCTGTGCCGTTGGCTAACCCTACCGCCTCCTCTTCAGACCGGAAAGGAACAACTGGCAGCAGGGGGCCAAACGTCTCTTCCTGAATGATTTTCATATCATGTGAAACACCTGTGACGATTGTCGGCTTTATGTACATATCCTCTGACCAATTTTCTAGTGTTTGGCCAATTTCTATTTTAGCTCCCCTCTCAAGTGCTTCATCTAACTGCTCACGAACGATGTGCTTTTGTGCCTGAAAAGTCATGGATCCGATGTCATCATCACTTCCAGCACCTTGGATCAGAGATTCCACTTCTTTTTTCAAGAGGACGAGAAATTTATCAAATATCCCTTCTTCCACATATAATCTCTCTGCACTCATACAAACTTGACCGCAATTTGTGAAAGCTCCCCATGCAGCCCCCTTAGCTGCCCGCTCAAGGTTGGCATCCGCAAAGACAATCATCGGATCCTTACCGCCCAGCTCCAAGGTTGTAGGGATTAAGTCCTCTGCAGCTTGCTTTTGGATCATCCTACCGGTTCTTACAGAGCCGGTAAAAAAGATATAATCTGGCTTTCCTTTTGTAAATGCAGCCCCTAATTCTTTTCCTCCATGAGCAACTTGAACTACCCCTTCCGGATACCATGCTTTTTTAAATAGCTGCTCCATACATTTCCCCACAATTGGCGTCACTTCTGATGGTTTAAGGATAACTGTATTCCCAGCAGCAAGAGCACTTATGACCGGGACCATCGCAAGCTGAAATGGATAGTTCCACGGGGATATGACTAGTACAACGCCCCTCGGCATATACTCAATATAGGATTTTTTTCCGATCAACAAAAGGGGAGTACCTACTTTTTTCCGGCCTATTTCCTTTTCTCCATGACGGATTACATAGTCGATTGCATCAAGGGTAGGCATAATGTCTGCAACGATAGCTTCTGTTAGAGGCTTTCCAGTATCACCCGAAATCTGTTTGGCAATTTCGGCCATGTCTGTTATTATTACTTTTTTTAAATTTCGCAGAAGCTTTATCCTTTCGGTCATGTTTCCGCTCCACCTATCAAATGCCTCCCTAGACCTTCTATAATAAGACTCTACTTGCTCTAACGGTGTAACTTCTATGTCTGCAAGTTTTTTTCCTGTGGCTGGTGAGTATGCAGAGAGAATTTTTCTATCTTCGACATCATTCATTGAGACATCTCCTTTTCCTCTTCTATCAAAACATTAAAATGGCATCCAATAAGCGAAAAATCGCCTTACTGGATGCCCCTAGACTAATTACTTTTTCCGGTGCCGTCTTGTAATAACCTTTTCAGTTCTTCGAGCATAACTGCCATTTCCTCTTTTGAATATTTCCCATACCGTTCTTCCAAAGCGGTCTCATTCCTATCACTTTCTTCTGCACCTCTGCGGAGTTCCTCTGGTACATACCGCTTTTTGCCTTTTAGAATGTAACCTGGTACAAGATGACCATCCGGTGTCGCATACATCTTATTCATATTCCTCGTCTCTTTATCAAAAAGGCTGTATACGATCGGAATGATAAACAACGTAAGGAAAGTACTGCTGATAAGCCCCCCAATTACTACAATGCCCATCGGCTGGTTCATTTCTGTTCCCTCTCCAACCCCGAGAGCTAGTGGAACAAGACCGAGTATTGTCGTCAAGGCGGTCATCAGGATCGGCCTTACCCTGTCTTTTACCGAATCAATGATTGCTTCATATGTCGTAAAACCTGCTCTTTTCCGCTGATTGATATAATCGACTATAACAATCGCATTGTTTACGACAATACCGGAAAGAACGATAACCCCGATAATAGCCGTCAGACTCACAGGTGTGTTGGTGAAGACAAGTGCGGCCCCAACTCCAATCATCATCAGCGGCATTGTAAACATGATGACAAAAGGATATTTTAACGATTCAAACTGAGCTGCCATTACAAGATATACGAACAACACAGACAAGCCGAGTGCAAGCATCAAATCATCGATGGAGGACTCTAGCAGCTCCCTATCACCGCTAAAAGTAACCTCTGTACCTTCGTCAAGATTTAATTTTTCGATCTTTTTATCTACTTTTTTCGAAATCTGGCCAAGGTTTGTGGAAGACTTATACTTTAGTGTGAATTGAACAGCATCCTGTTGGTTTATTCTCTGAATACTCACAGGACCGCTACCCTTCACGATATCTGCAACAGCTTCCAGCGGAATATAACTTCCGTCACTCTTTTTGATTTGCAATCCTTTCAGTCCATCAATATTTTCTGTGACCTTCTTGTCATATTCGACAATCACTCCGTTGACAGAACCATTCTCATCCACTAGTTGCGTTGCCATACTTCCCCTAGTAACATCGTTGACAACTTGCGCAATTTGGGCTGGAAGCAATCCTTGTGCAAGGGTTTTCTCACGGTTTATATTGATTTGCACTTCTTCCACTTCATCCATTCTATCTGTGGAAAGTTCATTAACATCTTCAAGATTCCGCAGAGCCTGATAGATGCTGTCAATTGCTTCATCTAGACGTTTCTTGTCCGTATCCTTTACGCTGAAAGTAAGGGTATTGGGACTCGAGCCACTAGTAGACTGCATACTAAAAGAAACTTCAGCAGTTGGATTGGCAGCCTTTGCAGCCTTCTCCATATCTTTCTTTACGTCGTCCACAAACTCAAATGTACTTCTTTTCCTATCCTTCAGTTCCTTCATCTTTACGTATAGTTCTCCTACTTTTGACTCAGTAGAGCCTCTAAAAGATGATTCCTGAGTAGTTCCAATAAGAGAAACATAAACTTCAGCGTCTTTTTCTTTTTTCAGTCTCTCTTCAAGTGTCTTCATCACTTTTTCTGTTTCAGAAAGTGCTGAACCGTTTTCCAGTTTTACGCTGACAGTAAAGAATCCTTCATCTGAAGGCGGCAAAAATTGTGTTCCAACCCTAGTAAGACCAATTCCGCCTGCAATAAGCAATACAAGGGTGGAAACCAAAAGAATTGCTCGGTGTCTCAAACTCCAGCGGATGGCATTCTCAAGAAAGCGCATCGGCTTTGAACGTTGCCTTCTCGCTTCCATGTTTTTTTTAGGTGCTTTCAAAAGCCGGCCTGCGAGCATTGGTATGACAGTCAGCGCTACGATTAACGATGCCAATAGGCTGAACGAGATAGTCATAGCAAATTCAGTAAACAATTCACCAATGATCCCGGAGATAAAAACGACTGGCAAGAAAACGGCAACAGTAGTAAGCGTTGAGGCTGTGATTGCTCCGCCTACCTCCTTCGTGCCATCGAAGGCTGCCTTTTTTGAATCTTTTCCCATCGAAAGGTGCCGATAAATATTCTCTATTACCACAATGGCGTTATCTACAAGCATTCCAATGCCTAGTGCAAGGCCCCCAAGAGTCATAATGTTAAGTGTAAAATCGGAGAAAAACATTAGCACAAACGTAAAAATAACAGAATAAGGAATTGCCACTCCGATGATCAGCGGGCTTTTTACGTTACGCAGGAAGAGGAAAAGCACAACCATCGCAAGAGCTCCGCCAACATAAAGCGAGTTAGAAATATTTCCGATTGCAAGCTTTATATAATCCCCCTGATCAAACATTACCTCTGATTCTATTCCATCGTATTTATCCTTCTTCAACAGCTTCTCAAGCTCTTGCGTAAAATCCTTAGAGACGGCAGCTGTGTTAGCATCGGATTGCTGAAGCACGCTCAAGAGAACCGAAGGCGATTGATTTGTTCGCGTAATGGTACGATCATCCTTCTTCTCAAGCGAGACATTTGCAATGTCGGAAAGAAGAATTTTTTTTCCTGTCTGTGGTTCACTTGTCACGGCGAGATTCTTCAAGCTGTCAATGGAATCCATCGAGCTGATGATTCTTGTCGTGAGTTCTTTTCCTTCTGTCAAAATAGGATCTCCAGGCATGGATACATTGTTCGCTCGGATTATATTCACGACTTCAGACTGACTTAATCGATAAAGCTTTAATTTTTCTTGATCAAGGCCTACCTTCACCTCTTTCACTGAGGTACCCGACAGGTTGACACTCGCCACACCATCTACTTTTGAGAGCTGAAGCTTTAAGTCTTCTGCAAGTTCCCTGAGAACATCGCTGTTTCCATCTGAGCGGAGAGAGAGCTGAATGATTGGAAACTGGGATGGATCGAACTTTAGAAACCTTGGCTTTTCCGAATCATCAGGAAGCTGAGCTGAGTCGATCCTTTGCAATATTTCATCCTGTACTTCTTCGATATCCGTCGACCAGGAAAACTCCATCAGGATAAGATTAGATCCTTCCTGGGAAGTCGAAGTCATCGTCTTGATACCGGGAGTGGTTGCTAGATTCGCTTCTAGCGGTTTCGTTACTTTTTCGACAACCTCCTGAGGGCTTGCACCGCTATAGTTTGTTACCACTACTCCCACAGGAGGAGTAATTTCAGGAATGAGTTTAAGAGGAATATTCAAGAGCGAAACTGCTCCTAGGACAAGAACAAGAAACATGGTCACAATGGTAAAGACCGGTCTCCTGATCGAAAAATCGCTTATTTTCATAACCTAGCTCCTTTCAGACTACTGCAACATCTATTGTAATCGATTCATCCTATTCCTTCCATGCTTAATACTTGATGAAGGTTTATTTTAGTTTTTTTCTCTTGAAATCCTGCAAAAAAGGCCGCCAATATCGGCAGCCTTTGTTTATTCCAATCTATTAGTTAGCCTTGTCACTGTTTTACCTGTAATTCCCGCAAGAATGGTCATGATAGGAGAAAGCAGGCAAAAGAACGCAAATGGCAAATATTCAATGGTTGGAACTCCAAGAACCTGTGTCAAAAAAACCCCACAGACCCCCCATGGCACAAGGGGATTAACTACTGTTCCGGCATCCTCCAGAATTCTTGAAAGATTTTTCGGATGAAGTCCTGCTTTCAGAAAATGATCTTCATACGTATTTGCCGTGAGGATGATGGATAAATACTGTTCCCCTAGAAGAAAATTGATTCCGATGGAAGTAGCTGCTGCTGAACTAAATAAAACAGCCGTACTTTCCAATCCCCTGCTGATACCTTTCAATAGTGCCGGAATAATCCCTAATCGAAATAAGAGACCGCCCATGGAAAGGGCTAGCAGGACGAGAGAAACCGAAAACATCATACTCTCAAGTCCGCCTCTTGAAAGCAATGAAGCTACTTCATCCACTTTTGTTTCTGCTTTGTAACCAGAAAAAAGCGACATCAACAGTTCGTTATACTTTCCCGGTTCGGAAATAAATAGGGCTATAAGCAATGCAGAAACTGTTCCTAATCCGAGCGTAATAATCGCAGGAACTTTCTTTATTGCCAGGGCAGCGAGAAGGAAAAACGGGATAAGAGAATACCAATGAACAAGATTCATAGCCACAAGTTCTTGTTTTATCGTCGATACTTTCTCAAAGCCGGCACCTGGATCGTCCGGCGACAAGAAGATAAACATAACTAACGACAGGATAAATGCCGGGATGGTTGTCCATGTCATATTCTTAATATGCTCAAATAAATCTACTTTTAGAGTGGAAGAAGCAAGCGTTGTCGTATCAGAGAGCGGCGACATCTTATCTCCAAAGAACGCCCCTGAAACTACTGCCCCTGCTGTTATTGCCGGGGAAATCCCCATCGCTACTGCAACGGCAACAAAGGAAGCTCCTACAGTGGCAGAAGTCGTTAAGGAACTTCCAATGCTAAGTCCTATAGCTGTAGTGATAACAAATGTCATGGCATAAAACCATTTACCTGAAAGTAATTCAAAAGAATAATACATAAAGGTAGGAATGGTGCCACTTGCCATCCAGCTCGATATCAGAAGACCGATAAAAAAGAAAATCATGATGGCTCCAAGTCCTGTTTTTGCTCCTTCTGTAAGCCCTGCTTCAAGGGAACGGACTGGAACTTTTTTCAACATTCCATACACGAAAAGGCCCATAATGGCAAAAACTACTGGTACGTGCGGTACTAATTCAAGCACGATGATGCAATATGATATGCATGCCAATAGAATTAGTGTAAGTATTGCTGCCTCAGCAGGATTGATTGCAAGTTCCTTTTGTCGTTGCTGCATATCTGTTTCCCCCGTCATTTACTTTTTCACTTAAACGCTTTTATGCGTAAAAGCGTTTGTTTTTTTACTATATGGTGATAGTAGTTATATGTCAAGACCCACGGCCATATTAACTCACTATTGCCAAAAAGGCGTTTTAAAAAAAGGCCCCCAATTTGCCATAAAGCGGCAAATCGGGGGCCTTCTCCTGGAAATCATTTCTTCCATTACCTATTGATGCATATCCATTGGATTGTACAATTTTATTTCAGGGTTTTTGTCTTGGAACCAACGCAGTGCAAAATCATTCTCAAACAGGAATGCTTTCTTATCGAATCGGTCGGTGACAAGGAGACTTCTAGAGCTCGATAAGTTTTCATTAATATCCTCGTCCTCGATCCATCGGGCAATCTTTGATCCGACACTCTCCATGAGCACTTCCACATTATACTCATTGCGCATCCTGTGCTCAAAAACTTCAAATTGAAGCTGTCCGACTGCACCAAGTAAGTACTCCTCTGTTTTCACCGTCTTGAAAAGCTGGATTGCACCCTCTTGAACAAGCTGTTGAATTCCTTTATGAAAATGTTTTTGTTTCATAACGTTTTTTGCTGTAACCCTGACAAAAAGCT
This sequence comes from Bacillus massilinigeriensis, assembly GCF_900111815.1. Taxonomy (GTDB): domain Bacteria; phylum Bacillota; class Bacilli; order Bacillales; family Cytobacillaceae; genus Mesobacillus_C; species Mesobacillus_C mediterraneensis. The sequence goes on along the minus strand of NZ_LT630004.1, from coordinate 948,398 downwards.
CCGGTGTAAATTGCGGGAGTCTTTCATACTGGAAAGACCCTTTACCTGAAACGATTGTATCGCCAATTTGATACACACCTGGATCATAAAGACCGATGATATCACCAGCGACTGCCTCATCAACTGTGCTGCGATCGTCCGCCATGAATTGCGTTGACTGGGCTAGCTTGATTGACTTACCTGTTCTAGGAAGCGTTACAGACATTCCGCGTTCAAAGCTTCCAGAACAAATTCGCAGAAATGCAATACGATCACGGTGGGCAGGATTCATATTCGCCTGAATCTTAAATATGAACCCCGAAAAATCACTAGAAAGTGGACTGATTGGACCAGCACTGCTGTTCCGCGGCTGTGGTTCTGGAGCAAACTTCAAATAGGCTTCAAGAAAGGTTTGCACACCAAAGTTTGTAAGCGCACTTCCAAAAAACACTGGAGTTAATTCTCCGTTATTGATACGTTCCTCTGAAAACTCATTTCCAGCCTCATTCAAAAGCATGATCTCATCAAGCATCTGTTCATAGAGCGGAGAATCTTTCAGTGGATGTTCTCCGTCAATTTCTCCTTCATCCGTAAGCGTAATATATCTATCCTCTTCTTCAACACGGAACTGCTCTATCCTCGAATGAAAACGGTCATAGATTCCGAGAAATTCTTTGCCCATACCTATCGGCCAGTTCATTGGATAAGATTCGATTCCCATCACTTCCTCAAGCTCCGCAAGCAGCTCAAGTGGAGACTTCCCTTCGCGGTCTAGCTTATTAATAAAAGTGAAAATCGGGATTCCTCTCATCCGGCAAACCTTAAACAGCTTTAAAGTTTGCTCCTCAATCCCTTTAGCAGAATCGATAATCATGACGGCACTATCAACGGCAGTCAAAGTTCGGTAAGTGTCTTCACTGAAATCTTGGTGTCCTGGTGTATCGAGGATATTGACACGGAAACCTGAATAGTCGAATTGCATAACACTAGATGTAACGGATATACCACGTTGCTTTTCAATTTCCATCCAGTCACTTGTTGCAAATTTCCCTGTTTTCTTCGCTTTTACAGTACCGGCATCTCTAATGGCGCCTCCGAATAATAACAGCTTTTCGGTTAATGTCGTCTTTCCTGCATCCGGGTGGGAAATGATAGCAAAAGTCCGGCGGAATAATACTTTATCTTCAAATTTTTGCATACGCATAGTTCCTTTCTTCTAGGGAAACATCCATGGAACATGTGAGCCGCTGGGTTCCCTCTATATCAGTCTTCTATTGCTTAAAAACCTCATAACTCCAATCTTATCCTTACAGAACGAAGTTTGCAATCGGCTTTTAACATAATACTAGCTGACAGAAAAACAGCAGCCTGGAGACCCAGACTGCTATTCCACTATAACCGTTTTTCTATATCATCAATCAGTTCATCGATTGTTTCCGAAACTTCATTGGTGCGGCGGGCGATGGAAATGCTGAACTCCAAGAGTTCTTTGAAGGTCTTGACTGAAATCATCGACTGCTTTTTTTCGTAATCATTGATTTGCAGGCCGATATCCTGAAGAATTAACAGTACTTCCTCCATAGAACCTTTTTCCATTGCAAACATGCTTAACATTCCCCCTTATCTTTTGTCTACATTATGAGGGAGAACGGAAAAATTTTAAATGGTAATAAATTCAATTATACTATTAAGCCTTCGCTTTCAACTTTTTCACGCTTCTAAAGAAGTCTTTAAGCATCGCAATAATTCCTCCGGGCTAATAAGCATTTTACCGCTGCCTTGAGCGAAAGCCTCATTTCCCCCGCCTTTTCCTTCTATGAGCGAAAGGGCATTTGTCAATGTATCTTTCATATTCCCCTCGGCATTCTCTCCTCTTCCACACACCACTTGCAGTCGCTCTCCATCGTTAGAAACTAGCAGGAATACCGCTTTCTGATTAAAGGAGATGGCGAATTTAGCAAGCTTTTGAAGTTCTTGAAGAGACCTTCCTTCAAAAGCCTTACAATAGAAGTTTGCTGGCTCATCTGTTACCAACTTCTCCGCTTCCATTCTAATTAATGCTTCTCGAGCTTCTCCAACCTCTTTATCTAAAGACTTTCCATTTTGGACAAGCTTTTCTGCTGCTTCTGGGAGCTTTCCTTCAGGTGCGTTCAAAATTCCTGAAAGTTCTCTTATAATGGTTTGCTTTGCTTGCAACTGCTTCAACACTCTTTGCCCACAGACAAATTCCAGCCGTATTTTTTTCCTTTGTCTTTCCCAGCCAAGTATTTTAATTGGTCCTGTTTCTCCAGTGCTTTTAGGATGGGTTCCGCCACAGCCTCCGTAATCAAAATCAGGAATCATGACTAACCTGATATTTTCCTCAACAGAGAGTTCTTTTCGAAGCGGATATTCTCTCGCTTCTTCAGCATCTACCCATTTGACAATAATAGGGCGGTTTTCCGCGACAATTTTGTTGGCGACCTTTTCCGCCTCTTGAGCCACTTTTTCCTCTAGTTCTGGTGTATCCAAATCAATGGTGACAAATTCTTTTCCGAGATGAAAGCCAACCGTTTCCATATCAAATAAATCTTCAAAAGCGGCAGAAAGAATATGCTGACCAGAATGCTGCTGCATATGGTCAAAACGTCTTTCCCAGTCCACTTGGCCATGAACCTTTTTCTTCTCCACCGGCCGTTCTAGATAGTGTCTGATTTCTCCATCCACTTCCTCTATTTCTATTACCTGTACTCCATCAATTATACCTGTATCAAAGGGCTGTCCGCCTCCAGTAGGATAAAATGCAGTTTCCTTCAGCACTGCAAAATCTCTTCCTGAATTATCTTTGCCTGTATCTATCACTTCAGTCCAAAAGCTTGTTATGTATGGGTCTTTATAGTAGAGCTTGTGTTCCATTGATTTAGTCACTCTCCCATTACTAGAAAACTCGGTATAAATGAATTATATCACCACAAACCGTAAGGAAAAAGGCAGTCCCTTTAAAAAGAGACTACCTTTTAAATGACGTCTTCATTAGCCAAAGCAGCTTCTGCTTCGCTCATAATGTCTTTTGCTTTTCCAATGTATTCTTCCGGAAATGGTGCATCCTCATCTTCAGGAGGTTTAAACTGATTGAAGGAAGCAGAGACACTCCCGATATTTCCTTCCTCATCCACATCATTCTTAAACTCATGATCAAGAAGGAATGGTGTACCAATCATAATGCGGGCATTGTCGCTCCCAAGATCACCTTGTAGAGATTTGAGCGGTATTCGCAAGTATTGTTGGTCCCCATGGTTATCTCCCATCTTATAGTCGATATAAGCATGATCATACTCCCAATTCCCGTTCATAACGAAACCTAGCGGCTCCAATGCATCCTTCACCTCAAGCAGAGAGAATTGCTTTCCGTCAATGTTTGATGTTATTGTTATCATCCTACCAGCCCCATTTCAATTCATTTTCTGCTTAATATACTTTTCCACCAGGAGACAGGCGGTAAACCCCATGAAAAGGTATTGGTAAAACCCTTTTAGATGATTAAGTAATGAGATGCAGAATTCCGGAAAAAATAAACAGGAAAGTAAAAGGGTTTTATGGCTCATCTTAAATGGGTAGAGCGTAAGGTAGCGACATTGGACTATGAAGGAGTGCAAAGAAATGCTTGGAAGGAAAAGAATAGAAAAAGGTTATCGCAATTATATTGGTGAAGCAAAGGACTATGTTAGAGATCCCAAAAAGACAGATAGACTGATTAGCGCTGCAAGAAAAAAAGCCACTCATAGGAGAAGTTCCCTAAAGGATGTTTGGAAAAGTCTCTCATTACTTATTGAGCTAGTCCGTTCTTGGAGAAAAGGCGAATACCGAAAAGTTTCCGTTAAAACAATAGTTACAATAGTTGCAGCGCTCCTCTACTTTGTGTCTCCGATTGATATTGTACCAGACTTTCTTATTGGACTTGGCATTGTGGATGATGTAGCAGTGCTCGGTTACGTACTTAAACAAGTTTCAGATGAATTATCAGATTACGCAATTTGGAAGCAAGAAAGGTCCCAAATCATCAAAAGCCCGGAAATTCATGAGGAATCATGATTTCCGGGCTTGATTTTACCCTTTTGAACTAGAACAGATTTTGGACCTTTCGATAAAGTATTTGTAATAACAAAGATAAAAATGGAATAGTTCCCCTTCCTTGTTTTAACTGGATTACTGCTTCTTTATTTTTTTTACATCGCTTTCCGCTTTCTTCAATGCTTCTTCAGGCTTGATTTTCCCTAACAGCGCATTATCGATGTGTGGATTCAGCCTGCTGTGATAATCCGGGTACTCAACCGGAACAGGGAATAATTTTGTTACTTCCAAGTTTTTCACCGCTGCCTGATAAACTGCTTTTTCCTTCCCCTCCATCTCAGAAGCCGCACTCTTCGAAGCGTTTCGATTCGCAACATTGTCAAAGTTTTTCAGCGCCCAATATTTCTGCGCCTTTTCCCCTGTTAAATATTTAATAAATTCCATCGCTTCCTTAGGGTGTTTTGCTCCCTTTGGTATTTCAGCGACGAATCCTCCTCCTTCAGCATAATGCCCAGACCCTTTTTTAAAAGCTGGCAGTGGAGCAACACCAAAATCCATATCTTTTCCATAATCTCTTATTTGGGTATAAAAGGTCCCAATATCTCCCCACATCGCTACTTTACCCGCAATGAATGGGTTTGCCTGCTCGCTTCCAAATTCCGCTTGGAAAGCTTGTACAGTACGATTCCCGAGTCTTTCCTTCCATCCGATCATCCAGTGGAGAGCCTCAATCTTCCTTTTTGTATTAATCGCCAACTTCCCATTATCGAGAAATCCCACTCCGTTATCAGCATTTATCATCCAGAAAGATGCCCCTAAATTGCCCCAAAGTGGATAAAAACCGATTCGCTCATACTTACCGCCTTTTTTTATATCAAGTTTTTTCGCATAAATTGACAGTTCCTCCCACGTTTCAGGCGGCTTTGAGGGATTTAAACCCGCAGACTTGAAAGCTTCCTTATTATAAAAGAGAAGCCTTGTATCCGTATTGAACGGAACTGCGTATGGTTTCCCTTTATATTCAATTGTCTCCCAAAGATGAGGGTAAAAGCCTTTTGAAAAATCATTATCTATATATTTGCTTAAATCTTCTACTTGTTTATTTTCTGCTCTTTGGCCAACTGTATTAATATCATTGATAATAACATCTGCAGGATTACCAGCTGCAATAGAAGCAAGGTTTTTCGTCCAAATATCTCCCCAAGGCAAAAATGTATGTTTCACAACAATATCATTCTGTGATTCATTAAAGTCCCCGATGATTTTCTCAATGACAGGTCTTCTCGTTTCCGATCCCCAGAAGGACCAGAATCTAACAACTGTCCGACCGTCCTTCGTCTTTTCACCTGTTGACAGCTTTTTACCGGATGTGCAAGCTGCCAGCAAAGCTATCAGCAAAAATGAAATAGCGAAGACAGCAAACACTCTTTTCATATTAAACCCTCTCCTGTATATGTATTCTTGCTAACCAAGTAACCTATACCCAAGTATTTTACAAGCAAACTCCGCCATTCCATTAAAAAGGCAGCAGGAGTACCCCGCTGCTTTTTTCTCAAATCTTTTAATGGTAGCATGCACAGCCTACAATGATGAGGAGAATGAACAAGACAACGATTAGCACAAAGCTGTTGCCTGTTCCATAATTTCCACATGCCCAGCCATGACCATAACCTCCGCAATATCCGTAGCCCATTGTTTGGTTGCCTCCTTTTTTTCGGAATAGGGACCATTAGTCAAATTAGACTGTATCGCCCTGGAAGGAGTTTCACAGGAATTACGGTTTTCCGCTATATTAAAGTATTAGCAAAATCCGCCGTAGCCCCAAGAAGCACCAATGATGATAAGCAAAATGAACAATACTACTAGCAGGGCGAAGCCTCCGCCATAACCGCAACCGTCTGACATTTGAAATTACCTCCTTTTGGATTGTCAATACATCCTATTCAGAAGAGCTAAAATGTGCAATGATAAAAACAATAAAAAAGAGCCCAATATTTTGGCAGTTAGCATGTGTACAGACGTACTTGCCCATTCTAATTGAAGAAAAAAACCATTAAAAATAAAAAGAAATAACAGGTGAAAAAATGCAAAGATTCGTTCATGGAAATTCACTCGATCTAAATACAAATACAAAGAGACCTTTCTTAGCAGGCCATAGGGGAGACGCTGGGAACTATCCAGAAAATACAATCATTTCTTTTGATTCAGCGCTTCGACACGGAGCAGATTTCATAGAACTTGATATCCAGCAAACCAAGGATGGCTCCCTCGTTGTCATTCATGATCACACTGTAGATAGAACAACAAATGGGAAAGGGAAAGTGGGAGAAATGTCTTTTGAGGAAATACGTCTGCTAGATGCCGGAAGTTGGTTTGATTCTAGGTTCAAAGGAGAAACAATTCCTGCTTTTACCGAAGTACTGGAGAGATACCGAGGAAAAATCGGTTTTCTTATCGAATTGAAAAAACCCTCCCTCTATCGTGGAATAGAAGCAAAGGTCGCGGAGACTCTAAAGGATTTCGGCCTTGATTCACCCGGGATGCACCCTGTCATTATCCAATCTTTCGACCGCAATTCGCTAGTCAAAATGAAAAGGCTGCTGCCGGGTGTTCCTCGTGGACTCCTTGTCCGTCACAGACCATATGGTGTTTTTAATTGGGAGCTAAGAAGAATTACCGCATTTGCTGATTTCTTTAACCCCAAACGCACGATGTTAAAGTCTAGCTTAGTACGAAAAGCTCATCAACATGGATTGAAAATGATTGTTTGGACAGCCGCTAACAAGTCGGAAGCGGAACAGTTACGAGCGACTGGAGTGGATGGAATTGTAGTTCATTCGTTCTCTAAACGCTAAAGGTTTTTTTAAGCGAGCGCTGCATATTTAGAAAAACGGTAAAGATATCGGATATTTAATCTGCTATGCTGAGGAAGAAGATAGGCGCTTATGACAGCGTCCTTCCTTCGCAATGAGTTCAGGCCAGCAATCATCTCTTCTCCAGTTACTATCCCAACGCCATGCCCATAGTATAATTTATTTTCCATGACAACAGCATTTTCCCCGCGCCAAATAGGTTTCCTATGTTCTGGATTATTAAAATAAACTACATCACCTGGGATAAATTCAGTTCCTAGCAGAGTGATTATTGCTAAATCAGGATCATGCTGCCAATTCCAAACTAGCAGTCCGCCAAATAAATAATTGAAATCTGACTCACGGATCGATTCAAGTACAGCTTTATAGAAAATGAGCACCATTGCTGTAGAGCACTCAAATCCATAAAGCTTTCCATTTACAAAGACATCCCTAACCGCATCGGAAGGAAGGACGTCTGGGCGAAGAAGATATCCGGAAGATGTACGTGACCAATAGGCAGGATTAAAGGAGGAATTCTCAAAAGAAGTGAATGCTGCTCCTCCAGCAAGCATTGCTCTTGCAGAACCAATAATATTTTTCCTTAGCATGAGATCAAATAAAAGCTCCCCCTTGGAAATATAACGGAAAATGGCTCTCGAGGATGTAAGCGAATAAAAGATAATTTTTTCCACATGCCCAAGACCTCCTGGGTCTACTTTTTTTTGCGCCCCCTCAAATATAATCATTTTCCTTCCCCCTTTTCCTTCATTCCTTATAAAAGTTATGAAAGCTAAAAGGTAAATAGAAGTTTTAACTCCAAGCGATTATCTTAATGACATTAACCCTACCCTTGAAAACGAAAATCAGGTTAAATTGTTGGCTGCTTTCTTCCCAATACTAGAGGCATTGAGTACGACGGATAGATGCATCATAGGTTTGTTTCATTCTTTCTCAAGCGGGTACGGTTTAAGGAAACGAAAAACAAAAAGGAGGAATGGTTAATGAATAAAAACACAGGAAACAACGATTCCCTCGAGCAAAAAGAAAAGAAAGCAAACAGAAAGGACATTGAGCCTGAACGCGCACCTGAAAAACCACAGGAGGAAAACAGAAATAAATAAACTTAAGGGCATAACACAATAAATGAAAGGAGGAATTAGACTGATGAATACAAAGAAAAACGATAATAATAACAGGAAAAGCATGGATAACCCAGAGCAATTTCTGACAGAAAATAAAACGCTTCACGATATGTTTGAGGAGGAACAAACGGTGGATCCCATTCCGCTTGAAGATTTAAAAGAAGAACAACGGGAAGAAAAAAAAGGGCGTCACTCAAAAGATACTTCCTCTTCCGAAAAAAAATACAATATGGATGTTGATCATAACCTCTAACACATTCATTTATTCAGAATGATTTCGAGGAAACAAGGAATAATGATAGTAAAACTGCAAGGAGGAGTTATTTTGAGCGACAATTTAAGAAAAGACATCCTATCCCTTTTAGAAAACAATAAGGTCGGTTCCCTGGCAACAGTAAAAGATAATAAGCCGCATTCTCGCTATATGACATTCTTTAACGAAGGTCTGACCCTATATACTCCAACCACTAAAGATTCTTACAAAGCAGAAGAAATAGAGGCAAATCCGAACGTTCATATCCTCCTTGGTTATACAGGAGACGGCATGGGGGATGCGTATTTAGAGATACAAGGAACAGCCCAAATCATAGAAGACGAAAAGTTAAAGTCAGAAATTTGGAAAGATGGTATGGACAAGTGGATTGATGGGCCTGACGATCCCAATTATATTGTGTTAAAAATCACTCCTGATACAGTCAGACTCATGAATAATGACGAACCGCCTCAGACGTTAAATTTGGAGAATTCATAATTATACAAAGGGAAGCGCTCCCATTTGGGCACTTCCCCTTTCCCTTATATATTCCCCGTTTTCCGCCTCATTTTTGCCATAATTTCTATTCCAAACAACCTTGCGGATAAACTGCATTTATCGTAAGCTAATGATAGAAAATGACAGTGAAAGAGTTTTGGGCTTTTGGCTCCTATTTTTCGGGAATTATTGTGAATCTCTTCACATTTTATAATACTGATTGAAAGAAGGAATATAATCATGGAAAAACCTAAAATAGTCATCCTTGGTGGAGGTTACGGTGGCCTGGTTGCAAGCCGAAAGTTGGAAAAAATGCTAAAGAACGATGAAGCTTTAGTAACGCTTGTTAATAAACATGACTATCATTATATCGCAACACAGCTGCACAGAACTGGTGCAGGAACTGCTGTTGATAACAAGATTATTATGAACATCCCCAATCTGCTTAAGACAAATAAAGTTTCCTTTAAAAAAGGAACAGTTGAATTCATTGATAAACAAAAGCAGGAAGTATTACTTGAGAATGGTGATAAACTTTCTTATGATTATCTTCTCATTGCTTTAGGTTTCGATGTCAATACGTTTGGCATTCCAGGAATTGAAGAGTATGCGCTGAAAATTCGCAGCTTTAGAACTACAAAGGCCATCTATCATCACATCCTTAACCAGTTTGAATCATATCAGTCTGATAAAGACCCAGCTAGATTAGCGTTTACTGTTGCAGGTGCAGGATTTACGGGTATTGAGCTTGTAGGAGAGTTGATTGAAGCAATCCCTGCGCTCTGCAAAAAATACGATATTCCAGTAAATCTTACTCGAATTATCAATATTGAAGCTTCTGAAAATGTCCTACCGGGCTTTGATCAAGAAGCAATTGAATTTACCACTAAATATGTGAAAAAACATGGCGTCGAATTGATGACATCTACTAGAATCCTTGAATATAATGCTACCGACATTAAACTTGATAATGGTACTTCCATTCCTTCCAAAACCTTGATTTGGTCTGGAGGAGTAAGAGGGAATAAGCTCCTTGAATCTTTAGATTTTAAACTTAACCGTGGAAGAATTGAAGTTGATCAGTATCTGAGAGTTGTCGGCACAGAAAACATTTATTGCATTGGCGACTCAGCTTACTTCCCGAAATCAGAAAACAGCTGTCTCCCTCCAACAGCGCAGGTTGCCATCCAGCAAGCGGAAGCGTGTGCCCCCAACATTGTAGCAGCGCTGAGAGGAGAATCACAAAAAGAATTTGAATACCATCATAAGGGAACGGTTGCTTCAATCGGTACCACAGCAGCTGTTGGTAAAGTCTTTGGCTTTCGTATTTCTGGCCTTTTCGCTGCCTTTATGAAGCAAGTAATCGAAGCACGTTATTTATTTGTTCTTGGCGGACCCTCCCTTGTACTAAAACAATTCAGTAAGACTGGTAAACCATACCTTCAAGCAGCATCAGTACAAGAAAGTAAATAATGTAAAAAGAAGAGGCAATCCCTAAAAACGTTAGGATTGCCTCTTTTCTCTAGAAAACTATCATTACATCTGATAATTTCATGCTTTCAAACTAACTTTCCTCTACTGCTTCACTGCCAGGCGGACGTTTCCCTCTTTTTAATTCCCGAATAGATAAACCAAAGTCCATCTGTAAATGAGGATAGTCCTTAAACCTAATCCAGTCGCCTCCCCAGTCGAACCCTAGAGATTTGGCAAAAGCGACTACTTCCATCCAATCTGATTTACCATTTCCATTTCCATCATAATCCATATCCCAAATCACTCTGCCATCAGATGTGATAATAGCAAAGTCAATGGCGAGGCCGTAGTTATGGTAGGAATCCCCACCCTCTGCATGGGTTACAATCTGACCTTCCAGCGATCTTCCTTTCTGATATAATTCATCCTGCTGTTGTGAACTCCTGAATCCATCCGTTATTTTTATGGCAATGCCTTTATTTGCCGCCTCTGTCACCAATGCTTCTGCTTTCATCTCCACTTCTGGATGAAGCCCGGTGGGCATCGGCGCTTCTTTTATCGTGAATGGTGTAACTCCATGGAAAAATTCGATGTATAAAAGAATTGCCAATCCAACAAGCAAGCAAGACAAAAGCCGTGATGTTTTTTTTCTATTTCTCTTTCTTTTCCGTTGCATGTTGCTTTCCTCTCCAGCCAACGTAATTGGAGGCTGAAGTTTTTATTGAAATTTCCCTTTTTCCAACAGCCTCTCTGCTATTTTATCATAACCTTTATCATTCAAATGAAGAGAATCGCTGAAATACTGCTTTTTATTTCCTCTTTCGAACAAATTGTTTGTTTCAATATATTTTATTCTTGAGTTTGATTTAGCAACCGAAACTATTTCTTTGTTCCAGTTCTTAAAGATTTTATCATAGCTTTCTTTATGTGGATAAGGGTTGTACAGTCCCACTAGAAGTATTGGCGCTTCTTCGTTCTCTGATTGAAGGATCTTTAAGATTCCTGCGAGATTATCAACGAATACCTCCTTTCCATAAGCTATTTTCTCCTCATTGATAGATTTCAGGCCACCGCCATTACTGTTCAATAAGTCGTTTGTTCCAATAAAGAGAATGATATAATCAGCGGCTCCAAGTTCTGCAGTTACCCTTATATCGGAAAGCTGTTTTAGCACACCTGAGGATTCAAGACCATATACAGCGTGATTCGTGATTTTGTAATGCACGTTCTGTTTCCGTTCGTTCAGCATAGTCTTAAGGCTTCCCAAATATCCTGATCCCTTCTCATCTCCAGAACCGTATGTAAGTGAGTCTCCAAAAGCAACAATCTGCTTTTCTTTCGTATCCTCGGATTTTTTTCCTTCATACATGGCAAAGCCAGCAACAATAATGATGATAAATACGATAGAAATTAACCCTAAAAGCCTCTTATTCATGACAAACCTCCTTTAGTTTTTTCCCTATTTACCCTTTAAATAACAACAGCAAAACGTTTCACTTTTTTACAAAAATTTTCATGAGAATAGTTTATAAAAAATAGGTTGCCGGAAGGAAAGCGAACATGTAGGATTTTTTTTAAGAACAAAAATAATGAGTTTTTTAATAAAGGGAGATAGGAATGGGGAGACAAAAAGGACTGATGCTACATAATGGGAGACTAAAAGGTTTTACTCTTGTGATAATGGGGGCCGGACTGTGGGGAATATCAGGCACAGTGGTTCAATATTTATTTGATTCGCATGAAGTTACTACAGGGTGGCTTGTGAATGTACGCTTGTTGGCTTCCGGGTTGCTGCTGCTGCTTTATGCACGCTATACAGGGGAGAGAAATATCTGGAGAATTTGGAAGGACAAAGAAAGTCGATTAAGCCTTCTTATCTTTGGAATCATTGGGATGCTTGGTGTCCAATACACGTTTTTTTCAGCAATTGAACATGGCAATGCTGCAACTGCAGCTGTCTTACAATACTTAGCCCCAGTCTTGATTACGTGCTACCTTGCTATCCGTTCAAGGAAATGGCCAACTAGATTAGAAATACTATCAGTGATTTTCGCAATCACCGGAACTATCCTGCTTGTAACAAGGGGAAATCTAGGTGCACTGGAAATTTCTTTTGCTGCATTAATATGGGGACTCGCTTCTGCTCTTACCTTAGCCTTTTATACGTTGCAACCTGGAAAGCTGCTATCAAAATGGGGGTCTGTGTTGACTGTAGGCTGGGGAATGATGATTGGGGGAATATGTTCCAGCTTCATTCATCCCCCTTGGCGCTATACCGAAAGTTTTCCTGCTGTTGCACTTTTGGCTATCGGCTTTGTTATTTTTTTTGGAACGCTTGTTGCATTCTATTCTTATATGGAAAGCCTCAATTATATTTCAGCATCAGAAACCAGCCTTCTTGCAAGCGTGGAACCTTTATCCGCCGCTTTTCTTGCAGTCATTTGGCTGCGCGTACCGTTTGGGCCAATAGAATGGCTTGGCTCTTTATTAATTTTAAGCACAATATTCTTGCTTTCAAAGAAAAAACAAAGGAAGAAAGGGGAGAGTTAACCCCCTTTCTTCCTTTGTTTTATGAGACTTCTTTTTTACTATTTTCTACCGAGTATTCTGTTTCCCAATATTCTGCATTTTTTATTCCTAATTTTGTGGAGTTGAATACGGGATCCAGTCCACGTTTTTTCTGATCTTCATAATCTTTGAGTGCAATAAGAGCTGGCTTCGCAAGCAGAACAATTGCTATTAGGTTGATCCAAACCATCAAACCAAGCCCCACATCACCTAGAGCCCAAGCCAAGTTGGCAGCCTTAACAGCACCATAGAATGTAGCTCCGAGAATAACTATTTTCAACAAGAACACTGGCAACCTTCCGTCCCTGCCTCTAGTGAGATAGGCAATGTTCGTTTCTGCAATATAATAGTAGGACATGATTGTCGTAAAGGCGAAGAAGAAGAGAGAAATCGCTACGAACCCTGCACCAAATCCCGGAATTGCTGTTTCAATAGCTGCCTGTGTAAATGCGGGACCAGCCTCCACACCTTTGAGATTCTCCACTAATAGTGTTTTGCCATCCGACCCAAATGTATTAAATGAGTTTGTGAACAAGATCATAAAGGCAGTTGCTGAACATACAAACAATGTGTCAATGTAAACAGAAAATGCCTGAACGAGTCCCTGCTTAACAGGATGCGAAACCTCCGCTGCTGCAGCCGCATGCGCACCTGTTCCTTGGCCAGCCTCGTTAGAGTAGATTCCCCGTTTGACTCCCCATGCAATTGCACTTCCTACAATCCCGCCAAACATTGAATCTGCCGCGAAAGCGCTTTTAAAAATCAAAGAAAAAACTGAAGGTAATTCACCAATATTCATTCCTACGATAATTAGTGAAACAAGGATATAGCCAAAAGCCATAAACGGTACGACATATTGCGCAACCGTAGCGATCCTTTTAACTCCCCCAAAGATGATGCCCGCTAGCAACAGGACAATCACGCCTCCGGTAATAGCTTCATCCACATTAAAAGCATTCTTCATTCCGGCCGCAATGGAATTGGATTGGATTCCCGGCATAAGGATGCTCATCGCAAGCAGTGCAGACAATGAGAACAAAACAGCGAACCATTTTTTCCCTATTCCTTTTTCAATATAATAAGCAGGTCCTCCCCGGTAAACTCCTCCCTGCTTTACCTTATATATTTGCGCAAGCGTTGATTCAATAAATGCACTTGATGCACCGATAAAGGCAATCGTCCACATCCAGAAAACAGCCCCTGGCCCCCCCATCGCGATTGCAGTAGCGGTTCCTGCGATATTCCCTGTACCGACGCGGCCAGAAAGAGCAATGGCCAATGCCTGGAAGGAAGATACTCCTGCATCAGAACTTTTCCCATGAAACATCAGTTTGATCATATCTTTTAAATGCCTGACTTGCAGAAAACGTGTCAGAATAGAAAAGATCAGCCCAATGCCAAGGCAAATATAAATTACAGGCGCACTCCATAACACTCCGACTAATGAATTGATAAAACCCTCCAAAAAAATCCCCCCATTTTTCAAAAAAAATATTTCGTATATTTCGAATTATATGTTAAAACAGAAAATTGCACAACAATTTTCTTGCTCTGTTATAAAACAATTTTAACATTACATCATTTGTAACACAACAAAACCCGGAAGCAAAACTCCCGGGCTTGTCCATAATTAAAGAGGTTTTCAAGGGCTATCTTCCATCCGGTTGATTTTTCCTTCTCCCTCTTTTTCAATTTTCGCTTCTTCACGTCTCACATTCTCTTTTACCTGTTCTGTATCCTGTACTTCTCTCTTGGTAATAACCAATTCTTCTTTCACTAAGGGACGCTTGGTTACTTCCACTTTTTCTTCCATAATGGGAACTCTTATTGTTTCGGAATCATCCGCAATCTTGCCAGCATCCCGATCATTAACTGAACGTCTTTCCACATATACTTCTTCGTGTGTGACAGGTACATTGACTGTTTTTTGTTCCTCGACTACTTCCTTATTTACATATAACTCTCCCGCCTGCACACGATCTTTTGATACTTCGATCTCTTCTTCCCTAAGTTTCAGGGTTTGTTCGGTCTCAGTGCCATCCACTCTGTCTCCATAAAGGCCATTTCGTTTGGACAAAGGACCTTTATTTGAATCTAGATCAACGGACACCCCTGAACCAATAACATCTCTGTCCGCTAGAAGGATGATTCTTCCTTCTCTAACATCCTCTTCATATTCTTGCGCATCCTCCTCGGATAAGCCGATGGTTGTCAGCCTGTCTTCCAAGGAAAGGCCATTTCCTCCTAGATTTACGTCACCGTCAAAAGCTGACATTAAGTTCTTCCAGAACCCTTCTTTCTTATGTCCCTCACCATCAATGTTTTCCTTATCGATTGCATTATCCATACCCAATGCTTCTGAAAGGTCTTCCGTTTCCCCAATAATAGAAAAGTCCTGAACAGAGTAACCTTTATCTTGGTAGTTTTCAATCGCTCGGATTAAATCATTTTGGTTTTCATATACACCTAGTACTGTTTTTGCCATGATATATTCCTCCTTCAGGTGGGATCTTTCCGCTCTTGCGGATACTAGAATAATACCTTTATTTTTTCTAAGTTAAACGCAGCTTCTGCTGTGATAAATTTTTACCCGAAATAGGTTTTATTTTGTGTAAATAGGATAAACAAAGAACATGAGCATGGAGCAAAACCTTCTCCCAATTGGCATATTCAGCACGATTGCTCCATTGCCCTGCATGAGCATAGGATTGTTTACCCCCCAATCCCCTTTTTGCCGCCGATTTCGGCGGTTTTTTTATTTTCTTCTCTTTTGTCAACATTGATTTCATCACATTATCATGGTATCCTCGCATATGTATTGCGTCAGGCTATTACAGCAATTAGCTATCAACAGTTTTATATAGATGGAGGGAAAACGGTATGGACTTACATCAGCTTTATGTTTTTTCAAAGGTCGTGGAACATAAAAGCTTCTCAAAGGCTGCAGAGGATATTTTCTTAAGTCAGTCCACCGTTAGCTCTCATGTACAAGCGCTTGAAAAATCCCTCAATATGAAGTTGTTTGACAGAATAGGACGGGAAGTCCTCTTAACTCCCCATGGGAAAAGATTATATAAATGGGCTCAGAAACTTCTTCTTCTTAAAGAACAGGCAATACTTGATTTAAAAGAAGGAAGTCCTGAATATTCCGGAGTAATTAAAATTGCGGCAAGCTCCGGTCCAGGACAGTATCTCTTACCGAAAATGATTCGTAAATTTCGCAAGGAACATCCACTTGCTACCTTTCATATTTCCGAATCTTCTTCCAAGAGTGCTGCGGAGAAAGTACACAATGGCTTTGTTGATATAGGGATATTGGGAGAAAAGTATGAAGATGAAAAACTTTGTTACTTCCCCTTATTTAAGGAAAAGCTAGTCCTTATCGTTCCACTCGAAAGGAGACTGCGAGGAGCTGTCTCCATCGAAGATTTATTCAGCCTGCCGCTCGTTATGAGAGAATCGGGATCGGGCACAAATTCGATTCTTGAAAAAAATTTCAAAGAAATGGGTATCTCCAAAAAAGAGCTAAATATTGTTGCAACATCCGATTCGGGGACAAGCTTGATTCAGCTAGTAAAAGAAGGTGTTGGTGCAGCATTTGTTTCTGAAATAGCCGCTGCCTCCTTCCGTGAAAACGAAATGGTCTCTGTGCATGAAATAAAAGGATTTACTGAGGAAAGAAGTTTTTACTTGGCAACCAATAAGGATAGAACCCTTTCGTTGGTCTCTAAACTGTTCATCGAAAAATCCAGTAGCCTTATATAAAGACAGACAGCCAAGATAGGCTGTCTTTTTAGCTGTTTCTCCATTCCTTTGTCCACTCATGTCAAGGCATCAACAACTTGCTCCCTCGCTTTTCCTTTTCTGTAAATACAGTGCGGAAAATATTCAACAAATTAGTCTCCGTCCAACATTCTAAAAACGCCGCCAAGAACACTGCCCTCGTCTCTGTTTCCTGATCCTCTCTGCGGAGCTGCTGCAAAGACTCTGCTGGCAAGTCTGCTGAATGGCAGAGATTGAATCCACACTGTTCCGGGACCTCTCAAGGTTGCAAAGAATAATCCTTCACCGCCAAATAGAGCTGTTTTAACCCCTTTTACCATTTCGATGTTGTAATCAACATCTTTTGTCATGGCAACAAGACAGCCCGTATCTACTCTCAGTACTTCCCCAGGCGCGAGCTGTTTTTCGATAATCGTACCGCCCGCATGGACAAATGCCATCCCGTCGCCTTCCAGCTTCTGCATGATAAATCCTTCACCGCCAAAAAAACCTGCTCCAATTTTACGTTGAAACTCGATTCCAACCTCAACACCTTGCGCTGCAGCAAGAAAAGCATCTTTTTGACAAATCACTTTTCCACCAAGCTCACTTAAATCTAACGGAACGATCTTACCTGGATAAGGGGAAGCAAATGAGACATGTTTTTTTTCAAGGCCGTCATTGGTAAACGCTGTCATGAACAAACTCTCTCCGGTCAGAAGCCTTTTCCCCGCACCAAACAATTTCCCCATAAAGCTTCCGTTTCCAGATCCATCCCCAAATATGGTCTCCATTCGAATATTTTCTTCCATCATCATAAGACTTCCAGCTTCCGCAATAACTGTTTCCGATGGATCTAGTTCTACTTCAACAAACTGCATATCGTCTCCATGTATAACATAGTCAATTTCGTGGTTATTCATGTTATTCTCCCCAATCTATTAGACTATTGGCTTTCATTCCCATTATACTACTGCATAACTATGATCTGCAAAAAAACATCCAGTGAAGAAATCCCCACTGGATGTTACTTTTCACATATTTTATGAAGCGGCTGGTTTGCTATTTGTCACAGTATTTACAATCCAACTTTTCCCTTCAACTAACCTCGTAACAAGCATTGCGCAAACTGTATTTCCTGTCGAATTCAATAGGGTAGCAGGAGCATCAATGATTGTACTGATGACCGCAATAATCGGCAGGCTTTCTGGCGGGAAACCAAATACGCTTAAGATGAGCATTTCACCTATCATTCCTCCACCTGGAATAGCGCCCATAACAGCTCCAACAAGGAAAGAGACTGCAAGGATGCTCATGATACTAGTGAAACTAGTCATATCTCTTCCAAAGAGGCTAAAGAGAAATACGATTTTAAGGACACCACCAAAAACCGATCCATCCTTATGGGTGTTTGCCCCAAGAGGAATAATTGTTTCTGCAATATCTTTTGGTACGCCCATCCTTCTGACCGCCTGCAAATTGACTGGAATACTAGCAGCGCTTGAACAAGTTGCAATAGCTGTCACAGATGGTGCAACGGCATTCCTCCAAAAGACGCTAATCCCTTTTCTCCCTCCAGAGATAAAGGCATAAAGGGTAAAGAAACCAAAGAAATATAATACTGTCAGGAGCATATAAAGAACAAACGCCCTAGCATACCCTTCAAGAATTTGCGGTCCCAATTCGCCTACAACTGATGCAAAGTAGCAGCCAAGCCCTATTGGTGCATAGTACATAATGAATTGAACAATTTTCATCATGACCGCTGTTCCAGAAGAAAGGAACTCTGCAACAGGACGACCCTTTTCTCCTGTCATCGAAGTCGCCAGACCGAAAAGGAGAGAAAAAACGATCAACTGCAGCATATTACTTTTTGAAAACAGTTCCGAAAAGTCCGGTACAGTGAAGGTTGATACAAGCTGGGACAGGAAGGATAATTCTTCCGTTTTTCCTTCTGCTTTCCCTGCCTCCTTCATCATTTCCTTTATGGACGATACGTCCGCATTACCGAGAGGATCCATCATAGATGTCCCCGCAAAACCTACAACTGCTGCGATTGCCGCAGTGATAACAAAGACGAGAAAAATACTCCCCATTATTTTTCCAAGCCGCTTCATTCCATTCATGTTGGCAATTGCTGATGCAATGCTAAAAAATACAAGCGGAACAATAATCATAAACATCAAATTTAGGAATAAATCCCCAAACGGCTTTACGACTGTTGCATCAGGACCAAAATAAAGACCTGCTGCACCTCCTGCTAAAATAGCAAGAAGCAACAAAATGGTAGCTTGATAGCCTTTAAAAATAGCTTTCAATTTATTTCCCTGCCCTTCACCCTATTGTTTTCTGCCAATCTTGTTTCTCTTTAGGCTTTGAACATAAAAGTAATAAACGCGAATAATTGCTATGTACAGCCCGCAGACAACATTGTCAGCCTCTAATTATAGTCTTCACAAAAGTTCAATGCAATAGCATCATTGCAGACTGTCATAAGCACGTTCTTCTATGTCACATAAAATTCAAAATAAAGTGAAAAGGCATCCGTGCAATTGCACCGATGCCTTCGCTCTTATTCCTGCCCGCCATACTCTTGCATTAAGTCCATATGGCTCGCTATCAAAGATATAATGGTTCCTGCTTCTTCTTTACAAAAGATAAAGTTAGTCTCATCCTTGATCAGTTCATCATCCTCTGTCCAAATTCGATTAACTCGTTGGAGTACTCCATCACCTGTTTCTACGAGAATGCCAAATCTATAAGATACTTCCACTTCATCTTCGTACATTACCGCAGTCACCTCAGGTGTCTCCCATTCAACATCAACACTTTTGAGGTAGTCCTCTGCGTCATCCTGACTGTCTTCCCCGTCACTCTCTGCGGAGAAAGCATCGTTTTCATTATCATATTCATCCTCTAAATCGGCATCCAAATATTCGTGAAAGCTTTCATGAATAGCATCAAGGATATCTTCAATATCAGTTAGAATGGTCCTCGCTGGCTGCTCATAATCAAAGTCATACGTTTCCATATAGAATTCCTCATTATAAGGATCAAAGAACAACGTGAAAAAATATTCTCTTTCATCTCCATTTATTTCCACGAAAAATTCTATTCGAGGGTGTTTAGAGCTCTTCTCCACTTGCATTTGTCCTGCCTGATCATACTTATCGCATATTGACTGTAAATTTTCCTGTAGCTCTGCTGTTACTCTGTCGAACCATTCTAAAGACATATGCATCCATTCCTTTCTAAGGATATCGATGCTTATTATCTCCATAAACTTCATGATTCATTTTTCCACATAAATCCAAACCCTTAACCCTTTTTCTTTCTAGGAAGAAAGCCTCCTTTATCCCAAAACCCCTTCTCAGAACAAGCCATACATGGGATTCCCGCTTTAATACAGCGATCAATTCCAAGGGATTCACATGCATTGAAGGCAGAAGGCCCTTTGCATCCCAGCTTCAAAAGACAATAGTCTTTCTTGGCACCTTCATCTTCAAACGATTCAGCAAACAGCTTTTTATCAAAGTAATGCTTCCGGTGACAAGTCATGTGAACCGTTGTTTGATAAAACATTTTTGGCCTTTGTTTTTTATCCAGTTCGGGCAGCTGTCCATGCAAATAAAGATATAAAAGCGTACCTGTTATGACTTCAGGTATTGGTGGGCATCCCGGTATTAAAGCAAGCGGTGTGTGGTCGGGAACTAGTGCTGAAATATCTTCCGAACCTGTCGGATTTGGGCTCGCTTGCGGCAAACCTCCCCATGAGGAACAGCTTCCGACCGCAAGAACAGCCTTCGCATGAAAAGCAGCGTAGCGTAGCTCTTCACGCACACTTTTACCTGCAACCAACAAATACTCACTGTTTAATGGAACACTTCCTTCAACGATAAGAATATACTCACCTGCGAACGCTTTCATAATAGATTTTTTATGGTTTTCGATTTGTTGGCCGCTTGCTGCTGATAAAAGCTCACTGTATTCAAACGAAAAAAAGTCCATCAATGTACTAGAAGGTGAAGGATATTCTGTCCTAATCAACGCCTCTTTACACCCTGTACACTCCAGAGCGCTAATCCAAATAACCGGAAGCTTTTGTACAGATTTTTCAAGCGCTCTCTCCAAATTCAGCCCCATTTTCTCAAGCAGCATTTCTCTTAACATGTTTTTCTCCCCTTATAGAATCAATCCAGGATATATACCTTATAACTATAAGAGTAATAACAGCCAACATGTTCTTTTTATTTTTACGGTTTTATGAAAAAAACATGAAAGTAAAAAGAGGGAAGAAGAAAGTCCCCACTCTAGCAAGAAAGTGGCAGCTCCAAATTATCCATTTGGAACTGCCACTTTCTTGCGTTATTTCAATTAATTTAAGTCGTTTATGAAATCGTTCCCAGACAAATTAGATATTTGCACTCGGAATTGCACCAAGCCAATGATCTGTATATCCGCCTGGCATTACAGAAGCATCGTCCTCTTTTTCAAAAACTTTGAACAGAATAAAGTTACCAAAGCTCACAGGTGCCATGCTCAGGAAAATTCCCAATGCCACATTCATACACCTCTCATCTTGTGAAACCCCATCATTGCTGTATGCAGCATATTTGCTGCCACTGAAACCGTCTTCCCCCCCTCATCAAGCTCTGGATTCACTTCACATAAATCAAATGACAGTGTTTTGTTAATTGAAGTGATATAGGCTACCAGTTTCCGAACAATTTTTGGATGAAGTCCAAATGGGGTTGGTGCACTAACACCTGGGGCATAGGAGGAATCAATCGAATCCATGCAAAGCGTCAGGATAAGTGCATCGCATTTTTGTACAAAGGAATCAATTTCAATAAATAATGATTGAAGGTTACCATCAGAGACTTGATCTTCCATCAAATATTTGACTCCATAGTGTTCAGCTGCATCGAAAAGTGCAGCAGTATTACCGGATTGCTGTATCCCAAGGCATAGGTAGTTGGCAAGCTTGTCTTGATCTAGAATTTGCCTGAACATCGTTCCTGAACTGGTTTGGGCATCATATGGCCTCATATCAAAGTGTGCATCGATATTGATAATCCCCAGCTTAGCATCTTCTCCAATATATTCTCTCGCCCCTTGATAATGTCCATAAAAGGTTTCATGGCCACCGCCAATGATGATTGGTGTTATATTTTTCTTTAGCAAAGAAGATACCGCTTTTCCTAACTCTTCTTGCGCCTCTTCCATATTAATTCCTTCACAAGCAATGTTCCCTGCATCATACACTATCCCACTTTCAGGCAAATGCCATGGCAATTTTGCCAATGCTTGTTTTACTGCAAGTGGGGCTTTTGCTGCACCTTGCCTTCCTTCATTTCTTCTAACACCTTCATCACAAGAAAATCCCAGTAGCGCTGAAGCAGTTTCTCCCTCACCATCTTCCTGAATTTCCATCATCTTTACTTGCTGATGATAGCGGAAGCTGCGAATATCCGTTTCACTGTCGGTCCTCCCAGACCAAATATCTTTCACTGGTTTAATATACATGGCTCCTCCTTCGCTCTTAAAGTCAGAATTATCATTTGATTTAAGTATGAGAATACCAATACAATATGTCAATATATTTATAGCTTTAGACTATATACATAAAGTGGGGACAGGTAATGGAATTCGTCAACTTCGCTATTTTACCACCATCGTAAAAGAAATAAAGAACAGCCCGCCCTAAAAAAGCATGGACGGACTGTTCTTTATCTTCTTTTGTTCGATAGCGCAAATTCTATCGTTGGTCCTTTAAAGGAAAAGAACTCGCTAATATTTCAAGACGGGTAATCATTTATGATGGTAACCATGAGTACATGTAGCTTTCATCTTCTATTTCCTGCGCTTTTTTTACAATGCGGAGCGGTTTGAAGGTATCGATCATCACAGCTAGCTCAAGCGTCTCTTTTTTACCGATGCTCGCCTCTGTTTTTCCCGGGTGAGGGCCATGAGGGATTCCGCTTGGATGCAATGTAATTGATCCTTCCTTGATGCCCTTGCGGCTCATGAAATTTCCTTCGACATAGTAAAGCAGTTCGTCGCTATTAACATTGCTGTGATAATAAGGCGCGGGAATGGCTTCACGATGATAGTCATATAGCCTCGGTACAAAAGAACATACAACAAAATTCTGACCTTCAAAAGTCTGATGGACTGGCGGCGGCTGATGGATCCTTCCGGTAATCGGTTCAAAATCGGAGATATTAAACGCCCATGGATACAAATAACCATCCCAGCCAACCACATCAAAAGGATGATGGTTCAGGATATGGCGGTGCAAATGTCCGCGTGATTTCGTCAGTATTTCAAAATGGCCCTTTTCCGTAAATGTGTCGAGCTTCTCCGGTCCTCTAATATCCCGCTCACAAAACGGACTATGTTCTAGCAGCTGGCCATATTCATTCCGATATCTTTTCGGCGTTGTGATTTGGCTGAAGGATTCAACAAATAGGGCTTTTGTCGTTTGCCCTTGATCCGGCATCACCTTATATACTGTTCCGATTGGAATGATGATATAATCTCCCGCTTTATAGCGAATGCTTCCGAACATCGTTTCGATGATACCTGACCCGTGGTGAATATAGAACATTTCATCACCGTCACCATTTCTCATGTAACATTTCATCTGTTCCGTGATAATTGCTGTCCCGATCAGCAAATCCTCATTCCCAAGCAAATATTCCCTACTCGTATGTCCATCACCGCATTTTTTCATTCTATCCGTTAAAAAGTGCCTATGCCGGAGGGAACTTTGTTCTTCATACTCTGGCAAATAACTCCCTACATATTCAGATGCCGCTACTTCTGTCGGCATATGGTGATGGTAAAGAATGGACTGGGTTCCGGAGAAACCTTTTGTTCCCATTACTTGCTCTCTAAAGAGATTCCCGTCTTCTCTTCGGAAAATTGTATGGCGTTTTTTCGGAATCTCTCCAAGCTTTCGATAATACATTTAGACACCTTCTTTCCCTATTTCATTCTTCAGGACGCCTAAGCCTTCTATTTCAAGTTCTACCAAGTCCCCTGGTTCCAGCCAGCCATGCGTATCAGTGCCAAGTTCAAGAATGCATCCTGTGCCAACAGTTCCGGAACCGATGATTTCACCAGGGTATAATGTTGTCCCCTGAGAAGCACGTTCTATCATTTCAGCGAAAGAATAATATAAATCCTTTGTATTTCCTCTGGAAAGTTCTTTTCCATTTACCCTTGCAACCATTGATAAATCAAAACCTTTTCCAGACTTCTTGCTTTGCAGTTCATCTTTTGTAATCAGATAAGGCCCTATTGATGTCGAAAAGTCTTTTCCTTTAGCAGGGCCAAGCCCGACTTTCATTTCTTTTCTTTGAATATCCCGCGCACTCCAGTCATTCATGATCGTATAGCCAAAAATAAACTCTTCCGCTTCCTCTCTTTTAATATTTTTTCCTTCCTTTCCAATGACGCAAGCGATTTCCAGTTCGTAATCAAGCCAGGAGCAGCCTGGTGGACAATAAATCTGCTCCTCTGGACCGGTGATGGCAAGGTGGTTAGAAAAATAAAACACGGGGAATTCATACCATTCCGGCACCATATCTAGCCCGCGATTACTTCTGGCTGTTTTCACATGCTGCTCAAAAGAATAAAAGTCTCTCATGCTAACAGGATTAGGTAGCGGTGCATTTAAAGAAGTATCCGGTAGCCGAAAGGTAATACCGCTTTCCAATAACGAACGATTAGAGCGGATATATTCCATGTACTGCTCTTGGCCGCGAAGGAAATCAAGCATATTATCTGGCAGGAATCCATTTGAATTATGATGAATGTCAATCAATCTATCACCCGAAATCAGCAAGCCCGCTCGATTTGCCCCGTCATTGTCTACAAATGTTAAAAATTTCATGATTCCACCTATTTTCTTTGTATCTCAAACATTTTTGCCATTGGCAGTGTATAGGCTGCTCCTGCCATTCGGCCAACTGGATTTAATTTTTCTGTATTGATTCGACCGTTTTTATATAGTTCATTTGAGACTGCAACATGGAGCACCTTGCCGATTACAAGGCTGCCTCCCCCTGCCTCCTCGCCATAATGCAGGACTTGGTCCAAAACACACTCTAGATGAACTAGCGATTCTTTTACCCGCGGAGGTTTCACCGTTATGCTGCGTTCTTTACCGAGACCAACCGCTTCGAATTCATCAACATTGTATGGCAATTCTGCACTGCATGCATGCATTTGTTGTACTAGTGGCTCTCCAACGATATTAATGACAAACTCACCTGTTTCTTCAATATTACGTAATGTATCTTTCTTTTTCCCATCGCTTCCCCTCCGCATTGGAGAAAAACAAACCATCATTGGGTTCGCACATATGGCAGTAAAGAAGCTAAAAGGAGCAAGATTATCTTGACCATAAGCATTGGTGGTTGAAACAAAAGCGATGGGTCGCGGCAGGATAGAACCTACAAGAAGCTTATAAGCATCTTTCCATTGCAGTGATGCCGGATTAATTTCCATTTTTCATACCACTCTTTCCTGAAGGCTTTGCAGCACAGCAATTGCATATTCGTTATCTTCCCTTGTTCCAATCGTTATCCTGAAAGAATCCAAAGTGCCACCGGACTTCATCGCAAATGGCCTTACGAGTACACCGTTCTCTTTCAGCCTCATTATCTCGTTGGGATTAGCTTTCACAAAAAGGAAATTTGTTTCCGAATCGTAACATTCCATCCCTAATTGCTCAAAAGCACCTTTTAAAAATTTCCGTTCCACTGCATTCTTCTTTGTAACCTCCAAAACGAACTCCTTGTCAGCTAATGCAGCAGATGCAGCAGCCTGCGCCATGCAGTTTACATTAAAGACTTCCCTTACTTTGTGGAGGTTGTTGTTAATTTCACTATTCATTATTCCATATCCTATACGCAGCCCCGCAAGCCCATAGATTTTCGAAAAAGTCCTCAATATCACAAGATTTTTCATTTGCTGCAGCAGCGAGATGGAGTCGGGGTAATCATCACATTGAACATATTCAAAGTATGCTTCATCGAGAATAACCAGAACATGAGATGGAATAGCGGAAAGGAACTGGAAAAGTTCCTTTTTCCTAATTATCGTACCAGTTGGATTATTCGGATTGCAGACGAAAATCACCTTAGTCCTTTCGTTCACCGCATCAATCATCGCTTCAAGATGATGCCTCCCCTCCCTCAATGGCACGGTTACCGCTTTACCACCTTCTATCAAAACATTTGTTCTATAACGCGGGAAGGTTAAATCAGCCATAATGGCTTCCTCACTATGATTAAGATAGGCGCGCACGATAAGCCGGATAATTTCCTCCGACCCGTTTGCCACAAGAATCTGGTTTTCCTCTACCCTATAAAAGCTGGACAGCCTTTGAACAAGCTCTATCGCCATTCCATTCGGATATCGATGAAGACTAGCTGCTTCCTGAGCTAATGCTTCCTTTACAAGCGGAGAGAAGCCATAAACATTTTCATTTTCAGACATTCTCCTGACATTATCTATCCCGTATTGACGCCTTACTTCCTCGACTGAATCGCCAAGGGCATATGGCATAATTGGAACAATTTCCTCCCGTGGTTTAATCGTCATACTCTTCCTCCTATTGTTCATGACGAAAAGGGAGCATTTGCCCCCCTAGTCATCATTACAAGTTTCCACGTCTTTCTTGTTCTCGTTCAATTGATTCGAACAGCGCTTTGAAGTTCCCCTCACCAAAACCTCGGGCGCCTTTGCGTTGGATAATTTCAATGAATAATGTCGGACGGTCGACAATTGGCTTCGTAAAAATTTGCAAAAGATAACCTTCATCATCCCGATCGACAAGAATACTAAGCTCGCGAAGCTTCTCTATTTCTTCATCAATCTCGCCAACCCGTTCCGATAGCATGTCATAGTAAGAATCAGGAGTTTGAAGAAATTCCACTCCATTTTTCCTTAGAGCAGCTACAGTGCTAACAATATCCTCCGTCAATACAGCCAGATGCTGAACACCAGGCCCATTATAAAAGTCGAGATATTCTTGGATTTGCGATTTGCGCTTCCCTTCTGCGGGTTCATTGATTGGAAACTTAATCCGACCTCCATTATGCATTACCTTTGACATGAGGGCAGAATATTCCGTCGTGATATCCTTGTCGGAAAAATGCTTCATTTCCTTGAATCCCATAACATTTGCGTAATAATTCACCCATTCTTCCATTCTCTCGACATTCCCAACGACATGGTCAATTCCGATTAGACCAACTTCTTCATTGGAAACCGTGGTACTATAGGATACAAACCCTGGAAGAAATATACCTTGATAGTTTTTCCGTTCTACAAGCGTATGGATGGTGTCACCATATGTACCGATAACAGCCTTTTTTACTGTCCCATCCTCATCATTCACTTCCATAGGAGGCTGCACTTCAATTGCCCCTCGGCTCACCGCTGCTTTATATGCTTCCTCCACATCCTCAACAGTAAGAGCAATATCCTTGACTCCATCACCATGCTTTTTTGTAAACGCTGCTACTCTGCTGCTTTCCGTGTACGAGCCTGTTATAACAAGCCTGATTTTCTCCTGGCGTAAAACATAGGAAACCGTTTCGCGATTTCCTGTTTCAAGCCCTGAATAGGCCACGACCTTAAACCCGAAAGCAGTCTGGAAATAGTGTGCGGTTTGCTTTGCATTTCCTGTATAAAGCTCAAGGTAATCAACTTCTTTAACCGGAAAGAAATCCTTTTGTGTCATCCCTGTTAAATTTGTTACCTTCTGCATACTGTCGCCTCCTTTTATTTTATAAATATTCCAAATTATTTTACAATTATCCATCTACTTTTCTCAAGAGCATGATGTAAAGCTATAATACTGTTATGCGATAAAGCAGTACAACTATACTTTCACGCCTTGTTTTTTCGGGAGTAGATGGATAGCGCTACCTTTCAAGGCTTCTGCTGCTTCAAGAAAAGCTTCATTCACGCTTGGATGAGGGTAAGACGGAAAGATAATATCCTCATGTCTTGCTGCCATCTCCAGTGCGGTGATTCCATTTGAGATCATCTCGACTGCACCTTGCCCCATGAGGTGAACACCTAAAAGGGAATCCGTTCTCTTATCAAAAATAATTTTCGCCAATCCTTCTTTTTTCCCAAGAATCGAAGCATATCCGTTTGAAGCAATCGGGAATTCTCCTGTCCCTACTTGAAACCCTTTCTCAATTGCTTCTTCTTCCGTCAAACCGACCACTGCAATAGGAGGAATTGTCTGCACGACTGTTGGCAGATAAGTAAAATCTTCTTCACTTTTTTCCCCACCAATCTTTTCTGCAGCAACCTTTGCTTGTCTGATCGCCTTTGAAGCAAGCGCCTTTCCTCCAGCTACATCCCCAACAGCATAAATATGAGGAATGGAAGTTCTACATGAGGAATCTGTGAGGATAAAACCATCCTCTGAAAGCTCGATACCTATCCGGTTGATTCCTAAATGATCTATATTTGGCTCGATGCCAAGTGAATAGAAAAGATGCGTTCCCGTGAACAGTTTTTGTTTCGTCTCATTCATTAAACTAACGGAAATATCATCCTTGTCAGCTATCACTTTGATTGAACTTGTATTCTTCAAAACGGTGATACCTGATTTTTTCAGAACTCTTGTAAGTTCTCGGTTGATCGATGCATCAAAATCCCAGCCACTTTTTCCTTCAGGTAAAATGATGGTTACGTCAGAACCGAATGAGCGGAATGCCATCGCTGTTTCAAGCGCAATGTAATCATCTCCCATGACGATAAGAGAATGAGGGACTTCTGTCAGCTCGAAGATATTCCAAGCATTGAAGATTCTCGAGTCATCTGTAGGAGCCCCTTCCAAGCTGCGCGGCACCCCTCCTGTGGCGATAATCGCGGAAGTAAAACGATATACTTCATAGCAATCCCCCTCTTCTACGCCAATTCTGTCATCCGATAGGAAAAACGCATTTCCTTTCAGGATCTCCACCTTGTTTTCTCTGCATAATGACTTCACACCTTCACGAAGCTGACTTATCATTCTATTTTTATAGTCTGCAAGCTTCGTAAGTTCTATGGTGATTTGGGAGGTTAGAATTCCGAGTTCTTTATTTCGTTTTGCATCATGATATCTTTCTGCAGCATGTGTATACACTTTGGAAGGGATACAGCCTTTATTCAGGCATACGCCTCCGAGCAGGGACTTCTCCACCAATGTTACTTGTTTGCCAAGCTGCGCCGCTCGAATGGCAGCATGATATCCCCCTGGTCCACCGCCAATGATGATAAGTTCCCGTTCATGCGCTAGTTCGCCAACAACCATTATCTCAACTCCAAAACCAATAAATTCGGATTTTCTATTAGTTCTCTGAAACGATTTGTGAATGCAACGGCTGTTGCTCCGTCGGCAACACGGTGATCAAAGGACATCGATATATTCATCATCGAACGGACAGCAATTTCATCATTTTTGATGACAACAGGTCTTTTCTTCGTCTTATGAAAGGAGATAAGCGCAGTTTGGGGATGCTGGATAATCGGCGTAGCTCCAATACTCCCTCCGAGCGGTCCAACATTGCTGATTGTAAAAGTACCGCCGGCTGTTGCCTTAAGCGAAAGCGTGCCGTCTAGCGCTTGTTTCGTCACTGCCTTGCATTCTTGATGAATCTCTCCAACGCTCTTGCGCTCCACATTGTGAAGTACCGGAACAACCAATCCATCAGGCGCATCCACCGCAACCCCTAAATGATGTTCTTTCAATAGAACAATCTCTTCTCTTTCCTCGTCCAACCTTGCATTAAATACAGGATACTCCCTCAAGGCTACCGATAATGCTTTCATGAAGAAAGCCGTTGCCGATACTTGCCGATTATGCTCTCTCAATTGCTCTCTCAGCAGCATTAATTCTGTCATATCGATTTCTTCAAAATGAGTGCAATGCGGAATAGTATATAGGGACTGGACCATTTTTTTGGCAATAGCTTTACGCCGTCCTCGAAATGGCAATTTGACATTCTCATCTTTTTGAAGCTGCTGCGCTGCATTTTCCCTATGGCTCCGTTCAAATACGGGTTCTGAACCTTCCGAAAGGGTTTCGGTTATAGGTTCCGAAGAGTTCGTAACCTTTTCGGAAGCAGGTTTTGAAATCCTCGAAACCTCATTCTTCCGCTTTTCTACCAGCTGTAAAACATCACCCTCTGTAATTCTTCCGGCAGGACCAGTGCCTGTAACTTCCTCGATACTTATCGTGTTTTCCCGGGCAATTTTCCGTGTATATGGTGATGCGAGAATTCTTGGCGGCGTGCTGCCCGTTATTTCCTTTTTATCAACGGTTTCCTCACTCGCTCCCAATATAAGAAGCGTTTCCCCCACCTTTGCGGTCTCGCCGGGCTTCTTTAGTATTTCACGGACTATCCCGGCAATTGGAGAAGGAATTTCTGCTGTCATTTTATCTGTCTGTACTTCAATGAGAGGTTCATCAGCCTTAACCACATCCCCAGGTTTCACCAAATAACAATTTATATCCGCTTCCGTCATTCCCTCTCCTATATCATGAAGCTTTACTTCCACTATATTCGCACCTCCTAAAATCTCATTACTTTTTCAATTGCTGCTTCAACACGCCTAGGTGTAGGCAAGTAATGATCCTCATATCCGAAATAAGGGACAGGGGTATCAAATCCTGTCACTCTCGATACAGGTGCTTTTTGATAAAGAAAAGCCTCATCATTTATGAGTGAAACGAGATCATTTCCAATACCGCCTGTTTCGTGAGCTTCATGGACGATGACGGTTCTTCCCGTTTTCTGGACAGATTCGATTACCAAGTCTTTATCTAAGGGGTATAATGTCCTTAGGTCAAGAACTTCACAACCTATCCCTTTATGCTTCATGCTCTCTGCTGCTTTCATGGCAATGGGTACCATCGCTCCCCAAGCAATAACAGTGACATCCCTGCCTTCTGCTAACTTCTTTCCTTTTCCAATCTCGACCCTGTAAACCCCTTCTGGTATTTCTTCTTTTGCTGCTCGATAGCTTCTCATCGGTTCAAGGAAAAGTACTGGATCGTTATCTTCAATCGCAGCAATTAAAAGTCCTTTTGCATCATATGGAGTTGACGGACAGACAACCTTGATCCCTGGCATATGGGTAAAAAGCGATTCTGTACTATCGCAATGAATTTCAGGCGCCCTTACACCCGCACCATACGGAGCCCTAATAACCATCGGTACATGATAATGCCCCATCGTCCGCATTCTGAGCCTTGAAACATGCGTCATAATTTGCTCGTAAGCAGGATAAATGAATCCTAGGAACTGTATTTCCACAACAGGCCGAAAACCGTTCACCGCTAGGCCGACCGCTGCACCGACAAAACCTGCTTCCGACAGTGGTGTATCCATCACTCGGTCTTCACTGTATTTCTCCTGCAAGCCGGCAGTAGCACGAAAGACACCTCCATTGACACCGATATCCTCCCCTAGAAGGACAACTTCCTCTCTAGATTCAAGGATGACATCAAGTGCATCTGTTATCGCCTGAATAAGCGTCAGATTTTTTGTCATTAATGCGGCCTTCATTTGGCACCTCCTCGCAAAAGTTTAATATATTCCGCTTTTTGCCTCTCAATCGTCCAAGTAGGCGTTTCGAATACGTAATCAAAAATTGCAGCAGGATCAGCGATTGGAGAACTCTCCATCTCCCGAATTGCGCGATCAATTTCATCCCCTGCGACATTTTCTATTTCCCGAACCCAGCTATCCTCATAGGAGCCATGCTGCTTCAGCCACCTTTCAAGGCGTAGCAGCGGGTCTGTTTCCTTTCGCTTGTTGTTGCTTTCCGACTGATCTCGGTATTTTGTTGGATCATCCGCCGTTGTATGTGCGCCATATCGCCAAGTTACCGCCTCAATTAATGTCGGTCCCTCGCCGCGTCTTGCTCTTTCAAGCGCTCGCCTCGTCTCAGAATAAACCGCAAAGACATCGTTTCCATCGATTCTTACTCCAGGAATACTATAAGATAATGCTTTTTGCGCAATGGTAGGTGAATTCATTTGTTTAGTCACTGGAACGGAAATAGCATAATGATTATTTTGGCAAAAAAAGACAACTGGTGATTGGAACACACTAGCGAAATTTAAACCTTCATGGAAATCACCTTCAGAAGTTGCTCCATCGCCGAAATAGCAAATAGCGGCGTTTTTCGTTCCTTTTTTCTTTTCAGCAAGCGCCGCACCTGCTGCATGGGGAATCTGCGTAGCAATCGGAATGGCAGGCGGGAAGATATTCTTCCCTTCAGGCGGTATGCAGCCTTCATTTCTTCCATTCCAAAACAGCAGTATATTCTTCAATGAATGCCCAAATAGTATTGCAGCTCCGTGATCACGGTAAGTTGGAAACATCCAGTCGCTGTTTTCTAGTGCAAGCGCACTTCCTGCCTGTGCTGCTTCCTGTCCCTCAAATGGTGCATAAGTACCTATTCGTCCTTGACGCTGCAAGCTTACTGCTTTTTTATCAAACAAGCGTATTTTCACCATCGCCTGATAAAACTCCTTGACCCTGTCCACGGTCACAAGGGCTTCATCATTCTTGGATACAATATGCCCGTTAGCATCCATAATGGTTAAGATGGGGAATTGCTCCTCCATAAGACCACCTCCAACTTAGACTTTTATCATATTGAAGTCCACCATGATTATTCTGTTAGTTCTTCTTATAGCCTGACAGCCCATTTCGGCCTTTTCATATGAGAAAAGAAACTGTTTCTTCTCGTTCTCGCTTCAATTCTGTCTTCACAAAATAGATTGGCAGCCTTAACGGTAGTAATACCTTCTTTTTCTGCTTGCTTGTATACGTTCAGCAAGGAGGTATAGATAGCCTTTGTCTTTCTTAAGACACGCTCCTTATTAGGAGAATATAGTTCATCCGCGACTTGAATGAGCCCTCCTGCATTAACGATATAGTCTGGTGCATAAAGAATTCCCAGATCCTGAAGTGATTTACCATGTCTTTCTTCCTTTAGCTGGTTATTAGCCGAACCGGCAACTGCTTTTACCTTTAGCTCGTCGATTGTATCATCATTTAGAATTCCACCAAGGGCACAAGGAACGAATACATCGGCAGGCTGTGAATAAATTTCGTCACGTTTTACAACCTTAATGCCTGCGCCCATTTTCCGTGCTTTTTTCGTAATACTATCGATGGCCGCCTCATTAATATCTGTAACATAAAGGTCAGCTCCATGTTCCAGCAGCACTTCCGCCACTTTGAAGCCTACTTTTCCTAGACCTTGTATCGCATATGACTTTCCGGAAAGGTCCTCGCTTCCCCAAACTGCCTTGCCTGTAGCCTGAAGCCCATAGATTACTCCTTGGGCAGTGGGAACGGAGGAATCTCCGCTGCCCCCATAAGCTTCATCCACACCTACTATGCAATTGGTTTCCTTTAGCGCATGGATGAAATCCTCGGGACTTGTTCCCATATCGGTTCCTGTATAAAAACGCCCATTGATTGACTCCACAAATTGCCCGAAAGCACGAAACAATTCAGGGCTTTTGTCTCGCTCAGGATCGCCGATAATAACCGCCTTTCCTCCTCCGAAATCGACATCTGCTGCTGCACATTTATACGTCATCCCTTTTGACAGTCTTAGAACATCTTCTAGTGCATCGTCTACTGATGTATATGGATACATCCTGCAGCCTCCAAGCGCAGGGCCAAGACTTGTGCTATGAATGGCGATGATAGCTTTCAAACCTGTTGATTCATCATTACAAAAGACAACTTGTTCATGCTCATTTATTTTCTCAAACATATCCACTTGTTTCCCCCTTTAATGCGTTAAGTAATGTTAGCGCTTTCAAATAATAAAAATTTAATTTTTTCTGTCTATGAAACTGGCAATCTTATCTTTTCGCAATATTACTTGCTTTACCTCTCCATGTCCGACAAGAGTGCCTTGGCATTCTGCTCTTACCTTCGTAATAACAGTGTCTTTTCGATATGAGGTAACAGTAGCAGTAAATTTTATAATGTCCCCTTCCATACATGGAGCGACATGCTTGATGGCAACTGCCCCTCCCATCCCTTCTTCATGATCTTTCAGATGGGAAAGGATTGTCTGTCTCGAAACCCATTCCATGTGGTAAACCATCGATACAGTAGAGTAGACAGGATGAACAAGTTCACCATTGAAACTAGCAAACATATCTGGCGTTACGGTCACTTCCATATCGGCTGAAATACCGACTCCAAATCCATTTCGCATTCCATCCCACCTTTTCAC
This sequence comes from Bacillus massilinigeriensis, assembly GCF_900111815.1. Taxonomy (GTDB): domain Bacteria; phylum Bacillota; class Bacilli; order Bacillales; family Cytobacillaceae; genus Mesobacillus_C; species Mesobacillus_C mediterraneensis. The sequence continues at coordinate 914,523 of NZ_LT630004.1, read as the reverse complement.
CATGTTTATATGTATAACGTTTATTTAACGATATCATAACATCACGTTAAACGATTAGTCAATAAATTGTAAGAAATTTTAATATTTTCAAAAAACAATTGTAATATAATTTTAATTTATGCGTTAGTTTCGTTTTAATCTAAAAAAAGCCGGCCTTCCTAAAAGGAAGCACCGACAATCATCAGCTTAGCAGGGCTCTGTCACTCGACATTTTTATACCTCTAATTCGCTGAAACTCGTTAAGTAAATCTTCAATCGTTAACTTTTCCTTCTCCTTTTCATCTGCTTCAAGGATAATCTGACCTTTATCCATCATAATTAGTTTATTGCCGAGATCAATGGCCTGCTGCATATTATGTGTCACCATAATGGTAGTTAGTCCGTATTTTCCGACGATTTCTTTTGTCAGTCCCGTAATCAGTTCCGCTCTTGATGGGTCTAGAGCGGCCGTATGTTCATCAAGGAGCAAGACAGAAGGTTCTGTGAAAGTTGCCATTAGAAGCGAAAGTGCCTGCCTCTCACCTCCTGACAGAAGTCCCACTTTCGCTGAAAGCCTTTCTTCTAAACCAAGGTGCAAAGATTCCAATACTTCTTTGAAATATTCCCGCCTTTTTTTGGTAACACCTCTTTTTAATGTCCGGATTTTATTCCTGCTGTATGCAATGGAAAGGTTTTCTTCAATCGTCATTGTTGGAGCTGTGCCTGCCATAGGGTCTTGGAAAACACGCCCGATCCATTTAGATCGTCTGTACTCCGTCAAGTAGGTTACATCTTTCCCGCCCAGCAGTACCGAACCATGATCAGGTTGGAGCACCCCGGAGATCATGTTCATCAGGGTTGATTTACCAGCACCATTACTGCCAATGACAGTGACGAAATCACCTTCTTCAAGTGTAAGGTTAATATTGTTCAATGCCACTTTCTCATCAGGTGTCCCTTCATTAAAAATCTTGTTAATCTGATTTAACTGTAGCACTAGTTTCACCCTTCCTTCCTGCAGGAACGGAGATTGGAGCAAACCCTTCCAAACGCCGGCTGATCCTTCGTTTCTTTTCCTTATATGCTGAGGCTATTTTCGGTGTGGTCAATGCGATGACCACAATAACCGCGGTAATCAATTTCATATCCCCCGGCTGGAGGAACTCTATTCTTAGTGCAACCGTGACAACAAGACGATATATAATGGCTCCGCCAATGACCGCAAGGGTAGTCCTGGCAATCGATTTTGTCCCGAAAATGGCCTCGCCAATAATGACAGATGCCAATCCAATGATGATCATCCCAATTCCCATTCCCGAATCAGCAAAACCTCCTTGTTGGGCAATCAGAGCACCTGAAAAAGCAACCAATGCATTGGACAGGCCTAAACCAAGAATGGTCATCAAACCGGTGTTCGAGGAAAAGCTTCGAATCATTCTCTTATTATCACCTGTCGCTCTTATGGCCAGCCCTACTTCTGTCTTCAGAAATGCATCAAGGAGAAATTTTATTGCAAGGGTGACTATGACCATCGAAAGAATGATTCCCCAAGATTTTGGCAGGTTTTCTCCTAGTCCTGCTTTCATCAAAATGCCATTGAGAACACCATCCAATCCAGTTTTTTCAGCAAAGCCGCTAACAGAAGTCATGGCAGTTTCGCTATTAAGCAGAGGAAGGTTCGCTTTCCCCATTATTCTTAAATTAATGGAGAAGAGGGCGATCATCATCAGAATCCCAGAAAGTAGTGCATTTACTTTTCCAGCAGTATGAATGATTCCGGTTAAGCAACCTGCTGCGAAACCTGCAAGAAGCGCAGCAAGAGTAGCAGCATACGGATTCACGCCGTTGATGATCATGATTGCTGCAACGGCAGCTCCTGTAACAAAACTGCCGTCCACCGTCAAGTCAGGAAAGTCCAAAACTCGAAAGGATAAATAGACTCCAAGAGCCATAATGGCATATATAATGCCAGATTCAAACGCTCCAAATATCGCAGTGAACAATGCTGATCATCCTTTCTCTATTCCTCAAAAAATTTCGCTTCTTTTCCCCATTCTTCCTTCACTTCTACACCCTGTGCCTCTGCAGCTTTCTTGTTGATAGTAAGTGTCAGAGATACTGGGAGTTCCACAGGCAGCTCTGAAACCTTTTTCTTTCCGGACAAGATTTCCGCCGCCATCAATCCTGACTGGTAACCGATATCATAGTAATCAAAACCGCTAGCAGCAACAGCCCCACGTTTCATTGAGTCCAGTTCTCCTACAAAAAGAGGAATCTTTTTATTATTTGCAACCGAAATGACGGATTCTAAAGCAGAAACTACCGTGTTATCTGTAGGAATATAAATTGCATCCACTCTTCCTACGAGCGACTCTGCGGCCTGTTTGACTTCTGCTGTTGTAGAGATGGAAGCTTCCGTCACCTTCGCTCCATTCGCTTCTGCAAGTTTCTTCACCTCTTTTAACTGAACCTCGGAATTCTGTTCGCCGGTGTTATATATCACGCCGATTTTCTTTGCTCCTATTTCCTCTGTAATAAACTCAATCGTCTTTTTCGTAGCATCAGGATGATTGTCCGTTGTACCGGTGATATTTCCGCCAGGCTTGTCTAATGATTCTACTAATCCGGAGCCAACAGGGTCCGTCACCGAAGTGAAAATGATAGGAATATTTTTTGTTGCATTCAGTGCTGCAGTAGCACTAGGCGTAGCATTCGCAAAAATGAGGTCAACCTTGTCCCCGACAAAATTGTTTGCAATTGTCGAAGTATTATTCTGGTCTCCCTGGGCATTTTGGAAGTCATAATCTACATTCTTGCCTTCCTTAAACCCTTTTTCAGCCATTGCCTCTTTAAAACCTTTCGTAGCAGCATCAAGGGAAGGATGCGTTGCAAATTGCGTAATTCCAACACTCACCATTTTTTCCTTCTTGCCATTTTCACTTGTCACTTCTTTTCCGCCACACCCTGCCAGCATGATAACGCCTGCTAGAACTAGTGAAATCGCCTTAACTGGTTTTCTCATTCCCATCCCCCTTAATATTCTTCCGACAAGCAATACATTTGCCGAATGATACTTATTTTTGATTACGCTGTTAACATATGATAGTAAGCTTCCACACCGTAAATACAACGTTATATTAACACCACGAAGAATTGATGTCAATATATTCAAAAAATTTAGTATCTTATGATTTTTTGTTTTTAATTAAACCACCTTCTGCCATGACAAGCAAGCATTTTTTTTCAAAATAAAAAACATGCTTGTAAAAGCATGTTTTTATCCTATCTTGTTTCCTGCTGCGGAAAGCGCCGCCCTTGCCTCCTCCATCATCCGGTCGAGAAGTTCGGCAACGGAAGGAATATCCGTAATCAATCCTGAAACCTGTCCGCCATTCATGAACCCTTCATCTTCCTTGCCTTCTAGTGCTCCTTTCTTATGTATTTCCTCTGTCGTCAAGTCGGCAAAGACTTCAGGTGTTATCCCTTCCGCTTCTCTTTGGAGCAAACAATGCGCATAGGATGTGTCCAGAAGCCTCCGTATTTTTCCGACTGAGCGGCCTACAATCACTGTTCCATGGTCATTTGCATCTAATAATTTCTGCTTGTATGAGTCATGAAAAGGGGCTTCCTTTGTTGCGATAAACCTTGTACCCATTTGGACTCCGCTAGCACCGAGACAGAGCATTGCAGCAAGTCCTTTTCCATCTCCAATTCCCCCGGCCGCAACTAAAGGGATGTTCACTCTGTTCAAAATCTGCGGAATCAAGGCAAGGGTGGTTGTTTCCAAAGCGGAATTGATACCTGCCGCTTCAAAGCCCTCCGCTACAAGAATATCAGCACCAGCTTTTTCTGCTTTTTCCGCCTGCTTAACAGATGCCACAACGGTAATCACTACTATTCCTTCATCATGAAGTTTACCGATGAATGGGGCAGGATTGCCTGCCGAGAGCGTTACAACAGCAAGCCTGTGTTTTACCGCAAGCTTTAGGATTGCCATAGGGTTGGGCGACACACTGAGCGCAACATTTAAAGAGAATGGCTTTTCTGTCAACTTCTTTGTTTCTATAATTATTTTTTCTACTTCATCTGCCGTCATCGTTCCTGCTCCTATTGTTCCAAGGCCGCCTGCTTCAGAGACAGCTGCTGTTAAAATAGCGTTGCTGATATTCCCCATTCCACCTTGGATAATAGGATAATGAATTCCTAGAATTGAGGTTATTCCATTCACAAAAATTCCTCCTTCGCTAAATTAATGTTATACTAATTTTAAGATTTTGACAATTAAGAAAAGGAGTGGTCATTTTGATTCTTTCCTATAATGGAAAACAGCCATCTGTTCATGAAACAGTATTCCAAGCCCCTGGATGCCATATTATTGGAGATGTAGTAATCGGAGAAAATTCAAGCGTTTGGTTTAACGCTGTTTTGCGTGGAGATGAAGATACCATTACTATTGGCAAGAGCTGTAGTATCCAAGACAATGCAACATGCCATCTTTACGAAGGGTCCCCACTTGAAATTGGAGACGAAGTAACAGTCGGGCATAATGTGATTCTTCATGGCTGTAGGATCCATAACCGATGCATCATCGGGATGGGTTCCACCATTCTTGACGGAGCAGTCATCGGTGAAGAGTGCATTATTGGGGCAAACACCCTTATCCCTGCTGGTAAAGTTATTCCACCGCGATCGCTTGTAGTCGGTTCACCAGGAAAGGTCATTAGGGAAATAGGAGAAAAAGATTTAGAACTGATACAGCTGTCCATTGATACATACGTTCAAAAAGGAAAGGAGTATAAAGAGGAGCTATCCAAATAAAAATAGGCAGCGGCCAATCCAAAGCCGCTGCCGTTCGGTTTTCCTTTAAACCCTTTTTACTACATCCTCAAATGGACGGCGGGTCTTTTCTCTTGGTTCCTTTACTCTGTAGCCAAAGGCAACCATTACTGAAATCTTAAAATGACCATCTTCCAGCAATCCCTCTTCCTCGAGAAGCTGATTCATGCTATCCGAATTGAATCCCTCAATCGGACAGGAATCCACACCTATTTGTGCTGCAGCTGTCATCATATTGGCCAAAGCAATATATGTCTGTTTTGATGCCCAATCAAAAAGCGGCCGATTTCCTTCGAGCAATCGAAAATCTTCTTTTTGAAATTCCTCAATTCTCTCTAAGTATTTCTCCATCATATCATTAGGCAGTTCTTTTACCTTTGAAAAGTGGTCCTTCAAATAATCAGTATCATATTTTGTATCCTTTATCGTCCGGGCAAGGATGACAACAAAATGGCTTGCCTCCGGAAGCTTACCGTAGGCGCCCCATGCGGTATTGCGGATTTTCTCGCGCAGTTCCTTGCTTTCAATCACTAGAAATCTCCATGGCTCGAAGCCAAAAGAGCTTGGAGATAATCTTCCCGTCTCTAGAATAAAGTCAAAGTCTTCTTCCGGAATCTTTCTTGAGGGATCAAACTCCTTTGTTGCATGCCGAAAATGAAAAGCTTGAAGAATCTCTTCTTTTTTTGCATCACCGTTAACCAAAGTCATTTCTCCTTCCTTTTTCTTATTCCACAAAGGTAACATATGATTCTTACTCTTTCATGTTATACGCTTAGCAAGGAAAAGTCCTTTTAAACACAATTATTCTAAAATATAGGGGTGATCCAATACATCATAATTTGCATTTTTATTTTTGAGCTCGTTTCCTTCACTGAATACAGATTCAAAAAAGCGGGAAGCAGGTTCTGCAAGCTCTTTATAGTATTCGCTGAAAAGTGAGGCGGCATGGCTCCCTAACCATTTATCCGGAAGCAGTTCCTCCGGCAGTCCTGGATCATAAAACAGGAATTTCCGGTACTCATGTACCAATTTTGCCCGTTCTACAAAACACTGTGCTTCCGTCATGCTTCCTTTTGCTATTTTATTTTTATCGATGATGTATTTTTGACTATATTCACCTATAAAGTCCTGATATCGCATATTGATTTCTTCTAGATTCCAGCTTTTCTCAACAATGCGTTGGTTTTCATGAGGTCCCTTATACTCCGCAAGGAAAAAATCAACGTATTGCGTAATATCATATTTTTCTATCAAATCATGGACCTCGCGTTCCAAACTGTTCGCAGATATCCAAAAACTGTTAGACATCGAGCCAAAACCGCTCCAAATCAATTCCTTTCTAAGTTCATCCCTAATATTACGGATTTCTTCTGGAATGCTGTACATAAGGATGCGCCATTTTCCGTCCCATTGCTCTGGTTTAAGCTTGAATATCCGCTTGCCAGCCTCATCAATCCGCTTCTGACCTCTAGGAGTGAGAGAGTAATAGCTTTTATTGCCGACCTTCTCGGCCTGCACCCAACCCTGCTTATTCATTCGGGATATAGCCGCCCTTACTGCCTGGTCGTTATGGCCAAATTCATTCAATAAGCGAATGAGGCTGCCAATCCAAATTTTGCTTCCATAATGGTAAATATAATCACCATAAAGTGTAAATATCATCGACCTTGTGTTCAAACTATAATCATCCTTTATTTTTATTAGACGGAAAGAAACCGTTATAAGATATTTTACAATATTATCACTACTTTAGAAATGAAAAAATCCATAGAGTCTCTCTCTATGGATTTTTCCATTATTGCGCCGTAAAAACCGGCTTGCGCTTTTCGCTGAATGCTTGGAGCGCCTCGGTCCTGTCTTTTGTTGGAATCGTCACTTCATATGCCTTTGTCTCAATAGCGAGTCCTGTTTCCAGAGTGACCCCAGAGCCTCTACTAATAGCGTATTTCGCTTGCCTTACAGCAATCGGTGCATTTTGCATGATTTCTTCTGCCAATTCCCGACAAGCTTCCATTACCTTGCCGGCTTCGACCATACTAGTAAGGATGCCAAGCTCCATTGCCATTTCTCCACGAATTTTTCTTGCTGTAAGAATAAGCTCTTTTGCCCTCATTTCACCGATCAGCCTTGTAAGACGTTGGGTCCCTCCAGCCCCGGGGATAATTCCCCAGCTTACTTCAGTTAAACCCATGAGTGTATTGCTCGATGCAATCCTGAAATCGCAGGCTAATATGAGTTCAAAGCCGCCTCCGAAAGCGACACCATTCACTGCAGCAATGGTCGGCTGAGGCAATTCTGATACCGCTTGAAAGACATCGCGGATTTTGTGCACATTGCGAATAACCTCATCTGAGGTCAGATTTTTCCGCTCCTTTAAGTCTGCCCCTGCACTAAAAGCCTTCTCACCAGCACCGGTAAAAATCACCACTTTTGTTTCATTGTCATGATGCAGGCTCTCAACTGTCTCTCCTAGCTCCCCAAGCGTTTCATAATTGAAGCAATTGTAAATTTCCGGACGGTTAATGGTAATATAGGCAATTCCATTTTCTTTTTGTGTAAGAATATTTTTCATCGCTTCTCTCCTATATTTTCAATAATTGTTGCAATTCCTTGCCCAACGCCGACACACATTGTTGCCATGCCAAACTTTTCTCCACTGCGCTTCATTTCATGGACAAGCGTTGTCAGGATTCTTGCCCCGCTTGCACCAAGCGGATGGCCAAAAGCAATTGCACCACCATTCACATTCACCTTAGTAGCATTCACTCCAAGTTCTTCTATGCATGCAATCGATTGTGCAGCAAAAGCCTCGTTCAACTCCATTAACCCTATATCTTCTATACAAAGCTTTGCTCGGCGCAATGCCTTTTGGGCAGCGTAAACTGGTCCCATTCCCATGATGGAAGGTTCGAGCCCAGCGACAGCTGAAGCCTTATAGAGAGCAAGGGGTTCTAATCCAAGTTCTTCTGCTTTTTCCCTGCTCGTTAATAGAAGCGCAGAAGCCCCGTCATTAACACCGGAAGCATTTCCGGCTGTTACGGTGCCATTGTCAAATAAAGGCTTAAGACGAGCCAATTTTTCCGCAGTTGTTCCTGGACGAGGGTGCTCATCTCTTTCGATGACAGATTCATTCCCTTTATGATCGACACTGATTACACGAATAATTTCATCCTTGAATTTTCCTGTCTCCATTGCTATTTGTGCACGAAGCTGACTCTTTGCTGCAAACTCATCCTGTGCGGTGCGAGAAATGCCATACCTTTTCGCAACATTTTCCGCCGTTTGCGGCATGCTGTCCGTCCCGTAGCGTTCTTCCAGTCTTGAATTGATGAAACGCCATCCAATCGTCGTATCGAACATTTCCATGTTTCCTCTTGGAAACTCCTTATTTGCCTTTGCCATCACGAAAGGCGCGCGCGTCATGCTCTCCGTACCTCCAGCAATGAAGATATCGCCTTCCCCTGCAATGATGGCTCTGGCAGCATAATTTACCGCATCTAAACCAGAACCGCAAAGCCTGTTCATTGTCGTTCCTGCCACATCTACGGGCAAACCAGCGAGCAAACCGGCCATTCTGGCAACATTTCGGTTATCTTCCCCTGCTTGGTTGGCATTCCCCATGATAACTTCCTCAATACACTCAGGGGAAACTCGCGGATTGCGCTCAACCAATGCTTTAATAACGACCGCTGCTAAATCATCCGGCCGAATATGACGCAAACTGCCATTGTATCTTCCTATCGGTGTTCTCACTGCATCAACGATGACCGCTTCCCTCATTGCAGCTCCTCTCTTTCCATTTCAACTATGATTTCACAGGATTCCGATAATCGTAAACGCCTCGTCCTGTCTTTCTACCAAGTCTTCCTGCTTTAACATACTGTTCCAAAAGCGGGGCAGGCCGGTATTTCTCTCCGAGCTTTTCGTGAAGATATTTTAAATTATTGTATCTTGTGTCAAGGCCAACTAAGTCGCCTAATTCAAACGGACCCATCGGATAGTTCAAACCAAGTTTGATAGCTTTGTCAATTTCCTCAGCTGTTCCAACGCCCTCCTGCAGCATGTAAAAGGCTTCATTCCCTACAAGCGCTGAGATCCTGCTTGTAACAAAGCCAGGAAATTCATTAACAGTAACCGTCTCCTTCCCCATTTGTTTTGCTACAAGGGAGATTGCTTGAGCTGTTTCATCACTTGTTTCCAAGCCGCGAACGATTTCAACTAATGGCATTAAATGAACAGGATTGAAAAAATGCATCGCTATCACTTTATCTGGCCGTTTTGTAAACGAAGCAATCTCCGTTGGGCTCATCGTCGAAGTATTTGTCGCAAATAGGCAATGTAATGGTGCATGCTGATCCATCACTTCAAAAATAGATTTCTTGATATCGATTTTTTCGGGTACTGCCTCAATGACAATATCCGCATCCTTAATATTCTCTGATAAAAATTTAGAATAAGTTAGCCGCTCGCTAGCATTCCTTGCTTCCTCTTCTGTTACTTTCCCGCGGGAAACACCTTTTTCAAAAATCGCATCAATGTCCCTCCGTGCATTCTCCAGCTGTTTTTCTTCAATATCGATAAGGAAGGTATGAAAGCCTCCAAGTGCGCTAACGTAGGCAATTCCCCTTCCCATGACACCGGAACCAATAATGACGAGTTTCTTCATTATATATGCCTCTCTTTCATCATGAAGGCGAGCACCCGATCGTGAGTGCTCGCTGCATTTTTATAAATTGAATGGGTTCAATGGCCTGCTGCCATAATAAGAAACGATGCTTTTCGTTTCTGTATAGAGATCCAGTGTCTCTATCGATAATTCACGGCCAAATCCTGATTGCTTATATCCACCGAACGGAGTTCCAGGAAATGCAGAGAACGGACAGTTCACCATAACGATTCCTGCTTGAATTTGTTTTGAAACTCTTGTTGCCCGGCCATAATCCTTGGTCCAAACCGCTGATCCAAGGCCGTAATCACTATCATTCGCTAACTGAATGGCTTCTTTTTCATCTTTAAACTTCATCACGACGACAACTGGTCCGAATATTTCCTCCTTGACCGCTTTCATGCTGTGGTTTGTCTCACTAATAATCGTCGGTTCATACCAGCAGCCATTTTCAAAACCTTCCGGTGCCGCTGGCTTGCCTCCTGCTAGAATCATCGCTCCATCTTCCGCAGCAGATTGCACATAGCTGTCGATTACATCCACTTGATGTTGACTGATAATTGCTCCAACATGCGTATCCTTATCGAACGGATTTCCAAGCTTCAGCATTTTCGTTTTCTCGACAAACTTCTCCATGAATGTATCATAAATACCCTCATGGACATACAGTCTTGAACGCGCTTCGCACGATTGACCCGTATTATAGAAAATCCCGAATAGGGATCCATCCACCGCGGCATCAACATCTGCATCATTAAAAATTATGCTTGGAGATTTCCCGCCAAGTTCAAGAGTGACACGTTTTAACGTCTTGGATGCCCGCGCCATGATATCTTTTCCAATAGGCGTTGACCCGGTAAATGCCACTTTGTCCACTTTGTCGTGTTCCACTAAGTAGTTTCCGATATCAGAACCGGAGCCCGGGATGACGTTAACTACACCCTCTGGGACACCCGCTTCCACACAGATTTCTCCGAGTACAATTGCTGTAAGCGGAGTAAGCGAAGCAGGCTTTACAATCACAGAGCAGCCCACAGCGATAGCGGGGGCAATTTTCCACGCGGCCATCATCAGCGGATAATTCCACGGAATAATTTGCGCACAAACGCCGACAGGCTCTTTTTCCGTTATATTTTGGAATGCGCCAGGCATGCTGTTGACAGCTCCACGATGGCTGACAATCGCACCTGCGTAGAATTCAAAATCCTCGATTGCCTGCATGACTTGTCCTTGTGCCGCAGAAAGCGATTTTCCCGTATCGAGGATCTCCAGCTCAACGAGTTCATTGAATCTCGCACGCATGATAGAAGCAATTTTATTCAAAGTTCTGGACCTTTTGTTCACAGGAAAATGACGCCATTTTCCAAAATCGAATGCATTTCGGGCAGCCTGTACTGCCTGTTCAGCATCTTCCCTTGATGCTTTTGAAACTGTTGCCACTTCTTCTCCTGTAGCTGGATTAAATACTTGATAAGTATCTCCATTGACGCTATCTTGACGCTGTCCGTTGATGATCAACTGATATCGTTCACGTTTTGTTTGGAGGGTTTCAAACTTTTGTTCTTTTATTGTTGCCAATACGAACATCTCCTCTTTATTAAGATTCATTTAATGTGGAAACTAGCTTCCTGAAAAACTCGCTTTCCTTTTTTCCAGAAAAGCTGCCACTCCTTCGCTATGATCCTTTGTCTGCCCTGCAATTCGCTGGGCCTGTGCATCTCGTTCAAGAAAATCTTCATAGCTATTATTCCAGCTAGCTTTTAAGTTTCTTTTTATCAGACCAATTGCTTTTGTCGGCATGTTCGCAAGTCTTTCGGCGTAGGCTGTAACGCTTTCTTCCCATTCGGCAGCATGATACACTTCGTTCACGATACCGATTTCCTTTGCTTTATGCGCTGTTAGCTTCTCTCCAAAGACTGCAAGCTCCATCGCTTTAGCGTGGCCCACCATTCTCGTTAAGTGGTACAAATTCCCCGCATCAGGGACAAGCCCTACATGAATGAAGGCTTCAATGAAACTGGCTTTTTCAGAAGCGATTCGAAAATCGGCTGCCAGCGCCAAACTCATTCCAGCGCCTGCTGCGACTCCATTCACTGCCGCAATGATAGGTTTTTCGCAACGATCGATTTCCAGAAGCATTGGCGTATAGCGTTTTCTTAACACTTCGCCATGATCCATCTCATCTGTCACACCCGATAGGTCTTCCCCAGAACAAAACGCTCTTCCTTCGCCAGTAATGACGATTGCCCGAACTGCCTCATCACGGGAAGCAGCTTTTACTGCCATCGTTATTTCCTTATTAACTTGTTGGGTAAATGCATTTAGCTTTTCAGGGCGATTCAGTTTTATATATGCAACCTTGCTTTCAACTTCATAAATAATCGTTTGCAACAAATCTCCCCCTATCTTCCTTTGAAATCAGGATTGCGTTTTTCCTTAAATGCCCGCATCCCTTCTTTCTGATCTTGTGATGCAAAAAGAAGATAAAAGTTTTTCCGTTCAAATTGCATTCCTTCATATAAAGAGTAATCCACTGCTTTCAGAACCGATTCTTTGATCAATCTGACTGCCAATGGCGCTTGTTCTGCTATCTTTGAGGCGAACTTCAGCGTTTCTTCGAACAGCACCTCTTCAGCAAAAACTCGGTTAATTACGCCATGCTGCTGGGCCTCCGTCGCTGTAATCCGGTTGCCGCTCATAATCCACTCCATTGCCTTCGCTTTTCCTACAAGCTTAGTCAACCTCTGTGTCCCTCCTGCTCCAGGCATAATACCGAGATTCACTTCTGGAAATCCAAACTCAGCATGTTCGGAAGCAAAAAGCATATCGCAGCATAGAGCAAGTTCAAAGGCTCCTCCCAATGCCAAACCGTGTATTGCGCCAATCACCGGTTTTTTAATCCATGTTATCCGGTCCCAATCTGTAAATTGGTTGAGCTTTTCTAAATCTATTGCGCTAGCATTCATCATTTCATCGATATCGGCACCCGCAGCAAAAACCCTTCCTTTTCCTGATAAAATAATGACTTTGACGTTTTCGTCCCTATCATACTCTTCCATAGCAGAGAGAATTTCCGAAACCATTTTTCGGTTAAGTGCATTCAGAACTTTAGGGCGATTAAGCTCAATATGGCCTACCTTCCCTCTTAAAGTTGTTTCAATAGTCTCATAGCTTTTACTCATCCACTTCTTCACCGATCATGAAAGTAATCAAGTTCCCGGCAAAGCTCATTGCATCCTTTCCAGAAGCCTTCCCCTCAGGAGATTTCATTCCTGCCTTCATTGCTTCATGATTGGCATAATACATTTCACACATTAAGTAGTATTCCCCTTCTCCTCCCATCGGGCTCCCAGTGAAACGAGTTACCTTCATTCTCTGAAGACCAGGGATTTTAGCAGTAAGGGGCGCATGGATTTCAAAATAATGCTTATCAAATTCTTCTTTGTTTTCTGGATGCTTGTATAATGCAATTAGTTTTACCATCGTTTTCTCTCTCCTTCTATCAAAAGTTTTGTTGGTCTATGCTAATGTATGCTAGTTAACTCAAATCTATTAGTGCCTCCATATTACATAAGCGTAGAAACGGGCTTCATCGCTTCAAAAGGATTTTTGCATGCCTTGCAATAAAGAATGCTTCTGCAGGCAGTCGGACCGAATAAATTCTCGAGCGTTGTATACGTCGAGCCGCAATATGGGCAATCTGCCTGCCATTCTCCTGATTCAGCAATGTATATTGGCGGAGGCGCAATGCCAAATTCCTTTAATCTTTCGCGCCCAGTATCTGTTATTCTATCGGATGTCCATGGCGGATGAAGAGCGAAGATTACCTCGATTTTTTCGTCTGCTTTCACCTTTGCTACTGTCTCTTCCACATTTTTCTTAATAATATCAAGTGCAGGGCACCCCATGAATGTCGGAATCAGTTTGATAGAAATCCTGTCTTGATGAAATGTTATGTCTTCCAGCATGCCAAGCTCCAAAATCGAGATACTATCAATTTCTGGATCTTTCACCGACTGGAGCGCCGCTAATACCTTCTCCCTCAGCATGCTCTCACCAGCTTGCCTTTACGTCGAGACGGTATACCTCGCTAAGGGTCTCAATAGCTGCCTCAAGATCCTGTGTGTGCTCCCCGTTTCGCCCGTCTCCTTTTTCCATCCCGAATTTTTTAGGCATCTTCATTTCAAGAGAATCAAAGATTGGCGTCATTTCATGCTTCCATGCTGCAATTAGCTGCTCCTCAGTATCTATCAATTGGTTTTCACCAAATGCAACTGCTGTTGCCCCTTGCGAAAACAGCCCACCAAGGTCCTTAAAAACATCAGTAACTGCTTTTTCCATCCTAGTCCTTGCCTCGCCACCTGCTCCTATGAGCTGCATGAACCAAGTTTTCCAATGTAACAGATGGTAATATAGCTCCATATTGACCTTCACTGCTGCTTCAGCCATTGGCTGATAGGATGTATTTTTTAGTGAAAGAATTTTTACTTTCTTGGCTTGGACATAGAAGAAATTCCTTACAACCGTAAATGCCCAATCGTATTGCGGCTCATTAAGGTAAGTTCCAGGTCCGTTTGCTAATTCTAGTAAAATCGCATTCTTTCGGTCTTTAGCTAGTCTCGCATGTGCAAGTTTGTCTGCATCTCCAGCCCCTAGTTCCTCCAACAGGGAATAGAACATCGCAGCATGCCCCATCGTATCCTGGCTGATGGAAGAAAAAGCAACATCTTCTTCGATATGCGGCGCAAGCCCGAGCCATTCAGAGCCACGGTAAGCTAGGATAAAGTCATCATCCGCAAGCTGGAACAGGAGGTGTGTTACAGCTTCTAAGTATCCTTCTTTTTGTAACATATCCTTCTGGTTCACGATCATGTCTTCTGTTTCCCTCCCCATGAAAGAATCTCCTTTTCATCAAGCATATCCTGCTCGTAATGCCGCCATTTTTTCTTTAAATAACCGTAGCCTTTCGTATTGCGATATTCTTTGTTGTCTATTCTCTGAAGCGACTGGCGCTCTTCTGATGTCATTTTTCGAATATCTTCTCGTTTGACAACCCATATATCCGCGACCGGTTCCCGCCTCATAAAGTTTTCCTGAGCCATAACTAACGCTAATTCCTTGTTCGGTGCAAGCAAGGAAAACTGATATTGTATAGGTGAGGTATCACTGCGTTTGCTGAATACCTCAAATTCCTGATAAAAACCACTTTCAGACACTCTCATTCCCTCCTTTCTCCCTGTATCGCATTACCACGATGGGGGACAGTCCCCCGACGCGTTAATGCTGCAACGCATCAATAACCCATTTATTATTGCTATAGGCAATTTCTCGCAGCCGAAGCCTTTCGTTTGATTTTGGTCCTTTGTTTTGGATAATTTCCTTGAACTTGCTCCAATCAGGCTGCTGATATTTCCACAACCCATCTTCCTTGTCGAAGTACATCTCTTCATCCGGAAGTTCTAACCCTAAAGATAATACGCGGGGGATATACTTTGTGAAGAAATCCTGGCGAAGTTCTTCATTCGTTTTCGTCCGGATTCTGTACTTTATGGTAGTATCTTGTTTTGAAGTTCCTGTTGTCGCAGCATCTCCTGGTCCAAAGAACATCAAAAGTGCTTCCCACCAGCGATTTAAGGCATCCTGCACCATTGCCCTCTGTTCCTTTGTTCCTTCCGCAAGAGCCAAGATAATTGCCTCTCCATGCTGAGCATGAAAAACCTCTTCCGCACAGATCCGCTTGAGTGCCCGTGCATATGGACCATAGGAGGCATCAAGCATATTTGTCTGCGTGATAATTGCGGCTCCATCTACCAGCCAGCCGATCAAACCTGCATCTCCCCAAGATTTCGTTTCCATGTGAAAAACGTTGTGGAACTTCAACCTTCCAGATAGAAGATCCTGCAGAATGTCTTCCCGTGTTTTTCCAAGCGGCTTCATCAAATCCTCGGTTACCCGCAGCAACAGCTGACCGTGGCCCATTTCATCCTGGACCTTTGCCATGATCCCAAGCTTTCTTTTTAGCGTTGGTGCTTTGGGAACCCATTCCTTTTCCGGCAAAGCTCCCATGATTTCACTGATTCCATGCATGGAAATCAGCTTGATGAGCGTCATCCGGTAGTTTTCCGGCATCCAATCCTCCGCTTCTATTTTCTCCCCCGCCTCAATCCGCTTCATAAACTGTTCGTATTTCGCTTCTTCCGTCGGCTGTCCGGCGGATATTATGTTTACCAAGATGTTTCCCCCTTTACATTACATGCCAATCGGCTGCTTCGTTTTATCAACAATCCGCACTGCCTTTCCCTCCGAACGAGGAATGGTTTTAGGCCTATGCACACGAACCTCCATGGAAATAAGGCACTCGCTTTTGACGTAAGATTGTATCCTCTGTTCTAAAGCATAGACCTTTTCGGAAATTGGATCCTCTCCAATAGCTTTGAATAGCTCTTCGCTCATTTCGACATGCAGTTCCATTACTTTTAAATTCTTTTTAGGAAGTATCACAATTTGATAATGAGGTGCGAGTTCGCATATTGTCAGCAAACAATGTTCTATTTGGGATGGGAAGATATTGACGCCGTTGATAATCAGCATGTCATCGATTCTTCCTTTTACCCTGGACATCCTGACAGTCGTCCTTCCACATAAGCACTTTTCTCTGTTGAGAGAAGCGATGTCTCCCGTCCGATAACGAATGACCGGAAACGCCTCCTTTGTCAGGCTTGTAAAAACTAGTTCGCCTTCTTCACCATCGGGCAAAGGCTTTAATGTTTCTGGATCAATCACTTCGACAAAAAAATGATCTTCAGCAATATGAAGACCGTCCTGGGCTTCATGGCACTCGTTCCCCACTCCCGGTCCAATCACTTCACTTATTCCATAAATATCACAAGCTTTGATATTCAGCTTTTCTTCAAGTTTCTTCCTCATTTCCTCCGACCACGGTTCTGCACCGAAAATCCCATATCGGAGAGAGGTTTTACGCGGGTCTTTCCCCATTTCTTCCATCGTTTCAGCGATATTGAGAATATAAGAAGGAGTACCACAAATAATTTCTGGACGGAAGTCTTCGATTAACGTAATCTGTCTCCTTGTATTTCCTCCAGATACAGGAACCGTTACAGCACCAAGCTTTTCACTTCCATAATGAAGGCCAAGTCCACCTGTAAAAAGGCCATATCCGTAAGCATTGTGCAGCGTCTTGCCAGGCTCCCCTCCCGCAAGCACAATCGCTCTTGCCACAATTTCTCCCCACATATCGATATCTGCTTTCGTATAACCCACCACTGTCGGCTTACCGCTTGTGCCAGATGAAGCATGGATTCTCACTATTTCGTTAGCCGGGACTGCAAACAACCCAAATGGATAATGATCACGCAAATCTTGTTTCTCAGTGAAGGGAAGCGCTTTCACATCAGTCAAACGATTCAGCATTTCAGGAGAAAAATCTACATCATTAAACTTTTCACGATAAAAAGGAACCGTTGACGCAACCTTCTCTACAACGGATTTGAGCCGTTGTAGCTGAACATCTTCAATAAAATCACGGCTTTTCGTCTCAATTTCATGTAAAATCAAATGCTCTCCTCCCACTTACACAAAATACAATTTTATATGACGTTAAAATATCGTGATAGTTTATTAGTGTTATATATTTAAATTAAAGATAACGTGTCAATAGTAAAAAGTCAAATACTTTTCAGAAAATTTTAATATTTATTTAGGATAATTGTTTATTGACTTATCGTTCATCCTGCTGTTAAACTATGCATATTAATTAGGAAATACCCAAACTCGCATTATAAGCGAGAGGCGAAATTTTGTAGAGTTATTGCTCTGTTTCAGTCGCCCGCTGTCCATTTTAATGGACGGCGGGCGTTTTTTATTGTAAAAACACTTGATAGAAAGGAGTAGAATAATATGAAAACATGGAAGTATCCCTTTCTAGTACTTCTAGGGGGATTTTCTTACGGATTGCTTTCAGCGATTGTTAAGCTGGGGCTTCATAATGGATTTTCGATTGAGGCACTCGTTGGCGGGCAATATATATTCGGCTGGCTCGGCCTTATGCTGCTCGCATTGTTCTTTTCAAAGAAAAAGATTACTAAGAAGAATTTTTTTAAGCTACTAATTGCTGGAACAACAATGAGTATGACGGGGATTTTTTACGGCTTTGCAGTAGAAGAACTTTCTGCTTCTATTGCTGTTCTGCTCTTATTTCAATTTGCCTGGATTGGAGTTGTCATTGAAGCAATTGCTAACAGGACTTTTCCAAGCCGAGAAAAGCTTATTTCTGTTTTCATTTTGTTTATCGGAACATTGCTCGCTGGGGGGATTTCCGGAGGAATGGCTGAAAACTTTAATATGAAAGGAACGATTTTCGGCCTGCTTGCGGCACTGTCTTTTTCTCTATATGTTTTTGTTAGCAGCCGAATTGCAACAGAAGTTCCGCCATACTTAAAGGGCTTTGTAATGGCAACAGGGGCGGTTATCATCATCTCGCTTGCTTTCCCACCTACTTTTATCGTAGACGGTTCCATGCAGGCTGGCTTGTGGAACTTTATTCTATTTCTAGCACTATTCGGTATTGTTGTTCCGAACATTTGCTTTACGATAGGTGCGCCAAAAGTCGGCCCCGGTCTTGGAACCATTCTTGGGGCAATCGAACTCCCGACTGCTATGATCGCTTCCATCGTACTACTCAGAGAAGTAGTCTCTCCGATGCAGTGGGTCGGAGTCGCCCTTATCCTCGCGGGTATTATTCTTCCCCAAGTATTAATGGCAAGAAAAATGGCAAGGCGAGGACAAACAAAAGAAGCATAGTAAAAAGAGCGACCGCATGATACTTAAGCGATCGCTCTTTAGTAATAACAGGATGATTATTGAGGTTGGTTTTCCGCAGAAACCTGCCATGTTACACCAAATTTATCGGTTACCTGTCCGTACAACGGGCTCCAAAAAGTTGGCTGAAGTGCCATTAACTCTTTGCCGCCATCCTTCAGTTTATCAAACACTTCCTTTGTCTTATCCAGTCCGTTTACCATAACAGCAACCGTTACCTGGGACCCAATATCATAATCCTGTCCTGGAAAGGTATCCGAAAGCATTAAATCGAATTCTCCAACCTTCAGGTGAGCATTCAGTACCCTATCTTTTGCTCCTGGAGGCAGAGGATGGTCAGGATGCGATGGCATTTCTCCGAAAGTTTGGATTTTGAGTATCTTAGCGTCTAAAGCAGCACTATAGAACTGAACAGCTTCCTGTCCATTTCCGTTCATTACAAGATAAGGATATAAGTTAGAAATCATTTGAAACCTCCTGTTTATTCGAACCAAGAAATTGCGTTCAAATTATGATTAATTTCATTATATCAGATATTTTTACTATTATCCTCTAGTACTATACCCCTCAAAAAAGAATTTGAATACTTCCGCTGATTATCCCTAGGCAACCAATACCTATACAGGTCCACCCCCCTATCTTTTTTGTTCCGGACGATTTTAACAGCGCCAAACCAACCAAAAGAAAAAATAAACTGAGAAAAATATTAGCGAACTGTACGCCTGCACCTTCAAAAATTGATTCAAGTATACGGTCTATATTCTGCTCCATTACATTACCTCCATTTGTTTAACATTTCTCAAAAAGGATAAAATAACAAACAATCCGAAAAATCTTGACATTGCTGCAAAAATCATGGCACTGATATTGTTTTCTAACGTATTTATCATAATATTGCATAGTAACGAGGATAAGAGAACAGCAGAAAGAATAGTCACAGGCACTGATTTTTTTATAAAACCAATTCCAACGGAGAAGATAGCTACTGAAGCAGCGGAGATAGAATAAAAAGCAGCGAGCTTAATGCTTTGGAAGAATAACGTTAATGTATAAGTACCATTTACAATAGGAAAAATTTTTCAGATACAGTAAATATGAGTAAAATGGATGAATAGGTGATCAACATGGAAACAATGGTATAGAAAGAGACACTAAATATTTTAGCAAGCATCACCTTGCTCCTTTTAATAGGATAAGAAAACAGCAATACTGCTCGTTTTCCAGAGTATTCTTCTATAATGAATTTTGTAAACATGGCAGATGCCAATGTCGAAAATGCCGCCATGACATATCACATTTTTGGATAACCTCCTTTCCATCAAATACTTTTTTTAAACGACTTGTTTTTATTGCATGCTCAATCTCCATCAATCTCACCATCCTGTTCATAGGTACTTACCAATTTGCGAATTAGTTCATCACTCATGATATCCATACCTAAAAGTTTTACCGTTTGCTGCAAGAATTTCAGTTGCTTAATCGTCTCTTCTTGATTTCGCTTCGAGAATATCGGATTGCACCATACCGTGATTAAAATTAAGAAAGCCTCTGCACACTCTTTTGGATAATCAGTCTGAATAGAACCATCCTTCACGCCTTCACGAATCACTGCCTCCAAAATTGGGGCACTTTTAACAAGTGTACTTTGAATACTAGCGACAATAAATTGCGGATTTTTCACATGAGGTTCTAATACGTCCTCAAAAGAATATCGCTTTTGGCTATTCAAACTCTGTTCCAATACAATCTTTAATTTTTCCCTTGCATTGGCTGCAGACGTACTGGATACCATTTCATTCAACCGTTGAGTCGACTCCTCGAATGTTCGATTCATGATAGCAGCCAATATTTCTTCTTTTGAATGAAAGTGGTAATAAATCACCCCTTTGGACATCCCTAATTCATTGATGATATCCTGGATACTCGTTTTATCGTATCCCTTTTGAAGAAATAGTTTAGCGGAAATGGATAGAATTGATTCCATTGTCTTCTTTGAATCATTTTTTCTGCTCAAATTTTAAACCTCCTATTAAAATACTGACCGTCGGTATAATAAACTTACCATATATTGATTATTTAGTAAATAATTAAAAATATAAGCTGTCTTCACCAGTTAATAAGGACACCCAAACTCGTTGGGATCCTGACCAGCATGATGGCATTCCCTATTTCCTGCATTTAGTCCCACCTAGTGTTTTCTGTCCATTCGAATTTACAATACAAAAAAGCCTTGACCGTTATACAGGATTCAAGACTTTTTAGCATTCATATACTATTCAACACGAACCTTAAAGCATTTTTTCGACCACAGCTTTTGCCGTTTGTTCTTTATTATAGAGAGACTCTTTTTTTGTACCCTTAAAATAAGCAAAATAGAGAAGGTCTAAAAGATAAAGCTGGGATATCTTGGCTGTAAGGCTACCGCCTTGAAGCGGTCCCTCATTAGCCCCGCATAATAAGGTAATATCAGAATAATTGGTGAGGGGGGATTTAGCAAACCTTGTAATGCATATGGTATTGGCCCCCGTTTGTTTAGCAACCTTTGCAATTTCGATTGTATCTTTTGTGGAACCGGAATATGAAATAAGTACCGCGACATCTCTTTCGGTCAATAAAGACGCAGACATGATTTGCAAATGTGAATCGATGGAACACTCTGTCTTATTTGTGATTCTCATGAATTTATTTTTTGCTTCCATTGCTGTCATTAAGGAAGATCCTACTCCAAAGAAATGGATCCGTTCAGCCTGAATCATTCTTTCTACAGCTTTTTCAACATCTTGCTCATTGATAAAATTGTAAGTTTCGGTCAGTGCATGAACGTTAGTTGACAATATTTTGGATGAAAGCTCAGGAATGGTGTCTTGCATCGTAATCTGGCTCGACAGCTGTGGCGTTTCATCCTCCAAAGATATACTGTGGGCCAATACAATTTTAAATTCCTGATAGCCTTTTAAATTCATGGTTTTACAAAACCTGAAAACACTCGATTCCCCAACATTGCAAGCATCTGCTATATCGGTTATCGACATATAGATTACATCTTTCGTATTTGAGAGGATGTAGTCAGCAACCTTTTTTTCGGTGTTCGTAAAAGAAGTGTACCTTGAATGAATAAGAGAAAATATATCTTGGTATGCCATTTATGCACCTCTACTAGTATTCCTTTTTCATATACAGGGACCCTGCTCCAAGAACTCCTGCCTTATTACCAAGAGCAGCTTTTAGAATTTTCACATCTGAAAAACTCCCCATGGTGAAATCCTTGACTCTTTCATTAATCAACTTTACCAGTATCTCCTGCTCCATTATTCCGCCACCTACTATAATAGCCGGCGGGTTAAAAATATGAATTAAAGAGGCTAAACCAAGTGCGATTTCTGTAATCCATTGGTGTAAAACTCTCTCTAACCGAGCATCTTTTTGAACGATGCCATCAAAAATCATCCTGCCATTTATATATTTTTTGTCTATCTGTATAGCTTCTTTTACTAAAGCTGATGTTGAAGCATAGGTTTCGTAACACCCAGAGCCTCCGCAATTACACGGTTTCCCTCCTGGATGCGTAATGATATGTCCAAACTCACCTGCAATGCCATTATACCCTCTATAAATCTTGGAATTCAACACCATGGCTCCACCAATTCCCGTGCCGAAGGTTATACAAAGGAAATTATCGAAGGTCCTGCCTGCTCCAAAAAAGCTCTCTCCTAATGCCGCAGCGTTCACATCATTTTCAACTTTTACCGGTACGTTGAAGGCACTCTCCAATATGTCCTTTAATCGCATCCCAGTGTATTGAGGGATATTGTCGTTCGCATATTTAATAAATCCTTCTGTATGGTCCACTTGACCAGCAGTACTGATGCCAATTGCATCAATATCCGGATACTCGGCGATTTTTTGAATTAAATTTTCTACTAGATACTTCCCGCCTCTTTTACTATCTGACGGGTATTCTTTAAAATTTTCAATGTTTCCGTTTTGATCGCATAGTCCAAGTTTAATAGCTGTACCGCCAATGTCTGCTGCGAGTATTCTCATTTTTCATTCCGCCTTAATCGCGCTTATGAACTTTTTAGTTATCTCCATCGGCCGGGTGATAGCAGATCCAACAACAGCAGAATGGATTCCAATACTAAAGGCCTTCCCCAGGTCTTCAGGAGTCCAGATTCCTCCTTCAGCAATCACTGGAATATCAAAGGCGTTCACCATACTTTCCATCAATTCAAAATCCGGCAGTTTCCTGTCCTCTGTGTAGGCCGTATACCCACTTAAGGTTGTAGCTAGACAATCAAAACCTAGCTTAAAAGCCTCCTCCGCTTCCTCCAGTGTAGAGCAATCCGCCATGAATATTTGGTTTGGAAATGAATCGCGTATGATTGGGAATACTTCGCTGATCGATTTACCATCTGGCCGAACTCTTTTGGTGGCATCAAGGGCGATAATATCCACCTTTTCATTGATAAGTAGCTCGATTTCTTTCATTGTAGGAGTGATAAAGACATCTGATCCCCTGTACACTTGTTTAATAATCCCGATAATCGGCAGATCAACCGTTCCTTTAATTTCTTTAATATCTTCAATGCTGTTGGCACGAATCCCGCCTGCCCCCCCAAGCATTGCGGCATATGCCATTCTTCCCATAATAAATGGGCTATGCAGCGGTTCTTCTGGGAGTGCCTGACATGATACAATGAGTTTCCCGTTTAATTGCTCCAGTACGTTATTCTTGTTGCGCATTCTTCCCACCTCCGTTTCTTGAAATTATTCCTTAACTGCCCCAATAGAAATTCCCTTGGTAAAATACCGCTGGAAAAGGATAAAAATCAGGAGCATTGGAACTGCCGCGACAGTAGCACCTGCCATTTTGTATGCAAAGTTTGGATTTAAATCCTGCATCAACGTTGCAATTCCCACCATCAACGTCTTCGAGTTTTCATCCTGACCTACGACTAGCTGCCAGAGATAATCGTTCCAAACTTGAACGAAATTAAGAATAAATAAGGCTCCAATACCTGGTTTCACCATCGGGAGCATGATTTTAAAGAATACGGTAAATTCACTTGCTCCATCCATCTTTGCCGATTCACGCAGGGAGTCTGGAATAGCATCGAAGAATCCCTTAAGCATGAATACACCAAAAGCAGTAGCCACATTGGGCCAAATCATACCGTTAAGGGTATTAACCATACCAAAATCTTGGATAATCCTGAACAAAGGGACAATCATTACCTCTTTTGGTACCATAAGGCTTGAAATAAATATGATGAATAGAATGTTTCTCCCCTTAAATCGAAGCTTTGAGAAGGCATAGGCAGCCAGGCAGCTCACCATGATCAATGCAATAGTAGAAACCAGAGATACGTAAGTGCTATTAAATGCCCATCTTAAAGCTGGCTGATTGTTGAATACGTCTACGTAATTTTCAAACGAAATCGTTTTGGGAATCCAGTCCGGCGGCATTTTGACGACATCAGAACTGTTCTTTAAGGAGCTGGTCATTAACCAGTAAAGTGGAAATAAACTTAGCAGGGCAAAGAAAATGACTACACCATTCGAGATGATGTCCATTTTTTCTTTTTTCTTCTTGTTCCTATTTTTGTTTCCTACCATCGCTCTTCACCCCTAATCCTTTTTGAACATAGCTTTTAATTGCGGGATTGATAATAATAATGTGATCAAAAACATAATGACACCTACAGCTGATGCCATGCCTAGCTGATTATACTTAAAGGCATTGTTATATAAATAATACATAAGAGTAGTTGATGCATTATTCGGTCCTCCACCTGTCAGGAGCTGGATGACCACAAAGATTTTCAATACAGCAATGATGTTCATGATGATAATATATATCGTTGTTGGCTTTACTAGAGGAATGAGGATTTTAAAGATAATCGTCATCCTGCTTGCTCCATCCACTTCTGCAGCTTCAAATACGTCTTTCGGTACACCTATCATAGCTGCAACGTAAAGGATGATAGCCTGGCCTATATTAGTTGCAAATGTAATAAAGATTATCACGGGCAATACAAGGCTTTTATCCCCCAGGAAATTAACTGAAACCATTTCTAGTTGTCGGGCAGCAAAAGGAATAAGACCATTAGCCGGGTTGAGTAAAAAGCTCCACACCATACTCATTACTACCATTGACACCATTACCGGGATATAATAACTCCCCCTGATGAAAGAGACATATTTAGCATTTTTATCAAAAATGGCCGAAGCAACAAAGATGGCAAAAACCACGGTTAAAGCAACGATACAAACCACAAATATTACCGTGTTGATGGTTGACTGCAGGAAGACGGGATCAGCAAATAATCTGCTGTAGTTTTCTAAGCCAACAAATGTTTCTTGCTGATAATTAATTCGAAACAAACTTAAACGAATGCCTTCGAATATTGGATAAACGATAAACACCAGAAACAGCATAAGCTGCGGTGCTATAAATAAATATCCAGTCAGGTTTTCTCTCATGGACGGCTGATTATTTCGCATAGGAATCCCCTACCTTTCTATAACAATCTTAAGCTCTCGATGAGAGCTTAAGATTGCCATCTATTTCTGCGATCAAGATTATTTCTTATAGATCACCGAGTTTGCTTTTGACTCTTCAATGATTTGATTTCCTTTTTCCTGATAATCCTTTACTATTTGTTCGGCTGTTTTTTCACCCGTATAAAGGGCTTGAAGCTCCGGATAAAGAATTTGTCTTAATTGACTGTAACCAGGAACATTGCCCGTAAAGTTGAACATATACTTGGCATTCTCATCGTATGCCGCAAAAATAGGGTTATCTCCCTTAAACTCTTCGGCTACAGATGTTCTGACAGGTACACCGTTCTTTGATGCTTTTACTAATTCTGGATCCGTCGACATAAACTTTACAAAGTCTTTACTCACTTTCATTCTCGTTTTATCTTCGGTGTTAAATACTGCAGCCCCTGTGACATAGGTGAATGTCAAAGGTTTTCCACTTTCAGAAGGGATATTTGCAAGCCTCATATCAAATTTTGGTGCCTTTCCGCTTTCCATATCTGCTTTTGCATTACTTGCCAAGACAGAGTTCGTGAAGCTGATTGCAAGCTGCTGATTCTGGAACATCGCGTTCGCATCGTTGGAAGACACAGATTCAGCACCAGGATTTGTCAGACCGCTATCATAAATCTTTTTCATCCACTCTGCTGCTTTTATGCCATTTGCATCATTTAGAGCAATGTTTCCTTTGTCATTGAAGAATGGATTGCCAAACATTCTAAAATAAGCAAGGTTCCATGTATCACCCTGGTTATTGAGAGCGTACAACGCCATCGGATAGGCATTTGGATACTTATCCTTCGGCAGGTCCTTTTTTAAAGCTTTGAGAATCTTTTCATAGTCTGCCAGTTTCCATGTCTTAATTTCATTTTTATCACCAATATATTCATCCAGTCCCGCGGCCTTAAACATATCGGCATTATAAGCCAATGTACCAGGCATATGAGAGAACGGATAAAAATAAATATCATCACCAAAAGTGACACTATCCCAATAGTTCTTTGCAATATCCTTTTTTGCCTTTTCATCAACAATGTCATTCAACGGTACTAAAGCTCCTCTGTGGACATAATCTCCCATTGCGAATACGCTTTCAAAAAAGACATCGGGAGGTGTTCCACCATTAAGGTTAACATTAAGGAGTTCATCTCTTTGGTCCCCTGCAATAACTTCAACATTTACCTTTACATCATGTTCCTTGTACTGGGCTGCAAACTTTTCTCCAGCGTGCTTAAGAAAGCTGTCGTAATCCGCTCCCTTTTCCGAACCATCCATGACACCCTTCCATTGAGGAGTCAGCCAAACAGAAATCTCCACCTGGTCCTTTGATTTACCATTTGTCTTTGCTGAATCATTTCCTGTACATCCGGATAGAATGCCCAGGACCAATATCATTGCCATCGATGAAGCTAGAAAACCTTTTTTAAACATCCATTTCTCCTCCTAACATTTTATAAAATATCTTTAATTTTATCGAAAACAAGCCTGGCTAAGAGCCTGTGCCCGTATTCATCGAGATGCATAAAATCAATCGTATTCATCGGAACCTTCCTGCCTGTATTAAGGAAATCGATACCTGTTTCGGATAATAGTTCTTCCAGATGCATAGCAAGCTCCTCAGACTTAACATCGCAATGCTTTCCCATTGATTTCCCGATTTCTGTTTTATAGTACTGTTTGTGAATGGGAGGAGGCGCAACCACTAAGACTCGGGGAAACTGTCCATCAGGCCCTACCGGTGTCCTACTCGCCTTATAGGCAAGTCTTGTAATTCCCTGTGCAATATTGTAGGAAGTAAGATGGAATCTTGCTTTCGTGTCATTGGTCCCAAGCATTATGATGATCAGTCCAATTGGAGAATGGCTCATTAAACATGGATGTAAATATGTAAGGCCATTCAGCCCTTCGAATAATGGATCATCCATCACACTTGTTCTTCCGGGCAGGCCTTCCTCCACTACTTGAAATTCTCCACCAAGTAAGTCTGCTAGAAGAGTTGTCCAGCGTACGCCTGCTGGGAATCTTTCGCCTGATTGAGCATTGTAGCCCCAGGTATTGGAGTCTCCAAAGCATACAATCCTTTTATCACTTGCTCTTCCCTGCATACTTCTCAATCGCCTTCTCAATTTGTATCTTGATGTCCGCTATTTTCAATAAATCATCACCATGTACAGGTTCTAAGGGACCGCGAACACTTCCAATATTGACTCCTCCCTGTTTCAGTACTTCCTTGATGGCTGAATACATCGAGCCATTTAGGGAACAAAGAGAGATGATGATGTCATTTATATCCTTTTGAATTCTTCTTGCGTCACCAAAGTTACCAGTTCGAACAAATGTATCTGCTGCGAGCAGCAATTCTGGCATAACCGCATACGTTCCGCCAATTCCGCTGTCTGCCCCCATCAATCGGCCAGCTACAAACTGTTCATCAGGTCCATTGAAAATGATAAAATCCTCATGTGCTGCAGCTTTAAATCTTTCGATATCCATAACAGGCATAGAAGAATTCTTTATGCCAATAACTTTCTCATTCTCTAGCAGTCTTTTAAACAGCCCAATAGATAAGGTATATCCAGTCGTCTGCGGGATGTTGTAAATAATAAATGGCAGTTCTGTAGATTCGATGATTGCAGACCAATACTTAAAGATCGAGCTTTCCGGAAGCTTAAAATAGATCGGCGGGATGGCGGACAAGGCATTGTAGCCTAAGTCCTCTGCATACTTTGCCAATATGACACTTTCTTTTGTTGAAGGTGCGCCGACATGAGCAATCAGTGTCAGCTTCCCACGCATACAATCGGAGACATACTTTAAGGTCGCCTTTCTTTCCTCAAGATTTTGATAGATACATTCTCCAGAACTGCCTCCAACGTAAAGCCCTGTTACACCCTTTTTAAAAAGGAAAGTACATAAATTCTTCGTCCGTTCCTCTGAAACATTTCCATCATCATCGTAACAAGCATAAAAAGCAGGAAATATCCCTTTGAATTTATCTAGTTCCATGTTAACGTGACCCCCAACTGTAATTATTGATAACGCTTCCAACTGAAATATAGCATATAGCG
Organism: Bacillus massilinigeriensis; assembly: GCF_900111815.1. Lineage (GTDB taxonomy): Bacteria > Bacillota > Bacilli > Bacillales > Cytobacillaceae > Mesobacillus_C > Mesobacillus_C mediterraneensis. The sequence continues at coordinate 886,593 of NZ_LT630004.1, read as the reverse complement.
AGCATCATTGTAAATAATTTTCTTTATTTTTTATTTATTTGAAAGAAATTTCCGACACAATAATTTCAATAGTTTCTACTTAATATGTAAACTTCAATATAGACAATAGCTGCCATGATCCATATAGAATAAAGTAAACAAAAAATGTTGACTTTTATTCTAAATCATTATATATTTATTTATGTCCTAACCGGGACAAACAAAATAACGATTCCGTAGCTCAGCTGGGAGAGCGCTACCTTGACAGGGTAGAGGTCGCTGGTTCGAACCCAGTCGGAATCATCAATGAAAAAAGCCTTGAATCCCTTATGTGATAAGGGATTCAAGGCTTTTTTGTTTTTCTCGATAAAAGTAATTTCTAGCCTGAAAAGATGATTTGCTAACATTCGGGTAACGAGCACCAGGAATGAAAAATTAAGGTATTACAAGCGTATTATTGGAAAATTCCCGCTAGTGCAATTAGAATACTATTATACGAATGGAGGTATATTAAATGAGCTTGAAAATCCGTATTTATTCTGATTATGTTTGACCGTTTTGCTATATAGCGGAGGCTCCGCTAAAGGAAGCTATTAAAGGAAAAGATGTGGAAGTAGAATGGATGCCTTTTGAACTTCGACCAATCCCGCATAAGACCCATTCGCCAAAGAGCGAGTTTATCCAAACAGGTTGGAATCAGTCAGTTAAGCCGATGTCCCAGCGGTTTGGCGTTAATATGAACCTGCCCTTACATATTGATCCTATGCCACACACACATCTCGCCCATGAAGGCTATCAGTTTGCAAAAACGAAGGGCCTTGGTAATAAGTATGCAGAAGCGGTGTTAAAGGCATTTTGGGTAACCGGCAAAGACATTGGCAATATAGAGGAACTTGCTAGCATTGCATCCTCTGTCGGTCTCAATCAGGAGAGTTTCGAACAATCTCTTAGAAGTCGTACTTTCAAGGAAAAACACCAAGAAAGTCTTCGACATGCTTACGAAGAAGCACAAATTACGTCTGTACCTACCTTTTTCATCGGAAAACGCCGTGTACAAGGTCTTCATACTAAGGATATGCTTGAAAAAATTATGGAAAAAGAAAGCAGTGACAGCAATCCTGTCCTGGGAGACTCCTGTGGAATAGATGGTTGCTAATAGATTGAACGAGGACCGGTTTTTCCGGTCCTGATTTTTTTACAAATACAGCACCATGTATACTTCATCATAATAATATCCATCAATCTTTAAGGCATTTCGATCATATCCATAGGTTTTAAAGCCTAAGCTTTCATAAAGCTTTTTTGCTGAAAGGTTTCCCGCAACTACCCCCAAGATAACTTGTTCAATACTCTCCATTGATTTTGCTGTCATTATTGCCTCATTCATAAGTGCCTTTGCGATTCCCTTGTTTCTATTTTTGGGCGTAACATACATGGCAAATATATTAGCCCTATGGGAAAGCTTTCGTTTTTTTTCAAAGGATAATGTCACAACTCCGGCCAATTCCTCCCCAATCCATGCACCAAACGTGAAAGAGCTTTCGTTACCTAATCTCGCAGCAAATGCAGCTTCCGGCAATGCTTGCTCCTCTTCGAAGCTTGAGGCGAATGCTTCAGGGTTATTCTTTAACGCATCAAGTCTAATCTGCCTGTAGATATGTGCGTATTTTTCTGTCAATTTCAACACTCTCATGAATATTACCCTCCCGAAAAGGCATTCGAATTTTCAAACGCAGCCGCATCTTATCTACTTCCCATCATCGTATCCAGTTATAAAAAAAGGGAAGCCCTCAACCTTGAAGGCTCCCTAACTATCATCCAGTCTGCTCCAAATTCAATTTATCTTCCCGCTTGATAAAAAATTGCATTGCAAGCAGAATTGCGAAAGTGCTTAGACCAATAATATCTGAGACCTTCCCTGGATAAATGAGCAGCAATCCTCCGGCAACACCAGCAATTCGTTCGAACCAATACATCTTTCTCATCCAGAAACCGATAATTCCTGCCCCTATTGCCATCATTCCGGCAAATGCTGTAAATACAATCCAAATGAGGTACGGCCAAGTTGTATCAATCATTAACAATTGTGGAGAGAGAACGAAAATGTACGGAATAATAAAGGCTGCGATCGCTAATTTCGCCGAATTGACACCTGTCTTAATTGGCTCTCCACCCGAGACTCCTGCGGCTGCAAACGCTGCGAGCGCTACCGGTGGAGTGATATCGGCGATAATGCCGAAATAAAATACAAACAGATGAGCAGATAATGCAGGTACTGCTAAATTAATGAGCGCTGGAGCTGCGATGGTAGAAGTGATTACATAGTTTGCCGTTGTCGGCGACCCCATGCCAAGGACAAGTGCTGCGAGCATCGTGAAAATGAGCGTGAGGATTAGCTCGCCTCCTGCCAAGTCAATAAGTCCATTCGCCATTTTAAGACCAAGTCCCGTTTTGGTAACGACACCGACGATAATTCCCGCTGCAGCAGTAGCAGCTGCAACAGCAAGTGCTGAACGTGCACCATCGACTAACGCTTCCACAATTTCTTTGAAGCTCATCCGAGTTTCTTTTTTAATACCGCTTAGTATAACCGCCGCTACAATGGACCATAATGCTGCCCACATTATCGACATGCCTGTCATCATTAATACAACGACTATAATGATTGGAAGCAATAAATAAATTTTTGACAGCACTTCTCTCCTATCGGGCATTTCTTCATCTCGAAGGCCGCGTAAACCAGTCCTTTTGGCTTCAAAATGGGTCATGATCCAAATGCCTGTAAAATAAAGAACTGCAGGTATGGCAGCTGCCTTAGCAATATCCCAATAGGTAATTCCGTTTCCAATAAACTCGACCATCAGAAAAGCGGCTGCTCCCATGATAGGCGGCATCAGCTGACCGCCCGTTGATGCTGCAGCTTCTACTGCACCGGCAAATTCTTTTCTGTAGCCTAACTTTTTCATCATTGGAATCGTAAAAGATCCAGATGTTACTACATTGGCAACAGAACTTCCGCTAATTGTTCCCTGCAAAGCACTGGAAAAAATGGCGACTTTCGCTGGGCCTCCGACTCTTTTGCCTGCAATCGAAACTGCGAGATCATTGAAATACTCCCCTACTCCTGTTTTCACAAGAAATGCTCCAAATAAAAGGAAGAGGAAAATATAGGTGGAAGATACCGCCAGTGGTGTTCCAAGTATCCCTTCAGTCGTAAAAAACATTGTTTGGACGAGTCTATCAAGCTCAAGTCCTCCATGAGCGAAGAAGCCAGGCATATACGGACCAAAGAGCGCGTAACCAATAAAGAGGAGTGCGATAATCATAATTGGCAGGCCAACCGTCCTTCTCGTTGCTTCCAGTACAAGCACGATAGCCAGTAGTCCGATATAAAAGTCCAGCTCTGTCAAGCGGCCAACACGCATCGTTAGCTCATCGATCATCAAAGGCCAATATGCCCCTACAGCAACCGCTCCGATTGCGAGGAGGACATCATACCAGGCGACTTTATGCTTGACTAAATTTTTCTTTCTTGCAGGAAATAAAAGAAAAATCAAAGCTAGTGCAAAACCTAAATGAATCGTTCGTTGAAGCTGTGCAGTAAGCACGCCAAACACTGCTGTATACAGTTGGAACAGGGAGAAGCTTAGGAGTCCGAGAAAAACCAGCCACCCCAATATCCCTTTCAGTTTTCTTGTCCCTGCCTCTGGATCGTATTTCTCTAGTAACGCTTGCTGTTCTTCCATTGACAGTGTTTCATTCTTAACCATTCTGGATGTTCACTCCTTCCAGCATTTCTATTAAACTAATTCTTTCCACACTGAACCGGACAATGCTTCCCGGTTCTACAAAACGAGAAAGTGGGTACTTTTTATCCCGCCATATTAATGTATGGTTCGCCCTTACCTTTCCCACACTGAGGTTATAGCTGCGAAAGTCCCTCTTCATTTGAAGAATTTTGTACTTGCCGTCTTCCATAACGAATTTTTCTCCTGGCAACGCATTCTGCGGCATACCGATGGCAAAGTCCTCATACTCTAATTCATATTGCCGAATATTGCCATTCTGTAATATTTTATAGCTTTCGATGACAGGCTTGAGGTGAATGGAGTGGGTGTAAAGCATTTTATATTTGCCGCCTTTTTTCATTGGAACATAAGCGAACACTTTATCGGTTTCTGGCGAGGATAATACTAAAGAATATCTCCAGGGAATCACAAGTGTGCCTATCACCACAAGAACAGCTAGCACAATAAAAATCCCCTTTTTATTCCTATACATTTTCAATTCCATCACGCCGCCTATTTCTAAAGATAGAAATGATATTTCCCTTTATTCCCATACATAAAGATGCGGGAAGCAGGCCCTTTGCGTTGGCCTGCTCCCCTAAGGATATTATTTTGATGCTTTAATTCCTTTTTCATCAAAATACTTCTGTGCACCAGGATGTACGTCGATGCCTACACCCTTCAATGCATTCTCTGGTTTGATTTGCTTTGCTTTTGCATGCGTTACTTTATCCATGTTCTCAAACAAAGCCTTCGTTACCTCGTAAACTGTTTCTTCAGACAAGTCTTCCCTTGTAACAAGCATTGCTTGGACTGCAACTGTCGGCACTTCCTTTTTTAGCTTGTATACGCCCACAGGCACTTTATCCAATGTATAATATGGATACTTTTTGATTAGTTTTTCCGCTTTGTCGGCTTCAATCGGGACGATGACAACTTTTTCTGTTGCAGTCAATTGCTCTACAGCTCCTGTAGGTGTTCCAGCTGTAACGAAAGCAGCATCAATTGTGCCGTTTTGTAATCCTTCCACTGACTCATCAAAGCTCAAATCCTGCTTCTTAATATCTTCAAAACTCATACTGTACATTTCTAGTATTTGCTTTGCATTTCCGACCGTTCCTGAACCAGGAGCTCCAACGGAAACTTTCTTTCCTTTTAGATCCTTAACAGATTTAATCCCAGATTCCTCGGTCGTTACGATTTGAATTGTCTCAGAATATAGTGTTCCAATTGCTTTCACATTGTCGATTTTATTGTCCTTGAACATTTCCTTGCCTTCCTTAGCGTAGGAAGCTATATCTGTTTGCGAAAAAGCGATTTCACCACTGCCATCCTTAAGGGATTGAATGTTTTCAGCGGATGCACCTGTCGTTACAGCATCAGCTTTGATTCCCGCTTCATCCTTTATGACTTTGGCAAAAGATCCTCCAAGCGGGAAATATGTACCACCTGTCCCACCAGTTAAAATACTGATAAATTCTGCTTTTCCGCTCTTGCCATCTCCGCCTGCCTTTTTACTCTCTTTTCCACCGCATGCCGCTAGCAGCATCGATAGAGAAAGAAGCAAAATCAATGAAATAAGAAAACTCTTTTTTCTCATATTTTGAAAATTTCCCCCTTTTTTATAATTATTACAATATTAATGATAATATTACACAAATAATATAAATGGAGTCAAGTCTAACCTAGCATAACCTTGAAAAATAAACCTTGTTTCCTTGGAATATTGATAGGAATAAAGTAAACTTTTTAACACTAATTCGGAAGTTTCCTGCTTTCCAACTTACTGATAGCCTTCTATCTTCTGCTATCTGCCTTTAAACTAGAACTTTTCCATGTTATTATGCTACAATATCTTAACAAATAAGAAAATTTTGTGATTATTGTTGTATTGGAGGTCCGTGATGAATTACCCTAGAGGCACAATCAAAGAATTTACGCTGGATAGTGCAGCATTAAAGGAAGAAATGACACTGCTCGTCTATTTACCAGCATCCTTTTCTCCTCTATATAAATACACCGTACTTATTGCGCAGGATGGACGGGATTATTTTCAGTTAGGAAGAATCGGTCGGGTGGCAGATGAATTGCTTGCCGCAGGAGAGATTGAAAACCTGATTATTGTAGGAGTTCCCTATAAATCCGTCGAAGACCGGCGCCGGAAATACCATCCAGATGGAGAACAGCATAAGGATTATATCCGATTCCTTGCGCATGAGCTGGTAACATTCCTTGATGAAGAATATCCAACCTACCATATGGGAAGAGGTCGAGCATTGATAGGCGATTCCCTTGCAGCAACGGTTTCCCTTATGGCTGCGTTTGAATATCCCCATACTTTTGGGAAGGTTATTCTTCAATCTCCATATGTGGATCAATCGGTTCTGGATGCCGCGGAAGCTTTTTCTGATCCTTCCCTCCTTGGCATCTATCATACCATTGGGAACAAGGAGAAGGAGGTTGTTACAACAAGTGGAAAGAAAGAGGATTTCCTAACTCCGAACCGCAAGCTTTCTGCAATTTTAACAAGCCGGTTTCATGCCGATTATGAGGAATTCGATGGAAACCATACATGGACTTACTGGCAGCCTAACCTAAGAACCGCGCTCACTAAAATGTTTTCCTATGGAATTTAGCCTAAAGCACGCTTTTTCAATATGATAATTTTAGAATATTTGTTATAATGCGGGTAACTTCCCGTTAAGTTTGATGATTCAAGTCATAAAAATAGAGAAAATGGAGGTAGTCTTATGAAATTTGGGATTGTTATTTTTCCATCGAAAAAACTCCAAGATTATGCAAATTCTTTCCGCAAGCGTTACGACCCGCATTACGCTCTGATTCCGCCGCATATCACGTTGAAATCTGCGTTCGAAGCGACTGAAGAAGAGATTGGGCCAATTGCGAACAAAATTAGTGAAATTGCAGAAAAATTCAATCCCGTTCATCTTCAAGTCACAAAGTTCAGCTCGTTTTCTCCTGTCAATAATGTTATTTATTTGAAAGTTGACCCTACCGAAGAGCTTGAAAATCTGCATGAAGAATTGAAGGCTGCTTTTAAAAGTGAAACATCTTATAAATTTGTTCCACATATCACGCTCGGACAGGAAATGTCTGATGCAGAACACGCCGATGTATACGGCACCTTGCGTTTAAATACAATCCAATTCGACGAACATGCCGATCGTATCCACCTACTGTATCAGCTGGATAACGGATCTTGGACAGTGTATGAGACTTTCCGCCTTGGGAATGCTTCATTATGACCCAAGAAGTAAAGCATGTTCATGGTGAAAAGGGTCTACAGGATGCTTTTTACATTCGCAAGAAAGTTTTCATCGAGGAACAGAATGTCCCTGAAGAAGAGGAGTTAGATGAATTTGAGTCATCCTCTGCACATTTTGTCTTCTATCTTGATAGAGAACCTGCAGGTGCTGGCCGATTCCTAACAATAGATGGTATTGGCAAAATAGAGAGAATTTGTGTTCTGCCGTCTGCACGGAACACAGGTGCAGGATCTGCCATCATGGAAAAAATCGAGAATTACGCTAAATCGCAAAAAATAAATTTACTGAAGCTTAACGCACAGATTCAAGCCATCCCTTTTTACGAAAGACTGGGCTATGAAATTATTTCGGAGGAATTTATGGATGCGGGCATTCCTCATAGGACAATGAAAAAAGACTTATAACGATAAAGACTCCTGCAAAATAAGCAGGAGTCTTTTTAAATGGATAAAGAAATATGCTGCCCTTTCCCCGTCACCTCGGCATATGTCCTCTTTAACACTTCATCGTTCACCTTGCGTTTCAACGCCCTTTGCTGCCTGCCTTCGAATAGCAGCCTCTGTTGGGAGTCTGCAATAACCTCTTGGCCTTTCTTGGCCGGACTGAGTTTTTGGATGATTCGAAGCGGTTCTACTCCGTTAGAATGAAATTCTGCTGCAGCGTCTCTGTCCGCATAGTTCATATATTGAAAACTCGTATTATTCATTGGAAGTATATATCCCATTTTTCTACCTCCCGGGAACACAGCATTATATTGCCTCTTTATTTTCTTCACTATATAATACTTCTCTATACCCTTCTTTATGAGGGTCATAAACCTCTATTCAGACTTTTTTCTGTAGCGTCGGTCTGTTATGATTAAAAGTATGTAATTTTGCCTGGGAGAAGGAAATAGAATGAACACTGTTATACATAAAAATAAGCTGATCAGTCTCAAAGACTATCCCCGGTCAGATTGGCATCGACTGTATGATGACGGAAAAAAAGGCTTGCTATCTTGTCCGCAATGCGGGGCTTCCGTGCGGCTGCAGCTTGGTATCATAAAAAAACCAAAATTCCAGCATCACCCCAATAGAGAAAATTCTTGTGGAGATATTTCCATAAATGCTGACTCAACAATTTGCGAGAAAAAGAACGATTATATTGAACAAAATGGATTTAAAATGCCGAAATCCCGTCCTATTGGTATTATGGAACCTTCCGATGGTTTCACACCTGCCCAGTCCCTTATCACCAAGGCGTCTATTCCACCTTCCCGTCCTGGTGTTCCATCCGAAAAAGCAGGCTACGCACAAGAACTTCTCCATTCTGGTATTACATTCGATAGTAACCAATTGGAAGCAGTCCACGCACAAGAAGGCCCTTTGCTTATCATTGCAGGCGCGGGAAGTGGAAAAACAAGGGTTCTGACTGCTAGAACAGCCTATCTCTTGGAAGAAAAGAAAGTGCAACCGAATACATTGATGTTAGTGACCTTTACAGCTAAAGCCGCAGCTGAAATGAAAAAACGGCTAACCCTGTATCCTGCAATGAATCAAAATCGAATTTCAAAAATTGTCGCTGGGACATTTCATAGTATTTTTTATCGGATTCTGTCACACCATGACAGACAAAGATGGTCTAGCGACCGTCTTTTGAAGAAAGATTGGATGCGGGATCAGATTTTGAAAGAAGCTGGGAGAAAACTTGGTCTCGATGAAAAAGAGTTCGCCTATGATATAGCACTCCAACAAATCGGACTATGGAAAAATTCGATGACTCTACCCGATGAGGTAAAAGCTTCTAGTGCCTGGGAGGAAAAAGCAGCACTCTTATACAAACATTATGAGGAAATAAAAACTGCTCGTTCCTTATTTGACTTTGATGATATGCTTCTTGGCTGCCACCGCCTTTTCAAGAAAAACAGCAATCTTTTGGAAGCGTATCAAAACCGTTTCGAACATTTTCTCATCGATGAGTTCCAGGATATCAATAAGGTGCAATATGAACTGATCAAAATGCTGTCGAAGAGAACGAAGAATGTTTGTGCTGTCGGGGATGACGACCAATCGATTTATGCATTTAGGGGAAGCGATCCTTCCTACTTATTCCGTTTCCGAGAAGAATTCGAAGGCACGAAAGTTGTGGTGCTCGATCAAAATTACCGTTCTCCCCAAGAAATTGTGTCGACAGCTAACATAATCATTAGCGAAAATGGTACAAGACATAAAAAAGAGATGAAAGCTCAGCATGCTCACGGGCAATATCCTATCCTCTTCTACCCTTATGATGAGGAAGAAGAAGCAACGATGGTCGTTACTGATATACAGGAAAGGATAGAAAACGGTGCAAATCCAAGCGATTTTGCCATCCTCTTCCGAACTAATACATCTGGAAGGGCGATTTTTGAAAGGCTGGCTTCATCCAGTATCCCATTCCGGTTGGACCAAGACATCGACCCATTTTATGAAAGATTTATTATTAGAGGAATGCTGGGCTATTTCCGGCTTAGTTTGAATGAGGATAATCCCCGGGCAATCAAAGATATCCTTCCATCCTTATTTTTAAAACAAAGCGCCTATCGTGATATTCAAGCTGAGAGTATCTTGAAAGATTGTACCATGCTGGAGTCTCTCTCCTATGTGAAAACAGGCTTTGCTTTTCAGGAAAAGAAATTGCAAAGACTCTCTCGTCTCGTGCGAAAGCTCCGGACAATGTCCCCAATAGCAGCCATACAGGAAGTAGAGACTGAAATCGGCTTCCAGGATTTCATTAAGAAAAGAGGAAACGAAGGCAACGGGATGGAAAAAGGATCAGACGACATTCGCGACCTTAAGGTAGCCGCAAGAAGCTTTAGTACCCTCTCTGAATTCCTTGATCATGCTGATCATATGAACAGTATGAATAGAGAAATAAAGCAGCTGTCCAAATCCTTTCCTGCTGCTGTTACGCTCAGTACCATTCATCGTTCCAAGGGACTGGAATATAAAACGGTATACATTCTAGGAGCGGTTGACGGAAGTCTGCCTCATGATTTTGCTTTAGATACTTTATGCCAGGGTGATGCATCTGCTATCGAGGAAGAACGGAGACTCTTATATGTGGGAATTACAAGAGCGCAGGAGACATTATTCCTATCCGTACCGCTCCACCGCAGGGGCAGAAAAGCGCTTCCTTCAAGGTTTATAAGCAAACTAAAAAAAGCTCCAATCTAAAAAACAGGACCAGATTAACTGCTGGTCCTGACTTTTTTATGGATAGGCATTATTTTTGATTCATCATCTTGGCAATTGAATTGAAATCGAGATTCTTCCCATCCTTAACAATGGATTGGACGATTTTCTCTTCCATTTCCTTCGATACTGGTTTGTTAGCAATTTGTGATACCCTGCGAATAACACCTCGGACTGTGCTTTCATCCTTGAAATTGGCATTCTGGAGGGATCCAGCCAAATCAAGTATATCTTTCATATTTACTCCCGTTTTCTTTTCCACATTTTTAAAGAAGTGATTATCCATCATTCTTCACGCTCCTTCATAAGCTACTTTACATATTATGAAAGAGCGTTAGAATGGTGCACGACAGTTATGCATTTCTTTAACCTTTAGGCTTGAAAACGAGTGCTGCAATAAATCCGAAAACGATGGCTGCAGAAATTCCTGAACTCGTTACTTCGAACATGCCAGTAAGAACTCCTACGAGGCCATGCTTCTCTGCCTCCATCAGTGCACCATGTGCCAAGGAGTTCCCAAAGCTTGTAATAGGTACAGTTGCCCCTGCTCCCGCAAAATCTACCAGCGGTTCATACAGGCCAAAGCCGTCGAGAACTGCGCCTGAAACTACAAGGATGCTCATAGTATGCCCTGGAGTAAGTTTCGCCACATCAAACATGAGCTGTCCGATCACACAAATTAGCCCCCCAACGACAAAAGCCCAAAAAAACATCGGAAACAATATGGTTCCTCCTTCTGTTATTCTTTTATAAATTTAGTCGGACATCTCGATGGAAACTGCATGTGCTATACATGGAATCGTTTCTTTCTGTTGAAAAGACAGCGGAGAAAGAAGTGCTCCTGTAGCAACAACCAGGATTTTGCTGTAGATTCCTTTATGCATTTGTTTAAGTAAATGACCATAAAGCACTGTTGCTGAACAACCGGCCCCGCTCCCACCAGACATAACTGGTTGATCTTCTTTATAGATAAGGAGCCCGCAGTCCTCGAACCTTTCACGCTGCAGCATCACACCATACTTTCGGAGAAGTTCGTATGTGGTTTCTTGTCCTATTCTGCCTAAGTCTCCTGTCACAATTAGATCATAGTAAGAAGGGTCAATCTCCATATCCTTGAAGTGGGCAATGATTGTATCGGCAGCAGCAGGAGCCATCGCCCCTCCCATATTAAAAGGGTCGGATAGCCCCAAATCAACTACTTTACCAATCGTAGCAGATGTTGTAACGAGCTTGCCTTCCTTATTTTTATTATTGGAAAGAACTGCAGCCCCCGCTCCGGTTACTGTCCACTGGGCAGTAGGAGGCTTTTGTCCGCCATACTCAGTCGGGTAGCGGAACTGTTTCTCCACAGCAGCATTATGACTTGAAGCACCTGTTACAATCTTTTTCGCCCCATTGTAATTAATAATGAAAGAGCCAAGTGCCAATCCTTCCATTGATGTGGAGCATGCGCCAAATAATCCAAAATAAGGAATCGATAAGCTTCTAGCTGCAAAACTGGAGGGAGTGATTTGATTGATCAAATCACCAGCAAGCATAAATTCCATTTCTTCCGTTTCGCACCCCGATTTTTTGATTGCTGTTGTTATGGCTTCTTCTAATAAGAGAGTATGCGCCTTTTCATAAGAGTCTTTGCCCATCCAAAGATCCTCATGAATGATATCAAAGTCTTCGGCTAGCCTCCCGTTTCCTTCAAATGGACCTCCAGAAACTGCAGAAGCCTCAATGACAGGTCGATTTTGAAATACCCACGACTGCTTTCCCTTCAGCATCATAACACCCCCCACATTGTAAGTAGGGTCCTCACAAGCGCGACAATGAACGCTGAAAACACCCCGAACAATAACACCGTTCCCGCCAGCTTGAACATATTTCCACCAACACCAAGTACCATTCCTTCCGTTCTGTGTTCAATTGCTGCGGAAATAACTGAATTTCCAAACCCCGTAACGGGAACCGCACTGCCAGCCCCTGCGAACTGGCCAATATGATCATATACGCCAAATCCCGTTAGCAGCATGGAGAGGAAAATCATGGTTGCAACAGTAGGGTTTCCTGCAGTCTGTTCAGTAAAATCAAAATAATATATATAAAAATAAGTGATGGCTTGGCCAATAGTACAAATGAATCCTCCAACAAGAAATGCCCTTATGCAGTTTTTAAATACTGGTCGTTTTAATTCATGCTTTTTCTGCAGTTCCTGATACCCTTTTTCGACTGGTGATGGGCTTGTTTTCCTTCCCAATTATGCCATCTCCCTTCCTAAGTCATCGCTTTCTTCAGTTCAATTACCTTCTGCAGCTTCTCTTCTGCTTCTTTTTCAGAATAGCTTTGGTTTTCCATTTTATCCTTCAGCTCAATTGCTTCAATGAAAATTTTAAAGTCACTTGAGACGGTAAAGTTTTCCTTAGGATAATTTTTTTCCAACATTTTATTGATGTCCTTCTCAATTTGCTTCATCCTCATCCGGTGCATATGCTTAACCTTATAGACAACAAGCGTATCTTTTTTCCCTCTCACCACAGCGACATCATAAATTTGAGGGAGTGACTGAATATCGCGCTTTACTTTTAAGGCAAGCTTTTTATCTTTTTTGTTATTTCCCTCGACTTGTGCTGGTTCCGGATTCACTTGTTGCACTAATGATTTCCTGCTATCTTCCGACGTTCTGTTTTGGCAACCGGGCAAAATAAGACAGAGTGTTCCCAGAAACAAAATGCAGGTGATTAAATATAATTTCCTCATACGTTTCCCTTCCCATCCATATTCACTGATTCTACACCCATATTTTCCACATGCACTCATGCTTTTATGAATTTTTTTTTAAGAACTGCGTTCCAATTTATGATATTTGAATCATTCGTTTTTTTCAGTTTCAGCTTTCTCTGTTCCGGCATAATGTATGGTAGTGTTTTTTTTTAGTAATGGGTAACAGGGAGGGATGATCGTTTGAAAACACAGAATATTACTTGGCATTCCGGGAAGCTAGAGTCATCGGACAGGGAAAACGCATTTGGGCATAAAAGCTGCGTCCTTTGGATGACAGGATTATCTGGTTCAGGGAAATCCACGCTTGCGGTCGAAGTCGAACGGGAGTTATTTAACAGGGGCTTAAAGACCTTCCACCTGGATGGAGATAATCTTCGGTTCGGACTCAATAGAGATCTTGGTTTTAGTGAAATCGACAGGAAAGAAAATATCAGAAGGACAGGAGAAGTGGCGAAGCTGTTCTCTGATGCTGGAATCATTACCATCACTTCTTTTATATCCCCTTATATTGCGGACAGGGAAACGGTCAGAGAACTGATTAAAGAAAAGTTTATTGAGATATATGTGAAGTGCAGTGTAAATGAATGTGAGAGAAGGGACCCAAAAGGTCTTTACAAAAAAGCACGCAATGGAGAAATAAAGGGTTTTACAGGTATAGACGCACCCTATGAAGAGCCCATGACAGCTGAACTTATCGTTGAAACAGACCGTTCTACCGTTAAAGAGTGCGTAGAAAAAATCTTATCTTACCTAGAAGCGGCAAACATTATTTAACCGCTAGGAAAAAATGGGCGGATATCCTATTCCATTTTCCGCCCGCCATCATAACCTGTTAATGAAAAATAATCTATTCCATCAAGGAGGAAAAACCATGAGTTGCAATTCTGAGTACCACACAAGCAATTGTGTTTGTGATACCCTTCTCGCGATTGTGGAAGCCCAGGATAAAGTAGATGGACCAGGCAGTTGCACTTTCAGCTGCAACAACGCTATCCATGAACTGGTCGGCGGTGTGAGCAGCGGAAGATTCAACACTATCCCTGTTATCCTGACATGCAAAAACACTTGCCTTCCGTTCGTAGGAATAGGGGCAGCTATTGATACCACTCCAACACCGCCAACTAATAAACGCGTTTTTGAGTTTCCTATTTCCCCAATTTTCCGAGTAAATGACGTGGATCCAGAGACATGCTGTGCAACGCTTGAACTTTTGAGCAAAGATCCGACTATTGTTATCAAGAGTGGTCTGAAGACCGATCCAATCGACCTGTTAAACGCATTAACCGGCGAAGTGTTAGAAGAAACAGGTTCTTGCATCACCGTCGACTTGAACTGCTTCTGTGGAGTAACATGTCTGTCTCCAATCAATGTCTAAAGAAATGAGAAAAATTATGCTCCTGATTGAGGATCGGTATCTCCTATCAGGAGCGTTTGTTAAAGGGCTATTGGAGCCCTTTTTATTTTTTCAAAATCCAAAGCAAAAAGGGAATTCTTTTTAGAATTCCCTCCTCTCGTTAAATCAACCTCATCTTTTCAATGCTGTCGATTTCAACAAGCTTATGTCGTCTTCCCATCTTTAACTTTACCTTGCTACCGCGTTTACTGAGCACCTGAGCCCTTATACTTTTCCCCTCATACGTTATTTCACAGAAGGGACGATCGAGCACTGGTGGATAATGAACAAGCTTCCTGATAAGTTCTTTGATTGCTTTTTGTGTGATCCGTTCCTCTTGCGGTTGGTGATGGTCAACTGATTCATTAATTTCTTCTGATCGATTAATTTCTTCCGATTCATCGCTGCTCTTTCTCTCATCAGCTTCAGCTGTGTCGCGAGCTTGAAAACCGAGATCATCGTTTAGATAAATAGATTCTGCTTTCTTCAATTTATCTTCTAACTCTTGCGATAGCTCGAGGTCTGTAATATTGATACCAGAATCCCCTCGAAGCAAATCCTTCAAATCCATTTCAAATTCAATTGCTACCCGTCCATCCCCTTGGCCGCTATCGTGATCACTGCTTTCACGAGATGCTCCTGTATTTTCTCCGCAGCTGTTACAGCTCTTCTTGTTACGGTATGTCCGCTGCATCACAAAGCCATCCAATTCAAATTCCGGCTGGTTAATATATAGCAATGGCCTACCTTCAGCAGCCTTCTTCCGCGAATCATCTTTCATTTTCTACCCTCCCCGCTCAATGTTAATTTCCCATGACAGTATATGCTTAGGACAGGAAGGTGTTGAAGGTTCAATCAAAAACAGCATTTATTGCAAAAAAAAGCCTGCTAAACTTGTTAGCAGACAGTACTTCTTATCCAATGATATGGTATCCGGAATCCACATGGATATTTTCTCCTGTAATCCCTCTTGAGAGATCGCTGAACAAAAACAATGCAGTATCGCCGACTTCTTCCGGTGTTGTATTCCTGCGAAGCGGTGCCTTCTCCTCAATCTGGCGGAGAATGACGTTAAAATCACTTACTCCCTTCGCAGACAGCGTACGGATAGGTCCTGCAGAAATAGAGTTAACACGGATTCCATGCTTGCCAAAATCGGCAGCAAGGTAACGGACACTTGCATCAAGGGATGCTTTTGCAACACCCATTACATTATAGTTCTCCATGACACGCTCTCCGCCAAGATACGTTAGCGTGACAATGCTGCCACCTTCTGTCATCAAATCTTTTGCTTCTTTTGCCACTGCTGTCAATGAATAAGAACTGATATTATGCGCAAGAAGGAACCCGTCGCGCGTAACGTTCGTATAATCGCCCTGAAGCTCTTCCTTATTGGCGAAAGCAATACAGTGGGCAACTCCATGGATAATGCCAGTAGTTTCCTTTATTTCCGCGAAACACTTGGCAACATCCTCATCCTTAGTCACATCACAAGGAAGGACAAGATAGTTTTCATTTAAAGAACAGGCTAAGTCTCTTACGCTTCCTTCAAGCCTTTCACCAGCATATGTAAAAATCAAGTTTGCTCCTGCATCATGTAATGATTTTGCAATTCCCCAAGCAATGCTTCGCTTATTTGCAACTCCCATGACAACAAAGGTTTTTCCGTTCATTGATAGATTCATAACCTCATCCCCCTATTTGACACATGATATTAGTACCTAGTACTAATATTACACTATCTCCAACAAAAAGAAAAGCCTGCTAACATGACTACGACAGGCCAACAATATGGTTAGCACCACTCACAGTACTCAAGTTCTCGCTTCAGTTCATCGACATACTGCGACGATCCGGTGACAAGCAGCCGGTCATGGAGCAGGAGTTCCGTATCTCCATGCGGTACGAGCGATTCATTATTTCTAAGAATCCTGACAAAAATGACATCCCCAGTGAATGGAAATCTGCGGAGCATCATTCCATCGAATTGCTCATTAAGCATTTTTATCTCATAGAGAGAATTATCCTGGTTGGTAAGAAGTGTCATGATGCTTGGGGATTCAATCAGTGATTTTAATAGAACTGTTGATGACAGAAGGACTGAAAACACTTCAATTTCATTTGCTGTGAGGGTTTTTCCAAGCTCTGGACTCTCTATTCTTGCAATGACCCTTTCGGCACCGTTCTTTTTCGCCGCCATTGCAAGCTCAGCATTCGCTTCCTCTTCCCCCGTTGAAATGACAACAATATCTGCGGAAAAGACACCAGCTTCTTCAAGCGTTTCAGCCAAATAATCATCCACTTCACAAATATTGAAAACAGTATTTGCAATTGTTTTATCTGTTTTTTCCTGCTTTGTATGGTAAAGGGCAATTTCGTATAAAGAGGATTGGAGGTCCCTTGAGACAGGCAAAGTCATCTGGTTTGCTCCAATAAACGAAATGGATACCTTTCGTTCTCCCGGAGGCGTTTTTGGAAACAGCTTTTTGAACATCACTGGTGTGACGACACATGAAATAATCGCAACAAGAATAAGTGTGCCAGCCATTTCTACTGAAATTACTTCCATCCTCTTCCCAATCGTTGCAGCTGCGATGACAAGCGAAAGGGTTGATGTCAGTAAGAACCCTGATGCTAATGCAGTCTTCGTTCCGTACCATTTTTTCAAAATGAAGACAGGCAATACTTTTGAAAGCAATAGAGCAGCTAGTAAAAGCGGAATTAACAGCAGCAGCTTCTTTTCACTTAATAAGGACCAAACATCCAGTTCCGCACCAACCATAACAAAAAAGATTGGAATCAAAAAACCATAGCCGAATGAATCCAGCTTCTGAACCATTTCCTGGTTAGGCGCAAGCATGGAAACGAGTACACCTGCCAAAAAAGCTCCAAGGATATTTTCTGCCCCGACTGTTTCAGAGATCGCTACAAGTATGATTAATAGGGCAAAAACTGCCCGTGTACCAATTTGGGTCGTACCTGTAGCAAGTGTTTCTACAAGCTGACGGTTCTTGAACCTCTTCCCAATAAAATATAGCACCACACCTGCTGCAAACAGGATAAGCAAAAGCCACATGCTGGTGCCGCCATCACCGTAAATCGAGACAAAAACTGCAAGCAATAACATTGTGGTGAGGTCAGCAATGACAGCAACCAAGAGGATAATCTGTCCGATATTTGTTTTCATTAAGTGGGCTTCTTTTAAAGTAGGCACTACGACACCAAGAGAAATGGTCGAGATAATCAGAATCATCAATAGCAGATTATCAATAAAGCCTGCCGCTACAAATAAATAAGATAAACCTAAAGAAAGGAGAAATATACCTAAAAAAACAACAGAGGAAACTACAAACGCGTTTGGCTCCATCCTCCCATTCGGCAGTTTTTTCCTCTTCCCATTATTAGAAAATGCGCTAAAATCAATCTCAAGGCCACTCAAAAACATGAGAAATAAAAAACCAAGCGAGGAAAGCGTGGAGAGCCAAGCATCTTCGTGCACAAGATCAAAACCGCTTTTCCCGATGATAAGTCCCATCAAAATTTCAGCAACAACAACAGGAATCAAATTCAGCTTGAATCTGTGGAGAAAAATTGGTGTCAAAAATGCTGTCAGCATAACAATAACAAGAGAAAGAATTCCCGAATGTTCCATAGCAGCATCTCCTCTCTATTTTGTTAAATAACCCATAAAGGCTGATGCAATCCCAAAATAAATCAAGATGCTGATAATATCATTGATTGTAGTAATGAACGGTCCAGAAGCAACCGCAGGGTCAATATTCATTCTGTGCATGAACAGTGGAACGAGAGAGCCCGCAAGTGTTGCAACAATCAACGTACAAAATATCGATATTCCAACTAGCGCCCCTAGGAAAATGTCTCCCTGCCAAAAATAAACAATTAACGTAACGAGCACACCGCAAGTCAATCCAGTGATGAATCCCGTGCCTGCTTCACGGATTATGATGCTTCGCTTACTTTCTTTTTCAAAATCTCCTGTTGCAATTCCTCTTACCGCAACGGCAAGTGCCTGGGTTCCTGTATTACCAGCCATACCCGCAATTAATGGAATGAAAACAGCAAGGATTGCCACCTTGTTTAACGTATCCTCAAACTTTCCGATTAGGCTTGCGGTAAACATTCCGAGGAATAAGAGGATAACGAGCCATGGAAGGCGTTTGCGTGCAGCAGCAATTGGATTGCGGTCAATCCCATCTAGATCCGCGATACCTGCAAGTTTCGAATAATCATCAGAAGCTTCTTCTTCCATAACATCGATGATATCATCGACAGTAATGATTCCAAGCAAGTGGTGTTGAAAATCAACAACAGGAATTGCGAGGAAATTATAATCTCTCATTTTTCTTGCGACTTCTTCCTGATCCTCGCCTGCCATAGCATATACGACGCGGTCATTCATTACTTCCGATACCATGCTGTCATCCTCGCTAACGATTAAATCTCTGAGGGACATGACACCAACCAGCCTTTTGTCCTCGTCAATTACATATACATAGTAAATGGTTTCCGCCCTCGGGGCTTCTTTTTTCAGAATGTACATGGCTGAGCGAACAGTCTGGTTAGCAGCCAGCGCAATATACTCCGTCGTCATGATACTTCCTGCTGTATACTCTTCATAATGCAAAAGATCTTTGATCTCTTCTGCTGTTTCCTTGTCCATGATGGTGAGATAACTCGCTACCTGATCCTTATCAAGCTCATTCAATACATCAACAGCATCATCCGCATACATATTTGAAAGCATTTCTGCTGCGTAGTCCGGACTCATCTCAGAGAGAACATCTTGATATTCTTCTTCTTCCCCTTCTAGGTTCTCAAACAAATCAGCCATCTCATCAGGCGAAAGAAAGTAATACATCTTCTTTCGTCCTTCCTCATCCAATGACGAAAAAATAGCAGCTTGATCATAAGGGTGAAGTTCCAGAAATTCCTCCCGAAAAACATCAATATCCTCTCTCATGAGGGCTTTCAGGATTACATCTTCTGTTAAACGCTGTTTTGAGAGCGATTCGTTATTTTCCGCCAATCTTCCGCACCCCCTATCTATCTGCTCCTAATAGTAGCATTTCTTTTTTTTATTGTCCTAACAAAACCTTTTTTAAGGAAAGAGAAAGCAAGCCGGAATTCATATCGGCTTGCTTTCTTCTATTGCTTTTTGCATATCCATAGGACGTTTTGCGGTAAAAACCATCTCCTCGGCCGTAAAGGGGTGAACAAAGGTGATTTTCTCGCAATGCAGAGCTTGCCGTGACATTCCAGCTGTGGTTCCCCCATAAAGATCATCACCGACCAATGGATGCCCCATATGAGCCATATGGACACGTATTTGATGGGTTCTCCCCGTCTTTAAACTAATTGCAGCATGCGTGAAAGATTGATATCTCTGAATAACCTTATATAGTGTACAGGCATACTGTCCGCTCGGATGGACGTGGCGTTCAATAATGCTGTCAGGCTTCCTGGCTATTGGCTCCTCGATTACCCCTTCATCCTCCTGAAGAATCCCTTCTACCAACGCCTCATAGGAGCGCTTCACGCTACCGGATTTCTGCTGCTCGCTCATCAAATGGTGAACATGCCTATGCTTTGCAACAAGGACGATTCCAGATGTATCACGGTCAAGCCTTGTGATGATATGTGTAGTTGCCTCTATATTCTTTTCACGGTAATACCCTATAAGCCCATTGGCAAGGCTTCCAGCGGGATGCTCACGTGAAGGTATTGTACTCATCCCTGCAGGCTTATTGATGACGAGAAAGTAATCGTCTTCATAGAGAATATCCAGCGGGAACCGTTCTTCGATGATGCCTGCTGAAGGTTCTTCCTTAGGGAAAATCACTTCCACGATGTCTTCCACATCTAGAACCTTTTGAACAGTCACTTCCTCCTCATTCACAAGCAGCTTACCGCCTTTAAACTTAATATCGGTTAACGCAGACCTTGAGATTGACTTTCCTTTCAGAAAATCCCGTAGGCTGTTATTTTTCTCATCAACCGAAACCTTCCATCGCAATTTGAAGTTATTCATGACAAACTCCTGAATTCGTGTTAATCGGAAATAAAAGAATCATGTACTCTTTTCCAAAATGGAAAAGGTCTAAAGCGTGCAAACCTCATTTTTTCATCAGCGACTCTGAACTGAATGGATTTGACATCATGATGCAATAGCGTCAGGTGATCAACTGTCATATGAAAATCTGTCCGGTTCACCGGCTTTAAGATACATGTATGGTGTGCAGGTAGGATGAGCGGGGAACCAACCGTCCTGAACACTCGGTTATTGATGGACGCCATTTCTGTCAGCTGGATAGCTGACAGTGAAGGATGGAGAATCGCCCCCCCCAGTGCCTTATTGTATGCTGTGCTGCCAGAAGGTGTAGAAATACATAAACCGTCCCCGCGGAACCTTTCAAAATGCTGGCCGCGAATTTCCACATCCATTACAAGAGTGCCATCCACCGCTTTGACGGTGGACTCATTCAACGCAAGATAACGGGTCTCCCTGCCGCCATTCTGATAGCGAACAATCACTTCAAGCAAAGGATATTCCACTACTTGAAATGGCGTCTTAGCGATGGCAATCACAAGTTTTTCAATTTCTTCTGGAACCCAATCTGCATAGAATCCGAGATGACCTGTATGCACACCCACAAAAGCAGTGCGGTCCAGCCTGCTTGAATAACGGTGGAACGCATAGAGAAGGGTTCCATCACCGCCTACGGAAATACAGATGTCTGGCTGTTCTTCATCATATGTAAGGTCAAAATCTTGTAAATAGGTCCTCATCTTTTGTGCCAGCGAATTGGACCTTGAATCTCCTTTTGACGTGACTGTGAACTTCAATTGCCGCTCCTCCTTTTGAAACGCAGTTTTGGTCAGGCACCTGTTTTATTCCCGTCCTTTTGCAATTCTTTCTTTCGTGTAAAAAACGCCTGAGCTTCCTGGATTTCATTTCTGATAATAGACATCTCCTCATCGAGTCTGAATGCTGCCTCCGCTGCACGCTGCAGCCTAAGCTGGATGTCTTCAGGGAACTGTCCTTCATACTTATAATTCAAGGAATGCTCGATCGTTGCCCAGAAGTTCATGGCAAGTGTGCGAATTTGAATTTCTGCAAGTATTTTCTTTTCCCCATTAATGGTCTGCACAGGGTACTCGATTACTACGTGATAAGAGCGATATCCGCTTGCTTTCTTGTGAGAGATGTAATCTCGTTCCTCGATGATGGCAAAATCATTGCGTTTCCTTAACATTTCCACAAGCGGTTTAATATCATCGACAAACTGACACATCATGCGTAATCCTGCAATATCCTGCATCTCTGTCTCCAGCCTGTCTAGGGAAATTCCTTTTTGATTTGCTTTATCAAGGATACTTGCAATCGGTTTTACTCTTCCTGTGACAAATTCAATAGGAGAATGCTCCGCATTCAGCTCGTATTGGCTTCTCATCCCCTTAAGCTTTACTTTCAGTTCTTCAACCGCCTGCTTATATGGCTCCAGAAACAAATCCCATTGTTTCATTGCTGCTCACCTCACCCGAATCTGTTCAACTCAACCTTCTATACTGTTCATTAAAAAATTCTCTCTACAGCCGCAACCATATCTTCCCCATAATTGCTGTTTCCTTTTATATTTTCGGTCAGGTATTCCATTTCCTCCTTAATGCCGGTAAAGAGCAAGGTGTCCTTTCCATCACTCGCTACGACTTCAAATTTATCATCCAATGCTGATTTTAACTCTGGCCATACTTTTTCCGGTATAGCGAAATATGTATATGCCTCTCCCTGCTCTGCAATGTAAATAAAAGCCAGATTGTCAGAATCAACCAGCATCTTCCCTGTTCCAGTGCAATTTTGCAGATTAACAGCATGTCCAACAGTAAATACGAGCTTTCCGTTTTCGATTTTTCCTTGTTCAATATGTATTTTTTCAGTCATCTTTTCACCCTCCATAAGTTCTTCTTATTTTACCATACTGATGAAAATTTCTCCTACACATTGATGCTAAACCGAATTAGCAGGATAATAAAGAAGAAGATGATGAAAGGAGTCTATGTATGTCAGAAAACATCGAGATCGAATTCAAAAATATTCTCCTCCCGGAGGAATTTGCAACGCTTCAGTCCTATTTCTCCATCAACCAGGAAGACTTTCAGACACAGGTGAACCACTACTTTGATACCCGGGACTTCCATTTGAAAAACAGCAACTCCGCGCTAAGAATCAGGCAAAAGGGAAACCATATGGAAATAACATTAAAGCAGCCTGCAGAAGTCGGGCTGCTTGAAATCAACCAGGATATCAATTCCACCGAATTAGAACAAATGCTTTTCTCTGCCATCATACCCGACGGTCCTGTGAAAGATGCCCTTTTGGAGCTTTTACCGTCATCGGGTCACCTAGTATGTTTCGGCAGTCTAAAAACCTTCCGAGCAGAAAAACACTATAATAACGGCCTTATCGTTTTGGACTATAGCACTTACTTAGGGCACGACGATTATGAACTCGAATATGAAGTCACTGATGAAAGAGAAGGCGCAAAAAATTTCAGGGAGTTGCTGGAAAAACTTCATATTCCTTTGAGAAAAACCGATAATAAAATTAAACGTTTCTATCAACGTAAGTTCTCCAATTTCCAAGAAGAATAATCAGAACAGAACATTAGTAATGTCAGGTGGGTAGACGAAATGGATATTAACCAGCTCAAAATCATGCTTGAATTAAGTGCTCTTCAAAACTTCAACAGCAACCCTGCTTCAAGCCAATCAGAAGGATTCGCAAATCTACTAGATGATTTTCTTGGCTCGGCGAAAGCCCAAGCCCTTGCAAGTAATGCCTTTGCAAAGGAAAACCGTCCGCCTCTTATGGCAGTAAGCTCTTCGGCGCTTCCTCCAGTCGGTCTTACAAAGCTATCGGGCAAAAAAACAGATTTCGATTCCATTATTGAAGAGGCGGCACAGAAATATAACCTTTCCCCGAAGCTGATTAAAGCAGTGATTAAGAAGGAGTCGAATTTTAACCCGAATGCTATCAGCTATTGCGGTGCTTCTGGACTCATGCAGCTAATGCCCCAGACTGCAAGGGGACTTGGAGTGAATAATGTTTTTGATCCTAAAGAAAATATTGAAGGCGGCAGCAAATACCTTCGCCAAATGCTGGACCGTTATAATGGCAACGTGGAACTTGCACTTGCAGCCTATAATGCCGGACCGGGAAATGTCGATAAGTATGGCGGAGTTCCCCCATTTAACGAAACGAGAGATTATGTAAGGAAAGTCACCGAAGCATATATTGGATAAATTTTTCTCAGCCGTTCCATACCCCAAAGTGGTAAGGAACGTTTTTTTTGTGTACATTAGTAACAAACCACTGTTCAAGTACAAGATGGTCTTAAGCTATTTGTTTGAGATAACTATATAGCATTGCTAAAATATAAAACATAATATAATAACTAAAAAGGAGTTATCCAAATGGTCGAGAAAACGCCTGTACCGTTCGAAGCCATCGGCGAGGACCAGCTGCACCGGCTTGTTGACCTGTTTTATGGCCACGTTGCGCAGCATCCTGATCTTGCTCCTATTTTTCCTGACGACCTAACAGAAACGGCTCGGAAACAAAAGCAGTTTCTGACTCAATATTTAGGCGGACCGCCTTTGTATACAGAAGAGCATGGGCATCCAATGCTCAGGGCTCGACACCTGCCTTTTGAAATCACGCCTAAGAGAGCTGCGGCATGGCTCTCCTGCATGGAAAAAGCGATGGACGAATGTGGACTCCACGGAAATATCAGAGATTATTTGTTCTCAAGGCTTGTACTGACAGCCCAGCATATGGTTAATACACGTGATTTACATCTTGATGGTGACCAGCTGTGAGGTGGAAACGGGAAGATTTGATGTATCCAGGGCTCAAAGCCTGCTCTAGTCAAGAGAAAAAACCTTTGGAAATATATATATTCGTCGACCCTCTATGCCCAGAGTGTTGGGCACTAGAGCCTATCATGAAGAAACTGCAGATCGAATACGGAAAGTATTTCACCCTTCGCCATATACTGAGCGGCAAACTTGCTACCTTGAATATGAGCAGAAAAAAGCGCTACGAGACAATAGCGGACCTTTGGGAAAGAACAGCAAGCCGTACTGGAATGTCCTGTGATGGGAATCTCTGGTTTGAAAATCCTGTTTCATCCCCTTACTTGGCATCCATTGCAATCAAATCTGCAGAGCTTCAGGGAAGAAGAAAAGGGCACCGCTTTTTAAGGAGGCTTCAGGAAGTATTATTCCTAGAAAAGCAAAACATCTCGAATTTTGAAGTTTTAAAGAATTGCGCAAAAAGTATTGGACTAGATGTGGAAGAATTTGTGACAGACATACATTCCGCCTCTGCAGCACGTGCGTTTCAATGTGATTTAAAAATTACTTCAGAGATGGAAGTCAATGAAATTCCGACGCTTGTATTTTTCAATGCAAATGTAGAAGAAGAGGGAATTAAGATTGCAGGCTACTATCCTTACGAGGTATATGTGCAAATCTTAGAGGAAATGCTGCCTGAAAGTCCGGAACCTTCCCTTCCTCCCCCGCTGGAAACTTTCTTAAAACATTTCCGGACAGTTGCAACAAAGGAAGTTTCCGTTGTTTATGATATGAGCATGAACAGAGCTGAAAAAGAATTGAAAAAACTTCAGCTAAAGCAAAAGGTCGAACAGCACCCCGCAAAATACGGGGTGTTCTGGAAATACACCGATGCTTGAACCGCATACCAAATGCGGTTTTTTCTTGCATTAGAACAGAAAAAGACCTTGCGGCAATTCCGCAAGGTCTTTTCTATATAATACGAACAAAGGGGATGGGAGAAATTTTTCACGGTCAAACAAAGGGGTATATGTTTGCTTGTGATCAACTTCACGAGATAAATATACCACGTGAAAGAGGTATGAACAACCACTTTGCGAATTCTTTCACAATATTGTCATAAAGCGGACATCCTTCAAGGAGTATCCGCATAAAATTCTTACAAACAGCATTCGGAGGATAGCAATGAAAAAAATGTTAACTAATACGATTATTCTTTTCCTTGTTCTTATATCGCTCTGCCTCCAGTTTCTTGCTCTGATGCATCTCTTTCCTATCTACCTTAGTTCGCCTATCCTTTTCTTGTCGCTGCTCCTTTTATTCAGCCATTTGAACGGACGTCAGCGGTTCAAAGGATTTAAAAACGGAAGCTGAAATTTTTATTTAGGAAAGGATATCTTCCATCTCTGAAAGTTTCGCCTCGAATACCTTACACGCATCCTTCACCGGCTGGGAGCTTGTCATGTCAACTCCTGCACGCTTCAATACCTCGATAGGATAATCCGAACTTCCAGCCTTCAAGAAATCGATATAACGCTCCACCGCTTGTTCCCCCTCTTCAAGGATCCTTTTGCTGAGTGCAGTAGCTGCACTAAACCCGGTAGCATATTGATAAACATAATAGTTGTAATAAAAATGCGGAATCCTTGCCCATTCGAGTCCAATCTCCCGATCAATTTCCATACCTTCCGTACCAAAGTACTTACGGTTGAGTTCGTAATAATCCTCCGTCAGAGACTCCGCTGTCAATGCTTCATCATTCTGTGCTTTTTGATGGATAGAATGCTCAAATTCCGCAAACATTGTCTGGCGAAAAACAGTTCCTCTGAATCCTTCAAGATAGTGATTCAGCAAATACAGGCGCTTTTGCTCGTCACCGACATTATTAAGCATATATTCATTCAGTAGAGCTTCATTACATGTCGAAGCCACCTCTGCTACGAAGATGGAATAGTCACCGTACGCATAAGGTTGTGTTTTTCTTGTATAGTAACTGTGGACAGAATGCCCAAACTCATGCGCCAGCGTAAAAAGATTATTCACATTATCCTGCCAGTTAAGAAGAATATAGGGATTTGTACCATAAACTCCTGAAGAATAGGCTCCGCTTCGCTTACCTTTATTTTCACGAACGTCCACCCAGCGGTTATCGAACCCCTCCTTCAGCACTGATACGTATTCTTTTCCGAGTGGCGCCAAACCGTTCAAGACGATTTCCTTCGCTTCTGGGTATGTAATCTTCATATCAACGTTCTGAACTAACGGCGTATACAAGTCATACATATGAAGCTGATCGACCCCGAGTACCTTTTTGCGAAGTTTCAAATATCGATGCAGCAAATCCAACTGTTCGTTCACTGTAGAAACAAGATTATCATAGACTGTTTCTGGAATGCTGTCGGCCGCAAGTGCAGCATGCCTAGCGGATTGATAATGATGTACCCTTGCGTGAAAATTATCTTTTTTCACTGTTCCCGCAAGAGTGCTAGCAAGTGTATTCCTGAACTTTCCGTAGGTATCATATACCGCTTTAAACGCATCCTTTCTGATACGTCTGTTACCGCTCTCTAAAAATGTCGCATAGCGTCCGTGAGTGACTTCCACTTTGTTCCCATTTTCATCCTCGATGGACGGAAACTCCATATCGGCATTATTCAGCATTCCAAAGGTCACAGAAGGGGTGTTCATTACTTCTGAAGCTTGCGCCAGAAGCGCTTCCTGTTCTGCCGAAAGAATATGCGACCTCTGGAGATTGATTTCTTCAAGCGCATGTTTATACACCTTTAGATCGTGAAGCTGTTCAAGAAATTCTGAAATCCTGCCCTCCTCAATGGAAAGGATTTCAGGTACGATAAATGCCAGTTCCGCACTTGCCTGTGCATAAAGAGTCTTAATCCTGTCATCAAGTCCCTGATAAAAGGAGTTGCCTGTGTCTTGGTCATATTTCATATGGGCATAAGTATAAAGCTTCCCAAGTCGTTCTAATAAACGATCCTGGAACTGTAGTGCGGAGAATAGCCCTTTTGCTGACTCTTCTAGTTTACCTTGGAAATCGCGAATAGCAGGTACCATTTCCTTCACTTCTCTAAATTCCTTCTCCCAAGCTTCATCTGATGAAAAAATATCCTCAAGCCTCCATGTATCCTCCACAGGGATTTCATTTCTTGCCGGAAGCTTCTTTACAATCTCATTACTCTCCATTTCTTATCCTCCATCCTGGCTTAAAGCCCTAAAGATTACATCACCATCATTTTGAACTCCTACTGTTTATTTTACACTCCTTTTCCCGGATTCATTAAGGAAAAAGCCTTTTGAAAGATGATTGCTGATGATTTTTTCATTTTTTGAAAAAAAATGTTTCGCATAAGCAGGCCATTCGCCAGTTATCACTTTCTCAAAGAATGAAGCTTGCGGATAAAAAATATCATCTCTTTCTTCAATCGAATCAGTTAAAATCAGCAAGTCAAGGTATTCATCAATAGCCTTGCTGAAATGATGTTCCAGTACTAATGGAAGCGGCCTGCAACGAACTTCTCCCCTGTCGATTCTTCTTAGAAAAGCTCTATAAAGCGAGCTTCTGGTAACTTTCCCTGAGTGTTGAAAAATATGGAGAAAATCAATATAAAAATATGCTTGCCATATAAGTGGAGGAGTTTCTAAATAAATGGAGGTTTTAAGCGGTAGTCCTATTTCTGGGGGCAATAAGTGAAGGTTGAGGTTATGTTGATAAAGTTCTAAAAATAATTGTCGTTTATATACAGAAGGATATACAGAAAGACTCGCCTTATATTTCGCCATTTCTTTCTGCCATTCGAAAAGGGAGAGATGCTCCTGAAAACGAGGTTCCATCAAATGAGATAAATGGATTTCATCATGGCTGAAAACGGTTATGTTTGTAAGAAATCGCCGTTCGGAAACAGAAAAAATACTTGTAAGAATAATAAATTTGTGGATATCCGGACAAAAATATGGGAGAAACCAGCCATCATTACTTTTTCGAATAAAATTAGCATCAAAAGCACTTAACGAGACGATATTTGCTGCCACCCTTTTCAATCTCTTTCCACCAAGGATCCAAACCGGGGTTATTCCAATGCTTTCATATTGTCCTGTCCTTTTTTTCAGCTCATTCTCCTCAACGGTTGCACACTGAAATTCAATGGCAACACTGTTCTTCCCGAACACTGTCATCACATCTGCTCTCTGTCGAGTGGGCCGTACGTACTCCTCCAATTGTGCTGTTATTCCGTTTAGCAAAAGGAACCGGTATATTTCCAATTTCCCGGCAAGGTGGTACGCTGTTTCACTCTCCCACTCTCCAGGGCAGCCGCACCCACTTTCATGGGCAAAATGCCATATTTTCTTATTCCCCAGCTTCATTAGCACTTTCTTACCACAGCAGGGACAATAAAATACTTCTGCTCTTCTTTGCTTTTCCAACGCAGCTTTTTCCCGTTTTTCTCCAAGGGAAAAGCGTTCGCCATTTTCCCTTAACGCAACTAACATTTTCATTCCTCCTTCCACCATACTCTTTTCGCGATCACTAGCGAATATCCTGCTAGACATAAAAATTTCACAATATACCCCACCTTTAGCTACGTTTTATTAAAGAAGCGGGAAGAAAGATCCATACGGTAATTCAATCCTGTTTGTTGGAGTAAAAGACGCGAAGACTCCTGCGGAAGCATGGAACAGGGAAGCCATAAAAATAAAAAAGAGACAAACTCTTTGGAACTCAAGTTTGCCTATATGATAAAGTACGATCAAAAACTGTGTTTACTTAAAGAAGCGGAGAGAGAAGCCTTGCAGTCGATTCAATCAGTCTGTAGCCAAAGTGCCGGCGATTAAATTCATTTTCCTCAATTTCAACGGAATCCAGCAAATCATTTTCAAATTCCTCCATTAGGCGCTTCACACTCTCTGTCTGGTACAGGAACGCATTCACTTCGAAATTGAGATGGAAACTTCTCATATCCATATTCGAAGTTCCAATTGATGCAAGCTCTCCATCGACAATAACGATTTTACTATGCATGAATCCTTTCTTGTACTCGTACACTTTCACACCAGCTTCCAATAGTGCAGGAAAATAAGAGCGTGATGCATGAAAGACGATTTTTTTATCTGGACGCTGGGGTACCAAAATCCTTACATCCACACCACTCAACGAGGCAACTTTAATTGCTGTAAGAATATCCTCGTCAGGGATAAAGTATGGGGATGCGATCCATACATTTTTTTTCGCGGAAGCAATCATGGAGAAAAATATGTGTTTTATCACACTCCATTCATTATCCGGTCCGCCTGCAATCATTTGCACTCCGCCATCTCCCTGATGCTGAAGAGGTGGTGACAGATACTCCGGAGTAAGGAAGCTCTCATTCGTCATATAGTACCAATCCTGAAGGAAGATCAATTGCAGGCTTCGTACAGCTTCTCCATTAATATACAGATGAGTATCACGCCAAAAACCAAAGTTACTGTCCCTGCCAAGGTACTCGTCTCCAATATTCAATCCGCCCACAAAACCAACGGACCCATCGATAACAACGATTTTCCTATGGTTTCGGAAATTGAATTTACTATTAAGAAAAGGAAGCGTCACCGGACCAAACTCCCGTACTTCCACACCTGCAGCCTTCATTTCTTCTATGTATTCATGTGATAACTGCCATGAACCAACAGCATCATAAAGAAACCTAACTTTGACTCCCTGTTGTGCTTTTTCGATAAGAATATCCTTTATGTCTTTGCCAATTCTGTCATGCCGGACAATGTAGTACTCAAGATGAATATGATGCCTTGCCTTTTGCAATTCCTTCAGTATCTTTCCAAATGTTTCATCACCATTATTGAGAACTTCCGTAGTTGTTGCGAAGGAAATCGGGCTGTTCCCAATATTTTGTGCTAAATTGAAAAGCTTTTGGTGTTGATCCCCCATTTTCATCAATTTTTCCATGTTGGCTCTCTCGCTATCCCCCTCCACCATAAGGAAAGCCTTCTTATCGAGGAAATACTTCCTTCTGTACATCCTTTCCTTCCGGTAGCTGCGGCCAAATAACAAGTAAAAAATAAACCCGACAACCGGAAAACTTCCAAGTACAACTAACCATGTGAGAGTCTGGGTCGGGTGTCTGTTTTCCAGGAAGATAACGAAACCAATTAATACAACAGATAGGGTCATGAAAATACTCGCGTAACCAAGAAAGTTAATACCAAGCGTATCATTGATAAAATAATAACTTGCCCCCAAAATCCCGATAAATAGAATCAATCTAACAGTGTTTTTCATTTTCGCTCCTTTTTTCTAAGACCAATAGACTTTCATGAAAAAATAGTTATATAAAAAGCCGATTTCATGATTGAAACCGGCTTAACTTCAGGAAAAGTATCCCCTGAGAACATGAAAAACATTCTCTTCTATTATTGAGTTGCCGTATTCCTGCAGGCGGTGAATCGTAACAGCTGATTCCTGTCCGTATTCGAGGAGAATACTTAAAAGGTCATCTATTTCGTCCTCGTCCACAAATACTTCTTCTGGAAAATCTACATACAGATAGTATTTCCCATCCATGCTGTACAAAGATGTGTTTATTGTCTCAGGCAAGGATCGTTTTGCAAGCGACAGTACATCTTCAAAATCCGGGAATACAAGCATAAAGTCAAGCTCGTCCTCGAAAGCAGAATCCTCGCTATCGTCTGGTTTCGGATTAAAGTGCTGATCCAAAAGCTCTTCTATCCTCTCATCGACAGGATAATCCTTCAGTTTTTCATCAGGAACGGGCAGCTCAAACTTCTGTCCGTCCTTTGTAAGCTGCGCACGTGTCACAAGCACCTCAAGTCCCTTCTCTAACGCTTGTACTTGAATCCACAAAGGCCCTTCTACAGCGAATTCTTCCTCATGATGAACCTCATCCATCATTTCCCAGAAAAGTTCTTCGCTACGCTCACGATTATACCAGATTTCATCCCGGTCAAATCCGCGCTCTTCTATATCCATATACGAAATATAAAACTTTACTGTGTGGTCATTTATACGTTCGATTTCCATTCTACTCTCTCCCTTCCAGACTAAGGATTGAAGGGACAAAATACCCCCGTAAAGCTTATTTATTATCTATACCCATATTGCATTCTTTCCAATCGGCCATCCGTTCTCTGTAAGAAAAATAATACCGCCTTGTACTTATATTTTATGATAAAAAAAGACTTTTGGGAAATAAAATCTCCTGATAATCCAAAAACCAGCTTTTACCCAGAAAAAACTTAATCTGTCTTTTGAAGACACAGGAAAACCCCGGTAAAAATAAACCGGGGCAGCTCTATCAATTGACCATGCGCTGTGCTTCACGCAACTGGTAAGTACGGACTTTTCTAGGCAGAAACCTGCGTATTTCATCTTCATTATAACCAACTTGCAAGCGCTTCTCGTCGACGATAATAGGTCGACGTAGGAGGCCCGGATTGTCCTTGATTAATTCGAACAAATCCTGCAGTGGCATTGTTTCAAGATTCACATCAAGTTTTTGAAATGTCTTCGATCTGGTGGAGATGATTTCATCGGTTCCGTCTTCTGTCATTCGAAGAATTTCCTTTATTTCATTGATGGACAAAGGTTCTGAAAAAATATTCCGTTCCTGATAAGGAATCTCATGCTCTTCAAGCCATGATTTAGCTTTCCTGCACGAAGTACAACTTGGTGAAGTGTATAAAGTGACCATTGGTTAATTCACACTCCCTTTAAGTTAACAATTATATGTTAGTAATAAAATGATGCGGCATCCTAGTTTAAAATAACTCTAATTTAGTAATCTCTATAGATTAATTATACACCATCAATTGAAGGATGGGTATGCTTTTTCCATAAAAAATAATAAAAAAGATTTTATGTAACTTCCTGCCGTCCTTATATAAGACGGATAAAGTCACAAAAAGTTTCAACATTTTTAATGAATTTTTTAGGCCGCCCTATTGCACTATTATATTTATTCGTTAATAGCTTTCCTTTTAGGGAGGTGAGAACGGTCATTTAGAAAATTTTATTCTACTTTTTGTTTATTACCCCATTTAAGGACAAGAAAACCTCGCTTTTTATTTTCATTCATTCTCAATTAAGATTCCAATAATGAAAACTAAATAGTGTTTATACCTCTTCTAGCAGGTTCCACTCAGGGGTTTTTATTGTAACAACTTTATCTACAGCATCATAGGTAGCTCCATATAGCTCTTTATCCTTAAATGTATGAATCATTTTGTAAGTTGTTTTCACTGCTTCATATATTGCTTTTTCATCTTTCTCCCCTGGTGTCCAGTAAAGAATCTCCATTCTGTTAATTTCCTCCGTTGCAAGGGAACGCCTTGAATATCGAATAGAACTGGCATGATGGAAATCCTCCCTTTTATAAAACCGGAGGCGCTTCTCCGTATCCATATCATCCTCGCTGATTGGCTCCACTTCCAGAATGATTGGCTTTCCTTTTTCTTTCAGGCGAGTAAGCAGCTTATGGCCAAGACGCTGCCCTCTAGCATTTTTCGAAACAAACAGGTAGTCTACAAAGATGAAACTATCCATCTCTACATACATTAAGACATGATTTTGTCCTTCATCCTTGCGATAAACCTGAGGATATTCCTTTAGCAATGCTTCCATATGTTCCTGGGACTTCATTTCCTCTACCGGGAAATATTGATTCAATTTATCGTACCAATGCATAGAATTGCTCCCTTCCTTCTTTATCTTTCATATCCCGACGCAGTACTTTCACACTTCCAAATGCGTTGCCAATCCGATAAAATAATAATGGAGACATGGATAACGTGATTCTTATCTTCACATTAAAGGGGGCAATATTAATGGGTGATTATATTGCAGATTTGATGATTGTTGCTTTGCTGGTGATCGGCATGACCGCGCTAATGGGTGTTTTTACAAATGGCATTGGAGAAACTTTATTTGGTGGCAAACGCAAATCCGAGTTTAAGGGCAAGTCAGACAAAATGCAAACTGGGTGGAAAACAGTCGGAGGACAGAAAAGATAATTTGCTACATAAAAATGTTTTCCCTATTTAATAATCATTAAACATTTTTCATAAAAAAAACGATCTCAAATGAGATCGTTTTTTTAGCTCTTATATTGTGCCTGGTATTTTTTTAGCTCTTGCTCAGAGCAATGTACAAAGTGTCCTGGCTTCACTTCCCTCATTATTACTTCTTCATGATCAGCGTACTGGTGACTCGATGGGTCGTATGTCTTCCTTCGTCTAGTCCGCTCAAATTCCGGATCAGGAAGCGGAATAGCTGATAACAGTGATTGTGTATATGGATGGAGCGGATTGCTATAAAGCTCCTCTGCTGGAGCAAGCTCCACCAATTTCCCGAAATACATGACACCGATTCGGTCACTAATGTATTTAACCATCGAGAGGTCATGGGCAATAAACAAATAGGTCAGACCTTTTTCATGTTGCAGTTTTTTCATCAAATTGACAACCTGCGCCTGAATGGAAACGTCCAACGCGGATATAGGTTCGTCTGCAATGATAAATTCTGGTTGAACGGCAAGCGCCCTTGCAATCCCAATCCTTTGCCGTTGTCCTCCGGAGAATTCATGCGGATATCTGTTAGCATGTTCCCTGTTTAAACCGACAGTTTCTAAAAGGGAATATACTTGTTCCATCCGTTCCTTCCCGTTCCTAGCTAAGTTGTGAATATCAATGCCTTCAGCAATGATATCGGATACCTTCATCCTCGGATTGAGAGAGGCATAAGGATCCTGAAAAATCATTTGGATACTGCGATTGAACTTTTTCAGTTCCGAACGGGATTTTTTTCCATGGACACTTTCTCCCTTGAAGAAAACATCGCCCTCTGTAGCATCATACAAACGGATGATAGTCCTGCCTGTAGTCGATTTCCCACAGCCTGATTCACCAACAAGTCCAAGAGTTTCGCCTTTATAAATATCGAAAGAGATTCCATCTATGGCTTTTACCTCATTCGGTTTTCCAATATTAAAATATTGTTTTAAGTTCCTTATTTCAAGCAATTTTTCCTTTTTTTGCATGCTCCTGCCCTCCCGCTCCATTATTTCGTACCGGAAAATTTCTGCATTCTCTTCACTACTGCTGCAGGCGGCTCAACTTTTGGAGCATCAGGATGCAGCAACCATGTAGCAGCATAATGAGTGTCAGATACCTTAAACATAGGAGGTTCTTCTTCCAGGTCGATTTGCATTGCATATTCATTCCTCGGTGCAAACGCATCGCCCTTTGGCGGGTGAAGCAAGTTTGGAGGCGTTCCCGGGATAGCATAAAGCTCTTCATCCCTTGCATCAAGGCTTGGCATAGAACTGATAAGGCCCCATGTATATGGATGCTGCGGATTATAAAACACTTCATCTACCGTTCCGATTTCAATTATTTTGCCTCCATACATGACGGCAACACGGTCTGCTACGTTAGCGACAACACCAAGATCATGTGTAATAAAAATGATCGATGTTTCAATCTTGTTCTGCAAATCCTTCATTAGTTCAAGAATTTGCGCTTGGATTGTAACGTCTAGAGCGGTTGTCGGCTCATCGGCAATAAGCACCTTTGGATTGCAAGCTAGCGCAATGGCTATGACAACCCTTTGTCTCATCCCACCCGAGAATTGGTGGGGGTATTGTTTGATTCTTTGCTCTGGCTTCGGAATTCCAACAAGACGCAATAGCTGTAAGGATCTCTCCGTTGCCGCAGCTTTACTCATATTTTGGTGCCTAATAAGCGGCTCCATGATTTGCTTTCCAATCGTCATTGTTGGATTCAACGACGTCATTGGATCCTGGAATATCATCGATATATCCTTACCGCGTATTTTTTGCATTTGACGATCAGTCAGATTTGTTAAGTCTTTACCGTCGAAAAGTATCTGCCCTTTTTTTATCTCAGAATTGTTCGGGGGAAGGAGTTTCATGATTGCCTTCGTCGTAACAGATTTCCCGGAACCTGATTCACCGACAATCGCAAGTGTCTCCCCCTTTTTCAGTTCGAAGTTAACGCCTCTAATTGCTTTTACTTCCCCTGCAAACGTATGGAATGAGATATTCAAATCTTTAACTTCTAAAATATTTGTCATTCTGTCCACCTGCTTTCTTAGTCGCGCATTTTCGGATCCAGAGCATCTCTCAATCCGTCTGCCAGCATATTGAAAGTTATCATGAGAATACTGATGACTGCTGCAGGCACAATCATTTCATGCGGATGCAACCTCAACACTTTGAATCCTTCATTAACAAGGGTTCCCAGCGATGCTTGTGGATCCTGCAGACCAAGTCCGATGAAGCTTAAGAAAGCTTCGAAGAAAATCGCGTTTGGAATTGAAAACATAGTGTTGATAATAATGACGCCGGCCAGGTTAGGCAAAATATGTTTGTAAATAATAGATTTATGGGAATTACCCAATGTACGGGAAGCAAGTACGAATTCCTGCTCCTTTACTTTCAGCACCTGGGCACGTACCACCCTTGCCATTCCTACCCATCCTGTTACAGAGAGCGCGACCGCTATGGAGATGATACCTGGATCGAGTACGAGTATCATAAGAATTACGACAACAAGTGTTGGAATACCAATCAAGACCTCCGTAATCCGCTGCATAATATTATCAAGCCTTCCGCCAAAGTAGCCGGAAATTGCCCCGTACGAAACCCCGACGATCAAGTCAATTGTTGCAGCGAGAAAGGCAATTAATAGAGAGATTTGCGTACCTTTCCATACGCGGGTAAAAATATCACGGCCAAGTGCATCCGTACCAAACCAGTAGTACTCGTCAATGCCTTTTTGCTCGTATACATTGATTTCTTTTCCTGCCCTGTTGACTTCTGTTCCATCAAAAGGAAGCCAGCTTATATTCTCTAGACCTTGGACTCTTGGTGGAAGGTGATTATGGGAAACTGTTTGTTCACTAAAGCTTTTTCCGCTAATAAGAGGGCCAATAAACGCTAGCAAAACAACTATCAACATGATGACCATACTGGCGATTGCGCCTTTATTTTTTCTTACGCGAAGCCATGCATCCTGCCAAAAATTCAGACTTGGCTTGTTGATTTCTTCACTTTTCGAGGAATCAATAACAGCGGGCCGAAAGCGATCCTTAGGAATTTTGATGTCTGATCTATCCATTATTTGCTACCTCCTGACAGCCTGATCCGCGGATCGATGATTCCGTAGAGGATATCTACGATAAGGATGACAACAACAAACAAGAATGCAAACAGCAAGGTTGTCCCCATGATGACAGGATAGTCGTTCACATTGACCGCTTTTACAAACTGTTCACCAAGTCCAGGAATTGCAAAAATCTGTTCAATTACAAGAGAACCGGTCATCAACGAAATCGTAAGCGGACCGAGCACCGTGATAAGTGGTATTAAAGCGTTGCGCAATGCATGCTTAAAAGCGATTTCAAAGAAGCTTGCACCTTTTGCTTTTGCGAGAGTAATATAGTCAGTGCCAAGCACTTCAATCATTTCTGTCCTCATGAACCGCGCTGCAATTGCTATCGGGAACATGGAAAGCGCGATTGTCGGCATAATGGTGTATTCGAATCCCTTCCAAAAGAGAACTGGAAGCAGGCCAAGCTTAACGCCAATATAATACTGCATTAAACCTGCAAACACGAAATTTGGAATCGATTTCCCCAGTACCGCAAGGAATGTAGCACCATAGTCCACCCATGTATTTTGCCGCAATGCTGCAAATACGCCGAGCAGCAATCCCACAATTGTTCCAAAGAATACTGCCTGAAATCCTAATTGGGCAGAAGGGCCGAGACGCTTTATCATCAAATCAGTTACTGGTGTATTGTTAAATTGGAAGGAAATACCCAAATCTCCCTTCGCAAGCTTTCCTAAATACGTAACATACTGTACCGGTACAGGTTTATCGAGCCCGTACTTCGCTTTCATAATTTCCACTTGCTGCGGCGATAGTTTATTTGCACTTGCAAATGGGGTTCCCGGGATAATCTTCATGAGGAAGAAAGTCAGGGAAGCTATGAGAAAAAGAGTGATAAACATATAGAGGACCCTTTTGGCCAAGTATTTTCCCATATGTACACCTCCTATATTATTTCAATATTTGCTATTTTCCGACACTTTGCTTACAGGGAAAAAGAGAGTATATTTTCGAATATACTCTCTTTTGACTAACAAGATTATTAGCTTTGCGAGAACAATTATTATTCGCCTTTTACTTCAACCCACTGGAATGCATAGTCAGGACCATAGTTATAGATTGCAAGACCTTTAACGTTAGGATTTAGAAGGATATTGGCACCACGTTGATAAACCGGCGCAATACCTGCATCTTCCTGAATCATGATTCTTTCAGCTTCCTGCTGAGCTTCCCAGTTTTCTTTCGGCTTTGTAGCATAATCGGTTTGAGCTTTCTTGATCAGCTCATCATATTTAGGATTAGAGTAGTCCATACGGTTGCTTCCTCCGCCAGTCAACCAAAGGTCTGTGAAGGAAATAGCGTTACCGTAGTCAGGTCCCCATCCTGCAAACTGAAGGTCATAGTTTTGAGAATTGTCACGCTCAAGACGTACAGCGAAAGGAACGCTCTCAAGCTTAACTGTTAAACCTGGAAGATTCTTTTCTAGCTGGTTCTTCATGTAAGAGTCAGTTTTCTTCGCTGCTTCAGTGTCTCCACCAAGGTAGCGAATTTCAAGTTTGTCCACACCAAGCTCTTTCAAACCTTTTTCCCATGCTTCTTTAGCAGCTTTCGGATCGTACTTGATTAGATCGCCATGCTTCTCACGGAAATCTTTTCCTTCAAATTCTACAAAATCTTTAGGAACCATAAAGTTTGCAGCAATCGATCCATTGTTCAAGATGCTCTTAGCAAGATCTTCTTTATTGAATCCTTGTGCAATTGCTTTACGGATGTTAACATTTTTCAGTGCTTCGTTTTGCTGGTTCATCTTCAGCCAGAATACAGTTGGCTCAAGCCAGCTGACCATTCTGTCATCTCCCTCGTATTGCGGCACGATATCGGAAGAAAGAAGACCTGTCATATCAGTTTCGCCTGCTTCAAAAGCGTTTACTGCAGAGTTGGAATCTTTAACAACGTTTACAGAGATTTTCTCAAGCTTTACGTTCTTTGCATCCCAGTAATTTTCGTTCTTTTCCAATACCCAGTCAGTAGCGTCCGTTCCTTCCCACTTTGTCAGCTTGAAAGGACCATTGTATAGAAGGTTTTCAGCATTGCTTGCATATTTTTCGCCTTTTTCTTCAACGAATTTCTTGTTAATTGGATAGAAAGTAGGGAATGCGAACAAGTCTTCCCAGAATACGAAAGGTTGCTCAAGTGTTACTTCTAGCGTCTTATCATCGATTGCTTTTATACCAAGAGTGTTTAGGTCATACTCTTTGCTTGCAGCACCTGCTTCAGTGATTTCTTTTGCTCCCTTGATCTTCCCATCCATCATGTATGGACCGTAAGGAGAAGCAGTCTTTGGATCAATTGCACGCTGCCATGCATAGACAAAATCGTCTGCTGTTACAGGATCGCCATTCGACCATTTAGCATCACGAAGTTTGAAAGTGTAAACTTTCTTATCTTCAGAAATTTTCGGTTTGCCTTCTGCCATCGCCGGAACTGGCTTATGGTCTTTGTTCAGGCGGTAAAGCCCCTCACCTACGTTTGCAATGTAAGTGAAACTAGTTGAACCTTCCGCAAGACTTGTATCCATTGTTGGAATCTCGGAAGAATCAAGGATTTTGATTTCCTGTTTTGCGCTGCTTTCGCCTTCTCCTTCACTACCGCTCCCTGATTCCTTCTTGCCGCCACCGCAGGCGCTTAGGACCAAAGAAAAAACTAGAGTTAGGACTAAAAACAACGATAATTTTGACTTCTTCAAGTGTAATCCCCCTTTTATTTATTTTTCTGAAAACTTTTTACATTCTCTATTATACATTTACTCAAAAAAATGTTCAATATTTTTTCTGCTAAAATTTACAGAGCTGAAACATTCGCAATAAAGATAGTTAAAAAAAGTGTGTTATAATAGTGACTTATAACCAATAAGAGGGGTTTCACTGCCTTTTGTTTAGCTGTAATATATGATTACATTAATGAGTTAAGTCTTAAACAATATAATTATTTTATAGGTGGAAGAGGAAAATGAAGAAAATATGTTACTTAACCGTCTCAATGCAAATACTTGTATTCCTGCTATCTCTTGCAATGGAGAGAGAGCTTACGCTGCTGCATTACATCAACTTTTCTTTCTATATTGCAGGCGGTATGCTATTATTGTCACTTCTGCTTTATACGGTAACAGGCGGCTTCTTCGATAATATCTCCCATTCCTTCAGAGTGATTTTTCGGTCGCGGAATAAATTAGAAACAAAAGAAGAAGAGGAAATCACCCCCCTTTCAGAAATTGTTTCCCTTAACTACTTCCCTCTTGCTATGGCCGGATTGTTCAACCTGCTGCTAATGCTTGCCGCATTAGCAGCCTACTATAGGTAAGGAAGAGATACACTTGATTTACATGTGAGAGAACATTATAATTTCTTTTAACAGTATTTCAAACAGAAGCTATGACAAAGAGTAGTACTGCTGAGACAGGTTTCTCAGAGAGTTTGTGGCAGGTGAAAACAAACAGCCTTGCAGCAGGAATGGACTTTCGAGCTCCCGCGGGGAAAGCTAAGTATCCGCGGACGTAATCCTTGCGTTAAGAGGAACATGCGCTATTTTTGGCATGTATCAAGCGGCCCGCAACGCGGGCAATTAGGGTGGCACCACGGACCATTCGTCCCTATTTATAGAGGGAGAATGGTCTTTTTTATATTATTTTTTAGGAGTGAACACGATGAGAAAAACAATTTTTTCCGGGATTCAGCCAAGTGGGACCATCACGCTCGGCAACTATTTAGGCGCTATCAAGCAGTTTGTTGAGCTGCAGGAAGATTACGACTGCTATATCTGTATCGTCGACCAGCATGCGATCACCGTACCTCAGGACAGACTGGCACTGCGGAAAAATATTCGTAGTCTTGCCGCTTTCTATATTGCTTCAGGTCTAGATCCTAAAAAAGTTACTCTTTTCATCCAGTCGGAAGTTCCTGCACACGCTCAGGCAGGATGGATGATGCAATGTGTCGCATACATTGGAGAACTCGAAAGAATGACCCAGTTCAAAGATAAGTCAGCAGGTAAGGAAGCTATTCCTGCTGGACTCCTGACATATCCTCCTCTCATGGCTGCAGATATTCTTCTCTATGGAACGGATCTTGTGCCGGTGGGAGAAGATCAGAAGCAGCATATTGAACTGACAAGAGACCTTGCAGAACGGTTTAACAAAAAATACAGTCCAGTCTTCACTATTCCGGAAGCAAGGATTCCTAAGGTTGGTGCAAGAATTATGTCCCTGCAAGATCCGCTAAAGAAAATGAGCAAATCTGATCAGAATCAGAAAGCCTCCATTTCTATGCTAGACGATCCAAAGCAGATCATGAAGAAAATCAAAAGCGCAGTTACTGATTCTGAGGGTATTGTCAAGTTTGATAAGGAAAACAAACCCGGGATTTCCAACCTTCTTTCCATCTGCTCTTTATTTTCCGGGAAGAGTATTGAAGATCTCGAAAAGGATTACGAAGGGAAAGGATACGGGGATTTCAAAAATGATGTCGCAGAAATAGTGGCAGGTGCAATTGAACCGATACAGAAAAAATACTTTGAACTTGTCGATTCCAAGGAACTTGATGATATTCTGGACAGAGGGGCGGAAAAGGCCAACAAAGCAGCAGGTAAGATGCTCAAGAAAATGGAAAATGCTATGGGCCTTGGAAGAAAGAAAAAATAAAGAATACAAGCGCGTTTCCAAGTGGAAACGCGCTTGTTTTTCCCCTTAATTCACTTTCGGTCCATGCTCCATTTCCCAGAGCTTTTCAAAAAAAGGCTGGCCTTTAATAATATTTTCACAGAAAGCTTCGTGCTTCCTCGACCACCCAAAT
This sequence comes from Bacillus massilinigeriensis, assembly GCF_900111815.1. Classification (GTDB taxonomy): domain Bacteria; phylum Bacillota; class Bacilli; order Bacillales; family Cytobacillaceae; genus Mesobacillus_C; species Mesobacillus_C mediterraneensis. The sequence goes on along the minus strand of NZ_LT630004.1, from coordinate 845,286 downwards.
TTCGTTTCATTGTAGAGCTCATCCCAAGCTTGCTCTAATGACCGTTGCTGAATATCTTCATATCTTTCTGGGCACCACTCTGTTAGCCAATACCTGACTTCCGCCGTATTTCCGGATGATTGAAGCTGATCGAGCGCCATAAACAACAACTGCTTAAGCTGCCTTTCCTTCCTTGTGAGTCCTCTCATCACTTCTGGTGAAGGCGACAGAATATGAAAATCTTTCAAACCGCTTTGATCATTGAAATGATAAACTTTTGTTTCCTGATTCTCTACCATTTCGTATACAAGCTGTTCCTGTCTCGGGATTAGTCTGCTTTTTCTGATTGGAATATTGTACCCTATTGTATCTACAGCAAGAATACCTGTTCCATCTGTTGCAACAAAGCAATGGTCTAACTGCTTCCGCTCATGGTTCTTTCTTAAAAAGGCTTTCCGGTAAATATCATCGAGAAGCTGCTGCGGCAATTCAGATAAATCATTTTCAATGTATCGGAATAAGACCGACTCAATTTTAAGCAACGGTACTTGATCAAGAAGTTCTACTCCGTCATCTTTTCGCCACTCATGAAAATGACATACATTGTAGCCATTTTCCTCCCCCTCGAACCAGTTCACCCAAACATCGTGAAGATATAACATCGACAACCCCTCGCTTCAGCATTCTGTTTTTATATCAGTATGGTCAGGCAAGAGTTAAATTATTCCTAAATTGATATGTTCAGGAATAAAGCTTTTCACGGTAAAAAACACTTGAAGGTAGGACAATGGAATCTTTTACAGTGAGGGGTTGATTTTTTTTAAACTGTTTGATAAGAGCATAGCCAACCGTATAACCTAGCAGCGGAGGAAATCCGCCCTGCCCAAATAATATCTTATCATGGATCAAATTCTCTCTGTTGGCTTCAAGATTCTTTTTTATATGCTTTTCCCAATAGTACTCTAATTCGTTTTCATTCAGTCGTTCACACCACGAAGCCCTATGATCTGATCCGCAAGCTTCTTCAGCAGTATGTTCAGCAAGACCTTCCATGATCAGGGAATCAAGCAAAGTATATTGTGATAAGTCTTTCTTTTGCGCTTGCAGCCTGCAGGAATGATGATACTCATGGGTAAAAATTGCTTCCAGCTGCAGGCTCTCCACCTCAGGGGATAGAAAAAGGAATAACCTATCAGGAAAAGACACACCAGATTTCCCTTTTCCCTCTATCATAAGCCGTCTGTTGGAAGCATCGATCGGCAATATAAACACGGAAATTTCCGGACCTTTCCAACTCTTCTTGTACTTCTTATATAATGCATCTGTTTTTTTCCAAAAGTCTTGTTTTTCCAATTTTTTTAACATGGCTTTGCTAACTGGTCCTGGTTTACACATTCCAAAACTTCTTAAATACTGATACGCTGACATATTCCTGTTTCTCTTAAAGGAAGGAAGCAATAACCTACATAACTTTTCAGGCTGGTTGCAATACTTTTCCAGAAGATGATTTGTCCTGACTACCCCAATCTTTTCTCCTCCCACATTCTGTTTATATAGCATATGGTTCCTAGAAGAATACGTCAGAACTTTTACCGACGGGAGCAATGTTATACCATCTCCAGTGCTCATCAATCAACCGGATACTCGCGGAAGTTATTTCAACATGATGCTTATATAATGAGGATGTCTGCGGTATCAAAGATATATATAAGGTAACACCTAGGTTGCTCAATTATTTAATGTTCCACAAACGAAAGGACAGGCATCCGCCTGTCCTCTGTCCTCAAAAATTAACCGTTATATCTCTTAAATGCAAGTGTAGCGTTGTGTCCGCCAAAACCGAGAGAATTGCTCAATGCTGCATCAACTACAACATCTCTTGCTTCATTTGGAACATAGTCCAAATCACAATCAGGATCTGGAGTTTCGTAATTAATAGTTGGAGGAAGGACACCTTCCTTCAGTGCCAACACTGTAAAGATTGCTTCAATTCCGCCTGCTGCACCAAGCAAATGGCCTGTCATTGATTTAGTAGAACTTATTGCAAGTTTGTATGCGTGCTCGCCAAACACACTTTTAATTGCCATTGTCTCATATTTATCATTATACCCTGTGCTTGTACCATGAGCATTGATATAACCAACATCCTCAGGGTTTAACCCGCCATCTTCAAGCGCTGCCTTCATCGCACGGGCACCGCCTTCCCCTTCAGGTGCAGGAGCAGTAATATGATAGGCATCCCCTGTCGCTCCATAGCCGACAATCTCTGCGTAAATTTTTGCACCTCTTGAGAGTGCACGCTCTAATTCTTCTAAAATAAGGATACCGGATCCTTCACCCATGACAAAACCATCTCTGTCCTTATCAAAAGGCCTGCTCGCCTTTAGTGGATCAGGATTAGTCGAAAGCGCAGTGTTGGCACAGAATCCTGCAAAGCTCATTTTTGTAATTGGAGCTTCGGCACCACCCGTTACCATCGCATCTGCGTCACCGCGCTGAATCACTTTAAAAGCATCGCCGATAGAGTTCGTTCCTGTTGCACAAGCCGTAACCGTGCAGGAATTGAAGCCTCTTGCTCCAAGAGTAATAGAAACCTGTCCTGCAGCCATGTCAGGAATCATCATTGGAACGAAGAATGGGCTTACCCGGCGGTATCCCCTTTTCATAAAGGTTTCATGCTGTTGTTCGAATGTCTCCATTCCTCCGATACCCGATCCGATCCAGACACCGATTCTATGGGAATTGCCATCATGGATTTCAAGGCCTGCATCCTTCACTGCCATCATCGAAGCCGCCACAGCGTAGTGTGTGAAGCGATCCATTTTCCTTGCATCTTTTTTATCAATGAACTGTTCTATGTTGAAGTCTTTTACTTCTCCTGCCACTTTTGCAGGGAATTCTTCTGCGTTCAGGCGAGTGACGGCCCCTATTCCGGAAACCCCAGCCTTAGCATTTTCCCAGCTTGTGCCTGCATCGTTACCAATCGGACTGACAGCCCCGACCCCTGTTACTACAACCCTACGTTTTTGCATTGTTTTAACACAGCTCCTTCCAAATATACAGTTCACTAGTATTCAACTATTGGTAAAGCGTTCTCTATCCGCTTTTAACGTCCCCAGCGCATCAAGATAGCGCCCCAGGTAAGTCCCCCGCCGAAACCAACCATGACAACGACATCATCATCCTTAATTTTTCCTGCTTGTAATTCCTCTACCATGGAAATTGGAATGGAAGCTGCTGATGTGTTTCCGTATTTATGGATCGTCTTGGACATTTTTTCAATCGGTAGCTCCAAGCGCTGCCTGGCGGATTCCATTATTCTAATGTTTGCCTGATGGGGGATAAGGAAATCGACATCTTCTTTGGAGAGTCCAGCTTTCTCAAGAACGTGCAGACTGCTTTCACCCATCTGCCTTACTGCAAACTTAAAAACTTCCCTGCCGTTCATCACAATGAAATCTTCTTGGTACAAGTGCTTTGCTCCAGATCCGTCTGCACCAAGCTCAAATGAGAGAATTCCTCGTCCTTCGCTCACTTTCCCCAATACAACTGCTCCAGCACCGTCACCAAATAGCACTGCTGTATTCCTATCGTTCCAATCCGTTATTTTAGACAGTTTTTCTGCTCCGATAACTAGCACGTGCTTATAGGTTCCGCTCTCGATAAATTGCTTTGCCACAACGATTCCGTACATAAAACCTGCACAGGCTGCGCTTATATCTAATGCAGCGGCCTTCTTTGCTCCCAGCCGTTCTTGCAGAAGACAAGCGACACTAGGGAAAGGATGGTCAGGTGATACGGTAGCAACGAGTATCAAGTCAAGTTCCTCTGCTTCAATGCCAGAATCACTTAGCGCATGCAGCGCTGCATAATAGGCCATATCAGATGTATTGATATCATCTTCTGCCACTCTTCTCTCTTCGATTCCAGTCCGTGTTCTAATCCATTCATCCGAGGTATCCATGACTTTCTCTAAATCATGGTTTGTTACGATTTTCTCAGGAACATAGCGTCCCGACCCAATTATCCCCACATTCATGATCCTTCACTCCTTTTTCATGAAAATGTATAAGATCAATTATTTATATCAATTATTATGACTTGGTGCTAATTTTAACATTCTAAACCTTTTTTCTCAATAAAAATTTCTTCTCCGCATCTGTCCATACCATTCCGGGCTGACAGACATAAATTGATAAAAAGTGCTAAATAGGAGGAATGTACTGTGGATAGTAATAACACTGAACAAAATCAGCACGAATCCGGCAGAGGGGATCCCTTTTCCCGAATGATGTTCGGAGATAACAGACGAAGCATGGGAAAGAATCAGCAAACTGAAAAACCTGGTTTCATTGAGCAATTTGAAGTTGATGCATTGCTGCAGCATGTCGATGCTTTCATGACAGCGGCAAACGAATTGCGGCCACTCTTCCGAAAAGCCCGCCCCCTCTTGGACCAGTTCTTACCGAAGAAATAAAATTGCCGAGGAGGCAAGCTGCACACACTGCGGAACGCTTAGCTTCTCAAGCAGAAATCAACAAACCCGCCTAAATAAAAATTAAAAAGCTGCGGCTAATGCCGCAGCTTTTTATTCGTCTTCCTTATTCAGTGCTTCATTTCTTCCCAGTTCATATGCTTCATTCATTACCTTCGTGAACATATCCATAAACGGGGCGATCATTTCAGGCTTCAGTTCAACACCTGCCCCCTCCAGTTTTTCCTTTGCTTCAGGAAGATACTTCATCGCTATTTGCAGAAACTGCAGGCTTCTGTCTTGATTCATGTTATGGTACTCCTTTTTCCTTCCGGGATGCTTGCATTAACTGCTCGGCAATACCCCCGTTTTTTCATATTTCTTAATCGCCTTCCTCAGATGTTCTTTGAACCCTTTGTCTACCTTCGGGCTGAACTTTCCCATCGAGATAACTCCATCCTTAAAATCAAACGAAAAATTTCCTGATTCCAGCTTACCTTCATTATACCTTTTTGCTGCAAGAAGATAAAGCTCGTCCACGTGTTGAACGGTGCTTGTAAGGACCATAGATTTGCCAAGATCAGATTGGTCAGATATGTAACCGATCACATAGAGACCCTTCTCCTTTGCTTTTTCAATAACAGGAACATTATATCCATCACCAGCAGGGTAGATTATGTCGGCACCATCGGAAATGGCATCTTCTAAAATTTCCATTGCTCTCTTGTCATCATCCCAATGCCCAACGTAGCGAATATCCACATCTGCTTCTGGACGTTCGTGGATAACACCCTCGTAAAATCCCTCCACTTCCGGCTGCCATTCATATGCAGCCAAAATGGATATCTTATTGCTCTTCGTACAATGGCCAGCAACCATTCCGCCAAAGAAACCCATAGCATATGCTTCGAAATTCAGGCTCGTTGTGTTGTCCATTTTTGCATCTCCATTAAAGCTGATAAAGTGCATATCAGGATATTTACTCGATAGCCGATTGAAATACTCTGCATATTCATTTCCATGGCCAAATACTAAATTGACCCCCTTTTTGTGGAAGTCCTCTACAGATTTTTCGACCTTGGCTAATGAATCCACACCTTCTTCATAAAAAACATCCGCATCAAAGTAGGAGTGGATTTTCAGAAGTCCATGGTATCCTTTCGTTCCCCATACTTGGTCATTAATTGTTTCAGGTACCAAGAGACCTACTTTGTCAATTTTCCCTTTTTGGAGTGGCTGGTCGCATCCAGAAATCAGCAGCATGCACAGTAAAATGAGAAAAATGCTCTTCCTACCCATTCTCCCCCTCCTTTGCAACTATTTTCTGTTCCTGTAATTTCTCTTATTTTACCTTTGCAAGCAAGGAAAAGAAAAGGCTTTCGCTTATTCTTTTCCTAGAAATGAACGGATTCGTGCATAATGTCGTGTTTGCGATGCTATTTTTTCTTTGAGATCACCCTCTTCCTTTACGGTAATTCGTTTGATTCCTCTTAAATGTCTTGGGCTATTTCTGCTATCTCCTATCTCTCCGCAAAAGTCTGTTTGGGGACTTTTGCAGCCGGACAACGATAGAATCACGTTATAACATTGGTACCAGGAATCAGGATTTCCGCTTTGGAGCAAATATTCCCCTTTCCCAAGCTTTATTAGTGCAATTAGATAGGGAACTGCATCATCAATATAAAGAGCATCTTCCGTGTCCTCCCGTTTTCCCAAAGAAGGGATACGATCAATACCAAGTTCAACACCCTTAATTAATTGTTGGAAACAATATTCTTCAGACTGCCACGGACCATACAATGTCGGAGTAAAAATCTTTTGATAGCCGATTGAATTCTGCTCAAGAAACGCTAGCAAGTGGCGAAAAACTGGCACCATTTCTTCCGGCTGGAAGAGCCACCTTCTCGGCACAATAAAAGACACACGAAAGTCCTCAGAAAGCTGAATCTCATTTGTCCGAAAGACGCTACTTATATCTATTTCCTCACCCCACTCCTCCATATACAAATCCAGGAGGGGTACGATCATTCTCGAATACCTTGTCTCCATAATTGCAGGTGAAAGTCCATCGCCCCATTCAGAAAAATTAGCATTTCGTCCGATTTCCATATTTTTCACTTCTATTTCAGCGCTAGATTTACCGCTATCATGAATTCCAAGTACTTCAACCCCATTTTCTAGCAATTGCTTACACAAACTAAATCCAATGAATCCATATGAATGATAAACAATTACACCTTCCATCCGAGCCCTCCGTCATAGGTATTGTCATGTTATCCTATGACGTATTTCTGATTTAAAGAATTTGTTCCTTGTTCTTCCAAAATCTTATTGCCTGATAAGGCAGCTGTGGTTTCTTTTCTGGTAGCATATAAATAATGGATACAGGCAACTTCTCTTTTCTCCACATTGCATCATATTCTCTCAGCAGCATAGATTGGCGGTATGCTCTGTTCCCGGATAAAACATGAATGATTTTAACAGGAACTGATACATCCTGCAAAGTAACTTCCTCATTCAAAATACTGTTATCAAACGTACTATCTGGCATTCCATAAGCCTTTCTCAGTTCTTTTAACAATTTTTTATGAAAAAATTTATGCTCTTTTTCTAGTTCTAAATGCTGGGTCAGGGACAGGATTGGGTTGATTAAGAGCAATGATCGGACATTTATCTTTCCTTCATGGATAAGTTTCAAGGCGGCAAGCGCTCCCATACCTTCAGCCAGAATGTGGATTTTATCATTCATGATTTCTGTGCGCATGATATAGGTATAAAGTTCTCGAGCCATATTGACTGAAGCATCACTTCCCCAGTTTTTTCCGTAAAAATTAGATGTGAAAACGGTATAGCCCTTCTCCCTGACTTTTTGCAGAAATATTCGTTTGCCTTCGTTTTGGGTCCAAAAACTACTTTCGCTGTCCACAAAATGCCTTTCGTCACCAATCAGCAGGACACCGAAACCATTTGGCCTGTCAGGGTAATGAACCACGCACCACTCGGTATCCAACTTGAAGTTCCGGGTCTCCATTTTCTTCGCTCCTTTGCACAGTTTGTTCATAATATTGTATGGGATACCGTTTAAAAGGAACGGGGATTTGCCTACACAAGCAAACCCATTTTATGAAGAAAGAAACCTTCACAAATTTTTTAAATTCATTTATTATTTTACAGCGTTATGATAAGATGAAAAAGATTCAATATACATTGAGGTGAAAATGAATGAAATATGTATGGACGTTTTTTTGGACATTCCTTCTCATCCAAATGCTCACTTATGTTTCAAGCTCAATGATCGGGGTTGGATATGATTTTAAAGAAGGAAGCATCCTTGCAGTAGGAGCGACTATCCTGATTTACATACTTCCTTTTATCATTCCGGAGGACTCTTCTGCATCGGGACACGCTTCCCACTGAAGACAATGAAAAAGCCATCCTAAAGATGGCTTTTTTCATTCTATCCGATTTTGACAGAGAAATGTTTTCCTTCCAGGTCGATGATCACTTTGTTACCGCTCCGGACACAGCCGGAAATAATTTCTTTTGCTACCATTGTCTCAATGTTCCTCTGAATATATCGCTTCAGTGGACGGGCTCCAAATACAGGGTCAAACCCGTTCTCGGCAATAAATTGTTTGGCTGCATCGCTGATCTCAATCGTGATTTGTTGGTCTTGAAGCCGCTTTTGGAGTTTTACCATCAGCTTTGTCACGATTTCTTTGATTTCCTTTAAACCCAGTGGTTTAAAGAGAATCAATTCATCAATCCTGTTTAAAAACTCCGGTCTGAAATGCTGATGTAATTGGCCTAACACCGTTTCCTTTATATCCTGGGATATTTCCTCTCCTTTATTTTCCAAAATAAAATGTGAGCCGATATTGGATGTCATTATAATGACCGTATTCTTACAGTCAACAGTCCTTCCCTGGGAGTCTGTAATCCTTCCATCGTCCAGCATCTGCAGAAGAATATTAAACACTTCAGGATGTGCCTTTTCCACTTCATCCAGCAGGATAACCGAATACGGCTTTCTCCTAATAGCTTCGGTTAACTGCCCGCCTTCCTCATACCCGACATATCCAGGAGGTGCCCCAATAAGTCTAGAAACAGCGTGTTTTTCCATGTATTCAGACATATCAATTCGAATGATATGATCCTCGCTGTCAAAAAGCGATTGGGCAAGCGTCTTCGCAAGCTCCGTTTTTCCTACGCCAGTTGGTCCCAAAAAAAGGAAAGAACCAATAGGTTTGTCAGGATCCTTGATTCCAGCCCTGGCCCTCAAAACCGCGTCAGCTACAAGGGTTACTGCTTCATCCTGGCCAACCACACGCTCATGAAGAATTGATTCCAAACGAAGGAGTTTCTCTCTTTCCCCTTCCACCAATTTAGTGACAGGGATTCCTGTCCAGCGTGCAACAATCGAGGCAATTTCTTCTTCTGTAACCTCCTCCCGAAGGAGTTTTTCTTCTCCGTCTCTTCCTGTTTCCTTTTCAAGTGCAGCAATCTCTTTTTCTAACGCAGGGATTGTTCCATGGCGAAGTTCTGCAGCTTTGTTCAAATCATACTCATTTTCGGCTTTTTCCAATTCCCTGCGATGCTTTTCTAATGCTTCCTTTTTATTCTGGATATGGTGAATTCCTTTTTTCTCTTTTTCCCATTTTGCTTTCATCGCTGCCGAAGTTTCCCTTAAATCTGTTAGTTCTTTCAAAAGGACCGAGAGCCTCTCTTTGCTTGCTTCATCTTTTTCTTTTTGAAGTGCGGCTTCCTCAATTTCCAATTGCATGACTCTTCTTGTCACTTCGTCGAGTTCAAAAGGCATGGAGTCTATTTCTGTCCGAATCATGGCACATGCTTCGTCGACAAGGTCAATCGCCTTATCCGGAAGAAATCTGTCCGTAATGTAACGATCTGAAAGAGTTGCTGCTGCAACTATTGCCCTGTCATGGATGTTGACACCATGGTGCACCTCAAACCTTTCCTTCAAACCGCGGAGGATGGAGATGGTATCGTCTACATTCGGTTCTTCCACTAATACTTGTTGAAAACGCCGCTCTAATGCAGGGTCTTTCTCAATATATTTCCGATGCTCATCCAGCGTGGTTGCTCCAATGCAATGGAGTTCTCCCCTTGCCAGCATCGGCTTCAGCATATTGCCTGCATCCATCGCACCTTCGGTTTTGCCTGCTCCTACAATCGTATGAATCTCATCGATAAATAGCAAAATCTTCCCTTCGCTTTTCTTTACTTCATGGAGCACTGCCTTCAAACGTTCTTCAAATTCCCCGCGAAACTTTGCGCCAGCAATCAGCGAACTCATATCCAGGGAGAAAATTGTTTTATCCTTCAATCCTTCTGGAACATCCCTTCGGACAATCCTTTGTGCAAGACCTTCAACAATCGCTGTCTTTCCGACGCCGGGCTCTCCAATCAAAACAGGATTATTTTTTGTCTTTCTCGATAGTATCCTGATGACATTTCTTATTTCGCCATCTCTTCCAATTACGGGATCCATCTTTCCGGATTTAGCTTCTTCGACAAGATCACGGCCATATTTTTTCAATACATCGTAGACAGCCTCTGGATTTTGCGTTGTCACCCGCTGATTCCCCCTTATCTCTTTGATTTCTTTTAGCAACAAGTCCCTAGTAATACGAGCATCACGGATGACCTTTCCTGCAGCAGAACTGCTCTCTGCTTCTAAAGCCAGCAAAATATGCTCGGCCGACAAGAATTCATCATGTAAGGTTTTCATTTCGGTTTCAGCCCGAATTAGCACCTTCTGCAATTGCGGGGTAATATATAGTCTCCCCTGTTCTGTTCCACTCGTGAAGACTTGAGTTTTCTTTTTCAATTCCCTCTCCAATTTGGAAAAAAACGAGGTGATGTTCTTGCCGGCCCTCTCCAGGATCAGCATTACAAGGCTGTCCTTCTGCCTTAGCAACGCTAGGAACAGATGAATATCATCGACCTCCTGGTGGCTGTTTGCCGCTGCTAACGATTGCGCTCCAGAAAAAGCCTCTTGCAGCTTTTCCGTCATCCCATTAAAATCCATGGTATCCCCCCATTTTGACTATTATTGACCTTAATTATCATTATAGTTGTTTTTGAAAAAGAGGAAAAGCCATCCGGTATGGATGGCTTATTACAAATTTTCACATATTATATTGTTTTTCATGGTTTCCGCTTGTATGTCCATATTCGATTATGGTTGGATGTATCAGGAAAAGTATCTCCTGTTTTTAATTTCACCTGCTTCGGCTCTGTCACCGTGCTCCCTGTTTCACCTATTTCTACATATATGCCATTATTTGGAGCTTTCTGTCCTGGCTTGAATTGATGGTTTTGTCCCATTGTCCATGCCCCCTTGAACTTTTAGTTGCAAACTTAGTGTTATCAAGGAAGCGAAGGATTATTAAAGGAATATTTTCCTTTTTATTCATAACCTAAAATTACGTATGCCTTTTGACTAGTTTGGTCCTGATCCTCTTCCAATATAGGTGTGGTTTCATCAAATAGACTAATTTATTGCTGCACGCAAGGAAAGATAAAAATAAAAAAGCGATAACAAAATGGATTCGTGAAAGTAATGAAACATTCCTAACCATATCAATATCAGGATGGAATTGTACCATGCTTAACAGCCAGCGCAATAACTTTGCTGGTTCGTTACCCATACCGGATTCTATCACCATTGCCAAACCAGTAATGCTGCTTAACAGAAGAAGAGCCCAGATGATATAGGATAAAAGCTTTTTCTTGAATCCCTTAACCGATTTTTCATTGCCTTCGTTTGTAATATCTAATTGCCAGATTAGGCTCATTGCAACAACTGCTGCTACCATATACGGAAAAACAACCCACAATAACACTAGACCGATATCCAAAACCTTCACCCCTGGCTATATGTTTGCAAAACTCACACAATACACATTTTAGCCTTGGCAACCATTCAGCACAGTGATATATGTCGCTAATATGTCAATAAATCGAACTTTTTTTGAAGCCATCTTTTTCGGAAGAAGCTATCATATCGGCCTACTGCCTTTTCTTCATGATGTGATTAACGATCCATTCACATCCTTGTGCTGAACCTGTAACAAAAACAGGATATCCATTAACACCTTCTTCGAGTGCACTGTCCATTACTAAGACTGAAGCAACATTCGTTAGTTCTTCAAGCAAAGGTAGATCATCCTTAGTTCTAATTAGGACTGTTTTCTCAAAATCAGCCTTTTTATAGCCTTCGATGAGAATCACATCTGGCTGCTGTGAAATGAGGAGTGTAAGTTGTTCTTCAAGACTCCATTTTTCCTTTTCAGCATGCAGGACTAAACGGCCGCCGCCTTCCACAAGAGAATAGATAGCCCCGGCCTTTATATGCCGGCCGGAATCCTTTTCGGACGCCACATCCGGCATTCCTCCATGACCATGATGTTTGATGACCGCTATCCTCATACCCCTCTCTTTTAGCGTTCTTACCAATGCGGAAATGACGGTTGTCTTACCGCTGTTTTGGTAACCGGCAATTTGGTAGATAACCGGTTTTACCATGGCCATTTACTTCCAACCTGATCTTCCAAGAGAAGTACATCGACTTGTGTTCCTTTTTCAAAGCCTCTCGATCCACCAGGTAGTATCATAAGCGAATTTGCTCCGGCAAGACTCATAATAATATTCGATTTATCCTTGCCGCTAGGCTTAACAACAAGCTTTCCAGAATCAATTCTCACGGAGCTTCTTACAAAACGGGTAAATGGGTTTGCTTTTGGAAAATCAGTTTCGAGCACCGCACTTTCTTTCCTCAGATGTGGCGTTTCACTGAAAAGCATTGTTCTGATAGCAGGTCTTGCGAATAGCTCGAACCCAACATAACAAGCAGAGGGATTCCCCGATAGACCAAAAAGCAGCTTGCCTCCCAGCTGGGCTACTGTCGTAACACTCCCCGGTCTCATCGCCACTTTGTTAAAAAGAACTTCTGCTTCAAGCTTCTTGTATATCTCCGGCAAGTAATCATAATCGCCGACTGAAACGCCTCCTGTGGTGATGAATAAGTCCACTTCCTCGATCGCTTCCTTTACCGCTTGGAAACATGTATCAAACTCATCACGAAGCTGTCCAAAATAACGGACATCGGCTCCTGCCCGTTTGATTTGAGCAGCAATCATATAAGAATTGCTGTTGCGGATCTTTCCAGGTTCAAGTTCATCGCCCACTCCCAAAAGCTCTGTTCCTGTTGCATACAGCCCAACTACCGGTTTACGAGCTACAGGAACGTTCGCATATCCAAAGGTAGCAAGCATTGCCTGTACCCCTGGATTAATGTATGTCCCTTTTTCAACTAGCACTTGACCCTTCTTTGCATCCTCCCCTTGATAGGAGACATTCTCGCCTTTTCTATGTACCCTCTTCACTGTCATTGTCGCATTATCGCCGTTTGCATCCGTCTTCGCAAGTTCTAGCATTACTACCGCATCAGAGCCTTCCGGCATCTGAGCTCCTGTCATGATTCTCACAGCCTGAAAAGGGCCGAGCTTTTTGGCTGATACCATTCCCGCTCCGATACTGTCTATCACCTTGAAAGATATTGGATTAGATTGAGAAGCAGTTGCTGTATCCTCTGCCCGTATGGCAAACCCATCATAAGGAGCTCTATCGAAATGCGGCACATCACTTGTTGCAACTAGATCCTCTGAGAGGTACCTGCCTGCGCTATCCATGATAGAGATATACTCCGTCTTGCCATTTTGATAATAATTCATCACCCTTTTAACGGCTTCCCCGATCTGTATCGGAATCCTTTTTTCAAGCATCCTTTCAACTCCTCTTCACGATATTTTTCATACGTATTCTTACACCTATAAGCGTATAGGAAACAGGCAGAGATGACAAACCTCACTAGGAATTTATTGTGACGGATTTGTCGTTTTTCATAGCACTCCAGAAAAAAGTCTTGCTACTGACTCTTTTATTTTTTGTCCAAATCCTCGTTTGTAATGCTCCACTGCTCCAATCTTATTGCTTTCCGTAATGTCCTCTTCAAAGTCGTCAACCAGGTCTTGTATGGAGGGGCATCCATATAAGAATACATTCACTTCAAAATTAAGATGGAAACTCCTCATATCCATGTTCGCGGTACCGACCGAGGCAAGATTTCCGTCCACTATAACTACTTTTTGATGTAAAAAACCTTTTTTGTAGGAGTATATTTCCACTCCATATCGAAGCAGCTCAGAGAAGTAAGATTCACTTGCATATTGCGTCAAGAAGCTGTCATTTTTTTCAGGTACAAGCACCCTAACTTGGATTCCTTTAGCTGCTGCGGTTCTTAACGCTGTTCTAATCGCTTCATCCGGAATAAAGTATGGCGTTGCAATCCAGATCGATTGCTTTGCACACGACATCAAGGTGAAATAGAGATCGCTCATAATTCCCTGCTGGGTATCTGGCCCGCTCGCCACAACCTGGATTGCACCATCCTGCAAATCGTCAGGAACAACGGATCTTTCCTTATCAGCGCGATGGCTTTCCATCACTTTCTCGCCGCTGACATACTCCCAATCGAGAAGAAAAACATTGTGAAGTGAATAGACAGCTTCACCTTCTAGAAGAAGATGAGTATCACGCCAATAACCGATATTCTCATCAAGTCCAAGATACTCCATCCCGACATTCAGCCCGCCAACGAATCCAACTTCTCCATCTATAATAATAATTTTACGGTGATTCCTGAAATTGAATTTTTGGTTAAAGAAACCATATTTTAGCGGAGAAAACGGGTAAACCCTTATCCCTGACTCTTCCATTTTTTTTGTGTCCTTTGAGTGGAACTTAAGACTTCCTGCTGCATCATAAATGAACAGCACTTCCACTCCTTCCTTCGCCTTAGAAATCAAGCGCTCTATCATTAATCTTCCAAGCCTGTCAGATCGAAATATATAATATTCGATATGGATAAAATTCTCTGCTTTTTCAATCCTGTCCATAATGTCAGCGAAAGTCTCTTCTCCATTGCGAAGTACTGTAGAACATGAGCCAATAGTGATTGGGGTAAGTGATGTATTTTTGGCAAACTTAGCGAAGCAGAGCTGATTATCTTTCAGGAAAGATAGGTCTGGCTCTACTTCCTTCCTCATCATTCTTTCCCATTCTGCCCTTGCCGACGACCGCTTGTTTTTGAAAAGGTACCCTTTCAAATATAGCTGACCTGAAAATAAATAAAACCCATAGCCAAGGACCGGGAAAAATATCAAAACATACATCCACACGAGTGTTTCATTAGGACTCCTGTTCTCGAGCAAAAGCGAAAAAATACTGAACAGGATAATTCCCGAATAAACACAGGAAAAAAACAGCTTCCATTCGAAGCTGAAATAGGTGAATAGCATAATATATAGGGAAAGCAATAATATTGGCACAAACATAAACTCTACTCTTCTTTTTAACATGGCAATCTCCATCTGAATTTAGTCATGATAATTTTCTTTAATGGTCTTTACCCTTTGGAGAGCCAGTTGGAAACATCAGAACGAAATGAAGCAAAAAGGTCCAGAGCTTTTTCGCCCAGGACCTTAGCCACCGATATAAGACATTTCAATTTTTTTCCTATTCGCGATTGTCTCTGCTGTTCTTTCATCAGAGTACCGATCTGAACGATGATTCCAAATAGAAATTATCCTATCCTTGATTTCTTCATCTTTCGCACCGTCCCGCATAAAATCACGAATGTCCAGTCCGTTTCCATTGAACAGGCAAGTGAAAATCTGTCCGTTCGCTGAAAGCCGCGCCCTTGTGCAGCTTGAACAAAATGACTCCGAAACAGAGGATATAAATCCTACATGAACATCGGATCCTTTATAGCGATAGCGGCGGGCAACCTCTCCAAAATAAGCTGGCTCTGTCTCTTCTAAATCGTATTCGCTATTCACAAGTTCAAAAATCGATTTCTTTGTCACAACATCATCCATTTTCCAACCATTTGTACTTCCAACATCCATGAACTCAATGAACCTGAGTTCAATTTCTTCCTTTTTACAAAAGCTTGCCATTGGAAGTATTTCTTGGTCATTTAAACCTTTTTTCACGACCATATTAATCTTCACGCCTAAACCTGCTTCTTTCGCTGCTTTGATTCCTTGTAATACAGGAGCAACGCCGACATTCCTGCCATTAATCTCTCCGAATAATTCATCATTGAGACTATCAAGGCTTACGTTTACCCTCTTTAGCCCAGCCTCTGCAAGCTGCCTTGCAAGCTTAGGAAGCAGAACTCCATTTGTTGTCAACGCAATATCAGAAAGCCCTTCAATGGAAGATAACATTTTAATCAGCACAGGCATATCTTTCCTTAACAGCGGCTCCCCGCCAGTCAATCGTATCTTTTCAACACCAAGCCTAACAAAAATGCGTGCAATCCGCTCAATCTCTTCATAACTAAGCAATTCTTCACGTGGGAGGAATTTAAAATCCGGACCGAAAATTTCAGCAGGCATGCAATACTTGCATCGGAAATTGCAACGGTCAATAACAGAAATACGCAAGTCACGAAGCGGCCTGTCCAATTTATCTTTGATATGTTTTTTTTCCACCAACATCAACTCCAATTAAAGAAGTTCGTTAACCTATATTGTAACAGTAATAAATGAGATATTCAGTTAATCTTCTCACACTTGATAAAAACATTTTCGTCTATCATACTATAGAAAAAGAAAAAAACTTTTACATTCAATCCTATACCCTAAAGTTTGCAAACTTGACATAAACACTACACATTTCTTTCGTAAAATCTTGAAGTCTTTTAAGTATCTTCCTTATTTTCCGTCTTATCTGTAACAAAAATGTGAACAGATTACTGTTTAAAAGTGACAAATTTTCAACAGAATCAAGACGCATCATAATTAACACTATGCTCATGTTAATATGTGAAAGAGTATTACTCCGAAGAAGGAGGATGAATATGACTTATAAAAATAAACCAACCCGATCCATTGAAATAAAAGAACTAATCCGTTTTTCCGATCGAACAATCCGCACCAAAAAAGGAAGCTATTTATTCCAAGAAGGAATGGAAGCGGAAGAACTTTATCTCATCCTTTCAGGAAAAATACAGATCAGCAAAGTGACAAAGGACGGGAGAGAGCTTGCCTTAAGAATTTGCGGAGAGAACGATTTATGTGGCGAATTAACATTGTTTACCGATTCCCCAAAATACTTACTGAGTGCACTTGCACTGGAAGATGGAGAAATTGTTGCAATCAAGAAAAGTGTGATTGAAAAAGAGATTCTTCACAACCCTTCTCTTGCATTTGAATTTATGAAATGGATGAGCGATCACTTTAGAAAAACTCAAACAAAGTTCCGAGACCTTGTTCTGAATGGAAAAAAAGGCGCCCTTTTTTCCACGCTGATTCGCATGACGAACAGTTATGGAGTAAAGAAAAAAGACGGCACCCTAATTGACCTTCCTCTCACAAATCAAGATCTGGCAAACTTTTGCGGGACTACCCGTGAAAGCACTAACCGGATTCTCAATGAACTGAAAAAAAATAAGATAATATCCATCAAAAAAAGCAAAATCACTGTCCATGATCTTCAATATTTGAAAGATGAAATAGGCTGTGAAAATTGCCCTGCTGTCTTTTGCAGCATCGAATAGGAAAAGGAAGGAATACTTTTTGTACTCCTTCCTTTTTCACGTCTTCTTAAAGCTTCATTTCTGCACTTTCCCTTTGATAGTAGTACCAGTTCAACCCAAATGAAACCACATATAATGCAATGAAGAAATAAAGCGCGTTAATCGGTGTCCCTGTATTCGCAGTACTCCAGCCGAACAGCTTAGGGATAAAAAAGGAGCCGTAAGCCGCAAAAGCTGCAGAAAATCCAAGTACCGGAGCTGCTTCTTTCGCAGGGAAAATATCCGGAATCATTTGAAAAGTGGAACCTGAACCAATTCCAGAAGCAATGAAAAGGAGCAGGAATGAAGCTAAAAAGCCTGCAAAATTCATTTCTTGTGAGAAGTATATGACGCAAAGCGCACCAATTGCCATGATAATAAACGTCATACAAGTAACTCTTGTACCGCCCCATTTATCAGAAATCCACCCTCCTACAGGGCGTGCAGCAGCTGCTAGGAAAGCTCCTAAGAAAGCTAACCCTATATGCTCTGGGAACAGCGACTTTAGCAATAGCGGGAAAGCTGCGGCATAACCGATAAAAGAACCGAAAGTAGCCACATACAATACTGTCATAATCCAAGTATGCTTTCTTTTTACGATGATAAATTGTTCCTGAACAGATTGTTTCGCTCCCGGAAGATTATCCATTCCGAAATAGGCAGCTATCGTTAAGATAATGATGGGAATGACCCAGACAAAGGCAGCATTTTGTAGCCAAATTTCTGTTCCATCTTTCATTATTTGCCCTTCACTGCTGCCGCCAATAAATGCAAACGTACTTGAGGCAATGACGAGAGGTGTAATAAACTGAACAACAGAAACTCCCATGTTTCCAAGGCCACCGTTTATTCCAAGAGCTGTCCCCTTCTCCCTTTTCGGAAAGAACATGCTGATATTAGCTGTGGAAGAAGAGAAATTACCGCCGCCAAGTCCACATAATGCGGCAAGAAGAGCCATTACCCAATAGGGAGTATCAGGATTTTGCACAGCAAAGCCGATTCCCAGCGCTGGGACTAAAAGGATTCCCGTGGAAAAAACTGTCCAATTCTTCCCTCCGAAAGCTCCTGTTCCAAACGTATAAAAGAACCTTAATGTTGCCCCGACAAGGCCTGGAAGTGCTGCGAGTGTAAACAATTGCTCCTGTGAAAAAGTAAATCCGATATCATTAAGCCGTATGGCGACAACCGACCAAATTTGCCAAATAATAAAAGCTATCATCAAAGACGGGACGGAGATCCAAAGATTTCGCTGTGCATGTTTCCTCCCCTCCGCTTCCCAAAACTTCGTATCCTCTGGATTCCAACTCATAATTCTGGGCATGATGTTTCCCCCTGATCTTATATTTTTTTAAAATGTTTTTTTAGGATTCCTTGTTGAAATCATGCTATCATAGGAGAACAGCCCAGGGTGTGACGGACTTCACAATACACAGTTCTGTCACAATTATCCGTGCATGTATGATAAAAGCCAGCCCCGGAGGGCTGGCTTTTAATATATTGGTTTGTAAAACACGTTTTAATCCCTTACACCAAGCGCTATTTTAGCGTATCTTGACATCATATCTTTCGTCCATGGCGGGTTAAAGACAATATTTACTTCCACATCTTTTACTTCGGGTAAATCAGATAATGAGTGCTTCACTTGGTCAACAATCGTTCCTGCGAGAGGACAGCCCATCGATGTTAGCGTCATTGTAATAGTCGTGTTTCCCTCTTCATCCATTTCAGCATCATAAACAAGACCAAGATTGACAATATCGACGCCAAGTTCAGGGTCAACCACCATTTCCAGTGCACCCATGATGCTTTCTTTCATTTCTCTATCCAAATCTGTCCGCTCCTTTCATAAGTACGAGAATGCAAACTTAATCATACCTTATTGTCACCGTCATGAAAACTATTGCCTGTTGAGATGAAGTTCAAACCATTCTGCAGTCTGTCGAATAGCTGTCTTGGAGACTTTATGACCTGCGTGACTGTCTGAAATGAACTGGAGTTTTTCAGGGAAGCTTTTATAATCCTCTTTCAC
Source organism: Bacillus massilinigeriensis (assembly GCF_900111815.1). Classification (GTDB taxonomy): domain Bacteria; phylum Bacillota; class Bacilli; order Bacillales; family Cytobacillaceae; genus Mesobacillus_C; species Mesobacillus_C mediterraneensis. The sequence goes on along the minus strand of NZ_LT630004.1, from coordinate 826,134 downwards.
TTCCTCAAAAAAATCCTCCGCGCCTTCATACGGAACTACAGAATCTAGCTTTCCATGCCAGAATAACAAAGGTCTGCCAGATAGCTTTTCCGGGTGAAGGCTAATGTCATACTCCGATATTCTAGCGAGTAATCTTGCGGTTTGCTCTTCCGTAAAGGGAAGACTGATACCAAGTTTTTCCGTCTCTGCGATTTGCCATTCTGCCAGTTTTCTGAAAGCTGGAGACCCCATTAGGCTCACCGCACTGGAAATCCACTCATAACACTTAAGCGCTCCCAGCGTAGTGATGGCACCCATAGATGTACCCGCAACACCGATTTTAGCAGAATCTGTGAGACCTTTGTCCGTAAAGTAGTTCTTCAGTGATTCTAGTTCCTTAATGTTATTAAGAACAATTTCCCAGAAAGAGAAGCCCAACTCCTTGTCTGTTTTGTCGCCACCCCTTTCGCCATGATATAGCGCTTCAGGCAGTACCACTCTCAACCCTTTTTCAGCCATGAGATAGGCATAATTCAAGTTTGTTTCCTTTGTGCTTGTAAAGCCATGAAGAAAGAATACTGTAGGAAGTAATTGTTTGATGCTATCCTGTTTCACAACATGGAGAACGGGAATATTGTCTATGCTTATTTTTTCAATCGCTATCATGATGACCCTCCTGTCTTAGCAGATGAGGCTTACAGCATGTTTTTTTTACAAAAAGCATGTAGAATATTAATCATCCATGGAAACAGTGCTGTTATAATTGCCTATAATTGATTGTATTATTATTTCTTTTCCGGCGTCCAACAATAGGCACGGAATTACCACATATCTGATATAAAAAGAGTACAAGAAGGAGTAAATATGACAGAAAAACATTTGATTGCACTAGATTTAGATGGCACACTGCTTAAAGATGACAAGACCATCTCAGACGTAAACAAGCGAGTGATCACCAGAGCCCGAGAAGAAGGACATGTTGTGATGATTGCGACTGGAAGACCATTCAGGTCGAGCGAAATGTATTATCATGAACTCGGTCTCGACACACCGATAATCAACTTCAATGGTGCTTATATCCACCACCCACTTGACCAAAATTGGGGTGTTCATCACTCTCCGCTTTCTATTGATGTCGCTAAGGACATCGTCGATGCGCTCGATTCTTTCGATTTTCATAATATTATTGCAGAAGTGATCGATGATGTTTATTTTCATTACCATGATGAAAAGCTCCTCGATATATTCGGAATGGGAAACCCAGAGGTGACAACGGGCGATTTGCGCAAATTCCTTCGTACATCGCCAACGAGTATGTTGATTCATACGGATCAAAAGGATTTGGCGAAAATTCGCAGCCATCTATCCGAAGTACATGCAGAAGTAATTGACCACCGCAGCTGGGCAGCTCCATGGCATGTCATTGAGATTGTAAAATATGGCCTGAACAAGGCTGTCGGACTCCGAAAAGCTTCAGAATACTTCCATATCCCGCCTGAAAGAATTATTGCATTCGGGGATGAGGACAATGATCTCGACATGCTCGAATATGCCGGAAGAGGGATTGCCATGGATAACGGGATTGACGTGGTCAAATCGATTGCAAATGAAACCACCCTCTCCAATGAAAAAGACGGTGTCGGCGTTTACCTGAATGATGCACTAAGCTTAAAGGCACTATAAGAAATAGCAGTCTTTTCAAAGATCAAGTTTGAATCAAACAAAATCGCCATTTTTCTCCCGATTTTGAGGGAAAAATGGCTTTTTTTATCCCGCTTTCCCTGTTGATTGGAGCGGGAGGCGCGAAGTTTTTTCATCATTTGCTTTCCTTGTGTACATACTATATACGAGGCAGACAGCTGCTTCATTTACGCTCGGATATTCTAAGGAGGGGTTAAGGATGGGAAAACGAAACAAGTCTAAACGGTTTGTACAGCAAGGTGCTGACAGTGTATCAAAGCACGCTGATCGAATTCCGTACCACACCACTTACGCAGAAGCCGAAGCACGGAAAATGGCAGATGTACGCGAATCCTCCCTTGGGGGAATATAGCAATGGGCAATAAACTATTCCAGGAAGCAAGACAGGCAGTCCACTCGGCCATTTCTGCTCCTTCAGGAGAAAGGGAAAAAGCAGTTCAGATTGCTGAAAACTCCCTTTCATCAGCCTTTGCTAATTCCACGCTCGCCGAAAAGAAACAGCTAAGGGATTTGCAGGATGAGCTTGACTCGGTAAAAGGGTAAAATGCCTTAACATGCAAAAAGCTGGCACAGTGCGCCAGCTTTTTGCATTAATTCATATTTTCAATCACAATTGGATGGATGTTTATCATCTGTATTGAATGGAATAGCAAATCTTTTTCTGTCTTGAAGCTTAAGATTCTCTTTATTGTTCACAATGCGAGCTTTCAAAATCGCTTGAGCCGTTGCTTTTCCCGACTCCGCCATTTTATCCTCTACCATGTAGTTCCAGCTTTCCGACCAACGCTTTTTCTCTCCAGGCTTTAGCCTAACCTTTTTTAACGCTTGGGCAAACGCTTTTCCATCTGAAAAGCGATACACTTCCTGACCTTTCGAATCGGTGACAATGATTTCATATTCCTGGGAGGTTGGAAACAATAGTTCAACCTCGCTTGCACTGTCATTTTTCAGTTCGAGATAAAAAATGACACGATCTCTTTCTGAAACAGCATTGATAGAAAATTGGACACCACTGCCAGTTCCTTGCCTCTTTACACTCGTCACATCTACAGGGAAAGTCAAAAATGTCAAAATGATAAGCAAAGAAAAGCAGCGTTTCATCGAAGCACCTCCGTTAGTCTTTCCTGAAAAACCCTAGGATTCCCGTTGTTTCAACAAGGTTGGTAAACGCATGGGGATCTACTTCTTTTATGATTCGCTCAAGGTCATACAATTCATACCTAGTAATGACAATAATCATCATGTCTTTCGTTTCATTCGTGAAGGCCCCTTTTGCAGGGACAGTGGTTATTCCCCGTTCAAGGCCAGCATAGATTGCATTTTTCAGTTCTTCAGATTTCTTTGTTACAATCATTGCCGTCAGTTTTTCATGGCGTGTATGGATTGCATCAATTACTCTTGTAGAAGCGTAAAGAGTTACCAATGTATACAAGGCTTTTTCCCATCCATAAAGATACCCAGCTGTAATGATGATGATGCTGTTCAAAGTAAAGAAGTATGTTCCAACAGGTCTATCTTTTACCCGCGAAAGGAGCATCGCGACAATATCCATTCCGCCTGTCGAAGCCCCCCATTTCAACGTCATGCCGACACCGACAGCTGCGATGACGCCGCCAAATACAGCGTTGAGCAAAATATCACTTGAGACATGCTTTATAGGAATCACTTCAAGAAAGAACGACATTGCGAAAACGGACAGGAAGCTGTAAAAAGTAAATTCCTTTCCGACTTTTTTCCATGCAATGATTGTCACAGGCACGTTGAGAAGGAACAACAGTATCCCTGTCGATAGCCTGAAAGGAGTGAATCCTTCAAGAATGCTCGAAATCAACTGAGCTGCCCCTGCAAACCCGCTTGCGTAAATATTAGCCGGGATTAAGAATAGGTTCATTGCGATTGCGTTGAGTAAGGCTCCAGCCATGACGATGATAAATTTTTTCGTTTGCTCCAACATCATGTTTATCCCCTCCAAATTTAATATTATTCATCACATATTTTTCCATTACCATACACTACTCATTGTATTTTTATCCACAAACAATTAAACTAAAAGTATCTCATTGTTGAAAGCAGGTGAATATTCATGGCAATAAAATTATTAGCTGACAGCGCGTGTGATCTTCCGCTTGAGTATTATGAAAGCAATGACATAACGCTCATTCCTTTAAAGGTCCATCTCGATGGCAAGGAATTTGAGGACCTGAAAACAATACATCCTTCCCAGGTTTACAATTCTATACGAAATGGTATCTATCCAAAGACCTCTCAGGCTTCTCCTGCCACGCTAAAGGAGCTTTTTACCGAAATGGCCAAAACTGGCCAGGATGGAATATACATAGCATTTTCTTCCGAATTGTCAGGAACTTATCAGACAGCTGTCATGATTCTCGAACAGGTAAAAGAAGATTATCCTGAATTTAATCTAAGCGTTATAGATTCGAAATGCGCTTCGCTCGGCTTCGGCCTTTTAGTGATGGAAGCGGCAAACCTTGCTAGAAATTCCGCCACCAAAGAGGAAATCTTGAAAGATATCGTATTTCGGAGCAAGCATATGGAACACCTATTTTCAGTGGATGACCTCGACTATCTTGCTAAAGGCGGCCGGGTATCGAAAACTTCCGCTTTTGTCGGCGGACTTCTCAATATTAAGCCTCTTCTTAATGTAGAGGATGGCAAGTTAGTTCCAATCGAAAAAATCCGCGGAAAGAAAAAGCTGCTCAGGCGAATCATTGAAATAATGAAAGAGCGTGGAGCCTCTCTTGAAAAACAGATCATCGGAATCAGCCATGCAGACGATGCAGAAACTGCAGCCGAATTGAAGGAAATGATTTCGCAAGAATTCCATCCTGCCAATATCGAGATTAGCTCAATAGGTGCCGCAATCGGTTCCCATACCGGACCGGGCACAATCGCTATATTTTTCTTAAACCAACTGCCATCATAATATATCACTAGAGGCTGCCGTTTGGCAGCCTTTTTCATTTTTCAGACCGCATATTCCTCTTTCTTTTCCGGCATCCTAATGATTGTTATTATTCTTTCAGAAAGGAGGATATGGCATGCCGCATACTTCCGACAATGACAAGAAAGCGCAAGATCATAATGCGATGAATCATGAGAAGAATATGCTCCGTGAAAAGAACCGTAAAGCAGGGAAGCATGATTATTCAAAGAAAACTGATCACAAATAGTGGAATGGCAAAAAGCGGCGCTTGCCGCTTTTTATGATTCTCCCTGCGTGTTTTCCTCTTCTTTTATATACGTCCATCCTTTTTCCTGATAAATTTTCCCCTCTTTCAAAAGCCGGCCAAGCGCACGCTTAAAAGAAGCCTTGCTCATCTCGAAACGTTCCATTATATCCTCTGCCATGCTTTTATCACTGTAAGGCATTGCCCCATTTCTAGACTCGAGGTATTCCATTATTTTTTCCGCATCTTCCACCACCGCTTCCTGCTTACGAGGCAATAAGGAAAGATTGACCGTTCCATCCTCTTTCACGTCAATAATTCTGCCTTCTACCTTTTCTCCAATCCGCGGCTCTTTCCTTCGTTGAGATTCATGTATGAAACCTTTGAATCCTTCCGCAGTATATATCCAGCTGCCGACGCGTGCGGTTCGGTAAATATAGCCATGGACATTCCGGTTAAAATCTTTCCTTGTGGCAGGAATACTGATGGATTCAATTACAGGATCTGTTGCCATCCTTGCGTAAATGAGATTATTCTTATTGACCCTCAAGGTAATATAAATCATATCTCCTTTTTCCGGCCAGACTGATTGCATAACAGGCAGATCCTCCTCTCCGAGAAGAATATCCTTTCGTAAGCCAATATCAAGAAATACACCGATTCCCTGCTTCCGTTCCACTACAGGGGCCCACCCATATACTCCAACAGTGATAGCTGGAATGGTTGTTGTTGCTGCAAGCCTCCCATGGGAATCTACATAGAGAAAAACAAGCACTTTCTCTCCTATCTTTATTTCCCTGTCTGTATCGTTTACATGGAGCAATACATCCTGCTCTCCATCTGAAAGAAAATATCCATACTCACTTTCCCTAACAGCTTCCAATTCAATTGTCTGTCCTGTATATTCATTTAAAGACATTTTAGTCCTCCTGTTAATAGTACCGTTATTTTTCACCGAAAGTTGTTTGAACTGCTATATTTTACTATAATAAAAGCAGATTGAAAAACGTTTTCGGAGGTTAGCATGTCAAAAGAGAGCTCATTCGATATTGTATCCAAAGTAGATTATTCTGAAGTAACAAATGCAGTCAATATTGCCATGAAGGAAATCCAGAACCGCTATGACTTCAAAGGCAGCAAAAGTGACATCAAGCTGGAAAAGGAAGAAATTGTTCTTGTCTCAGACGATGAATATAAGCTTGAGCAGCTGAAAGACGTCCTGTTCAGCAAATTGATCAAACGTGGTGTTCCAGTAAAAAACCTTGATTATGGCAAAACTGAAGGTGCATCTGGCGGAACAATCCGTCAGCGTGCCAAGCTTGTGCAAGGCATTGACAAAGAAAATGCAAAGAAGATAAATACGATGATTAAAAACAGCGGTATTAAAGTGAAAAGCCAAATGCAAGATGACCAAATTCGCGTGACAGGAAAAAACCGCGATGACCTTCAACAAGTTATCGCTGGCGTCAAATCCTTGGATTTAACTGTGGATGTACAGTTTGTTAACTACCGTTAATTAGCGTACCCTTAATTTTAGAAGACGGACAGAAATCCTTAGCTTTTGTCCGTTTTTCTTATTTTTGTCACATAATCTCCATATTGTAAAGCTGCTTTTTTTATGGCTTATGCTTCAAATACCATAAATGGTATATCGATTGGAGGGATCATTAAGATGAAAAAGAGAATCATTATTGTAGGCGGCGTCGCAGGTGGTGCTACTACAGCAACAAAGCTGAGAAGGCTTGATGAACAAGCTGAAATCACCATTTACGAACGCGGGGAATTCATTTCGTTTGCAAACTGCGGCTTGCCTTACCATATAAGCGGTGTGATTGAAGACCGCTCTAAGCTTCTCTTGCAGACAGTCGAAGGTATGCAGACACGATATAACATCGCTATAAAAAACTTAACTGAAGTGAAAAGCATTCATCCTGAGAAGAAGAGCATCACTGCACAGGACTTAAGAACAGGGGAATTATTTGAAGACACCTATGATGTCTTGATCCTATCGCCTGGTGCGAAACCGATCGTCCCGCCAATCGAAGGCCTTAAAAGAGCTAATGTTTTTACATTAAGAAACATTCCTGACATGGACCGAATAAACGATTACGTCGTAAACGCTCAGCCGAAAAGTGCTGTTGTCATTGGCGGAGGATTCATTGGACTGGAAATGGCGGAAAACCTTGTGATGGCCGGTCTAGATGTTAAAATCGTTGAAAAGTCAAACCAAGTGATGGCTCCACTGGACCCTGAAATGGCCGCAATTGTAGAAGACTACCTCCGCGATAAAGGTGTGGAACTGATTCTTGGAGATGGGATTCAAGACGTTGTCGAAAGCGGCAAAAGAATCATGCTGGAAAGCGGAACATCCGTAGAGGCTGACCTCCTCATAATTGCCATTGGTGTCGCACCTGAAAACAGTCTTGCAAAAGAAGCAGGTTTAGAGCTCGGTGAACGTGGCGGCATTAAAGTAAACAGTCATCACCAAACATCAGAACCAACCATTTACGCCCTTGGAGATGCTATTGAGACTAGAGACTATATCAACGGCAAACCTGCCATGATTCCGCTCGCATGGCCTGCAAACCGCCAGGCCCATATTGTTGCCCACAGTATATGCGGACGCAATATAGGCTATCCAGGGACGCTCGGAACATCCATTGTTAAGGTGTTCGACCTTACTGCTGCAGTGACCGGCAATAACGAAAAAACTTTAAAACGACTTGGCATACAATATGAAGCTGTCCATATCCACCCACTTTCACATGCAGGCTATTACCCTGGAGCGGAGCCAATCTCTCTGAAGCTAATTTTTGATAAAGAAACTGGGAAAATCTTTGGAGCGCAAGCGGTTGGAAAAGATGGAGTAGATAAGAGAATTGACGTTATTGCTACAGCCATCCGAGGAGGATTGAGCGTCCATGACCTCCAGGAGCTTGAGCTTGCCTACGCCCCACCGTTTTCTTCTGCTAAAGATCCTGTCAACATGGCAGGCTACGTTGCAGCTAATATTGTCGATGGAATGATGGAGACCCTCCATTATCATGAAGTCGATGACTTGGTGAAAGATGGCGGATATTTATTGGATGTCAGGACGGAAAAGGAATGTGGTTCCGGCTGCATCAGCGGATCAATCAATATTCCTCTCGATGAGCTCAGGGGAAGGCTGGACGAACTTCCGAAAGACAAGACTATTCTAATCACCTGCCAGGTGGGTCTCAGAGGCTATCTCGCTTCAAGAATCCTTTCGCAAAACGGCTTTAAAGTAAAAAATCTGACTGGCGGATATAAAACTTACTCTATGTACAAGAAATACCATCAGTAATAACATTGCAAAAAACCGCCACCTAACATGGTGGAGGTTTTTTGCAATATTTGGAAACAACACAATTAAATCCCCAACCCCCAAAAACTCTTCCTTTTTCACAAGAAGCCGTCTTTCCATAGAAGTTATTTCCACGTTTTTATTACACGATAAGAAGGAATGTAAGTAATATGAAATGTTATATGAAGGAGTGACGCGATGATGACAAATGAAAACAAGCAAGGTTTTCCACCACAGCATCAAAATCAGCAGCCTGGAACCGAAGGAGAAATGAATCCGGAACCTGTCAATATTGCCGATTATTATAAAGGGGCGGACAAGCTTAAAGGAAAAACAGCTTTAATCACAGGTGGGGACAGCGGGATTGGAAAATCTGTAGCTGTTTATTTTGCCAAAGAAGGATGCGATGTGGCAATTGTCTACCTAGAAGAAAGTGAGGATGCGAACGAAACAAAACGTCTTGTCGAAGCAGAAGGAAGTGAATGCCTTCTCTTAGCAGGTGACCTTGGGAATGAGGTATTCTGCAAAGAAGTCGTGGAAAAAACGATGGATCGTTTTGGCAAGCTGGACATCCTTGTTAATAATGCTGCAGAACAGCATCCGCAGGACAGCCTTCTGGATATTTCTGCAGAACAGCTGGAAAAAACGTTCCGCACCAATATCTTTTCAGTGTTCCATCTGACGAAAGCAGCATTGCCGCATCTTCAGAAAGGCAGCGCGATTATCAACACATCATCCATTACAGCTTATAAAGGAAATCCGAAGCTGATCGATTATTCTGCGACAAAAGGAGCCATTGTCACCTTCACAAGATCCCTTGCAATGTCACTTGCAGACAAAGGCATCCGGGTCAACAGCGTTGCACCAGGGCCCATCTGGACTCCCCTTATCCCATCGACATTTGACGCTGACGAAGTAGCGAAGTTCGGTACCGATACACCGTTTGGAAGAGCGGGTCAGCCGTTTGAGCTTGCTCCAGCATACGTATACTTGGCAAGCGACGACTCAACCTATGTCAGCGGACAGACCATTCACGTGAACGGCGGCACGGTCGTCAACGGATAAAACGATTAACAATAACCGGCCCTTTATTAAAGGACCGGTTTCGTTTAATTATTCTTTTTTTTACTAGCCCTTTTTATCAGAATGAAAATAAACGCAAAGAATGCAGCATACACAGCAGCCATTGCCAGCAAATATGGAATGTTCAAGCCAGATTTAGGCGCTACCATGAAAACCTGTGCTTCTTCCCTTTCCTGAACAATTTTATATTTACCATCTTCACTTTTCACCTTATCATCGGAAAGCATCCCGCGCAGTTCCATACCTTCTGCAATTTCTTTTTCTGGAATGCTCACAGCCTGGGATTTCTCTGTATTGTTAATAACCACTACTGTTGTTTCTTTTTCATGTGAGCGTTTAAAAATTGTCACTCCGCCCTTTGCATAAAGAACTTCCATTGAACCTCTTGTCAATGAAGGAAGTTGATTCCGAAGTTCGCCGATTTTTGCCATATAATCAATCAGGTCCTTATCGGTCTTGAAGTTCATCAACCGTCGGTTTTCAGGCGGTTTCTCTCCATTCAGAGCAATTTCACTTCCGTAGTAAACAACCGGTACACCTGGCACAGTATACAAGTAGGTCAATCCTTGCTTCCACCGTGTTCCAGGATGTTGATTCTCATCCACTGCTTCTTTCGTAAACCGCACGAAGTCCTGATTGTCCAAGATTCTTGCAGTACCTGCACTCTTATCGCTGCTGAAATCGCTGCCTTTTACGACAGCCTCCAAATCCCCGTCAGGCTTCGCAAACGCCTGTCTCATCGGTTCCACTTTGCTATAATCAATCACTGCATCAAATGCTTCGGCCTGTTTCAATTTCTCGCCGCCAGCATCGGCAACAAGATAGAAATCATGTTTTGCGTCTCTCATCTCTTTCGCAAAGTCATTCAGGAATGCTTCCGGGACATGCTGAGCAGAGTCAATAAAATATCCATCGATTCCACTTTCTTTAATCCACCATTTCCCCGCATCGATTAAGTACTTTTTCACTTCAGGGTTGTCCTGATTGAGGTCAGGGAGGTCCTCCACCATGGCATCTTTTCCTGTTCCGTCTTCCGGATGGAACCAATTCTCTTTTTCTCCATCCGTCAGCCAAGGGTGTTCTGGTGAAACATTATTGACAACAAAGTCAACCATCACTTTTATATCACGCTTATGGGCTTCTTTTACAAGCTTCTTGAACGTCTTCATGCTGCCAAAGTGTTCATCTGGTTGATGGAAGTTCTTTACCCAGTACCCGTGATAACCTTTTTCGCCGTTATCAAACACTGGAGTGAGCCTGATGGTCGTAAAACCCATTCCTTTTATATAATCAAGTTTATCCATGACTCCCTTGAAGTCTCCACCCTGGAAGGCTTCCATGTCCTGCGTATCCACCTTAAAGTCATTTGTGGTATCTCCGTTGTTGAACCTATCCGTCATTAAAAAATAAACATTTTCATCCTGCCACTTTCGTCCTTCTTTTCCCGCAGCCCCTACTGGGTTAGCGTAAAAAAGCAGAACCGGAATTAAGATGAAAGTCAACAGCGCTTTCCTCATCCCCGCTCCTCCTCTATTTCTTGGCAGCAAACTGCCCGATATTCTCCTACTATAGATTATCTTTTGTAAGGATACACGTCAAACTAATAGACCCGGAAAACCTTTGGCAGGTTTTGTAACCTTCCGTTTCGTTGTTACTCTATGACCTTTTACTCAACACTGCTGAAAACGATCACTGACAGTGAAAGTTAAGGTTATAAAATCGTATGTTTTCGGAAAAACAGTAGAGAGCAGAATAGAATGATGACGGAGGATGAGGATGAACAAGCAACAGAGGAAAAAGCTGATCGACGCACAAGAACGATCCTTCCAGACAGGGACGGTGGAATATATGAACAAACAGTGGGTGTATTTTGAGGAAGAGACTGAGGAAGCTTTCCTCCTTGAAGAGTATCTTCATGAAGAAGCAGAAATTTTTCGTGAAGGCAGCTGGGTAAGAGGGCGCATTCGAGAAGATGGGACAATTGGAGACCTAGGACATTATTACAGTCTTATTACAGGCGAAAAAGTGAAGATTAGAAAAAAGTTGATTTATTCATTGGAGAAACTCGTTGAATGTCTTGAGGAAGAGACTCTATTATATTTTTTAAATACGCTAAATTCCTTGCACTTTTCAATATTTGACAGCATTTACTGTTATAATCACCTGAATTTCCTTCATAAAGACTCGACAGCAATAGGGGTGAATTTTATCATTTTTGATAACGGTAATGATATTTGCAGTGTCCACCATCACTTTGAATACCGCTTAAAGCAATCAGACCGTTTCGAATTTACTCTTTGTGACGGGAAGCGGACAATAGTGAACAAAATGACGTCATAAGACAAGCCTCCCTGACAACGGGAGGCTTACTAATTAAAATAGCAATATTCCAAATGGGAGCTTGAAACCAAGGAAAAGAACGAGAATAAATGCTACGGCAAGCTGAATCCAGAGCACATTTGCTTTTACATTCGCGCCTTTTCGGTTAAGGATTAACTCCAGTAAAACGACAATCCATAAACCAACCGCTGCTTTTGCAATGTAAAGCATTCCAATCGTGTCAACACCAAGAAGCAATTGGATGCCTGTTCCAATAATGAGCAAGTACATAACCCTAACGATCATTTTCAGAACTTTAAAGCCTTTCTCTTTCCCTTTGCCATGCAGCGATAGCGCTACAAAAAATAGTATCAATGCAAGTATCCATGCAGTTAAATGGGCGTGTGTTGTCATCATACTGCCTCCTATCTTTATCTATTTAGAAATATCATACCATATCACCCAATGAAATCCTAAAAATACGGTGTTAATAGGTTAATTGTATTTTCCTTTTCATAGGGTATAACAACGCCTTCTCCATTACCCATAATGGCAGTTGTCTTTCCACTACGCTCACTCCTAACAAAAGTTCTCCTGCTTATTCCCCTACCGTATTGGTAAGGGTTCCGATTTTTTCTATTGTTATTTCTATTGTGTCTCCAAGCTTCAGGAATTTAGGCGGCTTGAATCCTTTGCCTACACCAGCTGGTGTTCCTGTCGCAATAATATCACCCGGCTCTAATGTCATTCCTTTCGACAATGTTGCAATTATTTCCTCCACAGAGAAGATAAACTGTTCTGTGTTCCCATTCTGCCGCACTTCTCCGTTTACTCTTGTCTGGATGTTCAAGCTGTTCGGTTTTTCAATCTTTGATGCATGAACAATCCAAGGTCCCATTGGACATGTCCCATCAAGACTTTTACCAATAAAAAACTGTTTATGGCGCCGCTGTAGATCACGTGCAGTGACATCATTGATGATGGTATAGCCAAAAACATGGGACAAGGCGTCTTCTTTGCTGATGCCTTTACCTTTTTTACCAATGATAACGGCAAGCTCACCCTCATAATCAAGCTCTTCAGTCACTTCAGAATGAATAGGTATTTCCCCATCAGGTCTCATCACTGAAGTCGGTGATTTGGTGAATATCATAATATGCTCTGGAATATCTTTCTCGCTGCCCATTTCAATCGCATGCTGAGCATAATTCTTGCCAACACACATTATATTCTTGAATGGACGTGGGATAGGAGCTGCAAGCGTAATCGAATTAACTGGTCTAAAGCAAGTCTTTCCTTCCCTCTCCGACCAAGTGAAGGTTTCCTGGACTCTTTCTATCCATTCTTCCCCAAGCTCGATACATTCCAGCAAGGTTGCGGGACTTTCGGCTTTTCCGAATCTTTGTTCTTCTGCCCTTGCGATGTCAAGAACACCCTCGCCTTTATTTCCAACGACCCCTATAAATTGGCGTCCGTTTTCCTCTGCTGTGACAAATTTCATATCTTTCACCTCTTTATCAATTTATTACTAAAGATTTCTCTCTCGTTTCCATTTTGGCAAAGACCAATAGCTTCCAGCTCGAAGCAGCCATTCGACAGGGCCATAATAATACTGTTTAACCCACCATCTGCTGAATAGAAGCTGAAGCACATAAAGACAGATTGCGATCATTGTGCCTTCGGTCAAGGTAACCTTACCGTATAAACCAAAGCCATAACCGTAAAAAAGAAACGAAAGGATAATGCTTTGGCTTAAATAGATTGTTAGAGAGATTTTTCCTGCCGCTGAAAATATATCGCTATATTTCTTTTTCCCTGTTAGTGCGATAAAACCAGCAAACGAAAACGCCTGAAGCGGCCCACCCAGCATGTCTTGGGAATAGACAGTAAAGATATTGCTTTCCAGTAGAAAAGGAAGCAGTTTAAATGCGGTGCCTATGAGAAACATAACAATAGAAAAAGCAGCTACTTTTCCTTTATAGCAATCAACGTTTTCAAACAGCTTACATTTTGCGGCACCTACTCCCATCATAAAGAAGGGAAGGATGCTGATAAAGAATTGCAGGAAGGACCCAAGGTTGGCGAATCCCCAGTCTTTCATCCGTAAACTCGTGATTTCCGCGAAGCTGCCATTCGCGTAAATTTCCATCGATTGCCTAATAGACTCAACATTTTGTGGCAATGCCATTTCACTTGGCATCATTCTCCACAAGAATAACAGCGTAAAGAACAAGAGTATATTAGGAATTGCATAAAACAGGCTGCCAAGCCATACGAGTACCTTTCCAGACAGCTTCATCCAAATTAACAGCATGAAACCGCAAATAGCATATGTAACAAGAATATCACCATGCCAAACAAGCACAATATGAAGAGCCCCTATCATAAGCAAGACAGTGAATCTTCGAAGCGCTATCTTATAAAATAGCAAGCCCCTTCCTGCCACTCTTTCCATCATAAGGGAAAGGCTGTATCCAAAAACCAATGCAAATAAAGGATAAAAGCTACCTTGCACAAATACATCAATAAAAAAGAAGATGATGCTATCCAGTCCGGTATCCCAGTGCTTTACCGCATCCATGTACAAAATTGGTGAATGGAAGGACATCATGTTGACAAGGAGGATTCCGAATAAGGCAATCCCCCTCATTCTATCTATTACTGCAATTCTCCCACTTTGCAAATCACTTTTCCCCTCTCTTGTTTCAAATTCCTAATCTATTATACCTGCAAAATAAGAATTTGGAAAATTGAGGAGGGTATTCCAAGTTAGTTAATTATTCTATATTGACACTTCCTTTGGTAAGCAGTAGGTGATTTTACTGATTTCCTTCCATTCACATTCCCGCCAATTGGGCATACGATATAAAAAAAAGTAAGGGTGAGGCAGCATGCCAGCCATTGTCGGTGCAGTGCAAGTCATTTCCATCGGGAGCAGCGGTGTATTCAATATTGGAGACGTATATAGTATCATGCCTTCCACAAACGCAAAGACCTTTGCTGGATCCGGTTCCTTCAATACAGGCGACGGAATTACCCTTTATAATTACAATAGCTCTACTAATGTAAAGGACCAGGATGGCATCGATCAAGGACTTTATTTCAATGCTTAATGGCAGGTGATTTTCAATGAATTTCTATATCCAGCAATCCATCACAATCAACACAATAAAAATAAACTCGGTTACAAACTCTTCCGTACTTCAAATTGGAAGTGCAGGGATTATTAAGCCTGCCTCCTATCTTTATAATACAGGGGGATTCACAAGCCCTGCGCCGCATGCGCTTACTCCTATCCAGCAGCAAGCCGGCAATTCTGTGTTCCAAGCTCCCGCTGTTCCGCTTTAATAGCTACCTTCGGAGATTGAGGTGAAAGAATGAACCTAGAAATCTATCAGTATTTGGCGCAGCTGCATTCCTTTGTACAACAGCAAAGCGAGAAAATAAGCAAACTGGAGCGAACTGTAAAGGAAATGCGGAAAGAAATGAAGGGCTTAAAGGAAAGACCTCCAATGCAGGTAGGAAATATCGAATACAAGTTTGACCAGTTAAAGGTTGAGCGGCTAGAAGGTACGCTGAGTATCGGTCTGAATCCTAGTGACTTGCAAGGATTGGAGGACTTTTCTGTAGATAATAAACAGGTCAAAGCGCCTTCTCCGAAGGATATGTTTTATCGATCAATGGACATTGAACAGGAAATCTCCACCTTTATCGATACGGAAGTTCCTGCAATTTTTCACAAAAGTAAAGACCTTTTAGGAATCGAGGTGGATGATTCTTATCTTCCTTTCATTCAGGAGGACCTAAAAAGACAAATTCCGAACAGGATAGCTGCTTACACTTCTGAATTGCCTGAGAAAACAGGTGAAGGGAAAGAAGAAACTGTCTATAGCAACATCATTATAAAGCTGAAAACAGAGATAGAAAACGGAATCCATCAATTTTTGCAAAACCTTCCTTAAATGGATAAGAGGTGAACCTGTTGAATTTTACTGTGTATAACAGAGACCTTCAAGTAGTAGATATTAAAATTATCGGTGTCTCCAGTTCTGCAATGGTTCTTGTCGGAGATGCCGGGACCATTCAGCTTGGGTCCATTTATGATACTCCTCCAGAATCATTGATTATTGGCCCTTTTATTCCATTGTCCCCCGAAAGGAACAACGAATAACCGATGCGCACCTCTGTTGTGAACAATTTGAAAGTACTCAGTCTTATCATTTCCTCTGTCATAGAAATTGGCGATACTGTTTCCGTACACGGAACCTTAAAGGCACTCGCCGTCCAAAGAGAAAAAGAATTGTTTTTCGGGAATGAAGGCAACTTCTCTACTTTTCGAACATTCACAGAACCTATTATGATTCCCCCGATTCCGGAGGAGATGCCTTTTATACGAAGGGACCTTCGACCGAATATATACGTCAACAATATTCATATTCTCGGTATGAGCAGTTCCTCCGTTCTTCAAATCGGAAATGCGCAAGATATCAAAATGGAGGCAAGAGTTAAACATATTAGGCAGCTATTGCCGCTTGGAAATAGAGGTAATTGCTCTTAAGCATTCAAAACAATTTGAAAGGAAGGTTTATATGCCTGCTTTTTTAGGACCTGTCCAAATCATTAATGTAGGCGGCGGAGTTGTTCAATTTGGAGACACGGTAAATGTTGCTCCTAAAAGCGCCGGAAAAACCGTTTCAGGTCAAGGTGCACTTAACACCGGGGGCTTTATTATTACGAACAATGGACTTAGTGCCAATAATCTCCTCGACACAAACCTAATTGATCAGCCATTGGTGGGGAATTCATAATAGAGATAGGGGGAGGTGACTAACCTCCGTCCCTCTCACACCACCGTACGTACGGTTCCGTATACGGCGGTTCCAGTTATGTCTGACGCTGTATGTCATATCTTGCAGAAATACTTTTTAACCCTAGGGAAAGCCAGTAGGCTTTCCCTAGGGTTTTATGAAGAATTGGGCTCTTGGATATTCTCCAATAGGCTTTCCTCGTATTTCCCCATTCGTAAGCTTTTCCTCTTGGTACACCCAGTTCGATGAGTTTCCTGACTTTGGTTCGAGGAAGTTTCCATTCCTTCCACCTAATCATTCGCATTCTTCGATTTAGCCAGCCTTCCAGGCTAACAATTACTGACCGGGTATCAGCCAGGTGGTAATAGTTGACCCACCCCACTAGATATTCATTTAGGATATGAATCCTTGTCTCCATAGAGATTGAACTTCGCCTGCTAGTCAATTTCCTAGCTTTATCCTTAAACCGTTTTATTGCTTGAGGTGATATTCTCACCTTCGGTTTTAGGTTGCTTGTGAAACTGAAGCCGAGAAATTTTCTCTTCCACGGTCGGTCTACGGCACTTTTCTCCTTGTTCACCTTCAGCTTAAGCTTCCCCTCTATAAAATGAGTCATTGCTCTCATTACTCTTTCTCCAGCCCTTTTGGATTTCACATAGATGTTGCAATCATCCGCATACCTGACAAACCTGTGTCCTCTGCGCTCTAATTCCTTATCCAATTCATCCAGGACTATATTGGACAGGAGGGGGCTTAATGGTCCTCCTTGCGGAGTGCCTTCCTGGTTCGGACTGAGAAGTCCGCCTTCCATAACACCCGCGGTTAGGAATCGTCGAATCAAACGGAGTAAGGATTTATCCTCTATTCTCCCGGCTAATTTACTCATTAACCTGTCGTGGTTAACCTTATCGAAGAACTTTTCGAGGTCAATGTCTACCACCCATCTATATCCTTCTTCCATGTAGCTTTGCGCTAGTTTGACTGCCTGGTGCGCCCGCCTGTTCGGCCGGAACCCAAAACTACTTTCAGAAAAGCCTGGGTCGTACATTCTGGTAAGCACCTGGGTTATTGCCTGTTGAATGAAACGGTCCGTCACGGTCGGGATTCCTAATTTCCTTTTCCCTTTGCCGTCTGGTTTCGGGATTTCGACTCGACGGACGGGGGAAGGGACATAGGTTCCCTCGGCAAGGGATTTGCGCAGTTCGCTCCAGTTATCCACGATATGTGCGCGCAGAGCGGTGACGGGCATTCCGTCCACTCCATGCTTTCCCTTGTTCTTTTCTACTCTTTTAATCGCATGAAGTAGATTTTCCCGTGACAGGATTCGTTCCATTAACATTGATATAACCTCCTGCGTAAATAGGGTTTCTGTTTGTGTTCTTCCATTCTCCACCCTGTCCTATTGACCCCCATGGATTCACCATTTCTTTCAATAGACAGGTTTCTCTGTTTTCTGTTTCACTGAATGGCAAGATTCGCCTAGCCCCTATTTTCCATAACTGGTTCAGCCCTTCCTTATCCTCTTAAGCGGACAAGTACTATGGCTTCTGCTGACGCCTGCCGTTCAACCTACCCTCACGGATAGGCTTACCGCATGAGTACGGCATTCCGACAGGTTCTCCCCGGGTAAGAGTACAGACTTTCCTTCCACGTCTCCGCCTCATTTACTCTGTGGCACCTTCGGCAGTAAGGGCTTTGTCTTGTTTTGCAGACTCACCCAATGCCACCTAGCCTTATATGAGGTTCGTGTTCCTCGGAGCGGAAGTTTGCCGCCGACTTCCTTCAGATATAAGGGTCGCCCCTTATACCCTTGTCTTGAGCTACAGCTACTACTGCCTTCACTGTTCAGGACTTTCACCTTAGAGCCTGTACCCATGCCGGGCACACAAAAGAGATCCAGAAGCTATCGCTTTCTGGATCTTTTTCAACTTGAGAAACACTCAAACGTTTGTTTCTCTCCTCCATCACATATCAATCAAATGACCGCCATCAAAGAAATACAGGTACTTTTCATCCACTTTTCGCCTTGTAACCTTTTCAAGAGCTTCTGTGTACAAGGAGATTTGGAGCCTATATCTCTCCTTCAGAATATCATGTGCTTCTTGAAATCCACCTTTAAACCTTTCATGGATGTTATCACTTTTGAAGTCTAGAAGGACCGTACCATGCTCATCTTCAAAGACACAATCGATAATACCCTGGATGAAGATTTCTTCTTCCTCTCCCTTCCAACCCGGATAGACCCTTGAAGATGGAAAGGACAGATAAAACGGGACTTCTCGGTTGACATTCTTAGCGTTTAAAAGGCGCATGCCTATTTTATTTTCAAAAAAATGAACAATCCAGTCTATCTCCACTGCATCCTTTTGTTCAGGAAGGAGCATTTCCCTATCCACCATCCCGTTCATCAGTTCTTTGACAGCTTGGGGAGTGATAGGCTCAGACAGATCAATATGCTGCATGACCATATGCATTGCCGTACCCTTTTCAGCAGGGGTCATTTTCTTTTCTAACATAAACTTAGGTCTGTTTAAAATGGGTTTAGAGAAGCGACGCACTATTTCCGTTCCGCTCTCCTCATCCCTCGCTTCTTGGTTTCTCTTTAACTCCGAAACAGATTGCTTGGCCCTATGTACCGTCGCTTCCGTATTTCCGTATCTCCAGCTTAACCTTGCGACGGCCTCTTTGCCAAGACATGATTCTATGTTCACTTTTTCCCCTCTTGCGACAAAATCCAATCTGTTATCATATTCAGAAACGCCGCCTTCCTCTAATCTACCGGCATCTTCCGCTTTGAATATAGTAATCTTCCATTTTGAAGGGTGTTCCGACACTTCGCATTGCGGTCCCTGTCGGTCACCATAGCTCCCCGCATCTCGATGCCTCATTACAGCAGGTCCTATCCAATCCATAAAGCTTGTTGCAGATGCACGAATATACTCATCCAGCAGCCAATCACTTCCAGCATCTTCGCACCATTGAGAAATTGTCTTCTCTGCATCTTTCACCGATCCCAGCAAGTACAATTTCTCTTTAGCTCTTGTCATGGCAACGTAAAGGACTCGCATTTCCTCGGCAAGCATCTCTAATTTCTTTTTTCTTTTAAAAGCAATTTGCGGGAGGGAAGGATAGGATATCCGCTTTTCAGGATTGACATATTTTGCAGCAAATCCGAATTCCTTGTCCAGCATATAAAATTTCTTCAAGTCCATCATATTGAAATTCCTTGCAAGACCAGCGGCAAATACAACCGGGAACTCCAATCCTTTACTGCTATGGATCGTCATCATCCTTACGACATCCTCCTGTTCACCGATTGCTCCCGCTGTACCCAGGTCGTTCCCGCGCTCTCTCATTCGGTCGATAAAGCGCAAGAAACGGAACAGTCCCCTGAAAGAGGTTGATTCATATTGTCTTGCCCTGTCATAGAGCGCCCTCAAGTTAGCCTGCCGCTGCTTCCCTCCCGGCATTCCTCCAGCAAAATCATAGAAGCCAGTTTCGCGGAGCAACTGCCAAATCAGCTCTGAAACGGATCCTTGCCTTGCAGTTGTTCTCCATCTCTTTAGTTTTTCTAAAAAAACGCTCGTGATTTCTTGCAGGCTCTCATCAGCCTCCGCCGGAGCTTTTGCTGAAAATTCCTCCAATGCATCAAAATATGCGCCCCTCTTGTTTGCAAGCCTGATTTTCGCCATTCCCTCTTCATCAATCCCTACAATTGGGGACCGGAGAACAGATGCAAGCGGGATATCTTGAAGCGGATTGTCGATTACTTTTAGCAGTGACAGCATAATGGATATTTCGGTTGCTTCAAAATAGCCTGTCGAAAGATTAGCGTATACAGGTATTCCTTGCAGCTTAAACTCCTCCATAATTTGCGGTGCCCATGTCATGGAACGGAGCAAGATAACGATATCGCGATAATTTACCGGACGCGATGTCCCTGTCTTGCCATTGAAAATAGTTCGACGCTCTCCAATCATTTTTTTGATTTCCTTCGCCATCACTCTTGCTTCATACTGAGATTGTTCTAGGTCTGCACTGTCAAAAACACCGTCTTCTAATGCTGAAGTTTCCGCGTCGCCATGTTCAGAAGGAGTGGCTGATTCTATCAGGAGAACTTCTACCGGAAATGGCTCATCCTCCGGATAGGAGGCGCCCTTCTTCAGTTCGGCCTGCTCATCATAGTGAATCTCTCCAACCGTAATTCCCATGATTTGCTTAAAAAGATAGTTGGTGCCTTCCAACACCTCGTTCCGGCTTCGGAAGTTTTTTGCAAGATCAATCTTCAGGCCTGTTCCTTCTCCATTATCCTTAAATCGATTGTATTTGCCGAGGAATAAGTTAGGTTCAGCGAGGCGAAAGCGATAAATCGACTGCTTCACGTCCCCAACCATAAACATATTCCCGGTGCTTTCTCCGTCGGCAGTAACGAGCTGTAGAATGGCTTCTTGAACCATGTTCGTATCCTGATATTCATCTACGAGCACTTCTTTGAACTGCCTTCGATAATACGCTGCTGCCTCAGAAGGAAGCAGGTTTCCCTTTTCGTCACTCCCTTCAGCCAAGATTGAGAGCGTATAATGCTCCAAATCAGAAAAATCGACAAGTCCCTTCTCCTGCTTAACGGCATCAAACCTTTTGGAGAAAAGCCTAACAAGTTCAACAAGCGTTTTGATAACAGGTCTCATTTCGGCCATGTCTTTCAAAAAGCTTTGAGGCTTTCTTGTGAAAAGTTCCTCTTTTATATCTAACACGATCTTTTTTGCTTTATCTCTAAGCTTTTGGGCTTTGTCGATTAATCCCTTGTCATATGTTTTCGGACTGGCAGGTTTAGCCCTTTCGAATTCAACAACCTGCATTGCATCATGTAGATCCTTCCATGACTCTTTCAAAGCCGCAAGCAGCGTATCGACGACATGGATGTCAGAAAGGAAATTCTCAGCACGGGGTGCTGGACCTCCTGGCACCTTCGTTAATTCCAAACCCTTGTTCAGCATCTCCTTTGCTCCATTTAACTGGAGCCTGATATCAAACAAGAGATTTTTCATGAAAGGCAATTCTGCCACTTCTGTTTCCTCTCCTGCGTCGTACATATCGACAATCGAACTCAAATAACAATCAGGAGAAGGATTGGCTCTGGAAAACTCGTATAAATCTAGGATAATATCCTTTAATGCTTCATCGGTTCTATCATTTGTAAAGGTGTCTACTAATCGAAAAAACGCTTGGTTCTCGGGTTTTCCGTACTCCTCTTCAAAAATATCGTCCATTACTTCATCCTTAAGCAGCTGTCCTTCCGTATCCTCTGCAATCCGAAACCCTGGATCTATATCGATTAAATAATAGTATTTTCGAATAACTTCTAGACAAAAGGAATGAAGAGTCGAAATAGAAGCACGGTTAAGTAGACTTAGCTGCATTTTCAAATGAGGAGATTTCGGATCTTTATCTATCGCCTCTTCAAGCGCCACTCCGATCCTATGCCTCATCTCGGCAGCAGATGCATTGGTGAAGGTGGCGACTAGCAATTCATCCACATTCAACGGTTCATTGCAGTCCGTAATCTTCCTGATAATCCGCTCAACGAGAACCGCTGTCTTACCGGAGCCCGCAGCTGCTGCGACAAGT
Source organism: Bacillus massilinigeriensis (assembly GCF_900111815.1). GTDB lineage: Bacteria > Bacillota > Bacilli > Bacillales > Cytobacillaceae > Mesobacillus_C > Mesobacillus_C mediterraneensis. The sequence goes on along the minus strand of NZ_LT630004.1, from coordinate 804,103 downwards.
GTGTCTTGTCCTTTTGCTGTGATTGCCTTCCATTGATCACTTGTCCATGTCAAGCCCTCCGGCATTGGGGGTATATTAAGTTTAGCCATTACCATTGCCCTCCTCCCTGATGGCAGCCAAGATATCGTCTTTTTTCTTTGGATCAAGCTTTCGATAGTCATTCGTTCCGAGTGACGGGTCAAATTGGCAAACCGATTTAAAAGAACAGAAAGTACATGGCAGCTTGTCCTTTAGACGGTACGGGGAGATGTCGACATTGCCACCGATTATTTCATCTCCCGTTTCCACATACTTCTCCCGAACAAACTGCCGGAGATAATCAAAATCATTTCTTGTGGCCACCTTTGATGCTTTCGTTAACGTGCCATCCTTTTTAAAGCCAGCAGAAATAATATCCGAATTTCCTGATTCAAGGCTTCGATCCATTAATCTAATGACATGTTCATCCGCTAAAAGCAAGCCGTTCATTTTAAACTGCTTCATGATTTCCTCTTCAATCTCATCAAGCGTCAGCATTTTCCGCGCATTAATAATCGGGTTATGGACATGGAAATACAGGACGCCCGCAGGAACTGCTCGTTTTCCGACAATTCCTTTTGAGTGGGTCAGGACGATATCTAAATAGGTAAGCATTTGAAGTGCCAATCCATAGTATACTTCTGTCAAGTTCAGTTCTTTACCGCTAGATTTGTAATCTATAACCCTTAAATAAATCCCGCTCTCATCCTCCGCCTTGTCTACTCTGTCAATCCTTCCGACTAACTGCATTTTCGCACCATTTTTCAAGGAAAATCCTAACGGCGGCAAATCTCCGTTTCGCCCGAAGCCCAGTTCTACACCAACAGGTGCAAAACCGCTAAGCTTAGCATGCTCCCCAAGAACAAGAGAAGCCCTTGTAATGATGTTTTGTAGTTTTTGCCTAATATAATGGTGCCTGTTAGAGCTTAGGAGAATCTCGTTCTGAAGCCTTGGCGCAAGCGTGACAACCGCCTCTTTGGCCAATTCCTCCGTCTGTTGCTGGGTGAGTCTTGCCCAGCTTAGGTTCCTATCCATTACTGTTTCTGCAATATACTTCAATGCTGCATGGAAAAGCTCTCCAATATCCGGAGCTTCCAGCCTGAAAATCTTCCGGTCTCTCAGCTTTAAGCCATGCTGGGCATAATGAGAGAACGGACAGCTGTTGAACAGCTCCATCCTTGAAACACTTGCCTCAATGACTTCCCCAAATAGATCACTGCTGACACTTTCTGATAGCCTTTTTGTCCTGTTCTCGTAAAAAAGGCTAGAAAGAACTTTTTTCGCCGTCCCCCTCCATTGGACGCTTTCCATGAAATAGTCGTACACATCCCACCAAAAGTCGAAGATAGGATAATTTAGCTTCTTTTGCTGAAGCTGAATTGCTAAGAAGGAAAGAGCGGATGTTTCATTTGAAACAAAAGTCAGCTGTTCCATCTCCTTAAGCCCTGATGGCTCTGCTGCAAAGATTCTCTGTACAAGATCCGTGAAAATTTCCTGGAATCTTTTTATATAAGAGGATGGTATGAGCGCCTTTCCTTCTTCATTCGCAATCGGGTAGCTGACGTATAAGTATTCAGAAGGAGTGGTAAAAGCTTTGTACGCAAGGAAGTTCTCGTCAAGAAGCTTTATTCTGCTTTCTGCACCGATTCGAATCCCCATCAGCCCTAATGCTTGCCTTTCGTCATCGCCAAGAATACCTTCCTCGGTTTGCTTCGCAGGGAGAACCCCTTCGTTTACACCAATAACGAAGGCCGCCTTGATCTCAGAAACCCTCGATTTTTCCAAGTTAGCCACCAATACTTGATCAATCGCTGGCGGAATAAGCGAAAACTGAAGTGATTCAAAGCCAGCATCTAAAATCGACATAAAATCTCGCGGAGCCACTTTTTGATCTCCGAGCATTTCTACAAATTCATCAAGAAGGCTGATTATTCCGTTCCATGCCTGATCATGCTCTCTCGCGGCCACAAGATCCCCCTGCTCCTCTGCCATGCTCCTCCATTTTTCCAGTTTAGCTGGTACATCTAGTTCTTCCAGAAACAAATAAACTGCCTCGCAAAGCTTTCTGCCGTTATCTGCCCTTTTTAAGCGCCTTGCCATTCTAAGAAGAGGAGCTGTGAGGATTAGCCTCATTTCATTAAGCTCTTGTTCCATTTCTTTCTCTGCATCTGTCTGGGCTGTATCCGTAAACTCAAGTCCCCTTATGCGCCTGTAGACCCAACGATCTTTCCGTGTCCACTTCTCTCCTTGAATTCCATAAGCGAGAACATAATTTTCAAGCTTATCCATTTTCTCCCGGTAAGTATAGATATCTGCCTCAAGCGGAAAGAGCAAGTCTGTTTTGACCGCTCTAAATATAGGTTCATAGCGCCAATTCCCGAGCACTGTTTCCAGGCTGGATCGCACTAGTTCTATCGCCGGATGGTTCAGCATCGTCCTCTTTTGATCAATGAAATAAGGAATTTGATAATCTCGGAATATCGTTTCGAGGATTTCCCTGTAATCATTTCCATTCCTCATCAAGATCGCAATATCCTTGAACCGGTATCCCTTGTCACGAACGAGGCTCAGTATCTCTCTTGCTATTCCTTCTATCTCAGCACGGCGGTTTACAGCCTGAAACAGCTTAACTGCTTCTCCTGCAGTTGCTGGGTTTACCGGCCTTGTATCAAATTCTGCTTCCAAATGCCTTAACGCTTCATTGTTCCAACGCTTTTGACCCTTCAGTATAACCTCATCTTCTATCTCCACTCCGAGTTGTCTAAATGACTCATAAAGGGCTTTACATGTTTCCCCAGTTAAGCGAAACATATGAAGCTCATCTGGACCTGCAGTATAAAAAGGCTGGTCAAGAGCTAGTGTTATAGTGACCTTTCTGCAGGAAAGAGCTAGCTGTTCGATGACCTTAATCTCCAAGGGAGTAAACTGGTAAAATCCATCTATAAAAATTTCTGCGCCTTTTAAATACTTTGATTGCGGAATTTTTTCAGCGAGGAATCGGAAATAGTCCTCTGAATCAATGTATTTACCATAAAGCTCCTCTTCAAAACGGCGGTAAATCATTTCAATATCGTGAAGTTTTTCCTTTAAAGCCTTACTACCTGGAATCTCCTGACTCAAATATTCGGGCCCAATCGCATGCCGTTTAAACTCTGTCAGCATCCCTTCCATCTGTGCAATAAACCCGGACTTGTCTGCTGCACGCTGAAAAATCTTTAGATCCTGTTTCTTGTCTTCAATAATTTTACGAATCATCATACTGATTCCAACACTAGTCAAATGGCGGCGGGAAGCGCCTCCCGTTTCCTGAAGAACTCTCCACGCTAGGCGAGGAAAGCTGTATACCTGCGCTCTCACCATGCCTCCAAGACCAGGAGTAGTAGCAAGACGATATTCTGACAGAAAGGACATTTGCTCTGGCACTAGGTATATGATTGGATTTCCTTCTGGGTTTTGAGCAAGTTCATTTCGTATTTCCCTTAAACAAAGCTCCGTCTTTCCGCTCCCGGAGCGGCCAAGCACCATACGAACCGGCATAGGCACTCCCCTTCTTTCTTCGTTAATTGCTTTTCTATCATCATATTAAATATTATACCAAACACATGTTCACATTTTTCATTATACCTCTTTTTGCGTGTTATTCCAATTTTGCCGTTACTGGATATCAAGGTGAGAAGCTGTTCACTGCTTTCAATCGAGGATAACTGCCGTTGCTTCAAACCACAATAAAAAGGCATTCCTCTTGAGGCCAAAGTGAAGGAATGCCTTTTTATAGAGTTTCGACCACTGTTTGTTTTTGGACAATTCCAAACCTACAAACGGTTGCTATCCAAAATCCCCATGCTCTCTATATGTTTTTTTGCTTTGTCATCGCCTAGTTGATAAATCAAATGATAGACTTCATCAATTGTACGATCGTAATCTGCGTCTGCCTTATTATCATGATATTCCTTGAATGGGACGTGTGCTCTTGCAAAAGTCTCCCAATCTGCTTTATCATTTTCTCCAAGGAATTCACGAAGTTGCTTCACTTCTTCTCCTGTTGCAGTAATCCTAAAATACCCTGTATCTTCAGCAGGTTGTTCCAGTACCTCCCCGCTTGCAATACTGACAAAATATGGCCGCCTCTGCTCTTCCATCCTCTCATCTCCTCGCTTTTTACTATGCTTTTACCACAAGAAACGGTGGATTAACCATGCAGCCATAAAATGATAGAGGGACTAGGTTTATTTATCAAAAGAGATGACCATTTCGTCGATTGGCCAATAGCGAAGATTCACTTTCCCAACCACCTGGTCGATAGAAATGAATCCAAAGTATCTGCTGTCCCAGCTCCCAAGACGGTTATCTCCAAGAACAAAGAGCTTCCCATCCGGAACTGTTTCCTTACCTGCAACTTCCTTTAAGGTAAAGTCCCCAGTGAAATAATGCCCTTGGATTTGCTCCTGATATTTCTCCAAAAACGGTTCTTCTACTACCTTTCCGTTGATAAACAACCTGTCTTCCCTATATTCGATTTTATCGCCCGGCAAGCCAATAACGCGTTTTACATAATCCTCTTTCTCGTTCGCATGAAACACAATGACATCAAAACGCTTTACGTCCCCGATGTCGTAACCTATCTTGTTAACGACAAGCTTGTTTCCTTCCTGGAGGGTGGGAAGCATCGATTCTCCTTCCACCACATAATTTGAAAAGAAAAAAGTTCTGATAAAAGCAAAGATAATTATTCCGGCAGCAAAGGCCTTTAACCATTCAGTGCTTCCCCTTCTAACCTTATCTTTCAAAATATTCGCCTCCTGACTACGGCTATTTCACTCATCATGTTTTTTCAATGCTGCTATTCATTTTTACTTCAATTCTCTTACCAACATACCAAAGAATAAAAATGATGAGAATTACAATAGCTGTCCGCACAGGTTTTGTAATAAGGGATCGAATATCATACCCAACAAAACTAATAGTAAAAATCATCACCATTTTACCGGCAATGACTGCGAGCATATACTGAGCTACGCTGATTTTGGACATTCCCGCAACAATATTGACCACCGCGGAAGGGGTAAACGGAAAACATAACAGGACAAACAACGGACCGAATCCATGGCGTTCCACCCAGTTCATGCCTTTTTGCACTTTAGGATGCTTTTTTACAAATATCAGGATGCGACGCTGACCGTACTTCCTAACAAGCAAAAAGACAATGAATGCACCGGTGCAAGCACCAATCCAGGAGAAAAGAAAACCGAACCAGAGTCCAAAGGCATTAGCATTCGCCATTACAAATAAAAAGAGCGGGAGGAATGGCAAGAATGCCTCAAGCATTGGGAGCATCACTCCCGGCAACGGTCCTAGTGCCTTGTATTCTTTTATTAAATCCATTACTTTTTCAATGGTGAACCATTCTTGAAGAAATTGAGAATCCATTCCAAACTCCTTTTTCCATGTTGCAGGCTTCTTCGCATAGAAAATCTTTTTGCTAATATTGTACACCTGCAAGAAAATAAATGGAAAGTTTAGTATTCATTTTTACTAGTTAGTTCGACAGGAACTGCTTCAATTCCTTTTCATTAGCAGTCTCATCGACTTCTAAAATTAAACCTGCCTCTTCTACCCGCTTGTTTTCAAAAGTGCCATCCACCGGAAGGCGTAACGTTTCGATATTTCTGTTTTCTGTGGTAATAAAGCCCTTTGCAATGAATAGCACATCCCCTGTATCCATGTTCGTGGTAACGAAAGGCATAACCACTCCCAACAGTTTAGGGAGCTTCCTAAAGGTACTCACACTTACCAATTGATCTGCAACATCTTTGATTGCTTTTTGCTGTCTCTCTACCCTTCCAAAGTCTCCGACTGCATCCTGTCGGAATCGGACATATCCGAGAAGGTGCTCTCCATCCAATCGCTGTTCTCCTGGTTCAATCGTTACTCCAATGTTCTCTTCCATTCTTTTTTCGACATCGACTTTTACTCCATTTGGAAATGCCTCGTCAATTAGGCGGACAAAGCCTTCAAAATCCACTACTGCATAATATTGCAAGTCTATTCCGAAATTCGACTTTATTGTTTTCCTTAGCAATTCCGGCCCTCCAAAGGCAAATGCTGCATTAATCTTATTTTTCCCATGACCCGGGATGTCAACATAACAGTCCCTCATTACAGAAACGAGCTTATATGTTCCCTTTTCTTTATTGTAACTTCCAATCATGATAGTATCTGCCCTCGGCTTGTCCTTGCCTGTGGCGTCACTTCCAAGGATTAGGATGTTTGTTGATCCGTTTTCGTCCTGCTTTCCTTTAAACTCATATACTTCCTGCTTCGCTCTGCTGCTTTTCTGTGACTGTTGCAGGCCTGACTGATACTGAGAGTAAAAGTTATAGCCTGAAACGCTAGCAACAACCGCCAGCAAGAGAAGGAATACACGACCCCAGCGTATTCTCCTTCTTCTTCTCTTGATTACACGTCTGCCATTCATCATCAAAGAGCTTTCCACCTTTTCGTTTATTACCTTTTCATTTTAAAACTTTTTTAGAATAAATGCTTTTCGCTAGACTCGTTATATTTTCCTTCTTATATCCTATACTTAAACTTTTATTTCAAAAATTTTTTAGAAATCTTTTGTGAGAAAAGGAAATGAGCACATTTTTTAGAAGCTGGGGGAAAAGATAAAAATTAGCTTGATAAACAATGGTCATTTGGAGTAAAATAAAACAAGAACAAATGTTCGTTTTTGTAAAAGGAGTAGGCACGAATGACGCGAATTCCTGAGAAGGACCGTGACATGCTGGATTTGGCCATCTATCTTCCAATGGTATTAACTGTACTATTGAAGGATAGGGCGATAATTGAGTCAGGTCCCTTTAAATTGAAAAAACCGTATATTAACCTAATTGATGAAACAATGCTGACAATCCAAAAAGACCTAGCGGCGGTAAAGCGCTATTTAAAACAAAACAGCCTCCGTGTTGAGAGGCTGAAGCGAGATGAAGCTTTTACTATGTATTTATTCCTCTATCGAGGATATGAGGAGCGGCACAATTATTTCAATCCCCGTCTTCGCAACAGAACAGAAGAGTTGCTTGAGCTCTATCTTCGTAAGAAAGCCCATCTGTTTTCCCGAAATGAAGGCCCTGAATATCATGCGAAAGGTTAACGCTTTATTCCCAATAGCACTTATTCATACGGAAGTTCACTGACAAGATCAGCTTTTTCCCGACTTAAATACTTCGGGCCTTCGAATAAATATCCTGCCCGCCGCTCCGATTCCTTCATCCTCTGAATCATCCTTGTCCTAAGGTGCGCTGTTCTCAGCAGCTGGTTCTCAAACGAGCTAAAGGATACTGGAAGAGTAATAGATCGCTTGTTTCGAAAAGTGACAGATGTCTGCTGAGAGTCTACTTTTTTATGGCTAAGTATATGCTCATGAGAAATCCAAATGCACGCAGGCTTAGATGGCGAAATAGTCGGCAGGAAGTAAATCGAATTAAGAGGATCAATGATGATAGGGATCTTGTGGGTTATTCCAGCCATGTTTCTGGCTCCTTCTTTTCTTCCTTCATAACTCGAGCCGAAATATTGGCAGCTTCTTTTAATAATGTCAAGCGGCTTCGATGGGACAATATAATCGTCCTCATATTCGTATACCCGCGAAAAGGTTTTGCTGCCATACTGATATGGAAGTAGGATCATCGTTAATGGGTTTATTTCGTATTCTTCTATGATACTTTTATGCCCTGTTTCCATTCCACCATCTCCCTGCAAAGGATTTTTCTTTCATAATAACATGTATGGTTCTTTTTTTAGTAAAAAATTAACAACGTTCAGAAAGTCTTCACAAAAGTTAGATATAAAAACTTTCCCAAAATTAAAATAATTTTGTTGATTATCCTTTTCAAAGTCCATATAATATAAAAAAGGTCGAAGAGGTGAGGTCAATGAAAGATAAATCCTATTCTGAAAATATGAAGGCTAGTGTGATGAACCGCATTAAAGCAAAAAAAACCTTTGTCCTGGACCTATATGTCGACATGCTGATTTCCGAAATCCAGCTCAAAACGAAAAAGGAAAAACTGCTTTTCAAAATCGATGAAGCCATCGATCGCCGCGACCAAACGCTCTTCCTTACCCTCACAGAAGAACTGAAGGATCTTGACAAGCGTTTCGGGACATGATGAACAGTTGAAAGTTCCATTAAGGCAAATTCTATTCTGCGAAAATATGACTCAAAAACAAAATCCCCCGCAAGATTCGTTTGCGGGGGATTCCTTCATTCTTCCCCTTTATTCCTTTGTTCGACTTCGTACTCTTCAAGCCGCGATATCCGTTCAAGCATGGTGGGATGGCCATAGCGGAAAATCTTGACTAGAATTGGCGGATTTACTTGGCTAAGCCCTGCCTTTGTCAACGTCTGAAACGAAGTGATGGCTGCTTCTGTATTTCCTGTCATCTCGATGGCGTAGCGATCAGCACGACTTTCCTGGTAACGGGATACAAAATTACTGACCGGAGAGGATAAGAACAGCAACATAGAAAGGATCATCAAAAATAGCGGCAACGCCCGGATATCCCCAGTATCTTTTATCTTCCAATATCCACCCCATCGACCAATCGACCATGACATCAATTTTGAAGCAATCCATAATCCTACAAGGGAAAGTAGCAAATAACCTGCAATACCAAAATATATGTGCTTTTCCACATAATGCGCCATCTCGTGTGCCATGATGAACAAAACTTGATCATCATTCAGCCTTTCCAGCGTAGTATCCCAAAGAACAATGCGAGAATTCCCGCCAATTCCGGTAACATAAGCGTTCAGCGCATTCGTTTTTTCCGCCATCTCTACCTCAAAGACATGGTCGGCCGGAATATTGGCTTCGCTTGCCAACTGAAGGATCTTCGCCTCAAGCTCCTTGTCTTTCAACGGAGAAAAGTCATTATAGAGCGGGTCGATTATCACTGGTTGAATAAACATCACAAACAAGGTAAACGGTATGGATAAAAGCCAAGCAAAAAGCCACCAGAATCGTTTGCTTTTTCCAATAAGCCAGTAAAGGACCAAAACAGTAATAAGCATTGTCATAAAATTGATCCAATAATCGATCATTTCATCCTTCATCCACGATGGAAATGGTTGGGTAGAGATATTATACGTTTTCGAAAAGCGGTAGCTAATGTAACTGAACGGAAAAGCTGCAACATAGGAGAATAGAGAAAACCAAAATACATAGACAGCCTTTTGAAGAAATGCGGGCTTTGCTGCCTCCTCTCCCCACTTTTTAAAAGCACCCGATAATCCTGTAATTAAGATGAGGAAATAAAGGAGCCATTCGTATGGGGTGGAAAGAAAAAACAGGAGATTCCTTAGCTTTGAATATTCTTCACTCAACATGTATTCTCTTGGATTCATGAATGTCGCAGGATCTGCTCTCGAACCTCCATGTTCGAACGGCAGGCTAGTATCAGCCAAATAGAACAGGTACCAATAGGCCAAAAAGCCGAAAATAACATAGGCCGAAATACTGTAAAAGCCCATTTTCCGCACCAATTGCAATCATCCTTTCGTACAACCTCTATCAACAGTTTAGTCGTGCTTCAAGCAAAATAGAACCATTACTGGCACGCTATGTATGAGCTAAGAATCTAGAGTATATACGAGTAGGCACTTAAGGCAGCAATGGAAGCAATCACGACCAAAACAACATTTGCCCCAGTGAAGGCAACAATAAATGCAGCAATCGCTCCAACAAGCCCATAAAAAATATCTTCCTTCATTAAAAATACCGCAGGAAAAATAAGCGCTCCCAGAGCTGCATAAGGGACGTTTCCAAGAACTCCCTGGATAAAACGCGGAAGCTGCTTACTGCTCCACAATGCAAAAGGCAGCATTCTAGGGATATAAGTCACCATTGCCATCATGGCAATCAGCACGATAATTTCAGCCCTCAACATGCTTATCCGCTCCTTTCTTCATGTACAAGACAGCTTCTGTCAGTACAGCAGAAATAATTGTTGCCGCAACAATCGCCCACCCTGATGGAAGGAGCTTACCAATAGTGAAGATGCTATTCAAACATGCGGCAAGGGCGGCAAGAAAGACCACTTTCACTCCTTTTTTCATGGAAGGTACGAGAAGACCAATGAACATAGCATAGAGCGCAATTGACATGCTATCCTGCAGAATCTTTGGAAGACCAGAACCCAGTAGGTAACCCAGTCCAGAGTTGATTACCCAACTGAAGTAGGAAATAGATACCAGTCCCAGCATATAGGAGGTGGTAATGACCTTCTGCCGCATCGATGCCACCGTAAAGGTTTCATCGGTAATTCCAAAAGCATATATCACTTTTCCAAATACGCTGCCCCTTTCCGCCTTCTCATTGAGAGATGCCGCCATCAAAAAGTGTCGTATATTTACAATAAAAGTAGTGAGGACAATTTCAAGCATCCCTGTGCCGGCCGCTAGCAGGCTTAAAGCTATGTACTGGGCTGCCCCCGCAAAGACAAGGAGGCTCATCATGACTGTCTCTATAAGGGTCAGTCCTGTTGCTTTGGCAATCAAACCGAACGTCATTGCAACAGGCAAGTATCCGATAAAGATACTTACCCCGGAATGAAGCCCCTCTCTGAATTCCCCATCGTTATCATCTACAGTGCGATTTTTCTCCACAATCTTCCCCCTATTTTTAGAATAAAGCTCCTTATCTCCCTTTATAGACAGGCTTCCTCTTTTCACTGAACGCATTCAAAGCTTCTAGCCTATCTTCCGTGGGAATCGTGATTTCGTATGCTTTTCTTTCAAGCTGCAATCCTGTTTGAAGGTCGACGTTCATACCTTGTTTGATCGCATATTTTGCCTGGATGAGGGCTACAGGGCCATTTGCCAGCATTCGTCCGGCATATTCTTCACATGCGGCCATAAGGGCTTGTTTGGGCACCACTCTATGAAGCAGCCCATATTGGAAAGCTTCATTAGCGTCTAGCTTTTTAGCTGTCAGGATTAAGTCAAGCGCCTTAGCTTGACCAACAATCCTTGGCAGCCGCTGTGTTCCTCCTGCACCAGGGATAATAGCAAGCGAAGTCTCGGTCAGACCCATTACTGCTTCCTCTGAAGCAATCCTGAAATCACATGAGAGAGCTAGCTCCATTCCTCCTCCGAACGCAAATCCATTGATTGCTGCAATCGTTGGCTGTGGAAGCTGGTCAATACTAGTGAAAACTTCGCCTATTTTATAGATGTTTCGCTTTACCTTTTCATCAGAAAGCGTCCTGCGCTCTTTTAAATCTGCTCCAACGCTGAATGCTTTATCACCAGAACCAGTGAAAATGACCACCCGTATATTCTTCTCCGTCCGGATTTTTTCAACCGCTTCCTGTAGTTCTAGCAGCGTATCATAATTAAAAGCATTCATACTTTCAGGCCTTTTAAGCGTGACTATTGCGATATGCCCCAGTTCTTGCAAAGAAATATTGTTCAACATGCATTCCTCCCCGTATTCTTACTAGATTCTTTCTCCAAAAAAGGACAAATTCCTTTTTCATTAAAGGCAATAGACTTTTTAGACTTGATATTTTTCCGAACAAAAAAAAGCCATTCTTTATTCCAGTTTTTTGGATGGAAGAATGACTTCACCACAGCTTATATTATGTTCGCTTCCCCTATTCATTTGAGCGAGCGCTACTGCAGCATTTTTCCTATAACAGTTCCCGTCTTTCCACTGATCGCATCATAAGCATATTCAAGTGAAGTAATATATGCTTTTCTTCCGTTTGCCGATTCCGCAAATTGAATAGCTGCCTGAACTTTTGGCAGCATGCTTCCAGGTGCAAAATGACCTTCCTCAATGTATTTTTTCGCATCTTCTACGGAAAGGTTACGAAGGTTTTGCTGCTCAGGTTTTCCAAAGTTAATCGCTACATTTTCCACTGCTGTTAAGACGAGGAATGCATCCGCTTCCACAAGCTCTGCGAGCTTTTCTGAAGCAAAATCTTTATCAATAACTGCTTCAATGCCGATCAGCTTTGAATTGTCCTTAGATACAGGGATTCCTCCCCCACCGGCAGCAATTACAATATTGCCGGCAGCAATGAGATCCATTATTGCTTTCTTTTCGATGATATCGATTGGCCTCGGGGATGGGACGACTCTCCGGTAACCTCGGCCAGCATCTTCTTTCATTCGGTAACCTTTTGTTTTTTGAAGCTCATCTGCTTCTTCCTGGCTATAAAAAGAGCCTATCGGTTTTGTAGGGTTATCAAAAGCTGGATCATTCTCGTCTACGAGAACCTGCGTGACAAGAGTAACAGCGTTATAATCAATCCCTTCATCGTGGAAAACCTCATAAAGAGCATTTTGAAGCCAATATCCAATCATTCCCTGGCTCATTGCCCCGCATGTATCAAGAGGCATTGCAGGAAGTTTGTCACTCTGGTTCATTTGCTGCTGAAGAACGATGTTTCCTACTTGGGGACCATTGCCGTGCGCAATTATCAGCTTATGCCCTTCTTTAATCAGCTTCACCAGTTCCTTGGCTGTATTGTAACATGCGTTTTTCTGATCTTCTGCAGTAGCGCCATTTCCCGTTTGAATGGCATTTCCGCCAAGGGCAACAACGATTGTTTTTGTCATAATGAATTCCTCCTGATGTGAAAATCCTAGATGCTAATCTTTCCTGATGTCAGCATGAAGATGGCGAGAATTCCAAACACGACAAACAATCCCGCCCAAACCAATTCAAATGGCTTAAATGCTTTTTTGCCATGTTCCTTCTGGGCATATTGATATACAAATATCCCCAGCGCATACAAAACTGCCGTCAGAACGAGATAATCGATTCCTGCGGCATAAAGCAGCCACGCACCATAAATACTTGCAACTATCCCAATAGCAGTCTGCTTCGTCTCTTTTTCCTGCATGCTGTATTTGACTTGATATAGTGCGGAAAACAGATAAGGCACAAGGATCGCAGAGCTTGCCAGTGAAAAAGCAAAGTTATAAGGCTTATCGGAAAACAGGAAGGTCAAGAGGAAAACCTGGATCAATACATTTGTAATGATCAAAGAATTTACCGGCGCCTTATTTTTATTCTCTTTGGCAAACAGCTTAGGGAGAACGCCATCCTTCGCAGCTAAATATGGCAGTTCTGACGCAAGCAATGTCCAGCCGAGCCATGCTCCAAGAACAGAAATGATGAGTCCAAGATTGACAAATGTCGCTCCCCAAGGCCCCACAACGCTTTCAAGCACGTATGCCATCGATGGGCTCTTTAGATCAGCCAGTTCTTCTTTTGACATAATCCCTGTTGATAACAAGGAAATCATTACGTAAATCAGCAAAGTAGAGACGAGACCGATGATAGTAGCTTTCCCTACGTCCTTTTTATTCTCTGCCCTGCTCGAAAGGACTACTGCTCCTTCAATACCAATAAATACCCATAGCGTCACAAGCATGGTACTCTTTGTCTGACCCAGGACGTCAGAAAGCCTAAATTCTCCTTTACCCCAGAAATCAACATTAAATTGTTCAATATTGAACGCGAAAATTCCTAGAATGATGAATAGGAATATCGGTACTAGCTTGGCGATTGTAACAACCGTATTAACAAGCGCAGCGGACTGAACTCCGCCTAATATGAGGAAAACAACAGCCCATAAGAGGACGGAAGCGCCAACAATCGAGGCAACATTCTGCCCATCGAATATCGGAAAAAAATAACCGATGGAACTGAATAAAAGTGTTGCATATGCAACATTGCCGAGCCAGGCAGACAGCCAGTATCCCCATGCAGAATTAAATCCCCAATAATCACCGAATCCTGCTTTTGCGTAACTGAAGACCCCGCCTTCAAGATCCGGTCGTTTGCTCGTAAGGTTTTGGAAGCAAAACCCAAGGCATATCATCCCGATCCCAGTTATAACCCATCCTAGAATAATTGCGCCTGTACTGGCACCAGAGGCCATATCTGTAGCGATATTAAAAGCTCCCCCACCAATCATCGATCCCACTACAAGTGCAATCAATGCAAATAACCCGAGCTTTTTTTCATTTTCTGCCATTCGATAAACACCCGCTCTCCAGATAAAATAGAAATGGATGCAACGTGCTTCAGCCTAATTAATTCGGCTGAAGCACGCACATTTCTTTCCTAATTATGACAGCGTCATTGCCATTACTGCTTTGATTGTATGCATTCGGTTTTCTGCCTCATCGAAAACAACACTGTTCTTCGACCGGAAAACCTCATCCGTAACTTCCATTGCCTCAAGACCGAACTTCTCCTTAATTTCCCTGCCAACTTGGGTTTCCTGGTCATGGAAAGCCGGAAGACAGTGCATAAAGAGAGTATGGTCTTTTCCGGTCATATCCATCATTCTTTTGTTTACTTGGTATTTCTCAAGCAGATCTATTCTTTCTTTGAACTGGTCCTCTTCTCCCATAGAAACCCATACATCTGTATAAATGACATCGGCTTCCCTAACGCCTTCATCGATGCTGTCCGTAATCGTAATGCTTGCACCCGTCTCCTTTGCGACTCCCTGTGCATATGCAACAAGGTCTTCGTTCGGGAAAAGTTCTTTCGGTGCTACAGCCCGGAAATCCAGACCCATTTTCGCAGAACCTATCATCAGGGAGTTACCCATGTTGTTGCGTGCATCTCCCACATAAGCAAACTTAACACCCTTCAAATAACCAAGCTTTTCTTTTATTGTCATAAAGTCAGCAAGAATTTGCGTTGGATGGAACATATCGGTAAGTCCATTCCAAACCGGAACACCTGAATATTTTGCCAGCTCTTCCACTGTTTCATGTTTGAATCCGCGGAATTCAATACCGTCAAACATCCTGCCGAGAACAATGGCAGTATCACGGTTCGATTCTTTTTTACCAAACTGAATATCATTTTTTCCTAGATACTCCGGATGGGCTCCAAGGTCGATACAGGCAACAGTGAATGCACACCTTGTCCGAGTGGACGGTTTTTCAAATAAGAGTGCAATATTTTTACCTTCTAGCATCTTGTGCGGAATACCAGCATACTTCAAGCGCTTGAATTCAATTGACTGATCGATGAGGAAGTCAATTTCCTGTGGTGTGAAATCCTTCAGCGTCAAAAAGTGTCTGCCTTTAAGGTTAAATCCCATCGTTAGCCCTCCTAATCATGATTATGTTTACAGGTTTTCCCGGTATAGAGGCATGCTCATACAACGCGGGCCACCGCGGCCACGGGCCAATTCACTGCTCAATACTTCAATAACTTCAATGCCATTTTCACGAAGCAATTCATTCGATACGTAGTTACGGTCGTAAGTTATGACAACCCCTGGAGAAACAGCTAGTGTATTACTTCCATCATTCCACTGCTCACGAGCAGATGCTATATCGTCTCCGCCTCCACAAGGAATAAGGGCAACTTCCTGAAGATTGAGCACTTCTTTCAAAGCTTCAACAATATTTTCACGGCGGGTAATCTTAAGATCTTCATCGTCTCCTCTTTCAAGGATGAAGATATTCATTTCTCCACCAGGTCCTAGTATTGCCGGATGGACGGTAAATTTATCGCGGTCTACCATCGTGAATACGGTATCAAGATGCATGAATGCCCTTGTTTTGGGGATTTCCACCGCCATGACCTTCTTATACTCCTTATTCTTGGCGAAAAGCTTTTGCGCGAGATTTTCAATTGCTTGGGCAGTCGTCCTTGCACTTATACCAATTGCTACAACCTCATTGCTAAGAACCAGCTCGTCCCCGCCTTCAATGGAATAAGCTCCTCCCCTGTCAAACCAAAGCGGGATGTCATGTGGCGCAAAGCGAGGATGATACTTTATAATATATTTCATAAATAAAGATTCCCTGCCTCTAGCAGTCCTGTTCATCCGGTTAAGAGAAACACCATTTCCGATGACTGCGGCCGGGTCCCTTGTGAAGTATAGGTTCGGCATTGGGAACAAATAAAATGGATCTTGGTTCTCAATAAATTCGTGAAGATGTCTCTTTGATTCATGCGTAAGTTCGGTTTTTTGCAAACCTTCCATCATCTTCCCAACCAGCTCATCTTTTGGAAGGCTGACAAGGTATTCACGGATTAATTCCAAAGAAGAGCTTTCGCCAACTTTGCTCTCGCTCAAGAACTCATCAATGAGATGCATGCGAATGTCATCATTTAGTATTGATTCCACTACAAGCGTATCCAAATAGACCACTTCCACACCCTGGTTGCGCAGAGCATTAGCGAAGTAATCATGCTCTTTCTGGATTGCTGGAAGAAATGGAATATCATCGAACAACAGTGTCGCCAAATAATCTGGTGTCAAGTTCTCCAACTCTTTGCCCGGCCTTTTCAGAAGGACAGTCTTTAGTTCCCCAATTTCCGATGTAACATTCAACGGATATTTCAAGCATCTCACTCCTTTTTCTTCATTCCGCGTCTTTAACTAAAAGCATCTTTCTGAATTAAAGACCCGATTATATTATTATCGCTTTCAGCTTTTTTATTCCCCGTTAATATAGGGGTAAACAAGGTTCAATACTTCCCGCAGCAACTTCCTAAAAATACCTATAATTTATCCAAAAAGAAAAACCCCCCGCTAATGCGAAGGGATTCGTTCCATCAATACAATAAGTTGATAAATTCTTCAAGGGTAACATTACCAAAGTAATGTTTTATGTTGACTTCCTTTAAAGTTTCTTCTAAGGCAGCTATTTCGTACTTAATGCCTTCGAGTTGTCTTTCGATATCGCTGACATCACCAACCCCAAAAAAATCGCCAAAAATCTTGCAGCTTTCAATTCTCCCTTTATTGACTTCAAGTCTGACATCAATGCTTCCTGCTGGAAAGCGATGAGACTGCTGGACGTTGAATTTCGGCGATTTCCCGTAATTCCAATCCCAATTCTGATAACGTTCTTTTGATAGCTCCATGATTTGCTTCCAATCTTCCTCTGTAAGCTTGTACTGAGGGATTTCCTCATTTTCGGCAAAAATATTTTTGAGCAACAGGTCTCTGAATTCCACAATGTTCAGCTTCTTTTCCATATAGTCGGAAATGTTCGCCACACGGCTTCTAATGGATTTAATTCCTTTTGATTCTATCTTATCTTTCTTCACTTTTAACGCTGAGACGATGTTCTCCATTTCCGAGTCAAACAGCAGTGTTCCGTGGCTGAACATTCTTCCGCGTGTTGCAAACTGGGCATTTCCCGATATTTTTTTCCCGCCTGCAAGGATGTCATTCCTGCCGCTCAGCTCTGCCTCTACACCGATTTTCTCCAACGCATTGATGACAGGCTCTGTGAATTTACGGAAGTTATGAAAGCTCTCGCCATCATCTTTCGTGATGAAACTGAAGTTCAGATTGCCGAGATCATGATAGACGGCTCCGCCACCCGATAATCTGCGAACAACATGGATACCGTTCCGCTCTACATAGTCTGTATTAATTTCTTCAATAGTGTTCTGATTTTTTCCGATGATGATCGATGGCTCGTTGATATAGAACAACAGATAGGTTTCATTCACATCAAGGTTCTTCAGCGCATATTCCTCGATGGCAAGATTGATATGCGGGTCTGTTATTCCGTTGTTGTCAATAAAAAGCATGGGCATTTCTCCTCAAAGCGTTATTCTTAAACCTTCTTCCGCAAGCATGATATTTCCTTCATATTGCTTTGATGCTTCCTTTGCAAGCTCATTAAGTTCCCCATAATGCGGAAGATGGGTAAGGACAAGATTCTTCACATTAGCTCGTGAGGCAAGCATTCCAGCATCAATGCTATTCATATGACCAGCACCTTTCCCGTCCATATTCCCATAAAAATTGCATTCGCACAGCAGCATATCGGCATTTCGCGCAAAAGATGCAAAATCATCTTTATAAGCTGTGTCCCCCGTATAAACAAACGATTTTCCAGCTGCTTCAATTCTCATTGCATAGCAAGGAACCGGATGAACGGTATGGAGGAATGTTATCGCAAATGGTCCGATGCGAAGCTTTTGAACAGGGTCATATGCAATCCCTTTTGTTATGTTTTTGTATGTAAGTTTAGAGAATTCCTTCTTGTCCATGTTATGACCAAATATCGGCAGAACAGGCGGCTTTTCTCCAATAAACCCTTGAATCAGCCTTGCATGCAGGAGGACACCGATATCAGCAATATGATCAGGATGGTAATGGGACAGTATGACTGCATCCAGCTCTTCGGGATGAATGTATTCCTGCAGCTTTGAAAGGACCGCACTGCCACAATCGATTAAGAGAGAAAAACCATCATGTTCCAAGAGATACCCCGAACTTGCCCCTCCTTTACGAGGATAGCCACCCCAACATCCTATGATAGTCAACTTCAATAGAAATCTCCTCCTTCTAATCCATGTTTTCACTATACTTCATTCTGCCCATTTTTTCATTAATGGTTAGTTTGTTTCAAAACAACGTTGACAGGACAAACTCTGTTATAATACAATAAAAACAACAAAGAAACTGTATCATCACAAATCATTTACAGGAGGCTGACAGCATGCTTCAAAATGCACTTGAATTTTTCCGCAATCTCCCGGTAAAAAACTGTAAAGAATGCGGCGAGCCAATCAGCGAGCAGCATGAATGCTACGGAAACACATGTGACAGATGCCTCGATCCTCGTTAACTTTCAAAAGACGGCCATCTACTCGGCCCCAGTGCCGTTTATATGTAAAACCTTTCCCTGCAGCAATGCTGCAATCCTTTTACCAGCCCTCATGATTAGGGCTGGTTTTTTACAGTAAAATAGAAAAAGCCGCTATTGCAAAAGCAATAACGGCCATTTTTTTATTGTTCATTCGCTTTGTAATAAGTCCTTCTGTGCATGACCCTGAAGAATAATAGAGTTCCGACAGAAAGAACGGCAATATAACCAAAGAGAACTCCTGCATTTTGCCACATGTAAGCAATATCGCCACTAGAGATGATTGCCTTAAATCCTGACACAGAGTAGGTCATTGGCAACAGTAGATTGAATCCTTGAAGCCAGCCAGGAATTAATTCTAGCGGGAAAGTTCCTGCACTTGTAGTCAACTGCAGAATAAGAATCAAGATTGCAATGAATCGTCCTGGATCACCGAACAAAGTGACAAGGAATTGAATCAACGCAAGGAAAGTAAAGCTTGTAATAATCGTAAACAGTATAAACAATCCAACATTGTCTACTTCAAGACCTAATCCCCATAGAAGAATCGCATCTGCAAACAATGATTGAAGAATACCAACACCAGCAAGAATAGCTGTCTTGCTTGAGTACCAACGGACACCGCTTGTTGGCACCCCAGCAGCTTCCTTCAATGGGAACACGATTGAAATCAATAGCGCACCGACGAACAATCCTAGTGACAAGAAGTATGGTGCGAAACCTGTTCCGTAGTTTGGTACTTCATTCAATCTTTTATTATCCACTTTAACAGGATCTGCCATCATATTAAAATTAGCTTTTCCTGCTTTTATATCCGCTTTATCTGCGCCGTCTTGCAGCTTTTCCGCTAGTTCAGATGAACCATTGGCAAGCTTACTATTGCCATCAGCAACTTTTCGAGCTCCTTCTGAAAGCTTGCCTGCACCTGATTGCATTGCCTCCGAACCAGCTGCAAGCTGACCTAAGCCATTAGAGAGATTATCAGCGCCGCCTGCAAGCTTATCAGCTCCGGTTTTTGCACTGCCTAAACCTTGGCCTAAAGCAGATAGGCCAGTACTGAACTGACTATGTCCTGCAACGAGTTTGCCTGAACCATCTTCCAGTTGGCCGATTCCAGCTGAAAGCTGACCGATCGCACCGCCAAGCTTTTGCTGGCCATCATTGACTGCTTCCAACCCGCCGGAAAGTTCTCCAGCCCCAGCAGCAAGCTTTCCAGCACCATCAGATAATTTTGTTGTACCTTCGGACGCACTCGCAAGACCAGCAGATAGTCCACCTGCGCCTGCTGAAAGCTCATTTGCTCCACCAGCAAGCTTGGTTGCGCCATCAGACAAGGCCCCAGCACCGGCTGATAGTTTACTTGCACCCGCTGATAATGCATTCCCATTAGTTGTAATTTCACCAGCTGCCTCAGAAAGTCCAGCTGTACCATTCTTCACCTTTCCACTTCCAGCAATTAATTGATCAAGCGTTGCTTTCAAAATTGCTTTTTGATCATCCGGAAGAGCAGGGCTGCTCAATAGCGGCTGAAGCTGATTATTTAACTGAATGATTCCCTCATTCACTTCACTGGCTCCGTTTGCAACATCAACAGAGCTTTTTTGCCATTCCTGCAAACCTCCAGCAAGCTGGGATGCTCCGTCGCTAACATCATTTGCTCCGGTCTTTAGTTCATCAACACCCGCTTTCAGGTTTGAAGCTCCTTCCCTTACTCTTCCAGCGCCCACTTGCAACTTGCCAGCACCCTTTTGAAGCTCGCCAATCCCGCTGCCAACGGAATCGATACCGTTTTTAAGCTCACCTTGCTTGGCTGCAAGCTCATCTGCTCCAGCTTTTAGCTGGCCCGTACCATTTACTAAATCAGGCAGCTTTCCGTTAACCTCGTTCAGCCCGTCTTTCGTTTTGCTGATACCCTCATGGAGGCTTTCCTGTCCCCCTTGAAGGGTGCTAGAAGCACTTTGAAGCTTTTGTCCGCCATCTTGAAGTTTTCCTAACCCTGATGCAAGCTCAGAAGAACCGTATGATAGTTCTTTTGATCCCGAGTAGGCTGTATTCATTCCATTATTAAATTCAATCGACTTTCCTGCAAGCATTTCAAGATTATCATATAGCGCTTTTGATCCTTTTTTCAGTTCGCCTG
Organism: Bacillus massilinigeriensis; assembly: GCF_900111815.1. Classification (GTDB taxonomy): domain Bacteria; phylum Bacillota; class Bacilli; order Bacillales; family Cytobacillaceae; genus Mesobacillus_C; species Mesobacillus_C mediterraneensis. Next base: position 783,281 of record NZ_LT630004.1, on the reverse strand, counting down.
CGCCATCATTCAACTTGCCGGCACCTTCTCCGGCTTTCTTCACACCGTCTGCAAGTTCGCCTACTTTATCAAACATCGTTTCCGCATACGTTTCTGAGACCTTTTCTGAAAGAGCTGCCTTGATTTTCTCTACTGCGGTCCCGCCTATTTGCGCGGATAAGAAGTTATAGCTCTCATTTGGCATATATACCAATTCAAGCTTTTTCGGTTTTTCATCCAAAAGGGTTGTCGCGTTCTCTGAGAAATCCTTTGGTATTTCGATCGTCATATAATACTTTTGATTTTTAAGGCCGCGCTCGCCTTCTTTTTTGTCTACAAAATTAAAATGAAAATTCTTTCCTTCTTTCAATTTTTTTACAAGTACATCTCCAAGATCAATATCCTTACCTTCCATTGTTGCTCCTTCGTCCATATTGACAACAGCCACTGGAAGCTCATCGAGCCTGGCATATGGATCCCAAAAGGCATGGAGAAACATTCCGGTGTACAATACCGGGATGAATAGGACAGCAATGATAGGGATCAGAAGCTTCTTGTTCTGAAAAATTGAAAGAGCCTCCTGGATTAATAAACTATTTCTCATACGTTGCAATCCTCCATTAAAAATTGACCGATTCGTCCATTTGGTCATTTCAGTTTAAAAAAACAGGGTCATCTACTTAGATAATCCCTTGAAAATATATAGCTCAAACAGTTCGAGAATCTGCTCTTTCCTAAGCGGCTCACGTGTCTTTTCCCAATCAAAGATTAGGGAAATATACAGCTTAAGCATGACAAATGCCGTCAACTCGGGGTCACACTGCTTAATTTCTCCCTTTTCCATCGCCACAATAATCTGTTCAGCGATATACTTCAGAATCATTTGTTCCAACTTCACCATGACGTCAATTACAGCAGGCGTTCCCATATCACGCTCTTCCTGAAAAAGCTTAATTGTAAGCTGGTGTTCTTTCCGGTAACGAAGAATGCTGTACAGCGCTCTGTGCACATTTTCGTAAAAAGAAAGCTCAGGATCAATCGAAGCATCTGCAGTATCTTTCATTTCTTTAATGAGACTCTTGATGATTTCGTCGAACAACTCTTCTTTATTCCGGAAGAAAGTATAGATAGTACCTTTTCCAACATTTGCAAGACGGGCGACTTGATCAATGGTCGTTGCTTTATAGCCAAACAAGGAAAATGACTTTGTTGCTGCCTCGATAATCAATTTCTTCCTGTCTATCCCAACCTCCATCACCCCTTTTTATAAAAAAATGACCAAATGTACAAAATAGTCATTTCGAACAAAATTAACTTTAACAGGATTGAATCAGCTTTTCAAGCTTTTTGTACAAAGTTTTTTAGGCAACAATTCAATTTTCTTTAAGGAGAAAGCCTACTCCCATACGAAAGAGCAGGCTTTTAATATGTTACTTTTCAAAAATCCAAATAAGAGAGTACCTTCTTCACAGCACCTTCTCCTTGATCAATGCAATCAGGTATGCCAAGACCTTCGAAAGAACTGCCAACAGCATATACCCCTGGAAGTTCTTCCGCTAGCCCTTTTTTCAATTCTTCTATCCTTCCTCGATGCCCCACCGTATATTGCGGCATCGATTCTTTCCAGCGTGTAACAACGGTGAATTCCGGTTCACCAGAAATATTCATTATCTTCTGCAAATCGCCGAGTGCCACCTGGACGATCTCCGCATCAGCGGCATCGACAATTGCTTCATCGCCAGGCCTTCCGACATAGCATCGAAGCAAGGCCTTGCCAGCTGGAGCCGAGTGAGCCCATTTTTTATGCGTCCATGTACAAGCAGTGATAGCATAATCACTATTCCGCGAAACAACAAATCCTGTTCCGTCGATATCCTCTTTGATTGCACTTTCTGGGAAAGCCATTGAGATGGTTGCGACGGAAGTGAAAGGCATCTCTTTGAAGCCAGCAAACAAATGCTCCTGCTCAGGGAACATATGAAGCGCTGCTTCAGGCGGTACACACATGACAATGCTATCCGCTTTCAAGGTCTCTCCTGTACTCAATCTGACCTCGTAGCCTTTGCTATCTTTTGTCACTTTATCCACCCTTGTGCACTTGAGAACAGAACCCTCATCGAGCTTCCTTTCAATTGCTTCAGCCATCGACTGGAGTCCTGTGGAAATGCTGATAAAAATGCCTTTCTTTTTTTCTCCGTCTGCAGCTGACTTCCGTTTTGGAGTAGTTTTTTTCATTCCACGGACAAGGCTGCCATATTTCTGCTCAATGTGATAAAACTGCGGAAATGTTGCCATTAAGCTCAGGCGATCGATATCACCTGCATAAATTCCGGAAAGAAGAGGCTCTACAAGGTTCTCCACCACTTCGTCTCCGAGCCGGCGCCTGAAAAAGGTCCCAAGTGTCTGATCTTCTTTTTTTTCGGTAGGAGGCATAAAAAAGTCCGCGGCCGCTCTGAACTTTCCAGACCATGAAAACAGTTTTGTTGTGACAAACGGGCCAATTTCTGTTGGGATGCCCATTATAGAGCCTCCAGGCATAGGATGTAGCCTGTCCCTTACAAGAACATACGACTTCCCCGCTGAATTGTTTACAATTTTATCTCCCAGTCCAACCTCGCGGGCAAGCCTTCCAGCACTTTCTTTCCGCTCGAGGAAAGAGTCAGGGCCTCGTTCAATAACAAAGCCATCCTTGACAACCGTTCGCATCTTGCCGCCCACTTGGTGGGATGCCTCCACAAGCGTGACATCAAGGGGCAACCCATATTCACGTGCCTGCTTTTGCAAATAGTACGCAGCTGTCAAGCCAGTGATTCCTCCACCGATTACGACAACTTTTTTATTCCTTTGAGACATATACATCGCCTGCTTTTCTATGAATTAACCTTATTAATGCAGTTTTCTCAAGATAACCTGTGCCATCGCGTCGATGAACTGCGGGTTAGCGTTTGGCATTGATGGACGGTAATAGGATGCTCCGACCTCATCCGTCACTGCTTTACACTCAACATCGTTGTCATACAGTACTTCCAGGTGATCTGCAACAAAACCTGCTGGTACATAGACGAAAGCCTTGTATCTGTGTTTTTCGAAAAGATTGCGAGTCAAATCCTGAACATCAGGGCCAATCCATGGCTCTGGCGTGTTGCCGGCACTTTGCCACCCTACTTCATACCTTTCCACTCCAGCAGCTTCTGCAATCATTGCTGCAGTATCTGCCAATTGCTGTGGATATGGATCGCCCATATGAATGATTTTTTCAGGAAGACTGTGTGCAGACACAATCAGCATAGCAGAACCCCTTTCACTCTCAGGCATGCTGTCATAGGTGTCCTTTACTTTCTCTCCCCAGTACTCAATAAACTTTGGTTCATTATACCAGCTTTCGACTGAAACGATTTCCGGGCCTCCGAGCTTTTCAGCTTCTTCTTTTGCCCTTCCATTATAGGATTTTACGCTGAAAGTAGAGAAATGAGGAGCGAGAACAATACTGACAGCTTGTTCGATTCCGTCATCATGCATTGCTTTTACCGCATCTTCAATGAATGGTTCAATATGCTTCAAACCAAGATACAGCTTGAACTCATATTGTTCCTGAATATTGTTCAAATACGCTTCCAGTGCTTTTCCCTGCTCCACCGTTATTTTTGCAAGTGGTGAAATACCGCCAATCGCTTCATACCGCTGTTTTAAGTCTTCCAACATTTCGGGAGAAGGCTTTCTCCCCCTTCTGATGTGGGTATAGTATCTCTCCATATCCTCTTCTTTATATGGAGTACCATAGGCCATGACAAGCAGGCCCATTTTTGTCTTTGCCATGTTTGCACCTCTTTATTCAAGCTTTAGGCAGCCGTCTTTTGCTTATTCATATACTTTCTATAAACTACCCCTGTCTTTTGGAAGAAGAATACTCATGGATGAAAGAAGCAAGCCTTTTCAAAGTATCAGGATTAACTGACGGGAAAACTCCATGACCGAGATTGAAAATATGTCCTGGATGCTCCAATCCTTGGTCCAGGATCGCGCGGGCCTGCTCTTCAATTACTTCCCAAGGTGCAAGGAGAATGGCAGGATCAAGATTGCCCTGTACGGTCTTTTTGATGCCAAGCTCTCTTGCTTCACTGATTTGCATTCTCCAGTCAAGACCCACTACATCCAAAGGAAGATCATTCCACTCTTTCGCAAGATGGCTCGCTCCTACACCGAACATGATTAGCGGTACATTCTCTTCCTGCAAGCTTGTGAATATCCGATTCATGACAGGTTTAATGTAATGACGGTAATCTTGAACATTTAGCGCGCCGACCCATGAATCAAATATCTGAACCGCTTTTACACCTGCCGCAATCTGGGCCTTCACATATGTAATCACCATATCGCCTAGCTTTTCCATTAATGCAAACCATGCTTTTGGTTCTGAGTACATAAAAGCTTTTGTTTTATTATAGTTTTTCGAAGGGCCACCTTCGATCATATAGCTTGCCAAAGTGAATGGCGCACCTGAAAATCCGATCAATGGAACGGTCAGCTGTTCCTCGACAAGAAGCTTGATTGTGTCAAGAACATAAGGAACATCCTGCTCTGGATGAATTTCTCCAAGCTTTTCTACATCTGAAAGAGACCGGAAAGGGTTTGAAATGACTGGACCGATTCCGGATTTGATCTCCACATCTACCCCGATTGCGGGAAGTGGTGTCATGATGTCCTTGTAAAGTATTGCAGCATCAACATTATATTGTTCGACAGGCAGCCTTGTCACATAAGCACAAAGTTCCGGCTGATGAGTTATTTCAAAAAGAGAATGTTTCTCTTTGATTGCACGGTATTCAGGCTGAGACCTTCCCGCCTGCCGCATATACCAGACAGGAGTGTGAGTCGTTTCTTCGCCCCTGGCAGCTTTTAAAAATGTATCATTCAACACTTTCACCATAATTATCCCGTTCCACCTTTCGTTCGTATCTGTACTACTGTAATGTAAATAATCCCCTAATAAAAATACCTAAATCGGGCTAATTACACTATATCGCTTTTAATATCCTGTTTCCCAATATGTCGCTCAATGTTCACAAAATAGACGTATATTCTATTGTTTTTCTATCTCTTATAGTTTCCTCCTCTAAATAAAGTGTTATTGGGTTCCAAAGGATGAAAGAGAGGGTATAATGTGATAAGCAAATAGAAGAGGTGATCCTGTTGAATTTGTTCATCACTGCAGGAACATACGATTTCCTGCAAAGGCTGCAAGATAAATATTCTGCTGAAAACATGCTCCTATTATCAAACGGCGATGGTGCTATGCTTCTTCACGAAACAGAAGGGAAAACGGTATTCAGTGCACCAAGGAAATATGAAGTTATTGATAGTACCGGCCCTCTCGAAGGTTCCGTTTTTGCTGTATTCAATAATATTCCCGTTACAGATGAGGGCAAGCCGCTTTTTGAGTACCGTTTCTCAAACAGGCCGAGGATGATTGAAAAGGAAGACGGCTTCATCGCAATTCGCGTTTTGCGTCCGCTTTCCTCTAATACTTATATCATTCTAACGCTCTGGGAAAGTGAGTCTTTCTTTGAAAAGTGGCAAACTTCACAGGCGTACAAACATGCACACAACAAGAGCGGTACAGAAGACGGAATTGATGCCAAACCATCCATTTTTTCCGGTCCCTCTTATGTATCCAAATACCATTCGTTCCAAAGGGAAGAAGGCCTTGCATAAAATCACGAAGCACCTCCGGAGTGCCAGAGGTGCTTTTGTTATGGATTTCTTCTTTTTTTGCTGTAATAATTGACAAAATACCAAGAAAACAGAATACCTAAGACAACGGTTAACAGCGCACTTTCCCATTGACCTTTCAACAAAATAACTGCGGAAAAAGCCGCTGTCTGGAAAACGAGAATTGCTGTAAAAAAAACAGCAAACGATTTTTCTTTTTGTTTTGATGGAATCGGGTAAAGCTCAATCCACAATTTGTGATCATGATGGCCATACAATGACTGGAGCTGGAAAGCAGTAAGGTACAGGAACAATAATGCCAAAATGATTTGCCCCGGCCCATAGGTTAAAAAGTAAACTCCCATCCCTCCGATTAAGATAAGCCTTGTCACCAATCCAAGATAATCTCCTGTACGAAAAAATGTCCTGCTATAAAGATGAGAATACACCTGATCCTGTCCATATGGAAGACGGGCAAATATCCAATCAAGCCATCTTCTCCGCTTCACAATATCTTTTAACTGCGGTACGTCCGTAAAGAGGTTAGCAAGACGGTAAAAGGCAGCCATTCGCTTTTCGTCCTGCCCTATTAAATACTCCCACTTCAACCCGCGCTCTCTTGCAGTAGAGTGGAAGTATAATCCAATAACTCCAAGTATAACCACTGGCACTGTGACGATTGGGAGCGAAGCTTGAGAAAACAGAAGAAACAAAAACACATAGTTAACAAAATACCGGATGCAGGAATCGGCAGCCAGCACCCATGGTTCTATGAAATATTGGACCTTCCAGCGCGCAAAAAGATTCAATATCTTCATGAAAGACGCAGCAGCAAGAAATAGCAAATAGCTTCCATAAGCACCTTTTTCCGTTTGCACATACATTGGCATAAGCACAGCCAACAAGATAACAATCGTATATATTTGAAAAAAGAAACTTGCGATAGCTGTTTTTTGAAAATAAGATTTAAGCTTCATTTCAAGAGGAAGCAAAAATATTTTATCTGCCTCTGTCAAAAACGTATGAATAGGACTATAAGCAAGCACGAATGCCAGGAGTGCTGCCATGATAACCGGGGTCGGAAAGCCTTCACTCAATGATTCCACCCATTGCTGGTAGTAAAATCCTGCTGTGCCAATCAGAAATAGGAACACAATGACAAGATGCCCGTTAAAAATGTAACGGAGATAGCGTCCTGTTTCTTTCATGAACAAGCTGAATCTTTCCTTCCATAGCACATTTGCGTCAAACATAGCTATCTTCCTTTGTAAGCTTTATGTATAAATCATCGAGACTGGCATCAGGCATGGAGAATTGTTTCCGCAGTTCAGATAGGTCGCCTTTAGCGCGCACTTTTCCTTCATGCAGAATAACGAACCTGTCGCAATACCTTTCCGCTGTGGCGAGAATATGCGTCGACATTAATACTCCCGCACCCTTATTCTTCATTTTTCCCATAAGTTCCAGCAAGGACTGAATACCAAGCGGATCTAGCCCTACGAAAGGTTCATCTACAATATAAAGCGATGGCTGGACAAGAAATGCACACATAATCATTACTTTCTGCTTCATTCCTTTTGAAAAATGCGCAGGAAACCATTTTAACCTCTTTTCCATCCGAAACTCCTTCAAAAGGACATCCATCCGCTCCAAACATACATCTTCCGATAATCCATAAGCCATTGCGGTAATTCTTAAATGCTCTTCTAGGGTTAACTCATCGTAAAGAATCGGCGTCTCGGGAACAAATGTGAATTGCTTCCGGTATGCCTCCTTTTCTTCACGGAAAGTCCTGCCGCCAATTTTGATTTCCCCTTTTTGTGCTTCCATCAAGCCGATCACATGCTTAATTGTTGTACTCTTACCGGCTCCATTCAACCCGATAAGACCGACGATTTCCTTTTCCCTGACTTCAAACGAAACATCCTTCAAGACGGGGTTTCTCGTATAACCGCCAGTAAGGTTATTTATTTCCAATAGAGACATGAGCAACGTCCTTCCACGAATTTTATGGCTTTATTTTACCAAAACGATGCTGATATTGACAGTTGGCCACACCAACAAAACTTTTTAGAAAAATGATAAAAAGAGCAAATACTCTTCAGGAAAATGGACAATATAATTCTTGAAGGGGAGCACCAAGCCGATCGAAATGAGGTGTCTGTCAAAGACAAATAATTCGATTTGCCCAATGCTACAGATGGTGCCACATAAAAATAGTTCAAACCGCACTCCATCAACTGAAATGAGGTGCTTGTCGGCGACTATCATCCGCTTTTATATGTTGCGAAACATAAAAATGAACAGGGGATGGTCCGATTGAACATTAATCCTTTACAAAAATGCTCCATTTCATTGTAAATGAAGTATTAAAAAAGGTATACCTGATGTAAATGCATGATAGCTTCCCCTTCAGGGACAGGATTTTAAAATCCTGTCTCTTTACATTTTCTTAAATTCTGCGCTAGAAACGAAAACCCTTCTCCTAAGTCACCTTGGTTTGTGATAAAATACCAGAAAACGGACTAGAAAGGATGGTTAGAATGGATAACTGCATTTTTTGTAAAATCATCAATGGGGACATTCCAGCAGCAAAAGTTTATGAGGACGAGCATGTACTAGCTTTCCTTGATATCGGCCAAGTGACAGAAGGTCACACCCTTGTCATTCCAAAGGTACATAAAGAAAACTTATACGAATTGGACGAAACCGTTTCACAAGAAATTTTCAAACGTGTCCCAAAAATCGCTAACGCTATCAAGAGTGCCTATAATCCTGTAGGCCTTAACCTCTTAAACAATAATGGCGAGCTTGCAGGACAAACCGTTTTCCATTTCCATATGCACCTGATTCCACGCTATGGAGAAGGAGATGGATTCGGTGCTGTCTGGAAAGCCAATAACTCTGCCTATACACCGGAGGACTTAAAAAAAATCGCTGCCAATATTGCCGACAATCTATAACTTCTGTTTTTTGCAGAAGTTTTTTTCTTTTTTATCAGAATAAATAGAAATCTGCCTGAGATTCTGCTAGCATAATATTAATATTTTATCTCTTTATTGCTTTACAGCATTATAAGGAAACCAGGGGGATTCGAGAATGAAGAGAGCATTAAACTTTAACGCAGGGCCTGCTGCCCTGCCGGAGGCCGTACTAAAAAGAGCTGAAAAAGAGTTGGTGGACTACAAAGGTACAGGGATGGCAGTAATGGAAATGAGCCATCGCAGCAAGGAATTCGAAGAAATAAACGATTCCGCTCAAAAGCTATTAAGGGAACTGATGTCCATTCCGGACGATTACGAAGTTCTTTTCCTGCAGGGCGGGGCCAGTCTACAGTTTTCCATGGTGCCAATGAATTTGATGATAGAGGGCAAGCAAGCATATTATGTCCTGACAGGATCATGGGCAGAAAAAGCGCTGACGGAAGCAAAAAGGCTTGGGCCGGCCGTGATAGCCGCATCTGGAAAAGAGAACGGTTATAGGGCTATTCCTTCGCTTTCAGAATTAAAGCTTGAGCAAAGCGGAGCATACCTCCATATCACAACAAACAATACGATATATGGGACGCAATGGCATGTGCCTCCATCATGTCCCGATATCCCGCTTGTAGCGGATATGTCGAGTGATATCATGAGCCGGCAAGTAAATATTAGCGACTATGGCTTGATTTATGCAGGTGCACAAAAGAACCTTGGTCCATCCGGAGTTACCGTCGTTATCATCCGGAAAGACCTGCTCCAGCGTTCAAAGGATACGCTTCCGACTATGCTGGATTATCGTACCCACGCTAAAAATACTTCCCTCTATAATACCCCTCCTACCATGGCCATCTATTTGCTTAAGCTCGTGTTGGAATGGGCTGATTCACTTGGAGGCGTTGGAGCGCTTGAGAAACAGAACAAAGAAAAAGCGGACATTCTTTATGCTGCAATCGACGAAAGCGATGGTTTTTATAATGGTCATGCCGAACATGCCAGCAGGTCACTGATGAATGTCACCTTCACGCTTCAATCTGAAGAACGAACAAAAACGTTCCTGGCAGAAGCTAAGAATCTTGGATTCACCGGGCTTGCGGGCCACCGTTCGGTCGGGGGCTGCAGGGCGTCCATCTATAATGCCGTCCCTATAGAACATGTGGAACAGCTTGCATTGTTTATGAAAGAGTTTTCCAATAAATAAATTTTTTGAATTGTTAGGCTTTATCATGAATGGAAATATGTTATAATGGTTGCAAGCTTTTCGCTGCAGGCAACGAGGGCACTGCAGGAGAAGTGAATTTATTTAGACTAGCAGAGAAGAGGAGAGATGAGAATTGAATACGAAAAATCTTGTGGCGCTGTCGCTTCTAATTGGCATGGGTGCTGCGCTCCACATCGTGGTACCAGGCTTCATCATGGGTATGAAGCCAGATATGATGCTGTCTATGATGTTTTTAGCAATCTTGTTATTTCCTGAACGGAAAGGTGTATTTCTTGTTGCTGCTGTAACAGGATTACTTTCAGGGCTTACAACAACCTTTCCAGGAGGGCTATTACCAAACATCATCGATAAATTTTTAACAGCCGCCCTTTTTTACGCCTTGTTCACAGTAACAAAGAATCACTACGGATCAATGCTTCACGCGGCCATCCTTACAAGTATTGGAACCATTGTTTCAGGTACTGTGTTCCTTGCATCAGCCTATTATATCGTCGGCCTTCCCGGCGCCTTTGCAGGACTATTTGCAGGAGCGGTATTGCCTGCTGCATTATTTAACACCTTTTTTATGATGATCCTGTTTCCGATAGCTTTTGGCATTTTTAAGAAAACAAAGCTTGCGGAATCAAAATGAAAATAAAAAAGCCGGCCTCTACAGGTCGGCTTTCTCTGTTTCCACATTTTAGTTCAATAGGGATATCAACGCCCCAAATACGAGCAATCCCCCTCCTGCCATTCCAAGGGTCACCGCCCTCTTCTTCAGCAGTCTTTTGGACGGAAAGATACCCGGTCTTCCCGTTTCCATAAATTGATGGATACAGCCTGCAAAACAGCAAACGCTCAAAAAGTAAATGAATACCGCAATAGTACCCATACCTGCTCCCTCCTTTCCGGAACAGCGCTTCTAAATAATCCCCTCCGGTTTAATTCATGTATATTAGGAAAATAAATAAGGTATACGGCTTACACACTTTTTTGGCCAAAAAAAGGATTTAATCCACTATATGGAGAAAATAATGTAGACAAAAGAAATTTAGAGGTGATAATGATGAAGGCAAAATCACTAATACTCGGCATCCTAGCAGGCGGAACTGCAGCAGCTGTTGCAACCCTGCTGACAGCTCCAGCTTCCGGAAAAGAAACACGGAGGAAGCTTAGCGAAAATAAAGAGGAAGTCATGCAGCAGCTTGCAGATGTAAAGAGCAGTCTTATGGATATGAAGGAAAGCATATCTACACTTTCCAAAGAAGGCAAAGACAGCTTAAAAGCTTTTTTTCACGATATTAAGTTATCTGTTTACGAATGGAAACTTAATACAGAGAACAATAAAGCAGAGCTGCAAAAAAACATCAAAGAAATAGAAGCGGCTATCCAGAGTCTTGAAAGTGAGCTAGCTTCCCCGGCAAAAAAGTAGTGAAGGATTCTTTCCTCTCCTCCTCGTTCGTCTGCCGGCGATGGAGGAGTTTTTTATTCTATGGCGAACAAAATGCTAAGAAAAGAAAAATAGGATGGCATCCGTTTTTCTGTCTTTGTTAAACAAAGAATGCAAAAATAAAAGAGTGGTTTTCTAAAAATTTAGTATATTAATACTTTATTATTTTTTGTTTTATTGGCATAATGTTAATAGAAACAATAAAGTGGGTGACAATAGGATGACTGAGAAAGATTATTCAATGAAAGAAGCAATGCTTTTCAGCCAGAGAATTGCACAACTAAGTAAAGCGCTTTGGAAGTCCATCGAGAAAGACTGGCAGCAATGGATCAAACCGTTTGACCTCAATATCAATGAGCATCATATTCTCTGGATTGCCTACCATCTAAACGGGGCCTCCATTTCGGATGTTGCGAAATTCGGTGTCATGCATGTTTCCACTGCTTTCAACTTTTCAAAGAAACTGGAGGAACGCGGATACCTCAAGTTTTCTAAAAAGGAAAGCGATAAGCGGAACACTTATATACAGCTTACACCAAAAGGAGAAGAAGTTCTCCTAGCGTTAATGGAAAACTATGAGCCTGACAAAAACGCGGTTTTTACCGGCGCCCTTCCGCTTAAAAACCTGTATGGCAAATTCCCAGATGTCATTGAAATCATGGCAATTGTCCGAAACATCTACGGAGATGATTTCATGGAAATCTTTGAGAAGTCCTTCAACAACATCGACAGTCAATTCACTGAAGCTGAAGGTAAACTTCGAAAAAAGGAAGAGATAGAGTCAGAAGTAGTATAATTTAATTTTAATTTAATTTATATTTTTCTAACTCTGTCATCAAAGCTACATAAAGCCCCTGCCTTCTGAGCGCCTCCATGATTTCCTCGGCCTCCAACCGAGGCGCAAGGCTTTCGCAGAAATCCTTATAAAGCGGATGAAAGTGCACAAACCCCTCCGCTTTCTGCTTTTGGAATTCTTTGCTCAAACGCTCACAAGTTTTCATTATTCGTGAAACTTCTTCTTCCGACAAGGTTTGTCGGAGAATATATTCGTAAAAAGGATAACTAGAATCCTTTATCAACTGCAGCAGCAACTTCTGATGAAATTCCAGCCTTTTTATTCTATCCAAAATTTCTGTTATATCCATTTAATCTAACACTCCTTTATTGCCGTCCATGTTGCTATGTATACACCCTATATTTTACAATATCGGCAGGAAAGCGGTTATAAAAAACTATCTTTTTGAATTTTTTTTTGATAATCTTATAAACAGACAATATTGGTAAAGGGAGGGATTTCTGGATGATTTCCATTTTTGGTGTGTTCATCATTTTTGCATCATTCATCCTCTATCAAATTAACAGGCTGACAGATTCCCTCTGTACGCAAAAAGAAATACCAGAAGAAAGGCAACCCGGCGTGTTCAGGAAAATCAATATCCTTATCACGATTTTACTGGTATCTTCCTATGTGGAGGTCCTGTTTGCATAACGGCATGACTGAAGCGGTGAGAATAAACTCACCGCTTTTGCTTTCAATCTCCAAAGTTAATACCAGGATGCTCCAATGATGATAAGCAAAATGAAGAGGACAACCAACAAGGCAAATCCTCCGCCAAAACCGCAAGATCCGGACATAGTAACCCTCCTTTCTATATGAAAACGTGATTTTTTACAGCCACGCCGCACCTACAATAATCAACAGAATGAATAATACGACAATCAGCGCAAAACCAGCGCCGTAACCTGCACCCATACTGGCACCTCCTTCCCTGGTTGATAACATATCCTATTCAGCCGCTTGCATTTGAGCATGGGCGTTTATCCCGCATAAGTGCCTTTTTCGTGCCCGATTTTTCAATAAACAAACATTCGCCAACATGTGACAGACCGAAAAGTGTAAGAAAACTTTTTGTACTCCCCTTGTTTTGTGTTATAGTAAAAAATATGAACGTGAAAAATAACCAGAATTTTTTGTTAGGAGTTGTTCTTATGAAAAAGTGGATGCTTCCCCTAGGTATTGCTGGGGTTTTAACTTTAAGTGCATGTAATGCCGGTTCTTCGGATGTCGTCGTCAAGACGGATGCAGGTGACATTACAAAGGACGAGTTGTATCAATCAATGAAAGATAAGTATGGCGAGCAGGCAGTTCAGGAGCTTGTCTACAAAAAGGTGCTTTCCAAGAAATATAAAGTTACAGACGAAGAAGTAGACAAGAAATTAAAAGAACTAAAGGAAGAGCTTGGTGAAAACTTTGAACTTGTCCTTCAGCAAAACAACCTGAAAAATGAAAAAGAACTAAAAAAAGTGCTGAAAGACCAAATTATGATGGAAAAAGCTGCAATGAAAGACATCAAAGTTTCTGAAAAAGACATCAAGAAGAGCTACGATGAATACAAGCCAGATATCAAGGCTAGCCATATCCTCGTTGAAGCAAAAGACGAAAAGCTTATAAATGAAATCAAAGCTAAGCTTGATAAAGGAGAAAAGTTCGAGGGTATTGCTAAAGAATTCTCTAAGGATCCTGGCTCTGCTCAAAACGGCGGCGACCTCGGCTACTTTGGTCCAGGCAAGATGGTTCCTGAGTTTGAAAAAGCAGCCTACAGCTTAAAAGTTGGTGAAATCAGCAAGCCTGTCAAAACAGAAATGGGATGGCATATCATCAAGTTGACGGATAAGAAAGAGAAAAAATCGTATGATGAAATGAAGGACAAGCTAGAGTACGATCTAAAGCTTTCCAAAGTAGATCCACAAAAAATGCAGCAGAATCTTCAAGACGAAGTTAAAGCAGCTGACGTAAAAATTAAAGATAAAGACCTAAAAGACGCTCTCAAGACTAACAGCCAGCCCCAAGCTCAGTAATAAAAATAAATATAGAAAAAGGTTCCCATTCGCGGGAACCTTTTTCTATACCTCCATAGAGCCAGTCCTTCTCGCTTTTTCTTCCTCCAAGCGCTTCATGTACGCATCGCCTTCCCGCTCGATAATTTCTTCTTCCATCCTTCTTTCTTCTTTCCCTGTCTTGACTGCCATAATGGCGCTAATCAGCACCCCTGCAGCAACCGCCATAACCCAGATTGGAATTGTCATCATTTCCCCTCCTAATAATGGTTGTCCACTTTTCTAGAAGTATATGCTTTCCCGGAAATCGTTATAACTGCGAATCTCTCTCCATACAAAAAAAAGAGAAAGCAGTTTAAATGCTTCCTCTTCTTCTATTATTCTGTCACTTTTGAAAAACCGGCTTATAGAATGAACGATTATCGAGTGCGTATATTCTTTCGGAAAACTCTCCAGGCTTCACTCTCGCCATAGCCCTGTCGAGCATGTTCATTTTTGCATCGAGATTATCGATATAATGAAGAATTTCTGCTTCCTTGATCATCGGAGGCTTTGGACTGCCCCATTCAGCTTTGCCATGATGAGATAGAACCATATGCTGAAGGATGACCACTTCCTCTCCGGCAATACCTAGCTCTTCTGCAGCCTTCCCAATTTCCGTCACCATGATGGAGATATGCCCAAGAAGATTTCCTTCCACTGTATACGTTGCAGCTACAGGACCAGAAAGCTCCTTGACCTTTCCAAGGTCGTGAAGGATGATACCTGCATAAAGCAAGTCCTTGTCGAGGCTTGGATACAGTTCTGCAATTACTCTCGCCAAGTCAAGCATGGAAACAACATGATAAGCAAGACCTGAAACAAATTCATGGTGATTCTTCGTTGCAGCAGGAAACTCCATGAATTCAGCTTTATGCTTTTTCAACAAATGCCTTGTAATACGTTGGATATTGGGATTCTTCATATCAAAAATATACTGAGTAAGCTTTGAGGTCATTTCGTCCTGGCCTAGAGGAGCAGTTTCGAGAAAATCCGCTAGCTTTACCCCATCTCCTTGAGCTGACGGCCTTATTTGCCTGATCTTAAGTTGGATCCTCCCCCGATAATTCTGAATATCTCCCTGGATTTTCACTATTTTCTCAGGACCGTACCTGACTTCATCGCCTTCGGATACATCCCATAGCTTTGCCTCAATGTCCCCGCTCGTATCCTGGAGTGTCAGGGAAAGGAAAGGCTTACCATTGCTTGCGATTCCTTTTGTAGAGCTTTTTATCAGTAAAAACAATTCCACTTGTTCGCCAATTTCGTAATCTAAAACACCTTTTTCCATATTTCAATTCTCCGCTCCCTTCCTACAAAAAAGTATATCATATTCCAACCGTACCCGCGTTTATCTTTACTATGGATGATTCTTCTCCCTTTGCATCTTTCCTTCGAAAGGAAAGGTGAATGGTTTGGATAGGCTCAAACTTCTCCAGCAAATGGGGATGACAAGTGAAAAAGAGTACTTGGTTTCCTGAAATACTTTTGATAAGCTCCATCATCCGCCCTGTTCTCACTTTATCAAAATTGACAAAGCTGTCGTCCAGCAAAAATGGAAATGGGTACTGACTATTTAAAGCCATAGCCAGTGAAAGCCTGATAGAGACATATACTTGCTCAGCTGTTGCCTGGCTAAGCTCATTTGCCGTAAAGCGTGTTCGATGCTTGTCCTCAATCCAAAAACCGCTTCCTGAAGCGCGCGGGATGATTCGTGTGTATTCTCCGTCCGTTAGGAAGCTCAAATGTTCTTCCGCTTTTCGTAGGACTCCGGGAAGCCTTGTTGACTTATACTTTTCCACTGTTTTGGAAAGCAGTTCCTTGGCAATCGCGAGCTTTGCCCACTCCTTTGCTTTTTCTCTGAAGGCTGATTTGTGAAGCCGATACTCATGAAGCCTTTCGCTATATGTCCCTCCTTCTTCGAGTACGAGGATGTTGTGACGAACCCTGGCCAATTGGTCACGCAAGCCCTCCTGCTTCGCATTTAAGCTTTCTATATTCTTTTGAATTATAGTAAACTCTTCGTTAATATCCATTCCTGAAAGAACATCCTTCATTTCCTTCTCTGTTACTCCCAACACGTCCAGTTGAAGAGAAACTTCCTCCAGCCGCCTCCATTGTTCTTTTTGCTGCATCGCCTTATTTCCAGCCTGACGAAATGCATTTTCATCTGAGACAGCGGCAATTTCAAACAGCTCTTTTTTTTCAGAAAGAAGCATTTCTAGTTCTTTAGCGTTTGTCTCCTCTTCTTCCTTCCATTGTGAAAGTTTGGCCAGAACTTCCCTATTGGCTGCATTCCTTTCTGTTTCCCTCCGAACTTTCACTTTCAGGAGTGAGGCAATTTCAAAAAGGTTCCTTCCCTCTCCGGCTAGAACTTCTTCCGATAATTGCTTGAACGCGCTCTCCACATCATCTTGTATAGCAATCAGATTGTCTCTTCTTGTTTGGACTGCGTGCCGTTCTTGAAAAAGCTGCTTCTGCCTTTCCACAAGAAGGAAGGCATCGAAAATCTTCCCGCTGTCAGGAAAATCGTGAAGTTTCAGCTCTGCAACTATTTGCGACTGCTCGTTGTTCAGCTCCACTATTTCCTTTTCCCACTCTTCAAAGGAGCCAATCACACGGTCAAAGCGCTCATTTTGCTGCTCCAGCCTTGCTTTGGCTTCCTCGAGCTTTTTCAATAAGTTTTTGTCACGCTCTACTTTTTCTCTTAACAAACTACCGTCCTGTCCATCGCTTTCTGCTAGCAGCTTTTCAAGCTCCACAAGACGTTCAACCCAGGATTCTTCGCTTTCGTGCGGAGCATGATCCCTGGGGGCGGAAGAGCGAAGGAGCATCAATATTATCATTCCAAGCCCAACTGCACCTACCGCTGCAAGCAGCCATTGCGCTTGGAATATACCCGCACTGAGAATAACAAGGAAAAATATGCCAAATAGAAACAGATTAAGACGATCTCGCTTTTGTCCGTTATTATTTCCAGTTTCACCCTTTATTCCAACAGCTTTTAATAGTCTGTACTCTTCTTCAAGCTTTTCTCTTTCTTTCAGCGCTCGCAGCCTTGCTTCATTCTTATCGTGCAATTTTTCATCTGGAGTTTCCTGCTCTAGCCTGCGAATTTCTTCTTCTAACTGTTTAACTGCTTCGGCCTCTTCTTGAAAAGATTCATCGAGCCGACGTTTTTTTTGTGAGAGAATCTCCTTTTGCTGCTGAATTTCTTCAGCCTTTTCCCTTATATAAAAACCTGTGTTGGAAGAGCTGATATTCTCCTCGGTAAACCTTGTATTTAAAGTATTATTCACTCTCTCGATTTCCGCATCGATTTCTTCAAGCCGTGAGTCGAGCTCCCGCTTTTTCGCTCGTTCCTGCTCATAGAAAGGCAGTGATTCTATTCGTGCCAAAATCTCTGCCTCCCGCACTTGAAAGGCATAGTCTGGACGGGATTTTTCCGCTTCCTTTTCGAGAGCATCAATTTTTTCAGCAAGAATAGCATGCCTCCTTAATAACGGTCGCTCCCTTTCCAGTATAGAGTCCAAGCGGGAAAGACCACCTTCGGGAAATGCCACTGGTTGATCATTAAGGTTTTTTTTCAGTTTGTCTCCTTCCACAATCCATGGCATTGCTTGTTTTAATAATTTAAGTCTCGCCAATCTCCGATTTTTTTGATCCAGTTCATTCTGAATGGAGAATAGCTTCTGCTCATGCTCTTCTTTTTCCTTTAGCAGACGAAGGTATTCAGCACTTTCTTTTTCGGCCTTTTTCAGCGATTCCTGCAGCTCTTTCAGTTCTGTCAACGCTGCATTTAACTCGGGTTTCTTTCCGCCAGGCTTGAACAGCTGTTCCATCCTGCTGACAAGATCGTTTTCGACGGCCATCAGCTTATCCCCCCCAAGCGCTCCGGCTGAAAAGAGGAACCTGCCAAGCTCCTCTCCTTTCATATTGTGGATGTTCTGCAGCCCTTGGAAACCGAAGGAGAAAATCGACTGATAAAAGTTTTTGTCGATACCGCCAAGAAGATTCGCTAACAGTTCTTCTCCACCGATCGTACCGTCAGGCAATGTTACAGTAACATCTCCAATCGCTCTTCCTTTCACCCTTTCGATCACTGCCGACCCAATTGTGGAAAACTCAGCAACAATCATGCCACCATATTTTGAATGTTTTTTCGGTTCATAACGCAGCTCAGCCTGCTGTTTTGTCGGAAAACCGAACAGGATACTATGGATAAAACTCATTATCGTTGATTTACCTGCTTCATTTGCTCCATAAAAAACCTGCACATCCTGAAGGCTTTTGAATGAGACATTTTCCAGCTTTCCATACCCGTAAATATGTATCTCCTGTAATTTCATAGGCTCACATGCCCTCCTCTCGTTCAAACAGTGTAATGAGCAGTTTTTCCGCTTCTTTCAACAGTTCTTTTTCTTCTGTCTCATCCAGCTCGTCTAAATGCCTTCGTGCAAGATTATGGTTGAATAGAGGAGATAGCGTATTAGGAAAGTCATTGTACTCATCGATTACCGTCAGCATTTCCTTGTAAAACTCTCCTTGCAACACGAGTTTTTCCCGTTCATAAATAAAATCGGTTCTATAGGAAAGAGAAGGAATCCAGACAAAATTATCCTCGTCTTTCTCTTCTTCCTGTAGAATTTCTAATAGTTCACCGGTTTCAATTGCTGCCCTAAGCTCCTTGATATCCGTTCTGATGCCTTCAATAGTCAAAGAAAGGATGACCCCTTTTCCTCTTTCACGTTGCCTATCTGCTTCTTCCCTGCAGAGCCGATACAAATCTCCCGCATTTCCCACGCTTGAACCATCTAAGCTGATTTCTGTCCAAATGACATCGTTTGTTTCTAAAAATTGCAGGTCTGTCCCGTTCTCTGTCAATCTTACAAGATAGCAGCCTTTCTTCCCTGTTTCCTTGCGATTCCTTCCTTGAGGGTTACCAGAGTAAATAATCGGAGGGCTTTCTGCAAGCTTGATCCTTTTGTGGATGTGGCCGAGCGCCCAGTAATCAAAGTTCTTCTTCATCAATTCAGAAACAGTAAAGGGGGCATATTTGCCGTGATCCCACTCTCCTTCTGCATGACCATGCAAAATTCCAATATGGTAATCAGCATCATCCGCTTTTTCATACTGATCTGACCATCTATCTGTTACATGCCGCTCAGGGTAGCTAAATCCATACAAATGGGCAGCCGTACCGTCGGCCTTGACGAAACGTTCTCTATGTATCCGTCCTGGAAAAACATGAACGTTTTCCGGCAGCTCTACCTTTGGCCAGTTCCCTCCAAGATGATCATGATTTCCGTGGATAATATAGGCAGGAATACCAGCAGCACAAAGGCGCTCCATCTCTTTTCGAAAGCCCGTTTGCGCTTTTAGACTGCGGTCCGCTCCATCATATATATCGCCTGCAACAATAACAAAGTCAACGTCATGTTTAATTGCTTTATCTACAAGGTTGGCCAGCGCTTTAAAAGTGCTTTGGCGAAGCCTGTTAAAAATAGGCCCAGGCAGTGACTGCAGGCCGGTCATCGGGCTATCGAGATGCAAATCAGCGCTATGTAAAAAAGTAATTTCCTTCATCTTCCCGTTCCTTTCGATGCCTTTTCCTTCATTGTACCATCCAAAAAATACGAATGCACGTTCTATATAAAAAGCTATGCATAGCCTGGGATAGCTCTCGGCAGCTGGAGTGGCGAAATCAACCACTGCATAACAACATAAAAAAAGAACAGCCCAATATGAGCTGCTCTGAATTTCTTTTTCGGATTAAAATTTACTTCCAAGTTCAGCTGCACGCTTGACGGCATCCTCTTTGATTTCGGCAGCTTTATCAGGCATTGCGTTATGCCCTTCAACGAACAAGCCTTCAAGAGATGGAACGCCGAAAAAGCCCATAAGTACAGAAATATAGCGATGACCCATTTCCATTTCGCAAGCAGGACCTTCTGAGTAGAAACCACCGCGTGCTTGGATGTGCAATGCTTTCTTATCTGTCAGTAAGCCGACTGGACCTTGCTCCGTATATTTAAAAGTCTTCCCAGCTACAGAAACAGCATCCAAATATGCTTTCATTACTGGAGGAAATGAGAAATTCCACATTGGTGTTACAAATACGTACTTATCCGCACCTACAAATTGATCCACAAGCTCAGCCAGACGACCTACTTTTTTCTGCTCAGCGGCTGACAAGCTGTCAAACTGAGTTCCTGCAGCTAATTTTCCCCATGCCCCCAGAACATCGCCATCTATTTCTGGAATATACTCTTTGAACAAATCGATTGTTACAACTTCGTCTGCAGGATTAACCTCCTTGTATGATGAAATGAATGCATTACCTGCAGCAATGCTGAATGAGCGATCTTCTCCCATAGGATTTGCAGTAATATAAAGAACTTTTGCCACTGTGATCAACCTTTCCCTTAATTTTTTTCAAATTCGTATATTTTTAAATAAAATATATTTAATTCAAAGTAATCTTATGATACTTTAATGATATTGTCAATCAATTTGTTTAATTTTGATTATCAAGTTATATATTCCCCGTTTCACTAAATAAAAATCCTCCATCATCACTTTCATTAAAACAAAAAGCCTGAAGACAAACTCGACTTAAATCGAATTTATCTTCAGGCTATGCCTCAATAGGATTCCTGACGGTCTATCATTATTTTGTAAGCTGAATCGCCTTTTTAATATCCTTAAAGGAACTTGATTTCCCATACATTAGGACGCCGCCTCGATAGACACGGGCACCAAAAATAGCTAAGACAATGATTGTCGCGATTAGAATTCCAATGGACAGCATTGCTTCCCATGCCGGGATGTTCAGCATGCCAACCCGAAGGAACATAAGCATTGGTGAGAAGAATGGGATATAGGATGTCACTTTCACAAAAGTGGAGTCCGGCTGTCCTAGTCCGAACATCGCCATCATAAATGCCGCTACAATTAATAAAGTCATTGGCGTAATCATTTGCTGTACATCCTCTATCTTGCTGACAAGCGAGCCTAGAAAAGCAGCAAGGGTTGCATAAAGGAAGTAGCCTAACAGGAAGAACACGGCTGCATAAATGATTGTTGCAGCAGGTATGTTTGCAAAACCAAAGAATTCAAAGATTCCGCCTTTCATTGCGTTAAGGTTTTGCTTAGCGGAAACGTATCCCACAACGAGCAGCACTCCGAGTTGGGTGAGCGATAAAAGGCCGACACCAAGGATTTTGGCAAACATTTGTTTAATCGGGGACACGCTTGAAATCAATATTTCCATCACTCTTGAAGACTTTTCTGTCGCCACTTCCATTGCAATCATATTAGCATACATAATGACAGCGAAATAAATCAAAAATAGCAGGACATAGACAAGTCCTCTTGCTTGGTTTAATTCTTCTTCTGTCTTTGCATCCTTTTCAAGCGCCTTCTTATCCAGCTTCACTGGTTCATATAATTTGTTCAGCTGCTGTGGCGTAAGATTCATCTGTTTGGATGCCATCAACGTTTTCATTTGCTGAAGCCCTGTTTCCATATTGCCCGGAACAGAATTATTCGCAATGCTCATGGCACGATAGGAACCTTCAGGCAGATTTTCTGCATTATAATCTAGTTCGATTACGCCTTCAAAGCTTCCCTTCTCCACTTTTTTATCCGCTTCCTTACTAGTTCCTTCAAATGGTACTAGCTTCAAGTCTTTGTCTATCGTCTTCATTTGCGCTTTAAATGGAGCATAAAGCTCATCAGTATGGTCGATGACAGCTATCTTCTCCGTTTCATTTTTATCAAAGCTATCAATCAGTTTTGGAAGGTATGCAAGACCGACCATTATCAATGCTGTAATGATGGTTGTAATAATAAACTGCTTCGTTTTCAGTTTACTGAAATAAGTGTGAAAAAGAATAATAAAAAAATTATTCATAAGAAGCACCTGCCTTTTCTATAAAAATATCATTTAAAGAAGGCTCTTCCAATTCGAATTTCCTGATGAATCCCTTACCGATAATCGCTTTTAGCAGTTCCTCTGCCACGCTTTCTCCAGTAACTTGGAGTGTTATACCCTCTGTTGACTTTCTTGCGCTAGTGACACCTTCAAAATTCTTCAGTTCTGACAAATCGAAATCCGCATGGATTGTTAGGTTTTTTCTGCCGAAGGAACGCTTAATTTCCTTCAATGCGCCATAGACTACAGGTCGTCCTTTCTGCATGATACATAAATGTTCGCACATTTCTTCCACATGCTCCATTCTATGGCTGGAAAAAACAATACTGCTTCCTGCTTCTTTCAGATCGATGACAGACTCTTTCAACTGCTCGACATTCACCGGATCTAGCCCGCTGAAAGGTTCATCAAGGATGATAAGTTTGGGCTTATGTATGACCGCAGCGATAAATTGAATTTTTTGTTGATTCCCTTTAGATAATTCCTCCACTTTTTTATCCGCATATTCCGGTACCCTGAATCTCTCCAGCCAGTAATCCAGTTCGTTTAAAGCATCCTGTTTTTTCATTCCACGAAGCCTCGCAAGGTAGACAATTTGTTCCCTGACCTTCAGCTTCGGATACAGCCCCCTTTCTTCTGGCAAGTATCCGATGAGAGGACTTGTAGAATAATCTATTTTCTTACCGTTCCAAGTAATCCTTCCTGCCGAAGCGTCCATTAGTCCAAGTATCATTCGAAACGTCGTAGTTTTACCTGCTCCATTGGCCCCGAGAAAACCGAACATCTCGCCTTCTGGAATTTCCAATGACAGGTCATCCACCGCAGTAAATTCACCAAACCGCTTTGTCACATTCTCCAACTTTAATACCATGGCCTGAAACCTCCCATTTTTCTCTATTTATCTATTACGATTATCTCGTTAAAAGGTTCCTTTTTCCAGCAATATTTTTCTTTTGCACTATTCGTAAGATTATGCCAGAATAGTGGTAAATATTAAGAATATTAACACAAAGGTGGGGTAAGTTCATGGGGACATACAAATTGACTGCATTCGGGCATAATGGCGAAAAAATGGTGGATGAATCCTTTCAAGCTGAAAATGATGATGCAGCAAAGGAAACCGGTAAAAAGCTTATCGAGGAGAAAAACCTTCAAGATATCACCCATCGGTGTACTTCACCAAAAGGAAAATTAATTCTTTTTCATCCATAACAAGGAAAAAGCAAAGGAACTGATCCTTAAATTCCTTTGCTTTTTCCTATTTTTCCGTAAATAAAGGGAATGAAGCGCTTACGTCATTTTTTATCAGATTAATTTAAAAAATCTTTCTTTTTCTGTAAAAGCTCTCTGCCTTAAGCAAGAGAGCTTTCCTGATGAAAAATTTCTTTAAGCATGCTGATCTTCTTCTCCGTATATTCTTTAAAACTGTCATTGTAAGATTTCGGATCTTTTGGATTAGCAAAATGAGTGATAGCACCGGTTACAGGGTGAATAAACTTGCTTGATGCACCACAGCCCAGGCCAATAATCGTCTGTAATTCCTCCATAATCAGGATATTATATAAGCTTTCTTGTCCCGGCAAAGCATATCCCACGTTTTCAAGGTTTCCTAGAATATTTTTCTGCCTGTAGAGGTAATAAGGATGATAACCATGATCTGCCGTCCATTCTTCTGCCAGGTTCATCATTTCTTCTATTTCTTCCCGTCCAGCAACTTTGTACTTCTCTTTATTTTTTGTCATTTCGGATGCCCGTTTGAAAGATAGCGTATGAACAGTCAACGATTCTGGCATCAGCTTTTTCGTTTCATCCAATGTATGCTGAAACTCTTTTGCCCCTTCCCCAGGCAAACCGATGATCAAATCCATATTAATATTGTTCATGCCTTGCGAACGAGCGAGATGATATTTTTCTATCGTTTCTTCCACTGTATGATGGCGGCCGATTGCTTTCAGCGTTTCCTGGATATAAGATTGGGGATTAATCGAAATTCGGTCGATATTCCACTTATTTAGGACATCGAGTTTTTCCGAGGTGATTGTATCAGGACGGCCAGCTTCTACTGTAATTTCCCTGATATTTTTCACATCTGGAAAAGATGTGTACATCTCTTCATAAAGCATGTCCATTTCTTGTGCGGTAATGGATGTAGGCGTTCCGCCACCATAGTATACGGTCGTGATTTTTACACCGTTTTCTTTCAGCCAGCGCCCGATTTCACGCATTTCAAAATGGAGGCCGCCAAGAAAACTGTTAACAGAGCCCTGTCGTCCATTAATCGCATAAGCAGGGAATGTACAGTAGGCACATTTTGTAGGACAAAACGGAATTCCAATATAAATGCTGACCTCATCCCTTAAATGATATAAATCCGGAATGGCAAGAAGCTGCCTATCGACGATTTCCTGCATCAGTTGTATTTTTTCAGGAGTAATCAAGTACTCTTCAGCCAGCATCTTGTGAGCATTATCCATCGTCTCGCCATGCTGGAGGCTCTTATGGAGAAGCTTTGTAGGTCGTACACCAGTCAAGATGCCCCATTTCTGGATGATGCCTGTCCATTGTTGAAGAACGGTCAAGTATGCATGGGAAACAGCTTTCTTTATTGTTTTTGATACTTCCTTATCTGTCAGGCATTCAGGCAGGCTTTTTTCATATGCAGCTTGATATGCAAGTCCATCAGCTGTAAGGGCTGCCTTCACGCTTACCGAATCTTCGTGAATCACAGTAAACACAACCTCTGCTTCCGGCATGGCATCCTCTCTGCGGAAAGCCACTTCTGGCTCTTCAAAAAACAAATTTGTTATTAATTGGAGCGGCCTCTTGAACTTTTCTTCATTCAAGCCATCTATTAAAATACGCAATTGTAATCACCTTTTCATTTATGCTGTATTCAGTTTACAGAATGTCTTTTGCAAGGTCAACACTATGAAAAAGCAGACAGCAAAGACCCTCTCCACTAAAAGGAGAGGGTCTGCATTTAGTTCTTGATGATATTCATCTTTCTAAGGAAAGAAATTGGATGCTGTTTTCGAAAATGCTCTCTCACCATATAGGCAACTCCTTGCTGAGTATTAGATCTTGTCACCCAGTCTGCTGCTTTTTTCACTTCCACTGGTGCATTTCCCATTGCGACTCCAAGGCCGCATGCCTTAATCATTTCAATGTCATCCATTCCATCACCAATCGAAACCATTTCCTGCAAGGAAACGCCAAGATGGTCACTAAGAGTAAGCAAGCCATCTAACTTTGAAACACCTTCGGGAATGATATCGAGCCTGAGAGAATTCAGTCTCGTCAGGGATATCTCCGAAAACATTGACTGCAGCGCTTTCGAGGCATCCTCTAAATCATCTTCATATTCAAAATAAACTTCGATTTTCGGAGCAGCAACAGGTTCATTGACAATTGTTTCACTGATAGAATCTACGAACTGCTGGGAATAAAACAGTGGATCACCTGTTGTAAACACAGTCCTTGCTAGGAGATTATGATTCAATTTATACTTGTTCGCTAGAGAAAATTGATCATGTACAATTCTGATTTGACACGGGAAACCTTCTAAAAACCGGATTACCTCGTATGTGACCTCCCCTGACATTTTTTTAGCCGAAAGAGGCTCCTCTGCTTTTCCTCCACTGACGGTGGCTCCTTGATGAGTAACAAGCAGGGAATCTATTTTTAAAGCCCTTGCGATTTTTTTTGCGGAAGGAAAGCTTCTCGCTGTTACAAGGGTTACATAGACGCCTTTTTGCTGTACATACGATATAGCCTCGCGTGTCGTTTTATGGATCCTGCCATTCGGCTGAAGAATGGTACCATCGACATTTAAGGCGAGAAGACGGTAGATCATGGCACTGCCCCCTTTTCTTTGATGTTTTTCCCCCTACCTCACTTTTATGTTGCTTGCATAAAGATTAGAACAAGTCCTTCCTGCTATCTCCACATACAAAAAGCCTCCGTCATATGGAGGCTGCTGCAAAAGATTTCAGTAGTCCAACCAAATGCCTGAGGCTTTTTTAAATATTATTGTTGTTGAGGATTACCATACAGTTCTTCAAGCGGCTTCATGATGATCTGGTTCAATTCAGCGATTACCATGCTGAGATGCTGTTCAGCCTTCATGAGTTCCGAAATCTTTGGATGAGACTGGACAACTGCCACCAATTGCTGAGCCTGTTGCACTTCCTGTTCCGTAATTTCCTGTCCCGTCATTTGTTTTTGCTGAAGATGCATTTGGATGTTACGGAAATCTTCAAAGGTCTGCCGAGCGCTCTCATCATTGTTTACTTCATCAAAAAGCCGTTTTAAGCTGGTAAATTCAGCGCTTTCACGGATTGCTTTACCCATTTCATTTGCAGAATCGTATAAATTTACTGCCATTGGTACCACTCCTTTTCCACTCGAAATTCCACTAAACTATACCAGACTATTCCTTCAAAAGCGAGGAGTGAATGGTGCACCCCCGCCGAGCATCTTTCATACTATATGGCAGCAGCCCAGAAAAGAATGACAAAAACCAAAAAGAATGAGGAATGAGCATGAAGTCCGAAGTACAATCAGACAATGAGGAAAAACTTCCAATCATCGCTGTTCTCGTCCAAGTAAAAGGCGGTGACCAAAGCTCTCCCAATTTCGGCAATTTGCACTCGTTCTGCATCGAACTTAGCCTGCATGCAATAGATGCTGGAATCCTGCTATACGTTTTCACTCTTGACGGTATTGCCGATGATGGCATCAATGGTTACCGCTTAGAGAATAGGCAATGGGCGAAAGAATTACTCCCTTATCCAGATATTGTCTATAACCGTCTCTACTCGCGAAAAACGGAAACTGGGAAGAAGTTTTCGAAATTTCTCAAACTTGCTGCCCATCAGGATATTGTTATTTTCAATAGCCATTTTCTTCATAAATGGGAGGTCCACCAGCTTCTGTCCAAACACGAAGGCTTAGAATCCCATTTGCCGGAAACCTCTCTATACTCCCCCGAAGCGCTTTCTCGGATGATGTGCTCGGGAAAAACAGTTTACCTTAAACCGATTCATGGGAGTTTAGGGAAAAAAATCATCCGGCTGACAAGCAACGAGGATAACATCATCGCTGATTTTTCGGCATTCCCAAACGAGAAAGAAAGAATTTTTCCCACTGTTAAGGAAGCAGCGAACATTCTCCCTTCCCTCCTTGGAAGAGAAATTTTCATTATCCAAAGAGGAATTCCTTTGATCACGCAAAATGGGAAACCAATTGACTTTCGTGTACTTTGCCATATAGATTCCTCCCTCATCTGGAAGACAACTTCTATTATTGCGAGAATTGCAGGTGAAGGTGATATAACCTCCAATTTGTCTAGAGGGGGAAAAACCGAAAAGCCAATAAAAGTTCTCCTTCCTTTATTCGGCAGGGAAAAATCCACAACCATCTATAACAATATGAAAAAATTTGCGATTGCTGTTTCAGAAATAATCTCAGAGCATTGTTCAGGCACATTTGGAGAGCTAGGCGTCGATATCGGTGTAGATGTGGCAGGAGAGATATGGTTAATAGAAACGAATAGCAAACCCTCCAAAAACTTTCCGATGAACGACACAAGAATAAGACCATCTGCTAAATCAATTATTGAATGTTCAAGAGGCCTATACAAAAAAACGAGGTGGTAGCATGATAACATTCGGCATTCTTTCCCTTCAGCCCGGAAGTGAAAATCAATATTTCACTGAAATTGCAACGCGTTCCTCGTTATTTGGGATGGAATGTTACCGGTTCATTCCCTCCAATATTGATCCTATTACCAATCGGGCAGCCGGAGAATTATTTGATGTGCAGCGCCAAGAATGGATACAAGCGGATTTTCCAATACCTGAAATCCTTTATGATCGCTGCATTTACATCGGTGACCATCATTCAAAACGGAATTTAGCGATTGTCAAATGGCTGAAAAACCTTAACAGTACGCTTTTTCTCGGTAACGGTTTACCCGGAAAATGGTCGCTTTATAAGGCACTAGCAGTATCCTCTCTTCGGCCTTACGTTCCGGAAACGAAAAAATCGGATACCGCGTACGGTGTTCTTTCTTTTCTGTCAAAAAACAAAAAAATCATCCTAAAACCAATATTTGGCCATGCAGGCTCCGGTATTGTCACATTGGAAGAAAAAAAAGAAGCAATAACCGTGTCAGCAGATACAAGAGAAGGGTTCCTGCAATCCACCTTTCCAAATCGACATGCAGCGGAGCAATGGATTGAGAAACATATCATCTCAAGACCCTATCTTATGCAACCCTTCCTGGTGCTGACAGACAATAGGAATCGCCCTATGGACATAAGGATATTCCTGCAAAAAGATGAGTATGGCCGCTGGAGGGAACGCGGCCGAGCAATTCGTACAGGCAGAGACAATGGAATTCTTTCTAATCTAGCAGCAGGCGGAAGCATTCAAAATTTCAGAGAATGGGAGAAAGACCTCTCCCCATTTTCAAGAAACTTCCTTTCTTCCGAAATGGATTTACTAGTTTCTTCCTTAACCAAAATCTTGGAAGACAGCTTTCTCCCGTTATTTGAACTTGGTATTGATATCGGTGTAGGAAAGGATTTATCTCTCTGGATTCTAGATGTGAATTCTAAACCCGGAAGAAAAGTAGTGGAAATAACAAACGAAGAGATAAAAGATGCACTATACAAAGCTCCGCTTGCCTATGGAAGGCTTCTTGTCGATCAGAAAAAGAGAAAGGAGAATGGCCTTGAAAAAACGTTATCGGCTCGAGACGAATGACCTAGCAAAAAGTAAAGTGTATTGTCCGAGAGTACTGCTGACAGAAAAAGCTAGACGAATCAGCTTTGGAAACAGAGTGGTGGATACAGCTATTCTTCCTTACGACGGAACAAGAATTATGATAGGCAATGATATAGCAAACCAGTTGAATTATCCCTCTGGGATCATGCAGCTTTATTCTTTCCTCGATAAGGGCACCTTGTACATCGGTCCTTTGATTGGAGTCCTGACATCGGGGTTCACTCCATTCCCGACAAGACCCGTAGGAGAGAGATCCTCTTTCTTTTACAAGCTCCTTTCCTCAAGCAGGGAGGCTGGAGTTTTCGCGTTTGTTTTCGGCAAGGAACATATCGATTGGGAACAGGGTACAATCAATTGCTACACCATCATTAATTCGGAGTGGACTAGAATGGAAGTTCCCTTTCCTAATGTCATCTATGACAGGCTTCCTAACAGAAAAGCAGAAAAAGACACTGTTCATAAGGATTTAAAACGCCGCTTTGAAACCGATTATCTCATTCCATTTTACAATCCTGGCTTCTTCAGTAAGATGGAAGTTTATGAGAGGCTCTTTCAGGAACAATCGGCAGCTGCATTCCTGCCTGAGACCCATCCTTTTTCCTCATTTGCTCTTATGGAACGAATGCTATCTTCCTATGGCCATATTTATGTTAAACCAATGAATGGTAGCCTCGGCAACGGTATCCGGCAGATTATTTACAACAAACAGGACGGAACTTACTGCTGCCGTTTCCGGAATGAATCAGATGGAAAGAACAAACTGCTGAAATTCGATAGCTTGGAGTCGCTTTGCGAAAAAGTATTCAACGGTCGTACTCTTCCAAGAATGCTTGTGCAGCAAGGGATCTCGATGCTGCGCCGTGAAAACAGACTTATTGATTTTCGCGTCCATACAAACAAAGATGGCGAGGGCAAATGGGTGGTAGCAGCAATTGCTGCAAAAATCGGTGGTCTTGGAAGTCCGACTACCCATGTAAATAACGGTGGTGAGGTCAAACCACTTGGTGAGCTTTTTGAGTTAGAGGATGAAAGAAGAAAGCATGAAGAAGCACTGTCCCATGCTGCTTTAACACTAAGCAAGGCACTGGAAAGGAATATGGAGGGCTTTATAGGGGAAATCGGTTTTGACTTCGGAATTGACAAGGAAGGGAAAGTTTGGATGTTTGAAGCCAATTCAAAACCTGGAAGATCCATTTTTAAAAATCCAGCTTTAAAAGAATTCGATATCCTTACAAGGAGATTATCGCTTTTATACGGAATTTACCTTGCGGAAAAAGCAATTCTGCATCCCGAGGAACTTTTTCAATGAAAATCTACTACGATCCATGGCAGGAAGGCTGGTACCATCAGGATGCTGCAAAGGGAGATGTATTTTTTGGAGCAATATCTTCAAGACTGCCCTTTGTGACAACTCCGCGCGGGAAAAACCTATCCTTCGAGATTTGCTTCGATGAAGAGAAAAGATCAGCAGGTCCATTGATTGGTATCATGACCGCCGGGCAGGAGGGCAAAAGTATTCCAGGTAATTCACCGATGTTCATTTCCATTCATCATGAAGCAGTGCGTCAACATGGGTTATCGATTGTATTCACTCCCCCGGCTGTCGCCCAGCATGGAATCACGGGATATATCTATATGGACGGTAAATGGGCAAAGGTTAAAGCACCGCTGCCTAATGTTGTGTACAACCGTATTCCATGCCCATCCGAGGAAAAGACGAATGTTTTTCGCTGTGCAAAAGAAATCCTCGACGAGTGGAGAGTTCCCTTCTTCAACCCATCCTTTATCGACAAGCTGGAATTGTACAATGCTTTTCAAAAAAATACCTTTCTCGCCACTACCATGCCAAAAACGATAAATGTCAGCAAGAAAGAAGACTTAGAGAGCTTCCTTGAAGAAAACAGCCGTGTCTACTTAAAAAAACGGCTATCTTCACGAGGCAAAGATATGTATGCCTTACGTCTTTGCAATCGAGCCATTGAAATGCTGAGCCACAATGGAAGCACAAAATATCAGTCTTTCCATGCCTTCTGGGAGCAAAACAGCACCAGGTTCCTCGATTCCGGTTACATCGCACAGCAGGAGGTATCACCATCCCTTCTAAATGGAAGAAGATATGACTTCCGCGTACATGCCGTCGACGGCCCTAAAGGATACATTGTTACGGGCGTCGGCATTAGACTCTCACAAAAGCAAAACCTTACTACTCATATTCCAAACGGCGGGATTCTTTTCCCTTATGAACCAATCAGGACTAGAGAGCATGACCGTTTTTTTGAAAAAGCGGTTCAAGAGGCAGGAAAACTTCTTGCTGCAGAATTCGGTTATTTTGGTGAATTTTCAATGGATGCAGGACTATCTGTTCATGGTGAGTATGTCATTTTTGAGATCAATTCAAAGCCGATGATTTTCGATGAAACGGAAATAGAACAGAAAAGAGTGGAACTTCTTACTCGACTCCTTTTCAAAAGAGCTGGTTTCTGATGATTTCCTCCGCCATTCCCTGTACAATGGGAGTGGGAGGGGAATACCATGATACAACATTTTCAATTCACGCCGCTTTACGAAAATAACGAATTACCCGGCTGGAATTTTTCTTATTATTTTAAAAGGGTCAAGTATACTGGCATCTATCAGTCAGATGGGAAAATATTTTGGAACTCTCCTGCTCCTTGTGCAGAAACTGAAGAGCTTTTGAAATCACAAATCCATGAACTAATGCTTTTCCACGTTTATGACAATTAAAAAGGCGCCAATCATCTCGGCGCCTACCTGCTTTTTACAATCATATTAACAGCTTCTTGTATTGCATCCTCGGCATTTTTGCCTTCTTCATTCGCTTCCCTTATACATGATTCCAGGTTTTTTGCAACGATAAATCCAATTGCCCGATCTACAGCCGAACGGACAGCGGACAATTGCGTTACAACATCCTTGCAATGATTTTCTTCTTCCATCATGCGAATGACTCCTCTGACCTGGCCTTCCAAGCGTTTCAAGCGATTTTTCATCTCCGGTGTATAATCCATCATTCAACACCCCTTTCAAAATGCCAGAAATAGTATATATCTGCATCCCGATTCGCGCTATTATCTGCAAGCGGACAAAATGCGCAGTCGTATCATAGCAATCTTTACTGCTATAATAATAAAATAAGTTGAACCACATATCAAATTAAAAAGAGGATTGCCATGATCAATAAACTCCACCAACATTTCCAAAACAGTATGATATCGGATTCTCTCCCCCATCCCCTTCTAGATTCAGTCCTGTGGTTAAGAGAAAAAAAAGGAACTCAATGGCTCGGTATACCAAAGGAAGAACTCCAAGAGGGGCAGTACGAATTGCTCAAGAGTCTTTTTGAGATTGTAGAAAACAATTGGCAACATGGCAAAAGTGAAACAGCGAAAGCTTGGCTTGAGTACCTTTTCAGCGATGGGCCTCTTCCTCGCAGTGTTACGGACAATACACGGATCATCCAGATTTATACGAAATCTTCTTTTGACAGCAATGAATTCTGCTGTGCGCTGGAGGCATTTTTTCAGGGTGCTACTGTCATTTGGATTGACAGGCAGCATGCGGTCATTGTGGAAGCAGCTGATTTTCTATTTAATGCAGAAGAAGAATTGTACTCCATTGCAACTGCTCTTGAGAATGATTTTTATGTAAAAACCTTTCTCTTTGCAGGTAAAGTACATAAGCACTCGCCTTCGTTAAAATCACTATTTTTACTGGAGCGCGACCTTTTTCACACTGCACTTCGCCACCATCCAGACGAGCGTGTATTTTCCCTTGAAAAAGCTGTTCCAGCAGCCGTAGCGGACAACTTGCCGCAAGGTTTGAAACAAATTGTAAGTGGAATTTTTACCAACATTTTTGAAGAAGACCCGGAAATGAGAAAAACCCTTCTTGTCTTTCTGCAAAGCGGTTCCAACGTTTCGCTTGCAGCAAAGAAGCTGTATATTCATCGCAACACACTGCAATACCGGCTTGAAAAATTCTCTGACAGAACAGGAATCAGTCTAAAAGACTTTAACAGCAGCTTTACCATTTATCTTGGCTGTCTGCTTGTCCGCTAAGTCAGCAAATTGCCTAAAGCGTAAAAGGTCAATTTTGTGCAGTTTGCCGATGTAAAAATAGCGTTATTTTCATAAACTAATGTTAGTAAATGAACTTGACGCTAGGAGAGATAAATTATGGCAGAACTGAAACTAGAAAACATTTATAAAATTTATGATAACAACGTCACTGCTGTCAGCGATTTCAACCTGCATATCCAGGATAAAGAGTTCATCGTATTCGTTGGCCCGTCTGGATGCGGTAAATCTACCACCCTTAGAATGATTGCCGGTCTTGAAGAAATATCCAAAGGCGACTTCTATATTGACGGAAAACGCGTGAATGACATACCTCCAAAAGACCGCGATATTGCAATGGTTTTCCAAAACTATGCACTGTATCCGCATATGTCCGTTTATGACAACATGGCATTTGGCCTGAAGCTGCGTAAATTCCCGAAGGAAGAAATCGACAGCCGTGTGAAGGATGCAGCTAAAATTCTTGGTCTTGAAGCTTATCTTGACCGAAAACCAAAGGCACTTTCTGGTGGTCAGCGTCAGCGGGTTGCACTCGGAAGGGCAATTGTAAGGGATGCAAAGGTATTCCTTATGGACGAGCCTCTATCTAACCTTGATGCGAAGCTTCGAGTTCAGATGAGAGCAGAAATCGCAAAGCTTCATCGCAGGCTTAATACAACTACAATCTATGTAACTCACGACCAGACAGAAGCTATGACAATGGCGACACGCCTTGTCGTCATGAAAGACGGCATCATTCAACAGGTTGGTGCTCCTAAGGATGTTTATGAGAATCCTGAAAATGTCTTTGTTGGCGGCTTTATTGGTTCTCCGTCGATGAATTTCCTTACAGGGAAACTGGCAAATGGCAAATTTGTAACAGGTGCAACTAGCATTGCTGTACCTGAAGGCAAATTGAAAGTGCTTCGCAGCAAAGGGTATGATGGCAAAGATATTATCATGGGAATCCGTCCAGAAGACTTGCACGATGAACCGTTATTTATCGAAGCATCCAAAGGCACTGCAGTGAAATTACACGTTGATGTCGCAGAACTTCTCGGTGCAGAAACAATGGTGTACACAACGGTCGAGGGCCAGGATATTGTTGCAAGAGTAGATTCCCGTACTGACATCAAGCCAGGGGAAACTCTTGAGCTCGCATTTGATATGAACAAAGCTCACTTCTTCGACTCAGAAACCGAAGTGAGAATCCGACCATAATAGAAGTGACAAAAAGGCTGTTGGCTGTTGGGCATTCCAACAGCCTTTTTTGCTTGTGGAATGGTAATGCATCATTCTTTAATAAGTTTTACTTCAGCCGCACCGCAGTTCCGGCAAATAAACAGATGCGGGCACTTTCCCTCCCTCTCATTCCGAGGGAATCCGTCTTCCATTTTCATCATATCTATTGGCATATAGGGACTGTAATCATCATAGTATTCCGCTTCTCTCCCGCTGTTCACCATGCTGGTACCACAATTTGAACATGGAATGCTTATTTTTTGAAAACCATTACATAGCGGGCACATAGACATTTCTCCCATCCTTCCTCTCACTCTTTCCCTCTTATTGTCCGCAAGCGTTACTCTCTTATGCATAAATCAAATCAGACCAAGGAATGAATTCCCATATTAACGATCCGTATAACTTTTTTTAAAAAAACCATAATACTTAGTACAGCAGTAATACTCCAAATATGGGCCTTGCAGGCTGCAGCGGCATTTGCCGCATTGGTTCGAATCCAGATTGGCCCAAACAACTAGAAAAACACAAAGGAGGAAAAACTAATGGCTAGAAGTAATAACTCTAATCAATTGTTGGTTCCTGGTGTTGAACAAGCTCTTGATCAAATGAAATATGAGATTGCTCAAGAGTTCGGAGTAAACCTTGGAGCTGAAACTACTTCCCGAGCTAACGGCTCTGTAGGTGGAGAAATCACAAAACGCCTTGTGAGCATGGCTCAACAGCAACTGGGCGGTTTCCAGCGTTAACATTTAACAAAAGAATAGAAATGGCTAAGCCCCCTTTTTAGCAAGGGGGCTTTTTATTAAATCATTTTCTCCGGCTTCACCCATTGCTCGTATTCTTCATCAGTTAAATATCCCGTATTAATTGCAGCATCTTTCAACGTCAAATTTTCTTTATATGC
This sequence comes from Bacillus massilinigeriensis, assembly GCF_900111815.1. Taxonomy (GTDB): domain Bacteria; phylum Bacillota; class Bacilli; order Bacillales; family Cytobacillaceae; genus Mesobacillus_C; species Mesobacillus_C mediterraneensis. The sequence continues at coordinate 748,137 of NZ_LT630004.1, read as the reverse complement.
TAACTTGGCAATTTCCGCTGCTTTTTCGTATCCTATATGGGAATTTAAAGCCGTTACGAGCATTAATGATGTTTCTAAATTACGGCTTATCGTTTCTCTGTCGGCTTCAATGCCAGTAACACAGTTTTTGTTAAATGAATCCATGCTGTCTGCCAGAAGATTAATGCTTTGAAGAAGATTATGAATGATGACAGGTTTAAAAACATTTAGTTCAAAATTCCCTTGGCTTGCGGCAAATCCAATTGTCGTATCATTCCCAAAAACTTGGCAACACACCATTGTGAGCGCTTCACTTTGCGTCGGATTTACTTTACCCGGCATAATAGAGCTTCCAGGCTCATTGGCTGTAATCGTTATTTCGCCAATTCCACTTCTTGGACCACTTGCAAGCCAACGTATATCGTTTGCTATTTTCATCAAGTCGGCTGCAAGTGCTTTTAACGCACCATGTACATGGACCACTTCATCATGAGACGTCAGGGCCTGAAATTTGTTTTTCGAACTGCAGAATTCCATTTTTAAATCCTTTGAGAGGACTTTTGCCACTAATGGACCAAAGTCTTTCCCTGCATTAATTCCCGTACCGACTGCAGTACCGCCGATGGCCAGTTCGTTTAAATATTTTGCCGCTTCTTTAATCATGCTTTCATCTTTGTCCAGCATGGAGCGCCACCCGCTAATTTCTTGAGCCAACGTCAAAGGTGTTGCATCTTGGAGATGCGTTCTTCCTATTTTAATAACATCATGAAATGTTTGTTCTTTTTCCAGCAGTGTCTGCCTTAAGCTTTTCAGTGCAGGCAATAGTTTTTTTTGTATTTGAACGGCAGCAGCAATATGCATAGCAGTTGGGAAGGTATCATTGGAGCTCTGTGACATATTGACGTCATCGTTGGGATGGACGTTTGAGTTTGTTAGAAATTCATTTGCCCTCCGTGCCACTACCTCATTGACATTCATATTGGATTGCGTCCCGCTTCCTGTCTGCCAGACAACAAGAGGAAAATGGCTGTCGAACTTTCCAGCAATAATTTCTTCACACGCTTTTTCAATCGCTGTCTTTTTCTCACTCGAAAGCTTGCCAAGCCGGTGGTTCACCTCTGCCGCAGCACGTTTAATTCGTGCAAATGCATAAATCACCTCTAATGGCATTTTTTCAGCACCGATTTTGAAATTCTCTTTACTGCGCTGTGTTTGGGCACCCCAATACTTTTCAGAAGGCACTTTTACTTCCCCAAGTGTATCCTTTTCCAATCGATATTCCGTCATAATAATCCCTCCTGCTACCCGTTTATCCTTTTCACCTCAAGGATAATCCATTTGAAATCGTTTTCATATTTAGTTGCTCAAAAAAAGAAGGAAGTCCGCAGTGGGCTTCCTTACTTCACAATAGTATATCCGATAAAATAACCGAGAACCATAATGCTTGCAATTACTAGTGTAACAGAAAACTGCTCCATTGCCGTTCCTCCTTAAAGAAAGTCATATAGCATTAAGCTAACATAGAAGAGACGGCATCCCCAAAAGTAATTTCGTCTTTTTTGTGACATTATCTTTATGAATGTGATAATCATCATTTAAAGTTCCCTCTTACCGATGCTCCTTCGTTAGCCGTTTCCTTTGTTTCATCTATATAGAATAGAAAATGGCTAAAATTATCCAAAAGAGATAAATTGGGCTTCTTTCCATTTCAAATAAGAAGTTTTGAAAAAATTTTTTCCGGGTAAAAGAAGATTACCATAATAAAGACAAATGAAAAGGAGTCTTACAAATATGAAAGAGATTATGTCATCTAACGTAATCGTTCAAAAGAAATTTTCAATGAAAAAAATGCTTGATATCCACCAAGCTGCTAAAAACATTAACGGCACTACCTATTTATACAGCAAACAAAAAACAGTGGTTGCAAAGAACCTGCCAAAACTCGTGTCATTCCTACTGACAGTCGAGCCTCAATCCACACTTAAAATTATTGTGGAAGGAACGGATGCAGAAAAGAAACTTGAAAAGCTGACAACTATGCTGACAAACGAAGCAGAAGTGGTACGCATGGGAACAAAACGCCTGCTAGAAACACCAGGGTCATTCCAGCTTTAACACTTATAAAACGGATAAGAAAAAGGGGCCAGCTATAGCAATGCTTAGGCAGGCCTCTTTTTGGTTTACTGTATTTATCACTTGCTTTGTCTCCTGCCTGACAATGCTCCGTTTCTTTTTGTCCTACTTTTGATTAATGACCCTAATTATAACTTTTTCATAAAAAAGACCATTGCTGCGGTTCTTCTTGCTGAAAATCGGGTATCTACCTTAGAAAAGGCCATAGGAGAGTGATTGTAGTGGCAGGCATGTTTCATAAAGTTATCATGGCATTTAATAATAACAATGAAAGCAAAGAAGCTTTACAGTTAGCAAAAAAGCTTAAATTGGACAATCCGGAGATAGAGCTTACTGTTGTCCATGTATCAGAGGAAAAGAAGGTAGAGACGGTAACAGAACCAGCAGAGAACAATATCAATCCGCCAAACATTGGTTCCTATACGGTTGATGGTCTGCAGATCCCCCCCTTGTCACTTGACAGGACATTATCCCAGAAATCTGTCCATGAAAAAGTAGAAAACAGTGCAGAACAAGCATTAAGCAATGCAAAAATGGAATTGGCAGCTCTTGGAGAAAATGTGGAATATGTAATAGTGGACGGAAATCCGTCTGATAGCTTATGCAGAGTTGCAAAAAGGACTGCTGCTGATCTCATCATTCTCGGCCAATCAAAAGGAAAACCTGGCCTTAAAAGATTTTTTACAGGAAGCACCATTCAGGAAGTGATCGACAATTCCCCATGCACTGTACTCGTCGTTAAGTAATCAATATATAGATCAAACAGGAGTTGACTGATTAAATAATGAGAGGTAGCCTTTGACTGGCCACCTCCCATTACTTACTTATTTTTTTGGAGGAATGCATTGCTTTGAACTGCAAGCGCCATTTATCGAACATGCTGCACATTTTCCCTGCCTTGACTTATTGATGAACCGGTAAAGCGCCCATCCTGCATAGCCAAATATTCCTCCGCCTATAATGATATTCGCTATCATGTTACCACTTTCCTCTCTGTTAGGATAACCCTGCAATCCGTCCCCCTTGATATACAAGGAAGGAAATAAGATAAGCAATAAAGAGGGCATAGATTATGGAAAAGACCGTCCAGCGCCGCGACCTAGTTTCTTTGTAAATCGTAGCGGTTGTTGCAAGACATGGTACATAAAGCAGAATAAACACCATGAAGCTGTATGCTGACAGTGGTGTGTAATACTGGGATAAGAGACCTTGCAGTGTTGATTGATCCGGGACGAAATAAATGATATTCATTGTTGAAATAATAGATTCTTTTGCCAAAAACCCTGTTATCAGAGATGCCCCTGCCTGCCATGTTCCAAATCCAATCGGGGCAAGAATTGGCGCGAATATGCCTCCAATAATAGCAAGGTAACTGTCATCCATATCAACTTTTAATCCATCAGGACCCATGTAGGAAAGCAGCCAAATTAAAACGGAACCCGCAAAAATAAAGGTACCCGCTTTCTTTACGAAACCTTTTCCTTTATCCCATGTACTTCTCCATAGCGCCTGAAATTGGGGTACTCTATATGGAGGAAGTTCAATGACGAAAAGGGATGTTTCACCTTTTAGAATCGTCTTGGAAAAAATCTTCGCAAGGATAAGGGAAACCACAATACCAAGTACATATAGACTTAAGACAATCAAAGCTTTATTTCCAGCAAAAAATGCGCCGGCAAAAAGAGCATAAACAGGAAGGCGAGCAGAGCATGACATCAACGGTGTAAGCAGGATAGTCAGAAGCCTCTCCTTTGGTGTCTCGATTGTTCTTGCAGCCATGATACCAGGTACATTGCAGCCAAAACCAATCATCATTGGAATAAACGCTTTCCCATTCAATCCGACCGCTTCCATCATCCTGTCCATCACAAGCGCAACCCTTGCCATGTAACCTGAATCTTCAAGTAAAGAAATGAAAAAGAACAGAATGAAGATTTGCGGTACAAATACAAGTACACCGCCCACACCTGCAACAATGCCTTCCAAGATAAGAGCGCGGATAAATTCAGAAGCACCCACCGTGGAAAGACCAACAGAAATCAGGTTGGTAAGAGGTCCAGTTATAAATGCATCAAGCGCATCTGAAAGCGGAAAGCCCAGCCAATCGAACGTCAGCATAAACATTAAATACATCAGGAGTAAAAAGAACGGAATCCCTAAGATTTTATTTGTAGCAATACGGTCAATCCTGTCAGTTAGAGGAACACTTTTCTCGGAAGCATTGCTTATTGCTCCATCTACAATCTTATTAATCGCCTCGCTGCGCTTATCGTAAATATGCCGGTCAAGTAATGCAGTATGTCCTTCACCTTGAAGGTTAGCTTCGGCCTCTTCCTTTAATGCTACAAGCTTTTCCTTCTCTATTAATGTAAGAAGATAATCAGCAACATATTCATTTCCCTCTAAAAATTGAATTGCAAGCCATCTCTTTGGCAAATGCGTTTTTCCATCCATCTCTCTTACGAGGCTTTCGGCAGCCTGCTCGATCACCTCACCGTAATCAACTCTGAAGCTGCTTAAAGGAAAGTTTGTGCGCTTTGTTATCATTTCAGCAAGTCTTTCACAGCCTTTACCTGTTCTTGCTACGACTGTTTCTACCGGAATACCTAAGCTTTTGGAAAGCTTACTGTTATCTATTTTAATGCCCCGTCCGCTGGCAACATCAACCATATTCAAACCAATCACAATTGGTGCACCAAATTCTAGAAGCTGAACAGTTAACTGTAAGTTTCTTTTAAGCTGTGACGCATCCACAATATTCAACAGTCTATCAAAGGATTCTGTCAGGAAAAAACGAGTGACAACTCCCTCATCTTTTGAGAGCGGACTAAGCGTATAAACACCCGGAAGATCGATTAATTGATTCTGTCCGTTCTTAATTGTCCCGACTTTCTTTTCAACCGTTACGCCACTCCAGTTCCCTACATATTCGTAAGACCCAGTCAGCTGGTTGAAAAGAGAGGTTTTACCTGTATTAGGATTACCTATTAATGCAATCTCCATTTAAACTCTCTCCACTTCAATCCGAAAGGCTTCCTTGCGTCGAATGCCTACACACTGGCCGCACGATTCCAACATCAATGGACCGCCAAATGGAAGGATGCATTTTATGCAGATTTCCGTTCCTTCGGAAATCCCCAAATCAAGGAGCCTTCTCCGCACGAGCCGATCTGCACCAGAAATGTTTCTTATCAGGGCTTTTTCCCCTTTTTTCATTTCCCCCAGCATCTCAAATCACCTTTTCTATAAGAGTCACAAACAACATCATCTAATTGAGAATCATTATCTTTATTTAACTTAAAAACAAAGGACTTTTCAATAGTTTAGGCAAAAAATTCATAAAATAGTTACATGAATGAATTTCATAAATCTGAGCCCTTGTCTATCAAGGTTTTTTAGGCATCAAAAAAGGAGTACCTCCCCAAAATCTCGAATTTGTTAAGTAGGACCAAAACAATAGAGATTGGAGGAAGTCTCCCTATGCCTATTATAAGACAAGGAAGCCTGTTTGGTATACAAGATTAATATGATTTGGAATCTACCCATCGATTCCAAGCTGTTTTTTCTGCGATAAACCTGGATTCTGCCCGACGATGTGGTTGGCCACAATGCGACAACCTGATTTCCGCACCTTAAATGACTTTCGGAGAAAACGGCTAACGGGATTGATGGAAGAGTTATTTAAAGCCATGATTCTTAAACTAATAGAGGAAAACTACTTTTTGGATGCACGAAGATTGAAGCAGATGCCAATAAGTATTTTTTCGTATGGGGAAAATCTACCACTAAGTTTGAAAAGATGTTAAAAATAAAAACCGAAGAAACCCTCCACCATATAGAAGAAATAACCAAGTTAGAAGCATCGGAAGAAACTACAGGCGCTGTAGACGAAGCCCAAACACTTCCATCTAAACTAGAAGAAATAGCGAAGGGGTTGGAGGAGAACGTAACCTCTCTAATCGAAGAAATAAACAACCAAAAAAGATCCAGAGTTACGTAAGGAGCTAAGGAGGAAACGAACTACTTTCAACAAACCATTCGTTTTATTTTACTTCGATTCACCAGCGACCGACGGACACGCGTTGTTTTATTCCTCATTAGGACAAATTGGCGAAGTCTTCTCTACCCATGTCTAAAACAATCTTGGCGGATGCGGGGTATGGAAGTGAAGAAAACTATTTATATGCGATCGATGAAGCGAAGGACCATCGGTTTAACTTTCTCATTCCATATGGTAGCTACCTTAAAGAACAAACACGTCAGCACAAGAAGGATATCAAGAACGCCAAAAAATGGGAATATAATAAAAAAGTACGCTTCCGGTTATGAACAAAGCTACAAAGTGTACGACTATGAAGATTGCGGCGGGTGTCCGTTCAAAACAACATGCACCAAGGCAAAGGGAAACTGTCAATTTCATTGGAATCCCGTGTTTGAAGAAATGAAAGCTAAAGCGAAAACAGCCCTTGAATGTAAAGAACAACATGCCATTTACCCTCGACGAATAGTTAAGGGGGAAAGTGTGGCAATCGATCGTTCCCCAGGTTTTAATTGCTGGGTCTCGATAAAGTTCAAACGAGTTTGGTCTAGTGGCAATGGCCCACAATCTACTGAAAGTAGCAGGCATCCGCCTGGCTACTTTCCTTGAGAAGAATCCATTATAAAAGCAGGACCAGAAAAACTATCCGTTTACCTGGTCCTGCTTTTATTTTAGGCACTTATCAGAAAGCCCTTTTTCACTAGATTAAGCCCATGAGGCTTTACCAATATACGTTTTCGTTCCAAAATTGAACGGATCCCATGACCATGCAACTGAAAGCCCTCTACCAGAAAGTGCTCCCTTTCCGATACCATAAGCTATTTTAGAAACAAATCCAGTTCCATATCCAGCTGCAGTCGCGATGATCCATCCCATCGGCCCTCCAACACCCTTTGCATAGCGAATCACTTTAGAAATGACCGCAGCCCCAGTCGCTCCGGCAATAAGGGCACCAGGGGACATAGCAATACTCGCAGCAATCCCTCTACATTGGCTGGCGGATAAATACGCACCTCCGTCCAGGTACTGCATTTCCTCTTGCTCTAACTCTACATACTTTTGTGGTAATACTAATTCCACGATAATTCCTCCTCTTTCTTTTCATTTTTGTATATAAAGTACCGAAGTACAGTATATCGTCTGCATATCAATCCTAAGCGGAATGATGGTAATTCTCCTTAGCCACTCGATGAATGTAATTTTTTATCGTTAATAGACTTATACTCCCAATCAGAAGAGCAGAAAGGTTAGGGAAAAACCAAAACCAAATAATGGAGATGGTGTAGCAGCCATAATAAGCTGATACCGCAAATACCGTTTCTTTTTTTGAGATTAAATCGCTTTCAAGAAATTCGTTTGTCAGTTCTTTCAAAGGCTTAATGGAAAATAGTAATATTCCAATCACAACTGCCGTGAACAGAAATAAATCCTCGGCAATAAAGACTGCAATACAGTAGGCGTAAAAAAAATAATCCAATCGGTTCACCACTTTCATCAATGGCGTACCTTTCAATGAATCTCCCATTCTAAGGAATTGTCTTAGTTCTCCTGAGTAATCAAAACCTTTCTCCAACAGGGAATTTATCATTTTATACATGAATAGGTTGGTGAGGATAAAAAAGGCTGCCATCATACTAATCAGTAAAACGAGGCTTCCGGTTCTTTCATACAATGAATGCCCAAGCGGCAAATAAAGGACGACATTTAATAGAAGAAGGAACACAATGGCATAGGCGTATTTCTTCTCTGTAGAAAAGGCATTATTGAAGGTTACCACTGAAAGCACAGCTGTTATTCCAATAAATAACCCGAGGGTAACCAACGTGAATAGCACTTTCACTATATTAGAATCAGTAGAGTGATTAGGAATCAAACAAATGTAAATAAGCAAACTAATATAAAAGGCGATGTGCAATTTTGACAAGATTTTCATAAGATCCCTCTCATTCTGAGAAATGTATCGATTTTTTAAAGCCTTTTAAGATTCAACATCTTCAAAACCCAATTAGAATAAGTCTCTTTGTTATAAATAACCTTGGCCTCCACAGGCATGGAATGAATGATCTTCACTTCATTGCCGTCACGTGCTACAAGTTCTGTTTTCTTGAGGGAAATGCCACATTTATAGAAAACAAGATTTCCTTCACTCGTCTCCTGCGTCAGTGTACCGGTATCTATGGAAGATATTTCGCCTTCAGCCGTTCCATATTTTTGTATGTTGACTCCCTGTATCGAAAGTTTTACTGTATCCCCAACATTAATCATGGAAATATCACGTGAGTCAATAAATGCTTCAACCTGAAGTTCATCGGTACCATTGGACACTTGGGCGATGACCTGGTTTGCCTGAATGGTCATTCCTAGTTTCATTGGAACTAAGTAATGGACCACTCCATTCTTGTTAGAAGTGATGGTTAATGCAGATTCCTGACCCGAATAAAGTGCTATCTGCGCTTTTAATTCAACGAGCTTTGATTGAATGGATGATCTGGCAGAACCGAGCTCACTCTTCAACTGGGACAAAACCTGCTTAGACTGCGAAGTCGGATTCTTCTGCTGCTGTTCAAATTGACTTATTTCTTCAGTGATCCCTTCTATTTCGCTTTCCTTCGCCTCAATCTTTCCTTTCAGTTCATCAGAGGGAAAGACATCACTTGCTGGATCCGTTTTTCTCAGATCTTGCTTTAAAAGGTCGAGATCATCAAGAAGTTCATCTTTCTTTTGGTTCTTTTTCTCTATTTGACTGTTTAAATTGGATTTTTCAAATTGGTCTGTACGGACTTGAAGCAAGAAATATTCAATCTTACCATAATATTCTTGTTCAACTCCTGAATCCTTCATAAGGTTCCTTTGTTCATCCAATGATTGTTCAAATTGGTCGAGAACCTTCTTTTTTTCATTTAATTCATCAATTTGGGATTGAAGTGTCTTTTGTTGCAACCCTTCCTGGCCGCTTGATATCGTAAAGAGAACTTCCCCTTTAGAAACGGCCTCCCCCTCCTGTTTATTGATGGTTACGATCTGCCCATTTAATTGAGTCGAAATGAACTGATCATCTTTGGAAATCACTGTGCCCTCTGCCTTTACAAAGTAAGGTTTAACCAGAACCGTTGAGATATAGGTGGTGAAGACAAGTACTCCTAAAGTAATGAGAATAAAAATCTTTAGAAAATTGGGAGGAGTCTTATCAAAAAATATTCTGGAATCCTTCAGGTCGCTTTTACTATAAAGTTGCATGCTGGAGTACCGGCCTGAATATATCTACAATAATTTCTTCCGGAGAATTTGAGACAAACACATTATAGATCTCGCCATTGGAATCCAGATCATTTTCGAATAAGAATAGTTCCATTTTCGAATGGGCGAAAGGCAAATGTTCCGGTTTTCCTGCATACCGAACATATAGACAGTGGTCACAATGGTATTCACTCTTTACCTTGAACTTTTCTTTATACTGTAAAAAGTCATGTGCCTGAATCATGACATCATAGTCATACTTGACGGATCCATCTTGTTGTATGTTCGACCCTACCATTCTGGTAATCAGGGGACCGAACATCTGGACATTTAATACTTGGGTATAGTTAACGAATTTCTGAACATGCCCTTCCAATTGGTCCAACTCAATATTTCGAATTTCAAATATAATGACGTTTTTTAATCGTAATCTTTTGTTTTCCTTCACTTCTAATTTAGACATACTCCATTTCCTCCTGATTTGGAATGTTCACAGTAGGAGTTGCGTTCCCACCATGTTGTAATCGGTATAGTTCAGCATACCTGCCATTCAGAGCCATTAACTCTTCGTGTGTCCCCTTTTCGATAATCTCACCCTTTTCAATGAAGCAAATGACATCACACTCAACTATGGTCGACAAACGGTGGGCAATGATCATGACAGTTTTATCCCGGGTCTCTCCGAAAAGTAATTCTTGTATTTTGTGTTCACTAAACGAATCCAAATTGGATGTTGCCTCATCAAAGATATAGATGTCGGGATTAGAGAGCAGTGCTCTGGCAATGGCCAACCTTTGCCTCTCTCCCCCGGAGAAATTACTGCCTGACTCCTCTACAAACGTCCCATATCTATTTTGAAGTTTTTCAATAAATGGATGAGCACCGGACTTTTTACAGGCTGATACCATTTCCTCGTAGGTTGCATTTGCGTTACCGATCTTGAGATTATCCAGTATGGTACCTGTAAAAAGCTCAATATTCTGCGGAATATAGGCTATTTTCCTTCGTAGATAATGTTGATCAATATCCTCGATATCATAATGATTGATAGAGATTTTTCCTTCTTTGGCACTCATGAACTTTAACAATAAGCGGGTGATCGTACTTTTCCCTGCACCACTCTCACCAACAAACGCAACGCGGGAGCCTGCTGGAATATCCAGGGTGAAGTTTTTTATGACAGGAGCCCTCGATCCGTAAGCAAAGGTGATGTCCCGAAAGATAATTTCCCCTTTGAGATCAATATCTTTAATGGAATCTTTCTTATGATCTTCACGATTAAGGGTCATAAGCTCACTTAGCCTTTTCATGGCAATTTGAGCTTCCTGGAAAGTCAATTGAAGAGATACCAGATTTTGAACCGGTTCAGTGAAATACGAACTGAGTGTTTGAAAGACCAATAAATCCCCAATCGTCATGTTCCCGTCCATGATACTGACGGCACCGATGGCCATAAACACTAAATTCCCCAATGAGCCTATAAAGTTTGAAACCGATCCTTGAACGTTACTGATTACACCTTCCCGGTAATCAATCTTCAATGAATGGACAAATTTCTCTTCAAGTTTATGTATTTTTGCTTTTTCATCATTTTGTGATTTCACCGTTTCGATATTTTTTATGGATTCTATAAGATGGGAGTTGAACGCTGCGCCTGCTTCCATTTGTTCATAGTTTAATTTTTTGTATGGCCTTTTAAAAAAGTAAATTAAAAGAATATTAATGACGACCATAATTACCAAGATGCCAAATAACGTGGGATTGATTTTCCATAAGACAAACCCTGTTATAGAAGCTAACATGACGTCCATCACTAAAGATATGGACACTGTAGTGAAAATATCCTTAATTGTCATGGCATCCTGAAAACGGGTTATGATGTCCCCTACCCTACGGTTAACAAAGAATTGGTAAGGTGGGTGTATAATATGATTGTAGTAACCCAGTTGAAGGGGAATATCAATCTTACGCGATAAATACAATAAGATATGCTGTCGAAAAGCCGTTAATACATTTTGGAATAACGTTACTAAACCAAATACTAGTAAAAAAATATAAAGACTATTCTTTAATTGATACGGAATAATCTCATCCATCAGTATTTTTGGAAACAGACTTAATAGAATTCCTATTGCACTCAACATGAATAGGTAACGTCATATCTCTCGTGATTTCAAAAGCGGTCGTTCGGATCGCTTTCACATTGAAGTGAAGTCTCTCCAATCCATCCACTATTCCTTTCACACTGGTTCCATAGGCATCAGTCCCAATGATCTCCCTGATTTTCATGATGGAATATTCAATTTTATATGTTTGCAAAACTGTCGAAATGGCAGCGGCCGCACAATCCGATGCATCATGCTGCATTGTACAGGGATATGATTTAAATTGTCACAGGGAAACATTTCTGGACTCAGGATATTAAATAAATACATTCTTTCAATTGACTTCTAAAAAACAAAAAACTGTTCAAAAGGCAAATAGTATCTACCTTTTGAACAGCCTTTTCCTATAGCATTCTTCTTGGTGATGATTGGATAACAAGGTATACAAAAATAATGCTGAGGATAATGCTTGGAACCATATACGTTGCATTATAGACAATTGAATATAATACCGCGGGAGTACCCTTTGGGGCGTACGATCCGAAAAAGATCCAGCCTGTAAAAAAGTGGGCAAGAAAACGGAGCCCTCCTCCAATAAAGGTTGCTGCCGTTATCAGTGATATTTGTCGTTTCTTATTTCCCTGTTGGAAAGATTCCTTTATTTGCTTGGAGAATATCCCTGCACTGCCTACCACCGTAAAAGCCAAAAAATAATCAATAAAGCCCTGAACAGGATGGTACACTTGCGGCATTCCAATAGCAATCTGAAGCAAACCAAACAAGAAACCGGTCAACAATCCGCCTTTTAATCCCCAGCGGATAGCCATGAGAATGACCGGAACCATGGCAATGGAAACATTTCCTCCCTGTGGCCAAAGCCTTGAAAAGATAAATCCAGAAACAAGATCAAGTAAGTACGCAAGTGCGGCACAAACTGCCACCTCAATGAGAAATAACGTGCGCTTTCTGTCCAATGTAAAGTTCCCCTTTCTCTTATAGAATGAGGATAAAGCCCAATCCCTTTGCAGATGCAAGAAGGCAATCCGAAATTGGGATACGGATTGCCTTTCATCGTATCCACATTCCTGCGTTAGCATTATCTAACAGGTTCGAAGGGTCTGAACTCATTCGCTCACTCTCAGCTGCCGCAGCAGCTCCCCCTGTGGTTCTTATTAAAGTTATGCCTTACTGAATATACTACTAATTTAACAGGGTGACAACAATAAAAAAGATAAAAGAACACAAACCGGCAGGACAGAAGAAGAAACAATAAAGTTGGAGGTTTCCAACTTTCCTTCCCTCGTCGCACAATGTTGCTGTAGACCCACCAAACTTGCATTTGATAGAGTTGTTATGTAATGAAAATACGGAGGAATTCGCTTATGGAAAGAATGGAACAAATTAAAGCAGGTGAAAAGGGTGCTTGGATCAGCATCATTACATATATCATCCTTGCAGCTGTCAAACTTACAGCTGGAAAAATAAGTAACTCCGAAGGGCTTTGGGCTGACGGTCTTAATAACTCTACTGACATTATTGCTTCTATCGCAGTCTTGATCGGATTAAAAATCGCACAAAAACCTGCGGACAAAGACCATTTATACGGCCATTATCGGGCAGAATCCATTGCATCGCTTGTTGCTGCTTTTATCATGGCGTCTGTAGGTTTACAAGTCATCGCAGATGGAATTAAGTCATTTGTTGATCCTTCAAACGAGACACTTGGCTGGCTTTCAGCATGGATTGCCTTATCATGTGCTGCAGCCATGTACGGTGTCTATCGGTACAATCTTTCACTCGGAAATAAAATAAATAGTTCGAGTATCAAGGCAGTTGCCTATGATAACCGCTCGGATGCACTCGTCAGTATTGGGGCATTTGCAGGAATTGTTGGAACAAAACTTGGTGTGGATTACCTTGATACACTTGCAGCGATTATCGTAGGACTTATCATCTGCAAAACCGCCTGGTCCATTTTCTATGACGCAACCCATACCCTTACAGATGGCTTTGATATAACGACAATGGAGGATATCAAGACAAAAGTAATCAGTGCTCCTGGTGTAGAAGAAGCGACGGATATCAAGGCAAGGATGCAAGGAAATTCTATACTAGTGGAGGCCACCATTCTTGTTGATCCCCAGCTGACAGTATATGAGAGCCATGAAATTGCGGACCGCATTGAAGAAGTTCTGAAACGAGAATGTAATGTGTACAGCGCCACTATTCATATTGAACCGTTTAGACGTTTTTCGAAGAATTGATAATTTTTTCATTTTTGTATCCTTCTTCCTAGTATTTCGACAAAGGAATTTTCTCTTTTTTACAGAATAAGTAACATACAAGGCGAAGTGGGGGAACGAGAAAATGGAAGCAGTCGTAAAAACAAAGCTAGTAGAGTTTCTAGAGAGAGAAAAGGACAGCATTATGTCAGAATGGCATAAAAATATCATTATTGAATCTGAGGACCCTTTCAAAGAGAAAATTATCGATAATGCGTCAGGAATGTTTCGGATGATTCTAGGACTTATTACAAAGCCAGACAACGAACTGGAAAAGCAGATTCAAAAACTAGCCTTTGAAGTAGGTGAAGAGCGAGTTCAGGCAAATATCAATATTGGAGATTTCGTATACAATGTGAATCTTGGCAGGTCCATTGTTTATAGAAACTTATACAAACTCGTAGTTGCATGGGACGAGCTGCAGGATTCTATTGACAGAATTAACTACTGCTTCGATCATTTCCTATACTACGCTGTCTCTTACTATAACGAACAAAAAAATAAAATCATTGAAGAGAAGAATCAATTTATAGACTCCACCCATAAAGACAGGCTTACACTTCTTGGTCAGATGACATCAAGCTTCATCCATGAATTTAGGAATCCGCTTACATCTATACAGGGATTTATTCAGTTATTGAAATCTGATCATCCTAATATGAAATATCTTGATATTATTTCAAACGAACTGGAACAGCTCAATTTCCGGATATCACAGTTCCTTCTTTTATCAAAAAAAGAACTGATTGGAAAGGAAAAATCGCATTTTTCTCTTAATAAGATGATCGAAGAAATACTTGTCTTTTTATATCCAAGTATCCTCGATACAAAAGTGAAAGTTGTCAAGGAAATGCCAAAGGAAATGGAATTGTTTGGATATGCAGATGAAATACGCCAAGTGCTGATCAATATTGTTTTTAATGCCATCGATGTACTGAGCCAGTATCGAGATGATCCGAAAATCGAAATCAAAGGAAAGATGGTAAATGATACCCATATCAAAGTGGAAATCTCCAACAACGGACCTGCCATACCGGAGCATCTCTTAAAATCAATCTTTGAGCCTTTTGTCACGACAAAGAAACTCGGGACTGGTCTTGGTCTGTTCGTCTGCAGGGAAATTATCGAAAAGCATAAAGGAATTTTAGCGTGTACCTCAGAGCATGATAAAACTGAGTTCATCATTCTACTCCCGGTTGCTTCCGCCGAAGAAAAAAGCCCGCAGAATTAAAATGCGGGATTTTCGGGTAATTAGGAAGCTTGCCGGAGTTTTTTTGCTTTCATATTTCGCTGCGATACGCTTGTAACAACTAAAATATTATACGCCAATATGTCCTCATACACTTTCTTCTTAATACATATATTTATGTAACAAGGATTTATACTAACCAAAATGCCGGACTATATGTTATAATTAACTTTAATTTACTAAACGCAGAGGTGATATGATGGGGCATTCTATCGTATCGATTTGATAAAATCTGCATACCGAACGCGGTATGTAATGTAGGATCTTGTTAATAAAAAAATTTTAGAGAACCAAAATTAGAACTTGCACAAAAACGAAGTTTTAATTTTCAGTTTATCGGGAGGTGACTCCTTACCTGCAGCATTTTGCAGGCTAAGGGAATTTATTTGGACATATTGAACTTGGTTTGGATAGCCATTTTGATTGCTTTAACGGCATTTTTTGTCGTATCAGAATTTGCGATTGTTAAAGTAAGAAGTTCAAGAATAGACCAGTTAATCGAAGAAGGCAGCAAAAGCGCCATAGCAGCAAAGAAGGTTATCACGAATCTTGATGAATACCTTTCAGCCTGCCAGCTAGGTATTACTGTAACCGCTCTTGGCATCGGTTGGCTGGGTGAACCAGCTTTCGCTGAGCTTTTAAAGCCTGTTTTTAACAAACTTGATTTGCCGGAAACTATGGCAAACCCGCTATCGGTAGGCATAGCATTTGCTGTTATTACGTTCCTGCACGTAGTTGTTGGTGAACTTGCGCCGAAAACTCTTGCAATCCAGAAAGCGGAAATGGTATCATTGGCAACCGCCAGACCGCTCATCCTGTTTTACAAGATCATGTATCCTTTCATCTGGGTGCTAAACGGTTCCGCACGTGTCATGGCAAGTCTTGTTGGATTGAAACCTGCTTCGGAACACGAACTGGCTCACTCTGAAGAAGAACTTCGAATCATTCTTTCTGACAGCTTGAAAAGTGGTGAAATAAACCAATCTGAATTTAAGTATGTGAATAAAATATTTGAATTCGACAACCGGATAGCAAAAGAAATCATGGTTCCTAGGACGGAAATCGTCTCGCTTAACCAGGATGATAACCTAGAAACTTTTCTGCAAATCGTTCAGGAAGAGAAATTCACACGCTATCCAATCATTGATGGTGATAAAGACCATATTATTGGCCTTGTTAACATCAAGGAAGTTATGACGGATCTTATCCAGAAGAAAGACATTGCTTCTAAATCACTATCGGCTTATTGCCGCCCTATTATCCGGGTTATCGATACAATCCCTATTCATGAACTGCTCGTCAAGATGCAGAAAGATAGAATTCATATGGCAATTTTGATGGATGAATATGGCGGAACCTCCGGGCTTGTAACCGTTGAAGATATCCTTGAAGAGATTGTCGGAGAAATCCGGGATGAGTTTGATATGGACGAAGTTCCGGAAATAAGGAAGGTTGATGAAAACCATTATATCATTGAGTCGAAAGTCTTGATCGGAGAAGTTAATGACTTGCTCGGGATAGAGATTTATGATGAAGATATCGATACAATCGGAGGTTGGATGCTGACGGAAAACTATGATGTCAAACAAGGTGATATCATTGAATTCAGCCAGTTCCATTTCAAAGTATTAGAAATGGAAGACCACCATATAAAATACATTGAAGTGACAAAGAAAGCCGAATTAGAGGATTCAGAAGATAGCTATGAAATGACGGAAACTCAAGTACTTTCATAAAAAAGAGGCTGTCTCAAGATGTTGATGAAATCAATCTCTTGAGCAGCCTCTTTTCTGTTAACATGATCGTTTCTATTTACGGTTTGACACATGATTGTAAGCTTGTATTCCTTAATGCTTCTTTATTATTATATCCTGCTTGTCTTGGAAAGCCATTCCGTTGAAGCATTGTACTTTGCTTTGAGGCTCACAGCCTTGTCTTTAATCAGTAATTCAATCCCTACTGCAGTGAGCGAGAAGATGTCTGCAAAATTTTTCTGCACTTCCCATTTCAACTCATGTTTTCCGCAAATGCTATATTTATTAACATCTTCCATTTCTTTACTAAGTAATTCAAGTGCCTTTTCCTTTTCAAGTTCCGGCAGTTCCATAATTTCGTCTATTTTATCAATATAAACAAGCGATTTTTCAATCTTCTCGTTTACTTCCTCGAAGGTTTTTTTATCAATCAAATTATATTTCAACTTGAATTGATTCAACTTAATTGCTGACTCGTATGTGGATTGGACAATATCGTCCCTTGTCATATAATCTGTTTCGAAGCTAAGCATATACTTCCATGATGGCTGTGTTATTGCCTTACGATGGTCTTCAAGCGTGTGACAGAATTTTTTATAGCCGAATTTCTCCGGATTCTCAAACGCAGGACTTGCAGGATCTAAGAATGGAGCCAGCGGTGCAACGAAATAGGAAAGTCTTGCATCTTGATCACAAGCTAAATGAATTTGTTCACAAAAGTCTACATTCTTTAAGGTACTTGCATAATCCTGATGTGGAATACCAACCATAAAGAAAATATCAATTTTGGAACATTTGTGCTTCAAAGCAAAACGGAGAGTATCAATGACCTTTGCATTCGTGCAGTTGAACTTCCCGTTGAACCTGCGAATTTTTTCATCATGGGTTTCAAGCGTAAGCTCAATGCTGTATTTTGGCACCGCCTTTTCGATTTTCTCAAAATACTCTTCATTCGCATACTGAAACAACTCAAACACGAGTTCATTCCTCAGTTTAATTTTGCTAAGTCGGTCAAAAAACTCATCAACATAGGCTTTTCCGGCTTGTCGGATATCATGCAGGATAAAGATTGGCGCCCTGCTGAATCTTTGAATGAATTCAATGTCCTCCACAAGCTTTTCCGGGGACCTTGTTGCAAGCTTCATTCTATTGCAATTTTCTTTATAAGAATCGCGCGAACCTCCGCAAATCAAGCAACCTTGGGTGCAGCCCTTCGCTGTCAGGATAGCGGTATTCGGGTATTGCAGCCAACCGTTATAAGGAAGCGGATCCAGGAAGTTCCGATACTTAAAGACCGATTTGATTGTATATCTGTAGCCTGGTATATCAAATTCATCCAAGCTATCTGGCACATGGGAAAGCGGATTACAAACAGTATTTCCGGCCTCGTCTTTCCATGTAAGATTCGGTATACCAGCTGGTTGATGCGAACTTTTCTTGATATGATTAATGAGAAGAAGCATCAGTTTTTCCGTTGTGTCCCCTCTCATCACATAATCGATACAAGGATACTCAATCAATTCTTTGTGATAATATGTCGCCGAAAGTCCTCCAAAAACAATAGGAGTATTAGGGTGCAGTCTTTTAACTACCTTTGCCAGTTCAATGCTTCCATGTGCATGTGGAAGCCAGTGCAGATCAATTCCAAATGCTCTTGTATTAATCTTCTTTAATTTATCCTCAACGTCAAAGTTCTCGTCCATCAGCATTCTGTTGGCAATATTGATGATCCTAACCTTGAGTCCGCTTCTTTCGAGATATTCCGCAATGCTTGTCAACCCGATCGGGTACATTTCAAAAACAGGCGAAGATGGAACAACATCGCTTATTGGACCTGCGAGCAGGGCATTTTTTCGAAAATCATAAACGCTTGGTGCATGGAGTAAAACTAAATCATATTTCACAAGTATCACCTCTGGTGTTTTCTTGAAGGCCTTGAAGGTCTATAATATACTATTATCTTAACTTCTCTTTTCACTGTATTACCCTTACAAAGGTAACTTTTCTGTGAACAAATTCACTTGCAATAGATAAAAAAGGCCGCAACCCTTGTGGACTGCGGTTTTCAATATTTGTGAATTTTTTGTAACAACACAAAAAACAGCTATCTGAATATTACCTTTTATTCTGGCTTATCTTCCTTCATGATATGAAATTCTTCTTCCAATTTACCCATTTTATAAAGATGAGAATCAAGGCGTTTATGAACACTTCCTATTTCTCGATTTTGCTTTTTCTCCATGCTTTCCGCAATTCCTCTGACAACTTGCTCAACCTTTGTATTTTGAACCTCTTCCAACCGCTCTAATGCCTCTTTAATATCTGTAATATCAATTTGATTGGAAGTTACTCTATGTTCAATACTGTCCACTTTTTCAAGTCGGTCGAGTCTCGATGATACCTCACAGATTTTTTGATGAAGTTGTTCTATTCCCTTCATAGCTTCCTGCAGCATGGAAATCATTTTTTCATTATTATCCATTGTTTGCTCCCCGCCTGCTTATTTTCATCCATTTTAACATCCAGAAAGGATCAACGGTGTTACAAATATAGAAACAATTTATGACATCAATGACTGCCAGAAGTCATTTTTAATCCGATAATTCCGATCAATATCAATCCGACGAACGAAAGCCGAAGGAAAGTTTTCGGTTCATTAAAAAGGATGATGCCTAGAATGACGGCGCCCGCTGCTCCAATACCAGTCCAAATGGCATAAGCAGTACCGATTGGCAATGTTTTCACTGCACTGGATAGAAAGTAAAAACTGATAATCATTCCCGCTATCGTAATAATAGAAGGCCACAATTTAGTAAAACCTTCTGTGTACTTCAGCCCAATTGACCATACAACCTCAAAAATACCTGCAATTAAAAGAAATATCCATGCCATATTATTGCCTCCTTATAGTCCCTATATGCCTAAACAAAACAAGCCCGGGGGATATCAAAAAAATGATATCTCCCGGGCTTTTATCCCTCCGTGTACGCACCAGCGATGCGCGTTCCCTCTCGGACCAGCCGGAAAACCGCGGAACCCTAGGGAACTGAATAAGGACATCTTAGCATAGGGGGGCAAACCCTGTCAAAAATATTTCATAAAGAAACAGCATTGACTTTTAGTTGCAAGTACCATGATGGCTTGGGCACCCTAATTCTTCCCTTTCCACCTGGATGGTACAATGATCCAACCCAAATTTGTCATGAAGCAAAGTCTGCGCTTCATTAAGGATAACATCATGTTCTCCATAAGCCGAAATGGTTATATGACAGCTAAGCATTGGCACACCAGATGTGATGGACCATACATGCAGATCGTGCACATCCTTCACATAAGGCATTTCCATTAGGGCTGGCTTAATTTCGTCAGGATGAAGCGCTTCTGGGACTCCCTCCATCAAAATATGATAGGAATCTTTTGTGACTCTCCACCCGCTCATAAGCACTAGTGCTGCAACAATCACGCTTGCAATGGGATCAGCAATGCCCCAACCGAGGAAATAGATAAAGAGCGCAGCTGCAATTGCTCCAACAGAACCAAGCATATCCCCTAATACATGGAGAAATGCACTTCTAACGTTCAAGTTCCCTTCCGTATCTCCGCGCATAAGAATAAAGGCAGCAGCAATATTGACGATAAGACCTGTTGCAGATATTGCCAGCATTCCAAGGCTCTGCACTTGCGGAGGATCCAGCAGGCGATGATAGGCTTCATAAAATATATAGAGGGAAATGACAATCAGTGTCAATCCATTTAAGGCAGCTGCAATGATTTCAAAGCGTTTATAGCCATATGTTTTCGTGCTCGTCGCTTTCCTCTCCCCTAGCTTGATTGCAAAAAGACTCAAGCCCAGTGCAGCAGCATCGCTAAGCATATGACCTGCATCAGAAAGTAAGGCAAGACTGTTCGTCAGTAACCCCCCCACCACTTCCACTACCATAAAGGCAGCTATGAGAAGGAATGATATCAGCAACGCTTTTTTATTATTGGTATGATGATGGTGATGATCATGGCCGTGGCCATGCGAATGTCCATGTCCCATGGTGATCCCTCCCTGTACTTAACATTCATTATGAAGAATACAGGGAAAAGGTTCAAGAAATGTTTTTAGGAAATGGAAGGATCCCTCAAGGCATCATAGATATTTTCGCTGGATTCCCTTCCCATCATGAGAGAACAGCATTGGTCTTCCTTCCACAATTGTTTCCAGATGGGTTTTGCGTCCCCAAAGCTGAAAAACATACGGAAGTACCTTTTCTAAGTATTTCACATCCAGTTCAATGTCTTCATACCAATGCTTAATATAAAGCTCCCCGTTTTTTTGATAATCACCGTCTATTACAGTTAAATATGGGAAACCTCCATTGACCCGCATCCCTACAAGCTGATCCCGTATATTCTTCCATTCCTTGTCAACAACCTTATAATCTCTACCCTGTTTTTGGAATAAATAAAGGTCTTCGCGCATGACAAGATCCTTTGTCAAGTAATTCCGCAAAAAAGAAATATCCGATTCTATTTCCCGGACTTCGAACAATTTTTCGCGCCCCGAGTCTTTTGTTACGCCTCGTTTTTTCATTTCCTCATCAGGATCATTGTAGCGCTCTTCAATATCTTCAAAAATCTTCAGACCTAAATAATATGGATTGATTCCTGTCTTAGAAGGCTGTACCACGCCGGCATTCAGCTTCGCGAATTCGATTGCTTCGGCGGATGTTAAGTCAAGCTCGCGAATGATGCGCTGATGCCAATAGGAAGCCCAGCCTTCGTTCATGATTTTTGTCTCCAGCTGCGGCCAAAAATAGAGCATTTCTTCCCGCATCATCGTCAATATATCCCTTTGCCATTCCTCCAGCTCTCTGCTGTATGTTTCAATGAAAAGCAGCAAATCCTTTTCCGGCTGAGGAGGGAAATTTTTTCGCTTCTTCTTTATTTTCTTTTCCTTTTTATCCTGAACACCAATGTTCCATAAATCATCATATTCACTTGGTTTTTTCTCTTCTTCCTCATCTTCATCCTCCATGGTCCAGGATAGCTTCGGACGCATCAAAGATGGATCAATATGCTCCTCAATGGCAAGCACTGCATCGAGGAAGGTTTCAACTTCCTGCTTTCCATGCTCTATTTCGTATCTTCTGATGCGTTCAGCAGTGGCTGCCATACTTTCAACCATGTCACGCTTCGTATTTTGGAAACGGACATTGTTTTTAAAAAAGTCACAATGGGCAAGGACGTGGGCAACAATCAATTTGTTTTCAATGAGCGAGTTTGAGTCAAGCAAAAAAGCGTAGCAAGGATCAGAGTTGATAACAAGTTCATAAATTTTAGAAAGACCTACATCATAGTGAAGCTTCATTTTGTAAAACTGTTTACCAAAACTCCAGTGGGAAAAGCGGGTAGGCATTCCATATGCCCCAAATGTATAAATAATATCTGCTGGACATACTTCATAACGCATCGGGTAAAAGTCTAGTCCAAACCCTTTTGCGACTTCCGTTATTTCTGCAATTGCCCTTTCCAGCTCCTTGTTCTTGTCAGACATAAAAGCTATCCCCCTTCCTCTTCTTACCTAAATGTATGAAACGGGGTATTGAATGATGAATGGGCATGCTTTGCTGTACGATGGATGGAAAAATTAACAATACTTTAAACTCGAAAAGACCAACATTTACTGCGGGAATTCTTGAGCAGGTCACATATACTATAGATACTCCTTGTGAAGGAGGAACAACCTTATGATTAGGGAAGATTACGACCGTGCGCTTTATTATGCCCATCGATCCCAATGGGATAATCTTTTGATACTGATGGTACGGACAGATGATCATTTTTTGTCCAAGAAAATCCAGCACTTCCTGCACGCCTACCACTTCGAAAAAGACTATACGATCGTAGAAAGGTCGCTTTACAGCCTCCTGCGCTATATCGACCATGCAAACAACAGCATCGAAGTTGGAGAAACATTAGTGCCGGAAGTGCTTTAAACAAAAATCCGAAGGCCGGTGCCTTCGGATTTTTATCATACGTTATCCATTTTTTCTGTAACTATATCCATAAATTTGTTTTCTAGGTCCTCGAGTTTCTCCTTGCTGCCGGCAAGGCTTGTTGCTTTGATGCCAAAGTAAAACTTGATCTTCGGCTCTGTTCCTGATGGACGAAGACACATCCATGATCCGTCTTCAAGAAAATATTTCAACACATTCGATTTTGGAAGACTGATGACCTCTTCGCTGCCATCCGAATTTTTGCGGACTCCCGTTAAATAATCCTCGATTGCCGAAACCTTTATTTCTCCGATTTTTTTGAATGGCTCCAAACGGAATGCTCCAAGCGTGGCAGCAATCTTTTCAGCCCCTTCTTTTCCTTTTAATGTAAGCGAGCGAAGTCCTTCACGATAAAAGCCAAACTCTTCATAAATGCCAAGGAGAGCTTCATACAGGGACATGCCTTTATTCTTAAAAAACGCACATGCTTCCACTGCAAGAAGAGCTGCTTGTACTGCATCCTTGTCCCTCGCAAAATCTCCGATTAGGTAGCCATAGCTCTCCTCATACCCAAAGAGGAACTTATGGTTTCCTTCAGCATCAAATTCTTTGATTTTTTCGGCGATAAATTTGAAACCTGTTAAAACGTCGATCGTTTCTACTCCGTACGCCTTAGCAATCTCCCTGCCAAGTTCCGATGTTACAATCGTTTTCAAGACAACAGGATTAGCTGGAAGCGTACCCTTTGCCTGCTTTTCCGTCAGGATATAGTGAAGGAGGAGCGCGCCTGTCTGGTTCCCAGTCAGCAAAACATATTCGCCTTTATCATCCTTCACTGCGATTCCTAGCCTATCGGCATCCGGGTCTGTGGCAATAAGTATATCCGCATCCTTCTCCTTCCCATCCCTTATTGCAAGTTCAAAAGCTGCAGTCTCTTCAGGGTTAGGACTTTTAACTGTGGAAAAATTCGCGTCTGGCTCCTCTTGTTCTGCCACGACACTAACATGCTGATAGCCCATGAACGAAAGTCCATCCCGCACAGGAATATTGGCCGTTCCATGGAGCGGCGTAAATACTACTTTCACATCGGATTGTGCTGCAAGCCATGGATTCTCCGATATAGTCATAAGTTTCTCCAGGTAGGCTCTGTCCACCTCCTGGCCAATCATCACAATCAGCTCTTTCTCTATCAGGTCTCCTTCTCCCATTACCTCGATTGCCAGCTCATTCTCAATAGCATTTACCTCTGCAATCACAACATCCGCAGCTTCCGGTGGAAGCTGGCCGCCATCCTGGCCGTATACTTTGTATCCATTATACTCTGGCGGATTATGGCTCGCCGTTATGACAATGCCTGAAAATGCCTGCAGGTGCCTAACTGCAAAAGAGAGTACAGGCGTTGGCCTAAGACCTTCAAAAACATATGTCCTGATTCCTTTTGAGGCTAGAGTCTTTGCTGCCTCCATTGCAAATTCCGCTGACTTATGACGCGAATCGTAGGCAATGACGACCCCCCGTTGCTTTGCTTCCATTCCGTTTTCTTCTATGTATGCTGCAAGACCTGCTGAGGCTTTCCTGACAGTATATATATTCATCCGGTTTGTGCCTGCACCAATTTCTCCACGCATGCCGCCGGTGCCGAATTCCAAGTTTTTATAGAAGGCATCCTCTAATTGTTTCTCAGAAGCTGACAATTGTTTAAGCTCTGTTTTTAGCTCGCCATCCAGGCCCTGAAAATCCATCCATCTTTGTGCTTTCATTTTCCAATCCATTAAAAATCCTCCTGAATGAAATGACGTTATTCCCTTCATTATAATACAAGATATGGATGAAGAAAGAGACTTGTTATAATTTTTGTACTGCTAGAAGATCATTTATTCGCTCGGGCTATTGGAAGCATCTCTACAAATCGCGGTCAAATATCCTTAAATCTGTAACGGATGAAAAGCAAAAACATCTTTTTCCCCACTTCCGATAGCTTAAAATTGAATAATTCGTGAATCTCTCTTAATATGAATAAAGGCAGATTACTGCAGCTATACCAACCTGACAATGGAAAAGGGAGAGGTTTTTTATTATGGGAGACAAAAAGGACAAGCAGGAGAATCTGCTGTTTGTCGCTTGGGCGACTGCAGTTATCGCAATGTTTGGCAGTCTTTATTTTTCTGAAATCAGGCAATATGAACCTTGTGAGCTTTGTTGGTACCAAAGAATCCTTATGTACCCGCTCGCATTGATACTTGGGATAGCACTTATAAGGAAGGATTATCGGGTTTCTTTCTATTCGATGATTTTCTCGGGAATCGGTGCAATTGTTTCTTTGTACCACTATTCTCTTCAAAAAGTCCCTTTTATGGCAGACAATGCTGTCAGTTGCGGTCGAATCCCATGCACTGGACAATATATTAACTGGTTCGGTTTCATCACTATTCCACTTTTAGCGTTAACAGCATTTATTATTATCTTTTCTGTAAGCCTAATGCTTTGGAAAAAGTCGAAGGAGGTATCTCGATGAAAAAGGTTGTAATTTTTTTGATACTTATTGCAGGGGTATTTGCCGCGTTGTTCTTTGTCAACAAATCGCAGACAGAGGAAAAGTCGAAGGGAAATGCTTACGGAAAGTCGACGCTTCGTCCTGAGACAGTGGATCAGCTCGATGATCCAAATTATCAAAATATCATTCTTCCAGAAGAACTAGATAAAAAGCTTAAAGCAGGTGAAGATGCTACTGTTTACTTCTACAGTCCCACATGCTCTCATTGCAAACAGACAACTCCTGTCGTAGCTCCGCTTGCAAAAGAAATGGACTTGGATTTGGTTCAGTTTAACTTGCTGGAATTCGAGGAAGGCTGGAATAAATACGGTATCGAAGAAACACCAACAATTGTCCAGTACAAGGACGGAAAAGAGACGAACCGGATAATCGGATATCAAGCAAAGCATACTTTTCGTGAATGGTTTAATAAAAACAGTAAATAATGAAAAAAAAACGCCTGAAAATCAGGCGTTTTTTTTACATTAAAATAGGATGGAATTAGCCGCTTTAGAGTAAATACTGATATAATCATGCGAGACAGGTGCCGATTCTTCAAACTCCTTGAAATCAAAGGGAAAGTTAAACCCGAAGTCTGAGAGAATGCTGACATTTTTCCAATAAAGAGTGCAATATCGTTCAGAAAAGCACCCTTTCTCTAAAATGCTAATCAAAGTCTGCAAACTTGTGATGACTCTAAATGCGTCCCTTAGCGTGCTGAACGTTTCGAAGTGTTCTCTTGTAATTTGCAACACTTTTTCCTCTCGACAGCGTTGTATTTCACTATCATTAAAATACAGTGGCATCACATCAGAGTAAAAATACCGGATTAGCTCTACGATTCTTTTTTCCTGTCCCGGCGTTGAAGCAAAAACGATTTTCAATGGAGTCCCACCTTTTTACATGATCTTATCCTTAATACCAATAGGATAACATATGGACAACAGTTAACACGGTGGTAATTTTGCCCACAACAATGGTAAAAAACGGGCTTAATTCGCTTCTTTCGACATACTTAATGCTGGTTAGACATTCACAATAAAGGAGACTTACAAATGGTCGTAACAAGAAAAATAGGAACATGGTTTGAAGCCATAGTTCCGGAACATTGGACAGCGTACACTGTAGACGAGTTTCTCAGATCGTATTGGCAAATACCAAAGAAACAGCTGCATGAATTCAGAATGAATAATTCTATTGCAATAAACGGCAAACAGCCTCAATGGAATGCAAAGCTTGAAAAAGGATCTCGACTTTCTCTCGAATTTTTCAAACCCGAACACTTCAGTGCAGATCCGTACTATTTTCCAACAGACGTTCTCTATGAGGATGATCATTTGCTTGTGCTAAACAAGCCGGCAAGAATGGATACACACCCTAATAGTCCTGATCAAGCCAACACATTGCTAAATGCAGCTGTTTTTCACATGCAAAGCCAGGGACAGGAACTTGATATCCGGCATATACACAGACTCGACAGGCATACATCTGGTGCTGTTTTATTTTCCAAGCATAAGACTGCTGGGGCTATTCTTGACCGCATGCTGAAGGAAAGGGAAGTAAAAAGAACATACCTCGCCAAAGCAGAAGGGCTAATAAAACAAAAAAAAGGCAAGATAGACAAGCCGATTGGAAAAGACCGACATCATCCAACTAGACGACGTGTTTCTTCAGGGGGACAATCTGCCGTTACACATTACGAAGTAATTCAAAAATTACCACAAGAACAACGAACATTAATTACATGCAAGCTTGACACAGGGAGAACTCATCAAATCCGAGTTCATTTAAGCGACATGGGATATCCGCTAGCAGGCGATGTGTTGTACGGGGGGTCTCCGGTATACAGCAGGCAAGCTCTCCATGCTGCAAAACTAGAACTGATTCATCCATTTACAGAAGAAAAAATCACCGTCCATGCTCCCTTCCCTGAGCAAGAAACCATTTTTAAAGACGTAGACATTTATTCCATATAAATAGAGGGGGCGGTTTATCTATCGGAAGGACAGGATAACTCTTTCCACTTCGCTTTCCGTACGTGCCGCGGAAAGCGATGCACCTGCAACGGAAATCAGCAGAAATCAAATAAAAAGTCATTCTTCTAACCATCAAAAGGAATGGAAAGAAGAATGACTTTTTGTTGTGATACAGCCTCCAAATGGAAGACTTTTTTATTAGTCCGTAGTTTTTCTCATGCCTCGCATAACAAGGCTAACGATGAACACTAGAGCAATTGCACCAATCAATGCTGGCAAAATTGCAAAGTCGGCAACGACAGGACCCCAGTCACCTAGAATTGCTTGTCCAAGCCAAGCTCCGATAAAACCTGCAATAATATTTCCGATAATTCCACCTGGAATGTCTCTTCCAACAATGATTCCGGCTAACCAGCCAATGATTCCTCCAATAATTAATGACCACAAAAAGCTCATCATATTTACTTCCTCCTCATTTTCAATTTAAGTGTTTTTAAGAGCTAAAAAGTATTCCTTTTTCCGCAGAATACCTGCGGGATCAACCTTTTGCTTCCCGGGTGCAAAAGCTAAAGTTTTGGGCGCCCTATTCAAATGCTAAAACCTTTTGTATGCGGCGGGTGTTGCAGTAGTCTTAGCTGTAAAATTTCTGCCCCGCTCGTACAATACATTTACCACCATTTCTAGCGCTTAAACATGCCTATAAAACAAGTATGTAACAGAAGCAGCAAAAATAATCGAAACCGATGCTGGTTCTTTTAACCATACATAAATAAAACAGGCCATTAATGGCCTGCCCTGTTAAAAATCAAAATGGTCTGGATGCGCACCAAACCTTTCATCCCTATTTAACGAATTGATATTTTCCATTTCCTTTGCTGTCAAAACAAAATCACAGATATCACTATTTTCCTTCAACCGTTCCAGATGCACTGATTTCGGTATCGGAATAACTCCGTTCTGTACATGCCAACGAAGTATGATTTGCGCTTCCGATTTCCCTTTATCCTTTGCAATGGAAGCAATAATAGGATCTCCAAACAGCCTTCCCCTCGCAATTGGGGACCATGCTTCCACTGCTATTTCGTGACTCGTGCAAAATGCGCGAAGCTCTTCTTGTGATAGAGCCGGATGAAGTTCCACTTGGTTAATAACCGGTTTTTCCTCGCAATGATTGAGAATATCCTGTAAATGATGAACTTGAAAATTGCTGACACCGATAGCCCGAACCCTTCCACTTCGGTATATTTCCTCCATCGCCCGCCATGTATCTAAATATTTCCCTTTTACAGGCCAGTGGACAAGATAGAGATCAACATACTCAACGCCAAGCTTGTTTATACTCCTATCGAAAGCCTTCAGAGTATTTTCATATCCTTGGTCACTGTTCCACACTTTAGTAGTAACAAAAATATCTTCCCTTGGTACAGAGCTGCTCCTGATTGCTTTGCCCACACCTTCTTCATTGTCATAAAAAGCTGCTGTATCAATTAGACGGTACCCAAGCTGCAGCGCGGAAGAGACTGTTTTCTCCGTTTCCTCTCCTTCTTCCACCTTGTAGACTCCAAGTCCAAAAACCGGCATCATTACCCCGTTATGCAAAGTTACTTTGTCCATGATACTTCCTGACATGATTCTCCCGCCTCTTTTCATTTTGTTTTATTCATTCTAACATCCTCTTCTCCTTACAAGCCATTCGTATGATTTATCATTGATGAGGTCATCTTAATAACAAAACTGTTTTTACTACATTATATAAAGGGTAAAGAAGAACAAATAATTTGAATTGTAACAATCGTTTTATGTTAAGATTTTGTAAATTTTTAAAGGTCTATCTTCATATTTCGACAATAATTCGTTAAAATTAATCTCGCTTGGTCATTTGCAACTTGGATAGAAATGGGGTAGAAAAATGGTTTTTAAGAAAAAGGACAAATTCGCAGTGCTGTTATCCAATATAGCCAGCAACTTAAAGGAAAGTTCTGACTTTTTTGCGGATTACAAATTGAACAATGTGAGTGACCTAAAAGTCTTCACAGAAAAGATGAAGGATTATGAAACAAAAGGCGATAACTACATCCATGAAGTCATCATGGAACTGAACAATGTTTTCATCACTCCAATCGAACGTGAAGACATTCTTGCACTTTCGATGAGTATGGATGATGTCCTCGATGGCATGGATCATTGTTCCAATCTATTCGAAGTCTATTCCATTACCCATGCAGACGAATACATGCGCGAATTTGTCGAAGCGCTTAAAGCATCTGCTATTGAAATCGAACAGGCTGTCGGGCTTCTGACAACAAAGAAACTCCCGCTGATCAGGGATTATGCGATCAAAATTAAAGATTACGAATCGAAATGCGACGGAATTCTACGTCAGTCACTCAAGCATTTGTTCTCTGTCGAAAAGGATCCAATTCGTATCATCCAGTATAAAGAAATTTATGAAAGTCTTGAAGAAATTGCTGATAGCTGCCAGGACGTTGCAAACACGCTTGAAAGCATTGTCATGAAAAACGCATAAGGAGCCTGATTTATGGATACGGTTTTTATCGTCACAGCATTAATTGTCATTGCAGCTCTAGCGTTTGATTTTATCAATGGATTCCATGACACAGCGAATGCAATTGCGACAGCTGTCTCAACAAAAGCACTAAAACCAAGACACGCAATTATTCTTGCAGCTACAATGAACTTTGTTGGTGCCATGACTTTCACAGGAGTTGCCAAAACGATCACAAAGGATATTGTCGATCCGTTTACGCTTCATAACGGTCAGATTGTTATCCTCGCCGCTCTGTTGTCTGCTATTATATGGAATCTTCTTACATGGTATTATGGGATACCAAGCAGTTCTTCCCATGCCATCATCGGTTCTATTGCAGGTGCAGCTATCGCAGCAGCAGGATTTGCTTCATTAAATTATTCCGGTTTCCTAAAGATTATTGAAGCGCTGCTTCTGTCACCGGTTATCGCTTTTGTTGCAGGTTACATCATTTATGGCATCTTTAAGATAGTATTTAAAAATAACAACCTCGCCAAGACCAACCGGAACTTCCGATTTTTCCAGATTGGTACAGCAGCACTCCAGGCTTTTACACACGGAACGAACGATGCCCAAAAAGCAATGGGTATCATCACAATGGCCTTGATTGCTAATGGATATCAGTCAGATCAAGAAATCCAGCATTGGGTTCAGTTTTCCTGTGCTCTCGCAATGGGTCTAGGAACTTCCGTCGGTGGTTGGAAAATCATCAAAACAGTTGGCGGCAAAATAATGAAAATACGGCCAATCAATGGTGTCGCAGCCGACTTAACGGGCGCCATTGTCATCTTTGGTGCAACTTTTATTCATTTACCTGTAAGTACAACACATGTTATCTCTTCTTCGATTCTCGGTGTTGGTGCATCCCACCGTGTCAAGGGAGTAAAATGGGGAACTGCACAGCGGATGCTAGTCACATGGGTCATTACCCTTCCGATTTCTGCAGCGTTAGCAGCTCTTTGCTACTATATCCTCAATATTTTTCTATAAATGAAAGACCGGCGGATGCCGGTCTTTTTTGTGTAGCTCCTACTTTTCCTCCAGTTCGTCAATCTCAACAATTGTTCTTTCTTCGAGTGGCCCTCTTAAATGCACTGTTGCTGTCCTTCCGTCCTCATTCAGGCTATCGATCCACACATCTGCGCCATTGTATGTGACTTCAATCTCTGCTGATGATGATAAAATTTGTTTCACTCTTCTAACATCCATAATCCTCTCTCCTTTCGATTCATCTGCGATTATTTTCCCTGTCCTTTTAACACCTTATACATGATGTCGGCTTTTCTCCGTTTTTAGAGTGGAACGAAATACACAAAATGGACAGAATAAGAAAGTAAATCCCTCTTGCCATTTTGATCAAAAACGAATAATATAAAATTTGTGTTTTAAAATGTTCGTATTTTGGAGGAAATTTCATGTTTAAACTTAAGGAAAATAATACAAATGCAAAAACGGAAATGCTTGCAGGGATAACCACTTTTTTTACAATGGTTTATATCGTCGTGGTAAACCCTGTGATCTTATCGGATGCTGGAGTTCCGTTTGAGCAAGTATTCACAGCGACAATCATTGCAGCTGCTGCTGGTACACTATGGATGGCACTGTTCGCAAACTACCCTATTGCGATTGCACCCGGAATGGGGCTAAACGCTTACTTTGCCTATTCTGTTGTAGGCGGCCATGAAGGAATTACTTATGAAGCTGCATTTGCCGCAGTTTTTGTAGCAGGGATAATTTTTGTCATCCTTTCACTAACGTCGTTCCGTGAAAAGCTGATTGAGGCGATTCCTTCTAATCTTAAGCATGGTATCACCGCCGGTATCGGTCTTTTCATCGCCTTTATCGGTCTTCGCCTTACAAAGATTATTACAGCACACCCAACGAATCTTGTTGGTCTTGGGGACTTGCATTCTTCATCAGCTGCACTAGCATTAATTGGATTGGCTGTCACCCTTGTTATGATGATCATGAACATTAACGGCGCATTGTTTATTGGAATGGTTATCACAGGTATCATTGCCTACTTCACAGGAGACTTGAGCTTTAATAAAGGTTTTGTCTCTCTTCCATCGCTTCCTGAAGGCCTAATTATTGCAAATCCTATTGATGCATTCGGGGAGGTTATTTCCCACAGTCTTTATGCTGTAGTATTCTCCTTTATTCTTGTTACGATATTTGATACAACTGGAACTATGATTGGCGTGGCTAACCAAGCAGGACTGATGAAAGGCAATAAAATGCCTCGTGCAAGAAAAGCACTCCTATCCGATTCAATTGGAACGGCGGTCGGTGCGATGTTCGGCACAAGCCCTACAACAGCCTATATCGAGTCTACATCAGGAGTAGCAGCAGGTGGACGTACAGGACTGACATCGTTAACAGTCGCTATTCTATTTATTTTTGCAGCATTTTTTGGGCCGCTAGTCAGTGCTGTTTCCGGACTGTCCGCCATTACAGCTCCAGCTCTTATTATCGTTGGAAGCCTGATGATGGGCAGTATTTCACAAATCAAATGGAATGAGCTTGATGAAGCATTCCCTGCTTTCCTCATCATTCTGAGCATGCCGCTTACATCGAGTATTTCAACTGGTATCGCTCTTGGATTCATCTCCTATCCGCTGTTAAAGGTTGTAAAAGGACAGTGGAAGGAAGTACACCCTTTAGTCTATATCTTTGCCGTCCTTTTCTTCTACCAGCTTGCGTTCCTTCCGCATTAAGAAACCGCGTCATTTGCCACTTGCACACCAATATAAAAGTGGTCCGGAATATATTATTCCGGACCACTTTTTGTCAACAGACCTACTGCAGCAGCATTTTTTATGCTTCTGCTTCAATTTTTAAAGATTCGTCATAATAGGATTCTGAATCGATGTCCTTTGTCAATCTGCTAGTAAGAACTCCAGCTGTCATGGATCCGCTAACGTTAACGGCAGTGCGGCCCATATCGATCAGCGGTTCAACGGAAATGAGCAAACCAGCAAGACCGACTGGAAGATTCAGTGCTGACAATACGAGTAGTGCAGCGAAGGTTGCACCGCCACCTACACCGGCAACACCAAATGAACTGATTGCAACAATTCCAATGACGCTAATAATGAAGGATGGGCTCAATGGATCAATTCCCACTGACGGTGCTATCATAACAGCCAGCATAGCAGGATAAATTCCTGCACAGCCATTTTGACCGATCGACAGACCGAAGGAACCTGCAAAGTTTGCAATCCCTTCCGATACTCCAAGGGAACGCTGGGTTTTAATATTAAGCGGCAATGCCCCTGCGCTAGTCCTTGAAGTAAAGGCGAATGTCAGTACAGGAAATGCCTTCTTGACATAAACGATCGGGTTAAGGCCAGCAGCTGTCAAGAGAAGCAAATGGATGATGAACATCACAGCAAGCGCGACATAGGAGGCAAGAACGAATTTTCCAAGCTTCAAAATCGCGTCCAGGTTACTCATTGCAACCGTATTCGTCATGATTGCAAGTACGCCATATGGTGTCAGGCGAAGAATTAAAGTTACAATCCTCATAATAATCGTATAAAAGGCATCAACAATCTTCGAAAATAATTCCGCTTGTTCTGGTGCTTTGCGACGAACACCAAGGTATGCAATACCAATAAATGCGGCGAAGATAACAACAGAAATAGTTGAGGTTGGACGTGCTCCCGTTAAATCAAGGAATGGATTTGCCGGCAGGAATTCTAGCATTTGCTGCGGTAGCGTCCGGCCTTCTAGCATTTCTCCATATTTTTGTTCCAGTTCCCCGGCCCTTGCAGTTTCAGCATCCCCTTGATGAACTTCGACTGCCTCAAGGTCAAAACCAATAGCAGAAGCAATACCCACGGTTGCTGCAACGGCTGTTGTTGCAATCAGGATTCCAAGAATTAAGGAACTAATTTTTCCAATATTACTTGTTAGCTTCAGTTTCGTGAACGCTGTAAGAATGGATATGAAAACTAGCGGCATTACAATCATTTGAAGGAACTTCACATAACCAGATCCAACAAGACTGAACCAGCCTGCTGTCGTGGCAGTAACCTCGGAAGACGGCCCGTAAAGTAACTGTAAGGCGAAACCGAACAAAATACCTATTCCGAGCGCAGTAAACACCCGTTTAGAGAATGAGACGTGTTTTCTTTGCATCATATAAAGACCAAAGAGAATAAATAATAAAATTGCAATATTTAAAATCACCAAACCATTCGTCAATTTTTACCCCTCCCCTTATATAGTAGTAACTATAATACAGGTATTCCTATCAGTCAAGTCGGAAATGTTTTTTCTTATCAACCTCCTTCATTATTATTGTTTTCTTATTATATATCCACTTAACTAAGTTTCATGTTTTTCAGCAAAAAAAAAAACGGGCAAATGCCCAGTCCTCCTATAGTACTTATTCTTCTGGAATCAAAATTGGCCATTTTTTCCCCATCTTGAGAAACGTCTGCATAATTTCCTTAGATAGCTCACTAGCGTTATATGGTTTGATCAAGTATCCACAGTCTCCTTCTCAGTGCAGTTGTTATATTCTACAACAGGGATACTAATAGTAAAGGTACTTCCATGGCCGTATTCAGATTCTACTGTAACATTTCCACTATGGGCTTTGACAACTTCCTGGACAATGGAAAGACCAAGACCTGTCCCGCCAATTTTTCTCCTGTCGGAATTATCCACCCGATAAAACTTCGTGAAGAGCTTATCCAAGGACTCCTTCGGTATTCCCAGCCCTTGGTCTTTAACCGCGAGTTTCAGCCATTCTCCCTCTCTATAGCAAGAAATTGAGACAGGTCCGCCTCCTGGTGAATATTTGACACTATTGCTTACGAGGTTTCGTATAGCCTGTTCAAGCTTCTGCTCATCACCGAAAACCTTCTCATTCTTGCTCACCATCTCAATCGTAATACAATGCTCCGGTGCACTTAGCTTTTGAAGCGAAACCACTCGTTCCAAAAGAGCATATACCTTCACATAATCCATTCGATACTGCTGTTTCCCAGCCTCCATTTTCTGGACATCAAGAAAATCATTGATTAAGGACGCAAGCCTCTGAGTCTCCTGATAGATTGTTTTCGTATAATTCTTGTGCTTTTCAGGAGATAAATCCCTGTAAAGCATCAGTTCTGAAAAACCGAGAATGCTTGAAAGCGGCGTGCGCAGTTCATGGCTAACGGTACTGACAAACTCTGACTTCATCTTATCCACTTCATATTCCTTCGTGATGTTTCGATGAACAAGAATCATTCCATTCAGCTCTACCCCGAGGGAGAGTTCTTCGCTATATACCTTGAAAACTTGTCCGCTATCCTTCATGCTATAAACAAATCCTTCACTGTCACCGCTGCCATCTAAGACCTTTTCCAGGTAGTCAATAAAAGCTTCCCCGTCCTCAATCATGTTTTTCATGTATGGAGCCCACCTTTCGGAAGAAACTCCTTCTAATTCGGCAATATACTGCTTGCACTCGAAAACCTCACATAAAGCCGCATTGATTTTCAGCAATTTCCCGTTGGCATCGATTAGCTGAAGCCCTTCCTGGACTGTGTTAATCACCTCCTGGTTAAGCTTTCGCTCTTCTTCTGTTTTTTGATAAAAACGAACTTTATCAAGAATATTTCCGATACTTTTTGCCAAAGCTTCATACTCATCCAGGTCTTTTTGCTCAAAACTGCTGCAATAACGGCAAAATAGCATAATTGCATACAAGGAACCTTCCGTTAAAAACACGGGTACGTAGACATGATGAAGGAAAAAAGAGCCTTGATGCATTCCTTTGACGGAAAGTCCAGGTTTGCGGCTGACAATAAAGGCATGCTGCTCTTTTTGAAGCCTAGCAACAAATTCGCTTTGCTTTATTTGCTTTAAATATGGACGGACAGCGTCTTCCGGGACAGCATAGTTTGCATGCAAATCTTTCTCAACAAGGCTGATCAATCCGCAATCCGCACCAATCGCCTTGGCCATAAAGTTGACAGCATTTTCCAACACCTTCTGTTCCTCGAGCGTATCGGAAATTTGATGGATAAGCTCATTGCGCCCATTGAGAGAACGCTGCCTTTCCTCTAAAGATTCTAAGGCGGATTCCAATTGAATCTGCTGTTTTTGCAATTCCTCCCCCTGGGCTAAGAGCTCCTCATTGTGAGAGACAAGTTCATTTTCTTTCTCTTGAATACTCAGCAACATCCTTTGGAAAGCGGATGAAAGGACACCGATTTCGTCCTCCCTTCCTATTTCCAGATGAAGAACAGCCTCCCTTCCCATCGCTGTCTCGTTGGAGGCCTTGGCTAGCTCTGAGAGCGGTTTGCCGATCTCTGTGAGCATATGCCGGATAATTCTCTCCAGCGTCAAGAGAGAAACGAGCATGAAAAAGATAAAACCGACTTGAATGTATTTTTCCATCTTGGTAAAATGATTCAATTTCGAATGAAGATCCTTGTCTTTGGTTTCGAGATACTCCTCAAGCTTCCCTTGGAATTCTGCCAGCTTTTGAATCGATTCATTATTCGCTTTATCCAAAATAGCTTTCATATTATTATCTTCATAATTCGCAATGACATCAGGCAGCGTATCATCAAAATAATAGTCTACAAAGTCCTCTGCAAAAACGGCAAATTTCCTATCATCCTCGTCAATCGCCAAATCACGCAGCATGGTGATTTGCTTACGTATTTCCGGCTCCTTTTCCAGTGCACGCTCTTTCATTTCTTCGTTCCCGAAAGCAAGAAAGCCCCTGATATCTAGAAAAACGGAACTACAATTCTTTTCAATATTTCTTGCGACGTTCTCTTTCTTCATTAAAATCTCGTTTTGTTCTTTATAAGATTCATTCAGATTGTCTAATGTAACCAACAGAATGACAGCAAGACCGAGAAATACAAGCAAATAGCAAACCATACAAACCAAAAACCTTCTTGAAAGGCTCTTTTTGATGAAGTTATTGAGCATCTTCTAATATTCCTTTTACCACTTCAAGAAGATGGAGCGGGCTAAAAGGCTTTGCAATGAAGTAATCAGCTCTCGAGCGGAATGCTATGTTTTTTTCCAGTTCTTTACTCTTTGCGGACAGCATCACGATTGCTGCATCTTTATTTATGCCTTCATATCTGGTCTTTTCAGCCACTTCGACTCCTGTGAGGCCAGGCATCATATAATCCAGGATGATTAGGTCATACTTATTACACTCTATTAAGGAGATTGCTTTTTGCCCATCCTCCGCCACATCAATATCGTATTCTTCCTCTTCTAAAACGTCTGTAATCAGCATTCTCAATATCTCTTCATCTTCTGCCAATAGAATCTTACTCACTGTGCTACCTCCACAACGCTTATCTTGATAGATGGCAATATCACCTAGAGAATTCGGTCCAGACACCATCTCTATATCATCCTCTTAATCAACTGTGTTATCCTAGCTTCCAACTCTTTAATGCTGAATGGCTTCGTCACATAATCATCTGCTCCTAGTTTTAAGGCGCGGGATATATCATCTTCACTCTTTCGTCCTGTCAGCATAAGCACGCGAACATCGAGGTTTTTATCCATTTTCTTTACTTTTTGAAGCACTTCTACGCCATCCATGACAGGCATAATTCCATCGAGGATCAGAAAATGCTTCCCATTTTCCTTTAATTTATTTGACTGGAGAAAGTTGTTGCCGTCTTCATAAGAATCAACTTGAAAATCGAGACTAGGGAAAACCATATTAGATAGGATTTTTGTCAAAATGGTGCGGATGATAGCATCATCATCGATAATCGAAACATGAAGGGTTTTTCTATGTTCAGCATTAGACAAACAGGCACTTTCTACTCGGTTACGGCCATTGCGCTTGGCCGTATATAATGCCTGATCCGCCATTCGAACAAGCTCCCCCTTGTCCTCCATAGATGCATTCACTGTTTGAATTCCTGTGGAAAAAGTGACATGGAAGATTTCCCCCTTTTCCTGGAAAGGAATTTTGGAGAATTCGCTCAAAAGGCGCTCAACAACATTCCAGGCATTTTGGCGATCTGTTCCTGGAAACAGAATGGCAAATTCTTCTCCTCCATACCTAAACACGGAGTCATTTATCCGTACGCGCTGTTTTATAAAGGAAGCAAACTCCAAAAGAACTTTATCACCTGTTGCGTGTCCATATTGGTCATTCACCTGCTTGAAGTGATCAATATCCAACATTGCAAGGCTGAATGGCTTCCCAGTCCTTTTGTATTCCTTAAGCTGTCTTTCTAGCATTTCATTAAATAACCTTCGATTGTAAACCTTTGTTAATTCATCTATCAGTACGGATTGATCGAATAATTTTTTTCGCTGAAGCTGGCGTTCTATCCGTATAAAAAATTCATCCAATTCCAATGGTTTGCCGATAAAGTCATCGGCTCCAAAAGCATATGCTTTCTTTCGCAGCTCCTTATCATCGGAAGCACTTAACATAATGTTTGGGATAAACCTTTTATTTGACTGTAGCTGAAGCTCTTCCATAAGCTCAAAACCGTTTTTAAAATGAAGATGTATATCAGCAATTAAACAATCTGGAACATTGTCATAATAACTCTCAATCGCCTTCTCCAAATCGTTGTTTGTCAGTACCATCCAACCTCTTTCTTCCATTGCTTCCTTCAGGAGAATTAGCAAGGAAACATCGCTATCTATGATTTGAATAAGCGGCGCATGTTCGTCAGGCCCTTTCACTTCCTTTGCAAAATTTTCATTGTGAAAATGCTCGTACTGATAAATCATACCCGCCATATCAAAAAGAAATGCTTCAAGCTCTTGTTTGCTCCAAAAAGCATGGCTGCGCTTCTCACTAATTTCCAGCAACTGTGAAGACAAATGCAGCAATCCTCCAAGCCCAATTGTTCCTGCGGTACCTTTTACAGAATGAAGAAATGTTACTACTTCTTCATTTCGGATTTTCCCTTGGGATCCTTCAAACCACTGCGTCATCTTTTGTTTGATTTTTGCAATCAACATCGTCTTATACTTTTCCATTCATATCGCCCACTTCCTAAAATGGCAGGGTTAGCCAAGGCATGTTCCTTTAGATTCCTACCAGCGATTTATATCACTCTATTTTAAAACTACCCAACATGGATGACAATCGAATGATTACGTCTAACAGGCTTTTTTTCTTACTTCTGTAAAAAAATTCAATGATTTGTCGCAATTAGTCGATTAATTTATCTCTCATCTACATTGAATAGAGAATTTTATCCGTTATACAATGGAAGTACCAAAAATGAGAGAATGGGGAAAAAAATGGGCCTTTTTAAGGATTTGTTGTTCAACCTGATTTTTATTTTAATTACAACTCTGGCCTGCCAGCTTTTTGTAATTGACCGGTTGCGTTATGTCCTTACGAAAAATTGCAAATGGCTTGTGACTTGTATCGCCGGCTTTCAAATCCTCTTTTGTATCGCATTTTCTTATCGCGAAACAAATGGTTTTATATTTGATTTGAGACTAATCCCAGTGATCTTAGGAGGATTTTATGGCGGTCCAATAACCAGTTTGCTTCTATTTATCATCGTTCTTCTAACAAGGCTTCCCTTTGGCGGGAATGGGATTTGGGTGACATTTTTTTGCACGGCCGGCATCACGCTTATCGTCTGTTTTCTTCATAAATTGTACCAGTCGCAAAATACGAGAAAAAAACTTTTCATCGCGACAAGCCTTGCAACAGCGTATAGCCTCTCTGTTTTTATTTTAAAGAATATCTTGACGGATCAGCCGATTAATATGGCTTACGCTTGGATTTACACCGGCACATTAATTGCAAGTATGCTAATTGTTACTTATTTGATTGAGATTGTACGCCAGAATGAAATTTTGCGGGAAGCTGTCTTAAAGTCGGAAAAATCGGAGGTCGTTTCTCAGCTGGCTGCAAGCCTTAGCCATGAGGTCCGAAACCCCCTTACTGTCACAAGAGGCTTCCTGCAAATGTTAAAAGACCCAATGCTTGATCAAGGGAAAAAATCCTTTTATCTTGATACGGCAATTGAAGAGTTGGATAGAGCAGAGTTGATCATCAAAGAATATTTATCGTTTTCTAAACCACAAACGGAAAACACCTCAACCTTCTGCATTAGAATGGAAATTGTAAAAGCGCTTGAGCTGCTGAAACCTTATGCCAATAACTTTTCTGTCAAGATCCAGACAGTGTTGGACGGAGACCTCGTAATTATGGGGGAAGCTTCAAAGTTTCAGCAATGCCTTCTTAATATCATCAAAAACTCGATTGAAGCTATGCCGAATGGAGGGAACATCTGCATCAGAGCTATCGAATCTGGAGCATTTGCCTCTGTTCACATAAAAGATACGGGCATCGGCATGACCCCTGCCCAAATTTCCCGCCTTGGTGAACCTTATTTTTCAACCAAACAGGACAAGGGAACAGGACTAGGAATGGTAGTCGTCTATAAAGTTATTCAGGAAATGGGCGGGTCAATCGAAACAAAGAGCGCTCTGCAAAAAGGCACAGAGTTCACTCTTCGTCTTCCGCTCGGCAAATGGCGATCAGGCCAGTTTCGCCACAATTAAGCATAGAAAAGAACCGTGGAATCTTCATCCCTCCACGGTTCTTTTCCATAATACGTTTTAAATTTTGAACTTTATATTGATGATATTTGCTTTTCTAAGCGTATCGTAGACAATGATAATCGTTGGGCCAATCAATACCCCTGCAATCCCGAGCAGCTTAAAACCGATATACATGCTGATCAGCGATGCAAGCGGTGATATCCCAAGATTCGTTGAATAAATCTTTGGTTCAATCACCCTTCGAACAACGGTGATAACAACAAAGAGAATGATTAAGCCAATACCCAGGAAATGATTGTTTTGCAGAATGGCAACAACTGCCCAAGGAACAAGAACCGAACCTGTCCCGAGTATCGGCAGAATATCGACGATCACAATAAGGATGGACAGCAGTCCCACATAAGGCGCCTTTAATATCGAGAGCCCAGTGAATGCCATGATATACGTGATAGCGCTCAATATTACCT
The DNA here is from genome assembly GCF_900111815.1 of Bacillus massilinigeriensis. Taxonomy (GTDB): domain Bacteria; phylum Bacillota; class Bacilli; order Bacillales; family Cytobacillaceae; genus Mesobacillus_C; species Mesobacillus_C mediterraneensis. The sequence goes on along the minus strand of NZ_LT630004.1, from coordinate 707,315 downwards.
GAGCCTTAATGAAACCGAGCCCGGCTTTACTGAGCTGCCTTGTGACGAGGTACAACTTGTTCTTTGTCTGTTCTTTCAAATGTGTTTCAAGCTTGGCCTTTAACTGCGGCCACTCCAAGCTAATCAAAAACAGTGCGATTAAGTAAATAAGAACTTCAATTAAAAAAACTGGAATGGATGTTAGAAAATTTAATAGGCTTTCCACCACTCTTTGTAAAAACGCATCAAGTGCGTTGACATTGCTTTCGATCGTTCCCTCAATGGAGAGGAAAACGTCAGTTGGAAGCTTTTGAGAATAGAATTCCCATTTTCCAACCAGCGGCAGGATGACCGATCTATAAAAATCTTTCACAAACGTTGGTGTCCTTTGAGAAAGGGAAACCGCCTGCTGTGCTGTAATCGAAATGAGATTATAGCCTACCATGCCAATCAGCAGAACATACCCTGTAAAAACCGTAAGGACGGCCTGCAATCTGTTGAAACGCATTTTCGTTATCAGTTTCTGGATCATCCCTTCAAGCATCGCGGCTGTAAGTAGCGCAAACAGCAGCGGAAGACTATATGGGATGAGGAAGATGACGAGGGCAACCAAAACGGTTGTCCAAATCCATTTTTTCCACATCTATGTACATCTCTCCTTATTGAGACAATAAATTCCTTCCCATTATATCATTTAATCACCATGATAGACTGTTCTTCTTTTACAAAAAAATATAATCATTGATTATTGGGTATACAATAATGGAAAGGAATCAGGTGATGTATCATGAAACAAAAAACAATACTTGGGGCAAACATGCTGCACAGGGATTTTTTTCATCAGCCTACCCTCGAACTTGCCAAATCTCTCCTAGGAAAATTACTTGTAAAGGAGAACAGTGATGAAACGACTGCGGGCTACATTGTGGAGACGGAAGCGTATATTGGACCGATTGACAAGGCTGCCCATAGCTATCTTAATCGGAGAACGAAGCGGACAGAGGTAATGTTCGGAGAACCTGGGTTCGCTTACACATATGTCATGCATACGCATTGCCTTGTAAATGTTGTCAGCGGGGAACAGGAAAAGCCGGAAGCTGTTTTAATTCGTGCCCTTGAGCCAGCAATTGGGCTGGAATTCATGCGGGAAAGGCGCAATGTAATAACAGATCGAGATTTGACAAACGGACCAGGGAAGCTGACAAAAGCGCTTGGAATTACGATGGAGGATTATGGACATTTTCTCGCTGTTCCTCCCCTTTTTCTCGCCGAAGGCTTTAAACCATCCGGCATCTCTGCCGGGAAACGGATTGGCATTGACTCATCTGAGGAGGCAAGGGATTATCCCTGGAGGTTCTGGGTAACCGACAACAAATTTGTTTCGCGACATCAAAAAGCAACAGAAATCATTTTGTGATCAAAAAAGGGGGGCAACTATTGAAGCAAGCAGTTTTTTTGGACAGAGATGGTGTATTGAACGAGGTACTTTCAAAGCGAGTGAAATTCGTCAACCGCCCGGAAGATCTTTATCTTCTTGAAGGAGCAGCAGAGGCAGTTGCCGAGTTGACTAAAGCTAATCTTGATGTTTTCATTGTAACAAACCAAGGCGGTGTCGGACTTGGCTTTATGAAAGAAAAAGAGCTTATCAAAATTCATCAAAGATTAGCTGAACTTGTTGGGGAAAAGGGCGGAAAAATTCGGGAGGCTGTCTACTGCCCTCACAAACCGAAAGAGGGTTGCACGTGCAGAAAGCCAAATGCAGGCATGCTGTTGGATCTAGCAGAGCGCCATCATCTCAATCTGGAAAAGAGTGTGATGGTCGGGGATCACGAGCGCGATATTGAAGCTGGTAAAAAAGCGGGCTGCAAAACCGTTTTCATCGGCGAAGGTGAAACAAAGGCAGACAGCCAAGCTTCCAGCCTTCGTGAAGCCCTTCCCCATATTATCAGCCTGCTTTCAAGCTGAAAGCAGGCTGATAAAAAAAGAAGCCCTTAAAAGAGCTTCTTACATAGAAAAAGTCAAAATTACTTTTTGCGGCATATCTGCATCTGTATACTCCGCTTTTTTCATTTTTTCACATGACGGCATTTGATAAGAGAATTCCGTTACGCTTTTTGGGATGATTGCTTTCTCCTTCAGCTTTTCAAAAACTTTTTCCATCGTTTCTTCAGTATCCACACATTCATCAATACCTTCATACTTAAAGCACTCTACACATGTTTCTACAATTTGGCTGTTGACTTCCTCTTGAGAGAACACAAGTTTTGCACCAGCAATTTCTTCGACTTCTTTGTTCTCAAGCTCGATAATAGTTGTGATGTTCACTTCGGACACCTCCATTATTATTCACTATCATTATAGTGATTTAACCTTGTGAAATGGGAATTTCTCCAGTTTGTTCACTATTTATTCATAATTCCCCCGCCACCACTTTGACAAACCAATTTTACGCTGCTCCTTATCTCCTGCCACATGAAGTGCAAAAGGCTGAAAAAGAGAGTAGCGATTTCACCTTCTTCTCTAATGCAGCAAAGCGGAAAACCAAAGTGGTTTCCTTTTTCTTCTATTCCGCCAACCATGCAAGGCCGATTGTTCCTTGGCCTGTATGGACGCCAGGAACGGGACTGAACTTAGTCGTGGTGACTGATATACCAGGATACAGTGCTTGAAGATCCCGCTGCCATTCTTCTGCCAGATCCTGCACGTTGCCATGAATGACACTAACTTCCTTGACTCGATGTGCCTCTTCGGAAAAAATGTAAAAAAGCTTTTCTTTCACTTTTTTCTCTGTTCTGATTTTATCAAGGAGAACAACTTTTCCGTCTTCGAAGTGAACAATAAGCTTTAGCTTGATCATGCTCCCCAGAATTACTTGTGTGGTGGAAAGACGTCCGCCCTTATGAAGCTGCTCAAGGCTTCCTGGTGCCATCATCAGTCTGGCTTTCTCAGGAAGTCCTCGCATATGATGGATGATTTCATCATATGACTTTCCTTCCTTTTGCATCTGAACACCTATCTCAATCATTTTCCCCAAAGGATAGGAACCGATTTTGCTGTCAATCACTTCGACATTGTAATCAACCATACCTGAAGCTACCACAGAAGATTGGTATGTTCCTGTAAGGGCACTCGATGCGTGGATAGCAATCGCATGCTTGTACTTCTCTTTCAAGCTTTTATAAAGCTCCACAAATTCCCCGATAGCAGGCTGGGAAGTTTTCGGCAGAACTTTTGACGCAGCAAGCTTCGGATAAAAGTCCTCTTCTGTGATGTCGATTCCTTCTAAATAGGAATCTTCACCGAAGACGATGCTGAGTGGAACAACAAAGACGTGGTTGTTTTCAATAAATTCTTTCGTAAGGCTAGCCGTACTGTCTGTTACCCAAGCAATTTCATATTCGTGTTTCATGGCATCTCCTGTCTTCCATTATTTATTTGTTAAAATATAAGGTTTTTTGTCATTGATTCATTTTTCGACATAGTCATGTTTACTACTTACAATATACCATCTTCTTGAGAATTACACTCATGGAAAATGCACGACATTTTGTACATTTGTCGGACAAATGTTTTTCCTTCATCTTGAAGGGTAATACTATAGAGTAAAAGGGGGTAACACGAGATGGCAGAAGAGAAGAATCGCATGACAGAAGAACAGGAAACTGAAAGTATGATCGACCTCGTGCGAATTATCAACTCAAACAGCAATGAAAAAAAGATATCCGATATAATTAAGAACAATAAATCCCGGAAGAAAAAATAGCAATTTGAAATTGTTCTGGTATCTAGTAAAAGCCATCGCTCTTTCTAATATTCGGAAATGGTAATGGCTTTTTATTCCGTATTCAACCACTTCGTTTTCACCTTTCTCCCTCAACAAAAAAACAAACTCGATTTCCACCAAGTTTGTCTCCAGTTTAAAGTTTCCTATTCTAATTCCAATTTGTTTTCCTTAGTTTTTTGAAGCTTATAGAGCCTGTACGCATGGCTTGCGACTACTTTCAATACTGCGTATGTCGGCACGGCTAGAATCATTCCCAACAGCCCTGCTAGGCTGCCAGCTACAAGGAGCAGGAGGATAATTGTCAATGGATGGATATCCAGCTTGCGTCCCATGATATATGGAGAAGTCAGATTCCCATCTATCTGCTGTACGACAACCGCGACAAGCACAACTTTCACTGCCATGAGCGGTGATGTCAAAAAGCCGATGATTACTGCTGGAATGACACCAATGAATGGACCAATGAACGGAATGACATTTGTCAGCATCGTCACAACCGCAAGGACGAGTGAGTACTCAAGGCCGATGATTAAATAGCCAACATACATCATTGCTCCAACGAGGAAGGAGACAAGCGCCTGGCCCTTGATGTAAGAGCTTAAGGCTTCATCCAAATCCTTTAGTATTTTCCTGGCTTCCTTCGCCTGCAGGTATGGAAGGAATTTAAGAATATGCCGGGATGCACCTTCCCCATCCTTCAGCATGTAAAAAACAATGAAAGGAACGGTGATAATCACCGTGACAATGCTTGTAATCACTCCGATTACATTTGTTACCTGGCTGAATATATTGGACACATTTGAGCGGATAAACGTGGTGACCCGCTCGCTGATCTCGTCAAGCGACATATACTGGTTTTCCTGGAATCGTGAAAACCAGCCGCTGTCACGAAGGGCAAGGATTTCTTTTTGCAGGCTCCCCACCAGGTCTGGAAAGTTATCCACAAGGCTTTTGAACTGGCGTTGCAATTCAGGGCCCACAACGAGAACAAGCGCTATTCCCAGCCCGATAAACAGAAGATAAATTGCAACGATGGCCAATGCTCTTGGAACCTTTTTCGTATCAAGGAAGTTTACGATAGGCCTTAACAAATAATAAATGACTCCTGAGATTAAAAAAGGGAGGAATAATGTTTGAAAAAATATTCCGAGCGGCTTGAAGATAAAATCTACCTTTGAAGCCAAAAGAACGATGATAAGAAAAACAATAATCCCATACCCCAAGCGGAAATACTTCGAATTTGGCAAATGCGGACACCTCTCTATAAATAGGTCTTTGTAACGCGAGCATAGGCAACTCTAATGTATTTATATCCTAGCATAAACAGGTCCCACCTTCCTATTTATTTGGGGGGATTTTATTTCATACAAAAGAAGTGCCATTCCGGCACCCCCTTTTGCTATACTACTTTGTTACTTTTTCATTATCCTTATCACGTTTATCATCCTCATCGTCACTTACCAGCCCTTTTGCGGATTTTTTGAACTCCTTCAAAGTCCTTCCGAATGCAGAGCCGATTTCAGGCAGTTTGCTTGGACCGAATACAATCAAAGCAATAACGAGTAAAATAATCAATCCAGGTACACCTATATTGGATATTCCCATACTCCCGCCTCCTTTACATCTCCATCATAACATTACTCTTGTGGTAAGACGAGCATGTTAAAATAGAACTTATTCTCGCTACCCTACATACTTGCCTGCATCACTAATCCATCAAAAAATTGTTTCAAGGATACACTGCCGCCAGTTGCTGACTTTCCTTGTTGATAGAGAATTTCTCTATGGATGTTTTTATAACCATAAAGAGCGTTCGTATACTCCATCGTTAATTCATTTTCAAAATCGTCTTCGCATAAATTAGCGATGTTTACCATACCCTTTTTTATAGCTCGTCTAATACGCTGAAAAATAATTTTCTTCCCATGAGAATCTACTGCAAATTGTTCATTAAAGTTGATAGAATTAAAGGAAATATTTTGCTCGATCATTATATGGCTAATATTTAATATATCTGCATAACCTGCTTCAGAAGTTATTCCCAAATATCCTAATATTGATCGGACCTTTTTTTTCATTTCATTAAAATGGTCTCGGTTTATGCTTGAATAGCTATCAGAAGGATTTCCTAACAAATTTTGAATATTCTTCAGTTTTTGTTCCATCATTATGCTTTGTTTCACCCGATCAACAATTGTTCGAACCTCAAAAATATTGATTGGTTTATCAATAAAAAATTCAACGCCTGCTTTATAAGCTTCTTCTCTCAATTCGCTATCGCGCACCTGGGAAATCATAATGAATTTCAACTCAGGCTTCACCTTGCAGAGTGCTTGTACTAATGCAATACCATTCAGCTCGGGCATTAACAAATCTACTAATACAATATCAACATTCATTAGCATCAGCTCATTTAAAGCTTTTTTAGGAGATAAGGATGTTCCAACTACCTGGCTGTTCATGTCTTCTTCCACGATTCTTTGCAAGATCATAATGATTGAAAGGTCATCATCAATAATATAAAATTTCATGACTGTTCCTCCACAGTTAGTTTTTCCTTGTTAAAAGTTAAAAAGAAGACCGTTCCTCTTCCTTCTTCAGAAATAAATTTTATATTGCCTCCGAATTGTTCTTCCATAATCATCTTCACGTGAGACAAGCCAATCCCTCGATAAATATCTCCAGTATATTGATTAAATTTAGTAGAAAAACCAGGTTGAAAAATCATGTCTCTAATTTCCAAAGGAATACCAGGACCGTTGTCAGAAAAACTTATTTGCAGCTGCTTTCCCTGATCCTCGACAATTACTGTTATGGAACCTCCATGCTGTGTTCCTATCGCATCAATGCTATTTGAAATAATATTAGACAAGATGGACACAAGGTAGTAGTGATTATGTATTTGCAGATCAATTTGGTTCTTCACCGCTATCAAAATATCGAATTCTCTTTCCCTTATAAAACTGCGTGAATTCATCAAGACAATTTTTAGTATTTCACTTAAACGCATAGATGGCGAATTTGCTACTTCAAAATAACTCCCCAGACCTTTGATCACATTTTGATAATCTTTCTTTACTTCATGTACGTCTCTTGCAATATTTAACGCAATATTTCCATTTTCGCTGGAAGGGTTTTCAGTAGAAAGCTCTTTATTGAGTAAATAGGCATTTTTCATAATTCTTTCGATTTCGTTAATGTTTTTATTCATAAAATACACTTCGCTTTTCACTGCTGAAACGGACCACAAAAAGTGATAGTACCGCTGCTCATGCCCTTTTTTTCTAATCATGAGCGTAAAGTAATGATACATAAACACACTAAAGCAACTGATAAGCGTACGTACCAGCGCCACTAAAAACAATATTTTAAATAAACTCAGACTATAATTGGAAAAATTTAATAGAAGACTAATTTCTAAGATATTAGAGATATAATCACATAGCAAAATAGTAAAAAAGAAAGAACTATCATTGCGATAGGTGCGATGCCAGTATAAAAAATAATACAGACACCCATAGCAAAGATAAAAAGCTATATCAGTAAATACGAACTGAGCAATTTTGGGGATAGAATAATTATTGGTGATAAAAAGAAGAAGACCTCGAAAAAAAGGGGAAGCAATGGCAATTCCGATTGTTAACGGTACCGGATTGAGATCATCATTAAAGTACAAAAAAACGGGTAATAAAATAACGGACAATGTCAAAATGAAGCCATCCACAAAAAACGGCATATTTACTTGCGCCGCCAATGCGATACTAGTTGCAGCAACGCCTATTCTCTTTATTTTATCCTGATTAATGTTGCCGGAAAGAAGCTGCATAAAAAATCCTCCAATAACTTTCCGAAGCTTCTTGAAGCTTTCTGAAGCTTCGAAATACACTTTGATTATAGTCTTTAATAAACTTCAAAGGAGGAACAAATAATGAAAAATTTACGAAACCGAAGCTTTTTGACATTGCTGGATTTTTCACCAAAAGAAATGGAATTTTTGTTAAACCTGTCTGAAGATTTAAAAAGAGCTAAATATGCAGGTATTGAGCAAAAGAAATTATCCGGCAAAAATATCGCATTGATTTTTGAAAAGGATTCCACCCGGACTCGCTGTGCTTTTGAAGTGGCAGCCTATGACCAAGGTGCACACGTCACCTATTTAGGACCTACCGGGAGTCAAATGGGGAAAAAGGAAAGCGTTAAAGATACTGCTCGAGTACTTGGCGGAATGTATGACGGCATCGAGTATCGCGGGTTCTCGCAGCGAACCGTAGAAACTTTAGCTAAATATTCCGGCGTTCCAGTATGGAATGGCTTAACGGATGAAGATCACCCTACACAAGTATTGGCAGACTTCTTAACTGCTAAAGAATGCTTGAAGAAGCCTTATAATCAAATTCATTTTACATATGTAGGTGACGGACGCAACAACGTAGCAAATGCATTGATGATTGGCGCTTCACTGATGGGTATGACATTCCATTTGGTTTGTCCTAGTGAACTAAATCCGGCTCCTGAATTATTAGCTAAATGTCAGGAAATAGCATCTGATACCGGTGCATCCATTTTAGTCACAGATGATATCGATGAAGGTGTACTGCATTCTGATGTCATCTATACAGATGTTTGGGTATCCATGGGAGAACCTGACGAAGTGTGGGTAGAGCGAATCAAATTATTAGAACCTTATCGTGTTACGAAAGAAATGATGGAAAAAACGCAAAACCCTCATGTGATTTTTGAGCATTGCTTACCATCTTTTCACGATTTAGAAACCAAAGTAGGGAAAGAGATATTCGAAAAATATGGATTGAAAGAAATGGAAGTCAGTGACGAAGTATTTGAAAGCGCTGCCTCCGTTGTTTTCCAAGAAGCGGAAAATAGAATGCATACTATTAAAGCTATCATGGTTGCAACATTAGGAGACTAAGGAGGAAACGAAATGTCTAAGATTGTAGTTGCCTTAGGCGGAAATGCACTAGGCAATTCCCCTGAAGAACAATTAAAGCTGGTTCAACAAACAGCAGCTTCTCTTGTAGGATTGATTTCCAAAGGCCACCAAGTGGTGATCAGCCACGGTAATGGCCCTCAGGTAGGCACCATCAATCTAGCGATGAACTATGCAGCGGAACACGGGCAATCTCCAGCTTTTCCGTTTCCAGAATGCGGAGCGATGAGCCAAAGTTACATTGGCTATCATTTGCAGCAAAGTTTACAAAACGAATTGAGCAAAAATAATTTGACAAAAGAAGTAGCAACATTGGTTACTCAAGTCGAGGTCGATCCGGACGATCCAGCTTTTGCTAGTCCCACCAAGCCAATCGGATTATTTTACGATAAGACAACTGCAGAAAAAATTGCGAAGGAAAAAGGCTACGTTTTTGTTGAGGATGCTGGTCGTGGTTACCGGAGAGTTGTAGCTTCGCCATTACCAAAAGAAATCGTAGAGTTTAAAAGCATTAACCATTTAATTGAAGCTAATACTTTAGTAATTGCAGGCGGCGGTGGCGGTGTGCCTGTTGTGAAAGAGCGTGGCAAATACAGAGGAGTTCCAGCAGTTATTGACAAAGATAAATCGAGTGCACTCTTGGCTGGAAAAATCGCTGCAGATCAATTGATCATTCTCACCGCTGTTGACTTTGTCTACGTGAACTATGGAAAAGAAAATCAATTGGCATTAACTGAAACCAACAGTCAGCAATTAAAAGAGTATATAAAGGAAAATCAATTTTCCAAAGGAAGTATGCTGCCTAAAGTTGAGGCTTGCTTATACTTTTTAGATGAGAATCCAAGCGGGACTGCGCTGATTACTTCACTAGACAACCTTGATGAAGCCTTAGCTGGAAAAGTTGGTACTCGTATTAACAAATAAATTAATGGCAGTTCTTAAGGGGTAATATTGACGATCAAATTACAACTGCTGTTCTGATAAGTGGAACTTCACTAGCAGGTGGAGTTTCACTTATCAAAAACTACCCATTTCTCCTTAATCCTTACACATAATCAAATTAATAAAATATTAATCACTAACTTTAAAGAGAATGGATATAACTTTTTCTCTGAAGCTCAACATCATAATAAAATAATTTACTCACTTTAAAACCTTCCAAAAATACAACCTTTTTACGATTATATTTTTACAGAGGAGATGACCTTATGAACACGGTAAGTGAAGCAAACAAAACAGAAAAGGGCCCTAAAAAAAGATTTAAATTAAGAATGCCTGGAGCCTTTGTCATCTTGTTTGTCTTAACTATTGTTGCTGTAATAGCGACTTGGACTATTCCGGCAGGGTCTTATTCAAAGTTATTTTATGATCAGTCTAGTTCTAAATTAACCATCACGGATCCTTATGGAAAAGTTACAAGTGTCCCTAGCACGCAAGAAGAGCTTGATAAACTCCATGTTAAGATTGACATCAAACAGTTTACTTCAGGAGGAATTACGAAGCCAATCTCCATTCCGGACACGTATCAAAGACTGGAACAACAGCCTGCAGGACCTGAAGACATAACAAGCAGCATGGTTCGCGGAACAATTGAAGCTGTTGATATTATGGTATTTATTTTTGTATTAGGCGGCTTGATTGGTGTCGTCAAAGCAAGCGGTGCGTTTGAATCCGGCCTTATCGCTTTGACGAAAAAAACAAAGGGCCGTGAGTTTATGCTCATATTTATCGTCTCTATTTTGATGGTTATCGGTGGAACTTTATGCGGCATCGAGGAAGAAGCCGTCGCATTTTATCCAATTTTAGTTCCGGTATTTTTAGCGATGGGGTATGATTCTATCGTTTGTGTAGGCGCAATATTCTTAGCAAGCTCTGTTGGTACCTGTTTCTCCACGATTAACCCTTTCTCTGTAGTCATTGCATCCAATGCTGCTGGTATAAGCTTCACTGAAGGGCTTTCTTGGAGGCTCGGCGGGCTAGCTGTTGCAACAGTTTTTGTCGTTATTTATTTACGTTGGTATTCTCAAAAAGTGAAAGAAGATCCTACTTTCTCCTATTCTTATGAAGATCGTGAAGAATTCAATAAAATGTGGTTAGTAGCATCTGCCGACAGCAGCGAACATTCTGCCTTTACAGTGCGAAAAAAATTGATATTGACATTGTTCGTCGTAGGATTCCCGCTTATGGTATTGGGCGTAATGGAGTTGGGCTGGTGGTTTCCAACCATGGCTTCTTCCTTCTTAACATTTGCTATCATCATTATGTTCTTAACAGCTACAGGAAAAAACGGAATTGGCGAGAATGGCGTTGTCGATGCGTTTGTAAACGGCGCTGCGAGTTTAGTTGGGGTTTCCTTGATCATCGGTCTAGCTCGGGGTATTAACCTCGTGATGAATGAAGGTTTGATTTCTGACACGATACTTCATTTTTCATCCTCTCTTGTTGCGAATGTAAGTGGGCCATTGTTTATTCTGGTAATGTTATTCATTTTCTTTATCCTAGGATTTATCGTTCCGTCGTCTTCAGGATTAGCTGTTCTTTCCATGCCTATCCTTGCACCTTTAGCTGACACAGTAGATATCCCGCGTTTTGTAATTGTTACTGCATATCAATTTGGACAGTATGCTATGCTCTTCTTGGCACCGACTGGACTAGTCATGGCAACATTACAAATGCTGAATATGAGGTATTCTCATTGGTTCAAGTTTGTTTGGCCAGTAGTACTTTTTGTTCTAGTTTTTGGCGGGGGAATACTTGTATTACAAGTATTGATGTACTAGAGTTACTTTCCATTTCAGAGTTAGCAGATAAAAAATTGGGCTAAATAAACCTATTTTTCTCTTCTGCTAAAAAATCTTAGCACAGACCATGACAGTGGACTGTGCTATTATTCTTTAAACGTATAAAACTCCCTCAATAGTTCAAGCCATCTTCTCCCGCAATTCATCGCGGAAAAAACTCTTCATGGCATGGAACACATCGGCTTTTTGCTTGAGGATAAAATAGCGGAATTTCTCGTCTTTGACGTTTTTGTATGCGGACATAAGGGTCGAGTGGCGATTATACTGGTTGACTTCACCGTATCCAAACATGTTCGATACCTTCATCAGCTGTTCAACCAGTTTGACACAGCGGGCATTATCCGAGGTAAGGTTATCACCGTCTGAAAAGTGGAAAGGATAAATATTGAATTTTTGAGGGTCATATTTTTCATCAATAAGCTGAAGGGACTTTCTATAGGCAGAAGAGCAAATCGTTCCACCGCTCTCCCCTTTTGAAAAAAAATCCTCTTCACTTACAACTTTTGCTTCGGTATGATGCGCAATGAACTCAATATCAACGGTTTCGTACTTCGTCCGCAGAAATCGGGTCATCCAGAAGAAAAAGCTCCTTGCCATATACTTTTCCCATATCCCCATACTACCGCTTGTGTCCATCATTGCCAGCACGACCGCTTTAGAGTCTGGCTTGATGATTTCATTCCATGTTTTAAACTTATAGTCCTCTTTGTAAATCGGATGAAAAGCTGGCTTTCCTGTCATAGCGTTTCGCTTGTATGCAGACATCATCGTTCGCCTTTTGTCAATATTACCCATTAATCCTGTCTTGCGGATATCATTGAATTCAATGTCCTGTATAGTCTGTTCCTGGTTCTGCTTCCGCTTCAAATTCGGAAGCTTTAACTCACTGAAAAGCGCTTCCTCCAGCTCCATCATGGAGACTTCTGCTTCATAATAATCCTCTCCGGCCTGGTCTCCCGCACCCTGTCCTTTACCCGGAGCCTTTTCTCCTGAACTGTCGCGTGCAACCACATCCCCGACCTTGCTATCTCCTTTTCCCTGGCCAACATGTTTGTTTTTATCATAGTTATAGCGAATCTTATATTCATCCAGAGACCGAATCGGAATCTTTACTACCTCCCTGCCGTTGGACATGACGATGCTCTCCTCGGAAATCAGGTCAGGAAGGTTGTTTTTGATTGCTTCCTGCACTTTTTCCTGATGGCGCTGCTGGTCATCATGGCCTTTCCGGTGGAGGGACCAATCTTCCTGGGAAATCACAAACTGGCCGCTGTTTTCTTCAGTCATCTTCAACCCCTCCTGTTCTTATTGGTTTTTCCCGTAACACTTTTTCCTTTTTTGGCATACTATAACTCGATGAAAAAACACATTGCTAATAACTGTAATTACTCTATCTTATGCAGATAGGGGGAATAATTTACTAATAATTAAGACAATTAGACAGTCTTCCAAGGAGCAGACAAGCCCGTTTTCATCATGGAAAAAAGCCTAGCAATGTTCGCTAAGCTTTTTCATTCAGTTCTTTATATTGTTCAGGGTCTGGTGTTTTTCCGTACTCTGCTTTCAACTCTTCGCCAGTCCTCCGGTGTTCCATCTGTTTTCCAAGGTTCTCCATCTCTTCTTCATTAGCTGCCATACTTCCGTTTTCCGGCACATGATTTTTTGGCAATTCTGCTTTTTTCATTGCAATCACCTCTTGAACTAACAATACCCTGTTTTCTTGGCATACAAACCTAGTACTTGAAAAAGCTCCCCTTTAGGAAATCTAATTTTAGCGGTTAAGCAGACTTCCGACATAGCGGAGCAGTTCATTCGCAGAGGTAGAGTTGTATCCATACTCGTCAATCAGGCGGGCAACTACCTCGTTGACTTTCTTCAACTGAGTTTCATCCGGCGTCTTTGTTGAGGTCGTGATTTTTACGACATCCTTTAGGTCAGCAAACAGCTTTTTTTGGATTGCTTCACGGAGACGGTCATGGGAATTATAATCAAACCGCTTGCCTTTGCGCGCATATGCGGAGATGCGGATAAGTATTTCTTCACGGAATGCTTTCTTTGCATTCTCAGAAATGCCAATTTGCTCTTCAATAGAGCGCATCAGCTTTTCATCCGGATTGATTTCTTCTCCTGTGAGCACATCGCGGAGCTTTGCCTTATTGCAGTATGCTTCAACGTTATCGAGATAATTATCCATCAGCGTCTTGGCGGATTCTTCATACGAGTAGACAAACGCTTTTTGGACTTCTTTTTTGGCAAGTTCATCATACTCTTTACGAGCGACAGAAATAAAGTTCAAATACCGTTCGCGAAGCTCCGCCGAAATAGATGGATGCTGGTCGAGTCCTTCTTTCAGCGATCTCAGTACATCAAGCGCATTGATCGATTTGACATCCTTGCGAATGATCGTGGAGGAAATACGGTTAATCACATACCTTGGATCAATCCCGCTCATACCTTCGTCCTGGTACTCTTTTTTCAGTTCTTCCACATCAGTGCTTGTGAACCCTTCCACGCTTTCCCCATCATATAATCTCATCTTTTTCACAAGGTCAATATCACCTTTTTTCGGCTCCTTCAACCTTGTCAAGATCGTAAACATTGCAGCCACTTTTAACGTATGTGGTGCAATATGAACGTCTGCCACATCGCTTTCCCTGATCATTTTTTCATAAATTTTCTCTTCTTCCGTCACTTTCAAATTATATGGAATTGGCATCACAATAATCCTAGAGTGCAGCGCTTCGTTCTTTTTATTAGAAATGAATGAACGGTATTCCGTTTCGTTAGTGTGAGCGACAATTAGTTCATCCGCACTGATCAACGCAAATCTTCCTGCCTTGAAATTTCCTTCCTGGGTCAGTGACAGCAGATGCCAGAGAAATTTCTCATCGCATTTCAGCATTTCCTGGAATTCCATCATCCCACGGTTTGCCTTATTTAATTCGCCATCGAACCTGTAAGCTCTTGGATCAGACTCGGACCCATATTCCGCAATCGTCGAGAAATCGATACTGCCGGTAAGATCAGCAATATCTTGAGACTTCGGATCTGATGGACTGAACGTTCCAATTCCTGTTCTCTTGTCTTCAGAGAAGAAAATCCTTTCAACTACCACATCCTCAATCCTGCCTTCATACTCTTGTTCAAGGCGCATTGAATTCAGCGGCGATAGATTGCCTTCAATCCGGATGCCGTATTCTTCGTAAAAATCCTTGCGAAGGTGATGCGGAATCAAATGGAGCGGATCTTCATGCATTGGGCAGCCTTTAATGGCGTAAATAGCCCCTCTCTCCGTACGCGAATATGCTTCTAGCCCTCTTTTTAGCATCGTAACTAGCGTTGATTTACCGCCGCTAACCGGACCCATCAACAAGAGGATTCGCTTCCTTACATCAAGCCGCTTAGCCGCAGGGTGGAAATATTCTTCCACAAGACGTTCCAACGCCTCTTCCAGTCCGAACAACTGGGAACGGAAAAATGAGTAACTGCGCATTCCTTTTTCCTCTTCAATACCCGCATCCTTGATCATATTGTAAACCCTTGAATGTGCTGATTGCGCTACCCACGGCTCCTCTTTTACAATTTTGAGATATTCCTTGAAAGACCCTTCCCATTTCAGCTTCTCTTCCTCTACGCGGAGCGATTCAATCTTTTTCAAAATATCCATTTGTACCTCCCTGTTGTCGCGATTATCATGAGTTGGCGATTAATACACTCTATGCGGAAGGAAAATTGAACATGCAAACTCCTCTCCTGAACATTCTAGTCCTTTTTCGGGAAAATCCGAAAATAGGTTTTCATTCACAGTTGGACAGCTTTAGGCTATAATAAAATTCATATGGGTAAAATCCGGAACATAAGGGGGCATTTTGTATGAAACTACTTTTAATTCTTGGCGTGACGGCAGCGTTCCTTTCCGCCATCTTCACAGCTGGTTACAATGATAAGCCGGGAGTAAGCAAGAAATAAGCATCCATAACAAAAAGCTGCCGAAAATTTTTCGGCAGCTTTTTGTTATTTCAAAACTAACTTCTGAATGATGACAAAATAGGAGAGACCGCTAATTCCATTCTACCTTATAACTCTGAACGTTCTGACATGATGCTTGTCTAGCATAAATCGCGGTAATCCTGCTGCCTCAACGCTTCATAGACAAGGATTGCCGCTGTATTGGATAAATTCAGTGAACGGACATGATCCGTCATCGGAATCCGAAGACAGCGGTCTTTCTGTGCTTCAATCAGTTCTTTTGGAAGGCCGGTTGTCTCCCGCCCAAAAATGAAGTAGTAATCCTGCTCCTTAACGCTATAGTCAAAGGATGTATAGCTTTTCTTTCCGTACTTTGATAAATAATAGAACTCGCCGCCTTCATTTTTTGAAAGGAACTCTCCGAGCGAGTCATAATAAATGACGTTTACGAATTCCCAATAATCCAGTCCTGCTCGCTTTAGCATCTTATCATCGGTCGAAAAACCAAGCGGCCTGATCAAATGGAGCGTCGTTCCCGTAGCCGCACAGGTTCTTGCAATATTGCCTGTATTGGACGGGATTTGCGGCTGGTATAGTACGACATGCAATCCCACAATATTCACCTCGATTATCATCTCTATGTTATTATACCACTCGAGGATCCTTCTACAAGCTCCTATTGCTCGTTGAGGATAGAGAAAAAACGGTATTTGATTTCAGGTGTATAAGCAGTGGAATCTTCGTACGACCAATACCTTCCCCGGCTGTTGGTCGTATGAGCATTGACGAGCGGCATTCCATCCCCATCTTTTGCTGTCACGATGGTTGTATGGTCGTAGCGGCCATCCCCGTTGAAGTCGTAGCAGATAATATCACCGAGGAGCAATTGTTCTGCGCTCTCCATTTCTTTCGTTTTCAGTCCGAATTTCGGCCTGGAAAGATAAATCCTCAACGCATTCGCTACTGTCCAGCTGTAGCTCCAATCATTGTTTTTCATCCACCAGCCATCCCCTCGCTTCGGATAGCCATGCATTGGTGCTCCACCGGCATAGAGACACTGGGAAATGTAATTGGTGCAGTCATCACCGAAGCTGAAAAAGGCAGGGTTGTTCTCATTCCACCATCTTTCAGCATACTGTACAGCCTTAAGGCGATTATATTTCTGACGGCCCTTTATCGCGCGCTCTCTTTCTTCCACTGAAACAGGCAGCACTCTTGATAAATCTGGAGCATTTTCTTTCTTTTCCGTTTCTGCATGTTGAAGTTTGTCTTCAATCAATATGTCTTTATAAAACTCCGCAATTCTATTCTCAATTTCCTCCTCCATGAAAAAATGGTTTTTTTGCTTGATCAAATATTGAAAATGCACGGTATATTCCGCTTTTCCATGCTCCTCATTGTCCGAATTCCTGAGGATTTTTCCTGTCGCCGCAGCCTTCACTATTTCAGCGTTCCGCTTACGGAAGCACGCTTTCTTTCTCTCAATATTGGAGCAAAAATGCGGATAATCGCTGCCCTTGGATACACATTGCTGCACTCGGCTTTCCAAGAGCTGCTGCAATTGGGTTCTCAAGATTCCATCCCTCCTCTTCTCTATGTTTATGAAAAAAGAAGAGGAGGGATGAATATCCCGCCTTCAATTTGAGAGAAGTCCTAAACCTTTTGTAATTTCAGCGAGAACTTCTTCCTCTTTTTCCTTGCTTGCCGCCTCTGTTAAGGCAGCCTTCGCTTCCTCCCCGCCGATTTTTCCGAGAGCCCATGCGGCTGTTCCTCTAAGTACTGGCCGCGGATCCTCGTTCAGCACTGCAATCAGTTCAGGCACTGCAGATATATCATTGAAATGTGCTAGCGCAATGATAGCATTCCGCTGGATTGGCTTTTTCCCTCTCCATGAACCGGAAAGAACACCGAAGCGCTCTTTGAATTCCCGGTTTCCCATTTGAAGCAGGGGCCGTAAAAGCGGCTTGATCGTCTCAGGGTCGCTTTCCATTCTTGAATGAAGGTGAAAGTCTTTTCCTTTGTTCTCAGGGCAAGCAGTTTGACAGGAATCGCAGCCGTAAAGCCTGTTCCCAAGCTTTTCCCTGAACTCATCAGGCAAAAAGCCTTTCGTTTGCGTAAGAAAAGCGATACAGCGTTGGGAATCCAATTGTCCGCCCTGCACTAACGCTCCTGTCGGGCAAGCTTCCACGCATTTATTGCATGTACCACAATTGTCTTCCATCTGGACATCCGGCTCTAGCGGAAGATTGGTAATCATTTCGCCAAGGTAGACGTACGAGCCAAACTCCGGAGTGATAATGGAACAGTTTTTTCCGCTCCAGCCAATGCCTGCCCTTTCAGCAACTGCTCTGTCGACTAATTCACCTGTATCTACCATTGAACGGCATCTAGCAGAAGGAATTTTTTCCATAATAAATGCCTCTAGCTGTTCTAACTTTTCACGTACAAGCACATGGTAATCTATTCCCCATGATGCCCTGCAAAAAATTCCTCTCCGCTCCCCTTCCTTGCTCACAACCCGCTGCGTCATTTTCGAAGGGTACGCAAGCGCGATGGCAATAATACTTCTCGGCTCCCCATCAAAAATAAGCGCAGGGTTTATTCTTTTCTCGATATCTTTCTCTTCAAAGCCAGATTGGTAACCCAGCTCTTGCTGTAATAGAAGCCTATTTTTCATTTCTGAAAAAGGGGATGCCGATGCGATGCCGATTTTATCAATTCCGATTGATTTGCTGTATTCGATGAGTTCCTGCTTGAATAAACAAAAATCCATGCTTTCCCTCCTGAAAGAATCTGTTTCATTATGTTTGGACATTCCCCTATGATAAACTATTTTCAACGAAATTTGGAGGTGGAAAGAATGGAAGTCACCCTTTTAAAGGAATTATCCGGGCTGCTTCCCGGTTTCTCAGTAGGCGTTATTACTTTTTCCGGTGTACAGATCGGACCTTCACCGCAAATGCTAAAAGGCAGGCTTCGGCTATTCCAGGAATCGCTTTACTTCGACCTTGAAGGGAAAAAGGTAACAGAGCTTGAGGGAATCGGCGAGTGGCGCTCTGCCTTTAAGCTGGCTGGCCGAGACCCGAACCGTTCCCGCCATTCCGCGGAGGCACTGTACCGTAGAGTTCAAAAGGGTGAGTTTCTCCCATCGGTTCATAGCGCTGTCGATCTTAACAACTTCTTCTCTCTTCAGTATCAAGTTCCGATTGGCGTGTATGATCTTGATAAAATAAAGGGTGATGTCACCATCAGAATTGGCATGGACGGAGAAGTTTATGAAGGTCTTAACGGCAGAGAAAACTCCCTCAAAGGATTGATACTCTCAAGTGATGAATCCGATCCGTTCGGCAGTCCTTATGTCGATTCCAAAAGAACTGCAGTAACGGAAGATAGTGAAAACATTCTCTCGATTATTTACCATCGCCCATCGCTCCCATTGGAGGAAAAGCGGAAGATGACAGCATCGCTGATGGAAATGTTTCTTCAAATCCATGGCGGAGTAGGAAATTATGAAGTAGTTTCATCATAATAAACATTTAAACCGTCAAAGTTAATTGACGGTTTTTTCTTTAAATCCATTTTCCTCATCGCTCTTAAAATAAAGTGCCGTATTTGAACGAGAAATCAGGCTTTAATACCTAGTGCTTAGGTTGGTTTTATTACCCTCCTATTCTATAAAAATAGGAGAAAATAATCTTTTTAAAATATTCTGAACCTAATATAATAGAATTCACTTGAAAAAATTTCCCAAGGAGGCTTTTCATGAAAAAACCTATCGTTTCGTTAGCCGTAGCAGCAGGGTTGCTTGTCAGCACTGCACCAGCAGCAATTTATGCAAAACCATTGGCAGTCCAGAGCCAAGTAAAGCACCCTGGTTTCGACCATAAGGTGGTCAACAACCTCAATGTGGAAAACACATACAATCACATCCGCTACCTCTCCCAGACTCCAAGGGTGGCCGGCACACCGGACGAGGAAAATGCTGTTCGTTATGTGAAGGAACAGTTTGAATCCTATGGTTATAAAACCGAGATCCAGGAGTTTACCTTCATCGGCTACACCCCGCCTAGTAAAATTGAATTGAAAGTAGCAGGGTTTGATAACCTGAAACCAGATTCTTTTACCTATAGTGTAAATGGGGATATTAATGGTGAGCTAGTCCTTGCAGGGCTTGGAACGAAAGAAGAGCTTGCTGGAAAAGACTTGACAGGCAAGATCGCGCTTATCGAGCGAGGAAGCATCTCTTTCGGTGAGAAAGTCATCAATGCGTCAGAAGCGGGCGCTGCCGGCGTTATCATTTACAATAATGCAGAAGGATCCCTAAACGGTACGCTTGGCGAAATGGACAAGCGTTATGTCCCTGTGCTTTCCTTATCAAAAGCAGAGGGTGAAGCACTTGCTGCCGTTGTCAAAAAAGGCGGGGTTACGGCTAATTTAAAAATTGAAGGTGCAGATGCAGGGGAGCGCACTTCACATAACGTGATTGCGACCAAGCCTGCCACGAATAAAAATAAAGCAAAAGACGGCGCGATTCTTATGGGTGCTCATCATGACTCCGTTCCAGGAGCCCCTGGCGCGAATGACGATGCATCAGGCACAGCTTCTGTCCTAGAGCTTGCCAGAGTATTTAAAGACATTCCAACAGACACAGAGCTGCGCTTCATCACATTTGGAGCAGAAGAGCTAGGTCTTCTTGGATCAGAGCACTATGTTAGCACACTCACACAAGAAGAAGCACGAAAAATTATCGGTTATTTCAACATGGATATGGTCGGCAGTAAAGATGCCGGAGATCTTTCCATCAAAACAGTCGATGGGAACCCAAATATCGTTTCTCAGCTTTCCCAAGCATCAAGCAAGCGCCTAAACGGCTTACCGACACCGCTTGAAGAAGGCGGCCGCAGTGACCATGTTCCGTTCTTTGAGGCTGGCATCCCGTCCGCAAGCTTCATTCATACACCAACAGAGCCATGGTACCACACGCCTGAAGATACGCTAGATAAAATCAGCAAGGAAAAGCTCCTCGATGTAGCAGAAATCGTCGGAACCGCAGTGTACAGCCTTGCACATCCTGATAATCAAGGACCAAAGACA
Source organism: Bacillus massilinigeriensis (assembly GCF_900111815.1). Taxonomy (GTDB): domain Bacteria; phylum Bacillota; class Bacilli; order Bacillales; family Cytobacillaceae; genus Mesobacillus_C; species Mesobacillus_C mediterraneensis. Next base: position 686,743 of record NZ_LT630004.1, on the reverse strand, counting down.
GTGAAAACTCCAAAGGCAGCAAAACCGCAAGACCGCCACGAGCAAAATATCAAATAGCAGAAAAACGAAGGCTGCAGTTTTAGAAGCTGTAGCCTTTGTTATTTTTCTTATGATGGGGTGTTTTTTTGCGTTCCAGTCGCTTTGATTTCCGTAGGGCGGGCGGTAAGCGTCCTGCAGGGTTGCACCTATCACTCTGATCCCACAAGGGTCTACTCCCTTCCACTCCAAATCATGATGAAGAAAGAAAAGTACCCCAGGCAGCATATAGAATATAGCTGCAGGGTACTTCTTTTGGATTATTGCTTAATATAAAAAATTCTTGTTTCTTTTTCCACTTTTCCAGCAGTATTGGCCGCTTCAAATGTTACCACATGAAATTTTTCTTTTAATGGCTCTTTTAGCTGGAGGGAGATCGTGGAAGTTTCCTTATTAAATTTCGGACTGTAAGGAATTCCGTCCACAATAACTCTCAGGGTGTTTTCATCGGTTGGTGCGCCATTTATTCTATCCAGTTGGGCTGTTAAAAGCGGGGTATTTCCTTGAACAGTCTCACCCATTTTCAACGATGGAGTAATTGTCAGTCCCTGGCCTGCTTCCTCAGGATATTGCTCTGCTGCCTTCTCCACTTCTTTTAGGAGGCGCAGTGTGTTTTTCCCCAGTAATTTCTCAATGTCCTGCTGGGAAAAGCCACGCCTGAAAAGTTCTTCTGTTACCTTGTAAAGCTCGGATGCATCTTTGATGTCAGAAGGAAGCGGCCCGCCGTCAAAATCAGATCCGAGGGCGACATGGTCAATCCCGGCCACTTTTACTGCATGCTCGATATGATCCACATAATCTTTAATATACACTTTCTCATCCGGATAGCCGTATTTCAGGAAATCAGGATAAAAAACAACTCCCACGACACCGCCATTTTTAGCTAGAGCCTTCAGTTGTTCATCTGTCAGGTTGCGAGCGTGTTTCCTTAATGAGGATGTTCCCGAATGGGTAGCCATAATCGGGGCTTTTGAAACCTCAATCACATCCCAGAAAGACCGTTCGGAAAGATGCGAGACATCGATAATCATCCCTAGTTTGTTCATTTCCTGCGCTACTTCTTTTCCAAGCTCCGTTAAACCTGCAGGGGATGGTGTCCTGGCTGGATCCCCATACACCCTGTTGGCACCTTCCGCTAACGCATTGGAATAATTCCATGTAAAGCCGAGCGCTCTAATTCCAAGATCGTAATATTGATGAAGCAATTCAATGGCATTGTGCTCTTCCAAGGAATAGGCTCCTTCTACTGTAGGTACGGCAGCAATTTTTCCGCCTCTTCTAGCCTTTTCAATTTCCTTGAGGGATGTCGTGATTTCTAACACATCTGAATTTCGTTCTTCCGTCCAATAAAGTGCATTGATCAAAGCCAAAGTTCTGCTGATGCTGCGAGGATTATTTCCAAAATACCCGGATGTATAAGCTGCGAAAAAAGGAACGTTGAGTCCTCCAGCTTGCAGCTTTGGAATATCAATATGGAAATCGGTATTTCCTCTAATGTCGGTTTCAGGAAGCCATGTAGTCGGATTGACAGCTTTCATCATCGTATCGTTATGGCCGTCTACGACTGTTGCGTTAAAATGGATGTCCCGTGCAGAAAGCTGTTTTGCATTTGCAGCATAGCCCACCGGGAAAAAGACAGACAAAGCCAATAGCGACGTCAATGCAAGATAAAAGAACTTTTTCATTACACCCTCCTATTTTATCCGTTTTTTACTCTTTGTCCTTGGAAAGGCAGTGTTTGTGCCTCCTTTGATGTGGGAAGTATGATAGTAAAGACTTTACTAGTCTCAGTCTATATTCAGAAAATTCAGGTGTCAACAGATATGGGAAATACAAGAAATTAGTCCCTAATCCAAGACTCTGTTTTAGCATAAAGGGCACAGGGTTTCGGGCATTTCTCCCTACTTACTCAATTCTACAAGCAAACAGAAAAAAGGTCCCAACATAATGTTGAGACCTTTTTTACTCGACCAATTAATACCGGTGGCCGGGGTATTACGTATATTCTAAGTAAAGAAAAGAATGGAAAGTCCTTTAATATAGAAGGTTTTCCACTCTTGTTTTTATGTGTTTTCTCTTTCGTTTAGTACAAATTTGGCACAAAGTGATTTCCAAATAAACATTATTATCTCGCATTTAGTCCAAATACAAAAGCAATATAGCAAGCAAAGTCCCTTATTCTCTTCTGTCATCTCCAAGTTGTTTTCTCCAGCTTGAATCTTTCTCAACTCTTTAGAAAGTCCGCTTAACAACGGAATTGAATAAAGAAATGCTCGTGCTACTACGTTCGACATTATCTGTCTCTCTACGCTCTTCACTGGTTAAAAGTAACAATGAAAAATTTTATTGAAATACAAAATCTTTATTAATAAAATTTATGTATAATTTAATAAAAATGGGTTTTTTTACACTAGTGTTGCATTAATTTAATTCCACTATTAAAAATACTCAAAATGTTCAGGTAAGTTATTTTACGCAAAGAAAAAGTCCTTTATAATAGATATGTCAGGTGGTAACCCATCCAAATCTATTAATAAAGGACAAACCCATGGATAAGGTTACACGAAAAACTTCATTTGGACAATGGTTTTCATCAATAAATCTTCCGTTGTTTGAAGAACAAGTGAAAACATTGAAATTAGATCTTTATACGAAAAAGTTGACGACAGAATCGTTTTTAAAATTACTTCTTTATGCACAGCTACAAGAAGTCGAAAGTCTTCATGCACTGAGTGATTGTCTTTTTGATGACCAACTTCAAAAAGAAATCGACCTTGATTCGATTAGTATTTCCCAGCTGTCACGGCGCTTAAACGGAATAAATCCAGATTTGTTTCAAAGGCTATTTCTTGATTTAGTCTCACAAATCCATGTCAAAACACACTATAAAAAACTGATTATGCCATTAAAAATCATTGATTCAAGCACATTGCCACTTAATTTAACCAATCATAGATGGGCGAAATTCCGTAAGAAAAAGGGAGGAGTAAAGTTACACCTACGCCTTGTTTTCATGGAAGATGGGAAGTCCTATCCCGAAAAAGCCATCATGACCACCGCAAAAGAACATGATCGTGGTCAGCTTGAAATTCTGGTGGATGATAAAGAATGCATGTATGTTTTTGACCGGGGCTATTTAGACTACGAGCGATTTGATCGCATGACAGATGAAGGGTACTTCTTCCTTTCCAGGTTAAGAAAAAACGCTGTTATCAGGGAAGTTTATGATTTCAAACTACCCGAGGGCTCGACTGTTTTATCGGATCAAATGGTTCTGATAGGTACGACTCAAAACCGTGCTGAAAACTACTTTCGCCTTTTAAAAGTGATAGATACAAAAGGAAATACCCTTCATTTAATCACAAATCGCTTTGACTTAAGTGCGGAAGAAATATCAGAGATGTATAAGTCACGCTGGGCAATAGAACTGTTTTTCAAATAGATAAAGCAACATCTTAATATCAAAAAGTTTTACGGTCAAAGTGAATGGGCTATTCAAAATCAAGTGTTTATTGCCCTTATTGTTTTTTGCCTTCATGTACTTGCGCAGGTCGAAACAAAAAGCAAGCGGAAAACCTTACAAATTAGCCGTTATTTAAAAGCTGCGTTGTGGAAACCAGCGCAGGTTTGGCTTCGTAAGATTGAAGGAAAAACGATCCCTTAATAAAAGGAATTGTCGTTGCTGCAAATGTCTAATTGTAAATAAATTCCCAAATGGATGGAGACACCTTTGGTTGGGTATTTACTTTTTTGGCTTTAAGCGAGAAAGACAATTAAACTGAATATTAAGACATTATTTATGCAACACTAGTGAAAATACTTATCTTTTTAAATGTTAAGAACATCTATTTCAAAAAATAAATTCGTAAGAGAAGGGCGAAGCCCATTCTCACGAAGTGAGATAGGAGCGAAGCGACAAAAGGAGAGCATTAGCGAACAACATAGTCGGAGCGTAGCGACCCCTTTATAACTATCTATTCTTTTACTATCTATTCTTCTATACATGATACTTTTTGTCCTTTTTTGGACACTTTTTTCCATAGGTGAGAAATAATTGTCCTTTTTAGGACAGAAATTTCCTAGATATATTCATCTTGTTAGCATTTCATTCAGCATCTTCTTATACATCAATAATCGTTCATGGCGAAGCGAATTTCTGAAACCAATATAAGTTGGTCGTGCCTTCGCTCCTTCCTGTGCAACCTTCTTAGTTTAATAGGCAATATGTTTTAAAAGTTTATTCATTCTATTGCCCTCCCACTATATACCGATTTCTAATCCGTTTAATGGTGAAAATGCTTTATGTTTCTCCATAACATCATCACTAAACAGATTTACATATGTTCGAACCATTTCCATAGATGTATGTCCAAGAATTTGCTGTAATTCAAAAATCCCTGCACCATTCTTAACGCTGTATTTCGCAAAGGTATGTCTAAAGGTGTGGCATGAGCATCTAACACCCTTTAAATCTGCTTGCTTGCTTGCCATAATAGGTAACTCTGTTCTGGAATTGTCTTTTACTCATTGGGGTGTCATCTAAGGTGAGAAATAAAGCATCAGATTCGGTTGTTCCTCTGATTTGCAAATACTTCTGTAATTGTTGCTTCATTTTGTTCTGTATAGGCACTAAACGCTCTCTGTACGTCTTTGTTTTTCTTATGTGGATACGTGATTCATTCCATAGAATATCTTGCACGCAAACCCCTTCTAATTCGCTCACACGTATGCCTGTTTCAAGCAGAAGCATCATAAAAGTGTAATCCCTCACACCAACAAAAGAACGTAAATTCGGCTGTTTAAAAAGCATTTCCAGTTGCTTATTAGTGAAAGTTTCAACAACCTTTTTCCTGTCTTTTAGCAATTTAACTTCATTCATTGGATTGTGCTTTATATATCTTTCACGTTGAAGGAAATTGAAAAATGCTCTAATGGCTCTTAAACGTGTATTAATGGTAACGGTCTGCAATCCCTTCTTTTTCATGTGTATGATGACATCTTTTAAAGTATCTTTAAATATTTCATCCATCGGTGAATCAATACCAATTTCTTTTAAAGTTTTATAAAACACCGATAACTCATTTCTGTAATACTGAATTGTTTGTGGTCTTAGGTTTCTAATTTCACAGTCATCTACAAATGATTCAAGAGCCGATTTAAAATCAACACTCTTTCTTGCCTTTGGTGATTGAATCACCGTCAATTCTTCAATGGTTAATTCGTTTGTACGCCTTGCCAAGATAAATCATCTCCCTTATATCTTTTGACAAGCGACATACGATTATTTGAACACGATATTTTGCTAAGAATCGTTTTGAGAAAACAAAAAAACGCTCCTAACAAAAGTGTTAGAAACGTTGTCATTTGAGGGATTTTTAATCCCTAACAGATACCGGTGGCCGGGGTCGAACCGGCACTCCTTACGGAACACGATTTTGAGTCGTGCGCGTCTGCCAATTCCGCCACACCGGCAAATATGGAGGCGGCAACCGGATTTGAACCGGTGAATAAAGGTTTTGCAGACCTTTGCCTTACCACTTGGCTATGCCGCCATATTTTTGGAGCGGAAGACGGGATTCGAACCCGCGACCCCAACCTTGGCAAGGTTGTATTCTACCACTGAACTACTTCCGCGTATGGCTGGGCTAGCTGGATTCGAACCAACGCATGACGGAGTCAAAGTCCGTTGCCTTACCGCTTGGCTATAGCCCAATACCTATATGATTTAAAATAAATGGGGCGACCGATGGGAATCGAACCCACGAGTGTCGGAACCACAATCCGATGCGTTAACCACTTCGCCACGATCGCCGTAATATGGCAGGGGTAGTAGGAATCGAACCCACACTGGAGGTTTTGGAGACCTCTGTTCTACCTTTAAACTATACCCCTATAAAAGATAAATGGTGGAGGGGGACGGATTCGAACCGCCGAACCCTGAGGGAGCGGATTTACAGTCCGCCGCGTTTAGCCACTTCGCTACCCCTCCGGTATTATATCATATTATTATCAGTTATAAAATATATTCCACCATTAAGTCGTTAATGACTATTGTGAAAAATGGTGGCTCAGGACGGAATCGAACCGCCGACACAAGGATTTTCAGTCCTTTGCTCTACCGACTGAGCTACTGAGCCAAAATGGCGGTCCCGACCGGGATCGAACCGGCGATCTCCTGCGTGACAGGCAGGCATGTTAACCGCTACACCACGGGACCAGATTGCGGGGGCAGGATTTGAACCTGCGACCTTCGGGTTATGAGCCCGACGAGCTACCGGACTGCTCCACCCCGCGATAATAATATGGTGGAGGATGACGGGATCGAACCGCCGACCCTCTGCTTGTAAGGCAGATGCTCTCCCAGCTGAGCTAATCCTCCATTAATGGTGACCCCTACGGGATTCGAACCCGTGTTACCGCCGTGAAAGGGCGGTGTCTTAACCGCTTGACCAAGGGGCCAATCTAATATGTAAATGGCGGAGAGCAAGGGATTCGAACCCTTGAGACAGCGGTAACCGTCTACACGATTTCCAATCGTGCTCCTTCGACCTCTCGGACAGCTCTCCATTTATGGCTCCGCAGGTAGGACTCGAACCTACGACCGTTCGGTTAACAGCCGAATGCTCTACCACTGAGCTACTGCGGAATAATATGTGGTTAGCCTGGCAGCGTCCTACTCTCACAGGGGGAAACCCCCAACTACCATCGGCGCTGAGAAGCTTAACTTCCGTGTTCGGTATGGGAACGGGTGTGACCTTCTCGCTATCGCCGCCAGACAATTTTAAAGACATTTATTATTATACTGCCTTTTAGAAATTTTGCAAGAGAAATTTTCATTCCCTCAAAACTGGATAATGTATGTTTCAAAGGTAAGAAGAATGAGTATGCCTAATTGTCCAGCTTCGGCTCTTCGCCTCCGCTTTTCTTTTTGGTTAAGTCCTCGATCGATTAGTATCAGTCAGCTCCACACGTCACCGCGCTTCCACCTCTGACCTATCAACCTGATCATCTTTCAGGGATCTTACTAGCTTACGCTATGGGCCCATTCGGAAATCTCCGGATCAAAGCTTGCTTACAGCTCCCCGAAGCATATCGGTGTTAGTCCCGTCCTTCATCGGCTCCTAGTGCCAAGGCATCCACCGTGCGCCCTTTCTAACTTAACCATTCGGTGTATCATCAGCGTCGAATCTCTTCGTCAGCCGCGCTCTCTGGAGATCCTCACGTACGAAAAGTACGCTCCGGCCTTCGCTCGCTTGCTTCCTCGACCTTCTCGCTGCTGATTCACCTCATAATTGAGGTTTACTCTTTTTAAAAAAGAGAGAAAAACTAAAATGGCGATACTCGGTTCTTTCTTTGCCTTCTTACATTACGATTATCCAGTTTTCAAGGAACAAAAAAGCGTCTCGTTCAGACCCGACAAGCGCTGGAGGGCCGGCAGTTGAAGTCGTTTTTTGACTTCATCGGACGGACCGAAGCGACCTCGAGGGTCTAGACGCTGTAGCTAGACAGCTTTGAGGAATTGCTCCCTCAAAACTAAACAAACAAGCAGTCAACTTACGAACCCGAAGGTTCGCATTCCGATAGTCCTAAAAGACTATATCCTTAGAAAGGAGGTGATCCAGCCGCACCTTCCGATACGGCTACCTTGTTACGACTTCACCCCAATCATCTGTCCCACCTTAGGCGGCTGGCTCCAAAAGGTTACCCCACCGACTTCGGGTGTTACAAACTCTCGTGGTGTGACGGGCGGTGTGTACAAGGCCCGGGAACGTATTCACCGCGGCATGCTGATCCGCGATTACTAGCGATTCCGGCTTCATGCAGGCGAGTTGCAGCCTGCAATCCGAACTGAGAATAGATTTATGGGATTGGCTTCACCTCGCGGCTTCGCTGCCCTTTGTTCTATCCATTGTAGCACGTGTGTAGCCCAGGTCATAAGGGGCATGATGATTTGACGTCATCCCCACCTTCCTCCGGTTTGTCACCGGCAGTCACCTTAGAGTGCCCAACTGAATGCTGGCAACTAAGATCAAGGGTTGCGCTCGTTGCGGGACTTAACCCAACATCTCACGACACGAGCTGACGACAACCATGCACCACCTGTCACTCTGTCCCCCGAAGGGGAACGTCCTGTCTCCAGGATTGTCAGAGGATGTCAAGACCTGGTAAGGTTCTTCGCGTTGCTTCGAATTAAACCACATGCTCCACCGCTTGTGCGGGCCCCCGTCAATTCCTTTGAGTTTCAGCCTTGCGGCCGTACTCCCCAGGCGGAGTGCTTAATGCGTTTGCTGCAGCACTAAGGGGCGGAAACCCCCTAACACTTAGCACTCATCGTTTACGGCGTGGACTACCAGGGTATCTAATCCTGTTCGCTCCCCACGCTTTCGCGCCTCAGCGTCAGTTACAGACCAGAGAGTCGCCTTCGCCACTGGTGTTCCTCCACATCTCTACGCATTTCACCGCTACACGTGGAATTCCACTCTCCTCTTCTGCACTCAAGTCCCCCAGTTTCCAATGACCCTCCACGGTTGAGCCGTGGGCTTTCACATCAGACTTAAAGGACCGCCTGCGCGCGCTTTACGCCCAATAATTCCGGACAACGCTTGCCACCTACGTATTACCGCGGCTGCTGGCACGTAGTTAGCCGTGGCTTTCTGGTCAGGTACCGTCAAGGTACCGGCAGTTACTCCGATACTTGTTCTTCCCTGACAACAGAGCTTTACGACCCGAAGGCCTTCTTCGCTCACGCGGCGTTGCTCCGTCAGACTTTCGTCCATTGCGGAAGATTCCCTACTGCTGCCTCCCGTAGGAGTCTGGGCCGTGTCTCAGTCCCAGTGTGGCCGATCACCCTCTCAGGTCGGCTACGCATCGTTGCCTTGGTGAGCCGTTACCTCACCAACTAGCTAATGCGCCGCGGGCCCATCTGTAAGTGACAGCCGAAACCGTCTTTCAGCTTCCCTTCATGTGAAGGAAAGGATTATCCGGTATTAGCTCCGGTTTCCCGAAGTTATCCCAGTCTTACAGGCAGGTTGCCCACGTGTTACTCACCCGTCCGCCGCTGACTTCCGGGAGCAAGCTCCCTTCTGTCCGCTCGACTTGCATGTATTAGGCACGCCGCCAGCGTTCGTCCTGAGCCAGGATCAAACTCTCCATAAAAGAGTGAGTGATTAGCTCATCAAATAAAACGTTGGCTGATGGTCAGTGACCATCATATTATTGTTTGTTGACGCTTGTTTGTTTAGTTTTCAAAGAGCAATATCGCCCTTAGGCGACTTTCTTAATATAACATGCTGACAATCTAGTGTCAACCGTTATTTTTACGTTGTACTGTTAAGTTTTGTTCGTTGTGCTGCTACGTTAGCAGCGACGTTTATTAATATACCAGCCTGCTAAATATCCGTCAACAATTTTTTTCGTTTTTTTATCATCGGGTGAAATAAAGCGCTAAAATCAGTTGTACTTTTTTCTCCCACGCTTGTCTGCAACTGGCATGTATCTCATGCATTCACTTGGAAGCGCGACTATTCTGAAAAGGGAGAAAAGAATTTTGTAACGTTCTCTCATGGAGCGCTTGACGACATTTTCAATTCGTTCATCGCTCAAATCAAATAGAATTTCATCCATCTCTCGCTTGATTAAATATTCCATCTCACATACTTCTTTTTCATTGATTAAAAATGCGCGCATCGTAACACCCTTCCTGTTTTTCCTGTAGTGTGTTCCTCTTTGCAAATTTTTATCAAAGAAAAATTCATATCCTGTTTTTCCTTACATAGTAATGAGACAAGGACTGCTTAAGGACGAGGTGGAGAGAATGAATTTCTTTTTTATACTGAATGGGAAGGCGTTGAAACAGCTGGTGGTTATCGTGATTGCCGCCTTTTTCACCGCTTGGGTGTTTTACGCGGAAACGATTGTCCAGATTCCTGCTTTTTCAACAAACGATGGGCCGAAAGCGGTGTACAAAGGAGAAAAGGATGTGGCGCTTACCTTCAATATTGGCTGGGGCGACGAGAAGGCTGGACCGATTCTTGAAGTGCTAGAAAAGCACAAAGTACCCGCTGCTACGTTCTTCCTTTCAGGTTCATGGGCGGAAAGGCATCCGGATTTAGTTAATAGGATTGAAAAAAACGGATATGAAATTGGTATGCTTGGCTACGAGTATAAAGATTATTCCGAGCTTGAGGATGCAAAAATGAAACAGGACATCATGAAAGCACAGACTGCTTTCAAGAAGCTAAATGTAAAGGAAATCGAGCTTCTTCGCGCACCTACAGGGCATTTTAATGATGCTACCTTGAAAACGGCAGAACGATTTGGCTATACGCTGGTCCATTGGAGTCTCGACTCTAAAGATTGGACCAATCCAGGCACCGAAAAAATTGTAAAAAACGTATCGCAAGCGAAAAAAGGAGATATCGTCTTGCTCCACGCCTCTGATTCAGCAAAACAAACCGCCAATGCGCTGCCATCTATCATTGAGGACATTAAGTCCAAAGGTCTCAAGATGGTAACAGTATCAAGCATGCTCGCCAATGGGGAATCACAATCATCGGAAATCAATTGATGAAAAAACGCCGGAAGTGCTACTGCACTTTCGACGTTTTTGCTTTTTCCCTTAATTCCCGGCGTGCTTTTGCCTGCTCCCGCTCTTCTTGGGACATTCGATTGTATTTTGGAAGCATGAGAAGCTGGTACGCATTGCACGCGATCAATGAAAACAGCATCAAGTATAGCCAACCGTGCTCATTTACGCGAAGCACGGGCACCCATTCAATGATGGTTACGACAACCATAAAGAACAATGCCGGAATAAAAGATTCCTTGTTCGTTTGCTTTGCTTTTAAATATGCCACAATAAAGGAAGGTACTGCTACTAGAACTGCAAGCAGGAGATAAGAACCCCAACCCTCGCCTTTTTCTGCGAATGCGTTATAGCGCAAATACACTAAATCAAAGAACGCAACGGCAATCAAGATAAGCTGGACTGCGTTCCATAAGGATGCGGAACGAAACATTCCCAGTCCGAATTGGTGGATTGTCAAGTAGGCGAAGAACCCCATTTGGCTCAATATACTGAATATCAGGCCAATCCCGATTAACCATAATAGCACGGATAATATTTCAAGAATATCGAAGTGGATGAACAGCGGCTTAAATTTCTCCCATCGAACAATAAAGCCTGTTATACTGGCTGTTACCACTCCGACCAGCAGCGTGGACAAGAAAAACCTTACCCAATTTCGGCTCGTCACAATATTTTCCCCCAAAAATAAATTTTCCCCCTTGATTGTACCAACCAGTGGTTGAAAAATCTACATATTGCCTCACTACCGCATAATATTTGCACTTTGGCCAAACCTAAAGTTAGGGCTGCCTATGTGAAAGGGGAAAAAACAAATGGTGAAAAAAACAGCAAAGTTCCTCCCCATTCTTGGCCTGTGCATGATGGCAGGCTGTGCTCCAGCCGAGACCGGCGGGGAACAGATGGATTACGAAACAACAAAGAAAATGGTTGTTGATATCCTGAAAACAGATGATGGCAAAAAAGCAATTCAAGAAGTAATGTCTGATGACGGGATGAGGGAGAAGCTTGTCCTCGATCAGACTGTTGTTAGCGAAACCGTACAGAATACCTTAGTTTCGGACAAAGGGACCGAGTTCTGGAACAAACAATTTAAGGATCCTAAATTCGCCGCATCAATGGCGAAAAGCATGAAGACGGAGAACGAACAGCTCATAAAGGATTTGATGAAGGATCCTGAATACCGGGGAATGATGATGGAAATCATGAAGGACCCTGAGTTGGAAAATGAAGTGGTCGACTTGCTAAAAAGCAAAGAATACCGGAAACATTTGCAATCGGTCGTGAATGAAACTTTTGATAGCCCCCTTTTCAAAGCCAAGATCCAAGATATGCTCATCAAAGCAGCGTCGGAGGTTCCTACGAAACAGCAGCAAGGGGATTCCGGCGGAGGCGGGTCTCAAGGCGGAGGCGGAAACACCGGCGGAGGTGGGGGCGGAGGTGGACAATAGTCATCCTCACTCATCCAATACAATTTTTTTCAAATGCTAAAAATCAACAGCCTCCCACTGCATGGGAGGCTTGTTTTTGTCTTTATTTTTCCAGCAGGTGGATCACTTGCTGAGCAATATTTGTGTAGATGGCACCGATTTGGTCCTCTTCTTTATAAATGGAAGGAGCAAAATCATCCTCATCCCATGTTGGCTGTCCAAGTGGAAGCTTTCCAAGAAGTTCAGTGTTCAGTTCTTTCGCAAGCTTCTCTCCGCCGCCTTGGCCGAAAACATATTCCCGTTCCTCGGTAAGCTTGCTTTCAAAGTAACTCATATTTTCAACGACACCAAGGATTTCATGCTCTGTACGCAAAGCCATGGCACCTGCACGAGCTGCAACAAATGCAGCAGTCGGATGTGGAGTAGTAACGATAATCTCCTTGCAGGAAGGCAGCATGTTATGAACATCAAGCGCTACATCACCTGTACCTGGAGGAAGATCGAGGAGCAGATAATCCAGTTCGCCCCACTCAACGTCGTTGAAGAAGTTGTTAAGCATTTTTCCGAGCATCGGTCCACGCCAAATGATTGGTGCATTGTCTTCCACGAAGAATCCCATGGAAATGACTTTTACACCATAGCGTTCAACAGGAATGATTTTCTCCCCTCGAACGACAGGACGCTCCGTGATGCCCATCATGTCAGGCACGCTGAATCCGTAAATATCCGCATCAACTAGGCCGACTTTTTTTCCAAGACGCGCAAGAGAGACAGCAAGATTTACAGAGATAGTCGATTTTCCAACTCCGCCTTTACCGCTGGCGATGGCGATGAAGGTTGTCTTGTTTCCTTCCGAAAGCAAGCCTTTCTCTTCTCCGCCCTGCGTACGAAACTGTGCTAGCACTTCTTCTGAAAGTTCCGTGAAACGCAACCCTACGGAATCAGCTCCTGCCCCCTTTAGGACACTCACAATCTGTGATTGAAGCTGAAGCTGTTCTGCTGTGCCAGTTTTAGCAACGGCAACCTTCACGCTGACGTGGTTTTTCTCTTCTTTGATTTTGACTTCCTGTATGGCGTTAAGCTCTGCTAGTGTTTTATGTAAAAACGGTTCTTGCAGACCGCCGACAATTTCCCGTACTTGAGCATCTGTTAACATCGGACACCCTCCTAATTTTTTATACATTGTACAGTATACCATAGCGCGGAAAGGCTTTAGTGTGAATAGCGTCACATCATTCTTATACACTATCCTTGAATGTTTTAACCTGTTTTATCAAAAAAAAGAAGGAGCACGCAAGCTCCCTTTAGTTCCAGTATTTCCTCTCACCTGTGTAATAACGTAATATTCCTTCATAAATGGAGGCCGCAATTTTGTCTTGATAGGAATCTGTCTTAAGCAGCCGTTTTTCACTAGGATTGGAAAGGAAACCAACTTCGACCAGCGCCCCCGGTTTTTCCGCATGCTTCAAGAGATAAACATTATTTATTTCTTTTGCTTTTCGATTCGTATTTTCAAGATTGCGGCGCAGCTCGGATTGAATGAGCGTTGCAGCACGCTTGCTGTCTTTATAGTTGTCCGTGTAAAAAGTCTGAGCTCCACGCCACTTCTGTGATGGAATGGCATTCAAGTGAATGCTGACGAAAAAATCTGCTTCAGAGGTGTTGACGAGCGCAAGCCGCCTCTGCAAATCCTGGATTTTCCGCTTGCTGTATCCTTTTAAGTCTTTGTCTGCGAGGTCTACATCCGTTTCCCTAGTCATGACAACGATGGCCCCTTGTTCCTGAAGGTAATCGCGAAGCTTAAGGGAAACTTCCAAGGCAATTTCTTTTTCACGTGTTTTTTTATCCCCCGCCCCCGGATCTACTCCTCCATGACCAGGATCAATCATAATAACCTTGCCAGAGAGCGGAAGGTTCCAAGGCTTCCAGGAATCCTTTTCGCTAAAATCATACTGCAATATAATGAACAACACTGTCATTCCCATAGCGAATAAACAAAGCTGAACCTTTTTCTTCATTCGGCCCAAACCATCCTTCCTATTCTCGCTCGTCCTCTTGATACAATCTATGGGACAGGAAGGTGGTTTAGAACTAGTCCAAATTAATGAAGTCTTAGTTTATGACGAAGCTCTCCCCTAGAAAAACCATCTCTCCACCAGACATCAACGTATTTTTCACAGAGACTGTAGAGCGATTCGGATGCAGGTCCTTCTTCTCCATTCCCCCAGAACAGGAAAAAGTTGTACAACGTATCGACTAAGTGCAGCTCTTCCTCACTACAGCGAAGCTTGGCGGAGTCAGCCTGCTCTCCATGATAGCCAAACCTCCCAAATCGGGCGCCAAGTAAAAAAGCTTCAATGGCAACATCGTAGCATGCTTCCTCTATTCCTTTATTCATGACAAGCCCCGTGACAAGGCGTGAAGAGCCAAAGCATCCTTTCACTCTTTCCTGAAGTTTTTTCAACGACAGTTCGCGAAGCATAGATCGCTCATATTTGATTTGCTTTTCCCGTTTCTTCTCTTTAAAAGTCGTTACGACATTCAAACTGCTCACCCCTTAAACGTAGTTTTCAACACGTCCCTTGCTAACATTCCCTAAGTCCACGGGATTCCATTTCCAGTTTTCACACGTTTTGCAAGCTGAGTTTGATCAAACGATTGATTAATGGTAAGAACTTGTTAATAACTCTCTCGAGGTGAATGATTCCGCACAAACGTACCGCACTTCAACCCCAAAAGAGTAACTGCAAGCGACTCTTTTTACTAAACCGATACCCGTAAGATGCGCTGGGACTGGGTTTGGTTGATTTATCGCTGATGGTGGTTGATTTCTTCCTATACTTGAGCGATTTCTCCGCAATGTTGGTTGATTCCGCCACGAACTTGGTTGATAACTCTCCAGAGGTGATTGATTCTGCACAAACGTACCGCACTTCACCCAAAAGAGTAACTGAATGCGACTCTTTTTACTAAACCGATACCCGAAAGATGCGCTGGGACTGGGTTTGGTTGATTTATCGCTGATGGTGGTTGATTTCTCCTGCGACTTGAGCGATTTCTCCGCAATGTTGGTTGATTACTCGCTCAACCTGGTTGATAAATCTTCCGAGGTGATTGATTCCGCAATCTAATACCCCGCTACACCTGCAAAAGAGTAACTGCAAGCGACTCTTTTTACTAAACCGATACCCGAAAGATGCGCTGGGACTGGGTTTGGTTGATTTATCGCTGATGGTGGTTGATTTCTCCTGCGACTTGAGCGATTTCTCCGCAATGTTGGTTGATTCCGCCACGAACTTGGTTGATAACTCTCCCCAGGTGAATGATTCCGCACAACGTATCCCGCTCCACCCCCAAAAGAGTAACTGCAAGCGACTCTTTTTACTAAACCGATACCCGTAAGATGCGCTGGGACTGGGTTTGGTTGATTTATCGCTGATGGTGGTTGATTTCTTCCTATACTTGAGCGATTTCTCCGCAATGTTGGTTGATTCCGCCACGAACTTGGTTGATAACTCCCCAGGCAGGTGATTCCACACAAACGTACCGCACTTCACCCAAAAGAGTAACTGAATGCGACTCTTTTTACTAAACCGATACCCGTAAGATGCGCTGGGACTGGGTTTGGTTGATTTATCGCTGATGGTGGTTGATTTCTCCTGCGACTTGAGCGATTTTTCCGCAATGTTGGTTGATTCCGCCACGAACTTGGTTGATAACTCTCCAGAGGTGATTGATTCTGCACAAACGTACCGCACTTCACCCAAAAGAGTAACTGAATGCGACTCTTTTTACTAAACCCGTTATCCGAAAGATGCGCTGGGACTGGGTTTGGTTGATTTATCGCTGATGGTGGTTGATTTCTCCTGCGACTTGAGCGATTTCTCCGCAATGTTGGTTGATTCCGCACAAACTGGGTTGATAAGCCTCCCCACACATCTGTTTCCACACTTCAGTACCGCACTTCAACCCCAAAAGAAAACTGAAAAAAGGTTGCCACAGTTCCACGGCAGCCTCCATTATAGATATCAAACGCGCATACACCTTTCACGTAAACACCCTCGCGCTGCAAAACTTACAACCATTGTTGGGCTTCTTCTTCACTCACGCCTCGGATCGATTGGTATGCTGCCCGCAAAATTTTTACAACATCGGGGGCCATTTTGCTGCCGCCCCCACAAACGTAGAGACGTCTACCCTGCCGGTTAAAACACGGTAATTCCAATATTTATGTTAAAATACGATTAAAGGATTGTTCAAGGAGGATGACCATGAAAGAAGGATGGGCGAATTTAATGAAGGGGATAGAAGGTGTTGGCGGTAAACTTTACTTAACGGAAGATCATCTTATCCATAAAAGTCATGCGATCAATATTCAAACAGGAGAGGTTCATATCCCGCTGCTTGAAATCGAGGACGTTTCGTTTTATAACAACAAGCTCTTGTTTTTCACCATAAAAAACGGCCTGAAAGTGACGACAGCGAATCAAAGGGTCTATAAATTTGTGATAAATAAGCGCGATGCCTGGAAAAGAGAAATTGAGGAACAAATCGACGTGCTGAAAAAAACAAAGCATGCTGATTTGCTCTAATTCGAGTTACAACAAAAAAGACTATGGGGGCTGGAACAATCTCATATGATTGGAAAAAAGTTGACCATGTACAACTAGCTGGGCCAAAAGGTTGTGAAGATCAAGCAAGAGATACATCGAAGCATTACAATCATACTTAATCAAAAACAACATTGAGGTGACTGTCGGTGATAAGCTGCCAGGTGCCTCAAGATTTTATCTCTCAGATCCTTTCGGCAATCGGTTAGAGTTTTTAGAGTGGATATAAAGAAAAAAGTTTTATGTGGCAAGAGGGGGACTCTTACTGCATAAAACTTTTTTCTTTTATTCAGGTTTATCCATCACTGCAAAGTAGTTCTCTTCACTATCCGCAAAGTTAAATACCCTACCCGACGGCATATTGACGATTTCTCCGACAGTAATATTTTTATCTGAAAGGTCTTTATGTAATTGCTCAAAATTGCCTGAGAAGAACATTAAAGAAGGTGTCCCAAGATTAAGCCCTGGAGACATTTTAGAAATCAGTTCCTTGTTGTGCAAGATGATACTTGTTTCCGAATCCTTTGTTGGGGCAATTTCAATCCATCTCATTCCCTGACCGTTATCCTCTTCAGAAATTACCGTAAAACCTACTTTGTTTGTCCAAAAATCCACTGCCTGATCTTGATCATTGACATACAGCATAACCTGACCGAGATTTCGAATCACACTAGTCCACTCTCCCTTCCCTTGTATTTAACAGTATAACAGCAATCAATATGTTTTAATGAATATTCAATAAATTAATTTTGCTACTTGGAAGCAGACCTTAAAATCCCCATTGCCAATAGCCCCGTTTTATCATTCAAACGGGGCTATACATTACTCATATTTCCCTTTTATTAAAAAGACCGACAGCACCAATCATAAACCCAATTATCAGCAGACAAGAAATCGCGATTGAAATACGTAAATCAGTAAAGTCTAATTCGCCGGTCAGCAGCAGCATATTTTCCGAGACAAGTTTGAATGGACTTATTTTTTTCACCTTTGGAATGATATTGATGAGCATAAGCAATATCGTAAAACCACCGGTCGTTAGAAGTGCGCCGTATATATTTGCAAACAAAACACTGCCGAAGAACATGACTGCGTTCAACAATATCCCGAATAACCACATACTAAAAGCTGCTAGATAGAGGTTTGGCAGCTCCCCAGGCAACAAATACAACGTATAACCATACGTCACACCAAAGCACAGAGCATAACTTAGCGTCCAAATAATCGAGGTGACAGAAAATTTTGATAAAATCACCGTTTTTCTTGATAAACCTTTTGTCAGCATATTCACAAGAGTGCCCTTTGAAAGCTCGGTTGCCATAACGCCGCTGTACACGATGATAAATACGATAATCTGCGTCGACATATTCTTATAAAACTGCGCCCACGAGTCTAGTGCGCTTGGGTCCTGAAGAGCAATTGTCATCCCATCTGGCATGAAAGATGATAACAGCTCAGGCATTATCTTGGCCATTACGGGATTGAGCATACCGAACAGCAAAAATACTGCAGTGATGATCAGGAGCTTATAGGTTCTTACACTTTCAGTAAGTTCTTTATTTGCAAAGGCAATAAAAGCGTTCACTTCACCACCTCCATAAACAAGCTTTCAAGTGTAGGTTCTAAAATCTCCACTCTTTCGGGATAAATTTTTAAAGTGGAAAAAGCATCATAGATTTGGCCTTGTACCTTGGCAATATTATCTGATTGAATGGTGACGGTCCGTTCTTTTCGTTCGAAGTTTCTGCATGATTCACGAACACTTTCATTGCCGAAAAATCGGTCAAGATCCGCGGTCGATGCAAACTCAATAAGGATGGTGTCATGCCGGCGGCTTTGTTTTAGATCTGTCAATGTGCCGTTTAACACGATGCTGCCATTGTGCAGTACCGCCGCGTGATCACAAATACGCTCCACGTCAGAAAGAATATGTGTAGAAAAAACAATCGTCGTCTTCCCCTTCACCGACAGCAGTATATCAAGAATTTCTTTTCTGCCGATAGGATCAAGTGCTGAAGTTGGCTCATCACAAATAAGCAGCTTTGGTTCATTTAAGAGTGCCTGTGCAATGCCAAGCCGCTGTTTCATTCCACGAGAAAAACCGCCAATTCTTTTATTGGCTTGATCCAGCCCCACAAGCGATAACAGTTCCTCAGATTTTTCCTTCGTGCGCTTACGATCAAGTCCTGTGATTTTTCCGCAAAGCGATAAATACTCGGCAGGCTTCATATAGCCGTAAAACTCCGGAACATCGGGCAGAAAACCTATGTGGCGATTCGTCTTCGTTTCACCGTAGCTCACCGTTTCGCCACACACAGAGATGCTGCCGCTATTAGGCTTCAACAGTCCCAGCACCATTTTCATCGTAGTTGTTTTTCCTGACCCGTTCTGCCCTAAAAAACCGTAAATTGTGCCCTCTGGAACAGAAAAAGTTAAATTATTGATGATTTTATGCTCACCGAAGCTCTTGTTAAGGTTTTGGATCGATAAGATACTCATTCTTCCCCTCTCCCAAATACAAAGTAAACAATTGGGCCGATTATCTGCACGAATAAGACAATGACGATCCACATAGGCTTATTTCCGAATTTGTAATGCGGGTGGCGCAGCACATGAAAAAGTGCCGTCAAGGCAAGCCCCAATTCAATCAGAACAATCGGAATCAGAAACGGCATATACTCTATTAATTCTTCCATCCTATTAGCCTCCTAGAACAGCTGATAATTTTCCAACTATGTTTTTGTACTTGCGGTGATCGGATAAAGCGGCAAATGCGGGATTGTTCGTCACACTCTCGACAATGCTTCTTTTAATTGTTTTATCATTTCGAGGAGCTTCAACACCTAAGTCTAACTCAGAAAGCCAACCATCAATTTTGTCAAAAAAGCTGTCGCCATGTAAGATGATTGGAAAAATACTGCCTACTGCCAGATCACAGTATTTTTGAAGTGCTGATAAAGCTTTTTCCGTGTCGTCTTGCATCACGAATATTCCTGCCATCGTCAGGTAGATGGCTAGCATTGTTGAAGGGTGCAGTTTTTCGACTTCGAATTCATCAGCGATGGACGTAATGCGCGC
Organism: Bacillus massilinigeriensis; assembly: GCF_900111815.1. Lineage (GTDB taxonomy): Bacteria > Bacillota > Bacilli > Bacillales > Cytobacillaceae > Mesobacillus_C > Mesobacillus_C mediterraneensis. The sequence continues at coordinate 667,004 of NZ_LT630004.1, read as the reverse complement.
AATAATGGTATTTGCTTTTTCAGCATCAGCACCTTCCAGTTGCAAAAGGCTTAATAGGTTTTGGAGAATGCTCAAAAGATTTTGATATACACCTACTTGCAATATTTCATTTGCCTTGTCTTGTTGGTTATCCATTGCATATCCCATTGATAAAAGATTGCATTCATTTAACATCGGAGAATTGGAGTCTTCCAATAACTCAATGATTTTTGCACCATCAGACAGGAAATAAGAACATGCTGCTTCCATAAGATTGGCCTGCTTGCATAATTTAAAATCATTGCTTTCTGATTTTACACGTAAGAATATCTCCATCGCTTCACGAATGAGCGAAGGCCGGTTCGTTTCCTCTGCTAACGTATGGTGGTTAACTATTAATGCCCCCATTTGAAAAAGCAATGGGAAGCAGGAATAATATTTTCTTATTGTTTCCCGGATTTCCTTCATCATGTCGTCAAAGGATTTTTCGGTAAATTCTTTGGATAAACGGATATACAGCTTGCGGATATCTTCCTTTATCATTTGAGGTTGATAATTGATCAACTCATCAACGGAGATATTGAAGTATGCGGCGAGCTGCGGCAAAAAGACAATGTCCGGATAGCTATGCCCTGTTTCCCATTTTGAAACCGAAGCTTTGGAAACCCCAATATAATTCGCTAGCGCCTCTTGCGTCACACCTTTTTCCTTCCGCTTAGAAACCAATGTTGCAGCAATATTTAATTCGCTCAATCTCCCTCACCCCCTCTATAAATCATTATATTCCTTTCTTTAAATAAACCAATGGATTGCTAGTTAACTTTGGGTAATAAAGTTAACCAGAGGGAAACAATGTTATAGGAATGCTTTTGCTTGAAAAACAATGGAGGCATTTAAATGCCTAAGCTTTTTAGGGGGATTTTGGCTTCATAAAGAGTAATTGGAAACAATCTGGAAGCTACTGTAGATAAATTCTAGTTTACCGTAGATAAAATGTGAATCACCGTACATAAATTGCTGTTTACCGTAGATAAATCGTCGATTACCGTAGATATCCTTATTGCAGTGGCATCCGGGCAAGCAGAAGACAGTTGTATAATCGGTTCCACACGCCAAACTATTCAAAAACTTTAGCTGCATCACCAAAAACCATCCCTTTTCCCCTCAAAAAACCAATCAAAATGACAATTTTTAAGGTTTAGAGTCTCGCGCGAGGAATACTGCGTGAGCAATCGCCTATAGACCCTCCGGCATGTCCCGCGGAAAAGCTGCTTGTCCTTTCCTCGGAAAAAAACAAAACCAATCTATACAATTTGTACAGATTGGTTTTGTTTTTATAAAGATAGAATACGCTTTTCGCCTTCGATCTCTTTGATTGGCGTAATATTTTGCGTGAATTCAAGTGTACCCATGTATGTCCCTTTTTCATCGCGGACGGCGAAATAACGGATATAAATATATTTGTCTTTGAATTGAATCCAGAAATCCTCGCTGTCCTTTACACCCGATTTGAAATCTTGCAATAGTTGCTCCACAACGTGAACACTTTTCGGCGGATGACAGTTTTGCACCGTTCTTCCGATAACCGCTTTCGTTCTTGTGAAGATACGTTCTTTCCCATGAGAAAAATAGCGTACAACATCATCTTGGTCAATGAATGTAATATCAACAGGCAAATGGTTTAGCATAAGTTCCAATTGTTCAATCGACAAAATGCCGGTTTCCATACGGATAAATCCTTCCGAAATGGTCGTATCAGCCAACGCTTGTCTTTCTGGCTTCCATTCGGCTACGGAATCAATCAAACAAAAGCCGATAACATCACTTTCATAAGCGATTTTTCCCCATTCATCCTCCGTTAAATGCTGAAGTGCCATCGGGAATAAAATGTTTTCTTCTTTGAAAATCATTTCCGTCACTTCGCGAATCACGATTTCCATCGTGTCGATTACATGCTGCTTGTCTTCTTTTTTGTAGTGAGTCAAAGCCTGTTTAGCAGCTTTAATCGCGTCACGAATGCGGTCATCTACTCCCCACATGACTTGCGTAGGCCCTAGAATACCGTACTTTTCTAAAAAGGGGAGCAACAAATTTTCCTTACGGCTATAATGCTTGTCGATATCAAGCAATAAATTCAAGTCTTCAATCATCTTGTAGATATGTTCTTCCTCATCGCCTTTCTTGAAACGGTCAAAATGCAGTTGAATTTTGAAATTCACCAGGAGATCAATTTCCTTATTTTCTCGCTTGAATGTATGAACAGGATGCCCTGGCTGATCTTCCGGTCTTTCTGAACGATGAATTTCTTCAATGGAACCTTTGAAGATGGCGGTATGCACCGAACAAAGACGTTGTACCTCCGCAACCGGAATGCCCTCTTCTTCCATCAATGCATGTTCTAATTGCGAAATTTCTTCCACGGTAATGCTTCCTACTGCCTTTTCAAATCGCCCTTTTACTTCCTCCACACTGCGGCCATTATGCAATTCTTTAATGATTTCTTTTAGTAGCTCTTGACGTTCTGGTTTCGTTAATGATTGTTGTTCACGATTATTAATAAACTCGCTCATCAGTTATCCTCCGTTACTCTTTAATAGAAAATCCATGACGTTCAAAGGCACTGATTGCCGTTTGCAACGAAATACCTTTCATGCGACAACCTTTTGGCAATGTCATAACCCGGCCCGCAGATTGCAGCATCCCGGGCTTCGAAATATGGTCAAAACCGAGTTCACTCATGATTGTGATTATTTCAGGATATTGATTATACAGTTCATAAATAGTTTGATTGATATCGATTACTTTTGTCATCGTCTCACCTCATCTATTAAAACTGTAACATCTTGATACAGAGAAAAATGTGATGCAGATCACAAAAAGAAAATCCAGAAACAAGTAAAATAAAACATATCAGTTCGCTCGTTTTATCGTTTAAACATATGACATAACGAAAGATAACAATTTTATTGAGGAGGTAACGGAGCAAGTGCAGTGTCTACAGTGTAATCGCAAGTATTGCCTATCTGCTGTACCGATTTTTCAATCTTTAAAACCCAACGAAATGATGGAGCTTTCCCCCATCATGACACATAAAACATACAAAAAAGGAGAAGTTATTTTTTTTGCTGGTGATTTGAGCAACCATTTATTTATCGTCCGTCAAGGTACTGTCAAAATAACACACGTATTCGAGGATGGACGTGAGCAAGTCGTCCGCATCATTCAGGCAGGCGATTTTTTCGGCGAATTGGCTCTGTTCCGTAATAACCCGTTAACATCAAATGCCGAAGCGATCGAGGCGACCGAAGTCTGTATACTGCAAGGCTACGCATTTAAAGACATCATCGCCAAAATACCAAGCTTGCAGTTCAACATGCTCAATCAGCTCAGCGAGAGGCTGGAAAAAGCAGAATTCCGACTTAGTCGATTGAACACCCAAGATGTCGGACAACGATTGGCTTCCTTCCTGCTGCAATGCAGTGAAAACAGTGAGCATGAAACGTTCAAACTCCCCGTTAATAAAACAGACACGGCATCGATGCTAGGAGCATCCAGGGAAACACTCAGCCGAAAACTTTCCTTTTTTCACCAAAAAGGCTATATTGCATTATCAGGCCGGCAAATACGTATTTGCGATAGAGAAGCATTAGAAAAACTGCTTATATAGCGTTAAGGCTAGTCTGTTTATTTTCCTTTCTTCGCCACCATAATCAACGCCGGTGCATCGTTATTATATGCTTTTAAAGCAAAATTCCCGTATGCAGTGATGGATTCAAATCCGCACGCTTCCAATAATGGGCGCAACTGCGCTTCGGTAGCCGGATACAACGAAATGGTGTTAGTTTGGGCACGCTCTTTTGTGGAGAGCGTCGTCGTGAACAATATCTTCTCGCCATCTCGTTTATACTGGCGTTCAAATAAAAAGCCCTCTTTTTCAATAACCGGGAAAACAAAATCCTTCTTATCAAAATTCACGATTTGAAAAATAAAGACGCCTTTCGTCTCCAATTTATCAAACGTTTGTTGAAAAAAGGTGCGCATTTCCTCCATATCATTCAAGTGAACAAGCGTGTTGCCGATACAATAAATTCCTTGAAATGTTCCATCAACCGTATCAAGTTGCTGCATCGTATCCGTCGTAACGCTGATTGGAAGCTGTTGAGCTTGGGCCTTCAGACGGACTTGTTCCGCCATGCCCTTCTCTGGCTCCATCGCTGTTAGGCGGAAACCTTTCTTGGCAAGAGAAACTGCCATGTTCCCCGTCCCTGCTCCTACATCTAAAATAGAAGCTCCCACTTTGAAATGATCTGCCAAAAAGGCGAGTGTTTTTTCGTTTGCAGGAAAAATATCATCATAATAAGGTGTTAATGTTTTGTAGAAAGACATCATCACATTCTCCTTTCTATCAATCAAAGACTCCAATATTTCCGAGACTTGTTCTTATATTACTGTTTCCATCCTAAAACATTGAATTGTGTAAGGTTGAAAAAATCATCCTCAACATGACTATACAGTATTTTTCAAGCAAAAAATGTGACCTGGGACACATTATAAAAGGGAAATGTCAGGCCACATTTGGATATGACAAAAACCCTCTCCCGAAAGTTCGGAAAAGGGTGTACCTTTTAAAATCCACTATGTAAATATTAGCGCCTAGTCTTGTTGTATCTTGATTTTCATGCTCCTTGAGCAGTAGGCTAATCAGCTGTTTTCCTATTCAATTAAGGTGGTGGTTTTATAAAAAAGGTTGATCATTTTTTATCTGTGCTGATGTACAATCACTAGGTGATTTGTTCTCAAATTCAAATTTAGCTGTCTGTGCAAAGGTTAGACTCTTAGCGAGCCACGGAACCCCCTGGCAGCATAGTAAGAGTCCGCACCGTTATGATACACGAAGACATGCCCGAAGCGACGATCGCAAAAAAGCGCACCACCCAGTTCTCTAATATCAGCCGGTGTTTGTACCCAGCTAGACGTTTTCATATCGAAGTTTTCAAGTTGCTGTAACGCTCGATATTGTTCTTCCGTTAATAGTTCAATGCCCATGTCAGCCGCCATATCAATAGCGTTATTATCTGGTTTATGTTTTTTCCTTGACTCCAGTGCTTCACGGTCGTAACAAACACTTCTGCGACCTTTAGGACTTTCCGCTGAACAATCATAAAAAATGTATTCGTCCTTCTTTTTATCATAACCAACAACATCCGGTTCTCCACCGGTTACTTCCATTTCATTGAGCCGCCACAGTTTTTCAGGATTAGCATCCAGCTTTGCTTGAACATTAGCCCATTCCACACCTTCATGGCGGTGCATGCTTTTTTCAAAACGGGCTTTTAATTTTCTGAGTAATTCTTCACGTTGTTCTAGTGACAACTCCTTTTTATTGCTCACTGTCATGTTAGTTTCCCCCTTATTATTTTTACTCATAATCGTTTAAGTCTATATAAATATTTGCCTTATAATTATCATAGTTGTGTAAGTTCAGTTTACCAATAAGTTTTATGATGTAGTAATTTCATTCCGCATTATCTGGCCTGATTTTTGAAAAGAAACTCAAAAAAGGCCATAGATGAAAGGAACAAGTGCTAGTACAGCACAACCTATTCCAAAAGTTAATACGACCTTATACAAGTCTTTTTTCTCTTTATTGTCTACTCTTACCAAGTCAACCCCCCATAACTGTTTGTTTCGGAAAAAGTTGGTTACTCCAATGGAACAATGCTGTATACACGAGTTTTCTACTAATCATTGTAACCCGTCAATCCACCCGAATGCCACCCAAACTGGAACGGAGAGAATGAAATCGAGATTGAATACGAGAATAGAACCGCGTCTATATGAAATACCAGCGGTTTGCAATGCGCTTCCTACGCATTCAGCACGTTAACGATGCTTTGCTTTGGCAGTCCGTATCCGTTGTTTATCGTGGGCGGGTACAAATAGGCATCCTTAAAATATTGGCGTAAGACCACAATGGATATTTACACTCATGTGACCGATGAAGCGAAAGAGAAAACAGCCGAGATGTTCCAGAAGTACATGCATGGAATTTTAGCTGCTTTTTCTAATACTATTTTAATGTTAGTTATTTCGCTTGAACATTTTTTTAAATAAAAAAACTAATCCAACTATCGCTAAGCCTGTAATAATGATTCCTGGAACTCCAAAACTAGTTAACATAAATAAAGTCTCCTTTAATTTTATTTTGGGTTGTTTGTAAAACTACTGCAAGAATGTTTAACTGAAACTCCGCACCAAGTTGAGGCATAAGCTACAATCGCAGTATACCTCTTTGTTGAGTTTAGTAAAGTGTTTTTCCCCCTCTGCTAGGATAGATGTCGTACGATACTTTAGTGTTATAGTTAGATAAATAACACATAGGTCGATCAATATGAAAGAGAATAACAGCGTTTGATTTTCGTTGGAACAAAAAGAGAGGGTTTCTTATAAAATACATGACGCATTTTTTTCCATTTCTTCCGATCGTAGTCGTGCCAACTGGATTGAACCCGTCTCCTTACACCATCGAGCGCCCAATAGATGTCGGACAAAGTGAAACCTGTCGGCCACAATAACTGGCTTCCCAAGCGCTTGTTTGACAGCTGCTTTAAAGGATTGACGTGCCGCACCTCCTGAAGATTCTCCGTATGCATATAAATATGCAGTGCGATATCTCATGCAGAAGGGTGGGACATAAAAAAACCCTTTCCCGAAAGTTCAGAAAAGGGTTTGAAACGTTGATATTTAGGCAATATTAACGTTTTGAGAACTGAGGTGCACGACGAGCGCCTTTAAGACCGTATTTTTTACGTTCTTTCATACGAGCGTCACGAGTCAGAAGACCTGCACTCTTAAGGGATGGACGGTATTCTGGATCAACTTGAAGCAATGCACGAGCGATGCCGTGGCGGATTGCGCCAGCTTGACCAGTGTAGCCGCCGCCATGTACGTTGACAAGAATGTCATAGCTGCCAAGAGTTTCAGTAGCTACAAGTGGTTGTTTAACCACTTCACGCAATGCTGCGAATGGGATATAGTCTTCGATTTCACGACCATTGATGATGATTTTACCGTCGCCAGGTACTAGGCGAACCCTTGCAACGGAGCTCTTACGACGACCGGTACCGATATATTGAACCTGTGCCAAGTTAATAACCTCCTTAATAATTATCCGCGAAGTTCGTAAACTTCAGGTTGTTGTGCCTGATGTGGATGCTCGTTTCCAGCATATACATTCAGTTTTTTGAACATTTGACGTCCAAGAGAGTTCTTTGGAAGCATGCCTTTGATAGCAAGCTCAAGCATTTTTGTAGGGTAGTTCGTACGCATTTCCAAAGCAGTTCTTTGCTTTAGTCCGCCTGGGTGCATAGAGTGGCGGTAGTAGATTTTGTCAGTCAATTTCTTGCCAGTAAGTTCGATCTTTGAAGCATTGATGATGATGACATGATCTCCAGTATCTACATGTGGAGTGAAAGTCGGCTTATGTTTACCGCGCAAAATGGATGCAACTTCGCTTGCAAGGCGACCAAGAGTTTGGCCTTCTGCATCGATGACATACCATTTACGCTCGATATTCTTGGCATTTGCCATAAACGTTGAACGCATGAGTGTCCCTCCTGTTAATTAAAAAAAATCCTATTTTCATTACGGTCGATATATTTTACACAGATAAGGCTTTCCGGGGCTTATCGTGGGTTTAAAATACATACATATGATATGATATATCCTTATGTCCAGATTGTCAACACCAGGATTAGTTGTCATAGTATTTTTTCCGAAATTGCTAGTAGAAAACTTCCCAAAGATATAATCCGTTACCAGGGGCAGTCTTCCCGGCTGCGGAACGGTCTCGTCTTTCGAGCACTTCTGTCAGTTCCTCTGGAGCACGTTCTCCTGAGCCTACTTCAAGCAGCGTTCCAGTTAAAATCCTCACCATGTTGTAGAGGAATCCGTTGCCCCTGAAGCAGAGTACAAACCCGTCATCACCTTCGATAAGTTCGATCTCCTCCAATGTCCGTACCCTGTCCTCTACTTCTGTCTTCGCAGAGCAAAAGCTTGTGAAATCATGCGTACCTGTCAAAAACGGAATGGCTTCTCGGATTCTCTCAAGAGCCAGCGGGTAAGGAAACTGATAGCTGTAATTTCGCTTAAAAGGGTCGCGCGTTTTGCCGCGATGAATGAAGTAGCGATACTCCTTCCCCACTGCATCAAAGCGCGCATGGAAATCAGGGGAAACGGCTTTTGAATGCTGAATGGCGATATCAGGAGGCAGCAGCGAATTGAGCGCTGGTATCCACCTGTCTTCTGGTAGGCCCAAGGGCGTGTTAAAGTGGATGACCTGTCCCTTGGCATGGACGCCAGCATCCGTACGGCCCGAGGCGAATACTCGCACATCATGGCCTTTGTGGATTTTCACAAGCGCTGCCTCCAGTTCACTTTGGACCGTGCGCTTTCCCGGCTGAACCTGATAACCGGCAAAATTTGTCCCATCATAGGCGACGATGCATTTAATTCTTTTCACCATCTATCAGCCCCTGAACACTACTAATAAAATCGTCAATGCACCAAGCAAGAGCAGCATGCCTGTATCGGCAAACGTCCAGCTCAGCTGTCTGTACTTTGTCCTGCCTTCGCCGCCCCTGTAACCGCGCGCCTCCATGGCGATAGCAAGCTCTTCTGCCCTCTTGAAGGAGCTGACGAACAACGGGATTAAAAGCGGGACGATAGCCTTCAGTCTATCCTTGACCGGGCCGCTTGTGTACTCGACACCACGCGCCATTTGCGCCTTCATGATTTTATCCGTCTCCTGCATCAGCGTTGGGATGAAGCGGAGTGAGATGGACATCATCAGTGCAAGTTCATGGACTGGGAAGCGGATTTTTTTCAGCGGTCCAAGCAAGCTCTCCAGCCCGTCCGTAATTTCAATAGGTGTCGTCGTAAGCGTCAGAAGAGACGTAACGATAATCAACAAGAGAAACCGAAGTGAAATATAGATACCTTGCCGGATTCCTTCCTCATAGATTGCATAGCTCCCAATCTTAAAAAACGGATCGCCGCCTTTTGTGAAAAAGAAATGCAGGAGGAACGTAAATAATACAAGCCATAGCACCGGCTTCAGTCCGGCAATCAAGAATCTTGCAGGGATCTTCGACATTCCTGCAAGAAAAAGAGTATAGACACCTAGAATTATATAAGTCCATGGGTTATTGGCCAAAAAGACAATACAGACATATAAAAAGATAAGAATAAGCTTCGATCGCGGGTCCATCCGGTGCAGCACGGAATCAGCTGGTACATAGCGGCCGAATAAAACTTTATCCATCATGGAGGCCAGCCCCCTTCAGCACTCGCGCTACCTCGTCGGTAAGCTCTTCTGCCGTCAGACAGATTTTGCCGAGCTTCCGGCCGAACGCCTTCTCGAACTTCAGTTGAAACCGGACGACCTCCGGCACATCAAGTCCCATATCAACAAGGATTTGCGGCGACGAGAAAATCTCTATCGGGCTCCCTTTCTTGTAAACGGAGCCTTTTTGCATAATGAAGATATCATCCGCATAATGAGCAGCATCTTCCATGCTGTGTGTCACTAGTACAGTCGAAATCCTGTTTTCATGATGGAGCCTGTAGAACAAGTCCATAATTTCTTTCCGTCCGCGGGGATCAAGCCCTGCTGTTGGTTCATCAAGAACAATCACCTCTGGCTTCATCGCCAAAACTCCTGCTATTGCAACGCGGCGCATTTGCCCTCCGGATAAGTCGAATGGTGATTTTTCAAGAATGCTTGCATCGAGCCCAACCTGGCGAATTGCAACCGCAGCACGCTCTTTCGCTTCGCTCTCAGAAACGCCGAAGTTAAGCGGACCGAACATAATATCCTTTTCGACTGTTTCCTCAAAAAGCTGATGCTCCGGGAATTGGAAGACAATACCGACTTTTTCTCTGACTGCCTTCAAATTCTTTTCTTTCCTGCCAGCCCTGATTTCCCTGCTACCGAGCAGAACGGTTCCTTTTGTCGGTTTCAGCAAGGCATTCAAATGCTGAAGGACGGTCGATTTTCCCGAGCCTGTGTGGCCGATGATGGCGACATATGCACCGCTTGGGATATTAATTGAAACATCCGAGAGTGCGAGCCGCTCAAACGGTGTATCCGCCTGATAGCGGTATTCTACATTGAGCAGTGAGATGTCCATAGCTCTGCCACCAACTCTTCTTCACTTAAAAACTGCCTGGAAAGATCAATCCCCTTCTCACGCAGCATCTTGCTTATTTTTACAGGGAATGGTATGTCCAGCCCCAGGCGAATTAACTCTTCAGCAAGCCGGAAAACTTCCTCCGGAGTGCCTGAACGGTACACTTTTCCTCTGTTCATCACGATAATTCGGTCTGCTTTCGCTGCTTCTTCGAGGTCATGGGTTATCGAAAGAACAGTGAGGTTTTCCCTTTCCTTCAATTCCAATACCGTCTGGAACACTTCTTCCCTTCCGCGGGGATCCAGCATGGATGTTGCTTCATCCAGCACGATGATGGCCGGACGCAATGCGAGTATGCCTGCAATCGCGACGCGCTGCTTTTGCCCTCCAGAAAGATGGTGCGGCTCTTGATCGAGAAATTGGTCCATCTTTACCTTGCTTAAGGCGTCTTTGACCCGCTCCCTCATTTCCACCGGGGGAATGCCGCCGTTTTCCAGACCAAAAGCCACATCATCCTGCACCGTTGTCCCGACAAACTGATTATCGGGGTTTTGGAATACCATGCCGATTGACTTTCGGATTTCCCAGATGCTCTCTTCGTTTAATTCATGTCCGCATACCATGACACTGCCATGCTGCGGGAACAGAAGGCCGTTCAGTATCCTTGCAAGGGTAGATTTCCCTGACCCATTGTGGCCGACAATTGCAAGCCACTCCCCTTCCTGCACTTCAAGGCTGACATCCTTCAATGCAGGTGTTTCCTGGTCATCGTATTGATACGTAACATGCTCTAGCTTCACCAGCTGCTTTGCCATCCTCTTCTCCACTCCTTGAGACAATCTATGCTCTGCTTCAGGACACTTCTCCATCATAACGGATGAATAAAAAAATGTCCGTTCTCCTCTATTTTCAGACTGCTGAAAAAATGTTTAGATACAAAAAAAGCCTGCACCTTTTCCCAGCGGAAACGGCTTCCGCTAATAACGCACATCCTGAAGGAGGATGGGGAAAAGGTGCATGAGCTAGACGAGACGAACAGGTAAGCCAGACAAGTAGCAGCCGGCAGACCTTTTGCAGTACTTCGCTCATCGTAACGCTCGTTTGGCCTGAGTTGCTTCATTCGTCGATGCAATTATGAAAAAAGGGGATGAAACAAGTTTGTCAAAACTGTCCATCTCCCTTGTTTTGAATGAAAAAGTATTAAACTAGCTCAATGATGACCATTGGTGCACCGTCACCGCGGCGTGGTCCGAGCTTCATGATGCGAGTGTATCCGCCTTGACGCTCAGCGTAGCGTGGAGCTACATCAGCGAAAAGCTTTTGAAGTGCATCTTGCTTCGTTTCAGCGTTAGCAATTTCATTGCGGATCCAAGATGCAGCTTGACGACGTGCATGAAGATCTCCGCGCTTTCCAAGGGTAATCATTTTTTCAACGACTGAACGCAATTCCTTCGCGCGAGTTTCAGTTGTTTCGATACGCTCATTTATGATTAAATCAGTTGTCAAGTCACGAAGCATCGCTTTACGCTGCGCACTTGTACGGCCTAGCTTTCTGTATGCCATGAGTGTTTCCCTCCTTTGTTGAAGTTATGAACCAGCTTTTTTGCTTCGCAGCAAAACGCCCAAGTAAGGTGAATCTATCAGTCATCCTTACGAAGGCCTAAGCCTAGCTCTTCTAATTTTGCCTTTACTTCTTCCAATGACTTTCTGCCTAGGTTGCGAACTTTCATCATATCTTCTTCCGTCTTATGAGCAAGCTCTTGAACGGTATTGATTCCGGCACGCTTCAGGCAGTTATAAGAACGAACAGAAAGATCTAGTTCCTCGATTGTCATCTCAAGAACTTTTTCTTTTTGATCTTCTTCTTTTTCTACCATGATCTCCGCATTTTGAGCTTCATCAGTCAATCCGACAAATATATTCAAATGTTCTGTGAGGATTTTTGCACCAAGCGCGATTGCTTCTTTCGGTCCTGTGCTTCCATCCGTCCAAACATCGAATGTCAATTTATCATAGTTGGTCATTTGGCCGACACGAGTGTTTTCAACCTGGTAAGATACACGAGATACCGGTGTATAGATTGAATCGATCGGAATGACACCGATTGGCTGGTCTTCTCGCTTGTTTTGATCAGCAGGTGTATAACCACGGCCTCTTCTTGCAGTCAAGCGCATGCGCAATGACCCTTTGCTTGAAAGAGTAGCAATATGAAGATCGGGATTTAAGATCTCGACATCGCTGTCGTGTGTGATGTTGCCTGCCTTGACGGCACCTTCGCCCTGAATATCGATTTCCAGTGTCTTCTCTTCGTCAGAGTAAATTTTTAACGCCAGCTTCTTAACATTCAGGATGATGGATGTAACATCTTCCACGACGCCTTCAATTGTAGAGAACTCATGAAGTACACCATCGATTTGAATCGACGTAACAGCGGCACCTGGAAGTGAGGATAAAAGGATACGACGTAAGGAGTTACCCAAAGTTGTACCATATCCACGCTCAAGCGGTTCTACGACAAACTTGCCGTATTTGGCATCATCGCTGATCTCAATCGTTTCGATTTTTGGTTTTTCTATTTCGATCATCAAATATACCCTCCTTCAAAACGTCGAAACCCCGGCAGGATAGTCCTTGCCGTAAGTCCCCATGTATACGTTCCCGTCTGTGCACAACAACTGGACAACTCTCTGTATATAGAAATATACGTATCATAACCCATTATAGACAGGGATACAAATTCTATACAGAAAAATTAAACACGGCGACGTTTTGGTGGGCGGCAGCCGTTATGAGGAACTGGAGTTACGTCTCTGATTGCAGTAACTTCGAGGCCTGCTGCCTGAAGGGCACGGATTGCTGCTTCGCGGCCAGCACCTGGTCCTTTTACTGTTACTTCAAGAGTTTTCATGCCATGTTCCATGGAAGTCTTAGCTGCTGTTTCTGCTGCCATTTGAGCAGCAAATGGAGTAGATTTACGGGAACCTCTGAATCCAAGCGCACCTGCACTTGACCATGAGATAGCATTCCCATGTACATCTGTGATAGTTACGATAGTGTTGTTGAAAGTTGAACGAATATGTGCAACTCCCGCCTCAATATTCTTTTTCACACGGCGCTTGCGTGTATTAGTTTTACGAGCCATTCTAATGTTTACCTCCTTTACCGATTATTTTTTCTTGTTAGCTACAGTCTTACGAGGACCCTTACGCGTACGAGCGTTGTTCTTCGTGTTTTGGCCACGGACAGGAAGACCGCGACGGTGACGAAGACCACGGTAAGAACCGATTTCCATCAAACGTTTGATGTTAAGGGATACTTCACGACGAAGGTCGCCTTCTACTTTTAGCTTGTCAACGATTTCACGGATTTTGTTCAATTCGTCTTCTGTAAGATCGCGAACGCGAGTGTCTTCAGAAACACCAGCTTCAGCAAGGATCTTTTCAGCAGTTGGTCTGCCGATCCCGAAAATATAAGTCAATGAAATAACTACACGCTTTTCACGTGGAATATCTACACCAGCAATACGTGCCATTAAAGTGCACCTCCTTCAATATTAGCCTTGTTTTTGTTTATGTTTAGGGTTTTCACAGATCACCATAACTTTACCTTTTCTGCGGATAACTTTGCATTTTTCGCAGATCGGTTTAACCGATGGTCTCACTTTCATTACTCTAACCTCCCTGATAGTTCGGAGTTTCCAGTTTATTTAAAGCGGTAGGTAATTCTTCCGCGAGTTAAATCATATGGAGAAAGCTCAACCGTTACTTTGTCTCCAGGCAAAATGCGGATAAAATGCATTCTGATCTTGCCGGAAACGTGAGCCAACACTGTATGACCGTTCTCTAGTTCTACCTTAAACATGGCATTAGGCAAAGTTTCTTGTACTGTGCCTTCCACTTCAATTACATCATCTTTCGCCATCGAACTCGTCTCCCTTCTATATTTCATTCTCGTATGATACAAACTGCTTCGCACAGGCGAATCTAGCATACCTGTTTTCGTGCGGCCTTTTCAAGGCTGTCATCTTGGAGAAACGGATTCAATGATAAGGTGATCCGGTCGAAGTGTATGTCAGCCGCTCTCAAAAACATCCCTTTCTTCCGTCAACCTTATAAATATATCATATTAGCCCGCTCCCGTCCTCTAAAAACTCATGAAAATGAGCATTTTTTAAAAACGGGGTTCACCATGACCTGCCGAATCGCCATCAGGCTTTTGTCAGGATTTCGAAGCCGCTTTCTGTGATTGCAATTGTGTGCTCATAATGGGCACATCTTTTGCCATCATTCGTCACGACTGTCCAGTCATCTGCCAAAGTCTTGACATAGCGTTTTCCGGCATTCACCATTGGCTCCACACAAAAGACCATGCCTGGCCGTAGCCTAGGTCCTTTGTTCGGAGGGCCGAAGTGAGGGACACTAGGGTCCTCATGTAATTCTTGCCCGATTCCGTGGCCTACATACTCACGCACGATTGAAAAACCGTTGTTTTCCACATACGTTTGAACAGCATAGGAGATGTTCGACAGGCGCGCACCCGGCTTTGCTTCTTCAAGCCCAAGGTATAGCGATTGCTCTGTAACCTCCATTAAGCGGCGGGATTCATCATCGATTGTCCCTACGCCGTAGGTCCAGGCTGAATCACCATGATATCCGTTGTATTTCGCACCGATATCAATACTGATGATATCGCCTTCTTCCAGGACTCTCTTACCAGGTATCCCGTGAACTAGTTCATTGTTAACCGATGCACAGATGCTGCCGCTGAAACCATTGTACCCTTTGAAAGAAGGTGTTGCATCAAATTTGCGGATGAATTCCTCCGCGATGGCGTCCAGTTCTTTCGTCGTAATGCCAGGAGCGACATGTTTCTTCAGCTCCTGATGAGTCAATGCCACAATTCGTCCAGCCTCGCGCATGATTTCTATTTCACGAGGGGTTTTGCAAATGATCATTATTTTAAGCCCCCAAGCAATTGCTCAATGTCTTGGAATACAACATTGATATCCTGCTGGCCATTGATGTTGCGAAGCATTCCCCGTTCCTCATAAAAAGCAAGAAGCGGCTTTGTCTGCTCGATATTAACGTCCAACCTGTTCTGAACAGTCTCTGCATTGTCGTCCGCGCGCTGGTATAGTTCTCCGCCGCAACGGTCGCATACGCCTTCGTTTGCAGGAGGATTGAATACAAGATGGTAGGTTGCCCCACACTTCTTACAAATCCTGCGCCCTGTCAAACGCTCCATCAAAATGCTTTGGTCTACATCAATATTGATGACAAAGTCGATTTTCTTTTCCATGTCTGCAAGCATGGCTTCCAACGCTTCTGCCTGAGCGACAGTGCGCGGAAATCCATCCAGAAGGAACCCATTTGAGCAGTCAGGCTTGCTTAAGCGATCACGGACGATGCCGATGGTAACTTCATCCGGTACGAGCTGCCCCGCATCCATGAATGATTTAGCCTTTAGTCCAAGTTCTGTTTCTTCTTTCATTGCAGCGCGGAACATATCTCCTGTAGAGATATGAGGAATATTGTACTTAGCAACGATCTTCTCGGCCTGCGTGCCTTTTCCGGCACCCGGGAGTCCCATTAAAACTAAATTCATGTGAATTCCCCCAGTTTCCAATGAAGGTTTAGGGAAGATAAATCCCCTAAACCTTTATTTAATGAATCCTTTATAATGGCGTTTTACAAGCTGTGCCTCAAGCTGTTTCATCGTTTCGAGGGCGACCCCAACGACAATCAGAAGGCTCGTGCCGCCAATCTGTACGGATTGAGGCAGACCAGCAAATTTAATGAAGAAAACCGGCAAAACCGAAATGGCAGCAAGGAAAAGAGCTCCCACAAATGTCAGGCGGTAAAGAACCTTCGTTAAATATTCCTGTGTCTTCTGTCCAGGACGGATGCCCGGGACATAACCACCTTGCTTCTTCAAGTTTTCCGCAACCTGCTCCGGATTCACCTGAATAAACGCATAGAAATAAGTGAATGCAATGATCAATGCAACATAGATGATCATTCCGATTGGCTGTGTATAATCAAAAATCTTTTGTACCGTATCGGTCCAGTCCTGTTTTTGGGGATCCCCGAAAAACTGGGCGATTGTTGGTGGCGTAACAACGAACGAAATCGCAAAGATAACCGGGATGACGCCGGCCGCATTCACTTTCAATGGCAAGTGAGTGTTCTGGCCGCCGACAGGCTGGTTGCCTGCACTCATTCGCTTGGCATACTGTATCGGAATTTTCCTGGTTGCTTGCTGAATGAAAATGACACCAGCAATGATGGCAATAATCGCAAGAGCAATCAAGACAACAGTGACAATGCGAAGGAACAGCTGCTCCCCTGCATTTTCGAACTGCTGTGCGTAAATTTGGTTTACCATTGTCGGCAAACCTGCGCAAATACCTGCAAAAATGATGATGGAGATTCCGTTTCCGACACCCTTGGCCGTAATCTGTTCACCCAGCCACATCAGGAATGCAGTTCCGGCAGTGAGGACGAGCGCGATCAACAGATATGACGTAATGCCAGTATCCACGATGAGTGTGCCGCCTGCCATGTTGTTAAAACCGATAGACATGCCAATAGCCTGGATGAACCCAAGCACAATGGTAAAATAGCGAGTGATTTGAGCGAGCTTCCTTCGTCCTACTTCGCCTTGTTTGGACCATTCCGTAAACTTCGGAACAACATCCATTTGCAAGAGCTGGATGATAATCGATGCTGTAATGTAAGGCATAATTCCCATCGCTAAAATAGAAAAGTTCATCAGCGCTCCACCGCCAAATGTGTTCAACACTCCAAAAACGCTAAGGTCATCCTGCTGAGCGAGTATTTCTGCATTTACGCCAGGTACAGGGATGAACGCACCCAACCGGAATATAATCAACATTAAAAGGGTGAAGAGAATTTTATTTCTAATTTCACCCACGCGCATAAAATTGGAGATTGTTTGGAACATTAGATCACCTCAAGCTGTCCGCCGGCAGCTTCGATAGCTTCCTTGGCAGCAGAGGAGAACTTTTGAGCTTTTACTGTTAGCTTTTTCTCAAGCTTGCCATTGGCAAGAATCTTGATACCAGCTAACTCTTTCTTTACAAGCCCTGTTTCAATAAGAAGTTCTGGTGTTACTTCTGTTCCGTCTTCAAAACGGTTCAGAGCGTCAAGGTTTACGATTGCATATTCCTTGCGGTTTATGTTCGTAAAACCACGCTTAGGCAGACGTCTGAACAAAGGTGTTTGACCACCTTCGAATCCTGGGCGTACACCGCCGCCAGAACGAGCGTTTTGTCCTTTGTGACCTTTTCCGGCAGTTTTGCCGTTTCCGGATCCGATACCGCGGCCTTTACGTTTGCGTTCTTTGCGTGAACCTTCTGCAGGCTTTAACTCGTGAAGTTTCATGTTGGCACCTCCTTATTTTAAAGAGAAGAAAATCTATTACTTTTCGTTAACCGTCACAAGGTGAGCAACTTTGTTGATCATGCCGCGGATGGCAGCATTATCTTCTTGCTCAACTGTTTGGTGCATTTTTTTAAGACCAAGGGCTTTAACTGTTTCACGCTGACCTTCCGGACGACCGATCAGGCTGCGTGTGAGGGTAATTTCCAATTTGTTAGCCATTTTGATTTCCCTCCTTATCCTAACAGTTCTTCGACTGATTTGCCGCGTAGCTTAGCAACATCTTCAGCACGCTTTAGTTGTTTCAGTCCATCAACAGTAGCACGAACCATGTTGATTGGAGTGTTTGTTCCTAGGGATTTCGAAAGGATATCAGCTACACCTGCAAGTTCAAGCACGGCACGGACAGGTCCTCCCGCGATAACTCCAGTACCTTCTGCAGCTGGCTTCAATAGGATTTCGCCGGCACCAAAGTGACCGATAACTTCATGCGGAATAGTAGTTCCGACCATTGGTACGTATACAAGGTTTTTCTTCGCATCTTCAATAGCCTTGCGGATTGCATCCGGTACTTCTTGTGCTTTACCAGTACCGAAACCGACGTAGCCGTTCTTGTCGCCTACTACTACAAGAGCAGTGAAACGGAAGCGGCGTCCGCCTTTTACAACTTTCGCAACACGGTTAACCGTTACTACGCGTTCTTCAAGTTCAAGTTTGTTTGGATCAATACGACGCATCTTTGTGTGTCCCTCCTTTTTTGTTAGAATTTCAGACCGTTTTCACGGGCAGCATCAGCAAGCGCTTGAACGCGGCCATGGTAAAGGTATCCGCCACGGTCAAATACTACTTCAGTGATTCCGTTTTCTACAGCGCGTTTTGCAACTAATTCTCCGACCTTTTGCGCAGCTTCAAGGTTACCAGTAGCTTCGATGTTAAAATCTTTTTCTATAGTAGAAGCACTCGCTAAAGTTACTCCTTTTACGTCATCAATCAGCTGGGCATAAATGTGCTTGTTGGAACGGAACACATTTAAACGAGGACGAGCTGCTGTTCCGCTGAGTTTCGCACGTACACGGGCATGTCTCTTTTTGCGAGTAGCGTTTTTATCAGCCTTAGTGATCATTACTGTCACTCCTTTCGTTTAACCTAAGCGGCATTACTTACCTGTTTTACCTTCTTTGCGGCGGACGAATTCGCCTTCATAGCGGATTCCTTTGCCTTTGTAAGGCTCAGGCGGACGAACGTCGCGGATGTTTGCAGCAAGTGCTCCAACGCGTTCTTTGTCAGTGCCTTTTACGATAATTTTAGTATTCGCAGGAACTTCGATTTCGACGCCTTCTTCTGGCTCGATTTCGACTGGATGTGAATAACCAACGCTCAATACAAGCTTCTTGCCTTGTTTTGTTGCACGGTAACCGACACCGATTAGTTCAAGGGCTCTTTCGAAACCTTTAGATACGCCTTCCACCATGTTGGAAAGAACGGCGCGAGTTGTTCCGTGTAGCGCACGATGTTCTTTCACATCAGAAGGACGTGAGACTGTGATAACATTCTCTTCTATGCTGATCACCATGTCTTTGTTAAATGTACGGGAAAGTTCGCCTTTAGGACCTTTAACCGTTACATGGTTGTTGTCATTCGTAACCGTAACCCCAGCTGGGATTTCGATTGTTTTTTTACCTATGCGAGACATTCATTGCACCTCCATTCATTAAAAAACTTTATTACCAAACGTATCCGAGAACTTCGCCGCCAACTTGCTTAGCGCGAGCTTCTTTGTCAGTTAGAACTCCGTTCGATGTGGAAACAAGAGCGATTCCAAGTCCGTTCAGTACGCGAGGTACTTCGTTGGATTTTGCATAAACGCGAAGTCCAGGCTTGCTGATTCGCTTTAGGCCAGTGATTACACGCTCGTTGTTAGCACCGTACTTTAGGAAGATACGGATGATACCTTGTTTGTTGTCTTCGATATATTCAACGTCACGCACGAAACCTTCACGCTTCAGGATTTCAGCGATTTCTTTCTTAACGTTGGAAGCAGGAACTTCCAGCTTTTCGTGACGAACCATATTCGCGTTGCGAATACGTGTAAGCATATCTGCAATCGGATCTGTCATGACCATTATTGTTTACCTCCTTCCCAACTTCTCGTTTTACCAGCTTGCTTTTTTCACACCAGGAATTTGCCCTTTGTATGCCAGTTCGCGGAAACAAATACGGCAAAGCTTGAATTTACGGTATACAGAATGCGGACGGCCGCAACGCTCACAGCGAGTGTACTCTTGCACTTTGAACTTAGGCGTGCGTTTTTGTTTCGCAATCATTGATTTCTTAGCCACGTTTTCGCCTCCCTCTATTTAGAGATTACTTTTGGAATGGCATTCCGAATGATGTTAATAGTTCACGAGCTTCTTCATCAGTGTTAGCAGTCGTTACAATAACAATATCCATGCCACGTACTTTGCTTACTTTATCGTAATCAATCTCAGGGAAGATCAGCTGCTCTTTCACACCAAGTGTGTAGTTACCACGGCCGTCGAATGACTTCTTAGAAACACCGCGGAAGTCGCGTACACGTGGAAGAGATACTGAGATCAGTTTGTCTAGGAATTGGTACATGCGCTCGCCGCGAAGGGTTACTTTCGCACCGATAGGCATGCCTTCACGCAGACGGAAACCAGCGATTGATTTCTTCGCGCGAGTGATAACTGGCTTTTGACCAGTGATTTGTGCCAATTCTTCAACAGCGTTATCGAGAGCCTTCGCGTTTGCTACAGCATCACCGACACCCATGTTGATAACGATCTTTTCAATTTTTGGTACTTGCATTACAGATGTATAGTTGAACTTGCTCACAAGAGCAGGCGTGATTTCTTTATTGAACTTTTCTTTTAGGCGGTTCATTTAGTGTACCTCCCTTCTTCAG
Source organism: Bacillus massilinigeriensis (assembly GCF_900111815.1). Lineage (GTDB taxonomy): Bacteria > Bacillota > Bacilli > Bacillales > Cytobacillaceae > Mesobacillus_C > Mesobacillus_C mediterraneensis. The sequence continues at coordinate 646,509 of NZ_LT630004.1, read as the reverse complement.
TAGACTGTTATTTATCCAATACTTCACCGGATTTTTTCGCTACGCGTACCTTTTTACCGTCTTCCACCTTGTAACCAACTCGGGTTGGTTCGCCGGATTTAGGGTCGATAGGCATAACGTTTGATACATGAATCGGTGCCTCTTTGCTGATGATTCCGCCTTGCGGATTCAATTGAGATGGCTTAGCGTGTTTTTTCACGATATTAACGCCTTCTACGAGGACACGGCTCTGCTTAGGGAAAGCTGCCAGGATGTTTCCTGTCTTGCCTTTGTCCTTACCAGAGATGACCATTACTTTGTCACCCTTTTTTACATGCATCTGTGCGCACCTCCTTAAAGCCAATGTTTTATATTAAAGTACTTCTGGAGCTAGTGAAACGATTTTCATAAAGTTGTTGTCGCGGAGTTCGCGGGCAACCGGTCCGAAGATACGAGTTCCACGCGGGCTCTTGTCGTCACGGATGATGACACATGCGTTCTCGTCAAAACTGATATAAGAACCGTCTTTACGGCGAAGGCCGCTCTTAGTACGGACGATAACAGCTTTTACAACTTCACCTTTTTTAACAACGCCTCCTGGTGTTGCTTGTTTGACTGTGCAAACGATGATGTCTCCGATGTTGGCAGTCTTGCGGCCGGAACCGCCAAGAACCTTAATGGTAAGCACTTCACGAGCACCTGAATTATCAGCAACTTTCAAACGTGTTTCCTGTTGGATCATGCGAGTAACCTCCCTTCGGAATCAACCTGGTCCGAACGATTTAGATAATAACTGCTTTTTCCACTACTTCAACCAGACGGAAGCGTTTAGTGGCAGAAAGTGGGCGAGTTTCCATGATACGTACTACATCGCCGATTTTTGCTTCGTTTTGCTCATCATGAGCTTTAAACTTTTTAGAGTACTTCACGCGCTTGCCGTATAGAGAATGCTTTTTATATGTTTCTACAAGAACAGTAACGGTTTTATCCATCTTGTCAGAAACAACGCGTCCTGTATACACTTTGCGTTGGTTGCGTTCACTCATTGTGAATGGCCTCCTCTCTGGTTATCGATTGTTAATTCCAATCTCTCTTTCGCGAATCACAGTTTTCATACGAGCGATTGCTTTCCGTACTTCACGGATGCGTGCTGTATTTTCAAGTTGTCCAGTCGCTAGTTGAAAGCGCAGATTGAAAAGTTCTTCTTTCAAAGACTTAACTTTTTGTTCAATTTCGGCAGTGGTAAGGTCACGAATTTCATTAGCTTTCATTGGATTCACCACCAATTTCTTCACGTTTTACAAACTTGCATTTAACTGGAAGTTTGTGTGCTGCAAGGCGCAATGCTTCGCGTGCAATTTCTTCTGAAACACCCGCGATTTCGAACATTACTTTGCCTGGCTTAACTACTGCTACCCAGCCTTCAGGAGAACCTTTACCAGAACCCATCCGGACTTCAAGAGGCTTTTTAGTGTATGGCTTGTGAGGGAAAATCTTGATCCAGACTTTACCGCCACGTTTCATGTAACGAGTCATTGCAATACGGGCTGCTTCGATCTGACGGTTCGTGATCCAAGAAGCTTCAGTAGCTTGCAAACCGAATTCGCCGAATGCTACTTCAGTGCCACCTTTGGCACGTCCGCGCATATTTCCGCGATGTTCACGACGGTATTTCACGCGTTTAGGCAATAACATATTATTTGCCTCCTTCCTCAGTTTTCTTCTTCGTAGGAAGGACTTCTCCACGGTAGATCCATACTTTTACGCCAAGTTTGCCGTACGTAGTATCAGCTTCTGCTGTAGCATAATCGATATCAGCGCGAAGCGTATGAAGTGGAACAGTTCCTTCGCTGTAATGTTCTGAACGAGCGATGTCAGCACCGCCAAGACGGCCGGAAACCATTGTTTTAATACCTTTTGCTCCTGCACGCATAGCACGTTGGATAACTTGCTTCTGAGCACGGCGGAAAGATACGCGGTTTTCAAGCTGGCGAGCGATGTTTTCTGCTACCAATTTAGCATCGATATCTGCTCTTTTGATTTCAAGGATATTTATATGGACACGCTTGCCGGTAAGTTTGTTAAGAGCTTTACGAAGTGCTTCGACTTCTGTACCGCCTTTACCAATTACCATTCCTGGCTTCGCAGTGTGGACAGTTACATTTAGGCGGTTTGCCGCACGCTCAATCTCAATTTTGGAGAGAGAAGCATCGCGCAAACGCTTTGTGATGTACTCACGGACTCTAAGGTCTTCGTGTAAAAGATCAGCATAGTCTTTGCCTGCGTACCACTTGGATTCCCAATCACGGATGATCCCGATACGCAAACCGACTGGATTTACTTTTTGACCCACTGATTATCCCTCCTTCTTTTCTGATAAAACGATTGTGATGTGGCTTGTGCGCTTATTGATTGCACTTGCGCGGCCCATTGCGCGTGGACGGAAACGCTTCAGCGTTGGTCCTTCGTTAGCATACGCTTGGGATACCACTAGGTTATTAATATCCATTTCGTAGTTGTGTTCTGCATTTGCAAGTGCAGATTTTAACACTTTTTCAACGATTGGCGAAACAGCTTTTGGGGTAAGTTTTAAAATAGCTACCGCTTCTCCAACTTGCTTTCCTCGAATCAAATCCAATACTAGGCGAGCTTTACGAGGAGCAATACGAACTGTTCTAGCAACAGCTTTAGCTTGCATCAGAATGGCCTCCTCTCATTAACGTCTTGTTTTCTTATCGTCAGCGGCATGGCCTTTGTACATACGCGTTGGAGCGAATTCTCCAAGCTTGTGGCCTACCATATCTTCAGTGACATATACAGGAACATGTTTGCGACCATCATATACTGCTACAGTGTGGCCGATGAATTGCGGGAAGATCGTGGAACGGCGAGACCAAGTTTTAACAACTTGCTTTTTCTCCGTTTCGTTAAGCTTTTCGATCTTTTTCATTAAATGGTCATCTACAAAAGGTCCTTTTTTCAAGCTACGACCCATGATTGAACCTCCCTTCGTGACTGTTCTACGGTTCTTTTGAACCGTAGTACAATCCCGTTATTTTTTACGACGACGTACGATAAACTTGTCGGATTTGTTTTTCTTCTTGCGAGTCTTGTAACCAAGGGTTGGTTTGCCCCAAGGTGTCATTGGAGACTTGCGTCCGATTGGAGAACGGCCTTCCCCACCACCGTGCGGGTGATCGTTCGGGTTCATGACGGATCCGCGAACAGTCGGGCGCTTGCCTAACCAGCGAGAACGTCCTGCTTTACCGATGTTGATCAGTTCGTGCTGCTCATTGCCGACTTGACCGACAGTAGCGCGGCACTCAGAAAGAATCATACGAACTTCGCCGGAGTTCAGACGGATAAGAACATATTTGCCTTCTTTACCGAGAACCTGTGCAGATGTACCAGCGGAACGTACCAATTGGCCACCTTTGCCTGGTTTCAGTTCGATGTTGTGCACGACAGTACCCATAGGAATGTTAGCTAATGGAAGTGCATTACCCACTTTAATGTCGGCTGTTGGGCCTGACATAATTTCCATTCCAACTTGCAGGTTCTTCGGTGCTAGGATGTAACGCTTTTCTCCGTCTACATAATTGATTAGGGCAATGTTTGCAGAACGGTTTGGATCATACTCGATTGTGGCAACGCGTCCAGGAATGCCATCTTTGTTACGTTTAAAATCGATGATACGATATTGACGCTTATGGCCGCCACCTTGATGACGAACAGTTAACTTACCTTGGTTGTTACGGCCGCCTTTGCGCTTCAACGGAGCAAGCAAGGATTTTTCCGGCTTGTCAGTAGTGATTTCAGCGAAATCAGAAGCTGTCATGTTACGACGACCGTTAGAGGTAGGTTTGTACTTTTTAATCGCCATTTCTTTTCCCTCCTCTTCTGGTTATATGAATGATTATACTTCGAACAATTCGATTTCTTTGCTGTCTTTAGAAAGAGTGACAACGGCTTTACGGCGTTTGTTTGTGTATCCGCCGAACTTACCCATACGCTTGAATTTACCTTTGTAATTCATCACGTTCACTTTTTCAACTTTCACGCCAAATACTTCTTCCACAGCGTGTTTCACTTGAGTTTTGTTCGCTCTGACGTCGACTTCGAAAGTGTATTTCTTATCTTCCATCTGCTCAGAGGAACGCTCAGTGATAACGGGGCGCTTAATGATATCGCGTGCATCCATTATGCAAGCACCTCCTCTACTTTTTCAACCGCTGCTTTAGTCATGATCAACTTGTCATGATTTAAAACATCGAGGACATTGATTCCATCAGCAGGAACAAATGTGATGCCAGGGATATTACGTGCGGACAGAGCAACGTTTTCCTCTGTGCCTGCAGTTACGATCAAAGCTTTTTTATCAACGTTTAGACCTTTCAATACATTTGCGAATTCCTTCGTTTTCGGCGTTTCGAATGCAAGATTTTCTAGAACGATGATGTTTTCTTCATGCACTTTGGAAGAAAGCGCAGACTTGATTGCAAGACGGCGAACCTTCTTAGGCATTTTGAAGCTGTAGCTGCGTGGTTGCGGTCCGAATACAGTTCCGCCTCCGCGCCATTGTGGTGAGCGGATGGAACCTTGACGAGCGCGGCCTGTGCCTTTTTGGCGCCATGGCTTACGTCCACCGCCTGCTACTTCAGAACGATTTTTTACTTTATGAGTACCTTGACGAAGTGATGCTCTCTGCATAATTACTGCTTCGAACAAAACATGGTTGTTAGGCTCAATACCGAAGACAGAATCATTCAGTTCGATTTCTCCGACCTGGGATCCAGCTTGGTTGAATAATGCTACTTTTGGCATACCTTTTTCCTCCTTTCTCTAAACGTTATTACGCTTTTACCGCACTTTTGATTTTAAGCAATGCTTTTCTTGCTCCAGGAACGTTTCCTTTGATAAGAAGAAGATTGCGTTCTGCGTCGACTTTCACGATTTGCAGGTTCTGAACAGTAATTTGCTCTCCGCCCATGCGTCCTGGCAGCAATTTGCCTTTGAATACGCGGTTTGGAGCTACAGGGCCCATTGAACCTGGACGACGGTGATAACGGGAACCGTGAGCCATAGGTCCGCGGGATTGTCCGTGGCGTTTGATTGCGCCTTGGAAACCTTTACCCTTAGAGATACCTGTTACATCTACTACATCGCCTTCTGCGAAAATATCAACTTTGACTTCCTGACCAACTTCGTAACCCGCTAAGTCAACTCCGTTAAATTCACGAACGAAGCGCTTAGGAGCAGTGTTCGCCTTAGCGACATGGCCTTTTTCCGGTTTGTTGGAAAGCTTATCGCGCTTGTCTTCAAAGCCAAGCTGGATTGCTTCGTAGCCGTCTGTTTCCATTGTCTTCACTTGAAGAACAACGTTAGCAGCTGCTTCTACCACTGTTACCGGAATAAGATCGCCGTTCTCTGCAAACACTTGAGTCATACCAATCTTTCTTCCTAAGATTCCTTTGGTCATTATAGTCACACCTCCTGTGTTCTCTCAGTTTAATTTATTTCGATTAAAGTTTAATTTCGATATCTACACCTGATGGCAGGTCTAAACGCATCAATGAATCAACTGTTTGTGGAGTTGGGTTCACGATGTCGATCAGACGCTTGTGCGTACGCATCTCGAATTGCTCACGAGAGTCTTTGTACTTATGCACCGCGCGCAGAATTGTGTAGATTGTTTTTTCAGTTGGAAGCGGAATCGGGCCGGATACAGCCGCACCTGAACGCTTTGCTGTTTCAACAATCTTTTCTGCTGATTGATCAAGAATCCTGTGATCATAAGCCTTCAAACGGATACGAATCTTTTGTTTTGCCATTATTTTCCCTCCTTTTCGCCTATTTTAAAATAGACATTCTCCGCGAAAATTTCCCACACACTCGCCATGGCAAAGCGGCCGGGTGTGTCAGCAACCTTCCGCATCATCGCAGTCAAAGACCAACATTGTCTATTATACATAAAACAAAAGCAAAGCGCAACCCAAGATTGCACCTTTTCTTCTGTTTAGCACACTTCACCTATTATAATCGCAACCAAGCATCATGACAAGTATAGGACAGGATGTTTGGAAGTGTTATTGTTTCCCAGAAGAGAATGTGTTAGGAAACTATATCAAACATTGATTATTACCCTACAGAAGGGATGACATATTATATGAAGAAACCAGTGCGATTTGAAAGACGATTCAGCAAAAACCATTTTGAATTCAAAGTCTCTATATCCCACTACGTTCAGATTAAATTGTTTTCAAGACAGAATCTATTCCCTGAATTATTCACCGTGATCTGAAATTCTGGGTATTTAATGAAATTTTTAAAGTTTAGGTGAATTTTTACGGAGAAAATAATCGAATGACAGGAAATTTAAAACGATTCTTGGGAGGAAACCGATTTTTGGACAGACTTCTCCCTTGGTGCAGGTTCGATTTATTTTAAAAGGGTATTTATTCAAATTTTAGTTGTTGCACTCGGGTGAGTACGTCCCAAAAAAAGCGTTCATACACAAAACTCGAGGACATTTTAAAATATAGCGAGCGTCCGGATTTCACCAACTTACTTGCCACTTTGATTAGCCGGGTACGAATCGTTTGGATTTGAATGCCCTTATACTTGGTCGGAAAACTGAATGTCCGTAACCAGTTCGTGAAGTTATAGGCAAGCAGACTCAACATCATCCGAGCTTCATTGATCAGAAAATCATGGCTTTTCATCTGATCAAAACCAAAGCCATCTTTCGCTTCTTTGATGAAATTCTCCATTGTGCCCCGCTGTTGATAAGATGTGACAATCGCTTGGGGCGAAAAGGCTTCACCCAGACTCGTCACAAAAAAGGCATGTGAAAATAACAATTCACCAGCAGGGCGAATGGACTGAATGATAATACGACGAGGCTTTGACCAAGAAGATGCTTGGTAAATGGACTCCTCTACATAGCTTTCTGTCACGGACACATCATGAATTTCATGTGCTGGGTGTAGTTCTTCCGCAAGTGCTTTTAACTTGGCGTTCGCTTTTAGACGAATGATATAGTAAACCGATTCCTTTTCGCATAATTCATATAGACCAGGCACCGCGAAGCCACTATCGCCACGGACTAGATAAGATTTTTCGGGGAAAACTTCGTTATAGTGCTCGATGAGTGGGCGCATAAAATCTACAACACCATTGGAAGTATAAACGTTTCCCGGGCGCAATTGCGCTTTCAAGAAATCACCTGTTAGCCCATCAAATGCGACTAGTGGATGAAAGCCTGTTGTAGAATAATGCGCGTTGTAGGAAGAATTTTCTTGGTTTCCGTATGTATCGGCATGTGTGGAATCCAGGTCGAAAATAAGTGTCTTCGATTGTCGAGCATGATGAACCCGGTCAAGCAGTTCCTGATTGGCTGATTGAAGTTGGTTTAGTGCTTCCGTGTCAAAGCGCTTAAAAAATCGTGATAAGGACGGTTGAGAAGCGAGTGCAGATTTGCCAAGAACCTGTGTGAAAACCGGATCATGTGTTAAACGGTCCGCTGCATCATCCTCATGATAGCCAGCGATCAGCTGATAGATTTTTTGACGAAGTAAATGTTCATTCGTATGGAAGCAATACGTGCGTTCATCTTTTAATTGGAGATGTTTTGAAATCGTTTGTGAGAAACTGATTTTTTCATCAAACTCACGAAAAATGAATTCTCCAGTGTCAGAAGAAAGCGCACCACCATCATTAGACAATTTAATGGAACGGTTGAAATGTAGAGTGTTTTGCGATAAAGTAGCCATTAGAAGAATCCTTTCTAGTTGGTTGGTGTTTAGTCGCAATAACCATAACAGAAATGGATTCTTTTTTCATCTTTTAAGTGAAAAAGAGAATCCCACAGAAAAGCCAACAAGTCGGCTTTTCTGTGGGATTTTATATATATCGGTGAATAATCTAGGTATTCTTAATTTCATCGTCTTTATATCCCACTACGTTCAGATTAAATCATGAATATTTGAATGTGAGTGTGTTAATTATATTACTTTATATCCCACTACGTTCAGATTAAATACCTTTCGCAATCTTGCCGATTAGACTTGAACCGTCCTTTATATCCCACTACGTTCAGATTAAATCAGTTCTTGCACGATGAACTCCGCTGTAAACTGCTCCTTTATATCCCACTACGTTCAGATTAAATAAAGTAAGAAATACGAAAAAGGTTATAACTCACTTCTTTATATCCCACTACGTTCAGATTAAATGCTTGACACTTAACTAGACTGTCTACCTGTTTCATCTTTATATCCCACTACGTTCAGATTAAATTAACGGGCTGATTATTAGACGTGTGAAACTTGAAAACTTTATATCCCACTACGTTCAGATTAAATCGTCACCGTGAGTCTTAGCAAAGACACAAGCAACGTACTTTATATCCCACTACGTTCAGATTAAATAAGAAGGCGACGAAAAATCCGGAATACTCAATCGTCTTTATATCCCACTACGTTCAGATTAAATATATACTGTTTCTGATATAATACCTGTTTGTATATTTCTTTATATCCCACTACGTTCAGATTAAATGCGAATACCTGAACCCTGTAAAGGTTAGACTTCTTCATCTTTATATCCCACTACGTTCAGATTAAATATGTTGTTCCTGGGCACACTGAACATGAAATTCGACCTTTATATCCCACTACGTTCAGATTAAATTCTAGAAGGGATAATATTGATACCATCAAACGCTTCCCTTTATATCCCACTACGTTCAGATTAAATGGGCATGGATTTTACATGATAAAAAGCCTTTTTGATGCTTTATATCCCACTACGTTCAGATTAAATGGCGCTCCTGTGCTAACCTTGAACCGATCTTCCGTAACTTTATATCCCACTACGTTCAGATTAAATTTTGCTGCGTTGTCCAGTTCGTCGTTTGATGGTACCTTTATATCCCACTACGTTCAGATTAAATACGCAAGCGAATATAAACTCCTCTTGTTTCCCCCGTCTTTATATCCCACTACGTTCAGATTAAATCGCTTCGCATGGCGTGGAAAATCGTGAAAGAAGGCACTTTATATCCCACTACGTTCAGATTAAATACGAGCCAATCCAGTCTATCCTACGCGCGGTTGCTGCCTTTATATCCCACTACGTTCAGATTAAATCAACTGATGTCGGATCTACCTTTTCCTACTCATTTGCCTTTATATCCCACTACGTTCAGATTAAATCCTGCCTCTGTCCTTGCCACCAACATGGCTTTCTTTTCTTTATATCCCACTACGTTCAGATTAAATGAAAGATGGAACGATTGAAAAGTTAGAAGCGAAAGTAACTTTATATCCCACTACGTTCAGATTAAATTTTTCAAGATTTTTCATTTTAACCACTCCTTGTATCTTTATATCCCACTACGTTCAGATTAAATGGAACTGGTCTTGTTCATCGATGAATTTCATTTATCTTTATATCCCACTACGTTCAGATTAAATCGGTTGCGGTATGAGCTGCGAAAGCGCGATGAGCAGTCTTTATATCCCACTACGTTCAGATTAAATGCAATGACCGACAAGCTTTCCCCCGAAGAGACTTTGCTTTATATCCCACTACGTTCAGATTAAATGCAAAACGTTCAGGATTAAGGTAAAAGCGTCAAGTTTACTTTATATCCCACTACGTTCAGATTAAATCTTTTTCCGTTAACAACCTGTACAAAATTCGGATCCCTTTATATCCCACTACGTTCAGATTAAATCGTATTCCTAACAGGGGGGTACTAAATACAGAAGACTTTATATCCCACTACGTTCAGATTAAATTCGTCGTCATCAACCGCACGCACCGTAATGTTGCCCTTTATATCCCACTACGTTCAGATTAAATGATACGCCATATAAATCAGCTATCTGTTTTAATAAGTCCTTTATATCCCACTACGTTCAGATTAAATGCTGACGGATACATCCAGGGACAGACTTTATATTACTTTATATCCCACTACGTTCAGATTAAATCAGACGGTTGACGTTGTATAGGAACAAGTCACGACCCTTTATATCCCACTACGTTCAGATTAAATCCTGCCTTAAGACAGGGGTTAAACACAGTAATACCAAGGGTTTATTATTCTCTAGGCTTTAAGGGTTTGCAGCGAACCTAGAGTAGCGTTTTGCTTTCTCGCGATAAAAACCGTTAGATTACTTGCCGCCCAAGGGGTTGGACCGGTTTTTCAATAAATTGGATGCGCTGCAATTTTACTTCTTCTCCATAGTTCCTATAATTATAAAAACAAATCAAACGGGTTTTTCTCCTGGCCGTGGACAATCTTCTTTATATTTCTGGGGTTATTTACTTTATATAAGTAAATAGAATCTTCATCATGATGGATGATCTGATTTAATTCTGCCAGACATTCCGCTAATTTTCCAGCAGTAATTTCCCCTTCAAAAACTGAGTTTTGTGTCCAATCGAGATATTTCCTTAAACGCTTGCAAACTTTGCCTACTCGTTTCTCTCCTACATCGTAAGTAATGATGACAAACATAGTCACCACCACGCCTTCAATGGTTTATACTTTTCATCACCAATCAGATGTTTAATAATTTTATAACACTCTAGTCGTATGAGATAGCGATAGGTAGTATTTCGTTTCAGCGTCCGGTGCTTTATTGATTGCTTGAGTTTTTCCTCCCATGCCATAATGAACTTTTTCTTACCTTCTTCATTCAGGAAACATATTTCTCCCTCTAAATAATCAAAATGCTTTTTCGTTAGTTGCCTCTTATTAATTAAAGAAAAGATGATTGGATCGACAATAAGAGGCTTAAAGATTTCCGCAATATCCAAGCATAGCGAAAATCGCTTTGTCGACGGCTCGTGTAAATAACTAATAGTTGGATTCAGTGATGTCTTATAAATCTCGCTTAAAACCGTATTGTACATAAGCGTGTTGCCAAAAGATATTAGCGCATTAACCGGATCCCTCGGTGGCTGCTTTTCTCTCTTCTCTAAGACAAATTCCTGGTTCAATATACTATTAAAAGCCTGATAATACATTTGCCGTATCTGTCCCTCATTCCCCATTAACTCTGGAATAGAGGTGCAATTAACCATCCTCTGATGAATAGAGACAATAGGCTCCATATACGTACTCGTCTTTTCCTTATAGCTTCGCAGATTTCGCACCATATGAAAAACGGCACCATTTAGAAATTGGTAAGCTAGAAACAAACGCTTTTCAGCATCTAAGTAATGCTCGCTTTGTCTCACGATTATATAACCAGATTCCTTCTTAGTACGAGGATAGAACGCGCCCGCATAAAAACCATAGTAATTATAGAACTGTAGACTTATTCCATATTGGCTCAAATAAGTAAGAAGCTTACTGTTAACATCCACTTCCCCGAAAAGGTGTAGACTATTTATCTTCTCAATGGGCAGAGGTTTTTTGATCCCTTTCTCATTCTCAAAGTAAATTGTATTGTCTTTCCTCCTAAGCTTACCATTGGAAAAAACATAATGATCTCGCAACATATTCAGTCCGCCTCCTTTGAATAACAAAACTCATAATAGGCGCATGCTTTGCAATAAGGTAGTTTTGTTACTCTAGGAGGGGAAGGTTGATCGATCACTTTGTAAACCTCTGCAATTAACTTCTTCATTTCCTTTTGTTCTGTTTCTGTTAATTCAACCTCAACAGTCTTTCTCTCCTTTGTATAACTAAGAAGCCCCTTCTTCTTCACTCCCCTTAAAGAAAGCTGGTAAAGATAGAAAAGCATTTGCACTCTATCAGACTTCTCCATTTTGCTTGAAAGTTTAATTTCCCGTACATAATCCCCTTCGATTGCATCGATTTTAAATGCTTCATCTATCATTATTTCCTTCTTTGCCACACCAGGGTATGCAGTTGCATGTAGTACAGCACCTTGAAGCACTCTATCTGACTCTAATTCAAGCCCGATTCCTTTCTTGTACAGCCAAAGTTTTCGTTTGCATATGACATAATAAGCTAGATCTACTCCCCCGACCGTTTGCTTGCTCGTCATATTTCTTCCCCCTAGCTAAATAGAGTTTCTTTATCTGTAAGCAACCCTAATTCATTACTATAGCTACAATGGATGTAGAAAAGACCTTTGATATTTTCTAAAGGGCTGTACCCTATTCTCTCAGCTGTTTTCATAGGAACACCAACCGAAAAAGCTTCAATCACCATTCTGGCTCTCCTTTTTTCCTGCTTACTACTTGCAGCTTTCCATTCGCACAACGCCTCTTGGAAATGTTCATTCTGCTGAAAGTCAATTGGGACTGCTTGAATTTGTTGGATATCACGTAATATCTCTTGAGCGACTCTTTTCTTCAGCTGTGGATCATAATGCGATTGCTCCTTCAAATCGACCATTGCTTCTTCAAACTCTTTGAGAAAACCACTGTTTTTTAACGATTCTTCATCATAGAGTTCTTTAATCATTCTTTGCTTTTCGGATTCTAGGAGGACCCCTTCTTGACAATCAGACAAAAGTATGAGGCTTCTGTTATAAATATCTTTATGATAGACCTTTCCTTTTCTCAACACTCCAGATACGTCCTCTGTTAAAACAATAACATTTGGTTCCGCAACAGACTTTAACCCTTTTCTATTGCAGCGTCCATAACGTTGAAACTGGCTATCCAGCGAGGACATCTCGGTATAGAGCATATCAAAATCAATGTCCAAGCTCGCTTCAACAAGCTGCGTCGTCACCCAAACACCCGCAGCCTGCCCCTTTGCAAACGCCAAAATATCCGTCTCAAGCCTGCTTCGATCCTGCTTAATAAAACGTGAATGAAGCAAGAATGTTTTGCACCCCTTCTCTCTAAGGCCCTCATAAACCTCTTGTGCTCGCCTAACTGTATTACAGATAACCAGTACTTTTTTGCTTTCTCCATTCCCCTTAATTTCTTCCAATATTTCCTCATCTGAAATGGACTTCGCTGCCGTTAAGACATGGTGGCGGATAATCGAGTCATCAATAAATTCAGCATATGTTAACTGCTTCTTGGAATGGAACAGCTCCCGCTGCAAGGCATTATAGTAAAAGCCAGGCAGAGTTGCCGTCATAATCATAAAAGAACCGCCAATCTCGTCGATGAGCTTCATCGCCCGGATTAAGACCGCAGCAATCTTCGGATCATAAGCCTGCAATTCATCGACAATGACTTTGGAAGTTGCCATCAAGGCATATTCCTTTTCAAAGCCAAGATAATACAGTGGAAACTTAAGAATCTGGTCTATCGTAGAGATGATTAATTTATTCGCATACTGCTTCGTCTGGCTATGCATTTTCTCCAGTTCATCTTCTCGGCCGCCTTCTTGATCATATAAGTAGTCAAGACTGGTCGAATGAAGCAATCCGATGGCTTCTTCTCCCTCTCTCCCCTTTTTAGAAAAACCGATTTGGTCCTCGCTGGATACCCTGCTATACATTGCGTTAATTGATACACGCAACGGAAGCGTAAAAAATCCTTTTTTGTTGCCGAGCCATAATAGTCCCGCTTCTGTTTTCCCCATCCCCGTCTGAGCAACAATCACTAAGTGTTCCTCTCTGTGCTCCTCAGCAAACACTTGCAGCGGCTTTTTCTCCTTCTTAAGCTTATTTGCAAAAAAATCATTTACATGCTGAGAGACATCCATCTCTGTTGCCAGTTCAATTGGCACATGTGCCGATGCTGCATGATCGAGACGATGCAAAATTCCTTTTAACAATATATAACGGTGATACGAAGGATGCGAAGGATAAAACCGTTTAGGAACTTCGATTTTGCTAATTTTCGAGACGGCTGTTTTTTCATCTATCGCAATCCCAAGATGTTCTTCCAGCTCCTTTTTATACGGGACAATATTTCCTTTATAGTTGGCTTTTATTTCTTCTTTATCAGGAAGTATTCCTCGCTCATGATGATAAGCAACCAATTGAGCTAAAAGCACCTGTTCATCTTTATTTAAATCTAATAGTCGAAAAGGAATAGCCATAACAGATAGGATATTATGTGGAATCTGATAAGAACTAGCCTCAGGTAACAAATTCAAACCCAAAATACCCCTAATCCTATTTTGAAAAACAATATCCGCTTTTCCGGCATCATGATACAGCACCGCAAGTCGAAGTAATTGCCAATCCCTGGCTGTTAAAGGCAACCATTTCCCGTAAAGCCTCTGAAATTCCTCCAGTCTATTCAGCAACTCATCTGTATGTTGTTTTATTGACTCTGGAGGAGATGACTTTGCATAGTACTCCATTGAAAATCCTCCCTACTAAAACAGGAAAGCATTACGCTTTCCTGTAAGTGTCTCTATGGGAAGAAAATTAAGTCTCCATATTGGTCGACTGTCAATTCTCCCCCATCAGCAATCGGTTCACCAATCTGAACATAACCAGCCCGTATTTTGTCCCAAACCCGTACACCTTTGACAATTCGGTACGTCCAATTAAGATCATAAATATAGTTACTACTGTCTTCAATAAATCTTTCAGGAACGAATGCATTAAAACTAAGCGTAGGATCTTCATCCCCGTCATAATCTTGAGTTGTAACTAACATGCACTCATCTACCCGTACAAGGTCTTCCCATCTCCCAAGGCTCAAGTGAGTGTTGGAAGATTTTATTCGTTGCTCTAACTCATGCAGGACATCTTCCTCCGCCTGGACATGAATGAGCAGTTCAACATCATAAAGCATATGCATATAGATGGGCATCGTCGTAATATGCTCGAAGGTTCTTTTACTACCCAAGCCGTCCAGGATCAGTGCGAACTCATTCGTTTTCTTGTTTTTAAAAAAGTAATGTGTTTGATAGTCAGAAACAATCGTATCGTATTTTCCTTGGATGCTGATTTTCATTGGAATTAGTTTCTTTGCACCTAAAACTGCATGCAGCATTCCTTTCACCGTTGCATAGGGAGGCAACGGATAAGTCTCTGAAACTTTGAATGCAAATGGCTTTTTATAGCATGCTGTTTCTTGGTATAGCTTCAGCCTTAAAGCTTGCATCATTATCTCACTCCATAATAATCACGAAGTTGGCTTTTCAATGACCCAAAGAAGCTTTCAACAGAACCAGCGCGGTCATCTACAAGTGTATGGAACTCTTTTTCATTTTCAAACAGTCCTGCTACATACCCTATGTAGGTGTCAGGATGAATCGGTTTACCCAAGAATGTAGATTCAAGCGTGCTTTCTATTGCGCTCACATTCATATTCCATTTATACTGGCCTGGCTCAACGCTTACCTTACCCATGAAAAATGGATTAGCAACAGGATACACTCCGCCGATAATGAAGAGTGGTGCAAGGCTTTCCTGGCGACCTCGAATATTTCTGTTCAAAAACTTTATGACTTCGAGCAATTGCTCCAACCGCTCCACTTTCTCCTCATTGCTTAACTCAATACCTTGGTCCTTCCCAACCTTATCAAGGTCAATGGTCATCGTGTAGGAATACATGCTCTCATGCTGCTCAATATTTGCTAGGTTAGGTGTTTCATTGATACGTTCAGCAAAACCCATATTGTTTAAAAACTCCATATCGCTGCGATATGGTTCGAGAGAGATTGCATGTGATAAACGTGCTACTGCAGGCCGCTTCTGGGATTGTTTCCCTGTCTTCAAATAGCCGAACAAGTCCATTTCAACAGATTCAGCAATGGTTGCACTTTCTTTGAATTGTAGGGTACCTTTTGTTTTGTCCACGGTATCTAGGTTCCAGCCAAACCACTCATTTCCAAGCCGGACAATATCATAACGGATACTTTGACGGGAAGCGAAGGTCAGCACCTGTCCATTACTGCGATGAATTTTCTTTAGTTCTGAAATATTGGCAATGCCTTCACCATAATTCAAAGAATTCCCCTGAAAAACTACTGTAAATGTAATAGCCTTACCCATTTTGTTTGTCCTCTCCTTCATTGTGTTTTTTTCCTTCTCCAAGCATTCCAGCAATAAAAGCCGTAGCAATCGTATCGAAGTCTAAGCCTTTTTCTTTGTAGGCTTCTACAAACACAGATGGAACATCAAGATTAGCGGCCATATGCACACGGAAAATAGTATCCATAAAATCGCTTTTGTTTCCTGCTTTTGCTGCGTTTAACAACCGGTAAGCAATCGATTCGAGTTTCTTTCTCCCACTTGCCCGGTAAACCTCCCCTTCCTTAGCTTCCGGCCGTCCATTTACCATGGCTATCCGCAGCACAGCACCGCGATAATTTATCAATGATATTGTTTTATCAAACTCACCCATGTTCCACTCTCCTCCCTTTGCTAGTAACACTCTTTTTCTTTCCCTTGCTGCAAAAAAGGCTCCATCTGCATGAAACGGCTCTTTAATTGCCTTGCGAACGTACTCATAAACGGTGCTTTTCGGATCAATTCCCTTAAGCACGCTTCTTAAGAATGCATCTTTTAGTTCCCTGTCTAACAGCAGCTTGAGAGAATTTCCATAATTTTCGAGGTATTTTACTAAATATGGCGGCATGTGCTGATAATCAAGCAGGGTTTTCTTTTTATCAATATCTGAGTGCATTTCAATGATGAGAAAGGACTGTTGAAATTTCTTAACTTTATCCAGTGATTCTTGCAAAATTCCAACAAGGGATTCACTGAAACTTGTACCGTCTAACCTTAATTTTTGGTACCTTAGATTATCTTTAACTACCTCAGCAAAAGGCTTTTGCGAAAGGATAAGGCCTCCATAGCGAAGGTAATCAGAGGCATTTTCATTTCCGACTCTTTTTGGATAAAATGCCATTCCTAAAGGAGAGAGGAAAAGGATTAGCCTTGCTAATGCACTGATTGGTACTGGTATATCATTTTGGAAATCCCAAGTGAAATTAGCCACTTGCTTTGTAAAGGCTAGCGGTCCAAAAACCATTTCTTCAAATGATCTTGTCGCTAGCATTCCATGAAAGAAAGAACAAGAAAGGGTTTCATGATAGAAGTAATCTTCAATCTCTTGTATGCTGCTTAATTTTTCAAGCGGCTTTATTAAATTTTTGAATGGCTTATATGTGCTGTTTTCTTGTAGAAATTGAATTAACTCTTCTTTTGATCCATTGCGTCTCTTTGCATACAGTTGTAATTCTAATTTGGCAGGATCAATGAAGTCTTTCTGAAGTTGTGCTACATGCTCTTCTGTTGTCTTTTGAAAAAAAGTCTTTTGCAGAAAGCTTGTTTGCCCGAAAAAGGCTTTTCCTAAGGTTTCTGATTTTACAAGGTTTAATGTTAATTTTTCATTGATGAGTGGAGTGCTGACAATTTGTTGATATCGCTCAATTGCTTCGCTAACTTTTGGGGCATCCTCTGGGGTGTCGTATTCTTTAAGCTCGTCCAATAAGTGAGCAAGCTTGTTTGTTTCTTCTGCTTCCGGAAAATATTTTACGAGTTTTTTATGCTGCTCGTTCATCCTTTTTCGTAATTCTGCTGCATGCTGTTTTGTTTTTTCTGGAGTCTTCAAGGCCTGGTTGGCATACCACTCCCATCTCTTCACATCACGCTTAACGACACTGGAGGATTCAATTAACCCTCTAATGTACCGTTCTGCCAAGGTATCCAGGATTTCCTCTTGAAGCAGGATGCCGTTTTGGGTGATGGACAGCTCACCATCTGGATAAAGCTTAGCAAGCCCGATACATCCAGCGGCCATTGGCCAAAATTCTGCATTAATCTCTATCGGCATCCACCCTAACCTCCTTTACAATGTCTAACATTCCAAAGTATGTTGATCTTCTGCCCAAACCTAATTGGTAAAGAAGCTGCAAATCCTCAGGATGTCCTTCAAGCTGGAAAGTCCCTTTGTATGTTGTGAAATAAAGAATATCGTCATTCCTTAAATGCCGATTCCCCTCTTTCACAACAAGTTTACTTAGCCTTAAAGGAGTAAATCTCAAAGGCTCTTGTAAACCCCTTTTGGCGAACTGCTTCACTTGTAAGTCTGCATAGTAGTTAAGTTGAGACTCATAATCAGAATTGTCAGGAGACAATGGCTTTCCATTTTGATCTTCAATCAATAAAGGGCTTAACGTTTTAAAGATCACTTTGCGATGCTTAATACTAGACTCAGACAACAGTTGCAAATTGCTTTGAACCCAAGTCGCACCACCAGCCTTGTACTCCTTTATTTTTCTCACACCATTGAAAGCGTGTACAAAAAACTCCATGTCAGGGGATGATATATTGATTGTCATACGATCAAGCGAAAAAACAGAATCCTGTAGCGTACAATTATGCAGATAAACGGAAAATGTGAAATTTTTCATTCTGTTATCCTGATGACCAAAGGTTTTCTCGTAATACTCTTTGTCCGCAAGAGAGACTGCTTCTTTGATGAGACTGTAGATTTTCATTCGGTAAGCTAAGTCGAGGTGCTCAAGATTGTATGTAACAGAAAAACGCACTTTGTTTCCTCCTTCCCTGCTAATTCCCTACTATTATATAATTTAGAAGAAGTTGTCATATTTTTCAACAATAAAGAAAAAAATTTCGATAAAAATACATATTTTTCTACACAAAAAAGCAGACGGATCGTCACCCGTCTGCTTTCTTCTATTTAAGATTACTCTTGGATTGTAGCAACAACGCCAGCGCCTACTGTACGGCCGCCTTCACGAATAGAGAACTTAGTTCCTTCTTCGATAGCGATTGGAGCGATCAATTCAACAGTCATTTCGATGTTGTCGCCAGGCATAACCATTTCTACGCCTTCAGGAAGGTTACAAATACCAGTTACATCAGTTGTACGGAAGTAGAACTGTGGACGGTAGTTTGTGAAGAATGGAGTATGACGTCCACCTTCTTCTTTAGAAAGAACGTATACTTCTGCTCTGAACTTAGTGTGTGGCTTAACAGAACCAGGCTTAGCAAGTACTTGACCACGTTGGATTTCTTCACGTGCTACACCACGAAGAAGTGCACCGATGTTGTCGCCAGCTTCTGCATAGTCAAGAAGCTTACGGAACATTTCTACACCAGTTACAGTTGTAGATTTTGGCTCTTCAGTCAAACCGATGATTTCAACAACGTCACCGACTTTAACTTGGCCACGCTCTACACGGCCAGTTGCAACAGTACCACGGCCAGTGATGGAGAATACGTCCTCAACAGGCATCATGAAAGGCTTGTCAGTGTCACGAGTTGGTGTTGGGATGTACTCGTCAACAGCAGCCATAAGTTCAAGAATTTTTTCTTCCCAAGCAGCGTCTCCTTCAAGAGCTTTAAGGGCAGAACCTTTGATAACAGGAATGTCATCACCAGGGAATTCGTACTCAGAAAGAAGGTCACGAACTTCCATTTCTACTAGTTCAAGTAGCTCTTCGTCGTCAACCATGTCGCATTTGTTCATGAATACAACAAGGTAAGGTACGCCTACTTGACGGGAAAGAAGAATGTGCTCACGAGTTTGTGGCATTGGGCCGTCAGCAGCAGATACTACAAGGATACCGCCGTCCATTTGCGCAGCACCAGTGATCATGTTCTTAACGTAGTCAGCGTGTCCTGGGCAGTCAACGTGTGCATAGTGACGAGTTGCAGTTTCGTACTCAACGTGTGCAGTAGAGATTGTGATACCGCGCTCACGCTCTTCTGGAGCTGCATCGATTTGATCGTAGCCGCGTGCTTCAGCACCACCAGCTTTTGCAAGTACAGTTGTGATTGCAGCTGTAAGAGTTGTTTTACCATGGTCAACGTGACCAATTGTACCAATGTTAACGTGCTGCTTGGAGCGGTCGAATTTAGCTTTTGCCATTATGAAGTCCTCCTTCGAATTATAAAAGTCTAAGTATAATTTGGGCCTAAAGAAAGCACAGGGCTTCCTCCGGCACCAAGGCTTACATTAGTAGTTATACTTGATTAAAGGTGCAAAATCAATTATTCACCTTTATTTTTTTTGATGATTTCTTCAGAAATCGATTTAGGTACTTCTTCGTAGTGGTCGAAGTGCATAGAGAACACACCGCGGCCTTGCGTGCTGGAGCGAAGCGCAGTTGCATATCCAAACATTTCGGATAGTGGAACCATAGCGCGTACTACCTGTGCATTTCCGCGAGCTTCCATACCTTCAACACGTCCACGGCGGGAAGTGATTTGACCCATGATGTCACCAAGATAGTCTTCAGGGATAACAACTTCAACCCTCATAACTGGCTCAAGGATAACAGGGTTACATTTGGAAGCAGCATTCTTAAGAGCCATGGAAGCGGCAATTTTAAACGCCATTTCACTTGAGTCAACATCGTGGTAAGAACCGTCGAAAAGTCTTGCCTTGATGTCAACCAGTGGATATCCAGCAAGGACACCGCGCTCAAGCGCATCTTCAAGACCAGCTTGTACAGCAGGGATGTATTCACGTGGAACAACACCACCGACAATACCGTTCTCGAATTCGAATCCTTTACCTTCTTCGTTTGGAGAGAACTCGATCCAAACGTGGCCGTACTGTCCGCGTCCACCGGACTGACGAGCAAACTTACCTTCGATTTGTGCAGAAGCACGGAATGTTTCACGGTATGCAACCTGTGGAGCACCGACATTCGCTTCAACTTTGAATTCACGGCGCATACGGTCAACAATGATGTCAAGGTGAAGTTCACCCATACCAGCAATGATAACCTGTCCAGTTTCCTGGTCAGTATGCGCACGGAAAGTTGGATCTTCTTCCTGCAGCTTTTGAAGTGCTGTTGTCATTTTGTCCTGGTCCGCTTTGGACTTAGGCTCAACGGAAAGCTGGATTACTGGCTCAGGGAACTGCATGGATTCAAGAATAACAAGATTCTTTTCATCACACAGCGTATCACCAGTAGTAGTATCTTTCAAACCTACAGCGGCAGCGATGTCGCCAGCGTAAACCTTAGAGATTTCCTGACGGCTGTTCGCGTGCATCTGAAGAATACGTCCGATACGCTCACGCTTACCTTTAGTAGAGTTCTGTACATATGATCCGGACTCAAGCGTACCTGAGTAAACGCGGAAGAATGTCAGTTTACCAACATATGGGTCAGTCATAACCTTGAATGCAAGCGCTGAGAATGGCTCCTCATCGTCTGCGTGGCGCTCGATCTCTTCATCTGTATCTGGAGTATGACCTTTGATAGAAGGTACATCCAGTGGAGATGGAAGATAGTCGATTACCGCGTCAAGCATAAGCTGAACACCTTTGTTCTTGAAGGCAGATCCGCAGATAACCGGATAGAATTCAACATTTAGAGTTCCTTTACGGATAGCAGCTTTAATCTCGTCGATTGTCAGCTCTTCTCCGCCAAGGTATTTCTCCATTAGTTCTTCGTCAAGTTCCGCTACAGCTTCGATTAGCTTTTCGCGGTACTCCTCTGCCAATCCCATATGCTCTTCAGGAATTTCGCGAACTTCAATGTCTGTGCCAAGGTCGTTGCCGTAGAAAACTGCTTTCATTTCTACAAGGTCGATGATGGCTTGGAAATCATCTTCCGCTCCGATTGGAAGCTGGATAGGATGTGCGTTCGCTTGCAGACGGTCATGAATTGTTCCAACAGAGTATAGGAAGTCTGCGCCTAGCTTATCCATTTTGTTAACGAATACTACCCGTGGAACTCCATAAGTAGTTGCCTGACGCCAAACTGTTTCTGTCTGCGGTTCAACACCGGATTGCGCATCAAGAACGGCTACTGCGCCATCGAGAACCCTTAGGGAACGCTCAACTTCAACCGTGAAGTCTACGTGTCCAGGAGTATCGATGATGTTAACACGGTGGTCATGCCATTGAGCTGTTGTCGCAGCAGATGTGATCGTGATACCACGTTCTTGCTCCTGCTCCATCCAGTCCATTTGGGAAGCACCTTCGTGAGTTTCGCCGATTTTGTGGATGCGGCCGGTGTAATAAAGGATACGCTCAGTTGTTGTTGTTTTACCAGCATCGATGTGAGCCATGATTCCAATATTACGAGTCTTTTTTAAGGAGAACTCTCTTGCCATTTGGTATTTCTCCTTCCATGTTATGAGTGTTTTAAATAGAGTGTGTGATTACCAACGATAATGAGCAAACGCTTTGTTCGCTTCAGCCATTTTGTGAGTGTCTTCACGCTTCTTGACAGCTGCGCCAGTGCTGTTGGCTGCATCAAGAATTTCGTTAGCAAGACGCTCTTCCATTGTTTTTTCTCCGCGAAGACGAGCATAGTTTACCAACCAGCGAAGACCTAGCGTTGTACGACGGTCAGGACGCACCTCAACTGGTACCTGGTAGTTCGCTCCACCTACACGGCGTGCTCTAACTTCCAATACAGGCATGATGTTTTTCAGTGCTTGATCAAATACTTCCATTGCATCTTTACCAGAGCGCTCGGCAATGATATCAAAAGCAGAGTAAAGAATCTTTTGGGATTTCCCTCTCTTGCCATCAATCATCATCTTGTTGATCAGGCGTGTTACTAGTTTTGAATTGTAAATAGGATCCGGCAATACGTCTCTCTTAGAAACTGGACCTTTACGTGGCATTCTATTTCCTCCTTTCAAAAAGGCTTTTATAATTTTTCGTTGCTATTATTTTTTCGCTGCTTTAGGACGCTTTGTTCCGTACTTGGAACGGCCTTGCATACGGTTGTTTACGCCAGCTGTGTCAAGCGCACCGCGAACGATATGATAACGCACACCTGGTAAGTCTTTTACACGGCCTCCACGGATAAGAACAACACTGTGCTCTTGCAGGTTGTGGCCGATACCAGGGATGTAAGCAGTTACCTCGATTCCGTTAGTCAAACGAACACGAGCATATTTACGAAGCGCTGAGTTCGGTTTCTTAGGAGTCATGGTACCAACACGGGTACAAACACCGCGTTTTTGTGGAGATGAAACATTTGTTTGTGCTTTCTTGAAGCTGTTATAACCTTTGTTTAGCGCTGGAGATTTTGACTTCTCCTCTTTAGAGCTACGTGGCTTGCGCACTAATTGGTTAATTGTAGGCATGATTTTTCCTCCCTTCATTTCTTTTGTAAGCCCACACATCCAGGTGGTTCATTTTTTGCCAAAAACAAAGTTTCTGCAGCCGTACGCGCCGCAAAAACGTTTTTATTTCAGTATGGCAACAGCAGCTGCCCCTACACTGATACCGCATGCCTTTCCAAGCTTCACCATCGAATCAGCATGCGAAACTGGTATGCCTGCCTCATTGGCAGCCTCCAGTGCTTTCACTACGATTCTTGGATCTGCATCGGAAGCGACGATCAGTTCAGCAGCCTCACCGGCTTTCAAGGCTTTTACTGATTGTTTTGTTCCTATGATGAAACGTTTAGCCTGCGTGACTTTATCATAAGACATAAAAGCATCCTCCAAAGCTTACAGGTAAATAGGAGCACCTTTGCTATAGTAGCATTTTGGAACTTTGTTGTCAACACGCAATAAAAAAATTATGATCGTATTTTTCAAAAATTCACGGTACCCTCCCAAAAGGAAGAGTACCGCTATTTACTTCAATTGTTCCTGCACTGCCTATTCGACAGTGGCTTCATCTTCGCTTCCCACAAGAAGAGGCTCTGCACGCCTGTAGCGCTGCATACCTGTTCCGGCTGGTACAAGCTTACCAATGATAACATTTTCCTTCAGGCCGAGAAGCTCGTCACGCTTGCCTTTGATGGCTGCGTCTGTAAGAACTCTCGTCGTTTCCTGGAAGGAAGCAGCTGATAGGAAGGAATCTGTCTCAAGAGACGCTTTCGTGATTCCGAGAAGGACAGGACGTCCTGTTGCAGGCGCCTTTCCTTCGAGAAGGGCTTTCCTGTTTGCGTCAGTGAACTGGTGGATTTCAAGCAATGTTCCTGGAAGAACATCTGTTTCACCTGCATCCATAACGCGGATTTTGCGCAGCATCTGACGAACCATTACTTCAACGTGCTTATCGCCAATCTCAACGCCCTGCATGCGGTATACTTTCTGTACTTCGCGAAGCAGATACTCTTGAACAGAGTTGACGTCTTTAACCTTGAGCAGCTCTTTCGGATCAATAGAACCTTCTGTCAGTTCCTCACCGCGTGCAACCTTAGAATTGATCGCTACTTTCAAGCGGGCTGTATAAGGAGCGTTGTAAGTACGTGATTCAACTTCGCCCTGGACAACAATTTCTTGCTGGCGGTCGCGGCCTTCGTTGATTCCAACCACTATGCCGTCGATTTCACTGATAAGCGCTTGACCTTTCGGATTACGCGCTTCGAATAGTTCCTGGATACGCGGAAGACCTTGAGTGATATCGTCTCCTGCAACACCGCCTGTGTGGAAGGTACGCATCGTAAGCTGGGTTCCCGGCTCCCCGATGGACTGGGCAGCGATAATACCAACCGCTTCCCCGACTTCCACTTCCTGCCCTGTCGCAAGGTTGCGGCCGTAGCACTTTTTGCAGACGCCGTGGCGTGTGTTACAAGTGAAAGCAGAGCGGATCCAAACTTCTTCGAGGCTCGTGTTTGCCACTTCGCTTGCGAGATCTTCTGTGATCAGCTCGTTCTCTGCAACGATGACATCTCCTGTCTCAGGATGCCTGATTGCTTTTCTGGCGTAGCGCCCGATAAGACGTTCTTCCAGCGGTTCGATGATTTCCGTGCCGTCTTTCAAGGAGCTTACGAGCAAGCCTCTGTCTGTTCCGCAGTCGTCTTCGCGGACGATGACATCCTGGGCAACATCAACAAGGCGCCTTGTAAGGTAACCGGAATCGGCTGTCTTAAGTGCTGTATCGGCAAGACCTTTACGCGCACCATGTGTCGAGATAAAGTACTCGAGTACCGTCAGGCCTTCACGGAAACTGGACTTGATCGGCAGTTCGATGATCCGGCCGGCCGGGTTGGCCATAAGTCCGCGCATACCTGCAAGCTGCGTGAAGTTGGAGGCATTACCACGGGCACCGGAGTCACTCATCATGAAAATTGGGTTCGTCTTGTCAAGGGACGCCATCAGCTTAGACTGAATGTTGTCCTTTGCTGCACTCCAAATGGCGATGACACGATCATAACGCTCATCTTCGGTAATTAACCCGCGTCTGAACTGCTTCAAGACATTATCCACTTTCGTCTGCGCTTCGTGGATGATCTCTGCTTTTTCCGGAAGAACCACGATATCAGCTACACCGACAGTGATACCTGCCCGTGAAGAGTAGCGGAATCCAAGGTCTTTCATCCGGTCTAGCATCTTGGATGTTTCTGTTATTTTAAATTTCTTGAACACTTCAGCAATGATGTTTCCAAGAATTTTCTTCTTAAATGGATCTACCAGAGGCATTGCTTTGATTGCTTCTTTAACGTTGACACCTTTATCAATGAAGTACTTCTCTGGTGTTTTCTCTTCAAGATTCGTCTTAGTCGGCTCATTGATATAAGGGAAAGAAGCAGGCAGGATTTCATTGAAAATCAGTTTACCAACTGTTGTGACAAGCAGCTGGTTTTCTTGCTTTTCAGTAAATGTCTGGTTGCCAAGAGAACCGGCATGGATTGCCACTCTCGTATGGAGGTGGACAAAACCATTTTGGTATGCAATAAGCGCTTCGTTAGTATTATGGAAAACCATACCTTCACCGATCGCGCCTTCCCTCTCCATCGTCAAGTAGTAGTTACCAAGAACCATATCCTGAGATGGGGTAACGACCGGCTTTCCATCCTTAGGATTCAGGATGTTCTGTGCCGCTAGCATGAGCAAACGGGCTTCAGCCTGAGCTTCAGCAGAAAGCGGAACGTGTACTGCCATTTGGTCACCGTCAAAATCCGCGTTGTATGCCGTACATACGAGCGGGTGGAGACGAATAGCGCGTCCTTCGACAAGCGTCGGTTCAAATGCCTGTATCCCTAGTCTGTGAAGTGTAGGGGCACGGTTAAGCAGAACCGGATGCTCCTTAATGACTTCTTCAAGTACATCCCAAACTTCAGGCTGGACTCTTTCGATTTTGCGCTTCGCAGATTTGATATTATGTGCAAGTCCTTTTTGGACGAGTTCCTTCATGACGAATGGCTTGAAGAGCTCTAGCGCCATTTCTTTCGGCAGTCCGCACTGATACATCTTCAAGTTTGGACCAACCACGATTACCGAACGGCCAGAGTAGTCAACACGCTTTCCTAGCAGGTTTTGCCGGAAACGGCCTTGCTTCCCTTTCAGCATGTGCGAGAGGGATTTCAATGGGCGATTACCTGGTCCTGTAACAGGACGGCCGCGGCGGCCGTTATCAATAAGGGCGTCAACTGCTTCCTGGAGCATCCTCTTCTCGTTCTGAACGATGATGCTTGGAGCTCCAAGGTCTAGCAAGCGCTTCAAACGATTGTTCCGGTTGATGACCCTTCGATACAAGTCGTTCAAGTCGGAAGTCGCAAAGCGTCCGCCGTCCAGCTGTACCATCGGGCGAAGCTCTGGAGGAATGACTGGCAGTACATCAAGAATCATCCAAGAAGGCTCATTGCCTGAATTCCTAAATGCTTCAAGCACTTCTAGACGCTTGATAGCTCTTGTGCGGCGCTGTCCCTGAGCGGTCTTCAGCTCTTCCTTCAACGCTTCCACTTCTTTGTCCAGATCAATGTCGCTTAGGAGCTTTTTGATTGCTTCCGCTCCCATTGCAGCCTGGAACTTGCTGCCGTACTTATCGCGATATGCGCGGTATTCCTTCTCTGAAAGAAGCTGTTTTTTCTCGAGGGCTGTATCACCAGTTTCCGTCACGACATAGGATGCGAAGTAGATAACTTCCTCCAATGCTCTTGGTGACATGTCCAGCACTAGGCCCATACGGGAAGGAATCCCCTTAAAGTACCATATATGAGAAACAGGAGCTGCCAGCTCAATATGTCCCATGCGCTCACGACGAACTTTTGCCCTTGTTACTTCTACGCCGCATCGGTCACAGACGACACCTTTGTAACGTACTCTTTTATATTTTCCGCAATGGCATTCCCAGTCCTTTGTCGGACCAAAAATCCGCTCACAGAACAAACCATCTTTTTCCGGCTTCAATGTACGATAGTTAATCGTTTCCGGCTTCTTGACTTCGCCGTAAGACCATGAACGAATCTTGTCAGGCGATGCAAGGCCGATTTTCATGTACTCAAAATTATTGACATCCAGCAAGGGGCCTACCTCCCTTTAATCTCGGGCTTTGGACAGCGGGCACTCGCTTATATAGAGCGCCGCTTTGTCCATATATTGCATCTATTCTTTGGATCCCACTTTTTCCGAGTCGAAATCCTCTTGTTCCGGAGCAATTGTCAATGTCTCAGCATGCTGCAATTCTTCTTCGTCATCGAAATCGCGCATTTCGATTTCTTTTTCATCACTTGAAAGGATCTTAACGTCCATACCAAGACTCTGAAGCTCTTTCATCAATACTTTGAATGATTCAGGTACGCCAGGCTCTGGTACGTTTTCACCTTTTACAATCGCCTCGTACGTCTTAACACGTCCAACGACATCATCGGATTTAACTGTCAGGATTTCCTGAAGTGTGTAAGCTGCGCCGTATGCCTCAAGCGCCCAAACTTCCATCTCTCCGAAACGCTGTCCGCCAAACTGTGCCTTACCGCCGAGCGGCTGCTGTGTAACAAGTGAGTAAGGTCCAGTAGAACGCGCATGGAGCTTATCGTCAACCATGTGCGCAAGCTTGATCATATACATAATCCCTACGGATACACGGTTATCGAAAGCTTCGCCGCTGCGGCCATCATAAAGGACCGTCTTCGCGTCCCGAGCCATACCTGCTTCTTCAATCGTTGCCCAAACATCTTCCTCGCGCGCACCGTCAAATACAGGTGATGCTACATGGATGCCGAGGTAACGTGCTGCCATTCCAAGATGAAGCTCGAGCACCTGTCCAATGTTCATCCGGGATGGTACACCAAGCGGGTTAAGCATGATATCTACAGGTGTGCCGTCAGGAAGATACGGCATATCCTCTTCCGGCAGAATGCGGGAGATAACCCCCTTATTACCGTGACGTCCTGCCATTTTGTCCCCTTCGGAAATCTTCCTCTTCTGGACAATATAGACACGGACTAGCTGATTAACGCCTGGAGGCAGTTCGTCGCCGTCTTCACGGTTGAACACTTTGACATCCAGAATAATTCCACCGCCGCCATGCGGAACACGCAGTGACGTATCACGTACTTCACGAGCTTTCTCTCCAAAGATAGCATGGAGGAGACGCTCTTCTGCCGTCAGTTCTGTTACACCTTTTGGTGTGACCTTTCCTACAAGCAGGTCGCCGTCTTTTACTTCAGCACCGATTCGGATGATTCCGCGCTCATCGAGATTGCGAAGTGCGTCTTCACCTACGTTCGGGATATCGCGAGTAATCTCTTCAGGTCCTAGCTTTGTATCGCGGGACTCTGATTCGTATTCCTCAATATGAATGGATGTATAAACATCGTCTTTTACAAGACGCTCACTCATGATAATCGCATCTTCATAGTTGTAGCCGTCCCAGTTGAGGAACGCAACCATAACATTTCGTCCAAGCGCTAGTTCTCCTTTTTCCATGGAAGGACCGTCTGCAAGGATTTCGCCTTTCGTCACGCGGTCTCCCGTGCTGACGATTGGGCGTTGGTTGTAGCATGTTCCCTGGTTGGAACGGATGAATTTCAGCATCCTGTATTTATCCAGGTCACCGCGCACTTCTTGGCCATCCACGTAGCTAATGCGGCGGACCCAAACTTCACGGGCTTCAACGTGCTCAACAATACCTTCATGTTTGCAGATAACTGCTGCACCGGAGTCTTTTGCACTTACGTGTTCCATTCCGGTACCTACCCTTGGCGCTTCAGGCTGCATCAATGGAACAGCCTGACGCTGCATGTTCGCACCCATAAGGGCACGGTTGGAGTCATCGTTTTCAAGGAACGGGATACATGCAGTCGCAGCAGATACTACCTGCTTCGGCGATACATCCATATAGTCGACGCGGTCGTTTTTCACGACGGTATTCTCGCCGCGGAAACGGGCTACAACTTCATCCTCAAGGAACGTTCCGTCTTCGGAAAGCAGCGCGTTCGCCTGTGCCACAACATAGTTATCCTCTTCATCTGCCGTCAAGTAATCGAAATGCTCAGTTACCCTTCCGGTTTCCGGATCTACCCTGCGGTATGGTGTTTCAATGAAACCAAAGCGGTTTACTTTCGCAAAGGAAGATAAGGAGTTGATCAGACCAATGTTCGGACCTTCCGGCGTCTCGATCGGACACATGCGTCCATAATGGGAGTAGTGGACGTCACGCACTTCAAACCCGGCACGCTCACGCGTCAAACCACCAGGTCCGAGCGCAGAAAGACGGCGTTTATGCGTCAATTCAGCGAGCGGATTCGTCTGATCCATGAATTGAGATAGCTGGGAGCTTCCAAAGAACTCCTTGATGGATGCGATGACCGGACGGATATTGATCAGCTGCTGCGGCGTGATCGTGTTCGTATCCTGGATGGACATCCTCTCACGAACAACCCTTTCCATCCTAGACAAACCGATGCGGAACTGGTTCTGAAGGAGCTCGCCGACAGAGCGCAGACGCCTGTTGCCCAAATGGTCGATATCATCCGTATTGCCTACTCCGTGGAGCAGGTTGAAGAAGTAGCTGATGGAAGAGATAATATCAGCTGGTGTAATATTTTTCACATGCTCTGGCACATAGGCGTTGCCTGTAACATTAATGACTTTTTCTTCTTCATCGTTCGGAGCGTAAATCTTGATAGTCTGAAGTTCAATCTCGTCTTCCACAACACCGCCAACAGGACGGTGGCTCTGGAAGCCAACATTCTTCTCAAGGCTCGGCAGAATGCGGTCAAGCGTCCTGCGATCAAGCGTAGTACCCTTCTCCGCGATGATTTCACCTGTTTCAGGGTCTGCCAGCGTTTCGGCAAGCGTTTGACCGAACAGGCGATTCTTTATATGAAGCTTCTTATTTATTTTATAGCGTCCAACACTAGCAAGATCATAGCGTTTTGGATCAAAGAATCTGGAAACAAGGAGGCTCTTTGCGTTGTCCACTGTTGGAGGCTCGCCAGGGCGCAGGCGCTCATAGATTTCGAGAAGCGCTTTTTCCGTGCTTTCCGTATTGTCTTTTTCCAGCGTATTGCGGATGTACTCGTTGTCACCTACTAGTTCAAGAATCTCTTGGTCTGAACCAAAGCCAAGAGCACGCAAAAGAACCGTAACAGGGAGCTTCCTCGTACGATCGATCCTGACATATACAACATCCTTGGCATCTGTCTCATATTCGAGCCAGGCACCACGGTTTGGAATAACGGTCGCGGAAAAACCTTTCCTGCCGTTTTTATCCATTTTCCCGCTATAGTATACGCTTGGTGAGCGCACCAGCTGGGAAACGATGACGCGTTCGGCACCGTTAATGACGAACGTTCCGGTTTCCGTCATGAGCGGAAAATCACCCATGAAGACATCCTGGTCCTTGACCTCGCCTGTCTCTTTATTGACAAGACGCACTTTCACCCTTAGCGGAGCGGAGTAAGTGACATCCCTTTCCTTCGATTCTTCAACTGGATATTTTGGTTCGCCAAGACTGTAATCGATAAACTCGAGTGACAGATTGCCAGTAAAGTCTTCAATCGGGGAGATATCCTGGAACATTTCCCTAAGCCCCTCATCGAGGAACCATTGATAGGAAGATGTTTGGATCTCAATTAGATTCGGCAATTCCAAAACTTCACTGATACGAGCGTAACTTCTGCGTTGGCGGTGTCGTCCATACTGAACTAGTTGACCTGTCAACTGATTCACCCCTCAAATCAAGCGTTTATTATTCCTTTGTCGCCGCCCCGCACAAGCCGGGCAGCATTCTGAGACAAAAAGAAAAAGGGTTTTCATAGTCAAAAACCACAATTCCTTTAACGAACAATTATTTTATTAGTTTTCCCATAATAAGCTAAAATTATACTCTCCATGGTGATTTTAGCAAAACAAAGAAAACTAATCTTTTGGCATTTTATAATGCTAACATAGCGAAATCAGCAAGTCAACTTTTTCGCAACAATAATATAATAGCCTTTTTTCTTTTCGATAATTTCAGCGTTGCCAAACAATTCTTTCAGCCTTTCGATAGCAGAAGGGGCACCCTGTTTCTTCTGGATGACCACCCATAGTTCTCCGCCCTCTTTCAACTTGTCGAAGCTCTGCTCAAAAATATCATGAACAATCTTCTTGCCTGCTCTGATCGGCGGGTTTGTTAAAATCGCATCAAATTCCGCATCCTTTACACTAAGCAAACAATCACTTTCATAGATTCTCACATTCTTTACATCATTCAGCCTGGCGTTCTCACGCGAGAGCTCTAGCGCCCTCTCGTTCACATCGACCATATGGACTGTAGCATCACCGAAAGATTTCGCTACGGACAAACCAATCGGGCCGTAGCCGCATCCTACATCCAGAATTCTGCCAGCTTCAGCTTCCCGCCGGAAGGTTTCGATGAGCAAGCGGGAACCAAAGTCCACTTCTTTTTTCGAAAAAACACCGCTGTCCGTCTTGAAGCGAAAGTCATACCCTCTCAGCCGGAAGTTCCAATACACCGGATTGCTTTCGACTTCGGGGTTCTTCGAATAATAATGGTCTGACACAGCTTCCACCTCTCATGCTGGATAGATTCGGCCTGACTTCGGTCAGTTAAAAAAAGCCCGCTTATACAGCGAGCTTTTTTCAGGTTTATTACTTAACTTCGACGTTTGCTCCAACTTCTTCAAGCTTGCCTTTGATTTCTTCAGCTTCTTCTTTAGAAGCGCCTTCTTTAACAGCTTTTGGAGTGTTGTCAACTAGTTCTTTTGCTTCTTTAAGTCCAAGGCCAGTGATTTCACGTACAACCTTGATAACTTTGATTTTTTGGTCGCCAGCGCTTGCAAGGACAACGTCAAATTCAGTTTTCTCTTCAGCAGCAGCACCGCCAGCAGCTCCGCCCATCATTGCTACTGGAGCAGCAGCAGTTACGCCAAACTCTTCTTCGATTGCTTTTACAAGGTCATTTAGTTCAAGAACAGTCATGGATTTGACTGCTTCAATGATTTGTTCTTTAGTCATTGTCTTATTTCCTCCCGAAATAGTATTTTGGTTTTTTATTGGTCAAACGCAGATCAGCTTACGCGCCTTGTTCTTCTTTTTGGTCTGCAACAGCTTTTGCAGCAAGAGCAAGATTGCGAATAGGTGCTTGAAGCACGCTGAGGAGCATAGATAGCAAGCCTTCGCGTGATGGCAGGTCAGCAAGAGCTTTGACTTCATCAAGAGTAGCCAAGTTCCCTTCGATAACACCCGCTTTGATTTCAAGCGCTTCGTTTTTCTTTGCGAATTCGTTAAGAATTTTCGCAGGAGCAACAACATCTTCTGTGCTGAACGCAATAGCGTTCGGACCAGTCAATGCTTCGTTTAGGCCTTCAAGACCAGCAGCTTCTGCAGCACGGCGAGTCATGGAGTTTTTGTAAACCTTGAACTCAACGCCTGCTTCGCGAAGCTGTTTACGAAGTTCAGTTACTTCTCCTACAGTCAAGCCGCGGTAGTCAACGACGATCGTCGACTTGCTCGCTTTGAACTTTTCGGAGATTTCTTGTACTAGTTGTTTCTTCGTTTCGATTACGCTGCTCATTTTTACACCTCCTGTTGAATTTGTATCCATTCATACCAGGCAAATAAAAACCTCCGTGCCTGATGCAGACACGGAGGAAGTTATACAATAAGTGACCCATAGGATCTATCGTATTACCTCGGCAGGAGATTAAGCCTTGCGGCACCTGCTGTCTGCGGTACAAATGTTAAATTTATTTCACAACAAGATACATTATAGTAAACGTATCATCAGTTGTCAATTGGTATTATTTTACTGTAGAAGGATCTACTTTTACGCCAGGTCCCATTGTAGTGGAGAGTGTGACGTTTTTCATGTAAGTTCCTTTAGCAGCAGAAGGCTTGACTTTCATCATTGTTTCGAAAATAGTGTTGAAGTTTTCGATCAACTTTTGGTCTTCGAAAGATACCTTGCCGATTGGCACATGGATGTTTCCAGCTTTGTCGACGCGGTATTCTACTTTACCAGCCTTAATTTCGTTGACAGCTTTTGTTACATCAAAAGTAACTGTGCCTGTCTTAGGGTTTGGCATTAAGCCTTTAGGCCCTAATGTACGGCCAAGCTTACCAACTTCACCCATCATGTCAGGAGTTGCAACGATTACGTCAAACTCGAACCAGCCTTGGCTGATTTTGTTGATGTATTCGGAATCTCCCACATAATCTGCGCCTGCTGCTTCTGCTTCTTTTGCCTTTTCGCCTTTAGCGAATACAAGGACACGTTGAGTTTTACCAGTTCCGTTTGGAAGCACAACTGCTCCGCGGATTTGCTGGTCAGCTTTCTTAGGGTCTACACCCAGACGGAATGCTGCTTCAACAGTAGCATCAAATTTTGCGATACTTGTCTTTTTCGCAAGTTCAACCGCTTCAGCAACAGTGTACGCTTTTGTGCGGTCAACAAGCTTTGCGGCTTCTACATACTTTTTGCCTTTGTTAGCCATTGTTTTTCCTCCTAGATTGTGGTTTTAGCGGAATAACCTCCCACTTATAAAGCGAAAGCGCTTGTTGTGAGCGCCCTCGCTAGACAGAAGAAAGGTTGCGAGTAAAAATATCTTTGACCCCGCAACCCCCAGCTTGCCTTTTGAGCTGAAGCATGGATTAATCTTCGATAACGATACCCATGCTGCGTGCAGTACCTTCAACCATGCGCATTGCAGCTTCTACGCTAGCAGCGTTAAGGTCAGGCATTTTCTGCTCAGCAATCTCGCGTACTTTATCACGCTTAACTGTTGCTACTTTATTACGGTTTGGTTCACCGGAACCAGACTGGATTCCAGCCGCCACTTTCAAAAGAACGGCAGCAGGAGGAGTTTTCGTAATAAATGTAAAGGAACGGTCTTCAAATACCGTAATTTCAACAGGAATGATCAGACCAGCCTGATCAGCTGTACGGGCATTGAACTCCTTACAGAATCCCATGATGTTAACACCAGCTTGACCCAATGCAGGACCTACCGGCGGCGCTGGGTTTGCTTTCCCAGCAGGGATTTGAAGCTTAACCATTTTAATAACTTTTTTAGCCACGAGACACACCTCCTTAAAGTCCGTGATGTGGTAATAGGGGATTTTCCCCTCCCACTCATATCTTCCGCCGCGTTATAGCGACGATGTTCGATCTATGTCACTCCCGCTATGGCGAGACATACTGACCTATGAAATATTACCACTTTTCAAAACTGAATTCAAGTTATTTCAAACTATAATTTTTCAATCTGGGAAAATTCCAATTCGACAGGGGTATCGCGGCCGAACATATTGACAAGCACTTTCAGCTTGCCCTTATCCTTATCAATCTCTTCAATAGAGCCGGAGAATCCTTTGAATGGCCCCTCGGAAACTTCCACTGTCTCTCCAACTGCGAAGTCGATATCGAACCTTTTCTCTTCGACGCCCATCCGCTTTAGAATCACCACTACTTCTTCAGGCAAGAGCGGAGTCGGCTTTGAGCCAGAACCACTAGATCCGACAAAGCCTGTCACGCCCGGCGTATTGCGGACAACATACCAAGAATCATCTGTCATGACTAGTTCAACTAGCACATAACCTGGGAATGTTTTACGCTTTACGACTTTCTTCTTGCCGTTTTTAAAATCTGTTTCTTCATCTTCCGGTACAACCACCCGAAAGATTTTGTCCTGCATTCCCATTGTCTCTACACGTTTTTCAAGGTTCGTCTTTACCTTGTTCTCATAGCCAGAGTACGTATGAACCACATACCAATTTTTTTCCATTCAAGAGGACTGTAACGTCCTTCCCTCCTCATATCCCGGCCTGCGCAAGTTTTTTGCACGACGCTGGTTCATTGCGGCACGGGTCTTTTTTTAGGCATGTCCATGCCAACCCCGTAAAAAATTTAAACAAATGAAAAAACCCGTTAAACGGGCTTTGTAAATATATCCTGCGTTATTTTCCATTATACCATGAGACTGCGGGGGTTATTCAAGAATTAATCGAATCAATTCGGAAATCCCCATATCCACTGCAGCGAAAAACAGAGCCATAATCAGGACAGTGGATAATACGGTAATCGTATAACGAACCAACTCATGTCGTTTTGGCCAGCTGACTTTTCTCATTTCGCGGCCAATATCGCCAAAAAACTTCGTGACGCTCATCTTGTAACCTCCAACTTATGCAAATGCAAACAAAGACGAATCTATTAATATTATTTTGTTTCCCGGTGGATTGTATGAGCGCTGCATTTCCCGCAGTACTTTTTCAACTCTAAGCGATCCTGCTGGTCCTTGCTGCTCACCGTCGAATAATTGCGCGATCCGCAGTCCGCACAAGCCAATGTCACTTTCTTCCTCATTTATGCACCTGCTAAATAATTTTATCCTATACCTTTTAAAAATGTATCATGGCAAAAATCTTGTGTCAATATTCAGGATTTTTAATGAACGCTTGTTTCGCTGCATTTTCAGTTAAAATTACATCGATAGTTCCCTTACCTCCAAATACCTTTCCAGCTTCCTCTTGACTCGCTGAAGAGCATTGTCTATCGATTTCACATGCCGGTTTAGTTCTTCGGAAATTTCCTGGTAGGACTGTCCGTCAAGATATAGAGCCAGGACTTTTCTTTCTAAGTCGCTCAATAGCTCGGCCATCTTCACTTCAATCTGGTCGAACTCTTCCTGATTGATAATTAATTCCTCCGGATCCATCACTTTCGCTCCGGTTATAACATCCATGAGCGTCCGGTCCGATTCCTCGTCATAAATCGGCTTATCGAGTGAAACGTAGGAATTCAGCGGGATGTGCTTCTGCCTTGTCGCCGTTTTAATGGCGGTGATGATCTGCCTCGTGATACAAAGCTCGGCAAAAGCTTTGAACGAGGTCAGCTTATCTTCTTTAAAATCTCGAATAGCCTTATAAAGGCCTATCATACCTTCCTGGACAATATCCTCTTTGTCGGCACCGATTAAAAAGTAAGACCTTGCTTTGGCGCGCACAAAATTACGGTACTTGTGGATCAGATAGTCAAGGGCTTCACTTTCGCCTTGATGGACTGCTTCCACAATTTCCTCATCTTCCAGATCGACATATGCTGCGGCTTGCTTCTCTTTGAAATCAATACTCACAGTGATCCCCCCGCCTGGACTTCCATAGATAGAAATATTATACAGCAGGCTTTTTTTCAACGTCAACCAGTCATTTGTCCCCTCTGCGCCATTTTTCAAAAATTTCTGCCATCTCTTCGGTAAGCGGAATCTTACTGGCAGGCTGTTTCTTCTGGATTCCTTTAACGCTTTTTTCAATCTTTTTTTCTATCACATTTATTTCTGTCAGCAGTTCCCGAGCTGATTTACGGAGCGCTCCTTGGCCGAAAATCGCCCATTGCTCCGTAAAATCAGACGTGGCAACGTGAATCTGCGTCCTTCTGTCATTCAGTTCAATTGCCATCTTTTCGATCCGTTCGTCCGCAGTCTCGTTTTCCCTCGTGAAAATAACTTCCACTTTGTAGTTCTTTATCTTCTTCTCCATGCCCTGGACATAGTGTGCATCAAAGACAACGATAACCCGGTACCCGGTGTAAGCCTGGTACTCGGCCATCTTCTCGATTAGAAGGTCCCTTGCCGCTGATAAGTCTTTGTTCTTCAGTCTGATCAGTTCCGGCCAGGCACCAATGATGTTATAGCCGTCAACCAGCAGGATGTCCATCGCTATTCCCCTAGCGGATGACGTTTCCTGTAAACTTCGTACATCAGGAGCGAAGCAGCGACAGACGCGTTCAAAGATGTCACTTTACCAGCCATCGGAAGGGAAAGGAGAAAATCGCATTTTTCGCGGATAATCCTGCCCATTCCCTTTCCTTCACTGCCGATGACAAGCGCTAGTGGCATGGAGGCATCTATTTCCCTGTAATCCTGCTTTCCGGAAGCATCCGTTCCTGTAATCCAGACTCCTTTTTCTTTCAGCTCGTCCATCGCCCGTGAAAGATTCGTGACCCTGACAACAGGAATATATTCAATCGCCCCAGTTGAAGCTTTTGCCACGGTTGCGGTCAATCCTACCGCGCGCCTTTTCGGGATGATGATCCCATGCGCTCCCGATGCATCTGCGGTCCGCATGATAGACCCAAGGTTATGCGGATCTTCTATTTCATCGAGGATTAGAAAGAACGGTGCTTCATTCCGCTCTTCAGCAAGCTTGAACAAATCTTCCAGCTCCGCATATTCGTATGCAGCAACCTGGGCGATTACCCCCTGATGGTTTTCTCCAAATATATGATCAAGCTTTTTCCTCGGCACAATCTGAACGATAACATTTGCTTGTTTCGCCAAGGATACAACAGTCATCATAGGGCCTTTCTGAGACCCTTCGGCAATTAAAATTTTATTGATATCCCGGCCTGACCTCAACGCCTCCAGGACCGGGTTTTTACCTGCGATGTATTCTTCGCTCATGTTACAATGCTCCTCTCTTGCCGCTTATATAAGCTTGTCCCATGTAGGGTCGCTTTTTCCGCGGTCGCTATTGCTGCTCTGCAAGGCGTATGGCTTCTCTGACCAGCTCCTCCAGCCTCTCTTTCGATTCTTCCAAGTATAAAAAACCGATCAAAGCTTCAAAAGCGGTGCTGTGCCTGTATGTCTGGACGTCTGTGTTCTTCGGGACAGTGCCTGACTTGGCATTTCTTCCCCGCCTGATGATAGCTTCTTCCACTTCCGAGAACGCACCTTTGTCCATCATGCAACGGAGGATTTTCGCTTGAGCCCTCGCCGAGACATACTTCGTTGCTTCCTTGTGCAGCGTATTCGGCCTGACTTTCCCGCCCAAGAGCAGGTGATGCCGGACATACTGTTCGAACACAGCATCACCCATATAGGCAAGCGCAAGGCTGTTTAATTGTTTTGCGTTGATTCGCGGGCTTTCTGGAAGCATCGATTAAACCCTCTTCCATCTAGTGCCCTGAGCCGTATCCTCAAGGATAATGTTCATGCTTTTCAGCTTGTCGCGAATCTCATCTGATAGTGCGAAGTTCCGGTCTTTCCTCGCTTGGTTGCGCTGTTGGATCAATTGCTCGATTTCTTCATCAAGCAGTGCTTCCTCTTCAGGGCTTAAACCAAGAACGCCAAGCAGCTGTTCGAATGCAGTGATGAAGCGGGATATTACTTGTCCCGAAGTGTTTTTTTCAAGAAGGTACAAGTTGGCAAGCTTCGATAAATCAAAAAGGACAGAAACAGCATTCGCAGTATTAAAATCATCGTCCATTGCTTCGATGAATTGGTGCTCAAGTCCGCCGATTTTATCCAGCCACTCTCCATCATTTTCGGTAAGGTTAGAGCTTGCACCAAGGCGATGTTTCAAATTCTGATACGATGTCATAAGACGCTCGAAGGCCGCCTTCGTGTTTTCCAGCAGTTCTTCGCTATAGTTAATCGGGTTCCGGTAATGGACCGACAGCATAAAGAATCGGAGGAGCTGCGGATCATGTTTTTTGATAATGTCATGAACCAAGATGAAGTTCCCAAGTGATTTAGACATTTTTTCATTGTCGATATTGATATAGCCATTATGCATCCAATACTTTGCGAATGTCTTCCCTGTCAAAGCTTCTGATTGTGCAATTTCATTTTCATGGTGCGGGAATGCGAGATCCTGTCCTCCGGCATGAATGTCAATCGTATCCCCAAGATACTCACGGGCCATTGCCGAGCATTCGATATGCCAGCCTGGACGCCCTTTGCCCCATGGGCTTTCCCACGAAATCTCGCCTTCTTTCGCCGCTTTCCAAAGGGCAAAATCTAATGCGTCCTGCTTCTTCTCGCCAACTTGGATGCGGGCACCCACTTTCAATTCATCAATCGATTGATGAGAGAGCTTTCCGTATTCCGCGAATTCTCTTGTACGATAGTAGACATCACCGCCTGATTCATAAGCGAAGCCTTTATTGATAAGCGATTCGATGAACTCGATGATCAAATCCATCGTTTCCGTAACACGCGGATGTACATCCGCCTTTTTGCAGCCCAGCGCAGACACATCCTTGAAATACGCCTCGATGAATCGCTCGGCAATTGCCGGCACTTCTTCGTCAAGTTCTTTCGCTGCACGAATCAGTTTGTCATCTACATCAGTAAAGTTAGAAATATAGCGGACATCGTAGCCTCTGTATTCCAGATAGCGCCTCACTGTATCGAAAACGATCGGCGGGCGGGCGTTGCCAATATGAATGAAATTGTAAACGGTCGGACCGCACACATACATCTTTACCTTTCCTTCTTCAAGGGGGATGAATTCCTCTTTTTTTCGCGTGAGAGTATTATAAATTTTAACTGTCATATCGTCTGGCTCCTTTCTTTTTTCAGCTCTTCCAGCGCTGTCTTCAGCCTAGCAATTTCGGCCTCAATATCGTGGCAGCGATCCGACACAGGATCAGGCAAGTCTCTATGATTCAAGTCTTTGTTCACTTTCACACCGTTCTGGATGACAACCCGGCCCGGGACCCCGACAACTGTCGAATTCGCTGGAACATCCTTCAGCACAACCGAACCCGCTCCAATCTTGGAGCCTTCGCCGATCGTAATGGACCCAAGGACTTTCGCGCCAGTTGCAATCAAAGCATTATCCATAACAGTGGGGTGCCGCTTTCCCTTCTCCTTGCCCGTACCGCCAAGGGTGACCCCCTGATATACTGTTACATTATTGCCGATTTCACAAGTTTCACCGATAACAACGCCCATCCCATGATCGATGAAAAAACGGCGGCCAATCTTCGCACCCGGATGAATTTCAATACCGGTGAAGAACCGGCTAATCTGCGAAACAAGCCTTGCCAAGAAAAAGAATTTCCGTTTAAACAAGCCGTGTGCCAGCCGGTGTCCCCAGATGGCGTGGAGTCCAGAGTAGGTTAAAATAACTTCAAGGTAACTCCTTGCTGCAGGATCCTGCTCAAAAATCACCTCGATATCTTCTTTAAGCATTTTAAACATCTTTTTCCCTCCTATTCATTCCAATTCCCGAAATGTCCTGCAACGAAAAAAACGCCCCTGTCAATAATGACAGAGACGCAAAGACGCGCGGTTCCACTCTGTTTAGGCTGCCGCTTGGCACCCTCAACTTAAACCTGTTAACGGGGGGGCCCGCCCTGAAATACTTAGGATTTCTCCCTTTCATGCAGGGGCTCCGAGGCGCACTTCGAAAAATGAGAGGCCTGAACCACTTTCAGCCGGTGATGGTTCTCTCTAAAAAGCGTCACTTTCCTACTTTCCCTCTTCAACACTTTCGTTAATTTAAATTACTCTTACTATATTACATTCCGGATGATTTGTTAACAGGAATGCTTAAATCTTTTTAACGAAGAAGGTTTTGTACTCTTTCCTTCACTTTTTCCCTGCCTAGCAGTTCAATAGCAAGCATGAGGTCAGGACCATGTGTCTGACCAGTAACCGCTGCTCTGATTGGCATGAACAGCTTCTGTCCTTTATGTCCTGTCCCTTTTTGTACCGCCTTGACCGCGGCTTTGATATTCGCTGCCGTAAACTCTTCCAATCCGTCAATTTCAGCAAGGAACGCTTTCATTACTTCAGGCACTTGTTCGCCTGACAGAACTTCCTTTGCTTCTCCTTCATAGTTTATTTCTTCCATGAAAAAGATATCCGAAAGCTCTACTATTTCCGCACCGTAGCTCATCTTGTCGTGGTAAAGGGAAATTAGGTTATGCACCCAGCGATCTTCCTCGTCCGTTCTGTCTGCACGGATCTTACCCGCTTTCACGAGGTGCGGGATAGCAAGACTTGCTACTCTGTCTACATCGGTTTTTTTCATGTATTGGTTATTCATCCACTCCAGCTTGTTCCGATCGAATAGCGCAGGCGACTTTGACAGCCTTGCAGCATCAAAAATACGGATGAATTCTTCCTGCGAGAATATCTCTTCTTCCCCTGCAGGAGACCAGCCAAGAAGTCCGATGAAGTTAAACAGCGCTTCCGGCAAATAGCCAAGCTCTTCGTACTGTTCGATGAACTGAATAATAGATTCATCCCGTTTGCTTAGCTTCTTCCGGCTTTCATTTACGATAAGCGTCATATGGCCGAACACAGGTCTATCCCAGCCAAGTGCATCATAGATAAGCAGCTGCTTAGGCGTATTGGAAATATGGTCATCCCCACGAAGGACATGCGAAATCTTCATCAAGTAATCATCGACAACAACCGCATAGTTATAAGTAGGCGTGCCGTCTTTCTTCACGATGACAAAATCACCGAAGCCTTCTGACTCGAAGGTAACTGGTCCCTTGACCAAGTCATCAAACATAAGCTCAAGGCCTTCCTGCACTTTAAAACGAACGCTTGGCTTGCGGCCTTCTTTTTCAAATGCTTCCCTATCAGCATCCGAAAGGGACCGACAGCGGCCAGAGTACTTAGGTGTTTCATTATTTTCTAGCTGAGCCTCGCGCTCTTGTTCCAGCTCCTCTTCCGTACAGTAACATTTATAGGCATAGCCTTTTTCCAAAAGCTCTGCCGTGTATTTTTCGTAAATATGGTTTCTTTCCGACTGACGGTAAGGACCGTACTCTCCGCCTACATCAACGCTCTCATCCCAATCGATTCCAAGCCACTTCAAATAATGAAGCTGGCTCTCTTCTCCGCCTTCAATGTTGCGCTTCTTGTCCGTATCTTCAATCCGAATGATGAATTTACCGCCCTGGTTTCTGGCAAACAAATAATTAAACAATGCCGTACGAGCATTCCCGATATGTAAATGGCCTGTTGGGCTAGGCGCATAGCGAACTCTCACTTCTGACATAACAAATCCTCCCAAAAGCAGCATGTGCCGGAATCCAATAGCCAGCACACCATGCATTTTTCTAATGAAATTTTGTAACATCTATTGTATCACTAAGAATCTCCTGATAAAAGGACAGGCCAAGTTCATCTTTTTTCGAGAAGGATAACAGCCTGTGCAGCAATGCCTTCACCGCGCCCTGGAAAGCCAAGCTTCTCCGTTGTCGTCGCTTTAACATTCACCTGATTTGTTTCTGCTTCTAAAAGCGTTGCAATCCGCTCCTGCATCTTCCCGATATACGGTGCCATCTTTGGCTGCTGGGCAATGATCGTGCAATCAATATTCACGAGGCAATAGCCTTTTTCCTTCACGAGCGTCCATACATGCTGCAACAGCTGCGCTGAATCTGCGTCCTTGAACTCCGGATCTGTATCAGGGAAATGTCTGCCGATATCCCCTTCCCCGATTGCTCCAAGCGCTGCATCCGCAACGGTATGCAGCAAAACGTCCGCATCCGAGTGACCCAACAGCCCTTTTTCGTATGGAATCGTGATTCCACCAATAATAAGCGGACGATCCTCTGTCAGTATATGCACATCAAAACCTTGTCCTATACGAAACATGCTTACATACTCCTTTAACCTCTTATTGTTCGATCTCCCGCTTGTTCAGAATGGCTTCAGCGAAAAATAAATCCTCTGGTGTCGTCAGCTTAATATTATCATAATCTCCTTCGATGATTGCGACCTTCACACCTATTCTCTCCGCAAGGCTGCTTTCATCTGTCCCGATGAAACTTTCTGCCTCAGCCCTTTCATGGGCTTCGCGAAGGATGGAAACACGAAAAGCTTGCGGGGTTTGGACTGCCCACAAGCTTGATCTCTCCACCGTCTCTGTCACCTGAAGGTTTTCCGCTTTCTTGATCGTATCCTTCACAGGAACCGCGACAATGGCAGCACCTTCGCGCTTGGCAGCGGCTGTCAACAAGGAAATCGTCTCTATCCTAATGAACGGACGAGCTGCATCGTGGACGAGAACAATCTCTTCTCCTTCCACAGCTTTTAACCCGTTCCGAACACTGTCCTGCCTCTCTTTGCCGCCCGGTACAAGCGCCTGAATTTTACTGATGGCATATTCCGCTAAGAGCTCCTTGAATGCAAGTACATCATCAGGATGAACTGCTAACACTATTCCGGAACAATCCTCATCTTCTTCGAAAACCCTCAATGTATGGATGAGCACAGGGATTTCTCGAAGCGCTAAAAGCAGCTTGTTCTTCCCTGCACCCATTCTCTTTCCCTGGCCAGCCGCCGGGATGATGACAGTATATGCCATAATATAACCCCTATCTTTCTATAAAGCTTTCTCCAACAGCTTCGGTTTTGCAAAAATCATTCGGCCTGCCGAAGTTTGCAGCACGCTCGTCACAAGCACATCGATTCTTTTTCCAATATAATCGCGCCCTTCCTCCACAACGATCATCGTTCCGTCGTCAAGATAAGCGATTCCTTGCTTCTGTTCTTTTCCATCCTTGATCACTTGGATGTTAAGCTCCTCACCTGGCAACACCACAGGCTTCACCGCGTTTGCCAGGTCATTAATATTGAGCACAGACACTCCCTGCAGCTCACACACTTTATTAAGATTGAAATCATTTGTGACAACAATTCCGCCGGAAAGCTTTGCGAGCTTCACAAGCTTGCTGTCGACTTCCTGGATATCCTCAAAGTCACCTTCGTAAATTTCAACTTTAATATCAATTTCTTTCTGGATCTTGTTCAGGATATCAAGACCCCGGCGTCCTCTGTTGCGCTTGAGGACATCGGAAGAATCCGCAATATGCTGCAATTCCTCTAATACGAATTGCGGAATGACAATCGTTCCGTCGAGGAAGCCTGTCTGGCAAATATCCGCAATCCTTCCATCGATAATAACGCTCGTATCGAGGATTTTCATTGTGCCAGGATGCTTCTTCTCCGGATCCTCTTCTACTGCCTTTTTCTTGTTTTTCGCAAAAAGGTTAAGCATCTCATCACGCTTCTTAAAGCCCACCTGGAAGCCGAGATAACCGAAGATCAACGTCAATACGATCGGAACCACCGTGTT
The DNA here is from genome assembly GCF_900111815.1 of Bacillus massilinigeriensis. Classification (GTDB taxonomy): domain Bacteria; phylum Bacillota; class Bacilli; order Bacillales; family Cytobacillaceae; genus Mesobacillus_C; species Mesobacillus_C mediterraneensis. Next base: position 602,659 of record NZ_LT630004.1, on the reverse strand, counting down.
GAGTATTGGAAAATCATTCAAGGTAAATCCAATCAAAAAAGCGGCGAACAAGCCGAACAACAAGCCGACGCTTCCAAAAATGATATCAGTGATTGGCGCCTTGATCAGCGATTCCTCAAACCACTTCACAAAATTCGTCACATGCCCGACTGCCCAGAATGTAATAAGATAAAAAATAATTGCACCTAGAACGGCAGAAACATACGGACTTACGAGAAGAGGAACATCCTCTAGATTAATCAATGTTACTAAATCAGGAATTAAGAATATACCAAGCGTTCCTCCGGTAAAAAGGAAGCAGGCCTGGATGATACGTCTTAACATCCCTTCACCTCCTTCTACTCATTATAAACATTTTCCAATATTTGAAACATACTGGTTGGATTTTTTACGTTATGACCGGACCGGAAAAAGTCGGAAATAGAACGGGAGTTGCCGGCAGTCGGCACATCTTTAAGGTAGCACCGCTTACAGGGACTGTCAAATGATAGCAGACTGCCAACTTGCAACAGCTCTCAAACCCGTCTTCTTTCAATGAAAATTCCCTAATTTCAGTCAATCTAATGTCACCTTCAATGCTTCACTGACAGTATTTACTCCAATCAGTCTCACACCTTTTGGTGCCGTCCAGCCGCTAAGATTATTTGCAGGCAGGATAATCCTTTCAAATCCAAGCTTGGCCGCTTCCTGAACTCGCTGTTCAATCCTCGACACCCGTCTGACCTCCCCTGTCAGTCCTACCTCTCCGATTAGGCAGACAGCCGGGCTCGCAGGCTTGTCACGGAAGCTTGACGCAATGCTGACAGCTACAGCTAGGTCGATCGCAGGCTCGTCCAGCTTAACGCCCCCTGCCACTTTCAGGTAGGCATCCTGGTTAGCGAGCAAGAGGCCCACTCGTTTTTCCAGCACCGCCATCAGCAGCGACACCCTGTTATGGTCAATACCTGTTGCCATCCTCCTCGGGTTTCCAAAGCTTGATGGGGAAATAAGCGCCTGAATTTCTACAAGCACCGGCCTTGTCCCTTCCATGGAAGCAACGACTGTCGAACCGGATGCTCCTTGCGAGCGTTCCTCGAGAAAAATCTCCGAGGGGTTCGCGACTTCTTCCAGTCCAGCTTCCTTCATTTCAAAAATCCCCATCTCATTCGTAGAACCAAAGCGGTTCTTCACCGCCCGCAATATCCTGTATGTGTGGTGCCGCTCTCCTTCAAAATACAGCACTGTGTCCACCATATGCTCCAACAGGCGCGGACCTGCAATGGAGCCTTCTTTCGTCACATGTCCGACAATAAAAATCGCCACGCCTTTTGTTTTGGCAATCCGCATCAATTCCGCTGTAGATTCCCTAACCTGGGAAACACTACCCGGAGCAGAAGTGACATCAGGATGGTAGACCGTCTGAATAGAGTCAACAATGACAAATTCAGGGGAAACATTTTCAATCGTCCTGCTGATTTCCTCCAGGTTTGTTTCTGAATAGATGAGCAAATTATCGGAAGCAACCCCAAGGCGCTCTGCTCTTAGTTTAGTCTGCCTCATTGATTCTTCCCCTGATATATACAAGACAGAATGCCCTTTCCTTGCAAGCTGAAAGGAAACCTGCAGAAGAAGGGTGGACTTCCCAATGCCAGGGTCTCCACCGATCAATACAAGCGATCCCCTGACGACTCCTCCTCCAAGCACACGGTTCATTTCCATCAAGTCAGTGTAAATCCGCGGTTCCGTCACCATCTCAATAGATGTGATTGGGACAGGCTTTACCGCTATTCCCGATGAAGTTCCTCCTGCTCCTGTAAAAGCTCCGCGTCTGCCGCCGGAAGCTGTTTCCGTCTCTTCGACCATTCTGTTCCATTGACCGCAACCCGGACATTTTCCCATCCATTTTGCTGATTCGTATCCGCATTCCTGGCAGATGAATTTCGTTTTTCTTTTAGCCATGTTCTTTCTTCCTCTCCATGCCAGCCATATCTTAAACGAAAAAGAGGTACACGATATCCGTATACCTCTTTATTATAATGGAAATATGTTACACGTTTGTTGCATTCTCTATTGTTTTTACAACAAATTTGCCATCTTCTACGTCGATTAGAACATGCTGACCTGTTAAGACAGTCCCTTTCAACAGCTCTTCCGAAAGCTGGTCTTCAATATGCTTCTGGATTGCCCTGCGAAGCGGCCTTGCACCATATTCCGGATCGTATCCTTCGTCCGAGATCTTTTCTTTTGCTGCATCTGTCAGCTCGAGTTGGATATCCTGTTCCTTCAGACGCAGAACGAGCTGATCAGACATGAGCGTGACAATCTTTTTCAGATGTTCTTTTTCAAGAGAATGAAAAACGATGATTTCGTCAATCCGGTTGAGAAACTCCGGACGGAACGCCCTTTTCAGCTCTTCCATAACTTTGCCCTTCATGTCTTTGTAATTCTGCTCGCCATCCTGAATGTTAAATCCAACGTATTTGTTGCGCTTCAAGGCCTCTGCACCGACGTTGGATGTCAGAATCAGCACCGTGTTGCGAAAATCGACGGTGCGCCCCTTCGAGTCTGTCAGCCTGCCATCTTCCAGCACCTGCAGAAGGATATTAAAGACATCGGGATGTGCCTTCTCGATTTCATCGAGGAGAATAACTGAGTATGGCTTCCTGCGGACCTTCTCAGTTAATTGCCCGCCTTCGTCATAGCCGACATATCCCGGAGGTGAACCAACAAGCCTTGAAGTGGAATGCTTCTCCATGTATTCAGACATATCGATGCGGATCATCGCATCTTCATCTCCGAACATGGACTCCGCAAGCGCTCTTGCCAATTCGGTTTTACCTACACCTGTAGGTCCAAGGAAAATAAAGGAGCCGATTGGACGCTTCGGATCTTTCAACCCTGCCCGTGCACGGCGGACTGCTTTCGACACCGCTTTTACCGCTTCTTCCTGGCCAATAAGGCGGGAATGAAGAATTTCTTCCAGCTTCAATAATTTATCTGTTTCAGTTTGCGCCAGCTTGGAGACAGGAATTCCGGTCCAGCTTGAGACAACATGGGCGATATCTTCCACTGTCACTTCGCTGTTTTCCTTGCCTTGCTTTTCCTTCCATGTCTTCTTCGTATTCTCCAACTGCTCACGGAGACGCTGTTCTGTATCGCGGAGGGAAGCAGCCTTTTCGAATTCCTGGCTCTGTACGGATGCGTCCTTCTCTTTCCTTACTTCCTCAAGCTTCATTTCAAGCTCTTTCAAGTTTGGAGGTGTGGTGTAAGAACGAAGGCGGACCTTAGAGCCTGCCTCGTCAATTAAGTCGATTGCTTTATCAGGCAAGAATCGATCGGAAATATAGCGATCTGAAAATTTAACAGCTGCATCAATTGCTTCATCAGTAATGGAAACACGGTGATGTGCTTCGTAACGATCACGCAGCCCTTTCAATATTTGAACGGATTCTTCTGCTGTTGGCTCATCCACCGTAATTGGCTGGAAGCGCCTTTCAAGCGCAGCATCCTTTTCAATGTATTTACGGTATTCATCCAGCGTTGTTGCGCCGATACACTGTAATTCACCACGTGCAAGGGACGGTTTCAAAATGTTGGAGGCATCAATGGCTCCCTCTGCTCCCCCTGCGCCAATCAGCGTATGAAGTTCGTCGATGAAAAGGATAATATTCCCTGCCTGGCGAATTTCATCCATGACTTTTTTCAAACGATCCTCAAACTCTCCTCGATATTTCGTCCCGGCTACAACGGTTCCCATATCGAGTGTCATGACCCGTTTGTCTCTCAAAATTTCCGGCACTTCATTGTTCACGATCTGCTGAGCGAGCCCTTCCGCAATTGCGGTTTTACCTACACCCGGTTCCCCGATCAAGACAGGATTGTTCTTTGTCCTTCGGCTCAGCACCTCAATGACACGCTGGATTTCTTTGCTGCGCCCGATTACCGGGTCAAGGCTTCCTTCCCTTGCTGTAGCGGTCAAATCCCTTGCAAGGCTGTCAAGTGTAGGGGTGTTAGCGTTGGCAGATGCTCCCGGCTGTCCCCCGGCTGTTTCGTTGCTGCCTAGCAGCTGCAACACCTGCTGGCGCGCTTTGTTTAGGCTGACGCCAAGATTGTTGAGCACACGCGCGGCAACACCTTCTCCTTCACGAATTAAGCCGAGCAGGATATGCTCTGTGCCGACATAAGAATGTCCGAGTTTACGCGCTTCATCCATCGACAGTTCGATGACCTTTTTGGCACGAGGGGTATAATGAATAGTTTGTGCTCCTTCTTCCCCGCGGCCAATTAAATTCTCGACTTCCTTCTGAATCTTCTCAGCCCCAAGACCGAGACCATACAGCGCTTTTGCGGCAATCCCTTCGCCTTCGCGTACAAGACCAAGCAGGATATGCTCTGTGCCAATATTGCTGTGTCCAAGGCGGATTGCCTCTTCCTGTGCCAATGCCAATACTTTCTGAGCTCTCTCTGTAAAGCGTCCAAACATCATAATACCCATCCTCCTTATAGTTTGTTCTTTTCCATCCTTAAACGTTCCCTAATCATTGCAGCCCTTCGGATATCCCTTTCGTCCGGTCTAAGCGGGCCACCAGCATACTGCTGCAAAAACCCCGGCTGCGTGAGTATCATCAATTCATTTAAAATATTTTTAGAGATATCCTTTAAATATCCCATATCTATTCCAAGCCGAACATCGGATAAACAGCGAGCTGCCTCCTTTGACTCAATGATCCGGCTATTTGCAAGTACCCCATAGGAGCGGAAGATTCTATCTTCTAATTGTATGTTGGATGTTTTAGCTAATGCTTCCCGTGCTGACCTTTCCTGTTCAATGAGCTGTTTAACAACACTCTTTAAATCTTCCACAATATCTTCCTCAGATTTTCCGAGTGTAATCTGATTCGATATTTGAAAAATATTGCCGAGGGCTTCACTGCCTTCTCCGTATATCCCTCTTACTACAAGTCCGAGCTGATTAATCGCAGGGACAATTCTATTGATCTGCTGGGTCAAATAAAGCCCTGGCAAATGCATCATAACGGATGCCCTTAAGCCGGTTCCCGCATTTGTGGGGCAGCTCGTCAAGTAGCCATATTTCTCATCGAAAGCATAATCAAAACTCGTTTCCATCCAATCGTCAATATCATTCGCAGCCTCTAGCGCCTCAGAAAGCTGAAATCCCGGGAAAAGGCATTGAATCCGAATGTGATCCTCTTCATTTACCATGATGCTGAACTCTTCATTTTCAGATAAGAGACAAGCACCCTGCCTTGATTGCTCCGCAAGATGCGGGCTGATCAAATGCTTCTCTACCAACACTCGCTTTTGCAGCGGCTGGACTTCATTCATCTTCAGCATTTCAAGCTTTTCACCGTTTGGCCCCTTGCTTTCATGAGCCCATGCCTCCACTGCATTTAAAACTCTGGACGCCTCTTCATTTTCGGCTAATGTTGGGAATTTGTAATTATTTAAATTTCGTGCAAGCCTAATTCGCGAGCTTAGGACAATATCGGAATCAGGCCCTTCCGTACCCATCCAGGAACTGACTGCCTGGTTGATGAATCTTTCCAGTGACAAATCTACTCCCCTCCCTTGCTCTGCTCAGCGAGCCTCTTTTCAAGTGCACGGATTTCATCCCTTAGCTCAGCAGCCTGTTCAAATTCCTCTTTCGCAATCAAATCTCCCATTTTTTCTTTTAAGGAAGATAAGTTTCTTTGCATGCTGATTGTCCCGCCAATCCGCTTTGGAATTTTACCGCTGTGGACAGAATTTCCGCTATGCAGTCTTCGGATAATCGGCACAAGCTGCTCCCTGAAAGTATCATAGCAGTGAGCACAGCCGAAGCGCCCAATTTTCACGAATTGAGGATACATCATATGGCAATGCGGACACTGGAGCACCTCGTCCTGATGAAAGTGGCCTTGGGCGCTTGATTGAAGAGCTGGTTCAATATGAAGCAGCCCAGCAAGCAAGTTGTTAAGGGAGAAACCATGTCCTTGGTTCATCATAAACATTTCCCCTTTTTCATGTGCACATTGCTCACATAAATGAAGCTCTGTTTTTTCACCATTGCTGAAATTCGTAAAATGCAGGGTCGCCGGTCTTTGGTTACATTCCTGACATATCATGCTTTCACCTCTTTAGCTCAATCTTTTTACTTATATTTAAGCGCCATCAGCATCGCCTTAAGCATTCTCGCCCGAAGTTCATCTCTCTCGGGCAAATCGATATGCAGAACGGAACGGTCAAGGACACTCATCATGATTTTCGCTTCCCGCTCTGTGATCACTTCTTCCTCTGTGATCCTGCCGATGATATGTCCGGCATTCGCTTGAGTGACACGGTGGTTTATCAGCGACAGCAGCTGATCGATCAAGTGCGCATGATCGTACAGCTGAACTTTCATAATCCTGATATAACCTCCGCCCCCCCGTTTGCTTTCCACCATATAGCCGCGTTCAATCGTAAACCTTGTATTGATAACATAGTTGATTTGGGATGGCACGCATTGAAATTTATCGGCAATTTCGCTCCTTTTTATTTCAACGATATCCCTATCACTCAATTCCAACACCTGTTTCAGGTATCTTTCAATGATATCCGAGATATTTCTCACAAAACCTCCCCCATTCCGACTTCAGCCTTCCTTTGAGTCTGTCTGGGCACCTTATTAAGCACGCCCTGACTTTGACTATCTTTGACATTAATTATACAAAATTTTTTCTTCCGTTGCAATCTTCCACTACCTCTATCATGCCCGGAATAACAATGCACAAAACCTGCATTTGTCTCATAGCTCAAATTAGATTCAAGTAATACGAGTTAACGCTATCTCCTATGCCCCTCCTTCTCGTATCGAGGATGATTGAAAGGTAGCACTTGCAATTAGAGCCGAAGGCCTGGGGGGGCGGAATTACTCACACCGGGGGCGGAATCAACCAAGTTGTGCGCAGAATCAGCCGACTTTGAGGAGAAATCGCTCATCTTGCGGAAAAAACAACCAAATACTGGTC
>NZ_LT630004.1:593631-595540 GCF_900111815.1 Bacillus massilinigeriensis | reverse complement strand
TTTCCGGTATCGGGGTGGTTAAAAGCGTCGCTTGCAGTTACTCTTTTAAGGGTAATCGGGAGGCCTGGGGGGCGGAATCACTCACATTGGAAGAGTTATCACTCAAGTTGAGCGCAGAATCAGCCAACTTTGGCGAGAAATCGCTCATCTTGCGGAAAAAATCAACCAACTTCTTCGATAAATCAACCAAATGCTGTTCCTGCACCTTTTTTCGGTATCGGGGTGATTAAAAGTGTCGCTTGCAGTTACTCTTTCAAGGGTAATCGGGTGGCCTGGGGGGCGTTATCAACCAAGTTAGGCGCAGAATCAGCCAACTTTGGGGAGAAATCGCTCATCTTGCGGAAGAAATCAACCAACTTCTTCGATAAATCAACCAAACGGCGTTCCTGCGCCTCTTTCCGGTATCGGGGTGGTTAAAAGTGTCGCTTGCAGTTACTCTTTCAAGGGTAATCGGGTGGCCTGGGGGGCGGAATCACTCACATCGGGAAGGTTATCACTCAAGTTGAGCGCAGAATCAGCCAACTTTGAGGAGAAATCGCTCACGTTGCGGAAGAAATCAACCAACTTCCGCGATAAATCAACCAAACGCTGTCCCTGCGTCTTTTTCCGGTATCGGGGTGATTAAAAAAGTCGCTTGCAGTTACCCTTTTTAGGGCGAGCAGGTGGCCTGGGGGGCGGAATCACTTATACCGGGGGGGGTTATCAACCAAGTTATGCGCAGAATCAACCAACTTTGGCGAGAAATCGCTCATCTTGCGGAAGAAATCAACCAACTTCTTCGATAAATCAACCAAACGCTGTCCCTGCGTCTTTTTTCGGTATCGGGGTGGTTAAAAGTGTCGCTTGCAGTTACTCTTTTTAGGGCGAGCAGGTGGCCTGGGGGGCGGAATCGCTCACACCGGGGGCGGAATCAACCAAGTTATGCGCAGAATCAACCAACTTTGAGAAGAAATCGCTCATCTTGCGGAAGAAATCAACCAACTTTTTTAATAAATCAACCAAACGGCATCCCTGCGCCTTTTTTCGGTATCGGGGTGGTTAAAAGTGTCACTTGCAGTTACTCTTTTTAGGGCGAACAGGTGGCCTGGGGAGCGGAATCACTTATACCGGGGGGGTTATCAACCAAGTTATGCGCAGAATCAACCAACTTTGGCGAGAAATCGCTCATCTTGCGGAAGAAATCAACCAACTTCTTCGATAAATCAACCAAACGGCGTTCCTGCGCCTCTTTCCAGTATCGGGTTGATTAAAAGTGTCGCTTGCAGTTACTCTTTTTAGGGCGAGCTGGCGGCCTGGGGGCGGAATCACTCACATCGGGAAGGTTATCACTCAAGTTGAGCGCAGAATCAACCAACTTTGGCGAGAAATCGCTCACGTTGCGGAAGAAATCAACCAACTTTTGCTATAAATCAACCAAACGCTGTTCCTGCGCCTCTTTCCGGTACCGAGGTGCTTAAAGTGTCGCTTGTAGTTACTCTTTTAAGGGTAATCGGGTGGCCTGGGGGGCGGAATCACCCACATTGGAAGAGTTATCAACCAAGTTGTGCGTGAAATCAACCAACTTTGAGAAGAAATCGCTCATGTTGCGGACGAAATCAACCAACTTCTGCGATAAATCAACCAAACGCCGTCCCTGCGCCTCTTTCCGGTATCGGGGTACTTAAAAGTGTCGCTTGCAGTTTGTTTTTCTAATGATTCAGGACTAACTGATGGGTTGCGAGCTGTTTACGGGAAAACGAGAACAAATCATCGTGATCTCAAACACAAAAAAGAACAGCCCGACTGAGCTGTTCTTTGATTGCCTGGCAGCGTCCTACTCTCACAGGGGGAAACCCCCAACTACCATCGGCGCTGAGAAGCTTAACTTCCGTGTTCGGTATGGGAACGGGTGTGACCTTCTCGCCATCGC
>NZ_LT630004.1:591333-593530 GCF_900111815.1 Bacillus massilinigeriensis | reverse complement strand
ATCAAAGCTTGCTTACAGCTCCCCGAAGCATATCGGTGTTAGTCCCGTCCTTCATCGGCTCCTAGTGCCAAGGCATCCACCGTGCGCCCTTTCTAACTTAACCATTCGGTGTATCATCAGCGTCGAATCTCTTCGTCAGCCGCGCTCTCTGAAGATCCTCACGTACGAAAAGTACGCTCCGATCTTCGCTCGCTTGCTTCCTCGACCTTCTCGCTGCTGATTCACCTCATAATTGAGGTTTACTCTTTTTAAAAAAGAGAGAAAAACTAAAATGGCGATACTCGGTTCTTTCTTTGCCTTCTTACATTACGATTATCCAGTTTTCAAGGAACAAAAAAGCGTCTCGTTCAGACCCGACAAGCGCTGGAGGGCCGGCAGTTGAAGTCGTTTTTTGACTTCATCGGACGGACCGAAGCGACCTCGAGGGTCTAGACGCTGTAGCTAGACAGCTTTGAGGAATTGCTCCCTCAAAACTAAACAAACAAGCAGTCAACTTACGAACCCGAAGGTTCGCATTCCGATAGTCCTAAAAGACTATATCCTTAGAAAGGAGGTGATCCAGCCGCACCTTCCGATACGGCTACCTTGTTACGACTTCACCCCAATCATCTGTCCCACCTTAGGCGGCTGGCTCCAAAAGGTTACCCCACCGACTTCGGGTGTTACAAACTCTCGTGGTGTGACGGGCGGTGTGTACAAGGCCCGGGAACGTATTCACCGCGGCATGCTGATCCGCGATTACTAGCGATTCCGGCTTCATGCAGGCGAGTTGCAGCCTGCAATCCGAACTGAGAATAGATTTATGGGATTGGCTTCACCTCGCGGCTTCGCTGCCCTTTGTTCTATCCATTGTAGCACGTGTGTAGCCCAGGTCATAAGGGGCATGATGATTTGACGTCATCCCCACCTTCCTCCGGTTTGTCACCGGCAGTCACCTTAGAGTGCCCAACTGAATGCTGGCAACTAAGATCAAGGGTTGCGCTCGTTGCGGGACTTAACCCAACATCTCACGACACGAGCTGACGACAACCATGCACCACCTGTCACTCTGTCCCCCGAAGGGGAACGTCCTGTCTCCAGGATTGTCAGAGGATGTCAAGACCTGGTAAGGTTCTTCGCGTTGCTTCGAATTAAACCACATGCTCCACCGCTTGTGCGGGCCCCCGTCAATTCCTTTGAGTTTCAGCCTTGCGGCCGTACTCCCCAGGCGGAGTGCTTAATGCGTTTGCTGCAGCACTAAGGGGCGGAAACCCCCTAACACTTAGCACTCATCGTTTACGGCGTGGACTACCAGGGTATCTAATCCTGTTCGCTCCCCACGCTTTCGCGCCTCAGCGTCAGTTACAGACCAGAGAGTCGCCTTCGCCACTGGTGTTCCTCCACATCTCTACGCATTTCACCGCTACACGTGGAATTCCACTCTCCTCTTCTGCACTCAAGTCCCCCAGTTTCCAATGACCCTCCACGGTTGAGCCGTGGGCTTTCACATCAGACTTAAAGGACCGCCTGCGCGCGCTTTACGCCCAATAATTCCGGACAACGCTTGCCACCTACGTATTACCGCGGCTGCTGGCACGTAGTTAGCCGTGGCTTTCTGGTCAGGTACCGTCAAGGTACCGGCAGTTACTCCGATACTTGTTCTTCCCTGACAACAGAGCTTTACGACCCGAAGGCCTTCTTCGCTCACGCGGCGTTGCTCCGTCAGACTTTCGTCCATTGCGGAAGATTCCCTACTGCTGCCTCCCGTAGGAGTCTGGGCCGTGTCTCAGTCCCAGTGTGGCCGATCACCCTCTCAGGTCGGCTACGCATCGTTGCCTTGGTGAGCCGTTACCTCACCAACTAGCTAATGCGCCGCGGGCCCATCTGTAAGTGACAGCCGAAACCGTCTTTCAGCTTCCCTTCATGTGAAGGAAAGGATTATCCGGTATTAGCTCCGGTTTCCCGAAGTTATCCCAGTCTTACAGGCAGGTTGCCCACGTGTTACTCACCCGTCCGCCGCTGACTTCCGGGAGCAAGCTCCCTTCTGTCCGCTCGACTTGCATGTATTAGGCACGCCGCCAGCGTTCGTCCTGAGCCAGGATCAAACTCTCCATAAAAGAGTGAGTGATTAGCTCATCAAATAAAACGTTGGCTGATGGTCAGTGACCATCATATTATTGTTTGTTGACGCTTGTTTGTTTAGTTTTCAAAGAGCAAT
>NZ_LT630004.1:494067-590610 GCF_900111815.1 Bacillus massilinigeriensis | reverse complement strand
AAAGGATTATCCGGTATTAGCTCCGGTTTCCCGAAGTTATCCCAGTCTTACAGGCAGGTTGCCCACGTGTTACTCACCCGTCCGCCGCTGACTTCCGGGAGCAAGCTCCCTTCTGTCCGCTCGACTTGCATGTATTAGGCACGCCGCCAGCGTTCGTCCTGAGCCAGGATCAAACTCTCCATAAAAGAGTGAGTGATTAGCTCATCAAATAAAACGTTGGCTGATGGTCAGTGACCATCATATTATTGTTTGTTGACGCTTGTTTGTTTAGTTTTCAAAGAGCAATTTGTGGTGGCCGCTAAAGCGACTCTATTAGTATAAAACATCGACTGGTATAAAGTCAATAGTTTTTTTGGTGGAGCCTAGCGGGATCGAACCGCTGACCTCCTGCGTGCAAAGCAGGCGCTCTCCCAGCTGAGCTAAGGCCCCATAAAAAATGGTCGGGAAGACAGGATTCGAACCTGCGACCCCTTGGTCCCAAACCAAGTGCTCTACCAAGCTGAGCTACTTCCCGATAATATGGCGCGCCCGAAAGGAGTCGAACCCATAACCTTCTGATCCGTAGTCAGACGCTCTATCCAATTGAGCTACGGGCGCATATTCGTATGATTGGTGCCGAGGACCGGAATCGAACCGGTACGGTAGTCACCTACCGCAGGATTTTAAGTCCTGTGCGTCTGCCAGTTCCGCCACCCCGGCGGAAAGCATGGAGCGGAAGACGGGATTCGAACCCGCGACCCCAACCTTGGCAAGGTTGTATTCTACCACTGAACTACTTCCGCAAAAATGGTGCGGGTGAAGGGAGTCGAACCCCCACGCCTTGCGGCGCCAGATCCTAAGTCTGGTGCGTCTGCCAATTCCGCCACACCCGCATATGTTTAATGAAAAGAAAAATGGTGAGCCATGAAGGACTCGAACCTTCGACCCTCTGATTAAAAGTCAGATGCTCTACCAACTGAGCTAATGGCTCGTACAAATGGTGCCGGCGAAAGGAATTGAACCCTCAACCTACTGATTACAAGTCAGTTGCTCTACCAATTGAGCTACACCGGCAAGTGAACAATGAACATGTCCAAAATGGTGGAGGATGACGGGATCGAACCGCCGACCCTCTGCTTGTAAGGCAGATGCTCTCCCAGCTGAGCTAATCCTCCGTATAAACCGCCTGGCAGCGTCCTACTCTCACAGGGGGAAACCCCCAACTACCATCGGCGCTGAGAAGCTTAACTTCCGTGTTCGGTATGGGAACGGGTGTGACCTTCTCGCCATCGCCGCCAGACTATTTGGTTTGAGGATTGTTCCCTCAAAACTGGATAATGTATGTTTCAGAAGGCGCTCGACTTGCATGTATTAGGCACGCCGCCAGCGTTCGTCCTGAGCCAGGATCAAACTCTCCATAAAAGAGTGAGTGATTAGCTCATCAAATAAAACGTTGGCTGATGGTCAGTGACCATCATATTATTGTTTGTTGACGCTTGTTTGTTTAGTTTTCAAAGAGCAATAAATTAGTTGGAGCGGGTGATGGGAATCGAACCCACGACATCAGCTTGGAAGGCTGGAGTTTTACCATTAAACTACACCCGCATATTATGATTGTTGTTTATCGATCGAAAGTGCTCCATGGTCGGGAAGACAGGATTCGAACCTGCGACCCCTTGGTCCCAAACCAAGTGCTCTACCAAGCTGAGCTACTTCCCGATAATATGGCGCGCCCGAAAGGAGTCGAACCCATAACCTTCTGATCCGTAGTCAGACGCTCTATCCAATTGAGCTACGGGCGCGTATTTTACTGAAGCAACTTTTATATTGTACCACAACCTCGTTTGGCTGTCAATACTTTTTTTGGTGCGGCCGAGAGGACTTGAACCTCCACGGGGTTGCCCCCACTAGGCCCTCAACCTAGCGCGTCTGCCATTCCGCCACGACCGCACGTTGTTAACCAGGCTTATATTATAACCCGTCTTCATTTATCATGTCAACAAGTTTTTTTGGTGCGGGTGAAGGGAGTCGAACCCCCACGCCTTGCGGCGCCAGATCCTAAGTCTGGTGCGTCTGCCAATTCCGCCACACCCGCATATGTTTAATGAAAAATGGTGAGCCATGAAGGACTCGAACCTTCGACCCTCTGATTAAAAGTCAGATGCTCTACCAACTGAGCTAATGGCTCAAAAAATGGCTGGGCTAGCTGGATTCGAACCAACGCATGACGGAGTCAAAGTCCGTTGCCTTACCGCTTGGCTATAGCCCAAAATAATGGCGGTCCCGACCGGGATCGAACCGGCGATCTCCTGCGTGACAGGCAGGCATGTTAACCGCTACACCACGGGACCAGATGGTTATATTGATGTTTCTATCAGTATTGGTGACCCCTACGGGATTCGAACCCGTGTTACCGCCGTGAAAGGGCGGTGTCTTAACCGCTTGACCAAGGGGCCGAAATTAAAATGGCGGAGAAGGAGGGATTTGAACCCTCGCGCCGCTTACGCGACCTACACCCTTAGCAGGGGCGCCTCTTCAGCCTCTTGAGTACTTCCCCGAATAATGGCTCCGCAGGTAGGATTCGAACCTACGACCGTTCGGTTAACAGCCGAATGCTCTACCACTGAGCTACTGCGGAATACTTTTAATTTGTCAATATTGGGCAATCGCCGTTATCGACTCTTAAAATTATAATCATGCATCGAGCTGTTGTCAAGAAGCTTATTAAAAATTTGTTTCAGACTGAATACCAGTCACGATTTAATACTTTACCAGCATGTCATGCAGTTGTCAATCACTTTTCTTAAATAATTTCCCACGGCACTTTCCACATACAAAACGCGCAGTATCAACAACCCTTTTCCTGCGGTACTGCAGATTGCAGAGGGAACACTCATAAATAAGGATCTTATTTGGTTTTCTTTTTGCCCTTGTGTTTGGAAGCTCTGAGCAAAATCTAGGTGCATTCACTTTCGCCAAAAGTTGACGGAAATCATAATCGCGATGTTTATAACCCTTCCCCTCAAGATGGAGATGGTAATGGCAAAGCTCATGCCGGATGATTCCTTTTAGTTCCTCTTCCCCAAATTCTTCGTAGTATCGTTTATTTACTTCTATATTATGGGTTCGAAGCATATACCTTCCCCCTGTTGTCCTAAGACGGGGATTAAAATAAGCAGCATGGCGGAACGTTTTTTGAAATTCGTGCAGCGAAATAGACTCCACCAACCTTTGAAGCTGCTCGTTTTCCATGCCTCTCCCTCCTATTTGTGAACATGACAACCTATTATAGCATATAATAACTTTGCCTTTTAAGATTGATACCTGGAGGGATGACATATGCCCGTCTGGTTCCAGAATCAAATGAAAAAAGCATTCTATGAAAAAAATAGGTCGCAAATCAAACTGCTGAATCAGTGCTGGTTTTTCTACAGAAAAAAGCAATCCGTCTAATCTCGCTTTCCCGTGAAAAAGAAAGGCCGTCCACCCCTTTGAAATCAAAGGGCGCTTGACAGCCTCTTTTCTCATTATCCTTCTGGGGAGAGCATTGTTAAGCTCACCCTTCCTTTTTTCGCATCGATGCTGTCCACCCATACAGTGACAATATCACCGACAGAGACGACATCTAGAGGATGCTTTACAAATCTATTGCTCAGCTTTGAAATATGGACCAGTCCATCCTGCTTGACACCGATATCAACAAATGCCCCGAAATCGACGACGTTTCGGACAGTGCCTTGAAGTTCCATCCCTGGCTTCAAGTCTTCCATCTTTAAGATGTCTTTTTTCAGCAGAGGTGCCTGCAGTTCATCACGTGGATCGCGGTTCGGCCTTGTTAGTGCATCAATCATATCTTTCAAAGTCAGTTCGCCAATTTCAAGTTCCTGTGCGGCCTGCGCCTGATTCAACCCTCTCAGCGCCTCTTTCAGTTCATTTGAACCGATATCCTTGCTTGTAAAGCCAAGGCTTTTAAGCAGTTTCTTTGCAGCTTCATAGCTTTCAGGGTGAATTCCCGTTCTATCGAGCGGTTCTTTTCCATCGACAACCCGAAGAAAGCCGATTGCCTGTTCATAAGTCTTTGCACCTAAGCGAGGAATTTTCTTGAGTTGTACCCTGCTCGTGAACTTTCCTTCTTCCTCCCTTTTTTTCACAATATTATGAGCTACTGTCTTAGATAATCCCGCGACGTATTGAAGCAAGGAGGAGGATGCTGTATTTACGTTGACCCCAACCTGGTTAACGGCTGTTTCCACAACAAAACCTAAAGAATCAGACAATCGTTTTTGGCTAACATCATGCTGGTATTGACCGACACCAACCGATTTAGGATCAATTTTCACAAGTTCAGCTAGCGGATCTTGCAGGCGTCTCGCAATGGAGACAGCGCTTCTTTCTTCTACTTGAAAGTCTGGGAATTCTTCTCTTGCAAGGTCTGATGCAGAGTAAACACTGGCACCTGCCTCGTTCACGATTAAATAGTAAATATCATCATTCAATTCCTTTAACACACTCGAAACAAATTGCTCCGTTTCACGAGAGGCAGTTCCATTTCCGATCGCAATCATCTCTACTCGATAGTCCCTGATTATCTTGGTGAATTTGTCTCTCGCTTCCCGCGCTTTTGAAACAGGAGGATGGGGATAAATCACGCCTATTTCCATGACCTTTCCCGTCTCATCCACCGCGGCAAGCTTACAGCCTGTCCGAAAGGCTGGGTCCACTCCAAGAACGACCTTCCCTTTTAACGGTGGCTGAAGCAGGAGTTTACGGAGGTTCTCAGAAAAAATATGAATTGCCTGTTCCTCCGCCCGCTCGGTCAGTTCATTGCGGATTTCCCGCTCAATCGATGGCTGTATCAGTCTCTTGTAGGCATCCTCAAGCGCTTCCAACACTGCTTGAGCAGAAACGGAATGTTCATTTTGAATCCACTTTTTCTTTAAGTACTGCATGATGCTTTCGTTATCCACTTTGATCCCGACACGAAGAATGTCTTCTTTTTCCCCGCGGTTGAGGGCTAGGATGCGGTGCGGAACAATCTTAGCAATCGATTCTCCGTACTCATAATACATCTCATATACTCTCTTCTCGTCCTTTTCCTCGTCCTTTACAGCCGATTCTACCGTTCCGGTTTTCAGTGTTTGCGCACGGATTGCTTTTCTTACTTCCGCATCATCGGAAACCATCTCAGCAATGATATCTTTTGCGCCATCAATCGCTTCGGAAGCATCTGCTGCTCCCTCTTCATTACCTGTATACTCCTCGGCTTTCTCCATAAGGCTGCCTTCCGCAGGAAATTGCAGCATCCATAGCGCCAACGGCTCGAGACCTTTTTCCCGGGCCACAGTCGCTTTTGTACGGCGTTTCTGCTTATATGGCCGATAAAGGTCTTCCACTTCCTGCAGCTTCGAAGCTTTTTGTATCGATTTCTTTAATTCCGGGCTCAGCTTTCCCTGCTCCTCGATGATTCTGATGACCTCATCTTTGCGCTGCGCAAGATTTTGTATGTATTGCCATCTATCAATGATATTCCTGATTTGCACTTCATCGAGAGCACCCGTCTGTTCTTTTCGGTAACGAGCGATGAAAGGCACCGTGTTGCCCTCTTCGACGAGCGCGATTACGCTCTTGACTTGCTTAGGTGCAATGCTTTGTTCCGCTGCAATGCTCTTTACAAATTCCTCTTGCCTATTTAACGTCTTTTCCAAATCATCAGCCTCCATTTTCCATCATGGATCGAAGCGGCCCTACGGCCTACTTAATAGTTTACCAAATATCGATGCCGCTTTCCTTTTCTTAAAAAAAAACCACAAAAAAGAAGCGTCCTTATCACAGGAGGCTTCCAACAATGAAAGTTGCGTCATCCGCGCTGTTTTGATGAGTTGAAATAATTTCTTCGGCAATTACGCTGACAGGGCGGTAGCCCTTCAGCAACGATTTTGCCCCATGAATATCAAAGCCATCTGAATAAATCAAAAACTTGGAATCTGGTTCATAGAAATAGCGTTGTGTATTAAATACTTGCGGCCTCCCGGAAAGATATCCAGTTACAGGAAGGGGATAGGTGAGTTTGCCATCAGGTGAATAAAGGAAGAAGCGGATGTTGCCAACACAACTGTAGACAAATTCCCGCGTTTTAAAGTGCACCTTAAAGATGGAAACAGCCGCTCCCCGTTTGTGGGCAAGAACTTCGTTACACCTTTTCATCAATACTTCTACATCTTCCTGATGGTTTTGTTCCACTAAAGACACAACAGCCATTGACGATTCGTTCGCGAATTTCCCGCTTCCAAGCCCATCAGCAACAACACAGATGAAATAATCATCCGTTGCGGTGAAGTAAAAACTATCGCCGCATTCCTGTTTACCTTCTTTCGTTGTCTGGTGCACAAAGAGGTCGAGCTGTTCATGGAAACGTTGTTTCATGTAGAAATCTCCGAGCTGCTGTTTTCAGCATGAATGGCTTCCTGAAGCTTTTTAATCGCCCTCCGCTGAAGGCGGGATACATGCATTTGTGAAATTCCAAGCTGTTCTCCTGCTTCTTTTTGGCTCATATTTTCAAGATAAGTATATTGAATAATGAGTTTTTCGCGGTCTGACAGTACATGAAGGACTTTTTCCAACACAAGCCGCTGGTTGATTTTTTCATATCCTTCATCCACATTACCAACAATATCAAGCAGTGTGACGGTGCCGCCATCGGAATCCGCTTCAATGGAATGGTCAACAGAAAGCGCCTGATAGCTCTTTCCCATTTCCATCGCTTCCAGCACTTCTTCTTCCGATACTTCGAGAAATTCCGCAATTTCCTCCACTCGTGGTGAACGATGCAGCTTTGTTGTCAGCTCTTCCACGGTTGTCTTTATTTTCGGGCCGAGCTCTTTGATTCTTCTGGGAACATGAACGCTCCATGTCTTGTCCCTGAGGAATCGTTTGATTTCACCGATGATTGTCGGCACGGCAAATGCTTCAAAGCTCTTACCGAAAGATTCATCATACCTTCTAATTGCTCCAAGCAGTCCAATCATTCCGACCTGAACGATATCCTCGTGGAATGACCTGCCTTTGGAGTATTTGCGTGCGATTGTTTCAACAAGACTTTGATAATGTAAGACCAGTTCACTTTGGGCGTCATCATCCTCGTAAAGCTGGTAAGCTTTGATTAATTCATTGACTTTTTCCTTTGTTTTCTGATTAGGTTGAGATTGTCTCTGCATCTATCTCCACCTGCTCTCCTTCTCGGTACTTGGTCATGAAGACCGTGACGCCCTCTTTGTGATGAACCCTTACTTCATCCATCAATGTTTCAATCAGATACAGCCCCAAGCCTCCTTCACGAAGGAACTCTATTGAATCATTTTGGTCGTATGGTCCAAGACCTTCGCAGGCAGAGTGGAAATCGAAGCTTTGCCCGTTGTCTGCAACCATGACCTCCAGACGGTCTTCATAAAGTCCGAATCCAATTATTACTTCACCTTTTTCTTTATTCTCATAGGCATGCTGAACCGCGTTCGTACACGCCTCACTCGTTGCAATTTTCAAATCCTCAATCTCATCGTACGAAAAACCCATTCGACTGGCAATTCCAGATAGCGTCAATCTGATAACACCGACAAATTCAGGCTTCGCCGGTATTTTCATTTCGATATAATCAAACAGCTGACTCATTGGACTCCACCCTCTATCTCGCTGTTGATATCGATGATATCAGCCAGGCCTGTAATTTCAAAAAGCCTTTGCAGCCGGCTGGACAAACCGACGATTTTAAACTCACCCTCGTTGGCGCGGACATTTTTAAAGACACCAACAAAGACACCGAGACCAGTACTGTCCATATAGGAAACGCCTGAAAGGTCCACCGTCATTTTGACGCCATTCATCTCCGACATTGGAAAAAGCGTTTCGCGAAGCTTCGGCGCAGTGTATGCATCAATTTCTCCGCTTACTTTTATCTCAGAAACTGAATTTATTTCCTTTACATCAATAGATATATTCATTCCCTGACCCACCTTTTACATTCGATTGCATTTTAACCTTTACCCGAATCACTTCCAAGCTAAACCGTCTTTTTTAAAATTATTAAGGTGAAATCGTCCCGCAATTGAAAGTGTTGAACCTTTTCAAGTTCTTTGAAAATATTATTGACGATTTCCTGAGCGCTCAAGTCAATGTATTTGTCTATATACTCCATGAGCGTTTCCCTTTCAATGAACCCTTCTTCCGTCCTGCACTCTGTCACTCCATCAGACATAAGGACAATCATGTCGCCCGGAAAGATTTCCATTTCATACTGGCGGTATTTTGTTCTTTTCTCTACACCAAGCAGCAGTCCCCTTGCATTCAGGTCCCGATATTCTTTCGTTTCCGCATTGTAGTAGAAACCAGGCTCGTGCCCCGCTGAAGCGTAAGAAAATTTGTTTGCAGCAGGGTTGAACATGCCATAAAACATCGTAATGAACATGCTTCGGTCTACGTTTTGCTCCACTACCCTGTTCAGACTTTCAAGGATGCTGCTAGGCTCCATCCGGTTTTCCGGAAGGCTGTCCATCGCGTATTTGATCATTGACATACAAAGCGCAGCAGGGATCCCCTTCCCGATCACATCCGCGATGGCAACACTCGTGCAGCCATCCTCATCCTGGACAAAATGGAAATAGTCACCGTTCATATGCTTGGCAGGAACACTGATTGCACCTATATCAAGCTCTTCCACCATCGGTACATTCGTTCCTAAAAGGGTTTGTTGGACATTCGCCGCAATTTCCATTTCGGAACGCAGTTCTTCCTGTTGGTGTCGGAGGCTTTGGTGCTCTCTATATGCCAACCCATAGCCTATCATCACTTCCAGCAGGACATCGAACGAATTCAGTACGCTTTCCGGAACTTCCGGATACATTTCGGCGAGCAAACTCTTATGTAGGCTTACAATCTCTTCAGGTGATATTTTATGCTCAATAGACTTTCGGCTGAATTTCTGTCCCGCATATAACGCTTGCTCTGATTGCTCCTTGATGTAATTTTCAAGGAGTTCCCGATACTTTGACTCCATCATTTCTCGGAATTCCATAACCCTTCCCCCTAACGGAGCCATTTAGTCGCTTTTATCATTGTGCCTTTACCTTCGGCTGACTCGATATTAAAATCATCCATTAATCTTTTCACTCCAGGTAAACCGGCTCCCAGTCCACCGGAGGTTGAAAAACCGTCTTCCATCACCTGACGTATATCCTTTATTCCGGGACCATCGTCCGCTGCAAGAATCCGAAGTCCGGCTTTACCTGTTTCATTCAGCTTATCAATGCAAATTTGTCCCTTGCCGGCGTATAGATAAATATTTCTTGCTAGTTCGCTTATAGCCGTAGTGATCCTCGCTTGATCAACGGTACCGAAGCCTAGCTCTTTGGCAACATTGCGCCCTAGCTGGCGTGCCGCTACAATATCCCATTCATTTATAATGGTCACACAGGATTGGATGCTCATGCACTCATTCCCCCAATTCCTGTTGTAATTTCTCCAAACCTTTTTCCAAGTCCAGCGCTGTCATAACATCTTCAAGGGCAATGCCAAGCTCAATGAGTGTGATGGCAACTGCAGGCTGTATTCCTGTAATGACCACTTTAGCTCCCATAAGCTTTGACATGCTGATTACATCACCTAACACCTTTGCAATGAATGAATCTATAAAATCAATGGAAGTCAAATCAATAACGACTCCATTTGCGCTGGTTTCATGTATTTTGTACAGTAAATCTTCCTGGAACTGAAGGGCTGTGTGATCGTCTAGTTCCCATTGAATGGAAACAAGCAAACAATCATACAATTTTAGGATTGGTATTCTCACATCGCTCCCCCCGTTTCGACAATTTCTCTGTTCGTCAAATGAAGTGCTGCCTCAATTCCTTTCTTAAGCGTGCTCTTCGTAGTGAACTGGTTGAGATTAATACCAAGATTAACAATCGTCTGTGCAATTTCCGGCCTAATTCCGACTAGCATGCACTTTGCCCCAATCAGCCTCACCGCTTCTGCAGCCCGAATGATATGATGCGCAACCATCGTATCCACCACAGGAACACCGGTAATATCAATCAGCACCACCTGAGCATGATGTTTTACTGCTCCCTTCAACAGATTTTCCATAATCTGCTTAGCGCGCTCCGTATCAATCGTCCCGACAAGCGGCATAACGCTGATTCCTTCAAAAACCGGAATCAGTGGTGCAGACAACTCTTGGAGTGCCATTTTTTGGAGAGAAACCGTCTTCTCCCAAGTAGCCGAGTAGACGCTGACGATTTCATTGTTCATCGGTGTGAACCAGTCATCAAACTGATGCACCATGTCCATCTGGTTTTCACGGTTGATCGTCCCGCTTTCTTCCATACGATTGAAGACAATTCTTTCAAAAGTATGCAAGCCGCGGGTAACAAATGTCAGCGGCCATCCGAGCCGCACAACCTTTTCTGCAAAATCGGACAGCTTGGCATTGAAGTCATCTTTCATCCCTTTTATGTTAGAAATGATCAAATCGATAAATTCACCGCTAGTGACTGTGAAGACTTGGTCTGAAACAGCCTTGATTACTCGGTCTTCGGCTGTTTCTTTCGTCGATTCGATCCATTCTTTCAATATTTCATGTTTATGTTCTTGAATATAATTGACAATTACTTTGTTAATAATCTCCACCTCATTTTAACATACAAGATTTTACATTACCCTAATAGCGTAAATGTAAACGAAATATAATAGCAACCAAAAGTTCACATTTTTTGTATAGTTCAATTAAATGATAACACTGTAGTATCCGTCAAATGATAAAAGACCGATTATAAAGAAAAAGCCAGCTGATTCCAGCTCGCTCTAAGGGTTGGGAAATGTATCCACCGCTAAATAAAAAACGCCTGAAATAGGCGTTTATCTTAAAATTCAATGAGACCCAAACTAATTTGCAGGGCTTCGTCCACTTTTTCCATCATTTCGTCATCAAGATGGGTAATCTTATCGGTTAGACGCTGCTTATCAATTGTTCGGATCTGTTCCAGCAGTATGACGGAATCTCGTTCAAATCCATAACGTTTCGCATCAATTTCAACATGTGTAGGCAGCTTCGCCTTCTGAATCTGGGCAGTGATCGCTGCAATGATTACTGTGGGACTAAACCGATTCCCGATGTCGTTTTGGATGACAAGCACTGGACGGACGCCGCCTTGTTCTGAACCAACAACTGGGGATAGGTCCGCAAAATAAACGTCGCCACGTTTTACAATCAAGGGATTAGCCTCCGCTTACTAAACGTTCGACTGTATTTTCTGCCTCGAATTCTGCCTGGAAGGATTCAGAAGCAATCGTCAAATTAATTTTCGCCATTTCCATATAGCCCCGTCTCATAGATTCGCGAATCTGTCTTTTTTTTCGCTCCCGCAAGTACATCTTCGTTGCCTGGTAAATGAATTCACTTCGATTGACATTATCCTGTTTCACAAAGCCGTCCAATTCTGTCAGCAGGTGTTGCGGTAACTTCACCATAATTTCAGTTGTTGCGCTGGATTCAGACACAAACATACACCTCCACCATCATCACTACAAGCCGTTACTTATCTTTTTAATTTTCTACCATTTTCAATATTATCACTAAATGGGCCCGATGCAAAGTCAAATTGGCAATTCTTACGTAGTATCACCAAAAAAACTTGTTCTTTATGCATCAAAGACCTCAATCATTAAATCCCTGAAGAATGCGATTTTTCACGCTGGTGATCCTGCCATCTTTCCGAAAAACCCTTGGAACCCTGTAAGAAATGAGACAGGGAACTTCGTAATTGATCGTTTCTAGTTTATCCGCAATTTCATCAACGGTCACTTGTTCTTCTTCTTGAGTACCAATAAGGGTAGCCATGGTTCCGACCTTCACTTCAAAAGGAAGCTTCACCATGCACTGATCCATGCAGATCCGACCAACGATAGGACAACGCTTGCCATCCACCAGCACTTCCTGACCCTGCAGCCTTCTGATCCAGCCATCCGCATAGCCGATTGGGAGGGTTGCAATCCACTCATCGCCTGAAGCTTCATAGGTGGCTCCATAGCTGACTTTATCGCCTTTTTCCAGTTTTTTCACATGCGCTACTTGAGTATGGAGAGAGAATACTTCTTCCAATTTTACCGGAATAGCTTGTTTCATTTCCGGGGACGGCGAGAGCCCATACATCGAAATTCCGATTCGGACAGCATTGAACTTAGCATCGCTGCGCTTTAAAGCGGCGGCGGTGTTGCTGCAGTGTACAAGCGGCGGTTGGTTATCAAGAGCTGATATAAAATGTTTAAATTTAGAGAGCTGCTCATCAAAATAACCTTCCTCATTCTCATCTGCTGTCGCAAAATGCGTGAAGATTCCTTCAAACGTAAATATACCGTTATCCATTAAAATGGTTTCCGCGTCCTTAAGCTCCTCTATATGGCGAATCCCGATTCTCCCCATGCCTGTATCCACTTTTAGATGGACTGCAAGAGGGACAGCCGAATCCATGCATTTTGCTGCCTTTTCTAACCACTCAGCCTGAAAAACAGTAAGGGCAATCTCTTGCTTTGCCGCTAATGCTGCATCTTCTGGCCTGCTGGCACCAATTACAAGAATTGGAGACCGGACTCCCGCTTGTCTCAAAGCGAATGCCTCGTCTAAAAACGCGACGGCCAGCCGTGATGCTCCCGCCTCGAGCGCTGCCTCGGCTGTTTCGAGCGCGCCGTGCCCATACGCATCCGCCTTTACGACAGCAATAATATCCGTCTTATCCCCAATATAGTCTTTAATTCGCTTCAAGTTTCGCGAGATTTTATCAAGATCGATTTCTGCCCATGTATCGCGGTAGTAATGCTGTTCTTCCACTTACTGCACTTCCTTTATTCCGTTCAATTTCTCCTCGTACCATTATCAAACCATGGCAGTCTATTGTCAAATGGTTATTTTTTACGAAAAAAAGCAGGCTCTACAGCGAAGAGAGCCTGCTCTGTGGCATCTTATTTCACAGCGTCTGCCTGGACTGATTCGGCAACCATCTCCATTTCTTCTGGTGTCAGGTTGGTGGAAGCAAGGGTGTAGTCCACCCCATCATGCGTCCACTTGATGCTGTTACCTGTCATGGAACCAATGGTGAAACCTAGATCAACAGGTTCCCCGTTTACGCTGATGGGCGATGCGGAGGTTGGCATGACATCCGTTTTTTCCTGGATGATGGTGAAGGATTTATCCTTCCCCTCATAGGTCAGGACCATCCTCTTTCCATCCTCCGTCTTCATCTCTTTTTCCCCTTTCAGCGTGACTCCAGGCAGTTCTGCAAGAGGGTACTTAACGGAGAATTCCTTTTTATCTCCTTTTGCTTCTCCCATTACAGGAACCTCCAGCTGAGATGCCGCAAGATTCTTTTTCATATCAAAAGCGTTATTATCGAACTCTGCTCCAAACTTCACATTTGAGAATTCCACCTTAACGAGCGCTTTCCGGTCAGAATCCATTACCTTCACACTGACAGGAGCAAGGCTTTTTTTATCAAGGGTAATTTCTTGCAGCGGAAGCATTTTATTGTTCTGGTAACGCGTTTTCGTTTCAAAGACATAATGTTCTTTCGTAGCGGAAAATTTGGCTTCTTTATCTTCGAGAATATCCTGGACCAATGACTCGTATAAATAGGCTTGGCTGCTGTTTTGCGGCCAATTGCTCTGAAACTTGAAGCTTTTATTCAAGGCAGGAGTCAGGACAAATACTCCTTCTTTATTCCTGAGAATCATCTGGCTTTGGTCCTTCTTGGCGTTCTTTAGATTGACTCTGTAAAAGGAAGGATCCTTATGCCATATCTCCACATCGTACACTTGCGGTTCCGTGCCCATTTCAAGCGTCATTTTCGCCTTAGCCTTATAGCTCTTCAAACCCGAAAGCTTTCCATCAAGGTCCTTAACAACTGATTGCTGAGACTTCGCTCCGCACGCTGCCAGTGAAAATACAACCATTAGTCCGGCGAGAATCAGCAAAAACTTCCTCTTCATTCTTCCACCCCTTTTTTGGTCTTATATCAATAGGAAAGGGAAAGAAAAGACAGGATGAAACTTCCGGCAGCATGAGTCTTCATGCCCCATTTTCCCGCCGCCTAGTCTTGTCTCCCCTGTTGCACTACGAATATATGAGACAACCAAAGGGTTTATTCTAAAATATTGTCCACCATAGGATATCAGTCTAAGCTTCAATGATAACTTGGGCTACCGCGTATTCCCTGCTGTGAGAAATGGATAGATGGACACTATCGGTTTGCGGGCGCAAAATGACTGGTCGGCCCTCTTGTGTATTTCCAGTCTCGATATCGAGGAAAGACAGCGAGGCACCAATTCCTGTGCCAGCAGCCTTAGCATACGCTTCTTTTGCCGCAAATCGGCCGGCGAAATACTCCAGTCTCCTTGCTCCGCTCAGCTTTGAGAATACCACGCGCTCCTCTACTGTCAATATCCGCGACACAAACTTTGGCTGCTTCTCAAGCAGTTCGGCCACCCTGCTGATTTCCACGATATCAATTCCCGTACCTTTAATCATCGTTCATCATCCTTCTAAAAAAATCATCATTATCATAAAAATAAGTACTGGTTCTAGCCTTGCCTTATCAAAAAAGGCTATTCTAATAGTATAAGCATAGAAAGGAGGAAGTATATGTTCTCGCGCACGGAGAGTTTCAATGAGTTTATTCGCTACTATCCGGCGATTACCGCCATCATCCTGATTCACTTGATTCTCTATATCCTAACAGCTTTGCCTTTTTTGCCTACACTGCAAGTATTCGAACTGCTGTCGGGTGTTAACCTCTACATCGCTGAAGGAGAATTCTGGAGGCTTGTCACCCCCATATTCGTTCATGCCGGTTTCACCCATGTTTTGTTCAACAGTTTTTCGCTCGTGCTGTTTGGGCCTGCATTGGAACAGATGCTCGGCAAAGCAAAATTTCTTGCAGTCTACCTTGTCACAGGTGTGCTTGCTAATGTGGCGACATTCTTCCTGGAACCGCTCACTTACATCCATGTCGGAGCAAGCGGAGCGATTTTTGGACTTTTCGGCTACTATATTGCCATGTCCTTATTTCGGAAAGATTTATTGTCAAACGAAAATTCCCAAGTCATTTTGACAATCGCAGCGATTGGTGTTGTCATGACTTTTATCCAGAAGGATATCAACGTCACCGCCCATATCTTTGGACTGATTGCAGGATTCCTTGCGGGGAGGCTAACGCTTCCTAAAGTATAGGAGATTAGCTTTCCTCTCTTGAGAACCAGTGGTAGACACTTTGTGCATCGTCTTTATCCATGTCCATCACTTTCCCGCCGGACGCCCCCGCCCCTGATTTTACCGCTGCGGT
Organism: Bacillus massilinigeriensis; assembly: GCF_900111815.1. GTDB lineage: Bacteria > Bacillota > Bacilli > Bacillales > Cytobacillaceae > Mesobacillus_C > Mesobacillus_C mediterraneensis. The sequence continues at coordinate 575,251 of NZ_LT630004.1, read as the reverse complement.
AATAGTGGAAAGTTCTTTCTTTTTCTGAAAAGGACTTTCGACAAGCGTGAGCGATTGTACTTTTTTCTTTTTCATCATCACTGTTTGGCGAGAGAAGCCTCTCGCCCGCAAAGTCAGGCTGTCGTCTTCAAGACAAAAACCTGCGTCTTTAAAACTCAACCATGACCAGGGCGCAGAAATGGCAAACAGCAAGAATGACAGCAAGCCCCACTCTTTAAAAAAGACGAGAGCAAGGATTACGAGCGGCGCTGCCATGATCCAGCCTCTGAAGATATACCGGCGGAGCGATTGGCGCGGCAATCCTTTCAGAGCCGGCGCTAGTTGATAGCCTTCCAAGTATGGTTCTAAAAGTGCAGGAATCTTGTCTTTTTTGATGACTGGGAGAACGAGTACTTTCCAGCTTTCTACGTTCCCGGCAGAGCCACCAGCACTATGGACAGAAGCTGATGCAAGACCGAAAATTTGCCGAAGTGGATTCTCGACAATCCTTACTGCCTGTATTCTGTTCAGCGGAATGGTGAATTGCCGCTTCTCCAGCAAGCCCCTTGTAATGACAAGGTCTTCCCCTACCTTTTTCACCTTATAATTCGCGTATTTCACAAGCGTCGCTACGACAGATGCTGCCCATGCGAGAAATAGGACGATGAACACAGCAAGAGCAATGAAGGCCATCCCTTTTGCAGCGTATTCTGATACGTCTTTGAAAATCTTTTTATAAGGAATGACTTCATCCAATTGAAATGCAAAAGCAAAGACAGCAGAAAGAATTACCCCCATCCCGCCAGAAGTGGTTGCAAGCAGGACAAGCTCTTTGCCTGTCATCCTATAGATAACAGACCCGTTTGTCTCCTCTAAGCTTTCTGCATCCGCAGTTTTTTGTGACTTCGCTCGAACGAGCATTTCTTGGATGACGCCTGCTTCTTTTTTGGTGATCGCAACAAGCTCCGCATCTCCTTTGCCGCCCCCCGTCGACCCTGCGGTTTCGACTGTAACCTTTACAAGGCCGAAGATCCGCTGAAGAATGCCTTCCGAATAATCAAGACTTTGAATTCGTTCAAATGGAATATATCGTTTGTGCTTGACGAAAAGGCCGTACTCAATCCTCAGCTCTCCTTCCTCGATGCGATAGGTAAATCGATACCAGGAGATAACTCCGGCAACGAGAAAAAGGATCGCTACCCCAAGCGCACCAACCAAATAACCCAAATCAAAATTATTGCTTCCAAAAATCACAAATACACCGAACGGAACAATCATATCCTTAATTTGTCGAACCGTATTCAGAACAGCGGCGATAGGATGCATCCTCTTTGGCTCAGACATCTTCTTCCGCCACCCTAGCAAGCCTTGAGATGAAAACCCTCAGCTGTTCAGCTTCTTCAATCTCAAGAGCTGGGATTTCGTGCACTGTTGCGGCAGTGGAAACTGCCACGCTAGCAAGCCCATATTTTCGCAGCAGCGGACCTTGCTTTGTGTCCACATGCTGGACGCGGATCATTGGAACGAGTGTCCGTTTCACAATAAACACACCGTGCTGCAGCTCTACTTCCTGATCTCTCACTTCATAACGCCAGCGCTTCCAGCGAAGCTTTGGAACAAACCAAATCGCCATGTAGCCGTGAAGCAGGCAAATGGCGACCACTGCCGGAATAATCCAGATCGGCCAGTCAAAAATGACGGCTGGCACAATAATTCCCCCTCCCACAAGCAATACAATCAAAAATGCAATTGCCCCTGTTACTCTCCAGACAGTAAGGGCACGTTCCGAAATTTTTGTTTGCGGTTCTAATACCATACTAATTACCTCCCGCCTTCTGTTTATAGCACCTTCAGTATATCGTAAACCTGCTTCTGGAGGGGAGGATTTTTCAAAGATATAGGAATCATCGCCCGATTCTGAAAGTTGCTGGTCCGAGTCTTTCCATTCCGGTTTCAGTGGAAAGATCCTCCGCTAACTTGAACAGAGCCAAATCTTTTTGCTTCGCCTCAATCATGCAATGAACTTCCGGAAGTGATCCTTTTATTCCATGCAAAAATTCCATGAACATGGCAGGATCGATATAGTCAGCATGAGCGCGATAGTTGTCTGTACAACGCGGACTGGAAATATGCATTTTTACCGGCAGCGGAGACTGCTCCCATGTTGCTATCGTTCTCTGCCAATGTTCCTTCCAGTCTTCTTCTCCAGGATTTGCGAGGTGATGGTGATAGTCGAACACATGTGGAATACCGAGCTTCTCGCATAGGTATAGCGTATCGTTCATCGTGAAGCTCTTATCGTCATTCTCAAGCATCATCATTTTTTGAATTGCCAGCGGAATCCTACCCCAATTCTCGATAAACTGTTCCAACGCTTTTTCCTTGTTCTCATAAGCGCCTCCGACATGAAGAACGCATCGGTGCGTTGTGTCAATGCCCATTCCTGCAAGCAGCCTTCGATGCAGTGCCAGCGTTTTGACGGATACTTGCAGAATATCCGTTTTGGCCGCGTTCAAGAGGACAAAATGATCTGGATGAAAGTCCACCCTCATCTGGCTTTCTTTTAAGAAACTCTTTATCTCTTGGAGCGATTCCCGAAGCGGCGCCATGTAATCCCAATCACTTAGTTCATCATGGTTCGCTAAGGGGATCAGCTTCGAACTTAAGCGAAAAAATTCTATTCCATTAGCCTTGTTATGCCTCAAAAGCCTCAGGCAATTATGCAGGTTGGAAACCGCAATCCGCTCAAGCTTCCGAATCGCTGCCTCCCGGTCTGGTATTTGTGAAAACTGCCGAAATGTCATCGTCTTCGAAGGCGAGGCATTCTTCAGCTCCATGCTCATCGCCACATACCCCAGTTTAATGATCGTCATCTGCCATCCCCCTTTTTTGGGTATTAGGAATAGTATGCCCGATTTTGCTAGGCTGCCGCCGCTGGGACAGCATTCTGTTCGGCGCAATGATCACGGAAAGCGTGCACTGGTAGCTATGAGTGATTTCCGCACAATGGCGCTGGACTCCGCTCACCGCACCGCCCAAAACAGGAGTAACCTTGATAAAAAAGGCGCCACGGCTGCTGTTGGTTGATTTTCGCGCAAAGTTGGCTGATTTTTCGCCAAGCTTGGTTGATTCTCGTCCGAAGTTGGCTGATTTTTCGCCAAGCTTGGTTGATTCTCGCCCGAAGTTGGCTGATTTTTCGCCAAGCTTGGTTGATTCTCGCCCGAAGTTGGCTGATTTTCGCCAAGCGTGGTTGATTTTCGCCCGAAGTTGGCTGATTTTTCGCCAAGTTTGGTTGATTCTCGCCCGAAGTTGGCTGATAACTCGATCAGGGAAGCGATTTACCTCAAAAACTGGTTGACTCCGCCATGCGAGAGCGAGAAAGCCTCTCCTGATTAGCAGAAATCGTTGAGAACCCAAACTTGAGCGATTTCCCCGAGATACAGCCAATTCATCCGCCATATCACGGAACAATGCGCTCTTCCTTCCGCATGACCCTCCGCTAAAACAAAAAAAGGCATGCCGCAAGCAGCATGCCTTCACTATTATCTTGGTGTACGAGATGTTTTGTTAGAAGATCCTTGGCGCTTTCCACCGCCTGTACGCGGCTTGAATGGACCTTTTTTGCCTTTGTTATACGATTCTTGTCCTCTTCTTCTGTCAGAGAACTTCTTGTTGCGCATTGGAAGCGGCTTTTCTTCTGTTAAGACAACAGGGGTTGTATCCGGTTCTTTAGTCATCAGCTTCAGGACGGAAGCCACAACTGTTACCGGGTCATTATTTTCAAGAAGCTCGTTGGCAGCCTGGCGATAGTATTGAAGGTTGTTCGACTCGATAGTCTGAACAATTTTTTCGACGACCGCCCTTTGCTGGCCTTCCAATGCTTGATCAAGCGTTGGTGCATTCATGCGCTGCATTTTTTTCTTTGTTGTGCGCTCTACTACTTCCAGGTAAGATTTTTCACGCGGATTGACGAATGTCATTGCCATACCTTGCTTACCTGCACGGCCAGTACGTCCAATACGGTGGACATAGCTTTCTGGATCTTGAGGGATGTCAAAGTTATAGACGTGAGTAACACCGGAAATGTCCAGACCACGTGCGGCAACGTCTGTGGCAACAAGAACATCGATGGAGCCTTCTTTAAACTTACGTAGGACGGACATCCTTTTTGCCTGTGTCAGATCGCCGTGGATACCTTCCGCTGTATAGCCGCGAAGATTCAGCGCTTCAGAAAGCTCATCGACACGGCGCTTCGTACGGCCGAAGACGATAGCAAGCTCTGGTGATTGAATGTCAAGCAGCCTTGTCAGAACATCGAATTTGTTTTTTTCCTGCACTTCTACATAGTATTGATCGATAAGAGGAACAGTCATTTCCTTCGTCTTCACTCGGATGACTTCTGGATCTTTCATGAAGCGCTCTGCAATCTTGCGGATTGGCACAGGCATTGTTGCTGAGAACAGCAATGTCTGGCGCTCGCTTGGAATGGATGCGAGAATGCTTTCGATATCCTCGATGAAGCCCATATTCAACATTTCATCCGCTTCGTCCAGGATGACTGTTTCTACTGTATCAAGGCGAAGTGTCTTCCTTTTAATGTGGTCAAGCAAACGTCCCGGAGTACCAACAATGATATGCGGGCCTTTTTTCAACGCGCGGATTTGACGGTTGATATCCTGTCCGCCATAGATTGCGAGCACGCCAATTCGCTTGCCAGCACCGATTTTGTATAGCTCCTCGGAAACCTGAACTGCTAGCTCCCTAGTAGGAGCAATGATGATTCCTTGGATGACACGGTTTTCCTTCTTAATCTTATCGATAAGCGGTATACCGAATGCCGCAGTCTTTCCTGTTCCTGTCTGCGCCTGTCCAATCAAGTCCTTGTTTGCCAAACTCACTGGAATCGTTTCAGTCTGAATTGGTGTTGCTTCTTCGAATCCCATTTTTTTAAGCGATTTTAATGTTGCTTGGCTAATACCTAAATCTTCAAACATTGTCAACTTTGCTCATTCTCCTTTATTTCTGCATTTAATTTATATCATTTTTAAGTGGCTTTAAGTATATCTCAGGTCATTGCAGTATCTGGTTAAATTGTACACCTGTGAAAGGCGAGGTGCCAGCGCGCGGTTTGAAATTTGAAGGCGGCAGCGCTTGATGAAATGCTGTTTCCGTCAGAGTCACGATACGGGGCAGACATACTGCGCGCAACTGATAGTAGCAAAAAAGACATTCTCCAGTACGGGAGTATGTCCATTAACAGGATTTTCTTACGTAGACACTTGATGTTAATCTTACCACCCACAGGAAGGGATTGCAATGAAAGAGGAATAACAGACAGGTTATTTTCTTCTCTAATCCTTCCCTCCCAATGCGGCAATAAACTTTGGTAATTTAAGGAAAAAATAATTTTGGACTGCCACAATCATTATCATATCCCTTTATCCTTGATTTCAACCTTCCTGCTGCAAGGAAAAAACGACTTCCTCAAGTCTCATTCCACGTGAGGCTTTTACTAGGAGCAACGTTTCACTGTTCACATACTCTTTTAGCTTTTCAGATAGGAGCGTTTTATTCTGAAAAGCAAAAACATGCTCCTCACCCAGTACTTCGGCAGCCCCTTTTGCGATATACGCGCCGAGTTTTCCGTAGGTGAAAACATACTGGATTTTACCAGCCTCCAGCTCTTTCCCAATTTGCTCATGGTATTCCGCTTCAAGTGGTCCCAGCTCCAGCATATCCCCCAGAACAAGGATTTTACGCTGGAAACCAGTCAGATTGGAAACAAGGTCAATGGCCGCCTTCATAGCAGTCGGGCTTGCGTTGTAGGCATCGTTGATGATTTTCTCTCCGTGCTTTCCTTCTACCATTTCCATCCTCATGCTTGTTAGTTTCAAGCCCGCGAAACCATCACCCATGCTGTCAAATGGCACTCCAAGGAACTCGGCCGCAAGCATTGCTGCAAGTGCATTAAGAATATTATGTGTACCAAGAACAGGCAAATGGAAAACAAAATCGCTTTTGTTCGTCACGAAATTGCTTCCGCCTGCCACCTGCTCCATTTTCACAGGATAAAGATCATTGTCATGATTTTTCCCAAATGTCTTCAGCGTCCCATCCCCGCTGTAATTCTTTAATCGCTCCTGAAGCAATGGCTCATCGCCATGGAAAATAATCTCTCCGCCGCCCTTTAACCCTTGGATAATCTCAAGCTTCGCATCCGCAATCGCTTCGCGGGATCCAAGATCAAGCAGGTGCGCCTCGCCGATATTTGTAATGATGACCGCATCAGGACGTGCCAGTTTTGTCAAAAGCTCAATCTCGCCTTTGCTGCTCATCCCCATTTCAAGGACAGCAACCTCAGTATCTCGGCGAAGTCCAAGGATGGTTAACGGCAGGCCAATATGGTTGTTATAATTTCCTTCTGTTTTTTGCACTTTATACTTTCGTGCAAGAAGATTTGCTGTCATATCCTTCGTCGTTGTTTTGCCATTACTCCCAGTAATCCCAAGGATTTTGACGTCAAGCTCGTCCCTATATCCTCTGGCAAGTTCCTGGAGTGCTGCAAGCGTATCGTCCACCAGAATGATCGGCAGATGTTCCGGAGCATTCGGGACATCCTTCTGCCAAAGCGAAGCATGCGCACCGCTCTTTATGGCTTCTTCCACAAATCGGTGGCCGTCCGTCTTCTCACCTTTGAAAGGAATGAAAAGATTGCCTTTTGAAATCTTACGGGTATCGATTGAGACTCCGCCAACAGCAACGTCGCCGAACTCTTCGCGAAAATCGCCTGAAACTAGCGCTGCTATCTCTTTTAACTTCTTCTCTATCATTGCGCTTTCCTCCTATGAAAAATAAATCCCCCCTGCGCGGCAAGCAAGGAGTAAAAGGCAAGACATCAAAGATCAAAGAATGCCCCGCCACACTGTCATTACATTGTGTATTTTATCTTTTGTTTTTGCTCATGACGTTCTATTGCAAGGTCGACAAGCTTTTCAATCAGCTTTGGATACTCAAGCCCAGTATGTTTCCACATCAGCGGGAACATGCTGAATGGAGTGAATCCAGGCATCGTGTTTACCTCATTAATCAGAATTCTGCCTTCCTTATCCATGAAGAAATCTGCTCTCACAAGGCCGGAGCAGTCAAGCGCCTTATACGCCTTGATTGCCATCTCTTTCAGCTCTTCGTATTTCTCAGCAGGCATTTCCGCTGGAATGATTAACGCAGTGTTACCATCTTCATATTTTGCGTTATAGTCATAAAAATCTTTCTTCGGTACGATTTCTCCACATACAGAGCACTCAGGGTGGTCATTGCCCAAGACACCGATTTCGATTTCTCGTGCTACAACGCCTTCTTCTACGATGATTTTTCTGTCAAACTGGAAAGCTTCCTTAAATGCCTTCTCGAGTTCCGCGCGGCTGTTAGCTTTGGATATCCCTACGCTTGAGCCAAGGTTCGCCGGCTTGACAAAGCATGGGTAGCCTAATTTCTCCGTTTTTTCATATGCCGCTTCTGGATTTTCTTCCCATTCACTCTTCAAGAAAGAAACATAATCCACTTGTGCAAGCCCTGCCTGTGCAAAAATATTCTTCATAATGATTTTGTCCATGCCGGCAGCTGATGCAAGCACCCCATTTCCTACATAAGGCAGGTTCAACAGTTCAAGCAACCCCTGAACAGTGCCATCCTCCCCGTTCGGACCGTGAAGAAGAGGGAAAATTACATCGAACTTTTCATTGTTGCTGCTCTGGAAAACAGCCGGTGTGAAAGAGCCGGAAGCAAGGGATTCTCCTTGAGTAAAAGCAAGGGATTTCACATCTTCAGGCGGCGCGAGTAGCTGGGGACCTTTCACCCATTCGCCTTCTTCGTTTATGTAAATAGGATGTATTTCAAACTGATGGAAGTCGAGCGCTTTCGTCACTGCAAGCGCCGTCTGCATCGATACTTTATGCTCCGCTGATTTGCCGCCGTACAGCAGCCCAATTTTTGTTTTCATTTTTTTAGAACCTCCATTATCGTCTAAATCCAATACCGCCCATTCCTGATTTTGGAATGGTAATAAAAAACGAATGCTTTTTTATTTTACCACTATCAGCCCAAAGAAAGGAGCCAGATCCTAATTGGAAAAAAGATTTTATCACACTGTAATCCTTTTGAAATGATATTTATCGCTACTATACATATGTGAAAGTTGCCTTGTATTAACACAGAATAATAATCAGACTATTCCGTATATTATTATTTCTCTTCCATTCTCGCTCTATAGCATGTATAATCCATCAATAATAAACATTTGTATTCCATAGGAGGACATCATGAAAAAATTCGGACTGCTCCCTAAAATTATTCTTGCCATTGGACTTGGCATTGGCGCTGGTTTCATTTTTCCCCATGCGTTGATAAGAGTATTTGCCACGTTTAACGGCGTTTTCGGCAAATTCCTTGGATTTGCCATTCCGCTCATCATCATCGGCTTTATCGCACCAGGAATTGCTTCTCTTGGAAAAGGCGCTGGCAGGCTCCTAGGGTTGACCACTGCACTAGCATATGTTTCAACTATTATCGCTGGCCTCATCGCATATTTCTCAGCAAGCGCTTTGTACCCTGTCATTCTGAAAAAGCAGGGGCTACAGGAATTCAATAATCCAGAAAAAGCTTTACTTGAGCCTTTTTTCACCATCGATATGCCACCAGTTATGGGCATCATGACCGCTCTCTTAATCGCATTCACGTTAGGCCTTGGCCTTGCAGCTATAAAGGGAGATACCCTGCAAAGATCTTTTGAGGATTTCAGAGGTATTGTAGAACTCTTAATCGAAAAAGTGATTATTCCGCTGCTTCCTTTCCACATTTTCGGCATCTTCGCGAACATGACACAAGGAGGACAGGTCTCTGCAATCTTGGGTGTCTTCCTGAAGGTATTTGTCATGATTATCGCCCTTCACTTGCTATACTTGGTATTTCAATACAGCGTGGCAGGAGCCGTGGCAAGAAAGAATCCGTTCAGCATGCTGAAGGAAATGGCATCAGCCTATATGACAGCGCTCGGGACTCAGTCTTCGGCTTCGACCATCCCGGTTACCTTAAAACATGCAAAAAGAATCGGAGCGCGTGAGAAGGTTGCTGATTTCTCTGTTCCATTGCTTGCGACCATTCATCTTTCCGGAAGCACCATCACGCTTGTCAGCTGCAGTATGGCTGTCATGATGCTTCAATCTAAAGCTTTTACTTTCGGCGAAATGCTGCCGTTCATCCTGATGCTTGGCATTACGATGATTGCTGCTCCAGGGGTGCCAGGGGGCGCGGTGATGGCTGCTCTTGGACTGCTTGAATCGATGCTTGGCTTCAGCACAACGATGACTTCCCTGATGATTGCGCTCTACCTTGCGCAAGACAGCTTTGGCACTGCAACAAACGTAACAGGAGACGGAGCATTGACCGTCATTGCCGATAAGCTTAGCGGAGGAAGAAGAGCGAGGCAAGCTCAAGCGGAAATCGCATCCTAATCGTTAAACCATTAAAAGATCGCTGTCCGACCCTTAACTGGTTGGGCGGCGTTTTTTTGTCTAAAAACAAATAGCGGAATCTACTGAAGATATTTTATGGATTACCATAGATATACCGGGGATTACCGTAGCTGTAAATCACTCTGCACTTTAGCACTCTGCAGCACCGGGGGTCAGGCACGCTTTAGTTCTCTGCAGCACCGGGGGTCAGGCACGCTTTAGTTGAGAGAAGTACGCTTTGGCTGGCTGTTAATTCTCGCTCCATTTAAAAGGGATTATTTGTTGGTTTATTTACAGATTAAAGAATAAATGGAAAGCAAAAGGAACCTACTGTAGATAGATTGAGATTTACCGTAGATATACGGGGGATTACCGTAGATAAATTGCTGTTTACCGGAGATAAATCGGCGATTACCGTAGATAACCTCCTTCAGGGAAAGCTCCAACTGAGCTGCAATGCACGATATACGCGTTACTGAAGCCCACCCTTTCAAAAACGAATGACATTTCTCCTAAAAACACTCTACTTATCACAATAAAACCAATCAAAATGACAATTTTTAAGGGTTTGGGGGAGTATTTTGTTTCGTGAACCTGTAACTTGATTTACACTTTAACGCTGTGCAGCACCGGGGGTCAGGCACGCTTTAGTTGAGAGAAGTACGCTTTAGTTAAATGGAAACAAAAGTGAAATATTTAAATTGCAAAAGCCTTGACCCAGCCCGGACCAAGGCTTATCACTATTCATTGCGGACCAAGGCTTACCACTATTCATTGCGGAGCAAGGCTCCATTCCTTCGTTTTCTTATCGAACATGAGTTTGGCATCACATGGACTTGTTTGCGCCTGTTGATATTCGTCGTACATGTCATCCATGTTGGAAAAATCCCCAACCGTCCAAATCGGGATTTCGATGCTCATTCGATTTTGCCTAATATCCCTAAAGGAGAATGCGGCTCCTTCTTTCAGCAAGCCCCCAAGCGTTTGCAGAAGTTCTTTATTAATTGCAGGATACAGCTTTTTCTTGCGCATTCCAAGGAGGCTCTTTTCCGGCCGCAGTTCCCCGAGCTTCCCAGGAATCACCAGGCTCAATACTTGGAAAAAGTCGTTAAGGTTCCTGTAGTAAACTTTGTTCAGCCATCCGTCCTCAAATGTAAGGTAAACAAACCTGTTCCCAAGCTCATTGTAGAACGGCAGCTTTAAATGGTGTTTGATATGCCCAAGGTAGAGGAGCTCTGCAATCTGGTGGCCGGAGAGCATGTTCAGGCCATCCACTTCCTCGAAATCGAGCCAGCAAAATTCCCCATAATCATGCACATCGTCCCCCGCAAGTTTGCCTATACGGTCCTCCGGCACGTATTGGAGCATCGTGTGCCTATTAAAATCCCCGTCCTCAAATTGATGCTTCAAAAGTAAAATATTCGATAACGAATCTGCCGCTGACCTGGCAAACTCAAAAAACTCAATACCGCACGACAGCACATAATGATCCCTTTCGTTCAAATGAACATACAGGAGATCCCCGTTAAATGGCCGATTCTTCCTCAAAACAATACCCTCCTGGAACCATAATAGGGAAAAAACAAAGCATAACAGAACGGCCGGTTATGCTAAACGAACTGGTCACTTACCTTATCATACCAAATATCACGAGAAATTTCTTATTTTAACCATCTATTTACCCGAAATATTTCCATAAAAAATTATGCCTTGAGGGATGCTCGGCTATTCTTCACCTTGACGAGCATGATGATTAAAAAGACTCCGACAAAAAGGCCCATCGCAGATAGACCTGCAACCTCCAGGTTCAGCAGCTTGAAGACCGTTCCTGCTACAACAGAGGCATATAAAGCAGCCAGCATCGGCTTTATCTCCCTGTTCCGGAAAAGCGAGGTAAGCCTTGCGCCCGCCTGCGAACCTGCCAGCCCCCCGAGCAAAAGAAGGACTCCATGAACATAATCAATCCTAACCTCTGCCGCATAGGAAACAAACCCTGTTCCCGCAATCATCAAAACGGCAAACAGACTTGTCCCCACCGCTTTCTTCGGTTCGAATCCAAGCAAGGTTACAAGAAGGGGCACGATAATGAAACCGCCGCCAACTCCAAGCGCAGCGGAAGTAAAGCCAGCAGCAAGCCCGATAGCTGCAAACTTCCACAGCGCCGGATATGCACGACGATTGTTTTTGCTATTTCGTGAAGATGATCTGACCATTGTATAAGCAAAATATGAAAGCATGACGATATATATGAAGGGAATGGCCTCCTCGTCCCATCCCTTTGATTCAAGATAAAAGACAAGCGGATGCGCAGCCTGAGTTGCCGCAGCCCCGCTGAGACCAAGAATCATGCCGTAATGCCAGCGTACATTCCTCATCGAAATGTGAGCTGTAATGCCCGACAAGGAGGTTCCAACGGTGAACAAAAGGCTTGTCGTGATTGCTTCAAGCGGAGAAAAGCCCACTAGCAAAAGGACAGGCGTCAAAATAAACCCACCGCCAACGCCAAAAAAACCCGATAAGATACTAATCGTCCCGCCTAATAAAAAGAATAATATTTGATCCATGCTACGCACCTCCCCTCTTGACTGCTTTTCCTTCACTCTAACACGAACAAGCAACACTCGCTATCACTTTCGTAAGGGAGGGACAGGAAGTGCGCATGGAAAAAACAGTGCCATAAAAGCACTGCTTTTAGGTGGAGACAGATAGATAGTTCAGACAGAAAAGAATTCAATGAAGACGTAAACAACCATGAAGATAAACGCATAAAAACTTAGATGAAGAAATAGTGTTCCAACAAAGTCTTTCAGCTTTTCCATTGGTTTAACAACTTGCTTTTTCCTTACCCGGGTCCTCATGGCATCCTCCTATAGAAAAAAGTACCATCCTCTCCATATTGCATGTACCTTCATGATAGCACAGCAAGAACCTTCCCGTTTGTGCAAAAGAGCAAAATTCCCACTTTTCTCTTTCTCACTGCAATAAGCCGTATTTCCCTTTAAATCTCGTTAAAATCTTGATAAAAATATCGCCAAAAACAAGAAGAAACAATGCGTTTGAAATGGCGTGGAAGGAATCGAAAAGCAAGCTTGCTCCAAAATAAGAAAGCACCATCTTCGTGGACAGCGTTCCGGCAGGCCCACCAGCAGCATAAAGCCCCCAAATGTTCATGATGGCACCAAAGAAATAGCCGCAAACTGCCCCGAAAAGAATCCTCCCCCATTTGTTCTGCATAAATCTCCGATTGCGGAGAAGACCCGAAATAATGCCAATCAAACCCCACACCGCCATTTGCCAAGGTGTCCATGGCCCTTGACCAAGCACCATATTAGAAGCAAGCGCGGCAACTCCTCCAACCATAAATCCTGTCTCGGCTCCGAATACAACCCCCGAGACGATAATCACAAATGTCGTAGGCTGCGCGCCGGGAATACCCGCGAATGGGATTCTGCCAACGGATGCGATTGCCGCAATAACCGCAATGATAACGAGCTCCCCAACTTCCATCTTCCTGCTTTCAAACCGGACGAGCATGAAAAGCAGTCCTGCTGCAAGAACAGCAAACGACATGAGGATGTAATGATCCGTAAACCAAGCCGAAGCAATGAGCAGAGCTGCCAGTACAAAAATTAGGATGACCGGGGCTGTAATGGATCTGCGCTGCATTGCCGTACCGCCTCCTCTACCGTCACCGCCTCGCCGCCATCCACTTGGCGAAAAAGCTTCTGGATCATCGTTGTGTAAAAGAAACTTCCTTTGAAAAATGTTTCCGGAGGACTTTCCGATGTAATGATTCCTTGAAACATCATCCCGCAGCGATTAGCGTACTTCGCAGCAAACTCAACATCATGCGTTGCCATCAAAATGATTTTCCCTTCGCTCTTACATTCCAGAAGAAGCTTAGCAAGCTCTTTCTTTGACACAGCATCGAGACCTTTTGTCGGCTCGTCCAGCAGCAGGATTTGCGGGCTTCGCAGCAAAATACAAGCAAGTGCTGCCTTCTGAATTTCCCCGCCGCTCACATCGTAAGGGTGACTTGCCAAGAGATGATCGATGCCAAGCCTCTTTGCAATAGCGAAAGCATCCTCAAAGTCCTTCCCCCATTTTTCTGCCGTACTCTCCAGCTCCTTGCCAACCGTATCATGAAGGAAGAAAAGCTTAGGATTTTGCGGAAGATAGCCAATCGCTGAAGCAATTTCCTCCCGCTTCAGCCGCTTGAGGCGTGTTCCATTCAATGTGACTTTCCCCTTTTGCGGTGCATGTATTCCTGCGATTATTTTCAAGAAAGTAGATTTCCCTGAGCCATTCCCGCCAAGCATCGTATAAAAGCTTCCTTTTTCAACGGAAAAATCAAGACCCTTCAGGATAGTTGCTCCTTCTTTCTCGTATGAAAATTGGACGTTTTCCACAGTGAGAACCGTCTGACTTTTTGCTTGCGACTTTTTGTTTCCTGCTGCTTTACCAGTTACGCTTATATCGGAGGATGTAAACCATTTCCTTGCATCCCGCACATTCAGCGGCACTCTGCCTTTACCACCGACACTCATGAAAAAAGCAGGCAGGCTTGGGATAAAGGCCCTTTTCTCGCTCTTCCAAAGTGCTTCCATGCATTCTTCAGGAGGACCAGCAAATATTGCCTCTCCTCTTTCCATCATGACCACTTTTCCTGCCACTCCCATGAAATCTTCGAGGCGGTGTTCTGCCACAATGATTGTCATGCCAAACTCTTCATTCAAGCGAACAAGCATATTTGTGAATTCCCGCGCGCTAACAGGGTCGAGCTGGGCTGTCGGTTCATCGAGCAAAAGAATCTCCGGCTGCATCAAAAGCACGGACGCAAGGTTCATCTGCTGCTTTTTGCCGCCGGAAAGCTCTTCGACTTTTCGATGAAGAAGCGGTTCTGCACCAAAAAAATGAACCATTTCAGCAACGCGGTTTCGCATTTCCGCTGTTTTCAGCCCCATGTTCTCCAGGCCGAATACTAGTTCATGGAGAACCGTATCCGCAACAACCTGATTTTCAGGGTCCTGAAAAACGAACCCGACTTTTCCTCCGCCTGTTTCACTTGTTGGCTCACCATCAATCAGCACTTCACCGGAAAAGCTGCCATTCGGTTCAATCTCCTTTTTCAAAAGCCGAAGCAGCGTGCTTTTTCCTGAACCAGAGGAACCGAAGAGAAGCGTGAAGCTTCCTTTCTCCACTGTTAAGGAAAGATTTTTAACAGCGGGCTGGTTTGCATCAGGATATGAAAAGGTAACATTTTTCAATTCAATATACGCCATGAGATATACTCCCCTGTTTCAACAATTAGTGGAAAGCCGATGAACAAGCAATGAGCTGCGAGCAGGACTGCTTCCTTGCGCGGAAATGTGAAAGCTTCCATGACCGGATAGATTTCCAGCCAGCCATAGCCATGCAGCCTTCCGTATGCAAGGATTGCGAGCAGAACGAACATGTACAGCAACGCAGCTATATCACTTCTTTTGATCACAAAATGCTGATAGCTGGACCTGCCGCTATAGCCATAACCTCTCGCTTTCATGGAGTCCGCTGTCTGAAGCGCCTCTTCAAGCGAATAAGTGAGCAGTACTTGGATGTGGCCCATTGCATTCTTGCCTCTTTCCTTTAAGGTCCCTTCTCGGACGGAGAGTCCCTTGCTGACCTGGACGTCGCCAATTTCTGTGAGACGCTTTCGCATCAGCGGAATAAACCGAAGGGTCAGCATCAACAGGACCGCAAACCGGGGAAGCACCTTGGCAAACAGGAACAAAAGCTTGTTCGGCGACATCACTACGTTGTACGAAACAAAAACCGCCATAATTCCGATAATGGAGATGCCGCTCATTCCTCCATACACAACAGCTTCCAATGTGACTCGATGGCTGCCGACCGTGAAAAGAAGATTCATTCCCCTCTCATTGAAGACAGGATTGAGCACAAGCACAAATAATCCGGTTGTCAGCATGAAAAAAAACCATCGCTGCAAGCCTCTGCAGCGATCGTCCATGTAGTGGATGGCCAGGATAAGAAGAAAGCCGGCCGCCAGGAATACAGGGTGCAGCAGCATAATGAACAGCGTCAACGCCCCAATATAATAGCTGAATGTAACAATGGGGTGAAAGTCATGGAATCTCTTCATCTTGTTGTCCTTCTTCCGGATTCTATTCTGTGTACTTCCAAACGATCCGGTCCCCGTCTTTAACAGTTATCACACCGGCACTTTTTGGTATCAGGGCACCATTTTGGTAAACAGTCCAGCCGCTCTTTGGACCGTAATCAAATTCATAAATATTGAAGATTCCTTCGACATAGGCAGTAGCACCGCTTCCAGAATAATCGATATTGCCGCTCCCTGCGCCTTTTATAAGCGTATCAAGCACTGTGTCGCTATTTCCGATTTCAACCGATTTTGGCGCCATCAACAATTTGCCCTTTGGCCCAATGACGGACACCGTGACTTCCTGTTTCTGCACCGGTGCCGGTGCCGGCTTTTCCGGAGCTGGTGCAGGTGCCGGAGCTGGTGCAGGCTTGCTCGGTGCTGCAGCCGGTGCTTTCGGCTCCTCTTTCTTCACGCTGCTGTCAGCTGTTTTCCCGCTGCTTCGGGAGGGTGCCGAAGCTTGCTGCTTCGGTTGGTTACTAAAAGCAGTTTCCGCCTGCTTCCCTTTTTTTGTTTCGACTTTCTTATCGGCAGAAGCTTCGCCTTCCGCCTCTTTTTCTCCCTTCTTATCTTCTGCCTTTTTCTCTTTATCTTCCTTCGTCGCATTCTCTTTTGACTTTTCTTTTCCCTGATCCTTTTTTTCCGTTGCTTTCTCTTGCTTTGTTTCTTTTTTGGCTGTCTTTTCTTCCTGTACGGTGCTGCTCTTCGTCTCTTCGCTTCCGAAATTACAGCCTATCATGCTGAACATAAGAACAAGCGACATTGCGAGTAAGAGTGCTTTGCCTAACCGCGCCAAGCCTTTCCCCTCCTATTGTTTTCTTTTTGCATCCACAATGAAACGCTGCGGTGCATCTCCGATAAAGCTGAACGGATAACAGGTTGTGAGTGTCATGGTTTCCTCTGCTGCATCATCTTTAATGACTGTCCTGTCATCTGCTTCCACAATATACGTTCGGTCAATCACGTAAGTGTACGTTCCATCCGGTGTTTCCATCATCACTTCGTCACCGGGTTCAAGACCCCCGAGCTTTTTAAAAACCGTATCACGGTGGCCTGAAAGAACCATTTGCCCTTTTTCACCAGGCATGGAAGAACCATTATAATGGCCAACGCCTTTTTTCAAATCTTCTTCTGATGTGCCCTCGACGACAGGCAGCTCTGCATCAATAGAAGGCAGGCGAAGCACGCCAAGAACGGTCTCCTTCCCTTCTCTTTTGCTAGAATGATCGGAATCTACCAGTTTTTTCGCTTCCTTTAATGCATCCGCTTGTGAAGAATTCGTCTGATACATTTGTCCGCCAGCTAGAATGATGAAAAAGAACCCTCCTGCCATCAACAAGAGGGATATTCTTTTAAGCCACACTCTCTATGCCTTCTTTCTCATTTGAACTGCAAATAGTCCAGAACCGGCAAGCAATAGCATAAGGCCGCCGAACAGCATATTGTACATATTTGTTGCAGTGTTTGGCAATTCATTTCCTGCACTTGGGTTGTTATTGTTATCAACGTTTGAAGGTGCAGGCACTGGCGCATGATTGTTATCAGGAACTGGCTGCACATCTGGTTCCGGATTTGATATTGGATCCGGATTTGGTGTTGGATCCGGATTTGGTGTTGGATCCGGATTTGGTGTTGGATCCGGATTTGGTGTTGGCTCCGGATTTGGTGTTGGCTCCGGATTTGGTGTTGGCACTGGTTCTGGCTTTGCCTCATTTAAATCGTAAAGTGATCCTTTTCCTTCTGAAAATAGTTTGTATGCTGTCAGTGCCTGAAGGCCAAAGGAGGTTGTGAATGGATTGCTTTCATCTCCCTTTTTCCAAATAAAACCGCCCTGACTGTCCTGGAAACTCAAAAGGTATTCGATTAGACTCGTCCCATCCGCTTTCGTAAAATCAGCACCGTTGGCATCTACTCCCAATGCCGATAAGCCAACTACCACCTGGCTTACAGAAGAGCTATTGTCCATTTTTCCTTCCTTAGCTAACTTGGAAAGAAACGCTACGCCTTTGTTCACTGCAGATTTTACATTTTCCGCTTTTTGATAGGGAGCAAGCGCTGAGAGAGCCATTGCTGTCATGTCCGGCTCTGATGGACCTCCCGCGAACGACCAGCCTCCATCTGCTTGCTGGCCCTTAAGCAGTTCATCCACCAGTTCTTCTCGTGTCCAAAGCGCATCTTTTGGAATATTGTAAGATTTGCTGTCAAGCGCAAGAAGAGCGAATGCCACGCCATTTAAGCCTTGCCTTTTTACATCGCCATTATAAATTGCTTCCACAAGATTGATTCCAGCGATGTTTTCCGGATTTCCCCCTGCAGCCCCAACCGCAATCGTGTATTTTTCATTATCGGTAATTTTACCGTAAGGTTTGCCGCGTTCTTTCAACTCGTTCGTTATGCCTTCAAGGAAGGTTGACGGAACTTCTTTTCCAAGCCTGGTGAATGATAATACATCCCATGGGCCAAGCGTTTTGTTTGCATAGTAGTTGGTAGTGGCCTCAAGTGATTTTGAAAGGTTCTCAGGTGAAAGCTTGCTAGGAACCTCTGAGTCTGATACAGGTTTAGGCTCTGGCTGCGGTTCCGGTTTTGGATCAGGAATTGCCGGTGGATCTGTTATTGGTTCAAAAGTTTCGTATTTAAAGCTGATTTTATCGCCTGGTTGCAGCTTATAGGTTCCGGCTCCTTCGTTCGCGTACTCCCCATTAATATAAAACGCCCAATAGCCGTTTTCTTCAGCTGTAACGCCTTTAATGCTGACAATCATTTTTCCAAAATCTGTATCCTTCAGTCCCACATTTTCTGCTCCTGCAGTCGTCTGCAACAGTTGGAGCGCTGTCGGTTCGCCGATAAAGCTTGTTGGATACTGATCGCTGACAAGCGTTTCGTTATTTTTTCCAATAACGGAAAGGCTTGTACTGCCCGTAATGTTTTTAGAGTGACTGAACGTAATCGTATCGTTAGGTTGATACTTATAGCTGTCCGCTCCTATAGGTGCACCGACGCCATTGATGAAGAATGCCCAATAATCAGGACTTTCAGGTTGAATGCCATTAATGCCTTCAACGAACTTTCCATAAGTGCCTTCTGTATACTTCACATTGCTTTCACCAACTGCTCTGACTAGCGCATCAAATGCTGTAGCATTTTCCTCTAGCTCCACTGATTTTTCGGTTTTGGAAGCAGTGTCTCCTCCGTCCACAACGACTTTCGCTGTCTTTGTCGTCCCTGCTGCGAGAGTTTGCGGAGAAAATCCGCCAAGCATGAGCGCCAGCATCAAAAGCAGCGCTGTAAAAGCATTTAACATTCTGTTTGTACGCATGTCTTCCTCTCCATTTCTACTATTCTCTTATTTTTTTACAGCATAAAAAAAGTCCCCCTATGTAGGAGGAGGTTCGTATTATGTTAAGAAAACCGCATGCTTGTGCACTCTTAACACCCTCCTATCCGCGTAGGCCTTTTGGTGATCGCGACAGGCAGGTCTCCTGGCTCATGGTCATTGCTACCTGCGTCTTCCCATCCGCGTGCGGACAGTGACAAAGTTGCAGGTTTCTACCATTTACAGTGGCGGGACCGCGTTGGCTTGTACCAACTTCCCTTTTAAGCAATTGCCGTTAAGCAATAGCACCTGTTGCATGTGTTTTTTTATGACTTATCCCTATTATACTAATAGCCGACAAACTTTGTATATATTTTTCAAAAATGTAACATCAAAGAAGTTATACTCAACTGTAATGTTTACTGTCCCGCCGAAAGTGAAGAACACTTGTCTTGAGAGCGGAATAGGTGCCGATGGCTGCGTAACCATAGAAATATCCCATAAACACCCCCCCGAGGAAATACTGCCGGTGGCTGATAATAACAGAAAAAGTGAGACCTAAAATAACGGCAATAGTAGGGACGTAAAGTGACGGAATTCGAAAGACTTTCTTCAGAATTTGAGTCATGATTAAAACAACAGGAACGGCAATCACCGCATCCCATATGTTCGTATGGATGACAGGGTATTCCAAGCTCTCTCCTCCTTTTGTTTAGCTGTCCCTTACATTATTCTCATACAACATGCAGCAAATACGGATAACCGGAATATTTTGCAAAAAAAACAAACCAGCCCACATGGACTGGTTATTTATCTCTTTATATGTTTTAATACTTTTTCCAAGCTGCTCTTATAGCTAATATTCAGCCTAATGGGCGACTTGTTTAAGCAGAAAGCGTGATTCGGCTTGATTCCGACGATGCTTGGTTCCACACCCATGAGCACAAGGGATTCCACCAATGAGTCAAAGCTTTTTACTCCTCCCTGCGTCATCTCTCCCACTCCGCGTCTTCTGATGACCCCAACGAACAAATCGCTTGCATTCGCTCACTCAGCGGAAGTGCAAGCGACTTTTTTAGGGTTCCACCTCTAATTTCAAGTGGATTTCTGCTGCTGGGGAGCGGAATCAACCATGTTTCGGGGAGAATCAACCAAACTAAGATAGTTATCAACCACTCTGTCAGAAAATCAACCACACTTGATGAGAAATCAACCAACTTTGCTCAAGAATCAACCAAACGCTGTCATAGCGCCACTTTTTCGTAAGAGGTTTAATTATAAGAGTAATTTGTAGTTAGTCTTATAGAGGGATGGCGGGGTATATTCGTGCAAATCAACTATACGTGTCCCTACCCTCTTTTTCCGATTGGTTTTGTCAACCAGCCTACTCCTTATCCCCTCCTTCACACCACCTTAAACATCATCCACGCAGTCTTAACAATTCTTAACATTAGCTTTATTCACTTCGCTTGGGAGCTTACCTATACTTTTAGGTGAAGTATACATAACATTAAGGGAGTTGTTGGGGGATGGATCGTCGTTTGTTTTTAACTTATGCAGGGAGCACGACTGCAGCGCTGGTCGCGGCTTCGACAGGGTTTGGAGCACTGACCGGTAACGCAATGAAAGGAAATGGAAATGGGCATGGGAGAGGCAAGCCAATGAACGCACCGTTCAAGCCAATTCAGCGTTCATGGGAAAATGATCTAGTTTTGCCGAACGGCTATCATTACAACATCATTGCCTCTTATGGTGATGAAATCAACTCAAAAGGTGAAAAATTCGGCGATTCAGCCGACCTTACGCTTTACTTCCCGATTGACGGCCTAAAAGGCGGGAATAGCTCGGAGGAAGGACTAATTTGGGTAAACCATGAATTCCCGGAGCCTTCGAACTATATGAAAATACTCGGAATCAATGAAGCTAATTTCAAAAAGGAAAATCTTGCAAGCTATCCTGAACTGCTCAAGATGGAAAAAGAATCAGTTGGCGGGTCGGTCATTCATGTTAAGAAGGAAAAAGACGGCTGGAAACTGATTAAAGATGATAAATATAATCGCCGAGTTGATGGGACAACCCCTATCGAGCTGACAGGACCTGCTCGCGGAAACAGCGCTGTGAATGGTGCAACAAAGGTATACGGTTCCCTCGGTAACTGCTCTGGCGGAAGGACATTCTGGAATACAGCATTGTCCTGCGAGGAGAACACCGCTTATGGCAGTTCTTACGGCTGGCCGAATTTCGATGACACTCATTACGGCTGGGTTGTGGAGATCGATCCTTTCGACCCTTCAAGACCTGTGCGCAAGCATACCGCTCTTGGCCGCTTCGCTCACGAAAATGCGGCTGTCGGGCTGACAAAGGACAACCGTGTCGTGGTGTATATGGGCGACGACCAGCGCGACGAGTGCTTCTATAAGTTCATCAGCAAAAAGAAATTTAACCCATCTTCCCGTGAAGCAAACTTTGACATTCTAGAATCCGGCACCCTTTATGTCGCCAATATGGAAAAGCAGAAATGGCTTCCGATCGATTACAGCACAAACCCGAACCTTCAAGCTAAGTTCAAAGACCAGGCGGATGTGCTGACAAATGCCCGTGCAGCGGCACGCGTCGTTGGCGGTACTTTGCTGGACCGCCCGGAAGATGTCGAGATCAGCCCGCGTGACGGATCTGTCTTCCTTGCACTCACGAACAACAGCAAGCACGGCAATTTCCATGGCCAAATCGTCCGCTACTTCCCTAAGGACGGCGACCATGGCAGCGACTCCTTCACTTTCGAGGTGTTCATTGCTGGCGGACAAAAAAGCGGGATCACCTGCCCTGACAACCTTCACTTTGATAAAAAAGGAAACCTGTGGGTGGTGGAAGATTACGAAGCAACTGAAACCAATGTCTATGCAGACTATAAAAACTGTGGAGTCTTCCTCATTCCAACGGATGGCAAGAGCTATGGCGAGCCGTTCCAATTCGCTTCCGGTCCAAAAGGCTGCGAAGTGACCGGACCATGGCTCACTGCCGATGAGCGTACGATGTTCCTTGATGTACAGCATCCAGAAACGTGGAATCCTTATCCAGGGCATAGTTTTGGCCGATCCTGCCTCGTTGCTGTCCAAGGCGGAAGCTTCGGAAAATACATGTAATTTTACATGAAAGGGGCTTGAATCGTGATTTTAGTCTGTTCGAAGCATGTGAAAAATGGATTAAAAATGATCGACCTACCGCATGTGCGCTCCCTTTCCGACCAAGATTCGCAAGGATGCTCGAGAAAATGTGAGGTATGCAGGCAAAAGCCAGATTACAAATTATTTAATGCAACTCCTCAAAGGAAAAAGACGATTGAAAAAGCCATGATGGGAGGATAACGCTTTGCTAACAAATATCGGCATTCCCGGTTTAATACTCGTCTTGGTCATCGCTCTGATTATTTTTGGACCATCGAAGCTTCCCGAGCTTGGGCGCGCAGTCGGCTCGACGCTGAAAGAATTCAAAAAATCAACGCGCGACCTTGTCTCCGACGAAGAAGAACCTGAAAAAGGACAAGCCAAAAACAAGGAAGAAAAAGCGATTTAATGATAGAAATCAGGAAGATGTAAGCTGTATGCCCGCTTGCATCTTCTTTTTCTAAAGGAGAGAACAGTTAGGATGCAAACTATCAATATGGATTTAGTCGGCCATCTGGAAGAGCTTAGGAAACGCCTCTTAATCACGCTCGGCACCTTCATCCTGTTCGTCATTCTGGCGTTTGTTTTTGTACAGGATATATACAAGCTGCTCGTGAAGGATTTGTCTGTAGAGCTTGCCATTCTCGGGCCTAGCGACATTCTCTGGATTTACCTTGTGCTCGCAAGTGTCGTTGCAATTGCGGGAACCATTCCCGTCGCGGCTCACCAAACATGGCTTTTTATCAAACCTGCCTTGAAAGAACACGAGCGAAAGACGGCACTCTGCTATATACCAGCCTTATTTCTTCTCTTTCTCGCTGGCCTCAGCTTTGGCTATTTCGTCATTTTCCCCATGGTTTTTCAATTCCTCATGGGCTTATCTGATGACATGTTTCAGAATTTTTTCACGGCAGAAAAATATTTTAAATTTCTGATCCACATGACATTGCCCTTCGGATTTTTATTCGAGCTGCCCGTCGTCATCATGTTCCTGACAAGCCTTGGCCTGCTCACACCGGCATTTCTGAAAAAAGTGAGGAAGTACGCCTACTTCCTGCTAATTCTGACGGCCGTCCTCATCACGCCGCCAGATTTCCTTTCAGACGTCCTTGTGATTATCCCGCTCATTTTCCTTTATGAGTGCAGCATTGTGCTGTCAAAATTCGTGACAGTTAGGAAAAACAAGCTTCAGCATGCTGCATAACCTGGTTCGCTAAAAAGGCTGCCGATGAAACTTCCCGGCAGCCTTTTGGCTCTTTATCAAACGTTTGATTAATTTCTACAAATCGGCGAGCGGCAGCACTTCCCCGCTACTTGCGTGCACGGCATACTGAGAATCGAGCAATCCGCATAGCACATGGCAACTTTCTTCGCGATCGTATAGGTACCGTGGAGTGACGGTGATATGTTTTTTCAATAGAGCATAAGCCTCTTCTCGGGATAAAATGGCGGGCCCTTCGCTTTCATAATGCTCATACTCCTCAAACATGAAGCTATTATCCATATAATTCACTACTTCTTTTGTATCTCTATCCAGAAAAACTCCCAATTTTTTTTGGAATATCATGTTGTCAGGTTGTGCTGACCGCAGAGCTGCCAATAGATATCCATACTTACGCTCAAGAGTTCTCAACATCCATTTACCGCTATCAGCGGGAAAGACCTTCCGGAGGAAATCAGTTACTCTCTCGGCACATAATTCCTCCTCTTCTTTTGTAATTGGCAGTAAGTCAGGGTGCGGCTCAATTGATAGTGCCTGCTCAATTGTTGCTTCCATTCCTAATGAAAGAGATTGCCTCTCGAACTCCTGCTGCAACGGTGACTCCCAGTAAAGTGTTTTATCCAGCTTCACATTTGCCCCTGTTTTCTCCACTACGTTAAAAGGAAGTGTTGCGTATCCGTCATTTTTAACGTAGATTTCCTCGACTGCATAAAATGGTACGACTTTCTTCTTTTCCGTTAAAGGAAATTGGATGAGTTTCAATTGTTCTTGTGCCAACGCTTCCATTTTTTTGAGTGTGAGGTCGAAATTTTCCTCCCGAACAGTTTGTTTCGAAGGAAAATTTCCACCGATGGAAAAGGAACGCAAACCTTCCTCAACAAAAGAAACGCTCATATAACCGTCCGAAGCAATTCCTTTGAAGCACCCTGTGAAATCCAGCTCACCTTCCTCTTCCCTTTGGAGCATAAATTGCTCTTCATATACGAGCCCAGTTTCCCGCTCGAGCCAGCCAATGATGTCGGCATTCGTATTGCACGGGAATTGTGATGCTTTGCGAACAGTATGGCCTTCAGGGAGATGCAGGCTCACTAGCTTTCCACTATTCATGTTCATTTCAATGCAAACAGTCCCGTCGGGGTTTTCGTCCTCACCCTCCCAGCTTTCAACTGCTCTAGGGAACCACTCCATGCTAAAAAGGTACACAGTCTCTTCCAACGAGTTTATGTTTCTCCTCACGGAATGCCTCCCAAGTCGATAATCGTCCAAACCAAATCTTTCACACGCTCCAGAGACAAGTTCTTTTAGTTTTGGATTCATTATTAAACAACCCCTTTACTCCGTGGTTATTTCCTTCGTCCGGCCTCTATACCAGTTGTAAAAAGCGGCCGCCAATTCAACAGGCACATCCTTGATACCTTCGTGCCTGACGGGTTTTGCGCGGTTTACCGTCTCGACGGAAGCAAGGCCGAAAGTCCGTTGGAACCTGTTGCGCGTGACGCTTACTTCAATTACTTTTTCCCGCTTGGTGACAAACATCGTGGTCATCAGTCCGCCTTTCCTGAACTGAACGAACTGTTCGTCAAGCAAATACCTTGTATGAAGAAAATCAAGGAGACGGACACCATATATGACGATCAATAGCAGCAGAGAAGTTTCCCACCACATCTCGTCCCAAAAAAGTTTTTCACGGAAATAGTACAGAGCCCCCGTTGCAATCATCCACAGCCAGCTCGGCGTGAACATGCGGACCAACAAAGATTGCTTTGGCAAGCGGGTCATTTCCTTCTCACCCTTCACAGCGTAATCGGGGAGAATTTCCGTAATCATTTCATATGCCCGCGCTTTCGGCAAAAACGGGTAAAGCGTATCCACTTCAAGCTTTTCATCAACGATTCCGACACCGCCGGCACTTGTCAGCTTGACCTCCGCAAGGCCTAGCAAATGCTTCAAAGGCGATTGCGTAATCTCGATAGCCTGAACTTTCACCTTCGAAATGGAAAAAGCGCTCTCTTCCACTAATCCTTTTGAAATATAAATCCGTTCCTTGTCGGAGGAAATCTCATATTTTCCATACTTCAAAAAAGTTCTAGTGACACCAAAGCCAACAGATACGATGATAAATAATAGGACGATTGCCGCAAGCATCCATAGTGAATCGAATAAGACAGAGAAGGATTCTTCCAGCTTTTCTTCTCTCATATCAACTATTTCATTGATTTTTCCGTAAATAGAAAAAAGGAATGGAATAAGGAAAAGAAAGCTCAAGGAAGTGAAAGATGCCTTGAATAGATCCTTGTTCGTAGGCTTAAAATGAAGCGTGCGCTCCGGCAGATTGATCTCGATATTCTCGATTCTTTCCGTTGCTGCTTCCTCTTCCACCGCAGTATTCACTTCTCGATTCGCTACAAAGCTTTCCATTTTCTCTGCCTCTGGCCGTGAAATAACCTCGAACTTTACTTCTGCGTCATCCCCCGCGCTTCCCGTATTGAAGCTAATCGATGTTGTTTTGAACACTCTGTTGAATACCGAGGTATGGCGGTTCACATTCTGTACCTTTGAAAAAGGGACCGTTCGTTCTGACCTGCTGAATACACCGCTATACAGCCGAAAAGAGCGATCGTCCAGCTCGTATTTCTCCGTGAACCACTGAATGATTTTATAAAGAAAGGAAAGACAGAAATAGAGTATGAATGCGTATTTCGCAAACATGATAAAAGTGGAATCTGACCCTGCTTTCGCGATAAACAGAAAAAATGCGATGATCAGATTGTTTTTTATTAGCCGGGCAAGACGCAACAACAATAGAAGCGGGTGATATCGCTTGGCCTCTATCATCCTTCCACTTCCTTAATCTTTGCGTATTGTGCGATTTCGTTCCGAAGCCCGAACGCAACATTCCTCGGCAATGCCGGGATCGTATGCAAGGAGGCCATCGTCTCCACCTTTACCGTATACAAGCCATACTTTCGAAGAATCGGCCCCTGTTCTGTTGCAACAGATTGGATTTTCGTCATCGGGATGAGCTGTTGCTGCTCCTTCCAGACACCCTGTTTCAGCATCAAGAATTCCTCCGACACATCGTAGCGCCAGCCTTTCCATTTCCATTTTGGCTCAATCGCTGACCATACAAGACCCGGTACAAACAGGGCGGCAAGACCAATGAGAATCCAGCCGACCCACTCTTTCCACGAAAACCTGTAATCTAAGTAGAAGAGGACAGCAAGAATGATAAAGGCAATTACATTTTCAATCACTTCACAAATCCACCAAACCTTCACTGCATCTTCCGAAAGCTTCTTTTTTGGTAATTCAATTTCTTCCAGCATCGTTATTCCAACTTTCCTTCATATTCTACCTATGTCTTCCATTTTAGAGTTCTAGGAAAATATCTTCAAGTGATGGTTCTTTGACATGCACTCGATAAATCTCCACCCTGCATTGCTGAAAAGCACGGATCATTTCAGAGATTTTTTGCTCACTCTCTACTGTTATCGTAATCTCGCCATCATTTAATTCAAGGTTACTTCCGGCTTCCTCCAGCCATTGGTGCAGACTCTCCTGTTGGGAAGCTGGTATTGGAGAATGTTTGATATTCACATTGATGGTGGATCTAAACGCAGCTCTCAGCTCATCCATTGAACCACTCTGTACAATTCGGCCTTCTTTAAGAATGGCAATACGCGTGCATAGCTTCTCTACTTCATTAAGATTGTGAGAAGTCATAAAGATCGTCTTGCCTCTCTTTTGCAAGTCCCGAATCAATCTCTGGATATGGAGGACAGACTCTGCATCTAATCCGGAAGTAGGCTCATCTAAAAAAACAAGTTCAGGATCATGAATGATTGCTTGGGCTATTCCTAACTTCTTCTTCATTCCAAAAGAGAATTTCGCTGTTTTTTTATTGTAATGCTCGTCTAAGCCCACTTGCTGGAGCACTTCCATACAAACTGCCTTTGCAGCTGGTTTTCCAGATAGCGCTGAAAAATATTTTAAATGTGCCATAGCCGTTAATGAACCATACAAGTTAGCATAATCCGGCATCACTCCGATGTATTTTTTCGCCATATTATCTCCACCTTCCATTCCGAGAAGGGAAAACGAACCTGAAGTCGGGTGGATAATACCCGTCAGCATATTAATGAAAGTGGACTTTCCCGCACCGTTCCTGCCTAAAAAACCAAAAATCTCTCCTTGCTCAACAGTTAGACTAATCCCTTTTACAATCTCGGTTTTTCCGTACGACTTCCTCAACTGTTTTGTTTCAATGGCTTTCATCAGCAGTCCCTCCTGTTTAGAATAAAGCTTGCGATCAAGAGCAGTATTGCAGAGAAAAGGAAAATGACTAAAAAGGAGAAATTAGGTTGTTCCAAATAATAAAAAGGGGTGATGTACTTGATCCATACCGCCCATACTCTTTCCGTTGTCATTAACCAAAAACCAAGAATCGGAAATAGAATGCCAATAAGCGTTCCCAGGAACATGGTGACCATGGGCTTCGGAACCAGTACCGAAACCAAAATTGTTAAAGCGATCTGAAATGTTAACGAGCTCATCGTCTGGAAAAAAATAAACCAATCTATCCTTTGTGTAAATATGCCAATGAGAATAAAAGAAGTGAAAAGACAAATGACCCAAAACAACAAAATGCCAAAAAACTTCCCAAGGATAATAGATGCTCTGGAAGTCTTAGTGACGAGAAATCGAATCGTGCGCTCATGAATCTCTCTGCTAATAGTATCGTGGGAAAGACTCATGATAAAAATTGTTCCAAATAGTACAATCAGTACAAGTAAGCCAAGGTATTGAATATCGGTACCATTAAAGTCTTTAGCTTCTCCCTCGAACAAACGAGAAAACTTTGCTGAATAAAAAGAAGCCGTTAAGATAAGAACAACTATTGTAATAGATTTGAAGCTTTTAAACAGATTAATAAACTCCCGTTTTCCTATTTCATACATACATATATCCCTCCCTGTATCTCTGTGCACCATTATAATTCTTTTACCTTAATACATTGGAAAGCTTACCTTAATTCCACCTTAATTTTATAGAAGAATTTAGCAATCTCCATGTTATGATATTAGTGGAATAACACATCGTAGGGAGTTTTTTCAAATGTATAAATCACAAATATTAATTGTCGATGATGAACTTGCCATTCTGCGCATGCTTACAACCATTTTGAAAAAGGAAGATTTTGATCAAATAGATACAGCTACTTCTGCCGAAGAGGCACTAATCCTTTGTCAATCCAAAAGGTATGACTTGGTTCTATTAGATGTGATGCTTCCTGGCCAAAGTGGTTTTGAAATCTGTCCTTTAATACGTCAAACGACAGAAGCACCTATCTTCTTTCTTACTGCAAGAACGACGGATTTAGATAAACTTTCAGGATTTGCTCTAGGAGCTGACGACTATATTACAAAGCCGTTTAATCCACTAGAGGTGGTTGCAAGAATTAAAGCCCATTTACGCCGGCAAAAAGACC
Source organism: Bacillus massilinigeriensis (assembly GCF_900111815.1). Lineage (GTDB taxonomy): Bacteria > Bacillota > Bacilli > Bacillales > Cytobacillaceae > Mesobacillus_C > Mesobacillus_C mediterraneensis. The sequence goes on along the minus strand of NZ_LT630004.1, from coordinate 546,419 downwards.
GAAGTACCACTCCTGTTCAAACGATCTACCAATATGGCAGAATTCAGGTCAATCCACAATGCGGCGAAGTGATAGTAGATGGTAAGCAAATAGAGCTGCCAGCCCAGGTCTATCAGCTTTTGCTTTTCTTTTGCCAGCACCCAAATCAACTGTTTAGCAAAAGCCAGCTATATGAAAAGGTTTGGGGAGAGGAATTTCTTGGTGAGGATAATACAATCATGGTCCACATCAGAAAGCTGCGCGAAAAAATCGAAAAGGATCCGAGTAAACCTGCTTGCATCGTAACAGTAAGGGGATTAGGTTATAAATTTGTTCCTGACGGAGCGAGACATGAACATTCATAAGCGATTCGTCGTTCAGTTTTTCTTGCAACTAACCATAGTCTTTTTACTCTTTTTCTTTTTATTGTTATTGTTTGCGATTTTTATGGGTTTCACCCTTACGGAAGAGGAAATGACCAATGATTTATCTCTAGCAGAAGACTATTATTTGAGAAATAAAATCACTATAAAAAGCAATAAAGCAATCTTTGACGAAGAGTTAAAGCAAGCAGCTAGAACCCAACAAGCATGGTTCCTTATCATAGACGAAAAAGGGGAAGTTATCGGTTCATTTGATGCGCCTAAAGAAGTACCTTCTTATTTTTCGAAGAGTGAACTTGCGGCTTTAACTCTTCAGCCAAGATCCTCCTCAACAGAGTATACATTTTGGGATTTGGATTTCGATGGACAGAAGCCGATGCTCGCTGTTCTAGGAAAGGTAAATGAACCGTTACGATTAATGGAGATAATCAAACCGCATGTGGATTGGGTAAATCACCGTCTCAGCCTTTCCCCCGCTACCCAACAGCTTATTCAAGAAAAAGGCGGTTGGGTTCACCTTATCGCCCCAAATGGCAGGGTGCTAGATTCTTACGGGAAAAAGAAGGGGAAATATTCCAATAAAGAATGGTTAGCTTTGAAGCAAAATGGTTCAACAGCCTACTTTCATGCTGAAACAAAGCTTACCGTTATGACAGGGATAAATGGTCCCACTTTATCCTCTAGAATAGATGCTAAAATGATAGACACATTAAAAACTAGTTTTTTCATTGCCTTAGCATTATTGTTTTTATTTTTATTGATGGGTACTTTCTGGTATGCACGTAAGTTCGGAATTCCGTTAATTACAATGATGAAATGGATTCAAAACCTGGGGAGCGGTATATACGAGCAGCCGGTAGACCATCAGAATCAATCACTTTTACAAAATAAAAATGGGAACTTAAAAAGAAAATACCGTCTATATAAAGATCTAATTGCAAAACTTACTGCACTGACAGAAACATTGCAGCAGAACGAAAAGGAGCAGAAAAAGATTGCTAAAACCCGGGAGGAATGGATTAGCGGCCTTTCTCATGACCTAAAAACACCGCTTTCCTCCATATCAGGCTTTGCCCAAATGCTAGAATCAGATAACTATTCATGGACAGAAGACGAGCGTAAAGAATTTGCTGAAATTATTGCTGAAAAATCTTCCTATATGATGGAGTTGCTTGAGGATTTGACTTTAACATACCGACTAAGCAACCATGCATTACCGATTTGCAAGGAAAGAGTGGACTTGAACGAATTTATGCGCCGGTCTATTATCACCTTCATCAATGACCCTGCCAACAGCGGGAAAGAGTTTTTATTTCAACCAGCTGAAGTACCGATATTTGCATATATCGATCCGAAATGGTTCCAAAGAATTATCGATAACCTCATCAACAATGCGGTGAAATACAATCCAGACGGCACTAAAATCACCATTTCTCTTACACAAGTAGAGCAGCACCTCATTGTGATTAAAATCGAGGATGACGGCATAGGGATGGACACTGAGACGGTCAATAAACTGTTCCAGCGTTACTACCGAGGTACTAATACAAGCGAATCAGGTGCTGGAACGGGTCTTGGCATGGCCATCACAAAACAATTAGTGGAAATACATGAAGGTTCTATTAACGTGAAAAGCAAACCGAGGGAAGGTACCGTATTCCGGATTATTCTTCCCGCAGAAGGAAACAAATCGGAGATTACGTGAAAAGAGGGATATTCACATGGAACCAAAATTTAAATCACCGCTTGTTGGAAAGGTGCTCAATGCTATAAGCCTTCTTGCCTTCAGCGCCGCCTTAGTTTACCTGCTCATCAAGTTTCCATCCCTTCCAGATCAAGTGCCGACACACTACAATGCAGCTGGAGAACCCGACAAGTGGGGAGTGAGAAATCGCATTTTTATTCCTCCATCCATTGGCTTTCTTCTTTGGATTGTACTGGGTTTCCTCGAAAAGCGCCCACAATGGCATAACTATAGTAATTTGACCGAAGAGAACCGGGAAAGGCTTTATCGACATTCAAGTCTAATGTTGAATGTCATCAAAAATGAAATACTGATGGTTTTTGCTTTTGGTATGCTGAATGATATTGCTGTTTCAACGGGAAAAGGCAGCCTTCTTGGGGGCTTGGGATTGCCTCTGATTCTCGCGATTATTTTCGGCACCGCTCTGTTTGGTTCGATTCGGATGTTCAAACTGCAAAAAGAATAGTTAACCAACTCATACAAGGATTTTCAACTATCACTATCGGAAGTGGGGCTGGAGGAATTACAATCGACAACAACATAAAATCAGGAAGAGACCTTGGAGAAGATGCAGTACAACCTTCCTCGCTGACTTTTGATGTAGCTCTCGACAGTCAATATGAAAATGCAGTGAAAAGTGAAGTTTCTCCGTGTAAAATCAAAGGGTTACCTTAACTATACAGTTGAACAGACTAAAGCTGTAATTGCTAGATATAACGGAACCAATGATGCTGCAACTGAATACGGCAGAAGGAATTACGGAATATATGAAATTTTTGAGGAGTATAATGAACTAAGTAGAATTCAATAAATTGAATAGAAATCAGGATGATTTTGTCCTGATTTCTTTCAATTATATTCAAAAATTACATGTTGGTGGGTTTTGGGTTTTTTATGAGATAAACATTTCAATAAGCAACAGGTTCCACCGACGAAAAAGTGATAGAAGCTTTCTATTCGTATTCTGAAGAATCTTATCAATAATCTAAGGGGTGAAGAAAAGTTAATGAAGAGAATTTTTTTTCGGAAGCTTTTTGTTTAATGTAATGAGTCAGGTGTTAATATGAAAATTTTCTAACAATCAACAGTCTCGTTTTCATTTCCTCATTCGTCATTCAAATATTTGTATAAGGAATTTATTTTATATTTTTCTAATTATCCCGGATAAAAAAGACGAATAAGAAACGGGCATTTCAGTTATATGTAACTTAGAGGCGGACTAACCATAATCAAAATCGGAAAGTTATGCAGCATTATCATTGGCAATATCCTATCCGTCTTGGTTTCGTACTATTTTATAAAAACATCCAACATGGAGGATCAGGGGTATTACTTCAAACCATTTTCCACCACAGGATTTCTAAACCTAGTAACCATCTTAAATCTCATTCCTCAGTTGATTGCAATAGGAATTGCTAAAACCCTTCATCGGCAAAGGAAATTGAAATAAAGAGGACACCCTATGAAAAACATAACATTCGCTTTCTCGCAGTCTTTATTTTTTGCCATCATTATTCTTATCAACTATGTATCAGATCCTTATTTAGGCAGTCCTTTTACAGTTGTTGATCTGGTAGTCATCCTTTTAAGCATGTTGACTTATATTACTCTTTTTAAAATCAACATGAAAATCTATGCTCGTTTTTCCTCTGTAAGTTTAAAGAATAAAATTGGGCTTTCCATCTTAGGATTTATCTTGGCAGTGCTAGTTCTTGGGTATTTGGATGGATATGTAATCACTGGGTAAAAGGCTATCTGGCTTTTATCCACGTTATTAATTGGATATAAGCCTACAACTAAAAACTCGTACAGAGTTGGGCAACCCTTCTGTACGAGTTTATTTACTATCATTTATTGTTCAACCTTTTTTAAAACTACTTAAAGTGTTTCACACTAAGACTTTGGCAACCAATATTTAAGAATATTAATCTGTATAAGCTCTATACCAATGATATGGTTGGATTTCCTTCAATGTTTTATATACAAGTTTCCCATCTTGGTTAGTAACAGCTGCTTTAACACCACTGCCCCAATAAAAGAGTCTTTCTTGACATACGCCACAAGGAGTTAAAACTTTAAATTCAGCTCTTTCATCGTCTCTTACAACACAAATCGAATAAGTAATTTTTGTGTTATGCTTATGTGCCTCAAGGATTGCACCCGTTTCAATACACAATTCTGTCGATGCATTGATAACTTCTGGAGCAACACTTGTAAGTATCTTCCCATCTTCAGTATACATAGCTGCTGCACCACCCCATCCAGAAGGGTATCTCTGTTTAATCAATTCAGTAGCAGCCTCATACAATCTTTGTTCAATGTCCATGATTCTCCCCCATAATCATTTATCGTTATTACTAATTTAACATAATTTTCAAACCAATAATTAAAAAGAGCCCTCCATTTAGGAGGGCCAAAGTAAGGGGGATAAACACTTGGTAGTTATATCATTACCAAAATACAGCTTACATATTCCCCAATTTAACATTTTTTTAGAGTTTTGGGGTCTTTTTTAAGGTTTTCCCAAGTTTTTTGGCCTGTATGCCTGCAATCACGGCTTTTTTCATGGGAGGGATGGGTGATTTTGGCTGTTATCTACGGTAACTGGCAATTTATCTACGGTAAACAGCAATTTATCTACGGTAAATGCTATTTTATCTACGGTAATCCACCATTTATCTACGGTAATACGAACTTCACCTTTCGTGACACCCTTCACTCCCTTCCAGTTACCCCTACTTACCTACAATTAGCGCGAACGCACTCGCCTCACAGCACATTAAAATACCTTGCCTCAGGATGAGAGAATACGATTGCTGTTACGGATGCTTCTGGTTCCATCATGCAGCCTTCTGTGAGCTCGATGCCGATTTCTTCTGGTTTCAGCAATCCGAATAGCTTTTTCTGATCTTCAAGTTCCGGGCATGCTGGATAGCCGAAGGAGAATCGTTGCCCTTGGTATTTCGCTGCAAAGCGGTCTTTCATTGTCATGCTTGGCAGATCCGGGAATCCCCAGCGGTCCCGCATTTGTCTGTGAATGAGTTCTGCGAGTCCTTCTGCGGATTCCAGGGCTAGCGCCTGGATGGCGTGGCTCTCGAAAAAGCGTCCTTCCTGCTTCCAAGCTTGCGCTGCTTGCCGGATTCCCTTTCCGGCTGTGACTGCAAACATCCCGACATAGTCTGTCACCCCATCGGCGGCAGGTCTTACATAGTCTGCTAGGCATAAGCCTGATGCCCCTTCCTGGCGCGGAAAGTCGAACGTTTCCACTATTCTGCTTCGGCTCTCATCCTCATAGATAAAGAGTTTATTCCCTTCCGAAGCTGCCGGGAAAAATTGATATACAGCAGCGGGCTTGATCCATTCTTTCTCTCTCGCTTCTATTAAAAGCGTCTGGACTGCCTCGTAAATTTTCACTGCTTTTTCTTCGCCTTCCGCAATCAGCCTTTCCACTTTGCCTTTTACGCCTAAATGGTGGCCGATCAGCATCTGCATATTGATATACGGTTCAATATGCGCAAGGGTGAGCGATTTCACTAAATGCCTTTTCCTATCCTCCGGGGTAAAAACTGGCGCCACCGCAACCTTCCGCACTCGCTCCAGCACCGCTGTTGCCGCAGACGGTCTTTCCTTGGCAGCTTCACTCCTCACGATGGCATTCAACTGTTTCTCTCTCGTCTCAGTCTCCAGCTTTTCCTGTTCTTCCGGATCGCGAAGCTTGTTGGCAAGCGACAAGCCGTTCATCGCATCCTTCGCGTATAGTACAAGTCCGTCATACTCTCCGGCGATTTTTGAATCTGTAAATTTCCGCGATAGCGCCGCCCCGCCGACCATGATTGGCGTATCAATTCCCGCCTGCTTCATGTCTCTTGCTGTCAGGACCATCTGCTGAGCGGATTTTACCAAGAGTCCTGATAGACCGATAATATCTGGCTGTTCTTTTTTCACGGCATCAATTAAAGCAGCAGGATTCACCTTGATTCCGAGATCAATAACCTCGTAGCCATTGTTACTGAGGATGATGTCCACAAGGTTCTTGCCGATATCGTGTACATCGCCTTTCACTGTTGCCAAAATGACCTTTCCCTTTGCTGCGGATGATTCATTTTTTGCCATATGCGGCTCAAGATACGATACTGCTGCTTTCATGACTTCCGCGCTTTGCAGCACCTCCGCCACGATGAGCCTGTTATCGTTAAACAGCCTGCCGACTTCTTTCATCCCTTCCATCAGCGGTCCATTGATGATATCAAGCGGTGCAGGATACAATTGCAGTGCTTCTTCCAGCGCCGGAAATAATCCTTCCTTCGTTCCCTCGAGGACAAAATAGGCGAGACGCTCCTCAAGCGTCATATCGGGAAGCGCGCTCTTCGCTTCCTTTTTTTTATCCCGATAAAAGTCCGTAAATGCGGCGAGATTCTCGTCCGTCGTCTCGAAAAGCAATGCTTCCGCCATTTTGATTTCTTCAGGATTGATGGAAGCAAACCGCTCCAGTTTTTCCGTGTTGACAATCGCATAGTCGAGGCCCGCCTGCGTACAGTGATAGAGGAATACGGAATTCAGCACTTCGCGTCCTACTGGAGGCAGGCCGAAGGAAACATTGCTGATTCCAAGAATCGTCTGAGTTTCTGGGAAAGCTTCCTTAATTTTTCTAATGCCATCGACGGTTGCCTTCGCAGCACCAATATACTGCGCATCGCCCGTTCCAACCGGAAAAACTAACGCATCAAAAATGAGATCCTGCGGCGGAACCTTGTACTTTTCCACAAGCAGCTTATACGAACGAGCGGCGATTTCCAGCTTGCGCTCAGCGGTAACCCCCATTCCTTCTTCATCAATCGTGCCGACGACCACCGCCCCGCCATATTGGCTCACAAGCCTCCCGACATTCCCAAACCGCTCTTCACCGTCCTCCAGGTTGACCGAGTTGATGATCGACTTTCCCTGACAGTAGCGCAACGCTTTCTCGATCACTTCATCATCCGTTGAATCAATCACGAGCGGCACCTTGACTTTCTTCACCGCTTCTTGAATAAAATTCTCCATGTCCGTGACCTCTTCGCGATCCGGATCTGCGAGGCAAATATCGATCACATGGGCTCCATTTTTCACCTGAGCCCTGGCAACCTCTGCTGCCTCCTCCATCTTTCCTTCCGAAATCAAGCGCCGGAATTTCCGTGAACCAATCACGTTCGTCCTTTCGCCAACCATGATTGGCCGGAGCGAAGGATCATCATAAATGAAAGGCTCGATGCCGGAAATCATGTGCTGGCTGTTCTCTGTTGCCACTCGCGGCACTCGTCCTTCCATCGCATCAGAAATTGCTTTAATATGTTCTGGAGTCGTTCCGCAGCAGCCGCCGACAATATTCAGCCAGCCTTCCTCTGCAAACCCGGCGAGCTTCCGGGCAAGGATTTCCGGTGTCTCATGGTATTGGCCTTCTTCATCCGGCAACCCTGCGTTCGGATAGCAGCTGACAGCGCAGCCCGCCAAGTCAGAAAGCGAGCGGAGATGCTCCTGCATAAATTCCGGTCCAGTCGCGCAATTCAACCCGATGGCGAAAGGCTTCATGTGGGCGACGGATATATAGAAAGCTTCGATCGACTGACCGGCAAGCGTTGTTCCCATCGGTTCTATGGTCGCAGAAATCATGAGCGGCAGCTCTTTTTCCCGGAGACTGAAAGCCCGCTGGATTCCTGTGAATGCAGCTTTCACATTCAAAAGATCCTGGCTCGTTTCAAGCAAAAGCAAATCAACACCGCCATCGATCAGTCCTAGCGTTTGCTCTTCATAGGCATCCGCCAAAGATTCAAAGGTGGCTCCACCTGTAACGCTTAAAGTTTTCGTTGTCGGTCCCATCGAACCAGCAACAAATCTCGGCCACTCAGAAGAAGATGCCTCATTCGCTGCTTTCCTTGCTAGCAGAGCTGCCTCCCGATTAATTTCATATGCTTTGTCCCCAATGCCGTATTCGTCCAGCACTATACTCGTAGCACCGAACGTATTCGTCTCCACAATATCAGCGCCGGCTTCGAAATACTGACGGTGAATCTCTTCGATGACTCTCGGCGAAGTGAGATTCAAATATTCGTTGCACCCTTCAAACTCTTCCCCACCAAAATCAGCTGCCGTCAAATCAGCATTTTGGAGCATCGTCCCCATCGCACCATCCATCATTAAGATTTTCTTTTTCACCAATTCAGTTAGCTTAGTTGACATGCTGCTTCCTCCTTGAAACAAGACTGCTATATTCCCTTGCATAGTTTGCGAGCTCCACGCTCATTTCATAGTTCATGAAAGGAGTGATGAGGTATATTCCATTGAATAGCTCTGCGGCTGCTTCAATCAGCGATTTTGTAATCGCGATTCCTTCCTGTTTCGAGCGAACCGGATCATTACCGACTCTCGCCATTGCCTCCAGAATATCATGAGAAATCTTAATTCCCGGCACTTCATTGTGAAGAAATTCTGCATTTCTGCTGCTCGTCAGCGGCATAAGTCCAATATAGACAGGCGCATCAATCATCTTTGTTGCTTCGTATACTTCAAGAAGCAGTTTTTCCGAATAGACGGGTTGGGTGATAAAATAATCCGCACCGCACTTCTGCTTCTTCTCCATCCGTGCGACGGCTTTTTCCAGAGAGCGGACATGCGGATTGAACGCAGCGGCAATGGAAAAAGCGCCTTTTTGGCCAAGATCTTTGCCGGAATAAGAGTAGCCTTCGTTAAATTGCTGGATCATTTCAATCAGTTGGAACGAAGAAACATCAAACACAGATGATGCGCCAGGAAAGTCTCCTACTCTTGCCGGATCTCCCGTCACTGTGAGAAGATCGTGGATACCAAGGGTATGGAGTCCCATTAGATGCGATTGCAGGCCAATAAGATTGCGGTCGCGGCATGTAAGGTGAACAAGCGGGCGGAGACCTGTCTTTTCCCTGACAAGATGGCCGATCGCCTTGTTGCATATCCTTGGGGAAGCGAGCGAATTATCGGCAAGCGTCAACGCATCTACTCCTGCTGCTTTCAACGCTTCCGCTCCTTGGAAAAATCGAGTCGTATCGAGTTTCCGCGGTGAATCCAGTTCCACGATGACGGATGGCCGTTCCTTCACGATTTCCTGCAGCGGCCTCTCTCTTCGGATGACCTTCGTCGAAGTAACAATCACTCTATCTTTCCTTTGTGCCGTTTTTTTGCTAGTGACAGGTGCCTTTCCTTTCAGTTCGTCTGCAAACGCGGCAATATGCTCAGGCGTCGTCCCACAGCAGCCTCCAAGCAGCCGGACTCCCTGCTCGCGGAAGCTATAAGCTGATTTCCGGAAATACTCCGGATTCCCTTCATAATGGAACCGACCATCCGTATAAGCGGGAAGCCCTGCGTTCGGATAAGCGGAAAGGTATGCTCGCTTTGGAATCTCTGCGCTTTCCAGACTTGCGATCATATGGTGGGGTCCGAGGCGGCAGTTCAGCCCAACGATATCAGCACCAAGATCTTCAAGCCTGTTAAAAGCAGTTTCGACAGAAAGGCCGTTGTCCATAAAGCCTACTTCCTGTAGGGATATTTGCGCAATAACCGGAAGATCTGTTTCTTTTTTTACAATACGGAGCATGTTCTCCAGTTCTTCAAAATCATCATACGTTTCGAGCAAAATGCCATCGACTCCCTCGAGTAACAGACAATAAAGCTGTTCCCGAAAGCTCCGCTTAATTTCGCCAAGCGAAATCGCAGAGGGACGAATTCCGCGGATGCCGCCAATTGTTCCAAGGAGATGGGCTTTTCCGGCAGACGCCTTGCGGGCAATCCGGACAGCGGCACTGTTAATGCTTTTTACCTGATCTTCTAAACCGTATCGCTCAAGCTTAAGATAGTTGGCAGCATACGTATTTGTTTGAATGATATCCGCGCCGGCTTCGACGTATGCCTCATGAATTCGGGCAATGTCTTCAGGATGGGAAACGTTAAGCTCTTCAAAGCAGCTGCCTGTGCCAAAAGAATACAAGAGGGTACCCATCGCCCCGTCGGCAATCAATATTTCCTTTTCTAATCGTTTCAGGAAACTATCCATCCTGTACCCTCCCTCCTATTTTTCACGCTGGATTCCAGCGCTGTCCCTAAATCTCTAATCAAGTCATCCGCACTTTCGAGTCCCACGGATAGGCGCAAAAGACAATTGCTGATCCCGCGCTTTTCCCGCTCTTGCTTTCCCATGGCGGCATGGGACATCTTCGCAGGGTAGGATAAAATCGATTCCACTCCTCCAAGGCTGACGGCAAAAACGGGTATCTCCATCCGGCGGACAAATTCCTTCAGCATCGCTTCATGCTCGAGCTCGAACGACAGCACTGCACCCGGACCGCTAGCCTGCTGTCTGTGAATCATGTGCTGGGGATGATTTTCTAGTCCAGGGTAATGCACTTTTTTTACGAGGCGATGATCCTGCAAATAGTGAGCGATTTTTAAGGCAGAGGACTGTGACTGTTTCAGCCTGACAGACAATGTTTTCATGCCCCGCATCACAAGCCAAGCATCCTGGACGCCAAGGACTGCACCAAATGCATTCTGCAAACTATACAATCTTTCTCCTATTTCCTCCGTTCCCGCTACCGCCAATCCTGCGACAGTATCACTGTGTCCTGACAGAAATTTCGTCGCACTATGAAGAACGAGATCTGCGCCCAATTCAAGCGGGCGCTGGAGATATGGCGTCATAAACGTGTTATCGACAAAAGTGTAGGCACTATGCTCCTTTGCAAGTTTACTTACCGCACGAATATCGGTTACCTTCATCAGCGGGTTTGATGGCGTTTCGATGTAGAGCAGTGCTGTATTCGGTTGGATTGCAGCTTTTATTGCTTCCAAATCGGTCATGTCTACGAATGTATGCTCCATCCCAAACCGGGAAAGAACCTCTGTGACCATTCGGAAAGTACCGCCATACACGTCTTCTGACAGAACAATATGGTCACCCTTCTTTAACAGAAGGAAGGCTGTTGAAATGGCTGCCATCCCTGAAGAAAAAGCGAAACCCCGTATGCCTCCTTCGAGTTCGGCAATGATGTTTTCCACAGCCTCCCGCGTCGGATTCAGGCTCCGGCTATAATCGTATTTCCCGAAGCTGTCCACTGAAGGCTGATGATACGTCGAGGCATGCTGGATTGGCACGCTGACAGCGCCTGTAACTGGGTCTGTTTTATATTGATTGTGGAGCAGAACCGTATCAATGGAAAAGTCATTCTTCATATACAGACCTCCTGCGCTGCTTTTTCCAGTGCTCTTCCTAGGTCCTCGGCCAAATCCTCTGCATCTTCAATTCCGACTGAAAAGCGAAGCAGCCTCTTGCAAACACCTGATTTTTCCCGGATTTCTTCTGGGATATCGGCATGGGTCTGCGTTGTCGGATAAGTAATCAAGCTTTCGACACCACCTAGACTTTCGGCAAAAGTAATCGTCTGCAAGCTTTGTAAAAAAGGATTTACCATGGAGGAATTTTTTAACCGAAAAGATAGCATTCCGCCGCGGCCAGGATAGAGGACATCTGTAACAGCTTCATGCGTTTTTAAGTACTGAACAAGGCTCTTTGCATTTCTTTCATGGCGTTCCATTCTTAATGAGAGGGTCTTCATGCCGCGGATCAGCAGCCATGAATCAAACGGCGAAAGCACGGCGCCGCCGCCATTATGGTGGAGAAATAGTTCATTACAAAGTTCTTGTCCCTTTGCGACAATCAGGCCTGCCAGCACGTCATTATGGCCGCCGAGATACTTCGTCGCGCTATGGAGCACAATATCGGCCCCCAAGGTTAACGGTTTTTGCAGCAGCGGAGTGTAAAAAGTGTTATCCACAATAAAAAGGAGTCCGTTTGATTGGGCAATTTTCGCAATGGCCCCAATATCAGCCTGCTCCATCAGAGGATTTGTCGGCGTCTCGACGAACAGCGCTTTCGTCCGGGGTGTAATGGCTGCAGTGATAGCTTCCTCATCGGACATATCAACATAGACGCTATGCAATCCCCATTTCGCAAACCCTTGTTCCATGAGCCGGTACGTCCCGCCGTATAAATCCTTTGAAACAATCAGCTCATCTTCTGATGAAAACAGCGAAAGCACCGTCCAAATCGCCGCCATGCCAGAACTGCAGGCAAATCCCCTGTCACCTCCCTCTAGGTCGGCAATCGCCTTTTCCAACACTTCCCGCGTTGGATTTCCTGTCCGGACATAATCGTAGCCGCTCGATTCGCCAATTCCTCCATGGCGGTACGCTGTTGTTAAATAAATCGGTGCGCTAACCGCACCAGTAGCATGTTCACTGCGATTGCCTATTTGCGCAAGCGCTGTATCGATCTTTACCATCACGATACCTCCAGTTGTTTTTTTAAAAAATAAAAAAAGCCTTCTATAAGAAGAAGACTTTAATATAAAGGAATAGTCCGCTTCTTATCTCCCAAGTTCTGAAAACTTGCTGGAATTAGCACCTTTTCAACGCGATGTTGAAGGTTGCTGAAGCTTCACAGGGCCAGAACCCTCCGCTTCTCTTGATAAGAAAAATCTAAATATTAAATTTCCTTAAAGGTTACAGGCTAAAGTAACGATTGTCAATGGGTTTTTTCAGGGAACCGTTTAATCTGCTTGAAAAAAGGCTGCCGGAAATTCCCGACAGCCTTGGTGCAATTTCTACTATGCAGATTTTTTTCTTTTTTTCATGTACCAAATGACAACTAACACGAATGAGGCTGCAATAAGAACATAGACGGCATTCGAATACTTGTCCATAATCAAGACGATATCATTCCAGTTTTTTCCCACGCTTGCACCAAGGTTCACGAGGATCGTGTTCCAGACTAGCGTCCCAATTGTCGTAAAAAGCAGGAACAAAGAGAATTTCATGTTAGCCATCCCTGCTGGTATTGAGATCAAGCTTCTGATAAGCGGGATGAGGCGGCAAAACAGCACCGTCCATATACCATACTTGTCAAACCAAGAATCGGCCTTGTACAAATCCTCTTTTGTGAGTCGAAGGACATTTCCGTATCTGTCGATAATTTTTTCCATCCGCTCCACATCGAGAAGCAGACCCAAGCAATAGAGAATAACCGCTCCGACAACAGCACCGAGCGTCGATGCGATAATGACGCCAACAATCGTGATATCCGATCGAGTGGTCATGTAACCGCCAAATGTAAGAATTACCTCTGAAGGGATTGGCGGAAATACATTTTCCAGCGCAATGAGAAAAAAGATTCCCCAATAACCATACTGTTCAACTAAGCTTTGTATCCAGGATTCCATAATACACTCCAATTTCCATTATTTAATGTACAGCCCATATGTTCTTTATATTATTACAAAGCAGCAAATATACCAAATGATATAAGTTGGAAATCTTAACGAAGATTCATCTCTATGTATTCCCTGATAGCTGGAAATCACGGATTATAGGAATAATCTGGAATCTACTGTAGATAAATTAGGGTTTACCGTTGATATCTGAACGTTTACCGTTGATAAATCCCCGATTACCGTTGATAAATGGCCGATTACCGTAGATAGCCTATTTCTTGAAGCATCCCCACTAGGGAGTTATCGCCTTTGTAACCGGTTATAGGTATGACTTTTTCAAAAGTGCTTCCCTTTTCCCCGAAAAACTCCCCATGTTAACTAAAAAAACAAATCAAAATGACAATTTTTAATGGTTTGCGGGCGAAATAGCGTACTGTGGATATGACCTAAGCTGGTTCGTTACGAAAATCTCCATTTCCCGGAACCAATATACTCTCCTAACAATCCATAAATGTCAAAGCAATTACAAACGCTAAAAAGCAAAAGGGGCGTGCTCTAAAACGCGCTTATTTGCATACTATAATCATGCCTTTTCTATTGAACTTTATCCATATGAATCAATCCAGCAGCATATCAAAGATGTCGCTGGCATACGCGTTGTCGAATTTATTACACATCTGGTTGCCGCAAAATAATGAAAGCAGTCCCCACAACATTAAGGGGACTGCTTTTTTAGTCTTCACGATGGAACAGCAATTTGGCAATTTCCATGAGGATGACAGCCCCAGCCGATATGCCTGTCGCAATCAGCCATTCGTTCAAACCGAATGACGCTGGAATGCTGAAAACATCGCGCGCAAACGGCAATACGGTAACCCCGTAGAGCAAGAATCCAAGCACTACTGCGCCGATGACATATTTATTGCTAAAGAACCCGGTCCGAATCGCTGTCTGTGTGTTGGAACGAGCAGCGAATGTTTGAAGGGTCCGAGACAGTATCAAGGTGGTGAACGCCATGGCGACGCCCATCTCATCCGATTGCTCTAGTCCGATATAGAAGGAGACGATAACAGCCGCTCCAATGAGCAAACCGCGAGTCAGCACTGCCTTCATCGTTCCGCCTGCAAAAATTCCTTCGTCCATCGCCCGCGGCTTGCGTTTCATCACATTCGGTTCCGGTTTTTCCATCCCAAGAGCAATGGCTGGCAGCGAGTCATTCACAAGGTTGATAAACAACAGCTGCAGCGCAGTAAACGGATTCGGCAAGTTCAGCATAACAGCATATAGGATGGCGATGATTGCCCCAAGGTTACCTGCGAACAAATAGGCAATCGCCTTTTTAATATTATCGAACACCGTCCTGCCGACTTGCACAGCATTAACAATCGATACAAAGTTATCGTCCGTCAGAATCATCGCGGCAGAGTCTTTAGCCACATCGGTACCGCTGCCCATTGCAATCCCGATATCCGCTTGTTTCAACGCAGGAGCGTCATTGACGCCATCTCCCGTCATTGCAGTAATCGCGCCTTTTTTCTGCCATGCGCGGACGATGCGAATTTTGTTCTCAGGAGAGACGCGGGCATAGACCGAAATCTTTTCTAGCTCACGATCCAGCTCGTCTTCCGACATTCTATCAAGCTCCTGGCCGGTAACCGCGATATCATTGCTGTCCATCAGCCCAATATCCCTGCCGATAGCCTGTGCTGTCGTCTTATGGTCACCGGTAATCATGATCGTCCTGATGCCGGCCTTTTTCGCTTCTTCAATCGAACCGTAAACCGCTTCCCTCGGCGGATCCATCATCGCAGTCAATCCGACGAGAACGAGATCCGTTTCGTCTTCGAGACTTAGTGTCTTTTTCCCGTCAGGCAAAATCTTGTACCCATACGCCAGCACCCTTAAGGCTTGTTTCGAGAACTCTTCGTTCGCGCCTTCAAACCGTGCTCGCAAATCATCCGTCATCGGCTGCTCCTGCCCATCAACAAAAACAGCACTCGCCTGGCGGAACATGACATCCGGTCCACCCTTTACGAGCATACAGTTCTGCCCATTGATATCATGCATTGTCGACATTCTTTTCCGGTCAGAATCAAACGGCAGCTCCGCTTTCCTGCGGTAGCTCGCACGAATTTCTTCATATTTCCTCCCATGCTTTTCAGCAAATTGAATTAGCGCCACTTCGGTTGGATCGCCCACTTCCTTGCCGTCCTCATTTATGTAGGAATCATTGCACAGGACCGCAATCCGAACAAGCTGCCGCTCCGCCTCGCTCCAATCCTCGTGATTTTCTGGAAGCCGCTCATTCGTTTGGAATGGCAGAAAGTGATCCGTAACCGTCATTTTATTTTGCGTCAGCGTTCCAGTCTTATCCGTACAAATGATTCTTGTCGAGCCCAACGTTTCAACCGCTGGAAGCTTCCGGATAATCGCATGCTGCTTTGCCATTTTATTTGTTCCGACAGACAGAACAATCGTGACAATCGACTGCAGCGCCTCAGGAATCGCCGCAACTGCAATGGCCACAGAGAACATAAGCGCCTGCAGCAACGCTGTTGTCGTATCGCCTTCGCTTCCGCCAAACCAAATCCGCAATGCTTGGACAGCAAAAATTGCGATACAGAGCAACAGGATGCCAATGCCTAGCTTTTTGCTAAAATCGTTCAGCTTCCGTTGAAGCGGTGTATCTTTTTGCTCCGCGGTCGAAAGCATGTCCGCAATCTTTCCGACCTCCGTCTTTTCAGCGGTGCCTGTTACCACAAAAGTACCGCGTCCATGAACGACGAGCGAGCTTGAGAACACCATGTTCAGCCTATCTCCAAGCGGCACTTCCTCCGCTATTGTATCTGTTATCTTTTCTACTGCTTCCGATTCTCCTGTCAGCATCCCTTCATTCACTTTCAGTGAGCCGCTTTCGAGTATCCGTCCATCCGCAGGCACATAGTCGCCTGCTTCCAGGAAGACAATATCTCCTTGTACAAGCTCCTTTGCAGGAATCGTCTGCTTCGTTCCACCCCTGATTACTTTTGCTTCGGGTGCGGACATATTCCTGAGCGCTTCAAGTGAGCTTTCCGCTTTCCTTGTCTGTACAACGCTGATTACCGAGTTAATTAATAGCACGAGAAAAATAATCAGCGATTCGACCATCTCGCCGAGAAGGATCTGTACAGCAGCCGCGGCAAGAAGAACAATCACCATTGCATCTTTGAACGTTTCAAGAAACAGCTTCCACGTCGGTACCTTTTCCCTATCCGCGATTTCGTTATAGCCGTCCCTCTCCAGCCGTGATGCTGCCTCTTCCTTTGTCAATCCACTTTCCCTGGAATCAATCTCACTCATTACTTCATCTTTGCCATGCCGGTAAAATTCCATGTCAAGTCTCCTCGCTCGATTTTCCGCCTTGATATAAGTATATTTTGTCATACTATAAATCCTATTCCCACTTTCGTGACTTGCATGCGATATTTCAACAACGTGAATGTGTCGATTTTTTTAAAATTACAGGCAAAATCACCCCTTATCCCTTAAGGTTGATAAAATAAGAAAGGAATAATTGTGAAAAGATTCACTAATATTCACAATTCTGTTACAAAACTACATAAAAGAGGTTGTATCGTCATGAAAAGAATCGTTACATTGAGCACACGCAAGCTTGTCGACACTGCAAAGCATGGCGGCTGCGGCGCATGCCAAACATCTTGCCAATCTGCATGCAAGACTTCTTGCGGGGTTGCCAACCAAAAATGCGAAAACGCAAGGAACAGGTAAGAAACACTTGCCGCCCAGCTGCATTCCAGGTGGGCGGCCATTTTTATCATCAAAAGGAGTTCAGTATGATTCATCAATATAAACTAAATGGCTATAACATCGTAATGGACACTTACAGCGGTTCAGTCCATGTCGTGGACGATCTGGCCTACGACATCATCGCTCTCTATGAAGATAACGATGCAGACACAATGACATCAATGATGCTCAACCATCATCCTAGTATTACGGAAGCAGAAATAAGGGAAACGATTGCTGACGTTGCAGAACTTGTGAAGGACGGACAGCTGTTCACGGATGACGAGTTCAAGGATCTCTCCCTCGATTTAAAAAAGCGGAAAACCTACATTAAAGCGCTTTGCCTAAACGTTGCGCATACATGTAATCTTTCGTGCGAATATTGTTTTGCGAGCCAAGGAAAATACAGCGGTGATCGCGCTGTCATGAGCGAAGAAGTCGGCAAGCGCGCCATCGACTTCCTTATCGAAAACTCCGGGCATCATCGAAATCTCGATATCGACTTTTTCGGCGGCGAGCCGATGATGGCCTGGAAAACGGTGCAAGCAGTCGTTGCTTACGCCAGAAGCAAAGAAAAGGAAGCGAAGAAAAACTTCCGATTTACTTTTACAACAAACGGCATGCTGCTGAACGACGAGGTTACCGATTACCTTAACGAAGAAATGTACAATGTTGTCCTCAGTCTTGACGGCAGAAAAGAAGTTCACGACAGGCTCCGCAAGACTGCTAACGGAAAAGGCAGCTATGACCATATCGTTCCGAAATTCCAACGATTCATTGAAAAGCGCGGCGACAAGGAGTACTACGTCCGCGGCACTTACACAAAGCACAATATCGATTTTACGAACGATATTTTCCATATTGCCGACCTAGGTTTTGATAAGCTTTCAATGGAGCCGGTTATCTGCGACCCTAAGGAGACGTATGCCTTGACGGAAAAGGATCTATCGGAAATTTACCGGCAGTACGAGATTCTTGCAGAGGAAATGCTGAAGCGCGGCGAAGAAGGCCGTCCTTTTACTTTTTACCATTACATGCTTGACCTGTCGGAAGGACCGTGCATTCAAAAACGAATTTCCGGCTGCGGCTCAGGAACAGAATATCTTGCAGTTACACCATGGGGTGAGCTCTTCCCTTGCCATCAGTTCGTTGGAGATACGGAATACAGCATGGGAAACATCTGGGACGGAATCACGAAACAAGGCATTCAATGCGAGTTCAAAGAGAGCAATTGCTACGCGAAACCGGAATGCCAAGATTGCTGGGCAAAGCTTTACTGCAGCGGCGGCTGCCCTGCCAATGCCTTGCACGCCACAGGCTCTCTCAACGGAACATACGATTTCAGCTGCAACGTTTTTCGCAAGCGGGTCGAATGCTCGATGATGGTCAAAGTGGCGGAATCCATCAGGGTAATGGAACAGGAAAGTACGCCTGTCTAAAAAAAGAACAATCCCAAGGCCGGAGCACGTCCAAAATTTGGACGGTGCCCGGCCTTTTTGTAAAGTAGTGACTCTTCCCCTTTATTGCTATACAATAGAAATAATTTTTACGAAAGAGGGTGTTGTGCCATCAAGGGAAATGCTTGGGCTTCAAAAATCGGCTTCATTCTTGCCGCCGCTGGATCGGCCATCGGTCTCGGCGCTATCTGGAAGTTTCCTTATACAACGGGAACAAACGGGGGCGGCGCGTTTTTGCTTTTATTTTTACTTTTTACACTGATGCTCGGCTTGCCTGTCCTGATCGCGGAATTTCTGATTGGGCGCACTAGCGGGCAGACAGCGCTCCGTGCATTCTCCACTCTTGGACACAAAAAATGGACCTTCGTCGGCGGGCTGGGAGTTGCCGCATGCTTCCTGCTCCTATCGTTCTATAGTGTCATTGGCGGGTGGGTGCTTGTCTACACAGGATTATCCCTCGCCGGAAAAGTCAGCGGGATTGGCACAGAAGCACTTGGAGAATTGTTCGGTGCCGTTTCAGGAAATCCGCTGTACGCTATTTCAGGCCAATTGCTCTTCCTCGGACTGACGCTTGCCATCGTGCTGCGCGGGGTTCAATCGGGTATCGAGAAAATCAGCAAAATCATGATGCCGCTCTTATTTCTATGTTTCATGGTGCTGGTCATCCGCTCTGTCACGCTTGATGGGGCAATGGATGGTGTGCGCTTCTTCTTAAAACCTGATTTCAGCGCCATTAGCAGCGATGCTGTCCTTAGTGCACTCGGACAAGCATTCTTCTCGTTGTCGCTCGGGGTTTCGGCGATGCTCACCTATGCTTCCTATATGAGGGAGCACGGCCAAATCAACCGCTCCGCAGGCTGGATTGTTGCCTTGAACGTAATCGTTTCTCTTCTTGCAGGATTTGCTATCTTCCCAGCAGTTTTTGCTGCCGGACTCGACCCTGCTGAAGGACCGTCGCTATTGTTCATCGTCCTTCCAACTGTGTTCGACCAGATCAGCTTCGGCGGCATCTTTCTGACGTTATTCTTCCTGCTGTTCGCCTTCGCTTCCATCACCTCATCCATCGCAATGCTGGAAGTTGTTGTCTCCGCTTTGACGGATTCAAAGCCAGGCGCAGGAATGAAGCAAAAGCAGAAAACAGCGATGCTCTCTACCTTTTTCATCGCGCTTGTCGGCATCCCTTCCGCTTTATCGTTTGGCGTACTTGGCGATGTTAAAATGCTGGACAGAACATTTTTTGATCTGGCCGATTACACTGTTTCAAATGTGCTCATGCCAATCGGCGCACTGCTCATGTCCATCTTCGCCGGATTCCGACTGGACCGCGCCATTGTCGAGCAGGAGCTTGGAACAAATTCATTTATAAAAAAAATGATTCCACTCTGGCGCTTCAGCGTCTGCTATCTCAGCCCGGCAGCCATCCTCGTAATCATGCTATGGCCATGGTTTGCAGGATGATCTTGTAACCCCTCATTGCGAGGGGTTTTTGTTTTGGATCCGATGTTAATTCCACGATTGTGTATTTTAGCAGAATAACTCGATTTCTCGGTTGAATCAGCGAAATAGTAATTGCAACTTATTCGAAAAATTTTCCGCTATTTCACTTAAATTTCACCATTACCTTTTAAAATAAAACAGCCGCAAATATTGCTTGATTCTGCAATAAAGGTTGATTTTTCAATAACCCGCGCGGTATTGCGTCCTATTAACAACATTTGCACAAGGGGGATAAGGTGAAGTGAAAAAGGGGTTATACAATCGATTCTGGCGTTGGCATTTTTATGCCGCACTCTTTATGATGCCGCTATTGATCACATTGACGATCAGCGGAATCGGTTACTTATTTTATAATGATGTGGAAGACAATTTGTATGACGATGTTTTCTTTGGAAAAAGCAAAGTGGAAGAAAAGCTATCGATAGACGAAGGAATTGCCAAGGCTGTTGAGGAGAACAAGGGATACTCTCTTTCTAAAGTAATCGTACTCGACGATCCCTACAATAAGCGCCTCACTCTTTCCAATGAGGAAGGCGACCAAAAGTACCTGTTTTTAGACGAGAACAACCAAATTGTCGGCGACCAAAATGCTGCATACACGTTCTCGAACATCATGCGAAATCTCCACAGTTCCTTGTTTGTGGGTGGAACGGTGGTCAACTATCTCGTGGAACTTGCTGCCTGCTGGGCGATTTTTCTATTAATTTCTGGTGTTTACATGTCACTAAAAGGAAATGCTCTGCGGAAAAAGCAGGACAGTACGAAGAATCAGAGAAACAAAAAGTATCACGCTCTTACGGGCATAATTATCACTATTCCGATGATCGCAATCATTTTTACCGGATTACCTTGGTCCGCGTTCATGGGCAACTTCATTTACTCTGCTTCGCAGGAACATCCTTCGATTGGATTTCCAGTATTGGCACAGCAGCCGCCAACGTCGGAAAGTAGTGAAGTTCCTTGGGCAACCCGCAAAAACGAAGCACCTTCATCTGATGACCCTCATGCTCACCATAATGGCCATGGCATGACAACAGCTAACAGCAAAACGATAAAAGTAGAACAGTTAATGAAATCAGCGCAAGAAGCGAAGATTGCAAAGCCGTATTCCATCGTGCTACCCCAAGCGGAAGATGAAGTCTACACTGTCGCCAAAAGCAGCAATACTGGCATCACTGGCTTGGATGTCAGCCCTGCCGCCGAAGTCACTGCATACTTTGACCAGTATAGCGGAAAACTTCTCGGCAAAGTCGGCTACGATGAATACGGAATCCTTGCCAAGTGGTTCACATGGGGAATTCCATTGCACGAAGGTCATTTATTTGGCTGGCCAAATAAAATCATCAACCTAGCAGTCTGCCTCGGCTTTCTTCTCGTTCTGTATTGGGGTGTGAAAACATGGCTGACGCGGAAAAAAGCCAGTTTGTTCTCCGCACCGCCAAAAACAACTGCTAGAGTTTCAATTAGCTTTATCGCAATCATGGCAGTACTCGGAATCATCATGCCATTATTCGGAATATCATTGATTATTGCCCTATTGTTAGAAGGAATTCTTACAGCTGCCAAAAGAAAACAAATAACAGCGAATCATTAAAGTTTTAAAAGGATTGGACCCTGGGGTCCAATCCTTTATGATTATGGCAGCCTATCATTTTCTTTAGTGCTTGTCCCAGCCCCATGTTTCTTAGTGGGCAGAGCTTAGAAAGGCTCCAAATCGCTTTCTAACATTAAATATGGCTATCAGGGGTTAGTTTAGGGGTGGGAATCTCAATCAAACAGCCTAACAGGACATTCCTTTCCGCAGCAATACAGTATCATGGCATGAAGTTGGCCGCGGTGATGGTAGAGGTGCGCCAATATCTCCAACAGCCACTCGTACCTGGTATATGTCACTCCCCAATAAGCAGTGATTTGCTGGGCAAGCTCCTCTTCTGTAAAAATGGTATACCTTTCCTGCAGGGCTGTGAAATTGGCCTCAATAGCCTTTATCACACTTCCTTTATCCACGTTTCCCCTCTTGGAATAGTATTCTTCCATTTCTTCTTTCGTTGCTCCATTCGCAATCCGCCAGTCCGCTTCGCATATTTCCGCAATGTGCGCCAGCAATTCACCAACCGACCGCTTATCAGACAGGGGCCTAACCTTCAAATCCTCTTCCTCTAGCAGCATAACCATTTCTCCTATGCTATTGAGTGCAACTTCTATTTGATGCAAAACAGCCGCAGTACGGAAACTCATGATTGTTCCCCTCCTATACATTTCAATAGAAAAGCTTTTTAGATTCTCTATTCCAAAGGGCGCAAAAACTAATTCCTGCTCTTAAACAAGAGTCACGGCATCCTTTCCTTTGGCTCCAATTGCCCTACCACATGGATTTTTTTCTTTTCTAATACTCCCTGTATGACGCCTGCTGCAATTTCCTCGTTTGTAAGCCATCTCGAACGATTTCCTTCAAGGATAAAACCAAGCTGGATTTGATGGTAGCGGCAGTTTTCATTTAGGTGCAGGCTTTGCCTGACCTTCGATAAGTTTTGGCTGCTCCCAAGGACATGGTAAAGGTCCAATTTGCTTCCTGCTTTTTTAACCACATCAATAACAGAAGGCAAAGCCTGAGGCGCTACAGCATGCACCCAAGCCACAACAAGGTCTACAGATCCATGCTCTGTCATCAGACTTTCTAATGATTCCCGCAACTCACGGTCATTTTCATAGTCAACCAGCACAGGTATCACATTATCTTTGTTTGGTGCAGCATCGATTAAACGCTGCATTTTTTCAGAGTTGCGCGCAAGGACGGAAACTTTATAGCCACTTTCCACCAACCATAGCGATACATCCGCCAACATACCAGTCCCACCGATGACGAAAGCATGCTTCATTCCTAGCCAACTCCTTATTTAAGAAATTTACGCTTTAAGAGATAGATTGCATCTAGATGTTCTATATCTCTTCCATAATTCCTTTTGGATCAATGTAAAAATCCCCCGACGGCATCTACGGTGAAACCAAAAACTAGAACGTCATTTCCGGCGACAGCCTCCAGCAGTTGTTCTTCTTTCTTTGTCAGCTCCGCTCGAGAAATGGCATTTTCATCTTTTTTATTATGCTTCATGCATCGTGATATTGAAAATCAGTAAAATTAAACAGTTTCACTGAAATAAAAAAGCCTGCTTACCACAGACTTTTACTCTTCTGCATAATATTTTTCTCTGTGCGAAACGGAATGATTACTCTTATTACTCATGCTTGATTGAAAGTTTATTCTTTGGTGTGTAAGGATTAATTCATCTAAGTCTGTGCTTATACCGATCGTCTTTTTATGATTCAACCCGTATGTTTGAATGCAATCCAATAATTGTTTGCGTTTCATTTCAATAGCCTCACTCAAGTTTACCTCGCCAAACACACTAGATAAAAACATGACATCCCCACCAAACTCCGATTTGTTCATTCCTAACAACGTCTACAGCTTATATCGGTAATAAAAGCCAAAATTATATGTATTGATGTTGAAAATCCAATTTTACAAATTAAATTACCCGGAATTTCAGTTGGACGCCACTATGTCATATCGTTCTTTATCCATAGTCCATCCTAAATTGAAGTCCCTTTTCTACGTTAAACCAATGATAGTATGCTATTAATCTAAAATCAACATTATTTGTTATTAATCACCCTAGCTAATGTGGCAATTGTATGTTTTCCCAACAAAATACGTTTCCACCAGGATACTTTTCTTCCTTCATACTAATGAATTTTTTCATTCACTGTTGAAGATAATGAGAGAAAGTATAAATATATTCAAAATAAATTGAATTGTATCTTCAATAAAATTAGAATAATATTAATACCCTTCTGGAGGCTTTATTTATGAATAAAAGAATCTACTCGAAAAATTTAACGCCATGCCAACTTCCTCAGTACCTGGGGGTTACAGAGTGAGAAAGCTCTCTAAATCGTTCAAGGCACTCTGGCTTGGCGAAATTGTCTCAGAATTTGGCGGAGCTGCCGGGGGAATCATTAATGGCTTGCTGCTTTATGAACTGACAGGATCTAAGGAATTGATGGGCATACTTTGGCTGATCTACTTTATTCCTTCGCTCCTATTGCAAAGCATTAGCGCACCGTTTCTAAACCATGTTAGAAAGGAAAAAATGCTGCAAAACATCCAATTGATTCGTGCAGGAGCTTATACATTACCGCTGGCAGGCTACTTAGCTGGTAATGATACAGGACCGATATTAGGATTATTCGGCTTGCAGTGTATATTAGGTTTGCTTCAGCCGATTTACGCAAGTCTCTCTTTTTCCCTTCTGCCTGATATATGTAAAGAGAAAGAACTTGTTGAAGCAAATGGCCTGCTGGATGGAACGATCCGACTAATGAGTTTTATCGCACCGGGTGCTGTTGCCTTATTATTGTTGGTCATCCCTCTGCGTTTCATATACGGATTATCATCCCTTATGTTCCTCGCTAGCTTTTTCGCACTTTCACGAATCCCTCCATCAACCGCAAAGAAAATCGCTACATGGACAAAGAAATTCTGGTGGACAGAAATGAAGGAAGGCTATCGGACCTTTTTTCAATATCCGCATCTTTTGCGACTCACGATTCTTTCTTCTACAGTTCAATTCGCTGTAGGAGCAACGCTGGTGCTAAGTGTTCCTTTTATACGCGGCGATCTTCATGGCCGCTCTTGGGAGTATGCAATCTTTTCAGGGGCATTTCCAGTCGGCTATGCTATCGGGATGGTGCTGCTGACAAAGCTGCCGAAAGCCTGCCAAACGATGTACCTCGGTTTGATTGGAGGCGGCCTTTCTTTCGTAAGCTTGTTTTTCGTACAATCAGTTCCAATTGCATGGGTGTGTGAACTGCTTGGAGGCATGTTCTTTCCGCTTTTTAATGCCCAAAGCGCAGCAATTTTTCAACGTGAAGCTCCTAAAGATCGTTTGACCCAGTTAAGCTCAGTTCGATTGCTTTTCCTCCGGGTGACCATGCCGATTGGAATACTATTCGCATCCTCTCCGCCACTAGACTTAAGCGCTCGCCAAATATATGCTATCGTTGGGATGATAATCGTTTTACCTGGAGTATTTCACTTCGTTTTTTCCTTTACTCAAGCCCGTAAGCCTTTATTTTCAAAAAGCGGTTAATAAAAAGCGCATGCTAGGAAAACTCACAGCATGCGTTTTATTCATAAATCTCACGCTCCTAAAAAAGATAAAAAACAATCATGCCTACCATTAGAAATAAGAACACTATTGCTAGAACAATACCAAAAAAGTATGAATCCCGAGTGTATCCCTTCAAATCTGCTTCTGAGGTGGAGCGATCCACCTTTCTAAAATGATAAATCAAACTAATATTGATCAATACTAAAATGAAGAAAGTCATGATGAACATTATCATGTAGTCAAATTCAAAGATATTGTCTGTTAAACTATAAGCTTGAAAAAAGAGGAAAAAACTTAATATTAAGCGACTAATGTTATTTACTTTTTGTTGTTTATTCCATTCTCTCCCCATTTTTTGTTTTTCATAGTTCGCTACTCTTTCAAAAATCGGAATCAATGATTTTGTAGTTTCACCTTTTATTAGTCCATAAATACTTTGAAGCAATAGTACTGCCCCTAGAACAATGTTGAATTGTGAAGTTGTAATCGTAAAAACACTAGTAACCACAAACAGGATGATAAAAGCTATTAAAAAAATCCCATTGGTAACAGCGACTTGCTTCAACCTCATATTGCTTAACTCTTTTGGATCCAACTGTTTCCCCACCTTTTCTTTACTAGGATTTCCCTTTAAATTAAGAGGTGTTAGATGTCTCATAGTCTTCTTACTTTTTCTCCTGACTTAATAAAAATATTTACGCCTGATGCACTGCCATCCCCAATGTGCTCTTTCAATTCAGAAACATCTATGCTCGACTTGAGTTTCACGGTTTTTTTCTCATTTCCTTTTAACTTCACCACATAAGGAGCATTATTGTTCATGAGTGAAATCATTGGTACATCCTCTTCAAAATAGTATTTTTCATAAAAACCAACAGTAAATTGGACAGCTTTATTGCTATAGTTTTCAAAAGGCAGCTTGCACTCTCCCTGGAGTGTCTTTTCATTGGTCATTTTGAATTCGCAATTACTTTGATCTTGTTCATAAGTAATAGCATAAATATCCGTTCCAAGAGTCTGTTGATAAGCAGTGGCCATCATGGATGGGGCAAAAACAGCGATAGCAAAGGCAAGCCAAATAACGCCCCCGCGATATTTTTTGATCGATTTGGCAAGAAGAATTAGGCTTGTAATCAATAACACAATGGAAACAATGCCTACATACTGCAATCCATCGGCAGAAGAAATAGGGATACTAAAAGCAAGTGCAATAGTCTCGCCATACGGACCCTCATGCGGAAAAGGAAAATTCAAAACAAAAGATGCAACGAAAAACACTAGGGAAATATAGAACAGTTTTTTATTTTTTATCACACAGCACACTTCCAATATATTTTAGATTGGCTACTCTATTTATATACGAATTATAAAGGGATATAGTCTCACATTTTTAAAAATATCCCAATTGACTTGTTAATTTAATCAAACGTTTGATTAATGCTAAAAAAAATCGAGAGACGTCTGTCCGAACAAAACGTCTCTCGATTTTTTAACGTTCATATTCAGCTTGTCATTCAACCTAGAAACCTCTACCAAGTGAATTTCGCAAATCAATACACGTTGTCAAATATCCATGCAATGAGATACAGTGGTAGCCCCACTATTAGCATTCCAGCCAAAAGATAGCAAAAACCTCTTATTATATTTTTGAACAGATCATAAATCGCTCCAGCTAAATCATCTATAAATCTCCCCATTATTCTCCTCCGTCCTCTTAGGGAAATATAGCCCTTCTCCCCTTTTACCTTGTCACCACTCTCTCCACTCTTCTGTTATATCCCCATCTGTTTGCAATCCACTTATCCTCGCTGCCACTATAATAAACTCGCAAAGTTCTTCTCTTTCCATCGTTTCAATAAAAAAATCATTGTCTTCATTTATAATAAATGCATAAAAACTCTTCATTCCTAAGTATAATTCTTAATTTGAATATACCCGGAAAAGGTAAAATATTCAATCAGTTCCATTTTTAGAACAAAAAAATCCTGCAAATCAATGCAGGATTTTTTATTAAACTTTGTTATATGCAATAAAAGTATATAGTCGGTTTACTCAATTCCTATTGCGAAACTTGTTGGATTTAAATGCCCCTACATTGGGATTAGACCTGTTACACGTTGAAACTTACAATGGGTTGTTTGGATAAATGTCAGTCTCTTGTTCATTGCCGAATGAGCCGACGTTCTCTAAACACCCTTTAGATATGCTCAATACTATATGTCTTTAATGTCCCTTTTTCCCGTCTTGGTCCTAGTCTCTAAAATGATTTTTAAAAAGATTAAGCAAATAACCAGCCACGCACCGCCAGCTGAAAAACCTGCAATAACATCACTAGGATAGTGAACACCGAGATAAATTCTACTTAGACCTATAGATAAAACTAAGACGGAAAAGAATGCGATGGTTATTATTTTTGCACTCCTTTTCCTTAGAAAAAGCACGATGAAATACGTTAACATTCCATACATCGCAAATGCAACCATAGAGTGCCCACTAGGAAAGCTATATCCTGTTTCTTGAATAATTGGATGAATCGTAGGTCTTGTTCGTTGAAAAATCCATTTTAGTATCGAATTGAAGATGGCAGAACCTAACACTGCTATAGAGAAAAATAATGCTTCCCACCTTTTCTTATTGAAGAGCATGATAATCATTGTGATGATTGCTATCCCAATAACCGCTTTAAATGAGCCCAAAAAGGTGATATACATCATTAGTTTTGTATGTTTAAACGAAATAAATGATTGGACCGAATTTATGATAGTTATATCGAATGTATGTAATTCTTTCTCAATAAGTTCCTCTGCGAATTCCCAAAAAACAAAGCAAACTGCCGCAAAAACTGATACAGCATAAAAAATAAACCTTTTTGCAGGTGACGTCAGCTCCTTGAATATCATTTCTTTCACCCACTCCTTAATTGATTTTTCCTCTTCCAAACGATATAAAGGACCAGTGCAAGAACGAAAAACAATCCTTAAATATACTCTGTATTTATAGCAATGGTAACCCTAATACATAGTCTTTGTACTGCTCCACTTATTATCCCACCAAAGAACTATTTTGATGAAAAAAGGAAAACATCTCACTCTTCCCCCATAATATTGACTACACCAGCATTCTAGCAGTTATTATTTTACACAAATAAACATTTTTCAGAACTATTTAGTATTATACATATATGGTTTATTTTTATAATAAGCTCTTAAGTAGATTCTAACTGAAAAAGCCCATTCCAATGGAATGGGCTTTTTCACTTTATTCCTATTTCGTTACCTTAATGTTCCCGTTGTTGGTTTCTAATTTAACCAAGTTTTCACCTTTACCAATCACGGCATTTCCGTTGTATTTATTGAGAATATCGATTTTCCCGTTGTCAACATGAACATCAAAGGTTGCATTGGTTGGTTCCCTATCCGTCTTAATTGCAATTCTCCCATTGTCACTTTCCAAGTGTATATTCTGATCCAGGTCTTTTGTGACGAGGGAGATTTTTCCGTTATTTGAAGACCCTATCAGATTTCCCTCTACATTATTAAGATCTATCTCTCCATTAGCAAGTTTCACTTCTACTTTTTCAGATTTTATATCGTTTAATTCAACTCGCCCATTTTGTGATTGCACGTTCAAACTCTTTATATCCAATTCAGCCATTTGTACTTTTCCATTATCATTTTTAACTGAAAACGACTTATAAAGTTTCTCGGGCACGTACATTTTTAAAACTATTGATTGAATTTGTAAACCAATGCGAAAGGAGCGTTGATCTTTTAATATAACTTTAAGCTTTTTTCCTTTCACATCTGCAGAAAAACTAAGCTGAGATACATCTACTCCTTTTGATAATAACTCCACACTAGTTTTAGTATCAGCAGTCGGGATGATTTCAACAGCTGCATTGTCCGAAATAACTTCTACTTCCGCTACTTCATCTGCAATCGATTTTATCTCTTTATTCACTCCCATATTCGTCACTTGAGAAAATGTAAACAAACAACCTACCGCACCAATTACTAACAGAAAAAGAGCAAGGATAGATAATTTTTTAATACTAGTCATGTTTCAAACCACCTTTCACAAGCGAGGCATTAAATTTCATATAACGAATAAACCCTTTACTTATAGCACTTGTAGCGAAAAACATCCCCATAGCAAGGAAAATACCAATACCACAAAGACCTACTGTGAAGAACAAATCAAACCATCGAAATGTGCCTAAAAAAAGATTAATTAATACGCTAAAAGGAGCAAGAATGAAGCATATAGCAGACACCCATCCTGCGATAATAACTCCTACCAGCGCAACAAAAGGGGCTAATACAATGACTAAATTAAAAAATCCTAATCCAATAACTGCCCAAACTGCTCGCATTACGTTTCCAGCAGTAGTCTTTTGCTCGACTTGATCAAGACGGTAAGATACTGTCAGCTCCCTGGAAATTTGCTTTGGGTTTCCAAGGGATGCCGATATTTCCTGCTCCGTTTTCCCTTTTTCCAATCCAATTGCGAAATACTCTTCGTAATCTTGTAATATATCCTGCCGCTCATCTTGCGGAAGCCTTTCTAATGAAGCATTCAATTGTTTCAAAAATTGTTCTTTATTCATCTTTCCGCACCTTCCTTAATTAATTGATTGACTCCATTAGAAAACTCATTCCATTCTGTCAGCAATCTCTGAAGGTAATCCCGGCCTTTCTCTGTTAGCTTATAATACTTACGTGGTGGCCCTTCCGTTGATTCTTGCAAATATGTTGTAAAGTACTCTTCCTTGGTCAGTCGTCGTAACAGTGGATAAACCGAGCCTTCCGATATCTCAATTTGATCTGAAATCTTTTGAACAAGTTCATAGCCGTAACGGTCTTGCTTATCCAACAACACAAGTACGCACAGTTCCAATACACCTTTTTTAAATTGTACATTCAATACAACATCACCCATTCTTTTAATATCCAGTACCGTTTATTGAACAGTACTGGATAACAATTAATAACCATCTTGTAAATAACTTACCATACACTACTGGTTATTGCAAGGTACTGTAAAAATTCCTTATTAATATTCTAAACTTATCATTCTATATCCTTAACAGCTAAACACCCAAATTATTATTCCATTAGACGCTTCCTTCCCCTTAAAATCACTTCTTCAACAAAATGATTAAATTTTTCTTCAGCTTCCTTTCTTAATTTGACTGTAAAAAGGAAAGGATAATTAGGGTAATCAGGATTCTTTTTGCAAAAGGAATCGAATACTTCAATTTCACCGTCAGAACAATTCTCTAAAAAAATATCCCATGTTCCTTGATTATTTTTATAGCCAATAGCTTCTATAAAATCGTCATTTTCTTCAACATAATAATTAATATGCCAATGGCGACCTTTTAAATGCTCCTGTATCTCTTTTGCGTAAGGTTCAAACGAAGTTTCTATATCGATTAACTCCGCCTCTTCGGAAAGATGATTGATTTGAATAGGGATAGATTCAGGAAGCTCTTCATTATCATATAAAATCCCTGCCAGAGAGTAAGCTAAATCCTTTTGTGCCTCTTTTATGGCTATACGTTTGGTTTTTCCTCGTGACAACGGGTATTCCCACCCGAATTCATGAAAGATTGTAGGGAAATACACACAAAATACCCCTTCATCATCCTGTCGTATGAATGCTGGATAAACTAATTTTTCGGAATCTAACATTACCTGCACATCCTAATTAATAATTTTTGTTTATACTACGGGTGTGAATTTTTTTAAAAAGGATTCCATTTAATTTCGAAATTCATATCTTTTTAACTATAAACCAACCAACAAATTATGTAAAAAATCCGGTTTAGTTTTATCTATGTGGGTACTTTAATAAAGGAGGGCCTATCGAGTTGCAGAATCTAGAAAGGAGAACAAGTATGCAAAAAAGAAGCTTTCAACTCGTTCTTCAGACCACTAGTCTTGTGATTGGTTTCATGGTGTGGGTGGTTCTTTCCTCCTTAATGCCTTACATATCGGCTGATATTGATTTGACTTCCAGTGAAATGGCTTTCGTTACCGCTATTCCGGTAATCCTCGGCTCCATTTTAAGGATCCCCATCGGGTATTGGACAAATAAGTATGGTGCTCGCCTGATTTTCACCATTAGTTTTATCAGCCTCTTGCTCCCCGTCTTTATCATAAGTTCTGCCGACTCCATCACAATTTTGATCACAGGTGGACTCTTGCTTGGTATTGGCGGTGCTGTTTTTTCTGTCGGTGTAACATCGTTACCTAAATATTATCCAAAGGAAAAACATGGTTTTGTAAATGGAATTTACGGTGCCGGAAATATCGGTACTGCCTTTACTGCATTTTTAGCTCCAGTGATTGCAAATGAATTTGGCTGGCGGGCAACAGTTAACATGTACCTAATCCTATTGATCATCATTGCAGCCTTAAACTTTTTGCTCGGGGACAGGCAAGAGAAAAAGGTTAAGGTTTCGCTGGGCGAACAGATAAAAGGTGTGTATCGAAACCCAAAACTTTGGCTGCTTAGCTTATTTTATTTTATTACGTTCGGTTCGTTTGTCGCGTTCACCATTTACTTGCCAAATTTCCTGGTGAATCATTTTGATCTGAACAAAGTGGATGCTGGCCTTAGAACAGCAGGCTTCATTACCATTGCCACATTCCTGCGGCCAGTTGGCGGATGGCTTGGCGACAAATTCAATTCCTTCATCATTCTGATGTTTGTTTTCACGGGGCTGACGTTTAGCGGTTTCCTCCTTTCCTTTACTCCTTCCTTACCGATTTACACAGTCGGCGTTATCGGAGTGGCGATTTCGGCGGGAATTGGGAATGGGACAATCTTTAAGCTCGTTCCAATGTATTTCTCAAAGCAGGCAGGGATTGTGAATGGAATCGTTGCTGCGATGGGCGGACTGGGAGGCTTTTTTCCTCCATTGATCCTCACCATCCTGTTCAATTGGACCGGGCATTACGCAATTGGATTCATGGCTCTCTCTGAGTTTGCGCTGGCCAGCCTGATTCTTGTCGTGTGGCTATATTATCAAGACCAGCTCAAACTCGCCTCCAATGTTCTTGAAAGTACTGAATCAGGGATGATGGTGACGGACATGAACGGAATCATCAGGAAAGTCAATCCTGCTTTTACAAAGGTAACCGGCTATAAGGCAGAGGAAGCAATCGGAAAAACACCTTCCATCCTGCACTCAGGCAAGCATAACAAAGATTTTTATAGATCGATGTGGGAAAAGATCAATAATAACGGATATTGGCAAGGTGAAATTTGGAATAGAAAGAAAAACGGAGAAATCTATCCTGAATGGCTGACAATCAGCACCATTAGAGATGAAGCTGGCCAGCCAAAAATGTTAGTAGCGATGTTCAGTGATCTATCGACCTATTAAAAGAAGCAGAGAGTCCATTTAGCGGATTCTCTGCTTCTCTTTTCCGATATTCATTCTATTTGCATTTTTCTTGTCCTGAGGCTGGTTTTTCAGCTTGTTCGCGGATTTGTTCAAGATGAGAATGATCCTGCTTGAAAAGGACTCTTTCCTCCTCATGATTATGAATATCCACCAGATGCAGAATGGTTTTGAAGCGATCTATGACTTCTTCTGTTACACCTTCTATCGGCAGCCTAACTTTGACATCAGCCACAATCATTCTAATTAGATCGTGGTCTCTAATGAGTTTGATTACATCCTCTCTCATTTCAGGCTGATTTTCTATGACTTCCTTATAAAAGCCTTCTTCCTCAGAATCCGCATGAGCAATAGTCCTCGTTTCCCAGTGTTCCACAAGGGCGTCTGCTGCAACGGCGCAATCCTCCGCACGTTCCTCTCTGAATAGTTTTACGAGCAATTCCGTCAAATCTCGTCCTTCTGTATAATAACCATCATGAATTGATTGATGTGAAAAGTGATTCTTCAACGCAAGACCTGACATATTCGACTCCTCCTTTACTAAATAGCAAAGAATGCTGACGTTCAGCCTTTCTATTATGGTTTAATTCTCTTGGAGACATTTTGGACCGGGCCCATCCTTCGATAAACCAGGTATCTCCTCTTAAGATATTCCAATGGCAAGCTCCAGACATGGACAAGCCTTGTGAATGGCCAAACCGCAAATAAAGCAAAAGCCAAAAGGATATGAGCCTGAAAACCGATTGGCGCACCAATCATATAAGCTGGTTCCGGATTGAAGGTCATGATTCCCCTGAACCAGGGACCAATCGTTGTCCGATAATCAAAGTCTCCTCCTGATGCCGTGTATCCAACTGTATTGGTAAATCCGACAATGACTACAATGCCTAGCAGGACTAGTGATAACCAATCCTTGAAAGTACTGTTCACTCTGATTCGTTTGACTGACGCCCTTCTCATGAAAAGCAATGCTCCTCCGACTACGCAAATGACTCCTGCTGCTCCGCCAAACCATACGGCTCCGAAATGGTACATGTGGTCTGTTATCCCGATCTTGTCATAAATGATCTTCGGAACAAGCACACCGGCAACATGGCCAAAGAACACGAAGATGATTCCCCAATGGAAAAGGATGCTTCCCCATTTTAGCTTCTTCTTCTCGAGAAATTGGCTCGATTTAGCCGACCAGCCAAACTGATCAGTATGATAGCGGTATATATGTCCTAACACAAAGACCGTCAGACAAATATAAGGAAAAATCACCCATAGAAAGAGATCAAGGCTGCTCATATGATTCTCCTTTCATCTGTTCTACTGGTCTGCTCATTCGTTCTAAGCTGCTTGATACACAATACACATGCACCCAGCAAATAATGGTATGGACTGTTCATCGATTCCAGCTCTAGCCATAGCCGCTCAATCGCCCGGTAGTGCAGTTTGAGAATCTTTGCTGATTTTTCTGTCTCCGTGATGGAAGCGAACTCGAGAATCAGCGGAAGGTAATCAGGCAACTCATCACTCTCCAGATTCGCTCCTGCCTCAAGGAACTCATTCCTAAGCTTCACTAGTGCAGGACCTCTCTCCCGGTTATCCTTGAATACAGAATAAGTTAAGTAGAGCGTACTCCTTTCATTGAAATCAAACGTCAACACATAGTTCTGGCACAATTTTTCCATGCTGCTCCTGTCTACGTAGTCCAGGAAATGTCCGATCATTCCACGTAAACGAACGTCATCAATCAAACTTGTTTCGTCATAAAGCTCTGAGATGTATTCTTTCCACTCTTTTTCCGGGTAGTGCAGCGAAATGGAAGACAACTTATAAACCACTTGGCTTTGGTTCATCCAAATCCCTCCAGTATTCTTCACCATAATAATAGAGGGGATCACGTTCAGATCCGACGCTGCATGATTCACAATCCTGAGCAAGGTCTTCAAAGCCTGCGTTTCCTTGCATAAAATGCATATCCCCTGTTCTTTCCTTGTGGGAAGGTGGAATGACATAGCGTTCTGAATACTTGGCGATGGCCGAAAGCTCATACATATCCCTTGCTACTTGCTCGGTCATTCCTGCTGCTTCAAGAACATCCAAGTTCGGTTCTTTACCCAAATTCACCTGGCGCATGTATATACGCATTGCCACCAGCTTCTGAAGTACCGACTTAATCACTTCAGTATCACCAGCCGTAAAGAGATTTGCCAGATATTCAATTGGAATACGGAACTGGTTAATCGTCGGAAAAATGATATTCGGATCAAGATCATCGATTTGACCGCCAAAAACGCTCACGAACGGGCTCAATGGCGGAACATACCAGACCATAGGAAGCGTCCGGTATTCAGGGTGAAGCGGAAGCGCAATCCTTTGTTCAACAGCCAGCTTATAGACAGGTGACCTCTGGGCTGCTTCAATCCAGTCATCAGGGATTCCTTCTTTTTTCGCTTCCTTGATCACTTCGGGGTCATGCGGGTCAAGGAACATACCCAATTGAGCCTCATACAGGTCCTTGTCGTCCTGAACGGATGCAACCTCTTTGATTTTATCCGCATCATAGAGGACGATCCCGATATATCTCAGCCTGCCCACACAAGTTTCAGAACAGACGGTTGGCAGTCCTGCTTCAATTCGCGGGTAACAGAAAGTGCATTTTTCAGCCTTTTGTGTTTTCCAGTTAAAATAAACTTTTTTGTAAGGACAGCCAGTCATGCAAAATCTCCAGCTGCGGCAGGCATCCTGATCGACAAGAACAATTCCGTCTTCTTCCCTCTTGTACATCGCACCAGACGGGCAGGAAGAAACACAGGAAGGATTCATGCAATGCTCGCAAATTCTTGGCAGGTACATCATGAATGCCTGTTCAAATTCAAATTTAATCTGCTCATCAAGACCTGCCATGTTTGGGTCCTTCTTCCCCGTTACATGCACCCCTGCAAGATCATCCTCCCAGTTTGGACCCCATTTGATGTCCATGTACTCGCCTGTTACTTGTGACTTTGGCCTTGCCACGGGTTGATGCTTCTTCTCAGGGCTTTGTATCAAATTCTCATAGTCATACGTCCAAGGCTCATAATAATCATCCATATCTGCCAGGTCAGGATTATAGAATATATTCAGCAATTTATTGACTCGGCCCCCGGCTTTTAGTTCCAGCTTCCCGTTCTTGAGGGCCCATCCTCCCTTTCGCAGTTCCTGGTTCTCCCATCCTTTCGGGTAGCCAATTCCTGGTTTCGTCTCAACATTGTTCCACCATTGATATTCCACTCCAGGCCGGTTCGTCCAGGTATTCTTGCAAGTAACACTGCAAGTATGGCAGCCAATGCACTTATCGAGATTCATGACCATTCCGAACTGTGCCTTAATCTTCAAGCCATTCCACCTCATCCCTGTTCATTTTCCGGATCACTACTTTCTCATCCCTCTGGTTTCCGGTTGGTCCATAGTAGTTGAATCCATAGCTCAATTGCGCATACCCGCCAATCATCTGGGTCGGCTTGATATGGATACGTGTCGGACTGTTGAACGTACCGCCGCGCTGTTTCGTGATCGGAGAACCCGGCACGTTGATGTAGCGCTCCTGCACGTGATACATGAAGACAATTCCTTTTGGCATTCTATGGCTGACTACTGCTCTCGCAACAACCACACCGTTCCGGTTATACATTTCAATCCAATCATTATCCTCTATGCCAACAGAAGCAGCATCCTCATTATTCAGCCATACATGAGGACCTCCGCGGAATAAAGTCAACATCGGCAGGGTATCTCCATACGTACTATGATAGGACCATTTATAATGAGGCGTCAGGTAGCTAAGGGTTATCTCATTCCCTTTTGCAGCGGGCTCATGATCACCTCGGTAAAAAGCCAGCTTATGAAGCGGAGCCTTGAAGTTAGGAAGCTCCTCACCGAATTCAATCATCAGGTCATGATCCATATAGAAATGCTGCCGCCCTGTCAAAGTTCGCCATGGCACTAGCCGTTCCACATTCGTGGTAAAAGGGTTATAGCGGCGGTTCCCAGTTTCTGACCCGCTGAAGACTGGCGATGAAATAACCTTCCGCGGCTGCGCTGTAATTTCTGCAAATGACATGTGCTCCTCAGCCCGTTCTTCAGCAAGATCCTTCAACTCAAGGCCCGTTTTCTTTTCCAATGCATCCCATGCTTTCATTGCCAGGGAACCATTAGTGGTACTGGATAACGTAAGAATCGTCTCCGCGGCATTTCTGTCTGTATACAGGCTTGGCAAATCCTTATAGTCCTTTGTTTGTGATGCAGTACCATTTATAGCTTTCAGCTTTTCGTATTCCTTGGCAGCTTCCCACCCAATCCCTTTTGATCCGATTGATTCCTTCACATTCGAACCGAGTGCGATGAACTTGTCGTATACCTTTGTCAAATCACGCTCGACCAAGTGGAGACGAGGCAAATTCACTCCCGGTTGTGGTTTTATATCTCCATTTTTCCAGTCTGGGATCTTTCCATAAGATTGAGAAATCTCATCTCTAGAATCATGCAAGAGAGGGGTAGCAACCAGGTCAGTCACAGGTTCAGTAAAATATCTTTCTGCCATTTCAGAGAATGTCTTGGCGAGATTCTTGAATGCATCCCAATCGGACTTTGCCTCCCATGGCGGCGTGATGGCGGGATTGAACGGATGGATGAAAGGGTGCATATCTGTGCTCGATACATCGTACTTTTCATACCACGTCGCTGATGGAAGAATGATATCAGAGTATAACCCGGTTCCACACATCCTGAAATCATAATCTATCATTAAATCAAGCTTACCTTCCGGAACATCCTGCACCCAGCTGATCTCTTTTGTTAGTTCCTCTTCATTTTGTTCACTTAAATTGCCATGATGTGTGCCAAGCAGGTGTTTAAGAAAATATTCATGCCCTTTAGCTGAGCTGCCAATCAGATTTGCGCGCCATACAAACAGAACCTTTGGGAAGTTCTTTGGATCTTCTGGATTTTCTATGGCAAATTTCAGCTTCCCCTCTTTCAGCTGCTGAACGACATCCTTAATAATTGCATCTTTATCACTTTTGCCAGTCTTCTCGGCAATTTTGATTGAATTGTCATTAAACTGAGGGTAAGAAGGCAGCCATCCTAGTCTCGCTGACAGCACATTATAATCACCTGGATGTTGGTAAGTAGGCTTATCAACCAATGGTGAAATGAGTTCATCCGATGTTTGATTATCGTACCTCCATTGCTCGGAAGCAAAATAGAAGAATGATGTTCCATTTTGCAGCCTTGGAGGTCCTCCCCAGTCTCTTGCCATGGCGACTGTCTGCCAGCCTTCGAGAGGGCGGACTTTTTCCTGCCCGACATAGTGAGCCCAGCCACCGCCGTTTACTCCCTGGCAGCCTGTCAACAATACAAGATTCAGGATGGCCCGGTAAATCATGTCAGAATGATACCAGTGGTTGATACCTGATCCCATGATAATCATCGATCTTCCTTTCGAATCGATGGCATTTTGTGCGAACTCTCTCGCTATTTGAGCACAGTCCTGCCTGCTGACTCCTGAAATGGATTCCTGCCAGGCCGGAGTGTAAGGCTGTAAATCGTCATAGTCTTCCGGATAATCTCCTGCCAACCCACGATTCACACCGCAATTCGCAAGAAGCATATCGAAGACGGTCGTCACATACATTTCTTCACCGTCTTTTGTTATTTTCTTAACCGGCACGCCTCTTTTAAGGATTTCCTTCTTATCTGGACCGAAAAATGGGAAGCCTGCCATCACCACTTCATCTTCCATCCCTTTGAGAGTCAGAACAGGTTCAATCCCATCCAGCTGATTATCCGTATCTTTCATATGGAGATTCCAGCTTTGGTTATTTTCCCAGCGATGACCAATGCTTCCATTAGGGACAGCAAAATCATTTGATGACTGATCAAGGACAACGGTCTTCCATTCACTGTTTTCAGTCTGTCGGCCTATATCGGAAGCCCGCAGGAACTTATCCCCTTGGTAAAAATCTCCATTCTTTTTCAGAAGCAGCAGGTACGGTAAATCCGTGTATTTTTTTACATAATCATTAAAATAATCAACTTGCTGATCAACATAAAATTCCTTTAGAATGACATGAGTCATCGCCATTGCAATAGCTCCGTCCATACCAGCCTGAACAGGCAGCCATTTATCAGCAAACTTGACGAATTCGGCATAATCCGGACTTACTGCGACCACCTTTGCCCCTCTGTACCTTGCCTCTACATAAAAATGGGAGTCCGGTGTCCTAGTCTGCGGGAGATTTGAACCCCATACGATCAAATAGGAGGAGTTGTACCAATCAGAGCTTTCAGGGACATCTGTCTGCTCTCCCCAGATTTGCGGTGATGCCGGCGGCAAAT
Organism: Bacillus massilinigeriensis; assembly: GCF_900111815.1. GTDB lineage: Bacteria > Bacillota > Bacilli > Bacillales > Cytobacillaceae > Mesobacillus_C > Mesobacillus_C mediterraneensis. Next base: position 507,349 of record NZ_LT630004.1, on the reverse strand, counting down.
CTGCATACCAATCATAGAAGCTTAATAAAGGGGCACCTATTAAATTCAAGAACCTGGCACCTCCCGCATAGCTAACCATTGACATGGCCGGAATTGGGGAGAATCCAAAAATCCGATCTGGACCATACTCTTGAATCGTATGAATCAATGAAGCAGAGATCAATGTGTTCAGTTCATCCCAACTGGAGCGGACAAATCCGCCTTTACCGCGGGCAGCCTTGTACCTTTCTGCTTTTTCAGGATTGCTGACAATGCTTTTCCAAGCATTAACTGGATCCTTATGTTCCTTGAATGCTTCTCTCCATAATTCGATTAGTGCACTTCTAACATACGGATACCGGATCCTGACTGGGCTGTATGTATACCATGAAAAAGTGGCACCCCTTGGACAGCCTCGCGGTTCATACTCTGGCATATCAGGCCCTGTCGTCGGGTAATCTGTCTGCTGCGTTTCCCAAGTGATGATTCCATCCTTTACATGGACCTTCCAGCTGCAGGAACCCGTACAGTTTACACCATGAGTCGTCCTGACTACCTTATCGTGCTGCCAGCGCCGTCGATATACTTTTTCAGCATCTCGGTCGTCAGGTGCGATTGTCGCATGATCTGTCATGTTTTCCGATTTTCCGAAATAACTGAGCTTTTTTAAGAATGGAGGCAATTTTTTAGCCAACTATCTCATCCCTTCCTTCATTAACTATTACTCTCATCTTTCACGAAATTCGTTGAAAATAACCCTCATAAGGAAATTTTGGAAAGGGCCTACTTTGCCCAATACCCCAGTTCACTGTAACTAAACCTATAAATGAGAGTTATAATGAATGAGACTATACGTGCTCCAAGTATGAGAAACTAATAAAAAAAAACTGCTGAAGACTTCAGCAGCAAATTTGTTCATATTCTTCACGAAGATTTAGACAGCAGTGGACTAAAATTCCAGCACAGGTAGCGGTGGACATAAGATGGATAAAATTATTTAAACTTCTTTGAATATATGAATTCTGTAATTGGAAGTGTAACAAAAGTAAGACCAACCACAATGAGTAAAGGATAATTATCGATATCATTTAAATTAGCTACTCCTTCAGATATAAATAGAATTAAGCTAGCTAAAATCATTAACACAAAATATCCTATCTTAGCACTTTGAGTTTCAATATGTTTGTCTAATTCGTCTTTCTTGCCACCTCCTTCGTGGTTACCCCAATTGAGCCAATTAAAACAATATGATAGGGCAATAAAACTAAAGAATACTGTTCCTCCATCAATAGTTCCAAACCGTAAATATTTGTATAATGCAAATCCCAATAATATACCAAATATAATAAAGGCTAAAACAACAATATTTTTTCTAGATTTATCCATTCCCTTTTCCTCCATTTTCTGATTGTATAAATAAATCCTCCATTACAACATTTAAATTTCTTGCAATATCAAATGCTAATTGTAAACTTGGATCATATTTGTTATTCTCGATAGCATTAATCGTTTGCCTGCTTACATTACACAATTCTGCTAATTTTCCTTGTGAAAGACTGTTTTTCTCTCTATACTCCTTGATTCGATTGTCCAATTCATATGCCTCCACATTTACAAGCTGTAAAAGAAATTTTACACCTATATAATAAAACAAGGCCAAGGGGGTGTCAAACATATTTGACACCCCCTTGGCCTCCATTTTTGCTGAAATCTTTTGATTCAGAGTTTGAATCTATTAGAAAGAAATTCTACTTGAATCTTTCTGGAGATATAAGAGATGCAATTGACAAAATGAAAGATCGGATCTATTGGCATGGGTTCTCTTCTAGTTGTACTGCTCCTAAACCGAATTAAAAAAATCCAAAAATATGGATGGTTCTTCGGAACTGGCAGCCTTCTCATTGGGATATTGACTGGAGACTTTGGGTACCTGCAAGAATACAACTTCATAATACTAAAAAGGATGATTTTTTTGTATTTTTTTAGAGAGAAAAATGCAAAAAAGGGGCGCCAAAAGTTCAACTTTCACTGACTTTTTGGACAGCCCCGAAAAACGGTGCAACTTTATTTCAAATCCACATTTTTTAAACTACAAACTCCCTAACCCTACTCCACTGTAACAGACTTTGCCAAGTTCCTTGGCTTGTCGACGTCGCAGTCGCGGTGAAGCGCTGCGTAGTAGGAGATGAGCTGCAGTGGGATTACAGAGATAAGAGGTGTTAATAGGTGATGCACTTCTGGAAGGACGAAGCGGTCTCCGTCTGTTTCCAGGCCTTTCATCGAAATGATGCAAGGATACGCTCCGCGCGCTGCTACTTCTTTCACATTTCCGCGGATGCTTAGGTTGACGTAGTCTTGAGTCGCAAGGGCGATAACTGGTGTTCCCTCTTCGATCAGTGCGATAGTGCCGTGCTTGAGTTCTCCGCCGGCGAAGCCTTCTGCCTGGATGTAGGAGATTTCTTTCAGCTTCAAAGCACCTTCTAGGCCAACATAGAAGTCGATTCCACGGCCGATGAAGAAGCAGTTCCTTGTAACAGTCAAGTACTCGCGAGCGATGTCTTCGAAAGCTTCCTTGGAGTCAGTCAAGGATTCCATTGCACTTGCAACGATTCCCAGCTCCTTCACAAGGTCGAATTCTACATCGAATCCGCGGCTCTTTGCTGTTACTTCTGCAAGGATAGCCAGTACAGCCAACTGCGCCGTGTATGCCTTTGTTGAAGCAACGGCAATCTCAGGGCCTGCGTGCAATAGAAGCGTGAAATCTGCTTCACGGGAAAGTGTAGAACCAGGAACGTTTGTAATCGTGAGCGCTGGGTGACCCATTTCCTTCACTTGGACTAGTACTTGGCGGCTGTCTGCAGTCTCTCCGCTCTGGGAAATGAAAATGAATAGCGGCTTCTCGGAAAGGAGAGGCATATTGTAGCCAAACTCACTTGAGATATGAACTTCAACTGGAAGCTTCGCCATTCTTTCAATGAACTGCTTGCCGACAAGGCCAGCGTGATAGGAAGTACCTGCTGCGATGATATAGATGCGATCCGCTTGTTTCATTGCTGCTACAATATCAGAATCGATTTCAAGCGCGCCTTCTCCACCCTGGTAGTTCTGGATGATCTTTCTCATTACAAGCGGCTGCTCGTCGATTTCTTTCAGCATGTAGTGCGGGTAAGTGCCTTTTTCGATATCGCTCGCATCAAGCTCTGCAATATAAGAGCCTCTATCCACTATTTCGCCGTCAAGGTTTTTGATGGTCACTTTCTCTTTTGTTACGATGACCATTTCCTTATCCATCAGCTCAACATATTCATTCGTTACTTGAAGCATTGCCATCGCATCACTTGCAACAACGTTGAATTCCTTGCCTAAGCCGACAAGTAGCGGACTCTTGTTTTTCGCTACATAAATGGTGTCAGGGTCCTTGTCATCAATAAGGGCGAGCGCATATGATCCGTGCAAAAGGGACAGGGTTCTGCGGAAAGCTTCTTCCACAGTGTTTCCTTCGTTCACGAACAGCTCTACAAGCTGTACGATAACCTCTGTGTCTGTTTCACTTTTGAAAGGAACATTTTGCAAATACTCGCGCTTTAGAATGTCATAGTTCTCGATAACGCCATTGTGTACAAGCGTTAAGCGGCCTGATTGGCTTTGATGCGGATGGGAGTTCTCCCTGCTTGGCACACCGTGAGTTGCCCAGCGTGTATGTCCGATACCAGTTGCTGCGAAAACATCAGCATCAACAGCTTTTCGTAATTCCGCAATACGGCCCTTTTCTTTGAATACATGCACGCCCTCGCCATTTGCTACTGCGATACCAGCAGAGTCGTAGCCTCTGTACTCCAGCTTTTCAAGGCCCTTCAACAATATTTCTTTTGAATCATTATTTCCAATATATCCAACAATACCACACATATTTTCTTTTCCTCCTAATCGGATCAGGGGGCAAGAAACCTTTTGGGGGACTTGCCCCCTTATCTCTGTTGCTTTTTTATTTATGGCCGCCCAATTTGGGGCTGCCTTTGGCATTCCCTTCCCTTTGTCCACAAGGTTGCCCTAGTGTTTTAAAGAAAGGATTCGCGGCTGTGCCTTACAGCCGGGAGGCATCCGCCGAAATTTCGATAAACCTCCACCTCGTCAACTGGTCTCGTTCCGTTCAGAGCCAGTCCTGGCGCTTTCGTTTTTACTTCCTTTCCTAGCCCTCCCTCCATACAATATATTCCGTTTTTGATGGTACAAAAACAGGATAATCATACCTGAATCTTTATCTTCCGTCAACTGAAAAAAGAAATTGGAAAAGCGTTTCTTACCTTTCCCCTGTGAAAAATGGTTAAACCTCCCGCACCATATAAAATATGCACGGGATTACCGAAGGGTTCTCCCGTGCATATATCCATTTCACTATTCTTTAAGGCCCATTTCCGATTCCACTACAGAGACAATTCTGTTAACGTAGGAGCGGCATAGCTCTTCGGAAGGCGCTTCTGCCATCACCCTGACAAGCGGCTCTGTACCGGAAGGGCGAACAAGGATGCGGCCATTCCCGCCCATTTCGCCTTCAACCGCCTCGATAACTTCCTTCACTTTTTCATTATCGGTTACATGGTATTTGTCCTTCACGCGGACGTTCACAAGCACCTGCGGGAATTTCTTCATTTCTGCTGCAAGCTCGGAAAGACGCTTGTTTGTCACCTTCATGATGTTCACAAGCTGAAGTCCTGTTAGGAGGCCGTCGCCGGTTGTGTTGTAATCAAGGAAAATGATATGCCCTGACTGCTCACCGCCAAGATTGAATCCGCTTTTCTTCATTTCCTCCACGACATAGCGGTCACCTACAGCTGTCTGCGCTGTGTTGATTTCGTTCGCTTCCAATGCTTTATAGAAACCAAGATTACTCATGACAGTGGAAACAACTGTATTGTGCTTGAGTCGCTTCATTTCCTTCATATACTTTCCGCAGATAAACATAATCTGATCGCCGTCCACAATGTCCCCATTCTCGTCAATCGCGATAAGGCGGTCTCCGTCACCATCAAATGCTAGCCCAATGTCTGCTCCCTTTTCCTTCAGGAAGGCAGAAAGGGATTCCGGATGAGTCGAGCCAACTCCATCATTGATGTTGAGGCCATTCGGTGAGGCGCCCATCGTTGAAATATCCGCATCTAAGTCAGCGAATAAGTGCATCGCCAAGGAAGATGTAGCGCCGTGTGCGCAGTCAAGGGCAATATGTATACCCGAGAAGTCTTCATCAACCGATTGCTTCAAGAATTGAAGATATTTCTGTCCGCCTTCAAAATAATCATTTACTAGCCCGAGATCGGCTCCCACAGGGCGCGGTAACTCATCCTTATCTAAATCCATTAGTTGCTCAATTTCTGCCTCTTGGTCATCGGAAAGCTTGAAGCCGTCAGGGCCAAAAAACTTAATGCCGTTATCCGCTACGGGATTATGCGAAGCGGAAATCATAACTCCTGCTTCTGCATCCATTGCTTTCGTTAAATATGCTACTCCAGGAGTGGAAATCACACCAAGTCTCATCACTTCTGCACCTATCGAAAGCAGGCCGGCAACCAATGCTCCTTCAAGCATATGGCCGGAGATTCTGGTGTCGCGTCCAATCAAGACTTTCGGACGGTCTTTGTCCTTTGTCAGGACATACCCGCCAAACCTACCAAGCTTAAACGCAAGCTCTGGAGTCAATTCACTGTTTGCGACTCCGCGTACTCCATCAGTACCGAAATATTTACCCATTCTTTCAATCTCTCCTTGTGTGGAAATTGCTGTGATTTACACTTCTTTTTTCGAAACCTTTATGTTTGCTGTCGTATCCGATACCTTCCAATTGATATTGTTAGGACCTGATACTTTAATAGCGACACTATGCTCGCCTTCCCGAAGGCCCGAAACATTAATTCGAAGCCCGAAATCTCCCGGCCCCACAGAGGCGACAGCATCACCTGGCCCCCATACTGACAGGTTCAGGCGACCGCTTTCAGGATTTATAAAAGAAACATTATAATCATCGGCTTTTCCTTCCACCCCTATCGGGACATTGGAAAAGGTTTTTTCTTGGTCGTTCGCTGCCTGACTCACTCCCTGGTTATCTTCCTCTTCTTCAGGAGCGTCGCCTGCTTTGGTGACATTGATTTTCAACACCGCAGTTTCAGGCGTTACAGAGACCACACCGTTGGAAATGATGACTGGAAGTGTAAGTTCTGTATCGTCGGTGATTTTGCTTATATCGACTTCCACCCGAACCTTTTCAACACTTTTCAAGACATCGGGAGGAGCAATAATCGTTGCTTCTTTTTTATCTAATTCCATTGACTGAATAGAAATGCCAGGTGCGGGATCTCCGCTTTGCTGGATTTCTATTGGAACTTTTTTGCTTGAACTTTTTACTGGAATTGTCACCTTGACAACCCTCGGCTCGACGGTAACGTCCAGCTTATTCATATTTCGGTCAAATGCTTGAATAACCGCATTTTTTTCTATCGTTTCCTTAATCGGTTCATTTAGATTCACCGTTGCTTTCACGTAGCTGACTTTTTCAATGATATCTTTCGCACCGGTAATCTTTACTTTTCCTGGTGTTACGGCAGGCGCATCGGCAGAGTAACCTTCATCAACCATGTCGCGGTTGAATTCGGCATCCACTTTGAACTCTTTGGAAATTTTTTCCTGTATGGAAACGTCAGCATATTTAGGTTTGATGGTCACCTTCAGGCGGTCTGATATATTGCGCGCCATAATGGTCACCCGATGCTCACCCATTTCAAGCTTGGTAAGGTCTGTGTAGATTTCAAAGTCCCTCAGCCCTTTTGTCTGCTGAACAATATTCTTCGGTCCTTTTATCGTCACATCGACCGTTTCAGGAACACCGCTTACAACAAGGTTTTCCGTATCGTAATAGCTTTTCACTTGGACATCCTGCAGCGTTTCCGATACTGTGCTTGAAGGCACATTGACAACTAACGGTTTATTATCATTAGGAACGGAGGCAAACAGCAGCATGGCAAGAACGAGAGCGACACCTTTCATGAACCATGGGTTATCAATCCACTTATCCATTTTCCTTACCCCTTCCCCTCCAACTCCAAAGGCCAAAACCAGCCTGCTTGGTTTTTGACGGGGTTACCAGATCGCTCTGCAAGAGCTCTCGCAGCTTATCTTTATTTAAATCCCGGTACAATTCCCCGTTCTTCGTTAGGGAAACGCTCCCTGTCTCTTCCGAAACAACGATTGTGATACTGTCTGTCACTTCACTGACACCTAGTGCAGCCCTGTGTCTTGTTCCCAGTTCCTTAGAGATAAAAGGACTTTCGGATAAAGGCAGATAACAGGCTGCCGCAGCAACGGTACTCTTCTGGATGATGACCGCACCGTCGTGAAGCGGCGTATTCGGAATAAAGATGTTGATCAGAAGCTCGGCAGAAATTCTTGAGTTCAACTGGATTCCTGTCTCGATGTAGTCGCTCATGCCGGTCTCTTTCTCAACGGACATCAGCGCACCAATCCGGCGCTTTGCCATATAATCTGTTGCTTTAAGGATCGACTCAAGCATCCTTTCTTCTTCCTCTTCTTCCTGAAGGCCAGTCCTTGAGAACAAATGACCGCGTCCCAATTGTTCGAGTGCCCTTCTCAACTCAGGCTGGAAGATGATGATAATCGCGAGGAATCCCCATGTCAACGCCTGCTCCATCATCCAACTGAGCGTCTTCAGCCCAAAGTAATCACTGATAAATTTGACAAACAGGATCATGAAGATCCCTTTCAGGAGCTGAACAGCCTTTGTACCCCTGATGACAGTGATCAGCTTATATATGACGAACCAGACTAGGAGAATGTCAACAATATTGGCAAGATATTTTAAAATATCAAAATCAGCGATCGACATTGCCCTTCCTCCAAAACTTTTTTCTTATAAGTATGTCCTAGATGAAAATCTTCCAAGCCAGACTTTTCTTATTATAACATATCACTTGTTTAAAATATGAATGATAACCGAATTATAGCACTGAAATAAGAAACAGCCACTCCTTCATTACTGGAGTGACTGGTCTTTTTCCTCTCCCTCAAACAGGCTGGCAGCATTACTGGCTGCCTCTTTGATATGGTACCAGATCCATTCGAATACTTCGTTTACTTCCTCGATTTCTCCTGTTACCTGGCCGGCAGACGCAAGGTATTTCTCGCCATTAATGACTGTGACATCACCCTGAACTTGACCTTCGATATTAAGCTTGCCGTTACGAACAACCACATCCCCTTTCACAACCTCTCCCTCTGGGACTGTTACCGTACCATTTTCCACTACAAGGTTCGGCTGCTTCGAAACGGAAAACTCCTGGTCTTCGTTCCATGTGGAGAAAATGCTGCCCGTCATCAACATTAGGAATAACGAAGCGGCGGAAAGCAGCGGGTGCCTCTTAAACCATCTGCCCATTTTGAGCCTTTTCTTCTCCTGCGGAAGCTTTGCCATGACACCTGCTGTAAACCCGTCAGGTGCCTTGATGTGAGAGGTGCTCTGCACAAAAGCGATGGCTTTTTCCAGCTCCCTGAAATGCTGTTCGCAATCAGGACAGGCTTGAAGATGCTGTTTGAGTTCCTGCTTATTGCTTTCCGTTATTTCTTCATCCAAATAATCATGCATGTAATCAACGATGCGATCTGGACAACTCACTCCATTCACCTCACTATACATTTTTCAATTGCTGTCTGAGGGCTTCCCTTCCCCGGTGTATCCTTGTTTTCACCGTCCCTAGCGGAAGATCGAGAATTTCACTTATTTCGTTCAAGGATAGCTCTTCAATATACTTTAATACGATAGCTGATCGGTATTTTTCGGGTAACATTGCAATTTGTTTTTGCACTTCGTCGCGTAGTTCTAGGCTTTCAAGCTCTACCTCGGGACGTGCTGTATCGGCTGAAACCTGCGAATACATGTTGAGCCCTTCCGTCCCGGGAACTTCTGCATCAAGATAATAATCAGGCTTCTTCTTCCTGATCCGGTCGATGCAAAGATTCGTCGCAATCCTGTATATCCATGAGGAGAACTTCAAATTCTGGTTGAAGCTCTTGATATTGATATACGCGCGGATGAAAGCTTCCTGCGCGATATCTTCCGCCTCATATCGGTCGCCAAGCATGCGGTAGCAGAGCTGAAAGACTTTGTCTCTATACAGTTCAACTATTTCCTCATAGGCGTTCTGGTCGCCTTTGATCATTTGCTTGATTCTTCTCTTTACGATGGTCTCCATTCTTCCCCTCCGCTCTGCTGCGGCTATTTTAAATACGTCTGGTAACTTAAAAAGTTTCATTCCACTCATTATTTTAACAAAAAACTTATCTTTTCGTTTAAAAAGCTAGCTATTGGGTAAAATTATTGTAGTAAATTGAAAGTAGAGGATGGGATGTCCATGTGCCTGGAAAGGCTGCTTGAGGATATTGAACACTGCCGCAATGAAATGGTAAGACTTGCATCGAACACTTCCCTCTCCAATCAAAGGGTCATCGCGGTTAGTACAAAGCTTGACCAACTCTTAAATAAATACCAATTACTTAATGGTGGAAAAGCATGTTAACATGCTTTTATATAAAGGGCAGCAGCTAGTAAAAAACTGCTGCCTTTTTTTGCATTTAATTATAGAAGTTTATCACCGAATAATGATGCCATCAGGGCAACTGCAGCGATTGCTGTTTTATTTTTCTCATCCAGGATTGGGTTCACTTCAACAAACTCTGCGGACGTAATGATGCCTGATTCTGCAAGCATCTCCATCGCCAAATGGCTTTCCCTGTAGCTGATGCCGCCAGCTACAGGCGTACCCACTCCAGGTGCATCTGCCGGATCAAGGCCATCAAGGTCAAGGGACAGGTGAACGCCGTCCGTACGTTCCTTCAGATATCCAATTGTCTCTTCCATTACTCTTGCCATTCCTAATCTGTCAATTTCATGCATCGTATACACCTTGATGCCAAGTTCCTTAATCAATGCTTTCTCCCCTTCATCAAGGTCTCTTGCACCAATTAGCACAATATTCTCCGGCAATACCTTAGGAGCATCCCCTCCAAGGCCCGTGAGCATTGGATGACCCTTGCCTAGACTGACCGCAAGCGGCATACCGTGAATATTTCCTGTAGGCGATGTTTCTGCTGTATTCAAGTCGCCATGAGCATCATACCAAATAACTCCTAGCTTATGATAGTTCTTAGCCAGCCCTGCGAGCGTCCCGATTGCAATGCTATGATCTCCTCCAAGTACAAGCGGAAAAGAACCTTCGTTCACAATGTGTTCTACCTCGGAAGCGAGCAGGGCATTTTTTTCTGCAATTAGTTCCAAATTACGCAGTTTAGATTCCGGGTCAATTTTCACTGCCGGCCTTCCTACTGCAATATCCCCTTTGTCTTCTATTTCGTCAAACAGCACCTGCAAACGTTCCACAACTCCCGCGTACCGAATTGCACTAGGACCCATGTCAACACCACGGCGCATCTGCCCCAAATCCATAGGCATACCAATAACAGAAATCTTTCTCATTATTTACCAACCTCCCCTATATCATGTATTGTAACTTCTTTCATGACAATGACTCAACTCGACAAAGTCATGCATATCTATACATGAGGCTAGCAAGGTTGCTCGTATAAGCCGTTATAAGTTTGTCTGCGTTCTTATTTTATATCGACCATTGAAGGATCTTTATCCAGTCCGAGGATGTTTAAAAATTGTTATTCTCTGGTCTCAACTCATTACCTTTGGTTGATTCCTAGGCCATGTTGGTTGATTTCTCATTAAAGTTGGTTGATTTCCCGCTCATCATGGTTGATTTAACTCGTGAGGTGGTTGATTTTGACTCAAAGTTGGTTGATTTCCGCCGAAGCCTGGTTGATTGCTCAGGGGGTTGGATGAATGGCCGCAGATTAGGTTCATTTGCTAAACCGGGTTTCATTAAAATTGTCATTTAGGGTTTGGCTTTTTACCTCTGGTTGATTCCTAGGCCATGTTGGTTGATTTCTCATTATAGTTGGTTGATTTCCCGCTCATCATGGTTGATTTATCTCGTGAGGTGGTTGATTTTGACTCAAAGTTGGTTGATTTTAAAGATTGTTAATGAGCTTGCTGCCTACCAATGGCTATTCTACTCACCTATCATCATTTCTGAGTCCATCTGCATATCAAAAAACGCCCAATAAACAAAGAAAAGCCTTAAATCGGCTAGATTTAAGGCTGAATAAGTATATGTAGTGTGATGGTGGAGCCTAGCGGGATCGAACCGCTGACCTCCTGCGTGCAAAGCAGGCGCTCTCCCAGCTGAGCTAAGGCCCCGTAACAGAGCGGAAGACGGGATTCGAACCCGCGACCCCAACCTTGGCAAGGTTGTATTCTACCACTGAACTACTTCCGCAAAGAAAATGAGCCATGAAGGACTCGAACCTTCGACCCTCTGATTAAAAGTCAGATGCTCTACCGACTGAGCTAATGGCTCACAAAAATGGCTGGGCTAGCTGGATTCGAACCAACGCATGACGGAGTCAAAGTCCGTTGCCTTACCGCTTGGCTATAGCCCATTGATAAAATACAAAAAAGGACAAATATGTCCGTTTTTTTAGTGGTGGAGGGGGACGGATTCGAACCGCCGAACCCGGAGGGAGCGGATTTACAGTCCGCCGCGTTTAGCCACTTCGCTACCCCTCCACAAAGTGCCGGCGAAAGGACTTGAACCCTCAACCTACTGATTACAAGTCAGTTGCTCTACCAATTGAGCTACACCGGCATGGTGTGAATAATATTGGTTTGTCCAAAAATGGTGGAGGATGACGGGATCGAACCGCCGACCCTCTGCTTGTAAGGCAGATGCTCTCCCAGCTGAGCTAATCCTCCGTTAATGGTGACCCCTACGGGATTCGAACCCGTGTTACCGCCGTGAAAGGGCGGTGTCTTAACCGCTTGACCAAGGGGCCAATAATTAATTTACAGAGCTTCCAAGCGGGCTCGAACCGCTGACCTCTTCCTTACCATGGAAGTGCTCTACCTACTGAGCTATGGAAGCATGTCAAACCTGCGAGGTGTAAATTAAATGGCTCCGCAGGTAGGATTCGAACCTACGACCGTTCGGTTAACAGCCGAATGCTCTACCACTGAGCTACTGCGGAATAATATGTGATTAGCCTGGCAGCGTCCTACTCTCACAGGGGGAAACCCCCAACTACCATCGGCGCTGAGAAGCTTAACTTCCGTGTTCGGTATGGGAACGGGTGTGACCTTCTCGCTATCGCCGCCAGACATTTTTAAAGACATTTATTATTATAATGTCTTTTATGAATTTTTCAAGAGAAATTTTTCATTCCCTCAAAACTGGATAATGTATGTTTCAGAAGGTAAAGAAGAATGAGTATGCCTAATTGTCCAGCTTCAGCTCTTCGCCTCCGCTTTTCTTTTTTGGTTAAGTCCTCGATCGATTAGTATCAGTCAGCTCCACACGTCACCGCGCTTCCACCTCTGACCTATCAACCTGATCATCTTTCAGGGATCTTACTAGCTTACGCTATGGGAAATCTCATCTTGAGGGGGGCTTCATGCTTAGATGCTTTCAGCACTTATCCCGTCCGCACATAGCTACCCAGCGATGCTCTTGGCAGAACAACTGGTACACCAGCGGTGCGTCCATCCCGGTCCTCTCGTACTAAGGACAGCTCCTCTCAAATTTCCTGCGCCCACGACGGATAGGGACCGAACTGTCTCACGACGTTCTGAACCCAGCTCGCGTACCGCTTTAATGGGCGAACAGCCCAACCCTTGGGACCGACTACAGCCCCAGGATGCGATGAGCCGACATCGAGGTGCCAAACCTCCCCGTCGATGTGGACTCTTGGGGGAGATAAGCCTGTTATCCCCGGGGTAGCTTTTATCCGTTGAGCGATGGCCCTTCCATGCGGAACCACCGGATCACTAAGCCCGACTTTCGTCCCTGCTCGACTTGTAGGTCTCGCAGTCAAGCTCCCTTGTGCCTTTACACTCTGCGAATGATTTCCAACCATTCTGAGGGAACCTTTGGGCGCCTCCGTTACATTTTAGGAGGCGACCGCCCCAGTCAAACTGCCCGCCTGACACTGTCTCCCGCCCCGATAAGGGGCGCGGGTTAGAATTTCAATACAGCCAGGGTAGTATCCCACCGACGCCTCCACCGAAGCTGGCGCTCCGGTTTCCAAGGCTCCTACCTATCCTGTACAAGCTGTACCAAAATTCAATATCAGGCTGCAGTAAAGCTCCACGGGGTCTTTCCGTCCTGTCGCGGGTAACCTGCAT
>NZ_LT630004.1:0-493966 GCF_900111815.1 Bacillus massilinigeriensis | reverse complement strand
TCCGCTCGACTTGCATGTATTAGGCACGCCGCCAGCGTTCGTCCTGAGCCAGGATCAAACTCTCCATAAAAGAGTGAGTGATTAGCTCATCAAATAAAACGTTGGCTGATGGTCAGTGACCATCATATTATTGTTTGTTGACGCTTGTTTGTTTAGTTTTCAAAGAGCAAGTTCGTTGGTTCCCTTTAAAAGAAGCAACTCTTATATACTACCAGCATATAAAGCTGATGTCAATAAGTTTTTTATGTTCTTTTTTCTCTAAAGTAGCTGCTATCTTGGTGACTCGCAGCAACAGATATTAATATACCACCGTAATACCAATGTGGCAATATGTTTTTAACAGTTTTTTAACGGAAATGTAAAGTAAAACTTTTCACGCAACTCATTTTTTTAAAGCAAGTTTGCCTTCAACAAGTTTATGTGAATAGGCTGATCTATCCAAAAAAACTAACAAAAAGGCCAGATCCCTTTAAAAATAATGATCTGACCTTTCTAGAGTTGATTAAAGATATTGGTTAACAATTGAGTGACTAAAGAGAAGGAGAGCTCGTACGCCGCGCCGGAAAGCGAGGCATCCTGGAGTGAAAATCAACCGGACCATTTAACAAACTCTATCCTTTAAGTCACCCAAACCCCGCGCTTTGTTTTTGCCTTTTAGCGTTGGCGCATTTGTGGGAATAGCAGTACGTCACGAATAGAAGGTGAATCGGTTAACAGCATAACAAGGCGGTCAATTCCGATGCCAAGGCCTCCTGTTGGCGGCATACCGTACTCTAGTGCTTCGATATAGTCTTCATCCATATCGTGTGCTTCATCATTGCCCTGCTCTTTTTCTTTCAACTGTGCTTCAAAACGTTCCTTTTGGTCAATTGGATCGTTCAATTCAGTGAACGCGTTAGCATGTTCCCTTGCTACAATGAATAGCTCAAAGCGGTCCGTAAACCTTGGATCCTCATCATTCTTCTTAGCCAGCGGAGATACTTCTACCGGATGACCATAGATGAAGGTTGGCTGAATGAGCTTCTCTTCTACTTTTTGTTCAAAGAATTCGTTAACGATATGACCGTAAAGCATATGCTCAGTAATTTCGACGCCATGTTCCTTCGCAAGCTGGCGAGCTTCTTCCACGCTCATTTCTTTCCAGAAATCAACGCCAGTATATTCTCTGATGGCATCGACCATATGAAGTCTCTTCCATTGAGGCTTCAAATCGATTTCATACTCACCGTAACGGATGATAGTGCTGCCGCATACTTCTTGAGCGATATGCGCAACGAGGTTTTCTGTCAGTGCCATGATGTCATGGAAATCCGCATATGCTTCATATAATTCAATCATCGTGAATTCCGGATTGTGTCGTGTGGACACTCCCTCGTTCCTGAACACTCGACCGATCTCATATACTTTTTCAAGACCGCCAACAATAAGGCGCTTGAGATGTAATTCGATAGCAATTCGCATGTAAAGCGTCATATCCAGCGCGTTGTGATGAGTGATGAACGGACGTGCAGATGCACCACCGGCGATAGCATGCATCATTGGCGTTTCTACTTCAAGGTAGCCGTGGTCATCAAGATAACGGCGCATCGACTGAATGATCTTGCTCCGTTTGATGAAGGTTTCACGGCTTTCATCATTCACAATCAAATCAAGATAACGCTGGCGGTAACGCTGTTCTACATCTTTAAGACCGTGGAACTTGTCCGGCAGCGGGCGAAGCGCTTTTGACAGGAAGACAAATTCACTGACTTTAATGGATAGTTCTCCAACCTTCGTCTTGAACAACGTACCTTCGACCCCGATTAAATCACCAAGATCACTATCATTGAAAATAGCGTACTGCTCTTCGCCTACACTATCATGACGGACGTAGATTTGGAGTTGTCCTGAAAGATCTTTGATATGCGCAAAACCGGCTTTTCCCTTGCCGCGTTTTGTCATGATACGTCCTGCAATCTTCACAGCTACGTTCTTTTCCTCAATTTCTTCTTTTTCTAATTCTCCATACTCGGCTACAAGCTCCCGAGTCATATGGGTTCTTTCAAAACGCTTGCCGAACGGGTCAAGGCCTTTCTCTCTAAAAGCCTCCATTTTCTCCCGTCTCACTTGCAGTTGATCGTTTAATTCTTCATGACTCATCGGATTCACTCCAGTAATAATAGAAATTTTTATATATGCCGCTAAATTGGATATACCTTTTATTTTACACAAAAAAAGATAAATGAGTCTAGGTGAAATACATACATGCCCATCATTCAAGCGCAATTTTTGACGAAGTCCCGGCAGCTTCCTCCAGAACAATAAAAAACTGCCAGAATTCAGACTGGCAGTCTAAGTAAATATGAAAAGTATTATAGAGAATCATACATCGAATGTCAACGTCATCCAGCAAAGGATTCTTGTGCGGAGATTTCTTCCACAAATCCGTTTAAAAGATTAGCAAGCTGCTCTCTTGTCGTACACTCATTCACTGCGTTGCGGACACGGGCATTACCCCTGATTCCTTTCAAGTACCAAGCTGCATGCTTCCTCATTTCTCTGACAGCAATATGTTCATTTTTCAATCCAATCAGCCTATCGAGGTGAAGAATACAAACATCGATCTTTTCACGCGCTGAAGGTTCACCAAGCAATTCTCCGGTTTCCAAATACCGAACGGTACGATAGATCATCCAAGGATCCCCAAGGGCTGCCCGGCCGATCATCACGCCATCAACGCCTGTTTCATCCAGCATTCTTTTTGCATCCTGTGGCGTTTTCACGTCTCCGTTTCCAATGACCGGAATTCCAACAGATTGTTTCACTTCGCGAATGATATCCCAATTGGCTGTACCTTCATACATCTGCATCCGGGTGCGCCCATGAAGAGCTACAGCCTTTCCTCCAGCCCGTTCAACCGCCTGGGCATTTTTCACCGCGTAAATATGGTCTTCATCCCAGCCCATCCGCATCTTTACAGTGACAGGCTTTTCGACAGCGTCGACCACTGCCGAAACCATTTCATAAATCTTATCAGGGTCGAGCAGCCACTTTGCTCCTGCATCACATTTAGTGATTTTCGGTACAGGGCAGCCCATATTGATGTCGATAATATCGGCATTCGAGTTACGGTCGACAAACTTAGCCGCTTCCACTAACGTCTTCTTTTCTCCCCCGAAAATCTGGAGGCTAAGCGGTTTCTCCCGCTCGTCGATAAAAAGCATATCCATTGTCTTTTCGTTTTGAAAGACAATTCCCTTGTCGCTGACCATTTCCGCGCATACAAGGCCTGCTCCGAATTCCTTGACCGTCAACCTAAAAGCTGAGTTGCATACACCGGCCATTGGAGCAAGAACGACAGGGTTCTTCATTTCAATATCGCCAATTTTTAGCATCGTTTACCTCCTTCTCTGTTTATTCTTTATCTTGACCATTGGCAGCTGTCGTCCTTTGGTGCGAGTTCATCGATACTGACGTCAAGCATTGAAGCCACTTTCTGAGCAAAAGCATCTGTCGGAACCCTGTTTCCTCGTTCAATCTCTCCAAGCACAGAGACGGAAACTCCGAGTTCCTTCGCGAAACTTTCCTGGGTATAGCCTTTCAGCTTTCGAAAAGCGCGAATACGTCTTCCCCATTTTTCTGCTTCCATATTCGAACTCCTTCTTGATCATACATGGTTTCAAATGGACCCGCTGGTATTGGCACTCTTGCTGACTGGTTAATTTCGCTAAGCGGGACTAATACAAAAGCCCTTTCCCACATTCTAGGGTGCGGGACAATAAGTGTATCTGTCTCAATATCTTCTTGATTATAGAGCAGAATGTCAAGGTCTACCGTCCTCGGACCCCACCTTAATTCCCTTTTCCTCCCAAGTGACTGCTCGATTTTATGGCATGTCTCAAGTAGCAAAAAAGGATCGAGATCTGTCCGTACTTCTACAACCATGTTAAGGAAAGGCGCCTGTTCTTCATAGCCGACAGGATCCGTTTCGTAAACAGATGAAACATTTACCACTTCTATTTTTTCATTGCTGTCGAGATGTCGGACGGCTTGTTCCAGATTATAAAAACGGTCACCCATGTTTGAGCCAAGTGCAATAAAACTCGTGTTTTCTATCATAGCCTGCTCCTTCTGATCTCCACCTGAACGGAATGATAATGTCCAGGGATAGGAGGATCAGGCTTGATCACTTTTACGGTGCACGCTGCAGCAAGCGGGAATCGGGCGAGCACGGCTGCCGTTATTTTTTCCGCAACCGCTTCAACAAGCTTTAACGGCTTTCCTTCTACTACTTCCCGGCACGTTTCATAAAGGTCAGCATAGTTAATGGAATCTTCTAAGCGGTCGCTTTTACCAGCTTTGGAGAGGTCAGCTTCCACCGCCAAGTCAACGGCAAAACGCTGGCCAAGCTTTGTCTCTTCCGGGAAAACCCCGTGGTAACCGTAAAATTGCATTCCGTTTACATATATTTTATCCATTTTCTTTCCCCTTCCCCATAAGAGCATCCATCATTTTGGCCATCCGCACCATTTCTTTTACATCGTGGACTCTAATGATCTGGCACCCTTTCTGGATTCCAAAGCATACCGTAGCACCAGTCCCCTCCATCCGCTCTTCCACAGGAAGATCAAGCACTTTTCCTATCATTGACTTTCTTGAAGTGGCAAGTAGCACAGGATACCCCAACGCAACAAGCGTATCCAGTTTTTGCATCATCTCAAGATTTTCATCGAGGTTCTTCGCAAAGCCGATTCCTGGATCAAGCACGATATTTTCATCCTTTACGCCAGCTTCTCTTGCAATAGCGATGCTTTCATAGAGATCATTTAGTGCATCCCGCATAAACTGCTGATAACCCCTTCCCTCACGGTTATGCATCAGGATGATCGGCATGCCAGTCTCCGCCGCCACACTAGCCATAGACTTGTCCTTCTTTGCTCCCCAAACATCATTAATAATTGTCGCCCCTGCATCCACCGCTTGCCGAGCCACTTCCGCCTTATATGTGTCGATGGAAATAGGGAGGTCAATTCTCCGGGAGATTGCTTCAATGACAGGGACTACCCTTTCTAATTCTTCCTCTACTGAGACTTCCTTGGACCCAGGGCGGGTCGATTCGCCGCCGATATCGATAATGTCCGCCCCATCCTCTGCCATTTTCGCTGCATGTGCAAGCGCTGCATCCATTCTGCTATATTTTCCGCCATCCGAAAAAGAATCCGGCGTAGCATTAAGGATACCCATTACGATTGTCTTTTTATGATATTCAAGGCGGTACGGACCCGCAGTCAGCACTCCGCTGTTACTTCCAGCCATCCAGCTCATCCTCCAGTAAAAATTTCGTCCTTGCTCCAAATCTGTTCCCTCAAAGCAGCGTACATGCGATGAAGTATTTTCACGGTATGTCCGACTTTCCCCGGCAGCTCCAATCCATCAAAGTTTGCGACAGCAGTAATCTCTTGAATGGAATTTGTTAAAAAAACTTCCTCCGCGGATTGTATCTCTTCCGGTAAAAAGAACCCTTCTCTTACCTCAAATCCCGCATCCTTTGCAAGCTTCATGACAAATTGGCGAGTAATTCCGTTTAAGATACCTGTTTTGACTGACGGGGTAAAAAGCACTCCCCCTTTTTGCCAAAAAAGATTGGAGACGATTCCTTCCGCAACATATCCTTCTGCTGTCAGAAAAATCCCTTCAGCCGAATTAGAGCCCTTCATTTCTTGTTTTGCCAGCACATTGTTTAAGTAATGATGGGATTTCAGCCTCTGTTCCCCTTCAGGCGTATTCCTTTTCAGCTTCAGGATAGCCGCAGTTTTTTCTGAAAGAGGAGGATCAGGATCAACCGGCTTCATAAAAATGAGCAGATTTGGGTTAGTATACAGCTTATCTCGAAGACCCACCCCGTGTATTCCAGCTGTTACATTTAACCTGACATACGCATCGTCCAATCTATTCGCTTTAAGAAGAGTATGAAGCGCATCGAGGATTTCTTTTCGGCTATAGCATCCATCGATACCTATCATTCGAAGGCCCTCATTCAGTCTCCGAAGATGGTCATCCAACAGAAAAGCGTGTCGGTTATATATGCGGAAGGTTTCAAAAAGGCCAAGTCCGTACAGGAAGCCATGATCCAACGGAGAAATGCTTGCCTCCTTCTCCTCCACAATCCTTCCGTTTAAAAACATCAGCATAGGTTGATCACTCCTTAGAGCACTTGTGGCTGAAGGGAGTGCTTGCGGATGAAATTCCGCAGCAGCTGCTTGCCAGGGAGCGTCAAAATGGATTCCGGGTGGAACTGGACACATTCCACCGCAAGCTCCTTATGTCGTAATGCCATAATTTCCCCTTCTTCTGTCCAAGCGGAGATTTCCAGCACATCCGGAATCGTCTCTCTCTTCACAATCAGGCTGTGATAGCGAGCCGCAGGGAAAGGGTTGTCCATCTTTTCAAAAATCGTTTTTCCGTCATGGTACACCGCTGAAGTCTTTCCATGCATCAGCCTATCCGCCCTCACGATATCTCCACCAAATACCTGTGCAATTGCCTGGTGCCCGAGACATACGCCAAAAAGAGGTATTTCCCCGGCAAAGTGCCGGATAGCCTCAAGGCTGATACCTGCTTCATCAGGACTGCAAGGACCTGGCGAAATCATCAGGATGCTTGGAGCAAGCCTTTCGATTTCAGCAATAGAAATTTGATCGTTCCTTGCGACTACCAGCTGTTCGCCCATCTCACCAAGATATTGGACGAGGTTATAGGTAAAAGAATCATAATTGTCGATCATGAGTATCATTGTGTTCCACCTTCTCTCTCAGCTGCGTTTTTTGCACTCCAAAGGGCTTTCCCCTTTTTCAGCGATTCAAGATATTCGTTAACCGCGATAGAATCTATCACGATACCTGCCCCTGCTTGAACGTGGGCTTTTCCATCCATACAAAGCATTGTCCTAATGACAATGTTCATTTCCATATCCCCATTGTAACCAATCCATCCAATTGATCCTGTATAGATTCCCCTCCGGACAGGCTCTAATTCTTCAATGATTTCCATTGTCCGGACTTTTGGCGCACCGGTGATGGTCCCTCCCGGAAACGCTGCATGAATGATATCCGGCCAGCTTTTTCCCTCGGCAAGCTCCCCTTTTACGTTGGAAACAATATGCATAACATGCGAATACTTTTCAATCACCATAAATTCGTCAACTTCCACTGTTCCATATCGAGAGACTCGTCCAAGGTCATTCCGCTCCAGATCAACAAGCATGACATGCTCCGCCCGTTCTTTTTCATTCGAAATCAGCTCTGCTGCAAGTCTTGTATCTTCTGCTTCATCTCGTCCTCTAGATCTGGTACCAGCAATAGGCCTTGTGCTGACGATGTTTCTTTTTTTCTTTACGAGAAGCTCCGGAGAACCGGAAACAATCTGGTAGTCTTCTGTCTGAATGAACGCCATATAAGGAGAAGGGTTCAGTCGCCTGAGTTCTCGGTATACCTCAATGGCATCTGCAACAAGCGGTCTAGACTGGCGTACAGACAAATTCACTTGAAAAACGTCACCTGAAGAAATATATGCTTGGATGCGATGCACAGCGTCAATGAATTCCTTTTCCGTCATGGACACTTCCAGTGAATCATCGAAAGAGTTCGAGGCAGTACACTTTTTCTCCATCGCCGGATAGAGGGCTTCCCACTTTTCCCTCCAAATATTGGCGGCTTCGATGGCAGCTGTTTTTTCCCCATCCGGGTAGAGAACCATGAGCACTAGCTTTTCTTCTATGTGGTCGTATACAAACACTTCGTGAAAAACAAACAGCAAGACGTCAGGCAATTGGAGGTCGTCTTCTGCCAGGGTTGGCAGCTCTTCGATATGTCTTGCGTAGTCATAGCCTATATATCCAATTGCGCCTCCCTGAAAATCAGGTAATCCCGGTACCTCTTCGACAGTATACCGGTCCATCCATTTCTTAATACTTTGAAGCATGCTTTTTGGTGCTGATGGCAGGTCTTGTTCAAGCGGAAGACCGTCAACTGTTAACACGCCTTCCTTCCCTTTCAGGACAGCCGCCGGCCCAAAAGCCGCAATGCTGTACCTGCCTCCCCGCCCGCTTTCAAGCAGCACATGCTCGTGATAATTTTTCGCTATATGACAATACGATTGAAAAAACCTTTCGGCATCATAAACCACTTTTTCATGATAAATATTATACTTCCCCAAGCAAACACACCCCTTGATTTCTCTATTTTCCATTTTACACGATAAATCGTATGCTTTTCACTCTCTATGTGCAGTTTTTGCCGAGGGATATGTTGGATGCGATACAGAAGGGAAGCAAATGGTTTCGGTTTTTAACGTGATGAAAGGCGATTTGGTATCTAGAGGTCGGAAATCAACCATGTTTCACGCTTTATCAACCAAGTCAGCCGAGTTATCAACCAACTTCCTCACGATATCAACCAACTTCGGACCGATATCAACCATCTTTCCTTAGAAATCAACCAAACGCACTCCCTGCGCGCTTTCTTGGCATCCTGGTTCGTAAAAAGAGGCGCTGGAGTTGATCGCACAGCACCCTCTCTATCCTGAAATGACGGAATCAACCAGGTTTCACGCTTTATCAACCAAGTCAGCCGAGTTATCAGCCAACTTCCTCACGATATCAACCAACTTCGGACAGATATCAACCATCTTTCCTTAGAAATCAACCAAACGCACTCCTTGCGCGCTTTCTTGGCATCCGGGTTCACCGCCAAAGCAGCAAAAAACAGCCCAATTAATGAGCTGCTTTTTTAATAATCTATTTCTAATCCTCGAATTGGTAAAGTGGCGTGCTGAGATAGCGTTCGCCGTTACTTGGGATGATCGCTAACACTTTCTTGCCTTTTCCAAGCTTCTTCGCTGTTTCCAATGCAGCATATATAGCTGCTCCCGAGGAGATGCCGCCAAGGATTCCTTCTTCCTTCGCCGCACGGCGGGCGTAATCAAAAGCCTGTTCGTTTTGCACTTTAATGATTTCGTCGTACATTTTTGTATCAAGGACGTCAGGCACAAAGCCGGCACCGATACCTTGGATTTTATGCGGACCTGGTTTGCCTCCGGAAAGGACAGGAGAATCAGCAGGTTCGACGGCAATCAGCTTGATGTCCTTATAATGATCACGAAGCACTTTTCCGGTTCCTGTAATGGTTCCGCCTGTTCCAATTCCAGCAATAAACGCATCTAGCTGTCCGCCCATCACACTTACGATTTCTGGACCTGTTGTTTTTTCATGGACAGTGGGGTTGGCTTCATTCTTGAACTGCTGCGGCATGAAATACCCATGCTCCACTGCGAGTTCTTCTGCCTTCCTGATAGCGCCTCCCATTCCATCCGGCCCAGGTGTGAGAACGAGCTCTGCACCATAGGCACGCAGCAAGTTGCGGCGCTCCATGCTCATCGTTTCCGGCATGACAAGGATTGCTTTGTATCCTTTTGCCGCTGCCACCATAGCAAGGCCAATACCCGTATTGCCGCTTGTCGGTTCAATCAGAGTATCTCCAGGATTCAGCTTCCCAGCCTCTTCTGCAGCTTCAATCATTGCGAGAGCAATCCGGTCTTTGACGCTGCTTCCCGGGTTCATGTATTCGAGCTTCAAATAAACATCTGCACTGTTTTCATCTGTCATCCGATTCAATTTGACAATCGGCGTCCTGCCGATCAACTCCGTTACAGAGTTTGCGATGTGTTCCATTCCTTCCACCCCTTATTTCCGAGTATTTTTGTTGGTTTTAATAAAAATTTAACAGTCTTTTCTCCTATTGTCAATGAAATTCAATTGCCATACTCTCCTCTATCCTTTCCCTTTCTTATCCAAACAAAAAAGCACAGTCCAATTAGGACTGCACCTTCTTACTCTTCATCGGGAAAAGTTACTTTTATTTCACTCCAGAACTGCCTTGCCGAAATAGGCGAGTCCAGTTCCTCTAGGATCACAAACAGAAAAAACAATGCCGCAATGTTAAGAATGACAGAGCAGACAAGCACCATTAGAAGGCGTTTATTCCCCAATATGCTTTCCCCCGGTTATTTAGCGTCTTTCTTCAGCTCTTCCAACTCTTCTTTTGTAAAGACATATTTCTGACCGCAAAAATGGCAATTTGCTTCTGCTTGTCCATCCTGTTCGATCATATCCTGAATTTCTGAAGCGCCAAGGCTGACAATCGCATCACCAAAACGAGCCTTTGAGCATGTACACTTAAAACTAACAGGCATTCTATCGAGCACCTTTACATTCCCTTTGCCAAGAACCTCATCGAGAATTTCTTCTGGAGTCAGGCCTTTTTCTATCAGCTTCGATACAGGCGGAATTTGTTTGAGGCGATTCTCTATTTCTGTGATGACAGCATCATCAGCGCCAGGCATGAGCTGGAGAATGAAGCCCCCTGCTGCTTTCACCGTATTGTCCGGATTGACGAGCACACCTACCCCAACTGAGGATGGCACTTGTTCCGAAGTCGCAAAGTAGTAAGTGAAGTCTTCGCCAAGTTCACCTGAGACAATAGGCACTTGTCCGGTAAAAAAGTCCCGAAGTCCAAGATCCTTTACAATCGTAAGGGAACCTGTCGTGCCAACTCCCTTGCGCACATCAAGCTTTCCATGCTCGTTCAAGTCAAAATGGACATGAGGATTGGATACATATCCCCGTACTTCGCCTTTTGCATTGCTGTCCACGAGGATCAAACCGAGCGGACCCCCGCCCTCTACCTTTACTGTCAGCTTTTCCTCGCCTTTTTGCATTGCGCCCATCATGGCTGCAGCTGTCATTGTCCTTCCAAGGGCCGCTGTGGCAACAGGCCATGTGTAATGGCGTCGCTGCGCCTCACTGACCGTCTCTGTGCTTTTTATTGCAAACGCTCTAACATAGCCCTCATAAGCCAGTGCTTTTACTAAATAGTCATTCATCCTGCTGCTCCCTTCCTTTGTTTAGTCACTATTGCGTCTATAAATGAGCTGAAGACCCTTCAATGTTAAAAATGGATCAACTATATCAATAATTTTTGACTCTGTTGCAATCAAGGATGCAAGTCCGCCAGTTGCAATGACTGTTGGTTCCGTTTTACTAATATCCTTCATGCGCTGCACTAGTCCTTCTACCTGGCCAACATAGCCGTAGACAATCCCCGACTCCATGGCAGAGATAGTGTTTTTTCCAATGACATCATCCGGACGGGTGATTTCAATACGTGGCAGCTTTGCGGCACGCGAATAAAGCGCTTCAGTGGAAATGCCGATGCCTGGTGCAATAGCGCCACCCATATATTGCTTCTGTTCGTTGATGTAGCAATAGGTTGTCGCTGTTCCGAAGTCCACAATAATGAGCGGGCTGCCATACTCATGGATAGCTGCAACCGCATTTACGATTCTATCAGCACCCACTTCGCGCGGATTTTCGTATTTTATATTGAGGCCTGTCTTAATCCCAGGTCCCACCACGAGTGGCTTCACTTGGAAATATTTCTGGCACATTCTTTCCAGGGCGAACATAATCGGAGGCACTACCGAGGATATGATAATACCATCAATATCGGAAAAAGAAAGGCCGACATGATTGAAAAGGGATTTGATGACCATTCCGTATTCATCTTCGCTGCGATGGCGGTTCGTTTCGATCCTCCAGTGATGCTTTAGTTCGTCTTGTTCGTATACCCCTAAAACTATATTCGTATTCCCTACATCAAATACAAAAATCAAGTTCCTCACCACTCTATTATATTTTCAAAACTGCATGCAAACATCATAACACAATGTAAAAGAAAAGCGGAAGAAATGCGCAAGGTGCTTCCGCGATGAATAACAAGAGCAAGGCGCAACAAAGGGCGCCCTTTATGGGAGCGCCCTTCACATTGTTATTTCTGGTCATCTTCATTGACATCAGCAGGAGAATTCCCACGAACTTCTGTAATTTCTCCTTCACCTGTCGCTTCGTCCTTCTTGGAGTTGATAGTCACTTTGACATCATCGTCCTGACGAATCGGAGCGTTCTTTTCCGGAAGCTTTCCTGTTTCCACCAGATGCTTAATTTGATCGGCATCCAATGTTTCCACTTCCAGAAGGGTTGTTGCAATTATATCAAGCTTGTCGCGATTTTCAGTGAGAATCTGCCTTGCTCTTTCATAGCATTCCTTGATGATCCGTTGGATTTCAAGGTCGATTTCATAAGCGATAGCATCAGAATAATTCTGTTCATTGTTGAAATCGCGGCCAAGGAAAACCTGCCCTTGACTTTGGCCAAACTGCAATGGTCCAAGTTTGTCACTCATCCCAAATTCAGTTACCATCCTCCTTGCAATGCCGGTAGCACGCTGGAAGTCGTTGTGGGCACCCGTGCTCACTTCACCGAAGACAATTTCCTCCGCTACACGACCGCCGAGAAGGCCGGTAATTTTATCAAGAAGCTCCGGCTTTGTCATGAAGTAGCGGTCCTCTTTTGGAAGCATGACCGCATATCCGCCAGCCTGCCCACGCGGTACAATCGTTACCTTGTGAACAATATCTGCTTCATCCAATACAAGTCCAATAACTGTGTGGCCGCCTTCGTGGAATGCCACGATGTTTCGTTCTTTTTCCGAAATAACACGGCTTTTCTTGGCTGGTCCCGCAATGACACGATCTGTCGCCTCATCGATATCGGACATCTGGATTTTCTTCTTGTTTAAGCGGGCTGCAACAAGTGCTGCTTCATTGAGAAGGTTCTCCAAATCCGCCCCTGAGAATCCAGGTGTACGCTGTGCAATGCTTTTCAGGTTAACAGAATCATCAAGCGGCTTGTTTCTAGCATGGACTTTCAGCACCGCTTCGCGTCCATTTACATCCGGACGGTCTACTGTAATCTGGCGGTCGAAACGTCCAGGACGCAGAAGTGCCGGGTCCAGGATATCCGGCCTGTTTGTTGCTGCTACGATGATGATGCCTTCGTTCGCACCGAAACCATCCATTTCAACAAGAAGCTGGTTCAGCGTCTGCTCCCGCTCATCATGGCCTCCGCCAAGACCGGCGCCCCGCTGGCGGCCGACTGCATCAATTTCATCGATGAAAATGATACATGGTGCATTCTTTTTCGCTGTTTCGAACAAATCACGAACACGGGATGCACCCACACCCACGAACATTTCCACAAAGTCGGAACCGCTGATGGAGAAAAACGGTACGCCTGCTTCGCCTGCTGCAGCTCTCGCAAGAAGGGTTTTACCTGTTCCTGGAGGTCCTACAAGCAAGATGCCTTTAGGGATACGAGCGCCTAGTTCGGCAAACTTTCGAGGGTCTTTAAGGAATTCGACCACTTCGACAAGCTCTTGCTTTTCCTCGTCTGCGCCTGCAACGTCCTTGAAGCGGACTTTTTTCTTCTCATCGTTATAGAGCTTCGCTTTGCTCTTTCCAAAGTTCATCACTCTGCTGCCGCCGCCCTGTGCTTGATTCATCAGGAAGAAGAACAAAATGAAAATAATGATGAACGGAATAATGGAGGTGATGAAAGCAATCCATCCGTTTGTTTCTTTTGCTGGAAGGATTTCCACCTTCGCCGCTTTCGCTGCATCTTGAATCTGGTTGACTTGCTTTTCGCTGTTAAGTACATAGGTAAGGAAAAAATTTTCTTTTTTGTCTCCCTTGAGCTGTCCTCTGACCTCGTACACGCCGCGTTCAGGCTGTATGGTCATGGACTTGAAATCGCCATTCTCGATATGAGTGACGAATTTATCATAGGTGATATGCTTCGTTGGCTCATTATTGCCGTTAAAGAAGCTTACTACACCAATAATGACTAAGAATATTAATAAATAAAAGATGGTATTACGGAAGATCCGATTCATCCCTTACCTCCTCCCACGGTAGAAAACTATAGTAAATAGTAACATAGTAATTTATGGTTATTCAAGGAATTGACCTTGCCCAGCGCTAGATAGAATCGGTATGTGCTCTTGGAAGCTATTCGCTTTTCGTATAAACTTCCGGCTTCAGTATGCCGATGTATGGAAGGTTGCGGTAACGTTCCGCATAATCCAATCCATAGCCGACAACGAATTCGTCTGGAACAATAAATCCGACGTAATCAGCCGAAATATCCGATTTTCTGCCTGTTGGCTTGTCAAGCAATGTAACAATCTTAATCGTTTTTGCCTTTCGATAGCGGAACAGTTCGACGAGATAGCTTAAAGTAAGGCCACTGTCGATGATATCCTCGATAATAAGGATATCCCTTCCTTCAACAGAAGTGTCAAGATCCTTTAGAATTTTGACCTCCCCAGAAGAAACCGTTGACTTGCCGTAGCTCGATACATCCATAAAATCCATTTCAAGATGGGTATCGATTCGCTTTAGCAGGTCACCCATGAACGGCAACGCGCCTTTCAGCACACCAATTGCTAGTGGAAAGCGGTCTTTGTATTCCTCTGTAAGCTGTGCTGCGAGTTCCTTCGTTTTTGCCTGAATCTCTTCTTCAGAAAAAAGTACTTTTTCAATGTCTTGTTTCATGATTGTTGCGCCCCCTGGAAGAAATCTGCTTAGTATAGAAAAGTTGCATATATTTCCCGCTATCACGGCCGGTCTTTGCTGCAAAACTTGATTTTTTCAGGCCCGGCAGCCATAGGATGCGGCCGTTTCCGTCCGTGACAACTGGCCATTCATCCCTTTCGGTGAGAGGGATTTTTTCGTTAATAAAAATATCTTTTATCTTTTTCGTTCCGCACATACCATGTAATGTCATCCTGTCGCCTGACTTTCGTGTTCTGATAATTAGGGGCCACACGATTTCTGAAGCGTCCAACGTCATGGAATATGCACCTTTTTGTGGGGAGAAGGTGTCTATTTCCCTCGCTTCAATCGCTTCACCTGTTGGCAGAACAATGCTTCCAGGACCATCAAGGCTGTAGCGGTACGGCAGACATTCACTCTTCGCTTCAGAAAGTATAAAATGGCATTTATGGTAAGATCTTTTCACCTTAAGCCCTTTTGGGAAATCAAGTGAACCCGAAGGTTTTTGACTGCAGATGATGGAAAAGATTTCATCGATATGCGAAGCGGAAAGAGAAGAAGGTTTCTCTTCATAAAGATAGTTTAATATTAGTTTAATCCCTCTTCTTTGTAAAGGCATTGGCATTGCAAGGAAAGAAGGGATAAGAAGTGAAATCTTTCCTTTTTGTTTCTCGACCACTTTATTCAACTTCTCTGCGGTTAATTGGGCTAGGTATTCTTCATCTTCCAAAGTTTCCTCACTAAATCTCTGAACGTGCTCATGGACTTTCGGATTTTCATTTTTTAAGAAAGGAAGCACTCTGTGCCGGAATCGGTTCCTGCCATAAACCTCTTTATTATTGCTAGGATCCCTTCTTGGATCAAGGTTGTTCTTACGGCAGTAAGTCTCAATTTCTTCTTTTGTGAGGCACAGAAATGGCCTGACAAGCACTCCACCGGAGAAATTTCGGGAAAACGGTATGCCCGCCCTGGCCTTTCCCGAACTTCCGCGAGTCAGTCTCATCAGTACCGTTTCGAGTTGGTCGTCGCCGTGATGCCCAAGCGCCAGGCATTGAAGCCTGTGGCTATCCATTACCTTTCGATAGACACGGTACCTCAGTTCCCTTGCTGCTTGCTGAGAGCTTAAACCTGTCGCTTTCATATGGGCAGGTACGTCCATTCTTTCCATTTCGAATGGAATGTCCCGTTCCTCACAGAAATTGCGGACGAACAGCCCTTCCTGATAGGACTCTTCCCCTCTGAACATATGGTCGACATGGACTGCAACAAGGCGCAGTTCAAGCCGATTCCTTAAGGTCCAAAGATAGTGGAGCAGAGCGAGTGAATCCGGTCCTCCTGATACTCCGACCGCTATCGATCTTCCATTGAGCTTAAATTCATGTTTTTTTAAAAATGATTGTACTTTTTCTTCTAACATCGAAAGGCCTTCCCTTTGCTTTGATTTCACCTATACCCTGAGCGGTTGGCAGTTAACCATTTCGCCGTACTAGTGTTAGACGTCTGGTAGTGAAGCGCATATTTTGTAGCGTTGCTAATTATTTCACCGTTCGCTAGTCAATATTCAGTAGCTTACCACTAACAGAGCTATTTTTTCAAAGGCTGAAGGCCGGCTTAACAAAACCTTCAAAATTTGGCCTTGTTCTATCTATACGGAATAATCGCGGAAAAGTTTCAAATTTCATACAAGCTGGCTGTATAGATAAAAAAAATATAGAATTGACACAATTGCAAGGATAACTGCAGTCTCGAGCAAGCCGCTTTTCTTTTTTTTATCCGAAGTATGCTGGGCTGATCTCGTTGTCCTTGTTGCCTTGATTGGTTGTGTGGCCGCGGTATGCTTTAAAGGAGATCCTCTCCGTGCAGAATTTCCTGGAAATGCGGCTGTTCCGGTACCAGCGCTTCCTTTCTGCTGATGACGCTTCTTGGAAGAGGATGTGCTTTGATTCTTGGTATGATGGTGGCCGCTTTGCCGGGACGGCTGGATGACTCCAAGAACGCCCTTTCGCATTTCTTCAGCTGATCGGTAGCTTCCAGACAGCGCGCATTCAATGACGTTGCTGTATTTTGTCAGTATAGAGCAGCTGTTCACTGCACCCAGCAACTGGGCTTTCCCGCCTTCTTTCCGGCTGAAACGCTTTGGATAGGCTGCGTTGATTATAATCATAGCCACAGCAAACAAATCATACTGTTCATCCGCTTTCCTGCCGCCAAGACCCCAGTATCCCCTGTCGAAAAATTCAGTAAACTCTTTGATTGCCCGCCCTTTTGGGGTTGTTCCGCCTGTATCGATACATCTTATTCGAGCTGGCGGCCCTGTTACAATAAGATTTTCCGGTTTTAGATCACCAAATATCCAGCCATTCTTATGAAGAACTTGCAAATCTTTTAACAATTGAAGCAAGAGCACATCTAGCCAATCGATGCCTTTTTGCTCCAGAAATTCCAGGAAGCCCGGACCGGAAATGTACTCCATTGCATAGAAAGAGATTCTCCCTTCGGGTGTTTCCCAATCGTCCACATCAAGCAAAGAAGGCCCAAGGGCAGATCCCTGGACCTTAGCAAATGACTTCAGTACATTGACTTCCGATGTGATGGTCAATGGGTCATGGCTAATTTTCAAAGCAGTACGGCCACCGGCGGTTCCTGCGAGATAGACGGTTCCATTCGCTCCGGATCCAAGCTCGTGAATGATGACATATGTATGCTTGTGCCATTTCCCGCAAATAATTGTCCCCTGCTCAATTTTATACGGATTCTTCGAAGGATTGTTCATCATCACTGGAAAGCAGACTCCTTAGTGAGCGTTTTTGGCGGAAGGAAGCTGCTGCTTCACGAATCGCCGGCCCAGTTGGTGTTATTCCGCCAGTTGTTAGCTTTGGGAAGATGGAAGCGAGTTTTTCCAGTCGCGGCGTCCAGTCCAGAAGTTTTTCCGTCTCCGCCCTTTTCCCGGGAAATACTAAAACAGAAAAGCTGTTCTCACCTGACCTTGCGTTAAGGCTGAGGCTCAGGTCCAATAATGCCTCTTTAACCGTTGGAAGCTTATGCTTCATACTTGCACTCGTATCGACTAGAATCATAACTTCCAGTTCCACTGTTTCACCAAGCTCATCCACAACCTCCATGATTTCTCCTCGCTGTTCAGGAGGCAGGTCTTCCATCGTTTTAGACTTTCCAAGTATTTGCTTCAGCTCACTGTTTACGACACCTTGTAACGTCTGTGTCATTGCTTTTCTTGTGACCATCTGGACTGTCTGCGACAGCTGCTGGGAATAGACTACCTGGCTGACACCTCCGCCAGCCGCGGCGATGGATTCTATTTCCGTTAGACCTTTATCGTCAATAGCATCCTGCTCCATAACACCTATCACATTCACCGTAATGCCTTGCTCACTGGCAAGCGCAGCCATTGCAACTGGATCTTCTCCCTTGTTTGAACAACCGTCAGTAATAAGCAAAATTTGCTTCAGCGTTCCCGTCTTCATGGTAATCCCCTTTCAAATGGCTAAATTTGTTACCATTCTCGACGGAAAGGGGAAGAAATATACATTTTGACACTTTAACGCGCCGGGGGTCAGGCACGCTTTGGGGGAGCGGTGCGTTAATGCGGTGATCTCCCTGCCGCTCATGGCTTAAGCTTGTTTTGCTTGCTTTGGCACGGGGATGGATGCCCATTTTGGGATATTATGTTCAATCTTCGCAACCACGACGGTCATATCATCTTCAATCATATTGGAGCGGGAGCGAATAACTTCTTCCATGATAAGATCGGCAATTGATTGCGGGTCATTTGTCTGAAGTTCTTGAATTTTCCTCTTCATCCACAAATCATAGTTTTCGACATGCTTTGGTCCTTCAAACACACCGTCACTCATCATGATTAGCAGGTCTCCTGCCTTTAGCTGTTCACTCACAACGTCTACTTCCACATCCTGCAAAATTCCCATTGGCAGATTGCTCGCCTGGATTTTAATCGTTTTATTTCCACGTTTGATAAAGCTTGGGGTCGAGCCGATTTTGAGAAACCTCGAATAGGCATTCTGCAAATCGATTACTGCAAGGTCGAGAGTGGAGAAAATCTCGTCCGTTGTTCTCAGTGACAGGATTGAATTCACCGACTTGATCGCAACCTTTTCTTCGATGCCCGACTGAAGAATTTGCTGCAAAAGCATAAGGGTCTCCTGGCTTTCGCTGTGGGCGCGTTCACCATTTCCCATCCCGTCGCTGATTGCAATCGCATACTTCCCACCACCAAGCTCGATGGTAGAATAGCTGTCCCCTGAGACAAGATCACCATCCTTTGCCGCATGGGCAA
Organism: Bacillus massilinigeriensis; assembly: GCF_900111815.1. Lineage (GTDB taxonomy): Bacteria > Bacillota > Bacilli > Bacillales > Cytobacillaceae > Mesobacillus_C > Mesobacillus_C mediterraneensis. The sequence continues at coordinate 475,170 of NZ_LT630004.1, read as the reverse complement.
CGCCTGTCTGGACAACAAAAGCCTTTGCCGACTTAAAGGTGACCTGGCAGAAACCATTTGGAAACGTGGAACAACGTTCCGAGTTCACAAGGATGGTTTCACCAAGAATATCGGATAGCATTGGTGCAATCAGCTTCTCGCACTCACCGTGACCCCTGCAGTACGGAATCGTCATATCAATGTCCACGCTGCCCTGAGAAAGGCTATAAATCTCCACTTGCTCAATCGCAATGCCAAAATCCTGTAGCGCTCCAAAAATCAATTCCTCCTGCTTATGGTGGTTTTCCCGTTCCCGCTGGATTTCCTTTGCAAAGTCGCCCATCACCTCTGAAACGCCCAATAGCTGCTCCGCAACGATTTTCCTGCTCTCCTGCACTTGCCGCTTCAGCTTCCGGTTCGCCTGAAAAAAAGTAAGCTGCTGCTGCATCACTTCGAAAACTTTCTTAGAGCGTGTGCAGTGTTTCTCCCAATCCCGCGTCAGCTTTGTAGACACATTCCCTCCGTTATTGTCCATTTCGTGCATAATATCCGCCATATAGTCATAGGTTGTATTAAAGCTCCTCACCCAGCAATGGTCCTTTTTAAAACATGTTTGGCATGTCTTTTCCGTCACATTGCTTAGGAAATAATCGATCCCCCTGTCAGACTCTTCATGTTCATCCTGGTCATCAATAGAAGAAAAGCTTTGCGAAAGCGCTTGGAATACATTTGAAAACTGTGAAACCCTCCTTGCCGTAACATCCCTCATTTTTCTCATATACTGCTGCTGTTCCGCCGAATACTCCGGTGTTCCGGGTATATGTTTAGCAATTCTGGACGTCAGCGCACTAGGAGTCAGCAAGAAAATAATTACGGCGGCACCCGATTCCATCAGCGTTTTATTCAGAGCCTCCCCTGCCTCTCCATACATGCCGATCAAGAGAGTCGCTATAAGAAGGCCAACCGCAACTCCCGGCTTCTTGCCTTCCTTCAGCAAGCCGCCTAGCAGTCCAGAAAAGGCTAATAGACTCATATGATAGAAGCTGGTAACATTAGCAAGGCTCAGGATGAGGCCCGTCACAACACCCACAGTGGAGCCGACAGTTGCTCCAGCCACGAAGGAAAAAAGCAAGACGAGGTACCTTGACGTGATATGTTCAACGGAAAGATCATATAAAGACCAACCGATCGTCCCGGTCATTACAGAAGCAAGCATAATGATCAAACAAACGATTTCCTCTGTTTTCAGACTCTGCTTTCGCTTGCCCGCTGTTAACAGAGGTATGCTTTGAAGGAAAATAAGGGTTAAAACAAGCGCTAATCCTGACTCAATTCCTGCCATTGCTGCCCCGTAAATGGACACTCCCCGGGAAACGATGACCATCTCCAACATCTTTTCTATTAAAATTGCTGCAAAAACGTAGAATGGTAATGCCCTGAGCTCGTTCTTCACCAGTTTTCCCAAACTCCGGAACAATACAAGGAATAGAGCAATACTTCCAAATGCTGCTGCTGCCTTCAAGAGGCCTAGAGTTGCCGCTCCTCCAACAAGGCCAAATAAAGCAATCGGTGCTCGATCCTTTTTCAGAAAATATACTGCTCCAAAAAAAGGCAAGGCAAATGGTGCAAGCTTTCCTAGGATGAGGGCCCGTCCAAGCAAAAAACCGATAAATAGAAATATATAGCCTTTCTTTAGGAGGACACTCTCCATTTTAGCCTGCATTCTTTCATAGAAGGTGACTAAATCAAGCTTAGGCTTCACCAGATTAAGGTCCCCAGTCGGGTTCATCATATTCCTCTCCGCATTTTGCATCGTTTCACTCTCCCCGTTTATTTATCATTGGAGTCATTATAAATGTTAGTTTTTCAGAATTTTGTCAAAAGTTCAGACAAGCAACGAAGTTTCTTTCGACGGTTTTCACCTTTCACCCTGATACAACGAGGTATTCTCCTTTTGATAACAAAAAAAACGAAAAAAAGCTCTCTTTATTGAAAATAATGTTGACAGAAAATCATTATCTGGGTAATATATTTCTTGTGCCTCAAATGAGGTTAGTACTTTGGCGGTGTAGCTCAGCTGGCTAGAGCGTACGGTTCATACCCGTAAGGTCGGGGGTTCGATCCCCTCCGCCGCTATCAGACAATATCAAAGTGCTTGTCATAATAGGACAGGCTTATCGGCCCCTTGGTCAAGCGGTTAAGACACCGCCCTTTCACGGCGGTAACACGGGTTCGAATCCCGTAGGGGTCATACCAAATAAAAGCACCGGCAATTTGCCGGTGCTTTTTCTCATCTCGTTTTCTCTTAAATAGAATTGAAAGGATGCTCTTGCTTTCCAAAAAAAAAGCAAGCCGTACGATCGGCCTGCTTCCATATATAGAATTCAGCAACAAGTTACCCTCTTCTAGCCCCTCTGCCGCCACGTTTTGATTCTGTATTACGCTTCAGAGAAGACAAACGGTCTTCACTGTCCTTGAGGAATTTCGCCATTTTGCTTTCGAAATTTTCAGGGCGGGCGTTCCTGCTGTCATTCTGCCTGCCACCATGGCGTGGGCGCTGTGAGTATGGCTTTGATTCGGATCTCTCTGGTCTAGCCGGACGGTCGACTGCCTTCTTGATAGACAAACCAATCTTGCCGTCTTTCTCTACATTGATAACCTTCACTTCTACCATATCGCCGACTTTCAGATGGTCATTGATATCCTTTACATAATTGTCGGCCACTTCACTGATATGGACAAGGCCCGTCGAACCACCCGGCAGCTCCACAAAAGCTCCGAAATTTGTAATCCCTGTTACCTTGCCCTGTAACTTGCTGCCTACTTCAATTGACATAAAAAAATATTTCCTCCTTAAAGAATAAAAAATCAACTTTAAAGTATATTATACCCAATACGAAAAAACAGTGTCAATAAGCCGACTATTCGGATTTTTTTTCCTTTTCATCCTTTGGGAGATTAAAGATGATTTCTCCGTCCTCAGAAAGGAAATAATCTCGTCGGGCTAGCTTGGCTATGTATTCATCGTCATTGAGCTTGACCACTTCTTCTTTCAGCTCTTCTTCCTGCTTTTTCAGCTCTTCCATCTTCTTGTCCAGCTTTTCCTTCTCTGCTTGCTTTTGGGCAAGTGCAGAGGTTTGGGAAAGCATCATAGAGATCATCATATAGGAAACGACCAGTGCGAACGCAGTGAAGACTGCGAGGCGCCTGATTAATAGCTTCCGCCTCCTGGTTTCGGCAATTCCGGCTGTTTCGCGTTGTTGTGTATACTGATTATCGATTGTGGCGACGCCTTTCTTCCTAATGGCACTCATTCCTCGCAGTCCTCCTCATTTTTTATACTTTTTTATCTTTATTATCGTCATGTGCAAGAAGTTATTTAGCTTTTTTATCCATCTTCCTATTTTATTATATAACTTCTTGGTATATATTTGAAACCCTTTCGGCAAAACGTTCCAAATTATCCTTAAAAGTCCTAATACCGGCCTCCATATCAGCTTTAAACACGATAAAACTACAGATAACAGGAATTTCAGCAATGAAACAATACCTCTTCCTGTCAAAAGAACTGCAGAAACCAATAAAAGTGACATTGCCTTAAACGGCTGAACGATCAATAATTGCAGAAGCCTGACAATAAAGCGATAAAGAGAGATGATCATGGAGATCAACATGTCGAGCACTTTAAGAAAAGTCCGCTTGAACAGCGCTTGATATGCCGAAAAGCCGCAAAAAAGCGCAACAAAGACATAGAAGCGCAATTCTCCTTGATTAATGGAAAGAAGCACATAAAAGATCAAGAGCCCCTGGGCTACCCAAAAGAGGATATCGTTGATGAAGACGATCCAGGCGCTCCGCTTTCTGCGCTTCAAAAAACGGTTATAAGTATCAAACGTTGCCCCGAAAAACATCCCCATCCCGATCATGGCAATCATGGTTAGAAACTGGGCAGACAAACTCATCGGAACAGTTTGCTAAAGAATCCTTTAGCCTTCTCCCCATGCTGGTCATCCAGATAGACCAGGTCAAATATTTTTCCTTTAATTGAAACAATCCCTTTATCGACATCAAGATTTTTCATTGTTAAATTTTGACCTTTGATTGCCAAAAATCCCATCACTGTTTCCAACAAGAATTCTTCGTTATCAAAGCTCTCTACTTGCTTTACGCCGCTGATTTCCAGCGTTCTTCGTCCCCTCATGATGACATCATGGTCAGGGACACTGTTTTTCTGCACATTTGAATCATAATATTGGCTCATTGCTTATCCCCCGCAATCTATGCACGATTTGTACATGTATATGGTCTGCGGATAGAAAATAGAACAAGCCTTGAAAGCTCTCTTTATTACTCTTGTTCTGTGATACGCTCTTCTTTTAAAATTGTGTACATTTCAGCCGCTTCCTCTTTCCGGGAATTTTCCTGCAACCTTTCGATCCGTACAGTCACATGCTTCTGCCCGAAGCGAATAACAAGCTCATCGCCTGCCTTTATAGTAGTACCGGCCTTCGCAGTCACCCCATTCACACTGATGCGCCCTTGGTCAGAAACTTCTTTAGCCAGCGTTCTTCTTTTAATTAATCTAGACACCTTTAAAAATTTATCCAATCTCATAAAAATGAAACCTCCAATTTGCTAAAATCCTAGTTTTTTTGCTTCATCCCAAAAAGTATCAAGCTCTTCGAGGGAAAAATCATGGAAATCTTTGCCGCTTTCCCGTACTCTTTTTTCAATATGAGCAAAGCGTTGGACAAACTTGCGGTTCGCTTTATTCAGAGCTTCTTCCGGATTAATGCCATAATGACGGCCAAGGTTAACGAGAACAAACAGCATATCACCATACTCCAGCTCCAAAGCAGCAGGATTGTCTCCTTTTGAGGCTTCTTCATTGAACTCGCTAACTTCTTCCTGAAGCTTGTCGAGCACTGGAGCAATATCTGGCCAATCAAATCCCGTCTTTGCAGCTTCTTTCTGCAGCTCGTAGGCTGCAAGCGTCCTTGGAAGGCCTTTACCGACACCATCAAGCAGGGACTTCTTTGTATCTCCTTTTTCCTCTGCTTTAATTTCCTCCCAATTCTTCAGTACCTCTTCTTCGTTCTCCACAGAAACATTACCAAAAACATGCGGATGCCTACGCACCATTTTTTCGGAAATCGACTCGATCACGTCTTCAATAGAGAAGTAACCGTCATCATCACCGATTTGAGAATGGAGCATCACTTGAAGCAGTACGTCCCCAAGCTCCTCGATCATGTTATCAATATCGCCTGAATCAATTGCATCAATCAGTTCGTACGCTTCTTCAATTAAGTATTTTTTCAGTGAAACATGCGTTTGTTTCCGGTCCCATGGACACCCTTCCGGCCCTCGAAGGGTGCGAATAATCTTCCGGAGCGTGCTAAACTCCCTGTGTAAAAACTGGTCCTTTGCAACCGGCGGAACATAGACGGATGTTAGGTTATCCACCTCTGTCTCTCTGTCCAGCTCGTATAAAGCAACCTTCCGAATGCTCTCCCTGCTGCTTCCGGCCGCCGTTACAATGACAACCTCATGATCATCCGGAAGCTTCTCCATTAAGGATAACTTCACATCAGAAGCAACAAAACGGTCGTAAACTTGGCCGATGACCGTATGCGCGCGAGGGTTGAAATCCTCTATTTCAAGCGCTGTTCCATCGAGCAGCTGGAAGCCTTCCACCGGATCGATTTTGAGCGATTGAAACATAGCGTCAAGGAAGCTTTGGCCCCCGCCGATTTCAATTTCGATTTCCAGCTTTGGCCCGCGTTCAAGAAGAAGCTGAACCGTGAATTCTGCGACAAGCGGGTGTCCAGGAACCGCGTAGACGATCGGTTCGTTTTCCGCATTAGCAAGCAGCGTTTCGGCGATTTCTTCATACACTTCTGAGAAGCTGCTGTGTTTTTCATATATCGAGTCAAATGATTCGAAATGGTAGCCTTCCGCATGCAGCTCTGCAATTGCTGGATGTTCTTTTGTCCGAAGGAAGGTTTTTGTGCTGCTCTTTATCAGCAACTTATATACACCAAACGGCATTTGGGCCAAATCACCGGCACCAAGGCCGATTACAGTAATTTTCTTTTTCATTTTCTGCCTTCTCCTTTATTAGTCGAGAATAGAAACGACAGCCTGCTGCCAAACGGAAGCGCTAGCAAGGACTCTTCTGTCAGCGCCCCTATTTTTGCGGCAGCCGCTAAATATAGCAGCCCGCCAAATGCTACCGCACTAAGTGACTGTGCAGCTGCGGCCAACCTTTCATCCGCCAGGCGGTAAAAGAAATCTGTTGCGTACAAGTACAAGCGCAGGAACAATCCCATCAGGATGGCAGCCGCGATAACTCTTCCAATGAAGCTCGGCAGCAGGAGCCTGCCTCCCATCAGCTTCTCCAGCCTTGCTGCAAGCACGGCAAACACAGCAAGCATCGCCCCTGCTGTCGCCACTGCAGCCCCCATTGTTCCGTTGATGGGAATGAATAACATATTTAACATATACTTTAAACAAAAACCGCCCGCTATCACAAATGCCGTGAATAACGAATATCCCATTCCTTGAAGTATTCCATTAATCGTGATGATCATGGAGCCAAAAAGAATGGCAAAACAAAGTACGCCAAGAACAGCCGAACCGTTATCATTTTCAAAAAGCATGATATTAACCGGCTTTATGATACAAAAAAGGCCGGCAGCAGCGCCTACCCCAACTAGAAGGCTTGTCCCTAAAGCAAGCTTTGTGTTAGCCTTCACTGTTTCCAGCTTTTGTTTTTGCACTGCCGCTGAAATGGCCGGAATGAGTGAAAGGCTGATAGAGGTTGCCACAACGGTCCCTAGCTGAATCAATGGCTGTCCTCTGTCAAAAACCCCTTTCGCAGCTTTCGCTTCCTCTCCTGTTAAACCAAAACTCAGCAACAGATTATACATATTAAAGGAATCAGCCATCTGCATCAAAATAAGAAGCATCCCGCCAACGCTGACCGCAAGCCCTTGAATAGCAAGCAATTTTGCAGCCTCACGAATTTCTCTGGGGGAGCTTTTTTTCATTAGTCCGCTTAACGGCATACTTCTGTTTTTCTTCAAGAAAAAGGCGCCGAGGATCATCGCAGCGACTGCTCCGCCGGTTACCGAGCCAAACACCGCTCCGCTACCCGCATAGTAAAGTGAGTATCCATTATGGACAAAGTAGGCTGACAGCACAAGGATTGTGGCAACCCTAACGAATTGTTCACCCACTTGTGAGACTGCCGTCGGCACCATATTCCCATTCCCTTGGTAATAGCCCCGCATGACGGAGATAAGCGGGAGGAATACACATGCTGCAGCTAAAACGCGAAATAGCAGCCCGAGATGATGGTCGCCCATTCCGTCGGCAAGCCCGTCCGAGCCTATATAGAAAAACAGAGCAAGCATTAGTCCAAAAGCAAAAATAATTTTAATCGATGCGCCGATAAATCTTAACGCCCCGTCACTGTCCCCCACCGCCTGTTTCTCGGCATATACTTTCGAAACAACAACAGGGAACCCATAAGTAGAGAGCACAAGGAGCGCACCGTAAAAAGGATACACCTGCTGATAAATATAAAAACCAACATCCCCAACGATATTTTGGAAAGGTACGCGATAGACGGCGCTCAAAATTTTGGTCGCCAATGCCGCCAGCGTAAGGATCATCGCACCCTTTAAAAGTTCATTAGATTCTGTAACGGGCTTCATCGCCCAGCTCCTTCCATCCTAGCATCCCAAGTATTATAACATAAAGAATCCTTGCTTTCCCCGGCGATAAATCCAAATAAAGGGAGTTTCTTTGTTAAATTGGATGCTTCACTTTGCGCGAATACCACTCGGTAGATAAAATAAAAAGTCATTCTTCTATCAGAAACCGGAAAGAAGAATGACTTTTTGGTGGAGTAAGAAAAAGTTCTAACTCCCTATAGATTTTCAGTGGTCTCAAATCGTTCTTGACCACTTCCACATTTCTTACTGCTCCATTTGCCTTGCTAAGAAACCTGCAGCTGTTTCTACTGCTTTTTGCTCGACATCGCCGAGGGAGCCTTCTTTAGAGAAGATGATAACTGCGCCAATCGGGTCGCCGTTTGCAATGATCGGCCCAATGGTATAAGCGGAAACTGTTTCATCGGCTCCTTCAACAAGCGCGATGGTACTCTGCTGGTCTACGATGACGGAGCCACGGTCCTCCATTGTCTTTTCGACAAGATCACTGATGTTTTTATTCATATAATCTTTCTTGGAACCACCGGCCATTGCAATGTATGTATCCCTATCGCAAATAAGAACCGGATTTCCAAGGCTGTCATAAAGTGCTTCTGCATATTCTCTGGCGAAATCACCCAACTCACTGATTGGCGAATACTTCTTCAGGATGACTTCTCCATCCCTGTCCACAAAAATTTCAAGCGGATCTCCTTCGCGAATGCGAAGCGTTCTCCGGATTTCTTTCGGAATAACCACCCGACCTAAATCATCGATTCGACGAACAATACCTGTTGCTTTCATCAACGTTGCCTCACTTTCATCTGGTGATTAATGACGGGAGCCGTGGAGCCTTTATTCACAGCCCCTGCCAAGTTTGAACTTAGTATCTTTCATATGGAAATTTCTATACACCTGCAAATATTTTTTCTGAGGGGAGATATTCATGCCAAAAACGGTTAAACCTTCCAGTAAGAACCTTTGTGTTTGAATTACCCTGTTTTCCTATACATGAAACCTTTTCCAGTTTTACAGTTGTATTACATTCTCAAGATACGCTGTTCTTCGGTTCCTCAACAGAATCATGCAGGCCTTTTACCATATCGAATACGAGGTTAAGCCATTTTTCTTGTTCTATGCCTTTTGTATGGATCGCCATTTTCAGTTTTTTTCCTTCCATACCTATGGAAATCGCTCTCCTGTGCACGCTCGTCAATTTAAAAATCTTTTGCCCGTCTATCCTGCTGCTGCCATCCTCTGAAACAAGGATGATAACTTCCTGCTTAGACTGCTTGATTGATTCTACCCCAGCAGTTTCCGCAAACATTTTTAATTCTGCCACCTTGAACAGATTTCCTACTTCTCCTGGATAATCTCCGAAACGGTCTGTCATTTCCTCTTTTAGGTCATCGATATCAGGGAACCCGGAAATGCCGCGGAAGCGTTTGTACATTTCGATTTTTTGATGACCGTCTGGAATGTAGCTGTCCGGTATATATGCGTCCACCTCAAGATCAATTTCCACTTGCTGCCTTTTTGGTGCTTGATCGCGAAGATCCTTGCGCTCTTCGATTGCTTCCTTGAGCATTTGGGAATACAAATCAAAACCTACAGAATCAATGAATCCATGCTGTTCGGCACCGAGGAGGTTTCCTGCTCCACGGATGGATAAATCGCGCATCGCGATTTTAAAACCAGATCCGAGTTCAGTGAATTCCTTGATAGACTGCAGCCGTTTTTCCGCCACTTCCGTCAAGACTTTATCCTTTCGATAGGTGAAGTATGCATAGGCAACCCTGTTTGAGCGGCCAACACGCCCCCTGAGCTGATAGAGCTGGGACAAGCCCATCTTGTCTGCATCATTAACAATCAGCGTGTTAACATTCGGAATATCAACACCTGTCTCAATGATCGTTGTGCTGACAAGGACATCGAATTCTCCTTCCAGGAACCCCAGCATTACGGATTCCAGCTCATTCTCTGTCATTTTTCCATGCGCATACGTGACCCTCGCATCAGGGACGAGCATCGAAATTTCCTCTGCCTTCCGCTCGATATCCTCGACGCGGTTATAGAGAAAATATACCTGCCCGTCGCGTGCAAGCTCCCGCTCAATTGCTTCGCGGACAAGGCCTCCGTTATACTCCATCACATACGTCTGGACAGGAAAGCGATTTTCCGGTGGTGTCTCGATAACAGAAAGGTCGCGCACTCCAAGCATGGACATATGAAGCGTGCGCGGAATCGGTGTTGCCGTCAGTGTCAAAACGTCCACATTTGTTTTCAGCTGCTTAATTTTTTCTTTATGCGTCACACCGAAACGTTGCTCTTCATCAATGATGAGAAGGCCAAGATCCCGGTAGCTGATATCCTTCGACAGGATGCGATGCGTTCCTACCACAATATCCACGCTGCCGGCTTTCAATCCTTTGATCGTTTCATTCTGCTGCTTCCTCGTTTTAAAGCGGCTAAGAAGGCCAATATTGATAGGATAATCCTGGAATCTTTCCCTCATGGTTTCATAATGCTGCTGTGCAAGGATGGTGGTTGGAACAAGGAAAGCTACTTGCTTTCCGTCTGCAATCGCCTTGAAGGCAGCCCTGATCGCCACCTCGGTCTTCCCATAACCGACATCTCCGCATAGAAGACGGTCCATTGGCCGCTGTTTTTCCATATCCTTTTTGATTTCATGGATGGACCTGATTTGATCCTCTGTCTCCTGGTATGGAAAAGAAATCTCAAATTCACGCTGCATATCGCCATCCGGTGAAAAAGCATACCCTACGCTTGCTTCTCTTTCAGCATACAGCTTGATCAAATCGTCTGCTATGTTTTGTACGGAAGAATGGACCTTGCTCTTCACACGTTTCCAGTCACTGCCGCCAAGCTTGTAAATTTTCGGTTCTTTCCCTTCCGAACCGACATACTTTTGCACTAGGTTAATTTGCTCGACAGGAACGTAAAGCTTATCTGTCCCCTGATAGCGAATGTGAAGATAATCCTTATGGATGCCATTGATGATAAGTGTCTCAATTCCTAGATACTTCCCGATTCCGTGGTTGACATGGACAACATAGTCCCCTGCCTTCAGCTCGGAATAGCTTTTAATTCGCTCCGCATTGGACAGCTTTTGACGGCGAGGCGTCTTTTTAGACTTTTTATTAAATAACTCTTCTTCCGTAATAACTGCAAGCTTTTGGATTGGCATCTCGAAACCAGTATTCAGGCTGCCTTGAAGTATTTGGGAATGCCCTTGGAGCAGAGGCTTGTTCTCCTCCATCTTCACAGCCGTCATTTCGTAATCTTCCAGCACTCTTTCCAGCTTTCCTGTCCGTTCGTTATCTGCACCGAGAAAAACAACTGTATAGCCGCCTTTTTTCCAACGCTCAAGTTCACCCTTCAACAGGTTCATCTGGCCGTGGAAACTCTGCATTGGCTTGCAGGAAACATTCACGATATTCTGGGGACTCGTGTTCATCACATGCCTCAGAAAAAGAGACAAATAGATAACAGGGCGATTCCCTTGACCAATAAGACTAGACAGGCTATGCGATACCTTTAAATCATGCAAAATCTGGCCTTCAGCTAGCAGACTTGTTTGCCATTCTGCTTCTTCCTTGCCTAAGGTTTCCGTCATTTCCTGAACCCTTCCAGGCTCATCAATGAATACGACACCCTTCTCGGGCAAGTAATCTAGCAAACTTTGAGGCTTTTCGTATGCCAGCGACAAGTATTTGAATAGCTGCTCAGGCTTCTGTCCGCTTCGAAGCTGCTCGAGTTCATGTCCGATGTTCTGGGCGAGCAGGTTCCTCGCCTTTTCATCCTTCAGCCTTTTCAAGCTTCCAGCTAATCCAGTCTCAAGCTTTTCACCAAGCCTTTTCATATCCTCCTGTTCCACTGGGTTCTCGGTTGCAGGACCGATAGAAACTTCCATCAGCTTTCCTGTTGAACGCTGATCTTCAAGAGAAAATGAACGGATGGAGTCAATATCCGTATCGAATAACTCAATTCGCAGCGGCTCAGCAGCAGTGAGCGGATAAATGTCAATGATTCCGCCCCTAACGCTGAATTCTCCCGGCGAAGAAACCATGGGAACCCTTGAATATCCCATGCTGACAAACTTCCTCAGCACTTCCTCTAAATCAATCTCGTCGCCAACGGAAAAATGAAGCTGAAAACGAGACCATAAATCCTTCGGTGGAAGCAGTTTCCTAACACCCGCTACTGGTGCAATAACAATCCCTTTTCCTTTGGCCATCAGCTGATTCAGCACATCGATGCGCTGCGCTCTCAGTTCCGGGGAGGATATACTCAGTTCCGCTGCAATCAGTTCATTCGCCGGATAAAGGAAGACTCGTTCTTCCCCTGCTAGATTGGCTATATCATCATATAGCTTCTGAGCCTGCAGCAGGTTATGTGTGACCACAAGCGCCGGCCTGTCCGCCTGTTCGAGCACCGATGCTAAAAAGACGGTCCGGGCTGAGCCCGCAAGGCCCGCGACAAGCTGTTCTTTCAATCCCCCGTTCACTCCAGCGACGACCGAATTGACGTCATCCTGCCGACTAAACAGAGCTTTAAGTCCCTGCATCCCAACCTCTCCCTTTTTCTATAAATTATGCGATATGGGTCTTTTTTACCCAACACTTTCGTTCCATTAAAAAACAGAAAAATGCTTTGGATGGCAATGTCCAAAGCTTTTCAGTGAATCAGGTAATCATGCTCATGGAAGTCCGGATTTCTGTCCAACGCTTCCTGGCAATCTTCACAGATTGACTTTATATGAATATCCCCGCTTCCTTCATACGAAACCATTTCTTGCCGCTCAGCATCCGTGAGCTTGTCGATGCCAAGAGAGCCACTGTCATAGGAGATGTTCTCCAATGAGCCGATTTTCACTCCGCAGTGGCGGCAATGATAGTGGATTGCCATGCCTGTCCCTCCCGTTCATTCTATTAGCCTTATTATTGGCCTTTTGGGAGAAACTTATTCATCTAGCATATCATATGTGAAAGCTCAATGGTTATGACTGCTGGTTGAATTCGTTCATCACTTTAAGGAACGGTTCATTTAGCCATAGCTCGCACGCTTTAGCACTCTTTTTGGCTGCTTCCTGCATTCCTGCCTGTTCCTCAGGAGTGAACCTTCCAAGCACATAATCCACGACTGCCATACCGTTCTGCGGCCTGCTGATTCCGACGCGGATCCGTTTGAACTCTTGAGTGCCAACATGGGCGATAGTTGATTTAATGCCGTTGTGTCCGCCTGCTCCGCCTTTTTCACGGAGCCTGATTCTCCCAGTAGGCAAATCCAGATCATCATAGATGACAAGCAAATCCTCAGGAGGAATATCATAGTAATCCATCAGCGGGCGAATGGATTCCCCTGACAGATTCATATAGGTAAGAGGTTTTAATAAGATTACCTTCTCCCCGTTCAAGATTCCTGCTCCAAACACCCCTTTGAATTTTGCCTGATTCAGAGGAATATTGAAACGGCGGGATACTTCATCTACCACTTCAAATCCGATATTGTGGCGTGTACGTTCGTATTGCTTCCCCGGATTTCCCAATCCCACGATCAATTTCATTGTAAGAATCTCCACCTTTGCTTCTACATCAAAAGACGTAACCGGAGGTTACGTCCATTTTTCTTTTACTCGCTAGCTTTTGTTTCCCTGCCCTCTTCATTCTCCGGGGTGCCTGATTCTTGTTGTTCCCCGCTGTTGATTTCTTCTTCCTGTTTCGGAGGGAGGATGGATAGTATCACTTGCTCCTCGTCATCCTGTATCTCAAAATTAGCATTGCCTTGCTTTATGTCTGCGACAGTAAGGTTCTCCCCTACCTGCAGCCCTGTAATATCCACATCGATAGTCTGAGGGATATTATTCGGTGTCGCTGTAATGGAAAGCTCATGGATTGGCTGCTGCAGGACACCGCCATCCTTCACTCCCGCAGCTGTACCTATTAGGTTAATCCTAACATTCGCGCTTACTTCAGTGGACATGTCCACTGCAAGGAAGTCCGCATGCAAAATCGCACCATTGATTGCATCTTCCTGATAATCACTCAGAATGACATTCTGGCCGTTGCCGTCAAGGCTAAGGGAAATAACTCCATTTCGGCCAACCTCACGGATCGTTTTCTGGAATTCAGAACCATCCACATAGACAGGTTTGCTTTCCACTTTCCTTCCATACACAACAGCAGGTATTTGCCCTTCTCTCCTAAGCTTCCGTGAACCGGATTTTCTTAAATCTGTTCGTTCATTTGCATTCAATACTGAGCTCATATAAAGATCCCCTTCCATATATTGAATGATGGCTCTTTATAAAAAATGCCCTAAAACGGGAAGATTTAAACCCGCAAACGATTCCTACAGTATTGTTTGCAGTTCAAGGCTTGCTTATAAGCAAGCCTTGGAACAATAATTTAATCGAACAAAGTGCTGACAGACTGCTCTTCGTGAACACGAATGATTGCTTCCCCGATAAGAGGAGCTACTGATAATTCGACAACTTTTCCGATGCGCTTTTCATCTTCTAGCGCAATCGTATTTGTAACGACCAATTCCTTAATCTTAGACTGCTCGATACGTTCGATAGCAGGTCCTGAAAGTACTGGGTGCGAGCAGCATGCATAAACTTCAAGCGCGCCGTTCTCGACTAGCGCATTTGCAGCTAGCGTGATGGTTCCAGCTGTATCGATAATATCATCGATCAAAATAGCAACCTTGCCTTCGATGTTGCCGACAATATTCATTACTTCAGCAACATTTGGCCTTGGGCGACGCTTATCGATGATAGCAATTGGTGCCTTCAGGCGTTCTGCCATCTTACGAGCTCTTGTTACTCCGCCGTGGTCTGGCGATACAATGACAATGTCTTCCCCGCGCATTTTTTCCTTGAAATACTCAGCCAAAATTGGCACACCCATCAGGTGATCGATAGGAATATCGAAGAATCCTTGGATTTGCGGTGCATGGAGGTCAAGAGTAATCACACGTGTTGCTCCTGCAGTTTCCAATAGGTTTGCTACGAGCTTTGCAGTGATTGGTTCACGCGCGCGAGCCTTGCGATCCTGGCGGGCATAGCCATAGTACGGCATAACGATATTGATCGTTTTTGCAGATGCACGTTTCAAAGCGTCAATCATGATTAACAGCTCCATGATATGCTCATTAACAGCAGAGCTTGTAGATTGAATGACAAATACATCGCCGCCGCGGATGCTTTCTTCGATATTGATTTGGATTTCGCCATCGCTGAAGCGGGAAACGGAGCACTTTCCGAGCTCCACACCAATTACTTTCGCTATTTCTTCTGCAAGCCCCGGGTTTGAGTTCAGGCTAAATACTTTTAAATTAGGGTCTAAATACTGGTTTGACATCATGAACCTCCAAGTTTTATTTCCGTACATTCATTCTTTCGACATAATTCTCTTTGTTCACCTGGCGAGCTCGAGCAATAGCAAGCGCTTCCCCAGGAACGTCGTCCGTTACCGTGGAGCCTGCTGCTACATATGCTCCTTTTCCTACCGTTACTGGTGCGACGAGGTTAGAGTTGCAGCCAATGAAAACACCGTCTTCAATCTTGGTCAGGTATTTATTTTTGCCGTCATAATTAACGGTAATGGAACCGCAGCCGATATTTACATCGCTGCCTACTTCCGCATCTCCAATATAGCTGAGGTGCGATGCCTTGCTTCCTTTG
This sequence comes from Bacillus massilinigeriensis, assembly GCF_900111815.1. GTDB lineage: Bacteria > Bacillota > Bacilli > Bacillales > Cytobacillaceae > Mesobacillus_C > Mesobacillus_C mediterraneensis. The sequence continues at coordinate 459,765 of NZ_LT630004.1, read as the reverse complement.
CCAAACACAGCCTTTTTGATTTCAACAAAGTTCCCGATTTTCACATCATCAAAGATTTGCGATTGCGGGCGAATGTGCGCGAATGGTCCGATAGCCACATTATTGCCGACACTGCTGTCAAACACTGCCGATTGCCGAATTACCGTCCGGTCCCCGACAGCAGAGTTGCTGATTTCAGAATTCGGTCCAATAAGGCATTCTTCACCAATTCTTGCTCCTCCAGAAATGACGGTTCCAGGTTGGATGACCGTATCTCTTCCGATAATAGAATCCGCATCAATATAAGTACCTGCCGGATCAATGATGGTCACGCCGTTTCTCATATGCTTCTCATTGATTCTTTTCCTCATGAGGCGCTCTGCTTCCGCTAGGGCGACTCGGTCATTGACACCCATCGTTTCGTCAAAGTCTTTCGTCACATATGCTGAAACGATTTCGCCCTGCTTTTTGAGAATCTCGATGACATCTGGCAAATAATACTCTCCTTGCACATTATCATTCGATACATCTGCAAGTGCTTCAAAAAGCGATTTGTTGTCAAAGCAGTAAGTGCCCGTGTTGATTTCACCGATTTTCCGTTCTTCTTCGGTTGCATCCTTGTGCTCAACAATTTTTTCAACTAGCCCAGCATCATTCCGTACAATTCGGCCATATCCCGTTGGATTATCCGTGCGCGCAGTCAAAACAGTGGCTTTGGCATTGTGCTCTTCGTGATGCTGAAAAAGCGCTTCCATAGTGTCAGCAGTGATCAGCGGGGTATCGCCGCATACGATAAGGGTGAGTCCTTCTTTGCCGCCAAGGATGTCCTTAGACTGCAGAACTGCATGCGCTGTTCCAAGCTGTTCTTCCTGCAGAGCATACTCACTTTTTTCACCAAGCGTTGCCTTGACCTTTTCAGCGCCGTGGCCTACGATGGTGACAGTTTCCTTTATCTCAAGACTTCTTACTTGGTCAATTACATGCTCAACCATCGGCTTGCCGCACACTGGGTGAAGAACTTTGTATAGCTTCGACTTCATTCTTGTCCCTTGTCCGGCTGCTAAGATGATTGCATAACGATTAGACATCAGCAGGCCTCCAATATTACCTTTTTATCCATAAAGAATATATCCTAAATAACGTTTCATTTCAACAAATGATAGCCATGTGAAACATTTAACAATTATGCTTTAAACGTGACGTGACGCTTTTATCTGAAAAAAAATAAAAAGTGAGGTTTATTTGGAGAACGAGCGGGGTATAAAAAAAAGAGCCTTACTTTTGAAGTAGGCCCCCCTTGAATGTCTTTTTCTCTCTATGATGCGCCGGCTTCTTCAAATTCCACATCAAGTTCACCTAAACGATGATACTCTGCCAAGACTACTTCTTGGATTTTGCCACGTGTACCAGAATTGATTGGATGGGCAATATCCCTAAACTCACCGTCTGGTGTCCGTTTGCTCGGCATTGCAACAAACAAACCGTTATTTCCATCAATGACACGAATATCGTGAACCACGAATTCATTATCAAGGGTAATGGAAGCAATGGCTCTCATCCGTCCATCTGTATTCACCCGACGCAGCCTTACGTCAGTTACTTCCATTTTATTCACCACCTTTGCGAATAGATAGAATCTATGATAATTAATTCCACAAAGAAAATGGTTTTCCTGCTAAGGTCGGGAAAATTTTTTGGCAATTTGGTGAACTTGTACCAAATTGCCTATTCTAGCACGTATTTAACAATAAAACGGCAATGGCTTGTTTATCTACAGTAACATCCACTATTGTCCTTCTAGAACTTAATTTGAAAATCCAAAGTCTGCAGGCTATCGTCCGCAACTAAAAAAAAAGAACGCTCGTTTATTTTACGAGCGCTACTGCTTCAATTTCCACAAGAGCACCATTGGGCAGCCCGCTGACTTCCACGGTAGAGCGCGCCGGCTTATGCGAACCAAAGTACTCTGCGTATACTTCATTTAATTTAGCGAATTCATCCATATTTTTGATGAATACAGTTGTTTTCACAACCGTTTCAAGTGAAGCTCCAGCAGCCTCTAAGACCGCCGAAAGATTTTTCAGTACTTGATGTGCCTGTTCCTTAATACCGCCTCCTACCATATCTCCTGCTGGCGTAAGGGATATTTGACCAGAACTGAAAAACAAATTGTTGACGACAATACCTTGTGAATAAGGCCCGATTGCCGCTGGTGCTGAGTTTGTATGAATTCTTTCCATTCTTTCCACCCCTAAGGTTATTATTTTCTTGAAAAGTAATTCCCTTCACTGACGGTGATCTTCCTATCCTTGACATCGACATCTGACAAGCGGACAAGCGATAAGTAATCATCAATTAGACGTTCCTCAATATTTTCCGACTCAACAAGGACTGCAATCCCCGCGACACGCGCGTTGAACTCCTCAAGCATATTCACCATTCCGTTAACAGTGCCGCCTGCTTTCATAAAGTCATCGACGATAAGCACTCTTGATCCTTGAGGAAGGCTTCGTTTGGATAGGACCATTGTTTGAATCCTCTTCGATGAACCAGAAACATAATTAATGCTGACAGTGGAGCCTTCCGTTACTTTTGGATCCCTTCTGACAATGACAACTGGCACATTGAGTAAGCCTGCAACAGCATAAGCAATCGGGATTCCTTTCGTTGCAACTGTCATAACGAAATCAATGGCCGGCCCTGCGTATGCGGAAGCAATCACCCTTCCTACTCTTTTAACAATCGATGGATCGCCGAGGATGTCATTCATGTAGAGATAGCCGCCCGGCAGCAGCCGCTCAGGGCTTTCCATTATTTCAACCAATTCCTTAATCAATTCTTTTGCTTCCTCATCCGATGCATGTACATGGAACTTTACTCCTCCCGCTGCGCCTGGTACGGTCTGGAGAATCCCGATTCCTCTCTGCTCGAAAGTTTCCTTGATAATCCCGAGATCTTCGCTGATAGATGACTTGGCCGAACCGTATTTCTCAGCAAAATATGTCAGAGGAACAAGTTCCTTCGGGTGATCCATCAGGTAATTTGTCATGTCGATCAATCGTTCACTGCGCCGAAATTTCATTAGCGAACCCCCAAAGCCCGAATATTCTAAACTAAATATAACACTAATATCCGGGTTTAATCAAGACTATGCTTTTCTCCAATCATCCTGACAGCAAATACTTGGTCACAAAAGCCCCTTAGACCATTGTATACACGATGCATTCTGGAATCGTGTTCCATAAGACCGAAGACAGTAGGACCGCTGCCGCTCATCAGAACAGCATCCGCACCGAACCGCTGCATCTGTTCTTTAATTTGAGCCACTTCCGGATGCAGTGTCAGGGTAACACCCTCCAGAACATTTCCAACGCTTCTGCACATCCTGCTGAAATCATCCATCTCAATTGCGGCGATCATTTCCTTCGTGTCAGGGTGACTGATTTTTTCGATATTCAGCCTCCGGTAAATCTCAGCAGTGGAAACCCCTATGAACGGCTTGGCAAGGACAACCCAGCATGTTGGCGGCGAAGGAAGATGCTCGATTTTTTCCCCTCTTCCTGTTGCAAGGGCCGTTCCTCCGTACACACAAAAAGAAACATCCGAACCAAGTTCAGCCCCTAGTTCGGCCAGCTCATCCATGGATAAACCTAGGTTCCAGAGTTTATTCAATCCTCTAAGCGTCGCTGCTGCATCACTGCTCCCTCCTGCTAGTCCCGCAGCCACAGGGATAATTTTATCAATCGTAATGGAGACGCCCATTTTCACCCCAAATCTTTCCTTTAGGAGCATGGCTGCCTGAAAGGCGAGGTTTCTTTGGTCATCGGGCACGTACCGGTTTTCTGAATTAATTTGGACTTTATTGGACTCGAGAAGCGCTAGCTCGACACGATCCGCCAGATCAATGGTTGTCATGACCATTTCTACTTCATGATAGCCATCGGGCCTTTTATATAAGACATCAAGCGATAAATTTATTTTAGCCGGAGCTTTGACTGAAAGCTTCAATTCTTTCACCTACTTTGGGCAAATTTCAACGATGCCAGTTTTTGTCCTATTTTACCACAAAAATGCGAGCGGCAGACGGTTTACGGTGAAAGAATCGCTATATAGCTTGCGATGAATAAAATAATGCCGGAGCGATTGCTCCGGCTTGCCGCATTTGCTTATTTTTATTCGGTAATGCTGTTGCTTTTAAAGAAAGTCCAGTGAAGCCTCCTAGGTCAGCGCTTCTGTTCCATCAGCTGCTGCTCAGCGATTTCAATCGCTCGCTTGACCATGTTCCCTGCATCCCTTGCACGGATGCCGCCCCAGCCTTCACGCTGGACCACATCGTAGAATCCAAGTTCTTTTGCAAGCTCCTCTTTAAAGCCTTCAGACATGACTCCCCTTTTTCTGCCCACAGGAATCCCTCCTAAAAGCAAAGCGGCAGTCTTATTATGAAATAAAACTGCCTGTGGCATTCATGTTTGGTACCAGCATTTTTTTGCCGGACAAATTAAAAAGCAGCAAACGCTTGTCCACTGCCAATTAAATCAATCCCTCTTAACTAAGGACGATGTTTCCTGCTGCATCTTCATAGAAAGTAATTTGTACCGTCTCCGTCAAAACATCCGCGTAGCTGTACGATACACGCTCAAACGCATTTTCATCCTGGTCCAGTTCAATTACAAAGACAGAAGGATAAGTTTCAGCCAAAACGCCGGAACGTTCAATCGTCTTCCTGCGTCCACCGTTCGCTTTCAGCAAAAGTCTTTTTCCTAAATTTGAATCAAGAGCTTTTTTGATATCCGATAATGTTTTTGGCATTCGGTCCACCTCACTATGTCAAGTATAACATACTAACACAACTTCGTCAAATAAAAACATAAATTATATCAGTACATAAAAATAATTGTCAATATTTTTTCTTCGTTTTTTTCTTCTGTTTTTCAACATTTTTATGGTTTCCCTTCTTCTGCAAAAATATGTAACCTAAACCCAATTCTTTTTCGGCATCTTAATTTACGTAATACGAGCCATAAATAGGAAGGGGGCAGTATGAAATCAGTTTCTCAGATTTCAAATACTGCCCCTTCATTCTCAATTATTTTAAGCGGGCTTTTTTCATGATCCAGCATCAGGACAGCCGCTTATCCCTACTCTTTCTTATGGTAAGGCATTCCTGTTCTAAGTACACCTTTTGTCTCCACTCCCCCAAGCCCCTTATCGCCTGTCAGGGTGTTCCGAAGCACCTCCCACACGTTGACTCTTTCCATGAAAGGCGTAAAGCTGATTTTAGAAACAATGTAGACAGGGTCAAGTGCATGGATATTCACCCTTGTTGGAGAACTCGCAAAGTTTGCCCCAGCATTGATCAGCGATTCGAAGTGTGACTGGCACGCACCGGCAAAAATGACAAGCTGATCAAGGTTCGGAACCTTTCTTCTTGCCGCTTTGACTGCCTGACTAAAATGCCAGGAATGCCTGTATGCCTTGATATCTTCAGGGGTACCCTTTGACTTGGAGTACGCATCGTGTCCAGTGATAACAAGGATATCAGGCCTGTAGACATCGATGAGTTCGCCGATTCTCGTTGGCATCTCCCGCTCACTGCAATGGATGCCATAGACAGGAACGCCTACCCGTTCATACAATGTCAGGCACTTTTTCAAGTAGTTGCTGTCGCCGTCTAGGTGAAGGACCCTCCCGGGAATCTGAAAGTAACCACCCGACTTGCTGTAGCCTTCGGTCGCTTCGTATTCCTGCTTCTGAAGCAAAAGGTGCACATCCTGGCGAAACAGCCGGAAGGACTGCTCTTCCTGCGACCGGCATTCATTCGCAATCCGCCGCACTCTTTCTGGATCTAGCCTCACCAGATCTTCGTATGGTGCATCTGCACAAAGCCTGTAATCCTCGCCGTATAGAATGGCAATCTTCTTTCCGCCTTCCACCTTTATATCAATTACTCGAAATACGATATCGCAGTTATAGGAAAGTCTCCCGACAACATCCATTTTTCCGATATTCACCGTCTCACCCCAAACCGCCCGCCGCCGGGCATCAGAAAATTTTTTCCTTCCATAGGCTATGCAAGGATGAAAAAATAGGTGATAGGAGCGCGAAAAAGCCGGCTGCGAAACACTGCCGGCTTATTGATATTTAGCTATTGTTTTTCTTTTGCTGAGAATACAGGGTACAACGCATCGCTGAGACGGGCAAATTCTTCAATCGAGAGCGTCTCACCCCGCCGCGATTCTTGAATTCCCGTTGCCTTAAGCGCTGCAATAATTGCTTCCTTCCTTGCCTTACCATCAGGAAGCTGGCTTGTCAGATTATTTAAGATTGTCTTCCTCCGCTGGGCAAAGCTGAACCTTGTAACTTGAAAGAAAAAGTCTTCGCTGATGACTTTTACAGCGGGTTCTTCTCTCATCGTCAGTCTAATAACTGCAGAATCTACATTAGGCTGTGGAATGAAGACCGTCTTCGGTACAATCATTACCGTCTCAGCTACACAGTAGTACTGAATGGCGATAGACAGCGAGCCATATTCCTTTGTTCCAGGTTTTGCCGCAATCCTATCTGCAACTTCCTTCTGAAGCATTCCCACAATGCCGCGTATTGGAAGTTTTTCCTCCAACAGCTTCATAATAATTGGCGTCGTAACATAGTACGGAAGGTTCGCGACAACCATCAGATCGCCATTTTCTTCGCCTTCCTCCTTCAATACCTGCATGACGTCCGCTTTCAAAATATCCTCATGGATTACTTTCACGTTGTCATAAGGGGATAGCGTATCGGCGAGGATCGGGAGGAGGCGCTGGTCAATTTCAAATGCGATGACTTTCCTGGTCCGTTTTGCAAGCTGTTCCGTCAATGCACCAATTCCCGGTCCAATCTCGATGGCAGCACTATTTTCAGTAAGGTTTGCATGATCCACAATTCTTCTAAGGATATTTGTGTCGATTAAGAAATTTTGGCCAAGACTTTTTTTAAAAGAAAAACCGTATTTTTCAAGAATCTCTTTTGTCCGTACCGGTGTAGCGATATCTTTATGCATGTTCTTCCTCCAGTCTGATCTGTTCCATAGCCGCCGCGAACTCCGCTTCACTGACTTCGAACATCATCAGCCGCTTATGGAGCTGCTTGCCATTTGTATAGCCTATCTTCAATAGCCTGCCTAACTTTTCCCGCCTTCCTTTCGCCCCAAGCCCTGCAATGAGCCCTGCATCCACCAGGTCATCCATCGTAATGCGCTCACAGGCGGAATCATTCATCATCACCGCTCCTTTAAGCGCTTGCCTAATCGTCTCAGGAGAAGCGTGTTCCACACCGACTCCCCTGCCGTTCTTTGGCTGCCCCTGGTCCTTCTCAATGAATGCATGCCTGCACCCGGGAACCTCCGCAGCAATGGTCTTGCGAATTTTCTCACCGGGATAGTCAGGATCAGTGAAGATGATGACTCCTCTGGATTTCTGAGCCCTTTTGATCATTTCAATTGTTGCAGCATTAATGGCGGAGCCGTTCGTTTCGATGGTATCAGCATTAATTGCCCTTAGGATGGCTTTTGTGTCATCTTTTCCTTCGACCACGATTACCTCTTTTATTTTCATAAATCCTCCGTTTTTTTTTTTGAAAAATTTGAAACATAAATGAAATATAAACGTCTATATAATATATAAGTCCTTTTTTCGAAATGGGTTTTGAGCATGTTTATTATACCGTAAATGAAGGAAGGATAAAAACACGCTCATGAAGCGAGGAAAAGAAAAAACAGGGGAAAATTCCCCTGCTTGAAGAAACATCATTAGAGCACTCTGATTTTTACTCGTTTCGATCCCCATCGGTAAGCGTCGGATTTCGAAGGGAAAAACACATCGATTTTATAACCTTTGATTGCAGACCCTTTGTCGGCTGCAACTGCATAGCCATAGCCCTCGACATAAACCTTCGTACCAAGCGGAATCACGCTCGGGTCGACAGCAATGACCTTAGCATTCGGATTTGCCCTCAGGTTATAGCCTGTTGCGGTAAATCCAGAACAGCCATTGCAATCAGCAGTATAGGCTGTAGAAGATACATAAAACTCCTTGCCACCGCCTTGTGGCGCGGGTTCGGATTGGCCCCTTGAGACTTGTTGGGCAATAACCCTTGTTCCCATAGCGAGCACTTTATCCTGTTTTTCTTTCATCTTCTTCTCGCTGATAAGTTCTCTTGATACTTCCTTGCCGTTCTCCAGGACGACCTCATACTTTTTGGATACGAGGCCTTCTCTGCCTTCTGTCATAACTCTTTGCTGCCCTCGGTCCAGATTGCTGTCATTTTTCGTGACAACGGCAAACTTGATAGGTTCTTCCACTACATCGGTGACTTTTTCAATTCTCACGACATTAATCACGGCATTTTTTGTGACTGTCTCTTTAAGTGTGGGTTCAACTCGATCCAACTTGCTTAGTTTAACCCCTTGCTGTGATAAAAAGTCAGCGACCGTAGTCGAAGTTGACCAGACTTCCTGTTCCTTCCCGCCAACGATAAGCTTAAGCGGAAAAGCCCTTTGGATCGCAATGCTATCATGCTTTTTCAATTTTGCATCCGGGTTGGGACTGACTTTGTCAAATTTCCCTAACATGATCTTCTGTTCCTTGAGGAACTCGCCGACAGTGTCAGCATGAGACCAGTACGTACGCTTTCCTTCTCCCTGCTTTACCATAATCGGCTTTGCAGGTTTCCACACAATTTCCAAGTTTTCCCGTATCTTTGTCTTCGCATGATGCGATAAGTAATCTTCTTTGCCAAGAGAGATGTTTAGTTCATTAAATATATCCTGAACGGTATCCGCGTGTGTCTTTACTATTTTGTCTTGGCCATCCAGTGTCAGTGCAACTGTCTTCTTAGTGCCTTCATACAAGAAGAAACCAAGCGTTGCAACAAACACTAGAAAACTAGCAGAAAGGATCGCCAGCTTCTTTCTACTCAAAGATTGGGAAAACATGTTTTTCATATTTAAGTTTGCTATGAAAAACGCCTCCTTTACTCGAGTGATTATATAAATAATGCTGCCGATATGTCAACCAAACCCTCCTTTCGTTAGAACGCAACCATATTATGCAAGAACTTTCTGAGAAAAGAAAGCAGGAGTTCTCGACACGGTTATCCTATGCGACAAGGTACCCTCATAGAACAAGTATGAAAGAGAAGATTTTGGACAACCCGGCTGATAAATCGACAGCATCCTTTATCAATTTATGCCGAAAACTTTTTTCGCATTTCTCGTTGTTTCCTCTGCTACCTCTTCGAAAGATAGACCCTTTATTTGTGCAATTTGCTCTGCAACAAGCTTCACATATGCAGGTTCATTTCTTTTTCCCCTGTAAGGATGTGGAGCAAGGTACGGACAATCCGTCTCGATTAGCAGCTTATCAAGCGGTACTATTTCGGCAACTTCCTTCGGTTTTTTAGCATTTTTAAATGTGACTGGACCTCCGAGGGAAATGTAAAAGTTCATTTCCAGACATTGCACTGCTGTTTCTGGGCTGCCGCTGAAACAGTGCATGATTCCGCCAACCTCTGAAGCCTTTTCTTCTCTAAGGATTTCAACGATATCGGAAGTTGCTTCGCGATTATGAATGATGATCGGAAGGCCAACTTCTTTAGCAAGTCTAATCTGCTTGCGGAAAACCTCTTGCTGGATCTCTTTCGGAGACTTGTCCCAATAATAGTCAAGACCCATTTCTCCTAGCGCCACAACTTTTGGATGGGCAGAAAGCTCCCTTAGCCACTCTAAGTCTTCCTCTTTCATATCCACCGCATCTACAGGATGCCAGCCAACACTTGCATATAAGAAATCATATTCCTCTGCTAGGCTGATTGCTTTTTTAATCGTCGGCCGGTCAAATCCCACAACTACCATATATTCAATTCCTTCGTCTCTCGCCCTGTCAATCACTTCTGTTAAGTCTTCATGGAATTGATCTGCATTTAAATGGACGTGTGTATCAAAAAGCATTTTTCACTGCTCCTTTATGCTTTACTATATAGTTCTTACGGTTCTATCTTTTTATGTCGTTTTTCCTGCAAACTCCCCATTGCAGAGGTGATCCTGCCCCTCGAGTGTAACCGGATAGGAGGAATACCAGCAACTATTCGGCTGATCAGACACCGAACCGGGTACATGGACCTATAAAGAAAAACATAGAAATGTTACCCGCTATTGTTACACGTGAAACATTTCTATGCTGTATCGCTTGATATCTTTTTAAGCTTATTTGACCCTTGCGCCAAGCGGAAGCGATTCCGCCACTGATGCCATTGCCAATTTTCCATCCTTCGAACCCGCGAGAATCATGCCTTGTGACAGTTCGCCTCTTAGCTTTACAGACTTCAAATTGGTAACGCAAATAACACGTTTGCCGATGAGTTCTTCCGGTTTGTAATGCTGGGCAATCCCTGAAACGACTTGGCGCTTTTCGTACCCGAGGTTCAGCTGAAGCTTCAGCAGTTTGTCAGTTTTCTTCACCGGCTCAGCTTCCATGACTTCCGCAACCCTAAGCTCCACTTTCATAAAGTCATCGATGGTGATTTCCGGCAATGACTCAGGTTTTTCTTCTTTCACCGGGAGCGTTCCTTGCATCTGCTCCTTGATGTAGGCTACTTCCTCTTCGATTTCCAGACGAGGGAATATTGGCTCCCCTTGATGGACTTTTATGCCTTCTGGAATCATTCCGAAGGTTTCAAGACCTTCCCATCCCTTTAGCTTTTCATCCGTGATGTTAAGCTGACTAAAAATTTTTTCCGGTGTCCTAGTCAAGAATGGACGAAGCAGAATCGCAATGCGGCGCAGCGACTCCGCGAGATGGACCATTACGTTATCGAGTTCTTCTTTCATGTCCTCCGATTTTACCAACACCCACGGCTGCTTTTCATCAATGTACTTATTGGTCCGGCTGACAAGCTGCCAAATGGAAGAAATGGCAATTGAGAACTCCATTTTCTCCATCGCTTCTTCATACTTTTCTGCCGTTTGTTTGTTCATTTCAAGAAGCAAATGTTCAAACTCGCCTTCAGATCCTTTGTATTTCGGAATTTCTCCTCCACAATACTTGTTGATCATCGCAACGGTTCGATTCAGAAGGTTGCCAAGGTCATTGGCAAGGTCAAAGTTGATTCTCTCCACGAAGCCTTCAGGTGTGAAAACACCATCTGAACCGAACGGTACTTCGCGAAGCAAGTAATAGCGAAGCGCATCAAGACCGTAGCGGTCGATGAGCATAACTGGATCAACAACATTTCCTTTCGACTTGGACATCTTTCCGTCCTTCATCAAAAGCCAGCCGTGTGCAAATACCTTTTTCGGCAACGGCAGGTCGAGGGCCATCAGCATAATCGGCCAGTAAATCGTATGAAAACGGACGATTTCTTTTCCAACGATATGGACATCCGCAGGCCAGTAATTCAAATACTTTGAATCGTCCTCCGTTCCATAGCCAAGCGCTGTGATATAGTTTGACAATGCATCAATCCAAACATAGATGACATGCTTCGGATCTCCCGGCACCTTGATTCCCCAATCAAAAGTAGTGCGGGAAACAGCGAGATCCTCTAATCCTGGCTTAATAAAGTTGTTAATCATCTCATTTTTTCTAGATTCCGGTTGGATAAACTCAGGATTCTCTTCATAGAACTGAAGAAGCCTGTCTGCATACTTGCTCATCCTGAAGAAGTACGATTCCTCCTTGACAAGTTCTACAGAACGACCGCAGTCAGGACAATTGTCATCCTTGAGCTGGCGGTCAGTATAAAAGGACTCACATGGCGTACAGTACCAGCCTTCATATTGATCAAGGTAAATATCTCCCTGTTCCAACAGGCGGGCAAATATTTTCTGGACGATAGCTTTATGCCTATCTTCCGTCGTGCGGATAAAATCATCATAGGAAATGTCGAGCTTTTTCCAAAGCTCCTGGATTCCCCCTACAATTTCATCTACATACTGCTGTGGCGTCACACCTTTTTTCTCTGCGTTTCGTTGAATCTTTTGACCATGCTCATCCGTTCCAGTCAAATACATGACATCATACCCACGAAGTCTTTTATACCTAGCCATTGCATCGCCTGCTACTGTCGTGTAGGCATGGCCGATGTGCAGGTTGCCGCTGGGATAATAAATTGGTGTGGTGAGATAAAAGGTTTTCAACTTTTCCTCCATCATGCTTTCCTCCTTATTATGGCACCGACTGCTGTTAAGCAGCCGAAAACACTGAAATATCAATACTTCATTATCCTCAAAATATACCTAATAATGCTAAATAACGCAACTTTACAAAGTGAAATTCCTCCTTCGACAAAAATCTGTAGATTCTTGTCGATAAATATTTCGGGTCTTGAATAATCCTTTCAGCGCAAAAATGTTTTTCCAGTAAATTACCTGATATTGCCTTGCGAGTTGAAAAAAAAACCGTATCAACCCTTGTAATATCAAGGTTTTAGCCAACCTTAAAAATTTTTTAAAAAAAAGAAAATAAAATTATTGACGTATATGGGAATGGCTGGTATTATTAAAAATATAAAAATAAATGTCGAAATATGACGAATGATGCAAAACACCCATGGGAGGAGAATGATAATATGAAATCTACTGGTATCGTACGTAAAGTTGACGAGCTTGGCCGCGTGGTAATTCCAATCGAATTGAGAAGGACTTTGGGTATCGCTGAAAAGGACGCCCTTGAAATCTATGTGGATGATGACAAAATCATCCTGAAAAAGTACAAGCCTAACATGACTTGCCACATCACTGGCGAAGTTTCTGATGACAACATCACACTTGCAGGCGGTAAACTGATCCTGAGCCGTGAAGGCGCAGAGCAGCTTCTACAAGAGATTCAAAATTCTTTCGAACCTGCAAAGTAATCATAATAATATAGTGAAAGCTTCCCCCGTATGGGAGAAGCTTTTTTCTATTCTACGTGGTACGCTTGGTAAACATCCCGTTTATTCATATTTCTGTCCTTCGCTGCCTTCTTAATGGCTTCCTTTGATGGCAGACTTTCCGTCACTATATAATGTTCGACATGCCCTTTTAGTGTCATTTCTTTCCACCAGTTTTCTTCTTCATCCTGCTGCTGAGGACTGGCTCCTTCCACGATTAAAACAAATTCACCCCTAGCTTCTCCTGCCTCCGCCCAGCTCCTTGCTTCCGCAATCGTACCCCGGATAAATTCCTCGAACTTTTTCGTCAATTCCCGGCATAACACAATCTTTCTCTGTCCAAACGCTTCTTCCATCAAAACCAGCGTTTCCTTCAGCCTGTGAGGAGCCTCATAAAAAATCAATGTTGCTTCCTGTTTTGCTAAGATATTAAGCTCCTTCCGCTTTTCCTTCTTGCCGCGCTGAAGAAAGCCGTAGAAGAAAAAAGGCTGAGTCTTTATTCCCGAGGCAATCAAGGCAGTAAGAGCTGCATTCGCACCAGGCAGGGGTACAACCGTCAGTCCTTCCTTTATTGCTGCTACAACTAGTTCATAACCAGGGTCAGAAATTGTCGGCATTCCTGCATCGCTGACGAGCGCAACTTTTTCACCCTGCCGAATGCGTTCGATGATTTTCTCGCCGCTTGTTTCCTTGTTATGCTCGTGGTAACTCGCAACATGTGTGGAAATTTCGAAATAATTGCAGAGCTTTTTTGTATTCCTTGTATCTTCGGCAGCGATTAAATCTACTTCCTTCAAAAGCCTTACAGCCCTATAGCTCATATCTTCAAGGTTTCCAATCGGCGTGGGTACAAGATAAAGTATCCCTTTTTCTTGTTCGCGCTCAAAGCTCTTTTGCTGCTGCATATTGGCCCTCCGTCTCTTTCATTAAAAAGTCCTCTTTCTTTTTCCGGGTGAGCTGTTTAAAAGCATATTCTGCCTTCATCGCTTCACTCTTATCTTCATACTCTTTGCTGTATAAAAGGGTCACAGGTCCTCGCCCTCTTGTATATTTCGCTCCCTTGCCTTCATTATGTAGTTTCAGGCGTCTTGGGAGATCATTCGTATAGCCAGCATACAGACTGCGGTCACGGCAAAGGAGCACGTAGAAATAATGCTTCTGCTCGGCTTCACTCATACAGGATTTCCTTCATTTCATCCGTATACTCATCGTTTTCTTTATATACAACAAGTGGATTGAGTATCTTCAAGTCGGGTTTTCCATCCTTGATGCCTTCTATCAAGAGGGTATTCGCTTCCTTTCCTGTCTTTGGGTAGACAAACTGGATGCGCTTCGGTTCTATCCTGTATTTCCTCATTGTTTCAATAATGTCAATCAAGCGTCCTGGCCTGTGCACAAATGCAACCTTTCCGCCCTGCTTAGCGAGCTGGCTTGATGCCTTTACTGCATCATCAAGGGTGCAGAGAATTTCATGCCTGGCAATTGCGAGGTGCTCATTCTCGTTCTGTTCCTTTTTTTGCGGTGTAGGGAAGTATGGCGGATTGCATGTAACCACATCATATTTGCTATGGCCTAGTTCCCTCGGCAAATTCCTGATGTCGCCATTGACCATGTTGATTTGTCCTTCCAGTCCGTTGTAGGAAATGCTCCGTTTTGCCATATCATAGAGCCGTTCCTGAATCTCCACACCTGTGATTGTCCCTTTAGTCCTCGTGCTAAGAAATAGAGGAATGACACCGTTCCCGCTGCAAAGGTCGATGAGACTGCCTTTTTGAATCGGAACATACACAAACTTTGATAGCAGCACGGCGTCAAGCGAAAAAGCAAACACGGAGGGGCTCTGAATAATCCTCAGGTTTTCCGCTAACAGGCAATCGAGCCTTTCATCATCTTTCAGGTTGACCATGTACTACCTCCGAAAATGGAAAAATAGCCTCCCCTATTTGGGGAAGGCTTCGTTTTACTTTTTATTGAGAAAAGACAAACAAAACAGGCAATCCCCTTCTTTTCTTGGACTGCCGAAATGAAGGTTGCAAATGTGGAAGCCTTCCTGGTACAGGCGGGCAAGATTATCATATCCTTCCCCAATGTCTACAGGGCTCTTGCCTTTTGCTTTTCCTTTCCCGCTCCTCGTCTTGCTTTTTCCATCTTTCACTTCTGCAGTTTGTTCCAGACGGCGTCTTAAATGTTCATTTTCAATTTTTAACGTATTATTCTCTTCCAAAATCTCTGCTAAGTGCTCTTTGAATTCGCCTAGTTGTCGATACAAGTTGCCAATTTGCGATTCCATATTGCTGACTGAGTCGAAAATTTCCTTTTTATCCACCTTTTCCACCTCATTAATCCGTGGATGATTGTATCGAAACGGCGCCTTCTTTCAGCACTTCTTCAAGCGTGTATTCCAGCACTCGCTCCTGGCCCGTCATTTCAACCTGCATAATCCGTTCCAAAATGTTCAGCCCCACAACTTTACCAGGACCGTTTGGAGTTGCGATTATTTCGCCGATATCCGGAAGCTGCTCCTTGGCTGTCTCATACTCATCGTTTTCGTATTTCAAGCAGCACATGAGCCGTCCGCAAAGTCCGGAAATCTTCGTAGGATTAAGAGACAGATTCTGGTCTTTGGCCATCTTAATCGAAACCGGATCGAAATCTCCCAAGAACGTCGAGCAGCAAAGCATTCTGCCACACGGTCCTATCCCGCCGAGCATCTTGGCTTCATCCCTTACGCCAATTTGCCTAAGCTCAATCCTTGTCCGGAAAATCGAAGCCAAGTCCTTAACGAGTTCGCGAAAATCGACCCTTCCATCCGCAGTAAAATAAAAGATGACTTTGTTGCGGTCAAACGTATATTCTACATCGACAAGCTTCATTTCCAGCCGATGCTCGTTCACTTTTTCAAGGCAGATCTTATAAGCTTCCTGTGCAGCTGCCTTATTTTCCTCCACAATGAGACGATCCTTGTGATCCGCAATCCTGACGACTTTTTTAAGCGGAAGAACAACGTCATTCTCGCCCACCTTTTTGCGGCTTGTGACAGCGCGTCCGTATTCGACGCCCCTCACTGTTTCCACAATTACGAAATCATCTTTTTCGATTGGGAGATCTGCAGGATCAAAGTAATATATCTTCCCCGCTTTTTTGAAGCGGATACCTACTACATCATACAAATGAAGATCCCTCCTGCATTTTTAGCACCAGCTCTTCCATCAGTAGCTGGGGATTCATATTGGCCTGCAGTTTCCTTTTTGAATCGAGGATCGCTGCCATTTGTCCGGTTAGACGCCGTCCGGATGTCTGCAGCGCGTGCTGTTCGAGCCGCGAGCGTTCACCCAAATTGACAATTTTCTCTGTTGTGCCAAGCTGGATATATAGTAAATCTTTCAAAAAAAGAAGTAATAGATCCAAACCACGATCAATTTGCCCTTTTTCCTTAAAGTGTCCGAACCAATCCTCTTGAAGCATTGTCATCGCTTCGAGCGGACTTTTTTTCAGCACTTCATATAATTCTACCACTATTTTTTGGGCTTGTGCAAACCAATCATCACGGCTCCATTCCAACGCTTCTTCCAGATTGTTCGTCAATTGTGCCACCAATCTCGCTTTATTTGCATCGATGCCCGCTGCCTCTAACTTTTTCTCCAGAAGCTCCGGTGAAAGTGGCCGCATCGGGATTACCTGACACCTGGAGAGGATGGTCGGCAGGATTTGCTGAAGCTGCTCTGTAATAAGGATGGCCATCGTTCCAGGATACGGCTCTTCGAGAAATTTCAGAAGGCTGTTTGCTGCGTTGACTGTCATCTTGTCTGCATGGACAATCGTGTATAGCTTCTTTTGCGACTCAACACCCGTTTTGGCAAATTCCTCCTGCAAAAGCTGAATTTGCCCCTTTTTGATGGAAAGCCCATCCGGCTCGACCAAATGGATATCAGGATGATTTCCATGGCTGATTCTTTTGCAGTTCAAGCAAACTTCGCATGGTTTATAGCCGTCCACAAGCGTTAGACAGAACATGCTCTTTGCCATAAGGAGACCAATCTCCCTTTTACCTGTCCCCCTGCTTCCTTCCAGCAAATACGCATGGGCAACCCTGCCTTTTAATATGCTGTTCTTCACCATCTTCAACGCCGCGGGCTGCACCCGTTCCATTTCATCCCATGTCCTAGCCAAACCCATCACTCTCTAACATTCGTAAAATGTGGCAGTTTCCTGCATTTCATGTATATAAATTGATAAGAAGTCCTTTAATCTCGCCAATTTTATCTAAAATATCAATCGTTTCCGCTTCTTTTCCAAGAAGGGCTTCGGCAAGTTCTACCAGTTTGTCATCAATCGTTCTGACCGTCTTTAGCGGTCTTCCCTCGCCAAACTGGTTCCAGCTATGCGACTGATTCAACTCCATGCCGAAATCAACTGTTTCCTGGACAAACTGCTTCACAAGCGCTTTGAATTTAGCCATATCTCGAAAATTGCGAGACTTGGCAAGCCTTTCTCCAGCAGCATTAATTGCCCCCAAAAGCTGCTGGATTTGCGTTACCTGCATTTTATGCTCCTGCCGTTGGACAAGTTCATGGAACTTCATTCCACCAGCAGGCAACTGTTTTTGTTCCTGCCTGACATTGCCCATCCCAAGCCGGATATCCTTGTTAATTTTCATCCTTCCACATTCCTAACTGTTAAAATTGGTGAAATTGCTCAACAGGAAGGACAAACACGGTTGCACCGCCAACTTCCACTTCCACAGGGTATGGGACATAAGAATCGGCATTTCCCCCCATAGGAGATACCGGTGCAACAAGCTGTTCTCTAGACTTACAGCTGTCCCGAATAATCTGCAGAGCCTTTTCGACTCTGACATCCTCCACCCCAATAATGAACGTAGTATTCCCCGACTTCAAGAATCCCCCTGTGCTTGCCAATTTGGTTGCGCGGAAATTATGATCAACAAGCGCATTGGACAGACGGTTTGAATCCTGATCCTGAACGACTGCCATGATCAATTTCATTCCATTTCCCCCTCCATTTTTTAATAATACCGTTTGTTATTAATTCTATTATAACAGCTATTGATTGGTCACACAGCGCTAAAACAGCAACTTCCACCGACTTCCATATTGTTGTAAAAAAGCCTTAAAGGCAGGGCTTTAAGGCACCATTTTTTTCAGGAAAGCTTCCATCACTTTCACCGCGTCTTCCAGTACGTCTCCAATCGGCCGCAAGGCGTCTATAACAGTGATTCTTGAAGAAAACCTGTCCGCAAGCAGAAGGTATCCTTCCCTCACTCTTGTGTGAAAATCAAGATGCTCTAAATCGAGCCGATTGACCTCGCGTCCGCTGTGTTTGTTGATTCTCTCCAGTCCTACTGCGGGATCGAGATCAAAATAAAGCGTCAAATCCGGCATCGTATCTTCAATTGCAAACTTATTAATAGAATACACTTCCTCAATGCCTAAGCCTCTTGCATATCCTTGGTAGGCAAGTGAACTATCGATGAATCGATCACAAAGAACTATTTTGCCATCGCTAAGTGCAGGAATGACCTTCTCAACAAGATGCTGTCTTCTAGCTGCTGCATAGAGAAGCGCTTCCGTTCGCGCGTCCATCTTCGTGTTATCCTTATTCAGGATGACACTTCGAATTTGTTCCGATATATCAATGCCACCAGGTTCCCTCGTGAAAACAACTTCTTTTCCTTCCTCGGAAAACCGTTCGGCAAGCATGGTGATAATCGTTGTTTTCCCTGCTCCCTCGGGACCTTCTACGGAAATGAAATAACCTTTTTTCATGTAAAAACCTCCAAAGCTCTGCATCATTTAAAAATAGTAAGCAATCCTTTTCCTAGAAGGCTCCCTCCCTGGATTTTCGCACCGTTATCCAGCAGAAGACGAAGCTGGGCAAGCTCTTCCCTTCCTATTCTTATACCCGGCATGAGAAGCGGTATACCCGGCGGGTAGGGAATGACCATTTCGGCGCAAACCTCTCCCTCTGCTTCTTCTAGAGCCACTGCTGTTTTCTCCATCTCTTCCATTTCTTGATACGGAATAGCCATGGAAATAAACGGTTTTTGCTGAAATGGCTGTAGCTGCTGCACCTTGCTTGCTGGATTTAGCTTTGTAGCGGCAGCACGTATTTTCTCGATTGCTTCCGCAAATCTCCATCGATTTTCTTTTTTCAAAAGCGGAAGGACGAGAAGGACATGATAAGGATCGGCGAGCTCGCCATATATGCCTTCTTCCTCAAGCCGTGCTTGCAATTCATACCCAGACTGTCCACCGTTTGGCTTAATCGTCAGCTTCAAGGGATCACCGCCATCAAGCGGAAGAACTTCGAGTCCTTTCACATCGGCAGCTTCCATTCGAAACTTGCTGATCCTTTGAATCAGTTCCTCTAAGTCTCTCTGAGTATAAGTCCCTAAATAACTCCTTGCAAGGTCGAGCGATGCCATAATAGGATAGGATGGACTGCTCGACTGCAGCGTTTGAAGCCATGACTCGACTGCCGTTATTGAAATTCTCTTACTGGTAATATGAAGGTAGGCACCCATTGTCATTGCGGGCAGCGTTTTATGTGCTGACTGCACAATGCAATCGGCACCAAGGCTAACGGCAGATGCCGGAAAAGGCTGACCCAGCGTGAAATGTACGCCGTGTGCTTCATCGACAAGCACTGGTATTTTTCGTGCATGCGCGGTCGTGACGATGGCACCAAGATCATTTACCATTCCATAATAGTTCGGATAGGTGAGGATAATGGCTTTCGCTTCAGGATATTTCTCCAGAGCGGCTTCCACCGTCTGCAGTGCTACTCCTCCAGCCACCGTTCCCCCATGCTGCGTTTCCGGACTCAAAAAGACCGGATGCGCTTTTGCCATTCTAATCCCATTCATAATCGATTTATGTGAATTACGTTGAACAAGCACAATATCATTTTCCTTTACAGTCGCAAGGATCATTGCAAGATTCCCCGCCGTAGACCCATTCACAAGGAAATAGCTTTGCTCCGTCCCGTAGAGCCTTTTTAGGAGTCCCTGCGCTTCCAGGATAGGTCCTTCTGGCGAATGGAGATCATCCAATCCTGTCAGTTCGGTTGCATCCATCTTGAGCAACTCCCTGAAATACTTCTGGGCTCTATCAGGAATAATTTCACCATATTTATGGCCTGGCACATGGAATGAAACCGGAGCCCCTGCTGCATGCTTTACAATGCAGTCGTATAATGGTGTTCTTTTTTGATCCAATACGTTCACCATTCTTCCCGGTATAAAATTGATACCTGTCTATTTTACCAAATTTGCCTCAAGCCGGCATAGGGATCCCATGACAAGTGGCTTTTAAATCTAACTTATTTTTACTTCGTTTAGTCCGAAGCCTGTATGATCAATCATTTTTCGATAGACATACAATGATGGACGCTGGTTCACATACAATAGGAATCAAGTAAACTCTGGCCGCGACTATTCGAAATATTAGTATAAAAAGAATTTTGCCGGGCAGAATAAGTGTATGGAGGTGGAGGAAAATGGACTACAAACTTGAAAACAAGCAATACGGGGAAAACTGTGTGGTATGCGGTCAAACAAAGGCAGCAGGCTTACATCTGTACACTTCATTTATCTGCACGGAATGTGAAAGGTCCATGATACGAACAGAAACAAGCGATCCAAACTATAAATACTTTGTCCACCAGCTAAGAAAAATCACCAAACCTGAGATTTACTCCTGAAGTCCTAATGGGGCTTCTTTTTTTCTAGTAAACAACTGAGTTGGGGGGCGGATTCACTCACACCGGGGGCGTTATCAACCAAGTTAGGCGCAGAATCAGCCAACTTTGGGGAGAAATCGCTCATCTTGCGGAAGAAATCAACCAACTTCTTCGATAAATCAACCAAACGGCGTTCCTGCGCCTTTTTCCGGTATCGGGGTGGTTAAAAGCGTCGCTTGCAGGTACTCTTTTAAGGGTAATCGGGTGGCCTGGGGGGCGGATTCACTCACATCGGGAAGGTTATCACTCAAGTTATGCGCAGAATCAACCAACTTTGGGGAGAAATCGCTCATCTTGCGGAAGAAATCAACCAACTTCTGCGATAAATCAACCAAACGCCGTCCCTGCGCCTCTTTCCGGTATCGGGGTGGTTAAAAGTGTCGCTTGCAGGTACTCTTTCAAGGGTAATCGGGCGGCCTGGGGGGCGGAATCACTCACATCGGGAAGGTTATCACTCAAGTTGTGCGCAGAATCAACCAACTTTGAGGAGATATCGCTCACGTTGCGGACGAAATCAACCAACTTCTGCGATAAATCAACCAAACGCTGTTCCTGCGCCTTTTTCCGGTATCGGGGTGGTTAAAAGTGTCGCTTGCAGTTACTCTTTTTAGGGCGAACAGGTGGCCTGGGGGACGGAATCAACCAAGTTGTGCGCAGAATCAACCAACTTTGAGAAGAAATCGCTCATGTTGCGGACGAAATCAACCAACTTCTGCGATAAATCAACCAAACGCTGTTCCTGCGCCTTTTTCCAGTATCGGGGTGATTAAAAAAGTCGCTTGCAGGTACTCTTTTTAGGGCGAGCGGGTGGCCTGGGGGGCGGAATCACTCACATTGGAAGAGTTATCAACCAAGTTGAGCGGAGAATCAACCAACTTTGGGGAGAAATCGCTCATCTTGCGGGAGAAATCAACCAACTTCTGCGATAAATCAACCAAACGGCGTTCCTGCGCCTCTTTCCGGTATCGGGGTGGTTAAAAGTGTCGCTTGCAGTTACTCTTTTTAGGGCGAGCGGAATGTCTGGGGGGCGGAATCACCCACATCGGGAAGGTTATCACTCAAGTTGAGCGCAGAATCAACCAACTTTGGCGAGAAATCGCTCATCTTGCGGAAGAAATCAACCAACTTCTTCGATAAATCAACCAAACGCTGTTCCTGCGCCTTTTTCCGGTATCGGGGTGGTTAAAAGCGTCGCTTGCAGTTACTCTTTTAAGGGTAATCGGGAGGCCTGGGGGGCGGAATCACTCACATTGGAAGAGTTATCACTCAAGTTGAGCGCAGAATCAGCCAACTTTGGCGAGAAATCGCTCATCTTGCGGAAAAAATCAACCAACTTCTTCGATAAATCAACCAAATGCTGTTCCTGCACCTTTTTTCGGTATCGGGGTGATTAAAAGTGTCGCTTGCAGTTACTCTTTCAAGGGTAATCGGGTGGCCTGGGGGGCGTTATCAACCAAGTTAGGCGCAGAATCAGCCAACTTTGGGGAGAAATCGCTCATCTTGCGGAAGAAATCAACCAACTTCTTCGATAAATCAACCAAACGGCGTTCCTGCGCCTCTTTCCGGTATCGGGGTGGTTAAAAGTGTCGCTTGCAGTTACTCTTTCAAGGGTAATCGGGTGGCCTGGGGGGCGGAATCACTCACATCGGGAAGGTTATCACTCAAGTTGAGCGCAGAATCAACCAACTTTGAGGAGAAATCGCTCACGTTGCGGAAGAAATCAACCAACTTCTGCGATAAATCAACCAAACGCCGTTCCTGCGCCTCTTTCCGGTATCGGGGTGATTAAAAAAGTCGCTTGCAGGTACTCTTTTTAGGGCGAGCGGGTGGCCTGGGGGGCGGAATCACCCACATCGGGAAGGTTATCACTCAAGTTATGCGCAGAATCAACCAACTTTGGGGAGAAATCGCTCATGTTGCGGAAGAAATCACCCAACTTCTTCGATAAATCAACCAAACGATGTCCCTGCGCCTTTTTCCGGTATCGGGGTGATTAAAAGTGTCGCTTGCAGTTTGTTGTTCTAATGATTCAGGACTAACTGATGGGTTGCGAGCTGTTTACGGGAAAACGGGAACAAATCATCGTGATCTCAAACACAAAAAAGAACAGCCCGACTGAGCTGTTCTTTGATTGCCTGGCAGCGTCCTACTCTCACAGGGGGAAACCCCCAACTACCATCGGCGCTGAGAAGCTTAACTTCCGTGTTCGGTATGGGAACGGGTGTGACCTTCTCGCCATCGCCGCCAGACTATTTGGTTTGAGGATTGTTCCCTCAAAACTGGATAATGTATGTTTCAGAAGGTAAAGAAGAATGAGTATGCCTAATTGTCCAGCTTCGGCTCTTCGCCTCCGCTTTTCTTTTTTGGTTAAGTCCTCGATCGATTAGTATCAGTCAGCTCCACACGTCACCGCGCTTCCACCTCTGACCTATCAACCTGATCATCTTTCAGGGATCTTACTAGCTTACGCTATGGGAAATCTCATCTTGAGGGGGGCTTCATGCTTAGATGCTTTCAGCACTTATCCCGTCCGCACATAGCTACCCAGCGATGCTCTTGGCAGAACAACTGGTACACCAGCGGTGCGTCCATCCCGGTCCTCTCGTACTAAGGACAGCTCCTCTCAAATTTCCTGCGCCCACGACGGATAGGGACCGAACTGTCTCACGACGTTCTGAACCCAGCTCGCGTACCGCTTTAATGGGCGAACAGCCCAACCCTTGGGACCGACTACAGCCCCAGGATGCGATGAGCCGACATCGAGGTGCCAAACCTCCCCGTCGATGTGGACTCTTGGGGGAGATAAGCCTGTTATCCCCGGGGTAGCTTTTATCCGTTGAGCGATGGCCCTTCCATGCGGAACCACCGGATCACTAAGCCCGACTTTCGTCCCTGCTCGACTTGTAGGTCTCGCAGTCAAGCTCCCTTGTGCCTTTACACTCTGCGAATGATTTCCAACCATTCTGAGGGAACCTTTGGGCGCCTCCGTTACATTTTAGGAGGCGACCGCCCCAGTCAAACTGCCCGCCTGACACTGTCTCCCGCCCCGATAAGGGGCGAGGGTTAGAATTTCAATACAGCCAGGGTAGTATCCCACCGACGCCTCCACCGAAGCTGGCGCTCCGGTTTCCAAGGCTCCTACCTATCCTGTACAAGCTGTACCAAAATTCAATATCAGGCTGCAGTAAAGCTCCACGGGGTCTTTCCGTCCTGTCGCGGGTAACCTGCATCTTCACAGGTACTATAATTTCACCGAGTCTCTCGTTGAGACAGTGCCCAGATCGTTACGCCTTTCGTGCGGGTCGGAACTTACCCGACAAGGAATTTCGCTACCTTAGGACCGTTATAGTTACGGCCGCCGTTTACTGGGGCTTCGATTCAGAGCTTCGCGTGAGCTAACCCCTCCTCTTAACCTTCCAGCACCGGGCAGGCGTCAGCCCCTATACTTCGCCTTGCGGCTTCGCAGAGACCTGTGTTTTTGCTAAACAGTCGCCTGGGCCTATTCACTGCGGCTTTTCCGGGCTATTCACCCTAAAAAGCACCCCTTCTCCCGAAGTTACGGGGTCATTTTGCCGAGTTCCTTAACGAGAGTTCTCTCGCTCACCTTAGGATTCTCTCCTCGCCTACCTGTGTCGGTTTGCGGTACGGGCACCCGCGATCTCGCTAGAGGCTTTTCTTGGCAGTGTGGAATCAGGAACTCCGAAGAATAAATTCTCCTTGCCATCACAGCTCAGCCTTCACGCAAGTGGGATTTGCCTCACTTGCAGCCTAACTGCTTGGACGCGCTAATCCAGCAGCGCGCTTACCCTATCCTCCTGCGTCCCCCCTTCACTCAAACGATCACTAGGTGGTACAGGAATATCAACCTGTTGTCCATCGCCTACGCCTTTCGGCCTCGGCTTAGGTCCCGACTAACCCTGAGAGGACGAGCCTTCCTCAGGAAACCTTAGGCATTCGGTGGATGGGATTCTCACCCATCTTTCGCTACTCATACCGGCATTCTCACTTCTAAGCGCTCCACAAGTCCTTCCGGTCTTGCTTCAACGCCCTTAGAACGCTCTCCTACCGCGGACACCAACGGTGTCCACCCACAGCTTCGGTGATACGTTTAGCCCCGGTACATTTTCGGCGCAGAGTCACTCGACCAGTGAGCTATTACGCACTCTTTAAATGGTGGCTGCTTCTAAGCCAACATCCTGGTTGTCTAAGCAACTCCACATCCTTTTCCACTTAACGTATACTTTGGGACCTTAGCTGGTGGTCTGGGCTGTTTCCCTTTTGACTACGGATCTTATCACTCGCAGTCTGACTCCCACGGATAAGTCTTTGGCATTCGGAGTTTGTCTGAATTCGGTAACCCGATGAGGGCCCCTAGTCCAAACAGTGCTCTACCTCCAAGACTCTTACAACGTGAGGCTAGCCCTAAAGCTATTTCGGAGAGAACCAGCTATCTCCAGGTTCGATTGGAATTTCTCCGCTACCCACACCTCATCCCCGCACTTTTCAACGTGCGTGGGTTCGGGCCTCCAGTAGGTGTTACCCTACCTTCACCCTGGACATGGGTAGATCACCTGGTTTCGGGTCTACAACCACATACTTAAATCGCCCTATTCAGACTCGCTTTCGCTGCGGCTCCGCCTTCTCAGCTTAACCTTGCATGGGATCGTAACTCGCCGGTTCATTCTACAAAAGGCACGCCATCACCCATGAACGGGCTCTGACTACTTGTAGGCACACGGTTTCAGGATCTCTTTCACTCCCCTTCCGGGGTGCTTTTCACCTTTCCCTCACGGTACTGGTTCACTATCGGTCACTAGGGAGTATTTAGCCTTGGGAGATGGTCCTCCCTGCTTCCGACGGGATTTCACGTGTCCCGCCGTACTCAGGATCCACTCAGGAGGGAACGAAGTTTCGAATACAGGGCTTTTACCTTCTCTGGCCGGCCTTTCCAGACCGCTTCATCTACCCCGTTCCTTTGTAACTCCATGTTGAGTGTCCTACAACCCCAGAAGGCAAGCCTTCTGGTTTGGGCTAATCCCGTTTCGCTCGCCGCTACTCAGGGAATCGCGTTTGCTTTCTCTTCCTCCGGGTACTTAGATGTTTCAGTTCCCCGGGTCTGCCTTCCATACCCTATGTATTCAGATATGGATACTGTTCCATTACGAACAGTGGGTTTCCCCATTCGGAAATCTCCGGATCAAAGCTTGCTTACAGCTCCCCGAAGCATATCGGTGTTAGTCCCGTCCTTCATCGGCTCCTAGTGCCAAGGCATCCACCGTGCGCCCTTTCTAACTTAACCATTCGGTGTATCATCAGCGTCGAATCTCTTCGTCAGCCGCGCTCTCTGAAAATCCTCACGTACGAAAAGTACNCGTGCAAAGCAGGCGCTCTCCCAGCTGAGCTAAGGCCCCGTTTATGGGATGGTGGGCCTAAATGGACTCGAACCATCGACCTCACGCTTATCAGGCGTGCGCTCTAACCAGCTGAGCTATAGGCCCACAAACAGGAAAATATAGAGAGTTATTGCTCCCTCAAAACTAAACAAACAAGCAGTCAACTTACGAACCCGAAGGTTCGCATTCCGATAGTCCTAAAAGACTATATCCTTAGAAAGGAGGTGATCCAGCCGCACCTTCCGATACGGCTACCTTGTTACGACTTCACCCCAATCATCTGTCCCACCTTAGGCGGCTGGCTCCAAAAGGTTACCCCACCGACTTCGGGTGTTACAAACTCTCGTGGTGTGACGGGCGGTGTGTACAAGGCCCGGGAACGTATTCACCGCGGCATGCTGATCCGCGATTACTAGCGATTCCGGCTTCATGCAGGCGAGTTGCAGCCTGCAATCCGAACTGAGAATAGATTTATGGGATTGGCTTCACCTCGCGGCTTCGCTGCCCTTTGTTCTATCCATTGTAGCACGTGTGTAGCCCAGGTCATAAGGGGCATGATGATTTGACGTCATCCCCACCTTCCTCCGGTTTGTCACCGGCAGTCACCTTAGAGTGCCCAACTGAATGCTGGCAACTAAGATCAAGGGTTGCGCTCGTTGCGGGACTTAACCCAACATCTCACGACACGAGCTGACGACAACCATGCACCACCTGTCACTCTGTCCCCCGAAGGGGAACGTCCTGTCTCCAGGATTGTCAGAGGATGTCAAGACCTGGTAAGGTTCTTCGCGTTGCTTCGAATTAAACCACATGCTCCACCGCTTGTGCGGGCCCCCGTCAATTCCTTTGAGTTTCAGCCTTGCGGCCGTACTCCCCAGGCGGAGTGCTTAATGCGTTTGCTGCAGCACTAAGGGGCGGAAACCCCCTAACACTTAGCACTCATCGTTTACGGCGTGGACTACCAGGGTATCTAATCCTGTTCGCTCCCCACGCTTTCGCGCCTCAGCGTCAGTTACAGACCAGAGAGTCGCCTTCGCCACTGGTGTTCCTCCACATCTCTACGCATTTCACCGCTACACGTGGAATTCCACTCTCCTCTTCTGCACTCAAGTCCCCCAGTTTCCAATGACCCTCCACGGTTGAGCCGTGGGCTTTCACATCAGACTTAAAGGACCGCCTGCGCGCGCTTTACGCCCAATAATTCCGGACAACGCTTGCCACCTACGTATTACCGCGGCTGCTGGCACGTAGTTAGCCGTGGCTTTCTGGTCAGGTACCGTCAAGGTACCGGCAGTTACTCCGATACTTGTTCTTCCCTGACAACAGAGCTTTACGACCCGAAGGCCTTCTTCGCTCACGCGGCGTTGCTCCGTCAGACTTTCGTCCATTGCGGAAGATTCCCTACTGCTGCCTCCCGTAGGAGTCTGGGCCGTGTCTCAGTCCCAGTGTGGCCGATCACCCTCTCAGGTCGGCTACGCATCGTTGCCTTGGTGAGCCGTTACCTCACCAACTAGCTAATGCGCCGCGGGCCCATCTGTAAGTGACAGCCGAAACCGTCTTTCAGCTTCCCTTCATGTGAAGGAAAGGATTATCCGGTATTAGCTCCGGTTTCCCGAAGTTATCCCAGTCTTACAGGCAGGTTGCCCACGTGTTACTCACCCGTCCGCCGCTGACTTCCGGGAGCAAGCTCCCTTCTGTCCGCTCGACTTGCATGTATTAGGCACGCCGCCAGCGTTCGTCCTGAGCCAGGATCAAACTCTCCATAAAAGAGTGAGTGATTAGCTCATCAAATAAAACGTTGGCTGATGGTCAGTGACCATCATATTATTGTTTGTTGACGCTTGTTTGTTTAGTTTTCAAAGAGCAATATCGCCCGAGGCGACTTTATTAATTTAACATAATGACAACAGCTTGTCAACATTTTTTATCACCATCATCGTTGCCGTCATTAGCAGCGACGAAACCTATCATATCATGAACTTATTTAGAAAGTCAACAATAAACAAAAACATTTCGACACAGCAATTCTAATATATAAATAAAGCGGTAGGAATACTGCGACCAAAAAGGCATAGATAGCCATACCGAAAATATGATGGAATTAGAGCTGAAAAATAAAAGACTGTACTCAAACTCACGGTTTGAATACAGTCTAAGCTGCGATAATAGGCAGAAGTCCGAGACTAATTGTTTTATTATATAATCCACGTTTGTATAGCTACGAGCGCGCAAAGCCCAGGAATTCCAAGAATGCCGGATACTGTTGCTGTAACAAAGTTGATTGGCACATGAATGCCATAGTTTGCTCCAAATGCATTCAGGAAGAATAAGAACAATGCTCCAATCATAATTTTTATGATACTTTGGCCCGCCAGCCTAAGTGGTTTCATTGGAGCCCCTGCAACTAAAAGGATAAGAATGAGGCCGCCAATAATCGAAATGATGACTACAGGATCCATTTCATGGTACTCCCTTCGCAGAAAACTTGTACTTTAGTGTATGGCCAAGCTTCGCGAAAAAGAACCGTATCCTGGCGGCACCTCAATTAAAACTTAGTTTATTTTTTTCAGGCTGACCTTCCGTTCTTTCGCTTCCTTAAAAAGATAAAAATATTTGGCCTCAGCAAGTTTTGCTTCAGCAATGAATTCATCGGATGGGTCAAAGCTCTTCTCCATAAGAGTACGTTGGTTGTTCCAATCATGCTTCAATATTTCGAGCTGGTTCAGCAGCTTTTCGTCAAACTCTTTTCTAAGCTTTTTCTTCCTGCTGAAAAACATGTTGTTTCCTCCGCTTCGTCTATACTTCCCTGCGGCCTTCCATTGCTTTTGAGAGCGTAACTTCGTCCGCATATTCCAAATCTCCGCCAACAGGCAGACCATGTGCAATTCTTGTGATGCGAATTCCCGCCGGCTTAAGAAGCCTGGAAATATACATTGCCGTTGCCTCTCCTTCGATATTCGGATTCGTGGCAAGGATGACTTCCTCTACCGTTTCATCCTGAAGGCGTTTCAAGAGGTCGGGGATATTGATGTCCTCCGGCCCAATACCATCCATCGGAGATATAGCTCCATGAAGGACATGATAAAGGCCATTGTACTCTCTCATTTTTTCCATTGCGATGACGTCTTTCGGATCTTGAACAACACAAATCACTCTTCTGTCTCTCCGCTGATCCTCACAAATATAGCAAGGATCCTGGTCCGTTATATGACCACATACAGAGCAGTAGCTGAGGTTCCGCTTTGCGTTAACGAGCGCCTTCGCAAAGTCCAGCACTGTTTCCTCCTTCATGCTGAGGACAAAAAAAGCCAGACGGGCCGCCGTTTTCGGTCCTATGCCTGGCAGTTTCATGAAGCTGTCGATCAGTTTCGTTATTGGTTCAGGATAATGCATTTATTTTTCCCTCCTGGAACATTCCAAGAAGTCTGTCTGCTTCTGCCCCGGACGTGCCGGGGCATTGAATCAGAACATGCCCGGAAGGTTCATTCCTTTTGTAAATTGACCCATCGTTTGGTTCGTCAGTTCTTCCGTTTTTTTCAGTGCATCGTTCGTTGCAGCAAGAACGAGGTCTTGAAGCATTTCCACATCATCAGGATCCACTGCTTCTGGCTTGATTACAACATCGACTACTTCCTTATGACCTGTCATAATGACAGTGACCATGCCGCCTCCAGCTGTTCCCTCAATTTTCTTCTCGCCAAGCTCTTCTTGAGCTTCTGCCATTTTCTTTTGCATCTTTTGCATTTGCTTCATCATATTTTGCATATTACCCATTCCACCACGCATCATTTAACTTACCTCCAATTTAATCGTTAATTTCCACTAGTTCGTCACCAAACAGCTTTTTTGCTTCCGCTACAAGAGGATCCTCTTTTCCTGCACCTTCCCCGCCGGAAGCACCGTTCCGTTGGGAGCTTAGGAAGCTTTCCCGGATACTATGCCACTGATCCTCGGGAACCCCGATAACCTGAAGCCTTTTTCCGGTCAGCTCTCTAAGAAGGTCTCCTGTTACTTCTATAAACTTGGCATTTTCCATCGCCATTTGGCAGTGAATCTCGTACTTGAATTTTACCACGACAGACTCCGAGGAAGAAGCAACAGGCTCCGCCTCGTTGAGCAGCGCTGCCTGAGAGCGCATTTGCCTTCCTACCAGCATGTTGAGCAAATCTCCCCATTTACTCTTAACGGCTTGGAGATCAGGCTTTGTAGCATGCTTCAAAACTTCCTTGATTTGTCCGGCCGGGGCCTGGAAGCCTTTGCGGTTAACCCTCTGAGGCTTAGGCTGGGCAGCAGCTTGCGATTCCTGCGCCGGTATACCATTAGATGCGAGCTTACTAAGCTTGTCTTCCAGGTCGGTGATCCGCTGCAGCAGCGCACTGTTGTCTTCCCGTCCTATAGTTGGTCCCGTTTCAGGCTGACAAAGCTTTACAATAGCTACTTCGAGAAAAATACGAGGATGGTTGGTCCATCGCATATCCTGTTGTGCTTTATTCAATATATCAATGATCTCATATATTCGTCCATGGTCCATCTCATTTGCGAGCTTCTTAAAACCCTCATCGATGAGTACACGCTCGAGAGAATCTTCCATTTCCGGCGCTGCTTTATGAAGAAGCATATCCCGGTAGTAATAGATAAAATCCTCAATAAACCGCGCTGGTTCCTTTCCTTGCATAAGTAAATTCTCAAGTGCATCAAGCGCAGTTGCGGCATTATTACCGTGGACGGCTGTTGCAAGCCTTGTGAGAAATTCCTGTGAGACAGCCCCTGTTACAGTCAGCGCATCGTCAACAGTCACCCTTTCCTGACTGAAGGAAATGGCTTGGTCAAGGAGACTTAAGGCGTCACGCATCCCGCCATCTGCAGCTCGAGCAATGACATGCATGGCATTATCTTCATATTGCACTTCAGTCTCGTCCGCGATAAGCTTCATTCTTCCGACGATTGCCTGCGGGGTAATCCGTTTAAAGTCAAACCTCTGAGTCCGGGAAATAATGGTCAGTGGAATCTTGTGCGGTTCCGTTGTGGCAAGGATAAAGATAACATGCTTTGGCGGCTCCTCCAGCGTTTTAAGAAGAGCATTGAAAGCGCCAATGGACAGCATATGAACTTCATCCACAATATAGACTTTATATTTCACCGAGTTGGGCGCATATTTTACTTTATCGCGAATGTCCCGAATTTCTTCGACTCCATTGTTCGAGGCAGCATCGATTTCAATGACGTCAGAAATAGACCCATCCGTGATTCCCCGGCATGCAGCACATTCGTTGCATGGCTCGCTGACCGGAGCTTTTTCGCAGTTGACTGCCTTCGATAATATTTTGGCTGCGGTTGTCTTTCCCGTTCCACGGGGGCCGGAAAAAAGATAAGCATGCGAGATCTTTTGTTGAAGCAGAGCATTTTGCAGTGTCGTCGTCACATGTTCCTGGCCGACCACATCGAAAAAGCGCTGCGGGCGCCAGACACGATATAACGCTTGATAAGCCAATGACACCGCTCCCTTCCATAAGTTATCTATCCTATTATACCGTAATGCATTTTATTTTTACAAAAACAATTACAGTGAATCCTATCCATTTTTGCATACCAAAAACCCACCCTAAGTAAGGATGGGTTAAAGATTATAATATTTAACTGCCGTGCACCTCCCGTCGACTGGTTGTCATAAGCGCTGCTCAAGCAGTTAGCTCGGCCCAGGCTGCCCTGCGGCACATGGGAGCGTCCACTTAATGCTGCTTCCTTCCGGACCTGACATGGTTCATGGATTCCCATTGCGCAGGACCCGGGCGTCAACACCACTTACTTGAGGCGGACCCTACAACAAACCAGCCTCGGGAAGGGATTCAGTCTCGCTAGAGCGGATTGCGAGTACAGAGCACCGCTACCTCCCCACCTAGCACGGCAAAATTGAAACCAATGTTTTAGGCGCCATTTAATGACGCATAATCAGTATACTAATTTCGCCAGGAAAAAGCAACGTTAATGGGCTGTAAATTATTGTAATTCTTTTTCCTGTTGTTCCTTCTGTCTTTTTCTATCTTGCTTTTTCTCTTCTCTCAATTCCCGAAAAAAGTCGGAAAGCATCCTGCCGCAACGCTCTTCCAAAACACCAGGCACAACTTCACTTTGATGATTGAACCGCTCATCGCGCAAAATATCCATCAACGTCCCAGCGCATCCGCCTTTCGGATCACTAGCTCCATAGACAACCCGCTTCACTCTAGAAAGCATGATTGCCCCCGCGCACATCGGACACGGCTCCAGCGTAACGAATAACTCCGTGTCCTCAAGTCGCCAGGAACCGATTTTCCGGCATGCCTCTTCAATTGCAAGAATTTCGGCATGAGCGGTGGATCGCTGGTTTGTCTCCCGTAAATTATGGCCCCGCGAAATAACTTGCCCATCGAGAACGATGACCGCTCCGATCGGCACTTCGCCAAGCACGCGGGCTTTCTCTGCTTCTATGATTGCTTCTCGCATGAACCTTTCATCTTCCAGCATTTTTTCTTTCACCTTCCTCCAAAAACTAGTTTAATCTTTTTTTCTCTGTCTAAAAATAAGGGAAAGGAGTCGATCGCTTTGAACAAAGAAAATAAAACTGCTCTTCTTATCATCGATATGATCAATACTTTTGATTTCATATATGGAGATTCTCTTGCGAAAAAAGCAGAGAAAATCACAGAACCAATTCTTTCCCTCCGGAAATCGTTTCGTGATAAAAATTGGCCCGTCATCTATATTAATGACCATTATAATCTATGGCAGGCCGATTTCGAAAAAATAATGGACTACTGTCGAAATGAAAGGAGCAGGACTATCATCGACAGAATTGGGCCTGGAGAGGAAGATTTCTTTCTCATCAAGCCGAAGCACTCTGCTTTTTACGGAACCGCCCTACATACACTTCTTCAGCAACTAGGAGTAGAAAAGTTGATTCTGACGGGCGTGGCTGGAAATATATGCGTCCTATTTACAGCAAATGATGCATATATGCGCGAGTATGAACTGTCGATTCCAAGTGATTGTATTGCTTCAAATACGGACCATGACGATGAGTATGCCCTCATGATGATGGTAGACGTATTGGGAGCGGATACAAGAGCATCAACGGAAATAGACCTTACGGAATTAGGGGCATAAGGATGCTTTCACTCTCATAAACTGGTGTTACGCAAGCTGCGTTTAGGAGGGAGAACATGCAGATACATGTTGTAAAGCCAAACGAAACGATTACCGGGATTGCAAGGGTTTATGGTTCGACAGCTGGAGACATTTCGGAGGCGAATCAGCTGCCGGATCCGAATGAGCTTGTCGTCGGCCAGGCACTTGTTATCCCGATTGTCGGAAGCTTCTATTTTGTCCGCCAAGGTGATAGTCTTTATGCAATCGCCAGAAGATACGGAACTACAGCCGCTGAGCTTGCCAGAATCAATCGGATTTCCGTTTCCCAATCTCTGCAGATAGGGCAAAGACTTTATATTCCTCCTCGCCGAAAAATACCTGCAGAGTTCAACGCCTACGTGGAACCGAGAGGACGCACCGTTGCCCCAGCCTTAGAAACTAGCGCCCGTGAAGCGGCGCCTTATTTGACCTATCTTGCTCCGTTCAGCTTTCAGGCACGGAGAGATGGGACGCTGAAGGAACCGCTGCTAAACAATTTCCCTGCAATCGCCCGAGCCAACAAAAATACGCTGATGATGGTCATTACCAACCAGGAGAACGACCAGTTCAGCGATGAACTTGGCCGCATTCTCCTCAATAACATGCCCATCCAAGAAAAATTCCTGAATACAATCGTTGCAACTGCTAAAAAGTATGGATTCACGGATATCCATTTTGATTTTGAATATTTGCGCCCAGAAGACCGCGAAGCCTATAACCGCTTCCTTCGCAGGGCTCGTGACCGATTCAGGAGGGAAGGCTGGCTGATTTCTACCGCTCTCGCTCCTAAGACCAGTGCAGGACAGAAAGGAAAATGGTATGAGGCGCATGATTACCGGGCACACGGGGAAATCGTTGACTTTGTCGTCATCATGACCTACGAATGGGGCTACTCTGGGGGCCCGGCAATGGCCGTTTCACCAATCGATCCTGTCAGGAATGTGCTTCAATATGCTGTTACAGAGATTCCATCAAATAAAATTATGATGGGTCAAAACCTCTATGGCTACGATTGGACATTGCCGTTCGTCCAGGGAACCGTTGCAAAGGCAGTTAGCCCACAGCAGGCCATCGCCCTGGCAGACCGCTATAATGTGCCGATCCAATATAATACGAAAGCCCAAGCACCTTTCTTTCGCTATCAAGACGCTGCAGGCAAACAGCATGAAGTCTGGTTTGAGGATGCACGCTCCATTCAAGCTAAGTTTGATCTCATTAAGGAATTAAGGCTAAGGGGCATGAGTTATTGGAAGCTTGGTCTCTCCTTCCCGCAAAACTGGCTGCTTATTACGGAAAACTTTAATGTCACAAAGCGTGCCTAAATAAAAAACAGCCTTACCGGTCACTATACTGTAAACAAAGGGGTTCGGACGCTGCAATCCGAAACCCTTTTTGTCTTAGATTCTTTTGAAGCTTCTCAATTGGAAATCAACAAACAACCATGTGAAAATGGAGTTTGTTTTTTGCCAAAAATGTCGATATCCTTTCCCTATATTATTATGATAAAATGATGCATTGGGGATTACATCCTTATGAGAATGCGACAGAAACAAAAGGAGGACTTGCTGTGAGGAGGACACCTTTCATCACGGTGGAAGGGCCGATTGGCGTTGGCAAGACGTCACTGGCCAAGGCCATTTCGGAGCATTACAGCTTCGCTCTTTTAAAAGAGATCGTGGACGAAAATCCGTTCCTGGGAAAGTTTTATGAGAACATCGAGGAATGGAGCTTCCAGACAGAGATGTTTTTTCTCTGCAACCGTTACAAGCAGCTTGGAGATATTAAGGAACAGTATATCAGCAGGCAGCAGGCCGTTGTGGCGGATTACCATATATTCAAAAACCTGATTTTTGCAAAGAGGACGCTGGGCGAAGAGGAATACCAAAAATACCGTAGCATCTACGATATCTTGACGGAGGGCATGCCAAGACCAAATGTCATTATCTATCTCCACGCAAGTCTCGATACACTGCTCAGCAGAATAAAAAAGCGCGGACGGGAAGTGGAAAAGAATATCAGCCCCCTGTACCTAAAGCAGCTTTCGCTTGATTACGAGCAGTCAGTCACGCAGTTTGAATCAGACCATCCGAATGTCGAGGTACTGCGGTTCAACGGCGATCATCTCGATTTCGTCCGTCACCCTGAAGACCTCCATACCATTATTTCTGAACTGTCGGGACGATTATCCAAAAGGAGCATGCAACCATGAATTTAAGGAACAAATACGACATTCCCACAAACTCTGTGATCACCATCGCCGGCACCGTCGGGGTCGGCAAATCAACCATGACCAACGCCATCGCCAAGGCACTGAAGTTCCGTACTTCTTTTGAAAAGGTTGATTCTAATCCTTATCTGGACAAGTTCTACAGCGACTTTAACCGCTGGAGTTTCCATCTCCAAGTATACTTTCTAGCTGAACGATTTAAAGAACAAAAGCGCATGTTCGAGTATGGCGGCGGCTTTATTCAGGATCGTTCCATCTATGAAGATACAGGGATTTTCGCGAGAATGCATTACGAGAAAGGAACCATGTCTCCAACAGATTATGAGACATACAGAAGCCTTTTCGATGCAATGGTCATGACACCATATTTCCCGCATCCTGACCTTTTAATCTACCTTGAAGGCTCCCTCGATGATATTATTGCCCGCATTCATCTTCGTGGCCGCGCAATGGAGCAGCAAACACCCATTTCCTATTGGGAAGAGATGCATGCACGCTATGAAAGATGGATTGATGAATTCAATGCATGCCCTGTGCTTCGATTGAATATCAATGATTATGATATTGTCGGCAATGAGGCATCAGTGGATCAAATCGTGGAACGAATCGGCTTTTTTATCAACAAGGCTCGTTCTTTAAAAAGTAATTAAAATGTAAGCCGCATGATCAACATGCGGTTTTTTGCATAAAAAATACCGTTACCAAATGGTAACGGTATGTATCATACAATCTCCAGTTTGTATGCTGCGCGAATCATGAAATGAAAAATGGAGGAGGAAGAGGGATTCGAACCCCCGCGCGGTTTGACCCGCCTGTCGGTTTTCAAGACCGATCCCTTCAGCCAGACTTGGGTATTCCTCCGTGTTGACAGGTAATAATATAACACGGCAAATAATGTGATGTCAAATGCTTTTTGAAAAAATTTATCACGAATGATAATAACATCTAAAAAGCCATTAAACCCAAGCAAATTTCCGCCCGAAAACAGGTAAAAAATCAGCGCCCAATAAAAGATGGGCGCTAATTTTTTTATTGACCTGGTTGGATGACTTCTTTGTTTCCCATATATGGGCGAAGTACTTCCGGAATGACGACACTTCCGTCTTCCTGCTGGTAATTTTCAAGGATTGCGGCAACCGTCCGGCCGATTGCAAGTCCTGATCCGTTCAATGTATGAACGTGCTCCGGCTTTGCTTTCAGCTCGCGGCGGAAGCGGATGTTCGCACGGCGCGCTTGGAATGCTTCAAAGTTAGAACAAGAAGAAATTTCCCTGTACGTACCATAGCTTGGAATCCATACTTCGATATCATACTTTTTCGCAGCAGTGAAACCAAGGTCAGCAGTACACATGCTGAGAACTCTGTACGGAAGACGTAAGAGCTGCAGCACTTTTTCTGCATCTGCAGTCAGCTTTTCCAGCTCGTCGTAAGAATCTTCTGGTTTAACGAATTTCACTAGCTCCACTTTGTTGAACTGATGCTGACGGATTAGACCGCGAGTATCACGTCCTGCAGATCCTGCTTCAGAACGGAAACAAGCACTGTATGCTGCATATTTGATTGGCAGTTCTTCACCGCCAAGTATTTCATCGCGGTGCATGTTTGTTACCGGAACTTCCGCTGTTGGAATCAAGAAGTAATCTTCACTCTCAATTAAGAAAGCATCTTCTTCAAATTTCGGAAGCTGTCCTGTCCCTGTCATGCTTGCGCGGTTGACCATATATGGCGGAAGTACTTCTGTGTATCCGTGCTCTTCCACATGCAAATCGAGCATAAATGACATCAACGCACGCTCCAGCCGTGCTCCGAGCCCTTTGTAAAAAACAAAACGGCTTCCGGTTACTTTTCCCGCTCTTTCAAAATCAACGATTTTCAGGCCTTCTGCAACTTCCCAATGCGGCTTCGCTTCAAAGCCAAAATCTCTAACTTCTCCCCACTTCCTGATTTCTACGTTATCATCTTCTGTTTCGCCAACCGGAACGCTTTCATGAGGGATGTTTGGAATGCTCAGCAGTAGATTGTCGAGCGTTTCTTCCACTTGGCGCAGCTCATCGTCGAATCTTTTGATTGTATCTCCGACCTCGCGCATTTCCTTGATCAGTTCATCGGCATCCTTTTTTTCTTTTTTCAAGATAGCGATTTGCTGGGTTACTTCATTTCGTCTGCTTTTAAGTTTTTCTGTCTCCACAATCAAATCACGGCGTCTGATGTCGAGCTCCTCAAATTTGTCAAAATCAGTGAGGTCTTCACCCCTGTGCTGCAGCTTCTTTTTTACATCATTAAAATTGGCTCTTAAATACTTAGCATCAAGCATGGTCCATTCCTCCTGTTTTTTAAAATAAAATGCAAAAAACTCCCGTCCCTGTAAAAGGGACGAGAGTTAACCCGCGTTGCCACCCTGATTGAAAGCAATAATCCTCCGCTTTCCTCTTTGCAAGATAACGGCTTGAAGCCGAAAGCAATTAATCACCGAAACGGCTTTCCATGCTTTGCTCAAGGATGGATTCACTGGCTTGTCCGCCGGTTTCCACCAACCACCGGCTCTCTTTTAGAACAAAACCAAGCTACTGCTTCCTCTCACTGCTTTTTCATCATGTGATTATATACTAATAATTTACTACAAGTGTTTCACGGGTGCAACAGATTTATACAAGATTTTTTTCACGTGCTTCCTTCACCATGCCGATAAAATAGTCTGTCAAGCGGTGGTCGTCCGTCAGTTCTGGGTGGAAGGAGCAGCCGAGAAATTGCCCATCTCTTGCAGCGACAATCCTGCCCTCATGCTTGGCTAATACCTTGACATTCTCACCTGCCGCGACAATATGCGGTGCACGAATGAATACCGCTGTAAACTCTTCCGCGACTCCGTCGATGGGAAGATCCGCTTCAAAGCTTTCACGCTGGCGACCGAAGGAATTGCGTTCAACCGTGACATCCATGACGCCTATATGCGGTTCATCGTAACCTTCCACACGCTTTGCAAGCAGAATCAGTCCGGCGCATGTCCCGAACATAGGTTTCCCTTGATCTGCAAACTGCTTCAAAGCTGGCATGAACTGGTATTTATCTATCAACTTTCTCATTGTTGTGCTTTCGCCGCCGGGAATAATCAAGCCATCTAAGGCTTCCAGCTGCTCCGGATGCTTAACAATCACCGCTTCCGAACCCGATGCCTCGATTGCGCATACATGCTCGCGCACTGCCCCTTGGAGGCCTAATACTCCGATTTTTGCCATGATGGTATCTCCTTACCAGCCTCTGTCCTGCATGCGCTCTTCAGGAGCCAGGGAAGAGATCTCTAGCCCTTTCATCGCTGCACCAAGGTCTTTAGAAAGATGTGCAATTAGCTCATAATCTTGATAATGCGTTGTTGCTTCAACGATTGCTTTAGCGAACTTCGCAGGATTTTCCGACTTAAAAATACCTGAGCCTACAAACACACCATCGGCTCCCAGTTCCATCATCAGGGCAGCATCCGCAGGAGTAGCAACTCCACCTGCTGCAAAGTTAACGACTGGCAGGCGGCCGTGCTTCCTGATTTCCAATAGCACTTCAAATGGCGCGCCAAGGAGCTTTGCTTCTGTCATGAGTTCTGCTTCATCCATGCCAACGATCTTGCGAACTTGAGCGTTTACTTTGCGCATGTGGCGAACTGCCTCGACAATATTACCAGTTCCCGGCTCTCCTTTTGTGCGGAGCATGGACGCGCCTTCAGCGATACGGCGTGCTGCTTCTCCAAGATCACGGCACCCGCAGACAAAAGGAACTGTGAATTCCCTCTTATTCAAATGATATTCTTCGTCAGCAGGAGTAAGGACTTCACTCTCATCGATATAATCTACTCCCATTGCTTCAAGAACCCTTGCTTCAACAATATGACCAATGCGCGCTTTTGCCATTACAGGAATGGTAACCGCACCCATGACTTCTTCCATGATTCTTGGGTCAGCCATTCTGGCAACCCCGCCTGCAGCACGGATATCGGATGGAACGCGCTCAAGCGCCATTACCGCTACAGCACCGGCTTCCTCCGCAATTTTCGCTTGCTCTGCATTGACAACGTCCATGATGACGCCGCCTTTTTGCATTTCAGCCATACCCCGTTTAACTCTATCTGTACCAGTTTTCATTCCTTTTTCCCCTCCAATGGATACTATCTCTCTCTTCAAGGATGGCATCATCCTTTTAGCTGTTAACGAAAAAAACGCACTCTAATTGTCGGGATTGTCTTTTCCCTTATTGCAAATAAACAATAAAAAAAGCCTCCTGTCAAGGCAGGAGACTGAATTTTTAAAACAACCCTTTAATGCCAGAAGCAGCACTGCTGAACAAATCACTGAAGAATCCGCCTACACCACGCATGGAAAGAACGAACCAATTTGCTTTTTCCACACTCTCCGCGGCAATAACGTCAACGCCGCTTTTATTTTTATCATTAACGAAGGTTGCTCGGTTTCCATTTTCATCAATCACGGTCAGGTAGCCAACCTTTTCGCCTTTTTTGATAGGCGCTGTCAGCTCCCCATCTTCGTTTAATTTCTTTTTATCGATGACAAGCTTCGTTTTATATTGATCTTTTTCGCCATTTTTAATCATCATCGCCAGCTCTTTATCCGTATGGATCTTAACCTTGTCTTCTTTTCCTTTTACGACTGGAAGCGATTTATGACCTTTAATCTGCTTGTTCTTTTTCACAAGTGTTTCTTTCGTGAAACTGTTAAAAGCATAGTCCAGAATTTTTCTAGTCTCAGAGAAACGGCTGTTCTTCGACTCCGCTTTCATCACAACAGAAATGAAACGCTTATCACCTTTTTTAGCAGTAGCCGTAAAGCAGTAGCCCGCAAAATCAGTGGATCCAGTTTTCAAACCATCAACGCCTTCATAGGCGAAAGTTAATGTTGGAAGCATCCAGTTAAAGTTCGGGTACTCGCGTCCATCCTTGAACTTCAGCTTCGGTGTGCTCGCAGTTTCAAGAACTTCCGGATGGTCTTTAAGGAGCCTGTACGCAAGCTTAGCAGTTGCTTTTGCAGACATAACGTTTTCCTCTTCAGGACCGCCTGCAGCAACCTTGCCGAGAAGCTCGCTGTTGTTCAGACCAGTAGAATTGACAAATTTATAGTCTTTCAAGCCGAGTTCCTTTGCCTTTTTGTTCATGAGAGCAACGAAATTCTTTTCTGTTCCTGCCACAGCTTCAGCGAGTGCAACGGATGAAGCATTAGAAGAGAATATCGCCATTCCTTGGTAAAGCTCTTTTATTGTATAATCTTCGCCTTGAGTGAGACCGATGTTAGAAAGACCAGGAGCAGCAGACAGTTTGTGGACATATTCATTGATTTTCACTTTTTGATCCCATTTGATTTTACCTTTATCAATTGCTTCCAGGACAAGATATTCTGTCATCATCTTGGACATGGAGGCAACTCCAAGAATAACATCTGAATTCTTTTCATATAAAATCTTTCCTGTATCCGCATCGATCAGAATAGCCGCTTCAGCATTGATGCCCAGTTCATCCTCTGCAGCTCTCGCTTTTCCGGTAAATCCTGTGAGACTTGCCGCACTGCACATCAAAAAGACAGTAAGTAACAAAAATAATCGTCTGTAAAGATTCAAAGCTAATTTCCCTCCGCATTCTCTTATCTATCTATTAAAAACATGCTAGATTGCACGGTTACCAAATTGC
This sequence comes from Bacillus massilinigeriensis, assembly GCF_900111815.1. GTDB lineage: Bacteria > Bacillota > Bacilli > Bacillales > Cytobacillaceae > Mesobacillus_C > Mesobacillus_C mediterraneensis. The sequence continues at coordinate 418,653 of NZ_LT630004.1, read as the reverse complement.
GCCTCGTTTAGTATAACAAAAAAAACGGGTAGAGAATAGTCTCTCTACCCGTTGTAAAATCAGGAAATCCCTGAAATAGGAAAACCGTATCAGTGTGTGGAATAATTAGGTGCTTCTTTAGTAATTTGGACATCATGAGGGTGGCTTTCCCTGAGTCCTGCACCAGTCATCCGGACGAATTGAGCATTTTCACGAAGATCGCGAAGTGTTGCTGTTCCGCAGTAGCCCATTCCTGCCCTGATACCGCCAACAAGCTGATAGATGGTATCCGCGAGTGGTCCTTTATAAGGCAAGCGGCCTTCAATGCCTTCCGGAACAAACTTCTTATTATCCTCTTGGAAATAACGGTCTTTTGAACCTTTTTCCATTGCAGCAACAGAGCCCATTCCCCTATATACTTTGAAGCGTCGTCCTTGATAGATTTCCGTTTCCCCAGGACTTTCGGATGTTCCTGCGAGCAAGCTTCCGAGCATGACGGCATGTCCCCCTGCTGCAAGCGCTTTGACCATATCACCTGAGTACTTGATTCCGCCATCTGCGATGATTGCTTTTCCGAGCTTTCTCGCTTCTGTCGCACAGTCGTAAATCGCAGTGATTTGCGGAACACCTACCCCTGCAACCACTCTTGTCGTACAGATAGAGCCAGGTCCGATTCCGACTTTTACGATATCCGCGCCAGCTTCAATCAGTTCGCGGGTTGCATCTGCTGTCGCAACGTTTCCTGCGATAATAGCAAGCTCAGGGTATGCATTGCGAATTTCCCTAACTGTATCGAGCACTCCTTTTGAATGTCCGTGTGCAGTGTCCACAACGATAACATCGACATGCGACTCGACAAGCTTTTCCACCCTTTTCATCGTATCAACTGTAACACCGACTGCACCGCCGACCAAAAGGCGTCCCTGACTATCTTTGGAAGAGTTCGGGAATTCAATAACCTTTTCGATATCTTTGATTGTGATAAGGCCTTTTAGCACACCTTCATCATTTACTAATGGGAGCTTTTCAATTTTATAACGCTGCAGGATTTTCTCTGCTTCAAGAAGAGTCGTTCCCACTGGTGCAGTAACGAGGTTTTCCTTTGTCATGACATCGGAGATCAGGATTGAATAATCCTGAATGAAACGCATGTCACGGTTTGTGATGATTCCGACTAGCTTCTGCTCACTTTCATTATTCACAATCGGAACTCCGGAAATACGGAATTTACCCATAAGGTGTTCTGCATCAAATACTTGATGTTCCGGTGTGAGGAAAAATGGGTCGCTGATGACGCCGCTTTCGGAACGCTTTACTTTGTCAACCTGATCGGCCTGCTGTTCAATAGACATATTCTTGTGGATGATTCCAAGACCGCCTTGCCTTGCCATGGCAATTGCCATTTCCGCTTCTGTGACCGTGTCCATCCCGGCGCTGATAATCGGGAGGTTCAAAGTAATCTTATCTGTCAATTCCACTTTCAAGCTGACATCCCGCGGCAGTACTTCCGACTTGGCAGGAATAAGCAGGACGTCATCGAACGTTAAACCTTCTTTTACAAATTTACTTTCCCACATAACAAATGGCTCCCTTACATGAAAATATTATTAGTAGGTTATCAATTGGACAAAATACTGTCAAGGAAGTTAAAAATGTTTGAGTATTCAAATAACTTGGAGGGTTGTCTTTTGTCTTTATCATATCCTAATTGGAACCGCTTTTCTTTCTTTTTTTCTGGAGAATACTCACAGAATTATTTAAAAAAATCTTACCTGCGACTCGGCATCCAAAATGTTGCACAACTAAGTTACCAGAACTGCTATCCATTCATGTATTATCTCGAACATGGAAAAATGTATTACAGCCAAGCGGCTCAATCACCGCTCCCTTTAAAGCCGATCCTGCTGTATTACGGGCTGATTCATTTAATCAAGGCATGCATTCTGACTGTTGAACCATACTACCCGGAAACAACGTCCGTGCTCGCTCACGGAGTATCAGCCAGAAAGCGCAAAAAACAGCATTACAGTTTTTTCGAAGACGAAGTAAAATTTCAAAAGCACGGACTCTTTCCTTTTATGGCAGAGAAATTGTTTCACATGAAACAATTGGAGGGCGAAAAGGTTTCAATGGCAGAACTACTTCAAAACATTCCGGAGCTTTCTTCTCTTTTTGCAAAATTGAAAGGAAAACATACCTTTATTTCCCTGAAAAAAAAAGGAACAAGATTTACGATTCCTAACGCTGTTTTGGATTCCTACCATATGACAGAAGGTCGGTTTCAAGCCTTCTATACAGCAAAATCTGCAGTGCCTGTACAATTCCACCAAGATGGAAGCGATGATAATCTTCATTTCACTCTCGACGTTCCTGATTGGAAAGATCCACTTCCATTAAAGTATGACCTGCACGAGGAATGCTACGCCATCCCGCTTATAAAGGAACCGTTTCTCCTTATGCCGGAACTACTCCTGCATTACCTGCTGCTTTACAATTTAGGCATGATTGCAAGGTATGAAACAGAGTGGTGGAGTGAATTAATTCGGACAATGGCAAGTGATGATTATCCCTTCATCCAATTATTTCTGGATCTTTCCCTTGAAAAAGGGCCATACTTAATATCAAGGTTGCTCAACCCAGAACGCATATCTTCCGAATAGAGCAGGCATTACTATCCAGTTTAATTCCAGTCGCTTAGGGAATTTACTAAAAGGTAAGGACATTTAAGAATGAGGAGGAATAATGATGGATCGCAAAAAAATGATGATGACAACCGTAGCATTAGGAACAGCATATCTCCTAAGAAATAGAGAGTCCCGCGAAAAAATTAAAAACCAATTTAAATCAATGTCCAGATCTAATAAAAACAACTAATAATTCAAAGCCCCTTCCGATTCACCATTCGGAAGGGGCTTTGAATGTATCAAACGTGACTCCTGCGTCGCAATTAGTAGTAGTGTGATTAAAAAGTGTCGCTTGCAGGTACTCTTTCAAGGGTAATCGGGAGGCCTAGGGGCGGAATCACTCACATCGGGGGCGTTATCAACCAAGTTAGGCGCAAAATCAACCAACTTTGGCGAGAAATCGCTCATCTTGCGGAAGAAATCAACCAACTTCTTCGATAAATCAACCAAACGCTGTTCCTGCGCCTTTTTCCGGTATCGGGGTGGTTAAAAGTGTCGCTTGCAGTTACTCTTTTTAGGGCGAGTGGGGGGCCTGGGGAGCGGAATCAACCAAGTTGTGCGCAGAATCAACCAACTTTGGGGAGAAATCGCTCACGTTGCGGAAGAAATCAACCAACTTCTTCGATAAATCAACCAAACGGTGTTCCTGCGTTTTTTTGGTATCGGGGTGCTTAAAAATGTCGCTTGTAGTTACTCTTTCAAGGGTAATCGGGAGGCCTGAGGGGCGGAATCACTCACATCGGGGGCGGATTCAACCAAGTTGTGCGCAGAATCAACCAACTTTGGGGAGAAATCGCTCACGTTGCGGAAAAAATCAACCAACTTCCTCGGTAAATCAACCAAACGCTGTTCCTGCGCCTCTTTCCGGTATGGGGTTGCTTAAAAATGTCGCTTGCAGGTACTCTTTCAAGGGTAATCGGGAGGCCTGAGGGGCGGAATCACTCACATCGGGAAGGTTATCACTCAAGTTATGCGCAGAATCAGCCAACTTTGGCGAGAAATCGCTCATCTTGCGGGAGAAATCACCCAACTTCTTCGATAAATCAACCAAACGCTGTTCCTGCGCCTCTTTCCGGTATCGGGGTGGTTAAAAGTGTCGCTTACAGTTTGTTGTTCTAATGATTCAGGACTAACTGATGGGTTGCGAGCTGTTTACGGGAAAACGGGAACAAATCATCGTGATCTCAAACACAAAAAAGAACAGCCCGACTGAGCTGTTCTTTGATTGCCTGGCAGCGTCCTACTCTCACAGGGGGAAACCCCCAACTACCATCGGCGCTGAGAAGCTTAACTTCCGTGTTCGGTATGGGAACGGGTGTGACCTTCTCGCCATCGCCTACTGCTGCCTCCCGTAGGAGTCTGGGCCGTGTCTCAGTCCCAGTGTGGCCGATCACCCTCTCAGGTCGGCTACGCATCGTTGCCTTGGTGAGCCGTTACCTCACCAACTAGCTAATGCGCCGCGGGCCCATCTGTAAGTGACAGCCGAAACCGTCTTTCAGCTTCCCTACATGTGAAGGAAAGGATTATCCGGTATTAGCTCCGGTTTCCCGAAGTTATCCCAGTCTTACAGGCAGGTTGCCCACGTGTTACTCACCCGTCCGCCGCTGACTTCCGGGAGCAAGCTCCCTTCTGTCCGCTCGACTTGCATGTATTAGGCACGCCGCCAGCGTTCGTCCTGAGCCAGGATCAAACTCTCCATAAAAGAGTGAGTGATTAGCTCATCAAATAAAACGTTGGCTGATGGTCAGTGACCATCATATTATTGTTTGTTGACGCTTGTTTGTTTAGTTTTCAAAGAGCAATTTTCGTTTCCGCCGCCGAAGCGACTTTATTAATATAACATCTGGCGCTTTACTTGTCAACACCATTTTCACGAAACCGTCTGCCGCAAATCTCATTTGTTTTGCAGCGACGGTTATTAATATATCAAGCAGTCAAAAAAAGGTCAATACTTTTTTTGTTTTTTTACGATAGTTTTTTCGAAACACGATAGTAGCGATGGTAAAGCCCAGGACTTTTTGTTTCAACAAGCTCCGTAGTAATCAGGTTTTGCTCAATCAAATATTCCAATAAGATGGAAAGGTCTACCGAGTATGGAGCCAATTCTTTTTCTTCCATCATTTCATTGAAAGACCAGTAATCCTTTTCTTCCATGATTTCTAAAATGTGTGCTGCACCAATTTGTATCCTTGACCGAATTAAAAACTCACTGGCAAGGAATAATAGCTCAAGTCTTTTTTCCAAACTTTCGTTACTGATAACGAGTTCTTCGTAAAGCTTATAGATTTCTGGTTCAATTTGCTTTACTTGCTGCCATACAGTCACTTCCGGATGAAAACCGTTTTCAATGACTGCGAGTCTCGCTAAATGATGTAGCGAGTGAACCACATGGTTATAGGCATCAAGATACTGAAGTTGATCAAAAAAAGCTTTCCCATCTGTATATCTTCGTATAAGTCTCGCAAATTCAATGCCGATTTTAAGCTTTCGTCCATGGAAAGGAAACTCCCTCAGTTCCTCTCTTAAGTTTCCGATATACTCATTCCGGTCAAACATTACTTTTCCGTTATAAAGCCAATCAAAAATCTTTCTGTTACTGCCTAAAAGAATCCAGTCAAGCAATTGATTTTCCGCAACGATATACATAGCTGCCTTTTTCTTATTATAGGAATAGTGTTTGAAGAAAACCGGCTGTTCTGCTTCTTTGACAATAATTAATAAGATAGCGTCGAAAGTATCTGTTGTCGGAAAAGCTTTTTGCTTTTTTTCAATGATGAGCACACCAATTGTGTTTGGCTGACTCGCTCTTTCTTGGTAGATAGGGCGAAGGATATCCTCCATGCTGAATTCCCCCCATTTTTTTATAGAAGTAAGTTTTCGACAACATTAGAGAAAGTCCTGCATAAAAATGACTTTTTGCCGGCTGTTTTTCTATGATTTATTCCTCTTGAGATGATATGATAAAATTATTCTCTAGGGGGGGAAAAGGCATGGCGAAGTATTCAAGTAAAATAAATAAGATAAGAACTTTTGCCCTAAGCTTGATTTTCATCGGCTTCATCGTGATGTATGGGGGCATTTATTTCCGTAATCATCCTGCAGTCATGATGGTTTTCATGCTGTTCGGCTTACTGTTCATTATCGCTAGTACGGTTGTCTATTTCTGGATTGGAATGCTTTCTACTAAAACCACCCAAGTTGTCTGTCCAAACTGCGGGAAGGCTACAAAAATACTTGGACGTGTTGATATGTGTATGTATTGCAACGAGCCGCTCACTTTGGATCCTGAACTCGAAGGCAAAGAGTTCGATGAAAAGTATAACCGTAAAAAGAGTAAATAAACTCTGCGGATTCAAGTTTTCAGTAAAAAAAGCCTGGCTGAAAGAAAAAATCTTTCAGCCAGGCTTTTTTTGCGCTGAACGGGCGCTTCCGCTTTTCTTTTGTCCAGCTACGGCGCCCAGTGGCTAGCGGCCTTCGGTCTTCTCCCTATGGTAAGTCAACATCAATTCGCTTCGCTCATCGTGTTTCCTTTACCTCAGTCGAAGGACCTCCAGGCCGTACGCCGCTGAACGGGCGCTTCCGCTTTTCTATCCTTACTGCTTTTCTGTACAGTCCGGGCATGTACCGTATATTTCCATTCTGTGGTTACCTACTTTAAAGCCGGTCACATGCGAAGCAAGGTGTTCGACTTCGTCAAGGCCGGGGTAATGAAAGTCAACGATTTTTCCGCAGTCTTCACAGATCACATGGTAGTGCTCTGTCGTTACGAAGTCGAACCTGCTAGAGGAATCTCCGTATGTCAACTCCTTCACAAGTCCCACTTCACGAAATACTCGGAGATTATTGTAAACTGTTGCCACACTCATGTTTGGAAATTTTCCCTCAAGCGCTTTGTAAATTTCATCGGCTGTTGGATGTGACATCGAGTTTATTAAATATTCAAGTATCGCATGACGCTGCGGGGTAATGCGGACACCTGTGTCCTTCAGGGCATTTAGGGCTTCCTTCAGCTGATTTTCTACCACCGCCATGCACCTCATTCCTTTTTATTATTCTTACCTTGTAATATTTATAAATAGTGTACTAAGTACATCATTGTTTTGTCAACGATTTGAGCCAAGCATTATTGACGGTTGTATGAACAACCTCAATCTGCATGAAGTGTATGCTCGGGGGCTTTCAGCTTATGGTTGATGAAGCGCGCAGCCACAAACAAGAGGTCGGATAATCGATTTAGATACGAAAGAACAAGCGGATTCACCTCTCCAATAGCAACAGCATTTCGTTCCGCCCGCCTTGTGATAGTCCTAGCCACATGCAGTGCTGCGCCAGCTTCATGCCCTCCTGGAAGGATGAAGTTCATGAGCGGCGGAAGCTCAGCGTCCCATTTATCAATCATACTTTCCAGTTCTTCAATATTTTCTCTCTTTAGCTGCCATTTAACCTCTTTTCCTTCAGGGGTCGCGAGCTCTGCCCCGACATGAAACAAGGCTGTTTGAATTTTATGAAAAAAACCCTGGATTTCTGCTTTACCTGGAAATACTTCTGCCTCCAGCCTGCTCATGGCAAGGCCAATCATCGAATTGGCTTCATCACATGTTCCGTATGCCTCTACTCGAAGGTCGTTTTTATTTACCCTTACTCCGTAAACAAGGGAAGTTGTCCCTTTATCGCCCGACTTCGTATAAATTTTCAAGTTTAATAGCCCCTCTCCAAATCAACAATATTTTCTAGGTTAGCTTGATTGTTTCTATATTTATACAAATTGCGTTCGAAAATTTCAAAAGCCCGCGGCAAATAGTTTTATGTTATGCCTGAAAGATGCGGTGTCACTGTTACATTTTCCATTCTCCAGAGAGGATGGTCCTTTGGCAAAGGCTCTTTCTCGAATACATCAAGATAGGCATGGATAAACCGTTTTTCTTCCAGCGCCTTCAGCAATATTTCTTCCTGCACAACATCTCCCCGTCCAATATTGATGAACACTGCCTCTCTCTTCATTTTTTGCAGCGAGAATTCAGATAAGAGATATTTTGTTTCAGGAGTGCTGGGAAGAACCGAAACAACGAAATCAGCATCAGCCATAAATTTTACATGATTTTCCATTGTTGTTATTCGATCAATATAATCCACGCTCCGTCCACTTCTATTAACACCAACTGTCTTCATTCCAAAAGCTTTTGCCAGCCGGGCGATTTCACCGCCAATCGCTCCTGCTCCAAGAATAAGGACTGTTTTTCCGTAGAGCTCCCCCATTCTGACTTTCCGGTCCCATTTTCCTTCCGCTGCATTCTTCCGCAGCTGTTCTGCTGCCTTTACATGCTGAAGCATCACCCCAAGCGTATACTCCGCCATAGGTATCCGAAATACTCCTTTCGAATTGGTAACGATAATGCCCTTATCCCTGCATGCTTGAAATGGCATTTTTTCTAAGCCGGCAGACATGACCATAATCCATTTCAACTTCGCTGCATTTTCAATATGTTCTGGTGTCAAATCTTCTCCATATGTCACAAACACTTCCGATTCGTAAAACTCCTCTGAGATTCCTTTTGAAAAATAAAAAGAATCATCGGGGAATGCTTCGGTTATTTCCTTCTGAAGCGTTTCATTCGGAAGCAGCGAAAAAGAAATTTTCAATTGCTCCACTCCTCAATAAAAGATATGTTTATATTTTATTAAATTTTCTTTCAATTGAACAACTTAGAGCTTTTTCTAAAAAAAAAAACGGACCCGCTAGGAATCCGTGAAAACTGTCTGAGGAGGTATGCCCTAATACAACATATTCACGCTGCTACAAAAGGAGTGGACATATGCCTTCATTATGTATAAATGGGCTTTCCCTTTACAGATTTTCCTTGATGAAACCGAGCACTTCCTCCACGTGGCCCTTGACCTTCACTTTGCGGTATTCTTTGGCAAGCTTTCCTTCTTTGTCGATAATGAAGGTCGACCGCTCAATCCCCATGTATTCTTTCCCGAAGTTCTTCTTCAGCTTCCAGACACCGTAAGCTTCTGCAGCCTTATTGTCTTCATCGGAAAGCAGCAGGAACGGAAGGCCGTATTTTTCAATGAATTTTTCATGACGCGCCAGCGGGTCGGGGCTTACTCCAAGGATTACCGCATCCACTCCTGCAAATTCCTCCTGGTTATCACGAAAGTCACAAGCCTCTGTCGTACATCCTGGTGTCATGTCTTTCGGGTAAAAATAAAGCACAACGTTTTTCCCTCGAAAATCGGATAGTTTAACTTTTTGTCCATTACTTGCTGGTAGATTAAAATCAGGTGCTAATATTTTAGAATCCAAAATATCCTTACCTCCTTATTTTTCACAAATACTTAAGTGCAATTGCGTTTTTCAAGAAGCATAAATTCAAATGAAAAGTCGTTCACTTTCTTACATTAATATTTTTTGTTAAGACTTGCAAGAAAGTCCCCTATGTCTTAAAACGTGTTTAATAAGACATACTGGCACTATATTAAATAAGTAGGCGTCTTTTATTGGGCTCCTTTTAGAAAAATTGTTGTTTGAAAGAGGATATCCACATAAAATGTAAAATAAGGAAATCTGGGATGTAGATATTTTTTTCAGTAAATGTATCCAGAGGGAGTGGTGTTTTGATTGGGTGGTTAATAATAAGCTGTGAGATAGGATTTTGGATATTTGTTTTAGCAGGTCTGTTTGCACGGTATACTCTCAAAAAGAGGAAAACCGGAGCTTTTTTGCTCATTTGCACACCAATTGTAGATCTTGTACTGCTCATTGCAACCGTAATCGATTTGAAAAATGGAGCTATAGCTACCAGTGTACACGGAATAGCCGCAATGTATATTGGTTTCAGCGCTGCTTATGGTCATAAAATGAAAAAATGGGCAGATAGCCAATTCGCTTATCGATTTGCTAATGCATCCAAACCTCCCAAAAAGAAAAAGTACGGCATAGCGCTTGCTAGGAAGGAACGCGTGGGTTGGTATAGGCATTTATTGGCATGGTTTATCGGCGCAGCTATTCTCGGAGCTATTATTATATATATTGATAACGCTAAGCAGACTGAAGCCATGTTTCGTTTGTTACAGTTATGGTCAACAGTTCTCGTTATCGATTTTATCATTAGTTTTAGTTATACAGTTTTTCCGAGAAAGGCAAAAGAGCAGGAATATTATCATTAAGCGGATTAATAAAGAGCCTAAAATACACTGGAGTTCTGTGTATATTTCAGGCTCTTTCACTTGCAATAGCCTCTCTTGAAACAACTGAACGATTGCAAAACTTATTGTTTCACCCAATAGTAACTCTATTGGCCTCATTGTGTCAGCGCTCCCTGTCAATTACTGTTCTTGCAACAAATGCCGCGGGAATTGTATATCCAATCAGCGCTTCTGCTACTGCAAGCAGCCTCCCTGCACCGACTGGAGAAATATCGCCATACCCTACGGAAAAAAGCGTTACTGCGCTGAAATACAAACTTGTTCCTAATCTCTCAAGCTGCGTGGTACTCTTTATCGCCGCTCCTTCCAAAAGCATCTGAAATCCGCGTGACTCCATAAGGAAATAAATAAGCCCGAAGCCAACCATCACAGTTAAATATATACTTGCAAGTACAATAAAATTTTCGAAGGACAGCTTCTTTCCTTTTATCCGATTCGGGATAAACAAAGTCCTGATGCTCATGACAATGCACAGGACGATGATGGCGATCAGCGCATAGCTCAGCATGTTGAACCCTCTTTCCTCTAGCTATTACATCTATACGTTTTTTCACAAAATAGTATGCAGGCGAGCCTGCTGAGGGTTCGTTAACAAGAGGATTAATTTCCTGCACCGCTGTACTTTTGCACTCCCTTATTCCATACAAGAACAGATAAAAAGAAAAAAAGCAGCCCAATAACTGGCGTCAGGAAGGAGTAGCTGTACCACTCTTCTCTGCCAAGGAAAAAGGCAGCAGGATAGACGCCGACGAAAGCAAAAGGCAGGATCCATGTAAGAATGAAGCGGATTGCCTTATTATAAATATCAACAGGATATCGTCCGTAATTGCCAATATTGTACATCATTGGCATGATGGAGGTTCTTGCATCCGCCCAGAAGGAGATGCAGGCAAGCATGACAAAAATACCTGCATAAACAAGGGCACCTCCAAGAACAAAAAGAAGAAATAAAATTGGATCATACCAGCTTAATTCAAGGCCGAGCCTGCTTCCCGCATAGAACATGACAATCAAACCAGTACAAGCCCCAAACAACGATTCGAGTTCCATCCGCTCAAGAATTACTTGAAACAGGCTGTGGACGGGCCGTGTCAAAATCCTATCCAGTTCTCCCTTCACAATATAGCGTTCGTTGAAATCCCAAATATTGAAGAAAGCAGAAAACAGTGCGTAAGGAACGAGGAAAAATCCGTATATAAAAATGATCTCATCCCTCGTCCATCCGTTAAGGAGATCGGTATGGCCAAAGACTACTAGAATGAAGACTAGGTTGATTGCTTGCGAGAGTAAGTCTGAAAAAATTTCAACAACAAGGTCCGTGCGATACTCCAGCCTCGTTTTCATATATTGGCCGATATACTGAAAAAACATGGTGACATAAAACATATCTTACCCTCCTTGTATGACAAGACGTTTTTTCGCAGCAATCCAGAGCAGCCTAACCGGAAATACGAGGAGAATTACCCAAACTGCCTGAGTAAATATTCCTTGCAATGCCTCCTGACCAGTGAAACCCTCTGTAAATATCATGCTCGGAATATAGCTGATCCCTTGGAAAGGAAGAAACCTCATCACATCTTGAGCCCAAAGCGGGAAAAAGCTGATCGGGAGGAGAAGTCCTGACAACAGTTCAATGATGACTCTTTTTGCCCTGATAAGACCGGCATTATTATAAAGAAAGAATGTGGTAATTCCCGTCAGCAGGTTCAACTGGGTGTTAATCATAAAACTGAGCAGGATGGACAGCCCAAACAGCCCCCATGTTGCAGCATCCCCAGAAAACTCCATTGGAAAAATCAATGCGACAATCACCATTCCTGGCAGGGAGAAGAAAAACAGCCGGAAAATTCCTTCCCCAAGACCTTGCATCGTCTTCATCACCATATAGCTATAAGGGCGAATCAATTCAACGGCAACCTTACCTTCTTTTATCTCCATCGCCATTTCCCTGTCAATGTTATTGAAGTAAAAAGCCCTAGCCATCCAGGAAACAGCGACATATGTGGTCATCTGCACTGCTGAAAGACCTTCGATTTCACTTTTTCCTGAATAGATCGCGTTCCAGAGAAAATAATAAGCCCCGATGTTAATGCTGTAGATCAAGATGCCTGTGTAATAGTTTGTCCTGTATGCAAGCATCATCAAGAAGCGAATCCTAATCATCTCGAGATACTTGCCCATTACACCATCCCTCTTTCATATATATTCCGGACAATTTCCTCTGTCGATGGCTCATTGATCTTCACATCTTTTACTTTCAGCGAAGCTACCGTTGCTGCAATAATTTGAGATACTAGTTCGTCGTCATCTCCTGTCACAGTTTTAAAAACCTGGCTTTTTTCGTCTTTCTCCCACTTAACAGGAAGTCCTTTCGTGATAGCTTCAAGCCTGGCAAGCTCCGGGCTTTCCAAGAACTCAAACTGTATTTCGCGTCCTTCCGCCCACTTTTCCTTCATCCTTCTTAGGCTGCCATCATAAATGATGTTCCCTTCATCAAGCATGACAACGCGCTCGCACAACGCTTCGATATCCGTTAAATCATGTGTCGTCAACAGTATGGTTGTATTATATTTTTCATTGATTTCCTTGAGAAAGTCGCGAATCTTTAGCTTTACAAGCACATCCAGCCCAATCGTCGGCTCATCAAGAAACAGTAGAGGCGGATTGTGGATCAGTGCGGCAGCAAGTTCACAGCGCATTCGCTGGCCAAGTGAAAGCTTCCGCACAGGCCTATCAAGCAGCGGTTCAATATCGAGCGTCTTGATGACATGGTCCATGTGGCTGTTATAATCTGCATCAGAAACCTTATACACTTTTTTCAGGAGCCGGAAAGATTCCTGTACAGCGATGTCCCACCAAAGCTGCGAACGCTGCCCGAACACAACACCAACCGTACGGACGAATTTCTCCCTCTCCTTATGCGGATCCATTCCATTCACAATGATTTCGCCTGATGTCGGGGTAAGGATGCCTGTCAGCATTTTTATCGTTGTTGACTTCCCGGCGCCATTCTCGCCGATATAACCAACCATTTCACCTTGCTTCACCGTAAAACTGATATCATTCACAGCGGGCACGATTTTATAATTCCTTGTAAAAAGGTCGCGAAACGCGCCCTTTAATCCAGCCCGGCTGGAGTACGCCTTGAACTCTTTCCTTAAATCTTTCACTTCGATGGCATTCATTAACTTTCCCCCTGCCTAATCTCTTACCTAACAAAATAGTTTAACCAAACAGCCATATTAACTCAAATCTTCGGCCTCCAAAAAACTCGCAATAATTATCCCACTGTGTAAATATATTAAATAGATAAAGGATATTAGGAGGATGAAAGTGGAAAGACAAAATTCAGAAAGAATACATAAGGAAGCATTGCAGCACATCGTCGGAGGCGTTAACAGTCCTTCCCGGGCATACAAGGCAGTAGGCGGGGGCGCACCGACTGTGATGGAAAGGGCTCAAGGGCCATATTTCTGGGATGTAGATGGAAATCAGTATATTGATTATCTTGCAGCCTACGGGCCAATCATTACAGGTCACGCTCATCCTCACATCACCGAAGCGATCAAAAAAGCGGCAGAGACTGGCGTGCTTTACGGAACCCCTACTCCACATGAAGTGAAGTTCGCAAAAATGCTAAAGGAAGCAATGCCAAATCTTGATAAAGTGCGGTTCGTCAACTCCGGAACGGAAGCTGTCATGACAACAATCAGGGTAGCACGCGCCTATACAGGCCGAGACAAGATCATCAAGTTCGCAGGCTGTTACCACGGCCACTCCGACCTTGTTCTTGTCGCCGCGGGCTCTGGCCCTGCCACGCTTGGGACTCCTGATTCTGCCGGCGTGCCAAAGAGCATCGCACAGGAAGTGATTACTGTTCCTTTCAATAACATTGAACCATTCAAGGAAGCTCTAGATAAATGGGGAAGCGAAGTAGCCGCTGTCCTCGTGGAACCAATCGTCGGCAACTTCGGGATTGTCGAGCCAGAACCAGGGTTTCTCCAGGCAGTAAATGATTTGACGCATGAAGCAGGAGCATTAGTTATCTATGATGAAGTCATCACAGCTTTCCGGTTTATGTACGGCGGAGCGCAAGATCTACTTGGCATCCAGCCTGACCTTACTGCTCTTGGAAAAATCATTGGCGGCGGACTGCCGATTGGCGCCTATGGCGGCAAAGTAGAAATCATGGAAAAAGTCGCCCCGCTAGGACCAGCATATCAGGCTGGTACGATGGCAGGCAACCCTGCTTCCATTCTTGCAGGTATCGCCTGCCTTGAAGTGCTGAAGCAGGATGGTGTGTATGAATACCTTGACAAGCTTGGAGCAATGCTTGAGAAGGGGATCCTTGCATCAGCAGAAAAACATGGCGTCCCCATCACCATCAACAGGCTGAAAGGCGCACTCACCCTTTACTTTACAAACGAAAAAGTAATCAATTACGAACAGGCTGAAAACACAGATGGAGAAATGTTCGCGCGCTTCTTCCAGCTTATGCTCGCACAAGGCATCAACCTCGCTCCATCGAAATATGAAGCATGGTTTGTGACTATTGCCCACAGCGAAGAAGATATCGAAGCAACGCTACATGCAGTGGACAGTGCTTTTTATGCATTGATGAATGAATAATTATTCATATTTCTATTCAAAAAGGAAGCTTTCATAGCTTCCTTTTTCTTTTTGCATACTCCAGAAAGCGTTTACATAACAAGGATTCGTTTTTCCAACCTCATCTCCCCCTAACCTTTCCATATCCGAAATAATGTATAAATAATTGATTTCTGAAAATTCATATGATAAAATTTGCTTATTATTCTGCAAAATCATCTACCCCCTCGATGTATTGCCCCTAACCGGCTAAAGCCGGCAATCTTTTTTACCAATTACTAAATCTATAGGAGGTGAATCGGCTAAAAAGGAGCTTCCTTTGCAAGCCGGAAACTATGACACAGCCATACAGCCCATCCCTTTTCAAAGATTTTCATAAAGAGGAGCATGACGCCTGCGGTATTGTAGCATGTATTGAAAAAAGAAAGATTCCCACACGGGAGAATATCTATCATTGCATAGATGGACTCGTCACGATGAACCATAGAGCTGGCTTCATCAACGGCGAAGGAGACGGTGTCGGCATTCATATCGATATCCCCCGTGCACTATGGAAAAAGAAGCTCACCGCGGCTGGACTTGACTCTTCTGCAGCGGAAAAAGATGATTTTGTCGTAGGCCATGTCTTTCTTTCAAAGGAGGCAGACGCGAAAGAAGTAAAGGTTGAGCTGACGGAAAAACTGGCAAAACACGGAATGAATATATTTTTCGAGACTGATAAAGTAACAGATTCTTCTGCGCTTGGTCCAATTGCTATCCAGGAAAACCCTGTATTTTGGCAATTTGCTTGCCTGGCACAAGGAAAAAATCTTTCTTCTTCTATTTTCGAAGCCATCGTAGACATGGAAAAAAATCTTCACGTGCATGTAGCATCGCTTAGTCAGCACCATGCTGTATACAAAGTAATGGGAGCGGGCGATATTTTACCAAAATACTATCATGACTTGGCAGACCCGCTCGTTGCTTCAACAATGACTCTAGGTCATAACCGCTATTCGACAAATACACTCTCGAGCTTTTTCCGGGTTCAGCCTTTCAGCATACTCGGACATAATGGTGAAATCAATACGATTACAAGGCTTCGAGATGAAGCAAGAATGGCAGGAATTCCCCTCGTTAGCGAAGGCAGCGATTCCCAGGATCTGAGCAGGACGATTGAAACCTTTATTTGCAGGCATGGCTACTCCCTCTTTGAAGCAATGGATCTCTTATTTCCGCCCATTATCAGCGAGATGAAAGTATATCCAGAACATCTGCAGGACATGTACACGTATATGCGTGAAGCTTGGGGTCATTTTGCTCAAGGACCTGCTGGAATCATTTCCCGTTTCGGGGACGAGGCAGTATTCAGTGTCGATGCTCTTGGTCTCCGCCCTGTGTGGATGGTTGATATTGAAAACTCTTACCTCTTTTCCTCAGAGCCTGGAATCATTCCTTCTGAAGATTATACGGGAGAACCGAAGCCTCTATCACCTGGGGAAAAAGTTGGTCTAAAATGGGATGGAGACAATATTAGAGTCTATCATCATCGCGAATTTCAAAACGAAGTATATAACAGATATAGCAAGAAAGTATCGCTTGAACAGACAAGACATCGTTTGAATACTCCTACACTAGTAAAAACTGTGACAATGAGATATCCCGAAAAAATTCATAACGGTCAATATAAAGCATTTGGCTGGGAGCGCGACCACATCCAGCTGATTGAGCAAATGGCGGAAAAAGGCGTGGAGCCAATACGCTCGCTCGGTCATGATGCACCTCTGGCAGCCTTGAATCCAGAGAGACGGAACATTGCCGATTTCATCAAAGAGAGCGTTGCGGTTGTAACCAATCCTGCTATCGACAGAGACAGGGAAACAGAACATTTCTCGACCCGCACGATTCTCGGGAAACGGCCAGATTTATTTTCAGCCGAGGCTGGCAGCACCGTTGTCGAGCTTCTTACGCCTTTGCTCATGGAAGGAAAGGCTGGGTATGAATGCTCTTCGACAACAAATCAGCCAAGCTATGACCAGGTTGTTGAACTATTCCGCGGACAAAAGCTTGCAGCGCATATTGAAACAGCATTTAGCGGCGGAGAAAGTATTCCTGAAGCGCTCGATAGACTTGCTTCCGAGGCTGTGACTGCAGTGGAGGAAGGAAAAAGTCTCATCATTCTCGATGATGCTTTCGCTCACCAAGAAAACAAGTATTGGCTAGATCCTCATCTAGTCACATCTGCGGTTGACAGTGCGCTTGTCAAAGCAGGATTCAGGCGGGATTGCTCCCTTCTTGTCCGTTCCGCAGCAGTGCGCTCGCTCCATGACATCATCACGCTTCTCGGTCTTGGTGCAAATGCTGTCAGTCCATATTATATGTTTTTAACCGTACTGGACGGTGCGAATCAGCCGCTCCTCAACCTGTACAGTGCTTTGACAAAAGGACTTGAGAAAGTCATCTCAACTATCGGGATACACGAACTGCGCGGTTATGGCAGGCTTTTTTCAGCCGTTGGTTTGAACAGTGATGTAGCAGACGTACTGCAGATCGTCAACTTTTTTGGTAGTCCTGAACTAAGCTATAATTTTTCCTTGATGAAAGATGATGCAATAGCGAGGGCTAACGACTACAAAAATGAGAAAGAGCGAATCGGAAAAACCTTCCACTTGTTCCCACGTATTTGGAAAGCAATTGGCGAGGTAGCAGCGACAGGCGACTACAATGCCTATAAGGAAAAAATCTCTGAACAAGAGGAGATCAACCCAACGACAATCAGGCATCTTGCAAAAGTGAAAGAGAGCGGTTCTGTACTCCATCCAAGCCTAGTAAATATCGGTGTCGGTGAGCACGATTTGCCTTTCGTTATCGCTTCCATGTCATTCGGTTCCCAGAATGAAACAGCATTCAGGGCATACGCTGAGGGTGCTGATAGATTAAATATGATTTCAATGAACGGAGAAGGCGGAGAGCTGAAGGATATGCTCGGCAAATATCCGCGCACCCGAGGCCAGCAAATTGCCTCAGGCCGGTTCGGAGTGAATGCTGAACTTTTGAACTCCTCCAATCTGCTCGAAATTAAAATTGGCCAAGGCGCCAAGCCTGGAGAAGGCGGTCACCTGCCAGGGTCCAAGGTTACGGCTAAGATTGCCGAAGCACGGAATGCGACGATTGGTTCCGATTTAATATCGCCATCGAACAACCATGACATTTATTCGATTGAAGACCTCGCTCAAATGATTACAGAATTAAAAACAGCGAACGATAAGGCAAAAGTGGCAGTCAAAGTTCCTGTTGTACCGAATATTGGCACCATTGCTGTCGGTATTGCAAAAGCAGGAGCAGACATCATCACACTCAGCGGGTTTGATGGCGGCACAGGTGCGGCTAGAATTCACGCACTCCAGCATGTTGGACTTCCAGTAGAAATCGGAGTCAAGGCTGCACATAACGCGCTGCTTGAAGCAGGTATCCGCGACACGGTAGAACTGTGGGCAGATGGCGGACTAAAGAGTGCCAATGACGTTTTGAAAGTTATGCTGCTTGGAGCCAATCGCGTAGGCTTCGGGACGCTAGCGATGCTTGCCATCGGCTGTACGACCTGCCGAGGCTGCCATCTTGATACATGCCATGTTGGTATCGCTACGCAAATCGATTCGGAAGCAAAAGCAAAAGAGCACGGCTTGCGCCGATTTGTTCCAAGAGAATTTGACAAGGCTGTTCAGGGAATCATCAACTTGTTCACTGCTTTTGGAAACGAGCTGCGCGTGCTCGCAGCCGCAGCAGGCATTCAAAACCTTCAAGATGCAGTTGGGCGTTCCGATCTCCTTTTACAAGTAAAAGGGCACGATTTAATGGATCTCGCTTATCTCCTAAAGCCGCTCGAAATTGGACAGTTCACGGCAAAAGAGGCAGCGGCAGCGGCTGAAGAAGTTCCGATGGTCATGGCAGCAGGCGCTGAGTATTTGGATGCAGCGGTGGAAGAACTGCACCAATCACGTGAATTCGAAAAGATCACGTCCCAGCAGCGAGTCCTCGCAAGCAGAGTTTCCTGCCACCGAGTCCGTGGCCGCCTTGATGGTTCTTACAAAAAACTGTCACCTGTCACACTTCAGTACCGCGACTCTATTCTCGGAAATGGTCTCGGCGCCTACAATTCAGAGGGAATTTCCATTGAAGTAGATGGCGGAGGACAAGACGGCGTAGGCAAAACCTCCTTTGGCGGCAAAATCGTAATCCTAAAGGCAAAAGGCAAGGACGGAAATTACTATAACGGTTCTGTCGGAAAAGGATTTGGCTACGGAGCACAAAAAGGACTACTCATCGTTCAAGGGAATGCGGACGCCCGTGCAGGGATTCGCTTATCCGGGGCAGATATGATTATCGGAGGGCTCCTAAGCAAACCGCTTCCTGAAAAAGAAGAAGGAAGCATTGGTTCCTTCTCCAATATTAAAGGGTTTGCATTTGAATATATGACTAACGGCAGAGGTCTTGTACTTGGAGATCCTGGCCCATGGATATGTGCAGGAATGACTGGCGGTGTTGTCTATTTAAGGCTTCAGCCTGAAATGGGCTTATCAAAAGAAGCATTGCAGAGGCGCATCGCGAAAGGTGCCCATGTCGCACTTGAGCCCCTCTCCCAAAAGGGAATTGGCGACGTAACTGAACTTTTAATGAGCTATATCAAAAAGCTAAAAACAAGCGGACAGGAAGAAGAAGCATCGAGCCTAAATGCCCTTCTGCAAAAGCCGCAAGAACATTTCCTGCAAGTAGTACCAGTGAAAGAACAGGCAGATCCATCCGTATCAACGGAATGATGAATGAAGGGGTGCCCAATAAGTCGATTATTCGATTATTGGGCGCCCCTTTTAATGTTAAAGATTATTGCATTTTGAAGTTTGGATAATACAGTGGTTTGATTGGAAATAAAAGAGCAAAAGAGAAAATAGGAACTAGAACAGATAGCGGAGTGTCTACGCTCCCAAGCTAACAATAAAGAGTACCGCCCTATAAAATACATAACTTTTTCACCTTCCTCCTTTTGAAGGGACAGAATTCTTGCTATAATGATGACTTGAACTTCGCTCAGGATTTTTGTATAGTACAGTATTGTTTAACTTGCATAAAATAAGTGAATGAAAAAAGCGCGCACATGCTTTTTACCATTTTTCTAAAAAAGAAAGGAATCATCTCTTATGAAACTTGGAGCGAGGATCTTCAAAACAGGAATTGCGATCATCCTTTCGCTTTTCTTGGCAGACATTCTAAATTTCCCGTCTCCCGTTTTTGCAGGTATTGCTGCAATATTTGCCGTTCAGCCTACAATTTACCGTTCTTATTTATCCATCATCGAACAAATACAAGGCAATCTGATCGGCGCTTTAATCGCAACGGCTTTCGTGCTGACACTCGGAAATAATTTTTTCATCGTCGGGCTGGCCGCAATCATTGTCATCACCTTGAACTTGAAACTAAGGCTCGAAAATACCATCTCCCTCTCCCTCGTTACATTGATTGCCATCATGGAAACGCCGGGCGGAGAGTTTATCGAGTTCGCCATTATCCGTTTTTCCACTATCATTCTCGGGGTTGTATCAGCATTCATCGTCAATCTTGTCTTTCTGCCTCCAAAGTATGAAAGCAAGCTTTACAACCGCAACGCTATTCTTACAGAAGAAATTACCCGGTGGATTCGGATTTGTACAAGACACGCTTCCGAGCACCAACCCCTTAAGGGAGATATCGAATCGCTAAAGGAAGCAACCTTCAAGCTTGATCAAATCTACATGCTATACAAGGAAGAGCGGGAATATTTCAAAAAGAACAGCATTGCAAAAGCCCGCAGACTCGTTGTCTACAGACAGATGATCACCACAACGAAAAAAGCGCTCGAAACCTTAAAGCGCCTGCATCGGTATGAAAATGAGTACTCGCATATTCCCGAGAGCTTCCAGGAAGTTCTCCAGCAACAGCTTGATGTGCTTGTCCACCACCATGAACAAGTGATGCTGAAATTCATCGGGAAAGTCAGGCCTGAAGCAATTTGTATGGATGGGCAACCTTGCCTTGATAAAAAAGAACTGTTCAATCTGTTCCTCGAACAGCAGAAAAAATTGGCTGATACGGACAGGGCCATTCTCTACCATGTCATGCAGCTCGTCTCAGTTATCATGGAATACGCAGAGCAAGTCGAGCACCTTGATACCCTTGTAACTAGTTTCCTTTCGTTCCACAAGGACGACCGCGAAGTAAAAATTGAAACTGAAAGAGAAATATAATTGAACCAATCTTTTTTCCTGTCATCACTGGAAAGAAGATTGGTTTTTTATTATTTTTATGAGGTAAAATGAGATGATTTCGTCAAGTAGCTATCATATTAGACGATTTGAGAATTTAACTCGAAACGAACCCTCACTCCAAGGGATCCTCCACCAAACTCCATTCCCGCACAAAACCTTAAAAATTGTCATTTTGATTTAGTTTTTGAGGCTGAAGGGTCGTTGCTCTGGAGCTATTGTTGGAACGGAAGCTAGTGTGGAACCGATTACACAAGGGTTTCGTGCTCCTCCTGAAGTCTCTCTGATAAGCTTATCTACGGTAAATGTCATTTTTTCTACGGTAATCGGCAGTTTATCTACAGTAAACCGCCATTTATCTACGGTAACTCAAGTTTTATCAACAGTAGCTATCATATCAGAACCATTTAAGGTTTTTACTGGAAACACTCCCTCACTCCAAGGGATCCTCCACCAAACTCCATTCCCGCACAAAACCTTAAAAATTGTCATTTTGATTTAGTTTTTGAGGCTGAGAGGTCTGTTTTCGTTGCTCTCGAGCTGTTGTTGGAACGGAAGCTAGTGTGGAACCGATTACACAAGGGTTTCGTGCTCCTCCTGAAGTCTCTCTGATAAGCTTATCTACGGTAAATGTCATTTTTTCTACGGTAATCGGCAGTTTATCTACGGTAAACCGCCATTTATCTACGGTAACTCACGTTTTATCAACAGTAGCTATCATATCAGAACCATTTAAGGTTTTTACTGGAAACACTCCCGCACCCCAAGGGATCCTCCACCAAGCTTCCTTCCCGCACAAAACCTTAAAAATTGTCATTTTGATTTAGTTTTTATGAGGCTGAGAGGTCTGTTTTCGTTGCTCTCGAGCTGTTGTTGGCCTTGTGGTAGCATCAACGGAAATCAACAAGGGTAGCACAAGCAAACTTCTTCAGCTTTAACCAAATAAAAAAGCGCCCTAATGGACGCTTTTTTATTAGTTCTTCATCCGCGGATCAAAGGCATCCCTTAATCCATCACCCATCAGATTGAAACCTAGGACCGTCAGCATGATTGCAAGTCCAGGAAATACCATTGTCCATGGCGCTTCAATCATGAACTGCTTGGCATCGGAAAGCATTTTTCCCCATTCAGGATTCGGAGCCTCTGCGCCGAGCCCGAGAAAACCAAGGGCCGCAGCTTCGATGATTGCAGTCGCGATAGCAAGTGTTCCTTGGACAATGATTGGTGCAATACTGTTCGGCAGTACATGGCGGAACAGAATCCTGCTGTCCTTCATCCCGATTGCCCGAGCAGCCACGATATACTCCTCTTCTTTCACGCTTAATACCCTTGCTCGTATCAGCCTGCCGAAGTTCGGTACGTTGATGACAGCAATTGCGATCAAGGCATTTTGCAGGGATGGGCCGAGTACTGCCACAATTGCGATTGCCAGAAGAATGCTTGGGAATGCGAGCATGATATCAAAAATTCTGCTAATCACACTATCAATCCACTTCCCATAGTAGCCAGCAACAATACCAAGCAAACACCCCACCGCCATCGATGCAACGACAGAAAAGAAGCCTACCCAAAGGGAGATTCGCGCACCATAGACAACTCGCGAAAGAATATCTCGGCCGAAATCATCCGTCCCGAACCAATGCTCTGAAGAAGGAGCCTGGAGACGTTTTGCCATCGCCTGTTCATTAATACCGTTCGGTGCGATAAGCGGAGCAAATATCCCAATCAATATAAACACCAGGACAATGATGCTTCCAGCGAGAGCAAGCTTATTCTTCCGGAAGCTTCTCCACGCTTCCCGCCAAGGGGAAAGCGCTTTTTCCTCCGCAACAGCCTGGAATTGCTGCGGCTGTTTCTGTGTCAAGATTTCCATGCTGCTACCCCCTAGCGATATTTAATCCGCGGATCGATTGCTGCGTACAATAAATCGACAACGAGATTAATCAAAACAAAAATAAGTGCAACAATTAAAATGCCGGACTGGATGACAGGATAATCCCTGTACCCTATTGCTTCATAAATATATCGGCCGATTCCCGGCCAGCTGAAAATCGTTTCCGTCAAGATAGCTCCTCCTAAGAGCAACCCTGTTTGCAAACCAATAACAGTTAATACAGGGATGACAGCATTTTTCAAAGAATGCTTGTACACCACCCAGAACATGCTCATCCCTTTCGCCCTTGCCGTCCGAATGAAATCAGAACGCATTACTTCAAGCATCGTAGAACGAGTAATCCTTGCGATGATGGCCATTGGAATGGTCGCAAGCGCGATAGCAGGAAGCACTAGATGCTTCAGGACATCTACAAACTGGTCAAACCTTCCTTGCAGCAGCGTATCAATCACATACAGATGGGTAAACGCCTCAACCGGATTCCTGACATCATCCCTTCCCGATGTTGGAAGCCACTCTAAATTATAGGAAAACACCCACTGTTCCATCAGTCCAAGCCAGAAGATAGGAACGGATACTCCAACTAGCGCAAGGATCATAGCAGTGTAGTCAAACCAGGAATTTTGGAACCAAGCGCTGACAATACCTGCGTTCACGCCAACCAAAATCGCTATGAGCATCGCGAAAAAAGAAAGTTCAATCGTTGCAGCTAAATAAGGCCAAATTTCTGCCGAAATTGCAGTCTTCGTCCTTAGTGATTCACCAAGATCCCCTGTCACAAGCCCCCCAAGATACTGAAAATATTGGATGTACCACGGTTCGTCGAGACCGAGATCTTTTGAAAGTTCGGCAATTGCCTCCTTTGTCGCAAGCTGACCAAGAATAACTTGGGCAGGGTCACCCGGAATTGCCCTGATCATGAAAAATACAACGAGGGAAAGCCCGAGCAGTACTGGGACAAGGGAAAAAACCCTTCTTACGGAATATGCGAGCATGCTTTCACTCCTTTAAGCTGTCTCAATAGCTTTCAGAGGAAAAGGGAGCCAATGATTGACCTCCCTTCTCCATGAAGTCATTATTTTTTCATTTCAACGTTCGATAATAGGTCAGATCCTGTTGGATGCGGTTTAAAGCCTTTGATTTCAGCCTTTCCAGCAAGCGCAGGCTTGGAGTGGACAAGCGGAATCCATGGTGCATCATCCTTGATGATTTCCTGTGCTTCCTTATAAAGCTTTTCGCGTTCACTTTGATCGTTTGTTGATTGAGCCTTTGTAAAAAGTTCATGGACTTTAGGGTTCTTATAATACGTATAGTTGTTGCTTCCGATGCTATCCTCATCAAGCAGAACATAAAGGAAATTATCTGCATCGCCATTATCGCCAGTCCAGCCTAAGAGGAACGTATCCGCTTCGCCTTTTCTCGCTTTTTCAAGGTATGTCGGCCATTCGAAGCTCACGATCTTGGACTTTACGCCCACTTTTTCAAAGTTTGATTGAATTGCTTCAGCAACCTTTTTGCCATCAGGCATATAAGGACGGGCAACAGGCATTGCCCACAGCTCGATTTCAAAGCCTTTCTCGTAGCCTGCTTCCTTCAGTAACTGCTTCGCTTTTTCCGGATCGTACTCATAATCTTTCACAGCGTCATTATAGCCCGCAACCGTTTCTGGCATTGGGTTAACCGCTGCCTCTGCTGCTCCCGCATAGAAAGCATCGATGAGCGCTTTTTTGTCGACAGCATAGTTCAATGCCTGACGAACCTTTTTATCTTTTAGCGGTCCGCGCTCGTTATTGAGGCCAAGGTATGCCACATTAAGAGATGGACGGAAGAATGCCTGCAGCTTATCGTTCTTTTTAATGCTATCTACATCGCTGAAGTTTACTCCATCGATCAAGTCTACTTCACCAGTATTCAGCGCATTTAGTCGAGCTGAATTCTCAGGGATGACGCGGAAAATGACAGAGTCCAGCTTTGGAAGGCCCTTTTTCCAATAGTTCTCGTTTTTCACAATTGTCACTTTGTCATTGCGCTTCCACTCTTTGAATTTGAATGGTCCTGTTCCTGTCGGATTCTCAGCAAACTTATCGCCATGTTTTTTGATTGCTTCAGGGCTTGCAATTGCGAATGGAGACATTGCAAGATTTTTGTAAAAAGGTGCAAGCACACGGTTCAGCGTGAATTCAACAGTATGCTCATCCACTGCTTTCACTTCTTTCATAACATCGCCAAATTGGGAATTATAATAATAAAAACGCTCTTTGTTTCCGGCTTTCCAGCGTTCAAAGTTAAACACAACTGCCTCAGCGTTAAAATCAGTGCCATCATGGAACTTGACGCCTTTTTTTAGCTTCAGCGTATGCTTCAGTCCATCATCTGACTCTTTCCAGCTCTCAGCTAAACCAGGCTCAATTTCTGTATCCTGCTCTCCGAAGTTAATCAAGGTTTCATATATATTTTCTGTTACTTTAAAAGATTCACCTTCCGTTGTTACCGCAGGATCAAGCGATTCTGAATCTCCCCCACGAGCAAAGACAAGCGTCCCGCCTCCACTATTTCCCCCGCCTTCTGTTCCCCCGGAAGATGACTTGCCGCAACCTGCCATGCCCAGCGACAGCAGCAAGACGAATGCGATCAGCAAAAGACCGTATTTCTTTTTCATTGTTTTCCCCCTCTGTTTTTATGATTGCTTAGTTCGGAGACTAACTCCTTGTATATCATCTATGCGGCCATGCCCTTTTCCATTCCTGTCAAGATTATGGATAAAGATGGCACGCCGCAAAGTGACCCGCTGCAATTTCCTTTAATGCCGGCCTTTCTATTTCACAAACTGCCATACATTCCTTGCACCTTGTATGGAACGCACAGCCTTGCGGCGGATTCTCAGGGCTTGGCATGTCACCTGTTAACAGTTCCCGCATTCGCTTCACATTCGGATCAGGTACCGGAACTGCACTTAGCAGCGCTTTTGTATAAGGATGGAGCGGTTTTTCATAAAGACGATCAGCTTCCGTTATTTCAACAAGCCTGCCGAGATACATGACTCCCACTCTATCGCTTATATGGCGAACGACTCCAAGATCATGAGCAATGAAGACGTATGTCAATTGAAATTCTTCCTGCAAGTCTTCCAGCAGGTTTAAGACTTGCGATTGAATCGAGACATCGAGCGCAGATACCGGTTCATCCGCGATGATGAGCTTCGGGTTTGTCATCAGCGCTCTTGCAATCCCAACCCTCTGTCTCTGTCCGCCGCTGAACTGATGAGGATAACGTTTGGCATGATAGGAGCTAAGACCGACAACCTCCAACATTTCCCGGACTCTTTGCTTGCGTTCGGCTTTTGTCCCGATGCCATGCACAATCAGCGGCTCTTCAAGAATTTGTTCGACAGTATGCCTCGGGTTAAGCGATGCAAAAGGGTCCTGAAATACCATCTGCATATCTTTTCGGGTTCGGCGCATTTCGTTTGCGTTAAGATTGACAAGCTCCTTCCCATCAAAACGGACAGTCCCTTCTGTCGGCTCGAGTAACCGCATCAGCATCCTGCCAGTAGTCGACTTCCCGCAACCTGACTCGCCTACTAGTCCCAAAGTTTCCCCTTTTTTCAGCGTAAAACTGACACCGTCTACCGCTTTAACATCTCCTGTTTTTTTTCCTAAAAGACCGCCAGTCAACGGAAAGTACTTTTTCAGCCCTTCCACTTCTAAAAGGACATCACTCATGGCTAACCCCTCCCGGTTCATGCAGAAAACAGCGAACAGTATGGTTATCTCTTTTTCTATAAAGCTCAGGATGATCACTTGAGCATCTCTCGAAGGCAAATTCGCATCTCGCTGCAAATCGGCATCCTTTCGTGATGGACCCTGGCTTTGGAACGTTCCCGGGAATCGAGTACAGCCTTTCCTTACCTCCCCTGATATCAGGAAGAGATTTTAATAGGCCTAAAGTGTAAGGGTGTGCCGGCTCATTGAAAATGTCCTCCACTGTCCCTTCCTCGACTACCTTGCCGGAATACATGACAATCACCCGCTGGCATAATTCCGCTACTACGCCAAGATCATGGGTAATCATGATGATGGCCGTATCGAGTTTTTTATTCAAATCCCTCATCAGCGAGAGGATTTGCGCTTGGATTGTCACATCAAGCGCTGTTGTCGGTTCGTCTGCAATCAATACCTTCGGGTGACAGGAAAGCGCCATTGCAATCATCACGCGCTGCCTCATTCCTCCTGAAAGCTGGT
The DNA here is from genome assembly GCF_900111815.1 of Bacillus massilinigeriensis. Lineage (GTDB taxonomy): Bacteria > Bacillota > Bacilli > Bacillales > Cytobacillaceae > Mesobacillus_C > Mesobacillus_C mediterraneensis. Next base: position 391,763 of record NZ_LT630004.1, on the reverse strand, counting down.
GCGGATATTCCTTCATCATTTTTTCTACCCTCGCTAGACCGACTAGCTTCAGCATTTCCTGGGCTTGGCTGCGCGCTGATTTTTTATCCATTTTCTTATGTATCAACAGCGCCTCCATAAGCTGGTCACCAATCGTAAACAACGGATTAAGGGAAGTCATTGGTTCCTGGAAAATCATCGCAATATCATTTCCCCGGATTTTCCTCATCCGCTTTTCTTCAGCAGTAACAAGGTTCTCGCCGTCGAGTAATATCTCTCCTCCAACAATTTTTCCTGGTGGCTGGGGGATCAACTTCATAATGGACAGGGAAGTGACGCTCTTTCCACAGCCCGATTCTCCTACAATCCCCAGGATTTCTCCTTTATTCACAGAAAAGCTGACATCATCGACAGCCGGGATTTCCCCGCTATCTCCTAAAAAAGAAGTTTTCAGTTGTTTAACATCCAAAACGGGAGTATTTAACACTCTATGACTCCTTTCTATGCTTACATATACTGGGACAATGTTCTTCTTTATTTTAATGGAAAGATAACTAATCGTCTAGATATTTTTCAGATTATTTTAAATGTTTAAAATAATATTGCGCAATAAAAAGAACCGAAGCGTTAGCTGCTCCGGTTCCTGCTGTTGTTCAAGTATGTTCTTTCCCTATTTTTGAGACGGAATTTGTTACCTGCCGGAATTCAAGTAAACTCGAAAAACCCGGAAAACACTTTCTTCTTTATTTGATTGGTTATCCCATTTTTTCTCCCATTTTCACTGTATCTGCACTGCTACTCTTTCCCTAACTCCTGTACTTGAAAAAGATTATAATAACTGCCACTTTGGGCCATGAGTTCTTCATGGGTTCCTATTTCAACAATTTTTCCATGCTCAATCAAGACGATTCTGTCAGCATGAGTGATGGTCGAGAGTCGGTGGGCAACAATGAAGGTCGTTCTGTCTCTTGCCAGCGTCTCAAGGGATTCTTGGATGGCGTGTTCGCTTTCAAGATCTAGTGCCGAGGTTGCTTCATCAAGAATCAAAATTGGCGGGTTCTTTAAAAAGACTCTAGCAATCGCAATTCTCTGCCGCTGCCCACCTGACAGACGCACACCCCGTTCGCCCACTTTCGTTTCATAGCCTTCCGGAAGGGAAAGGATAAATTCATGGGCATTGGCTGCCTTTGCTGCTTCGATTACTTCTTCGTCTGTAGCATCCGGTTTTCCGAGGAGGATATTCATTTTAACAGACTCGCTGAAGAGAATGTTATCCTGCAATACAATACCGATTTTATTGCGTAGAGACTGGATTTTTAACGTTCGTATATCCTGTCCGTCTAATTCGATACTTCCATCCGTGACATCATAAAACCTTGGTATAAGGCTTACTAGAGAAGATTTCCCTCCGCCGCTCATTCCCACAAATGCTGTCGTCTCGCCTCGACTGACTTGTAGATTGATATTTTCAAGGACGGAAGCCCCCCCTTCTTCATATGCAAAGCTAACGCCGCGAAAAGCGATATTCCCCTTAAAGCTAGTCAGTTCAACTGCATCCGGTGAATCTTCAATATCATATTTTTCATCCATCAATTCAAACACTCTGTCCATTGACGCAATGGATTGCGTAATGGTCGTTGACGAATTAACCATTCTCCTAAGAGGATTGTACAGCTTGTCAATATAAGCGATGAAAGCCACCATCGTCCCAATTGTGAGATTTCCATGAATGACCTCATAAGCGGAATATCCAATGACGATGAGCGGCGCTATATCTGTGATCGTATTGACCACCGCGAATGCCTTGGCATTCCAGCTCGTATGATCCAATGCTTTTCTTAAAAAATTGCTGTTATGCTTGGCAAAACGCCCCTGCTCCTCTTCTTCGATAGCAAAACTCTTAATAACCGGCATTCCTGCCACCCGTTCATGCAAATAGCTCTGTACTTCTGCAAGGGCCTGGGAACGAGTGCGAGTCAGTCTCCGTAAATTCCCGAAGAAATAGCGGATGGAAAAAGCGTAAAAAGGAAAAAGCACTAGAGATACGATGGTCAGCTTTATATTCATCGTAAACATAATTCCAACCGCGATCACGATGGTCGCAGCATCAAGCCAAAGATTCATCAGTCCAGTGATAACAAAAGCCTTTGTCTGCTCGACATCATTGATGACCCGTGAAATCACTTCCCCTGCCCTCGTCTTCGAATAATACTTGAAGCTGAGCTTTTGAAGATGGGTGAAGAGCCTGTCCCTGATGTCATAGAGAATCCTGCTCGCCGTCCATTGGGCGAAATATTGGCGATAGTATTCGACAGGCGGGCGCACTACAACGAAAACAACAATCATTACCCCCATGACGCCGAGAAGTTTGTTCACTTTTTCTGGATCCGTCAAATCGTCATTGCCGATGACATCATCAACAACATATTTAATCAAAAGTGGTATCAGCAATGGAATGGCAAATTTCAGTATTCCGATAACGACCGTTCCGGCAATTTGCCATTTGTAAGGTTTTACGAATTCCAGATACCTGTAGATGCTCCCCAAAATAACTCTCCTCATTTCCCTGGAAAGACATGCTTGCCTACAAATAAAAACCTGTTGAAATGTTTCAACAGGCAATTCTTTTAACATAGCTTAATCAACGCCTATAAGTCAAATAGCGCTCATACCAAATATCGATAAAGTCTGGAGCAAACGGACCTTTTCGCTGTCTAATCCAATGGATCAGCTTTTCCACATTATACTTAAGGATCTGGTCAATAACTTCCGGGTATTGCATTTCCCTGCGGTGGCGCTCATATTCATCTTCATCCAGCAGGTTGAAGGTCATATCGGGAAAAATCTTAATATCAAGATCGTAATCAATATATTTCAACGCTTTCCCATCGAAAATGAAAGGAGAGCTAATATTGCAGTAATAGTAAACGCCATCTTCCCTAATCATCCCAATAACATTAAACCAGTGCTCTGCGTGGAAATAGCAGATTGCAGGTTCCCGCGTTATCCATGTTCTCCCGTCTGACTCTGTAACGACAGTACGGTCGTTTCCGCCGATGACGAGGCTCTGAGTTCCTTTCAGTACAGTTGTCTGCTCCCAAACTCTATGGATGTGCCCATTATGTTTATAGCTATGTATTTGTACGGATTCACCTTCAACGGGTACGCCCATCGTTTTCTCCCCTACTTTCCTGACCACAAGCTTTTGAAACCTGTCGCTGTTTAGTAATCTGAAAAAATTTCATAAACCAAAAGACCGCATAGCTTTTCCATTTTTTATTATTATAACGGTTAAAGCGAGAATTTAAAACAAAAGAGCCGCGTTTTTCGTCAACGCAGCCCTGTAAAATATGGATATTTTCTGTCCGCTGCCCTTTTAACGGGCTGAAAAACTCAATTCCTGATAGGAGCGAATCACTTCATCTGTCTGCTCTTCGAATTGTCTATGGATATCCAGTAACTCGGCTTTCATCTTATCGATATCCGTTCTGACTTCCTCTAGTTTTGCTTCTTCTCTGAGTGCAAGGAGTTGCTCCTCCACCTGCTGGCAGCGTTCTATTTCCGATTGGAGGTATATAAGCTTCTCCATCGTCCTCATTTGGACAGAAACCAAGTCATTGAACTGATCCACGCTCTCCACCGCCTGTCTTTTTTTTCACTGTATGTATTTCTCCTCCGTATAAAAAAAACCTTTGACTAGTTCTGTTGAGGGGTGAAAACCTTTGTCGAAACTTACAAATAAAAACGCCCTCCCAAAGGAGGACGCTTTGTGGTGATGTGATAATTAGCTGTTTTGTGACTTATTAGACTCAGCTTGCTGGTTTTGACGCCTTACTTCTTGAGCATTGGTTTCGCTAGCGAACTCAGTGCCAAATTGGCCGCCTTGGGAAGCTTGAGCATTTTGCTGACGCACTTCCTGAATGTTTGTACCAGATTGAGTTTGGTTTGATCTTTTTGCCATTGTTATCACCTCCACGACTATTAATGTAACCAAGTCAAGGGATGATATTCGCTTTTATTTTTCCAATTTATTCATTTAAACAAGAAGAGAAATACCGCCATCGACGATGATAGTCTGACCGCAAATCATGCCGGATTCTTCACCGAGCAGGAACATAACGGCATTTACGATGTCTTCCATTTCAACCATTCTTCCTGCAGGTGTTTTGCTCCTTGCTTCCTCTAAAAGCTCCTCGCGGTTCGGAAAATGAAGCAAAGCCTCCGTATCCACTGCCCCGCCAGAAACGGCATTAACACTGATGTTCTTTGGTGCCAATTCCACCGCCAAATACCTTGTCAGCGCTTCAAGGGCCGCTTTTGACACACCTACTGTTGTATAATTTTCCAAGTAGCGAATAGAGCCAAGAGAGCTAATGCTCACAATTTTTCCGCCACCGGCTTCTTCCATTAATTTCGCCGCTTCCTGGGCGCAGAAGAGCAACGCCTTGCTGTTGATGTTCATTGTCCAATCCCAGTGAGATTCCTCCAGTTCCATCGCAGGGCGAAGCACTCCAGAAGCCGCATTGTTGACAAAAATATCGAGGCGTCCAAACTCCTCTCTAATCTGTTCGAACATTGCTTTGATTTTAGTTACGTCCCCAACATTTGCTTTTACGACGAGTGCTTTTCTCCCAAGCTTTTCTACTTCTTCTGCTGTTTCAAGCGCTCCCTTTTTACTTCGTGCATAGTTGATGACAATGTCATATCCTTCATTAGCAAGACGGAGAGCGATCCTTCTTCCAATTCCTCTGCTGCTTCCAGTTACAAGTGCCACTTTTTGCATAGACTTTTTTCCTTTCTGAAGTTGGTGGTTACATTGTAGCTTTTATTGGTATATAAGACAATGAAGAGCACCACAATAGTAAATGTCAAGCATAGGGAAAGGATGATTGCAGTGTATGTAGGACGAGACTTAACGGAACTGACGATGATGCCAAGAAGCGAATGGAGAGACAGCGAACTCGCATTCTTTCACAAGTCAATGCAGCAGGTAGTGCCATATTTGAATGCGGAAGGCCAATCCCTTCATAGACAGATTGTCGAGGAGATCGAGAGCCGCGGCGGAATGGGTCGAAATGAGGCTGACTATACCCACGGAACAACACCAACGTATGATTGAAGAAGGAATAAAGCCGACATATCCTCTTTCTATATATTGATTGGAGCGGAAGCGTGAGAACCCTGCGGGATCAGCGTGAAAGGTGAAAGCCCACAGGCGCTCCTCGGCCAAAGAGCGTCCGTACACCCTGCTTAGTATGAATCTCCTTGATCCGAATTCAAGAGGGACTTTAGCAGATAGATTTAAAGGACTTTTTCAGTGGCCTCATGATAGGTTTTACGGCGTTTTCCTCCACTCATCATACAGCTTAAGAATTTTTTGATGCGATACAGGCATAGCATACTCTGCTAATTGTGCTCGAGAAACAAGCTTGCAATTGTCTCCTAGTTCAAACGGCTCCACCAAACACCCGGCAAAAACCCGTATATTCCAGATTAAATGAGTAAACACATGCTGAATGTCTTCCGGAAGCCTCGAGAGCGTTGGGGCTGACTTATATTCCCCACCAAGATAATCTTGGAGCTGACCACGCTCACCCGGATAAGAGGCGCTCACCTCCGTATTAGGAAACTCCCATAAATTTCCCAACAAGCCAGTAGCAGGCCTTTTTCGAATAAGGAGCCTGCCTTCCTCATCATGAAGTAGAGCTGCTGCGAGTTCCACCGTTTTTTGCTTCTTCTTTTTCGACTTGACAGGAAGCTCTTGTGCGGCACCTTGCTCATACGCTTCACAATGGCTATTAACAGGGCATAGTAGACAAGATGGGGATGTTGGTGTGCAAATAAGCGCGCCAAGCTCCATCAGCGCCTGATTGAAATAGGAAGGATTGCCATGGTCAATCAATTGGCGGACAGCTCTTTCAAACGTCTTTCGCGCAGAAGGTTTTGCAATATCTTCGTAAATGAGCAGGATCCTTGAGAGCACGCGCATAACGTTTCCATCTACAGCTGGCTCGGGCTTTCCATATGCAATGCTAAGCACCGCACCAGCAGTATATGGGCCAACTCCCTTTAATGTCGAAATGGCTTCCGGGGTATCAGGAACTTTACCTCCATACCTTTCCTTAACTTCGCGAACAGCTGCCTGGAGATTTCTTACCCTTGAGTAGTAGCCTAGACCTTCCCATGCCTTCAGCACTTTTTCTTCATCCGCTCCTGCAAGGGCATCGATTGATGGAAATTGTTCTAAAAAGCGAGTAAAATAAGGAATGACGGTATCTACTTTCGTTTGCTGCAGCATGACCTCTGATACCCAAACTTTATATGGATCCTGGTCCTTTCTCCAAGGGAGGTCCCTTTGCTCCCTTGAAAACCAGTCTATCAAATCTTTTTGAAAGGCCTTGATATCGATATCTTCAACTATTTCCATCTCTTGGTTCTTCACTTTTGCTCCTCCATATGTTAAACATACTGCAAAATAGGGAATATATTATAGTAACGATTCCGCTTTTTGTACCTACCGTAAACCAAATTTTTTACATTGGCAAGGAATAAAACATTTCCATCTACATTCATAACCCGAGAAGGGGGGTTTTCCATTGGATACCGGAACACACGTCGTTATGGGACTCGCATTAGGAGGTCTTGCAACACTCGACCCCGTCGTTGCAAGCAGTCCAGTGACAGCTTCAAGTGTCCTTGCCGCAACGATTATCGGATCGCAAATTCCCGATATTGATACCGTTCTTAAATTGAGAAATAATGCAGTGTATATCCGGAATCATCGGGGGATGACGCACTCGGTGCCGGCTGTTATCCTTTGGCCGCTGCTTATAACAGTCGTCATCCTGCTTTTCAGCCCAGACGCAAATCCTCTCCATTTGTGGATGTGGGCGCAGCTGGCAGTATTCCTCCACGTATTCGTGGATATTTTTAACGCATATGGAACACAGGCGCTGCGGCCATTTTCACCAAAGTGGGTAGCTCTTGGAATCATCAACACATTTGATCCGTTCATCTTTGGACTCCATGTCGCAGGATTGCTATTATGGTTGTTCGGCGCTAATCCCGGCTATACTTTCCTTGCTGTCTATGCTGTGCTCGTCTCTTATTACATCAACCGCTATCTATACAAACGGAAGTTAATGGGCATAGTGAGGGAAATGATTCCAGACGCAACAGAAATTATCATTGCGCCAACAATGCGCTACCATCAATGGAGAGTAGCCGTCATGAACAGACACCAGTTTTTCGTAGGGAGAGCGCATCGCGATAATGTGAATATCATTGACCAATTCGACCGAGTTCCTGTCCCAGAAACGCCTGTATTGAAAGCAGCAAAAAAGGACGAGAATCTATCAGCCTTCCTTTCATTTTCACCGGTATACAGGTGGGTACTTGATGAATATCATGACCATTACGAGGTCAAATTCATCGATCTCCGCTATCGAAGCAACGGCCACTATCCTTTTGTAGCAGTCGTCCACCTGGATAAGGACCTTCACATCATGAGCTCCTATACCGGCTGGATATACAGCGAAGAAAAGCTGCGAAAAAAACTGAATTTCTTGCCAGGATGATGCTCGCAGGAAAAAAACGATGCCTCCTGTGGGCATCGTTTTCTAAAGAAGATTTTTCTCATCCTGCTCAAGGTATTTTTTATATTTAGGATTTCTTGCAACAAATTCATGGAGCTTGTCTCCATAATGCTCTATCCATTGGCGGACAACTTTTTCGGTCATTTCGCTTCCAAGGTATTCCCTACCTGCTTTAGCCGAAGTTGTTTCGAAGTCATCCCATAAAAGTTCTACCCATGTCAATGCTTGCCCACGGGAGATCTCGTTGTTTTTTTCAAGCAGCAATTCAACAAGATTCTCTTTATAATCGTTCACTTTTGTTACCTCCATGGTATTTTTTTTACTGGCTTAAAAGTGATAATGTACTGTGCTCTAACGGATACTATAGGAGCGTGTAATTTTCACGCTAGACTATCGCACCGAGGAGGCAGAGCATGCGGAATAAAGCCAAGGATTTTCCCGAAATGAACGGCAACAGGCTGGAAGGCCAGCCACGTGCCAAATCGCAGTATGCATCGAAAAGGGCTGATGGAACAATCAATACCCATCCGCAGGAAAGAATGTTTGCTTCATCTCACCGTGAAGACGACAGCGCCATTCCGAAAAAATAGACCTTAGGTTTGCGCCAGGCCGATAGATTACATTCATTCCTGGTCTGGCGCTAATTTTTTCAAAAGGCTGATAGGAAGTGCTTCTTCCTCCCTTGCACCTCCAAGTCTATACCCCCATGCAAAAACGCCATTTATATAATCTATTTTGAAGTAAGCTCCTGGATCTCCTTCGATTTCGAATAGTTCCCCTGGCTTGAAGTCTTCTGGGTTGAGCAGATATGCTTTCGCCATTGCAGCTTTGCGTTCAAGCACTGCTAGCTCGTTCACCATTCCCATTTGCTCAGCCTTTCTCGCCTTTTCCCGCAACGTGGCAATCTCCTGCTGTAATTCGTACTCTGTGTACTGACTGTAGCGTTTTTCATGTGACATTTTTTTCACTCCCTGATTCTTCTATGTTTCATCATACTCAATTTTAAGCTATAAATAAAGAAGGCATTCCAATAAGGAGGACAACAAAATGAAAACAATCATAATCACCGGTGGAGGCTCTGGGCTCGGTAAAGAACTCGCATTGCTGCTTGCACAGGAGGACTTCCACATCGTCTTGGCTGGCAGGCATGGAGACAAGCTAAAAGCAGTACTAGAACAAATCGAGGAAGCTGGCGGTAGTGCTTCTAGCCTTTTGCTTGATGTCCGAAATCCTGATGATATTAAAGAGAAAATGATGGTACTTAACAAAGCATACGATCTATATGGACTCGTAAACAATGCTGGCATCGGAATATTCGGTCCTTTTACAGAATCAACGGACAAAGAACTGGAAGACAGCTTCAAAACAAATGTCTATGGCCCTCTTACCATGACAAAAGCTCTTCTTCCCTATCTTGAGAAAAAAGAGGAAGGATTAATCCTCAACATCATTTCAACAGCAGGACTACGGGGAAAGAAAAATGAAGCAGTCTACTGTGCAGGAAAATTTGCACTGCGAGGTTTTACGGAAAGCATGCAAAAAGAGTACGCAGGCACAGGCATCCGCTTTGTCGCAGCATATATGGGCGGGATGAACACACCATTCTGGGAAGGGAGCAACCATGTTGACCCAACAAGCTTCCGTTCTCCGCGTGAAGTGGCGGAAATGATTGTCAATGAACTTGATAAGGAAGAGATTATCATTGAATCTAAAAAATCATAACCCTCTTTCGTTAATTCGTTATATGTAATTAGATGAAGTAAATCAATCATATGATGCAGGTAAGAGGCGAATACTCCGGCGGGAGCGCGGCCTTAGGGAAGACCCCCTGAGAGGCACCAACGGCCAAGGGGGCTTCCCGGTCCATCCTTGGAAAAGTGAAATGCCTAAAACAAAAATTATCTTCCCTTTTTACTAAAAATAAATGTGAGTGGATAATGCTGTGAATGATGATGGCTACTTCCACCCATCCTCCATTTCATCAATATAGCGATCAATTAAATCAAGCGGGAATCCTTTTTGGTAAAGGCCTTGCTTGATTTTTTGCCTTAACAGAAAACCTTCAAGCTTATGGTATTTTCGCTTTAATTTCTCCCCTTGGATGGTGAGTGCCGACATCTCGTCTTCTTGCTTGCCTATCTTTATTTCCTTTCGTGCAATTGCAATAATATTAAAAGGGTATCCTTTTCGCTGGAGATGAAGCTCAATCTTCTGCTTTAACACCCTAGTGGAGTCTTTCATGTTTTTGGCAGCTAGTTTGTTTCCAAGCTTGGCAGCTTTTTCTATTTGAAGTTCTTTCTTAAACTCCGCAAGCGCTTCTTCTGACATTTCCCCTTCAATTCCCTTTTCTTTTAGCTCTCTTCTAATCGTATTCGGTCCTTTATCTGTTGTGTTCATTTGCGTCCTTGTATAGGCGAGCGCAAATTCTCTATCATCTAAAAAACGAAATTCGTACAATTTATTGATAGCAGCATCCATGACAGTATCTGCTATTTCTTTTTTTTTCAGATATTCACGAACCTCTTTTTCCGAGCGCATGCGATGGGATAAATAGTGAACTGCGTGATTATAGGCTTTCTGCACATCTTCCTGGAACATGATGTCCGCAAGCGGGAGGTCACTTAGTTCCATCCCTTTTTTTAAGCCGTATCGTATTAAAGTGCTCTCATCTACAGAAAAGGCGTATTCCTCTCCTTTTGCAGATTCAATAAATATGCTATAACGCTCTTTGTTATGCTTTTGAACTGCGATTTTTGCTATTGTCGGCATTCTATCACCCCTCCTAAATGTAACATATTGAAAAAAGGTTTTCCGGCAGAATGTGTGTAAAATAATGATAAGACATAAATCTGGGAGGTATCTTGGATGAAGGTGGCTGTCACGGGAGGAACAGGGCTTGTTGGAAAGGCGCTCTGCCGGTATTTATCAGAACAAGGCCATGAAGCAATTGTTCTGTCGCGAAAAGATCCGGAGCAGGCGGAAGGTGCTTTTGGCAAGGATGATCACATCACTTTCATCCGCTGGCTTAATGAAAGTGATAAACCTGAGAAAGAGCTCGAAGGTGTAGACGCAATCGTAAACCTTGCCGGAGCCTCCATCAGCAAACGTTGGACAGAGGAATATAAAAAGCAGATTGTCGAGAGCAGGCTCCAATCAGCTGCAGAGATTGGAAGGATCATTTCGTCAATGGCAGTTAAGCCAAAGGTGTTAATAAATGCTTCTGCAGTCGGCATATATGACACTTCTCACGCAAAAACATTTACGGAAGAGGACAGTGACTTTGGGAGTGATTTTTTGGCGAATACGACAAAGAAGTGGGAAGCTGCGGCTCTTAAAGCTGGCAGCGGCATCAGGACAGTATTATGCAGATTCGGAGTCATTTTGGACAAAGAAGAGGGCGCATTGCCGCGAATGGCCTTACCTTACCGGCTATTTGCAGGAGGAACCGTTGGAAAGGGGACACAGTGGCTGTCATGGATAGATATAAAAGATGTTGTCAGGGGCATTACGTTTGCCATTGAAACTGGGGAGCTTTCCGGTCCGGTTAATTTCACCGCTCCGCAGCCTGTTAGGATAAAAGAATTCGGAAAAGTGCTAGCCGATGTTCTTGGAAGACCGCATTGGCTGCCTGCTCCTTCCTTTGCAATAAAGACTGTGCTTGGAGAAATGAGCATCCTAGTCCTTGAGGGACAAAAAGCACTTCCTGAAAAGCTAGAACGTAACGGCTTTTCTTTTCAATATCCCGAGCTAAAAAAAGCATTGTCCGATATTTTTTACCATTAGCTCTGTTTATTCCCATTCTTCCTGGAAATAATGGATAAAGTAATCATTTAAACGGGAAGGATGATTAGAATGGACAAGAAGAAAAAAGAGAAGCAGAGACACACGCTGACAAGCATGCAGGAAGTGACGTATAGCCGTGAGTTTAAAATGGCGGACAAAGCCGGTGGATTTAGGGCTCCCAAACGGGATCAGTGAATAGATTTCCAATCATACACACTGCATTTTAAGGCAAAATAATGGTGCAAGGGCTTCCCTTGCGCCTTTGTTTATCTCGAAGAAGGCATTTAAAATCGAAAGGGGAACTGTACATGCCACGTTCTCGAGGACATCGAAACCGAGATAAGAACTCAGCGTCACTTCCGCAAACGCCAAAGAACATGAAGACAGACGGCCGCGATGTCGAATTTGACCGCGATTTAGCCGACCATGCTGACCTAGAAGCCATGGCCCGCTCAAAAGCCGCAGACGAGCGCGTAAAAGAATAACAGCACTAGAAGCAAAAATGTCATGGCCCCCCTCACCACATCACCGCGCTGGGGGTCAGTCACGCTTTAGTGGTTTAACGCACTGGGGGTCAGGCACACTTTAGTGCTTTAGTGCAAAGCACACATTGTGTATTTAAAATAAAACAGGAAGAGCAGGTTTAAATAAATCCTGCTCTTCCTGTTTTTTAGGGGAGGGGTATTTCATTTACTAATGGGAGAGGGGATTGTTAGATTGTGAATATTTTCACTAACTTTCCTTGTCTTAAATATAGCTGATATTCTTCAATTACACAATGACTTTCACATAATTTTCACATAATTTTTGATAAACCACCATCTCAGCTTTCAACAGAAGTAGATAACTTACTTATCCACACGCATGTGGATAATGTAGATATATTCACAAAACCCTTTCTCTCTACTGGGTTCCAGTCAAAACTGTTATTGTGGATAAAATTAAGTTCTATTCCTGTTGATAGTGTGAATAGATGCCTCTCTCCCCTGTAAGATACAATGATTTGCTTGTTGATAACACCTTTGATAAGTCCTTCATTATGCTCTTTAGGAAGTTGATGAAAATATCCCTCTTCAATTCGGGCAACATAAAGGAAAGGAGGCGTAATTATGGCAAGAAGAAATAAGATTCTTGTACCTCAAGCTAGGGAATCCCTAGATCAGTTAAAAGCGAAAGTTGCGGGGACATCCAATCCTAATAATGCAAAATTTGAAGCTGCGAAAGAAGCTGGAATACCTTTAAAGCAAGGATACAACGGTCAATTAACCTCAGAACAAGCTGGAAAAATAGGCGGCAGGATTGGAGGCGGGATGGTACGTGAAATGATAAAAATGGCGCAGGAGAAAATGAAAAATAAATAAAATCTTAAAATCAGGTTGACAGAACCACCTGAAATAGGTATAATTGAAAAGTTGCTCCTACAATGTAACTTGGAACAAACACTGAATCATAAACTTTATGGCGTTCTGCTTATCATATTTTCTTCAAACTTATTCACACTGGATCGGCTTCGGAGCCGTAAGGATGTAAGAGAGGTAGGGCTTACGTCGTTTAGGTTACAAAATCACCAAGTGGAATAAATGTACCGCGGCAGTTTATACAGAACAGATTCTATAGATAAATCTTGTAATGTTGCAAGTTACACGCATATGCTTCTAAGAGCGAACCGAATCCACTCGGTTCGCTTTTTTATTAATCCATCACTTCCACTTCAAAACCAATAATACTAAACATCATTAACTCTATTACTCTAGCATAGCGTTAATGCAATAAAGGGTGCCTGACCCCCAGTGTGGTAATGCAATAAAGGGTGCCTGACCCCCAGTGCGGTAATGTAAAAAAGTGCCTGACTCTCGGTATACGAAAGCCAGGCACCTTGGTAATGGGCACTTTATATTCTAGATCGCAAATTTTATTGATTGGAGAATGAGAGCCTCCATATCTCCAGCCATACTTGTTCTTTGTTTCGATTTTCTTCTCTCTTAGAAATTTCCAAAGAAGTTTTTGAAAGAGTGAAGTGTTACTTGACGATTCAAGTGAGCTATTGATGTTGTCAATGGAATACCTTTTGGACAAACTTCCACACAGTTTTGCGAGTTACCGCAAGTAGTGATTCCGCCTTCTCCCATGATCGCATCTAGTCGCTCATCCTTGTGCATTGCACCTGTTGGATGCGCATTAAATAGTCGAACTTGTGACAGCGGCGCAGGTCCCATGAACGGAGAATGGTCGTTTACGTTCGGGCAAGCCTCAAGGCAGCAGCCGCAAGTCATGCACTTGGAAAGTTCATATGCCCACTGACGGGTATTTTCAGGCATTCTTGGGCCGGCACCTAGGTCATAGGTACCATCAATCGGAACCCATGCTTTTACTTTTTTCAGAGAGTCAAACATACGCTGCCTATCGACCATAAGGTCACGCACAACCGGGAAAGTGCTAAGCGGTGCAATCTTGATTGGCTGTTGAAGCTGATCAATCAGCGAGGAACAAGCCTGTCGAGGCTTGCCGTTGATGACCATAGAGCACGCTCCACATACTTCTTCCAGGCAAACAGATTCCCAGATAACTGGAGTTGATTCTTTGCCCTGTGCGTTTACAGGGTTCTTCTGAATTTCCATCAGAGCAGAGATAATGTTCATATTCGAGCGGTAAGGAACCAAGAACTCTTCCTGATACGGCTGAGAATTTGCATCCTTCTGCCTTGTAATAATCAAGTGTATTTTCTTGCTATCTCCTGCCATAATTACTTGGCTCCTTTCTTCGCCTTAGTGTAATCCCGTTTCCGCGGTGCAATCAAAGAGACATCTACTTCTTCATAGGAAAGCTCAGGCTTGTTCGTCTTGGCATTGTAACGTGCCATTGTTGTCTTCAGCCACTCTTCGTCATTCCGGTCAGGGAACTCAGGCTTATAGTGTGCTCCACGGCTCTCGTTGCGGTTATATGCACCAAGCGTGATGACATGCGCCAGGTTGATCATTCCTTCAAGCTGACGAACGAACGAAGCGCTGGAGTTGCTCCACTTTGCAGTGTCTTCGATGTTGATGCGCTTGAATCTTTGTACGAAGTCTTCTAGTTTGTCATAAGTCATTTTCAGCTTCGCGTTTTCACGAACAACTGTAGCATTTGCTGTCATCATTTCGCCTAGCTCTTTATGAAGCACATACGCGTTTTCATTGCCATCCATGGAAAGGATAGATTGATATTTGTTAAGATCTTCTTCAAGCTGCTTTTCAAAAAGGGCAGCAGGCATAGAATCTGCAGAAGTTTCAAGACCATTGACATAGTTAAGCGCTGAAGGACCAGCAACCATACCGCCGTAAACAGCAGAGAGAAGTGAGTTGGCACCGAGACGGTTCGCACCATGCTGGGAGTAATCGCACTCACCTGCAGCAAAAAGGCCAGGAATGTTTGTCTGTTGCTCAAGGTCTACCCACAGTCCGCCCATGGAATAGTGAACAGCAGGGAAAATTTTCATTGGAACTTTACGCGGATCATCACCCATGAATTTTTCATAGATCTCCATAATACCGCCAAGCTTAATATCAAGCTGTTTTGCATCGATATGGGAAAGATCAAGATAAACTTTGTTTTCACCATCGATACCAAGTTTTTGGTTCACACAAACATCAAATATTTCACGTGTTGCAATGTCCCGTGGAACGAGGTTTCCGTAAGCCGGATATTTCTCTTCTAGGAAGTACCAAGGCTTGCCGTCTTTGTAAGTCCATACACGGCCACCTTCACCGCGTGCTGATTCACTCATCAGACGGTTTTTGTCATCACCTGGAATGGCAGTTGGGTGAATCTGGATGAACTCACCGTTCGCGTAAACTGCACCTTGTTGATATAGCCTTGCTGCCGCATAACCTGTGTTAATTGTTGAGTTAGTTGATTTACCGAAAATAAGACCAGGACCACCTGTTGCAATGATTACTGCATCTGCAGGGAATGCCTTGATTTCCATTGATTTAAGATTCTGTGCTGTGATACCGCGGCAAGTGCCTTCATCATCAAGAACTGCAGAAACGAATTCCCAGCCTTCATACTTTGTAACAAGACCGGCCACTTCGTATTTCCTTACTTGTTCATCCAATGCGTAAAGCAGCTGCTGGCCTGTTGTTGCACCAGCAAAAGCAGTACGGTGATGCTGAGTGCCACCAAAGCGACGGAAGTCAAGAAGACCTTCTGGTGTACGGTTGAACATTACACCCATACGGTCAAACATATGAATGATTTTTGGTGCAGCCTCGCACATTGCTTTTACTTGAGGCTGGTTTGCCAGGAAGTCGCCGCCGTAGACGGAATCATCAAAGTGTTCCCATGGCGAGTCATTCTCCCCTTTTGTATTAACTGCCCCGTTAATTCCGCCTTGCGCACAAACAGAGTGCGAACGTTTAACAGGAACAATTGAAAATAGATCTACTTTTGTTCCCTTTTCAGCGATCTTGATTGCTGCCATTAGACCCGCAAGTCCGCCGCCGACAATAACAATTTTGCCTTTGCTCATAATGATGTCCTCCTATCCAGCTATCATGCAAATCCAAGGATTGCTCGTACACCAATGATGGATAGTACGACAAAGATTCCAAATGTGACAATAGCAAAGAACTTCTGAGACTTAGGTGAAACGGTGATTCCCCAAGTAATCAAGAATGTCCAGATGCCGTTTGCAAAATGGTATACAGAACCTACAATCCCTACGATGTAAAGTGCTAAAGAAATCGGGTTGTCAACGATGCCGGCCATCAAATGGTAATTAGCCTCTGCGCCAAAGAATTCAACTTGAACTTTTGTTTCCCAAATATGCCATGTTACAAAGATGAACGTAATGACTCCGGTTAAACGCTGAAGGAAGAACTTCCAGTTGCGTGCATAGCCATAGCTGCCGACATTGTTCTTCGACTGAAAAGCAATGTACATTCCATAGATAGCATGGAAATAAAGTGGGATGAAAATGATGAATGCTTCAAGAAAATACTTAAACGGCAGATGAACCATCACGTTTGCTGCCGTGTTGTAAGCATCCATTCCCCAAGTGACTGTAAAATTGACGAACAAGTGGACTGTCAGGAACACCCCAACTGGGATGATTCCTGACAGGGAATGAAGTTTACGATAAAGATGCTGATTTTTTCCCCGCTCCATAATGTGTTAGTGCCTCCTTCTGATGATGCAATATTATACTAGTACAGGTTCTTTTTGCTGTTTTTTCGCATCCAGCAATTCTTTTCCTGCGATTCCTGGGTGAGTCATTTCAAACGGATTAAGAATGGTGTCAAGCTCTTCTGATGTCAGCACTCCACGCTCAAGGACGATTTCTCTTACAGGTCTGTTGCTAAGGATTGCTTCCCTTGCAATAGATGCAGCTGTTTCATATCCAACGTGTGGGTTGATTGCTGTGATAACACCAACGCTGTTGTTAACATATGCAGCCATTCTTTCTTCATTTGCAGTAATACCTTTTAGGCAATGCTCACGGAATACATTGAAGACGTTTGTCATGATCTTAATAGACTGAAGAAGGTTGAAGACAATAACTGGTTCCATAACATTCAGTTCAAATTGTCCTGCTTCTGAAGCCATGCTGATTGTCAAATCATTACCAACAACTTGGAATGCGCTTTGGTTTAATACTTCTGCCATAACAGGGTTTACTTTTCCTGGCATGATAGAAGATCCTGGCTGACGAGCTGGCAGGTTGATTTCTCCATAACCACAACGTGGACCAGAAGTCATCATGCGAAGGTCGTTCGCAATTTTAGACATATTCAGCATACATACTTTAAGCGCTGCAGAAACTTCAATATAGCAGTCTGTATTTTGTGTTCCATCAACAAGGTTTTCAGCACCGGTTAATGGGAAACCGCTGAACTCTGCAAGGTATCCAACAGCTTTCTTGATATATTCCGGATCTGCATTCAGACCTGTTCCGACTGCTGTTGCTCCCATGTTCACTTCATAGAGGTGATCTCTTGTTGCACTAATTCTCTTGATGTCTCTTCTCAAAACGCGTGCATATGCTTTAAATTCTTGGCCAAGGCGTACAGGAACAGCATCCTGTAAATGAGTCCGACCCATTTTAATAACCCCGTCAAATTCCATTGCTTTTGCCATAAATTCGCCATGAAGCTCTTCCATTGCATCGATCAGTGCTTCCAATGTCATAAGGCTAGACAAGTGGATGGCAGTAGGGAAAGAATCATTAGTAGACTGTGCCATGTTAACATGGGAATTCGGGCTAATTACTTTGTAGTTGCCTTTTTGTTCGCCGATCAACTCAAGCGCACGGTTAGCGATAACCTCGTTTGTATTCATGTTGATTGATGTTCCTGCACCGCCCTGAATAGGGTCAACGATAAATTGGTCATGAAGCTTACCATTGATTACTTCTTCCGCTGCAGTGCTGATTGCTTCAGCGACTTTGCGGTCAAGCTGACCAATCTCAGCGTTAGCAAGCGCTGCTGCTTTCTTCACGATAGCCATTGCTTTGATTAGAGCTTCATCAATCCGATACCCGGTGATTGGGAAGTTCTCAATTGCGCGCATTGTTTGAACACCATAGTACGCATTCAACGGTACTTCTTTTTCACCCAAGAAATCTTTTTCGATACGGAATTGTTCAGCCATTTTCAGTCATCTCCCAATTTTCAATGATGACAACCGTCCGGCTAAGAACGGTTGCCCCTTTTATTTTCAAGCCTGGTAAGGCTTGTTAACATTTTTTTATAGTACGACCATGCTCAAGAGGATGCCGATAATAACGGCGCCGACACTTGCGATCAGGCCTGGTACCATGAAGCTGTGGTTCAAAACATACTTACCAATCTTAGTTGTACCTGTACGGTCAAAGTTGATTGCAGCAACAACTGTTGGATAGTTTGGAATGAAGAAATATCCGTTTACTGCCGGGAACATTGCAATCAATAGTGCAGGATTGATTCCAAGTGAAATTCCAAGTGGCATTAATGTACGAACAGTTGCAGCCTGGCTGTAAAGCAGAATAGATAGTGCAAACAGCGCGATTGCGAACAGCCAAGGAGCTGTTGTAACAAGATCAGAGATAGAGCCAGAGATTAATTCCATGTTTCCTTGGAAGAAAGTATCTCCCATCCAAGCGATACCGAAGATGGCAACTACTGCTGCAGCACCAGCTTTAAACACACTGCCGGATACGATTTCTTCAACATTTGGTTTACAGAAAATCATAATCAATGCTGCGATTGTCAGCATGACGATTTCAATTGCTACAGGCATTGTCATTCTTGTGAATACGCCTTCGATTTCCCATCCCGGGCGAAGTGCTTCGAAAGAGCCAAGTATAACAACCAATACTGCTGCAAGAAGGAAAAGCATAACGGAAAGCTTAGAACCTGGTTTAGGACTGAAAGCTTTCTTGTCCTTTTTAATAGGAGCAAGACCTTCTTCAAGACGTTTCAAGTAATCTTCATCCATATTAAGCTCTTTACCTGTTTTGCTTGCAACGAATGCAGCGATCATACAAGCGATGAATGTAGAAGGTACACAGATTAGCATGATATCAAGCAAGCTGATTTTGAAATCCGCCAAAAGCGCTAGCAATGCAACAGTTGCCGCTGAAATCGGGCTCGCTGTGATTGCCTGTTGAGAAGCGATAACCGCGATAGACATCGGGCGTTCAGGACGGACGCCAGATTCACGGGAAACTTCTGCGATAACTGGCAGGACAGAGTAGGCAACGTGGCCAGTACCTGCACAGAAAGTGAAAACATAAGTTACGATAGGAGCGATGAATGTAATCCACTTAGGATTTCTCCTCAAAGCTTTTTCTGCTACAAAAACGAGATAATCCATGCCGCCTGCAGCCTGCAACGCACCAGCTGCTGTGATAACGGCCAAAATCATGAGCATAACATCAATTGGAGCAGAGGTTGGCTGAAGATGAAAAACGAATACGAGGATTGCTAGACCAACACCACCCATGACACCAAGACCTACACCGCCTAAGCGCGCCCCAATAAAGATACAGGCGAGCACGATGATAAATTGAATCCAAAACATGTCCTTACCTCCAAACGGGTAAATTTTTAGGAAAATAAAATTGCAGTAAAACTTGCATTAACCGGTAATAGATGCCCTTTTCACGGAACGGGCTCCTGCCACCTGCCTCCCATAATAATATTGTGAATCTATTCACAAGTGTTTATTGCATGCTTCCACTCCCTCAAGGTCAATTGGGGGGGTGAAAATAACCTAGAGACCAGATATGACTTTACAGGAAGCATGGTCCCGGCTACAGTTAAAGAGTAACAGGCTGCCTACCGAAAACTACAAGAACAGACAAAATATGTAGTGAACTTAATAAAGTTGTCATAAATCGGTCTCGTGATTTTCAGCAAAACCTTTATAATGAAAAACAGCAAGGGCTCCACGCCCGCATACAACATTTAACCTCAAGAAAGCGGTGAAAATGGTGCCCCAAAAGATATTGACCTATCTTGCCATGATGCTGGCAGTACCGCTGGCTGGTGAAATGAAATTCTACCCTCTTGAAGGAATTTTGAGGGTCAGTCTCGGAACTCCGGTTTTTTTCTTCTTTTTATTATGGTCACGGAAGATCCACCCTTTACTATCCGGTTTCCTTGTTGGAGTTTCAGTAGTGGCCTTTCGTATCCTTAGCAGTGTCTATATTTCTGACGTCGCGCTGCAGGATAGTTTTGAAATGCATTTTCCGGTTTTCTTCTATTATTTATCTTTCGCTTGGATGTTTCAGTATTTTCAGTTAAAAAAACACTATGATAACCCTCTGCTCCTCGGCATGCTTGGTGTCATCATCGAGATTTTAGCTAGCATCATGGAACTTACAGCTAGATCCCTGTTCATCCATGTTTCTTTTTCCATCAAGACACTTGTCACTATTAGCGGAATTGCTATTATCCGAAGCTTTTTTGTGCTCGGTTTCTTCAATATTACTGTCATTCGCGAAGCAAGGGCAGCGGAACGGGAACAGCGCATTCGGAATGAAAAAATGCTCATGCTCATATCAAATCTTTATGTCGAAATGATTCAGTTAAGAAAAATGATGAAAAACGCCGAGCAGCTAACGAGTGATTGCTATTCCCTTTACAGAGGGTTGAGGGAGGATGGAAATGGAGAATATGCACGGGCTGCGCTCCGGATTGCAGGAGCAATGCATGAGACAAAAAAAGACAGCCAGCGGATTTATGCCGGCCTGTCCAAGCTAATGACAAAAGAGAACCTCAGCGATTTTTTATTTATGCGAGAAATTGTTGATGTCATCGTTACCTCCAATGAAAGTTATGCTCAATTGCTAGGGAAAGATATTTCTTTTGAAATAGACTTAAAAAATATAACGGAACGCTTCCATACCTTTTTGCTTCTCTCTATTATCAACAACCTTGTCTCCAATGCTGTGGAAGCCATTAAGGGAAGTGGAATTATCCGAATGGAAGCAGAGCTTAAAGGGAACTTATTAATCCTAACTGTAAAAGACTCAGGTCCAGGAATTAATACTCGAAACAAGCCGCTCATTTTTGAACCTGGATTTACTACCAAATTCAACCAAGATGGTATCGCTTCAAACGGAATTGGTCTTTCCTATATAAAAAATGTGATCGAAAGCCATGATGGAAAAATTGAATTAATAGAAGGAAACGTACCTTTTAACACTATTTTTCATATTGAACTTCCTGTGGAATGCTTAATAGAGAGAGGATGAAACCATTGAATTTTTTTATCGTAGATGACTCTGCACCCATCAGGGCAATGCTTGCAAATATTATCGAAGAAGAAGAATTGGGGATAATTAAAGGAGAAGCCGATGATGGGTCAGAGGTATATGCAGATGAGCTAGAAAATACCGGGATAGACATCTTGCTGATCGACCTGTTAATGCCAAATAGAGACGGAATTGAAACGGTGAGAGAAATTGCACCATCTTTCAAGGGAAAAATTATCATGGTTTCTCAAGTAGAGACAAAAGACATGATTGGTGAGGCATACTCGCTCGGTGTCGAGTACTACATCACAAAACCAATCAACCGGCTAGAGGTCGTTAGCGTTTTGAAAAAAGTATGTGAGCATCTTATGCTGGAAAAATCCATCGTGAACATTCAGCAATCACTGAATGTGCTTGGAACCTTCAACAAGGATCTATCACCTGCCAGAAAAGAAAAGCGGAGTACAAATTCGATTGTCTCCGCAGGCAAAACCGTGCTTCTCGAGCTCGGCATCCTTGCGGAAAGCGGCACGAAAGACTTACTCGATATGCTGTCTATCATGCAGCAGCTAGAGAAAGATAATGTAAGGGAAACACCTACACTTAAGGATCTCTATGAAAAAATTGTGGAAAAGCGGTACGGGCCTAATGTCCTTCCGGCTGATGTCAAAAAAGAAACAAAGGCAGGAGAACAGCGAATTCGCCGAGCCATACACCAGGCGTTGGAGCATATCGCTTCCCTAGGACTTACGGATTTCACCAACCCTAAATTTGAAAACTATTCGTCCAAGTTTTTCGATTATTCACAGATTAGGATGAAGATGATGGAGCTCGAGAACAAAGGAGATATGCCAACCGCACACTCCCGAATCAATATCCGAAAATTCATCCAAGCCCTCTACATGGAAGCCAAAAGCTTACAGGAATAAGAAAAGCGGAAGCGCCCGTTTAGCGCTGTACGGCCTGGAGGGTTTCGATCGAGATAAAGGAAACACGATGAGCGATAGCGAATTGATGTTGACTTATCGNAGGAAACACGATGAGCGATAGCGAATCGATGTTGACTTATCGTAGGGAGAAAGCCGAAGGACGATAAGCGCTGGGCGCTGAAGCTGGACAATAGAAAAGCGGAAGCGCCCGTTTAGCGCTGTACGGCCTGGAGGGTTTCGATCGAGATAAAGGAAACACGATGAGCGATAGCGAATCGATGTTGACTTATCGTAGGGAGAAAGCCGAAGGACGATAAGCGCTGGGCGCTGAAGCTGGACAATAGAAAAGCGGAAGCGCCCGTTTAGCGCTGTACGGCCTGGAGGGTTTCGATCGAGATAAAGGAAACACGATGAGCGATAGCGAATCGATGTTGACTTATCGTAGGGAGAAAGCCGAAGGACGATAAGCGCTGGGCGCTGAAGCTGGACAATAGAAAAGCGGAAGCGCCCGTTTAGCGCTGTACGGCCTGGAGGGTTTCGATCGAGATAAAGGAAACACGATGAGCGATAGCGAATCGATGTTGACTTATCGTAGGGAGAAAGCCGAAGGACGATAAGCGCTGGGCGCTGAAGCTGGACAATAGAAAAGCGGAAGCGCCCGTTTAGCGCTGTACGGCCTGGAGGGTTTCGATCGAGATAAAGGAAACACGATGAGCGATAGCGAATCGATGTTGACTTATCGTAGGGAGAAAGCCGAAGGACGATAAGCGCTGGGCGCTGAAGCTGGACAATAGAAAAGCGGAAGCGCCCGTTCAGCGCTGTACGGCCTGGAGGGTTTCGATCGAGATAAAGGAAACACGATGAGCGATAGCGAATCGATGTTGACTTATCATAGGGAGAAAGCCGAAGGACGATAAGCGCTGGGCGCTGAAGCTGGACAATAGAAAAGCGGAAGCGCCCGTTTAGCGCTGTACGGCCTGGAGGGTTTCGATCGAGATAAAGGAAACACGATGAGCGATAGCGAATTGATGTTGACTTATCGTAGGGAGAAAGCCGAAGGACGATAAGCGCTGGGCGCTGAAGCTGGACAATAGAAAAGCGGAAGCGCCCGTTTAGCGCTGTACGGCCTGGAGGGTTTCGATCGAGATAAAGGAAACACGATGAGCGATAGCGAATTGATGTTGACTTATCGTAGGGAGAAAGCCGAAGGACGATAAGCGCTGGGCGCTGAAGCCGGACAATAGAAAAGCGGAAGCGCCCGTTTAGCGCTGTACGGCCTGGAGGTCCTTCTTGCGTAAGAAGTGGCAATTCTCCTCCCGGGGCATAAATTGCGGTCCTTAACTTCCATTAAAAGGAATAATTGTATCCCTACTGGAATCTACCGTAGATAAATTTACGTTTACCGTAGATATACTGAAATTTACCGTTGATAAATCGCTGTTTACCGTAGATAAATGGACGATTACCGTAGATAGCCTATTTCAAGAGGCTTCAAACCACAGCATGGAGCACTATGTAATCGATTACATATACGGATTTTTTCAAAAATCCTTACCTTTTCCCTAAAATCCTTACCTTTTCTCCAAAAACCTTATATTTTTATAAAGAAAATAAATCNGTGTTTTGCGATAAAGTAGCCATTAGAAGAATCCTTTCTAGTTGGTTGGTGTTTAGTCGCAATAACCATAACAGAAATGGATTCTTTTTTCATCTTTTAAGTGAAAAAGAGAATCCCACAGAAAAGCCAACAAGTCGGCTTTTCTGTGGGATTTTATATATATCGGTGAATAATCTAGGTCAAAATGACAATTTTTAAGGGTTTGGAAAGGAAATGTGATTGATGACGGATATAAATTTTCAAATAACATCTCAATCTGGCGCATCAACTAGTCTGCTATAGTTAGATGCGCCGATCAAGCTTCTATATAAAGAAATGACTTATTAAGACAGCCCCTTTTAAAATAAGGAAACTTAAATTCTCACTTTAGTCAAAGAATTTTCGCGTACCTCTTCCCTACACCTTTTCCTCCTGCAGCCTTTCCTCTTTTATCCCTAATACCTCAAAGAAGCTTGCTCCTTGATGCTCTTGCTTCCATTGGGTAATAGTCGCTTCATCCCCCACAATAAAACACGGCTCTTCTTGTTTGCCGCTGGCACCTTGTCGGGCTGCTGCATCTCCTGCTGGCATAATGAGCCAGCTTCTGCCTTGTCCTTTTCGAGCACGGTCATTCAAGATTCCCTGTTTATCAACATGCGGCAAAACCGGTTCAGCCCGGTAACAATGAATCACATCCTCTATCACTGCACTAGCAGTTGGGTACATCCCGGCTCCAGGTCCTTGGAGGGTGATTCGTCCGACAATATCCCCTTCGATGCTGACAGAATTCTCTACTCCTTCGATGTTGTACAAAGGATGGTTCTCCGAAACGAGAGTTGGCCGAACGAAGCCAACGATCCGGTCTCCAACTTTTTCAATTGATGCGATTAGTTTGAAACGGAGACCGAGATTTTCAGCAGCTGTAATTTGCTCACCCGTGATTGCTGTGATTCCTTCACGAGGAATGTCTTCCCATGCTGGTTTTTCACCAAAGGCAATCTCACTTAAAATCATCAATTTAAAAAATGCATCATAACCTTCAACGTCATTTGTCGGATCAGCCTCCGCGTACCCTTTTTCCTGTGCAGCCCTTAAGGCCTCCTCAAAAGACTGCCCGCTGCTTCTCATTTCGCTTAAAATGTAATTGGATGTTCCGTTTAAGATGCCCTCCAATTTCTTCACTTGATTGACATTCAAAAGATGCTGAACAGTCTGGATGACCGGAACACCCCCCGCAACAGTCGCTTCGAATCCCACTGTGACACCGTGACGCCCTGCAAGCTGTTTCAATTCCGTCCCATGGGATGCAAACATTTCCTTGTTCGCCGTGATAACATGGCAGCCTTTATCTATTGCTTGCTTAACGTAGGAGAAGGCGGGTTCCTTTCCGACAATCGCCTCTACCACAATATCCAAGTCTTGCAATGCAAGAATTTCCTCAAAGTCATCGGTCACAAGCACATGCCCCCCAATGCCCCTATCTTTCCGCTTATCCTTAATCAAAACAGCTGCAACCTCCACTTTCCTATCCAAAATAGAGGCAAGCTGATTTTGATGTGTATGAATAGTATTGTAGACACCCTCCCCAACTGTTCCGAATCCTAATAATGCAATTTTGATTGTTTTCATCTTCCCATCCCTCTCCCTTTTAATTTCTCCACCAATTGTCTTTTAAAAAAAGCGCCCCCTTCATAAGAAGAGGGCACATATGAACCTCCTCTTATCTGTCAGGCAAGTGCCTGCAGGAATTGGCACCTTTTTCAGAGAAATCTTCCCTGAAGGTTGCCGGGCATCATCGGGCCTAGTCCCTCCGCCGCTCTCGATAAGAGATTACTTATTTTCTTTTTTGTAAAAGAAAAGGCCTCCTCATGAAGAGAAGGCCTTTTCGGCACCTCTCTTATCTTTCAGGTAAAAATACCTGCAGGAATTAGCACCTTTTCAAGGATATTCTCCTTGAAGGTTGCCGGGCTTCACAGGGCCTAGTCCCTCCGCCGCTCTCGATAAGAGTATAATATGCTGGTTTCATCCGTTTTAATTGTTTTTGATTTTATAACAGAAACACAGCAGTGTCAAACACTTTTGAATATTTACATTTCATTGAAATTACATCCCCGCCTTAACTGCAGGTTTTTTGAACTGTTTTTCAGAGAGCGTATAGTAAAATCCCTTCTGCTTTAAAAGCTGCTGATGATTGCCACGTTCGATAATTCTGCCTTGGTCAACTACAAGAATCTGATCTGCCTGGCGGATCGTATTGAGCCTGTGGGCAATCATGAAGGTCGTCCTTCCCTCCATCAGCCGGGATAATGCCTCTTTGATTTTCAGCTCTGTAATCGTGTCAATGCTGCTTGTCGCTTCATCTAGAATCAGGATTGCGGGTTTTGCTAAAATAGCTCTGGCAATCGATAGAAGCTGTTTCTGGCCTTGACTGATACCCGACCCTTCCGCTGAAAGCACTGTATCATAGCCTTCCGGCAGCTTGCTGATAAAAGCATGGGCATTCGCAGTACGCGCCGCTTCCTCCACTTCTTTATCAGATGCATCGAGGCGGCCGTATCGGATATTCTCCCTAATGCTATCTTCAAACAGGAAGGAGTCCTGCAGTACGAAACCCATTTGTTTGCGAATACTCTCCCTCCGGATTTCTGCCGCATCCTGGCCATCAAAGAGAATTTTTCCTTCGTCTGGCTCGTATAGGCGGGAAATAAGGTTGATAATCGTCGATTTCCCGGCACCAGTAGGTCCTACAAGCGCGACTTTTTCCCCTGGCGCTGCCCTGAAGTTCAATTCCTGAACAGTGTCGCCACCTTTTTCATACGAAAAAGAAACATGCGAGAACTCTACCTCACCAATTAGCTTAGAAGAATCATTGGCTCCTCCTTCCTTGAAATCTTCTTTTCTTTCATCAAGAATATCAAATACCCGATCGGCTCCGGCTACAGCAGAGAGAAGTGTGTTGAATTGGTTCGAAAGGTCATTCAAAGGACGGGTAAACTGCCTGGCATATTCCGTGAAGGTGACTATTGTTCCAACCGTCACCATCCCTTTCAAGGCAAAAAAGCCGCCTGCAAGCGCCACGAGGGCAAAGCTCGAGTTGTTCAGCACGTTCATGAGCTTTGGAATAAAACCTGTATATACTTGAGCCCAGTAGCCTGCTTTCTTCAATTTTTTGTTCTTCTCTTGGAACTCTCTTATCACTTTTTTTTCCTCAGAAAAAGATTTGATGATTTTGTGGCCGGAAATACTTTCTTCTATGAAGCCATTCAGTTCTCCAAGATTCCTCTGCTGTTCTCGATAAAGCTTACTAGTCCGAGAAGTAATCCACTTCATGCCTGCGAACATGAGCGGAACAATCGCCATTGTGACAAGCGTCAGCAACGGGCTTAAATACAGCATCACTGCAAGCGTACCAACGAGCGTAAGCACGCTTGAGAAGATTTGTATGACAGAGCTGTTCAGTGTAGAGCTCACATTCTCAATATCATTGGTCACCCTGCTCATTAATTCCCCGTACTGGCGCTTATCGTAAAAAGCAATCGGCAGGTTGTGTAGTTGGCCAAAAAGGTCAGACCGCATACGCCCAACGGTTTCTTGAGAAATACCGATCATCCAAAAATTTTGGAGCCAAACGGAAAGGGAATAAAAGAAATAAACTCCTGCAAGCCAAATAAGAACCCATTCAAATCGTGCTGAGTTTTTGGAAGTAAGGTAGTTATCTATCGCCTTTCCGATGATAAATGGACCAAGGAGGCCTAATATGGAGCTAGCAACCACCATCAAAAGCACTGCTGCCAGGAGCCCTTTTCGGGCGGAAAGGTAGCTCCAGATTCTTTTTACTGTACCTGCAAAGTGAGGAGGACGTTCCGCTTTAACTGCTCTCTGGGGATTTCTCAACTCTCCACCCCCGTTTCCTCGAACTGTGATGCATAGATTTCCCTATAGAGCGGAGAACACTCTAGCAACTCTTCGTGAGAACCTTGCGCGATAATTCGGCCATCAACCAATAGAAGGATTCTGTCGGCTTCTTTTGCCGTACTTATTTTTTGGGTAACAATAAGCGTTGTAACTTTATATTTCTCAAGAGCTTTCAACAGTTTCGCTTCTGTCTGCAAATCGAGTGCGCTCGTACTGTCATCAAGAAGAAGGATGCCCGCTTTTTTCACTAGAGCACGTGCAATCGAAAGACGCTGTTTTTGTCCTCCGGAAAGATTGACTCCTTTTTGCCCAAGAAGTGTATCGTATTGATTCGGCAACGCTTCGATTGTGTCTCGGATTTGAGCATCTTCGACAGCTTCGGCCATCTCCTTGAGAGACGCATCCTCTTTTCCCCAAGCTAAATTCTCCTTAATGGTTCCTGTGAAAAGGAGCGCCTCCTGAGGTACGTAACCAATCTGCCGACGCAAGGAATCTGTACGGAGGTGCTTGATATTTTTGTCATCGATCAGAATGCTGCCGGTATTCGGCTCATAAAGCTTTGGAATGAGCTGGATAAGCGACGATTTTCCCGACCCCGTCGCCCCCATTATCGCAACCCTTTCCCCAGGCCATGCAGTGAAAGTAATGTCATGCAGAATCTCAGGTGTCTCTTCACTATATTTAAATCCAATATGCTGAAACTCGATTTTGCTCCCCTTATTATTCTCACGAGATATTGTGTCATTGCCACCATCTTCGTGTGAAGGGTATGACAGTATTTCATTTGCTCTCCCAGAGGATGCCTTCGCTCGGGAAAGAACCGTGATGATGAAGGAAAACATAGAAAACGCAGTCGTGATTCTTGCTGCATAGTTAACGATTGCCACCGTTTCTCCGACCGTTGTTTTCCCGCTCTTGATATCCATGTTTCCGAACCAGAGGATCGCAAGAATAGCAAGATTCATTACAAAAATTAATATAGGTACTGCTGTTTCTGTCAGACGAAGAGCAGATGCAGTCCGTTCCGTAAGGTTAGAATTCGCCTTCTTGAATCTGCTCCGTTCATGGTCACCGCGGGCATAGGATTTAATCAGCTTCATCCCCGCTAAGTTTTCCCGCAAAACCCTGTTAACCTTGTCAAGAGCAGCTTGAACTTTCCCGAAAAGAGCGGATGACCGATTCATAATCGCAATAAGGAAGACCAAAAGGACAGGAATAATGACAAGATAGACCATTGCAAGTCTTGCATTGACAAGCAACGCCATCGTCACACCTCCTATGACAAGAAGCGGTGCCCTCATAGCAATCCGGAGACACATGAAAAGAGTACTTTGGAGCTGGTTCACGTCATTCGTGATTCTTGTTATGAGCGAGGAAGAGGGATATCGATTAAAATCCGCAAATAAAAATCCCTGAATTTTTTCAAAAAGATTGTTCCGAAGATCATATCCAAAATTTTGGCTTGCATATGCAGCAACAAAACTGTTGGAAAGCCCTGAAACGAAAGCCAGCAACGATAATCCAAGCATTTCCCCGCCAAGTGCCACGACAGCCCTAAGATCGTTTTTCATGATTCCTTCATCAATGATTCGAGCCATAAGGAGTGGCTGCGTCAATTCAACGGCTAATTCAACAAGCATTAATATAAGCGCAACCCCTATTGGGAGGCGATACGGTTTCATGTACGATATTACTTTCTCTTTCATTGTCAGCCTCCCTTCCAGTAGTTATTCGTAAACCGAAATGATATCTTAATCGTATTATACTACCAATATAGAGAAAATTTGAATGTGCTCATTCTTCGACCATGAAAAAAATCCTCCTAGTGGGAGGATTAGACATCAAACTTGATACCCTTATAATATTTATTTTTCCTTACTGAATAACAGGTATGAATACACGTATGGAACGATTAGCATAACTGAAATGATGCTGAACAAAGCGATACTTTCCATCTTATCTGGGAGAAAGGTGACGAGAATGAGGAGAATACCGCCGGCAAAGAACAGCTTGCCGCTTAATCTGTGAGTCTTTTTCCAAACATCTTCGCTGCTCAGTGTCCACGGCGTCCTGATTCCGATAAAGAAGTTGGAGCGGACTTGTTGAAAATAGTTGCCCATCATGATAAAAACAACTCCAAGTACAGTAGGTGCCAGCTCAGATATCGGTATAGACGTACCCAAGGCACTAAGAATTACTAGCATATTAATAGCAAAGAAGATAGCAAGCAATGCATTCATGATGATGCTATAGCTTTTCGAGAAAAAACGATAATTCGCTTTCCTTGGATCTATTTTTGGCAAAAATGCCATCGTGACATAAAGCAATACCAATATTCCCAATTGGCTTAGCATGGAAACAAATTTAGAATCGTAACGGTCCACCTCTCCGTTGAGACCCCAATGCCCTGGAATTTGGTCCGGAAGTTTCGGATAGGCAAAAATCCATACTAATGCAGTGAGTCCAATCAGAATAAGCGGAAAAGCGTGCTTTTTCATTATTTTTCCTCTCCCTTTACTTCATTTTTCGGTTCGGTAAAGCTAAAAGCCCATGATACCAAGTCTTGAAAGACGGTTGTATTGAGGGAATAAATGATGTACTGGCCGTGCTTTTCATCCATGATGAGGCCAGCATGCTTCAGAAGCTTCAAGTGCTGCGATATACTTGGTTTGGACATCGTAAAGTGATCGGCAATTTCCCCTGCGGACATGTCTTTATCTTTCAGCAAATCAAGTATTTTTCTTCTGGTTGGGTCTGAGAGCGCTTTAAATGTATCATTCACGGACAAATCCCCCTTTCAGGAATACTAGGAATCATTATTTAGTTATTTAACTAAATATTAAACTAAATTCCTTCTCTTTTCAAGAGAGTTTTCTCTTTTTTTATAATGATGTATGGTATCCAGTTGATATTGCTTCAGTGCACTGAGCCACGCAGTCATGGCGGCTTTGCTATTCACAGCTGTTAATAGATTATTTAGCTCACTCATCCTTAGCGTCACTCATACTTCTATTCTATAGAGGGATTTACATTTAGTTTATTCTGATAATTATTTTGTTATTTCTCGTTCATTTTGCGTTCATATTCAGCCTTTATATTGTACTTAACAACAATAATGAATGAAATGAGGAATTTATCATGTTAATCCTTGCAATTATTGCAATAAATTTGGCATTAGTTTTCTATACAATCGGGGTTTTTGCAGAAAAAAGACAGCAGACTTTAAAGAAATGGCATGTTGGCATCTTTTGGACAGGTCTCTTGTTTGATACAATCGGCACAACCGCAATGGGAAAAATTGCAGGACAGGAATTTGGACTTAATTTCCATGCAATTACTGGAATGCTAGCTATCCTCCTAATGTTAGGTCACGCTGTTTGGGCAACGGTTGTTATATGGAAAAAAGACGACGCGATGAAAGCAGCTTTTCACAGGTTCAGCATTATCGTTTGGGCAATTTGGCTTGTTCCTTTCATTTCGGGTGCCATTTTCGGAATGACACAATAAAAGGATAATATTAAAGGCGTGAAAGGGAATCATCCTTTACACGCCTTTTTCATTTTAATCTCGGCTTCATCCAGCCTGATCGTCTCGCTATATTATCATGCGGCGAAAATACTCCTAAGTTCTAAAAAGCGTCTCGCTAACATGATCCTTTTTTCTCCAGTTTTCCACCATTTTCTATCCATGTGTAATATTTATTAAATATATTTATTCTTTGTCTAAAGTAAAAAAGGATAATTAATAATATTGAATAGAGTGACTCATGATGAGTAGGAAAGCTAATAAAGATATACCTGGAAACAACCTTCTCTCTTTTTTCGTTATTTTTTCCTGGCGGTAGGGTAAAAGAAAGATAAATATAACTTAAAGGAGGACTCACGAGTGATTATCGTTTATTTAAGTCTTGCTTTGATTGTCGGTTCTCTCGGGTACTTGGGATATACCGCATTCCAGGTATATAAAAAAGCAAAGCCATCGCTCCATGTACTAAATGAACTCTCGACAAGAATGGCGGTAAAAACGGACACGATTAAAACAGAAACGGACAAGCTGACAGCCAACCAGCAGAAATTAGCTGCAGACTTTAGCAAGAAAAAACGAGCTGTAAATACGGTAATCTTTTCCGTCAAGCAGACAGCATCGGTATTCAAGCAACTAGTAAAAGCAAAACCGGTAACAAAACTCGAGCAAAAACAGAAGGCTCGAATGTGGAATATGGCCCGTCAAAGAAGGCTGACATAAAGGAAAAGGCGCATCTTATAAAAAGGATGCGTTTTTTCATAGTTATAAAATCAATTGATTGCATTGAGAAAAGCGATTGCTGGTGTGTAGCTCCTATGTAATAATGGGTTATTGGTTTTATACTTTCATACAGGGAGTTGCAGAAATACAGTGAATTTATATCAAAAAATCTTCAAAGACTACTGGAATCCCTTCATTGCCATCAGCATTGCAGGACTTGCCAGCGCGTTATATTTCGGGCTCACCGGAACAGTCTGGGCTGTTACCGGCGAATTCACCAGGATTGGCGGCCATCTTCTTCAATTGGCCGGCGTCGATGTAACTGACTGGGCTTATTTCCAGCTAGTCGGAATGGAAGGGTCGCCATTACAACGGACAGACGGCTGGATTGTCATCGGAATGCTCCTTGGAGCACTGATTACTGTGCTGATCAGCAACAGTTTCCAATTTCGGCTGCCTAAACAAAAACGTCGGCTGATTCAAGGCTTTGCGGGAGGAATCATTGCTGGATTTGGGGCAAGACTTGCACTCGGCTGCAACCTTGCTGCTTTCTTTACCGGCGTGCCGCAGTTTTCTTTCCACGCATGGATTTTTATGGTTGCGACTGCAATCGGAACTTACTTTGGTGTAAAGGTCATCAACACAAAATGGTGGCGCGGAAAGCCAAACATGAGTAAAGGAGCGCTCCGTCCAGCAAACATGGAAAAAATGGCAAATTCCAAGCTTCAGCCAATCATTGGATACGGAATGGCAGCAGCTTACGCAGTTCTGGTCGCATACTTTTTCATTGCAGGCAAACCACTTTTGGCCATTGCCTGTATTGCAGGTGCATTGTTTGGAATACTGATTGAACGAGGTCAAATCTGCTTTACTTCCGCTTTCCGCGATTTGTGGATTTCAGGACGGGCTGTTATGGCAAAGGCCATTGCTGCAGGGATGATGTTCAGTGTCATTGTTACTTTCTTTTACATTCAAAATGGGGCAGTTTCCATTATCAAAATAGCGGCACCAAGCACATTAATTGGCGGTATCCTGTTTGGATTCGGCATCGTGCTTGCAGGAGGCTGTGAAACTGGGATGATGTACCGCGCAATGGAAGGTCAGATACTTTTCTGGGTCGTTGGTGCAGGCAACATTGTCGGAGCAACCGTGCTCGCGTACGGATGGGATCATCTCGGCATCTTCCGCACCCTTGTGGAAGGCTGGCCAAAAGTAAACCTGATAGAGGCATGGGGCCCAATCCCGGCGCTCATTGGAACAATGGCCATGTTAGCAGGCTGGTATTTGCTCGCAGACTGGCGGGAGAAAAAATTCCGTTATACTTCTGGAAAAAATATAGAGGATGCTAGCTTAGCAACACAAACAAAGGAGGCGTAATCATTGTCACAAGTAATCGGCAACGTGAACTATACATTAGATTTACGCGGCGAGCCTTGACCGTACCCAGTCATTTATGCGCTGGATGCGCTGAAGGAAATGAAAGCAGGCGAACTGCTGCAAATCATCGTTGGAGCAAATTCGTGCCGGAGTGTACCGGAGGAAGCTAAAAAACACGGCTACGAGCTGGTCACCGAACCTGAAAAAGTAGGACCTGATTTTTATATTTACATTCGTGTTCCTAAATAAGGAATAATATAAGGCGTCCGTTTGGACGCCTTTATTCTTTGATAGTGCCCGTTTGGCGAAGATCCATTTCCTTAAGCGGGACGATCTTTGTCTTGTTCCATTTTTTATAGCCTAACCAAAGTGCCAGAAAGACCGGGATACCAATATAAGTAACAAGAATGCTTTGCCAGTCGATTTTATCGCCAAGGAAGGCTTCATAGTTTTGCCCAAGGACAATGAAGATACACAGCGCTCCTGCAAACAATGGTCCGAGCGGGTACCATTTTGCCTTATAGGATAGCTTATTCAAATCAAGTCCTTGTGCCAAAAATCCTTTACGGAATCGATAATGACTTACCGCGATTCCGATCCAGGCAAGGAAACCGGCAAGACCTGAGGTGTTTAACAGCCACATGAACACTTTACCTTCCCCGAAAACAGAGCTTAGGAATGCAAGCAAGCCAAATGCAGTCGTTCCAATAAGGGCATACATCGGAATGCCTTTTTTGTTTACTTTTTTCAAGAATGCTGGTGCTTGTCCTTCTTTTGCCATCACCCAAAGCATCCTTGTAGAAGCGTACAGCCCCGAATTACCTGCGCTAAGAACAGAAGTCAGGATGACGGCATTCATAACAGATGCCGCGAATGCGATGCCTGCTCGCTCAAATACAAGGGTGAATGGACTCATTGCT
Source organism: Bacillus massilinigeriensis (assembly GCF_900111815.1). Taxonomy (GTDB): domain Bacteria; phylum Bacillota; class Bacilli; order Bacillales; family Cytobacillaceae; genus Mesobacillus_C; species Mesobacillus_C mediterraneensis. The sequence continues at coordinate 357,708 of NZ_LT630004.1, read as the reverse complement.
ACTTTTTCAATATCGTCACTTAATAATCTTGAATCAGTAAATGGGATAATCATTGCAATGATGAAAAGCGAAAACATATAGAATAGAAGAATTCTCCAGAATACTTGCCTGATTGCTTTCGGAACGTTTTCCTTCGGGTTCTTGCTTTCTCCTGCAACAATACCGACGATTTCCGTTCCTTGAAAGGAAAATCCGGCAACCATAAAAATTCCAATAATCGACAAGAGACCGCCGTTGAACGGAGCGCTGCCTTTTGTGAAGTTTTCAAAGCCTGTAGCACTCCCCGACATAATTCCGAAAATCATCAATAGTCCGATGATAATAAAAGCGATGATGGTAATAACCTTGATCAATGAAAACCAGTATTCTGCCTCTCCATACTGTTTAACAGATAAGAAGTTAAGTCCGAATATAATGCCTAGGAACAGTGCGCTCCACAGTATGGAAGGTGAATCTGGAAGCCAATATTTCATTAAAATTGCTCCTGCTGATATTTCGAGCGCAAGTGTGACTGCCCAGCTAAACCAGTATATCCAGCCAATTGCAAAACCGAATGCAGGATCGACGAATTTTGTTGCATAAGTACTGAATGAGCCGGTTACCGGCATATATGTTCCCATTTCCCCAAGGCTTGTCATTAACAGATAGACCATGAAGCCAATAACGCCGTAAGCAACAAGCGCACCCCCTGGTCCTGCGGCATAAATCGATGCTCCGCTTGCGACAAACAATCCTGTTCCAATACTACCGCCAATGGCAATCATCGATAAGTGCCTTGAGCCTAGCTTCCGCTTCAGTCCTTCTGCTGCGACTGGGGTCCGCTTTTTGCTGATGGCACCTAACGCTGGTTTAACGGAAGGCTGCCCTATATGAGCTTCTTTCATTCTTTCCCTCTCCCTTATTTTTCATATGGTGTCATAAGTGTTTCTTGAGATGTCTTTTTAGGAAACTGTCGGGTTGCTTTTCTTTCAATCTGTCAGACAGCCTTTGCAAAGGTAACTGTTAACTACCCGATTTTTCTCATTTACTAACATTTTGACTGAAATTTTTTGAAGAAATTAGGACAAAAGAAGCCTCCCAGACCTATGGGGACTTGAGGCAGTTCGTGTCCTAAGGGTCCTTCAATGCGACTGCGGTGAACGATAAAGACGTAATAATGATTGGACTTGAAGCAGGCTTCCGCGACCACACGGATTACCTGTTCCGCCTCCTTTCAAATGCTATATTTGAAAAATAAACAGACCACTTAGAAGCCTGGTTTATCGCTAACCAGGCTTTATTTTTTCCAGTTGGAATATACGCTTTTTTATAAAAAATCGGAATTTACCTATAGACTATCTGACAAAAAGTGCTATAATCCTACATGTGCTTTTTTTTAGAAATAGACCTAGGCGGTGAAAAAATGTCAGACAATTCGAAACAGAAAAAATTTGTCCCCTACGTGCCCGCTTTGAAGTCATTACCGGAAATGACTATTACTGCCCTTATACTAGGTATCATCTTAGCAATAGTATTCGGTGCAGCAAACGCGTATCTTGGCTTGCGAATCGGTTTGACCGTTTCTGCATCCATCCCTGCGGCGGTCATTTCCATGGCTATTCTCCGCGGCCTGTTTAGGAGAAACTCCATCCTGGAAAACAATATCGTCCAGACAATGACAACCGCGGGTGAAGCGGTTGGCGCTGGAGCGGTATTCACCATCCCTGCGTTATTCCTTTGGGATGTCGATGTATCACAAGCACTTATTATTTTTATTGTATTAACAGGTGGATTTCTAGGAGTATTCATGATGGTTCCGCTTCGCCACCTCCTCATCGTTCGCGAACACGAAACGCTTCCTTACCCAGAAGGAACTGCTTGTGCAGAGGTTTTGAAATCCGGTGAAGAGGGAGGAGCAAATGCAAAGCTAATCGGAATAGGATTGCTTGTAGGTGCCGGTGTAAAAGCGCTTGGCGATGGTTTCAAACTCTTCAAGACTGAAGTCGAAACAAGCGTCACTAATTTCAAGAATGCAGTCGTTGGTCTTGATGCTTTGCCTGCACTGTTGGGGGTTGGCTATATCATCGGCCCTAAGGTTGCAGGTGAAATGCTCGGCGGAGGATTGTTAGCATGGGTAGTTCTCGTGCCTGCCATCTCCTTCTTCGGGGCAGCTAACGGGACGCCTATTTTCCCGGCGGATGTTCCAATTGGAGAATTGGATGCATGGGGTATCTGGGATAGCTATATCCGCTATATCGGTGCTGGTGCCGTTGCAGTTGGCGGATTGATCACCCTTGCAAAAACCCTTCCTACTCTGATGAGTTCAGCTGCTGCCACTTTCCGCGGTGTCAGGGCAAACAAAGGCCAAATGAAGCCTGCTCCCATTCGTACCGAAATGGACATGCCGACAAAGTATGTTATTACAGGAACCATGATTACCATCCTGGTTATCGCATTTGCTCCAATTACAGAAGTAGGCTTCATTGGTGCAATTGCCATTGCCATTTTCGGTTTCTTGTTTGTTTCCGTTGCATCCAGGATTGTCGGAATTGTGGGAAGTTCTTCGTCCCCTGTTTCCGGCATGACGATTGCTACATTGCTTATCGTTACACTTGTCTATAAAGCGACTGGCTTCACAGGCATGGACGGAATGGTAGCTGCCCTGACTGTAGCTGCGATTATCTGTACTGCCCTTGCTGTTGCGGGCGATGTATCACAGGATTTGAAAACAGGATACATTGTCGGCGGAACACCTTGGAAGCAGCAAGTTGCCATGATGATTGGCGTTGTCGCTTCAGGTCTTGTCATTGGTTTCATCCTGATCTTGATGGACAAAGCCTATACAATGGGATCTGCAGCTCTTCCTGCCCCGAAAGCAGCATTGATGAAAATTCTTGCGGAGGGCGTGCTTGGTGGAGATCTGCCATGGAATCTAATTTTTATTGGCGCAGCAATTGCGATTACGCTTGAATTCTTCGGTTTGAATACGCTTGTCGTTGCTGTTGGTATCTACCTTCCTGTCCATGTCAGTTCGCCAATCATGATTGGCGGATTTGTCCGCTACTTCGTGGATCGCAGTGCGAAATCTTCTGAAGAGCGCAAAGAACGTGTTGATCGCGGCACATTGTATGCATCAGGCCTGATTGCCGGCGAGTCTCTCGTCGGAGTCATCATTGCGATTCTAATCTACGCTGGCGTTAGCATCCCGGAAACTACTGCAACCGCAAGCAATCTGTTGCCTTTCTTGATTTTCCTAGCTTTAGCATTGTCGGTTTGGTACATTTCCATCAAAGGGAAAAAACTCAATGCGAAATAAACGAAAAAAAGAGAGGAACCTGCTATTGCTGGTTCCTCTCTTTCCAAATCATGTTCGCTACGAGGATCACTGTCTCATTGTTCAAAGAATTAACCTGATTGAAAGACTTTCCATCCGATTCCTGAAGCAGCCTGATAAGAGGAAAATCAAACTCGACAAATTTGGTGCTTTTGTCGCTGAACGGCTGACCGGGCAAAAATCTGTTGAGGAAATCGTTTCAGAACTTCAGTCCGCTTTCGGAGAAGAGGCTGAGCCAACAGTTCCCCGGCTCGCTAAATTTCTTGAAATCCTGGAAGCCAATGAGTGGCTGAAGTGGAAATAAAAAGACTCTGCCAGCATGTTCATAAGCCGGCAGGGTCTTTTTACATGTACAGCGATGCTAGGAAAATCTCTAGCGACTCATTGTAAATTTCATCAAATTGTGAAATAGGAAGCGGGTTCGTCCCTCTGCCAAGCTCTACGGTAAAGCCAGGCCTTCTCCAATCCTGGATAAACCAGTCTTTGAAGCCGGCATAGCTGTCAACTGTACGGACTGCTTTATAGCCGCTAACATTGCTGAACTCCAAGACAAGTCTTTCCGACTCTGGAGGTTCCATGTTTTCATATCCCCAGTAAATCTCCTTTCCTTGGGTATGGAAGGCAAGCACCCGGGAAAAATCACGCTGTCTCGTCAAGTTTGCAATCGCAACTGCTTCCGGCTCTGACAGCGGTCTTTCTCCCCCATAATCTCTTGGTCCAAGCGACACATTAATCCTATTTTTTTCACGCTCCCATTGGGCAGGAAATTGGTCGTTCAAATCCACTCCGCGAATATTCGCTTTCCAGCCTGAAAAGTTTGTGCTTCCTTCGTTCAGTTTCACTACATTTGTCCGATATGGTTCATCCGTCGGCGGCCCATTTAGTACAAGTCCGACACCATCAGGGTTCACCATTGGTACGAAAGAATATGTCGTACTGCTGTACAATTCCTCTGTTGCCCTGCCCTTCAGCAACGTCTTGTTTGTCAACGACAGCAAATAATCGTTTAAAAAGGTCATTCCAATCGCTGTGGTAATCCACTCATTTCCATGGAAAGAAGCGTTGGCATGAACCCTTTTCTCCCCAGTACCGATTAGGACCTCCGGTATCGCTTTGCCGAGCACGGACGTTCCTGCGTGGTTAATGGAGATAAATGGATACACCCTCTCTAATCTTTCAAGATCATACATCATCGCACTATGATCGTAAGGCTTTTTTGCGTTAACCAGTCTCCATGTAATCCTTTGGGGAATCTTTAAATTCTGTCCTGCCAGTAGATTGAACGAACTTAACTCAGGGTTCACAAGCAGCAGTGCATCGGTAGGCAACCTATTTTTCGCTGCAATCTGCCATAATGTATCACCATGTTGTACTTTGTAATCGACCGCCACAAATCCGGGCAGTTTGATCCTCTGCCCGATTCTAAGAGCTGTTGGATTAACTCCTCTGTTCGAGCCGGCAATTAGCTGCAGACTCATATTAAAAAGGTTGCTGTATTGCCACAATGAGTCTCCGCGCCTTACAATGATATCCATCACGGTCCCCCTGTTCAGGTTGAATGCATTTGTAATACATATGCATGAAGGAGCTAAAATATTAAGAATGAAGGGGATCGTTAATTTTCCCGCTCCGATTTTACGCAAGAAATTCTCAGTAGTACAGTGACTATACACTTTACATATTCGAAATTTTTACAAAATGGTGAATATTTATCTGTTTTCCTCATTCTTTTTTCAGCATTGGTATAATAATAGCGGAAAGCGTTAACATTTTCCCTTTGAGGAGGGCGGAACCTATGTTGGGACTAACCAAAAGGAAAGAACTGCTTGAAGAATTGTCCGGTATAAAAACATGTAGTATTAGATATTTGGATAAAGCTGAACTGTATCAAATCCTTGAGCATATCGCTTGCCACGGTTATGAACAATGTAAGGCAGGTGTGACTTTCGGATTTATCACCGAGTGGCATGAAATCCAGCATGGCGAATTTGCATTCGCGAATGTGCCCGATCATACGCTTATGCTAAGCAACTATGAATGCAAGTTGGGCTATTGGGAAGGCTGGGAGTGCTATGATCGAGCAATTTCCTTTCCAAATGAGAGTAAAATACTGATTGTGCTGGAAAACCATATATGTTCCGCATCAGGCACTTCACGATTAACGCTCGAAATTACCCTCCCCGCACCAAGAGTCTCCTACTTTCTAAAATAAATACACATTATAAAGAGCCCCGCCGATGGCGGGGCTCTTTACCCAACCGAAGCGTGCCTGTCCCCCGTTGCGGTGATGCTTTGCTCCACTGGTGCGTGCCTGTCCCCCGTTGCGTGACCGCTCTACCGTGGTAAAGTTTTTTACAATTAATCCGATCAACCACTTAAATCCACTGATAATCGTGCTTTAATCTTCATACCCATCCGGATTTGCTCTATGCCAATTCCAGGCTGTTTCGATGATCGTTTTTAAATCATCGTAGCGGGGCTCCCACCCTAGTACCGAGCGTGCCTTTTCGGAAGCAGCAACAAGTACTGCTGGGTCTCCGGCACGCCTTTGGCTGATAACCTCTGGAATGCTGTGACCAGTAACTTCTCTCGCCGTTTCAATGACTTCCTTGACGGAAAAACCTTTCCCGTTTCCAAGGTTGAACACATCGCTCTCTTCATGCTTCCGTAAGTGCTCGAGTGCAAGGTAATGGGCATTAGCCAAATCCATGACATGTATGTAGTCTCGAATGCAAGTTCCGTCCTCAGTCGGGTAATCATTCCCAAAGATGCCGATCGTCTCTCTTTGTCCTAGCGCCACTTGGAGAATAATCGGAATCAAGTGCGTCTCGGGATGGTGATCCTCTCCAATCATGCCATCAGGATGCGCACCTGCTGCATTGAAATAGCGCAGTGAAATCGACTTTATTCCATGCGCGCTGTCACACCAGCGGAACATTTTTTCCATAGCAAGCTTCGTGTCACCATAAGGATTGGTCGGAACCGTGGCATCCTTTTCCTCGATAGGAATACGATCCGGTTCACCATAGGTTGCCGCTGTTGATGAAAAAACAATTTTACTCACGCCATGATCAACCATGGCAGATACAAGCTGATGCGATGCAACAAGGTTGTTCTGGTAATAATCTAAAGGCTTGTTCACGCTCTCGCCAACGAGAGAACTTGCCGCAAAATGAATGACCGCTTCTACTTCCTTCTCTGAAAAAACTCTGTCAAGAAGAGACCTATCCATTAAGTCTCCCTCGTAAAACTCCCCGCCTTTTACCGCACCGCGATGCCCTGTCCGCAAATTGTCGAGGATGATAACTTCCTCTCCGCGTGAAATTAGCTCAGCTGCAGTATGGCTTCCAATATAACCTGCACCACCTGTTATTAAAATAGCCAAGGGAAAATCCTCCTTACCATTGGTTTATGAAAAAATTCTGCACTCTAAATAGAAAGAAAAATATACCAACTCTCAGTTTAGCACAATCCTTCTCATTCAGGGTAAATGAATATTAACTATTTTTCTGCATTTCCATTCATGATGCATAACCCTTTCTCTACTTACCAATTCTATAAAAAAGGCTGGTGAAGAATAGTGGAAGTAGAAGCGTTGCGCGAGGTCGTCAAGCTCGCCATGAAAAAACACAAAATATACACCCAAAGCAAAACAAGATACCTCTCAAGAGCGGTTCTTGCTTCCATGTTTATCGGCTTTGGAGTAATCGTCGCATTCAAGACGGGCAATTATTTTTATCTAGTACATTCCCCTCTCGCCTATCCGATGGCTGCCCTGACTTTTGGCAGCGCCATCATTCTAATCGCATACGGCGGGGGAGATTTGTTTACAGGCAATACTTTTTATTACACCTTTGCAGCATTGCGGAAAAAAATGGCCTGGAGCACTGTCGGCAGACTTTGGAGCTTAAGCTACATAGGCAACATCATCGGTGCAGCAGCATTCGCGTTCTTAATCTACACCACAGGGCTGTTTGACTCGCAGAATGTCAACTCTTTTCTCCTGAAAGTAGTCGAGAAAAAGGTAGACGCCTCAACGAGCGAACTGTTCTTCCGCGCGATCCTCTGTAATTGGCTTGTTTGCCTTGCCTTCTTCATCCCGATGTCATTAAAAGGGGATGGACCGAAAATGTTTTCGATGATTCTGTTCGTCTTCTGCTTTTTTATCTCTGGGTATGAACACAGCATCGCCAATATGTGTACATTCGCCATAGCTATTGTCCTATATCCTGAATCAATCAACTTTATGGATGTCATGCACAATCTCATTCCAGTTACCATTGGCAATCTTCTTGGCGGAGGCCTGATGATGGCATGGATGTACCACTACGCGAACGACCCGTTTTTTGAAAAAGACGAATAAATGCTGTCCAACTTAAGAGCCCCCTATTAGTCACAATAGGGGGTTCTGCTAACTTAACTATTATATACAGCTGTCCTGCCAGCTGCAGACATCCATTCATACTGACGGAGTTTCGTTTCAAACAATGTCAGCGGATCCTTGTATACTTCAGGTTCATGGCGCAGCTTTGCAAGTTCTTCCTTGCTGACAGCTATATCTCCATTGCTCTCTTTGACAGCACCTTCCAGCTCTTTCAATGCCTCACGGAAAAACAGATTAACATCCCTTGGCAGCGATTTTTCAAAAATCCCGAACTGCTGCAGGAATTTATCGGCGATGGCCGAAGCTGTCTCAGAGAAATCCTCCGTTTCAAGGTACGACTTGTATTTGTTGAACAGCATCGAATTGTTCTGTGGAAGGACACTGAGCAGCTTACCCGCACCTTTCAACAGAATTTGCGATGGAGTCGATCGAAGCAGGATATTCTGTTTTTCCACCGCAATCCCGCTTGTCAACCTGTCTGCATCTCGCTCCCAGTCTTCCAGTACTTTGAAGTCGCAAGTGAGGCTTAATTTTTCCTCACCATACATCGTATTGAATCCTTCCGCCATTTCATCAAGATAAGCTTGACCTTGTTCAAATTCAGATTTGGCATACCTGGACCAATCCTGCAAGCGCAGATAGAATTTCTGAAGGATTGTATCCTCAAGGAATTCTTTCACCCTTTTATTCATTTCCTCGTTAAGTTCAATATGGATTTTGCTGAAATCACTTTTTTCTGTCACCATATCAGAACAGCCTTTGAGAATATCGGGAACTTTCTCGATAATCTCCGCCCTTGTATCCTCTTTCGCTTTCCTGAAGGCCTTCTTGATTCCACTGGATTTCTCCTCTTCCAGGTCATGGACTTGGTTAATCGCTCCATTCAGCTTGGCGGTCATTTCTTCGTTCCAGCGAATTGTCTCCACAAGCTTATTCTCCATCTCTAACCTCTTGTTCAAGAGATAGGAGATTGTCATGCGAATGTAATGATGAATTTTTGTGACCCTAGCGGTCTCTCCACCCTTCATAATTATAGCATCGAGGAAGGAGCCGAGTTCATCCAGCTTTCCTCCTGAAAAAGCAAACAGCCTTGCTTCTGGAAGAATTGCTTTAATCCTTGAAAGCACTTCATCTTGAACCGCTCTGCTTTCCTGCTCGCTGTACATCCCTTGAAGACCATGCAAGAGGAAGTGGATAGGCTTTTCCGAATGCTGACTCACAATAGACTGAAGTACTTCTTCTTCCTTTGCTGTAAACGGATCCTCGGCATGAAGGACAAACAGCAGGCAGTCGGCAAACGGCAAATATCGGAGAATTGGATGATATTCAGCATTATTACGATTAAAATCTGGGACATCAATCAATTCCAAACTGTTCTCACGAAGAAATTCGATAGGAGCGCGGAAATCAATGATTGTTTCGCTCTTATGATTTTGCCTGCGCAAGCCTACCGCCTCCTGGAAATCTTCGTAGCTGGCAATCTGCTCGCTAACACTTTCGGAAATATCGAGAATTTCCGGCTCTACACCATACTGAAAAGCAACAACCGAAGAGGTTTGGCTTGTCATCAATTCCTCGCTTAATACCGTGTTGAGGAAGGATGCCTTCCCGCTTCCCGCCACACCAGCCAAAAGGACTGTCCGGTTTTCGCTGCTTGCAATGCTATCAATCAGCCACTTTAACCTGTTATCCACAGAGACACCATTCTTTTTTGCCCACGCACCTATACGGTCAAAAAGCTTCAAGCTGTCCTCCATGGCATGTGGATATTTCGCAGCCGCCAAAACCATTTCCTCCGCCAATCGGACCGTTTCGTTTCCAAGACTGGACGGGAACATCTCACTCCAGGCCATGGCAGCTGAGGAAGCACATAGTTTTGATGATGTATCAGCTATCTTCAGCCAATTCGTCAAGTGGGAAGGAATAAGCGGCTTCAACTCCTTAATAAGCAATCTCCCGCCCATAAGGTCCGAATACGATTCCTTGTAAATCGCTGAAAGATCACTCCACTGATGCCTGCTGACTGTTTCCATTCCGAGGAAAATTTCATTGAAGTTTTTCATCCACTGCAAATAAGAAGCTTCCTCTCTATAGCTTTTCCATAAGGAAACAACAAGGCTTTCGAATCTCGCAGGATCTGTTTCGAACAGCCCCACCATTACATTGTTAAAATAATCCGGCTGTAAAGGCTTTGTATGGCCATGATTAATATAGTCAATCAATGTATCGAACCAATCCGGAGAGTGTGTTCGCATCCCTTCTGCTGCGGCAAGATCCACTGCATTTCCCCAGTCTTCCTTCGACTCAAAGAATGCCTTGGCAATTTTTGTTACCCCTGGATAATCAGGATTCAACGCAACTGTTTCCTTAATTACTTCGACTGCTCTGTCCGTTCTACCCTGTTCCATGTATAACGCTAAGAGCTGCAAGCCCGTTTCAATTTTCAACACTTCGCTATCAGTTGCAATCGACAAATACAGCTCTTCCGCTGACTCCAGGAACCCAAGTTCGAAGTAAGCATCGGCCATATTCTTTTTCGCCCAAGGCTCTAAATCATTCGCAATGTTTTCCCATTTATAAATTGCAGCTTCAAAGTCTTTGTATTGAAAATAGACTTCTCCCTGCGCAAAACGAATACTCGGCAAATTTTCCGGATGGCTGACATGATCCTTCAAATAAACTTCCCCAAGAACTTGTACCGGATTTTCCGCTTCCTTTCCCTCCAGGAACATTTCATAATAATTCTTTCTAATCAACTGTTCTTCAATCGTCATTTGAAATCCTCCGAACATCTATTTTTACTATATTTAATTATAATGATCTAAAATTTTTATATTCCTCTTATTCATTACTGTAAACCTTATTCTTGTATTCTAGCAAACTTCAAGGAGACGATTATTTCATTTCAATTTCATTTCCACTACAAAAAAGATGTTTTTGTAACGAAGAGAAAGGGCAGCGGTAAAACTTACCCGCTGCCCTTTCATTTGCGATATTCTTCTTTTCTCCAGATAAAAAATGCGATGGTAGCCATTAGCGTGGATATTAAGGCAATAGCTGTAAAAAGATAGACTCTACCTGACTCTTCGCCGTAATAACCTTCTATCACATTAGAGAGCGAAACAACGTTAACCGCAAGAAAAAGAAAGATGGAGAAGAATGCGATATTTTTTCTATCCATGCCTTACTTCCCTCCCGATAGCGAAAATTTTACCGTTCTTCACTTCGAGAAGTATTTTTGGAAGCTCACGCTGTGGGGGGCCCGCCATCGGGTGGCCGTTAGCGACATCGAAATACCCTTTATGGCAAGGACAAAGCAAAATATTTTCCTTGACTTCGTAAAAAACAGGACATTGAAGATGCGTACATTTATTATTATAGGCTACGAAACGATCATCAGGCGTCCGGACAAGAATAGCCGGGTTTTCACTCGTAGGATAGCTAAACGTCTTCGATTCTCCGACTCCAAGTTCATCGACATTGGCGATTTCCACTAAATGATCGTTCTCACCATCTCCCTTGAAATAGGACAATGCGCTGAACGGTGCAGATGCAATCCCGATGGCTACTGTCGCCCCAAAGGATGCCTTTAGGAAAGCCCTTCTGTTAAGGCTTGCATCCTCTTTCCGGTTGAGGTTATCGACCAGCTTCATCATATCCTTATCATCGTGATGGTTATTGTTCTTGTTCTCTTTTGGCATGATTGTTCCCCTGCCTTTCTTTTCAGATGTCATTGGTTAAGAATCGCTGTAAACCCCAAAAAACTCCGGAACGTATTCCCACTTGTTGCCTTCCATTGGCTTCTTTCCTTCAATCAGGTTCATCTGCACTCTGCGTCTCCTGAGCTCTTGCATTTCATCAAAATCGATAAACCGGATTGCATCGCTCGGGCAGACGGACGCACACATTGGGGAGATTCCTTCCCTTGTCCTGTCATAACACATATCGCATTTATACATTTTGTTTTTTTCAAAATCGAATTTCGGAATGCCGAATGGACAGCCGAATGTACAGTTTCGGCAGCCGATGCATTTCTCTTCCATAGCGGAGAGAACGACGCCTTCTTCGGTAATTTGGATAGCATTAGCCGGACAGACTCTGGCACAGGCCGGATCTTTACACTGCATACATATCATCGGGAACGTCTGCCTTGACTCAGTGAAATCAATATAATCTACATAGTTCCTTTCCTTCGCGTCATGATCACCGCACTCACGGCATGCAGCCTGACATGCCCTGCAGCCGATGCAGCGTTCGAATTCAAGGTACATGATTTTATTCATCTTTCTCTACCTCCTATTAGAAAGCTTTTCAAGCTTAACGGCACATACTTTGAATTCAGGCATACGTGAGAATGGATCAAGCGCAGGACTTGTAAGTTGGTTCGCTGACATTTCCTTGCCCCAATGGTAGGGAACGAATAGTGTGTCTTTTCGGATGGCCTTCGTGATTTTTGCAGGAAGTTCCATTACCCCGCGTGGAGTGGACAGCTTGACTCTTTCCCCGTCCGCAATGCCATATTCCCCAGCAAGTTCTGGATGAATTTCAACAAATGGTTCAGGACATTTTTCCATCAAAAATCCGACCCTTCGCGTTTGGTTTCCGGAAAGATAATGGAAGACCACACGACCTGTTGTCAGCCATAATGGGTAATTGCTGTTCGTCACTTCTCCTGGTTCCTTCCAATCACATACTGCGAGGTTTGCCTTTCCATCTTCGGTTGCAAATCGTTCCGTGAATACATACGGAGTTCCAAGATGATTCTCTTCCGGCACAGGCCAGAAAACACCTTCCTGATCGTCAATTTTCTCGTAAGTAATCCCGTAATAATCGGCCTTACCGCCCTTGGACGCAATCCTTAGCTCGTCAAATATTTCTCTCGGCTCTTTATATGGAAAGAACTCGCCTTTTCCCATTCTTTCTGCAATCAACTGCATGATTTCCCAGTCTGGCTTCGATTCCCCAAGCGGCTCTACCACCTTGCGAATCCGAATTACTCTTCCTTCAATATTCGTTGTTGTCCCCTCGTCTTCTGCCCAAGTCACTGCCGGGAGAACAACATCCGCAAGCTCCGCAGTTTCGGAAAGAAAGAAGTCATTAACAACAAGAAAGTCGAGACTTTCCAGCGCTTTTTGAACATAGTTGATATTCGGCGACGAAACAACGGGATTGGAGCAGATCACATGGAGGGCCCTTATTTTTTTCGCTTCCATCAGGTGGAACATTTCATAGGCAGAGACGCCTTCCTGTGGCATTTCTTTTTCCTCAATACCCCACACCTTTGCGATATACTCCCTGTCTTTGGGATTCGCAATTTTGCGGTATCCTGGAAGAGCATCCGCTTTCTGTCCATGTTCCCGGCCGCCTTGCCCATTTCCCTGTCCTGTAAAAGTCGCGACTCCTGACGCAAACTTACCGATCTGACCCCGCAAGAGTGCCATTGACGTATAAAGGCTGACGTTGTCCACACCTTTTGTCTGCTGCTCTGCTCCCCTCGCGAACATTACGACTGAGCGAGGAGACTGACCGAAAATATGCGCTGCCTTGATAAGCTTTTCCTCTGAAACTCCTGTAATTTCTGATGTATACGCTGGCGTGAACTTTGCAGTCATCTCTTTTAGCTCTGCGTAATTATTGCAGCGGGATGCGATGTATCCATGGTCAACATAATCATGTTCAATTAACAGATGCATGATGCCGTTTGCAAGCGCAGAATCGGTTCCTGGCAAAAGATCGAGATGGACATCGGCAACCCTTGCCGTCGCTGTTTCCCGCGGGTCTGCAACAATCAGCTTTGCTCCTTTGTCTTTCGCCTTCCAGAACCATTGAATGCTTGTCGGATGACATTCTGCTGTATTGGAACCTGCCATGAAAAAGCAGTCCGTATGCTCAAGCTCGGTCCATGGAAGCGTCGATCCCCTATCCATCCCCAGCGTCTTATTAAATCCCCCGGCAGCAGAGCTCATACAGTACCTGCCATTGTAATCGATATAACGTGTGCCAAGTCCTACGCGGGCATATTTCCCAACAAGATAGCATTTTTCATTTGTCATCGATACCCCGCCATACACACCAATAGAATCTTTTCCATACTGATTCTGCAAGCCAAGGAACTTGCTTTGAATGAGATCGAGCGCTTCTTCCCATGAGGATTCGATGAATTTCCCATTCTTTTTAATGAGCGGGCGTTTTATCCTATCAGGATGATCGATTGTCTGGTATGCCGTCACACCTTTCGGACACATTTTCCCCCTTGTCAGCACCCAGTCGTAACGTGGCTCTACCCCGACGACTTTGTTTGTTTTTTCGTTTACCCTTATATGCATGCCGCACTGCATTCCGCAATAGCAGCAATGTGTCGTTACAAGTTTTTCTCCCTTGCGAATCTGGTTCTTCACTCCGTCTTTAACGAGAAACTGGCTCATTGTTCTCCTCCTTTGCTTGCTTCTTCTCTGTTGATACATAAAAGCTTTCCGAACGTTTTTGACCAAAACCGGGTAGATGAATCCCATTATTCGTGTTGACAGGGCCGTATGGGTCACCCTGTGGCGCTTCCATATTCATTACCTTCAGCGCGCGCATCCGGCGGCGGCATCTTGGACAATAATCGGAAAGCAGCGTTCCATCATTAAGCTTCAAGTCAAATTCTTGCGCCCCAAGTATTGCCTGAACATCTGCAATCTGATCGTCATTGCTGTATGCCTCCCCGCAGCTTTTGCAATTTCTGCTATCTATTTTTGCCACTTCCTGATAGTTCATTGGAACAGCTGCCGCAAGCGGTCTAATCGGTACGTGAAACAGCTTTCCGAACGGAAAATAAATGAGCATAATCACGACGGTAACTTGATGGATAAGAGACATATAATGATGCATCCAGCCGTCGAAGAAAGTATAGAGCACTGTGAGAATCAAGCCGGTACCTGTCACTGCCAGCAGGATAAAAAGCGGCAGCATATCGAATTCGAATCGCTGGGTGACTTTTACATCATAATTTGTCAGCCTTCGCGCTAACGCCATCGACACGCCAATCAGCACCATGATTGCCCCAAGATTAAGGCCGTTGTACACTATTTCGGCAAAAACCCCGTGTGCTGCCATTTTCAATGTCGGTATATTAAAAACCACAATTTGATAAGTTTCAGAATCTATTAAGTCAAAACGCATCCAGCCAAATGTCAGCCCGAAAGTAATGGCAAATGAGATTAAACAGCCCCAGGAAATCATTAAATGCTGAATCCCGCGATATAAGCCGCGCTTGAAGATGAACTTCTGCAACAGGATGTTGTCGACAAAGGTAATGGCAATCGACCTAACATTTCTTATCAGTCGTTCTTTTGTGAAAAGGTTTTTCAAACTCCTTTTCGCCACCCTGTTCGTTGCTGTCCTGTAGAACCAGAAGCTCATACGAATTGTCAATCCAATGGCGAAAATAATTGATGCAATAGCATATCCGATGAGCGCCATGTCCATATGGATAAAGCGATCTGTCGCCACCATCATTGATAAAAGCAAACCTAGAATAACAAAGAATGAATACATGCTGGTTTTGGAATAAAAAGACCTTTCAAGCCTTTCCATTTCGGTTCCCCCTGCCTATCAAGGTATCCCTTGAATTGTTTGTCATCGCGATATCTTATCTTGATTGTATTCGACTGAAAAAACACCGTATGTGAAGTACGTCACATCGCAACCATTTTATATAAAACAGAAAAAACCACGCTGATAACCAGCGTGGCTGTCTTTGTCATCGTTTTATCTTGTCATTATTTCCCGAGAAATAATGTAATTACGATGCTGTTTTTGTCATAATCCAGCAGTATTTATCATTTATGCGTCTTTCCTGACCGCCAAATGATTTGGTTGAACACTTCGGAGAAAACAAGACCAACTGCTAGCGCTCCCGAAATCATCGATGCTTTTGCAGCAAGTGTCACTGTACCCATGTAATCCTTTTCGACGAAATGGCGCATAGCATCGTATGAAAGCCCTCCTGGTACTAGAGGAATAATGCCAGCAACACTAAAAATAATAATCGGTGTCCGGTACATTTTAGCCATCACCTGACTAATGACAGCAATCAAAAAGGACGCTGCCAGCGTTGCCAGAATGGTACCGTAACCGTTGGATTCCAGAATAAAATACAGCATCCAGCCAAGCATCCCGGAAACACCGCACTTCACGAGCGATTCCTTTGGAGCGTTGAACATGACACCAAAAGCAGCCGAAGCAACGAAGCTTGTGATCAGCTGTGAAAAATAAACCATCAGGCCACCCCTATTACAATAATGATAATACAACTGCGATGCCTGAACCTATGGCAAATGCCGTTAAGAAGGCTTCGGCACCTTTTGAAATTCCGGAAACAAGGTGACCGGCCATCAGGTCGCGCACCGCATTCGTGATGAGTAACCCCGGAACAAGCGGCATAACAGAACCAATAATGATTTTATCTAGTTCTTGCCCTAACCCTGATTTTATAAAAGCAAAGGATATTAATCCGATCATTGCTGAAGCCAGGAATTCAGAAAAGAACTTTATTGGCACAAACCTGTGTAAATATATTGCACTAAAAAATCCTGCGCCTCCTGCCGCAACGGAAGGAAGAAAATCCATCCAGCTTCCTTTGAACATAACGGTAAAGCACCCGCTTGCAATTGCGGCAGCGAACACTTGATAAAAGAGCGAATAAGTTAAGCGAGCTGCTTCGATTTCTTTGAGCTCTATCCATGCATCTGACAAATTCAACTCACCCGTGCTGATTTTTCTCGATACACTGTTGACCATCGCTACCTTCTTTAGGTCAGTTGTCCGCGCAGAAATTCTAATCAGCCTTGTCGTCGCTTCTCCTCTCCCGGATGCAGAAAACATGATAACAGTAGGGGTCACATAGCTGTATGTCTCGCCGGCCCCGAGAGCCGATGCCATTCGTACCATTGTGTCCTCCACCCGAAAGGTTTCCGCCCCGCTCTGAAGCATGACTTTCCCTGCAAGGAGACATGCATCCATGATGTCATATAACTGTTTTTGATTGTCCATTGATATCCTCTCTGCATAAGGAATTTTTTCTCTTCGATTCAGTGTAATCCATCACTCTAAAAGTATCAATCCTATTTCCATTTTCCTTCATGAAAAAGAATTTTTCTACTGAAGCAAAGTGCAAAAACCTGCCTTTATCCTTTTCAGACTCCTGCATATTGCCCAACTCTTTCACATTTTTATAACTCCTTTAGATACCCCGTTTTTCGGATGAATAACCTAAAGAAAGAATTTTTCGGGGGGGATAGCGCGGCACTCTCACCCATTCCACTATTTGGACGTTTTAGCGAGTTATATCCTTTTTATTTTTAATACTATAAATTTCAAAAGGTTTTGAATATAATGATTAAAAGTTCTTTACTTATTGTAAAAGGGGATAATAGTATGCTGAAATGCCGCGATGAAGTCCTTTTTTTCACAAAGCAGCTTGTCCAGATTGAGAGTATTGTAAATACGTATGGAGAAAAGGAGATTGCCCATGTCCTGCATTCGCTCATCTCTTCTTTCCCGTATTTTAAACAACATCCATCCTATCTCGTCAAATCTCCAACAATAGCAGATCGCCTTGACCGCTACAATGTCCTAGCATTTGTCAAAGGGACAAAGGAGGGCGGGAAAAATGATACGGTCATTTTGATCGGTCATATTGATACTGTCGGTATAGACGACTTCACCCAGCATGCAGATCTTGCTTGCAAGCCGGATGAACTTTTGAAAGCGTTGAAACAGGAGCCGCTGCCGGATCTCGTCCGCAAACATGCAGAGTCCGGAGAGTGGATGTTCGGCAGGGGCGCGCTCGACATGAAAAGCGGTGTTGCAAGCAATCTTTATTTGCTCAAGTATTATTCGGAGCATCCCAATGAACTCGAAGGGAATCTCGTTTTTCTTGCTGAATGCGATGAGGAAGATAGTTCAAATGGCATCCTTTCCGCACTGAATGATTTGAAGCTTTGGAAACAGGAGCATAAATTTGATTATACTGCTGCCATCAATTCCGATTTTGTCGCTCCAAGGCATGCAGGAGATGAGAACCGCTATATTTACAAAGGGACCGTCGGCAAGCTTCTTCCTTCCTTTTTTATCACAGGAGCGGAAACCCATGTAGGAAGCTGTTTTGAGGGACTTGATCCAAATCTTATCGCGGCCGAATTGACAAGGCAAATTGATTATAATCCAGAGCTCTGCAATGAGGCGCTCGGAGAAGTGACGCATCCTCCCGTCTCCTTGAAACAGACAGACTTAAAGCCTGTCTATACGGTACAGACTGCGCTGGCTGCATACGTGTATTATAATTTTTTCGTATATTCCTGGTCGCCGGCAGACGTTCTGCTATTATTGAAAGACCAGGCGGAGATAGCTTTCCGGAATGCTCTTAGTCTGTATCGGGAACGTTACCATCGCTTTTGTGAGCGTGCTGGCGATGTGCCTCGGGAAATACAATGGAAGCCCAGAATTCTTACATTCGCTGAAATGGAGGAAACTCTTTTTGCGGCATATGGAAAGGAATATAAGGACAGCATGGAAAGCTTCAAAGAAAGCCTTCTGCTTGATGATAGTCTTGATGCGAGAATGTACTCAGCAAGGGTAGTGGAGGAAGCGTGGAAATGGCTGCCAGATAAAAGTCCCGCAATCATTTTGTTCTACTCGTCACTTTATTCTCCCCGTGTGGAAATTACCGGGAAAAACAAGAGAGAAGCGAAGCTGATAGCCGCGCTCGATCGTTCGGTCAAAGAGATTCAGCCTTCCTACAGCAAACCGATTGTGATTAAAGACTTTTTCCCATATATATCTGACATGAGCTTTGTGGCCATCAGTGATGATGAGACTTCCCTTGCCGCTGCGGCAGAAAACAACCCAGCGTGGGGCTCGAAGCTAACAGTAGATTACGATGCAGTCCGTGCGCTCAATGTCCCAGTCATCAACCTAGGGCCATACGGAATGGATGCGCATAAAAAGTACGAAAGAATGGAGATGCACTATTCGCTTGAAATCGTGCCAAATCTCGCTAACCTTGTGCTGAAATATGTGCTCGAAGGGTAGAGCGGAGGAACAACAGGCAAGAAACTGGGGAGCCCGAGATGGGTTCCTTTTTCACAACGCATCTTGAAGCTTGCAGTTTCCCTTTTCATTGCGATTACTAAAAACTATTCGAAATTAGGATAAAGGTGGAAAACACCTCCCATTAACGATCTCACCAGTCCTCGCCCCAGAAACCCTGAAAATTGTCATTTTAATTTGATTTTTTGAGGATAAAGGGCGAATTTTGGGTGCTGTGGAGCTGTTTCTTGAAAAAGCGAGCTAATCGGACCGATTACACATGATTTCAAACCGCCTCCTGAAGCCTCTTGGATAAGGATATCTACGGTAACTGTCCGTTTATCTACGGTAATCGGCAATTTATCTACGGTAAATCACCATTTATCTACGGTAACCGATGTTTTATCTACAGTACTTGACATGATAAAGAATTTTTTCTATAAAAAGGAAACTGACTCCACCTAAAAATACAACAGGAAACCCAATAGGATCCCCCTTCATTTTACGTTTCCGCACGTTTTGCCAACAGTTCAATCGTCATATCGTCCATTGGCGGATTATGCAGTCCTGCGCGTACATCGCGGTAATACTTCTGAAGCGGATTGCTCGCGGACAGGCTTTTCGCCCCGACCACTCTCATGGCAAGGTCGAGAACGTTAATTGCAGCATTGGTAACGGTCATTTTTGCAGCACCAAGTTGTGGCGCCATTTTCTTCCTATCCTTTTCCTCGCTATCATCCCACTGTTTGGCGACAGCATAGAGGAAATAGCGGGAACGCATCAGCTCTAGCTCCATTTCGCCAATTTTTTTCCTGACGGCAGGCAACTCGATGATCGTTCCTTCAATACTGTTGGGACGGTATGCTTTCGCAAAATTCACAGCGTAATCTTTCGCTGCTTCTGCAATACCGAGATAGCACGCAGGTATATGGAGGAGCCAGCCGTTCGCTCCTTTTTTTCCGGGTGTGAATGTCTCAACATAGTATTCCTCAGGAATTATAACATCTTCCAATATGAGGTCATGGCTGCCTGTCTCACTCATCGCAATGCAGTCCCAAGTTTCCTCAATGCTCACTCCCTTAGCCGCCCGTGGTACAAGGAAATTTCCAATCTCACACCCAGGTTCCACTGATGCACTGACAATAAAATAGTCGAGAACTGGTGACATGGTCGTGTACGTCTTTCTTCCATTAAGCTGCCAACCCTTATCTGTTTTCCTCGCGATTGTTTCCGGTCTGCCTCCCCTTGTCGGACTTCCCGTTGCCCGTTCGGTAGCGGCTCCGTTGAGCAAGGAACCCTTCATAATTTCCTCGCAGATCTTTCCGTACAATTCTTCTTTCCATAGCTTCTTTTCATCAAGGTTCTTCACGATGCCAAGATGCCAGCCAATGGAAAGAGCAGTAGGGCCATCGCCCTCTGCAATCTTTTCCTGGAGGCGGACCAGTTCGAAAAGCGTAATATCCTTCCCTCCATACCTTTTCGGCACCGTCCATGATGTATAGCCAGTCTCTTTTAACTCAGCAATATTTTCGAAAGGAAAATGACCATTTGAACAAGGATTATATTGGGAGCGCTCTTTGAACTTCTCAGCAAGCTTCCCTGCAAGTTCTAATCTTTCTTCACTCGTCTTCAAATTTTCAACATCCATAGTACCCCTACTTTCCTGCGGCATTTATGTTGATTTATACCCTGCATTCCCATCTGTTAACTATTATATCAGTAATGGGAGCAGGGGCCATCGGGAAAAGAGTTTTCACAAAGCACTCTCTTGTTTTTCTTCCCATTTCTTATTAGTATATAGAGCGTTGGAAATGTATAATGGATATAATATTAGGCTATTACATAAAAAAAAGTAACGAAAGGCTGAGATATCTTGGAAGAGAATTCAAATTTTATTAAGACGATCATGAAGGATGATCTTGAGTCAGGAAAACATAAAGAAATTGTAACAAGATTCCCTCCTGAACCAAATGGCTACCTTCATATTGGACATGCAAAGTCAATCGTCATTAATTTCGGGCTTGCAGATGAGTTTGGCGGTAGGACAAATCTTCGGTTTGATGATACGAATCCGGTGAAAGAAGATAAAGAATACGTCGACAGCATCAAGGAAGACGTGGAATGGCTAGGCTTCCAATGGGACAATTTGTTTTTCGCATCAGACTACTTTGATGTAATGTATGAAAAAGCTGTCTTGCTTATCAATAAAGGACTTGCCTATGTCGATGACCTTTCTGCAGAAGAAATTCGGGAATACCGTGGGACGCTAAGCGAACCGGGAAAAGAGAGCCCTTATCGCGACAGAACCGTAGAGGAAAATCTTGATTTATTTGAGCGTATGCGTAAAGGGGAATTTGCGAACGGTGAAAAAGTGCTCCGCGCTAAAATTGACATGGCTTCTCCGAACATTAACCTCCGGGATCCTGTCATTTACCGAATTGCACATGTGACACACCATAATACAGGTGATAGATGGTGCATCTATCCAATGTATGCTTTCGCCCACCCGCTTGAAGATGCAATTGAAGGTGTAACACACTCCCTTTGCACAACGGAGTTCGAGGATCAGCGTCCGCTCTACGATTGGGTTGTGTCGAACTGTGAGATGGAATCCACTCCGCGCCAAATCGAATTTGGCCGATTGAATTTAACAAATACAGTAATGAGCAAACGAAAATTGAAGCAGCTCGTGGAAGAAGGCTATGTTGATGGCTGGGACGACCCTCGCCTACCAACGGTTTCCGGGCTCCGTCGAAAAGGATACACTCCTGAAGCAATCCAGGAATTTGTCAAAGCAGCCGGTGTATCAAAAGGATTCTCGACTGTTGATGAACAAATGCTGGAGCATTTCGTCCGTGAAGACCTTAAATTAAAAGCTCCGCGTACAATGGCGGTCTTAAAACCATTAAAAGTCATTATTACTAACTATCCTGAGGGCGAAGTAGAATGGCTGGATGCAGAAATTAATCCGGAAAATCCGGAAATGGGCATGCGGAAGATTCCGTTTTCCCGTGAGATTTACGTTGAGCAGGATGATTTCATGGAGAATCCGCCAAAGAAATACTTCCGTCTGTTCCCTGGCAATGAAGTGCGCCTGAAACACGCTTACTTCATCAAGTGCAATGAAGTGATCAAGGATGAAGCAGGGAATGTTGTGGAACTTCACTGTACGTATGACCCTGAAACGAAAAGCGGTACAGGTTTCACTGGCCGGAAAGTAAAAGGTACTCTTCACTGGGTGGAAGCGTCGCTGGCCGTACCAGCGGAGTTCCGCCTGTACGAGCCGCTTATTAGAGACGAAGACCTTAAAGAAGAAGGCAGCGAAGATAAGACGTTCCTCGACTTTGTTAATAAGGATTCTCTCATTATCGAAAATGGCTTCGTTGAGCCGAACATGGAGGCAGCAAAACCGCAAGACAAATTCCAATTCTTCCGGCATGGTTACTTCAATGTCGATCCAAAGCACTCCATTGACGGCAAGCTCGTCTTCAACCGAAGCGTTTCACTGAAAAGCTCATTCAAACTTTAACGCAATGCAACAAAGAAGTGTGCCTGACCCCCATCGCTTTAAAGCGATGGGGGTCAGGCACACTTTATCATGTTAAAGGATTTTACTTAAGAAAGCTTGAGTTCTGTCATGTACCGGCTTTAAGAATAGCTCGGATGGCGCGTTTTCTTCCACAATATATCCCCCATCCATAAAGATGACCCTGTCGCCCACTTCTTTGGCAAATCCCATTTCATGCGTAACAACCACCATTGTCATGCCTTCTCTGGCAAGCTGCTTCATGACTTCGAGTACTTCCCCGACTACTTCTGGATCTAGCGCGGATGTTGGCTCATCGAAAAGCATGATTCTCGGTTCCATCGCTAAGGCCCTCGCAATCGCCACTCGCTGTTTTTGCCCACCTGATAAAGAATTAGGATATGCATTCGCTTTTTCCCGAAGCCCGACTTTTGACAGAAGCTCCATTCCCTTTTCCCTTGCGGCTTGTTTGGAGATTTTCTTCACCTTCATCGGGGCGAGCATAATGTTCTCCATCACCGTCTTATGAGGAAACAGATTGAACTGCTGGAACACCATCCCGACTTCGGACCGCATTTTGTTAATATCATTCTTCTTGTCTGTGATATCCTTTCCTTCAATAAAAATGTGCCCGCCACTGCTTGCTTCCAGCAGGTTGATACACCGGAGGAGCGTTGACTTCCCTGATCCTGATGGCCCGATGACTACAACCACTTCCTGCGGTTCGATTGTTAAATTGACATCCTTCAACACATGATTTTCCCCAAATGACTTCTTCAAACCCTTGATTTTTATCATGCCGTCTTTAGCCTCCCTTCAAGCCTGCTCAACAGGAAGCTCAGCGAGATGGTCAACACAAGGTATATGAGCGCAGCGGTTAAATAAGGCTCCCATACTTTATAATATTGCCCGTTCATTGCTCTCGCCCAGTACATAATTTCAGGTGCTGTCACGATAGAAGCAAGCGATGATTCTTTAAGAAGGACGATGAACTCGTTCCCAAGCGGCGGAATCATCCTTGTAAATGCCTGCGGCAAAATGACATGACGCATTGCCTGAATGTGACTCATTCCTAACGAACGTGCAGCCTCCATTTGGCCGCCATCAAGTGACTGAATGCCTGCCCGAAAAATTTCCGCAATATAGGCAGCTGCATTCAGCGATAGCGCAAGAATGGCAGCCGCGATACCATTCGTTTCCCCATTGTAGAGCGGAACAACACCGAAGTGGATTAAGAGTATCTGTACAAATAATGGCGTTCCCCTGAAAAAAGTAATATAAAGGCGAAATGGAAGAGAAAGCAGCTTGTTCTTCATCATCCTTCCTAGCCCGATACCAAGTCCAAGCACTGTTCCAATCGCAATTCCCGCAAGCGAGAGAAGGATTGTAACAAGCGTCCCCTTCAAGAGAAAGGGGGTATATTCCATAATAATTCCGATGTCCATTATTTTGCCTCCGCTTTTAGCTTAGCAATGTCTGGTTCTGTACCGAAACGCTCTTTATAAATCCTGGAATACTCCCCGTTCTCCATAAGCTTCTTTAATGCTTGGTCAAAATCAGCCTTGATTTCGCTGCCCTTAGGAAACATTATTCCGTAAAACTCAAAGTCAAATGTATCATCACTGATTACCTTCAGCTTCTTGTCCGGATTGTTCTTTGCATATTCTTCAATCACTGCGTTGTCTGCCACAACTGCAGCCGCACCACCTTTGATCAATTCCATAATGGCTAGATTATTATTCTCGAATTTTTTAATATTGCTATTATTTTTGCCTAACAACGCATCCATTGCCGCTTGGCCAGTCGTTCCATTTTGCACAGCAACGACCTTGCCCTTCAAGTCATCTGCACCCTTTATGCTGCTTCCTTCCGGCACAAGAATTTTATTCGTGGACAAGAAGTATGGAACGGAAAAATCATATGATTTCTTTCTGTCATCGTTAATTGTAATCGATGATATTGCAATATCCGCACGTTTTTTCTCAATTTCCACAAAGATAGGATCCCAGCCGACATGATCTACCTTTACTGAGTAGCCAGCTTCCTTTGCAGCTGCTTTCACGATATCGATATCAAAACCGACAATCTTTCCCTTGTCCATATATTCGAATGGTGCATATGCCGCATCCGTCACTGCCCTCAGCGTCTTCTTTCCAGCGGCTGTTTCCGCTTCCCCGTCCGTCCCTTTCGTTCCGCATCCCGAAAGCACTGCAAGGAATACCATGAGCATTTTAAGCATGAATCCCGGAATCTTTTTCATTCTCTTCCCCCTCGTCTAATTTTCTTACTATCATTATAAAAGTTGAATCTTTAAAATATTCTATCTTTTTTTAAAAAAATATCTTTGTTCTTCACTTGTCTTTTATAGTTTTCAAGATACAGCAATGGAAATGACGATAGTATTTTTTCAAAAATCACACGAAGTTATCATTTTTTACAAGACGATTTGTGCTAGTATATGAAGAGATAAATCTATTTCCAATATCCATAACGTATTAAATTAATCTCATTCTAAGCATACTAGGACGATATGTACCTGAAAAAGAACGGAGCTTAAAGGATTCATGAAGAAGAAGCCAATTATCATTTTTATCGTTTCAAGTGCCTTATGGATCGTCGGAAGCAATTACATTTTGGAAAACCACATACCTGAAAATTATATCCACCTCATTAACCATTTGAAGGAAGCCTTTTATGTTCTTGTTGCCGGGTTATTCTTCTCCTTTTCCTTGAAGAAAAAGGAACAGCTTTATGCTTCGCGGGAGGATGAAAAGCGTCTCGCTACCTTGATCAATTCGATGTTTGATTTCGTAACATTCAAGGATGGTGAAGGGCGATGGATCGAAGCCAATCAATATGGATTGGAGCTTTTCCAGCTCCAGGGTATTGATTATCGCGGGAAGAAGGACAGCGAACTTGGCCAGTTCAGTAAGCGTTATCAAGAAGCATTTGCAGGCTGTGAGAAGACGGACGAAATTGCTTGGAAAAACGGCAAGGTCACACATTCAGAAGAAATGATTCCAATGTCGGATGGCTCCATGAAGACATTTGAAACGGTGAAAGTCCCGCTTTATAAAAGCGACGGAAGCAGGGAGGGCCTTGTCATCATAGGCAGGGATATCACCGAAAGAAAAGAAATGCACCGGATGCTGAAAGCTAATCAGGAACGCTACAAATCTCTTTTTGATTACAATCCGGAAATTGTCTATATGATTGACTTAAACGGCTATATTACAAACCTAAATCCACAGTTTGAGTCTGTTACAGGCTTCCATGTGGATGAAACAATCGGCAAGCATGTAGCACAGCTTGTCCAAGGGCAATGCAAGCAGCAAATACTGTCTGCACTTGCATCTGTCATCAGCAATAAAGAGCCGAATATATCAGAAATCCAAGTTTTGGATAAGCATAACAAGCCGGTTTTGCTCCACTGTACTTCCGTCCCAATCATCGTCAATGGCAAAATAGAGGGTATCATTGGATACGGAAAAAACATTACGGAAATAAAAAGAACGGAAGAGACGCTCCGCCGTACGGAAAAGCTGTCGGTTGTAGGCGAGCTTTCTGCCAGTGTTGCGCATGAAATTCGCAATCCACTGACTTCGCTTAAAGGTTTTGTTCAGCTTCTCAGCACGGAGGACAGCAGTCATCAAAATTATTATAATATCATGCTCGGAGAACTGGAACGGATCAATCATATTGTCGGAGAACTGCTTATGCTTGCAAAACCGCAGCAAATAGAGCATAAAGAAGCTGATATCCAAACCATTCTGTCAGATGTCACTTCCCTATTAAAAACTGAAGCAAGCTTGTATAATGTCGAACTGCATTTTGTCTTTCTGGATAGAAAAGTTGTTCTCGAGTGTGAACCAAATCAACTCAAACAGCTTTTTATCAATCTCATTAAAAATGCGATTGAGGCTTCCCCAAATGGCGGCATTGTAAATGTCTACGTCTGTGATTCCGGCACCGGAAAAGTGATGGTAACGGTGAAGGATAACGGTTGCGGCATATCCAAAGAAATGCTGGGACGAATCGGCGAACCTTTCTACTCATCAAAGGAAAAAGGAACCGGACTAGGCCTCACAGTCAGTTTCAAGATTGTCGAAGCGCATAACGGAAAGATCCGTTTCTCCTCCAATCCCGGCGAAGGGACAGAAGTCGTGGTGGAACTTCCAAAAAATAACGCTAATATCCAACAGGCTCCCCGTGAACCTTGCAAAAGCGCTCCCTGATGGAAGGGAGCGCTTCTTTTATGACAAAAGGAGGTGCGGATCGGCAAACAGCAATATATATACGGTCACTCTAAAATAGTTACAGTAGATCATTAATCTGTACATCCTAAAAAAGAACGCAGAAAAACTCCATTGAATTTAAGTTTTTCTGCGTCCTTTTAATAGTATTATAATCATATATACGAAAGGCCTCTTTCCCTGCGGCAATACTGTCGAGCGTTTCCTTGTTAACAGGCCGCAGCGTAAATTCTTCTTAACGCTGCCCGTTACTAAGTAATTTTGCTTGAAACCAAGCCCTTGTTCAAGCATTCCTTTTTCAAAAAAATAATACATCAATTCTTCTACACTAAAACGGACCGCGTTCCATCCACCCACCTATGACCCCATTGACTTTTCCTAAATTATATATTAACTAGAAATATAGTGATAATAACACCATATTTTACACAACATTCATTAAAGAAAGGAATTAAACAGGCTTCCGGTCATCCGCGTTCCGGAAGCCTTAGTAATAAATGAGGTGTCTTTATACAGAGTCCATTACTTCGGCGAAGTGTTGGATTTTTTCCAGCGACAAATTACTCGTATCGTGCGTAAGTCTGTCATCCCTCTTAGAAATAACCTTAATGAGGAATTTGTCAATCAAGTTCATATCATATAGCGACAATTCTCCGCCGAAAAAATCACTGATTACTGCGTGTTCCAGTAAGTCTTTCGGAAAAGCATGCTCCAACTCGGCTTGTGCTGCCTCCCCGCTTTTCATGCAGCAAATGAAAAGCCCTACTTTTTTTTGCAGCAGTTCATCGAGATGTTTTTCGGTAAACTTCTTGACCTTCCGCTGAATCCTTCCTTCATAAATCGAGCCGCACAGAATGACTTTTTCATATTGTGACAAGTCAACCTTTTTCTCTCTAACAAGGTTCACCATGTCTGTTCTTCCATCCAGCTTCCCCCATAACAATCCGGCAGCCTTCCTCGTACAGCCATACTTGCTGGCATAGGCAATGAGCGTAGCCATTTTCTTTCCCTCCCATTTCATATAAATGGAGCAGGGTGAACATCATTGTTGTATTTCCTTCTATTTCTAGTGTACGCCCATTTTTTTCAAACTTCAATGTGAAAAGGCATGCTGCCATCGCTTTGGCAGCATGCCTTTCTATCAATCTTCGTCTTTTATATCAATATCCTCTGGAATTGGCTCGCTATCATATTCTTCCATCAACTTCCAGTATTTTTCCATTTGTTTGAGGTGTGTATTGAATTGCTCTTTGTAAATCAAATACTGTTCACCGTCATGAATGGCGCGAATCCTGCCTTGGCGAATGAGCCTTTCAATATTCGCCTCCGTTGCCGAAAGGAATTCAGCTGTTTCTTTCACTGTTAAATACAAAAAAGATCATCCTCTTGCTGTTTTTCTTTCATTGTAACCTATCCTTTTCCTTTTTTACAGGCTGGACAGCGTTAGAAGCTAAAGACTCTAGCTTAATGCTATTGTCAGCTTGCCCATCTGTTCGGGAAGCACAACGAAAGGCCCCCTTTTATGAGGAGGCCTCTGGTTGAGGACAGATTATTTTAGAAAATATTTCAACATCCCTAAAAGGGTTTATTGTTTTTCCGCTCCATGCGCTTCGCTTTTTGCGAGTCGTTGGGACGCTCCTGCCCCCTGAGTGGCCTTCTATGTTCAGCTGCTCTCGCTTGAGGTTTGCGTCTCTGCTCCAATCATCAAGATTAAATCTGCTTTATGCTTGCACCATTAAAAGGATTTCTCCTTTTAAACAGCTTTTTCATCGATATCTGATTCACCTGGATAGCGTTTGTGGAAGCCTTTCGCATAGTACACGAACGTTAGGATCCCAATCCAGAGTGGGCCAACAATGACAGCAATCCTAGTGTTCGTGCTGATAGCCATCAGGACGATAACGAATGCTAGGAATGCAAGGGACAAGTACGAAGATAACGGGTACAGCGGAAGCTTATACTTCAAGTTTTTCACTTCGTTTGGTTTTAAGCTTTTCCGATATTTCAACTGGGATAGGAGAATGATCCCCCATGTCCAGATTGCACCGAAAGTCGCGATGCTCGTTACCCAGGCAAAAGCTTCTTCTGGAACGAGATAGTTGAGAACAACACCGACAAGAAGTGCACCAGCTGATGCAAGTACTGCAAATCCTGGAACACCGCCTTTTGTTACTTTTCCAAACGGCTGAGGGGCTTCCCCATGCTGCGCTAAGTTGAAAAGCATTCGCCCTGTGCTGAAAATCCCGCTATTGCACGAAGACAATGCAGCAGTTAGGACGACAAAGTTGATAATTCCTGCAGCTGCAGGTACGCCGAGCTGCTCAAACGTCATAACAAACGGGCTGCCTTTCGTGCCAATTTCCTCCCACGGATAAATCGACATGATGACAAACAATGCGCCGACATAAAAAATCAGTATACGGTAAAAGACTGTATCAATTGCTCTCGCAAGGTTTTTCTCAGGATTCTTCACTTCACCGGCGGTTACGCCAAGCATTTCGATTCCAAGGTAGGCGAACATAACCATTTGAAGCGATAGCAGAACACCTTTTATTCCATTCGGGAAAAATCCGCCATTGTTCCAAAGGTTTTCAATTCCTGTTGGAATACCGCCGTTGCCAAATCCAAAAATAATCATTCCCAGTCCACTGATGATCATGGCGATGATGGTAACAATTTTGATGAGAGCGAACCAGAACTCGAGCTCTCCATATGCTTTTACAGCAAGAAAGTTAACAGATGTCATAATCACAAGTGCGGCCAATGCCCAAACCCAGCGCGCCACATCAGGGAACCAGAATTCCATATAAATGCCGACAGCTGTGATTTCGGCCATGCAAGTAACAACCCAGAGAAACCAGTAGTTCCATCCAGTTACATATCCGGCTAGCGGTCCTAAATAGTCGCGTGCATATTTACTAAATGACCCTGCAACAGGCTTATGAATAGCCATCTCCCCGAGGGCCCTCATGATGAAGAAAATAATGAGCCCGCTGAATGCATATGCAAGCATGATGCCTGGCCCTGCCATCCGTATTGCTTTGCCCGCACCGAGGAAGAGGCCGACCCCAATGGCCGCTCCTAAAGACATAAGCGTGATATGTCTCTCCTCCAGCCCTCTTTGAAGCTGGTTTTCGCTGTTGTTCTTCATGGTAGATCTCCTCCTGTCAAACAATTTCCACTTTAGAAATATTAATTTAATTTTCTTAATATTACAATTATAATAACTTTTCATCTTCAAATTTTAGGACTTTGCCCAAACGACAAGGCAATTTCCCCTCTAAAAAATGACGCACAAAACATTGTACCACTTTTATCGTTATTGTAAAATAAGAAAATTTTCACAAATAATTATTTTTGAATAAAATATTCCAACCATTAATATAATGTTTTTTAAAGCGCTTGTAATAGGAACTTAGACCACCAACAAAAAAACCTTAAAGAGGAGAGCTGAAACTCGCTTCCTCCATAAGGTTTTATTTTGAAAATTTTTTTACGGCAATTTTATCAGCTAATCTTTCCGCTGCGCGTCTGTATAAATTGCTTTTATGAGCAAGGCTTACGAGGATCAATATTTCTTCAAGATAATTATCATCCTTCGCGGAAGGTTTACTTTCTGCTGCGATTGCAATCTCTTTAGCCTCTTCAGTAAACGCGAGAACATTTTGGTCCATAAGGTCTAAGGTGCTTTGGTAAAAATCTGCAAGATTAAGCTCGTCCGTCATTACCTTTTCATTTATTCCATTCAATGACTCTTTGATTTCGTTAATGGACAATGTTCCCTTCAATTGGTAGATCAAACTGACCAACATGACATGCTCTTTTGTGTATTTTTTATTTTTTATCGGGAAAAACAGCTTTCCCTTCGCATAGTTGTTGATCATTGTTTTAGTCAACAACTTGTCCTTTTCGTTGCGTCTTGTATCCTTATAGGCATTCTTAAAAAGCTGAATAACTTGATCCATATAGAGATCAATGTCTGGAATGTCTTCAAGATTTATTTTCTTGTCAGAGCCAAGATTGTTCAATACATGCTCTATTTCCATATTATTTATCTCCCACTTTAAATTGTTGACCTTATTATAGCTTGATTACCATGAAAGGTAAATGTTGACGACATGATAGTATAAGCGTATATTATTATGTAGTTACTAAAACTACATGATGTTATATAAGGAGTGTTTCGATGAATCAATTTGTCCGGGAACCTATTAATGGTTTTACTCATTTGGCTGGTGCTATACTCTCGTTTGCAGGTCTTTTGATGATGGTGGCGAAAGCAGCATATGTTTCCCCATCTGAGGAGGTAATGACTGCAGTGGTTATTTTCGGTGTAAGTCTGATGATGTTATACAGCGCTTCTGCAACATACCATATGGCAGTTGCGAGGGATAAAGTGATTCATTTTCTTCGAAGACTTGATCACTCCATGATTTATATTTTGATTGCTGGAACATACGCTCCCTTTTGCCTAATTACATTAAACGGTAAAACTGGCTGGATTCTTTTTTCTGTCATTCTAGCAGCTGCTGTTGCAGGCGTTGTCTTTAAACTAGTCTGGTTCGAATCGCCGCGTTGGCTGTCTACCGCTCTATATATTGCAATGGGATGGATGATTGTTTTTGCAGCTTCCCCACTTTCTAACAGCCTTTCGGCAGGAGGTATGGCTCTGCTCGTTTCGGGCGGCGTACTTTATACGATTGGCGGAATGATTTATGCGATTAAGCCAAGATTCATGGAAATGAAGCATATCGGCTACCATGAAATCTTCCATGTCTTCATTCTGCTCGGAAGCCTTGCTCATTTCCTTAGCGTCTATCTCTACGTCCTTTAACTAACTGAAGCGTGCCTGACCCCCAGCGCTTTAAAGCGCTGGGGGTCAGGCACGCTTCTTTACTGTAATCCGTTAATCCGTTCAAGAAAGGCTCCCATTTTACTATAAGCGGTAACTTTATTTTTCATTTTCAGCAAAGAGTGTCCTTCGTCTTCGAATCGGATGTAAGTAACAGGGTGATGCCTCGCTCTCAGCTTGGCCGCCATCTGTTCCGATTCCCCAATAGGAACCCTAGGATCATTCGCACCGTGAATCAGCATTAAAGGGGACCGAATTCTATCTGTATGGTGCACAGGATCAATCCTGTCAAAGAAATCCCCATCACGTTCAACCGTTCCATATTCAGCTTCCCGGTGCCTTCGCCTCCAAGGACTCGTATTCTCCAAAAAGCTTCTGATACTCGATATTCCAACAATGCTGATACCCGAAGCCCAAAGTTGCGGATAATGCGTGAGGGCTGCGAGTACTAGGAACCCCCCATAGCTCCCACCCAACAAGGAAATCCTCGCAGGATCGGTGCTACCTTCGGATTTCAGCCATTCAGCAAGGAAAACAATGTCACTTACAGCATTCATCCGTTTCCTCCCGTCATCTAGATGAGTGTAACTTTTCCCGTAACCTGTACTTCCTCGGAAATTTGGCGCACAAACGACGTATCCTTTCCGAACAAGATAAGTAACGAAGGAGGAATAGGAAGCCCGAGACTGGCTCTCTGGACCGCCATGAAGGTAAATAACAGCCGGGAGTGGCTCCTGTATAATTGACGATGGCCTGTAAAGAAAAGCAGGCACTTCCATACCATCAAATGTCCGATAGGAAATCATCTCATGTTCCAGTTCCTTTCTTACGTCCTCTCCTAATTCCCCAAAATCGGTTAACCTATCTGGGGTTGCTTCTGATAGTTTTAACCGCCATATTTCCTGAGGAAACCCTGGTCCGCTGAATGCATACGCAAGTTTTTTCCCATCTGAAGAAAAAGAAAGGTCAGAAATTACACCCACTGGTGTATCCCATGTGTAAAACCTGCCCGATAAAAGATCTGCAATAACGCCGCGAGACACCCCGCCCTCATTTACACTGAAAGCAAGCTTTGTTTTTTCCTTGTTCATCACAAGTCCCTCATAATCCCAAGGGTCCCGACATAACCACGAAACTTCCCCGGAAGCGAGGCTTAAGGAAGCGAGACCGTAAAACTCTCTCCCTATATTCGTTAAAAGATAAAGCTTCGAAGCATCCCTGCTAAAGTGGACGCTTTTAAATCCCGCTTCCCCCTTGTGGAGCGTCAACCATCTCACCTTACCTGTGGAGATATTCAAGACTCCGATATCATGATCCTGCGGGGAATTGGTATGCCGCAAGATAAGCTCCTTCCCATCTAAAGACCAGGCAATAGATTCATATGTTCCGTCACCAATGAAAACAGGGTAATGCTGAAGACTAGCAAGATTTTGAATATAAATATCGAAAAAGGCTGGATTCCTTCTGTTGCTGGACCAGGCAATCCATCGTCCATCAGGTGAAGCGCCTCCATAATGATGTACATGCTGAGGATCATCCGTCAGAGGCAAGGGTTCGGCTCCCTGCTTCAGGAGAAAAAGCTGCTGCTTTTCGTCCCCATCCGCATCCATTCCTAGAATCGCCATCCCGCTGTTGCCGATAAATTTAAATAATGTAATCCGTTCTTTTGAGAAAGTTATTTTTACCGGCTTTCCCCCTTCCCCGTCTAGTTCCCATATTTGCGGCTGGCCATCATAGTCAGCAATAAATCGAAGTTTTTTACCATCGGGTGCATAAGCCGGATTACTTGCTGTCGGCTCCTGAAAATAATTATATTCTCTTTTCATAGGCTGCCGCCCCCCTTGTTCTTCATTCATACTCAATATATGGAAGCTTGTTAAGGGAGATGCAGAACTTTAGGAAAAATAGCGGTATGAAAAAGCGGAGAGATACTGGAATATTTTCATAAACTTACATTAAGTTAGAAATAGATGTATAATAATTTCGAATAGTCCAACATTATTTTTTATTACTTCAGGTTGAGATAAAGCCATATATATCAAGGGTTTCAGCTTAATTGATAATGTTATATTCTTTCATTTTTAAAAAGTTGAAATTATTTGAAACAAATTTTATAATATAGTAGCTGCCTTCTGTGTTCATTTATATGGGGACACACTAAGGCGGTATATACATAGAAAAGGGAGGACATTTACGCATGAAAAAGTTTTGGTTACTGGCTACTGCACTTGTTTTTGCAATCGGCCTTACAGCCTGTTCCGGAGGCGAGAAAGGGGAAAAAGCGTCAGAAGGAACAAAAGAAGAGAGCAAAGCATCAGGAGACAATGTAAAGAAATCACTTTATAAACTTTCAATGGAAATATCGAAAACAATCAATGACGCTGATGCAGATTTGAATGCATTCGAAAACGCTGCACCAGAGGAGCAAACTCCTGATATGAAGACAAAAGCGGCTGAATCGGCGGCAGCTGTTTCTTCAGCATTAGATAAGCTTGAAGTTCCTGCAGACCTGAAAGACCAAAAGGCAGACCTGGAAGCTGCTATTGATGAGTTCTCCGCTTCCTACAAAGCAAAAGCGGAAGAATTGAAAAAAGACGCTCCATCTCTTGATGCAGCAAACGAAACCTTCCTGAAGGGCGAAGAAAAACTCGGAAAAGTATTCGAGAGCGCTAAAATGAACAAGCCTCTCCTATCAAAGGAAGTTGGCTGATAACACGCTGATTGAGACCGGTTGAGCGGACTTGCTCCGGTTGAACAGAGAAAAGGGTGCTTTGGACAATCTGTCTTGGCACCCCTTTACTGCTTCACCGCGCTGGGGGTCAGGCACGCTTTATTCTAGTACAATATTAAAATACTCTTTTACAAGGCTGCGGTACTCCTCTTGGCTTAGCTGCTTTCTGCTGACTTGTTCGCCGTTCCATTCTACGAAACTATCCTCTGTCAATACAACGTTTCCTTTCTCTGTAAATTTCGTAAGCAGTGGGCGCTTATTAAATGGTGATTCAGGATGGATTATTATAACTCTCTGTATTTCTCTCAGTTCTTCCCAAGTAAAATTAGTTTTATTACATCTGAAAGCATACCCTTTTCTCCATCCCTCTTTCCCTTTATTTAATTTTATTTCCAAGCAATAATCCCCATACTTGCTTTCTTCCTGGATAATCCTGAATCTTCCATTTCGCGACTGAACTACCTCACCATTTAGCGGTACCGGCACCAGCGGCAAGTTTCCGCCGAACCCTGTGTCCACAAGAAAATGCTCTTTTTCCCATGAAAGAAGGATGGCCACATGCGTCCTTCCTGTCGGACTAAATTGACCGTCATCCTTATGATACACCGCTCCTCCGACAAGCTTTGCATCAAGACCGTTTTCTTTTAAAAACATATACAAAAGAGCATTCAATTCGTAACATAGCCCGCCTTCTTGCCGAACCAGGATTTTATCTATAATGCTTTGCTCACTTATTGCAGGCACTTCTCCCCTGATAACGCAAAGGTTTTCGAACGGAATTGTTTTCGCTATACATTCCAGAAGCTCACTTATAGTACTAAAATTTACTTTTACATCCTGGGGAAACCCAATTCTTTCTCGAAAAACTTTATCTATTCCTCTCATACGCCTCACTCCTGTACAAGTAAATTATCTACTATCCCATCTATACCGTATATTCATGATATATAAAGATTAATTCATAAAACAGTTTTTCATTAATGCCATCTATATACTAAGCATAGCTTAATTAATGAACAAAACCATCTAGAAAGACTAGGACCCATACCACTTTAGCACTTCACCGCATCGGGGGTCAGGCACGCTTCAGGACATTAATGTACAAAATGAAACTTTCTGCCACTGGTTTTCGTAGTATTGTTTAATTAATGAAAAGGATGGAAGGGATATTTAATGAATAGTTTACTATTATTTTCGCTAATTTGCGGTCTTGTAGCCGCTCTCCTACTGGTTCCTTTGTCAAGCGGGAAACCAAGGAATCTAAAGGTGATCAAAAAACAGCAAGGCGCAACTGCGGATAGCAGCAAGCAAAATAGCAGCTTCAAGCTTGCAGGCCAAGGTCTAGTGACAGTTGCAGTAATATTTATGATCATTACACTAGCTGTCTTTTATATTACAAATCTTGATCGTAACTCTTCCTCGCTATGGCTTCCGGCACTGCTCATGTCCATAGCGGGAGTGCTTTTTTCCACAGGCAGCGAAAGAAAGGTAAAGTTCTTTATTTCTATCTGTTTCTTTGCTATAGCGGTTTATTTCCTAACAGCACCAATCTTTAATGCAAACGAAAAATACGATAGTGCAAAGATGGAACAAAAGGTGGAAATAAAGGTATTTGACGAGAAAGAAACGCCCGCAAGTGTCCCGCCTCAATTCGCAAGAAATAAAATGAAGAAAGCCTTCGGGCAAGTCCCAAATACAAGCTACTATGAATTAGGCAACCTTCAAATTCAAAAGGTAGACGGTGATTATGTCTATGTTGCCCCTGTAGAGTTTTCTGGTTTCTTCAAATGGGTGAAAGGCAATAAAACACCGGGTTACTTTATTTTAAGCGCGACTGATTCAACCGCTAACCCTAAGTTTATTAAAAAAGAAATGACTTACACTCCTTCGTCTTACTTCAATAAAAATATTGAGCGGCATATCAGAAATGAATATCCTACCGCCATTTTTAATGGTGAAACACAGCTTGAAATCGATGAAAAAGGAAAGCCCTATTTTATCAGAACCTATGGTAAATACATTTCTGGACGAAATGGTTTCAAAACAACAGGCCTTGTTATGGTAGATGCGGTTAATGGAAAAACTCTAGCCTATACAATTGATAAGGTTCCTGCTTTCATCGATGGCGCTGTTTCCCCAGAAGCTGTGAGTCTCCAAAACAGTTACTTTGGTAATTATGTTCACGGTTTTTGGAACAGCTTATTCGGAAAGTCGGATGTAAAACTTCCTTCTGATGAAGGAACAGAAGCAAATGTAACGCCTATTTTTTCTCCTGAGGGCGAAATGTATTATTTTACTGATTTTACGAGTCCAAAGGAAGGCGTAGATTCCATGCTGGGATATTCGCTAACAAATGCTCGAAGCGGGAAGGCTACTTATTATTCCGGCAACCCCCAAGAAGCCTATATGGATTCGCAAGGGACATTACAAATCATTGAGAAAAAATTTATCGAGAAGAAATGGCAAGGAAAAATGCCGGTCCTCTACAACTTCTACGGAGAGGCCAGCTGGCTAACACCAGTTCTCGATTCAAATGGATTCCTACAGAACTATTTTATTGTATCAGCAGCAAACCAAGAGATTTCTGCATACGGAAATACTCCAAATGAAGCGCTTCGTCTTTACAGGATCGCACTTCAAAGGGGCGGAGGCAGTGTTGATAGAAGTTCACATTCAGATGAAAAGAAGGTTACCGGAACAGTAAAACGCGTGTATAAAGAAAAATCCGGTGACTATACCGTTATCTCCTTCCTGTTGGATAATGGTCATAGCTATAGCGTTTCTTCTGAAAGGGAACCATTGGCTATCTATCTCAAAGAAGCAGATAAGATAAAGGTTGTCTACATGGATACTGGTGAAGATTTTCTTCCAGTTAAAAAGCTTGAGATTGAAGGATTATAATATGTGATTTATTAACGATACGGCGCCTGCCGCTCTCCCTTCTACTGCTTACTGGGAGAGCAACAGGTGCTTTACTTCTTCACCGCACTGGGGGTCAGGCACGCTTCGGCTCGCTGATGCTTTACTTCTTCACCGCACTGGGGGTCAGGCACCACTATAGGCACCCTAAATGAGTACTGCCATCACCGCCACAAATTTATTCCTTATTTTTTAAATATTTAGTGTATCGAAGTATTACAATCAAGTGAATATTATGATATTTTAATAAGTAATCAAAAAGGAATAGCGAGGATACGTAATGTGGAAAAATAAAAATGTTTGGATTTTACTATCCGGCGAGTTTGTTGCTGGTCTTGGGCTATGGCTTGGCATCATTGGTAATCTTGAATTCATGCAGGAAAAAGTCCCTTCGGATTTCCTTAAATCACTCTTATTGGCATCAGGATTAGTAGCAGGGATTGCAGTAGGCCCAGCAGCTGGCAGATTTACAGATCAACTGAGCAAGAAGTTTGTCATGCTTGCGGCAGGATTACTCCGAGCGGGATCCGTCCTCTTCATGCTGTTTGCTATCCACTCAGGTTCCGTATGGTGGATGCTTATATTCCTAATTTGCCTACAGATTTCTGCTGCTTTTTACTTTCCTGCACTGCAAGCGGCAATCCCTCTCATCGTTAGCGAAAAAGACCTGCTCCAGCTCAATGGCATACATATGAATGTCTCTACCCTTTCCCGTATACTCGGGACAGCGCTGGCGGGCATGTTGCTCATCATCATTCCTTTATCCATGCTATACATCCTTTCATTTGCAGCTTATATCATCCTCTTTATTTTCACATTTTTCTTGGAATTTGAGGAAAAGGAAAAACAGTCGCCAACGAGCATTCATCGATCCAAAGCAAGCTTCAAAGAAGTTTTCCCTGTCATCAAGACACTTCCCATTGTTTTCATGACCCTCATACTGACACTAATCCCGCTTCTTTTTATTGGCGGTTTTAACCTAATGGTAATCAATATAAGCGAGCTGCAAGATAGCGCTGTTATCAAAGGATGGATTTACACAGCAGAAGGAATTGCTTTTATGACAGGAGCCTTTATTGTAAAAAAAATAAGCAGCCGTTTCTCTTCCTATCAAGTACTTTTTACAAGTTCACTCGTTATAGGTATTTCGCAACTCCTTCTTTACTTTGCTGATAAATCGGTTATCACCATCGTATCCTTCGCTCTATTTGGATTTTCAGTCGGATGCTTCTTTCCAACTGCTGCAACCATTTTTCAAACAAAAGTGCCAAAAGAATTTCACGGACGCTTCTTTTCATTTCGGAATATGCTGGACCGAGTGACCTTTCAAGTCGTTTTATTGCTGACAGGCTTTTTACTGGATAGCGTAGGATTACAGCTTATGTGCGTCCTCTTTGGTTGCCTTTCTATCATCATGACGGGAATCTTTTTTATAAAGTCTTCCAAGATGAGAGAAAGCGCAAAGGTACATCAAAACTTCGGATGAGAAATCCGGCGTTTTTTGATGAAAAATATGATGATTGAGAATCCAACTAACTGTATACTGGAAATTCTCATGAAATAAGGACAATATTGCGACCTTGATGCAGGTCTTATCCTATGCCTGTTGCAAAAGCGCGAGGCTATCATACAGTGCCTAGGTGGATTCGATATCAAAAGTTCGTTGAACAATTCAATATATCAGAAAGGTATTCCCATCAATGTTTAATTTCCCTGAGCAAAACAGCAGCACCTCTATATAAATCAACAAGGGTACCGTTTAAGAGATTGTCTTCTCTATAAAAATGCAGGAGCTTCAAAAAGAGAGGATAGTAGCAAAAAGCGCGAGCATATTGACTCGCGCTCTTTCATTTCCGCTCCGCTGACGCTTCGCTGCACTGCTTTACCCCTTCACCTCACTGGGGGTCAGGCACCACTTCAAAGGCACCACTTTACTTGGCAACATTTCTCCCACTTCCACCTTTACTTTTCAGCTTTCTCCTTACACCTTCTCCTTACTCTCGCCAGAAGGGTCTCCACAAATTTCCTGCAGCGCTCTATGTCCCTTTCCTGCGGGGCCAACTCGATTTTCAATGTTGCAGCAAGATCCGTATGCACATATAGCATGTCCCGAAATCGATCGACAGCACCGCAAAAATACGGATAGAAGCTGTCTCCCGTTCCTGCAATCCCCGTTACAACACTCCCGACATTCTGCTCTTCGAAAGCACGAAACACACTCTCCATTTCCAGCGGAAGCTCGCCATCTCCCCAAGTGTAAGAAGCCACAACTGCAATATCGCAGCTCTCCAAGTCCCCCCAACGAAACTCGGCAGCTTTTAATGCAACAACCTCCACACCAGATCCTCGCAGAAACCCCGCAAGTATTTCTGCCACTTCGCGCGTATTCCCGGTAATCGAGGCAAAAATCACCACTGCCTTCATTTACAGCTCATCAAATCCATTAGACTGGGTAACCTTCGTATACGTTCTTGACTTTTGCTCAAAGAAATCCGACTTAGTTTCATTGATCATTTCATCGCTGAACACATGAATCCACGGCATCGGGTTGTCTCTCTCCTCATAGAGATTACCCAACCCAAGCTGGCGAAGACGCTTATTCGCAAGATACTCTACATACAACCCAAACTCGTCCAAATCGATTCCCTGAATATCCTTCAGGATAATCCCTGCCCACTCCTTCTCCAATTCCACCGCTTCATGCACCGAGTCGTATATATATTGAAGATTCTCGTCCGTATTCAATTCTGGATTCTCCGTCAATAAAATCCTGATAAACTGCGAAACTAAAAATGCATGTTGCATCTCATCTCGTTGAATATAGCTAATCATCGTGCTCGTTTTCAGCATCTT
Organism: Bacillus massilinigeriensis; assembly: GCF_900111815.1. Classification (GTDB taxonomy): domain Bacteria; phylum Bacillota; class Bacilli; order Bacillales; family Cytobacillaceae; genus Mesobacillus_C; species Mesobacillus_C mediterraneensis. The sequence continues at coordinate 317,804 of NZ_LT630004.1, read as the reverse complement.
CTGCTGCCGTGCAAGATGATAAAAAAACGCAAACCCAGCATAAAAGTAAATCCCCTCGAGATTGACCGAATTCACTCCTAGCCGGAAAAGATTCGAAGCAGAAGGATGCTGTCGAAAAGCCTCATATGCCTCCAGAATCAGCGCATTCCGCTTCTGCACCACAGGGTCGTTCTTTGCTTGATCAAAGCGCGCGTTTTGTTCGCTCAATGGAACCAACGAGCTAAGAATATACGAATACGACTCGTTATGGACAGCCTCCTGCTGCGAAATCACTGCAAAAATCGCCTTAAAGCTCGAATCCGTGACATAATCTGCAACTTGGCTCATCGTCGGTGTCTGCAAGCTATCAAGCGAAGCGAGTTGGGTATTGATGCGCAAAAATACATCCTGCTCCGTCTCCGTAAGGGAATCCCATTGTTTGATATCATCCTGCATGTTAATTTCCTGCGCCTTCCAAAAATTCGAAAGCAACGTTTGATAGAGATCATACATCTGCGGATAAGCGATATCATTCCAATTCAGCAGGCCGGAGGACCTGCCATTGATGATGCCTGTCGATTTGTTCGGGTGCGCAGGATTCAGCAGCTTGATTTTTTTCATCGGTATTTGAATATCCATTTTCTCCTCCTGTTGTCAATGTTCCCACACCTCATTAGCTGTGGCAGGATTCACATTCCTCGATTTCCGCCTGAGAAGTGCTTCTCACATAATAGGTCGTTTTCAACTTCTGCCTCCAAGCCTCCAAATGAAGATTCAGCAGTTCCTTCGCTTTGATACTGTGCTTAACGTAAAGATTGAAGCTCACGCCTTGGTCAATATGCCTCTGCCTTGCTGCATTCTGCCTGATGCTCCATGTTTGATCAAGTTCATGACGAGCCCTCCGGTAAAAATTGTACGTAATATGGTTCAAATCAGGAGCCGTCACTTTGAACTTAAAGTTTTTCTTTTCCTCTGCGTATTCCACAGAATACAGCGGATCGATTCCATCAGTAGATCCCCCGATTTTTGCCGTTGACGAATTCGGGGCGACAGCCATCATCCAGCCATTGCGAATGCCGCTCTCCCGCACAGCTCCCTTTAGCTCTTTCCAGCGATCAGAATCGTATTTTCTCCGCTCAAAATAACGACCTGTCTGCCATTCCGATCCTTCAAATGCACTGTAACTCCCCTTTTCTTTTGCAAGCTCCATAGAAGCTTTTATCGCATAAAAAGCAATATCCTCGTACACTCCATCAGCAAGCTCTACAGCCTCATCACTTTCCCAAGCAACTCCTTTGAGTGCAAGCAAATGGTGCCAGCCAAAGGTACCAAGTCCAACTGCGCGATATTTTCGATTCGTCCTCTGAGCCTGTCCAACCGAAATCGTATTGATATCAATCACATTATCAAGAAGCCGCATCGCTACCCGCACAACTCGATCGAGGACACCTGCAGGTACAGCTCTCGCTAGATTGATAGAGCTAAGATTGCAGACAACGAAATCGCCAGGCTTCCTTACTATGACTAGATTTCCATCTTCATCCTCGTACTCTTTCACAATCTCGGTCGCTGACATATTTTGTGCAATCTCCGTGCACAGATTGCTGCAATAGATCGATGTCCGCCCTTCACCAGCAACATGCTTGTTCGGATTTTGCCGGTTTACTTCATCCCGGTAAAACATATACGGCGTTCCCGTCTCCAGCTGGGCAACCATGATTCTTGCCATGATGTCCATTGCCCGATACGTCTTTCGCGGCAGAAGCGGGTTAGCTACAGCCTCTTCATACTTTTCCGTAAAGTATTTGCGATCGCTTTCATCGTAAAAATCCTCCAGGCCAAGTGCATTACCCTTGTCATCCTTCCATCCCATAAGCTGTTTCACTTGATGTGGACAGAAGGTATGCCACTCCCCAATGCTGCGCCCGGATTCATCGACTTCCAGTAATTTTTCCATAAAAAGATCCGGCACAGACACTCCTGTAAAAATATCGTGGGCCTTGCGACGTTCATCCCCGTTGTTCGTCTTTAAATCAAGGAAACCGTTCATAATGTCTTTATGGAACAAATCGAGATAAATGGCTACCGCTCCTTGGCGCTGGCCAAGCTGATCCACGCTGACTGCCGTATCATTCAGAAGGCGGATCCAAGGGACCACTCCGGATGACATCCCTCTAAAACCCTTGATATCCGAGCCTAGTGCCCTGACTTTACCATAATAAATTCCAATTCCCCCACCATCTTTGCTTAATCTGGCGATATCCCAATTGTTCAGATAAATACCGTCGAGAGAATCTGCAACCGTATCGATGAAGCAGGACGAAAGTTGTCCATAGCTTTTACCCGCATTTGCAAGTGTCGGGGTCGCTACCGTCATATACAGTCGGCTAAGCGCCCAATAGGCTTCTTTTACTAAGGAAAGCCTTGATTCTGTTTTTTCATCCATCATTAACGCCATCGCGATGATCATGAATCTTTCCTGCGGCAGCTCGTACACTTTGCGGTCATGGTCTTTCGCAAGGTACCGATCCGCAAGCATAAACAATCCTATGTAATTAAAAAGCAGATCGCATTCTGGATCGATTGTTTCCGCCAGTTCGCGGATTTCTGCTTCAGAATAAGCACCAAAGAGCTTCTCAGAATAAATACCTTTTTCGATAAGCGTGCTGATAAGGCTGTAAAAATCACCATACTTCCTTGTATGATCGTAGCATCGATGAGAAGCTGCTTCCCTGTATAGTGTCTCAAGCTGGAGCCGTGCAGCGACAAATGTCCATTCAGGCTCGTCCATTGCAATTTTATTCAAGGCCAAGACAGTCGCCTGCTGGAGCGCTTCAGCATCCGTACCGCGAAGCGCCATAATTTTACTCGTGATTTCCTTTGCATCCAATCCATGCGCTGCACAAGCACCTTCTGCTAATTCGATGATATTTTTTACAGTCGTTTCCGTTTCAGGACCCATTGGGAGTGCCTCCTTTAATGTCAATGAACTTGCGGGTAAAAAAAAAGCCGCCCGGAGAACCGGACGGAAAACAGGACGAGAGCAGCAAAAGATCAAGCACGCAATGGCATAATCTCCTGCCGCCTTCGCTCCATCTTCCTAGTCCCCGAAGAAGTTGAAACAGTTTAAGAAAGACAGGTCTCCTGACTCGTGCGTCATCCTGCCATGAACCCTTCCCGTACAGACACCTGATTAAATCAAGCATGTTGTACAGTGGTATATTCAAGTCGTCAGCACATACAGTTGCGGGGGCAGTTCCGGCTTTCCACCGGATTCCCTATTAAGCCATAATGGCATCTTTTCTTAAGGCAACACGATATATAGTTGTATTGAAAGTTTCAGCAACAATATATAGTTATTGGATATGTTTACATACTAATATATTCAAAGAGGCTTTTCAAGTTTTAAAGCGGGAAAACTGGAAAATCACTTATAGCAATTCTGCCAATCCATGTTTCTCCCTCAAGTCTTCCGGCGCCATCTTTACCATTCTTTCAAGAATGAAGCCCGCTACAATAATATCGTCTACAACTCCGAAAAATGCTAGGAAATCCGGGATGATATCAAACGGGAACAAGGCGTAGGCCACCATCAGCAGAATGCTGATCATTTTCCTATTGGCGGCAACTTCTTTCGATAGGAAAAAATCTTTTACAAACGGGAGAAATCGCCAAAACTTAAGGACAAATTTCAAGCGTTTAAAAAGTTTCCTCAACTTGATTTTCCTCCTTGTTCAAATCGGTGTAAGGCTGGACAATTCGGATGACGTCAAGGTCGTGGCTTTCCGCCCCTTTTGTAAAGGTTAGCTTCGTCTTAAAAGTATAATAGCCTGACTGATTTTCGCCCTCGTACAAAACCTCTGGCAGCCTAAAGGACACTGGAATTTTTCCATTTTCACCAGCATCGATTTTCGAAGAACTTAAAATTGTAATCGAATTAAGGACTTTTTCCATTTCGGATGATGCATTTTTGGCTACCAGGTCGCAGTCAATTCGCTTCAACTCCTGCTCCACCGTTCCGCCATGTAGAAGAAAGTAACCTTTAACCAACTCACCAGGCTGATAGCTTTCTTTTTCTAAAACTAGATCAATTTTTGCTGCTCCTATTCCCATAAGAGCCATATATTTTCTTAAAAGCATCAATATATCTCCTTTGTCTAAACATTTTGTTCTCCTATTTCCCCGTTCGGCAGAGTTTTTCATCTAGCCGTATTTCTATTTTTGCGAGTTGATCTTTATCTCTCAGAAGCTCTTCACGGTATTTTTGGGTTAGTTCCGCCATTGTTGATTTTTTCTTTTTCATCAAAATCTCCCCCTAAAAATAGATTTAGTTCTTGAGAGGCACTGGCGGCAGGAGCTTTTTTGCTCCGATTGAAAAAAACCTTTGCCTCAAACCGGCAAAGGTCTTTTAAATGCAGAAAAGACCTATACCGGATGGTAAAGGTCTTGCTAACAACATTCGTTGCCAGTAACGCCGGGAGAGTTTCCTCCGAAATGACGACATTACTGTAAAAGCTACTCCCCTTTAGGAGAACTAGTTAAGTTTATATTCATAACATACTGAAAAAACCTGAGTTTGTCAAGGAATAGCTTCTCAAAAGGAGATGGGTGAACCGCTTTACCACACTACCACACTGGGGGACAGGCACGCTTTGCTACGCTAAAGCGTGCCTGTCCCCCTCTTTCCAATGATTTTCCTGTTGTGCTACAGCTGGAAGTGGTCTATAATTATTCTTCGGGCAAATGACCCACGTGGTTCGAGAACCTCCCACGATAAAAAACTAAGGAGATAGATGAGATGAATAATAGAATGATTGTCCGCAATGGCATCATTGCGGCGCTTTATATTGCCATGTGTGCATTGATCCAGCCCTTGGCTTTCCAGCAGATTCAGCTTAGGATTCCTGAAATGTTCAACCACCTTGTCGTATTTAACAAAAAATACTTCTACGGTATCATTGTTGGCGTGTTTCTAGCCAACTTATTTTTCTCTCCGAATGGAGTCATGGATCTTTATTTTGGGGTCGGGCAGTCTGCAGTCGCTCTGTTCATCACCATTATAACCGGGAAATTCATCAAGAATATCCTTGCACGAATGGTGGTAAACACCATTGTTTTCACCTTTACCATGTTCCTGATTGCTTGGGAGTTGAACATTGTTGCTCATCTTCCTTTCATGGAGACTTGGGCAGTAGTGGCAGCAGGTGAATTTATTGTTATGGTAATCGGCGTACCTGTTATGTATGCAATCCACAAACGGATAGACCTGGAAAAACTGATAGAAAAGTAAAGCAGAAGCCCCTGGCTTCTGCTTTTTTGATCAATAGTAATAATATGGGTTATAAGGTGCATAAGGATATCCGTAACCACCATAATACGGATTGAACAAGGCACTGCCGACAAGTCCTCCTAGCACACCGCCGACGAACGGACCTCCCCAGCCGAATGGCCTTCCATATCCCCATGGACGGAATCCGAATGGCCTGCCGAATCCCCAGCCGAATGGTCTTCCAAACCCAAACCCAAATGGTCTTCCAAACCCAAATCCGAATGGTCTTCCGAAGCCAAACGGTCTAATTCTCTCGTCATCCATCATCATTTCTTCACCTTGGTTCCACATTTCCATACCATTATTCATGTCAAAGCTCCTCCCCATTTTCTAATCTCAATAAAGAATATGCAAATGCCTAAGATGGGGACTGGGTGAATACCTATAAATACAAGAAAAATTTCATTTTGTCATAAAAAAACAGATACATGCATTTCTGCACGCACCTGTTTTCGCTTCTTATTTATTTTCACCAGCTTGCTGTTCTCCTGCAGGAGCCATTTCCACTTGCGCCCCTGCAAGCTCCGACGTCAACTGGTCGATGCTTTGTCGTACGTTTCCTTTTCCAGAGAAGTTCTCAATCAATTCTTTCACGTTAATACCGGAAGAGGCCTTCAACGATTCCTGCAATCCTGCCATCAGGTTAGTGGCATAGCCGGTCACCCGGTTAGCGCCGCTGTTAGCACCATCTCCGCCCCCAGTATCGACGACAGTAATTTTGTCTATATTAGCCATTGGAGCTGCCACTTGCTTCGCATACTCTGGAAGCATCTTCAAAATCATATCCATAACTGCTGCTTGACCGAATTGTTCAAATGCCTGAGCGATCTTTTCTTTTGCTTCTGCTTCAGCAATACCTTTTAGGCGAATAATTTCCGCTTCCGCATGCCCCTGAGCCTGCTGTGCTTCCGCTTTCGCAAGACCGTCCATTCGGACGCGTTCTGCTTCGGCCTTTGCCATCGCTTCTACTTGGTATTTGTTTGCGTCTGCCTCTGCCATTTGCTTCGCCTTATGTGCAGCAGCTGCCTGCTCCACAGCGTAGCGATCAGCATCTGCTTTTTTCTTCACTTCAGAATCGTACTGACGCTCGCGACGAAGAATTTCTTTCTCCTCAAGCTCAATTTGCTTTTGGCGCTCAATAATCCGCACCTGCATTTCCTGCTCTGTCACATCCTGCTTCGCTCTTGCTGTTTCGAGATCGTACGCCTGGTCAGCGCGGGCCTTCGCGCTTTCTTGCTCGCGGCGGAATTCAGCCACCTTCAGCTTGTTGGTTTTTTCAGCCTCGGCAACCTCCGTCGCACGCTCATACTCCGCTTTCTTTGCTTCTTTATCTGCTTCTGCTTTTTTTATGCGTGTTTCTTTATCCGCTTCGGCTGAAGCGATATCTGCATCACGCTTTACTTGAGCAATTCGCGGCTTCCCGAGAGAATCAAGGTAGCCGTTTTTATCGCGAACATCTTTAATGGTAAAAGAAACGATGGTTAGCCCCATTTTAGCAAGGTCTTGGGAAGCAACACGCTGTACCTCCTGAGAAAACTTATCGCGATTCTTATAGATTTCCTCTACTGTCATCGAACCGAGAATCGAACGCAAATGGCCCTCAAGAACTTCACGCGCTTCATTCTCACGGTCTTCCTTCTTTTTTCCAAGGAATTGTTCCGCTGCTGTTGCAATTTCACTGATGCTGCCGCCAATCTTGATGATAGCAGTTCCATCCGCCATAACCGGAACTCCCTGCTCTGTATAAACCTCTGGAGTGGTTACCTCCAGCTTGCTTGACAGAAGGCTAAGCGGGCGAGCCTGTTGGAATACTGGAAATATAAATGCACCACCGCCCCTAATGATTTTTACTTTATTATTAGAATCATCGGTATGAACATTTTTATTGCCAAGGAAGCTTCCTGTCACAATCAAAGCTTCATCAGGACCAGCTGTCTTATATTTTGCAATGAATACGCCAATAAGTGCTAAAATAATAAAAAGTGCAAAGCCTGCTGCCATCCAAACCATACTCATAATTTTGTTCCCCCTTCAATATAATGCTGCATTTCTTCATATAAACTTACTTGAAGCACTCCGTTCTCCACATTGATCACGAGTACTTTTTGCCCATAAGGGATTTCCTTCCCAGTAAAGCTTGCGGCAGGCTTGGCGATCCTTCCACTGACACTCTCAATCAGCACTTCTCCAAGACCATCCGCTGGAATGGAGGTGATAACTATACCAGTCTTGCCGCAAAGATCGCTTTCCTTGTAGACAAGCGATTCTTCAGCACCCGCTATTGGTGCAAGGACAAAAACATTCAGCATCGTGACAAGGATAAGTGCCAACAATGCAGCACCTACGGCAATCGGGACGCTAGGGTAAACGGTCACCATTTCTGCTATGTATCCTCCCGCTGAAAAAATCGTCATGAAGGAAAAGATAAGGACAGGACTAAAGATCGTCTCAATTCCATTTAAAATATCGCCGAAAAACAAATATAATACTGTTATTGCTCCCGAAATAAACAAACCGTACAAGTATAGCGTCTCAATCGGCACCCCGAACAACTCCATCCTTCATCCCCCTTTTCCTTGTACTTTTTCCCCCATTCCTACCACCCTTCCGATTTTCCCTTACAATTAAGATATACGAAAAAAATGTAAATAAGTTTCATAGTTTGCTATATATTCTATAATAATTGGTTTCATCAGGAGAAATAAGTATATTAATATAATCTTTCTTTGTTATATAAGGAAAAAAAAGTCCTGATTGAAAGCGCTTTAAAAAGCGCCAAACTTTGTTCAATATTTCACAAACTATTATTCCTTTCGTATGCTATCATGAAATCAGAAAAGGAAAACAAGGAGTGATAAAAAATGATTCTCTGTGAATGGAAATCCTTCTCTACTGATACTGAAACTTATAACCTTGAAACTTTTGAAGAAACAGTTGGTGATGAGTTTGAAGCGATGCTCTTCAAAGATGATGAAGAAATACCAGCCGTCATCTGGACAGTTAACTTTGTCATCATAGTAAAAAAATGCTCCACTGTATCGAATGACATCTTATTCGATAAAATTCCAAGAAATCCTGTTTGCGAGTAAATTTTTTGTTATATTTGTGAAAAAATTCACATATAGTGTTTTTTGAATTTGGAGGGATTGCAATGGCTGTGGATAAAAAAGTAATAGCTGAAAATGAGCACATTTCTAAAATGATTGATGGCCTTGTCGACAACGGGTTGAAAGCGTTGAAGGAATTAAGGAATTGCAACCAGGAACAAATTGATGAAATCGTTCGCCAAATGGCGCTTGCCGGTCTCGATCAGCATATGCCGCTTGCAAAGCTTGCCGTAACGGAAACAAAGCGCGGCGTCTACGAGGATAAAATCATCAAAAATATGTTTGCAACTGAATATGTCTACCACAACATTAAGTACGATAAAACAGTTGGCATTGTAAATGAAAATGAACATGAAGGCGTCCTGGAAATCGCGGAGCCTGTCGGAGTAATTGCAGGGGTTACACCTGTTACCAACCCTACCTCTACGACTATGTTCAAAGCACTGATCAGCATTAAAACAAGAAACCCAATCATTTTCGCTTTCCACCCATCTGCACAAAAATGCAGCAGTGAAGCTGCGAGAATCCTTCGCGATGCTGCAATCGCCGCAGGTGCTCCAGAAAATTGTATTCAATGGATTGAAAAGCCTTCACTCCAAGCAACTCAAGGACTAATGAATCACGAAGGCATTTCGCTTATCCTTGCAACAGGCGGGGCCGGCATGGTGAAATCGGCGTATAGCTCTGGTAAACCAGCATTAGGCGTCGGACCTGGTAACGTACCATGCTATATCGAAAAAACAGCAAAAGTGAAGCGCGCTGTAAATGATCTTATTTTATCCAAGACATTTGACAATGGAATGATTTGTGCATCTGAACAGGCAGTCATCCTTGATAAAGAAATTTATGACGAAGCAAAAGAAGAGTTGATTCGCAATGGCTGCTACTTCCTTAATAAAGAAGAAACGAAGAAAGTCGAGAAGCTTGTCATCAACGAGAAATCCTGCGCGGTCAACGCTGATATCGTCGGGATGCCTGCAGCAAAAATCGCCGAGATGGCAGGTGTATCCGTACCTGAACAAACAAAAATCCTGATCGCTGAGCTAAAAGGCGTCGGACCACAATATCCACTTTCCCGCGAGAAGTTGAGCCCAGTTCTTGCTTGCTATAAAGCGAATTCATTTGCTGAAGGTCTTACAAGAGCGGAAGAAATGTTAGAGTTTGGCGGACTCGGCCACTCTGCTGTCATCCATTCTACAGATGACAGTGCGATCAGGGAGTTCGGATTAAGGATGAAAGCAGGACGCATCATTGTTAACGCTCCTTCTTCCCAAGGCGCAATCGGCGACATTTATAATGCCTACATGCCATCACTGACGCTAGGCTGCGGTACTTACGGCGGAAACTCTGTTTCAACGAATGTCGGCTCCATCCATTTGGTCAATGTTAAAAAAGTTGCGAGAAGGAATAATAATATGCAGTGGTTCAAAGTACCTTCCAAGATTTATTTTGAAAAGAATTCTACACAGTACCTTGCAAAAATGCCTAACATCTCAAGGGCAATGATTGTAACAGATCCAGGAATGGTGAAGCTTGGGTATGTGGATAAAGTGCTCTACTATTTGAGGAAGCGTCCGGATTATGTTCACTGTGAGATTTTTTCAGAGGTAGAACCGGATCCAAGCATCGAAACAGTCATGAAAGGCGCAGAAATGATGAAAAGCTTCGAGCCTGACGTGATTATCGCGCTCGGCGGGGGCTCCGCAATGGATGCTGCCAAAGGAATGTGGCTTTTCTATGAGCATCCTGATGCAGATTTCCACGGATTGAAGCAAAAGTTCCTTGATATCAGAAAGAGGATTGTCAAATATCCGAAGCTTGGCAGCAAGGCTCAGTTCGTAGCGATTCCGACAACATCCGGCACAGGTTCTGAAGTCACTTCCTTCTCTGTCATCACAGATAAGACAGCGAATATCAAATATCCGCTGGCAGATTACGAGCTGACTCCAAACGTTGCGATCATTGACCCGCAGTTTGTCATGACGGTTCCAAAAGGCGTTACTGCGGATACAGGGATGGATGTGCTTACACATGCAATCGAAGCGTATGTAAGCTGTATGGCAAACGATTATACGGACGGACTTGCAATGAAAGCAATTCAGCTTGTATTCGAATACTTGCCGAGAGCTTATCGCAATGGCAGCGACGAACTGGCACGCGAGAAAATGCACAATGCCTCAACAATGGCTGGGATGGCGTTCGCAAATGCGTTCCTTGGCATCAACCACAGCCTTGCACATAAGCTTGGAGCCGAATTCCATATCGCACATGGACGTTCCAATACGATTCTTCTGCCGCACGTTATCCGATACAATGCGACTAAACCGAAGAAGTTCACCGCTTTCCCTAAATACGAAAATTTTGTTGCAGACCAGCGCTATGCTGAAATCGCTCGCGTACTAGGACTTCCAGCAGCTACTGTGGAAGAAGGAGTGGAAAGCCTCGTTCAAGCAATCATTAAGCTTGCGAAGGAACTCGACATTCCAATGAGCATCAAGGCAAACGGAGTGGAAAAAGCAGCATTCGAAGCGAAAGTCGACTGGCTTGCAGAACGTGCATTTGAAGACCAGTGCACAACAGCAAATCCAAAGCTGCCGCTTGTAACCGAATTAGCTGAAATCTACCGCCTCGCTTATAAAGGAGTTTAAGATAGTTTGAAAATAATGCAAAAGAAGAAGGTCCCCTCGCCGGGGACCTTCTTCTTTTGCGCTTCACCGTGGTGGGGGTCAGGCACGCTGCACTATAGTGACGCTTCACCGCACCGGGGGTCAGGCACCATTACTGCCCTTCTACAAGAGCTGCCTTTCCTTAGGAGAATAGGCTTTTGATTCCGTCGATGAGGTCTTTGAAGAAGTTGGAGACGGAGTCTAGGAATCCTTTGTTGTCACTCACTGCCTTTTCAATTTGGTTCTTAATATCCTTGGATAGGTTGTCAAGCTGATCTTTCGCGTTATCGAAGTTGATGTTAAGGCCGCGCATCTTGTCGAATAGATTGATTAGCAGCTGCCTGTCTTCAGGACTTAGCTTGATTTCGAGCGTCTTCAGCTTCTCGTCCACAATTTGTTCAATCTCTTCCTTTGTAGCAGGGTTCTGATTAGCAATTTCCTGCTTGATCTCCGTCAACAGCTGGCTTACTTTCTCTTGGTCCATGCCTTCCTTCTTTGCAAGGTCTGTCGCGAGGCTCAGCTCCTCGTTTGCCACTTCTGTCCGTGCCGGATCAAGCGAATCCCCTTTCCCCGCATCATAGGCCTTGTACATACCTACCAGCGCAGAATGGCCGCTTACCTTCAGCGGTGAAGCAACTTCCACATACGCATCCTTCACGCCTGCAGTCACAAGCGCATTGGCATACATCTCATCCGTCACTTCCGTAATATTTTCAGGCGTCACTTGCTTGATGACGATTCCTTCGCCAGTATCCTTCCGGGTAATCCTCGCGGAAGAGTACATATTGGAGTTTGGGTCACCTTTAATATATTTAACAAGGTCCGCTCCCGTCACGGTGATCTCCTTCACTGTGCTTCCCTCCGTCACTTTCAGAAGCTTGCGCACATCTTCCTTTTGTGACGTTGACAATGCAGCCCCATACACCACAATCGGAGGGCCATACTTCTCGTTGATGCTCTCCTGATCATTGCTAGATGCGTTGGCTTTCCCGATGCCTCCTGAAAAAACAGTCAGCGACAGCATAACAGCAGCAATAGACGCTTTTAATCCAATTTTCATATTCATTCTCTTTTGCTCCTTTTCAAAATAATCGAATACTTGGCACTAAATTCTCTCTTCCCTATATTCTATCCTATTAGTCCAATGATTCCTCTTTTTCTCCGTGCAGCCTTCTACCCCAATTAATACGATAAAATCGCCTTGAGAGTTTCATCACCCTATATTTTACCAATAAATTCAACAAAAAAACGTGATATTGCTCCTCATTCTCTCTTTCCCTATGTTACAATCGAATCTGTGGTAAAAACAACTATCGACGAAACTGAAGAAAAAAGGAGTATATAAACATAATGGATTTCCTCATACTATTGAAAGCTATCATTCTCGGGATGGTAGAAGGACTGACAGAATTTGCCCCAGTATCGTCAACAGGACATATGATTATAGTCGATGATATGTGGCTAAAATCGAAAGAATTCCTTGGTAAAGAAGGTATCGCAAACACTTTTAAAATCGTCATTCAGCTTGGATCTATCCTGGCCGTCGTCATTATTTTCTGGCAGAAGTTCATGGACTTGCTTCATATTGGCAAACGCTCGGCTGCTTCAACAGGACCTAAGCTAAAATTAACACAAGTCCTAGTCGGCCTCATCCCTGCAGGCATACTAGGAGTGCTCTTCGATGATCATATCGACGAACATCTCTTCACGCTTAACACGGTGTTGATTGGACTAGTCATTGGAGCTGTCCTGATGCTTATTGCCGATTTTTTCGGCAGCAAAAATCCAAGAACCGAAACAGTGGACCAGATCACTTATAAACAAGCACTTACAGTTGGTCTTTTCCAGTGCCTGTCCCTCTGGCCGGGATTCTCCCGATCAGGTTCAACCATTTCTGCAGGCGTGCTTTTCGGAATGAGCCACCGAGCAGCAGCAGACTTCACTTTTATCATGGCAGTGCCAATAATGGCTGGCGCGAGCTTTCTCTCTCTATTGAATAGCTGGAAGTACTTCACGCTTGATGCTCTGCCATTTTTCATCGTTGGCTTCATCTCAGCGTTCGTATTTGCACTAATTTCCATTCGCTTCTTCTTGAAGCTGATCAACAAAATCAAGCTCGTACCGTTTGCCATCTATCGGATTGTCCTCGCAGTCCTTATCTATGTAGTATACGTTCTTTAACTAAAGAAGCTGCACCCGCAAAGGTGCAGCTCTATTTATTCTTATAGGATCCCAAAGCCGCCAGCAATCCGGGCAACAGCAAAAGTTACTGCAATCGCGATGACAGTTGGAATCAAAAAAGATAAAAACGTCCATTTCAAGCTTTTTGTTTCCTTGTAAATGTTCACCATTGTTGTACCGCAAGGATAATGCAATAGCGAGAAAAGCATCATGTTCAAGGCGGTCACCCATGTCCAGCCATGCTCAATTAATATCCGCTTCAGGCCGCTGATTCCGTCCATATCCACCATTGCACCTGTTGACAAGTATCCCATCAGAAGAATTGGCAGCACCACTTCATTTGCCGGCAACCCTAGAAGGAAAGCCATTAGGATATAACCATCAAGTCCGAGCATTTTTCCAAATGGATCAAGAAATCCGACGATATGCAAAAGAATGCTCGTATCCCCTACCATGATATTTGCGAGCACCCATGTTAACACTCCTGCAGGTGCCGCAACCTTCACCGCCCGAATTAGAACCGATAGAGTTTGGTTCAGCGAGGAGCGAATCACTACATCTACAACCTTTGGCCTTCGGTATGGCGGCAATTCTAATGTGTAATGCGTCGGCACGCCCTTTAAGAGCGTTTTGGACAAAGCCCATGAAACCGCAAACGTCATGATAATTCCAAAGAGCACCAGCCCGACGATTACGCTTGTCGCTATAAACAACCGTGCTCCACCAGCAAAGCTCCCTGCGAGAAACAGCGAAGCAAGAACTATCAGCGTCCCCCATCTACCATTGCATGGGACAAAATTATTCGTCAAAATCGCAAGCATTCGCTCACGGGGAGACTCAATAATCCTTGTCGACATTACAGCAGCCGCATTGCAGCCAAACCCCATCGCCATTGTCAGCGACTGTTTCCCATGCGCTCCAACTATTTTAAAAAGACGGTCCATATTGAAAGCGACACGCGGTAAATAGCCGTAGTTTTCAAGCAGCGCAAAGATCGGGAAGAAAATCGCCATTGGCGGGAGCATCACGCTGATCACCCATGACGTCCCTCTATAAAGTCCAAGAACAAGGATGCCATGCAGCCAATCAGGAGCCCCGACTTTTTCAAAACCCATCGTAATATATCCTTCTAGAACCCCAAAGAAATTGGCGAGCATTGCAGAAGGAACATTCGCTCCAGCAATCGTCACATAAAAGACAATCCCTAACAGCAAGAGCATGATTGGAAAGCCAAAAATCTTCGATGTGAAAATACGATCGAGCTTTTCGGTTTTCTCATCTCGCGTACTCTTCGTAAAAGTAACACCAGCTTGCGCTAGTTCTCCGCTCTTCCTGTAAAGTTCTTCAACAATATGTTCCCTAAGATCGGGGGTAGAAAGGCTCCCAGCATCATTAAAAAGACCTTTCAGCGACTGCGCCTTGCCCTGTTCGTACTCCATCTTCCACCCTCCCTGCGAATCGTTTCGCTATTTCAGCCATCAGCCTTTCATCCCCATCAAGCAATCGCAGCGCAATCCATCTTGCCGGCAGCTCTCCTTGGAAAATCCTTTCTGCTTTTTCCGCAAGTGAGACAATCTTTTCTTCCGTTACCGCATCATACACAACTTTTAGCGGCTCTGTTGTGATTGCCCCGGAAACGAACCTGTCAATTGTATCTAAAAGCATTTCAATGCCTGTGCGGTTCCGGGATGAAATCTTGATGACAGGAACGCCCAGCCTTTTCATTAAAATTTGTTCATGTATCACGATCCCCCGCTTATCGGCTTCATCCATCAAATTGATGGCAATAATCACCCTATCCGTCATCTCCAGAACTTGGAGGGCAAGGTTAAGATTGCGTTCCAGCGACGTCGCATCAAGCACAACAATCGTAATATCAGGCTTTTCGAACACAATATAGTTCCGCGCTACTTCTTCATCTATCGAGTTAGAATAAAGAGAATACGTTCCTGGAAGATCGATAATCTCATATTCCTTGTGTTTATGTGAAAAGTAGCCTGCTTTCATATCCACGGTTTTTCCTGCCCAGTTCCCCGTATGCTGCTTCAGCCCTGTCAGCAGATTGAACAGTGTGCTTTTTCCCGTATTCGGATTTCCGGCAAGCGCAATTCGATAAGTACCAGTCATGGTTCCATCAGCTCCCCTTCAATCTTCCTGCTCTCTTCTTTTCTCAATGCAATGCATGTCTGGCTTACCCGAAAGGCAATTGGGTCTCCAAGCGGGCTTTTGCGCACAACTTCAACAACCCTTCCAGGGACAAAGCCGAGGTCAAGCAGCCGTCTTTGCATCACCCCTTCAAGATGAAGCTTGCTGATTCTGATCTTATCCCCTTCTATGCCCTCAGAGAGAAAAATTATTTTAACCATCTCCACTTTTATTTCCTCCCACCACTTTTGTTTACCTTATGCAACTTTTTCTTATTCTATGATTTTTCCGATGAAATTGTCAATCAATACGTAAAAAAAATCCTTGACCTTGACGCTGCGTTAACCTGTAAAGTGAATGTATCGGGAGGTGAAAAATTGGAATATAGTATTCAAAAAATGGCGCAAATCGCTGGCATCAGTTCACGGACATTAAGATATTACGATGAGATTGGGTTGCTCAAGCCCGCTAGGATCAACTCCTCTGGATACCGGATGTACGGTCAGAATGAGGTAGATAGGCTGCAGCAAATAATGTTTTATCGGGAATTAGGTTTTAGCCTCGACAGAATCAATGATATCCTGTCCTCTCCTGCCTTTGACAGCCGAAAAGCACTAGAGGAGCATCGGGAGCAGCTGCTCTTAAAAAGAGCCAAGCTCGACCTTTTGATTGCCAATGTAGAGAAAACGATATGTTACAAGGAAGGGAGAATAAAGACCATGTCAGATGAGGAAAAATTTGAAGGCTTCAAACAGAAGTTAGTTGAGGATAACGAAGAAAAGTATGGTGAAGAAATTCGCGCAAAGTACGGAGAAAATACAATCAACGAGGCCAATAATAAACTGCTCGGAATGTCCCAGGAGAATTTTGAAAAAGCAGCACAGCTTGAAGCTGAAATAAAAAGCACTCTGACTGAAGCATTCAAAACAGGGAATCCTGCAAGTCCGCTTGCGCAAAAGGCTGCTAGCTTGCATAAGGATTGGATTTGTTGCTATTGGAAAAAGTACACGAAAGAAGCGCATGCCGGTCTCGCTCGCATCTATGTGGGAGACGAACGATTCAAAGCATACTACGATAAAGATCAACCAGGCTCAGCAGAATTTTTGCGCGATGCTATCCTGCAGTTCACAGGGCAAATGGAATAGAAAAAGGCAGCATCCAAATATCAGTGGATGCTGCTTTTTTTCTTTGGTAAAGATTGTACTTTTTCCACCGATATTACAAGTATCAAATCAAAATAAAGGGTGAAAATTATGTCCATACGAAACAAACTTCTTATATTGCTTGGGATGCTAACTGCATCGATTTTATTCCTAGGGTTTTATTCTATTCTTGAATTTAAAAGCATGTACGGCGCCTACAAAGAATTAGGTAACGACCGCGAGCTTCAAATTGAAGTGAAGGAAGTACAGTTCCTCTTGGCTGGCTTGTCTAACGACGAAAGAGGATTGCTCATTAGCAAAAACTCAGAATTTGTCCAAGGGATTGCCACCAAGAAAAAGAAAATAAACGACTCTATCGCTAACCTCCAAAACAAGGCAGTAGGCTCTGAACAGAAGGAAAAAATAGCAGTTATCAAGAAAAGCTTTGAACAATATGAAGCAGCCAGCGAGAAGGTTATTTCCCTATATGAAAGTGACAACAAGGCCGCCCTTGCCATTCATTTCGGTGAAGAGCGCACTATCCGAAAGGAGTCAGTTGATCCTGCTGTAAATAAATTTACTGAAGAACTTGCTGCAGAAATAGATGCAGATAACAAAAATTATAGCGACGAAATGGAAAACACTATTGCTTTGTTTTTTATCATGACTGTTGCGGTTTCCCTAATCGCCGCTGGATTTGGCTTTCTCACCATACGTTCCATTACCGTGCCTTTGAAAAACCTGAATGCCAAAATGGGTGAAATCGCTCATGGCGAAGCAGACTTAACAATGAAAATACCTGTACAGAGCAAGGATGAGCTTGGCCAGCTTTCGCAATCCTTCAACGTATTTTTAGCCTCCATCCGGGATATTGTTTTTAACGTCCAGTCTTCTGCGGAACAGGTTGCTGCAGCCTCAGAACAATTTTCAGCAAGCGCCCATCAGGCAAAGTCTGCATCCGAGCATGTTTCGGTTCAGATTCAGGATATTTCGGTTAAAAGCAATAAACAACGTTCCATGGCAGATGATAGCCTCCAATCCTTAAAACAGGCGCTTGAGGGTCTTGGTGAAATTACCGGCAACACGGTTAGCCTTGCAGGTGTCGCGGAGAGTGTAAAAGAAGAGGCGGAAAAAGGTGTCAGCTCTGTCCAAACAATGGTAAATCAGATGGAATCCATTAGTGAATCTGTTGCAGGTACTGTCGGAGGGATTCAATCTCTTGCTGATGCTGCTGGAAAAATCAGTACCATTACATTGCTTATCAATGATATTGCTTCACAGACGAATCTTTTGTCGCTTAACGCAGCAATCGAGGCAGCACGTGCAGGAGAACATGGTAAAGGTTTTGCAGTTGTTGCAGAAGAAGTCCGGAAGCTTGCTGAACAATCAGCCACTGCTGCAAATCAAATCAATAACATTGTCGCAAAGATCCAACAGGAAATGAAAGTTTCCGAAACTTCCATTCGTTCAGTGGAGTCGGATGTTTCGTCTGGAAAGGAAGTGACAAGAGAGGCATCGGAGAAATTCAGCACCATTCTCACATCCATAGAAGACGTCTCCTCTTCTATTCAAAACATCGCTGCGACCGTCCAGCATATCAATACCGGTTTTGAACAGATTACATCCTCGGTAGATGATATCTCGGCAATGACTGCCGAAACATCTGACGACGCGGAATCAGTATCTGCAGCTATGCAAGAACATTTAGCATCATCAGAAGAAATCGAAAAATCCGCTCATTCCCTTTCCCTTCTTGCAGAAGAAGTAAATGGTGTAATTGGCAGGTTTAAAGTTTAAGCAAGGCCATGGGCCTTGCTTTTTTTATATTCTAAAACTACAAACCCTTTAAGTTTGCCTTACGCGATATTACTCGAAAAAGGATATAGTTGTAACGCCTGCAAAACTCTATTTTCATTTCAAAACATTAAAAATTGTCATTATCATTGTTTTTTTTTGTGAGAAATAAGGACATTTTGAGGAAAAGAGTCTTGTTTTTAATAAAGATGCTTCTATTACCAGTTATATAGCGCTTTATGACCTTGCTGGAGACCTTCATAAACAAGTTATCCCCGGTAACGCTCCATTAATCTACGGTAAACGCTGATATATCAACGGTAATTGACTATATATCTACGGTAAACAGCATTTTATCTACAGTAGCTTCCAAACGATTCCATTTCTCCATTCAACCTGCGCAAAAAGGAAGGTTTAACAATACTCCAGCTTATATATCAGGAAACGCTCGTTACCATTCGCTGCATTTAGGGCAGGCAGCCCCACCTCCCGAACCAGGTTGAAGGATGTTTGCGATTCCAAATAATAAATATAATCCTCCGAAGGAAAATAAAGGATCAGCTGTACTTCCCGCGACGCTTCCTCGAGAGAAATGAGGATATTGTTGACTACCTTTGTAAAAATCTGAACAGAGAATGGGTTAAAAAAATAAAAAACATTATCTTCACGCCTGATGGCATAATCCTCGGCAAATTCACAACAAAATTGGATTTTTTCTTCCCCGCCTTTGCACTTTTCTAAGTACCCTTGAAGGTTTTCTCTTGCATCATGGCAAAAATCCTCATTCATTTCCACACCGGTCACCGTCGAGCCGAAACGGTGGTGAATCATAAACGGAAGCCGTCCCTTTCCACAGCCAAAGTCCACGACACAGTCGCTTTCCTTGAACCTATGCTGTTCAAATAATACCTCCAAATCAGCATATGGGGTTGCCTCATAGCGATGGTAATGATAAGAAGAGTAAAATCCGTCCTGACTATCCTCGGTAAAGATATTCAAAAGCTCATCATATTGATGTTCCTCCATCATCGTCCTCCATTCATATTTCTTTGCTTCCATCATTTCATGAAAACACAAGCATGTATACAGAAAAAAGAGGCTGCCAGCAGCTATGCTGCTACAACAGCCTCTACTTATTCTCCGGATGCTTTGCGCATGCTATTTTCCACTGCAGGCTCCGACGCCTGGTTCACTCTCTTGATGAAGAATGCCAGGATGAAAGCAACCGCAGCGATTCCTGTTGCTACAAGGAATGCTTCGTTGATACCTTCAAGCGTAGCCTTCATGACGATTTGCTGTTTCATTTCCGCCATCGAGGCTGCTGACGGCTGCGTTCCCGCTGCTGCCATCGCAGACTTTGTCATCTCTTCAATATGAGTTGACGTCCTTGTTGTCATGAGAGAAACTAAGAGCGCCGTTCCAATCGCTCCGGATACCTGATTCATCGTATTGTTCATTGCCGTACCATGCGGGTACAATCTTGCAGGGAGCTGGTTGAGCCCGTTAGTCGACACTGGCATCAGCACCATCGACATCCCGAAGCTTCGAATCGAGTAAATCAAGATAAGGTGCATGTAGCTTGTTTCAAGTGTTAGCCTGCTGAATTCAAATGACGTAATTACCAAAATAGCAAGCCCGGTCACAGCAAGAATCCTGCCGCCAAATTTATCGAAGAGCCGCCCTGTCACTGGTGACATAACCGCCATCAGAACGGCTCCCGGGAGCATTAATAGCCCTGCATCCATCGGCGTTATTCCTCTCAGGTTCTGCGTGTAAATTGGCAATAAAAGCATCCCCGAAAACAATGCCATGTTCACGACCATTGAAATGGCGGAAGAAAGAGCGAACATTGGGTACTTATATACTTTGAAGTTCAGCATTGGAAGCCTTTCATTCAACTGGCGAATGATAAAAAGAACAAGGAAGATGGACCCAAGGATAATTGTTCCATAAACTTGGAAGCTTCCCCATCCTTTGCTTCCGGCTGAGCTGAAGCCGTAGAGAATTCCGCCAAAAGCGATGCTTGACATTAGGAGCGAAATCAAATCTAGCTTGAGATCCTGCTTTTCTTTTTTATCCTTAAGCTTAAGGAAACCGATCAAAAGGACAAGAATTGCAATTGGAGTAACGAAATGGAACAGCATTCTCCAATCATAATGTTCAATGATCCATCCTGAGAGCGTCGGGCCGATCGCAGGCGCAAACATAAGTATGAGACCGAAGAATCCCATTGCCACACCGCGCTTTTCAACAGGGAAGCTCACTAGCATGACGTTCATCAACACAGGCATCAGTATCGCCGATCCGGAAGCCTGGAGCATCCTGCCGGAGAGCAAGACCGCAAAGACATCCGCACTGCCCGCAAGTACCGTACCGATTGTAAACAGCAACATCGCTGCCAGGAACAAGTACCGGACAGAATATTTTTGAATCAGGAAAGCTGTCGTCGGGATCAGGATACCGTTCACGAGCATGAATCCTGTCGTCAGCCATTGAACGATAGATGGCCCCACCTTCAAGTCTTCCATGATGGAAGGCAGCGCAATATTTAATAATGTATTATTTAAAAATGCAATGAAAGCACCGACCATCAATATGGCGATGACACCGTATGGAGGCCGGACTTCCTTCTGCGCGTTTTGTTCCATGGAAGAAATCCCCCTTCTATATACTCATAGTCCATTATTTTATACTCTCGTTATACACAAAGTCAATCATATACCATCAGTTCATTTTATTCAATATGAAAACCTTGATTTATTCAGGTTTGTATATTTACTGAATATACTATAGGATTATAATTAGACTCACAGTCCAATTTATTAAAAGGTGATTTTTATGAATGACAGAAAAAACCATGTAATCAATATGGCTCATCAGCTTTTTGTCGAGAAAGGTTTCCAAGCGACTTCGATTCAGGATATCCTCGATTATAGCGGAATTTCGAAAGGAACCTTTTATAATTATTTTTCGTCAAAGAATGAACTGCTGAGGGAACTTTTTCGGAAAATTTACAAGCAGCTTGTCCAAGAGCGCAATGACTTGCTCATTGGCCGCGACCATAGTGATATCATGATTTTTGCCGAGCAGCTGGAACTTCATCTGGAAACGAACAGAAAAAATAAAATCATCACCCTATTTGAAGAAGTTATCTTCTCGAATGATCCTGATTTAAACCAGTTCATCCGAAAAGGCCATTTGCTTATGATCCGCTGGATTTATCAGCGCTTCCTCGATATTTTCGGAAGCGAGAAGCGGCCATATCTGCTTGATGCCGCTATTATATTCCAGGGCATATTGCAGCACCAGCTTAAATACAATTCGATGGCATACGGCGGGAAAGCAGATTACCGCAAGATTGTCCGCTACTGCATCAGTCGGATTGTAAAACTGGTGGAAGAGGTTGCTGCTTCCGGTGAACAGCTCATCGTGCCTGCTGCCCTCGAGCAATGGCTGCCAAATAACAATAATTGTCTGCAGACGTTGCAGCAGGATATCCATCATACTGTCTTGCAGCTGAAGCAAAAATGCATTCATCATCCGATGCAGGCAAAAGAAAATGAACTGCTCGACTTCATTCAGGACGAGCTGATTCATTCAAAGCATCCAAGAAAGTTCCTTGTCGAAACCGCACTTGACTCACTTCAGGAAGACGGAATATTCGGTGAAGATAGCAGCCTGAAAGAACTTCGGAAACTTATTTCGGATTTTTATCAGGCAATAGAAGACAAAGATAGAGAGCAGACACTGTCATAAGCGTTGTACCCCTCCATTACGAAAAAAAACCCCGAATCTTTTTCCAAAAAAGTCGGGGTTTTTACATGTATCATTCAAAAAGAGGGAGGTATTCTCCATACCCTTCTTCCTCCAGCTTGGCTTTTGGCACGAATCTCATTGCTGCGGAATTGATGCACCAGCACCTCCCTCTTAAGTTATCTTATGCCTGCGCAGAATGTCTCTTTCAGCTGCTCCAGTTCTTCCGAAAGCTCGGACTCCATAGCCCTGTATGCTTTAGAAAGCGACGCGGCGCTCACACCATAAGTTGCTGCCAATCCCTTCTGGGTGTTGGCATTTGTTCCTGGCACATTGCTTTCCATCAAATAGTGCAGTCCTGCAGCATAGATTTCCGGTTTTCTAATGATTGGTGCTGCTTTGGCACAGTAGGCGCGCCACATATTTTCCGCCTCTTCCATCATCCTTGCTGAAAGTCCGCCTTCTTGTTTTTCCTCGGAGAAGAGCAATCCGGGAATTTCTCCGTATACAGGATTTTCCCGTGGCCGGTATGTGGCTGCCTGTTCAGCGGATGCTTCTTTTTCGACGGACCATTCTTCTGTCATTTCCGATGTGCTGTCTTCTGCCGTTTCATTCATTTCTGTCGCTTCCTCTGCTGGCAGCTCAGCAGGCGGTTCCTCCAAAATCATTACCTTGATTACCTCAGGATATTGTTCCATTAAAAACTCGCTCATGTGCTGTTTGCCACTGTTTTTGTACAGCTGCATTATTGCCGGCAGCATGTTCGGTGTCTCTTCCGGAACGAAGTCCAAGGCAAAACGCATATAGCTGTAAGAATTGCCGTATGGAAGCAAAAAGCCGAAGAGGATAATGCCCTTTTCCATTTCGTAATTCATGAACGGCATCCTGACCTTTTTCTTTTCTTTCGTCTCGATATCCTCGACTTCAATCCATTCAGTATCGATCACGTTTGTCACTTCAGAAAAACTTGGAACAGTGCTGCTCCATTTTTCAAGCTGTTCGAGCACAGATGGACGGATGCTTCCATCATTCCTCTTTTCCTCAATGAACTTCTCTGCAAGCGTCTTCGTTTCATACGGCTTATGGAAAATAAACCAGATAGCAAGCAGGAAGGTGACATTTTGCTTTAGCTGGCTATCCGTCGTATCAAGCGGAAGCTCTTCTGCAAGCATGGAGATAATCCTGTCAGGATTGTTCTTACCTATGTAATTAAACAGTTGCACCTGTAACTGTTCAAGCTCTGAAAACATGATGGAATCAAGCGAATCCTTCTTTTTCATGCAGCATTTTTTGTACTTCTTGCCGCTGCCGCAATAGCATTCTTCGTTTCTACCAATATTCATCTGATCCTTCTCCCTTCAACAAAAACTATCTTACTTCTTTTTCAGGAAAAATTAAACCCTTGAGCACTCATCCTTGTCTTTGGAAAAAAATCTATTAGCGTAAATAGTTCAAAGAAAATACAAAACTTAAAATTATATTTTTTCCGTACTCTATAATTTCAACCGCAAACTACGATATAAGAATAGGATTAAATATTAGATGTACCATAACTTACTTGAAAGGCAGGATCAGAGATGAAGAGAAGCAACTCTAGCAAAAGATTCCGATTTACGATGACCATCAGGAGGAAGCTCATCCTTTCCTTGTTAGCCCTTCTAATTATTCCTACATTAACAGTCGGATACATGTCCTATCACAAAGCTGTGACAGAAATAGAGAAAACCACACTAACAAGTGCAACAGAAAGTGTAAAAGTCCTCGACAGAATTCTTGAGGATAGTTTGAAACCGAAAATGGCGGATACAAACTACTTTGCACATAAAATCTCTAAAAGCAATTTTGATGCAAAAAATAGTAAAGTTATTTTAGATTCTCTCGAGGAGTATTTCGCTTTGCACCCTGAGATCGTTGCTATCTATGCCGGCTCCGACAAAAGAGAAATGCTTCGCGCACCAGCAAAAAAATATGATGCAAGCTACGACCCGACCCAGCGCCCATGGTATATCTTAGCGATGGAGAACAAGGGAAAGACGGTAGTCACCGAGCCTTATATTGCCGCATCGACCGGAACGGTTCTAGTTACCGTTGCCCAAACATTGGAGGACGGCTCAGGGGTTGTCGCCATCGATCTCAGCATGGATGCACTGAAGGATGCAACGAACAGGATCAAGATTGGCAAGTTAGGATATCCTGAAATTGTTAGTTTTAAAGGAAACTATGTTGTTCATCCGACAGAGCCTGCCGGAAAGAAAAGCAGCGTGTTTACCTCCTCTCTTCTTGCAAAGGATAAAGCGGTATATTCCTACAAGCAGAATGGAAAGGAGAAAAAACTCATATTCGTGACCAACCAAACTACTGACTGGAAAATTGTCGGTACGATGGATGTCACAGAGGCAAGAGAGCAGGCACAGCCTATCCTTTATACCACCTTGATTGTAGTCGCGATTTTTATCGTAATCGGTGCCGTCGTTTCATATGGAACGATTCTTTCGATCACAAAGCCATTGAAGGCTTTAGGCGAGTTAACGGATAAAGTGAGCAACGGCGATCTTACCCAAAAATACGACAATGGCCGCAAGGATGAAATCGGTCAGCTTGGAAACAGTTTTAACGCAATGATTGACTCACTACGCACGCTTATAAGGCAAGTCAGCGAAAAATCGCATGTGCTGGCCGCTTCATCCGAACAGCTTAACGCAAGCGCTGAACAAAACAATTCCGCAACGGAGCAGGTGGCATCCGCTATCCAGCATGTCGCTTCAGGAACCGAGCAGCAGACGGAAATGGCAGGCAATAGTGCCAATGTCGTGCAGGAAATGTCATCAGGCATGCTGTCTATCCTTGAAAGCACGGAAAATGTCGCCAACACATCACGGGAAGCAGCAGAAACGGTAAAAGTCGGAGAAGGTGCTATTTCGCTTTCGATCCAGCAGATGACAAACATCCACAACACGGTGAATGATCTTGGTGGTGTTGTTCATACACTTGGCGAAAGGTCACGAGAAATCAGCAAAATAACAGATGTCATTTCCGAAATTGCCGGACAGACCAACCTGCTTGCTTTGAATGCGGCCATTGAAGCTGCGAGGGCTGGCGAGCAAGGCAAGGGATTTGCTGTCGTAGCCGATGAAGTCCGCAAGCTTGCGGAACAATCCGCAAAAGCTACAGAGACGATCAGAAGCTTAATATCCTCCATTCAAGCAGAAACAGAAGCAGCTGTGGATGCAATGGGGAAAGGAACAGGCGAAGTAGAAAAAGGAATCACCGTTGTAAACGAAGCGGGAATCTCTTTCAAGAAAATTCAAGAGTTTGTCGATGATGTAAGCAAGCAAATCCAATACGTTGCCACTTCCGTTAACGAAATGAACAACGGCGCGGAGCAGGTAGTAGATATGGTTGCAGGCATGGATGAAATCTCTCAAAAAACGGCGCACGAAACCCAGGAAGTGTCTGCTGCAACAGAAGAGCAGCTCGCTTCCATGCAGGAAATTGCAGCATCTGCAGCAGCTCTTTCCAACATGGCCGAAGAACTGCAAAACTCGATCAGCAGTTTTAAAATATAATAGTAGACGCCATGCCAGGTTGGCATGGCGTTTTATTTATAGGCAGGCAGTGGAATATTCCTAATTAAATAGATTATCTGGTAAAATCAGTCATCTACTGTAGATATATTGCTGATTACCGTAGATAAATAGTCATTTACCGTAGATAAATGGGCGATTACCGTAGATATATCGACATTTACCGTATACATCCTTTTTCAAACTTGCCCCTGACAAGGTCCAAATCGGTATGTGACCGATTACATCAACAACCTTTTAACAAAAACTGCTCTCTTTCCCCCAAAAGCCCTCTCTTCCCCATAAGAAAACCAATCTAACTGGCAATTTTCAAAGGTTTTTTGCTGGAACTAAAATATCTTGGATTCAACCCATGGTCAGCTATTGCACACGAACTAAAGCAGCTTGCAATTTTCACACTAAACATGGTTTCAGAAGACCCTTTTTTAACGCGTAAAACGCCATGCAGGTTGGCATGGCGCTTTTCACAAAAAACCTATTATCCTTCGCCTTTTTCCGATTTTGCCACTTGCGGCCATAGGCTATACTTTCCGAGCTTCACCATAATAGCTGGAACTAGGACTGTCCTGATAAGGAAAGTATCAAACAACACGCCGAGCGCCACCGTTGCGCCAAACATATAAAGCTCCATGATTGGCTGGGTCACAAGAACACCGAATGTTGCTGCAAGGATCAGACCTGCTGACGAAATGACGCCTCCTGTGTGTGCAAGTCCTTCTTCAATTGCTTTCTTGATCGGATGGCGCCTTGCCTCTTCCTTAATCCGCGAAATCAGCATGATGTTGTAATCAACACCGAGCGCGACAAGGAAGATAAACGAATACAGCGGGATTCTGTAGCTGATTTCTTCAAACCCAAAGAACTTCTCAAAAATGAAATAGCCCGTCCCAAGTGCTGTGAAATACGAGAAAACGATAGTCGCAATCATATACAGCGGTGCAATGTAAGACTTTGTCTGTACAAACAAGAGAACAGTAATCAACACCGTAATCAATGTGACAAGCACCCATGTATCCCGGTCATTGGCTTCCCTGGTGTCAAGCTGCTTCGCTGTCTCGCCGGAGAAGTAGAGCTTCGCATCCTCCAGTCCAGCGGCTTTCAGTATTTTTCCAGAATCATCCCGAAGTTTTGCCATGCTATCAAGTGCATCCTGTTCATAAGGACTGCCTGTAAAGGTCAGGCTAAGCTTTGCCTCCGTGCCACCCTTCGAAAGCCACGTATCCAACATTGGACCGTTTTCAGAGACTTGCTCCGGTGTAACGCTGTCGACACCTTTATGATCAAGCAATTCTTTCCTAAGCTTCGTAATATTACCGGCATTCAGCTTTTCCTTGCCCTCGATCACCACGGTTGCTGGAGCAAGCTCTCCTGGTGAAAAATTATCCTCTAACTGATGATATCCTTGTTGCGACTCGATATCTTCAGGGAACGATTTAATCAAATTGAACGAGTACTTAATGTTCACAGAGTTCAGTGCCAGAACTAATAGTGGAATGAACACGATCATCGCGCTTCTGCCTGGACGGCTGACAATTGCCTTGGCGAATTTTTCCCAGAAGCCTGTACGGTTCTTTGCAACTGTTCCAACCTTCGGAATGATTGGCCAGAAGGCCTTTCTGCCAAGCAGGACGAACAGCGCTGGAAGCAACGTTAGACCACCAAGCAAAATGAGTACCATCGCAATTGAAAATACCGGTGCAAAATTTCGGTATGGTTCAAAGACAGCGGCAAATAGTACAACCATTGAAGCGAGGACAGTTCCGCCGCTGAAAAATATCGGCTCTGTCACTTCCCCCATGCATCGTTTCATTGCTACGTACTTATCTTCTTCTTTTTGCAGCTCTTCCCTGAATCTCGAAAGAATCAACAAAGCATAATCCGTCAATGCGGCAAATAAGAGAATGCTCATTATGGAAAGGGATTGGCTTTCAATTCCCATTCCTCCCTTGCCGAACAAGCCGATCGTCTTATTCACCACTTCGTAGACAATCCCCGCAGCAAGAAGCGGAACGATAGAAAGAATTGGAGAGCGGTAAATCACAATTAGCAATACAAAGATTAACCCAATGGTCCCAAGCAAAAGCACAATGTCCGCTCGCGAGAAGATCGCAATCATGTCGGAAATAATTCCGGCAGGACCGGTAATATTCAAGCTAATGCCTTCGGTTTCCTTTAACTCTCCCTTTACTAGCTTCTCTAAATCATTGACAGTCTCATTGATGACTTCCCGCTCTAAGTTATCCTCAAGGTTGACTGGTAGGAGAACAGTCGTTTTGTTATCAGATTGGAAGGTAGTTTTCGCCATCGGCGGCATTTTGTAAAGAGGAACTACTTTCTTCACTGCAGGAAAATCTTCATCCTCGATCTTTTTGCTGATTCCATCGATGACTTTCAGTTCCTCTGCTGATAATGCTGTCTTTTTGTTAAAAACAAGCAGTGCAGGCGTGCCTTTCTCCTCGGGAAAATACTCGAATAATTTTTTATCCGCAACAAGGGACTTGGCATCTTCCGGTAAGCCTGTCGAGTTAATGCTCGTTGCGAATTCCTTCGCGCTCGGTGCGAAACCGCCTAACAGAATAGATAGCAGCACCCAGATGGCCAGCGTGATTTTTGCCCCTTTTTTCGAACTGGCGGCCATCGTTAGTTTCTTCATGGCATGAAGCATACACTTTCCTCCTCTTAAATAAGGGAAGAGCATATATGCCCTACCCAAGATGAATAATAATCAGTCTTCTTTTTCAATCATGAAAGTCGTGACAAGGAAGAGCGCGAAACTGACTAGCAGAACCGAACCCCCAACAATATAAAATACAAGCGCAAAGGTATCAGGCACGCCAAAAGGCTTCAGATTCTGGAACCACATGCCGACAGTTAAGCCGATGGAACCGATAATTCCGCTCCATACATGTGCCCCCGCAAGCTTTGCAGACTTGATGGTAAACAATCTGTAGTATACGCCCCATGAAAATAGTGATAACCAACCGACAACGAGAATATGTGCGTGAATCGGACGAAATTCGTATCCGCCAGAACCAGCCATATGCGAACCGAGGAACGCCCCGATTGCCGCAAAAACAGCAGAGAAACGAATGAGTAAGATGCTGTATTTCTTCATAAAAAATTCCCCTTCCCTATGTTTCGTTGGAACGGAATAAAAAAACCGTCCACCTTTAATCCTATAATAATAGGTAAAAGTGAACGGAAGGTGAACGCAATATTACATTTTCGGAAGCAGTACTGTAAAGATAGATCCTTTGCCAGGCTCACTTTCCACATCGAGCGACCCTTCATGCATTTCTACGATACTTTTTGCAATGGACAGCCCTAATCCTGTCCCTTCTACCTTTGACCGAGAATGGTCCACGCGATAAAAACGATCAAAGATTCTCTCCTGTTCCTCATCAGTGAGACCGATGCCGGTATCCTTGAACAGAATTTTGATAGATTCTCCTTCATCTGACAGAAGAATTTCTATCTCTCCGTTTTCCTTGTTATACTTCATGCTATTTGTCAACAGGTTCTCCCATACATTGTAGAGGAGGGATGGATCACCGTGAAAATCAATATCCGGCAGCGAATAATTCACTCCAATTCCCTTTTCGTCTAATAGCCATAAATACTTTCGCAAGAGGTCCTTGATTTGCTCTGCAAGATTGAAAACAGCTGGCCGCATGAAGCTTTTTTCCTTTTTATCAACAGACTTAAGTACGAGCAGCTGCTGCGTGAGCGAGGAAAGTCTGCTCGCCTCCTCCCCGATGACCCGAAAGTAGTGCTTCCTTTCTTCCTCTGTTATATCCCCTTTTTCCAAGAGCTTCGTATAGCCTTGGATATTGAGGAGCGGTGTCTGAATATCGTGAGAGACATTCGAGACAAACTCGCTTCGTACAATGTCGAGCTGACCAAGCTTGATCAGCATTTCCTTAAAGCTTTTCGCCAGCTGGCCGATCTCATCGCTCCGGTTAATATCGAGCTCCACATCGAAATTCCCGCCATGAATTTCTTTTGTCGCAACTGTCAGCTGAGTGATCGGACTTACCATAAATTTAGAGGAAATCAGTACAAAGAAAACGGTGAGAACAGCCATTATCGCAATAATCCAGCCAAGCAGACTATGCACTTCGTTAAAGAGCATTCTGATATCCGGCCTGACGAACAGTCCATACTGCTCTCCGTCATACTGAAACGAAACGCCAACCGTGTTCGTCAGCTCGTTTGCGAAAAATCCGGTGACAAAAAGCTGCTTCGGAAAATCGCGCATACCGTGGTATACATCCCCGCTCAACACTTTTTTCCTTGAGCTGTCCGGCAGGTTATACTGACGGAACTCAGCGCCAAAAAACTTGTCTTCGTTCTTAGCGTTAACCATATAAATCTGATATCCGGAGGATGCAGCGCTCTCCAAGTATTTTTCCAGGTTCTTCGGCTGCTCTTCTTCAATATAGTCCGCAAATCCCCTTGCAATTTTCGTATTTTTTTCATCATTGCGATGCTTGATCGCATTATGGTAATAGCTGTTTGCCGCCATGAGACCAAGGACGAAGCTTAGCAGCATGATTCCAACCGTCGTGAGAGCAAACCGCGAGTAGAGTGACTTCATTCCATTTTCGCCTCCAGCATATAGCCAAGCCCTCGAACCGTTTTGATAGAAATGTCAGAAGAGAAAGAGGAAAATCTTTCGCGCAGCCGCTTGACGTGGACATTTACGGTCCTCTCATCCCCTTCAAAATCAAGCCCCCATACGTTATCGATGATTTGTGACCTTTCGAGAACCTGGTTTGGATAGGATGCCATATAGTAGAGCAGTTCGAACTCTTTTAACGGCAACAGTAGTGTCCGCTTTCCCACTTCCACCTCGAAGGTTTTCCGGTTGATAATTACATCCCCAATGCTTACGACCGATTCGCTCGGTTTATTGTACCTTCGCAATATCGCCTGGATGCGAAAAATGAGTTCTTTTGGATTGAATGGTTTCACGATATAGTCATCCGCGCCAAGACGGAATCCTGTTTCCTTATCGCTGATCTGACCCTTTGCAGTAAGCAGAATCACCGGGATCCCATAGAGCGATTTCACTTCTTTCGTCAGTTGGAATCCATCTATTTCGGGCATCATGACATCAATGATGGCTAGATCGACTTTTTGATTGCAAAGCAGGTCCAGCGCTTCGCGGCCATTGGCAGCCTGAAGGACGGTGTAGCCCTCTTCCCTGATATTTACATTCACAAGATATCTCACATTTTTATCATCATCTGCGACAAGAATAGTAGTCATCGCTATATCTCCTCAGTACATTATCATTTTCTTTAATGTACCATATTCCATGAAAAAGCGTGGTAAAGGAAACTACCCGTAATGGTAGGTCGAACAGCTCCAATTTTTGCTGCCAGGCTTTTGGCCCTTCCATCCTCTTTTCATAAGCTCTACCCCAATCAGCCTGTTAAAAAAAGCGTGTCCGACAAGTACAACAGACTGGTGTTCTTCGGCATAGCTGATAAGAAGGTCCGCAGCTTTTACCGCCCTTTCTCGCGCATCCGTCAGCGATTCACAGGACGCCGGGACACCTAGCAGCCAAAGACAGCGGAAGAGAACGGACCAAATGACAGGGCGAAGTTTCAGGCGCAAACGATTCAGTGGAGGCAGCGGCAACTCCGCTTCGCGAAAAATAGCATGAATCTCCACATTCCCGCTGCAGCCGAGCAGGTTCGCAGATTGGATGGCTCGCTTATAATCACTAGTCAAAATAAAATTGGCATTTTCGATTGCTTTGATGGCAATCGAATTATATTCCGCCTCCTCGAAGACTCCCATTCTGTTGTATTTTTCCACCCAATTTCGGAACGCTTGCGCAGTGACAGGATGATTTTCCGTGCAAAGCGATCTCCCATGCCGAATGACTGAAATCTTCATCTAGCTGCAATGGTCCCCTGATGGAAAAACATTCGCCATGCGCCTTCTTCCTTTTTCCAAATAGAACTCCGCAACGTTTCCCTGTCTCTAGTCCTGTCCGTCAGCCTGTAAGTCGCGAGAACCGCATCTTCTGAAATATAGCGGACAGCAAAATCATATAATTCCATATCCCTTACATCCAATCCATTCTCCCCAACGCAATCCTCCCGCGTAATGACTTTGCCGGAGCTGCCGAATTCAAAGAAATTTTTTGATAGCATGGAACCGATGGCTTCAGGAGAACAGCGTACGTCAGGTGATAGCAAGCCTTTTTCCAAGTCGCAAATATGGTCATTCCAGTCTAATTCTTTCATCTTTCCTCCCCCTTCATTTAAAAAGTATTCTTTATTTGCCGCTGATTCCCTTTAAAGTGTGATTTCACTAAAGAAAAATGATAAAATCCAGCAGCAAATCAAGTTCCCTTATCTAAAAACAAAAAAGGGGCGTCCCATTTTGGACAACCTCTTCCTTGCCTTAGTAAGCTTTTGGTTGGTGCATATAGTTTGGCGATTGCATTTCGTTATCATAGCCTTGATGGAAAACGTGTGTGGCCGCAGGGGAAACTGGCGGAATGAGCCATGTCCAATCACCTGTGAGGTGGCGGCCGCACTCTTTCTCCTTATCCTCGAAAACCTTGAATTGGCTTGCTGCTGTGTGATGGTCGACAATGGCGACTTGATCCTCGTGGAAAGAATGCAGCACGCTGGCATTTAATTCGACGATCGCTCGGTCCTTCCATAATGATGTGTTCTTTTTCACATTTAACCCCATACGTTCCGCCACTTCCGGCAGCATATTATACCGGAATTCATCAGCAAAGTTGCGGGCCCCGATTTCGGTTGCCATATACCAGCCGTTAAAAGGAGCTGCGTTATACTGGATGCCGCCTATTTCGAGCATCATATCGGAAATGAGTGGAACCGCATACCACTTCAACCCCATTTCAGCAAACCAGCTGTACTCTGGATGGCGAAGTTCCACTTCTAGCACATGCTCCTTCGGGATTTCGTACCACTTCGGCTCTTGATCGCCGATCTGAATGACAAGCGGCAATACATCGAAACGCGTCCCTTCACCTTTCCAGCCCAGCTTTTCGCAGGCGCGGGTCAATTCTATCGAAGCCGGATCGCCTAATACACCGTTCTCTGTCTCATACCCCGCATAGCGGATAATTTGGTGATTCCAAAAGCGAATCGTCGCCACATCTGGCTTTGCTTGACTGAAGACCGTGATAGCCGGACGGATTTTCCCCTTGTTTCCGGCAAAATCGAGATGCTTATATACCTCGTCCCGAATGTCTTCTTCTTTTTCAAGATGGCGCTTGTCAAATACCGTCAATGTTTCCCAAAACAGCCTTCCAATGCAACGATTACTGTTCCTCCACGCCATTCTGGCACCGTGTTCAAGCTCTTCAAATGTATGAGTATAGTACCCTTTCTCGCTAATTTCCGCTGAAATCTCAGAAATTCTCTCCTCTGCCATTTTCTCTGGTTTATTCAGCTCTCTATATGCCGTGCGGATGAATTTTTCTGCTTCCTGCATGATCGTCTCAGTCAAATCAAGGCACCTCCTGCAATGATGTAGTAAAAATAATACATATGTATCCCATAGCTCCATTATCCATTATATACGTCACCGAGACCTTTTTCCTAATAAAGAAGGTGGGAAAGATTTCTCTTTTACCTTTACAGGCGCAATCTGGATGGTACCCTCGGCTCGTTCGCAAGGTCTAAATTTTTGCTTTTTCAATCAGCTGCCTGTCATGATTGGAGAAATTTTTGGAAACAGGCTAATATTCTTATTGAATTTTTACTATTATTCAAGTAATATATAGTTACTAATTAATGGAAGGGTGACCAAAGGGCGATGATCAACTAATCCTGTTTTAGAAAAACATTCGTAACTATACTTGTGCGATTTTTTCTGGATAGGATTAGTATGCCCTTTAGGATTGCCAAATCGGATAAAATAGGACAGCTATCGCGATGTCCTGTTCTGACTTGTTTTTCCTGATAATGCTGCCTCCTGTCCGGATTGGAATGGAGGTTTTTTTATGTCTAGCGATGAGAAATTAAGCATGGGCAGCTTGTTTCAAAACAAAGTAATCAGAACCATTCTCTTGTCCGTCTTTTTTCTTCAGATCGGGATTTGGGTGAGGAATTACTCTATTTTGCTTTATGTAATCGAAAAAACGGATGGAAACCCGATTGCCGTATCGATGATTTCCGTTGCCGAATATGCGCCAATCTTCCTGTTCTCCTTCATCGGAGGGACTTTTGCCGATAGATGGCGGCCGAAGAAAACGATGATTTGGTGTGACTTGTTGAGCGCCCTTTCAGTGTTTATCGTCCTTTTGACGTTATTCTTCGGAAGCTGGAAAGTGATATTCTTTGCCACTCTATTCTCGTCTATCCTTTCGCAATTTTCCCAGCCTTCTGGGATGAAGCTGTTCAAGCTCCATGTGCCGGAACGGCTTGTGCAAATGGGAATGTCTGTCTACCAGACGGTATTTGCTCTCTTTATGATTCTCGGACCGGTGATTGGAACGTTTGTATATCAGGAGTTCGGCATCCTTGCGGCAATCGCCATCATGGGCGTAGCTTTCCTGCTGTCCGCTGCTGCGCTCCTATTGCTTCCGGCAGATCAAGTATCTTCTGAAAGCCGTCCTGCCACAACATTGGTGCAAGAAATGAAAGCAGGTTTCCGCTATGTGTGGAGCAGCAAGCCATTGACGCTTCTAGGGGCCTGCTTTGCAGCAGCAGGGCTTGGTGTTGGTCTCACCCAGCCGCTTGGCGTATTCATCATCACCGAACGGCTTGGACTTCCAAAGGAAAACCTGCAATGGCTCATGGCCGCATTCGGGATTGGAATGGTTTTGGGCGGAGGTGTTGCACTTGCGCTCTCCCGCAAAGCAACACCGCAAATCTTGCTTTCCATCGGTATGGCTGCGAGTGCCATTGGATTTGTTGGAATAGGGTGGTCCACCGTATTTGGAGTAACGCTCGCTTTCGAATTTTTCGCAGGACTTCTCATGCCTTGTATTCATATCGGCATCAATACAATGATCCTGCAAAACACGGAAGAATCCTTTATCGGCAGAGTGAACGGCATCATGAACCCGCTGTTTATTGGAACGACTGTCATTTCGATGTCATTGTCAGGCTGGCTGAAGTCTAACATATCGATTACCCTGATATTTGAAGCAGCAGCCATTCTAATGATAATCGGAATTCTTACGATGGTCCCACTCTTTAAAAAAGGAGCTGTCCCGCAGGAAGTGCAAAAAGAAAGCTGATCTCCAAAAAGCTGGAGCCTCTCATATTAGGGCTCCGGCTTTTTCCTTTTTGGAAACAACAATATAATGCTGATATATTTCTTCGAGCTCCGCAAGCGCTGATTCGAATCCCGGCTGGATGATGGATAGCTGAATATAGCTCCGCTCTCGTAAATAGCTGCTGTTCGCGTGAACATATAGTCCGTTCAGCATCAGATCCTCCCCAAGTCCGGAAAGCGTCAGAGGCAGTTCGAGCGTGACAATCATCGGGTATCCCGGAGTATCAAGTACTAAATTCTTTACAATATCTGTTTCACATAGCAAATCGTAACGTTTTTGAAGCTCCGAGTACCTTTCGGGATAGCGGCTTAACGCTTCCGCAACGTTGTCTAAAAGCACAGCAGGTATCGTAAAAGGAATACTCTTTGTCTGATAGGAATAGAGATCCAAGTAGACCGGAATGCGCGAAGGTTTGGCACTTTCCCGAGAAAAGACAAATGCTAGCCCGCTGACAGCGCCAATCGCTTTGCCGCTTGCAGTCGTGGCGAGATAAAGATCCTTCATGGAAAACGGCATGGCTCCAAAAGTACTGATACAGTCTGCGCAAAGCTTCACACCATACGCCCCTGCTATTTCTGAAAGCCTTGTAAAATTATTGCAGGTTCCCGTTGAGGTTTCTCCATGGACGAAGAGCAGCCAGCCGAACGTTCCGGTATCCAGCCTTTCACGGATAGCACTTTCATCAAATGGAACTCCCCACTTCTGCTCGATCGTTTCATAGTTAAGCTCCCAGCGTTCGGCTTGAGCAATCAATCGCCCGCCAAACTCTCCATTCGAGAGAATCAGCCCTTTCTCCCCTCCAGTTTTTAATTGGCCAAGCATGACATCGTTTGCAAGCGTTCCAGAGCCTACCAGCACACTGACATTGTTTGCTTGTGAGAGCACTAGCAGTTTGCTCTTCACCCTATCGAACAACCGGCGAAAGAAATCGCTTCTATGGGACAACCCTGTATGCTTCAGTGTATCTTTTTGCTCGACAGGTCCAGGATAGAAAGAAACTATTTCTCCTCCCAGGCGATTTTTTAAATGGTCTTCAAAGCGTTCTCTCGTCAGCACCATCGGCAAAAACCTTGCATCAGCATTGCCTACTGTGTCTGCAAACTGAGTGAATCCCATCCCTTTATACAGCTTTTCCTCCCTTGTCGTCCCGGAAATGACTGCTGCAGCGTATCCCCTGTCGTAAGCGAATTGGCAAATAGCGCCCATGAGACGGCGGAAGACCCGGCCTGTCCTGAATACCTTTTTCACAGAGAGCAGCCTAATTTCGCAAAGCTTGCTTGTGTTCTCTCCCGGCAAAAAATTTTCTACCCTGCCGATTTTTTCATCTAAAGAGAAAGGCCGCTTGTCACGGAGTGCAACCATTCCAGCAAATACAGTATTTTTATAGACGAGAATATAAGTATTTTCCTCATGAAACCTGTCCACTCTCAGTCCTGTCTCATTTTTTTCATGCTGGGGAATCTCCTCTGAAAATGTTTCATAATTCAACTTGGCGATTTCAGCAAATTCCCTATCCGTCCTAGCAATCTTGCACCAGTACATACTTCTTCCTCACTTCTTTCGTTTAAGAATCCATGCTTTACGCAGGTTATCACGGTGTTCCCACAGGATGAGAATAATGGCAACCATCATCGGGCTGTAGAGCACCGCTTTGCCCGAGAGCACGAATCCTCCTAGATAAAAAGCATAGCCAGCGAGCATGCTTAATGTCAGGCTCCGCAGCAGCGGCAATCCAATCGCAGTCCCAAGCACCATCCCGAGAAAAAGAATCGGATCGAGCGCGATGCCTGCCCCGATAAATGTGGCGATCCCTAGCCCCCCACGAAACTTAAGCCAAAAAGGATAAAGATGACCAAGAATGGCGAAAACCGCACCGCTTGCCACTACCCATTCTTCCAGGCCTATCGCTCTTCCCAGCGCAACAGCAATCGCGCCTTTCAGCCCATCACCCAAAAACACTAGCAAAAAAGCCTTTTTCCCGAGAACGCGCCCCGCATTCCGCGCTCCAAGGTTCCCGCTTTCGTGCTCCTGCAGATTGATTCCTTTCCTTTTACCGACGAACCAGGCGACCATCAAGTTCCCTGCCATATAACAAAAAAACAAATAAGAAACGATCAATGCATTCATTTTTCATCATACCTTTTTTAAAAATTTTCGGTAATAATTTCTCTGCTTTTATTCTACTTGTTTTTTACTTTGCTTAGTACCCGAAATTGATAGCGGACCTAGTTGACAGACTTTCCGCAAAAAAATAAGTTTTCCGATAGTTTTTCGTCTTGATTATAGATCGGGAGGTGAGGGACATGAAGAGTGATGCTTATGTAGAAGTGCTAAGCAAGGAAGCGAAGAAAATAATGCTTGCTCAAATGAGGGAAGATCCAAATAAAGTTTACTGGATAAAAGACCCTAAACACCCGGAAGATGTTCCTATTGATTTCTTTGAAAAGATAAAGCCAGAGCAGAATTTTTATATCAACAATAAACATCAGCTTGTCCTCGTTTTTGATAAATACGAGGTGGCTCCAAGCTATATGGGAGTGGTGGAAATAACGATTGACACCAAGTCGCTTGACGATATTCTTGTCAGCAAGGGGTATTTAAAATAAGTATGGCAACACTCTGACTCGGCAGTAAAAATTCAGTTTTCAATGGATTGCCAGTTCGATTAATTTGTGATTAACTAAAAGGGAAGAATTTAATAGTCTTCATTAGGTGCCTTTTATAGGAGAATAGGGAAGATTGAAATCGTACGGAGCCCGCCACTGTAGTCGAGGAGCTGCTGCAATGCCACTGGGAAACTGGGAAGGCGCAGCACGTGATGAATCGGAGTCAGGAGACCTGCCTAATTGAAGTACACGATGCGGTTATGGCTAAAACCTCAGCTTATTTAAGCTGGGGTTTTTTGTGTGGTCGGGAATTACCATGAAGGAGGAAGCAGCGATGCAAATGTTAAAGGAAACAGTTAGTTTGATTAGTGGATTAGACACAAAAGCACAAGAAAGAATGGAACAGCATCTAAACTCGCTTACGAAACCATTGGGAAGTTTAGGTGTGCTAGAATCACTTGCAATAAAAATAGCCGGAATGACCGGAAACCCTCATCCTGAAATCGATCCTGCCATGGTCATTTTGATGGCAGCAGACCATGGTGTATGTGAAGAGGGTGTTTCTGCCTTTCCTGCTGAAGTAACGAAGCAAATGGTGAAAAATTTTGTCACAGGAGGTGCAGCGATTAATGTTCTGTCCCGCGCCGCGAATTGCTCGGTCCAGATTGTTGATATTGGTATAAATGGAGAGCTGCATCTTCCAAATGTTATTAATAGAAAAATACGCAGCGGTACTGCTAATATGGCGCAAGGTCCTGCGATGGAGAGAGCAGAAGCAATTCTAGCGATTGAAGCTGGCATCGAGACAGCACAAACAGCGATAAAGCAAGGTGCTAGGCTGCTTGCGCTCGGTGAGATGGGAATCGGAAACACGACGGCTAGCTCCGCTATGCTTGCAGCATTCGGGCAGATGGGCGTTGACCAAATAGTAGGGGCAGGAACAGGACTAGATTCTGCGGGAAAACAAAGAAAAGCGGATGTTATTGAACGCGCGCTCGAAGTGAACCAACCTGATGCTGAGGACCCGATCGATGTGTTGGCGAAAGTTGGAGGATTGGAAATAGCGGGACTTGCTGGTGTAGTGTTGGGGGCTGCAGCAGCGCGAATACCTGTGTTGGTAGATGGGTTCATTACAGCGGTTGCTGCGTTAACAGCAGTAAGAATTGCTCCTGAAGCCGGCGGCTATCTGATTGCCTCCCACCAATCAGTTGAACCAGGCCATATTTTTGTGAATAAGCTCTTAGGCTTAGAACCAATCGTGAATCTGAACCTCCGCTTAGGTGAAGCCAGCGGTACCGCAACTGTACTGCCGATTATAAGATCAGCTATACGGATTGCAAATGAAATGGCGACATACGAACAAGCAGGCGTATCCGGCTCTAATGACGGTTCGGTAAAAGGGGCTGAAGCTAGTAAACAATAGTGCCTGACCCCCGGTGGATTAATGCGGTAATAAAATGCAGCGTGCCTGACCCCCGATGCGTTAATTAGATAACGCACTACCGCACCGGGGGTCAGGCACCATTCTTCTAAATCGTGATCGACGGCGGCAGCACACTGCCAGAAACCGTTTCTGTTGGCGTCTGATCTCCTTACGCTTAAAACTAACAGCCCCTCAGCAAATGAGGGGCTGCTTTAAAAATCAATTCTCGCCATTTTCCTTCTGAGAAAGAATCAGCTCTCTTAGTTTTCCCGCCATCTTCGGCGTTGTGGAATAAATTGTATTATCATCCGTTACATACATCAAAATGCACTTTTCTCCTTCTTCCCCAAGCCATAAATGAATCCCATGCGGCGGAAACTGCCCTGGCTTCCCGTATTCCACTGCGATATCGAAATCTGACAGTGCAATATCAACTGTTCCCTCCTCCTTCACAGCTGAGGTAATCGCCTGTTCAAAAATAGCCAACGACTCCTTATCCCTAAATGAAAAAAGCACATCCTCATTTATCTCATTGAAACCCTTAGACTTTGAAATTTTCACTTCTGATATCTCTTCATCTAAAAGCACCATCGTTTCCTTCGTTCTTTTCTCAACAATCCCACATCCCGCCAACAACAGCACGCCCAAAACAGCGGCAACTGCAAGCTTCTTCATTCCTTCTCCTCCTCCGTCCAATACAACTTGAAAAAAAATTTTCGATTATAAAATAAGACGAAACAACAGCAGGACTCGTTTCAAAAATAGAAAAAAGGAGCATCCTCTAGCAAACCGCTGGCTGTTGAATGCTCCTTCTCCAAATACCATCTATTCCCTATACCTCATCGTCAACCCTTTCAAGAAATTCCGAGCAAACTTATCTCCGCACTCTTTATAGTTCTTTTGCCCTTCTTTTCTTAAAATAGCGCCGAGTTCTCCCTTGCTCATATTCACCCCAGCGTCTTCCATCATGCCAAGGATGTCATCGCTCGTCAAAGCAAGTGCTATCTTTACTTTCTTAAAAAGGAGATTGTTGACGCTCTCCTTAGAGGGAGGGGGAAATTCCGGCTGCCCCGGCTTCGGATCTTGCTTTCCCCTTTTAAAAACAATCAAGCCGTTCAAGAAAGACTCCAATTTTCGATCATTGCATTTGAGGAGACTATCATCTTCCTCTTCCATATAGTCTTTCGGCTTTTGCAGCATTTGAAGCACTTCATCTTTCGATACTTCCACCCCGCCTAAACCAAAAATCTTCACCATGTCCGTGTTTTTAATATCTAATGCGTATCTAAGCCTAATCAAAATATCGTTATTTTCCATCAAAAAATCCTCCTGCTATTTCTTCGATAAGTACTCTTTCCACGCAGTAATTCCCCCATCAAGAACAGCGACATCATATTCCTTTTCAGAAAGAACAGCTGCGCATCTTGCGGCCGAATTACCTGTCGTGCACGTTACAATAATTTCCCGATCCTTCGGCAGCGACCTTAGCGCTTCCTGTGATAGACCGAGAATTTCTTCTTTAAAAATATTTTTGCTTTCCACACCAGGCTCTTCTATATGAAAGCGATCATATTTTTCCGCCGCCCTAACATCAAGAAGCATCACCTTATCATGACCATCGATCTTCCTTTTTAATTCTTCTGGTAGAATCCTTTTTACTGTCATTGTTTTTCCCCTCCATGTCTTAACCCACCGTTTTCCTCGATACCAACAAACATTATAACTATTTACATACTCCCTATATCCAAAATATTGTAAGTATATTAAAATAAAAATACAACAACCCTACCCTCTAAATTTTACCACATGAGGGAGATACAGGAGGATTAATCGTGACGATCGAATTATTAGATAACAATACTGGAATTGCAGCATCCTTTTTTCAACAAAAGTATCAAATACCCGCGCAAGCTGTGATTCATGGGCGTTTCCCAGGGAAAGTCTTTGTTGACCATGAAGAAAATCCTGAAATAGCCTTAGCTTGGGCAGTATCTAGATGGTCTTATATTGCAGGTGAAAATCCGTCCTCTAAACACTTTCCTTTTATGAAGGAAGTTCTCGAGGAAATCGTCTCCCCCATGTTAAAAATAACAGGGGAAAAATATTTCGAGATTTACTGCGACAACAATAGTGTTTGGGATGATTTTTTTCACGAGTTTCATGGAAATTCTCCCGTCCGCAAGCACTTGGAATGCACTTATACGTTAAATGAAGCGAAGTTCCAGGAATATAGGGCTAGCTTGGAAATGCCTGATGATATCGAAATTCAGGAAATCAAGCTTCCTATCATTCCAGAAAATTTCCGGGATATTGTTCTTGAAGAGAAGCAGCTTACAACTGGTTTTACGCTAGTGAAAGATGGACAAACCCTTTCACAATGCATAAACAATGGGTTCATTCACCATGGCCATTATTTTATCGATCTCGATACTTTCTGTACCCAAGAGCGGAACAAAGGCTACGGCACCCTTGCTGCTTGCCAATTGATTTCCCATCAGCTGGATCAGGGCTTATCCCCACTATGGGAAACGACCAACAGCAATATCCCATCACAAGCTGTCGCGAAAAAGCTTGGCTTTGAACCAGCGGAAGAATATGCCGTTTATACAATCTGCGGATTTTCCACCTGAAAAATGGGGGCGATACTTTGCCCCCGCCTTTCATTCGTCTTCCCCGATTACCCGCACTTCCATTTCAAGCGCGACACCGAACTTTTCCATCACTGTTTCCTGCACATGCTTGATGAGTGCCATATAGTCTGAAGCTGTTGCACCGCCTACATTGACAATAAAGCCTGCATGTTTGGTAGAAACCTGTGCTCCGCCAATTTGCTTTCCTTGAAGGCCGCTGTCCTGAATTAACTTACCTGCAAAGTGTCCTTCGGGCCGTTTGAACACACTGCCGCAGGAAGGGTATTCAAGCGGCTGTTTCGACTCTCTCAAGAAAGTGAGCTCATCCATTTTCGCTTTTATTTCATCACGATTTCCAGGCGACAATTCAAAAGTCGCTTCAAGGACAACATAGCCTTTCTTGGCGAAAATACTGCTGCGGTACCCTAAATCCATATCCGGCCTAGGCATGCGAAAGACTTTTCCTTCCCTGTCTAGCGCCAATACTTCTGTCACAACAGTGGAAATCTCCCCACCATAAGCGCCAGCGTTCATATGCATCGCACCGCCAACAGACCCCGGAATACCACAGGCAAACTCCAAGCCAGTAAGATCCGCTGCCAATGCTGCTTGAGAGACATCGATAATTTTCGCGCCGCTTTGTGCCGTAATCACATTTCCTTTTACCGTAATCGCATCAAGCCTTGTGAGGAACAGCACGATTCCTCTTATCCCGCCATCGCGAATGATCAGATTCGAACCATTTCCTAAAATAGTCAACGGAATATCGTTAGAATAAGCATATTTAAAAACCTTTTCCACTTGTCCGTACGAGGAAGGAAATACAACATAATCTCCCTTTCCCCCAGTTTTCGTGAATGTATATTGGCACAGCATTTCATCTTTTTTTACAGAATCTTGATCCATAAAAGAAATCAAGCTTTGATAAATATCCACAATTCATACGCTCCTTTTTATAAAAACAGCCTGTTAAAAACAGATACTAAATTGTATTCTAAAATAATTTTTCCTTCAACAGGTAACTATCCAACCTTAACCATAACATGTTGAATGAACGTGCGCATCAAGATTTTCCTATATTATATAACAAGCAAAAGGGGTTTTGTTTCTTGTCCGCTAAGATAGGAATCCGTAATAAACGTTTTCTACAAAAAAAGAACCTTCAAATCGAAGGTCCTTTTTACTCTATGCGCTATATTAGTTGCTGTGTGCCATTTCTTTGCCGCTTAGTTGAAGCGTCTGTGCAGTAGTTTGATGAATTTCTTTTAATAATTCAGGGTTGTCAGACAAAGAAATTCCATAAGAAGGAATCATTTCTTTAATTTTCGACTCCCATTTTTTCATTTCCTCCGGAAAGCATTTTTGCAATACTTCAAGCATCACGTGGACGGCAGTAGATGCACCAGGAGATGCTCCGAGCAATGCGGCAATAGAGCCATCCGCAGCGCTGACTACTTCTGTACCAAATTGAAGTGTACCTTTGCCGCCCTTTTCTGTATCTTTGATGACCTGCACACGTTGGCCCGCTACAACGATACCCCAATCCTCGCTCTTGGCGTTCGGAATGAATTCGCGCAGTTCATCCATGCGCTTTTCATTCGATAGCAGCACTTGCTGGATCAAGTACTTCGTCAATGCCATCTCTTTCGCTCCTGCAGCCAGCATGGTAAGTAAGTTATTAGGCTTGATGGAACACAGCAAATCGAAGTTCGACCCAGTTTTCAAG
Source organism: Bacillus massilinigeriensis (assembly GCF_900111815.1). Classification (GTDB taxonomy): domain Bacteria; phylum Bacillota; class Bacilli; order Bacillales; family Cytobacillaceae; genus Mesobacillus_C; species Mesobacillus_C mediterraneensis. The sequence goes on along the minus strand of NZ_LT630004.1, from coordinate 274,459 downwards.
AACTTTGGTGAAAATCCCGCAAATGGACCAAACAACAGAGTTTTCTTGTTATCGATATACCTTGTATCAAGATGCGGCACAGACATTGGCGGCGCACCGACCTTCGCTTTGCCGTATACTTTTGCATGATGGCGCTCCGCCACTTCCGGATTGTTGCACACCAAAAACAGCCCGCTAACCGGGAAGCCGCCAATGGCCTTGGACTCCGGTATACCGGTTTTCTGCAGCAGCGGAAGACTGCCGCCCCCGCCTCCGATAAAGACGAACTTCGCTTCATGATATTCCGTTTGGCCATTGTCCAGATTCCGAACTTTCAATCTCCACATGCCATCGCTTGTCCGCTTGATATCATTAACGCTATGTTTGTAATGCAGTTCCACATTTTGACGCTTCAAGTGATCAAACAGCATGCGAGTAAGCGCCCCAAAGTTCACATCCGTACCAGAATCAATTTTTGTTGCCGCCAGCGGCTCATTGGAGTTACGTCCCTCCATAATAAGCGGCACCCATTCCTTCAGCTTTTCAGGATCATCGGAGAACTCCATTCCTTGAAACAAAGGATGATTTGAAAGCATTTGAAACCTTTTTTTCAAGAAAGCTACGTCTTTTTCCCCTTCCACCAAACTCATATGGGGGATTGGCATAATAAAGTCCTTCGGATTGCGGATAAGGTCTTTGTTCACAAGGTAAGACCAGAACTGGCGGGAAAGCTGGAACTGTTCATTTACATTAATCGCCTTTTTTACCTCTATAGATCCATCAGGTTTTTCGGAAGTATAGTTAAGCTCGCACAATGCAGAATGTCCCGTTCCAGCATTATTCCATTCATTTGAGCTTTCCTCTCCTGCACCCGCGAGTTTCTCGAAAACCTTCATTTCCCATTGTGGTGCAAGCTCCTTCAGCAATGACCCCAAAGTCGCGCTCATGATTCCGGCACCAATTAAGATAACGTCTGTTTTATTCTGTTGGTTGCTCATAATACCCTTCCTCATCCCCTATATTGGCAAAAAAGTGTAGATGCTCCTGCTTAGATGCCAACAAGGAGGTGGCACTTAGGAACACACCTTTTCTGTCTCGGTATAACCATATGATTATTTTATAATAATTATTTACAAATATATTATATACTATTATCTGATAATTATATACTATTTGAGGCCCTTAAAAAAGCAAGAAAGCTTGAAAGTGCAATCATTGCCAATACATATGAATTATACCACTAGAGTGGGGGTTATTAACATGGCAAAAGCAGTATTGACAAACGTTTCCAAAGGAAAGCGGTACGTCTATAAGAAATAAAAAAAGCCAACCAAAGAGGATCTATCCCCTCATGGTTGGCTTTTCCTTATTGTTCAATGATAATTTCGTTCAGTTTGAGGTTGACCGGATTGGCGATTGTATCGCCTACCGGACAAGTTTTCTCAATAAATGCTACAAACTCTTCTACCTTCTCTTTAGGAGCATCTGTTTTAATGTGGATATTATAGCGCACATCGCTGTATCCTCTGCGGACATCCGTTTGCTTCATAAAGCCATCCGTATCCAGATCGCCTTCGACTTCGACCCAAAACTCGTCAAATTCTATTTTAAATTTCCGTGCAAAACAACGGGCAACAATAGCCTGGCACGCACCAAGTGCTGACAAAACCAATTCCACCGGATTCATTCCTGTATCCGTCCCACCAAGTTCCTTCGGTTCATCAATCGTGATTTCAAACCCTCTGCATTTAGCCTTTACTTGCATTCCTTCTTGTAAGTGAGCTGTAGCTTGAAACGTAGTCTTTGGCATTGGAAAGCACTCCTTCGTCTATGTATTTAACCTCACATTGTCATCATACCTCTTTCAGGAAAAATTTACATAGATAAATTGTGACAAGCTGCTTTCATAGGCGAAATACTCCAAATTGACGGCAAATGAGGGAAGTGTTACGCTTGACTGACGATCGGTCGGAAGGGTGAGAGTATGACGGCAGTACAAATTAAAGAAGTTGCGCGGAAACACTTTGCGGAGAATGGATTTGAAGGAACATCGATGGCCAAAATCGCCGAAGACGTCGGCATCAAAAAACAATCCATCTACACTCACTTCAAGGGGAAAGATGAGCTTTTTCTTCAAGTGTGCCTGGATGTCTTTACCTACGAATTAGAATCAGTTGTCAAACTTTTAGAAAACAGCAAAGAACGGCCCATAGAGGAATTTTTGTTCCACCTTCTATTGCAATATAAAGAGCGGTACGAACAAGACGAATCGATAAAATTTTGGCTTCGTATCTCCTTTTTCCCGCCAACTCACCTTTATGAAAGCATCACGGATTTCTCCTATCAATTTCTGAATAAATTAGAAGCACTGTTGATTCCAGTCATGAAAAATGCAAAGGATGAAGGTGAAGTCAGTGCCTCCATTGATGCGAAAAAAGCTATTGAAGCCTATTTAGGGCTCCTAGATGGCGTACTAGTTGAAATGCTATACGGAAATGCAGAACGCCTGCACCGCAGAATAGATTCCTCTTGGTATCTTTATTGGCGCGGGTTATCAAAAGATTAAAATAAATAGAAATGGATGAGGGGAGTGTGGAAAAATGAAAACGTATAAAGTGACGCTATGGCTTTTATTAATGAATCTTTTCATTGCCTTTTTGGGAATCGGGCTTGTCATTCCAGTATTGCCAACACTAATGAATGATTTGGGCCTCACTGGGAAAACCATTGGTTATTTGACAGCTGCATTTGCGTTTGCTCAATTGATCGTTTCCCCATTTGCAGGGAAAGCAGCGGATATATTCGGCAGGAAAATAATGATTGTGATTGGACTGTTTATTTTCGGTGCCTCTGAATTTTTATTCGGTCTTGGCAAAGAAGTCCAGACGTTATTTATCTCTCGGGTCATGGGCGGAATCAGTGCGGCCTTTATCATGCCGGCTGTGACAGCCTTTATTGCGGATATTACAGATAAGGAGACTCGCCCAAAGGCACTTGGTTATATGTCTGCGGCCATTAGCACTGGATTTATTATCGGACCAGGCTTCGGCGGTTTTCTAGCGGACTTTGGCACACGCATTCCTTTCTTCTTTGCAGGAGGGCTTGGAACGCTGGCAGGAATACTTTCGATTCTTTTACTAACAGAACCGGAACGGGTCGAAGAGAAGAGCGAGAAGAATAGCACAAAAGGCAAAGTTGGCTGGAACAGGCTGCTTGCGCCGAAATATCTCTATGCATTCCTTTTAATTTTCACCGCCTCCTTTGGCTTAGCGGCATTCGAGTCGTTCTTTAGCCTGTTTGTCGATCATAAATTTCAATTCATGCCAGCCGATATTGCCATTGTGATCACAGGCGGCGCGATTGTCGGCGCCGTTGCCCAAGTGATCCTCTTTGATAGGCTGACCCGCATTTGGGGTGAGATTAAACTCATTCGCTACAGTCTCTTGCTGTCAGCACTCTTGGTCTTTCTTATGACAACGGTTCATGCTTATTTTTCCATCCTGCTCGTTACCTTTATCGTGTTCGTTGGATTCGACTTATTCCGCCCAGCGGTTACTTCCTATCTCTCCAACATTGCAGGAGATGAGCAAGGCTTTGTCGGAGGGATGAATTCCATGTTTACAAGTCTCGCCAACATCAGCGGCCCCATCATCGGCGGAATGTTATTCGATATCGATGTGAACTACCCCTACTATTTCGCCGCAATGATTACAGCGCTTGGAGTTGTCCTCACCTTGTTCTGGAAGAACCTAGCAAATGAGTCATGGAAGGAAAACACTGTAAAAGTGGCGGAAGATTGATAAAGTTTGGGGCGTGAGATTTAAGAAGGCAATAATTCAATCTGCCTAGAAATTGCAAAAGGAGTAATGTAACTATTTTTCCTTTCTTTCCTTATGCCGAAAGGCCTTTTCACATATCGGTTTTTCCACAAGAAAAGGCCCCCCTAAGGATCCTTTTCTTGTATGCCTGAAGTTAACCTGTCACCTTTTGCTTGTCTCTTCTTTTTATTAAATAACTGGCATTTATCCAAGCAGTGATTGGGATGATTAATGCCACTCCTATTCCGGAACAAAGGATAGTGATCATTTCCGCGCTGAAAATTTTCGAGTTAATAATTTCTTCCCAAGAATACGATAAATCTTTAAAAAGCAGCAGCAGTGCTAAGTAGCTTCCGAAAAAGGCGAAAAACAGCGTATTCGTACTCGTTCCTAAAATATCCTTGCCAATACTTATTCCAAAGCGGAACAGTTCTTTCCTTGTAACGAATGGGCGGTGATGAAACAGCTCTCTCATCGGTGAAGAGATAGCTATCGCTGTATCTGTAATTGCTCCTATGGTGCTCATAATGATGACAGAAGCACCAATTTTTACAAAATCGACTCCTACATACTTTGATAACGCGCCAAGCTCTTCTGTTTCTTCTTTGCCAAAGCCTTGAATCATGGCACGGTCTGATAAAATCAAGATAAAAAAGAGCAAAATGACAACAGTAATCATCGTGGATAGAAAAGCCGTTTTTGTTTTGCTGTTCACTTCATTAATATAAAAAAGGTTGATGCAGCTGATGACAACGGAAGCAATCAAAGTGAAGACAACTGGATCAATAGCAGGTTCTTTCATTGCAAGAACGGTTACTAGAATGACACCAAAGTTCAGGAAGATCGCAATAAACGAACGCGCTCCTTTTTTACCGCCGATAAATTCCATCAAGAAGTACAAAATGACAGCTAAAATTACTAATACATTCATGCTCTAGCCTTCTTTCGTTGAACAAGCAGAATGGAAATATACAAACCTATTGGGATCGTTAACACGATTCCGATCCCGCCTGCAAGGGCACGCGCCAGCTCTAATGAAAGGTTCATCGAAAGAGTATAGAATAACGGAGTCCCATTTTTTAAATATAGAACAAGAATGGGAATTGAGCCGCTTACATAGGCAAAAAACAAAATATTGGTCATCGTTCCCATAATGTCTTTTCCAATTTCCATGCCTGAAGCTTTTAGCGCTTTGATTGAAATATCCGGTTTCTCCTCATACAAACCGAAGATAGACGAAGACATTGTAATGGCAACATCCATAACCGCACCTAACGATCCGATAAACAATCCCGCTAGGAAAACCGTCTTATAATGACGTGTTAAAAACTGCATTTCCTCATAATGAAGTCCATTGTCGGAAGACAGCCACATCACGGTATACGTAATCAGCAGTGAAGCAAAAGTGCCTAAAATGGTGGCAATAATCGCAGCGTAGGTTTTCTCATTAGAACCATTGATAAGCAGCAAGGAAATAACCGTGAATAAAATAATGCTAATGCCGCTGATGAACAACAAACTGATTTTTTCAGAATGAACATAAATATCAAGTCCGTAAGATAAAATGAGCGCATTGACCGCAAGACTGATAATAGAAAACAGTCCTTGTTTTTTCCCGACAAGCAGCAATACAACGATAAAAACCCAAACAACGAATAAAATATACGTATCACGCTTCAGCTCCACGATACTGCCAGAGAGATGGGAACTGCTTCCCTTTTTTTCTATCAAAACAAATACATCGTCTCCAACACGGTATTCTTGATCAACAGTGCCCGAAGCTGAAAAGGTATTCTCTAACAATATCTCTTGCCCCTTTTCCTTTCCATTCTTTAATTCCCCGACTATTGATTGATTGTACAAATGGTCTTTATTATCTTTCATATCAATAGTTTCCGATGAATCTATCAGCTTTGTTTCTGTGATTTCCGCAATAGGCCTCTCATAAAGAGAATGGTTATGCTGTACAAAAAACATAGAGGCTGCAAAGCACACCACTATGAATAAATACAAAAAGACAACTTTGTTCGTAATTCCATCAAAATTCATCCCTCTAACATTCAAAGAAAAACCTCCATTATCCCCTTTAGAGGATGCATCACTTTCGGATATCTAGCTCTAGAGCTAGACTCCAACTTAACATGTAAGTAAGGATAACAAGAAGGTTTTAGCTTGGTCAAGCAGCACTTTGTCCCACTAAAGCCCAACAGCAAAAAAATGCACGGCATTTTGGCAAACCCCGCGTTTTTTCTTTCTATAGTAATAAACAGACAAACGTCCGAGCACAAAGGGACTTGGTCTTTTATGAATCACATAAAAAAGCTTGGTAACACAAAATATCTCTGTTTTGGAGACAGTGTTACTACTTCCTTATGTATTCCATTAGTATCTTTCCAACCTATCTCTAATACATACTCTTCTTCCTTATTCAGTGTTTCTGTTGTTGTAAGGTATTCAAAGGATTCCCCCTTTGTAATTGGTTCATTGCCATCCCAGTCATGAATAACAGTGCCATTTCTTATCAGAGAAACTTTTTGAACTTTAGTATCCTTCTCATCGTTATAGTAGATTTCCCCATCCCAATAACCTTTAGGAGAATTCCATTGGCTTGTAAAATTCGTTTTCCACTTGCCATTGTCTGACTGTCCTATCCAATTAGGCGGTTGCTTAACAGAATAAAAAATCCAAATAATAAGAGAACCTATAAATAGGATAGGGATAAATAGTATTTTCTTATTAATAATCATTTTTTCTTCCCTCAATTCTCACGGCGAACATCAACAAATTGCATCAACGCTGCTCCTAGTGTTCTGGACAACCATCATTGAATGTTTTATAGACTCATGGCCTGTACTGCAACAAAAATCATTAAAAACGCTAGGACAACGTAGAAAATAGATGATCTTTTATCCTTTAGTATATATTGCTCTATCCCAGATAAAAAAAATGATATTCCAATAACTATTTGTGTACCTCCAGAGAAGGAGAAATCCACAGAGGGAGTAATAAAAGATAAAATCAAAATGATAATCATTAGTATCGATGATATTAATTGAGCCACTACAATCGGTTTTACTCTGTTCCTAAAAAGGCGGTCTTTAAATTCATATTTCCCTCTCCAAAATGGGTAAAATTTCAAATAATTCCATTTTTCATTATAACATCTAACTAGGAGTAGTGTTCAAAATTTAATTATTTTAAAACATTAATGGTTATATATGTTAATATAAAGTGATTAAAAAAGTGAATAGTCAGAGAATAGATTGCGAGTTATCGAGGTGTTTTAGTGGAGAACAAATTTATTAGGGGAACTTTCTTTTTAACAGCAGCAAGCTTAATATCTAAAATATTGGGGTTCGTCTATATTATTCCGTTCACCGCTCTCGTTGGAACGGAGGGCTATGCGCTATACAAATATGCCTACGGTCCGTATACCATTCTGTTAAGCATTTCAACAATAGGCCTTCCTCTTGCCGTTTCCAAATTTGTTTCGAAGTATAACGAAATAGGCAACTATAGAGTAGGGCTGACTCTTTTAAAATATGACATGAGTTTGATGCTCTTCACTGGGTTTCTTGCATTCTCTGCTTTATATTTATCAGCGCCATTTTTAGCTGAACTACTGATCGAACCAACTGATTCAACAGGCAATTCTATTGAAGATGTTCAGTTTGTCATTCGTCTTGTCAGCTTTGCTTTACTCATTATTCCAACTATGAGTATTTTCAGGGGATACTTTCAGGGGAGCCAATCTATGGGTCCTTCTGCGTTAAGTACAGTGATAGAGCAGGTAGTCAGGATTCTTTTTATTTTGGTTGGAGCATACGTTGCTATTCATATTTTGGATAGTACCGTTACAAATGCAGTAGGTATCGCAACCTTTGCTGCCTTTATAGGCGGGGTTGCAGGCTTTATCGTTTTATTATTCGTATTTTTCAAAAGAAGAGAGTTAATACAAACGCAAAGAGATAGCAGCCCGAATAACGAAGAGATTAAGGTTATACCAATGTTCAAAGAATTAACGGGATACGCCATTCCTTTTGTGATTACAGGGTTAACCATTCCTCTCTATCAAAATATTGATACCTTTACGATTAACAAATTGTTTCAGTCAATAGGCTACAAATTAAATGAAGCAGAAACTATTAACTCAGTAATAGGATTGGCGCAAATTCTTGTCATGGTACCGGTGTCTTTGGCTACAGCATTCAGTCTGTCTTTAATACCTGGCATCACTTCCGATTTCACCAGCGGCAGAATACTAGAAGTCCGAAACAAGATTACAAAAACCATCACTATCCTTATGTTTTTTACACTTCCTGCTGCTATGGGGCTATGTATTCTAGGAAAACCAATTTATCTCATGATTTTCAGGTCTAACAATAGTCCTGAGCTAGGCGGGCCCATTTTACAATGGTATGCATTAGCCGCAGTTGTTTTTGCACTGTTTACTGTAACCGCCGCGATTATGCAAGGAATTAACGAACAGAAGAAATTGATCATAGGAATTCTATTGGGGATCTTTTTAAAAATAGCATTAAACTTTGTACTCGTACCTTATGTAAAAGAAATAGGTCCAATTTTAGCTACTTATGCTGGGTTCTTCTTATCAATTTTTTTTAACATTTACTTCATTAAAAAAGCCATCGCATACGAGTTATCGCCATTACTGCATTCATTAAAACAGATATTCCCCTTAGTCTTGGCAATGTCGATCGCTGTTTGGGGTGTGGAAACATTGACAGAGCTATGGCTGCCAGAATCGGTAAGTTTATATTCCCGTGCTTTAGTTACTTCGTTTCTATCCATTGCTGCAGGAGTTCTTTTTTACTTAGGCATAGGTTTAAGACTAAGTGTAGTTAAAACATTGAGAAAATAATAGAAATAGTACTCTACTAGTCAAAGAATCTTTGTGGAAAAGGGGACACGGGAATGAATAATAGACCACAACCAATGGAAGCAGCCACACAATTTATCGAAACACATTTTCCAAACTGCGATGGTGCCATTTTAGCCGGGAGCGTTGTGCGCGGACAGGCAACCGAAACATCTGATTTAGATATTATTGTGTTTGATAAATCTTTACACTCCGCATATCGCGAATCTCTTATCGAATTGGGTTGGCCAATTGAACTGTTTGCCCACAATTTGACCTCTTATCGCCCCTTTTTTAAAAGTGATTGTGAAAGAGCAAGGCCTAGTTTGCCGCGGATGGTAAGCGAAGGAGCAATAATAAAAGACACAGGCATCATAACGGCAATTAAACAGGAAGCAAACAGGTTATTGGAACTGGGGCCAACAGAGTGGTATCAGGAAACTATTGATTTTAAGCGATATTTTATTACGGATAGTTTAGATGATTTAATTGGCTGCCGTGATAGAGGGGAAAAGCTTTTTATTGCAAATAACCTTGGCGAGTTAGTGAGTGAGTTCATTCTTCGCACTAATGGAAAATGGATAGGTTCATCCAAATGGGTTGTCCGTTCCTTAGTAGAGCATGACGAAGAATTGGCGACGGAATTTATTGAAGCATTTGATACCTTTTACAAAACAAATGAAACAGATAAAATCATCCGTTTTGTTGATAAGGTTCTTCAGCCATTTGGCGGACGACTGTTCGAAGGCTTTTCATTAGGCAAAAACAGCCGCTAATAAAATCAATTAGCGGCTGGTCCATTAGCTTTATTTAATAAATAGTGTTGCAATCCAATACAAAACGAGAATCCAAAGAAGTATGATGATCGTTCCCGCAACCCAGTTTTTCTTTTTTACCTTATCCGACTTCTCCACTAACTCCCGGCACTCCCGGAGAACATCTTTTGGTATTAATTTCAGCACTAACGTAATTCCTATGGGAATCAGAATAATATCGTCCAAATAACCGAGTACAGGGATAAAGTCAGGAATCAAATCAACTGGGCTAAATGCATAGGCTACGATCATGATAGATAAAATTTTAACAACTATAGGTGTTCTGGGATGCTTGTATGCTTCTAGCAACACAAAAATATCCTGTTTCACTTTTGCTGCTTTCGATTTTAAATCTGCCATTGCTTTTCCCATGTATTCCTCCTCTAGTTATTTAAACAAAATTGTAACATAGGATTACATAAAAATGCGTTAACTCAAATAAAACGTTTATTTATTCTCATTCTTAATCTTAACGGTAAAAGGTTTTAAATCTTCCGCAGGGACAAAGCTAGAAAAGTCGAATTGCAGAATTGTGTTTTCCAGTTTAAAGCTTTCTATTTTTTCTTCTCCCATTAAATCAAAAGTGGACTGAAAATGAGCTGTCTTTCTATCAATAGTCTTCACTTTATTCTCACTGATGCTATGGTTTACAGGTGGAACTGGATTATCAGGATCTATCTTATCTAAGTAATCTTTATCCACTAACAATAATTCATATTGCAAATTGTTTTTAAACTGATGAAATTGATCATTGCTCAGTTCATCCTGAAGACCTGTAAATTGATAATCCATAACAAGCTTACTTCCTTGTTGTGATACGCTATTAACCTGTAGTCCTAAATCCAAGCGGCTGCTTTTAAGGTGGAATGAGTTCTTATCCAATAGCTGTTGTACTTTTACATCTGTTATATTTAACTGTGGATAAAAAGTAAGGGAAGTAATATTCGCATCCAACTTTTGCATTTCTCTTCTAACAAATTCATGGTACTTGTCTTCTTGTTGTGATTTTTCGAGCGATGTTGAATTCCCAATCCAATACTCTTTCCCTTTATCGTCTACTGCTTTATTTAGAAAAATATAATCTCCTTTGTACTTTACAATTGTCTCAAAAATAAAGGAAGATGATGCTTTTGCAGTAAGAAGCTCTTTCGTGCGAATACTGACCTGTTGATTCTCGTAATTTTGCTCGTGATTGATTGCAAAAGAACTATTTTTTTCTTGTTTAATAGGAATATCAAATTCCCATTCACCCTTTATCCCATTGATAGAGTGAATTGTTATTGGAAGCGTAGCATTCGCCTTAAATGACTTGTAAGGATATTGTAATTTCCATTGAAAATTATAGCCATTATCTATTTTTCTGAGGTCATGGGTCATGCCGTCAATCCAAGGATCTTTATCTCCCTCATTGTGGTCAAAGTTTACATCAAAACTTACTTCTCCTTTTTCGTTATGCCCTTCTTCAACACCTTCATCAACAAACCCTGTAACGGATACAACACTGCCATCAAAGTAAGCACTTGTTAGTTTTACCGTTACGCCATTTTTGGTGATTGCTTGATTTAACTCTGTTACCGCATCCTGATTCGCTAGTTCTAGCCCTGTTGTATCATTGAACTGCTGAAAAATACCACCAATTAAAGGCGCCTTAGCCAATACGCTATTCATTGCCGGAAGCACAAAGCCTGAGGCTATCGTAATTGCCAGAATAGCAGCAGCCGACAAAGCACCAACAACCCACCTTTTCTTCTTAACCTTTCTGCTATCTAATTCCTTCTTGTTCACCCCTTTTGAAATCGCATCGTATACTTTATCCTTTGGCACATGTATTCTATCTATTGCAGTTTTCAGTTCCTTTTTATCCATGGCATTCACCCTCCATCTCTTCGTAGAACTTCTTTAATTCCGCTTTCCCCCTGCTTAAATAGGTTTTAACTGTACCTTCAGGAACTTCCATCAGAGTGCTAATTGTCTTAATCGAATAATCGTAGTAATAAAAATAAATAATAGCCGTTCGATAAGAGCCTCTAAGCTGTTGTATCGCAGAAAGGAGTTCCCCAGAATCCCTTTCGTTTTCTGTTAGCGGCTGGGATAAATTTAAAATCATGTCATCACTCATCACAACCAGTTTGCTATTTTTCTTTAATACCTGCCCAGCACATCGAATGACAATCTTGGTAAGCCACGTAGTAAAAAACTCGGGATGTTTTAAGGCACGGATAGATTGAAAAGCTTGATACGATGCCTCCTGCACGACATCCAATGCATCCTCCTCATTGTGCACATATAGATAAGCCGTCCGGTAAATCTGCTCATAATGTTGCCGGACCAACTTTTCAAAGGCGCTTTTATTTCCTTTAATCGCCTTTTTAATTAGCCTTTGTTGGTTAATGATCACTTTTTCGCCCCCTTTTACTAATTAGTGGTCCGCTTGCCCTATAAAAGTTTCAAAAAGATAAACTTTTTTAAAGCAACAAAAGAAAAAAAAGCAGAAACCAATATTCGGTTCCTGCGGATAATTCAAGTATTAAATTACCTATGACTCAGAATATTGATACAAATAGGAAAACCTATCAAGAGCAGTCTCCCAATTGATTTCTTTTCCACATTTAATTGAATATAGTAACTCGTGAAAAACGGGCTGCAATCCATAAAAGTTCTTTACCCGATTGAATAAAGTCACTGGATTTTCACTGCCAGAATACCAGCTTAAAACTTCCACGGTAAAATCTCGCCCAAAATCCCAGTATAATCCCGCGAAGTCGAATGCCGGGTCCCCAATTTGTGCATCAGTGAAGTCAATAATTCCGCTGATACAGCCGCTAGCTTTATTGTAAATGATATTCGAGGACGTCAAATCACCATGGATTAAAGTCCTTTTATAGGTAGACTTTGTTTCCGTAAACCTTAGAAATACCTCATCGATTTCTTTTTGCTGTTGATTGGTCAAATACGGAAAAACATCCTTCTGCACATTCGAATGCAAGCTTTTCCAATATTCCATTGTATGTATTGTTGTTAAGTTTGTATCATCTAACCTCTCGACATCAATGCTATGCAGCTTACTCAAAAAGTCTCCGATGCTCTTCGCATTTTCCCGGTTACTTTCTATATCATTTAAAGGCAATTTGCTTAAAGGTATTCCCTCCAAGTAAGGGTACCTCACACCTTTTAACAAACCATCTTGATATACATACTCATATTGCGGCACTTGTAATGCTGGCTTTATCTCCATCAATAGCTGCAGAATCTTTCCTTCATCCTTTATTTTTGATAAAAACTCACTCGATTTAGGAAATCGAAAGACCAACTCATTATTTAGTATGAAAATATCATGATCCCAGCCACTATCATTTACTTGTATCTTATCAATAGGCAAATCAGGAAATGTAGTTTTTATAATTGCCAACATTTCTTCCTTTGTCATGAATGCTGTTGCTCCTTAAGGTATATATTAGGGTTTATCTTAATCTAACATATTCTCAACTCCATATTTTTGAAGTAGATGATTAATTTATGTGCTAAAAAAAAATACTACCAATGATGCCGTCAAAGCCGTGCATTTCTCTGACATCACCAAGTTGTATAGTGAAATTAAATAGGTGGAACTCACCAATATTCATACTTTTTACTACTTGTTCAATGCAAATCTCTGTACCGCCAATTCCGTACATCTTTCGGGTAACAGCTTTTTCTAAATCTAGCATTAGCCCAATTTCCTCACACAGATCGGTATCTAAAATTGTTGAAGAGCAGCCAGTATCAAGTAGCATATTCTTAAATATTTTTTTCTTTCCATTGTATTCGATCTCAGCAGAAATTAGGGGTAAATGATCCTTCATGGCAAATTTCATACTCTTCTTCGCACTCCTATATATGGCTGCTCAATTACCTTAATCTCGTCATTATTTGTATGAAATATATATAATTCGCGACTTTGATTTTCCGCATGGAGTTTTTTATATTCTTTCCATGCAGCATTGCCGTTTTCAAATTCATCAATAACTGCCATGTCCTCAATGACTCTTTCTTTTCCTCTTGTTTCCGATTTGATTGCTTCTACTAGGACACACCGTTGTGGAAAATGTTCGCGTACTTCAGACCATTTCATTCACATGCGCCTCCGTCCAGTATTAATGTTTTTTATATTATATCATTTTCTAGATATACAAAAGAGGCGGGCATTGCCCCTTTTCCTAAATAAATGGGATAACCCCAATTATGTACAAACGCTTTTATTTCTGTAAATACATTTCAATCTGCGTGTGCGGCTGCTTAACATCTTCTCCATGACAAATGCTTACAACCGCAGGCTCGAGATCTTTTACAATTTGTGCGCTTTCTATCGCTTGTTTCATATCAGCTGTAAACATCTTAATCGGCGCTTCAGCTTCCCGCCCTTTGAAGTAAATAAATCCCCGCCTATTAGTACGCGATCTGTACTATGGTAAAAACAGACGTGACTTTACGTTTTATTACCTCATTCACCGCCCAGCTTTGATGTTCGTGAAATAAACAACCGACTGCCCGATCTGGCTCCATCCATTTTAAATAATGGTCTTCTTCTGTTGGTTTACTTAATTGTTTGCCCTTATCACATAAATAAAGTAGCCTTCATTAAGATAATGTCTGAGCTCATTCGGAGAATAGAAGTATCTCTGAGCACGTCCTACAAATTGCCTTATCTCAATTTCCATTCCCATTTCTTCAATTGCTTCTCTTCTTAAACATTCCTCGTGCATTTCATTAATTTCTATTCCACCACCTGGAAGAAAATACTTCCCATCCCCTGTTTGTATAATCGCAATCTTATCCTTCTGACTATTGAAGATTAAACCGTAAACGGCAGGTCTCCATATATATTCTTTATCCTCTTCTTTTTTACCGAATGTAATAATATCCATTATGTAATTCTCCTTCATTTAGTAGTGCAAAGCCCAGAAATGGAACTATAGTAGCATACATTGTTTCAAAGGAAAGGCTTTATCATCCCCACTGGATGATGATAGACTTACACAGTCATCCTTATTTTCTTACTTAATTCAGTTGATAATCTTTGGTTGTATTTAATAGTATATTATGGAAATATATTAGAAAGTTAGTTTGATTTAGGAGCAAGATCCTCAGTACGAACCAATTTCACCACTGCTAAAGTCATAAAAGTATCGTAAAATCAATCAGGGTGAGGTGTTATCATGCAAAGAGCAATCCACATATTTCCTGAATTTGAAAATAAGCATCTGATAGAACAAGTGAGAAAAAAGTTTGATCCTTTGTATGGGTTAGTGCCACCACACATAACACTTGTGTTTCCGTTTGAAAGTGAAATTCCGACATCAAGGCTTGAACAACATGTAAGGGATACTTTAGTTAACGTATGCCCATTTCCAATTCAACTGAAAGGGATAACCGCAACATTGGATAAACACTTATTCTTAAATGTAAAGAAGGGAAACGATAATATTATCGAATTGCATGAAAGGCTATATTCTGGTCTATTGAGTGGATTTATGAACCGTCGTTTTACTTATACTCCACATCTAACCGTTGGGAGATTAAATGATGAGACTGAGCTTCAAACCGCACTTGACGATACAGAGTCATTTGAAGCATGTTTCAATATAGTTGTTAACAAAGTAGCTTCCGAAATTATTGAGAGTAATGGAGATTCAACTATTGAATTTATTATTTCTTTATCGTGATATTAAGAGGTTCATTTTCATGACTGGGTTGGGAGTCCAGTACTCATGAGAGTTTTATTTGTTAAATTTGGATTCTTTGATCATTACCGAATGGGACTAGGCTCATCTTGTTGGTGTAGCTGTTTCATCCTTCTTCTATAAAAAACGGAATTAAGAAAACTATAGATCACCGGAATAATGAGGAAATAAAAGATAACGAAAGTATTTATTTCTTTATTTATCAACACATAGGGAACAAAGAATATCAAAAAACATAAACTCAGATGGACAATTGCCGAATAAATAAGATGATTCCCTTTCTTTTTTAAGATTAGATCCGCCATATAGGACACAGGAATGCCAGCTGACATAGCAGCGAATACCAATGGGTAAAGGAAAAAGCAGTAATATACCTGTTCTAGGAACTCCTTTGACATTGTACTGTTCACAAAGTATATAGTTCCCACCAGGGAAACAATCATTAACGAGCTGATTTTAACTTTAAATATCGTCCTTTTGTTCATCATCTCTGCTGATCGCCTCCATTTACCCCTTTTATTCGCTGTTCTAATGAAACAAACCTGCATTGTGTTTGGAAATCACAACACTTCTATTCCAATTTCAACCTTATAAGCATAAAAAAACATTCCCGCTAAAAGGAATGCTGCATGTGAAAAATCTGATGAATAACATTTACTTAGTAGCCAAGGTAATGCATCTATACTAATCAAATCTCTCCTTCTATAATCGAATACATCTTTAAATCCCAGCTTTTCCCCTTTAGAAACATACCATTCCTAAGTACGCCTTCAAAGGTCATTCCCGCTTTTTCCATTACTCGTGCAGAACCGGTATTTTCCACCAAACATTTGGCTTGGATACGTATTAACTCCATGTTGTCAAAACCGAATCTCATTACTTCTCTTGCCGCTTCCGTAGTTAAACCCTTTCCCCAATAGTCCTGAGATATCACATAGCCAATTTCAGCTATTCTATAATCTGGCAGCCACCAGACAAAGTCGATTGTTCCGATGAATTCCCCAGTTTCTTTGCATTCCATTCCCCAAGGAGCTACTTGGCCTTGCTCATAATTGTTTCGTATTAAATTAATATATTCTTTTGTTTCAGATAACGTTTTGTGGGAGTTCCAAGTTACATACTTTGTTACCTCTTCGTTGGAACCATATTTAAACATATCCTCCGCATCATCTAAAGTAACTTTTCTTAAAATAAGACGCTCAGTTTCTAGTACCGGCAAATCACCGTATATTTCTTCTACCTTCATAGTGAATCCTCCTACATTCTTATCTTCCCGGTTGAATTTCTAGCATAAGGAATACATTATTATAATTTTTCCATAATTACAAATACTATTTCAAAAATTTGTATTCCCGTATATTATTCATGCTATCTTCCGAATAGAATAGTTTGTATTTTACTGGAAATTAGGTATAATAAAGATAGAACAACATACATAAAAAAAGAGGACTGGCTGGGAACCAGTTACCTCTTTTAATAGGACAACTTACTGTATAAAGAGCAGCGATGTCCAGCGGCAAGTGACAAAGTTAGCTCAGAAAAGAGTAACCCACATTACACACCTTGGTCGGGGGGGATGGGGTTACTTTTTCTGTTCGAAAAAGAAACCGTGATTTTAGAAATGATGCGAATTATCCCATCAATATTAAAGTGTCAGCTATTAATATCATTCAAATTAGCAGCAGCCTCTTAATTAATTTTTTTACTTTTCTTATCTTGCACGATAATTTTATAAGGGTTGTCCCCAATAGTTTCTTTTATCTTCTCCGATTGCAGAAATTCGTTAATTTCTTTTTCAATCTTTTTACCGAGTTCGGCTGCGTCACTGTCTGATTTTCTTATTTTCGTAGTGATATAAATGTTCATGACGCCTTTCTTATAGGAATACCCTACACCTTTTGTTTTGTACTCTTTTTTACTTAACATACCCTCCCAAATCACCGGCAATACTTCGGCCCACTTATTTTCAATTTCCTTCTCTTTCACATTAAATGATTGGAATTTGATTGTTACTTCTTTTTTTATACCCCTCTTTTTAATACCTTCAAGGATTGCTTTCTCGATTTCTTTTGTCCGTTTTTCTGTGTCTTCGATGCGCAATTGTAATCTAATAACTTTTCCGTTTGGATTAGTATTTCCACTGCTGTATTGCGGATGAATTTTATAGCCTTGCTGCTGCAGCTTCGGCACAATCTCGCTCAATACATCAAAAGCAATTTCAATATCTTTATTTGCCGGAACGAAGACTATAGGTTCACTTTTCCGCTGTTTCTCTACTTTAACTTTAAAATCATCATATCCTCTAGAAGAAATGATATCTTCTGCCGTTCTTCTAATTTCTTCATTAACTTTATTGTAATAATCCTTTGATCCTTCAACTTTTACAGAATAAGTCTTCTCAGCGACACTATAACCCACCCCGGTAACTTTATAGCCTTTATCCTCCAGCTTCTCCTGTACAACTTCATAAATCGGCTTTTCATCAAGAATTTTACTTAAAAAAGGAATTTGTGCGACTACTCTAGCCATTACCGGTGATACAAATACTGATCCAACGAGTAGCGTTAATAACACTAAGCAAGATACAGAGACATATAATATTCTTTTTACGAATCTGTATCGCGGCTTCTCTTGATATTTAATTAGCTCTTCATTTCAAATTTTCTTCGTACATTATCTTTTATCCTTACATCTGTTTGATCATTAAAATGGGTTTTCTCATAATGTTCAAATACCTTCTTCAGCTCTTTGTCCACTTATATTCATCTCCTTCCTTACCTTGCAGTTTTCGCTTTAGCATTTCCCGTCCTCTTGAAAGCCTTGTTTTCACTGTATTTGTATTCAAACCAAGCGTTTCGGCAAGTTCATTTACTTTTACATCATAAAAATAATGAAGTACGATTAATTCTCGATATTTTATAGGCAAAGTTAAGATGGTTTGTAAGAGCTGTTCATTTCTATCCGCTGTAAGGAAGGAATGTTCAGCGCTATCCGTTCTCTTGAAATTTTAAGGAAGCTGCTTTCTATTAGCAGTTGCTTTAGACTCTTTTTCTTTAAATAATCTTTGCTAGTATTAGCTGTGATTCGATATATCCAGGAGGCTAATGAAGCCTCTCCTCTAAAGCTTTCAAGATACTTATAAACTCTTAGGAAAACCTCTTGTGAAATATCCTCAGCTAAACCCCTGTCTTTCACAAAAGAATAAGCAAGCAGATAAACCTTCTTTGTATAAAGATCCATTAACTGCTCAATCGCTTTATCTTTGTCTTGAAAATCAATTATTAATTCTTCACTCTGCTCCAATATATGGTACCCCCTTCCTTCTTTTCTTTAGACATGAGTTTATAGCAGTTGGTTTCATGATTATTTTAATTATCCTAAACTTTTATTTTTGTCTGATGAGCTATCCGTATATGCCTTAATTCAGGAGTGGTTTCCGTCAGCGAATTGCCTGTTCATTTCATAAAGTTTAGTAAATCACGAATGACCAGAATGAATTGAAGAGTATAAGTTTGGTTTTTTTTGGTTCTGTGCCATGTTCCTTATATGATTGTACCCAATACTGGCTAGATGATTTTATATTATATCCCCGCAAAAATTCAAAACCAAGCGGGCCATCTAGATGTTTCTTTACAGCTCCCAGTTTAAACGGTTCACAATATTTCACCATAATAAAACACCCCAAGAGTTATATTTTGACTCTAACTTTTGGGGTGC
Source organism: Bacillus massilinigeriensis (assembly GCF_900111815.1). Lineage (GTDB taxonomy): Bacteria > Bacillota > Bacilli > Bacillales > Cytobacillaceae > Mesobacillus_C > Mesobacillus_C mediterraneensis. The sequence goes on along the minus strand of NZ_LT630004.1, from coordinate 255,534 downwards.
ACTACAATTTATACTAGCTAACTTAACTGCCAGAAAACTTACTGAACCATCAACAATGATGAAGAAATTAAAATTTCATTTTTTAATATTATCCACAAAATATATAGGATCCTTATTATCTAATTTAAGTTTATTTTTCACTTTTAATATTTTAGTATCTCTAACAGTAATAACCGTTTCCTCGTTAATATAAGATCTCGTATAAACTTCGTTACTTTTAGAATCCACATTTAGGATGCTTTCATTGGTACTGTCTTCTACTATCTCTATTTTTGGCTCTTCATCTTCAAAAGAAATTTTAGCAAGAAGGTTAAGGTTTTTTTTAGACTCTTGAATTTCTAGGTTGATTAGAATATTCTCCCTATCAATCATTACATTCTTATTATAAACTACTCGTGTAGTATTTTTTGAAACCGATGATAGATCCACTGAATACTTATTGATGTTTAAGTTACTATCAATTTTTACTATATCTCCATTAATCATAAATAAGTATAATCTTTGGTCAGGACTTGTATAAGTAAAATAATTTGGCAGAAGATTTAAAGGTACTTCTTTTATTAATTCCAGATTCTTGTTTAGTTTTTTAATTATCGTTACATTTTCTTTATTTCCATTTGCATTCTGATCAACCCCAACAACAATAATATCATCATTAAGAGTAGTTACATCTTGGGCTGTGTACTTATCAGAAAATTTTACACAATGATTCTTTTTAATATCACAAACATGATTACTATTATGTTTGTCCATCACTGTTATTATGTACTCAGAACTTCCGTTATTATAGTATTTTTCTATATATTCCTTTTGGTTAGTTTTAATTAGCGATAATTTTTGGGTTAAAGGGCTATACATCATAACTTTACTATCATCGGAATAAGCTCCACTAGCAAAAAAGAAGTTTCCATTATACTGAAACACATCGGAAGGTGCGAAATGTTTATCTGAAATAATATGCTTGTATACCACCTCTCCCGTATTTTTGACCTCGCTAATATAGCCTTCTTCTTTGAATGGATCTATTAAATGAAATAATAGATAATCACCTTTTTTTTCTGTTGAAAAATTTGTAACATCCTTCAATTCACTCGTTTCACTACATCCGACAAGAATCAAGCAAACTACTGCATACAACCAAGATAGAGAAAATAATTTGTTCATTAATTTAATGTCACCTTTCTAGTGTTGTTATCCAATTCCCGGATAACTTTTAAAGAGAAGGCGTGCCAAAATGCTAAGCTCCACATTGACACGCAAACCTTTGTTTCTATCTAAAAACAGGCTACCCACTAACTGGAGTAGCCCATAAATACATCTATATCGCTTTTGCCATAATAATAAATCGATGTTGCCTTACATCAAAATAACCCTTTTGCTCGATGATCTTATGAATGGAGTACAATGCATCCCCGAATTTTTTTATTTCAAAACCTGGCACTTGCCAAGGAATTGCTTTTAGATAATATACTAATGCTCCAATATCGTAAAATCTTTGAATAGGGAACTCCACGGTACTCTTCAAAACCTCAAAATGATTCTCCTGTATTTTTTTAGGGCTGCTTTTAAATTCCAATCTATAAATTCTTCATTTACTGGAACCTTTAGATTTTCATTAATTTCTCGGCAATCCAGTCCACCAACTTGTTGAGTTAGAAAAATACCTTCTTTCGAGATAATTCTTCTCACCTCTTTAGATGAAAAGGACTCATGTTGATTCAGGATAAGCTCGAAACTCCCTGTACCAAATGGAAGATTTTCATCATGATCCACTTGAATTACCTTAACTCCAAGAGGTGTTAATCGTTCTTTGGCGATGGGTACATTAGGCGGGTAACCTTCTGTAGCATAAACTGACGTAGGAAAAGGTCTTAATTTTGATAAAAACTCGCCGCCACCAGTTCCCATATCTAGCATTGATTTTGCATTTGGAATAAGAGAAGCAGCTATACTTCCATATGACCATGAAAGCAATTCACTTTTCATTCTTCCAGTTTCAGAAATAAAGGAAAAATCCCACCCAACAAAGGGCTCAGCAGCTTGTTTTAACAAAGAGAAAAACTGTTTGTCATTCATACTTATCCCCCAGTAATAATTTTGATGCAGCGAACATCTCTTTGGAGGGCCTCTTATAAACGTAGAAAGTTGTTATGTTTCATGTTCTTCCAATCTCATAGTTAATAACTCCTAGTAAAATGCCGATTTCTATCATTATAACAAACAAACCAATTATATCCAATTTTTTTATAAATAACCTATGACCTCATTTGTCACAATAAAATGGGCTAGTATCTTCAACTAAGCCCTACCTAATTAACCTTCACCGTTCTATCAAATGAAAGCCCAAGATAACGATACTTTATATGCACATCCTTTACTTCTATAGCCCTCTGATTATTCAGAAATTTAATCTCTTCAAGAAAAATACAGAATGCAAAATCACCACCTTTATCTATTGAATAGTTTGTATTTTACTGGCAATTAGGTATAATAAAGATAGAACAACATACATTAAAAAAAGAGGACTGGCTGGAACCAGTTACCTCTTTTAATAGGACAACTAACTGCATAAAGAGCAGCGACGTCCAGCGGCAAGTGACAACGTTAGCTCAGAAAAGAGTAACCAACATTACACACCTTGGTCGGGGGGTAAGGGGGTTACTTTTTTCTATTTGAAAAAGAAACCGTGATTATAGCTACAACTAATGATGCGAACGATATCATCAGTGTTAGTGCGTCTGCTATTGAAATCACCAGCGTCACCTCCTTTCTAGGAGATGTATCGCTGCCCATTACCGTTTATGCTGTCCCAACTCTATTATACCTTTTCTGCCATTTTATTGCATTAAAAATCGAACAAACGTTCCTTTTTCTTTTATAATTCTATTTCTAAACACACCTATCTAGTTAATCCTCACCGGCCTATCAAAGGAAATTCCAAGATAGCTATATGTTATATGAACGTCCTTTACTTCTTCGTTATGCCAAACACTTAGCCCATATATTTCATCCTCTTTTGTCGCTGTCCCGTTATTTAATTTCTCCATGTAAGTAGAAGCTGCGGTTCCTGTTTTTAGGACTACCTTATCTACTTTTGTAAAGCCAAATTTTTTCGCATCTTCATTGCTATAATCCTCTGGCATGATGAATCCTTGTACGGCATTACTGACTTGTATTCTTGTTTTTAAAGGCTTTTCCTGATTATTCACCGAAACATCGAGTATTTTCACTTCTCGAAAGCCATTATTGCCTACACCAACCACAACTGATTTTCGGTTATCACTTATAATGAGTATACTAACCTCTAATGGTGGGTTATTTTTTAAAAAGAAATATCCGCCAATGCTTGTGATTGCTAATAATAGAACAAAAATCCATAGTACCTTTTTCACCTTTCCAACTCCTTTAACACCTGACCTAACTCTTTATTCTTACTATATTATACCAATTCTTCAAAACCATTCTATCTAAAAATCCGTAAAAAAAGACTGCAAAGAAACCTGATTTTCATCAGATTCCTTCACAGTCTTCCATTGTTAAACTGCTGTATCAAATTGACTTTTGTACAGATTTGCATAAAATCCATCTTGGGCAAGGAGCCCGTCGTGGGTACCTTGTTCGACAATATCTCCTTCATCCATGACTAAAATCAAATCCGCATTTCGGATGGTTGATAGTCTGTGCGCAATGACAAAGCTCGTGCGGCCTTGCATGAGATTGTCCATTGCTCTTTGAATGAGGATTTCTGTCCGCGTATCGACTTTGCTTGTCGCTTCGTCCAAGATGAGTATTTTCGGATCTGCTAAAATGGCCCTTGCGATGGTCAGCAGCTGCTTTTGGCCTTGTGATATATTATCTGCTTCTTCATTCAACACCATATCGTATCCGTCTGGCAGTGTATTGACAAAGTGGTGAACCTGCGCAGCAATGGCCGCTTCCTTCACTTCGTCGTCATTTGCATCGAGCTTACCGTACCTGATATTATCGGCTATCGTACCGTTAAACAACCAAGTATCTTGCAGCACAATCCCAAACAGTGAATGAAGCTCGTTTCGCTTGAATGCTCGAATATCATGGCCATCGATCATAATCGACCCGCTATCTACATCGTAAAAGCGCATGAGAAGCTTCATAATCGTTGACTTACCAGCACCAGTCGGTCCGACAATCGCTACTTTTTGCCCCGGTATAATATTAGCTGTAAAGTTCCGAATAATAGGTTTTTCGGGCTCATAGCTAAAGGAAACATGATCAAACTCAACATTCCCATAAATCACTACTTCCCGATCGCTTCCCACCTTATTTTTACTAACCAATAGAGCGTTATCCTGATCCGCTTGTTCTTCCTCTTCCGCAAGAAATTCAAATACGCGTTCCGCTGCAGCTGCTGTTTGCTGAAGCACATTGGAGATATTTGCGATTTGCGAAACCGGCTGCGTAAAGCTACGTACGTATTGAATGAATGCTTGAATACCGCCGACCGTCAATTTCCCATTAACGGCCAAATATCCTCCAAGCAAGCAGATTGCAACATAGACAATATTCCCGATGAACAGCGCAATCGGCATCATGAGCCCTGATAGAAAATTCGCTTTCCACGCCGATTTATACAACGTGTTATTGTACTCGTCAAACGTTGCTTCCGACTCTTCTTCGGCGTTAAAAGCTTTCACTATTTCATGGCTGCTAAACATTTCCTCCACATGACCGTTCACATGCCCTAAATATTTCTGCTGATTTTTAAAATGAACCTGCGATTTTTTGACAATCCCCATAACCGAAATCATCGTCAGCGGGAGAATACAAATGGCCGCCAACGTCATTTGCCAGCTGATCGTGAGCATCATAATCGTAATTCCAATCAGCGAAGTGATTGATGTGATAATCTGCGTTAAGCTTTGATTCAGTGTCGTGTTGATCGTATCAACATCGTTCGTAATCCTTGAAAGGACCTCTCCATGGGTTGTCTTATCAAAATAACGGAACGGTAGTTTATGAATTTTTTCATTAATATCCGTTCGAAGCTGCTTTGTCACTTTCATACTTACACCCGCCATGACAAAGCCTTGTAAATAGGAAAACAATGCACTAATCAAGTATAATGCGACGAGCCATAAAAGAATATTGCCGATTTTATCAAAATGAATCGACCCGGTTCCGGCAATTTGGTTCATCACCCCATCGAAAAGTTCATCGGTCGCTTTTCCTAAAATCTTTGGCGAAAGAATCGTGAACACCGTCGACAAAATGGCTAGAGCCCATACGAAGATGATCGTCCATCTGTAAGCCCGTAAATAAGCAGCAAGCTGCTTCATTGTTCCTTTAAAATCTTTCGCTTTTTTCCCTTGCATCATATTTGGTCCGCCTCGCATACCGGAGCGAGGAGAAGCATCTTGTCTATTTCTCTTTTCGCTCATGCTAGTTCCTCCTTCGACAGCTGTGATGAGGCGATTTCAAAGTATTCAGGGCAAGTTTCCAGCAGTTCGCGATGGGTTCCGCGCCCGACAATGCGGCCCTTATCGAGCACGAGAATTTGTTCCGCATTCATGATGGTGCTCACTCTTTGGGCAACGATGATGACGGTCGCATTTGACGTATGCTCCTTTAATGCTTTACGTAAAATGGAATCTGTTTTAAAATCCAACGCGGAGAAACTATCGTCAAAAATTAAGATATCCGGTTTTTTCATCAAAGCACGCGCAATCGTGAGCCGCTGCTTTTGGCCTCCAGAAACATTGGTCCCGCCTTGTGAAATGGAAGACGCAAATTTCTCTGGTTTTTCTAAAATGAACTCTAATGCCTGAGCAACTTCGGTAATTTCCTTCATTTCTTCATCAGCAGCGTCCTTTTTTCCGTATTTCAGATTGGACTCGATGGTGCCTGATAACAATACGCCCTTTTGCGGGGCATAGCCAATTTTGGCCCGGAGTTCCGCTTGTTTCACATCTCGAATGTCAACACCATCGATAAAAATCGCGCCCTCATTTACGTCATAAAAACGCAGAGCTAAGCTGGCAATCGTCGTTTTACCAGAACCTGTCGGGCCAATGATGGCCGTTGTTTGGCCAGGATTTGCTTGAAAGGAAACCTCGTGCAATGCATCTTCATTGGCTCCTTCATAGCGGAAGCTGACATTTTTAAATTCAAGCTGGCCTTTGTTCTTTTCAGAAAATGACTTTGGCTTTCCAGGATCGGTAATGGACACTTTCGTTTCGAGCACTTCCGCAATCCGGCCGGCGGACACTGCTGCACGCGGTATCATGATAAACATGACCGGCAGCATAATAAAGGAAAACAATATTTGCATCACATACTGCATATATGCCATCATATCCCCGACTTGCATCGAAGAATCAGCAATTTTATGTGCGCCAACCCAAACGATTAGCAGCGTGACACCGTTCATAATTAGCATCATCATCGGCATCATAAACACCATCACGCGATTCACAAACAAATTCGTCCTCGTTAAATCACTGTTCGCAAGATCAAACCGCTCTTTTTCATGCTCTTGTGTACCAAAAGAGCGTACAACCATTAAGCCGCTTAAATTCTCCCTTGAAATCAAATTCAATTTGTCGATCAGCTTTTGAATCAATTTGAACTTCGGCATTGCAATCGCCATCACAATTAAAATCAATCCAAGAAGAATGGCGACAGCAAGCGCAATAATCCAACTCATAGATGCTGACTTGTTGACAGCCATAATGATGCCGCCTATCCCGAGAATCGGCGCATAGCAAATCATTCGGACACCCATCATGATGAGCTGCTGGACTTGTTGAATATCGTTCGTACAACGTGTGATCAAAGAAGCAGTAGAAAATGTATCCAACTCTTTTTTCGAAAAGCTTTCTACCTTCGTAAACACTTGTTTCCGTAGATTGCGGGCTACGCCTGTCGCAATTTTGGAAGAAAGCAATCCAACCAAAACGGTAGCGATTCCGCCAACGAGTGCGATGGCTAACATATAGAATCCAATCTTCATAATGTAACTTGTTTGTTTCGCTCCTAAATCGACGCCAAGTTCATCATAAAAACCTTTTGTCAGCATAATGCCGCTTTGTTTTTGCATAACATCATTTTCCAACGCTTTATCATGCGCTGATTTAATCGTTTCCTCTGGCAACGAATCGAGAAGAGGCTGCATTCCGTAAATCTCTTTCATACTAATCGAGCTAGTGGAACTTTCAGCACCTTTCTTATCAGATGGCGGTGACAGTTCGCGTAGCACATTAATGAATGTCGAAGACGCTGTGCCAAATGCCGTATCCACCTTTTCGGTTTCGGCTTTACTGAGCACTCTTTTTACATAAAAAGGCTGATCTGCTTTAGGATATTTTTCGCTGTAAGCTTTTTTGTCTGAAGGAGACACCAAAGAATAGCTCGCTTCAATGGTCTGTTTCTCATGGTCAGTCGTGAAAGTAGAAATCAACTTCATACCTTCCTGGCTCATCGCATCAGGGGCTGCATGCTCTACCCCATTTTGCTGTATCCCAACGTTGACGATATCCGACATATAGTTCGGCAAATTCAAATCACTGATTGCTTGCACAAACAAGAGCAAGATTGCTAAAAATATGCCCGTTAAAAAAGGCTTCAAATACTTTGCTAGCTTTACCAAGTCAATTGGCTCCTTTCCCATCCTCTTATTTGCATGAACACTGTTCCTTATATAATCCTCTTTTTAAAAGATTCATTTGTTCTACATACCTTTTTAAACCCTCTTTATCCATTAAGTCTCTTACGAATACTTGGATAAGATTATGAAACGTGACAGAAATCATAATTCTTATAATATGTTGAAGTTCTTCTTCATTTTGACAATTTAACTTTTCCGTATTTATTAAGCGGAGCATCGATAAATACTGGATTTTTCGATTCTCTTCATAAATATTGTTCGCTAATATATTTTCCATTTTATAATTCATATTTAAAAAAGCATTTTTAAAAAAGTTTTTATCCTCTGGTTCTCTGTTATTCTGAATCATAAATTGAAAGGAATCTATAAAAGCTTCGAATATATCTCCATTCTTCTCCTCTAAGATCGCAATAAAACGGTCATTACTTTTCTCTGATATTTTGTTGATCAGAAAGTAATACAAATCTTCCTTTCCCTCGAAATATTGGTAAAAACTCCCCCGCGGAATTCCCGCTTCCTTGATGATATTGGCGATAGACGCTTCATGTAAGGGAACTCGAGAAAACTCCTTTTTAGCAGCTCGAATTAAGGTTTCCTGTTTATCTTTGGGCAAGTGAAAAAATGTTTGTTTTGGCATATAGAGACCTCCTTCCTCTCCTCATGTGACAGAGTGTCATAACTCCTGATTAGTGAATCATATATGACACAGTGTCATATAGCAACAGCAAAAGTCACACTGTGCGCAAATTGTTACATTTGCTATTCCATTTTTAACACTCTCCGGGGCAATATGAAATGGAGATTACAGCGGCAAAGTTCTAATCGGGTACCGCCAAAATTTTGACGTGAACTTCACGCTAAGACACTTTTTCCCACTATAAAAACCGATATCTCTTATAAGAGTATCGGTTGCGAAGTTTATCGATCTAATGGTCTTAAAGATTTGAGAGCCCTGTGCTTATTAAAGTTCAATACGGTCGATTAGTCGTTGAATTAATGTCAAGAAAAGGGAGATTTCAATGAGGGGGGAGTGATTAAAATCTAACAGATTTTCTCATTTCACTTCTATGTTTCTGTTCCATGAGGGCTTCTAATGTTTTTATCTCCAACCTGAGGTCCTCTAGTCGTTGAATCTTTTTGGTGTAATCACGCATATACTCTTCGGATTCATTGGTAAATGCATCTTTTGCTTTTCCTGAACTCCAGGCAGACTCTATAACATATCTTAAAAAACTATCCAGCTTCTCTTTGTCTGTTCTTAAATTCTTTATATAACCGTCTATTTTGGTTACCATCTTACCCAAACGGGCTTTTTCTTGTGCGTATGCCGCTGCATTTAAATCATGGTTGATCATTTAAGTTTATCCGCCTCCACGAATATTTTGGCGGTTTCCCGCAAGATATTTTCAAACCTGGTGGTTTTCTCCCCATACCAGCGAATGAATTCGTTCATTTCACGATGAATGTTTTCTTCGATATATTCCGCTTCACTAATATGGGAAAAGGATAGGAGTGATGCTCGGACTTCTTCATGCTTTTGTTCCACCTGATTGATTCTGTGCTTCATTTCGTCTGCACGTTCCAATATCACTTCAGGTTTGAGTTGAATGGTTCCAGCAACAGCACTACCCATATAGTGGGGAGATTTGTACATTTCTTCTCCAGTAGATAAGTTTGTAAAGATATCTCCTTTGATATTTCCATATTTGTCAAACTTGAACGTGCTAAGAGGGTGTTTCTTAATAGCACCCATAGCTTCATCGATAATACCATCACCGAAGTTCTCATGCTCATACCTATAACCAAGGGCATAGGTGGTTCCTATATAAGGTCTTTTTTCAGTCCAAGAGTTCAAAAAACCGCCACCCACGGGGTCATCCGTATATATGTAATTCACATGGGTTTTATCAAACTTTCCAGCCTTGGCTGCTTCCCTATATTCTTTAGGCAAACTATTAATAGTAGCAGGACCACTAAAAGTAACAGAGTTCCAGCCAAGGATCGCGCCGGTAAAATGAGAATTTGCAGAGCCAAGGGAATGACCGGTTGAAGATATATTCGTGTTTGGATATTTCTTCTTTATTTCTTTTCCAAACTCCAAACTTTCAGCAAATTGGTTATTAATGCCTTTCATTGGGTTCTTCTCGAACACAATATAGGCAACGTCGGTAAATAAATCGGGTGCACTTGTCTTATCAGTGCCTCTATAGGCAATGATAATATCGTTATTGTTTTTGTAGGCAATGGCTTTAAAGCCAGTCCACTTATTACTCTTTGAGCCAACTAATTTCCAGACTTTGCGTTCTCCATCAATGGTTATACCTATTTCTTTTTCTATTTTCATGTAAGCCCGCTTACTCATAGTATAATATACTTCGTCATGGTGAAACTTGTTCATATTTGATTCCCTCCCAATTGTATATTATACTATTATTTAGATGAATTTTCCAAATAAGAGGGGATATAATGATAAAAAAATTACTCATCGCTGTACTGGCTATAGGGATTTTATCAGCATGCGGGGGAGAGGATAAAGTGGTAGAAGAAAAAATCAAAAAAGAAGCAGTTAGATACACGAAAGAAAACGAAAAAGAAACATTTATCCCAGAAAGGATTGAATATCCAGACGCACCTGGCGGGGGTTTTTGCTTTGTTTATGGTCACTATGAAAGTGATCCAGATAAAGAAATTTCAGTGTCTGTTTCATATGATCCAGCTGATGAGTATTATCATGCAGATTCTGTTGCAGGGGATTCATTAGAGTGATGGAGAAATAAAACTAGGCGGAACATCATGCAGATGAATCGCCTAGTTTTATTTTATTTTGAAGGAAGCATAGGAACTTGAACCACTTGCACAGTATGAGTAACATAAGAATCGATATAATTTTTGTTGTCAAACAACCCTTTCTGTTCAGATTTCCCATTGATTCTGTGCTTCATTTCGTCTGTACTTCCAGGAGCGTTTCAGGTTTGAGTTGAGTCGTGCAGGGGATTTTCCCATCAATTATGACTGGTTAAATAATATCTTTATATGAAACCTACCCATTTTGCGCTATTCTACATCTAGAATTAGTAATTCATATTTGATTCACTCCCACTTGTATATTACACTTTTATTTAGTTGAATTTTCCAAATAAAAGGAGATAGAATGTTTAAGAAATTACTCATCGGCATATTAGTTATAGGAATTTTATCTGGATGCGGAGGAGAGGATAAAGTGACGGAAGATAAGATAAAAAAAGAGGCAATTACTTATATAAATGAAACAGAAGATGAAACATTTATCCCAAAAAATATTAAATATCGACGCCCCTGGAGGGGGGATTTTGTTTTGTTGTGGGACATTTCGAAAGTGACCCAGACACGAGAATAACTGTTCTTGTAGATTATAATGAGGAAGAAGATTACTATAGTGCGACTAGTTATACTGAAGGTAAAGTAGATAAATAAGAATATATTGGTGGCTCTGCAATCGAAGAGCCACCATGTTTATTATTATTTTGAAGAGAACTTTCAGTTGTTTATATACACTGCAATATTAAGTTTAATTTTCCAAGTGCGAGGAGATAAAATGTTCAAGAAATTACTCATCGGCATATAATCAAAAAAGAAGCAGTAAGATACACGAAGGAAAATGAAAAAGAAACATTTGTCCCAGAAAGGATTGAATATCCTGACGCACCTGGAGGGGGGTTCTGTTTTGTTTATGGTCACTATGAAAGTGACCCTAAGAAGGAAATTACTGTGTCTGTTTCGTATAATCCAGATGAAGATTATTATAAAGCAGACGCTATATCTTATGATTAATGAAGAAATAAAACTAGGCAGAACATCATGCAGGTGAATCGCCTAGTTTTATTTTATTTTGAAGGAAGCATAGGAATTTTAACGACTTGCACAGTATGAGTAACATAAGAATCGATATAGTTTTTGTTGTCAAACAACCCTTTCTGTTCAGGTCTCCCATTGATCCTGTGCTTTATTTCGTCTGTACGTTTCAGGTTTGAGTTGAATCGTATCAGGGGTTTACCCATCAATGATGACTGGTTAAATAATATCTTTATATGAAATTTTGCGCTATTCTACATCTAGAATTAGTAATTCATATTTGATTCCTCTCAATCGTATATTATACTTTTATTTAGATGAATTTTCCAAATAAGAGGGGATAAAATGATAAAAAAATTACTCATCGCTGTACTGGCTATAGGGATTTTATCAGCATGCGGGGGAGAGGATAAAGTGGTAGAAGAAAAAATCAAAAAAGAAGCAATGGAATTTACAGAAGAAGTTGTAGATGAAACCTTTGTCCCAGAAAGAATTGAATATCCGGACGCACCTGGAGGGGGTTTCTGTTTTGTTTATGGTCACTATAAAAGTGATCCTAAGAAGAAAGTTTCTGTGACTGTTTCCTTTGATCCAGATAGGGAATATTATCATGCAAATGGTATGTCAGATGAATAATGGAGAAATAAAACTAGGCGGAACATCATGCAGGTGAATCGCCTAGTTTTATTTTATTTTGAAGGAAGCATAGGAATTTTAACGACTTGCACAGTATGAGTAACATAAGAATTGATATAAATTTTGTTGTCAAACAACCCTTTCTGTTCAGGTCTCCCATTGATTCTGTGCTTCATTTCGTCTGTACTTCCAGGAGCGTTTCAGGTTTGAGTTGAATCGTGCCAGGGATATCCTCATCAATTATGACTGGTTAAATAATATCTTTATATGAAACCTACCCATTTTGCGCTATTCTACATCTAGAATTAGTAATTCATATTTGATTCCTCCCACTTGTATATTACACTTTTATTTAATTGAATTTTCCAAATGAAAGGAGATAGAATGTTCAAGAAATTATTCATCGGCATATTAGTTATAGGAATTTTATCTGGATGCGGAGGTGAGGATAAAGTGACGGAAGAAAAGATTAAAAAAACGGCAATAACGTTTATGAAAGAAGCAGAAGATGACCCATTTATTCCTCAAAATATTGAATATCCCGATGCTACTGGGGGAGAATTTTGTTTTGTTGTTGGATATTTAGAGAGTGACCCAGAGACAGAAATAGCTGTTATTGTAGATTATAATAAGGAAGAAGATTACTATAATGCGGATAGTTATACTGAAGGTAAAGTAGATAAATAAAAATAAACATGATGGTTCATCAATCGAAGAATGTAATGCACCCCAAAAGTTAAATTTTGATTCTAACTTTTGGGGTGTTTTATTATAGTAAATATAGTGAAGAGTGTAGTGTAGCCCTACAAAAAAAGAGAAGCTGCCAGAGCTCCTCATATCATCATGATTTATTTGATTTTACTGAGTTCATCTACAAAAGCTGGTCTCTTTTTATACAGAATGGTAAGTTCGTGAATGATCTCAGCCTGATTCTGCTTTCCTGCTATCCTCCCATATCTTTTAATCACGCCGCAGACTCCCTGATAGGCCTTTCTATTGGAGGAAGAGCTTGCCACCCCTTTGATGTACCTTTTATAAACTTCAATTACTTCATCTTTGAACATTTCCTGCAGCATCCTGGCATAGTCTTCTATGCTCCTAGGATTTTCCCTTACAAACTCCATTATTTCATCCAAATCTTGTTCTTGTTCAATAAGCTTCAGATAAACTCTTTGACTACGCAAACCCTTATCCTCTTTTAATTCTTGTTTTATGCTCTGATAAAACTCTGTTTTGTTCCCTTCGTTTAATTCTAGGAGTTCTTTATAATACTCAAAATTCCCGTCAAAGAGTAGTTCTTTTGCCAATTTCCGCTGTTCTTCCGTAAGAGAAAGCTTCTTATATGCTTGATATTTTATCTCTTTCCATTTTAATACTAAGCCTGCATATTCTTTATCTTGCTTTTCTCCCTCTTCAGCCAACTCTATCACATTCTGGTAATTTCCTCCCTTCATAAGTTTATCTAACAGTAACTCTCTAAAAGATGAGTACTGCAAATTCTGCTTAATAAATGCTACAGCTTCTTCATCTGTTCCATAGATATTAATTATTTCAAGCACGATTCGTAGCATCGATTCTTGGTAGTACCTCGCCGTATAACTATCCTTCTCGAGGTTTTTACTCACACTGTTTTCTATTTTCACTTTAAGCTCATTTCTTAAGCCTTCGACGTCTGCGAATTCCAGACATAATCTAAGAAGATCAACTCTATAATCATCCCATCCGTCAAAAACCTTGTGTTCACTCTGTTCCAAGAGCTTATGGAATACCTTTTCTCTTAAATTAGAATCCAAATTAGCACTTTCCGCTACTTTTTCTCCAATTGTCTCTATTGTTTCCGATACCAAAGAACCTATTGCTCCACCAGAATCATCCGCATACTGGTAAGCTTCCACCGCCTCTATCAGCAGTAAAAAGGCAATATCCAAAGCGGATAATATATCGTCTGTATTTCTTGCCTTTACTAATACGTCATCCAATTCCCATACAAAATCATAAGTATCTCCATATTCGATATAGCCTTTTCTGCTTATGTATTTATTTACAATAGAATCTATAAGCCTTTTGCATCTTTCAAGCTCCTGCGTAACATTACCTTTTGAATATCTCAGAATCAGACTATTTTTTAAAGTCTTATCACTTTGTGTTAAATCTAGCATTATGTCTATCAGCTCTTCTCGGGAAAGGGCGTTTAATACTTCTTTGATAGATGGCTGATGCACCGCTTCCTCTTTCACAGCTAATTCATTATGTTTGCCACCAATTATTTCAAGCAGCTCAAAAAATGCCGCTACTTCATGCTTACATATCGGGCCTAAATCATAGGGACAATCGCAATCGGAGTAAATAATCTCTCCCTTGTTGTCCAATTTGACCTCCACCTCGTAGTCTTCACTCCCTTCTACATCAAAGAAATATTCGTTATCTCCCTCGCTGTAAGTGTCAACCACGTTTCCGGCCATATAATAATCGTATCCTCTATCTAAAATGGTTTTGCTAACATACTTCTCAAAATTGTTGATGTTCATCTATAACCCCTCACTTTTCTTTTACTAAAAGGGAATATCCTCTGCATCATCCTCTAATTCCTCGCAGTCTATCAATCCATCCTCTTTTGCTTGTTCCCAAGAGATACCGTACGGAACACCATTCGAAGTATATCCTGCGATGCAGTAAAAAAATTCGTCACTTTCTAGAATATCTAACTCACCATTAGTAGAATCTGATCGTTTCTTTTTCTTGTTCTTTTTCTTTTTCAACTGTACTAACTCCTTTGGACTATATGCTAAAAATATATCCAATTCACTATACTTTCGCAAAAGTTAAATAGGGAAATCAGGCCTTAATATAACTAGGAAGGTCCTCGAAGATTGAAAGAAGAGTAGCTAACAATTGCGCTCAACTCAGGAGATTAATTACAATTAAATTTACCGAACACATGCTGAAAAATAAATCAATCGATAGAGAAGTGATTAGCTTGAATTTTATATACCTATTCACCGCCATCATACTCAGCCTGTAAAATCTAATTGTTCTTTGGGGGATTTTACAGGCTGAGCCTTATCCCAAGGAGTGTGATGGCAAATGAAGCCACATAATAAGAATCGAAGCCGTGGCTATTACCGGCATCATCGAAAAAGGATCATACAGCGGAAAACAAACATTGCGCAGCAAACTGGATGGTGCTCTAGCTTTGCCGGATGCTTCGCTAAAGGAAAAGTCCATTGTTCCTGCTGGATGTGTGCCCAAAAGACCAGAAGAAATGGATTCCCTCATTCTCAAATCGCCCAATTGGAACGATTAAACAATCAGTTGGAGGACTATTTTAGGGAAGGGAAATATTAATGCTTATAGCAGGGAGGCTTTCTCTCCTGCTAGGAACTGTTGAGTCACTTCATCCTCGGGCCCCAAAGCATGATAGAAACTCCAATCAAACAAATAAATGCTCCAATCCAATCGTATGTATCAGGTGTTTTTTTATCAACACCCCACCCCCAAAGAACTGAAAGAATTATAAATACGCCGCCATAGGCTGCATATACTCTACCGAACGAAGGGAATTTTTGTAGAGTAGGTATAATCCCGTACAATACTAAAATTAGCCCTCCGATTATTCCGTACCAGTATGGTTTGCCTTCCCGCAGCCATAACCAGACTAAGTATCCTCCGCCAATTTCAGCAACCCCTGCAAAAATGAATAAGATTATCGTATAAATCATGTATTTCCTTTCCATAAGCGTTAATAAGATTATTGCTTCTTCTGTTATTTCATTATCTCCCATAATGTTTTATTAGGACCATTACTCTTAATTTATCATACCAAATTATTGACATATCACAGCAGGCTAATTTATATGGTCTATAGAATAACATATATAGTAAAGAAAGGATGTGATTTTTTGAGTTCTACTGTCATTTTAATAACCGGCGCCCCAGGAGCAGGAAAGACTACGCTGGCAACAAGAATAGCTGAAAACATGAACGGGGTTTGTGTCCATATTGAGGGAGATACGCTATACAATATGGTGAAAAAGGGCTGGGTTCATCCTTGTGACGATCATGATAAGTTTTACTTAAATATACTTTGGGATAACATTGTTTCCTTGATTAATAATTTTGCAAAAAAGAAAATTAATGTAGTTGTCGATTATGTTTTTTCTAAAGAGCAGATGTTTTCTGTTGTGGAACGTATTAATAACCCTGAAACCAACATTAAAGTTGTTGTAGTTAGCAGCAACACAGACCTTATTATTAAAAGAGATGCGCAAAGGAGCGGAGTAGCATTCGTAGGAGAGGATAGAATCAGACAGATTGTTGAAGATTTCAATTCAGATAAATTCCCTGAAAAATATCTAGTTAAAAATGACAACGGAAATATGGATGATATTGTGGATTCCATTCTAAATGAAAAAAGATTTATGGTGCGGTAGGGCGTCATTTTTAAAACCTTATTAACAAAAAATAGGCCATTCCTTTCATTAGGATAGCCTTGGAACTTCAGATAATAATCAGTATAGATTAAGATCCTAAATTTTTAGATCAGTATTTATCCAGGTCTAAAAAGATACAGCTAGAATGTCGTAAATAAAGCTGTAATTTGATCCAAGAAAATTTGGCTTCTTCCTTATATTTCTTAGGCAAGCTGTTAATATTGGCAGGTCGTCCAGCAAATGTGACGAAATCTAAGCCAAGAATGGCAGAGGAAAAATGGGAAACCTCTGCTCCGTGAGAGTGACTTGTTAACATCCTCACCTCATAAGAATCCGGTTCAAAGACATTTTGTTAAGTATCTGGATGGGAATGAATGCTTGACAGAAAGTGGTTATGATTCCCGAGGAGTTTGATAATCTTGGAATGATATTTTTTGACGAAGAATGTGGTAGATATGATGTCACTAATAAACAGGGCGTTGGGTATGACGACCTATTTGATTATGGCATTGACTTTGAAATAGCAGGAAATATTTACAGCCATCAGGAATTAGAAAAGGAAATGGAAAAACGTCTTATATAATATAAAACCCCAGAATCTCATATAAAGCATCCTGGGGTTTTTCTATTTTTTAAACTGCTTCTTGTTTTAATCTTTTTCCACTTCTTTATTCTTCACACTGCAGTCCTGTGTTAGTAGAACGCTAAGTAAAAAGCTATTAACACTTTTAATCATTTATATAGATAAAAAATAGGATATCTACCATCTTATCTTAAGATTTAATTAGACCCAATTGAATCAGCTTTATAGTAATCTTCTTCTTGATCATAAACAACCTGCACGCTGATCTCTTTGTTCGGTTCATCTTCATAATGACCTATAACCCAACATGTGCCTCCTCCAATGGCATCAGTATATTCAAGGTGATCAGGGATGAATGTCTTATCTTCGTTTTTCTTTACATATTCTATTGCTTCTTTTGTAATCTTATCTTCCACTTCTTTATCCTCCTCTCCTCCTCCGCATCCGGAAAGTATCCCTGTAATTAATAAAGTAGTCAGCAACATCTTCTTTAGCATATTATCCCCTTCGCAATTGGAAATATTATCAATATATAGTATAATATATAAGGGGGAGTGAAGCAAATATGGGGAATAGTATTCAAGATGAAATTTATCATATTATGAGTAACCGCTCATACAGAAAACCTGAAAAAGATATAAGTATTACACTTAATGGCCAAACTCAAAAATGGAATTTGGTTGATGTGAAGAATGACAAAGACACCGGACTGCATGCTGTTGCTTATAAGCATGAAAATAATATAATCATAGCTTATAGAGGAACACAACCGGACAGTTGGAAAGATTTGAAGTCCGATTTGACACTTATTGTCAATGATATAGAATGGTTAACGCCAAAGAAAAACCAATTTACCGAGAGTGTTAAGTTCGCCAAAAAGATTCAAAAGGATCATCCTAACATGTATATCTCCACTACCGGTCACTCTCTCGGTTCCGCAGATTCGCAATATGCCTCTGCGGTACTTGGGTTAGATTCAGTTACCTTTAGCGGACCAGCTATTTTGCACAGTTTACCACCAGAATTGCAGAAGGCAGCAAAAGATGGAAAGTTCGACAAAACACATACCGTTTACATAGATCCAAGGGATCCTGTGTCGGCTGGCCCCTTCACTTCATGGAAGACTTGGGGTAGAGAACATATCGGAACGGTTTATGCACTTGGAAAGAGATATGATCAGGAGAATTTCGGGGAAGGGACTAAGAGTGAATTAGACGCTATAAATGAGTATCATGGTATTAAAAAATTTGAGTTTGATGAATACGGGAACATCGTGTCCGATATTTTTACTGATATTAAGACGAACAAAGAATATTATCGCTCTCCACATTTTATGGGTTCGGTAGAAGCTGGAAGCATTCAGCTTACGCCTGAAATTCTTCTGGACCGAGCGGATGACCTTAACAAAAAGATAAGAGAAGTGGAGGAAAGACATGATACCACCTGTGCGGAACTACTTTCTTATTCTCATATAGAGGAAGCACAGCATGTGGAAAGCCTCATCAATAGAGAGATGAATGGGTTTATCAATTGGTATGGCGAACATACGACTGATTTTGTAAAAGTATTAAGAGAAGCTGCAAAAACCTTTGTGGAGGCTGACAAACTTCAATGACCAAAGAGGCGAAATACCTTAAAGAAAAAGCAAAACTCATTGAAATGGAGGGAAAGATAGAACGGTATATTGATTACTTAAGAAAAGATAAAGAGCGGCTGGATGATTTTTTCTATGATACTACACTATCAAGTTGGCAATCTGGTAAATCAAAAGACGCATTTCTTCGAGCTGCAGAAAATTATATGACTAACTACACTGAAAAAATTCAGCGTTTAGAAGATGTGAAACGGGAAATTGAAGTGACTAAATACGAAATGATACACCAAGCTAAAAAAGAAGCATCGTGGTGGATTTGGTAAAACAACTGATATGATATGGCTCTAATTTAGTAAATAATTCTTAGGCAACCCCATCGGCTACCATTAGCTTATCAATAAAGGTTCTAAGAGTAGTTCCCTACTTCGAGAATAGATGAGAACAAGAGCCCTACTCACCTTCTAGCTCTTGTTCTTTTTTAATGGGGTCTATCCACAAACACATACACTCCCTTTCTCTATACTGGTATGTCAACACTAATCTAGACAATTTTTTTAAGGTGTTTTTGCTTGTACTCAATTGGGCTTATGTAGCCTAATGTTCCGTGGATTCGAATGTGATTAAACCAGTGAACATAATCTTGTAATTCTCTTGTTAAATCTTCTAAACTAGCAAAATGCTTACCTTTAACAAACTCTGTTTTTATAATCTTGAAGGTTGCCTCAGCTACTGCGTTATCATACGGACAGCCCTTCATGCTTAATGATCGCTTAATGTCAAATGTCTCCAGAGCTTCGTCCATCAGCTTGTTTTTAAACTCACTTCCCCGGTCTGTATGGAAATATTCAATCTTGCGCAAATCCTTTTGAATGGACGCGAAGGCACGATAAACCAAGGCTGCATCTTTATTTGGACCTGTGCTAAATCCTATCATTTCTCGATTAAAAAGGTCGACAAAGAGACATATATAATGCCATTTTTGATTGACTCTTACATACGTTAAATCGCTTACGACAACCGCTAACTCTTCTTCTTGATCAAATTCACGGTTTAATTCGTTCTTTTGATTAGACTCGTTGCACTTTGAAGAATGAGGCTTGAATTGGGCTACTGTGTACGATGAAACCAACCCCTGATCCTTCATGATCCGTCCAATCCGACGTCTGGATACCTGATGCCCAAGCTTCTTTAGCTCGACCTTAATCTTGCGTGTCCTATAGTTTTGACGGCTGTTTTGAAAGATCTCCACGATTGCAGATGTAACATCGTCTTCTGATTTCCTCTCTTTTGCCTCGTAATAAAACGTGCTTCTTGGAATCTGTAGGACTTTACACAATGCTGATATCGAGTATTTGTGCTGGTTGTTCTTAATCACATTTACTTTCGTCCTAGTATCAGCGCTGCTTGCTTTAAAATGTCATTCTCCATGAGCAGTTGTTTGTTTTCTTTTCGTAGCCTAATTAATTCTTGTGCCTCTGGTGACAAGTTATCTTTTTCTTTAAAGGATCCCGAAGTTTGACTCTGCTTCACCCACTTATCAAGAGCAGAAGGGGTGAGATCATATTCACGAATGATATCCTTCCTCGGTTTGCCGTTCGAATAAAGTTGGACCATTTGTTCTTTAAATTCTGCGGTAAATGTTCGACGATCTTTTTTGGTCATGGTAGGTTCTCCCCTAATGTATTAGTAATAGTCTACTTGACCTTAAAATATCTGTCCAACTAAGTGTAACCTATCCATACAAAGATTTTTCGGAATGAGAGTATATAATAACACAAGAAAACTCTTATGAAGAATGAGGAAATAAGTTTGATTCTTAGTATAATGTTTTCTTTATAAAAGATTAGAGTGACGACTTGTTTAATATCTCTATGTGGAAATTACTCAATGTGTAATACTCTAAGTCTCGCATAAATTTGCATATTTGATTCCCACCCACTTGTATCTTACACTATTATTTAGTTGAATTTTCCAACTGCGAGGCGATTAAATGTTCAAAAAATTACTCATCAGCATATTGGTTATAGGAATTTTATCAGCATGCGGGGGAGAGGATAAAGTGGTAGCAGAAAAAATCAAAAAAGAAGCAGTAAGATACACGAAAGAAAACGAAAAAGAAACATTTATACCAGAAAGGATTGAATATCCAGACGCACCTGGCGGGGGTTTTTGCTTTGTTTATGGTCACTATGAAAGTGATCCAGATAAAGAAATTTCAGTGTCTGTTTCATACGATCCAGCTGATGAGTATTATCATGCAGATTCTGTTGCAGGGGATTCATTAGAGTGATGGATAAATAAAACTAGGCGGAACATCATGCAGATGAATCGCCTAGTTTTATTTTGAAGAAAGGAAATCTCTACCCAAATACTTGATGATGCACGAGACATGATCGACGAAGTGTTTCATTGAAAAAAGGAAGCCAATTTGCTGGCTTCCTTTTTCACTGCTTTTACCCCGTCTTATTTATCTTCTTTAGGCGGTCTTCCTAAATAATCCACTTCCATATCTTTCCCGCCTTTGTCATAGGAGATAGCAACTGACACCACTTCCGATGGCTTATCTTTGTAGTGTCCTGTGACCCAGCAACCTCTAGCACCAATACCGGTGCTGAATTCTATTTCATCCGGTACCAATGTTCGCCCTTCTTCTTCCTGGATATACTCTATTGCTAGCTGATTTGCTCTTTTGGTGACCTCTGGATCTTCGCTTTCTTTTTCGCTGCACCCCACCATCACAGCCAGTAAGACGAAAGTGAATAAGAATAAATATCTTTTTACCAACTTATTACCCTCATTTCCTTAATTTTCCAAAATTGCGCACCTTTTAGGAGACTTAATATTTTTTAAATAAATCTAATACCTGCTATTTTAATTCAACTTGTGTGTTTTCTGCATAGGGAGAGTGGAAAATTACTTTCTCGTCATCTATCCATTCAGCATCGTCTACTCCCAACACTTCTAAGTCGTCAGTGGTAACTCCCCGAGTCTGAATAGAATGATGTTCTTTCACTTTTTTCACCAAACCAGGAATCGATGTATATAAATAAAAATTATAGAAGTGGTTGGTTTCTCCTAAGGTGGCATTTCTATATCCTATCAGTACCTTTACGTTACCTGTTGAGGAACCAATGGTGTGATAGGAATTGTTAGTTACCGAAATGAGTCCTAAAAATAGAAATGCTGTAATCGTGACCGTAATAATGAATACTCGGTCTATCATTTGAGCAAATGCAAAAAGATAAAATGCAACTAAAGTAAGTAGAACGGGCAACTTATTATTAGTGGATAGTACAAAGGAAAAATAATAATTATTGAAAGACATTATAATAACAACCAAATCAAAAACTAAAACGGCAATTAATAATATCATCGTGACATCTAAATTGAGGAACCTATTGGTTTTATCCATTGTCATTCATCTCTATTCCTCCACTATTCGAATCGCTTCAGTTAAAATAAATTTCCCCTTTTATTAACATTTAATAATGAATTACTAATACATAGGAAAAAGTAGGTATAAGTTAATTTTCTTTGCAACATTCATTCTTCAACGCCCTTTAGTTGAATAAAGAAACAACCTTCAGACAGTAAACTTAGATAATTTAAGTGTATTAAATGCTTCTAAATTTGGGATTACATTCACTCTTATTATCACAGCATTCATTGTAACTTCATTTCGCTGATGATGCATACTCTCTAACACTTGAAACCACGCAAGATAATTGTTCAGACGTCGCCACTCCGTTAAATCGCTGTATCCAGCCTTTAAGCCTTCGGTGGAGTGCTACCAGTCCATTCGCCCCTATACCCCATAATGAATCATGAACTTGTTTTTCTCTATTGCCTCTCGGATTTTCTCCACTAATGCAACAAGGCTGTCATCCGTGTATATTTTAGGTTCTGTGAGTATAATCTAAAAAACCAGGCAGGGATTCCGGTGGGATTATGGTGATTCCCCATCGATTTAAGCCGAAGTCGGGGCGGCTCATGCGTTGGTAATAGGTTTTTAATAAATGCAGCTGCTTCCACCAGTTTTCAACATATTCGCACTCAATGGACACACAGTTATATTTTTCAGGATCATAATCTATATAATTGTAATCGGGATCGATACTATCAATTATCCCAAATTCGTCTTTTGGCATAGTTTCACCTCTCCCACTCATTCAATCAACTAATAAAGAATTGCTATCATGTTAAAAGATAAATTTAAAGAAGATGAAGTTGATTTCAGAAGTGGTTATATTCAAGGCGAAATCGCGGCATACGAAATGTTCAGAGAGGAAATACGAATTATTTTTAATGTGTAAAGAACAAATTTAAACCCAAGTTTTCATCACGATCATCAATTTTTACTCTAATTTCAAATCGGATTATCAGGTACAACTCTCATAATCCATTTTGTGCATATCACAGCAGGCCCATTTATATGGTTTATAGAATAACATAGTAAAGGATGTGATTTTTTTGAATACGCTAGCTACTGTCATTTTAATAACCGGCGCTCCAGGGTCAGGTAAAACTACGTTGGCAACAAAAATATCAGAAAATATGAATGGGGTTTGTGTCCATATTGAGGGAGATACGCTATACAATATGGTGAAAAAGGGCTGGGTTCATCCTTGTGACGATCATGATAAGTTTTACTTAAATATACTTTGGGATAACATTGTTTCCTTGATTAATAATTTTACAAAAAAGAAAATTAATGTGGTTGTCGATTATGTTTTTTCTAAAGAGCAGATGTTTTCTGTTGTGGAACGTATTAATAACCCTGAAACCAACATTAAAGTTGTTGTGGTTAGCAGCAACACAGACCTTATTATTAAAAGAGATGCACAAAGGAGCGGAGTAGCATTCGTAGGAGAGGATAGAATCAGACAGATTGTTGAAGATTTCAATTCAGATAAATTCCCTGAAAAATATCTAGTTAAAAATGACAATGCAAATATGGATGAAATTGTAGATTCCATAATAAATGAAGGCTGTTTTTTTAAACTTTGTTGCTATTATATAAAAAATAGTTCTTTATGTTAAAATGTATATAAACATAAATTTATCAATGAAACTAATAAGTTGTTGAACCGTATATATAATGATTACTATGAATTATAGACTTGTTTTCAAGCGAAAAGGAGGTGTACTGTATGAATAATACAGTTTTAGGGAAAGTGAATTTTGGATTAGGTATTATTTTGTTTATCCTTGGTTTAGTCTTGTTTATAAATAGATTTAATGGTTCTTTTATCTTTAGCGAGCAACTCCTATCAATATCATTTATTTGCCTTGGATTTGCTCTGTTTTGTGCATCTTATATTGCAAAAAAATCAAAAGATAAACAGTCATAAATCGACCTCATAATAATTGAGGTCTTTTTATGCACTTCTTAACATTTCAACTGTATTGTGATTAGACTTTTGACACGCCGAAATAAGCATTTGTTCAACTCGATTTTCAAATGCTAAGTTTTTGCTAAGTTCAAGCCATCGAAACCAATAGAGGTAGTTATCAAGGTATTTAGTTGCCACCCCTTGAAAACGCTCCATCCAAGTTTTCAATCGACTATGAAAGTTATTAACGTGTTGAATATGGTAGATTCCCTTCTTCACACGCTGTTTTTGGCGTTCGTTGACTGTTTCGTGTTGTAACCCTTTTAGTTTGGCGAATTTCTTATAACTAGTTGCTGTATCTGTACATAACAAAGCAGATGGGTGAATATACTCACCTATCACAGTGTCTATTTCTTCAGCTTTAACACGACCTGTTCCTGCTTTCCGAGCAATCACACTACCGTTACGGTCTTGTGCCACTACAACAGCAATTTTAAGGTTTGAAATCCCTCTTTTTTCGTCTTTTTCACCACGCTTCTTGGCTTTCCTATGAGTGATTTCCTTACCTTTCATAGACTCACGAAAGAAGGTTTCGTCACTCTCAACAATGCCTTGAAGTTGATTAAAACCAAGACTCCCTAATGCGTTCAAGATTTTATGCCTCCAATAAAAGGCAGTAGAAATGTGTATTTGGAGTTTTTCAGCGATTTTCGGTAGGGTATAACCCTCTACCATTAGTTCAATGTATTTCACCCATTTTTCAGGATAGCGTGAGCCTGAAAATGGTGTATTGGACATATCATTGAAAGACTTTCCACAATCATTACACAGATAGCGTTGTCTTGAACGATATTTACCGTTCCGCTTCACAGATGTACTTCCACAATAAACACAACCTAAACCAGAAGAAAAACGGGCTTCACGAATAGTTTTGAGTAGTTTAGTAATTTTATCAGGTTCATCTGGAAACAAGTCTTCTTTCATCGCATTAAACAACGCTAATTGTTCAGATTTGGTTAGTTCGCTGAAATCCTCATATACATCTTTCCACATCCCCAAACGCCTCCTTAGACCCCATTATATCAACCCTTTAATAGTATGGTCAAGAAAGCAACAATCTATACGAAAACAGCCTAAATGAAAAAAGATTTATGGTGAGGTAGAGCAGCATTTTTAAAACCTTATAAATAAAAAACAGGCCATTCCTTTCAGTAGGATAGCCCTGAAACTTCAGATAATAATCAGTATAGATCAAGATCCTAAATTTTTAGATCAGTATTTATCCAGGTCAAAAAAGATACAGCTAGAATGTCGTAAATAAAGCTGTAATTCGATCCAAGGAAATTTGGCTTCTTCCTTATATTTCTTAGGCAAGCTGTTAATATTGGCAGGTCGTCCAGCAAATGTGACGAAATCTAAGCCAAGAATGGCAGAGGAAAAATGGGAAACCTCTT
Source organism: Bacillus massilinigeriensis (assembly GCF_900111815.1). Classification (GTDB taxonomy): domain Bacteria; phylum Bacillota; class Bacilli; order Bacillales; family Cytobacillaceae; genus Mesobacillus_C; species Mesobacillus_C mediterraneensis. The sequence continues at coordinate 230,031 of NZ_LT630004.1, read as the reverse complement.
CTCCGTGAGAGTGACTTGTTAACATCCTCACCTCATAAGAATCCGGTTCAAAGACATTTTGTTAAGTATCTGGATGGGAATGAATACTTGACAGAAAGTGGTTATGATTGCGAGGAGTTTGATAATCTTGGAATGATATTTTTTGACGAAGAGTTTGGCAGATATGATGTCACTAATAAACAGGGCGTTGGGTATGACGATCTATTTGATTATGGCATTGACTTTGAAATAGCAGGAAATATATACAGCCATCAGGAATTAGAAAAGGAAATGGAAAAACGTCTTATATAATATAAAACCCCAGAATCTCATATAAAGCATCCTGGGGTTTTTCTATTTTTTAAACTGCTTCTTGTTTTAATCTTTTTCCACTTCAACTTTTTCACGATTCATTGTTCTATTAAAGGAACATCTAAACTAGGTATCTTTCGATTAAAATTAATTAGACCCAATCGTTGTTCCTTCATAACGATTCTCATCTTCATCAAAGATAACACCGACAGTTATTTCTTTTTTTGGCTCATCTTCATAATATCCATAAACGTCACAACTGCCGCCCCCAATGACGTCAGAATACTCAATGTGGTCTGGAATAAATTTTTTATTATCAACTTCCTTTGCGAACCTTACTGCTTCTTTTATAATTTTATCCTCCACTTGCTTACTCTCCACTTGTTTATCCTCCCCGCCACATCCTGATAAAGTTAATGTAATGATTAAGGCAATCAATAACTTTTTTACCATTTTATCTCCTCACAAATTGGAAATTTAATCTAAAAAAAGTATAATATAGAATGGGGAGGGAATCAAATATGAAGAATTTAATCCAAGACAGTATCTATCATCGTATGAGTGACGATGCATATAAAAAGCCTAAAAAAGAAATTAAAATTCCTATTAATGGCCAAACTCAAAAATGGAATTTGGTTGATGTGAAGAATGACAAAGACACCGGACTGCATGCTGTTGCTTATAAGCATGAAAATAATATAATCATAGCTTATAGAGGAACACAACCGGACAGTTGGAAAGATTTGAAGTCCGATTTGACACTTATTGTCAATGATATAGAATGGTTAACGCCAAAGAAAAACCAATTTACCGAGAGTGTTAAGTTCGCCAAAAAGATTCAAAAGGATCATCCTAACATGTATATCTCCACTACCGGTCACTCTCTCGGTTCCGCAGATTCGCAATATGCCTCTGCGGTACTTGGGTTAGATTCAGTTACCTTTAGCGGACCAGCTATTTTGCACAGTTTACCACCAGAATTGCAGAAGGCAGCAAAAGATGGAAAGTTCGACAAAACACATACCGTTTACATAGATCCAAGGGATCCTGTGTCGGCTGGCCCCTTCACTTCATGGAAGACTTGGGGTAGAGAACATATCGGAACGGTTTATGCACTTGGAAAGAGATATGATCAGGAGAATTTCGGGGAAGGGACTAAGAGTGAATTAGACGCTATAAATGAGTATCATGGTATTAAAAAATTTGAGTTTGATGAATACGGGAACATCGTGTCCGATATTTTTACTGATATTAAGACGAACAAAGAATATTATCGCTCTCCACATTTTATGGGTTCGGTAGAAGCTGGAAGCATTCAGCTTACGCCTGAAATTCTTCTGGACCGAGCGGATGACCTTAATAAAAAGATAAGAGAAGTGGAGGAAAGACATGATACCACCTGTGCGGAACTACTTTCTTATTCTCATATAGAGGAAGCACAGCATGTGGAAAGCCTCATCAATAGAGAGATGAATGGGTTTATCAATTGGTATGGCGAACATACGACTGATTTTGTAAAAGTATTAAGAGAAGCTGCAAAAACCTTTGTGGAGGCTGACAAACTTCAATGACCAAAGAGGCGAAATACCTTAAAGAAAAAGCAAAACTCATTGAAATGGAGGGAAAGATAGAACGGTATATTGATTACTTAAGAAAAGATAAAGAGCGGCTGGATGATTTTTTCTATGATACTACACTATCAAGTTGGCGATCTGGTAAATCAAAAGACGCATTTCTTCGAGCTGCAGAAAATTATATGACTAACTACACTGAAAAAATTCAGCGTTTAGAAGATGTGAAACGGGAAATTGAAGTGACTAAATACGAAATGATACACCAAGCTAAAAAAGAAGCATCGTGGTGGATTTGGTAAAACAACTGATATGATTTGGCTCTAATTTAGTAAATAATTCTTAGGCAACCCCATCGGCTACCATTACGGAGGACAAGCGCATAGCTTCCCCAAAGGGGACGGTTCGTTTTGAAACTCCACCAGGAAAACAAGTACAATTGGATTGGAAAGAAAACATTCTTTATGAGACAAAAGATGGTGAGCAGGTCGAGATAAATGTAGCTGCACTCATTCTTTCTACCTCAAGAATACGCACCTTTCATATGAGTATATCTAAATCTCAAAGCACTCTATNCCTGTGTCGGCTGGCCCCTTCACTTCATGGAAGACTTGGGGTAGAGAACATATCGGAACGGTTTATGCACTTGGAAAGAGATATGATCAGGAGAATTTCGGGGAAGGGACTAAGAGTGAATTAGACGCTATAAATGAGTATCATGGTATTAAAAAATTTGAGTTTGATGAATACGGGAACATCGTGTCCGATATTTTTACTGATATTAAGACGAACAAAGAATATTATCGCTCTCCACATTTTATGGGTTCGGTAGAAGCTGGAAGCATTCAGCTTACGCCAGAAATTCTTCTGGACCGAGCTGATGACCTTAATAAAAAGATAAGAGAAGTGGAGGAAAGACATGATATCACCCNACAAAGTATGTTGGACATCCCCTTGCCAACAGGCATTGCGATACGGAAATTCAAAGCGGCGAAACTGGTTGCCTACAGGTGTTTGTTGTAGCCGTTTTTTCGTTATACCTGCTTTCCTAAACTGTTTGGAGAGGGTGCTTTCGGATATGCTTCCCCTTGGCATAATGGCTGCCAACTCCATCATGCGGATAATTTGTTCGACCGATCTCTCTGGGCGTTCCTTTTTCAATTGAATGGCCTTTTCCAGTATCTCTTTTGAGATAGACCTTGGTGCATATCCGCCTCGTTTCACCGGCTTCAATGCCTCAAACCCTCCCTTGCGATAAAGCTGCAGATACCTTTCCAGCGTACGGATGCCGACCTTTTGCATCTCTCCATATGGATTCATATGTTCAGCCTCTGCGATGCTACGAAGCCGTTGTGCTTGTTCTCCTTTTGGGAGCTCTCTGGTGACAATTTCAGCGATCAAACCAAAGCGGTATAAGGCAATGTCATTTCTAAGCTTTTCGTCCATATAAAACTCTCCCTCTTTTTAATCAACTTCTACAAGTTTCATTAAATAACAGGAACCAATGAAAAGGGAGAGCCCAAATTCTGTGGGAACGTTCGTTTTAAATACATATTTTAGGAGGATTATACCCCGAAGGGGGGAGAAACAGGATTCGGAAAGAAAGTAGGCGGAGAGTGGAATGGGGAATAAAGGATGGAGTGGTTTATATTTTTTCTCTTAACTGATTTATCCATTGGAAGTAACCACAGGAAGGATAGGGGGTGGTAGGATGAGAAATTTCCCATGCCAACGGGAGAAGGAATAATAGAAGTTGTTCCACTGTTAAGTGCTTAATTTTTTGAAATTCAAATGCAAATGGCTTAATTTCAACTGTTGAAGAAAGAAGGAATTGGACAAGAGACTTGAGCGGGCCCTTCCAAAGCCGATCCCATCGTTTAACAGTTTTGTAGCTTACTCCCCCTAAAACATTTTGCGAGAAGTACGTTTGAATAAAAGAATAGCTTCGACCTTTTACATACCGCAAAAGCCAGGCTCTTTGTAAAAGTTGCCCACTATGGATTTGGTAGCGGAAGAGAAAATCTGGCAATAATGAAAAAGTCTTTCCACAAGCAGGACAATACCATCGGTAGATCGGAATCCTTCTCGCCTTTTTCCCTGTGATAACCATACGATAGTACCGGCCATGCTTATATAATTTTCTATTACAATCAGGACAGTTCTCATCGCAAGGAGGTGGTACATCCTGATAATATCTTAAATATTCTCTGATTGTTCTACCAAGATACTTTATCCTAGTCATGGTTTTGGCTAAATTAGGCTGAAGGAACGCTGTCTCTTCGGGCCCTTTTTGCCCCTCCTCCCGCCAGGGAATGATTAACATTAATCTATTGTCGCATGATTTTCTAAAATTGTGCCGCCACAATTTTTTCCTAAAACAACAAAAAACACTGCCAACGAATATGGCAGCGTACACCAATAACATAGGTGGTTCCTATATAGCTTCTCTTATTTGTCCATGGGTCCTTGTATCCGCCACCCACGGGGTCTTCTGGCAGTATGTAGTTCACATGGGTGTTGTCAAACTTACCTTCTTTGGCCGCTTCCTTATACTTATCAGGCAAGCTGTTAATAATGGCGGCTCCAGCAAATGTAACAGAGTCTAAGCCAAGAATGGCAGAAGAAAAATGGGAAACCCCAGCTCCGAGAGAATGACCAGTAGAGGAGATATTCGCATTGGGATTCTTCCTCTTTATCTCTTCAGCAAATTTTAGACCTTCAACAAATTGGTTCTCTCTTCCATTGAATGGAGAAAATTGACCTGCGATATAATAACCATCCGTAAAGATGTCTCTCACGCTTGTCGGATCTGTTCCTCTGTATGCAATAACAATATTATTATCTTTTTTATAAGCAACTGCATGCAGACCTGATTTGTGTGTTTTTGAATCGATTAGTTTCCAAACTTCTTTTTTTTCATCAATCTTTACTTTTTTCTCATATACAATATCTTTACTATAGGCACTCTTACTCAGAATGTAATATTCTAAATCTCGAATTGAGTTATTTATATTTAATTTGTACATATTTGATTCCCTCCCAATTGTATATTATACTATTATTTAGTTGAATTTTCCAAATGAGAGGCGATTAAATGTTCAAGAAATTACTCACCGTCATATTGGTTATAGGAATTTTATCTGGATGTGGAGGAGAGGATAAAGTGACGGAAGAAAAGATAAAAAAAGAGGCAATAACTTATATGAAAGAAATGGAAGATGATACATTTATCCCTCAAGAGATTGAATACCCCGACACTCTTGCAGGGCAATTTTGTTTCGTCAAGGGATATTTAGAGAGTGACCCAGAAACAAAAATATCTGTTTCTGTAGACTATAATGAAGAAGAGGACTCTTATAAGGCGGATAGTTATGGAATCTATAAATAATAAAAAGAAACATGGTGGCTCAAACGAAGAACCACCATGTTTCCTTTTATTTTCAAGAGAACTTTCAGCAGTTTGTATACACTGCAATTCGGGCAATTTATGAAATAATTAACAAAACCTTATTGAAGGACCCTATTCATGTATAAGACCTACAAAAGCCTTTATCCGAGTTAGAGCATGACATCAAACGAATATTAGAAATAGCGGACGACCAGCTGGATGACATTGTTTACGACTCCACTGACCCAAACGAATGCCTCCTTGCCAATTAATACCTATCATTCATAATCTCTACTTGATTTATTCATATTTGATTCCCTGCAACGTGTATATTACAGTATTATTTAGTTCAATTTTCCAAATAAGAGGGGATAAAATGTTAAAAAGATTACTCATTGCCCTATTGGCTATAGGGATTTTATCAGCATGCGGGGGAGAGGATAAAGTGACAGAAGAGAAGATTAAAAAAGAGGCAACAACATTTATGAAATCAATGGAAGAAGAACCATTTATTCCTCAAGATATTGAATATCCCGATTTTCCAGGAGGGGGACTTTGTTTTGTTAATGGATACCTCGAAAGTGACCCTGATACAGAAATATCTGTTACCGTAGAATATAATGAGGAAGAAGATTTTTATAAAGCGGGTAGTTATACTGAAGATAAAGTAGATAAATAAAAAGACTTTCAACAGTTTATATAGACTGCAATATTAGTTTGATTTCCAAAATGCGAGGCGACTTTTTTATACATAGGAATAGCTATTATGTAAGGAAAGTATTTCCCTATGTGTCTTCCACCGCTCAGGCAACGGATAGCACTTGATTTGTCTGTTCAGTCCATTAGCCCCTATACCCCATAATGAATCAAGTATTTGTTTTCCTCTATGGCTTCTCGAATCTTCTCCACCAATGCAACAAGGCTATCATCCGAGTATATTTTAGGTTCTTTGAGGACAATCATTAAAAAATTAGGCAGTGATTCCGGTGGGATTATTGTTGTTCCCCATCGATCTAAACCAAATTCTGGTCTACTCATGCGGTGGAAATAGGTTTTTAATAAATGCAGCTGCTTCCACCAGTTTTCAACATATTCGCATTCAATGGAAACGCAGTTATATTTTTCAGGATCATAATCTATATAATTGTGGTTATGATCGATACAATCAATTATCCCAAAGTCGTCTTTTGGCATGGTTTCCACCTCTCCCTCCCACTCATTCAATCAACTGATATCGTAACTCATATGAATATAAGGCTTTGCTTTTTCAATATCCTCATCAGAGCTAATGGTTACTTCTAAGTCGCCAGTACCATAATGCCCTATATTGGTTACATCTCGTGTAAATCCAGGTTCCAAACTGATTGTCTCAGGAAGGACTTTGAGATACATCAGTATCTTCCCTGTCCCTGGGTGTATTTCCACACATGCGAAATTCTTAATTCGCTTAAATGCAATATAATGTTTGAGCACTTTTATTTGAACATCATCGCCCAAAGCTAACAAATAAGCTTTCAATGTTTCATACCTATCTGTCATTTCTGTGTTAGCTTGCTCAAGGTAATATGACACTGTTTTGGCTTTAGTGCTTCTGTTCACTGCAATGCTCGTCTCTTCATCCTCGTGAATGGTTTGTGCAGTCGTGGCATTAACTAAATCCAATAATATCAATCCATCGGAATAATGTTTATATTGATAAAGCTCTATATTACGATTTATTTGTTGAACCGCATGCTGATCGTATTTCGTAAATCCCCCGGCAATGCAAAGAAGGCGTGGACTGCTCCAATCAATATAATCAGAAATTTCTCCCCCATACTTCCGCATCACCATAAGCTCGTACTCCGCTTTATGATCCAAAAGCCAGTCCAAATAAAACAAACCCTGATTAATCACATTCTCGTTTACTGAACGCTTATATTCGATGATCACTGGAGAATTATTTTCATCAATTCCCAACGTGTCAATCCTGCCAGCATGCCGCTTACCTGTACTATATTCCGAAGCTAAAAAGCGAATTCCTAGAAATGTTTCAAGATGCCGCTCCATTATATTCTGCAGCGACTTTTCAATAGCCACAGCAAGTCCAGCTAATTCCTCCGCATTCTCGCCATTTATACGAAATAATTTGATATCCCCCACTCTGAGACCGCCTTTCTAATCTTTGATAATACTAATTGCTACTTATAGTTATACGAGAAATGCTTGATGATTATTTTTATGAAAATAGATTAACAGTATATAAATTTCCCTCTTCACGCCTTAGTTCTTCTATATTTAATAACCTCAAGTAATAACCAGTTAATCCAAGTTATTAATTGAATGGCAATTACCAACTCAAGATGCACAAAGCCAAACATTTTTGCTTCCTCGTCAGTAGTATATAAAACCCAGGTTACTACTCCTAAAATTATCGTATTCGAAATAAATGCCGACAGCCTGCTTATTAATTTGCTGTTTTTATTAAATAATATCAAAACAGATACAGTTGTCGAAATTATAAAGAAAATGCCATTATAAAAAAGCTCAACCTTACCCCACATCCTGTATTCTAATTAAAGGCATTAACACTAGAAGATAAAAATCTAATTCAACTCCCCTATAAACCAAATCTCTCCTTCATGGTAATAATCCTCATCAGAGATTATTTCTTTAAACCCTTTTACTACTAAATTAGGTGGCAGGTCAAGTTCCCATTCTTTAATAAGGTCTCTCTGTAAGTTCAAAGACAGCCATTTCTGTTCTTGGCTATCTCTTTCAAAAAATCCATTAAACCAACTTTTATCAGGGATAACTCCGATTTGGGAGTCAAATAAGTTAGGCAGACTTATTACCGTATAAATTCTATATTGATGCTGCGATGGTGTCTTTAAATTTATTAAATAGCTAACCCTATCTATCAAAATTTGCATTATTTCTCTTCTTAATTTGTTTGGAGCTTTATTAGAATCTATATGCCCTTGAGCAAAAGGCAAATGTATATGCCAATATCCTAGGCTACCATTTTTAGGGTTAGGCAATTGCTCTGTCTTCTCATATAAGGTATTTATTAAATTTATTTTCCTTCTTCTAAGACCTCGCACTTTCTTCTTCGATTCATTATCAAATTTCCAACGATTCATATAGTTCAACACCTTTTGTTTGTGAATGCTTATTCGATTAAACCGCTCCATTCTCTAAGCACTTCAATAAAAAGTCTCTTAATCCTTCCTCAACCTCTAAATCGTAAGTAAAAAAAGGAACCAGCCGCTAGTTTAGCAACTGCTTCCTTAAACTGTTCTTGTTTTTGATAATTGTTCAGCACCACTGGAGTACATTCAACTTTTTTCTATCAGTTCTTCCGCACACCAGCCAATTAACTGCTTAGTATGAACTTACTAGGGGCACGGAATGCTTTACTTTTGCCAGAATAGCAATCCGTCTACTGCTCCCCAACCCCACCAAGATTTTTTGAAAAGCTATCAAGCAATGCACGCGCTTCATCTGTTGACTCTGTGTTCATCAATTCATTTCTTAATGCACTTGCCCCGTGAAATCCTTTGACATATATCTTGAAAAAGCGATGCAGAGCCTTGAACGAACGCAGCTCTAAACCTGAGTATTTGTCATGGAGATCGAGATGCAGCCCTAAGAGATCGAGCAATTCCTCGCTGCTATGTTCTTTCGGCTCTTTTTCAAAGGCGAATGGATTATGGAAAATGCCACGACCAATCATGACGCCATCCACACCATATTGTTCTGCGAGCTTCATGCCCGTTTGACGGTCCATGATATCCCCATTAATCGTCAGGAGGGTATCTGGTGCAATCTCATCACGAAGTTTCTTCATCTCCGGAATCAGTTCCCAATGGGCATCTACTTTACTCATTTCCTCTCTCGTTCGGAGATGAATGGAGAGATTGGCAATGTCTTGTTTCAATATGTGTGTCAGCCAGTCGTGCCTTTCGTCTAAATCCTTGTAGCCAAGCCTTGTCTTCACACTTACAGGCAATCCTCCTGCCTTTGCAGCCTGAATTAATTCTGCTGCAACTTCTGGACGGCGAATAAGGCCGCTTCCCTTTCCATTCTGCGCCACGTTCGGAACCGGACAGCCCATATTAATATCGATACCCTTAAACCCAAGTTCCGCCATACCAATACTCATTTCCCGGAAGTTTTCAGGCCTGTCTCCCCAAATATGGGCGACAATCGGCTGTTCATCCTCTGTAAAAGCCAAACGACCGCGAACGCTTTGCCTTCCCTGAGGATGGCAGTAGCTCTCACTGTTTGTAAACTCCGTGAAAAATACATCAGGTCTCGCTGCTTCACTCACTACATGGCGAAACACAACATCCGTCACTTCTTCCATTGGTGCCAGTATAAAAAAAGGTCGTGGTAAATCACGCCAAAAATTTTCTTTCATATTAAAATCCAAATCCTTTCACTATGGGTTACCGGCGAACCTTATCCCAAATTTAAAAAGCAAAACGCCCTTGCTCCTTTTAAACTTATACCATGTTTAAGACCATTTTATCAAATTGATTGGAAGCATTACCTCGATGAATAGACAAAAAACCTGAAATCGCAAAAAGTACATTTTACGATTTCAAGGCCGTATTGGCAAAATGGTTTTTAAGAGCTTCCCACATATGATTAGTGTATGTAGCAGCAATAAAGGCATGGTTCGGATGGGCATCCTCCAAGTATTCCTATCCTGTTATATGATCACTGACTTTTATTCTCCAAATCATATGGTCATATCCTTTGTCCCAATAATCCTTCATCAAATAATCAGGCTCTCCAAATTTCTTTTTCCAGATTCCTTGTGCTCTAATATAACCACTATCCAAACAAAACTCTTCGATCCCTTTATTTTTAAAAGCATGATAAATTGTCTGCAATAACAAATTCCCTATTCCTTTACTCTGGAAGTCAGGATGAACAAATAGTGTACCTACCTCCAGCATTTCCTTGTAAGCATTGTTGGTACATTTGTTTATAAGGTCACTTACTGGACCATATTCAATGGAACCAATAATTCTGTCACCATATAAAGCAATAAAAAAATGCCTTTTCTCCCCATTGCTTGCAAAATCACTCACTAAGTATTTTTCCTTAATTTCTATTTCTTCCTTGATATCGCTCAATTTATCCCCTATGCTTTCTTTAGTAAACGTATCAACAATCACAGTTCTAAAAAAATCATTTAGCTGTTGAGTGTCCTCGATTGACGGTCTTCTAATCTCTACGTTTAGCATCTAGGAGTCCTCCTAATTTTAATGGCTCACGCATTGTATGTAACAAACCGACTCTATTTTTCATATTTCCCCATCTACTTAGATACTTTTTCATTAATTCTTCAGCCTTTTTAATACCAGACTCAGTTAAATATACTAATCATGACCGATTGCCATGGATTTAGTTTTCAGTACTCCCTTCTTTTCATTTGAATTTTTTAATACTATAGAACTGTAGTAGGATCGAAAACAACATAGATATAAGAGCAAAAAATATTATTGATATAGTACCGAATCCAAGAGCTAACACTGAACCACCTAATGTAGCGCCTACTGAACTGCCCAAATAATTTAGTGAACTGTTTAATGCGACTGCGGAACCTCCATTATTAGGTTGGTAAGACATTAATAAATGTTGTTGTGGAGCTTGAGAGGCCCAGCCCATTGCACCCCACACAAAAAATGGAAAATATTTCAACAACGGCACATGAATCACTATTGGAATACAAATAATAGACACTGTTAAAATGAATAATATTACCGTAACTAATGTTTTCGGCTTTTTAAAGTAATCAATTAAATAACCAATCGTTAAACTTCCAAACAATCCACCCAATCCCCATACCAAAAGATATATCATCAAATTACTTGTCCCTGTAAATTCTTTTATTAATGGTGAGAGATATGTATATAATCCTAGACTAGAGATACTTGCAAAAAAAGTTATACTTACTGTCACTGTTACTTTTTTATCGAGAAACATTTTTAAACGTTCATAAAGAGCAGGTGGAGTGGGCGTTTCAACTGATGGTAAATATACAAGCATACAAACCATTGTGATAACTCCAATTATCACCAATAACCATATGGATGCTTGCCAATTTAACAAGTTAGAAACATAAAGACCTAAAGGAACACCTAACACTGTCCCTATACTCATCCCTCCTAATGTTAAGCCTATAGCTCGCCCCTTTTGCTCCATCGACACAATTGCTGAAGAGGCCGATATTGCCAATGGTGAAAACAATCCCGCTGCTGCCCCTGCAATAGCTCTTGATACTAAAAGAATAGTAAAAGTCGGAGCAAAGGCAGTAATACTATTCGCTATTGTAAAAACTAGCATGGAGTATAACAGTATCTTTTTTACCGGCTTTCCCGCCAACAAAGAAGCAAATAGCGGTGCTGATAAAGCATAAAACAATGTAAATACACTAACAGCTAACCCTACTTGTGATATATCTCTTTGATACGTTTCACTGATGCCTGGAATTAACCCAGCAACAATATAAGCATCGAAACCTAAAGCGAACATACCTAAAGATAATATTAGAACCTTATTCATAAACAAATCCCCCCGTAATGACCATTAAACACTCGTTATGAAATCCGCCTTTGTTAGAGTTAGAATATAAACAAACGTTGTTAAAACCACTCATAACATTATGTTATAATAAACACACTTCTTTTTAGAATCATAACAAGCATTGCAGCCTACTAGAAGAACAGTATTTTTATAAGGTTATAACAAAAAGTTATCACTATTGGAGTGAGTAAGATGAACTTAGATTGGCTTCAAAGCTTTACGCAGGCTGCAAAACAAAAAAGTTTTTCTAAAGCTGCAAGCGTAAATAACATTTCTCAACCAGCTTTGAGTAAGCAAATTCAAAATCTAGAAAGCAGCTTAAACGTTAGATTGTTTCATAGAACCCCGACCGGTATTACCTTAACGGAGGCCGGGCAGTATTTCTACAATAGAATTGTGCCTATAATGACAGAATTAACTGTCATTCGTTCAGATTTACAAACATTTTGTCGAAGTACTCCTGTTGCAATTGGCAGTTTACCAAGCTTAGCTACTTATTATTTACCGTTAAGAATGAAAGGCTTCAAGTTCATGGATAGATCAGTTTCGTTAATGCTTCAAAATACTTCGAGTGAGCTATTACACTCTTTACGGGAAGGAAGACTTGATGCAGTCTTTATAGAGACTGAACATACGCTTGACTCATTATGGCGTTACGAATTGTTTAAAGAACCTTACTATGCATTGTTTTCTTTAGATCACAAGTATAGATCTAAAAATAGTGTGAAGCTTCGCGAACTGTGTGAAGAGCCTTTCATTACTCATCAAGCACCGTGCGATTTAAGGAATCACATTATCCATCAAATAGAGTTAATCGGGTACAAACCAAATATAGTAAGTGAAGTAACTTTTGGTGATTTCATCTATGGCTCCGTTGCATCAGGAATCGGGATAACAATCATACCCGAACTATTAGCCAAAAATATCAATCACCCCAATCTTTTTTCTTTACCAATTGTTGATTTTGGAAGAAAAAGAACGATATCTTTAATAACAAGAGACAAAAATCTTGGGTCAACGTTATATCAGTATATTAAAAGACCTGATCAAACCGATCACACATTTTAATGTCTTTACGGAAAAAGCAGGTGCTGTCCTGAGAATCATATTTTTCCCCTTATTAAAACATATAGCCTTTAACTACAACTAAAATATTAGAGGCACGCATTTACAAAGTTCGAATTTAAAATAAATAACAAGGTTAGTGCATTCGAAGATAAGGAGAAGAAGCACCTCAAGCAGAATGAAACAATCTCGCTTTTTTCCATTAGTCAACCACCACACGATGCCCAATATAAAGTAGTAATAGAATGGAAAGAAGATGGGAAGAAATTTGAGGATAGCTTTCCTTTAAAAAAACAAACTAGATTCTTTGTATTTCCTAAGTTGTAATAAGCCCCTAAAAAAAGAGTTATCAGGCACTTATATTCTGAAAACTTTTTTTAATGGCTATTTTTGCTAGTAGGCTTATCTTTGAGACTTGAATGTCTAACCAGCCCTCCAGAATACCTAATATGTTGTTATAAAAAGGAGCGATTAAATGCACTGGAAAAAGTATGCGGTACTACTCCCTCCATTTGTACTTATTTTTCTATTATTAGTGTTTTCGTTACCATCTAGTCAGAGTTTTTATGCAATGTTAGTACCTCTAGTGTTTTGGATGTTTTATTATTCTTGGGCATGCATTGAAAAGAAAAAAAAAGAGTAGGTCTAAGTAAGATTAACATTGAGACAAAAATGAAAAAAATCCTTATTTTCATCATTCCCAAGACAAACTATCCTCCCCCTATTATGACGGGGAGTATAACCTATTATCGTTCTGCCGCCTCATTGTATTGATATTTATTTTACTTCCCCATAAAATAAATAAAGATCCGTTCCATCAGATTTATCAATCCAACAAAAAAAGCTCAAGTCCAATGTGAATTCCTGATGTGAGAAAAGATGTTATTGAGTTGAAACCACTCAGAAGAAAAAGCTTATAAATGATATAGATTTTTTTACTGATTTAGTAGAGAGACATAATATTCCCATCCATAATATTATGTAAATTATTTTATCTTTTATTATTACTATCTAAGATAGAACCAACAATAATACCAATAATCATTCCTAATCCGGCTCCTAAAGGTATGCCAAATATAAAGTTACTTTTATTCATGCTAATGTTTATAATAATTCCCACACAAGCACCAAAGCATAATCCAAGGGGTATACCTATTGCTAAATATTTATTTGCATCTTTTTTCATATTATTCCACCTTCATAAATTCAAATTTATAAGCGATAAATCTCGAAGCTATTATTCTTAATAATATAATGCCTATTGTTCAAACAAGGCTAAAGATGAAGTTTTCCTTCTTTTGCTTGCCATAATTAGAGCTAAATCGAGGTTCCAGCAAATCCCCCAGATTTAAGTCTCCTTTTGTGCCGTGCTAGAAAGACCACGTGTCTAAGGATTTTTCATTAATTGCTTTAGCCCCTCTTCGGATGTTAACATTTCAAGATTATTAAATATTTCCTCTTCGCTCCAGTTCCACCATTGAAGCTTTAGCAAGAATTGAATCTTTTCGTCACTAAAGCGTTTTTTGATAAATTTAGCTGGATTCCCACCATATATTGTATATGGTTCCACACTTTTCACTACTGTTGAATTAGCGGCAATAATCGCACCATCACCAATTATAATGCCTGGCATAATAGTTACATTTTGACCTATCCAGACATCATTACCAATCACAGTATCTCCCTTAAAAGGAAGTTGTTCTATAGTAGGAGTAACCTTTTCCCATCCACAGCCAAAAATGTTAAAGGGATAGGTAGTAATTCCATCCATTCTATGATTTGCGCCATTCATAATAAACTTAACACCCTCTGCAATTGCACAGAACTTGCCTATTATAAGTTTATCCCCTAGAAATTCATAATGATGCTCTATATTATCGTAAAATTTCTCTGGAGACTTTTTATTATCGCTATAATAGGTATATTCTCCAATTTCTACATTGGGTCGTTTTGGTAAATTACTTATATAACAAACTGTTTTCATGTTTTCATTTGGATATAGTTTCTTTTTATCTGGCCCTTTCATTAGATATCCGCTCCTTTCATTTTTCAATATGACTTTTTAATCCATTTCTTCAGTATCACACTCTTCACATCCGTCAAATATAAGGAAGCCACTGACGGGAATTTGTTCGCACAAATAATAAGTTAAATCAGTAGGTGATTCTCCATTACTCACACTATAAGTGGAAGTTTTTATACTGCGATTCTCATTTAGATTAAATTTTAAATTAAAAATTTCAACGATCCTTCTTTATCACAGAGGAATTCTGCATCTATTACTAAATTACACATTCTTTGGTTCCTTTCCTTCTTTTCTATATTTTCTCGTTTTTCCAATTCCGCCAAAAAACAAAAGGCAAACCCTACAAAACGTTTGCCCTGTCTTAACACGCTAGTTTAAAGTTCACAACATCACTGAAAGAAGAAGTCACAATTGTATATTTTAATCTCAGTAAGATAATTTGATTCCCCACATTATTTTAAAATTAGTTGCACACAACACTCCACATGCGTCATCACTTATATTTTATCCAATTACCCAATACTCTTTTGCAAAAGGGGTAAATTTTTGTTTTTCACCCCATATTTAGTGGGTTCGCACCTCATAGGATAGAGTTTTGCTTATATCGTTAAAGGTAAAATATAATTATATGCAGTCAGCTTTTTATCATTTCTTCCTATTATTCATTTGGTGACTGACACCCACTGCACTGAAACGTTACAACACCGGAAATCAGGCACCAAATCCCTGTTTTAATCAACAAATCAATACTTTAGTCAGGAGATGTCAGAAGAATTAAATTCTGCCTTGCTCAATTTAAAATCTTCCATAGAGACACAGGTAGATATTCTGCAACGTTTTAAACCCGTCTTTCTAAATGATGGAATTGAAATCCCAGAAAAACTAGGTAGAGCACAAGCAGATGCGGAGGATGCAATTGCAACAATCGAACAGATTGAAACAGAGCTTGAGGTTATTTATACAGAAGACTAATACAGCTTTAAACAGTAAGTCCACAGTACCCAAAAACGACAATGACGGTGACAAAGCATTCCCGCCACCACCATTGTCGTTTGCTTTTTAACATCGTCCGCTAAAACAACCACCTCTGACAATTGTTACACTGCCTAATAATTCTCAATCACTCCGCCTAGTGAAGAGGATTTAATGATAGGATCTTTCATAATATCTGCGATTTCGTCCTTTGTTCCATAAACGATTACACCCAATATTTCTACATCGTCAATTTTAGTATCTTTCATTTTTTGATAGGCTTTCTTATGCTCACTGCACGTACTCGTTTTTAACAGCTTGAGGAACTCATCATAATCATAGGAGAGATCTACATTGGAAGTGAAGGACTCGTTAGTAGAAAAACCTAATGCATCACTCTCCCCAATAAACGTCGAGGACCAATCGTATTCCTTTGCTTCTTGTTGAAATGTGTTTATTTGTTTAGGGTTATATGTATTTAGCCAAAACCAAGTCATTGGCTGAAGCTGCGTGAGAGGCAGTTCACTTTGCTTATATGGCTTATCAAAGGAAGGAGCCACCTCATATATTTTATCCCCTTCCATATTTTCAATCAGTTCTTCATCATTATTATATTTTTTATAATCAACCTTTGGATGAAAAAGCATCATTTCTCTCCAACCGTTAGCTTTATCAGAATGTATTGGTTGTCTTTATAGTTGGTTGATTTTTTCAGTCTCCGTTTCAACTGCTCTACAGATATGGCTTCTCTCCTACAAATGTCAATGGGACAATTAAATGGCATAAGGAAATTCTTAATCAACCTTTAACTTTATAGCTCTTGTAGCAATAAATGTTTTAATATGCTTGTCTAATATCCTTGTTCCACCAAAATCATCTTCATAAAAACCTGTTATAACAAAACCAGCTTTAATTTGACCTTGGATCTGGTCTTCTAAAGTATGTGCATATTCTATTGTTTTACTTGATTTGATGTAGTCTTGAACCTCGTCTTCTGGCAAATAATCCAATGTTGACGAAGGTATGGAGTGTTTAACGTCAAGAATTCCTTTTCGTTCTTGGTTGTCATCAAAGATCCATAATAACGGATTTGTAAATCCACAAATAAGAGTACCTTTATCCTTTAGAACCCTTGAAACCTCATTCCATACAGGATGAATATCTTTTACAAATAAGTTTGATACAGGATTTACGACAATATCAAAATATTCATCCTCAAAATCACTAAGGTCAGACATATCTCCTTGTACTGTTTTTAAAGTTAATCCATCACGTTCAGCTACCATTTCATCTTGTTCCAATTGCTTCTTAGATATATCAGTAACTGTCACATCTGCCCCAGCTGCAGCAAGAACTGGAGCTTGTTGACCTCCACCTGATGCTAAACAAAGTATCTTTAATCCCTCTATTGACTTCGGAAACCAACCTCTAGGGACTGATTTTTCCGTTGTTACAGTGATTTCCCATTCACCAGATTTAGTTTTTTCAATAATCTCGCTACTTACGGATTGAGTGTACCTAGAACCTTCCTCTACCTTTTTATCCCATGCTTTACTGTTTAATTGTGTCGTATCCATTATGATAATTCCCCCTTAACTAATTATACCAAAATATTAACAATATTAGTATAATTAGAAAAGACACCCAGTCAGAGGATTATTTATTGTTGGGAGCCTACCTCTATAAGGCTTTTGGAAGACTTTTTAGAAGAATCAAAATTTGAATAGATTTTCAAAAAACTTGGAAACGCCATATGGATCAATTTCGAAAGAATCTTGAATCAGTGTTGCCAGTCCGTCAATGCCTTTTCGCATATCTATTTTTCCACAAACGATATAAATACTTTTTACAGTTGTATAGTCATATATCATCGATGTTAAAGCTCCCTCATAACGTTTGGATAATGTGCTCATCCACACCGTTGGTGAAAGAGATACCAACGTTTGCCGTTTTGTTCATGCATGCGTGTTTGCAATAGTTCATGAAGCAGTAGATGGGTAGAAAACTTGATTTTTGGCATGTAATGTAATGGGGACAATGGTAAGTTTTGTTGCGGCACATAAAAAGCACCTGCCCTATATTGATACATTCATCATACCAGGAGGTGCTGTATGCTTATATGCGTTTTTTTGATTGGGGGCTTACGGATCAGCAGGATAATTTAAAGATTCACTGACTGTTTAAGATACTCTTCCACTTTTCTATTTGAAACATAACTATGCAGAATCATACCAAGAATGACAATAGCAATACCGAAGCAAGATAATGGAGAAGGATTTGGTATCGACAGAAATAGTAGTTCCCCAGCTAATGCAAAAAGCACTTCCATTGATTGCGTTGCTTCAACTGCTGCTAACTTTTGCATATTTCCTCTTACCATATCTGTTGCCATGAAAAATAGGACCGTTGCAATGATTCCTGAAGAAAGTGCGACCCATAAAGATTGTACACTTTGCCCTTTACTTGGAAAGCCCACTGTATAAACTCCATACAAGGAAAGTAAAAGCCAAAATGGAAGACTTGCCAGTGTCATTCCCAATACTCGTTGATAAGCATCTAAACGCCCTTCGCACACATCCATTATTTTACGATTTCCTAAAGGATAAGCAAATGATGCAATTAGAATAGGAACAACTCCTAGCAATAGACTTTCTAAAGAAAGCTGCTTGGCATGTTCGATTTGCATGACAAAAATACCTAACAGAATGATCAGTGACATAATAAGGCCTTTAAAGGGGATTTTCCCTCTAATCTGTAAAGGTCCATTCTGTGTGTGTATCGTTACAAAAAATAATGGAGCAAGTAAAGCACCTGATATAATCGTAATCTGCCATGTCCCAGCGATCAGCCAACCAGGTGAATAAGCGGCTGCAAAACATAAAGGAGCATAGAATAACCCAAAGCCAACAAAGCTCCATAAAATCCATTTCCCCGGCTGTTTTCTCATTTCAGTTAAAAGTGGTCGTAAATTTTTTCTCATGATGACAATACATAGAAGAAATGGAACCATAAAGATATATCGAAGCGAAGCACTCCAAATCCAACTACCACCTGATAACTCCATCGATGCATTGAGAACAAATGTAAATGCAAAAAAGAAGGCTGCACAAATCCCTATTATAATTGGCCGCAACTGAACTCACCTCGGCTCTTTTTGTTGTATTAATAGTTCGCCAAGACTTAGCCAGTTTTCTTCTATGAGACGGACGACTAATTCATATTCTTGATTTTTACAAGCTAATATAATTCGATTGTGCTGCTCAACTGAATTTAACCCTTTTATCGTAGTAAATTGTGAAATCTCTAAACGTTGAATTTTTGGTACACTACGTTCTAATGCAAATACGATCTCAGGGTTCCCAGCCACATCTAAAAAAACCTTATGAAAAATTGCATCTGCCTCAACCGCCCTAAGAACATCACCTTCTTCAATGGAACGTTGCAAAGTCTTATTACTAAACTCTAATTCTTTCATATCCTTTTCCCCTAATAAAGGACATGCAAGTCGAGGGTTCTATAATATTTGTTGGGGTTCTTACACAATTTGAACATAAAAAATGCACGTAACCATCCAATCTTTTATACTTGAATTGTCGAGAAACAAGTAGGAGTTGGAGGTACGTGCATAATGAATACTAACATAATTTTGCCTGGTTTTGAAGAAGTAACGGTCACCAAGATGGAGTCAGTGGATGGGAGACTTTGCATTCATGCAGAGATGCCTCTTAAACCGCATAAATGTCCTGCTTGTCATACTCTCACAAAGAAAACCCATGATTACCGAATCCAAAAGATTAAGCATTTAAAGATATTTGAGAGACTTACGCTGTTGTTCTACAAGAAGAGACGATATGGATGCCCATGCGGAAAGAGATTTGCGGAGAAGAATCCCTTTGTGAAGCGATACCAACGCCTGTCAATGGAATTAAATCAGGCAGTTAAGATTCGCAGTATAAAGGGGAAGACCTTTAAGGAAACGGCAGAAGTGTATGGAACCTCCTCATCCACTGTAGTCAGGCGCTTTGATCTATTGGCTAAGGAAACCTTAAACGAGGCCTCCAAGGAGCTACCGAAGGTAATTGCCATGGATGAATATAAAGGGGACACCAAGGAGGGCAAGTACCAGCTCATCATCGCCAATGGAATCACAAAGGAACCAATTGATATCCTTCCCAATCGGTATAAGAATACCATTAAGCAATACCTCAGAAAGTATGGTGCGAAAGTAGAAGTGGTCATTATGGACATGAGCCAGTCATTTAAAGCAGCTGTCAAACAAGCGCTTGGGAAGCCAGTTATTGTGGCGGACAGGTTCCACTTTGTTCGATACATCTATTGGGCGCTTGATGGTGTAAGAAGGCGGGTTCAATCCAGTTGGCACGACTACGACCGGAAGAAATGCAAAAGGATGCGTCATATATTTTATAAAAAATCCTCTCATTTAACGGAGGAGAACAAGTGGTATCTTGAGAGATATTTAGGAATGTCACCTGAATTAAGGAAGGCATATGAACTGAAAGAACAGTTTTGCCTTTGGTTTAACGAGGCGAAGCAGAATGGCGAAAAGAACATTCATCAAACCAAAGAAGCACTTTATGCGCTATACGAAGCGATTGATCAGGCTGGAATTCCAGAGTTCCAGAAGGCTGCCCAAACCCTGAAGAATTGGCAGATTGAAATATTAAATAGTTTCAGCTACAACTATTCCAACGGCTTCTTAGAAGGAATAAACAACTTAACGAAAGTAATGAAACGAAATGCCTTTGGCTTTAGGAGCTTTCTGCGTTTCCGAGCTAAAATACTGTTAACACATAAGTTTAAAAGATTGGGTTCGCATATTGGATAAGGGTGAAGTAAAATTCACTTCACCCCAACATTTGACGTTGAACCCTTTTCGGGCTTACGAAGTACCTATTCAAATGGCTCTATTTATGCCGATATAAATATATAGAAATTTATTCCCAGTAGGAATGAGGAAAATTATGTTTCTAAATTTTTTATTTAAGAATAAAAAGAGCAACAACTCTAATAAGGATATGAACCAAACCCCAAACACTGTGAGAAAGACACACACTGATGCAACAGGAATAAAGAATGAACGAATTGCAGTTAGAAAAGGCGAACTCGGAGAATACAAAATTGATATTCAACTATCCCAAATGCCAAAAGAATATATGTACCTGAATGATTTATTAGTTAAAAACCCTAAATCATCAACAGGATACTCCCAAATTGACCATATAATTATTACTCCCTATGGATTATTTGTAATCGAAACAAAGAATTATCAGGGAACTATTTATGGAGGAAAGGATAGAAAAGCCTGGTTGATTAATGGCAAGTTCAAAATGATGAATCCATTAATGCAGAATTATGGTCATATTCAAGCACTTAAAAATTTTATCGATGGGAAATACCATCAATACTTTGTTTCAATAGTTTCTTTTACAAAGAGATGTACTTTTAAAATTGAAGAAGAATTGCGAAAGATACATTCTAATCAATTGGTAATTTATGATGTGGAATTGACTGAATTTATTAACAGAAAAGTCGCTGTACTTAAATTACAATACAAAAAACCTATTTTAATGGAAGATGATATTGAACTGATATATAACTCTCTCTTGAATTCCAATATTTTAGACGAATCAATTAGAAAACAACATATCGGGAGCATACAATTAAAGAAGAACAACATTGATAAGACAACTGACGAAAACAAGTGCGTAATATGTCAAAAACCTGTGTCCGAAAAAGTAAAATCATTCTGTTTATCCAACAAAAAATTCCAAGGAAAAGTTTATTGTTATGACCACCAAAAAACTTTATAAATTAGGAAGCTGTAATCCAGCTTCCTAATAAGTTTAAGATTCAATATCTTGCTCTATTGAAAAGTTCTGTTCTATTTCATATCTCAATTATTACTGGAATTCTGAAGCACTTGTCACCATCATTGCCACTCCAGTTCGGCTTGAGCACAACAAAAATCTTTTTCTGTGTCAGTCGAAATATTAATCAATATAACATTTAAATGCCCCTGTAATTGACCATTTCCTACCCGACTTTCTTACATTATTTTCAATATATTTCAAGAATGAATTATATCCTTCCATAAATATTTTGCCTTCAACAAAGAACACCAACAAAAAAATTTTAATTTCCAACGCCCCCCAAGCGGAAACCTTCATCTCATCAACTATCTTATTGAATTGAAAACAAGGAAATCTCCCCTCTTCTGCCAGTTCAACTAACTCCTTTAATGATGATAATTCACCTATCATTTCCGAAGCTGATTCAAAACAATTGTGTCCCATTGCTCTTGAGGATACATCGAATATTGAAACTGCATAAATTCCTGCAATTGTTCTAATACTACAGATTCTTTAATTCCAATAATGATTTCATGTTGTGTTTCATTTATATTATACAAAGATAAGTCAAAATCCTTATTTAGCTCATTCGTCAATCTTCCATAAGTAATCCCTAACTTGTCCAATCTTTTTTTATCAATTTCCATTCAATAACAAATCCCCATTTGAAGATATTGCCCCATCTTTATTTCCCTCCTTCCCCTTCACCCTTACTTAGTCCTTTTTTCTTTTCATCTGTTTCTTCACTATCAACTTTTTCTTCTACTATATGCCCTAATAAATCAACTAAGTCGTAAGCCCAAATTATAAAAAAAGAACGCACCATCCGGTACGCATCACAAATAGCCGTAAATTCTGATTCTTTGAATCGAATTACGGCTTTATTTACGACATTCTAGCTGTATCTTCTTTGCCAAGGCAAGTACTGATCCAAAATTCCAGGATCTTGATGGATACCGAGATTCGGTAGATCGGTGAAAAGCTTCTTTATGTATTCGTAGAAATCAACGCCATTACTTTTGGCTGTTTCTGCGATACTTAAACAAATGGCATTGGCTTTTGCACCTGCTTCACTCACGCTAAAGAGCCAGTTTTTTCTCCCTATCACGTTTGGCCGGATGGCATTTTCCGCGGAGTTATTATCAATTTCAATACGTCCATCATACAGGAATGCTTTGAATCCATTTGCCCTATTCAGTGTGTATTCAGCTGCTATGGCAAGGGCATTTTTTCCGTATAATGGCGATTTTTCAACCCATTCAAGGAATTTCTCTACAATCGGCTTCGAGTATTTCTGGCGTTTTTTTCTGCGCTTACTCGGAGACAAACGTTTAAATTTCCTTTCGAGTCGATATAAATCGTCAC
Source organism: Bacillus massilinigeriensis (assembly GCF_900111815.1). GTDB lineage: Bacteria > Bacillota > Bacilli > Bacillales > Cytobacillaceae > Mesobacillus_C > Mesobacillus_C mediterraneensis. The sequence continues at coordinate 206,904 of NZ_LT630004.1, read as the reverse complement.
AATAACTCACGCCAATCTGACCATTTTTGCTATCTGCTTTCAGCCAATAACGACGAACATGCGCCCAACAATTTGCGAAGGTAACGCCTTCCAACTTTCCATAGGCAGAATAGCCATCACAAATAATGGTCCCAGAAAAACCTTCAGTGAAGCTTTCAAGGACAGAGCGGGCCCGTGACAACGCACTTTGAAAGAGAGTCATCGGCGCCCCTTGGCACGGCACACTTCGATACACCCAATTATAAGCATTGGTTTGACCGGATTTCCCATCAGATCGATAGAGAATTTGTCCATACGTTTCATCGACGTGTAAAAGGGATTTAGCCATCATTAAATGCTTCATACGTTCATAAATGGGCAATAACCAATCGTGTGATGCACGAATAACCCAGTTTGAAAGGTTCTTATCGTTGGTATTCAGGCCATAACGATCCCATTCTTTTACCTGGCGGTAAAGGGGTAAGTATTGTGAGAATTTATCATATATGACTTTGGCAAGTACGCTAGGACTTGCGATGCTACGTTGAATAGGTGGTTGTGGTGCTTTGCCACGTTTAATTTGCGCCTTTTGATATGTATCGCCTTTGCAGTTTTTACATTCATACGCATGTTCAATGTGTTGGACTTTCTTCATTCTTGCCGGAATAAATTCTGCTTCTTCTCGGACGATTGTGCTGCCAATTTCACTCATTTGTACCTGGCAACACTCACATTGCGTATTTTCTGGATGATAGTGAATTGCTTCTACTTCTATATCATCACGTAATGAATCATTTCGTTTTTTCTTCTGAATCGTTCGAACAACAGTATAGGAAATAGTCTGTTGGCTTTGTTCATCTGTGTGCTCAGATTCGCTAAAAGACGAGTCATCATCAAATAAGGAAGCTTGCCCTTCTGGGATGTTATATCTCGACTTTTCTGTTTTCGAGCCATATAAGAGCTTTGTAAAGTGTCGAAGTTGTTGCGTCAACGCTTCATTCTGTTTCAACGATTGATCCAATTTTTTCGATAGTTCTCGGTTTTGTTGATTGGAATGAGCCAATTGCTCTTCAAGCAATTGAATCACTCTCTCCAATTGTTTTTCATTCTTAGAAGAAGCCTTCGTCACATCATTCACCACTTTTCGCTCTTATTCACTCTTCTTATTATAGCGAGTTCGAACAGCGGCATAAAGATATAAAATGAAGGATTTTTCAATTTAAAACAATCCCTTTGATGATGGCTGGATTGCCTTTGGCTGCTGGATGGATAACCCCTCAAGAAGCCAGCGAAGCTCTTGTTGCGAAAGATTTCGTACTTCCTGTTCATCTTTTGGCCATTGGAGTTTACCGTTATCTAATCGTTTATAAAGCATGGCGAAGCCATCGCCGTCGAAGTATAAACATTTATAGCGATCTTTACTCCATCCTGCAAATAAGAAAATGGAATCACCATACGGATCCAGTTCGAAAGAATCTTGAATCTGTTTATGGCATCATAAAAATGTAGGTTATGGCATTTAATTTGTGCAGGCCCCGAGGGGACTGCACAAATTAAAAAAAGCCACTTGTCAACATTCCAAAATACACATACACTTCCTGTTGGGTACAAAACGTGCAGGAGGTATTAAGGAGATGTTGGCTGTGGCCGAGATTAAGTATATCAGACATGAAGTTAACAATAAAGGTTGCGGATATGCAAATGTAGCTAAAAGAATGGGGAAAGATCCAAGGACAATTAAGAAGTATGCGAACTTGGAAGATTTCAACGAAAAGCCTAAAAAGAAACAGACAAGAACAGCACCTGTATTAGATCCAGTGAAAGCCATACTAGATGAATGGATTAGGGAGGATCTGAAAAAGAAAAAGAAGTTTCGTAGAACAGCCAAGAGAATGTGGGAACTATTGAAAGATCATCATGGATTTAAAGGATCCGACCGAACGGTCAGGGATTATGTTTCCACAAGAAAAAAAGACTTCCTTAACGAGACGGATGAGGCTGCTCTTCCACTCAAATCCATTCCAGGAACCGCCCAAGTGGATTTTGGTGAAGCTCCATTTATCTATGGAGGAGAAGAAATTGTATTACCGTTCCTAGTAATGTCCTTCCCTTCCAGTAACGGCTTTTATTTTCAGGCTTTCCCATCCCAAAATAAGGAGTGTTTCCTTGAGGGGATGAAAAGAGTATTTCACCATATGGGTGGAGTACCCAAGGCTATTAGGTTTGATAACCTTACTCCTGCCGTTAAGAAAGTTTTGCCAAATGGTGAAAGGCAACTAACGGACGAGTTCCAGAACTTCGTCCTTCACTACGGTTTCGAGTGTGAATTCTGCAATCCTAATAGTGGAAATGAAAAGGGCCATGTGGAAGCAATGGTCAAGTATATCAGAAATAATTTCCTCCTCCCAGGACTTCATGTCATCAACCTGGACGAGCTAAATAAGGAATTATGGGCTATGGCAGAGAAAGACCGTGATAGGAAGCATTACCAGAAGGAGAAGATGATTTCAGAACTCTTTGAAGAGGATAAGTCCGCCTTCCTCACATTACCANGCACAAGCAAGGTGGAGAACTATTATTCCAAATTATTTCAATGTGTTATGAGTCCAAGAGTATTATTATTACGACCAATCTTCAGTTCGGTCAGTGGAACCACGTCTTTGGAGATCCAATATTAACGGAAGCAGTCATTGACCGACTGATCCATCACTCTCATCTGGTGGTATTTAATGGAGATAGTCATCGCTATAAGGAGTCATTATTACAAAATTAGAAAACGGTTGGCAGGTGGCTACATTTTTAACTGCCGTTTCATACATTTTTTGCTTGCCAAATACACTTGAATCAGTGTTGCCAGTCCGTCAATGCCTTTTCGCATATCGGTTTTCCCACAAATGATATAAATATTTTTCACACTTGTATAGTCATATTTCACAGGTGTTTCAGCTCCCTCATTACCGTTTGTATCAAGTGCTGATCCACAGCGTTGGAAAAGGAGATTTCGACGTTAGCCGTTTTGATTGTGCAAACGTGACTTGTGGTAGCTGGTGAAACAGTGGATGGGCAGGAAACGTTATTTTCGTCATGTAATGTAACGGGGACAATCGTAAGTTTTTGTTGCAGCATAGGAAAAGCACCTCCCTTAGATGGATACATTCATCGTACCAGGAGGTGCTGCATGCTTATATGCGTTGTTTGATTGGGGGCTTACAATCTTCCTCATTAACGAAAGAGAATATTGGAATATACCAAGTAACTCATTAAGACAATCCTTGTCGTATTCATCGGCTGCAACTCCATATAAGTATTCTATTCTCAAAAACTTCGACGGTGATTCATCAAAAAAATAGGCGTAAGTCAAAACCAGATAAATCAGGCAAATGAATGAACCATTTTTTCTCCTATGGAGATAGGGATGGTGCAAACTGCTATATCAACGAAGAGAGAAAGGGCATAAAATAAGAGATGCACAATACTGAATAGGGATAATTTCATTGAATTGGACCTTAAACGGGAAGAGTAAAATCGGGGGTAAGGCAATAGATCACTATATTTTTGCCATGATAAAACACCCCATAACTTTTGGGGTGCACTACAGGCAAGAGGAGTATATTACAATAAAAAATCTATTTTTATGTCCTCCTTACTTCTTTTTGTTCTTGTAAGGAGATATTCATACAGTTCAAAAGTATTTTGACTATCTATTAGATTTTTGAATTTTTCTATTTGACCTTCGAATCCTTCAAAATACAAACTTTGATAGTTAGGATTATTATATATCATTAAGTATTCTTGATAATCCTTCATTGCCATCTTATCCTCAATTTGAGTTAGAACCTCATTCCAATTATTTATTCGTTGGGAATGTAGCGGCTTTTTCACAACTAATTCCTTGCTTTCTTCATCTTTTATTTGCTGAATAAATTGCTCGACCTCTAATTTAGCTTGAAAAAGCTCATTTCTTTTTTTATTATCCAAGTTTAGCAATATTTCAGTTTTATACTGACCATGCCGAGTTTTTCGATAATGAATCTTTCTTTGATACTGTTCTGTATCTTTCTTACTTTGTCTAAAATCTATTGCTTTTTTACCAACATAACCTACTAGAGCCACTCCCTCTGATATCTCTTTCCAGTTGTTTTTAACAAACTTCCCCACCTTTGGTCCTTGGTTTTTAACTGTATCAACTATTAGTTTTATCGGAATTTTAGCTATTCACTCCACCTCCAAATTGTTTATTTCAAAAGTTTTTATAAGTTTAATTAGTGATTGGGATCTTTTTTTACCGTATAAAATTATTAGCAGATCAAAGAGAACATAACTATCCCACTTTTTCAAACTTTCTCTTAGCATAAAAAATGTTAATAAAAACATTTCGTTTAAAGTTGCGGAAAATAAGTTAAAGAACTCTTGTTTATCAATAATTGTTTCTTTGTGTAGACTTGAAAAATATTCAACACTCATCACTGGCATATTTTTTGATTGTGAGTGTACAACTCCACTTAACTTATTATATAACGTATAGGTTCTTTCAATAGAATTGTAATAATCAGAGAATTTACCTCTATCTATGCTATTTTGTAAATCCTTTGTAAACTTTCTTTTAGTTTCTATAAATCGAAAATCTAAACTTTCAAAACTTAAGGTTGAATCTTGCCTCAACATAAGTTCCCTTTCTCTCTCTAAGACAAACCTAAAATTAGCTTCTTGAGCAGACCTTAATAATAATAAAGAACTTCTACATTGACCAGTTAAAAGTGCAAAGGTAGATTCTAAAAGTAAGGAGAAAGTCATATTATATTCAGCACCAAAATACCGCTTTGTCTCAGCTCTATTTTTCAGGTAATTTATCACAAAAATATAACCAAAAATTTTTTTTATTTCATCAACATTAGTAGCTATGAACGATTGTTTAATTCCTTCAATATTTTGAAGCTTCATAAATTCTTGTTTGAAAATACTTCTTAACTCGCTCATTACTTGTTACTTCCCTTATTTACTGAATTAAACCAACCTATAGTATCTGCTTCAATATTAGTCCTATTTTTTTTGTTTTCTTTATCACTAACAACCTTAATATTATCCTCGTTTGCCTTTTCTTTGAGAAATAGAATAATTAATTTTATAGATGCAGACATTCTCAGAAAGTCATATTCTGAGGAAATATCTTTTAGTAATCTTGAAGCAAGGTAAGGTCTTGATCTAAACAAATAATCATTATATTGTTGTTTGTATACTTTCAAAACAAAATTCTCTAAATCTCTATTTTTTTCAAATACTTCTCTACTTGAAATTAGTTCGAAAAGAAGCCCAAGGTATAAACTTTTAGTTTGCTCAGGAGTGTACTTATTTTTATTGATTAAGCTGAACTCATTTAAAAAATTTCTTTTACTTTCTGCTTCCTTCATATACTATCACCTCTTTCTTTCTTAGCGATATCCTTTCATAAATTTCTAAAATTGCTCTTGAGATTGAATTTTTTAAAGTGTCGTGTTTTGCTCCACTCTCGTTATATAAAGAAAACTTTAAGGGAACTGAAGAATGATACGGAATTTCCGTTTCAAAAAATTCAAGCGGAATATTATTTTTTAATTTTTCTTTCAATTTACCTTCAATGGTTATTTCGTGTGTTAATGTAAATATAACTCCTAATGGTTGTATATGTGGGCGTGCTAACTCTCTTCTATAAACATTATATAAAGTAGATATTGGAGACTTTTTTTCATAAAAAGTTGAGTTTACTAAATTCTCCAAAAGTCCAATACCTATACTCGAAAACAGGTCAACTTTACTTGGGATTATGTAGTAATCAGATGCAAATAAGCTTGCTTGGGTCAATATTGTCCAATTGGGAGGACAATCTATGAATATATAATCGTATAATTCTCTCAACCCATATTCTGTTATATGATCTTGTAAAACATTATGTTTCCCACTAGTATCGCCGGTCAAAGTCTCAAATAAATCTAAATTACTCAACTTTCGCACCGATATAAATCGATCCAACCGGCATCGTAATTATGTGTTTCTGCAATTCATTAGGTACCTTGACAATTGAATTGGACAAAAGAAAAACACCTCATCCTATGGTAAAGTAGAATTGTCGAAAAACCACTACCAATAGAAGAGGTGCCTCCTATATGATAGATCAAAACCAATCAAACAATCAACTCCCGAATGAATTGCGCTCGGTTTTTTCCGAGCTAGATATCTTTAGGCATCTTCGGAAGGCTGGTATCACCAAAGCCTTCGGCTTTTCCTGTTCGTACTTATTTCAACTGGTCTTCTGCCTAATCTTTCAACATAAGAATTGGTTTGCGCTGCTGAATTCGAAAAAAGCGGACTGTTATCCTGCGAAGGATGCCATTTATCGATTCCTTAATCAGCCAACATTCAATTGGCAGCGATTCCTTTTGTCGTTCAGCGCTTCAACCATCCAGAAGGTCGATTGTCTGACCGATCACACACGACCAAAGGTTTTCATTGTCGATGATTCGGCGTTCGACCGGAACCGCAGTAAAAAGGTTGAACTACTTGCCCGTTGTTTTGACCACGCATCATTGAAAATGAAATTCTACAAAGGGTTCCGGATGTTAACGCTCGGCTGGTCGGACGGTTCCACCTTCATGCCAATCGATTTTTCCCTGCTCAGTTCCAAGAAAGCACAGATTAACGGCATCTCATCGGACATCGATAAACGTACGTCTGGTTACAAACGCCGGATGAATGCGCTTCAAACGGCGCCTGAACAGATTCCGGACATGATCCGCCGTGCGCTTGCGAATGGTATCGATGCAAGCTATGTTCTGATGGACTCCTGGTTCACCTTACCTCCGCTTGTCCAAGCCATTAAAGGACAGGGATTGGATGTAATCGGTATGGTCAAAGAGACGAAGCAGCGGTACCTAGCGGGTGGACAACGGGTTTCGTTGAAGCAATTGTATAGTTTGGCGCAACCTATCCAGGGTAAAAAAGGAATTCTTCGTTCCATTCACTGTGTCATGGCTAACGGAACGTGCGTCAAGATTGTCTTCGTCCAAAATCGCAACAAGAGAAGCGAATGGCTGGCCATCCTCAGCACCGACAAAACCTTGACCGAACGGGAGATTATCCAGATCTACGGCATGCGTTGGGACATCGAGGTTTTCTTCAAGACGACCAAATCGCTGTTAAAACTCCAGAAGGAGTTCCAAGGGCGTTCCTATGATGGGTTAATTAGCCATACAACGATAGTATTTGCCCGCTATATTGTTTTGTCGTGGCAAAATCGCTGCAACACCGACCAACGCACACTCGGCGGCCTTTTTTATGAATTTTGTGATGAAGTAAATGAACTCGATTGGGCAGTTGCGCTCCAGCAGTTGATCGAGCTTCTTAATGATGTCCTGAAGCAGACCAATACGAAAATGAAAAAGCACATTGAATGTCAATTACAACTTTGGTTGGCCAATCTGCCCAGTTATATCAAGGCTTATTTGCCGATTTCACTCTGCGAAAGTTGAGTAAATTACCAGGAATCAAGTCTAAGTTTTCTTTTAAATTATAAATCAAAGATGGATTGTCTAACCCATCCACTATGCCTTCATATGTAAATAAGGTACGTACAGTCATTTTTTTGGTCTTTAACCGGTTATAAATTAATTGTGAAGAAAGTTCTCTTTTATACTCTTCATCAGGATTTAATTCCTCTTCATTATCCTCCTCTTGAGCTGTACTTGTTGCAATTACTTCATTATATTTCTCTATTAGTTCCTTATGTACGTCTGCTAATACATCCTGATCGATATTTTTTTTATGGTGCCTATACTGGTGGTTAAGTAATGCTTGCGTAGCATTAAATTGAGGGTCCATATCTATTACTAATACTGCTTTACCTTCTTTTGAAAAAGCATCCGCAATATTAATTGTAGCAGAAGTTTTCCCCACCCCACCTTTTAAATTTATAAAAGAAATGACTTCAGCATTCTTTACTTCCATTAAGAGCTCTCCTTTAATTTATAATATAATAGTTACTTTTTTACTTAATTATAACAATATAGGCAATTTAGGATATATTTATTTTCATACTTATTCGTATTCATTACAACTTCGTAAATCCTTCAAAGAACAAGAATAGGCAACAACCTCAAGGATTAGTTGCCTTCCTTTAAAATGAGTTGCGAGATACACTCCACATGACTCGTATGCGGAAACATATCAACTGGCTGGATGTAGGATAGCTTGTATTTTTTGCTTAGTGCGTCGATGTCCTTGGCCAGGGTGGATGGGTTGCAGCTGATGTAGACGATTTTGGCTGGCTGGACTTGCTGGATGGTCTGGAGCAGGGCGTTGTCGAGGCCGGTCCTTGGGGGATCGACGATGATGACGTCTGGCTTCCAGCCTTTTTTGACCCATTTTGGGAGTACTTCTTCGGCTTTGCCTGGGACGTACTTGGCATGGGTGATGCCGTGGCGCTTAGCGTTTTTCTTGGAGTCCTCGATGGATTCAGGGATGATGTCCATTCCGCGGATTTCCCCTGCCTGGTCAGCGAGCCAGAGGCCGATTGTTCCGACACCACAATAGGCATCTAGCACTTTTTCCGTACCGGTAAGCGCCGCTGCTTTTTTCGCCTCATTATATAGCTTGACGGTCTGTTCCGGGTTCAGCTGGAAGAAGGTGCGCGCGGACAGCTCAAATTGCAGGTCGCCTAAAGTTTCCTGGATGAAGTCGTTTCCTTGCAGCGTTTCTGTGCTTTCGCCAAAGATGAGCGATGTCTTCTCGCCGTTGATATTTTGGACGACGGAGACGACTTCCGGCAACGTTTCTTTTATTTCCGCAAGAATTTCTTCTTTGTTCGGCAGCTCTCTTTTCGTTGTAACTAGGACGATTTGAACTTCGCCGCTCGTGATGCCTGTTCGGGCAACGATGGTGCGGACGAGTCCCTTGCCTCTTTTTTCGTTATAGACGGTAATGCCATGTTTCTGCAGAATTCCCTTCACCACTTCGGTCGCTTTCAGCGTTGCGGGGTGCTGGACGGCGCACTGCTCGATGTTGATGAGCTTATGCGAGTTCATGCCGTAAAGGCCTGCGAGAATCTTGCCGCCCCTCTCGCCTACCTGGAACTGGCTCTTGTTTCGATAGCCCCATGGATTGTCCATCCCGATCGTTTCGCGGATGTCGAGTTTGTCGACTGCTAGCTTCGTATGGCGCTCGAGAGACTGGATGACAATATCGCGCTTTTCCTTCAGCTGCTGGCTATAATGAAGATGTTGGAGCTGGCAGCCGCCGCATTCCTCATAAACAGGGCAGACTGGTTTCACACGATGCTCAGAAGCTTTGCGGATTTTCTTGATTTTTGCTTCCGCAAACTTCGGGTGCACTTTTGTTACTTCCGCTACAACTTCCTCACCCGGCAGCGCTCCAGGTACGAACACGACTCGGCGCTTGAAGTAGCCGACGCCTTCTCCGTTGATTCCAAGCCGCTTGATCGTCAGTGGAAAGGTTTGGCCCAATTCCACAACAACAGGCTGGTTCTTTTCTTCTTTTTTATAAAAAGGCTTTCTAGCTTTTCCGTTCAATTTCTTCACTCCAGTATATTATTCAATGCTTCTCCATAAATAAAGCGAGGCGTAGCTTAAGTAAGGTTCCCACGGCTGCTTCCACTGCTCCATTTCGGGCACGCCAGGCTTCTTCTCAAGATTGTACAGCTTTTTCAGGGCGTTCTGGATACCGATGTCTGCAAGCGGGAAAAGATTAGGCCGGCCGAGACCGAACATCAGGAAGTTTTGCACCGTCCATGGGCCAACACCGCGGATTTTCAAAAGCGCTTTCTCAATCTCCGCGTCCGGCCTCTCTTTCATTTCTGAAAAATCAAGTTCGCCTTCCGCTGCCAGCTTCCCGATGCCAATCACGTATTCAGCCTTTCTTCCGCTGAACTGCAGCTCGCGCAATTCCTCCACCGTCAATGCGGCCACTGTTTCTGCATCAGGATAAAACCAAACATCGTCCACTTTTTCCCCGTAAGTGTGGACAAATCGCTCTGTCAGCGTCATGGCAAACGACAGATTGAGCTGTTGATGGATGATGCATTTCATGAGGCAGCCGAGGGGCTCAAAGTCGAGCACAAGCGGCGTCCCGTAATGCTCGGCAAAAATCGGTGCTAAATCGGTTGCCATGAAGTGGGAATGGACTTTCGCAAGGTCGACATCCCAGCGGAAAACTTCCGCCACTCTTGCAATCGCCGCTTCCTTTAAAGCTTCTTCCCTGCCGCTTATCATGAACGAAGGCTCTTCCAGCGTTCCGATGCCTTTTACTTCAACAGCCTGCTTTCGACCGTCAATTATTACCGGTATCTTTACCGTTCTATTTTCAATATCGACAACGTGCAGCGGATCAAGCTGCAATCTGTCACAAGCTAAATCAAAGTTGTATGGTCCAGGGATGCTTACAGTTTCTTGCCACATCTTTCTCCCCGCCTTTTTCAAGTGATTTTCCCGTATTATAGCAGATTGTGGCTATTTTTACGAAAAAGGGGCAGGAAATAACGCTTCTGTGGCAAACAGGTAAGGGATAAGGATGGTGAATATAATGAAAGATTTAATTGATAAATGGCCTTTTCTTGAAAAAGTTGCAGCCGCGGAGGAAGTGTTCTGGCGCAATCCGCGATATGAACAAGAAGCGGAAAGTTTGATAACAATGAACGACGTCCTTGATGCTGAAAAAAGGCTTGCGCGGTTTGCACCGTACATTGCTGCTGTTTTTCCAGAAACAGTACCTGCCCGCGGGATGATCGAATCTCCGCTTCGAACGATAAAACCAATCCAGGAAGTTGGCGGCAACTTGATGCTGAAATGCGACAATGTGCTGCCGATATCCGGCTCCATCAAAGCACGCGGAGGCATCTATGAAGTGTTGAAACACGCCGAGACACTGGCTTTCGAGCATGGCCTCCTAAAGGAAAGCGATGATTATAGCATGCTGACAGACGATTCCTTCGCTTCTTTTTTCTCCAACTATAGCATCGCCGTTGGCTCGACGGGCAATCTTGGGCTTAAGCATCGGCATTATGGGAGCAACACTCGGGTTCTCTGTCACTGTCCATATGTCCGCTGACGCGAAAGAGTGGAAAAAGAAGCTTCTTCGTGAAAAAGGCGTTACCGTGATGGAATACGAGGATGATTACAGCCTTGCCGTCGAGGAAGGGCGAAAGCAAGCAGCGCTCGATGAAAACACGTATTTTATCGATGATGAAAACTCTCGTGACTTATTTCTAGGCTATGCTGTGGCAGCAATCCGGCTGAAAAACCAGCTGGAAGATGCAAGAATCGCTGTCGATGAACAACACCCTCTATTTGTTTACCTTCCTTGCGGTGTAGGAGGTGGACCAGGCGGTGTCGCATTCGGACTGAAGCTACTCTACGGCGAGCCATGCATGCTGCTTGGACTTGCGACAGAACTGCATGACAAGATATCCGTTGGGGACATTGGCCTCGACAATGTAACCGAGGCGGATGGACTTGCTGTTGGCAGACCATCAGGGTTTGTCGGCAAAACGGTGGGCCATCTATTGAGCGGCTGCTATACCGTTTCTGACAGAATTCTATTCCGGCATCTCGGTACGATTTTTACATCAGAGGGCATTTTCCTTGAGCCTTCCGCTGCTGTTGGACTGAAGGGTCCTGTTATGCTTACGCGTGAAAAAGAAGGGCAGGATTACATCCGCGCACAAAAGCTATGTGGCAGAATGAAGAATGCCACACATCTCGCTTGGGCAACGGGCGGCAGCATGGTGCCTGAGGAGATGAAAAGAGAATACCTCGCGAAAGCAAAGGGCTAGTTATAGGTTGAGATACCGTCTGATCTCTCGAAATTCCTCTAATAATACAACTATTGGTGAAGAGAAAACCACCCCGTGCGGAGTGGTCAGTACAACATCGGCTCTTTCAGCGTTTCTCTGAGCGTATAATCGTCCAAACTCTTAAAGGTGTAACCTTGCTTCTTTAAATCGCGAATTACCTTTTCCAATGCATCCGCATTGTCTTTTGAGACAGAATGAAGAAGTAGGATTGCACCTGGGTGGATTTGCTTCATGATATTATCGTAGGAGTAGCGCCAGCCTTTTTGGGAATCTGTATTCCAGTCGACAAATGCAAGTGACCAGAACACATGGGTATAGCCAAGCTCCTTCGCAAGCGCCATCGTACGCTCGCTGAACACGCCGCGTGGCGGCCGGAGATAAGCCATGCCTTTTTGGCCTGTTAGTTCTTCCGTTTTTTCGCGGACGCTTTCGAGTTCTTTTCTTAGTTTCGCGTCGCTTGTTTGAGTCAGATCAGGATGGTGCCAAGAGTGGTTACCGATGATATGGCCTTCCTCCGCCATCCGGATGACTTGTTCTTCGGCGCTTTCGAGATAATGTCCTGTGACGAAAAAGGCGGCAGGAACTTTCTCTTTTTTCAGCACATCGAGGACTTTGTCGGTATAACCGTTCTCGTAGCCATTGTCGAAAGTGAGGTAAATGTCTTTACGCTCTGGTGAGCCTTTGTATACTGCGCCATGCTTGTCGAGAATCTTTTCAAGCGGCTTTCCAGCGTCGGCAGGCTGCCCATCCCTCGCCTTCTTAAATCCCCAATGGATTGGCTTGTTGGGGTGTGATTGTGCCCCGCTCGCTAGCGGTGCCATGCCGGCAACGCTGATAGCCACAGCCGCAAAGAGTGATAAAAGCAATCTCATATCTCTTCATTCCTCCAAAACTTTCTTGTGAAATTTCCCTTATTATTTGTCACCACGAGAAAAATAAACAGGAAAAAAAAAGGGGGGAGAGATGTTGTGATAAAGCACTAAAGCGTGCCTGACCCCCGGTACGGTGAATCGCTAAAGCGTGCCTGACCCCCAGTGCGGTACAGTGATAAAGGGAAATCAATTTGTAGGTTCACGAAACAAAATTCTCCCCCAAACCCTTAAAAATTGTCATTTTGATTGGTTTTTTGAGGAATAAAGGATGGCTTTTGATGAGGGGCCATTATTTTTTGGAATAGAGAGCTTCTGTAACCGATTACACACGTAACTCTGCTCTTGTTGAATACGTCTCAAATTGGGATATCAACGGTAAACGGCGATTTATCTACGGTAAAATGCAATTTATCTACGGTAAATCCCCGTTTATCTACGGTAAACAGTAATTTATCTACAGTAGCTTCCTCTTTGATTCCATATTATCTTTAATCTGTAAATACAGCAACAGATCATCCCTGATAGTTGGTGCGAAAATCAACAACGACTAAAGCTTGCTTCGCTCAACTAAAGCGTGCCTGACCCCCAGTGCGGTGAATCATTAAAGCGTGCCTGACCCCCAGTGCGGTGAATCATTAAAGCGTGCCTGACCCCCGGTGCGGTAAAGCGTTAAAAAAAGACAAACTCGCCTTAAATCGAATTTGTCCCCTTACAAATCTCTATTATTTAAATACTGGCTCTTTAAAGGTTGCGAGCTTTTCTAGTGATGACATTTCAATATCCTTATGGAGGCTGTTTCCGTGGGAATCCATTGTGACAACGGCTGTGAAGTCTTCCACTTTCAAATGCCACATTGCTTCTGGAATTCCAAACTGCATGAGATCTACACCTTCTACGCTCTTGATGCAATCTGCGTAATATTGGGCTGCCCCGCCGATTGCGTTCAAATAGACGCCGCCGTGTTCGCCAAGCGCTTGGAGCGTCTTCGCGCCCATGCCGCCTTTGCCCATGACCGCACGAATACCAAACTTCTTCATGATATCGCCTTGGTAAGGCTCTTCCCTGATGCTTGTCGTTGGTCCAGCAGCTTTCACACTCCAGTTCCCCTCATCATCCTTCAGCATGACAGGACCGCAATGATAAATGATCTGCCCGTTCAAGTCGACAGGCGCATCGTTGTCCATCAAATATTTATGGATGGCATCGCGTCCGGTATACATTATTCCGGTAATTTTCACGACATCACCCACTTTAAGAGAGCGGATTTGCTCCTCGGTAATCGGCGCAGTCAATGTTACTACCTTTTCTTCAGGCGCTTCCGCTGCCGCTGCGATTTCCGCTTTTGCCGGTTCTACATCGCTCTCGTCAAAGCTGATTTTTTCTCCTTCTTGATATTGCCAGCTCATGATTTCTCCAGTGTCTGCAGCAATATTTACACCAAGGCGGCGGAAAGCCCAGCAATTATACGCAACCGAAACGAAAAAGCTAGCCGGAATCCTGTTCATTACACCGATTTTGCAGCCCAAAAGCGTCGTTTCCCCGCCGAAGCCCATTGTTCCGATTCCAAGTTCATTGGCGTGCTCCATAATATATTCTTCAAGCTTCCTCAAATCGGCATTCGGATTCACGTCATCTACTGAACGAAAAAGCTGCTCCTTCGCCAAATCGTAGCCGGAAGAACGGTCTCCGCCAATTCCAACACCAATGAATCCAGCGCTGCACCCTTGCCCTTGTGCCTGATAGACGGAATGCATAATGCACTTGCGGATACCGTCAAGGTCGCGTCCAGCACGTCCGAGACCTTCCAATTCAGCCGGTAGGCTGTATTGGATATTTTTATTTTCACAGCCGCCGCCTTTTAATATCAAACGAGCGTCTACATAGTCATTTTCCCATTGTTCAAATTTAATCACAGGTGTCCCTATTCCAAGATTGTCGCCGCTGTTATCCCCAGTCAGCGAATCAACTGAATTCGGACGGAGCTTCCCATCCTTCGTCGCCTGGGCGATCGCCGCATAGATTGCTTTTTTCATCACAATCGTATTCGCGCCAACAGGCACCTTGATCTTAAAGGTTGGAAGACCAGTATCCTGGCAGATTGGCGAAACATTTTCATCCGCCATGCGGATATTCTTTGTGATCGTTGCCAAACTCATTGCAGAGCGCGTCCCCTCATTTTCACGCCCCTTGGCAGCTAAAATAGCCCGCCTAACGTCCTTTGGCAAGTTAGTCGAAGTTTCAACAATCAGCTCGTATATGCTATCCTGAAACTTTTCGATATTCATTTGTATACCCCTCTCCTCATATCTCCCCGTGTTGTTCGTCAAGCAGTTTTTGTGAACAGTATATAACAATTTCCGATTCCAAGTATACTCCTATCGCGACAGTATTAAAAGATATATGATGGAATCGTTTACAAGAAAAGCAGGTTTTTTAAGAAAACGAAAAAAGTCCCTCACTATAAAAAGGACTTTTCAGTAGATTCTTATCGCTTTCTTCCCGTAACAACGGCAAAGATTAAAAAACAAAAGGATAAGGCATGAAGACTAATTCCATAAAACCGATAGCTGGCGCGAATCGTGGATGTTCAGGATTGCTATCCATAAAATATCCGTTTGCTGTTGGATAGAGGCAGGCCATGATGAAAGACACCATGGAGAGAAGTAACAGGAGCTTTCCAACGGTTGAATGCTTATATTTCGCGAATGTATAAACTAATAGACTTATATAAGCTAAAGCTAAAACTAAAAGAAATAAGTATAAGGTTAAATACTCAGGTAAATAAGCAAAATCACTTGTATTAGCGAACAATATAATTTCATCTCCTTTCCTAAAAAAGAAGCTTCTATAATTTAGGTAATTTTACAGAACAGGGGTTATTATACAATAACTGATTTGTAAAATACAGATACTAAACTTCAATAAAAAAACCGCCAACTTCTCCATTGGCGGCCACAATAATACTATTTTCAGCCGAGTGCGACAGCTAGCCTGTACTCGTCGACAATTCTTTCAATGATTTTTTTCACTGGGAGTATCTCTTTGATCTCTCCAACACGCGCACCTGCGAACACCAAGCCTTTTTCTACGTCCCCTTTGAGTGAACGGAACAGCGAATCAAGCGTGCAGAAACGGTAAGAGCAATTCTTCAAGCACTTATGGCAGCGGTCCACCTTGTATTTTCCTTCTTTTTCAATGATATCGATGAAGGTGTTGCGGATGGCACGTCCGTGCAGTCCAACCGTTGTCTTCACAAGTACAAGGTCTTCCGGTGTTGCGTCCACATATTTTTGTTTAAAGGTGAGCGGCGCATCGCATTCTTCGCTTGCGACAAAGCGTGTTCCCATTTGTACGCCCGACGCGCCCATGCTCAATGCCTTTGCCAAATCCGCACCTGTCATGATTCCCCCTGCTGCAATGACAGGGATGCTGACAGCTTCGACTACTTCCGGCAGGATATCCATCATCGGCCTGTCTGTGCCAAGATGTCCACCAGCTTCGAAGCCTTCTACCACAATTGCAGAGGCTCCGAGCCTTTCGGAAAGCCTTGCGAGCTTTGCCGTTGAAACGATGGAAAGCACTGGTACTCCTGCTTCTTTTCCCCATGCGTACATATCCCGTGAAATGCCGGCACCAGAGATAATGAAATCTGCCTTCTCATCAATCGCAGCCTTCATTTTCTCTGCAAAATCGTTCATGGCAAAAAGAACATTGACACCGATATAGCCTTTTCCACCCGAAAGTTCCCGAGCCTTGCGGATATGATGGCGCAGCTCCTCAACGGTGATTCCCGTTCCTGAAATAATCCCAATTCCCCCAGCGGCAGCAACGGATGAAGCTAGCCCGCTTAAGGAAATGCCGATCCCCATCCCTCCTTGAATAATTGGATATTCCGGAGCCATTTGGCCAATTCTCAATTGTGGCAGCTTCATCCTACATTCCCCTTTTCTTTTTTAAACTTTTTCTTTTTCATTTTACACGCTCGAAAAAAATTAATCTGTGACATTTGTTACCTGGTACTAAAATCTATTATTAAATTCTAGTAATAATTATTTTTTGGCAAGAAAAAACCGCCAGCCCATATATCGGGACTCGCGGTGTTCTCCACTTATTCTTCGCGGTTGCGGAATTCGCGGCATTTTGCGTCCATTTCTTCCACGATTTCAATCATGCGGTCAATATCGTCTAAATCAGCTTCTTCTGGATCGATTGCATCAAGCAAATCCATGAATGCGTTCAGCCTGTGTTTCAAAAAAACAACCTGGTTGTTTGAATCTTTAATCGGGCTTCCCAAATGTCTCGCTCCTTTCATACTCGTTATTCATCCTACCGAAAACTCACGTATCCTGCAATATTAATCAAACGTTTGATGAAGAAATATCCTTTCTTATTATGGCCTTTTCTCCAGGAAAAAAGGCAGCCTGCGCCGCCTTTTCTAAAAACTCAAATTCCTGCAGCTTTTCCTTCTCGGCTGGAATCTGACGCACCCTTCAAAATTCCGTTCTCCCGATCAATCGCGATTCCCTGGACGTTCCCGATTGGAAACGCCGCTTCAATAAAGGAAAATCCCATTTCCTCCAGCTTCCCTTTTGCTTCCATACTGATTCCCTTCTCCCAGCCGATCAGCGGGCCAGTGCTATTGAAAATTCGCGGTTCTTCAATCGCTTCTTTCAAATCCATTCCAAAGTCGAGCACATTCACGAGCGTCTGGAATACGGAGCCAACAATTGTTGGGCCACCAGGTGATCCAAGCGTCAAAACTGGCTCTCCATCCTTAAAGACAATGGTCGGAGATTTACAGCTGACAGGACGCCTTCCTGGACCTGGTTCATTCAACCCGCCCGGAATCGCATCAAAATCGGTCAGCTCATTGTTCAGGACAAATCCGTGACCTTTCACCATGATACCGGAACCGAAAGGATGCTCAACCGTTGAAGTGCAGGCAACTATATTTCCCCATTGGTCGACAACAGTGAAATGCGTCGTTTCGCTTCTGTCCCGTTCTGGTTCGTATGGCTGGCGAACGACCTTAATTTCTTTTCCTCCATCGTAAGCCCAAGGATTGCCGAAGTCGATATCAGGATTTCGCGATTCAAAGTTGATCAGCTTGCGTCGCTCCTCCAAATACTTTTCATGAAGCATTCCCTTAACAGGAACAGGCGCGTTTTCCGGATCGCCGGAAAAAGCAATTTTATCAGAAAACGCTACCCGCATCGCTTCCGCAAACAAGTAATATTTTTCCCAGGATTTCGCATCGTATCGGCTCATATCAAAGCCTTCGAGAAGCTTCAGAATGTAGAGAACGATCGTACCGCCAGAGCTTGGCATATTAGAAGAAGCAAGCTTATAGCCTCGATAATCTCCCCATACTGGCTCGTCAATCGTCACTTTGTAATTGCGAAGATCCTCGAGCTCCATGAAGCCGCCTAACTCCTTTAGCGTATCCACAATAGCTTCGGCAATTTCCCCTTCGTAAAAAGCTCGAATTCCTTCTTTTTGCAGGATTCGATACGTTTTTATCAGGTCATCCTTAAAGTACGTTTCGCCATCGCAAAGACACTTCCCCTTCGGCATGAACAGTTCCCTCGCATGGTCGCCAAGACGGTATTCGAAATTCTTCAAGCTTTGGTCCATTACCCAATTTACTTTTACACCTTTTTCCGCAGCCCGGATGGACGGCTCAATCAAGTCTGCCAGTTTCATCGTTCCATGTTTTTCGAGGGCATGTTCCATTGCAGCAAGAATCCCCGGCACTCCCACAGCTGTCGCGCGTGTTGAACGATCGCGAAATGGAATAACTTCGCCATTTTCATCAAGGAACATTTCGGCATATGCCTTTTTCGGCGCTCTCGTATGCCCGTCATAAATTTTTGTTTCCTTTGATTTGCTGTCATGCACCATAAAAAAACCGCTGCCGCCGATTCCAGTCATCATCGGCTCTCCCAAGTTCAAAGCGAATTGAATGGCGACAGCCGCGTCCACCGCATTCCCGCCCCTCTCTAAAATTTCTCTTCCTATATCGGAAGCAACGGGGTGTGCTGTGGCTACCATTCCTTTTTTCCCTGTTGCCGTCTCTCTTTCAAAAAGGCTCTTATCTGAACGTGTTATGATATCTTTTCCATTGGCCATTGTAATTTCCTCCAACATTTTAGTATGGGTAATGTTTAAGTACCCATACATGGGAAGAGCAAAACAAAACCAGCCCGCAGGCGAGGGGCTGGTTTCCTATGTTTTATCGGTTGTGCTTCTTGTTCTTAGGTGAAACAGATTTTGTATTTCCGGTTGTATAGGAATTAGGTGTGTCTGTTACACGGTCTGCACCTTGGCCGTTCGTCATACCAAGACCTGCGTTTCCGGAAGCTGCACTGCCGAAACCACTTGATGCGTTCGTAGTCGTGCTTCCTGTCGCATAGCTGCTTGCAGCGCTGGAAGAAGAACTGCTATTAGCACCAGCTGTTTGAGCAACAGGGTTTTCCATCATTGTAGAACCTGCTTCTTTTACTTTAGATCCGATATTCTTGATACCTTCTTTTGCTTCCATCGCTGTATCCATCGCATTGCTCGTCAATTCTTTTACATCACCCATTTTGCCGAACATGTCATTGTTCAGGCGCTCGTACAAATTTTGGGCGTCAGCAATCGCTTCCTTCAATACATTGGAAGCCTCTTTGAAAGAGTTCACCATTTGATCTTTTACTTCTCCAGGATTGTTCTTTACTTCACTGATCATGTCCATGGACGTGTCCTTTACGTTCATTGCCGTATACTTGATTTTATTCCTTGTGGTAGAGTCAAGCATTGCAACCATTCCTCCGACCACACCGCCAATGATGATGCCGCGTAGAAGCTTGCTGTTGTTGTTGGAGTTGCGTCCCATGGAACCGTCGTAATACGTTTCCGATTGGTTGTACGAATGTTGGGAGTCATTAGGCAAAATATTTTGTGACATTATTTTTTCCTCCTTAAGGTTTCTCGTAATGGTTTCATGTTGTTTTGTTTCCCGGATGAATCCAGTACTAAACGGATATTTGTCAAGCAGAAAAATTTACCACATATAAATCATCGCGGAACCTTGCTTTGCAGGAATTCAAAGGAAACATGGTTTTTAAGGGGAATCCAGGCACCAATCTCCTGGGATGCCACGTTTTTGACGACAAGGAATTTTTTATTGCCTTTCAGCATCAAATATACTTCACCATATGTGACTTTCCCCTTTTCATGGATGGCAGGCACATAGGCATACAAGTAGCCAAGTGAGCTAGGCGGGACATGGTAAAGCTGGTCCAACTTCGTGCCTGCGCCAACAGTCGCATCGTTCTCCAGCGGCAAGCCCGTCTTTTTCACCGCTTGCGAAAGAATCATGTTCTGGACGCTTTCCGCCCTTGGCACTTTTGCAGTAAGACCGCCTTTGACAGCGGCTTGTTGTTCCTGCACATAGTGCATTTTGTATAATTGGTCTCCGCCCCTGTTGTCAAAATAATTCGTATTGATTTTTTGGAATTTCCAGTTTGGTGCTGTTTCCGCTGACTGATAATTCAACGGCCACTCTCCAAGATAGACAATTGCCCGATATCCAAGCGCGAATGGGGTGCTGTTTACCGATGTTTCATTGAGCAGCTTGATGAGCTCAGAGTTTTCAATACTGACTTTCGAGTTGTCGAGCAGCTTTTGCGTCAGCTCGCTTGGCTGGAGTTCAGGAGAGTCTCCTGAACGGTTATGGTATGTGTTTTCCTTTGTTATATTCATGACAGATTGCGGAACCGGAAGTTTTGTCTTTTCCGCTGCCATGGTTGGAAAAATTGCCGCAAGTGATAGAAGAATTAGGCATATCAGGACGGCTGTATGTTTTTTCATGATGAAGACTCCTTTCCACCTTGATGCTCATGGTGATAGTTTTTTCGGAGTCATTAAGGATTATGCTTGTTATTTTAAAATTAGCTTTGTTTTGCAGATAATGCCGCCAATAGCCTTTCTGTGTAAGGGATAAATAAGGAGATTAGCGGTCCAATTCCGAAGGTGACAATGATGGTTCCAAGACCGATTGGCCCGCCGAGCAGCAATGCACCAACGAACGCTGTTGCTTCTCCAATCGTTTTCGCGACCCCAAGGCTCACTCCGAGTCTCTCCTTTAAGGCAATCATTAAATTATCTATTGGACTTAGCGGAAATTTTGCTGTTATATAAATCGCCAATCCAGCTCCCATTATAAGAAGCGACACAGCGAAGATTCCGATCCTCTCTCCGAATGTGGAAGGATCGATTCCATCCAGCACTTTCATCATCCAGAAATCAATGAGAAATCCGATTAAAAATAATGTAATGATTGCTAATACCTCGGGTCTTCTTTTTAATAAAAAGCTGTTGACTGCGATGAGGATTACGCCAACCATGATAACCCAGTTTCCCGTCGTGAATCCGACTGTTTTTGATAGGCCGACATTAAGCGCATCCCACGCTCCTGACCCTAATTCCGAAATGATGCTAAGGCTGATTCCAAGCGCCAGCAGCGCCAAACCTGCAACGAAAAATGCCGTTCGATAAAACAGCTGCAAAACAATCCCTCCATCCAGACAAATTGACCCTGTCCCAAAAAGGCACAGGGTCGTTAAATTTACATTCGATTATAACAGGTAGAAGCCGATGCCCATAATCGTATACGCTGCAAGCATTGTGAGGCCTTCAAACCAGTTTGTCTCTCCATCATTGGATATGACGATGGTCAAAAATACGGCCGTCACCATTGCAATGAGTTCAGGAAGCGTGAATACAAGCGGCATACTCTTTTCAAAGAGCAGCGATATCAAAACAAGAAGCGGCGCAACGAACATCGCAATTTGAAGCGTTGAACCAACAGCGATTTCCACTGCCACATCCATTTTGTTTTTATATGCCATCAGGATAGCGGAAGCATGCTCCGCCGCATTACCGACGATTGCAACGATAATGACTCCGATAAAGAGCTCCGTCCAGCCAAATGATTCCCCAACAGCTTCAAAAGTATGAACAAGATTTTCCGATACATAGGCAACAGCCAATGTTGCAGCACCCAAAATAGCGAGTGATTTTCCCTTGCTCCACTCCGGCTCTTCTTCCTCATGCTGTTCCTCGCTTTCCGGGTGCTGGTAGACGCCTCGGTGAGTAACAAGCTTGAAAAATAACGCTGCAAGATAGAGCGCCATCAGAATGATAGAAATACCCACACTCATGGAAAGTGTTTCTTGATTATTCATATCATTGGAGAAAACCTCCGGTATGACGAATGCCACGATGACAGCAAAAACAAGCAGTCCCGAGTTGTGACGGGCATCGAATACATTGAAAGACTGGCGCTTGAATCGAATGCCGCCAACGAAAAACGACAGCCCTGCGACAAGCAGCAGGTTTCCTAGCACAGAACCTGTTAAGGAAGCTAGGACAACGCCGACTAATCCTGCCTTCAACGCAAATATGGAAATGATAAGTTCAACCGCGTTTCCGAAAGTCGCGTTCAACAAGCCGCCAATCCTTGGACCTGCCACGATCGCAAGGCTTTCTGTTGCCCTCCCCATAAAGCTTGATAATGCAATAATGGTCAGGCAGTAAATGGTAAACAAAAGAATGCTGGACCAATGCATTAGCGTGCCAATAACCGAAAGCGGCACACCGATGAAAGTCATCATCATAAAAATTTTATTCGCCATGTCTTTTTTCCTTTCTTTTTATAAATGTAGATCTTCAACAATTTCAAATGTCTTGCCGACAGGAATCCCGCCATGCAGCGATTGGACAATCGGGCAATTTCTCGCAGCAATGGTGAGCGCCTTTTCTACTTTTTTCCGCTGAAGGTCTTTGCCTTCAATCACGAAATGCAGATCGATTCCCTCAATTAGTGAACCCGCTCCATCGCTTCTAACAGCCTCGCCTGTGACACTGATCTTCTTAAAAGGAATGCGCATTTTTTCCATGACTGTCCTAAGGACACTGCCGCTGCAAACCGCTGCAGAAGACACCAGTAACTCCAATGGCCGATAGCCATGCTCCGGATTACCTGAAACATCAAGCCTCCCATGCTCCAGCTCTGCGTAAAAGCCTTCTTCCTCCTTCATTTCAAACTTCACTGCTTCCTTCTCCCCTTCAAAATATGCAGTTTTTTTAGCAGGCACTTGGTAAAAAGTGCCTTATACAGCTACATAATGAGATTACACTATTTTTTCCCTGATTTAAACTAAAAAAACATTCCTTTCCCTTGCCAGCCCTTCTTATTCCCGATACGATTTAAGCATATGATTATGTCAGGAGAACGAATCATGGAAAATACTCAAAAATACCGCTTTTGGATACTCGTCGCCATCGTATCCATTTCTGGTTTTTCCCAAGGCATGCTGCTGCCGCTTATCGCCATTATTTTTGAACAAGACGGCGTTTCTTCCTCGATGAACGGATTTCATGCAACAGGGCTGTATATCGGAATCTTGCTTGCTTCTCCTTTGATGGAAGCGCCGCTGCGCCGCTTCGGCTATAAGCCGGTCATCCTCGCAGGAGGCTTGATGGTCGCTGGAGCGCTTGCGCTGTTTCCATTATGGAAGTCGTTCTGGTTCTGGTTCCTTTTGAGACTATTAATCGGAATAGGCGACCATATGCTTCATTTTGGAACACAAACGTGGATTACTTCTTTTTCGGCAAAAGAAAGGCTCGGCCGCAACATTGCGCTTTACGGGTTATTCTTCGGGCTTGGCTTCACCGCTGGGCCAATGCTCGCATCGCTTGTAAAAATTAACGAGTCGCTTCCATTCATTGTTTCCGCATGTATCAGCCTTATCGCCTGGTTCTTCGTCTGGCTCTTGAAAAATGAATTTCCTGAACACGACATGGAGCAAAGCTCTTTCTTTGGGACTTTCCGGAGGTTCGGCAAAGTGTTCAAATACGCATGGGTTGCTTTCCTGCCGACGTTTGGCTACGGCTTTCTCGAAGCATCGCTCAACGGCAATTTCCCTGTCTATGCGTTAAGGATTGGAATTGATGTCTCAGCCGTCAGCATCATCCTCCCTGCATTTGCAGGAGGAAGTTTGATTTCGCAGCTGCCGCTCGGAATGATGAGCGATCGCTATGGCCGGAAACGAGTGCTTACCGCCGTTACCCTGTTAGGCTTCGTTATTTTCACTTTCGCGGCATTTGCCGAAGCATCTGCAACGCTGCTGTTTATCTGCTTCCTGGCGGCGGGTATGGTGGTCGGTTCTACTTTTTCGCTTGGAATCAGCTACATGGCAAGCCTCGTACCGAGAGAACTGCTTCCAGCAGGCAACTTGATGTGCGGGATCTTCTTCAGCCTCGGCAGCATCGCAGGCCCTTTCGTCGGCGGACTCGCAATCGAAAACCTGAAAGGTGCAAGCTTTTTCTATGTCATTAGCGGCATGCTGCTGATTATATTTATCGCGCTGCTGTCTTTCCGGGAGAATACCGCCCCGAGTGAGGCTGGAATAACCTCAGAGCGTTGATTTTTAGCGGGATATAATATCAACTCTCGGGGTATATTCGACCAAGATTTTTGCTGATTCGACCAATATCCGTTTACTGTAAAAACAACTCATGAAAACTCTATTATCATAGTGCTTTTTACTTCAAAAAAAGCACACACCATGATAAGATAAAACCAAATCAATAGCTAACCAAAGAAATACTGCTGTCATCGACCTAGATGACAGCTTTCGTGTTTTTTAAGGGTAATGATGGTGATTCTTCTTCTCAATAAGATCACCAAAAGGAGGAGAAAAAGATGAGTGAAAATGTGCTAATAAAGAAACAAGTTGAACCTACCAGCCTGTTAGATAAATGGAAACCTCATGCCGAGCTTATCGCCGCAAGCTTTAGCGGTGTCTTGATTGCAGCAGGCTGGATGATCAGCAAAACGGGAGGCGAGTCGATCGCCATCGCCCTTTTCATTATGGCCTACGTTATCGGGGGCTTTGCGAAAGCGAAGGAAGGCATTGAAGATACAATTGAGAACAAGGAACTGAATGTCGAGCTTCTCATGATCCTTGCCGCTCTCGGTTCTGCCGTTATCGGCTACTGGACGGAAGGCGCCATCCTTATTTTTATTTTTGCGATGAGTGGAGCATTGGAAACTTATACGCTGAACAAGAGCCACAAGGAAATTTCCTCCTTGATGGAGCTGCAGCCGGAAGAAGCCATCCGCATCACTAATGGGAGAGAAGAACGCGTACATGTGACTGAGCTTGTCGTTGGTGATACTATCCTCGTAAAGCCGGGAGAACGGATTCCGTCAGATGGCAGGATTGCCAAGGGGCAAACGACGATTGACGAAGCTGCCATCACCGGTGAATCGATGCCTTCTGCGAAAATGCAGGGAGATAATGTTTTTGCAAGCACCGTCAACCTTACTGGTTCGATGACGGTGGAAATCACAAAGCCAAGCAGCGACACGTTGTTCCAAAAGATCATTGAGCTTGTGCAATCGGCCCAGAGTGAAAAATCTCCATCCCAGCTTTTTATTGAAAAATTCGAAGGGACTTATGTAAAAGTCGTGTTGGCGGTCGTCGTACTCATGATGTTTTTGCCACACTACCTTCTCGGCTGGAGCTGGAACGAGACATTTTACAGAGCGATGATCTTGCTAGTTGTTGCCTCCCCGTGCGCGCTAGTTGCGTCCATCATGCCGGCAACGCTATCGGCCATTTCAAATGGCGCGCGCCACGGCATTCTTTTTAAAGGCGGCGTCCACCTTGAAAATCTGTCTTCTTTAAAGGCGATTGCATTTGACAAGACTGGCACCCTGACAAAAGGAAAGCCGGAAGTGACCGATATCATTGTGAAAGAAGGCCTTTCCCGCGACGATGTTCTTTTAAAAGTTGCTTCTATTGAAAGCCACTCGAACCACCCGCTGGCCAACTCGATCGTCAACTATGCGAAAGAAACGCTTGGCAAGGAACTCGTCCACCCTGAAAGCATTGAGGATGTTCCAGGCTGGGGTGTGAAGGCCCATTATGCAGGCGAGGACTGGAAAATCGGCAAGATCGCCTTTGTCGGCAGAGAAGAAGGCGAACGTTTTGCCGAGGGAGCTGCCATGAAGCTTGCAAGTGAAGGAAAAACAACCGTTTTTGTAGAGCGCAACGGAGAAGTGGCCGCAGTCATTGCGCTGAAAGACGTTGTGCGCGAGGAAACGAAGCAAGCCATCGACCTTCTGAAATCGCAAGGCATCACCACTGTCATGCTGACTGGCGACAGCGAAAAAACAGCCAAGGCAATTTCGGATGAAAGCCATGTGAACTCCTATATTGCAGAGTGCTTGCCTGAAACGAAAGTAGAACAATTAAAAGAGCTCATCACAACCTACGGTACAGTAGCAATGGTCGGAGACGGAATCAACGACGCACCCGCCCTCGCAACCGCAAACGTCGGAATCGCAATGGGCGAAGGAACCGACGTTGCACTTGAAACAGCTGACATCGTCTTGATGAAAAACGATTTGCCGAAGATTGCGGAAGCGATCAACCTGTCGAAGCGGATGAACAGAATCGTGAAGCAAAATATCGTCTTCTCGATTCTCATCATCATGTTCCTGATCGCCTCCAACTTCCTTCAGTTCCTCGACCTCCCATTCGGGGTCATCGGACACGAAGGCAGCACCATTCTTGTCATTCTCAATAGTTTGAGGTTGTTGAAGTAATCTGGCAGAGCAAAAAGTCCCATGACAAAATAAAAATCAAAAAAAGAAAAGCCATCACATTCAGCCTAATGCTGAAAGAGAATAGGTTCACAGCCTCCTGCACGCAAGTCAAAATCATTGAAATTAACAGAACCATGAGTAAAATAATATTATTAATATAAGTTTAATATATTTAACAAAAGGGTAAAATAAATTGGTTCTTATGGTTTAGGACTAGAAGGGTGTGAAAAGAGATGTCTGCAATCGGGATCCTTAGGGATGAGATTGAAATTTTCATCAACGAAAATGGGGAAAAGTTTAATAACAAGCTGCTCTCAGAAGCCGTTAATGTTTCAGTTAAAATAAATGATATTTTAAGAACGGGGAATATTGATCTGCTGAAAAACGCAAGGAAGCTTGTCTTTTATGTGCTCGATCAAAACGAAAAAGAGCTAGTTTCTTTTGCAGAGCAGGAAGGCATTGCTTGGGCCGAACACTCCTTGACCCTTTCATTAAAATTAGAATGGGTGCAAGCAATCAGAAGAACGTTATGGCAATTTATTTATTCTCTTGATGAAGAAAAGAGGATAACAGCAGATCGATCAGAGTTTTACCAACTTGAAAAAATTGTAAATGAACAAATTGATCAATTTCTTAATAGTTTCTTCCTGAACTATTCCAGCTATAAAGATGAAATGCTTTTAAAACAGAGACAAACGGTTGAACATTTATCTGTGCCAATCATTCCGGTTAGTACGAATGTTTCTGTTCTGCCTTTAATAGGTTCCATTGACGAATACAGAATTCGAATTATCCAAGAAAAAGTCCTAAACGAAATTGCAAAAACTAGATTCCAGACGCTTATTATGGACCTTTCCGGGCTGGCTCAAATGGAAAGAGACGTCATAGATTATTTTGAAAAGGTCCTGGCTGGAGTATACATGATGGGCTGCAAAACCATCCTAACCGGCATGCGCCCAGACCTTGTAAAAAGAATGGTGCATGCAGGCATCCGTTTTGATAAAGACGCCGAAACGAGAGGCACATTGCAAGAAACACTGAAGAAGTATCTTTCATTAGGATGATAACCGTCTCTGACGGTCTTTTTTCTTTGTTCTGAGTTTATTGTAACCTCCAAAAACACCCACGATTTGTCCACAAACATTTAAAAAACTTTTAGAACAGTCGTGCAGGTGAAGACGGGATAGACCTTCAACTTATTATTACGAACTATTACCTTCGCTTCATAATGAGAACACCTATTCCCGTAACCCAAATATAGGAAAAGAAAAAGATCCATAGATATAAAATGGAAATTGTCTCCTTTCCCATCATTGTAAAAACTGCTAAAGCTATGAAAATAATGGCTAAGAAAATATGCGACGTGTAAGCAAAAAAACGAAAAAAGTTTCGAATGACTCGTTCATCCACATCAGGCAAGTTATCTTTTTTGCGTTTCCGTTTAATCACTTCCAATACTATCATAATGATAGTTGCTGCCAAACCACCTGCAAGCACTTCATACGGAAATTCGCCTTGATAAATGTAAACAAGAAATGAACCCAAAGCCACACCTGTAAAAGTACAAGCTATTATAAAGAATGGAGTCCACTTTTCTAAAATCTTTCCCCACTTTTTTCTGTCATTTACATCCATTTGTCATCCTCCTCTAAAACAAAGATTTCATTAATCGGCATATCAAAATAGGCTATTATTTTTAAGGCTAATTCCAGACTGGGATTATACTTATTTTTTTCGATGGCATTTATCGTTTGACGGGTAACTTGTAGGTCCTCCGCCATTTTCATTTGCGTTATCCCCTTTTGTTGGCGGATTTCACGAATATAATTAATCACCCTCATTACTTAGCCCTCCAAATAAAAGTAAAGATATCTTTACATATAAAATGATAACAAAAGACCAAATAACTGTAAAGATTTCTTTACAGTTATTTGGTCTTTTATTTTATAGTATTCTCTTAGCCTTTTATAATTACTTACCACTAGCTATATAATAATCTATGTTTTAACAACCTTCTTCCTTTAGCACGACTGCGGCAGCATTGTATTCTTGAGCTTTCCTCAATGTGCTCTGGGCGCCCTTTAGCTCTGCCTTCTAGGACGTCTGTTCCGTCACCGCCAATTATTTCAGCAGGTTCTCTTGGTGTAGAAAAACCCCCAAGTAATTCAGGACAAACAGCTACTGCCTTTTTCTGTTCTATCAATTGACTTATCTCATTGTTTAAACAATGAGTAGCGTTATATCTTACCTCTAATCCAGCTAAACAGGAACTTACTAGTATCAATTTTATCTAACCTTCCCATTCATAAGCACACAACGAAATTTAGCAGTCCTAATCTTCAAGATGATAACACAGTTGAACGACACCGGAGGAAAAACTTTTATTTTCAACGAGTTTCAGATTCACCCTTTGCTTCATATCAATAAACAGTGGTTTCCCTGCTCCTAAAACGATAGGGTGAACGGATAATCTGAATTCATCGACAAGCCCGAGATTTACAAAAGCCGTAATTAGGCTTGCCCCGCCATAAAGCCAAATATCACGGCCTGGCTTATTCTTTAATTCTCTTATTTCATCCACAATATTTTCATTTATAAATGTAACATGATCCTTAGAGCCTTTTTGTGTTTTGGAAAATACATATTTCTTCTTACTATGGACTAATTCCCAGATTTCTTTTTCTGTTTCAGACGCTTTAGTTACAGGGTTATAATTCCCCCATATATCGTAACTTTTTCTTCCATATAAAATCGTATCAATTCTGTTTAAGAAACCTTTGAAGTCCATATCAGAATCCATTATGCACCAGTCTGTTTCTCCATTAGGACCTTCGATAAATCCGTCTAAAGAAACTGCTAAATCTAAAAGTACTTTTCTCTTTCTATCGTGCTTGACCATGTCTTATCCTCCCGACGATTTTTCATATTTAGCGTCACGGCCACAAAAAGGTTAAGGTAACATTGAGATTACAAGGAAAGCAGAACAATTTTACGAATTTTATGCGGCTATCGTCTCCAAACGTTCCAACGTCTTTAGCATCCTTCTTGCTTTTCGCTAAAATAGGCGTTTACTTCGCCGCCGAGAATGATGATGTAGGCGGTGAGATAAAGCCATAGCAGCAAGATGATGATGGTGGCAATCTTTCCGTAAAGCTCAGCGTACTGGCCGTAGTTCTCCACATAGAAAGAGAACAGCCATGAGGCGGACACCCAGCCGACGGTTGAAAATAACGCACCTGGAACAACGCTGATGCATGTCAGCTTTTTATTCGGAGCAATCCAATACAGATTCGTGAACACAAGAAACAACACGGAAAAACTAACAAGCCATCTTAGCGTATTCCATCCTTCGAGGAACTCTTTTTTCATTCCAAAATGCGCGAAGGTGATTTCGCCAATATGCTTTCCGAAAACCGGAAGCATTAATGCCAAGAGAAAGACAAAAATCATTGCGACAGTCGCAACCATTGACATAAGGCGTTCCTTTATGTACGACCGCGTCTCTTTGACGCGGTAAGCTTTATTGAATGCACGGATGACCGCATCGATTCCTTTCGATGCCGTCCATAGCGTAGCAAGAGCACCAAAGGACAAAATCGTGAAATCCTTGCCCATTACTACCGTTAGATTACCTTGAATGAAATCCGCCGTGTCCGCAGGGAAATAGCTTCCGATAAACGCAAGCAAATCTTGATTCTCGAAAGGCAAATAAGAAAGCAAGGAGAAGAGGAAAATGAGCAGCGGAAACAGGGATAGAAGAAGGAAATAAGCCAATTGCGCAGCAAGCGCAGGGACTTCATCCTCCTGGATCCTGCTCCACATCCTCCGGAAAAAAGAAAGATTCACCACCATTTTCCCTCGCTCCCCTCGCTACAGACTATACCTCTTGTTCAAAGAGGTTTGCCTTTGAATTGATCTTTCCTAGTGCTTCTTTTGTCTCTTTCATGATATCTGCTACTTGCGGCGGAACTTCTTTGATTTCATCGACTTTTTCTGCGATGAATGCCACATCGTCCGCAACCTGCTCTACTGCTGACCGAACCTGATTGACAGAGGCTTTGACATCATACGCGAAGCCTTTTGGATTCCTGACGATATACAGCGCGGTTCCAGTCACTTTCACCATGTCATCCTTCACAGCATCACGTGTGTTTTTGTCAAATAAGCTTAAACCTGCCCCGATTGCTGCGCCAATCCCCATCCATGTCCAAAATTTGCTTGAGTTTGCCATAATATCCTCCTCCTTGAAAAAAGTTATTGCAGTTTCGATTCCACTTCCCGAAGCAATGCCTCGCAGCCTCGTTTCACAAGATCGTACGTTTCATTAAAATCTCCGGTGAAGTACGGATCGGGGACGTCCTTTGTTTTGCTGTCCTCCACGAAATCGAGAAGTCTTGCGACAACCGCGCTTTCGGGCAGACGTCCCAGATTCTTAATATTCTTCACGTTCTCACTATCCATACCAATGATGTAGTCAAAGTCCTCAAGATCCTGTTTCCTTATTTGCCTTGCAATTAGTCCTGCTCCGTCAACACCGTATGTGTCGAGTATCTTTCTTGTCCCTTCATGCGGCGGGCACCCCTCATGCCAGTTACCCGTTCCTGCCGAATCGACGATAATCTTATCTTCCAGTCCTTTTTTTCTGACCAGCTCGCGGAACATGGCTTCAGCCATAGGCGAACGGCAAATGTTCCCGAGGCAGACAAAAATTACTTTTTTCATGCTTTCACCCCTCTTCACTCATTTTCCACGATATTCGTATCATCATGCAGCCCAGGCAAATTTTTTTTACAGTATGTACATCAAGGCACAATTTGCAATTGACAATCGCACTTTATCATGGAAAGATGAGGTTAACATTATCACTATTTACATTATAATGCTTTGCAGGAAAATGCCCTACTAAAAATCTTGCTGGGATGGCGAAAGGATGACTGGAATGGACTTATCGAAGAAAACTCCTGAAAATGTGGAATACATGATTGAAAAAATTAAAGAAAAACTGAATGTACTTAATATGGGGGCAATCAAGTCTTCCCACTTCGATGAAGAGATGTATGAAGAGTTGAAAGATATTTATGAGCTAATCATGAAAAAGGACAACTTCAGCATCAATGAAATGCAGGCAATCGTAGAAGAACTCGGCAGCCTGAAAAAAGCATAAAAAAGCAAAAACACAAAAGCGTGGTGATATTTTACCACGCTTTTATCATTTATTAAGTGAACATCACCATATAATAACAAAATATTCATAAATATTTCAATTACCGTTTAAAAAAATCCATCCTATGTTTTAAACAGGATGGCTCATCTCATAAATTATATCTTTTTGTAAGGGAGAGCTCTCAGCTCGATATCCCCATTGTTAGCGCATCAGACATCGGGAATGGATGTCTGATGCTTATACGATCTTGTTAGGAATTTTCGTCCTGGTCTGTCAAGATAACTGGGCCGTCTTTTGTGATCGCAATGGTATGTTCGTATTGCGCGGACAAGGTTCCGTCCACCGTACGGGCAGTCCAGCCATTGTCATCCATCTTCGTAGGCCATTCCCCGATATTGACCATCGGCTCAATCGTGAACACCATGCCTTCCTTGATGCGGGCGCCTTTTCCCGGCAGGCCGAAATGCGGCACATCGGGCTTTTCATGAATGACAGCGCCAATGCCGTGGCCAATGAATTCGCGCACAACTGAAAATCCCTTGGATTCCACATAAGTCTGAATCGCATGGCCAATGTCGCCGATCCGATTCCCCGGTACGGATGCCTTAATTCCTTCATACAACGCTTCTTTCGTTACATCCAAGAGCCTTTGCGTCTTTTCTGTCACGTCGCCAACTGCATAAGACCAAGCGGAATCCGCAAGCGCCCCGTTAAGGTTGACAACCATATCAATTGTCACAATATCGCCTGATTTTAACGGTTTCTTGCGTGGGAAACCATGGCATACTTCATCGTTGATGCTTGCACAAGTCGCGTACTCATATCCTCTGTAGCCTTTTTGTTCCGCTGTCGCGCCGTGTTTTTTCAAATATCCGTCCACAAACTGGTCAATTTCCCATGTCGTAATACCGGGATTGATCATATTGCGGATTTCTTTATGGATGGAAGCCAACAGCTTTCCTGCTTCTTTCATTTTTTCGATTTCACGTGCTGATTTCAATACAATCATCATTCCATCTCCCCGAAAAAATATTTCCGTAATTATGATTCCCTATTTTATATATGCGGTATTTTCAAAACCGCACTTGCTTAAACGGAAAAAACCCTTTGCAGAAGCCTGCAAAGGGCTTAACACTTTCTATTTTACCATACGATATTACTGCATGCAGGAAGACTATTGAAGCAGTTTCAATGCTTCTCTGTTGAAAGCCGGGATATCTTCCGGCGTACGGCTTGTAACAAGCTGGTTTCCGCATACAACAGCAGCTTCATCCTTAAAATTCACGCCTGCATATTCCATATCGACGCGAATGGATTGATATCCTGTTGCTGTTCTTCCTTCCAATGCCTTGGCAGTGATGAGAAGCTGCGGTCCATGGCAGATGGCGAACACTGGCTTTTTCGCATCCATGAACGCTTTTGCAAAATCAACAAAACGGTCATCCGCGCGCAGCTGGTCAGGTGAAAATCCTCCAGGAATAAACAGCGCATCAAAATCTCCCGCATTGACTTCATCAATTCCGGCATCAACCTTTGTTGTTACCTTTCCATTTTTACCAGTTACTTCCTTGCCCTTTTCCTTTTCAATTGAAACTACTTCATGGCCGGCCTCCATAAATGCTCTTGAAGGCTCTAAATATTCCGAGTCCTCGAAAAGGTTTGTAATGACACAGGCAATTTTCTTACTCATAAAACTTCCACTCCCTTTCAAAAGTCTCTATTTATCCGTTTCCCACATCTAACTTCAAGTAAACGTATTTTCTTTCGGTTGGAAAAAATGGATTAGATTACATAATATAAAGGACTATATACTTATTTTTAAAGTTATGTCCATTTCCAGCTATAAGCTGTTCTAATCTTCTCTATAATATAGATAGACATCATGGAAAGAAGGCTAAACATGGAAAAAGGTTATACCAATGTAATGGAGGAAATGGTAACGACGCTTGTTCATGTGCTGATGGCAAGTCCTGATTACCAGACCTTTTGCAGCTGCGCCAAGTGCCGGAATGATATCATCGCCATCAGTTTGAATAACTTGCCGAGCCACTATGTTACAACTGCTGACGGTCGGCGAATGATCTTTGAACAACTCAATACAAAAGAAAATCTTACTTGGATCAATAAGCGCATCATCAACGCAATCCATCATGTGGGTAAGTACCCAAAGCACTTTTCATCAAACGATTGATGAAGAGACCCAACGGCTCATTTGAAAGGGAATATGGCTAGTAAGATGGTTTCATTTTTATCTTATCATCATTCGTTTTATGGAACTCTAGCATTTTATCTGCTATGATAAACCTATACGTTAAAAAGGTGCGTGAACTTCATGATCGGAGATAGAGTCAAAATGATGCGCCAAGAGAGAAAGATGTCGCTTTCAGAACTCGCCGAACAGGCAGGTGTGGCGAAGTCTTATTTAAGCTCGCTTGAACGGAACCTTCAGACCAATCCATCCATTCAATTTCTGGAAAAAATTTCTTCTGTTTTAGATATACCGGTGGACTATCTTATTCACGATAAACCTGATACTGCTAAGGTGGATCCTGACTGGGTGTCTCTTGTCCGCGAAGCAATGGACTCTGGCATCAGCAAAGATCAATTTCGGGAATTTCTTGAATTTAATAAATGGCGAATCAGCCAGCATAATAAATAAAGCAGCTCAGGCATGAGCTGCTTTTCATTTTTAGTTATGTATGTCACTTCTCCAGCACGACTGCCATTGTGCTGTTGCTGTTCAAGAATTCACGGATCTCTTCTGTTTTTATCCCGAGCTCCAATGCTTCCTGGATTAGTTGCATCCACTCTGAGTCAAGGGCAGCAACTTTTGTATTAGCGTTCACCTTTCTCCCCCCAAAATACCGCGTCGTATTCCAGGCAATCCGGCTATCATAGGAAGAATCCCGTAGACCCGTGATTTTGCGTCACTGCCTTTCGACAGGTTTGCCCTTATCTGCAATAGTGCTATTTCCTTTTCCCAATCTTATTGTAACTGGTTCTCGGTAAGCATCTTGTAGTATTTTGTCATGAAATCTTCATATTTTTTTGTTGCTTTATTAGCTAAAATGTATAAATTTGTAAGCGTTTCTATCAATACATTGATTTTTGCGAGAAATTTGTCGAATGATGGTATATTCAGTTTATTTTTTCTGGAAACTCAACTAACAGAGAATCTTTTATTCTTTTTTTTTTCATAGCACTTGTTTTATAAGATAGGCTCGACTTTTTCGAATCTGCCTTCAATTTCTCCAAAACATGGCCATCGAAATGAGGATACTTCGTTAAATCATTTCCACAGGTAGGGCACAGCCATTCTCCATGTTCGCAGCTGCTATAAGAAGGCCTGCCGCACTTGCAACAGTTCTTGCGATACATTTCCCCCATCTCCCCTTACGAATAACTTTTTTGTAAAAATTACCTCCTGTCTAAAATTATATTTTATTCCAGCCAAACTGAAAAAGTTGAGAAATCGCCAAATTTTCGCTTTAAAGAACGATTTCTCTTCTTTATCTAACTATTCCTTCAATTCCCTTACTATTTTGTATTTTTTAAAGAACTTTTTTGTTCGATATAATGAATGTAAGTTCCATGTTAAAGCGAGGCTATTTCATCATTTCCCGAATGAGTGTCAAACCGAACGAACCATTTTTAAGGTCTGAATGATCTTAGATTGACTGCACGTCGGGAGAAGATAAAAATAAGACTGCAGAATCTGCAGTCTCACAAAAATTTAAGATAATGTTAACACTTCATATTCTGATGCAAGATCAATAAATCGATCCATGCCGCTGATTTTTCCTGCGACTAGCTGGCCTCCGAGTTCATAATAATCGACGCATGTTTTACAAGCAAAGACATCCACGCCCTTCTCTTCTAGTTCCTTTAGCTGGAGAGAGACGAATGATTGCTCTGATAATGTAAACACTCCCCTGTTCATGCAAAACACAGCTGCCGGCAGCTCTTCCTTTTGCTTCAAAATCGTAAAGAACGTTTCTAAGACACCTTCTCCCAGTTCTTTTTCCCCTTTACCCAGCTGATCTGATGCAAGTAAAATCACTTTGTTTTTCATTTTTTCACCTCGTTGTAATGGTTATGTTTTTCTCATATTACCATTTTTCCGCAGAACTTCTCTAGCGGTACAACGCTTGGTGAGACGAATGGTTACATATTATTTTAGCCTTGTCATGCCTCTAACACTTATCGAGGATAGGCAATTATTCGGAACGGTTTGAAAATATTTTTACACTACGAAAAAGCCGGACCATCAGTGGTCCGGCTGATTATTCACTTATCCGCGGAAGGATTAGAATTTCAACCCTCCGGTTCTTCGCTTTTCCTTCAGGTGTTTCATTGGTCGCAATTGGCTTAAACTCCCCGAAACCTTTAGCGCTGAACCACTGGGGATTCAGCTTATCATTTTTTAAAATAATCTTCATGAACTCGACTGCCCTCATGACGCTAAGTTCCCAGTTCGACTCGAAATTTGAATTCCGAATAGGGACATTGTCCGTATGGCCGCTGATGATGATGTTCCTCGGCGGATCCATGACAAGGAGTTCTGCAATTTCATTCGCTGTCATGACATCTTCTGGTCGCACTTCCGCCTTCCCTGATGCGAATAGGACATTATCCCGTATTGTAACAAGAAGACCTTCATCCGTCAGCGACGTCGCAAGCTTGTTGGAGAGGTTCTTTTTCTTGATATAAGCATTCACTCTCTTCTGCAGCGCCTGCAATTCACGCTGTTCTCTTGCTATCGCTTCTTTATCGTTTTTCTCCTGGTCTTCTTTCTCTTCCTCTGGAGAAGCCATTTGCCCTTCCGGCATCGGGCTCTGGTATTGAAACACGCCCGAACCCCCATCGAACACTTCATTGAACGTCTTAGAAAGAGATTGAAACTTACGAGCGTCGACGGAGCTCATCGCAAAAAGCACGATGAACAAAGCGAGCAGGAGCGTCAGCAAATCTGCGTACGGAATGAGCCATGACTCGTCCGTATGCTCTTCATGGTGAGCTTTTTTCTTCCGCCTACTCATCCTGTGTCACGCCGCTTTTCTCTAAGATTCTCGCACGTTCTCCAGCCGGCAGGTATGAGGCAAGCTTCTGCTCAATCACCCTTGGCGCTTCTCCCTCTAGGATGGAAAGAATGCCTTCTACCATCATATATTTCACCTGTGCCTCCTGCTTCGATTTTCGCTTCAGCTTGTTCGCAAAAGGGTGCCACAATACATAGCCTGTGAAAATTCCCAAAAGCGTCGCTACAAACGCTGCGCTGATGGCATGACCCAGTTCGTCCGTATTGTCCATATTTCCGAGAGCGGCAATCAAACCAACTACTGCCCCTAGCACCCCAAGTGTCGGCGCATACGTTCCTGCCTGCGTGAAGATATGTGCCCCTGATAGATGCCGCTCCTCCATTGCTTCAATCTCTTCTGACAGAACATCGCGTATGTAATCCGCACTTTGTCCGTCAACCGCAAGCGTGAGACCATTCCGGAGAAAATCGTTGTCAATTTCTCCCGCTTTACTTTCAAGTGCAAGCAGGCCTTCTTTCCGCGCAAGCTGTGCCCAATCGGAAAACATTCTGATAAGCTCTACTGTATCCACTTTTTCTTGCTCTTTAAAAAGCACACCAAACAGCTTTGGCACCTTTTTTAATTCATTCGATGGGAATGCAATCGTCACTGCGGCTATCGTACCAACAATAATGATAAGAAATGCCGCCGGATTGAGCAGCGCATTTGGACTGACCCCTTTCAAAAACATTCCAACTCCAACTGCCACAATTCCAAGGATTATCCCAATGATAGATGTTTTGTCCATGTATGACTCTCCTGTCTGCATCAAGCTCACACAATCTTACTGTCATTTTTTATTTCGACATAATCCAAGAAACCTTTAGAATTGCAGAGAAAAATTGACCGGATTCCCTAATAAATAGGACAAAAGACGGAGATAGCAGAAAAGTGGATGGTGGATGGACCCAGTTTGGGAAACGAGCTGAATAATCAGACGGTGGCGATTCCCGTTTGGACAATAAGATTGCGGAAGGATTTCGTTCGGACAATAAACTGGTTGGATTGGACGATAAACATCGGGACGTGGATAATAAAACGAAATGGTTGGACAATAAAATTCGGATCAGACAATAACTGGAATAATCCGCTAATACATTGGGTAAAGCCTTATCAACAGCTGCCTTGTTTGCGGAAAATAAATCCATAAAAAAACCAAGCTTACTCGCTCGGATAATTACAATAACTTCTTTTCGACTTTCTGCTGATAGTTTTTAAAGATGGAAGAATTGGTTCTAATTCCTCTTTTCGAAATTAGGGCATTGTACCGCACAAGCTTTTCGTTCAGTTCCTTTCGCAGCGACTCGGCTTCTTCCCCGTCCACACCGCTTCTAATCAAGTCTTCGATTGACATCATTTCCTGCCGTAATGCATTTTCTTCCAGAGAATAACCCGCGTTTTTCAACATTCGATAGGCCATGCGCAATTCTTCGGGAACCGATGCCAGTTCATCCGGTTCGAGCGGCTTGCCGAACCCTGGCAGATGTTCAAATTCACCGTTCTCATACGCTTTTCTGATTCTATCCTCTGCAATGACAAGCGAAAAATCCAAACCATCTTCCCCCTTTTCATGTATTGTTACTATTATTATATTTCAAAATGGCCGCTGGAACTAGGAGATTTCATGGAAAACAAAAGCTGCCGACTTAGGCGACAGCTTTACAAGTTACAAGTTATTGATATCCTTTGGCACTTTCTTTCAGGATCTTATCCTTAAATATCCTATAGCTCCAAAGCTGGTAGCCGAGAACAATCGGTACGAAAATGACAGCAACTGCGAACATGATGGTAAGGTTGAGCTTGCTGCCAGCAGCGTCAAACAGGTTGATACTGTAGGCATTGTCGATTTTCGACGGGAGCATGTTCGGGAACATCCCGATGAAGCCGAAAGCCATTTTTGCAAAAATAGTGATGCAGACTGCGGTAAAAGCTAATCCAATTTTCTTGCGGAAAACGAATCGTACTGCTGCAAGCATTGCTAATAGTGCAATGAATGGGACAATCCAAAGTATCGGATAGTCAGCATAATTATCTGTAAGCGGCGTACGGTTTGCTGTCGCAAGAAAGAATAGCGCCAACAGTGCTGCAGCAACTCCTGCAATTGGGCGCGATAGCTTCGCCGCTCTTTTTGCTGTGTCTCCTGCTGTCTTCAGCTGAATCCAAAGGGAACCTGAGAGCAGGAACAATGCGACAAACAGCAGTCCTCCAAGAAGGCCATAAGGGTTCAACAGGCTAAGCAGGTTGCCTTCATATCCTTCCTTCCCAATCAAGAGACCACGGTAAAGGTTCGCGAAAGTCACACCGAAAAGCAGTGAAATCAGGAAGCTACCGATAGTGAAAGCCCACTTGCAGGCAGCCTGCCACGTCGGATTATCATCTTTGTGCATGAACTCAAGGCCAGCAGCCCTGAGGAATAGTGCGATCAATACAAGGAACAAGGGAGTATAAAGGAACGAGAACATATCCGCATACACGGCAGGGAAAGCTGCAAAGGTTGCACCGCCTGCAGTGATGAGCCAGACTTCGTTGCCGCCCCAGAAAGGACCAATCGCCTCTTGAATCTGATTCCGTTCCTGCCGGTTCTTTGCGATGAACGGAAACAGCATACCTGTTCCGAGCGAATAGCCGTCAAGAATAAAATAAACTGTCCAGATCAGGCCCCATAGGCCAAACCAGATAATAGCAAGCGTATCATGAGACATGCTTGACTCCTCCTTCTGTGCCTGTCGCAAGCTCTGTACCAGGACCTTTTCTTGCAAATTTCATTAGCAAGTAAACATCCGCAACAAGCAATATCGTATAGAACAGCACGAGCGAACCGAGCGAGAAGATAATTTGTGACAGACTTATTGGCGAAACGCCTTCTGCTGTTTTCATCAGACCGTATACTGCCCATGGCTGCCGTCCTGCTTCTGCGACAATCCAGCCTACATTAATGGCAACGTATGGCAGCAGTACAGAGTATAGCATCATTTTTAAATATCTTCTGGAGTTTTCCAGCTTGTTTTTCCGGTAAAGGTATACGCCGAACCATGACGCCAAAAGGAAGAATATCCCCAGTGCAACCATGATTCTGAACGAATAGAATACAAGCGGAACATTCGGGCGTTCGTCAGCAGGTATATCTTTCAAGCCTGTGACTTTTCCATCAAAACTGTTTGTGTAAAGGAAGCTTCCAATCCGCGGAATGCTGAGCCCTTCGATGGAATTCTTTTCGTTTTCAGCATCCGGGAACTGAACAATATGGAATGGCATTTTCTCTTGTGTTTCCCAGACAGCTTCAAGCGCCGCGCCTTTAGCCGGCTGGATTTTTGTTGCAAACACGCCGGACTGGTGACCGATAAACGGTGTTGCAGTTGCCGCAAACACAGCCATGATAAGGCCATATTTGAATGATTTTTTAAAGAATGGTGTTTCGTTCTTACGAAGCAAATGGTAAGCACTTACTGCCATAACAAAGAACGAGCCTACGATATAGCAGGAGATGACTGTATGGAAGAACATATGCCATGCGTACGGGTTCGTAATCAATGCTGTGAAGCTCTCAAGTTCAGCCCTGCCGTCTCTGATAACATAGCCTACAGGATTTTGCATGAAGCCGTTCGCTGTGATGATCCATAGTGCGGAAATATTCGTACCTAGCGCAACCATCCACATGGAAAACGCACGGAGTTTTGGAGATATCTTATCTTTTCCGAACAGCCAGATGCCGAAGAAAGTGGATTCCAGGAAGAAGGCAAGCAACGCTTCAATTGCTAACGGCGAGCCGAAAATATCACCCATGTACTTCGAATACTCTGACCAGTTGGTTCCAAACTGGAATTCCATCGTGATACCGGTGATGACCCCTAATACAAAGTTTATGGTAAAAAGTTTACCCCAAAAATCAGCCATTTTCCGGTACATCCGGTCACCGGTTTTTGCGAATCTAGTTTCCATCACTGCGACTAAAATAACTAACCCTATTGTGAGCGGTACAAACAAGAAATGGTAGACAACTGTTACCGCAAATTGGATCCTGCTCAGTATGAGGACCTCATCCATCTTGTTCTCCTCCTAATTAAATATTTCTCCATAATTACTCTCAATGCTATTCTAAGAAAATTTTGTGTGCTAATTAGAAAATATTTAGGGCAAGTATGTGACAAAATTATTTTTACCGGTGATTATTGTCACCTAATCTTCACAGCATTTCTTTTTAGGTCCGTGCTCCCCTTATTTTTTCCTCGAAAATAGAAAAAAAGCCCTTTTCCTTCCGAAAGAAAATAGGGCTTTTGTTTTTTATATTTTTCCAATGTCTATGGCTTTTTTCTCTATTCCTGGTTGGCCAGGAACCCAGTTTGCTGGAATGCCTTTTCCTGTTTCTTTTTCATAACGAAAGGCTTGAAGCAGCCTGAGATGCTCTGGGACGTTCCTGCCGATGCCACCAGGATAGATAAGTTTCGCTTGAATGATTTGATCAGGACAAATGATAACAGATGCCCTTAAAGATGCACCGGCTTTTTCGTCCAGCACACGGTATGAACGGCTGATTTCCTGGTTCCTGTCGCTGACAAGCGGGTAGGTAACATTCCTGAGTGACGGGGATGTTTTTTTAAAAACTGCATGGGCATAAATGCTGTCAGTGCTGATGGCCAGCACTTCGGCACCTTCCGATCGAATTTGCGGATAAATAGCGGCGACCGCCGCCAGCTCGGTAGGTCATACAAAGGTAAAATTGCTCGGATAAAAAAACAGGATCAGCCACTTGCCTTTATAATCAGCGAGCTGCAGCCTTGTCAGCATATTATCACCTGAAACGGCTTGAGCCTGGAACAATGGCGCCCTATCCCCTATTGAAGCGTAAAAAGGCTGTCTTGCCATGTTCCGCTGATTTTCGTTCAGAAATCCCATGTGCTCATTCTCCTTTCACAAATTCCATACTTATTACTATGCAAGTGCAGCGGCAACTTTCATGAAGGTGAAGGACGGACATGGATTTTATTGATAGTCAACATCGATTGCGGGAATGCTATTTTCGAGCGAAAGGAGGTAGAGACATGTCACGCGGAACAGGTTTCAACCATAAAAAGAAAGGCCACCCAGGCGAATTCCCTAAAGGGACCATCGTTGAGGGGCGAACAACAGAAGCCCAGGAAGACGAAGAATTTCTCGTCGTTCAGGAAGCCTTCAAAAACAGAGTGGAAGAAGAAGAGAAATAGTAAGACGGTGGGGTTTGGGGCGCGGTGAAGGGCAGTTGTACCGCAATAATGTGAGCCACTAACGCACTGCTGTTTCACCGCGCTGGGGGTCAGGCACACTTCACCGAATTAACGCACCGGGGGTCAGGCACGCTTTAGCTTGGTGAAGTGGACCAATTTGATCCCCGGCCCTACGATTGATTCTCTTTCCAACACATAGCCTAAGCTTTTGTACAGGCATACGGCGGGCTCATTGTCTCTTCCTGTACTGACAGTAAACAGTTCAGCATCAGTCTCCTGATTCTCCAACCATCCCAACAGCTTGCGTGCAATACCTTTCCGAAAGTGTGCCGGAGCAACAACTAACCGATGAATGTCAATTGTTCCTTCTTCCTTCTTATAAGAAAGAACGCCTGCCAACTCGCCTTGATTATAGTATCCTATGAACGTTTGCCCGCACCCCTGCAAATCTTCCAAGCTCTCTTTCAGTGGAGGAATTTCATCTGTGCCAATAAGCTCTGCTTCCAGTCTGTATGCCGCCCGTTGGATAACGAGCACCCTTGCAGCATTCATGATATCCTTTATCGAAAACTGTTTCATTTCAGGAAGCAGATGATATTGAGGCAGTTTGGCCAATATCATCTTGGGATTTCCCTTAAGTAACGGTAATTCTTCTTGAAAAAAGAATTGGAGTCTAAGGCTTTCATCATCATTAATGACAAGATCCCCTTCCCAATCGACAACCCCATATAGCGCAATGCAATTATAGATTTCATCTCCGTTTGGATAACGAAAGAAGTATTCTCCTCCCGATAATAAATCAAGAAACTTTAATTCCTTTGCTATTAAGCCTGTTTCCTCGAAAAGCTCTCGCTTTGCTGTTTCTTCAAGGTTCTCCCCTGGTTCCATTGCGCCGCCAGGCAATCCCCAGTTCCCAGTGTCCGCACGTTGCTGAAGAAGAATCCTGCCCTCCCTATCTATCACTATTAGTGCAGAGCCAGCCAGGATAAATGGTCTTGTCCCAATAAGACTTCTAATCTCCTGTATGTAATCTCCCATAAGTGTCTCCCCCATTCCTATTTACTAGTGTGCCAGCCCGGGATGCCCATACTCATTTGCTAATCGGCAACTTTGCATTAACGCTTTACTCCATTGACGCGTGCCTGACCCCCGGCTGAGTAATTCGTTAAAGCAGTACCACACTAACGTGCCGGGGGTCAGGCACGCTTTAGCGGGGTGCAGGAATACAAATTCGGCTTCTTTTCCATTATACTAGTAAGCGGAGAGCAAAACCGCTGTTATTGAAAGGAGCAAGCATGAAATCATTAGTCCTTGCAGAAAAACCGAGCGTCGCCCGCGAACTTGCGAGAGTCCTCGGCTGCAATCAAAAAAATAAAAGTTATATTGAAGGAAACAACCATATTGTCACATGGGCGCTTGGCCACCTGATCGAGCTCAAAATGCCGGAGCACTACGACTCCAAATATACCACCTGGAGACTCGAAGACCTTCCGATCATTCCGGATAGAATGGGACTCAAAGTCATTAGGCAAACCACTGCGCAATACAAAGCAATTGAAAACCTGACAAAAAGGAAAGATATTAAAGACATCATTATCGCCACTGACGCCGGTCGCGAAGGCGAATTAGTAGCCCGCTGGATTCTCGAGAAGGCGAAATGCAACAAGCCAATCAAACGTCTTTGGATTTCCTCCCAAAC
This sequence comes from Bacillus massilinigeriensis, assembly GCF_900111815.1. GTDB lineage: Bacteria > Bacillota > Bacilli > Bacillales > Cytobacillaceae > Mesobacillus_C > Mesobacillus_C mediterraneensis. Next base: position 163,412 of record NZ_LT630004.1, on the reverse strand, counting down.
CGATAAAGCAATCAAGGACGGCTTTAAGTCTCTTAAACCCGGAAAACAGTTTGACGATCTTTATGAATCCGCTGTATGCCGCGCAGAAGCAGACTGGCTCATCGGCCTGAACGTTTCCCGCGCGCTTACGACCAAGTACAAAGACCCGCTCTCTGCCGGACGCGTCCAGACTCCGACACTTGCCATGATGATCGAACGGGAAAAAGAAATCTCTTCCTTCGTCCCGAAAGAATACTTCACCATTCAAGCTTCTGTTGGTATCCTGTCAGCTGAGTGGGAAAAGAACGGCGAAAAAAGAATCTTCTCTGCTGAGACAGCTGAAAAAATAAAAGGTAAGCTCGAAGGCCAAAAAGCAATATTAACAGAGGTAGCACGCAAAAAGAAAAGCGAGCCCCAGCCGCTGCCTTATGACCTGACAGAGCTTCAGCGAGATGCGAACAAACGGTTCGGCTTTTCAGCTAAAAAAACGCTTAACGTCCTCCAGGGTCTCTATGAGCAGCACAAGCTTGTCACCTACCCTCGGACTGATTCACGCTATCTCACAAAAGATATGGAAGCAACGATGAATGACCGCCTCCAAGCCATTTCATCCGGCTACAAAGACGAGGCTAGACCTGCGCTTGCCAATAAAGGCAAGGTCCTGGCCCGAAGGGTCTTCAACAATGAAAAAGTATCAGACCACCACGCCATCATTCCAACAGAACAGCACTTAAATTTAGGAAAGCTCGAGAATGATGAGCGCAAACTGTATGATCTGATTGTTCGCCGCTTTCTTGCCCTATTCTATCCGGCTTACGAATATGAAACAATCCAAGCCCGATTTGACATTGCCGGCGAAACGCTTAGCGCAAGAGAAACCAATATAGTAGAGCAAGGGTTTAAAACAGTATTGGGCAAGGATGATGACAGCAGCAAGCATCAAAATCTAGGCAACCTAACCAAGGGCAAAGCGTTCAACATCAGCTCTGTCACTGTCAGCAAAAAACTGACAGAGCCGCCAAACCGCTATACCGAAGCAGATATACTTGGAAGAATGGAAAAGTACGGACTCGGAACGCCAGCCACAAGAGCCGATATTATTGAAAAACTAATATCCGCAGAAGCCGTCGAGCGCCAAAACAGCCGCCTATACCCTACTAAAAAAGGGAAACAGCTAATTGATCTGGTAAACGATGAACTTACTTCACCAGAGCTAACAGCTAAATGGGAAAAAGAACTCGAGGAAATCGCCCGCGGCAAAGGTAACCCGAAAGCCTTCAAAGCAAAAATCCGCAAGCAGACAGACCAGCTTGTCTCGGAAATCAAAGCAAGCGACAAATCGTATCGGGCCCATAACCTTACAGGATCAAAATGTCCGGAATGCGGCGAATTCCTGAAAGAACGGAAAACAAAAGAGGGCAAAATCCTCGTTTGTTCCAGCATAGACTGCAGCTTCCGCAAACATAAAGATCCAAAGCTATCCAACAGACGCTGCCCGCAATGTCATAAAAAGATGGAAATTCATAACGGCAAAGCAGGCACCTACTTCCAATGCAGGCGCTGCAATATCGTCGAGAAGGCCGAAGAACGCAAAAAGACCGTATCGAAGCACGAAGAGCGCAAGCTCAAGCAAAAATACAGTCCAAGCCAAGAATCCTTCGGCAACAGCCTTGGAGACCTGCTGAAAGCCGCACTCGAGAAAAAAGAGTAAGGAAACCATCAAACCCGCTCCATATTAGGAAGCGGGTTTGATTTTCTAGCCAAAAACGATCCATCCTTCTTATGAATGAAACCGCCTGCCCAAATAATCATCTCCCCTGCCCTGCTCCCAGCCACCCCTCAGTGCCCCCATCTCTCCCTTTCAAGCATTTTCCCACATTCCGCTCTGTAGCACTTTTCCAAACTAATCACCATTCTCCTCTACCATCACATTCTTACGCCTAACCTCAACCCTCCAACACCAGCCCACCTCTAAGAAAGTTTCGAAACCCTAAAGAATATACTTGTAAGTTTTTCCTGTAAGATAGTATGATAGGATTACTGAAATCGAAGGGGCGAGGAGGGGCTGCGATGCGGATACGTGATTGGGATCGGAATTTAAAAGTACGTCTTTTCGGAGAAGCTTTGATGAACATTACTTTTTGGATGTTCTTCCCGTTTTTGACGATTTATTTTGCCGAGAGCTTTGGGAAAGGGCGCGCTGGGCTTCTGTTGATATTCTCGCAAGTTTTTTCCGTTGCCGCGAACCTGATGGGCGGATATTTTGCGGATACTTTCGGGCGCAAACGGATGATGGTGATCTCCGCCTTTGGGCAGGGTGCTGCTTTCCTCGTTTTCGCGCTTGCCGTATCGCCATGGTTCACGTCTCCGATTACTGGCTTTATTGCATTCGCGATTGTCGGAATTTTCGGATCGATTTACTGGCCTGCCAGCCAGGCGATGATTGCCGATGTTGTCGAGGAAAAAGATCGGAGCAGCGTGTTTGCCGTTTTTTACACGTCCATCAATATTGCGGTTGTCATTGGCCCGATTCTTGGCGCTATTTTTTACGTGAAATACCGCTTTGAACTCCTTGTCGCAGTGGGAATCATCTGCGTTCTCCTTGCTGCCGTTCTCTGGCAATATACAAGGGAAACGCTGCCGAAGCCTTCTCAGGTAAAAAAGAAACAAGAGAAATGGTATTCCTTCATGAAGGAACAGATTTCCGACTATAAAGTCATTGTGAAAGACAGGGTATTCCTGCTGTTTATCCTTGCAGGAGTTCTCGTTGCACAGACATTCATGCAGTTAGACCTCCTCATCCCTGTCTATACGAAGGAAAAAGTCGTAAGCCAGACGCTGTTCGAATTCGGCAACTTCTCCTTCTCGCTCGGTGGAGAGCAGGCATTCGGACTCCTTCTCTCTGAAAATGGATTTTTTGTTGCACTGCTGACTGTTAGTGTAACGAAGTGGATGACGAAGTATCGGGAGCGCAACGTGTTTATCTTATCGTCCGTTATTTATGCTGCTTCTATCATCCTGTTTGGCCAAACATCCTGGATTTGGGGATTAATTGCGGCAATGGGCCTCTTCACCCTTGCCGAGCTGATGACGGCAGGCATGCAGCAAAGCTTCATTTCAAGCCTTGCCCCTGAGCATATGCGTGGGCAGTATTTTGCGGCCGCAAGCCTTCGCTATACGCTTGGAAGGACGATCGCGCCGATTTCCATCCCGCTGACAGTATGGATTGGCTACAGCTGGACGTTTATCATCCTTGCCATTCTTGCGCTCTTTAGCGCCGTATTGTATTGGGTTATGTTCCAGATGCATGAAAAACAAAAAATTTCTTCAGTTGCTTGAAGACCTTCCCAATAGCAGATAGAATATATAAGAAGATTCAGAAAAGGAGAATGTATATGAGTGAATTCCAAACGCAACTTGAAAAGTATGCCGACCTTGCCGTGAAAGTCGGCGTCAATGTTCAGAAAGGCCAGACGCTCGTTGTCAACGCTACTCTTGATGCTCAGAAGCTTGTGCGTCTTATTGTTAAAAAAGCGTATGAAATTGGAGCAAAGAATGTCATTGTCAACTGGAACGATGATAGTGTTACCCGCCTGAAATATGAGCTTGCACCTGATGAGGTTTTCCATGAGTACCCAGAGTTCCGCGCAAAAGAAATTGTCGATCTTGCCGAACAGGGCGCTGCCTTCATGTCGGTCGTCTCTTCAGGCCCTGACCTTTTGAAAGGAATCGACCCTGAGCGTATTTCCAACAATCAAAAAGCCACAGGCACTGCATTAGAACAATTTCGCCAATACATACAGTCAGACAAAGTGAGCTGGACCGTCATCGCAGCTCCTTCTGAAAGCTGGGCGCAAAAAGTATTCCCGGATGCTTCAGCAGATGAAAGCATGCGCCTTTTATGGGAAGCGATTTTCAAAGCGGTACGCGCTGATAAAGAAAACCCTGTGGAAGAGTGGAAAAAGCATGACAGCACCCTTCATGAAAAAGTGGATTATCTCAACAGCAGGCGCTATAAAAAGCTTCACTACCGCGCACCTGGGACTGACTTGACGATTGAACTGCCGGAAAAGCATATATGGGTTGGAGCAGGCAGCGTTAATGAAAAGGGCCATGAATTCATGGCGAACATGCCAACAGAAGAAGTTTTCACCGTTCCGCTGAAAAATGGCGTGAACGGACATGTTTCCAGCACGAAGCCTCTCAGCTATGGCGGCAACATTATTGACCGCTTCGTCCTGACGTTTGAAAATGGCCGAATTACCGATGTCCGCGCAGAGGAAGGCGAAGAAATCCTGAAGCGCCTTGTGGAGACGGATGAAGGATCCCATTACCTCGGTGAAGTAGCACTTGTACCTTATCATTCGCCTATTTCTGAATCAAACATCCTATTTTTCAACACGCTTTTCGATGAAAATGCCTCCAACCATCTGGCAATCGGAAGCTCTTACGCTTTTTGTCTTGAGGGCGGAAAGAAAATGTCAAAAGAAGAGCTGGAGCAGCACGGCTTGAATATAAGCATCACCCACGTTGATTTCATGATCGGGTCGGCAGAGATGGACATTGATGGCATCACGGCTGACGGAAAAGAAGAGCCTGTATTCCGGAACGGAAACTGGGCATTCTAAAATGGAAGCTATCTTCAAGGGGGCAGCTGGATGACAGCTGCCTTTTTACCATTCATGGCGGGATTTTCAACTATACGCACATATTCTTTGTTGATATAATGAAAACAAATAGGTACAATTTCTTACCGAAAAGATTCTGGAGGCGACATCTTGATTCAGTTACAGATTCTTGTATCAGGAAAAGTTCAAGGAGTAGGCTACAGGTACTACGCCCAAATGAAAGCCATCCAATATGGCATTAACGGCTGGGTTATGAACCAGGGAGACGATGCTGTCAAAATTGTAGCAACGGGGACTAAAGCTGATTTGGAGCAGTATATGGAGGAGCTCCGCAGGGGTAATCCATTTTCGAGAGTTGATCGTCTCGAATACCACGAATGCGAACACCATGATGATTGGCAATCGTTCACCATTAAATACTGATTGAAGGCTAATTTACTGCCTTCAATTTTTTGAACCTCCGGATAATACTTTAACAACCTTGCAAACACTACTAGGAGGAATTATCAATGTGGAATGATTTTAAAAAGTTTGCACTTAAAGGGAATGTGCTGGACCTGGCTGTCGGTGTCATCATCGGCGGTGCGTTCGGAAAAATCGTCACATCGCTTGTCAATGACATCATCATGCCGCTTGTCGGCATCCTACTCGGAGGCATCAATGTTTCCGGCCTTTCGTACACCTTTATGAAGGCAGAAATTAAGTATGGGTTATTCTTTCAAAACATCTTTAATTTTTTCATTATTTCATTTTCAATTTTTCTTTTTATCCGCTTGATCAGCTCTTTCAGGCATAAAGAAGAAGTACAAGAGGAAATCCGCGCTGATGTGAAAGAAGATTTGTTAAGGGAAATCCGCGACCTTCTCAAGGAAAAAGAAATAAAAGAGACAACATAAGGAGATAACCTAACCGGGTGCCTTGCAATGCATTCATATACGTCTCAAACCCGAAGCTGACAGCCAGGGCGGTAATCAGGATGCCGGTAATGATAATCAGCTGTTTCATGTCTTTCAGGTGGCCGGCTTTCGATCTTTCCTACGCGTCCTGCTTTTTCCGGATATGAAAAGTAAAACCAGCAGGCATAGTAAAAAGTTGAAACCCTTTCCGTTCGGGACCGTATTATATAACACTAACCATCAAGAGGTGGTCCATTACATGTACTCACACGCTGAAAATCCCTTTATGCCGTCGGTCATCAGAACGTTCGCCTTATCGCTCGCTATCTCTTTCATCGGAATGGCATGCGGCATTTTCATTCCTCCTGCACTCTTCATGCCACTCGCCATCTTAGAGATGGCCATGCTAATCGGGGCGTTTTTCCTCCGCAGGAAAAAGAGCATAGGCTATACATTCCTGTATGTATTTACCTTTATTTCCGGCATCACAACCTACCCGATTATTGCCTATTACACCGCAGCTTCTGGAGCCAATGTTGTCTTGATGGCACTCGGCACCACGACCGTCGTTTTTTCCGGCATTGCCGTATATGCGACTAAAACAAAGCGTGACTTCAGCTTCATGCGCGGATTCCTGCTTGCAGCACTTCTAGCGCTGATTGCTATTTCGATTTTCAATCTGTTCATGCCGCTTTCATCATCGGGCATGCTCGCATTCTCTTTCGTTGGCGTTCTCGTATTCAGCGGCTATGTACTCTATGATTTCAACATGATGAAGCGCTATGGTGTCAGTGCGGAAGAAGTGCCGCTAATGGCGCTTAACCTGTATCTAGATTTCATCAACTTGTTCATCAGCCTGCTACGAATCTTTGGTATTCTTTCAAGCGACGATTGATTTCCAAGTTTTACAACGGTTTATTTTTTCACAGCCGGGTAAAGAAAAAGTGCAAGGCCAATATAACATGAAGGGACTGGTTCAAGTTGAAGAACATAGCGACTTCTGACTCTGTCATTGGCATTGCGAACGGAGGGAGTTTTGCCGAAATGGCAAAAGGGACGCTCGTCCTGAACCGATATATTTAGAATCGGTTCATCCAAGTGTCACACTCCCCTCTCCCTGACCGTTAGAAAATAGCGGACTGAAAGAAGGTACGGGCCAAGCGGCCTGTACCTTCTTTCATTTCCTCCGATGTGCTGCCGCTTGTTTAAGCTTGCTGATAGTGGGCTATTTAATAGACATAACGGTAAATCAAAGGAGGAGAAAACAATGGAAAAAGATCATATGATAGAGAAAAACGGAGCAGTGAATACAAATAAAGTAGAAGAAACAATGGATAGAATGGATAGTTCACGTGCGGACGATATTCTCGGCAACTTCGAAGAGTTTAAATCGTATCTTCATAAGCGAATCCAGCTCGGAAAGACAGCAGGCCTCAACGAAGAGCAGCTTGCGTCTGCCGCACAAAAAATCGCTGACTATCTCGCTGAAAAAGTAGAGCCGCGCAACCGCGAAGAACAGCTTCTGCGAGAGCTATGGAAAGTCGGCACCGAAGAAGAACAGCACAAGCTTGCACACATGCTTGTGAAACTGGCTGAATAACGAAAAATGGCATATCCCTGCAATCATGCTTGTGAAATTTTTCAAATAAAGAAAAATAGGACAACCTTGCTTATAGGTTAGGAAACTAATAAAGCCTCCGCCCTTTTGAGCGGAGGCCTTTCATCGTGTTATCTGGAATTTAATGTATGCTACTGTAGATATTTCTCCGATTACCGTAGATAAAAAGGCATTTACCGTAGATAAATTGAGGTTTACCGTAGATAACCGGGCCATTACGGTAGATACCGTCTTTGCAGGTGTATGATACTTTGCATTTTGTAATGATGAAACCAATTACAGAGGACATTCTTATGCAAAATAGCGGCTACCTGCTCTTAAATGTCTACTTTTTCCTGAGAAAAACATTGCAAAATGACAATTTTTAAGGTTTTGGGCGATGAAGACCGGGCTGGGAATTGGCAGGAGTGTACACACTGAAAAAAACGGTAAAATCAGACCAGAATTTCCGATTTATCTCATCAGGAAGCCCGGAGACTTCTGCGGGAGCATGGGACAGGGAAGACACCGCCAAACGCATCCGTTCATGCTTTCCAACGGGCCACCCGCGGAAGAGGAAGCGCTTAGAATGGAAATCCACATGCACATCTATCATCTAAGTCACCCACTCCAAGCGATTTTTTTATTCAAAGAACGAATTTTTCTTTTTCCCTTTCAGAATATCCCCCATCCAGCCTTTCATTTTCAGGTAAACATACAGGCCAAGAGTGGACACGATAATAAGGATAAGCGCGTACAAATAGCCATATTTCCAGCCAAGCTCCGGCATGATTTTGAAGTTCATTCCCCAAAGCGCGCCCCATGCCATGACTGGCGTGAACATGATTGTCATGACGGTCAACGTCTTCATGATTTCATTTCCTCTATGCGAGGAAACAACTTCCTCCAGGTCAATCAATGTATCAATTTCCTGCTGATATTCTTGGATGACAATTCTTCCTCTTGTCATTCTCCGTGTCGCCCGCTTGAACTCCGGGCCTTCTTTGATTTCATCGCCAAAGGCTTCTTCCATGGCAAACTTCAATTCAGTGATGGGAATCATCAAGTTTTTCCATATGAGAAGTTCATGCCGATTATCATAAATGCGCTCAAGGATTTTAAGATTGTTTTGTTTTTTTACTTTCCAGAGAAGATCGTGCAGCCTGTCCTCGAACAAGTCGATTCGATTAAGATAGTCGTTCAATATTTCCCCAATCAGCACAAAAAAACCTTCCACCGCATTATCTGCGTGGTCCATCTGCTTTTTCACTTCTTCAAAATCGCTTTGTGCAAGAAGCGGAGGCTTAAAATCAACGGTGACAAAAAACTCCTTCGTCAGATAAAAATGAAACAGATTGTAGTCTTCCCGGCTTTCAACATCCTGCTGGTACACAAGCGAGCCCCAGATGAACTCTTCCCCTTCCGTCCTGGCATCCACTCTAATAGAGTTGGATTTTTTATGTTCCATTTCTTTGACCCACATGCCGCATCCTGGATGTTTTTGCGTCAAAGGTATGATTTCGTCGATATTATTGATTGATACTTGATACCATTTCCACTTGCCTTCATTAAATGTATTCATGTCCCTCACTACTTTTCATTAATTTCTTCTTCTATTCCCCTGAAGATGGAGTTGCTAACATTTACTTTTTTAAAGGTTCATGTTTCTCTTCCCCCGCTTTAGGGTAAATTTAATGTACAGCAAGTGGAACGAAATATACCTGAATATCGGGCAAACATAAAAGGAGGACTAAACGATGCAAGCAAAATCAATGAAACCATATGTACTTCTCGGTGTTGGCGCTGCAGCAGTATGGATGGCTATGAAGCCAAAGGAAAACGTGGAAAAGTTGAAAAAGGTGGCTACAAACGCCAAAGACAAAGTCATGACGATGAAATCGAGAGGAAAAGAAGATGTCCTTCCTGTCCAAAAAGCAGGCAACCCGGATCCGCATGATGTAGAAGACAACAAAATGGTCAGCGAAGGTTCGATGTACGGCGTTAACTATTACAATGAAAATCTTCAGCAAAAATAACCTTCCAGCCTTGGGGTTCCTCCCCGGGCTTCTTTTGTCTTGATGAAATGGAGGAAATTTTATGGGCTTTTTATTTATCCTCATTTACCTTGGAATTGTCTTCGCCGTAATCGAAATAAATGTCATTCTTTTCATCGCGACAGGTCTTGACCATCATGTGGCAAGATTCCAGGTGATTTCCATGCTGACAGGTACGGGATTTACGACAGGCGAGTCGGAATTAATCATTGACCATCCATTCAGAAGGCGGCTTGGTGCCTTCCTTATCCTATTCGGCGCTTTTTCCCTCGCTGTCATTATTTCCGCGATTTCTTCCCTCTTATCAGATAACTTTTTCGCCACGGAAATCGGCTATATCGCCGCGGCGCTTCTGGTTATCACCCTGTTTATGAAAACTCCTTTTGTGAAAAAAAAGCTTGGGAAGCATTTGAAAGGGGAACTGAAGAAAAATTATAATATTGCCGATCTCCCTGTTTCCGATGTGATTCTTTTTAGTGAGAAGGATGAAATTGCCGAGCTGTCCATTCCGGAAAAATCCGACCTTGCCGGTAAAACGTTCCGGAAGCTCATTGAAGAAAATCAGGACATAAACGTCCTCAGGCTGTCGAGAAACTCTCGACAGCCTAATTTTTATCCGATTTCTTTATTCATTCACCGCGTTAATTTGATATAATATTATTAATATGACACTTAGGATGGTGGATGCGATGTTCAAACCGAAAAGGGAATTACAAGGAGAAGCAGAATTTGTTTTAATTGAGGATTTGGTTCCCCAGGATCACTTTTTAAGAAAGGTGGACCAGTACATAGACTTTTCTTTTATCGGGGAGAAATTGCGTCCTTATTATTCCGAGAGTACCGGGCGTCCTTCGGATCCACTAGTTCTATTTAAAATGATGTTTATTGGTTATTTTTATGGCATCCGTTCGGAACGCCGATTAGAACGGGAAGTGCAAACAAATGTAGCCTATCGATGGTTTCTTGGCTTGAAGCTCAATGATCCTGTGCCGGACCACTCGACCATCAGTTGGAATAGAAGAACCCGTTTTAAAGATACGAATATCTTTCAAGAAATTTTTGATGAGATTGTCCTGTTAGCCATGAATCATAAAATGGTTGGTGGAAGAGTTCTGTTTACTGACTCTACTCACCTTAAAGCGAATGCCAATAAGCACAAGTTTACACGGGAAGAAGTCGAAGTGGAGACTCGGGAATACATAGAAGAACTCAATAGAGCTGTGGAAGAGGATAGATTCCAACACGGAAAAAAGCACTAAAAGAAAGAGAGGAGGTGACAGAGACCAAACAAATTCGAAAAAGCACAACCGATCCAGATTGTGGCTTCATGTCCAGGGAAAATAAGCAGGAGATGTTCTGTTATCTTGATCATCGAACAACCGATATGAAGTTCAATATCATTACTGATGCTTATGTTACTCCGGGAAATGTCCATGACTCTGTCCCTTATCTTTCTAGGCTTGACCGTCAGATGGATCGTTTTGGATTTAAGGTAGAAGCAGTGGCACTCGACTCAGGATATTTAACAAATCCAATTTGTAAAGGACTTCATGACCGTAAGGTTTTTGGAGTGATCGCCCATCGTAGATACCAGCCGACAAAAGGACTTTTTCCTAAATGGAAGTTTACCTATCATAAAGAGAAAGATGTTTACATTTGTCCAAATGGACAGGAGTTAGTTTATCGTACAACGACAAGAGAAGGTTACCGTGAATATAAGTCAGATCCAAAGAGATGTTCCGAATGCCCCCTCCTAAAGGAGTGTACCCGATCAAGGAATACACAAAAGATCGTTACGCGCCATGTGTGGGAAGAATTCAAGGAGAAGGTTCGTCAAAACAGGCTCTCCCTCTCTGGAAAGATGCTTTATAAGTTCAGAAAAGAAAAAGTAGAGCGAAGCTTCGCAGATTCAAAAGAACTGCATGGGCTTCGCTATTGCCGGTTACGGGGATTGCACAATGCGAGTGAGCAGGTCCTACTCACTGCAGCGTGCCAGAATATAAAAAAGATCGTCACACACCTAGCAAGGCTAGGAAAGTGAGTGGCGATCTTTGTTTTTTTATGAAAAGGAGATATTAAACAGTAAAAAAGCTAAATGGAATTAAAATAAAAAAGCTTGTGGAAGAAATAAAGGTGCCTTTCTCCACAAGCTGAGGACATAAACGTCCTTTTCATTCGGCGCGGAGACGTAAAAGTGCGGAAAAATGCTTACGACACAGAGCTCCATCCCGGGGATAGAGCTGTTGTGTACGGTAATACGGAACAAATCAGAGCCATTTTTCCTGAAGAAATCCTTCGGCAGCAGGTCGGGGATGATGAAAATCCTTATTAAATTTATTTTTTAGAAGTCTGCAGTGCAGGCTTTTTTTTCGGTTCATCGATATCTTTTTTTCTTAAATTGGCGATTCCTTCTTTGCAGACACCGTAGGAGAGCCATGAGCAGTTGGCGCAAAGAGTGTCGAGGTCATCCGGGACGACCTTTTCGGCGGTGAGTTTTAATATGTCCGACTTCAGGTATTGTTGGCCATGCTGCAGTCCCAAATGGCGCAGCACCTTGGCGTCCATGCCCAGCACATGTTCGTTGGCCCCCTCCCCCGCCTCGCATTCAGCAGCACCTTTATGCGGGCACGCCATGCATGCATCGTCGAAAGCTTCGACAGTCGTGATAAAAAAATCCTTTTTCTCGTCTCTAATATCCTTGACGATGGAAGCCATTTTTTCAATAAAAGCTGGGCTGTAGCCCATTCCCCTGAAGCCGTGTACACATAAGAGGTGATGGCCGCGCAAAACTTTATCCATCGTTTCCCCCCTGTTCTTAGTCATTTAGTCATTAAGATAACATTCGCCACTCGGTGGCAAAATCCTTTTTCGTGAGTATTTTTGAATCCTATTTTTCCAGCTGCATGAGCGTCCAAGACACCCCGATTTTTTTACAAATGGTGAGATAGTGCATCATCGCGAGCAGGACTGTTCCAGCATTCATTCCGATAATGATGCCGGACATCTGCCATTCAGGTCTGGAGCCAAGAAAGAAAATAATCAAAAAAGTAATGGCTGTCGTCCAGAAGGTGTGGTAGAAAGCATCCTTAACGAGCCCGAGACCGATGAGAAAGGCCTGCATGGGAATGATGAAATAATGAAGCAAAAAGTACGGCCAAAGGAGCTGCACGTAGTAGGCTGCATCGTCGGAGTGGAAAAACAGGGAAGTAAGCGGACCAGCGAAAAAGTAGACAGCTGCAACAGCAGGTATACCGTATAGCGCTGTCAATAGCATGACTTGCTGGAGCAATTGGTTGAGCTGCAAGCGGTTAGCGCCTGCCTGCATTTTAGCCACTGCCGGGATGAGGACAACCATGAAGGAATGGGCAATGAAGGCCGGGAAAGTGCCAATGGTCATGGCGACCCCCGCCACCATGCCGAATTGCTCTGTCGCGGTGTCCATCGGTACGCCCGACTTGATGAGCGCCCATTTTATCAGGAAAGGCTGTGCTGCATGTGCTAGAGCATGGAAAAGTCTTAATGCAGTGGAAGGTATCGAAACAGAAGCCAGGCTCCGCCTTACATCGCCTGCTGACAAACGCTCGCCAGTCATGCGTTTGATTTCCTGATAGGAAATAATAAATGCATAAACGAAATAAAGGAAAACAGCTACTTCGCTTGCGGCAAGCGTACAAAAGGCAATGAGCAGCGCGACCGGCCTTTCGAAGTCGAGCACTTGGTACACAGAGGCGAGCAAAAGCATTTGGACGATGCGCCGCATAAGATGCGAGACTGCAATTTTTCCAGTGTGCTCTCTGCCCATGAAGTAGCCTCGGGCAATTGCAGAAAAGGACACTAGTGGAATGAGCAGCAGCACGATATATTTCAAAATTGGATGGGATTCGCGGAACACTGGAATGAATGGAATAGTCATCGCAGCAATGATAAGCAGGCAAATGCTGAATATGACCGTCATGCGGAAAGCGTGTTTAATGAGACTGCGATGATATTTTTTGTCGCGTTCGGCTACAAGCTTAGAAAGCGATGCGGGCAATTCGAAGCTCGCCAGCATCATGATTAGGAAAATGGATGGAAGGATAGTCATATACTGGCCGATTCCGCTTTCGCCAAGCTCCCTTGCCAGGATCATATTGATCAAGAACTCGGCACACTCGCCAAGGAACATTGCGAGAACCAAGACTGCCATCCCTTTCAGTAAATTTTTCATAAACGCTCCCCTTTGTGTGTCTTGCAGTGCTTTTCTATATCTATGAGACAACCTGGGGAAATATTAATAAGTGTGGGGAATGGTTAGTTGGATTGGGGAGGATGTAGGCGCGCTGGCTGTGGCCGCGCTGGATGTGGCGAAGGACAGGTGTGGGCAAGGGTTTTGGGAGTAGTGCAGTGGGTGATGGATAGAGGTTCGGTTGGGTTGAGTTCAGTTCGGTTGAGTTCAGTTTGGTTGAGTTCAGTTTGGTTGAGTTCAGTTCGGTTGAGTTCAGTTCGGTTGAGTTCAGTTTGGTTGAGTTCAGTCTGGTTGAGTTCGGAATTACTTTCGGGCCGTGAATGGTATGAAGATGGAAATAGGTTAGAATTTTGCTGTCCAAATGCACCCTACAACTCCCGATAATTGGAAGTGTTATCATTTTCATAAACTGTTTATGACAGGCATTTAAGCGGGTAATGGGAGAATAAAGGAGTGGGTTGCATGCATAAATGTTTAACGCTTTCTGATTATCAGCTCTGGATGTGCGACCAAATAAAGGAGCATTTAAATAAACAGCAAACTATAACGGAAACTAAATTCAAATCCGAGCTGGTGCAAGAATTTAAGGAACGAGAAGTAATCAATATAGCGCTAAGCGAAATGCTTGTGCGCCTAGACAAGTACGACCCCCGGATGAGGCGATTAACTTAAGAAAGCCCGGGGGTTTTTATAGGTAATCGGGATGGTACAGTGTTTTGTGTTGCAGTGTGGTGATGTAATAAAGCAAGGAATGGTTAGAAGCAATGACCCCATGGCGCTTTATCCTATCACCGCGCCGGGGGTCAGGAACGCTGCGTTGCTTTATTGCTTCACCACGCCGGGGGTCAGGCACGCTTGCCTTTATTTGGCCAGTCTGTGCTTGAATGCGTAAATGACGGCTTGGGTACGGTCTTGTACGTTCAGCTTGCTCAGGATGTTGCTGACATGGGTTTTCACTGTTTTCAGTGCGATGAACAGCTCGTCGGCGATTTCCTGATTCGCCTTTCCCTCCGCAATCAGCAGCAGGACTTCCATTTCACGTTCTGTCAGTTCTTCGTGCGGGAGCATTTCATTCCTCTTCCGCATCTTTCGCATCATTTTCCCGGTCACTTCCGGCTCGAGTACAGGCTGACCATGATAGGTCGTTCTAATGGCATTAGCAATTTCACTCGCCTTAGAAGTTTTCAGCATATAGCTTGTCGCGCCAGCCTCAAGTGCGGGGTATACTTTTTCATCATCCAAAAAGCTTGTCACGACGATAATCTTTGCTTCAGGCCACTCCTCGATAATTCGCCTCGTCGCCTCAATTCCGTCCATTTCTTTCATGACAAGATCCATCAGAATAATATCCGGTCTTAATTTTAAAGCCATTTCCACACCGGTCCGTCCATTGTCCGCTTCCCCAATCACTTCAATATCAGGCTGGGCAGATAAATAGGAAGATACGCCGATACGAACCATCTCATGATCATCGACAAAAACCACTTTAATCATTTTTATCACCTGCTGTATGCAAGATAGGCACCTTTACCTCAAGCTTGGTGCCTTTGTTTTTCACACTGACAATCTTCAGCGTGCCGCCTATTTCTCCAGCACGTTCGTACATATTCTGTAAACCATAAGAGCCCGCTTTCCCGTTTTCCGGCTCGAAACCGACACCATCATCTGTGACGCGCAATATCACCAGGTCATCCCTTTTTACAAGGAGGACGTCCAGCTCATCTGCTTTGGAATGTCGCAATGTATTTGATACACCTTCCTGCAATATGCGAAAAAGGTGATCCTCCACACCTTTATCTAGCGGGAAGGATTCCACTTTCCAGGAAATCTTCATAGATACCTTTTGCTGCAGCTCCATCAACAGATCATCCATTCCCTCCTGCAGGCTCTTTCCCTTGAGCGCCGCTGGGCGGAGATGCAATAAGAGCGCCCTCATTTCAAGCTGAGACTGCTGAACCATCTCTTCCACCATTTTAAGCTGTTTTGCTTGAAGGTTATCCTCCCCTCCTTCATTTTGCTCGTTGATCGCAGACATCATCATCGAAGCCGCAAAAAGCTGCTGGCTCACGGAATCATGCAGCTCGCGTGCCAGCCGATTCCGCTCCTGTGAAATGATTTCCTGGATTCTCACCTCCTGCTCCTCCGCTTTTTCCGTTGCGAGGCGCTGAGAGAGCTTCGCTTTATCAGAGATTTGCTTCTGGAGCCTGCCAATCCGCTCAAATATGTTGGTTACTTCCTGAAGCATAGCGACATCTTCCTGATGTGAAGATTTTCCTTCTTCCAGACTAAAAAGCCATTGGTCAATTTTTTGGTACTGTCGGTAATGGAAAAAGCCTGAAAACAACCCGTGCAGCAATCCAATCATGATGCTGACGGAGGCGGTGAACAGGATAAAGGGAATATCGAACACCTCCTGTTCCCATAAATCACCGATGGTTTTTAGCGGAAAAACATAGATATAGGTTCCCGTCAGAAAAAGGAGGAACAGGACGCTTACGAATATTCCGCCGATAGCCTGCCGCAAAATGCTATTCATATCCTTTTCACCTCTAAGTCCCCAACTATCATGGATGTTACAATCTTAATCCTCTGTGGAGCTCCATCATAATCAGGAGTCTTAAGAAGGCGATTCTGGTTAAAAATTTTTCCATCATGATGGTCGAGCGCATCGATCGAGCCTGCAAGTGTTGCTTGGCTGATGCATACTTCTATATCATATGGGATAAAAACTTTAATGCTTCCAATGAGGCTACGGATATAGACAACCGATTCACCCTTTGGCAGGACTGTATAACTAAAATCAATAATGCTGTCACCGATACCAGTAAAAATGTTGATATCGTTCCATTCATAAACATGGCTTTGTGTCTGTTGGTGTCCAAACAACTGGTTTTGAAAAAGCGGCTTTTTTACCACGATTGTTGTTTGTGACGATTCTTCTTTTGGCTGTATGAATACTGGTGTGATCTTTTGCGGATTTTTCTTTGATTGGGCAAATTCGATAATTAAATATAAAAGGAAAGCGAACAGGAAAAATCGAAATATCATCATGCCGAGGATGCTGCTTGCTAAAATAAGCAGCCCGATCCAAAATAGCAGCTTTCCGAACTTGCGAGGCATCTTTTTCCAACCAAAATAAGCCATTGCACCGGAAATAGGAAGGGAGAAAATCAGTCCTTGGTTAAAGAAAGCAATCTCAAGCAGCAGAAGAACAATGCTGATAATCACAATCCAGCCTATATAGTCTTTTTTATTTTTAAGCATGTCCATCCCCGCTTTCTTTCTTGATTGCTGTCATAGCTCTATGAAGGATCCGGCAATTTTTTGAATGATTCAAGAGGCGCGGAAGAATTTCTGCGCCTCTCTTTAGGATACCACGTTGTGTTTAGGAAATAGTATGGGTTTCCTGATTTTTTTGTTCTTTTTCGAGCTGGGCGATGCGGCTGTCGATGGTGGAGTGCATATAGTTTCGGTCCGCTTCCTGTTCAAGCCGTTCGAGGTATTCGTCGATTTCAGCAAATCTGGAGCCGGCGGTTTCTTCATATTTATCAGTATGAATCACCATGTCCATCCTGCGATTTGCCTTTGTAGCATTTTCTTTTCCCATTAACTCAAGCCTTCTGATATGCATATCTTTTAACTTGTGCTTCATTTCTTCGTATTTTTGCTCCAATTCGGAAATCTGGGCTTTCACCTCTGAAAGCGACGCGCGCAGACGCTCCGTTCTTTGTTCATACTGTGCTTGCTCTAAGGTGGCGAAGGATTGGAGCTGTGCCTCACCAGCCGCTGCGGCAATGTCTGCTTGACGTTTGCGTTTTTCAGCCATGTTAGCTGCAAGTTTGAGTTCCTTTTCGAACTGTACGTGAAGCTGGCGATGGCGTTCAATCAGCTTTTTCACCTTATCTGTTTCCCGTTCGCAATCGCGCAAATACTGATTAAGAAGACCAATCGGGTTTTGTTTTTCCTTTTTTTCCAAAGCCTCGTGAAGATCTGCCATAACGATATTTTTCATACGGTTAATGAAGTTGTTCATGTCTATCCTCTCCTTTTTCTTTTACTTGTTTAGTTCAGCCCATTGCTTTTCAAAATTGTCGAACGGATCGTTGTCTTCTTTAAAATCGAATGTTTTCGGCTCAGACCATTTTTTATAGACGAGATAGAGTACCGCTGCTCCCGCCAGGCCAAAAAATGCGGGTACGTTGCCGATGGCTGTTGACAGGATGACCAGACCGAGGATGGCCCACATGACTTTTTTGAAGGTGCTGCCCGCTTTCAGGAACTGTTTCAGCACAAGGTACATTAATACGATGCTGATGGCCAACCCGATTAGCGAGCCGATGTTGGCGATCAAGACAATGGCCGCGATACCTCCTGCTACCAGCAAACCAAATTTTTTCATGTTCGCTCCCTCCTTTCTTGATTCCATCATACCCCGCGGCCAAAAAAGCCATAACGACCCCACGCTTGATTTCACACTAAGACCTGCGACCGATTCCCCATAGGACCAAATGGCGCTTTACTTAAATAAAGCGTGCCTGACCCCCGGTGCGGTGGTGCGGTGCTCTGGTGCTGCGTGCCTGACCCCCGGTGTAGTAGTGCGGTAAAGCAACAAAAATAGCGAAGAGGCCGGCGATTTCGCCGGCCTCTTCCTGTAGCAGTTTATTTCGAGATAAACATTTGAGTCCAATAGTGCCCGTAAGAGCCGCCTGAAGCATATCCTACACCAATATGCGTATAGTTCGCATTGAGAATGTTGGCACGGTGCCCTGGACTGTTCATCCAGGCCCTTACTACCTCTTGAGGTGTCCGTTGACCAGCAGCAATGTTTTCTCCAGCGCTTCTGTAGTTGATTCCAAAGTTCTTCATCATATTAAAAGGGCTGCCATATGTCGGGCTCGTATGGGAGAAATAATTTTTATCCCTCATATCAATAGATTTGTACCTTGCAACTCTGGATACTTGCCAATCTGCAGCTAGCGGCTTGAGTCCATTCTTAGCTCTCTCCTGATTTGTCAGCTGAATCACCTGATATTCCACATTTTTAGATGCACTGACTTCAGGTATCGTCAACTTTTGCCCTGGATAAATTAGAGCGGGATTCCTAATTTGCCTATTTGCATTAATAATTTCCGAAAGCCCTACCTCATACCTTACAGAAATTTTCCACATTGTATCTCCCGGCTGTACTGTATAAACCTGCTGTGCAAAGGAAATGGTAGGAAGCAACAACAAAACAGCCAAGGTAAAAAACATCTTTTTCAACATTTTCTCAATCCTCCTCCCAAATTAGGATGAGAAAAATGCTAAATTTTATTCAACAACCAATAAATACCATAATAATCTCATCACTGTGATAATAAATCTCTTTTACTCCCTACGATGCCATCATTTATCAACGTAGACATAACCGCACAAGGGGGTCAGGCACGCTTTTTTACTTTACCTCTTCAACGCGCCGGGGGTCAGGCACGCTTTTCCCCTTTACCAAATTACCCCAGCACGCTATGCTATATAATACAAAACAACAGCAAAAGAGCTGTGGAATAAGTGATCCACAGCTCTTTTGCACTTGATGGATTCCTCCATGTGGACAAACGAAAGTCTGTCCGAAAGAATTATATACAACCTTCACCAAATGAGGAAAGGAACGTTCCTTCAGGAAACTTCTTTACTTTACCTCTTTACCGCGTTGGGGGTCAGGCACGCTTTCGCACTTTACCTCTTTACCAGACCGGGGGTCAGGCACGGTGTTGTGCTTTACCACGGTGTTGTGCTTTACCACGGTGCTTCATTAGAAGTCTTTGCGGCCGGTGACTCTTGGATTTGCTGGGTTGTTGGATGTGAGTGGCGGTTCAGCAATATCGCCGTCCGTCATGGACACACCGCCAGCACTTGGTGCGTTTGCGTCGCCCCTGATACCGTCATTTGGCATGTTAGAAGTCATCGTCCCTCCAGTGAGGTTCGCATTTGCGTCTGCATCATAAGACCCGCGCCCACGCAAGTCATCACGACGCTCTACCACAACAAGAATCTTGCCTTCCTTCACATAGCCTTCATAACGGTCTGCTTCTTCTTCCGGAATGCCCATTCCGATCAGCGCTCCCGCAAGTCCGCCTGCGCCTGCGCCAACTGCAGCTCCAGTCAAAGTTGCAGCGATAGGACCCGCAGCCACGATTGGCCCGATTCCAGGAATCGCTAATGCACCGATACCTGCAAGCAATCCGGCAATGCCGCCGAGCGCGCCACCTGCAGCCGCTCCAGCAGCTAAGCCTTCCTCCGTTTTTGTACCAGTGGCATCGTTGATATCTTCCACATCATCATCATTACGGCCAATGACGGAAATATCCTCCGTGCTGTAGCCCTGTCTCTTCAGGTCTTCAATTGCGTCAATCGCATCGCGCTCATTATTGTAAACTCCAACAAGGTGCTTTTCATGTTCATTCATTTTCAAATTCATATTTATTCCTCCTTTAGACGGGTTGTTGTCATCTTCATATGTAAAACTACCCGCCTCATGTAAGTCTAAACATGATGAAAAATCAAAGCCCTGCCCGAATCGCACTTTCAAATACTCGAACAATGTCCCCGCTATCCTCAATCCCGACTGATATTCTGACCACCGCGTTCGTGATTCCCAAAGCCTCCTGCGCCTCTTTAGGAAGCGCTCTATGCGATGTAGTCAAAGGATGAGAAACGGAAGTTTCCACGCCTGCAAGCGTTGGCACAATCTTCACCCATTGTAACGATGAAAAAAATCTATCCACATTCACCGCGCCAGCAAGCCTAATAGTCACTACTGCACCATAACCACCGCAATCGCGAGCACCATCGCCAGCATCCGCCCCAACTTCCCCGAAGGGGTAATAAACCTCTTCCACGCCTTCGTTTTCCCGCAGCGCTTCCGCTAGCTTGCACGCATTTCCAGACTGCGCCTTCATTCTAAGCGCCAGCGTCTTTAAACCTCTGCACGCAAGCCATGCCTCAAAAGGACTCAGATTACTGCCCATGTTCACAACCCTTGACCGCACCTTCGCCATCAGCGACTCTTCACCGACGATAACACCCGCTGTCACGTCACTGTGCCCTCCGATATACTTTGTAGCACTATGCGCTACAAGATCCACACCAGTTAAAAATGGCTTGCAGTGATACGGTGTCGCGAACGTATTATCGACCATCGTGTACAAACCGTGCTCCTTCGCAATCGCCACAACGCCTTCGATATTCTCCACGCGAAGAAACGGATTCGTAATCGACTCTGTATACAACAGCTTTGTATTCGGTCGAATCGCCTTTTCCACATTTCCCAGATCCCCGAAAGGCACGAACGTCGTCTCGACACCCAAATCCCTCAATTCCGACTCCAGCATAAAATAACTGCCGCCATACACATCAGCAGCCGCTACGATATGATCGCCGCTTTTGGCTACTGCAAGAATTCCCGCAAGGATCGCAGACAATCCTGATGAAGCAGCAACACCCACAGGTGCCCCTTCTAACACAGCGACAGCCGTTCCCAACTCATCCGTATTCGGGTTGCCAACACGAGAATAAAGGTAGTTGCCCTCCCCATGATAATACCCTTCCAGCTCCTCTAAACCTCCGAACGAAAAAGCAGATGTCTGGTATATCGGCATCGTCTTGCTCTTAATATTTCCTTGATTTTTCTTCGTGCCATGAAGTACGGTCGTCTCGAATTTTTGTTCCAACCTTCCCACCTGCCTAAAAAAATTTGATTGATAGAGTATATAATAATCTGAAAACTCCGTCAATCAATTTTACAAGCGCAGCTAAAATGTGTTAACCTATTATATAATTAGTTAACATATATTCAAGGAGGAAAAATCTATGGCTAACCACTTCTGGATTGTCGGAAGTGACACAGGCGTTGGAAAAACGATTGTCACCGCCCTTTTTATGCGCACACTTCAAGCAAAAGGGTATTCCGTTCTTCCATACAAGCCTGTCCAGACAGGCATCATCACAGAAGGTGACACCTCATACTATGAAGACACTGCATTCTATCAAACTTTCAGCATGGCAGAACTTAATGAAAACAACACTAACACCTATTCCTTCAAAGAACCCGCCTCCCCGCACTATGCTGCCATGCTTGAAGGACAAACGATTGACAAAAATATCATTTTAGAGCAATTACAGCAGAATCTCTCTCATTATGACCATGTCATTTGCGAGGGGGCTGGCGGTCTGTATGTTCCGCTCGACGCCAAGCAAGGCTATCATTTTATTTCTTTAATTAAAGAATCCAACTTGCCTTGCGTCCTCGTCGTCCGTACAGGCCTTGGAACCATCAACCATACGGTGCTATCGCTCAAGGCGCTAAAAAACATGGACATCCCTGTCATTGGAATCGTCTTCAACCAATTTGAAGGAACTGAGCTTGAAAAAAACAATATCGAAACGATACAGAATCTTACTTCTTTGCCATTCACCGTCATTCCAAAACTAGCGGATCTGACAGAATTAAAAAACCTGCAAGTTGAATTTTTCGAAAGGTTGATAACTCTATGAAAACAGATATGCAACAGAGAGATTTTAACCATGTGTGGCACCCCTGCTCGCAAATGAAAGATTACGAGGAATTTCCTCCCATTGTCATCAAAAAGGGAAAAGGCATTTACCTTTATGATGAAAACGGCAAATCATACATAGATGCGGTTTCCTCCTGGTGGGTCAATTTATTCGGCCATGCAAACGATCGCATCAGCACTGCGCTCTCCCGGCAATCTACAATGCTTGAGCATGTTATTTTTGCCAACTTCACACATGAACCTGCAGTCCTCCTTGCTGAAAAGCTGGCAAGCATCACTCCAGGCAACTTGAACAAAGTCTTTTTTGCCGATAATGGCTCCGCCGCAATTGAAGTCGCCTTAAAGATGAGCTTTCAATACCACCAGCAAACGGGAAAAACGTCTAAAAAACGCTTCCTCGCGCTGACCGATGCTTATCATGGTGAAACGATCGGCGCCCTTTCGGTTGGAGGCGTCTCCCTTTACAATGAAGTTTTTCAGCCGCTCTTGCTCGATACGATTAGAGCGCAAGGACCAGATTGCTATCGCTGCCCTTTCAGTGAAAAACAAGAAAGCTGCAGCGCGCCGTGCATTGCTTTTATGGAAGAACAGCTCGCACGCCATCATGAAGAACTAAGTGCTGTCATCATCGAGCCGTTGATTCAGGCTGCTGCCGGGATGAAAATGTATCCTCCTGCCTATTTAAAAAAGCTGCGGGAGCTCTGCAAAGCTTATGATGTCCATCTCATTGCTGATGAAATTGCGGTTGGTTTCGGCCGCACCGGGACGATGTTCGCTTGCGAGCAGGCGGGGATCACCCCTGACTTTATGTGCTTATCAAAAGGACTGACAGGCGGGTATCTTCCTCTCTCGGTCGTGCTGACCAATGATAGAGTATATCAAGCCTTCTATGATGATTACGGAACAGGAAAAGCATTCCTCCATTCGCATAGCTATACAGGAAATCCGTTAGCATGCCGCGTCGCACTCGAGGTATTGAACATTTTTGAAGAGGAGAATGTATTGGAAAGTAATCTCGAAAAAAGCGCTTATATGAAAACGCTTGCCGAGCAGGTTTTTTCGCAACATCCACTTGTCGGGGAATACAGGCAGACTGGTATGGTAGGGGCGTTGGAACTGGTAATGGACAAGGCTACTAAAGAACCCTTTCCATCAGAAGATCGTATTGGCTACAAAATTTATAAGATTGCGTTGGAGAAAGGACTGCTCTTAAGGCCGCTCGGCAATGTGCTCTACTTCATGCCGCCCTATGTCATTACGAAAAAGGAGATCGAGAAAATGATACATACTGCTTACGAATCCGTACAATCATTTTTCCAGGAGACGCACGATAAAAAGGAGGTGCTGATCCATGAATAGAATGCCTGCCGCAACGCTATCCGCTGTTTCTCTTTTTGCTGCAATGACAGCCGTAGGCGCGTTTATCAAAATTCCGCTTCCATATGTGCCGTTCACATTGCAAATTCTGTTCACCTATCTTGCCGGCAGCCTGTTAGGCAGCAAAAAAGGAAGCGCTAGCCAACTGCTCTATGTCGGAATCGGCCTTGCAGGCATTCCGGTTTTTACGAACGGCGCAGGATTCGGCTACATCTTTCAGCCGACCTTCGGCTATTTGATTGGCTTTATCCTAGGGGCCTACACTGTCGGTTTCTTTTTAGAAAAAATAAAGGACCCGAAAGCTAATGCTTTTATCATCGCGAATATGCTGGGGCTTCTCGTTGTCTATGCCTGCGGCGTACCGTACTTGTACATGGCATTGAACACATGGATGAATGCCCCTGCAAGCCTTTCTCATGTCCTGATGATTGGATTCGTATACAGTCTCCCTGGCGACATCCTGCTCGCTGTTTCTGCCGGTTATTTGGCAAAACGTCTCTACCCTGTTTTCCGAAAAAACCGAACCCAGAGTCCCACTCTTTCGCAAAATATGTAAAGAAAGCCGCGCTTTTTCGCGCGGCTTTTTCCATCAGTCGTTATCGAGTAAATCCCAAGGCGTGATGATGCCCTTCGCCTTTTCATTCGGCTTCCCTTTTTTCGTAATAATGACAGCCTGCAGTTTCTTATCCCGTGTATGGTATTCCTCGAATAATTCCTCCACTTCGAACAGCGTGGCATTCTCTGCCACAAAGCGGACGTAATAGTTCTTTTTATTCGATAATAGCTCGGACACCTTTACATTCTCAATGGTGATCGACGTGCTTGTAATCTGCTTTGCCATCCACTGAATGATTTCGGTTGATGTCAAGAGCGCCGTGTATTCCCCGTCCCGGTCATAGACGGGAAATCTTGTGAACTCGAATTTGTTGATTATCTTTAGCACATCTTTTAGGTAACTATCCTCATAATAATAAAAAACAGGCGAGGTGGCGATGGAAACAGCAAGCTGGGGCTTTTCAAAGTGGAAAGCGATTTCTCCAATCCGATCGACCACTTCTTTGTGCGGCTCAGCGATATAGTAATCGATATCAATTTTTTCATGGACAATGGCATTGCGCAGTTTTGCGAACTGATGCAGTTCATTCTTATATTTCCTGATAAGTGAATTGCTTTTATACCCGGTATAAAGCAGTTCAACAAAGGAATTATTCTCCGATTTCTTCACCATTTCCTTCAGTGCCTTATGAATCCGGTTAAAAGCCGCTTCAAACTGGCTTGACAAGTCCCTGACGTTCCTTTTCTCCACGGTTGTTTCCTCCATATCCCATTGTGAATAATCTATACCCATTATAAAACCAAAAAATCCCCCATTAAGAGAGGGGGACTTGGAATATTAGTCAATCGGGTTGTTCACTTTCTTTTCTTTTTGCCCTGTTGTGAATTCAACGAGTTCTTCACTTGTGCGATGGCCTTTTTTCTTGTTGTTGTTTCGCTGAGCGTTTGCGTTGCCCAATTTCTGTCTACCCATGACCACTCCTCCTTTATGAAGGCTACAGAGGTAGTATGTGCAGACATCAGGGAAATATACGCTGTTACCTTTCTTCAGCAGGAATCAGTTTCCCCTTGTAAAATTCCTTCTCTGAAGGCGTTTTGCCAAGTTCTTTGCAATATTTTTTCAAGTCGCGGAGTTCGCGTTCATTCACAATAGAGAGGACTGTTCCCTCTGCGCCGAAACGACCTGTTCTGCCTGAGCGATGGACGTACTGCTCCAGACTGCGCGGGAAGTCATAATGAACGACATGCGTGACTCCCTTAATATCAAGTCCGCGGGCTGCCACATCCGTCACAAGCAGCATTTCGGTTCCCCCTTCCCGAAATTGCTTGAGATTATTGGCACGCTGCTGCTTGTTAAGGTCACTATGCAAGATTCGAACCTGAATCCCATTGAACTGCAGCTTCTCCGCTGCGACTGTCAAATTGCCGATATCCTTCATGAAAACGAGAACCTTCGCCTCATCGAGTCGCGACATTTTTTCAAGCACCTTGATTTTTTCGCGCGGATCTCGGAAAAAGTAACCGTGCTCCACGATAGCGGAATCGATCGTTTCATCCTTCTTGATTCGCAGGATATCCGGCTCATCCATTATCTCACTTGCAACCTGCTCCGTATGCTTCGGAAGCGTTGCCGAAACGAGCACCACTTGGCGATGGCTCGCAAGCGTGGACTTGACGATTTTTTCAACCGTTGCACGATGCTCCGGTACAAGCAGCTGATCGCCTTCATCGAGCACTACCATGCGCACTTCATGCATCTTTAATTTTTTCTGGCTTATCAGCTCATTCGTTCTTCCTGGTGTGCCGACAATGACTTGCGGGCTTTTCTTCAGCTTTTCGATCTGGCGCTTCAGGTTCGCTCCGCCAATGAGGGAAGTGGAAGTGATACCGCTTCCTTCCGTCCACTTATGGACCTCCGAAAGAATCTGCATCGCCAGCTCCTGCGAAGGTGCCAAAATGACAACTTGAGGATTTTTCTTCGCCACGTCGATTCGCGAAAGCACCGGCAGTAAGTAGGCAAGTGTCTTGCCCGTCCCTGTCGGCGACTCAGCGGCCAAGTTGCGCCCTTCGAGGATCAGCGGAATCGCTTCCGACTGTACGGAAGTAAGCGCTGTGAAACCAGCCTTCTCCCAAGCGCTTTGTAAAAAGGGTTTCAACTCATTTATTAGATTCTGATTCATGGGTATTCTCCTTCAGTTCATCTCTTATTGAATAGTATCGAAAACAAGGCGATAAGTCCAGCGCGCCTGCGTCCGAAGAGGAGGGCGCCAGATTAGATCGAGCGCAAAAGTTGGGTTAGCGTGCAGAATTTGTTTTTAACATGCTCCCATTCAACGAAAAAACCAATGAAAATGACAATTTTTAAGGGTTTTGTGCGGGATTGGTGTGTTGGGGAACTTCATGTAGGGTTATGGTTTTACCATAATAATCCTGAAATGAGATCTGTCACCTAGCTACTGTAGATAAAATGCGATTTACCGTTGATATAGGACGCGTTACCGTTGATAAATCGGCATTTACCGTTGATAAATCGCTGTTTACCGTTGATAGACTTCCAGCGATAGCCTCAAGCATGGTTAAATCCGAGTGGGTAACCGGTTACAGTAACAATCTTTTAAACAACATCGGCTCCCATAATCAAAAACGCTATCCCTCCAACGAAAAAACCAATGAAAATGACAATTTTTAAGGGTTTTGTGCGGGATTGGTGTGTTGGGGAACTTCATGTAGGGTTATGGTTTTACCATAATAATCCTGAAATGAGATCTGTCACCTAGCTACTGTAGATAAAATGCGATTTACCGTTGATATAGGACGCGTTACCGTTGATAAATCGGCATTTACCGTTGATAAATCGCTGTTTACCGTTGATAGATCGCTGTTTACCGTTGATAGACTCCCAGCAATAGCCTCAAGCATGGCTAAATCCGAGTGTGTAACCGGTTACAGTAACAATCTTTTAAACAACATCGGCTCCCATCATCAAAAACGCTATCCCTCCAACGAAAAAACCAATGAAAATGACAATTTTTAAGGGTTTTGTGCGGGATTGGTGTGTTGGGGAACTTCATGTAGGGTTATGGCTTCTATATAATTATTTCGCACTCCCCTCGCACTCAAAAAAGAAGCACCAGGCAAATAAGCCTAATGCTTCCTTTAACAATCTTATTTGCGGATCCAGACTGCTCCTGCAGAGTTGTCCTTCGCTTCGCCAATTACTTGGAACTTCAATCCATAGTTCGGCACTTTGCGGCCTGCATCAGGAATGAGTTCGTTCATGTACGTGCGGGAATCGTCAAAGGATGTGACACCTGGAAGTCCTTTGTAGTCATACGTTCCGCGAGTAGAGTTTTCAATGTACCATGCTGGAGACTTGTCATAAGAGAATGCTGCGTCTGCAATTTGGTACCTTGTGCTTTGGTTGATCGTTGGCGTGCCATTAGCCATTTTTCCGACAATTGCTTGTGGATGGGAATCGACGACACCAATGAAGCCTTCGCCAGGGTGGACGCCTGTCCAGTTATCCGCAAAGCTTTCATCGCCGTACCATACGACCATACCAGTGTTGTATTTCACACCGCGAGCGAACTCAAGGGCTTTATCGGAGCCTGCATAGTTTCTCCACTCGATGTAGTAGTAGTGGTCCTTCAGGAAGGTGCCGTTTGTTTGAATGAAGCCATCAAGCTTAACACTAGCAGCGCCTTCTGCACCGTCAGCAAAGACTTCCTTGCCGTCAACAACTAGCTTCAGCTCGTCCATTGCGAAACCTTCTGGCGCAAGTCCGCCATCTGTTACGTATTCAAAAACAAGCTTCACTTTCTTGCCGGCAAATTGGCTCAGGTCATACTTTTGATCAGCCCATTGTCCTTTTGTAGTATCCATTCCGCCTGCTACGTTTTTATCACCGATCTTGTCGATTACAACTTTTTGACCGTCAGCAGTCACTGCGGAGACGTTCACATAGTCATAGTCGAATTCTACTTCGTAATTCGCTTTGTATTCGAAGCTCGCGCTCGTTGCGTTTGTCAAATCGAATTCTGGAGTCGAAAGGGTTGTATGAAGATCGTCACCCTTCTCACTGTAATAGTACTTGCTTCCGAAAGGAGTCTGGATTCCCTTGACTTCCTTGCCAGGAAGGTTGACTTTTACCATGCCAGGGTTCTTGGACTTTGTCACGCTCTGGTCGATGACAGTCGCAATTCCCTTCTTATCGATATCCTTATAATCTACTTCCAAGATGTTCGCCCAGTTGCCGCCCATTACTTTTTGGAAGTAATCTTTATTCATTGGAGAGAAGCTTGTTGGTTCTGTTCCAGCAATTTTACCGTTCCAGCTTCCACCAGACATGATGGACCAAGAAGCTACAGGCTCACCGTGGCCAGAGTATTGCGTGTCATACTCATCCGGAAGGCCTAAATCATGCCCGAATTCGTGTGCGAATACGCCAACTGCGCCATCTTCTGGCTCAACGGTGTAGTCGAATGCTGCCATTTGTCCGCCCCAATTAGGAACAGATGAGGTTGTGCCAGGAATGCGATATGGCGCGTTTCCTACTGTCCAGCGGTGGGACCATACCGCATTGTCACCAAGCTTGCCGCCGCCAGCTTCCTGTCCAACACCGGAGTGGAGGATCATCAAGTGGTCAACAAGGCCGTCCGCTTCGTTTTGATTGCCGTCGCCATCGATATCGTATTGATCAAAATGGTCATAGTCTGCTAGATTCATGCCAGATGCTACAGCTGCGTTTAACGCATCCTTGACAAGGCCGCGCGCTCCCTTGATTCCAGGAGCGTTGTCATGGCCGCCAGCAGGGTTGTCCGCACCGTAGTCAGCCGCTTTACCTGGTACCTTCAGCCATTCGGAAACTTCACCTGAAACAGTGTAGCTGCCGCCAGACTGCTCTTCAAAGTACTGCTTGAAAGTCGGTACTTTTTCCCCGTTAAACAGAGTGAACTCCTCATCGCCGAAAAGCATCTTCTGGTAATGCTCGCGGTTGAAGTCATCCGCCCACATATAGCCATCTCGCTTCTCGATATTGTTATGAGGGAAATCCGCATACTCGACGAGCAAGACAAGCACTTTGTCTTCGCGCACAGCACCGTTATAGCCTGCATCCTTTGCTGCACCTACTTTTGCAGGGCCTGTTGGTTTCCCTTTTTTGAAGTTTTTATGTCCTTTATCGAGCTGCTTTCTGAATTTCTCTTTTTGCTTCGATAGGAAATCCTTCGCTTTTTTGTCGAAGTGCTTCTGCTCTTTCGTCAATCCCTTCGCATGTGATTCTTCATGATGAACACCAGGCTTTTCCCCCTGCTTCTTGTCGAGGTACTTTTGGACTGCTTTCGCCACTTCTGCCTGCGTTGCGCTTTCCTTGATAAGCCCTCTCTCTTTTAGTGCGTTCGCAAGGCGATCCTGGTCGACAATGTTCAAGTCAATCGGTGCTGATTCTGCCACAGGCTTTACCGCTTCAGGTTTCGCCTCCTGCTGTGCTGCGGCGAAAGTCCCGGTAAATAGGGAAGATGCTACGACAGCACTAGCAGCGATGCTGGAAAAAACCTTCAAACTGCTCTTCTTCTTCAAAAAAATACCCCCCATATCACTAATTTGATTCTAAAATTTTCAGAAGAATCTGATACTGATTATATCATCTTTTATTTAATATTGTAAATATTTTTAATATAAAGTTATCATGCGTTTTCGCTTATAAACCGGTATTTTTGGCAAGACTATTAAACTATAGATAGAGTTATAAGAGAGGAAAACTAGTTCTATCGGCTATTAAACTCCACGTTTTCAGCGAAAAAAATCTTTCAACATTTTAAATTTGATTCCATTTTACTATTTTTTCCCTATACCTTATTTACCACTTCAAAGCAAAAAAGAGCAGCCTTCTAGCACGGCTGCTCCTTTTTTGCTATTTTTTACAGTTTTGTAACGCGTCCTTCGATTTTGGGATTTACGACACCTTTATCCTTGATGTAGCGGACAAGCGCTTCGAGGTCAACAACGTCGACAGTCTTGTCAGGGATTCCTGCAAGAACTGAGTAGCCATCTCCGCCGCCACCTATTCTACGTGTCCGTCTTCATGCATACATGGTTCAGCCTTTTGGAAACAACCTTGTGAAAATAGACGTCAAAGGCTCCGATATCAAGACGCTCCTCGAACAGCAATGGGGCAGCAAAGTCCGCATCATGCCAATCTCTGGCCTGAAAGTGACTTGAATTGGAAGATTAATATTTCAGAAATTTATAAATATTAAAACAAGTAGGGGTTAATGTGTCTAAAAAGAAAAAAGCGTACACCTTTATAACAATTGTAGTCGCTGTGCTTGTCGTATTTCTTATTTATGTATTTCCTGTTCAAAAGTATTTAGCCGAGAAAGCTATCGATCAATACATGGAAAAACAAGGTATTTCTGAAGAAAATATCGCGAAAAAAGAAACTATGAAAGATTACAAGTCAGGCGGTTATCTGGAGCGAGTAGAATTGAAAGACGATCCCGGTATTATTTATGAATACGCATGGAAATCAGGAGATGTCGCATTAATAGGTTTTTCGGAGGGTGAAATTGGACCTGGCGAATTAAAGTTGAAATACCCTCCACTAACTGAAAATCAGAAATACAATCAAAAAAGGTTTCGGGAAATTCCGGATCTCTTTTTTCCCAACGCCCCCCTTTCTTCTTTTGGTTTACATATTAGCTAATGCCATTCCTTCTGGGTTCACGAAAGGTAAGCCTACCTAGGTATATTAAGTTATATTTCATTATTCTCTAGCTTAATAGTTATTAAATGAAAAGTGAATTACCATTGGGTATGCTTTGCTCCGTATAGCTTTTACAAATAGTAGATTCTTAGAATAACATGCTCTTCTATTACAAAAACAACAGGTTGCTTCACAGAAGGAAAATATTAAGAAATATCTGCTTAGGCAGCATTGGACTAAGAAATTTGGAAAATGCACATGAGAAATAAGCCCCTCATCCTAATCGGAGAGGGGCTTATCGGATTTTTAGGATAAAAAGGTTATGAAGATATTTGAATAATTAAAACAGACAGAAGTAATGAATGAAACTTAAACGAATTCGAATAAAGACAATAAGTAAAGAACAGCTACTGAGAATCGTACTACTTTTAACGGGTGAGTGCCCCCAGGAAGGTAAATTTCTTTTTTCCTTAACATTTTTGTATACATTATGACTTAATGCCACTTATGTAAAAATGACTGCCAACTGAAAAATATATCAATCGGACTTACCCTTACCCCCAGTAAATTATATTCTAAAAACTTAAGATTGAATAAGTAGAAAGAACCCTTGCTACGCAAGGGTTCCCTGTGACGGCGAATAAGGAATCAATTCCTAACCTCAAACGTCGCCAGCATTAAGGTCTTGGTTGTACATATCCACTTGTCCGTGAAAATCGTTGATGCCAAGCAGCTGAAGTTCAAAGTTTTTTAGCGCTGGCAGTTTATAAGAATACTTTGCAAAGCTATTTGCACTAGGGCCTACATATTGAATCGGGCTACCTTCGCCAATTGCATTTTTAGCATCTGGAGAAGACTCAAACACAACGTTCGCGCTACCGCTTACAGGAGAGAACTTCCAGTTGCTGTCTGCTGATGGATCAATCGTTCCTTCCGCAGAAATATAATCGATGATTGCCTGGCGGTTTTCATCAGGGTACATTTCCACGCCTGTGTTGTTGCGGACACCAGGGAACTGGCCGCTTGCACGGTAATTGTTCGTCACAACAAGGAATTCTTTGTTTGGATCAATCGGTTTGCCATCGTACTGCAGATTTTTGACGCGGTTTGCTTCAGCATTGACCACTTTTCCGGTCGTATCGTATTTTGCCGGCTGGGTCACATCGATTTCGTAAGTAACACCATCGATGACGTCATAGTTGTAAGTAGGGAAAGCATTGTTGATAAGCTGCTGCTCGCCTGCTTCGCCCGGCTTTATTTGGTTGAATTGGCCTGCGGACATTTCCAGCCATTCTTTCACATCGGCACCCTTCACTTTTACTGTCGAAACAGTGTTCGGATACAGGTAGAGGTCGGAAACATTTTTGATGGCAATCGTTCCCTCAGGAATATACGTATAATAGCTGGCACCGTTTCGGCCTCCTGCCTTGAATGGCGCACCGGCAGAAAGGATTGGCAGATTTTCATCCGCAGTGCCCTTCACTTTGTTTTCCACATACCATTTTTGCGCATTTGTCACGATCTGAATCGAAGGATCGTCCTGGACGAGCGCAAAATAGCTATGAATGTCGGCAGTCGTTGTTCCGACAGGCTGGCGGACATACTTCACGGTTCCTTCATGATCTTCTTTAACTGCTTTCAGCACTTCTGGGTCTGGATCCGCAAGGCTAATCTTCGCAGCCTTGTCGTAAATGGCTCGAAGCTGCGATTTGGCAGACTGGACAGCCCACTTTCCTTTCACTTTTTTCAAGGAAAGATCGATGACGCCAAGGTGATTGCCCCAGTTGCCTGGCATGACAACAGGAACTCCGTTGATGGTTCCATTTGCTGTATCGACACCTGGAAGCCCTTTGAAATCACCAGGGAAGATCAGATGGCTATGGCCTGAGATGATCGCATCGATTCCTTCTACCTTTGTCAAATCGTATGCTGCGTTCTCTTCCATTTCAACAGCTGCTTCATCGCCAATTCCAGTATGCGCAAGCGCGACGATAAGATCAGCGCCCTCTTCCTTCATTTTTGGAATTTGCGCTTCCACTGACTTCACGATATCTTTCGTGATTACCTTGCCGTCAAGGTTTGCCTTGTCCCATTGGGTAATTTGCGGAGTAACCGCCCCAATGACGCCAACTTTGATTACCTGCGTTTTTCCGTTGCCATCTTTGACTTTCTTTTTCATGATTTGGTATGGCTTGAAAAAATGCTCATCGTTTTGCGGGTTTCCATCATGATCATCTTTGTAAACATTTGCATTGACGTACGGCATTGGCGCATCGTCAAGCACTTCTTCCAAGTAATCCAATCCGTAGTTGAATTCGTGGTTTCCGGGAGTAGCAGCATCATAGTCCATTGTTTCCATCGCTTTGAAAACAGGATGCATCTCCCCCTCCTTAAGCGGATCTACCTTCGCTTTATAATCGCCGAGCGGATTGCCTTGAATCAAGTCGCCATTGTCGAATAGCAAGGTGTTCTCGCCTGCTTTTTCTGCACGAGCTTTCTTGACGAGCGTCGCGGTTTTTGCAAGGCCAAATTCAAGCGTTGTGGCATCCTTGTAATAATCATAATGATATAAATGCGTATGAATATCCGTTGTGCCGAGAATGCGCAGCTCGACTTCATGCTTCCCCGGCTTATCCGGCTTTGCTGCCGACACAATCTTCCATGACAGCGGAGCGGAGAAGACGGAAAGCGCCATCGTCGTTGCCACAACCGATTTTCCTATTTTACGAAAAGGCTTCCTCAAGAGTATCAGCTCCCTTTGGTTATTTTGGCAATATATCAAGATTATATGTCTAAAATACTCATTTTTAATAGGATGATAATCATTAATTTTCGTAAATTTTTGTTAAAATTGCAATTACCTGCTAAACATTTTTCCATCATGATAAACAAGGAAAATACAATATAGTACTAATGGACAAGAATAGGCTAGGAAAGATTGATTAAAAGGCAGTTGTGGTAAGTACGGTAGTATAGAAATTTTTCAGGAGGCTTCGTCCATGGATTCTTTAAAAAACTTGCTGAAGGAACTTTTGCTCATCAACAGTTCGACAAAACAAGGAGCGAATCACGCGGTCAACTTTTGTGCGTCATGGCTGGAAGATCACGGATTTAACGTTACGTCCTTAGAAAACAATGGATTTCGGATGCTGCTGTGCGAAATTGGCAATGGGCCGGAAAGGATTATCTTCAATGGCCATGTGGATGTGGTCAGCGGCAAGGAAACGCAATTTCTTCCCACTGAAAAAGACGGAAGGCTATACGCGCGGGGTGCAGCAGATATGAAAGCGGGAGTAGCAGCGATGATGTACGCTATGTCACGCCTGATGGCTGAGCCTCTCGGTGCCCGGGTCCAGCTGCAAATCGTATCGGATGAGGAAATCGGGGGCTTTCATGGCACTGGCTATCTCGTAGAGAACGGGCATGTCGGTGATTTCGTCATTTGTTCGGAGCCGACCCAGCTTGGCGTTGCGCTTCAAGCAAAAGGCGTCCTCCACATCGATATTGAAGTGGATGGAAAAGCGGCGCACGGGAGCCGCCCATGGGAGGGAGAAAATGCGATCGTGAAAGCATGGCGGCTGTATGATCAAATCTGCCAGCTTCCCTTTTTAAAAGAGCGGTCGGAATTCTATCCTTATCCCTCTGTCAATCTTGCAAAAATAAACGGCGGCGATGTGTATAATAAAGTCCCCGATTATTGCCAGCTTTCCTTTGATATCCGTTACCTCCCAGGCCAGGACCAAGAGGAAATCGCTGCGCAGATTTCCGAGATTGCCGGCGGCAAAGTCACGGTAAAAGTAGCCGGTCCTCCTGTGGCCACAAAGCGGGATAATCGCTATGTTCGAATACTCGACAGCGTAATTCAAAAACATTCAGGGGCACCCGTCACTTACTTTGGGCAGCACGGCTCCGCAGACACCCACTTTTTCGCATCAAAAGGAATCCCCGCCATCGAATTCGGTCCAAGCGGTTTGAACTGGCACGGAGACGATGAATATGTAGAAATGGAATCGGTTGAAATTTATGCAAGAATGCTAGAAGACTTTGTGAGAGGTTTTTAATCCTTAGAGGCAAAAAAACCGGTTTCACTGTGTTCACAAAACCTTTGATTCGATTGTTGTTAACGTCCTAAAGGCAAAAAGCCCCCTTCTATCGCTAAGGGGGCTAGTTGATTTTCTACTTGATTTTTGTTCCGGCGAAATTAGTTTCTTTTAGCAGATTATTCTCTGACGTTAAGCGTGATTACTGCTGTCGTCCCTCGTCCTTCCTCGCTTTCAAAGCAAATCTCACCTTGGTGCTCTTCGATAATTTTCTTCGTAACAATGAGACCGAGGCCTGTGCCATCTTCCTTCGTAGTAAAAAAGGGATCGAATAAACGAGAGAGTTCATCCTTTGGTATTCCGTCTCCGCTGTCCTGTATCGTGATCTTCATTTTTTTTCCGTACAATGCTGCGGATACGCTGATGCTTCCTTTTACTGGAATGGCTTCAATAGAGTTTTTAATCAAATTGATGAACACTTGTTTCATCTGGTTTTCATCACAATTGATTTTGGGCATATCGCTAGGTATATCTAGGGTGAAATCGATAGCCTTCCCACCCGTCTGAAATTTCATGGCAGAAATTACGTATTTGAGGATATTCTCCATACTCGTTTCTGTTTTTTGC
This sequence comes from Bacillus massilinigeriensis, assembly GCF_900111815.1. GTDB lineage: Bacteria > Bacillota > Bacilli > Bacillales > Cytobacillaceae > Mesobacillus_C > Mesobacillus_C mediterraneensis. The sequence goes on along the minus strand of NZ_LT630004.1, from coordinate 128,179 downwards.
AAATGACTTGGCTTCCCTAAGAAAAGCAGGTCATTCAGGATGGCATTGATCCTATCAATTTCTTTCAGCATGATCGAATAGAAACTATCACTATCCTTTTCCTGTTCTTTTTGCAGCTGGGTGAACCCTTTTAGCGTGGAAAGAGGGTTCTTGATTTCATGAGCGATCGCTGTTGCCATTCCTCCAATTACGGCGAGCTTTTCCTGCCTGCGCATGTTTTCGTTCACCGTAATTAGCGTGTTCATATACGAAATAGAGCGACTCAGAAACACCCAGGAAATGAAAGAGAGAAAGAGGATTAGGAATAAGGGGAGTGCAACAGCAGTACTATCGAGAATCAACCCTGTGAAAATATACTTCGCAATCAGGCCCACTGAAACTACCCAATAATACTTTTTATTTAAAAATATAGGACAAAACAGGATGAAGAAAGCTTCTTCAATATGCCATGCTGTAAATTGCTTATCCGTGCCATAATAAATCATCATGATGTTTACGGCATCAATCAGGATAAAGGCAAAGATATAGAGGTATTTAATGATATACACTTTGTTTTTGATAAAAAGAAACGTAGCCACAGGAAGCAGCGCAGTGAGAAAAACGTGATAGTATATGCCTATTCCGTCCCTTGGCAATCCATATTCCATTTTGCTGTAATAAGGAACAAGAAAATAGTGAAAGGTATCATAGAAATATAGTAAAAAATAAAAGATCCAGAGAAAGAATTTGGTCGTTTTTACTTCCTCATAGCTTAATAATGTATCTTTTTCATACGGGTTCACTTTTTATGTACTCCTTTGGTGTGAAAAGGCTTTCTTCACCCTGATTATACCAGAATTCCTATTGGGAAATGTTCGATATTGCCACTTTCCTTGAAAAATCTTTTTGAGATGGCTGTTTTTGGAATGACCTCCGACTACTATATCATACAAAATAACCAGTTATTTTGTCATTTTTTTACGATTATTAGATTGAGACAGGGTAAATGACCCATAATGAAGTACCCGGGACGATTTACCCTTAAAAGTCACTCACGGAGCATCGTTACTCTGCTCGTTCCGTCATAGCTGTAAACTCCTCTCTTCATAGGCAGCAGCGATGCTCGCTTTATAATGATTTTCCACAAGGTGGCTCTTTACCTTCAGGCTTGGGGTGATGAAGCCATTCTCTACTGTCCATTGATCAGGAGCGATGATGATATTTTTCGGCTGTTCGAAGGAAGCAAGCTTTGATGTAAGCGATTTCACTTCTTTTTCTAGCATCCTTTTGACTAGTGGATTTGAAATAAGTTCCGCTCTGCCTTGCGCCTCTATTCCCTGTTTTCGGGCCCATTCGCGCAAGCTTTCCCCATCTGGCGACAAGACGGCAATGATGTACTTTTCCCCATGGCCGACCACTACGCTATTTTCAATATAACTGCTTTGGTTCATCGCATTCTCAATATGCTGAGGAGCAATATTTTTTCCTGTCGAGAGAATGAGGAGGCGTTTTTTCCGGTCAACGATTGTCAGGTAGCCGTCAACGCTTAAGCTTCCGATGTCCCCTGTCCGGAACCAGTCGTCGGCAAATGCTTCCGCGGTCGCTTCAGGATTGCGATAATAGCCTTTCATGATGCTCGGACCTTTGACGAGAATTTCTCCATCCTCTGCAATCTTGATATTTAAATTGGCGAGCACCCGTCCTACTGTTCCCACTTTAGGGCTTACCGCAGGGTTCAAGGCAATGACGGGGGAAGTTTCGGTCAGCCCGTATCCTTCCAGCACCGGGATGCCCATCGACCAGAAAAGCGAGGCTATTTCCGGATTCAAAGCGGCACCGCCCGAGACAAGCGCGCGGAGCCTCCCGCCGAGATTAGCTTTCACTTTGCTAAATACAATCCGATCTGCAAGCGCGTATTTTCGTGCGAGCCGCTTTGGCAAGCCTTTCAATATCAGTTCGTCTATTCTTGTATTTGAAAGAAAGTCATAGCGGTCCATTCCGGCAGTGACCGCCCAGTGGAACAACTTCTTTTTTAAAAGGCTGCTCGTTCTGATTTGGCCTTGAATGTTGGCGTATACTTTTTCGAGAAGACGCGGAACCGTTGTCATGATGGTAGGCTTTACTTCGAGCAGGTTTGTTGGAATCTTTTCAATGCTCTCTGCGTAGGCAATGGTCGCTCCCAGTGAAAGCGGCGTGAACTGCCCAGCCATTCGTTCAAGGACGTGGGAGAGCGGCAAATAGCTGAGAAAGGTATCACTCGGTCCTGCTTCTATACACCAAAACTGGATGGCGTTGATATTGGAGAGAAAATTGCCATGGGTCAACATTGCCCCTTTCGGCTTGCCTGTCGTCCCGGAAGTATGGATGATCGTTGCCAGGTGGTCGCTGTCAATCGATTTCCACCCTTCCTCCCATGACGAGAGCGGGTGGCTCTTGCCTGCAAAAATGAGTTCAGATAATGGCAATGACTTGTCTTGATAGGAGAAAGCAGCAGATGTATTGATCACAATGGCATGGAGACCTTCTTGTGCTGTCTCTCGCACCTTCCCCAGCTGGTGCTCGTCTTCCACGAAGATGGCTTTGACCTCTGCATTCTGCAGGATTGCTTCCACTTGATCAGCGGGAAGGGAAGGATAGACAGGGACAGTAACTCCACCAAGACTCTGAATGGCTAAATCTGCTATTGGCCATTGCGGACGGTTTTCGGAAAGGATGGCTACTTTATCATCATTAGCGATACCAAGGCGTGCAAGCCCAGCTGCCAAGTGGCGGATATTCTCCCACATTATTTTGTAGCTCATGCCGATATAAACGCCATCTTCCTTCCACCTCAAAGCATCTTTATCAGCAAACCTTGAAACAGAATGGTAAACAGCAGCAAGCAAATTATTCCTAATCATTACGCACCACCCCATTAAAGAATTAACTTCCTGTAGCGTGCCTGACCCCCGGCGCGGTGACGCATTAACGCGCCGGGGGTCAGGCACGCTTTAGGGGGGGGTCTTGTTAACGCGGTATCGCTCCGCCCCGCCGGGGGTCAGGCACCGTTGCTCCTTTATATATATTTATGGTTGGGACATACGGAGACATTCCTATTTTCGTCTTGATACTACCGCAATTCCAACATTGTATTTTGAATGGCGGGCTGGACAAAAATAGGATGCTCTAATTTGTTTCACAAATAAATAGGGTGGTTAAGGCAAAATAAGGTGATTTTAGGACAACAAACAGAACGGGTTGGACAATAAACTAGCCGAAACGGAAAATAGAATATTACCTTGAATTCCGTCCAGAAAATTATAGCGACTGAACAGCAATCACCTTCTACGGTCAAAACAAAAAAAGCCACACTCCTCATTTAAGTCAATAAGGAGTGCGGCTTAATGGCTTCACGAACCAGCAGCATACTGTGCCTATACGATTCTCTCTTTCCAATATTCTTGGAGCTCGCTCCGTCCGGGAAAATAGCTTTTGCCGAGCCGCTCTAAGATTTTCATCTTCGCAAGGCTACCCGCTACTTCGCCAGAAGCGCCGAACACGAACAGCTTTCGGTCCTTTTGAGCAAGCTGCCCATGCAGCTGCAGCAGGACAGCAGCGCCGGATGCATCGATATAATCGACTTTTTCCAAGCTGACCGCAATCGCCTTCTCGGACACTGCGCCATTGATCGCTGCAGCCAGCCTATCCGTACATCCGAAGTAGAGTGGTCCCTCCAGCTCGAACACCTTCAAGCCGTCTTCTCGGCCGCCGCCAATCCGGAAACCTTCTTCGCTCATCCGCTTCATGAAGATGAAGGCACTCATTACGACACCGACACCAACTGCCACCATCAGATCGACCGCGACTGTCAAAACCATCGTAACAAGCATCAGCGCCGCATCCGAACGCGGCTCGTCCTTCAGGATTCTGAAGCTTTCGTAATCAAACATCGTCATTCCTGTAATTATCAGAATTCCCGCAAGCACCGCCAGCGGAATTTGGCTGGCGAACGAACCAAGAACCATCATGAACAGCAATAACGCCACACTATGCACCATGGCGGACAGCATCGTCGAACCGCCGCTTCTGATGTTGACAACGGACCGAACAGTCGCCCCGGCACCGGGCATGGCGCCAAACAGCCCCGCAAGCGCATTTCCGATACCCTGTCCAATCAGCTCCTTATTACTTTTGTGCTTCGTGCCCGTAATATTATCCATTACGACAGAAGTCAGCAGCGAATCGATTGAACCAAGCACCGCAATGCTCAAAGCAGCAGGCAGGATCGAGGCAATCGCAGTGAGGTCCATGACCGGCATATGGAACTCCGGCAAGCCTTTCGGAATCTCGCCGATTTTCGCCACATCACCGAATAGAACAAATTCCTTGATGAATGGAAGCTGAAAAGAAATCGACGGCATGATCTTCTCGAGGAAAAATACCGCCGCCGTACCGGCAATCAATGCCATGAGACTAGCCGGAATCGTCTTGATCACCTTCATCGAAAAAAGCATGAACACAATCGTGATCATCACAATGAAAAAACTTCCCGTAACATGATTGAGCTGGCCCACGATGATGATGATAGCAATACCGTTCATGAACCCGCTTACAACAGGAAGCGGAATAAATTTAAGATAATTGCCCGCCTTCAATAGTCCGAAAGCAATTTGTATAAGCCCGCCTAAAAAAGCGGCAAGAAAAGCATATTCTAATCCATGGCTCGCGACAATTCCCGTGAAAATAACCGTAATGGGGCCTGTCGGGCCTGTCACCTGCCCCTTCGTCCCACCGAACAGCGCGGCGAAGAAACCTGTAATAATCGCGCCATACAACCCAATGATGGCACCTTGCGAACCGCCGGCAGCCTGGATACCGAACGCCAATGCAAGCGGGAGGGCCACTACAGAAACGGTAATCCCCGCGAGCAGCTCACGCCTGAGCATTTGAATCATTTCCATGCGCCTTCTTTCCTATAAAATAACAGATTCAATTATAATGCCGCTACCCTCGCGATTCAACAGCGAGAAATGAACGTTTTATGGATTTTTCCGCTTTCCTGGAAAAAGAAAAGCCCGGCCGCCTGGCCAGACTAATTTTTATAGGAGGCTAATCGCTTGTTTTTTCCTTCGAAGATAGTAAAGGTACATGGCACCTCCACCAAGGCTAAACAATATTCCGGCTGCCAGCATATTAAAAATTCCTGTCGCTGTGTTCGGAAGTTTCATTCCGTCCTGTGGCAGCATTCCGCCCATCGTGCCTTCTACATTAAACTTGATTGCAACATTACAGCCCAAGCCTTGGTATTCATTCCCTAGCTCCCAAGGCATCTCCATTTTGAGGATGAGATTCTCTGCTTCTCTGCTTTTCACCATTCGAGGATTTAATTTCTTAAACTCGCCAAGCGTCCCTTCAAACACCTTTCCGCCCTTGCCATACACCTTGAGCACAAGGTTATCGTACAGCTTCTGCGATCCGGATTCGAGTTCTACTGAGGTGATGTAAGTGGAGTCTTGGCGCCCGGTGTTCATCAGTGTGATGTCACGCTCCGCCCAATCGCCTGGCTTGATATTACCAAGGTCAAACAGTACTTTTCCCGCATCCGTAGAAATATCGATTTCCTGGCTGTCCGGCGTTGCTGCTGTACTCCCAGTGGACAGGACCGCCGCTAGCAGGAGCAGTAATGCACAGCATGCAGCAAGTGCTTTCTGATTAAATAACCGCACCCCAATCCCCCTCCGTCTATTTACAGCATGTTAAACCGTTTTTTCCACACCGCTTGCAGCATGCTTTTTTTCCAGCTGAGAAACTGCCTGCCAGATAGTGAAAAAAGAATAGCAAAGGAGCAGGACGCCTGGAAGAATAAGCAGCAGGGCGCTGCCATTTTTCGATTTGGCATAATCAATGAAGTATCCTGCGTAAGGGAGGGTGTGTCCTGTATACTCAGCCACTACATTGCTCGAAAGGACTAGTTCGCTGTCTTCCTTTTTATTGTTATCACCTTTCGTGCGATACATGATCTCTCCGCCGCTTTCCACTACCTTCGTAATTCTGTGGGTGATGAGTTTGTTGCCTTCCGCCCTGAAAGTGATCACATCGCCTTTTTTAAACCTCTTCATATCTCCACCTGGCTTCACAGCAATCACTGAACCTGTCTTGACTCCCGGCTCCATCGAACCGGAAAGAACGCTCTTTATCTGGTATCCAAAAATCTGCGGCTCCCCGCCTGACAGCTTAGTGGAAACAACGACAAAGATCAGCACCGCCATGATGGCAAACAAAACGACTGTGACAAGATGGTTCAACACTTTTCCCACCGTTTTAAAATTCATATCACTTTACCTCCCTTTCTCTGCTGCCCGAGCTTCTTCTTTTGTGCTCCATGTTATTTGCTGGCTTTTGGTTGTTTCAGGCTCCTGCCCTGCCGGAGGCTGCGCTTCTTTTACAGGCTGCTCGACACTTGGCGGTTCTGAACCTTTTTCAGGCTGTTGTTGCTCGCCGTCACGAGTTGCACCTTGTTCCGGTTTCGTTTCTTGTGCAGGTTGTGGAGATGTCGGATTCTCCGCCTCAGGCTGTTGCTTCTCTTCCTTCAGAGGAGCAATTTTCTGACACTTAACCGTTACGGTTTCGCTCCAAAGCTCTCCTCTTGATTCGTACTTATTAGCATGACCTGGGCGCTGATACGCTTTAAATTTATAATTGCCTGCCTTCGTTGCCTGGAACTTCAGCAAAGCAGTCTTCCCTGAGAGAATCGGTTCAATTTTCCCTTCTCCCACTTTTGTTCCTTTTTTCGGATTCCCGCTTGGCGCAAAGTACACCTCGTATTCTGTCTGGCCCTTCATATCACTGCCGCCGTTGTTCACCTCAACCGCTATTTCTGCAGGCGGGCAGCTGTTCACCGTTTGCTCGTGTGATCCGTTGATAAACTTTAGCGAACTCTTGTCCCACTCCTCCTGCCATGTGCCTGCCGTAATGCTGCCTGACACTTCCGAAGCATCATGGAAAAAGGCTAGCGTGTTGCCTGATAGCAAAACAAGCGTAAAAAATAGCCCATAGCCGATTCCGAGGAGCCGGGCTGCAATTTTCACCGGCTGATTTTTTCTGCCAAATTTCTTGATCCTACCGTCCTGAGCTTGACGCACACCCCTCATCTCCTTGGCATGGTATAAGAAGGAATAATCCTCTTCACCTGTTATAAACCTTTTTTATAAAACGTGAAGAACATCATTCATGGAAGAAAGAGGGCGGCAAAACTCCGCCCTCCCGCTGTTGTTGTCTATTACTTCTCTTCGCCAGCGCCTTGCTTGCCTTCGAAAGTCCACTTTAGCTCAAGCTTGTCCCCTTGGAAGACGTTTTGATCTTGGTCGTTTTCAACGAACTCATATTGAACGAATAACTCGTCAGAAGTACCTGCTTCAAGGTTTCCACCCTTCTCATCCAACCAAGGAATGAAGATTTCATTTTTTAATGCATCGGGAGTCATATTCTTCAAGTCTGCAAGCGTTGTAGACCAGATAACCCCTTCAGTTTTGTCCCAGTTATAGAGGAAGTTTACTTTAATGTGCTCGCCGAAGTCTTCGACGGTATTGTCACCTTTTGCATCCGTTACAGTATAGTCTGTTTTCAATAGGATTTCTGCAATGTCGAGGCTGCCTCCGTTAACAAGCTCGAACGAACGTGTCATTGTATCGCCAGGCTTGATGTCTTTCACATCAATAATCGTTGTTGGATTCGCGTTCAAGTCGAGTGTACCCGCTTGGAAGTTCGCGCTTGTTTCCACGCTGTCGCTGAAGAATGCGTATGTACCTCCACCAATTAATGTAAGACCTAGCGCAGCTGATGCAGCTCCCATGCCCAATTTCTTTTTAAGACTCATATTCGTTTCCTCCTCTTTCCCTGGTCAGTTTTTCAGACTCGTTCTTTAAAACGAACCCTACAACGTGATTATAGTACGTATTGTTCTTTTTTGAAAACGGGCAAATCAGGCATATTTTCTATATAAAGAATACTTATTGTGAAAATGCTCCTGTTTACTTCTGTTTTCTCTCTATTTCGTTCTTTAAAAAGAATTTTTTGTTCTTTATAAGCCACCGCAGCGAGAAGTGACATTAATCTGATTAATTCTCCAAAATTCGCTTCGTTCAAGTGATGTTATGCTTTCTAAAAGAAATGGTTGGTGAGCTGTTTTTGGTTTACAGATTAAAGCTAATATAGGACTACATGGAATCTACTGCAGATGTTTTGTGGTTTACCGGAGATAAATGGGGAATTACCGTAGATATCATAATTGGAACAGCATCCAGCATGAGAAAATTGAACGTGTAATCGGTTACCCATCCTCTCTTTAACACTGTACAGCGCCGGGGGTCAGGCACGCTTTAACACTTTATTTCGTTAAAAAACCACAGCCATGTTACGGCTGCGGTTTTAGATTTGGCGTTATCGTTCTAATTTTCGTAATGAAATAATAATATTTGTAGGCAACGATGAGAAGCAATGTGAGCCTCAACATTAAATTATCGTTCATAATAAAAGGAATAGCCATCATCGTATCGGAAATCAGGGAGATTGTAATCTTCTGGCGACGCGTCATCGCCCTATCCCTCACAAAGCTTTCCAAATACTTTTTATATACACCAGTTCCTTTAAACCATATTTCAAACCGCTTCGACCCCTTAGCAAAAAAGAACGATGCCAACAGTAACAGCGGTGTTGTCGGAAGCAGCGGGACGACAATCCCAACAATTCCGAGCCCCATAAAAAGAAAACCGAGGGAGACATAAACGATTTTCGCTAAATTTATAATAGTGTTCCACTCCTTTGTCATCCATCAGCCTATATTTTACTACACTTTCACGATTCTTTTAATAGAATAAGCATTTTTTTCAGCCGTCAAAAGCTGGATGCATGTTATAATCGCGGCAAGAGTTACTTTTGTACATAGAAAGGATGTCTTTCCATGACACGAAAAATCGGCTTTATCGGATGCGGCAACATGGCAATGGCGATGATTGGCGGTATCGTCCGTTCAAGATTTGCAAGCGGAAACGAAATTATCGCATCGAACCGAACGCGTGAGAACCTGGAAAAAATGCAACAAGCTTTCAAAATTGAAATAACACAAGATAATAAAATGGTTGCACAACAGAGTGACTTTCTGTTCCTGTCTGTCAAACCAGAGGTGTATGAGACAGTAATAGAGGAAATCAAAGACATTATTAAGGAAGATTCCATCATCATCATGATTGCAGGCGGACAGACAATTGCTCGAAATGAACTCCGGTTCGGTCGGAAAGTCAAACTTGTGAGGGCGATGCCTAACACTCCCATTCTGGTTGGAGAAGGTATGACAGCATTCAGCGTTAACAGCGAAATCACGGAGAAGGAAAAAGACGAGCTGATAAGTCTTTTCGAAGCATTCGGCCGTACAGAACTTGTGGAAGAAAGCATGATAGATGCAGTCAGCGGAGTAAGCGGTTCGTCGCCTGCCTACGCATTCCTCTTTATCGAGGCGCTTGCCGACGGCGCCGTCCTCCATGGCCTTCCTCGCAAACAGGCATATATGCTGGCATCGCAGGCGCTTCTCGGAGCGGCAAAAATGGTGCTGGAGACAGGCATGCATCCTGGAGAACTCAAGGACCATGTCTGCTCTCCCGGCGGGTCAACAATCAAAGCAGTGGCAGCACTCGAGGAAAACGGCTTCCGCTCAGCCGTCATCAAGGGACTCGGGGCAGCAATCAGCAAAGCGAAAAAGATGGACGAGTAGGGTAATATACATCGGTGATTGGTGGTCCATTTTAATTATAAGACGAACCATATTCATACGTTTAAGCAGCAACTATATCGCATTCAAAAACGCTCGGAATAATTCCAAGCGTTTTTTACTTATTTCTTACATTCACCAATTTAAATCGTTATAAAAACGAGCATCATTTCTTCCGAATATTCAAGTCCGACAGCACTTAATTCTTCAGAAAAGAACTTTTCATGGGTTTCTCTCCAGTATTGGTAAGTTATATCTCCTTCACCTTCTGCAATAGCGAACTCCTCTGGAACTTTATTCAATGGCATGATCTGCACATCTACTGTTTTAATAATCGCCAAAGGCTCATCTTTACTATTCAAAATAATGCTGTAATCTCCAACGGAAGGCATTGGCTCGTTTTCCATTCCATAAAAAATCGGTCCTGAACAAGTAGCTGTTTTTACTCCATCTATAACTAATTGATCCAAATAATCTGGACTTGCTCCGAATTGCCATGCATCTACTTTTTTGGGTTTCTCTTTACTTTGAGAATCCCAATATCTATCCCAATATACTTTCGACGCTTCATTCAAATTTTTCTCCCCCTTTAAAAGCAATAAGTACTTCTTTAAAACTAGCTAAAATTATGCACGTACCTCTCATTCATACTTATTTTTCAGCAACTCAAGAATAAAAGATTGGATGGTTACGTGCATTTTTTATGTTCAAATTGTGTAAGAACCCCAACAAATATTATAGAAACCGAAAAAACAAGGAAGAAGACAAGGAAAAAGGCAGTTAAGAGTCCAAATGAATGAACTTTCAACTGCCTCTTATCATTTTAGATATTTCAGCGGCGCCCTGGCTGGGATAACTTTTCTTACAACTCAATAAAACTCCTGGCTAACCTTCCTTCTCCACCCATTTATCATCTTCATTTTTTTCATACTTTTTCTTCACTGCACTCCAGGCAACCTTAAAGGCAGTCTCTTCCTCATCATACTCTTCGCTTGCAGAGTTGAATGCTTCTTTAAAGATTTCCTGTGCGTGATGAGGCAAATTGTCTTTGACAGAATCCGGCAGATCACTTAGTTTATCATATGGCATAGCGTTTCCTCCCTACACATGTTCATTTGAGTATTTTCCTGATTATACAGTTTTGAAACGCATAATTCCTGGAAATATAGCCCCATGTGCAGAAATAACACTCAACTGCCCGCCATTAAAACTCTTTTTCAAACTCACTGCCATATGAACTTTTGCACGTCCATCTTTGCTTACTATGCGAGACGCTCTTCTTGGCAGTATGAACACACACATGTTTCCTAAATTCCTCAATATATAACATGGGCCAGGGACAAATGGACAGGGTCCTTGTCCCGTACAGCCCATACTACGGATCGCTCAACATCTAACATATTTCCGTTTAAAGCCAATCCTCCCTCTATCAGCCTCCTTCTGGATATTTTCTGATGCCCGCAGGAAACTGCTTTTCTTTTTGTCGCGCTTCACTTCTACAGGCCCTATCGTTGTTGCGGTCTCTAGCGCCTTTTCATGGAGGGGCAAATAGGATACACCAACCGTGGTAACAAAATTATTCATGGCGGATTTCGTACGTTCTGGAGAATCATGGATGGCGCCTTTTACTTTTTCCAGCATTTTGGATAGCTTCTCTTTTGAAAATTCAGCGTCCGGGCGATTACCCAAAAGCCAGCAGTAGCAGCTCCAGCCCCCTGACATTCGCAGCTCTTCCCCGCTTTCAATCCATTTATCTGCAACTTTCTGTGCAATATCAGTTTCAGCTAATGTAACAGCCACCACATAATCTGACAGCATGTAAAAATAAGCTGCATCCATCCAGCGGTCAAAATCTGTCTCGGCCATAGATTCAGGATCTGCTATAATGCCTGCAAAGTACATGGCATCGTAGTTTCCTGTTGCGTATAGCTCCTCTGCCAAAGGCTGATTTTTCTTGATTTTTTTAGCGATTGGCTTCATTGCGCCTGTAGCAACGCCAAAAAGCGGCTCGCGGGCGCCGTTTGATATGTACATTTTCTTCGTCCGCTCCTTGCCGAGAGCCTCAAGCTCCTGCATAACTGTATTTAAATCCATCGATTAACCCTTCCTTCTGAATGACTTTTATAAACGAAAGTGCCTCAGCTCCTCTTATGCAATAAAAAGGAGCAGCACCGATTACATTGCGCTGCTCCTCCCATTATTTGCGAAGTTTTTCCACTTCATCCGCCACAAATTGAACATGTGGTCCAATGATGACTTGGATATTGTTCGCTCCGACGACATTGATGCCAGGAACGCCAGTACTCTTGATTTTTTGCTGATCGACCCCGTCCATACTTTTCACTTCGACGCGAAGCCTTGTCGCACAGTAATCGACTGCTGTTACGTTTTCATCACCGCCGAGGCCGTCATAAATCTTCGCAGCCATCGCAGCGTATTTGTTATCGCCCTTTTCCACGTTTTCTTCTACTGCGCCCTCTTCTTCTTTTTCACGGCCTGGTGTCGCAAGATTGAAGCGGATAATCAAGAAGCGGAATATGAAGTAGTAAATAACCGCAAATACAAGGCCTTGAACAATCAGCATATACGGCTCGTTTGCAAGCGGAAGCCTTGAGCTCAAGAACAAGTCAACAAAGCCAGCGCTGAAGCCGAATCCCGCTGTCCAATGGAAGGTTGCCGCAATACAGAGAGAAATCCCTGTCAGAACAGCGTGAACCACATAGAGAAGCGGCGCTGCGAACATGAAGGCGAATTCAAGCGGCTCTGTTACCCCTGTGAAAAATGCGGCAATTCCTGCTGCGAGCATAAGAGAGTATACCTGCTTCTTCCGTTTATCCTTCGCTGTATGGTACATCGCTAGCGCAGCAGCAGGCAATCCGAACATCATGATCGGGAAAAAGCCAGCCTGGTACATTCCGGTAACTCCTTTTACCCCTTTTCCGCTCCAGAAGTTTCCGATGTCGTTAATGCCGGCAACGTCAAACCAGAAAACAGAGTTTAAAGCGTGATGGAGTCCTGTCGGGATTAACAGCCGGTTGAAGAAACCGTAAAGACCTGCGCCAACCGCTCCCAGCTTACTGATCGCTTCCCCGAACGATACAAGCGAGCTGAATACCGCTGGCCAGATAAAGAACAACGCAACGGAAATGAGCATCATCGCTACAGATGTCATAATCGGAACGAGCCGCTTTCCGCTGAAGAACGCCAGTGCATCCGGTAACTTCACATGGCTGAAACGATTGTACATCGCAGCAGCAATGATACCCGATAAAATACCGATAAATTGGTTTTCTATTTTTGTAAAACCAGGATTTACACTTTCCACATCCACACCTTGCAGCATCGCAACAGATGCTGGCGACAGCAATGTTGTCACAACAAGGAATGCGAGAAGTCCGCTCAGTGCGGCAGAGCCGTCCTTTTCCTTTGACATCCCAAGCGCGACACCAAGTGCGAAAAGCATCCCCATATTGTCAATGATGGAACTGCCGGCCTTGATTAAGAAAGCAGCTGCCGCATTGCCTCCGCCCCAGCCAGAAGGATCGATCCAGTAACCGATTCCCATAAGAACGGCAGCGGCTGGAAGAACGGCGACCGGAAGCATTAGCGATCGGCCAAGGTTTTGAAGAAACTTCATCATAATGGCATTCCCCCATACATTTAATTTCTAACCCTTTGGACAGCGACACTGGCACAATCTTTACAATCCGGCCCCCTTGCTGACATTTTTGCTTAAGAAAACGAATAGGACAATACTATTTTGAAAAGCAGCGGGAAAGCGATTTCATATTTATAGTGATTAAGGGAGACAGACAATGCTTCTAATATCTTGATTTGCTGTCCCCGATATTAAACATTTTATTTGTTCAGCAAGTGTTTGATGGAGTAAATAGGATGATACAGCAGCATCCACGGGCCGGAATAACGCATGACCGATTTCATTTTTTCCCGAAAAACGGGCTTATAGCAATGGACAGAACAATTCGAGCATGCTGTCTTTTCTTCCCCAAAACGGCAAAGCGACAGGCGAAGATGCGCGTATTCCTTCAGCTGGCTGCACTCCTGGCACAATGCTGCGGAGTGATGCTTCTTCCTGCAGTAAAGGTCAATCATTTTCGAAACCATTTCTTTTTCCTTTCTGATAACAGGACCATCATTAGGTTCCCTCTTAGCGCGTCCCATGTTACATCCCTCTTTTCAAGTTGATTGTAACATCGTCCTTGTATGAGGCAATATTAAAAATGTTACAACAAGGTGAAGTTTAAGAGCTGGCATGACACTCTTTATATTCCAACCTTTTTTCCATCTTTGTAATATGATTTTTCCGCACAAGCTCTTCCCAAACGCCAAACAAAGGGCTGGTTTCACTCTCCTGTTTCCGCAAATAGTCGAATCCGCTCGCCGATTTCATCTCTTACTCGCCGGAAAAAGCTCCATTTTTCTTCTTCTGTGCCCTCAGCTTTCGCTGGGTCATCAAAGCCCCAGTGCACTCTTTTTACATGCGGCGGTGTTGCGGGACAATGGTCATCCGCATGGCCGCAGAGCGTCACTACAAGGTTTGCGCTATTCAAAATTGCTGGGTGAATCACATCCGATGTTTGTTTCGAGATATCAATTCCTACCTCTTCCATCGCCCTTACTGCGCTTGGGTTTAATCCATGCGCCTCAAGGCCTGCGCTTTTTACCTCCCAGCCTTCAAGATGCTTTTTCGCCCAGCCTTCTGCCATTTGGCTGCGGCAGGAGTTTCCTGTGCATAAGAAATAAATTGTTTTATCTGCCATACTAAAAAACCTCCTCTTTTATGAAACAAAAGGCACATCCAACTAATATGATGAAACGATCATCAGCCAAAGGTACAAGCCGGATAATGTAATCAGCAATGTTGGTATCGTAAGAATGACACCTGTCTTGAAGTATGTCCCCCAAGAAATTTTTACACCTTTCAATGAAAGCACGTGAAGCCAGAGCAGCGTCGCAAGCGAGCCGATTGGCGTGATTTTCGGGCCAAGGTCGGAACCGATGACATTCGCGTATACAAGCCCTTCCCTGATGATGCCAGTTGTATTCGTATCCGCGATTGCGAGCGCATCGATCATAACAGTCGGCATATTGTTCATCACAGAGGAAAGAATCGCCGCGACGAATCCCATCCCAATGGTGGCCGCAAACAAGCCTTGATCCGAAACCGACTGGATGACATTCGCTAGCACATCTGTCAAACCTGCATTTCTCAATCCGTACACAACAACATACATCCCGACTGAAAAGAACACTATCGCCCATGGAGCCCCTTTTATCACTGCGCCTGTGTTAACAGCTGCGCTTCTTCTCGCCATTGTTAAAAAGAAAATCGCTACAGCGCCAGCAATAAACGAGACTGGGATTCCAAGCGCTTCGCTGATAAAGTAGCCAGCGAGCAAAAATCCGAGCACCGCCCATGACAGCTTGAACATGGCATGATCCTTGATGGCTTCTGCAGGTTTTTTCAGCTGGACTGGATCAAAACGTCCGGGAAGGCTTTTCCGAAAGAACAAATAGAGGACAAGGATACTTGCAGCAAGCGAGAACAAATTCGGCACAATCATCACTGTTGCGTACTCGATGAACCCGATATCAAAGAAATCTGCCGAAACAATATTCACAAGATTGCTGACGACTAGCGGCAGTGATGTAGTATCGGCAATGAAACCGCTCGCCATGATAAACGGAAAGACCATCCTGGAATCGAACTTCAAAGCGCGAACCATCGCCAGTACAATCGGCGTCAAAATCAATGCGGCACCGTCATTCGCAAAAAATGCTGCCACAATCGCCCCGAGGACCGTTACATAAACAAACATCCTGATGCCATTCCCTTTGGCGGCACGGGCCATATGTAGAGCAGCCCATTCAAAAAATCCAATTTCATCCAAAATAAGCGAGATAATAATAATTGCAATAAATGTAAGTGTAGCATTCCAGACGATGCCTGTTACATCAAGCACGTCTCCAATATCGACCACTCCAGCAATCAATGCAAGCACTGCCCCGCCGCATGCTGACCAGCCAATCGACAGTTTCTTCGGCTGCCAAATGACGAGCACAAGAGTGAGTAAAAATATCAATGATGCGAGCACTGTTGAAAGCAAACTGTACTCCTCCTATCAATCACAAGTAATTTGCAGACTATTTTTCAAGTTCTCTTCCTGGCTTGGAAAATGGCTCAGGATATCCTGCATAAGAGGATAAAACTCCGACTCTTTGTTCAGCGAGTAATAAATCCACTGGCTTTTTCTCGATTCAGTGACAAGCCCCGCATCCTTCAATTTCCTGATATGCTGGCTCACAGCAGGCTGGCTCATTTCAAAAATGGCAGTGAACTCACACACGCAGCAATCGCGGCTTTCCAGGATTTTGAACATTGACAATCTTGTGCGGTCTCCTAGAAGCTTTAGAAGTACTGCCCCTCTTTCTATTTCCATTCTCCCACCTCCGAACATCAGTATATAAGAATTTGCTTATATGCACAACGTAAAAAAAAACCGCTTCAATCAAGCGGTCCTAGATCAGAAGTTCCCTTATCTGGATTGGCGATAATAGCTTCCCTGCGGAAACCACTTTTTCATCGACCACGAGCGCAGGTGTACTCATCACTTTATAGCTCATGATTTCCCGGGTATCTTCGACTTTTTTCACTTCTGCCTCCAGTTCCGCTTCCTTTACTGCAGCAAGGACATTCTCTTCCAGCTCTTTACCTTTTTTGCATCCTGCTCCTAATACTTTGATGATCACCATGATTCCCTCCCTCGATAAAATAATATGAAACCCTTATCCTATTATGATAATGATAATGCCGACCGTTAAGGCTCCTGCGAATACCGCAACGCCAGTGCGATTTCTAACAATTTATCCGCCATTAGGCCCCCCCTTTTCTTTTATTGTAAAACTACTATTCTTGTTTTATAGATTTGGATTATGGAGATACTGTGACTATTTCCATTCGAATCTAAAGAAGATGCTATTATCCGTTCGGGTCTGCATGTAGTCAAGTCCTGACTTTTGTGTAAATTGATAAAGCAAGTGTTTTCATCCAAATAAAGTTTATATGGAGTTTGGTTCTCCCCCTTATTTTTTTGAGCGAAACTTCCATGGGCTTTTCTCTTCCTATCCTGAAAGGGATGTCAGAGTCGCACTTAACATTTTGTTTCCAGAGGGAAATTTCAATATTTTAGTAATACATAACTATATTTGCAGTATTATTTTCTATTATGGTATAAGATGGTATATGGTTGGTTGTTTCACCTACTATTTGGAGTGCAAACAACCGCTCACATTTATGGAAATCATTTTAAAAAAAGCTTATTCCCTATCAGGAGTCGTTTTAGCTTTTTTAGTAAGAGCAATTATGAAATTAATTCAATCAAGTATTATAGACTCCTCCGTATATAGTAATCATACGATTTTGAGAAATATCGCCTCCATAGAGAAATGAAGACATACATAGGAACTCTTGCCAATAGGTAAGGAAGTATTCAATCGAGGAGAGATTCGATGAAAAAAATTAAAACCGATTCATTGCAACTCATTTTCAATTCAATCATCGCTATTGCAATGGCTACATTTGCTTATCAAAGCTATAACGAATCCAAGCTAGTTCCATGTGTGGTATTCGCTGCTGTTAGTCTCATCACATTGGCTATTGCGGCATTGTCACTAATGATAAAAAGGAAAGAAAAATAAGCATTTCGATAATTACTCAACTTTCGCACCGATATAAATCGATCCAACCGGCATCGTAATTATGTGTTTCTGCAATTCATTAGGTACCTTGACAATTGAATTGGACAAAAGAAAAACACCTCATCCTATGGTAAAGTAGAATTGTCGAAAAACCACTACCAATAGAAGAGGTGCCTCCTATATGATAGATCAAAACCAATCAAACAATCAACTCCCGAATGAATTGCGCTCGGTTTTTTCCGAGCTAGATATCTTTAGGCATCTTCGGAAGGCTGGTATCACCAAAGCCTTCGGCTTTTCCTGTTCGTACTTATTTCAACTGGTCTTCTGCCTAATCTTTCAACATAAGAATTGGTTTGCGCTGCTGAATTCGAAAAAAGCGGACTGTTATCCTGCGAAGGATGCCATTTATCGATTCCTTAATCAGCCAACATTCAATTGGCAGCGATTCCTTTTGTCGTTCAGCGCTTCAACCATCCAGAAGGTCGATTGTCTGACCGATCACACACGACCAAAGGTTTTCATTGTCGATGATTCGGCGTTCGACCGGAACCGCAGTAAAAAGGTTGAACTACTTGCCCGTTGTTTTGACCACGCATCATTGAAAATGAAATTCTACAAAGGGTTCCGGATGTTAACGCTCGGCTGGTCGGACGGTTCCACCTTCATGCCAATCGATTTTTCCCTGCTCAGTTCCAAGAAAGCACAGATTAACGGCATCTCATCGGACATCGATAAACGTACGTCTGGTTACAAACGCCGGATGAATGCGCTTCAAACGGCGCCTGAACAGATTCCGGACATGATCCGCCGTGCGCTTGCGAATGGTATCGATGCAAGCTATGTTCTGATGGACTCCTGGTTCACCTTACCTCCGCTTGTCCAAGCCATTAAAGGACAGGGATTGGATGTAATCGGTATGGTCAAAGAGACGAAGCAGCGGTACCTAGCGGGTGGACAACGGGTTTCGTTGAAGCAATTGTATAGTTTGGCGCAACCTATCCAGGGTAAAAAAGGAATTCTTCGTTCCATTCACTGTGTCATGGCTAACGGAACGTGCGTCAAGATTGTCTTCGTCCAAAATCGCAACAAGAGAAGCGAATGGCTGGCCATCCTCAGCACCGACAAAACCTTGACCGAACGGGAGATTATCCAGATCTACGGCATGCGTTGGGACATCGAGGTTTTCTTCAAGACGACCAAATCGCTGTTAAAACTCCAGAAGGAGTTCCAAGGGCGTTCCTATGATGGGTTAATTAGCCATACAACGATAGTATTTGCCCGCTATATTGTTTTGTCGTGGCAAAATCGCTGCAACACCGACCAACGCACACTCGGCGGCCTTTTTTATGAATTTTGTGATGAAGTAAATGAACTCGATTGGGCAGTTGCGCTCCAGCAGTTGATCGAGCTTCTTAATGATGTCCTGAAGCAGACCAATACGAAAATGAAAAAGCACATTGAATGTCAATTACAACTTTGGTTGGCCAATCTGCCCAGTTATATCAAGGCTTATTTGCCGATTTCACTCTGCGAAAGTTGAGATAATTATATTAGTTGCACAAAATAATTGCCTCATAATAAGAATGTTGATTTCCGAACCAGGCGCATGCTTTCTGCGGGGCGTGCGTCAAGCCTGTCCAGCTTCAGCGCTTTTTAAGCCTATGGGGTCCCGACTGTCACGCTGATCCCGCCGGGGGTCGGCGCCTTCCTCTCCAAATTCAACATATATAGATTACATATTTGATTCCTCATTATAGAAGCGGTTTTTCTATTGGCAACGAACGATTTTAAAGCAAAACCTCGAAATTTTCATTTTTATTTTTTCCTCGTCCTTTTTATTCCGCCTTTTATTATGAATGCGATTGCTCTTTAAAATAACTTGTTTCACAAGCCGGTCTCTAATATGTATAAGATGGGAGCTTGGACAAACAATAAAAGGCAAAGAGCAGAAGGGGTATCATCATATGGATCTTACATTAATTTGGCAAACGATACTTATTTTTATTGCGGGAACCATTATTTTAAGAATTGGTGGAAGAAAAACAATCTCCCAAATGACAATTCCGCAGACGGTTATGATGATTGCTGTAGGCACTTTACTTATCCAGCCTGTCTCAGGCCATGGACTTTGGGCCACTTTGGCAATCGCTGGAATATTGGCGCTTTGTCTAATTTTAACGGAGTTTATTCAATTAAAATTAAACAAAGCGGAAACAGCAATATCCGGGATGGCAGTAGCAGTAATTGAACAAGGCAAAATAATGGAAAATAATTTAAAAAAACTGCGGTTACCCGTTGATAAATTAGAAGAACGATTAAGGCAAGCAGGCATTTCGAGTATAAGGGATGTTCAATATGCTACAATAGAATCCAATGGGCAATTAGGATATACTTTAAAACCAGAAAAACAACCTGCAACAAAAGAAGATATTCAAAACCTTATTAAAGCAATTCAACAAGGAAACCCGCTAAATATTGTTAACCAATCGCAAGATAGTATTTTTACAGAAATTTTCAATGAAACAAATGACGATGTACCAAAACGTTTACAATAGACTCTAAAACGACTTTTTATTCTTAAATATTCTATAAAAACCGTCCTTCACAAAATGAAAAAAAGACCATGCCGAAAGCTTCATCCTAACCCTTCAATCCCTCCCTCGCAACAAACCACCCACATTTTGCCTTTAACAAAAAATGTTATACTATCTCCATAGAACTAGATAGAGAAGGAGGAGGGGTATGATGATGTGGTTTGGATATGGATTTATTCCTCTACTATTATTTTATGTATTGCCTATCGCTTTTGTAATCTGGGCGATACTGACCTTTATTAAATTGCAAAAACAAAAAGTAGAACTCATGAAAGAGCTCGTGAGCAAGTTAGATACCATCGATTTGACGGGGAAAGAAGTCAATCCGACTAAGGACGAAACCCAGGATACAATTTCCTGAACAACTGATTCCGCTATACAAGCCATCCCTTACCATCGGGATGGCTTGTTCTCTATTTTTTCTCATGCTTTTCCTTGCAGCTTGTCGGGCAGGCCTTGGATTGATTGGACGACTGTATCGAGCTTTGCTTCAATGCGGTGCAGCAAATACAGCGTTACGACAATCGGGAAGCCGACATCGCTGATGAATGGAATGAGCTGGTCCACTTTTCCTTCCTCCTCTCCATGCTTATTTTTTTATAAAAATAAGCCGGCCCCGCGCTGGCAACCGGCTGTGTGCATTATGCTAGTTCGTACGGAGTGACGTTTCGCTCGACGATACGCGCTTCGCCGACTGAGGCAAGCGAGCCGCCTTTTGTCAGGAAAGCGTTAGCCGCAATAATCTGCTCCATCGCGTGCTTCACCGCCGCTGGGTCGACCGGCTCCTTCGGATTGTCGACGGAAAGCTTGACGTTCTTGCCAAGGTTTGTGACGAATTGAAGTTCCAACACTTTTGCCATGATTTTCACCTCCTCCCTCTTTTAGTGATGGCCTTCATTAAACGATTTCCAGGCTGTCGTTGCGTTCAACGGTGATGAACGGGTAAGCGCTAAGGCTGGAAAGTGCTAGTGCAGCCTGCTGGATTTGCGTAGCGGTCGCCTCTTTGTTCACGTTGCCGTAAGTCTTGCCCTTCACGATCACCTTGCCTTCCGCATTCATGCCAGCTTCAAACTTCAGCCTGATGCTTGTCCCTTTTAAGAGTGCCATTGCCATGTCCCTCACCTCCTTTCACCCTATATATATGGATTTGCGGGCAAAAAGGACAGGGTGTGAGAGAAAAAAAGATGTTCTCGAGTATATTTCTATTTCCTTCGTCAATTACCAGATGGGGCCTTCTCCATAAGCCGCTTTCTCTAATCCTAGAAACAAACCGAAAAGGTGGAAAAAATTCCCTGATTGACAAACATGTATATACAAGTTAGAATAAAAAAGTAGTCATACTTGTATATACATGATGCAGCATAAACTAAAATGTAAACGCAAACATTATCTGTATTTTGAACAAATCCTTGATAAACCAATGAAGAACAAAACCGAACACAGGGGGGAAACCAAATGTCAAAGTACACTGAACCAGCGAAAGAACTTCTTGAACACATTGGCGGGAAAGAAAATATTGCAGCGGTCACTCATTGTGCAACGAGAATGCGTTTTGTCTTACATGATCCAAACAAAGCAAATATGGAAAAAATTGAAGCGATCAAGCTTGTGAAAGGAACATTTACGCAAGCCGGCCAGTTTCAGGTTATTATCGGAAACGAAGTAGCAAGCTTCTACAACGAATTCAAAAAGTTATCGGGTGTCGACGAAACATCCAAGGACGAGGCGAAAGTTGCCGCAAAACAAAACATGAACTGGCTGCAGCGAATGGTGGCTCACCTCGCTGACATCTTTACCCCGCTCATCCCTGCCCTAGTGGTTGGCGGTCTTATCCTCGGCTTCCGCAACGTCATCGGCGATATTAAACTAATGGAAGACGGCACGAAAACCATTATTGAAGTATCGCAATTCTGGGCTGGGGTTCATTCCTTCCTATGGCTGATCGGAGAAGCAGTATTCCACTTTCTCCCTGTCGGCATCACGTGGTCGATTGCCAGGAAAATGGGTGCCTCACCGATTCTTGGAATCGTGCTTGGGATTACGCTAGTATCTCCTCAATTATTGAATGCCTACGGCGTTGCCGATGCAAAAGACATTCCGGTATGGGATTTCGGCTTTGCGAAAATTGAAATGATAGGTTACCAGGCTCAAGTGATACCAGCGATTTTAGCAGGATTATTGCTATCATTCTTAGAAACTAGATTGCGAAAAATTGTGCCTAACTCCATTTCGATGATTGTTGTCCCATTCTTTGCGTTAATTCCAACAGTATTGATTGCACATACTGTTCTCGGTCCTATCGGCTGGACCATTGGTTCATGGATTTCGAATGTTGTATATTCCGGCTTAACCTCAGGATTCGGCTGGCTGTTTGCAGCAATCTTCGGCTTTGCATATGCACCGCTCGTCATCACCGGTTTGCACCATATGACAAATGCGATCGACCTTCAATTAATGAGTGAATTGGGTGGAACGAACCTATGGCCGATGATTGCATTATCCAACATTGCTCAAGGTTCTGCCGTTCTTGCGATGATTTACATTAATCGTAAAAACGAAGAAGAAAAGCAAGTTTCGATTCCAGCTGCCATATCATGTTACCTTGGTGTAACGGAACCGGCAATGTTCGGGATTAACTTAAAATACGGCTTCCCATTCCTGGCCGCTATGCTTGGCTCGCTGTGCGCAGCAGTAATCTCAGTCGGCAGCGATGTTATGGCTAACTCAATCGGTGTCGGCGGCCTGCCAGGCATCCTGTCGATTCAGCCGCAGCATATGGCGATGTTCGCCGTCGCTATGGTCACAGCTATTGTTGTGCCTTTCATCTTAACGCTTACTTTTGCAAAAACCGGCATGAAGAAATTTGCTTTTAAAAAATAATCATGAAGGAGGGAGATGCATCCCTCCTTTTCCATATTATCTAATGAGGAAGGTGTAGGAAATGTCATCAGCATGGTGGAAGAACTCAGTTGTCTATCAGATTTATCCGAAAAGCTTCAAGGACACTACCGGCAACGGAACTGGGGATCTTCAAGGCATCATTGAAAAATTGGACTATTTGAAAGAGTTAGGTGTCGACGTTCTCTGGCTCACCCCCATCTATCAATCGCCTCAGCGTGATAATGGATACGATATTAGCGACTACTATCAAATTTATGAAGAATATGGAACAATGGAAGACTTTGAACAATTGCTTTCAGAAGCCCACAAACGCGGCTTGAAAATCATGATGGATATCGTCATCAATCATACCTCGACTGAACACGAATGGTTTAAACAGGCAAGGTCATCGAAAGATAATCCGTACCGGGACTTCTATATTTGGAGAGACGGCAAAGATGGGCAGCCTCCAACCAATTGGCAGTCCAAATTTGGCGGTCCCGCATGGGAGTATGACGATACAACTGGCCAGTATTACCTCCATTTATTCGATGTCACCCAGGCCGATCTCAACTGGGAAAACGAAAAGGTACGCCAAGCTTTATACGAAATGATGCATTTTTGGCTTAAAAAAGGCGTCGACGGATTCCGGCTTGATGTCATCAATCTCATTTCAAAAAACCAGCAGTTTCCCGAGGACGATAGTGACGGCCGAAAATTTTATACAGACGGCCCAAGAATCCACGAGTATTTGCATGAGATGAACAGAGAAGTTTTTTCAAAATATGATTTAATTACCGTCGGTGAAATGTCGTCGACGTCCATCAATCATTGCATCGATTATACAAAGCCTGACCGAGAAGAGTTAAACATGGTGTTCAGCTTCCATCACTTGAAGGTCGATTATCAAAATGGGGAAAAGTGGACAAATGCTGACTTTGATTTCCGTGAGCTGAAAAAAATTCTCTCCAAATGGCAGGTGGAAATGAACAGGGGCGGCGGCTGGAATGCCCTATTCTGGTGCAACCACGACCAGCCTCGAGCCGTATCACGGTTTGGTGATGACGGCCACTATCATAAAGAATCCTCTAAAATGCTCGCAACCGCCTTGCATATGATGCAAGGCACTCCCTACATTTATCAGGGAGAAGAATTCGGGATGACAAACCCTGCCTTTGATTCGATTTCGCAATACCGTGACGTTGAATCATTGAACATGTTTGACATCATGAAAAATAACGGCATGCATGAAGCAGAGATTATGGAAATACTAAAACAGAAATCTCGCGATAATTCGCGGACGCCAGTTCAGTGGGATGCAACTGCTCATGCCGGGTTTACGAGCGGAACGCCATGGATTGGAACTGCCGCCAATTTCACACACATTAATGCAGAGAAAGCCGCGGAAGATCCAGATTCCATTTTCTATCACTACCAAAAACTGATTAGATTGCGAAAGCAATATGAAGTGATTACGAAAGGCGATTTCGAGCTGCTATTGGAAAATGACGAGGAAGTTTTTGCCTATGCGAGAAACGATGGAAAGGAGAAATTACTCGTCCTTAACAATTTTTACGGCAAGGAAAAAACAGTATCTCTCCCCTCTCATATAAACCTTGATGGTTATAGAAGTGAAGTGTTAATCTCTAATTATCAGGATTCCGGGCTGCCGGCAAATGAAATTCAGCTGCGGCCGTATGAGTCGATTGTTTATTATTTAAAGAAATGAAGTGTGTTGCTCGATGACGAACAAATATTTAACCATCTATAACGATATTGTGGATAGAATAAAAACGGAACACATTCAGCCGGGAACCCTCCTTCCCTCCGAGCATGAATTAACGGAACAATTCAGCACATCGAGAGAAACGATCCGCAAGGCGCTCAATTTGCTGGCGCAGAACGGTTATATTCAAAAGGTTAGAGGCAAAGGCTCGATTGTCATCGACACTTCCAAGTTCGATTTCCCGGTTTCAGGGCTGACAAGCTTCAAAGAGCTGGCGGAAAAAATGGACAAAAAACCAAGAACAATAGTCAATGAGCTGACGTTGCTGAAGCCTGATGGCTATCTTCGCCAGGAGCTGAAGCTATCGGGTAAGGATCAAGTATGGAAAGTGATTCGCACACGGGAAATCGGCGGGGAAAAAATCATTTTGGACCGGGACTTTCTCGTGAAAAAATACGTCCCTGAATTGACCGAGGAAATTTGTGCCGATTCGATTTATTCGTATTTGGAAAATGAGCTGAACCTAACGATTAGCTTTGCGAAAAAAGAAATTGTCGTCGAAGAACCAACAGCCGAAGACCGCGCCCTTCTCGATCTCGACGGTTTCCACAACATTGTTGTCATTAAAAACCATGTCTACTTGGAAGACGCCAGCCTGTTTCAATACACAGAATCGCGGCATCGGCCTGATAAATTCCGCTTCGTTGACTTTGCGAGGCGGACACGCTAGAAAGGAGGGGACGGTTATGGTGCTTCTGCGCGCGAATCGTCCCCGCTCTATCTTTGGATTTTTTGCTAAAAATAATTTCGCGAGGTGATCATGATGTGCGGGCGTTTTACATTGACTGCGTCGATGGACGAAATTCTTGACCGTTTTGATGCTCAGGCTTTTCTGGAGGAAGAAATCTATTCCCCGAGTTACAATATTGCTCCATCCCAATCGGTATTAGCTATTATTAACGATGGGAAAGCGAACCGTTTGGGGTTTTTGAAGTGGGGCCTGATTCCGCCGTGGGCCAAGGATAAGTCGATTGGCTATAAAATGATCAACGCTCGCGCCGAAACGATTGCGGAAAAGCCAAGTTTTCGCAAAGCCTTTCAAAAGAAACGCTGTCTCATTATTGCCGACAGCTTTTACGAGTGGAGGCGAAACGAGGACAAAACGAAAACACCAATGCGAATAACATTAAAGGGAGAGAATTTGTTTGCGATGGCCGGTCTGTGGGAGCAATGGAAATCCCCCGAGGGAAAATCGATCTACTCCTGCTCGGTGATTACCACCACTCCCAACGAATTAATGGCAGGAATTCATGACCGCATGCCGGTCATCTTAAAGCCGGAGGATGAACAAACATGGCTGAACCCAGAGAATTCAGATGCTAAAGCATTGTCGCAATTATTGCTTCCACTTGATCATAACAGAATGGAAGCATACGAAGTCTCGTCATTGGTCAACTCGCCAAAGAATAACTCCATCGAGCTAATCCAAAAAATTTGCTAAATTTGTCGTTTCCACAAAACAAGCTATCCCTTACCATCGGGATGGCTTGTTTGATGGATACTCCCATGCTTTTCCTTCCTCCTCTCCATGCTTATTTTTTTATAGAAGAAAGCCGGCCCCGCGCTGGCAACCGGCTGTGTGCATTATGCTAGTTCGTACGGAGTGACGTTTCGCTCGACGATGCGCGCTTCGCCGACTGAGGCGAGCGATCCGCCTTTTGTCAGGAATGCGTTAGCTGCGATGATCTGCTCCATCGCCTGCTTCACCGCTGCCGGGTCAACCGGCTCCTTCGGATTGTCGACGGAAAGCTTGACGTTCTTGCCAAGGTTCGTGACGAATTGAAGTTCCAACACTTTTGGCATGATTAAATATCAGCCTGATGCTTGTCCCCTTCAAGAGTGCCATTGCCATGTCCCTCACCTCCTTTCACCCTATATATGGTTTTATGGGCGAAAGAACAAGGTGAGAGCGCAAAAAAAAAGAGAGAACACCTGAGATGTTCTCGATTCTAACGAATAGTTTGCCTGGATCAAAAAGGAAAATATCCTGTTATCTATTTTTTAGCAAACTGACCAATCCCCCCAACAGCAAGGGATATAACCAACATCCCAATTGGAACAAGAATCAGCGCTTCCATCAAAGAGTAAAGGGAATACTTCCAACCCTCAAAAACAGAAAATTCCACTGCTCCCAAAGCTAACGTAAAGGCTAGAATAACAGTAAGGAAATAAGGCTTTTTCATTTTTTTAACTCCCCTAATTTACGAATAAAAACAACTACCCAGTATTCTATTCTATATAGAAAAAGGGTAAATTAAAAATTTCTAAGCGATGGTATCCAATGTCAAAAGAAAAGGAAACTAAGATGCGATTTGGCATAACCTCCCCCTATCCAATATAATAGGAATAGATGGAAAATTCAAGAAACGAGGTTAAAGCTTTTGAAAAAAATGCTTATCTTGCTAACTATTACTTTTTTTATTTTTCTTGTCGGTTGTGGAAAAAAAGATAGTGAAGATCCTGAGCTTATTAAAAAGGCAAAGCAAGTGGCGGTTGAGTATATTCAAATAGAAGAGGGCCGGACCCTTGTTCCGAAAGAAATTGATTTTAGCACAGGGGTGGGCGCGAGAGCATGCTGGGTTACCGGTCATTACAAGGACAAACCATCCGAAGAAGTAGTGGTTGGGATGTCCTATGACAAAGGTGGAGAAAAGTTTAAAGTGTTGCATACAGGAACACCATCCAAAGAGGAAGAGGATGAAAAATAAGAGAGGAATGAATAAAATGGAACATACTATGAATGCGTTAATCGGGAAAAAATTCGATAGCACACATGAATTGGATATGGCCATTTTTGAAATCACCGGTAAAGAATGGACCATTTCTATGAAAGATTTGTAATCCGAATTCTCAATTACAAATCTTGCGCCAATCATATAAGTAGAGCCAATGTGATGGGGATAAGGTCCAAAAGCTCCTGCCCCTATGGAGTCTTTAGGGTGAATGTAGTTAATGATGGTTTCATCAAACTCACCAGCTAATGCTCTATTCTTCAAAAAAGGCGGAAGGATATCAATAACACTAGGCGCACTGAACGTGACCGCATTCCAATCATGAAAAGCTGCAACAAATGCAGCCAGTGCTCCACCCAATGAATGACCGGTAGTGGAAATCTTCGCTTTGGGATATTTTTTCTTCACCTCTGCAACTAACTTTAAAGCGTCAATAAATTGATTATCCATGTTAACGTTAAAAGGAGTTTGTTTTGCTGCAATATATTTCATGTCTGTCGCGATGTCTTTTATTTTCCGAGGAAGTGTTCCACTACCCTCTGTACCACGATAGGCAATAATGATATTTCCGTTCTTATCCTGATAAACCTTTGAATCAAAGCCAGTATAAGGATTGGATGTCTCAAGTCCATGAATTACTTCCCATTCTTCTTTGCCTGATTTATACTTCAAGTTAATGTTAATGTCATCTTCTGAGTATGCGGCATCACTCATTTTATGATAGGTTTTATCCTTGACTGGACTTATCTTGTTCATCTTGCATAACCTCCCTCTATTTAATATAATAGGAATATATGGAAAATTCAAGAAATGGGGTTAAAGATTTTGGTGAAAAAACTTTTGATCTTACTCTCTCTGACTTTATCTATTCTAATTGTCGGATGCGGCAAAACCGATAGCGACAATCCTGAGATCATAAAAAAAGTAAAGCAAGTTGCAGTAGAATATATTCACGAAGAAGAAGGCAGGACGCTCGTCCCAGACAAAGTGGAGTTTACGACAGCGGTTGGCGGAGGCAGTTGTTGGGTTACAGGCCACTATAAAGATAAGCCATCAGAAAAAGTAACAGTTGCCATCTCGTATGACAAAGGCGGCAAGAATCCTGAGGTGGAATACACTGGAACGCCGTCGCCAGATGATTAGAGCGAAAAATAAGATTAGAAGAGAGCAATATAATAAAACTATTAATATGTTAGTTGGGAAAGAATTTGACAGCATACTTGGTTGTGATATGGCCATTTTCAATGGACACTCTCTATGAAAGACCGAATCTATCATAACCGAAATTCAACAACAGGGAAGATACAGCAAACCGCCAACTAAAGCTTTTGAAAAAGAAAACAAAGGCTTTTTTGTAACATGAAAGATATACAATGTTGCAGAGAATCTGCATAAGGCCTACTTTATATAGAGAGACGGTGTGATAGCGATTGAAACAAAGCCAGCCCTAGATAAAGCTGGCTTCTTGGTTTTGGAATCATACCCGTAGAGTCTACGTGCAAAGTACATTTCTCTGTACTTCCGTTGCACATCTATTCATTTTCTACTTGCACAAAACAATAATATGCTGGTCCACTTTTCCTTCCTCCTCTCCATGCTTATTTTTTTATAGAAGAAAGCCGGCCCCGCGCTGGCAACCGGCTGTGTGCATTATGCTAGTTCGTACGGTGTGACGTTTCGTTCTACAACGCGCGCTTCGCCGACTGAGGCGAGCGATCCGCCTTTTGTCAGGAATGCGTTAGCTGCGATGATTTGCTCCATCGCCTGCTTCACCACTGCCGGGTCAACCGGCTCCTTCGGATTGTCGACGGAAAGCTTGACGTTCTTGCCAAGGTTCGTGACGAATTGAAGTTCCAACACTTTTGCCATGATTTTCACCTCCTCCCTCTTTTAGTGACGGCTTTCATTAAACGATTTCCAGGCTGTCGTTGCGTTCAACGGTGATTAGCGGGTAAGCGCTAAGGCTGGAAAGTGCTAGTGCTGCCTGCTGGATTTGCGTAGCGGTCGCGTCTTTGTTCACGTTGCCGTAAGTCTTGCCCTTCACGATCACCTTGCCTTCCGCATTCATGCCAGCTTCAAAATTCAGCCTGATGCTTGTCCCCTTCAAGAGTGCCATTGCCATGTCCCTCACCTCCTTTCACCCTATATATATGGTTTTATGGGCGAAAAGGACAGGGTGAGAGCACAAAAAAAGAGAACACCTGAAATGTTCTCGGACTTCCCTATTAGCGCGGGTGTTGAGCATTCAAAGCGGATTACCCATTGTTGAGAGACTGTTTGTTTTTCATACGCTGCTGGAACGACAGAGTGGCTATAAAGACGGTTACTCCCCACAAGAACAATCCGCCGTACGTCACCACATAAACCCATGGTGCTAATCCTTCGCTGTACCCTTTTGGAAGCACTCCTAAAAATTGAAGAACTGTCAACAAGCTAATGAGAATGGTCAACACTCCAACTGACCACCCTGGTATGATCAATAGCCATTTTGGCAGTTTCTCTCCCCAGGAAGTCACGAGAGCTAGTGCAAATAGTGATGCCAGAATCGCCAAGACTGCTGTGAAGTCTATTCCGATGGTATATAACTTATATAGAAAAGCAGATCCTTCGTTTAATCTTTCACCAAACCCCGCTACCTCTTGTACAGCTTGGTCTGTTGTTAGTCCTATCGTCAATCCCCATGCCCAAAGCGATTTTAATATCGCATACGGCAGCAGCGCAAAAGCTGCAACATAGCCCCAACCTTTCGTCGATGAGGTTTTACCCGCTATTTCTGAATTCACCTGTTTCTCATGTTTTAAGTTCAAAGCACATTCTCCCTTCTTCATAAAGAAGCCTATTGGTTTATGAGGACAAACCATAAAAAGATCCCTAAATCAACTCTCATTTACATCCTTATTCCATATTGTGAAAGTCATACATCCCCACTTTTAAAGACGGAATTTCCATTGCTGTAATATTTATGAATATTATGATAACATCTAAGGGAAAGTTTTACTAACACATCATCATTTAAGGGGAAAATAATATGAACTTACTAGTCATAAACGGAAGTCCAAGGAAGCTTGGCAGAACGACAAAATTGACAAAGTGGATGAGCCAAAACTATCAAACAAACTTGCTCGATTTAAGCGAATTAACACTGCCGATTTTTAATGGCGAAGAAGAAACTCGTAATCATACTGATGTACAAAAAGCGCTTGATGCAATCAAATCTGCAGATGCCATTATTCTTGCTACTCCTGAATATCATGGATCCATGAGCGGCGCATTAAAAAACGCATTGGATTTTATTGATAATAGCTATTTTATCCATAAGCCTGTCGCTCTCCTTGCGGTATGCGGCGGCGGAAAAGGCGGGATTAATGCGCTGAACAGTGTAAGGACTGTAGCACGTGCCCTTTATGCAAATGTATTATCAAAGCAGCTCGCATTAGATCCTGGCAATATGACGGAACAAGGTGAGCTGTTAGAACCTGCTAAAACCAACATGGACCTATTAATAAACGAACTCAAATTCTATACATCTATTTCCAAGCAACTAATGCCAGAGCGTTCTCTTTAATCCCAACACAGAAAAAGTCAGATGGATGGTTCTATCTGGCTTTTTTCATTAATTGAGTGCCTGGATTCACCGTGTCGTTTGTTATTTTTTCTAATCGTAAAAATGCAATACACTTTAATGGTATAATAAGGAAGTTATTTACACATTAAATAAATTTAGTTTGGAGTGATAGATTTTATGAAATTAACAATAATCAATAGCGTACGAACGAATAATTTCAATGATCCACTTTTGCTAGAAAAGATTACAAGGTTGTGGCAGCAGACTTCTTCTCGCATTAATCAAGAGAACGTTGTTTACGGAGTCTATCATGATTACGAAAGTGACTACAAAGGTGATTACACATTAAGCATTGCTACCGAAGACAGCAATGGCGAGCCTTCATTGGATCTGCCAGATAACGCAGCATATGAAGTCTTCCATGTGGACACAGCAGAAGAAACAGGCATTATAAACGTTTGGAAAAAGATATGGGAATGCGAGGACTCATGTACATTGAAAAGAGCATACACTTACGATTTTGAAAAGTATTATCCTAATGGAAAAATCGAGATATACATAGCACTGGCTGATTGACAGACTCGGCCAGAGATCTGAGGTGTGGAAATGCAGTTAAATGACTTTATGCACGAATATTATCCTAATTTAGAGCTTCGGCCACCATTGTTTTATAGCTGGGATATTGGAATTCGTTTTGAGCTTGGGGTAGATTGGACGAGTGAAAATAGTTATCCTGACCGCCCCTATATATTGGGATGCCATAAAAGGGCAATCACCTTGTTTGATGCCCTGCATTCTCCAACAGAAGATATTTTTGTTGTTATTGATGTTAATGATTTTGATAAAGGGAGAAATTTAACGCATCAGTTAAAGAATTTCTCCCCCTTTGTTAAAAAGTCTTTATTGTATAAATTGAAGCATCAAGCTTTGCCTTATATTTTTCCAGAAGATGACGAAGAAGGTACCTATAAAACACACAGATTTTCACTAAAATGCAAAACTTCCGATTTTCGATACGTGCCATTGTTAAAAGCAATTTGCAATCAAGACTTAGGTATAAGACCGCGATTTTCCCATCGAGTGTATTTCATTAATATCAACCGAAAAACCATCTTTCACGTCTACGATGATCGAGGTTGTGATTTGTTGGCAAGCTCACCTGCCGCCATAAGCGACATTTATAGTGGATATAATAACTGGGTTTTAGACTATGACAGAATTGCTATTGAAAAAGTATTTAAAAAAGAGAACACCAAATATGATGTTCTGTAGGGTGGATTATAGAGGTTCGCGTCGTCATGAGTAACCATTCACCAAGGACTAGCTTGGAATTTAGGAAAATGTATTAGCTAAGTTTATTTTCCCTATTAATCTTCCGAACAGTGTTTATGATTTTCGTTTTAGGGATATCCGGATATTTTTCTTTTATCAGATTAATACATGTAACCATATCTTCTTTTTGTAAAAGGTAGCTGATCTCATATTCAATAGTAGGATTTAAATTTTGATCACTATCGACTAGTTCCTTTTCACCCGTTTGAGAACTATTAATTAAAAACACTACTAGTGTGTGTATAAATACTATTAGCATTTTTATTCCAACGGAAAGGTTGACTGTATTAAAAAGCCAATCAAGAAGATTAATAACAATCATGCTACTTAAAAAGTCAAAGGTGGCAGAAATCAACTTCTTACCAATTATTGTTGTTATAAAACTAATATCACTAATGAATTTTAACAAGCTATCAATAAAGATACTTAAGACCAAGTCAACAATATAAAATACAACCAAGAATAGTATCAAATATATCCACTTGGAATAATATCCTCCCAAAAGATGAACAATGAATATATCTACCAAAATTAATGGCAAAAATAAAATCATCAAAATAAAAAAAACAGAAAATAAAGAAAATAGTCGTTTATACATAATTAGATTCCATTCTACCTACTTCATATCTTATTTTAATTAATCATAACATTTCTAGAATTATTTTACAGATTATTAATGTTACTACAATATAAGAAGTTGTATAAAAGGAATGCCTTCAACAGCTAGTGTCCATCCTATTGGCGTTAAAATTGTTTTTTTGATTAGGTATTGGAATCCCTGGGCTTCTCATCTTTAAAAAAGTAAAGGACAGATAGCAATATTATTGGCACTACTTTTCTCAGTGTGGCTATTATTAGGTTTCTACTCTTCATTACTTCGTAAAGTCATCAATCATTTAGGAGCATTTTATATGACCAAATTAAGAGTTTTACTAGTTTTATTGGCCACCGGTATATCTTTGGCTGGCATCATTTTCTTTTCACTTTTACCAGATAAATTTGACCAAGAGAAATGGTTGAAAAATCCCGATAAAAGAGTGGATATGGTGGATCATCTGCTTGCTGAAGAAAACTTAAAAGGCATGACCAAAGCAGAAATAGTGGACCTTTTGGGAAAAGTTGAAGAAAATGCATACTACAAAGAACCAAACAACATTGTATATTATTTAGGCCCTGAGCGAGGTTTTATAAGGATTGATAGTGAATGGCTGGTCATTTGGTTGGATGACAAAGAAAAAGTCACGGATTATGAGATTAGCAGAGATTGAGTTAGCAAGCGAGTGAGACCAGATGAAGCGCAACTATTGGAAAATCAATAAGCCCTTATCCATTATTATGGAGCAGGGCTTGCTTCTATATGATTTGTCAATTGCTCAATTTTTTTGGAAGCATCAGCCGAAAGCCCCTTAAATTTTTCAACCGATTCATCCACATAAGTTAACATTTTGGCATCATTATTATTTGTGGCATCAGGATAGTGCGAAGCAATGTATTCAAGTTCGTCCGCCATCCTGTACATCACCTCATCCAGGTCATCAAGTTTATCCGTTTTATAGTCAAGATCCTTTATCTCTTTTGCTAGCTGTTCCAGGTCCAAGGAACTGTCAATCATCATTTGTTGAAAATCTTCCGTATCGAGAAGAAACGGATCCTCCGCAGCAAAAGTAGAAATTTTTGTTTTAAATTTCACCTCATGATTAGCAGTCTTGATGATGAATTTTGCTTTCCCAACATACTGTTTTATATCTTCTCTTTCTTCCGCTTCCCTTTCTTTTGAGTCATCATTCGCCCCTCCGCAGCCAGCCAAGGCAAAAAGAAACAATAAGATGAGCAGCATGTTTTTTTTCATTTAATGTTCCTCCGTAGGTAATTTTCCAATACAACTGCTACACCGTCTTCATCATTGGTTTCCGTTGTAATCATCGCCTTATTTTTTAACTCTTCCACCGCATTTCCCATCGCAATCGGATAACCACACATATCAAAAAGACCTAAATCGTTATAATCATCCCCGAATACCATAGTATCCTATTGCTAATTCTTGTTTATAATTTGGAGTATTAAGAATATGTTTTTCTTGGGCTCCTCGTTTTACTTTAACTGGGTACCCATTAACCTTTTTATATGGTCCGACACGTACTGATCATTTAGAAAATAAAGCTATCAATCAAAATCTCCTTGCTCGAATAAGGAATGATTGGGCTCATCATTCCTGCATTAACCCCGCCACATTATCAAAACAAATAATGACCAAAGGGAAGTCGGTGCACCTATCAAACAAATTGCAAGGAGATATACACCCATATTACCCTTTCTAATCATTTGCTTTTTAGTGAAGATAAACGTTAATAAAGCAGCAATTAAATATAAGAGAATGCTTGCCATAGTTATTCCAGTCAAATAGGATATAGGGTTTATCTCCCTAATATTCCCATTTATAAAATAAGCAATATCCTGACCAAATATTCCAAGTATTGTTGCTAAAATCAGACTTAAAAGTAAAAAAACATGAGCTTTCCTCAACAACCTCACTCCCCGGTTAAATACAAACAATATGTTCCAATTATACCATTTAGAAGAGAAGTTAAAGTCTTTTTCATAACTAGTTCTATAGTTGAATAGAAGCACCTCGCTTTCATAACTGCTCAGCACAAAAAAAAGCCCGGAAAATCCGGGCCATGTCGGTATCACATTACATATCAAACTGTCTTAGGTATGCGGAAAGCTCTCTCAAGCCGTTCTTCAATACTTCAGTTTGGGTGCAGTAGCCGAGACGGGCATGTCCTGGGACATCAAAGCGGTTTCCTGGTACGAGGAGAACGCCTTTGTCTTTTAGGATATCGATACAAAACTGTTCGATTTCCACAGGAATGTCCAATTTAATGAAGGAAGTGGACACATGTTTCGGACAAACGAGCGAAACGCGCGGCTCGTTATCTACCCATTCCTTTAGAATTTCAAGATTTGTACTGACGATTTTCTTGTTCCTTTCCAGAATGCGCTCTTTGTTTTTCAGGATATGGACCGCAAGATAGTCATCGAAGACGCCTGCGCAAATCATGGTGTAGTCTCGGTATTTGCGGAAAATGTCTGCCAACTCCTTGTTGCTTGCTGTCCAGCCGACACGGATGCCAGGCACTGAGTATGTTTTGGAAAGGCTGTTTGTCGAGATTCCCTTGTCATACAGGTCGACGATAGAAGTTACTTTGACATTCGGATCGAGCGGCTTGTACACTTCGTCTACAAGAATGTAGGCGCCGACGCTTTCCGCAATCTTAATGATCTCTTTCATAAAGTCATCTTCTAGGATTGTGCCTGTAGGGTTATTCGCATTGTTCAAGCAAATCATTTTGGTATTCGGACGGATTAGCTTTTTCAGCTCTTCCAAATCCGGAACCCACTCATGCTCTTCGTCGATTTCCCATAAATCGACTTCCGCACCAAATGACCTAGGAATATCATATAATTGCTGATAGCTTGGATGCATCGCAATGACATGATCATTCGGCTCGATCAAAGCGTAAAGAGCCAAAAGGTTCGCGCCGGTTGCGCCGTTTGTCTGCAGGATGTTATCCGCAGGAACATTCTTATAGAGCTTGCTCACTGCCGTCTTGAACTCTGGGGACCCCTCGATCCAGCCATAGTTCATTTTTTTGTGCAGCAGCCCATCGAAAAATTCCGTTGAAGTCGTTCCGTCAATCCTGATAATTTCCTCTAGTGAGAACGAGGCGATCGAACTGCCTGCAATATCATAAATAGCGTCATTTTCCCAAACGTTCAACCATTCTTCAACACCAAAATTAGCGATCTTCATTATTTCGGAAACCTCTTTTCGACGATGGATATGGTAAAATTTTATACCGTAATATTGCCAAGTACCAATTGGGTGATAACATAAACGGTACCGATAACGATCAGAGAAGCGAACACGAGTTCATTCTTCGTCATCAGCTTCTTCTCGCCGTTTTCCTTCCTTGCCATTACAAAGAATATGATACCCGGAATGTAAGCAATAAAGACTAGCAAAGTGTACGAAATTCCGGAAGCCAAGATTGCCCACAGCTGGAATACCGCTGCGATGATACCGATAGCCATCTGTTTGCCTTCACCAGCTTGACCTCTGTTCTTGTAAGAAAGCTTCGTCTGATAAAGACCTACAAACAAGTAGCAGATCAGGATAGACGCGGTACAGAGAGAGTATGCGAAATTGTAAGCTTTATCAGTGAATAAGAAGGTAAAGATGAACAATTGAGTCAAGCCTGCTGTCAGCATAAGAGAGAATGTAGGCGAGCCTGCTTTATTGACTCTTCCGAAAATTTCCGGCAGCAGTTTTGCTTTTGCCATCAGCAGTGTTGTTTCAGCAGGAAGCATTGTCCAGCTTAACCAAGAACCAAGAATAGAAATGATGAGACCAAAGTTAATGAAAGTAGCGCCCCAAGGACCAACAATATCTTCAAAAATATAGGCCATGGATGGCGTTGCTAGACCTGTCAGTTCTTTTTGGGACATAAGGCCATAAGGGACGATAGACGCCAGTATGTAAATGGTTAAAAGACCAATAAGTCCTAGTACGGTTGCTTTACCAGCATCCGATTTCTTTTCCGCACGAGAGGACAGCATGGAGGCGCCTTCTACCCCGACGAATACCCACATCATAACCATCATACAGCTTTTTATTTGAGTAAACACATCTGCCATCGTGAAATTCTTGGAGACGCCGCCCCAGAAGTTCGCAGTGAACAAATCTACTTTAAATGCAATGATGCCAATAACGATAAAAAGGAAAATTGGAATCAATTTGAATAAGGTAACAATTGTATTAATGACTGCTGCTTCTTCCACCCCTCTGTTGACAAAGAAGGTGAGAGCCCACATTAAAATACTTGCGCCAATGATGGAAGGTATATTCTGTCCATTGCCGAATACAGGAAAGAAGTATGAAAGCGTGCTCATTAACATGGTCGCGAAAGCAACGTTTCCAAGCCAAGCAGACAGCCAGTAACCCCAGCCGGATATGAAGCCGCCAAACTTCCCGAACCCTTCTTCAGCATAGCTGAAAATACCGTTAAGTTCAGGTTTTTTCAAAAGAAGGTTGTTGAATGATAACGATAACATCAAGATGCCCACGCCCACGATGGCCCATGCTACAAGCGCTGGTCCAGGAGCTGCACCAGAAGCGAGGTCAGAGGAAATGCCAAAGATTCCTGCGCCGATGGAGGAGCTTATTACTAGTGCTATTAACGAGAATAAACCTAGTTTCTTTGCTCTATCAGACATTCTAATCACTCCTTACCTTTTATACCCCAATTATAGCTCTCATTTTTACAGGAAAAGATATGAAATCATACAGTTTTGTGTCAAATAATTCTATTTTGAAAAACCAATTATGGTTTTTTTATATGGAATTTTGTGGATATAATTATAAAGTGGAGATTATCTGGAGTTGTTTATTTATTCATGCATTAATTTGCAGGTATTGCTAGTTTACCTTACTGTATGAACCTATCATACCAACGTATGTCATACTGTTTACAATGATATTAGAATAGTTTTTTTGTGCTAGGATTTATCATCTATCTTCGGTGAAGAGGAGGCATGCGTCGATATGACTCATATTTTTTTCGATGAAGTGTATCAGTTAACATTTTCCGTAAAATTCTTCATACACTTCTTTTAGAGGTGATAATAATGCCGAGAGTAAAATATACCGACAAAGATGTCTCTTTAATGGCAAGAATGATGAGGGCGGAAGCAGAAGGGGAAGGCAGGCTCGGAATGCTTATGGTTGGCAATGTTATTGTAAATCGCCTAAAAGCCAATTGCCTGGACTTTAGGA
Source organism: Bacillus massilinigeriensis (assembly GCF_900111815.1). Taxonomy (GTDB): domain Bacteria; phylum Bacillota; class Bacilli; order Bacillales; family Cytobacillaceae; genus Mesobacillus_C; species Mesobacillus_C mediterraneensis. The sequence goes on along the minus strand of NZ_LT630004.1, from coordinate 90,011 downwards.
ATTTAAGGACAGTACCGCAAGTGATATACCAAGTCCAAGGAGGAAATTATTCTTTCGAAGCAGTTCAGAAAGGCAATGTCTTTTATAACAGAGCAAGGAGTGTTGAGAAAAGATTAGCGAAGCAAAACCTGGATTACTGGCGACAGCACCCTTCCAAGCATTCGTTATGGTATTTCAATCCGTATGCTGCGTGTCCTCCCACATGGTACGACCAACCAATAGCAGGACAATTTAAAAAGCATTGCTATTATGAACCGCAGCCTAATACATGTGAAGGGGCTTATATTTGGTAGGCGGCTCTTTTGTAAAATGTAATAGCGAACCCCCAGGAATGAAAAACTGGGGGTTTTTCAACGGCATTTCACTGAAGCTTCGTTTTTTTCAGCAGATGAGCAAGCATTACATTTTCCCGCCCTGCTGCTGAACGACGAGACTTGCCATATGGTTTCCGAGAGCACAGCAGCCCCGGAGGGACATGCCTGCGGTAATGCCTGCAATGAAGCCTGCTGTATGAGAGTCGCCGGCTCCGATGGTGTCGACGATATCTACTTTTTTCACAGGAATATGTTTTAGTTCTTTTCCATTATAATAGGCGCAGCCGTCCTTGCCGAGTGTCACTGCGACAGGTTCTTTTGTTTTTTCGTGAATAGCGAGCAGACCTTCACGCGGATCTTCCGATTTCGTCAGCGCTACGAGCTCAGGTTTGTTGCAGTGTACAATCGTCCCCATGGATAGAAGTTTATCCAGCACATCGTCCGGAATGAATGCAGCGCGCGGGCTTGGATCAAACAGCAGCTTGCACAGTTCGTTTTTTCTTTCCAGCGCTTGGAGGATGAGCTCTCCGGATGCTTCTATTTCATAGCCGTTCACATAGATGATGTCATAAGACTCTATTGGTAGGAGGTCGAACCACTCTTGCTTCCAGCGGGTTTCAAGGCCCGCTATAGTAATGAAAGATCGTTCACCCCCGCTTTCCACTGTAGACAAACACCAGCCATTGTCTTCGCTTTCGTCCCTGATTACGATGGGAATCCCGTCTTTTTCAAGCTGTTTGGCGATGGTATCGGCAAACTTCCCTTTTCCGATTGGCGCAGCCAAGTCATGATTAATTTCCAGGTGCTTAAGCGCTGCGGATACGTTGTAGGCACAGCCGCCCACGAGCGTCTCCAAAACCTTGGCGGATACATCCTCCCCGCTTTTCGGAAGACGTTCCACACCAACAATCATATCCACAATCGCGGCGCCCAGCACTAACACTTTCTTCTGTTTCATCGCTGACTGAAATGTATGATAAGCCTGTTCCATCATGCTTAAACCTCTGTTCCTTTTTTATTATCCATTTTGAAATCCTTTTTCACCGCTACTGTTAAAAAGTAAAAAACAGCCGCGCTTACGATAAAGGTCAAAAATAGTCCCATGCTGTTCCCTTCAAAAATCCCTGTTGCGAACGGTCCGTTGAAAAATGGAGAACTTGTAAAAAGGAGGCCGACTGCTACACCTAAAATCCAGCTGAGAACACCTTTTACGTTCACCCCGTTATACGTGTCATCAGTAAGGAGGCGTTCTTCATAACCAGCATCCCTTCTAATCAGGATATAATCCATCATGAAAGCAGCTGCCCACGCTGCCAATCCAATTCCAAGCAAACTAAGGAACATTTGAAAGTTTCCGAGAAAGTCCTCTGATACGAAGAGAATGTAAATTGGGATGAGAATCATGAAAGCAGCATGGATGAGAATTGCCTTCGAATCATTTACCTTAATATTCAGCGTTTCCAAATTCACTCTCGCAGATTTCAGGCTGATAATGCATTGAGGTAAAATTCCGCCCAGTGCGGTAATGTAGTAAAGTACCATTACTCATGAAGGCAGCGCTTTGCTGATTGCCTGAATCGGATTCGCGGAGCTCGCGAGATTCGGAACCGATGTGCTCATCAGCACTCCAACACCCATGATAACAAATAAAGGGATAAACGCGCCAAATGTTACACTTGAGAAAATTGATTTAGGGGAATTTTCTGGATTTTGATAGCAGCTGTAATCCGCTGCTGCAATCGCCCAGCTGATGCCTGTCCCAGCGGCGATAATTGATACTGCCGGTAAAAAGCCGGAAAGCCAGTCCCCATTATCCATCTGTAAAAGCTGTGCCCAATCCGTTTTCGGGATGAGAATCATTAGGACAAATAAGGTTAAAGCGCCAAAAACATAGGAGAAGAATGTCTGGATTTTCACAAGAGTTCCTTGACCAAACAAGCTGGAAACAAGGATTAATCCCGCAAACACAAACAGGGAAAGAAGGGTGAGGGTTTTCGTTTGGCCAATGCCGAACGAAGCGAAAAGGGTCAGCAAGATCAGCGTCCCTGTCACGACATTGACAGCGAGCCAGCCGACAAGATTCAGCCAGCCTATGGATGTTGGTATATAGTTCCCTCTTGAGCCAAAGGCTGCCCTCGACAGCACGAATGTCGTCGCTCCGGAATCCCGGCCGGCAAGGCTGAGATAGCCGACTAGCGCGAAGGAAAGCGCTCCGGACGCTGCCGCCAGGATCGATTGCAGGAAGCTAAGCTGGTACGCGACAATGATCGCCCCGTATACAACACCCATGATTCCAATATTACTGGCAAACCAAATCGTAAACAGTTCCTTTGGTTTTCCTATTCTTTCGGTGTTAGGCAAAAATACTGATGAGCGCTTGATCTCCACTTGAAACCCCCCCTGTTTTACAATCCTTTCCTGGCATTCATGATCGCATTCACATAAGGTTCAAAATCAATCTCGTTGCTTTCATCTATTGTCCTAATCCATTCGAGGCGAAGCGTTCCAATACCTGCTTTTGCGCCGCAAATTGCTGTGGCCATTGCGCCAATCGTATCCGTATCGCCGCCCATGTTTGCGCATAGAAGGCTGCACCGCTCCGGCTCTTTTGCAAAATAAGCGATGGAAAGAGCGGCAGGAACGGATTCACATGCAAGCACTCCTGAGCCGATGACGTTATACACTTTTTCAATGAAGGCGATTTCGTCTCCCTCAAGGTCACGGGCAAATTGAAGTCCGAGTTTCAGCCGTTCGGGAATGCTTGCGCTGAACGTTTCCTCCCCGCAACCAAAGGCGATGTCGGAAATCTCCATGGCATCCGCCATTATTTCATCCCAGCCTTTGTCCTCTATTGCGGAACTGACAGCACCTGCAACCATCGCGGCTCCTGTGATGGCCGCTTCTGTTTGATGCGTCACCTTGCTGATGTTATATACATACTCTACAAGCTCAGCTTTTCTGTCGCTTGAAAACAGGCAGCCAATTGGTGCAATCCGCATGGCAGATCCATTTGTTTCTGCTTTCTTCGTAAATGGCGAAGGGTCCTTTCCTTGCTTGATGGCACCGAGGGCCGCTTTCGAGCTTGGTCCCAATATTTCTTTATCAAAGGCATCCATGCGTTCCGCCCATTCGAGCAGCCGCCTTGCGATGACAGCCGAATCCGGAACAAAGCCGGTTTCCATGAGGGCATCAAGAATGATGAGCGCCTGTGATGTATCGTCGGTAAATTGCCCTTTTTTATAATTTTTCGCGATGATGTTGTCTTCTGGCCCGTCGAGGAACGTCTCGATTTTTCCGAAGTATTGCTTGATCCTCCGCCGTCCCCATAATTCTGAGGGCATTCCCATCGCATCGCCAATTGCCATGCCGTAAAGCGTTCCGAGTATTTTATCGCGCATATCCAACACCTTTCCTTATACGCTTTTACACTAGCATGATGTAAAAATTAAATGCCTGCCACAATCTTGAAGTCTATCATTGGTGCGTAAATGACTTCCACGGTTTCAATTTCCGTCCCGGCTGCCATTTGCACAGATCCGGTTGCTTTCAGCAAAGGTGCTCCATCATCGTGTTGGAAATAACGCTTCGTCCTTTCATTCCCATGGATTTATTTACTTGCAAGGACGCGCTTTTCGGATTGATATGGTCATCGTTCTGTACAGCGTGGCTATGGTAAAGTTTCAACATTAAAAAAAACAACAACTTGTCCGTACAAGTTCCACGCCCAATTATAGACGCGTTTCCCTTAAATGTAAAGAGTTACCACTATTTCTAAAGGTAGAAAAAAGACATTCCTAAACTACTGCTTAGGAATGTCTCTATCGAGAATACTTACCTTATATTTGATTCTGGCAATAGGGTGGTATCAAAAACGAAATATAGGTATTAGTAGGCGTTTCTCCCGGCAGCCTTATATTTTATTTTTTTATAAACAGTGTGGCATTTCTAAGCATTTACTTATCCCCAAACTTCTTGGAGCGTTTCCCTGAACTGCACATCGAGTTCTGCTGTTGGGTCGGGAATACTACTGTCAGTGCTTTTCACATAGTTCTCAAGATGTGCAATTTCTTTTTCAATAAAATCATGGAGGATGCCTAAACGAGGCTCCAAGTCCAACTCATTTCCGGCCATTTTTCGCCGCAATAGTTCCGCTATACTATCTTTCAGTTCCCCAAGCATACAGTATTTTAACTTCAAATTCTCTCTCAACCGCTGCCAATGCCTCTTTTATATGCTGCTTCATTGCAAATTCCTTGCTCATGGTACGACTGTTTCAAGCCGCTCAATGATTTTCCGCTTTTGGTAAAGCTTGATTCCTGTTTCGGAAAGGTCGTTGATTAACGAACGATTCGCGAACGCACCGAAGAGAATACCAGCGACTGGAATCATTTGAAACAGCTTTTTCCAACCGAAAGAGTCTTTATAAGACAGCGCGACTTCTCGCCAGCCTTGCATTTGTGAAATAACTTCCCGAGATTTTAAATCGCCGCTGCTATATTCCGACAGCTCGTTCAGAATTGCTTGCTTGCCGACAATGTCAGCAGAAGAAAACTGCAGGCACTTGAGGATAAATACCCTTTCCTGCTTGTCGCTCGGGTCATAGCCGTGGATGATGGCAATTTCCTGCAATGTCTTCAGAGAAATAGCTAAGATGGCCGGAATACCGATTGCAAGGGTAAAAATACCGCCAATCCCCGTGCTTGCTCCTTGCACTGTTGCCGCCGCTTTCCGCTGTCCGGCCAAATCCTCGGAAAGCTCCTTCATCTTCGCCACAGAAATACCCTGTAAATCCGTACGATTTCTAACAAGCACTCCGGTTTTTTTTCCGACATATTGATATACCGATTTTTCGCTAGATAGATACTGCCCGCCTGTTTGGATATAGCTGCCGAGTTCATCGAGCAGCACGCCAATCTTATCCTGCAAAAATTTTGGTGTTACTTTATCGAGCATTTTGAAAGGCAGACGGCCGATTTTCTCCCAAAACCAGAGACCCTTCTGATCCTTCTCCCATTTCTCAATTTCCTTCAGCTCACTGAGCAATTCCGCCCTATTTTCCATATTCTTTCCACCCACCCTATCCCCGTTGTTCTTCATTGTTTCTGATAGAAGAGACAATTAGATTGTCCTCTTATCGTGCCAATATATGTATTTTAAAGTTTATTTTGAGTTGTATCAATTGTTTTCCCCTAGATAACTCTAGCATGTAGGTTCATTTTCTTTCCTAATCAACCGTTTTGATAAAAAAATTTACAATACGCTCTCCTGCATGCTAATCCTCAAAACCCCATTCCGCCCGCAAACCATTAAAAATTGTCATTTTGATTGGGTTTTTTGGGTAAAATGGTGTGTTTTTGGGATATGGGAAGACTTTTTTGAAAAGTGCTGCTTCTATAACGCGTTATATCGTGCTTTTGCAGCTCAGTTGGAGGTCCCCTGAAGAAGGTTATCTACGGTAAACGCCGATTTATCAACGGTAAACAGCATTTTATCAACGGTAATCCGCCTGTTATCTACGGTAAATCCCAATTTATCTACAGTAGCTTCCAGTCTGTTTCCAATCAACCTTCTCCACTCTATTATTTGATGTCCGACCCATCTGCCAGGAAAGCACCAATACTCTTCCCGCCCGCAAACCATTAAAAATTGTCATTTTGATTGGGTTTTTTGGGTGAAATAGTGTGTTTTTGGGATGTGGGAAGGTTTTTTTGAAAAGTGCTGCTTCTGTAACGCGTTATATCGTGCTTTGCAGCTCAGTTGGAGGTCCCCTGAAGAAGGTTATCTACGGTAAATGCCGATTTATCAACGGTAAACAGCATTTTATCTACGGTAATCCGCCTGTTATCTACGGTAAATCCCAATTTATCTACAGTAGCTTCCATGCCACTTCCAATCGCACCACTTTTATAATTGAGCACAGAACAATTGAGCACAGAACAAACGAAAAACCTGCCACACCCATGGCAGGTTCCCTTCTATTCTTCATGCTCAATTGTTAAACCCTCGACGTATTTCCTTGACATAAGTTTAGACTTTTTCCGATTTTCCTTACTGTTGAAAATAATATCAAAATCGTAGCCTTCCGGGTACAGTTCGCTTGCCCGAATGTGCAAGTCGAGGCGTTTATGGCTGATGCTTTGCTTCGTTCCTTTTACTTGCACCATATAGTGGCCATTCTCGTCAGGACCTTCATATACAACGCCAAACTCTCCTGTTGAGGACACCCTCACATTATCGCCTTTTTCAAACAGCTTCTCTCGCGATGCTTCCTTTTTCGCATGATTCCGCTTTTTATATTTGTTCACGATGATTTGTTTTTCCATATCGCTGATGGAGGCAGGATCAGTAAATGGAACCGAGTACTCCTGCTCCGCTCCATATGTGATGCGGTGCGCTTTTTGAATCAGTTCTGGGTGCATGCCGAGCTTCCATGCGATGGAAAATGCCTGGCTTTCCCCGCCTTTTCCGACTATCAGCCGGTACGTTGGCTTCAGCGATTCCAAATCAAACTCCATGGAGCCGTTGACAAAGCCTTCTCGCTCTTCGGCAAATGCTTTGATTTCGCTGAAGTGCGTCGTAGCGAGCAATGTGGCCCCTTTTTCATAAAGCTGTTCGAGAATGACGGTCGCAAGCCCCATCCCTTCGCCAGGGTCAGTGCCAGAACCGAGTTCATCCAACAATACTAGCGTGCGGTCATTTGTTTCTTTTAAAATGCCAATGATATTGGTGATATGCGAGCTAAATGTGCTTAAATTCTGCTGTAGGTTTTGCCCATCACCGATATCGAGGAGAATTTGCTGAAAAATGCTAATCTCGCTTCCAGGCCCTGATGGAATGTGAAGCCCGCATTGAGCCATGAGCGTCAGCAATCCGACTGTTTTAAGCGTGACCGTTTTTCCCCCCGTATTCGGACCCGTAATTAAAAGCGCATGGTAATCGTGTCCGATCGAAAAATTCAGCGGCACTGCACCCGCTCCTAACAACGGGTGGACAGCGTTTTTTAGCAAAATCCGCTGGGACTCATTTATCGCTGGCGCAATTGCGCCAATGCTGCGGCTGTATTTGGCTTTCGCAAAAAGCACATCATAATAGATCATCGTTTCCACGGCCAGCTTTAGCTGTGGTTCATGCTCCTCGGAAAGACCTGTCAACTCCCAAAGAATGCGTTCGACTTCTTTTTCCTCTTCCATCTTGATGAACATCAGCTGCTCCTGCTGTGCTCTCAACTCTTCTGGCTCGATGTAGAGCGTTGCACCGGAACCAGACATATCAAGCACTTCCCCGCGAACTTTTCCTCTATGCTCTTTTTTCACAGGGATGACGTAACGCCCTTGCCGAGTGCTGACAATGCTCTCCTGCAGACAGCTTTTATATTTTGGCGATTTTAACAGCGATTGAACTTTGTTTTTTAAGCGTTCCTCTTGGATGGAAAGCTGTTTTCGAATCCGCTGCAGCTCCTTGCTAGCATAATCGTCCACCCTCCCTTGTCTGATACACGTGCTGATCGCCTCGGCAAGCTGCGGCAGTTCTTGAATAGAAGCCACGTACGTTGCCACTCTCGGCGCAGCATAGATTTTATCTTTCATAAAAGTCTTCAGCTTCCGGCACTCTTCTAGGAAATAGAAAAGCTTCATCAGTTGGTCTACCCGCAGTGGTACTCCTTTGTTCATCCCCGACAGCACCGTTTCAAGGCCATCGAGCGAGTGAATCGGCACACTGCTGCTCTTTTCCAGTATCCTTACTGCTTCGGTCACTTCATCCAACTGCATCTCAATCTGCACTTTATTCGTTGACGGTGCAAGCTTCGCCAGTTCCCTTTTTCCTTCTTCCGTCAGCGCAAATCCAGAAAGCGTGTTGATAATCTTATGAAACTCCAATATTTCCAACGTCTTTTCGTTCAATTTTTATCCCTCCTGTAAAAAATAAAAAGACCACAAAGAACAATGTTCTAAGTGGCCTTTTGGCTGCAGTTATGCGCAGACAATATATTCTTCCTGCTTGAAGAGGTAGGCAATGCCCGCGCCCATACACTAAAGAAGGGCTGCGCACAATCCCACAGCCCCCTTTCAAGAAAGGATGAGTATGCTATGACCATTGTTCTTAACTACATTCAGAAAGGCATACTTAAATAAACCTTCGAATGTCCGTATTCTTTTACGGTTAGTTAAGAACGACACCTAACATATAACATACTCCCTTTTATATCCAAATTAAGGTACACTGTCATTATATGATAGTGCTTGCTTGAAAGTCAAACTAATTTATGAATGGAGGGGAAGGCTTTGTTTTTTCCGATAAAGCAACTAGACAAAAGACTGCTCCGTGATTTTTTCGAGGAAAATTGGGGTGGCACTACGATGGTAACTAGCTTCGGTGAATATGACTGCAGCGAGCTCGACGGCTTTGTTTTTCTATTCGACGGCTCCATTAAAGGACTGGTCACCTTCATTATTAAAAGGGAAATCTGTGAAATCGTTTCTCTTGACAGCATTCAAGAGAATAAAGGGGTTGGGACAAGGCTTCTCCAAGCTGCAGAGCGAGAGGCCAAGAAACAAGAGTGTAAGAAGGTGACCTTAATTACGACGAATGATAATATTCGTGCGCTCTCCTTCTATCAAAAGAGAGGATATCAAGTCGTGGAGGTCTTGCCAAATGCCGTGGAAAAAGCGCGAGCAGTGAAGCCGCAGATTCCGCTCGTGAACCCAGACAATCACATTCCGATCCGGGATGAATTCGTGTTGGTAAAAACCTTGTGATATGGCTTGATGAGGGTAGTTCCTCCCCCCTCATCAAGCCATGTTTTGATGCCCGATCCATCTGCCAGTAAAGCACCAATCCCATTCCGCCCGCAAAACCTTAAAAATGGTCATTTTCATTGGTTTTCTAAGGTGACATGGCGAGTTTTTGGGATGTGGCGAGGCTTTTTTGAATCGTGCCGCTTCCGTAACCGGTTAAACAGCAGACTTTCGTCAATCTTGCAGCTCCTGCAAGCAGGTTATCTACGGTAATCGCCGATTTATCAACGGTAAACAGCATTTTATCAACGGTAATCCGCCAGTTATCTACGGTAAACCTCAATTTACCTACGGTAGATTCCAGTTCATTTCCAATAACTCCTTTCTCCTCTCTATTATTTGATGCCCGATCCATCTGCAAGTAAAGCACCAATCCCATTCCGCCCGAAAACCCTTAAAAATGGTCATTTTGATTGGTTTTCTAAGGTGACATGGCGAGTTTTTGGGATGGGGCGAGGTTTTTTTGAATCATGCCGCTTCCGTAACCGGTTACACAGCAGACTTTCGGCAATCTTGCAGCTCCTGCAAGCAGGTTATCTACGGTAATCGCCGATTTATCAACGGTAAACAGCATTTTATCAACGGTAATCCGCCAGTTATCTACGGTAAACCTCAATTTATCTACAGTATCTTCCAGTTCATTTCCAACCACTCCTTTCTCCTCTCTATTATTTGATGCCCGATCCATCTGCCAGTAAAGCACCAATCCCATTCCGCCCGCAAAACCTTAAAAATGGTCATTTTCATTGGTTTTCTAAGGGTGACATGGCGAGTTTTTGGGATGGGGGAGGCTTTCTATCCTGCTGAACCAAGGTTTAATGGCTTGTCTCACTTGCCATCATAGCTCATAAATGAAACAGAAATTAGCACTGCCGCACTGCTTGTTTCTCCTGTTGAAACCAGTCGAATGAATCCTTCAACAAATGAACTACCACTTTCCTCAGACAGTTCAATTTTCACATCAATGCTCTTATTTTGACCCCGCTTCCTTTTAAATCCTCTGCCTTCGTCTGCGGTTACAGCCCCCCTCCCCGTTGATGGTCACTTTTGCTCCCTCTACTCGCTTGCTTACAAGGGGAAGGCAGTCTTTCAATTCTGGTTTCCGCTAACGCAACGAAGTCCTGCTTAAAATGCGCCTCGCCATTCTTTATTTCTTTCAGCACAACGGCACCGGCCAGTTCGAGCGGTGCAACCTACTAGGGATAATAGAATAATCGCCATAAGATTTCGGTGCCAAACTACCAAACTTCTCTTTATTCCATTCGAGATTACCTCAACTGTCAAAACTCTTTCACAATTTCCCCTTAACCACCCTGTCCGTTTTGTCCTTTTTTCTATATTTAACTAGTGAAAGGGCGGTGCATTATTGTGACAATGAAGTCGGGAAGCATCGGAAACTTTGCAGGCTACTCTCAGTTCGAGAGTTTGAAAGAATTCAATAACAGTATGGAAATGTGGATGGCAGCATATAAAGAGAAATTCACAAAGGGAGAATTGGTTGGATTGAAGCGACTTGTTCGTTTTGCGGCCAAAATCCCCGGCGTATGCAATGCAAAAATCGCCACTGTGCTGAAAGCCATTCACGAGGACTATGGCGAATGCGGTATTTCACGTTCTACTTTTAAGCGGATGATCCTTAAGGCAAAGGAAATTGGCATTTTTACCGTCCACGAAACCGAGCGAAAAAACGGCTCCCAGTCCAGCAATCTTTATGTTTTTCTTCCTTTTGCCGAGACTGAACCACCCAAAGAGGAAATAATGGACCACCATAATAAAACTAGCATTCCTTTTAAAACTAAAATATCAAACATAAAAAAACGTGAAGAACCCCGGTTCAGTGAAAATGAACCACCCCCTGTGGATAACTTTGAGCCAAAGGACTATGAATTTGTCAGCGATCGAGTGCCAAAGGATTTTACCCGACTCGTTAAATGCTTTTACCCTAACGCCAAGACGATTGAGGAGTTCTGGAGGATGAGCGGGATCATTGCCTACCGCAACTGCCGAGAAAACGAACAAAACACCGTTCTGGAAACGTCTCTCGATGCTTTCAAGCAGCTGATTCGAAAAATTAAAACGAGGATGCCTGTCAAAAATCCTATCGCCTATTTCACCGGCATTTTGAACAAAAAATATCAGGAGATGTACTTTGAGGAGCTTTATGCGATGGAGTTTGCCGACGAATAAGCAAAAAAGGCAGCCATAAGGCCGCCGCTATAGTGATCGCAATGGTGGAAAAATTGCTGAGGCAGGATGAATCCACCCCCTGATTACGGAGCGGTTAGCTCTCCGATCGGACAAAAGAAACATGGAACAGTAGCAGTGACTGTGTTCGTCACTCGGTTGAAGACGAAAAAAGTTCGGCAGCCTAATTCCCTCCATCGGATGAGGAGGAGGAAGCTGCTGCAGCACTCGCCATGACGGCGATGGTGGAAGCTTGCTGCGCCTGGATGATCGTATCAATCGTGGTGTACATTCCTGTTTCGAGCAAAGATGCATTATCGATTCTCTCACTCACAAGCAGGTTCGCCGCCATAAGGAGGTTCATGTCTTTATGCCATCTGAAATGGCTCTGCGTATTCAAACTTTCGGCTCCCCGCATAACAGCTCCTACTTCCTTGCTTCCGTCTTCCAGAAGGGCAAGAAGGCCGACAGTAGGATAATGAATGGTTTTCGGCCTTCTTCCTGCCATTGTAAAAGCATCGTAAACAGCTATGCATTGCTCGATTAACCGATCTGCATCACCATGCTCATCTATGGCAAGGATATGACTCAAAAACTGCAGGTCATTGCCTTTATAGAACCCGTTCTTGTTCAGTTCCCGATAAAAATACTCCACACGTTCCAAAATGTCCTCCACCTCTCCCTTTCGGCCTGAGAGTAATGCTGCGAGAGGATAATCAGTACTCGATGTTAGGAAAAAGTGATGGCGTCTCATACCCTTGTAAACTTCCATCATGCGCGGAATATTTAGTTGATCCATGTCTTGACACTGATTCATCAGTACTCCTGCAGCAATGTAGGTAGGCCCGCCTCTGCTAAACTGATTCTCCACTAATTGTTCATAAACGCTTAATAGCTCCTGAAACTTCTCCTCTGAGTCGTGGTAGCGGACATCCAGCATGGCGGCGATGGAAAAGCGCGGCTCTGATTTTAAAGTGTTAAAAAACCCGACGCTTCCTTTGATATAATCGCTGATTTTCATAAAACGGTTGAGGTTAAACGGCTTATCAGAAATCGCGTAAATTGAAGCAATGAGCATGATCATTCGCTTGTCCGAAACCTTCCAGCTTAATGCCGGTTTTAATTCCGAATAAATATCGCGATACAGTTCAAGCTTTTTTTCTATCATTTCCTTTCCCTCCATTCTCCATTCATACGAAAAGCAGGCGGAAAAGTTTCCCCACTATCAAAAAATTAGAAGTATTTCCAGAATAATAATAAAAAGCCTTTTTTATATTACACTAGGAATAAGTTCTGTCCCGCTGCTGACTGCAGCTGCTGTAAATGTTGCGGAAGCTACCGCATCATATTTGCTGCCATAAAAATAAACGAAATAGACGTAGCTCCAGCTTTCTTATTGTCGTGAATGGGCATGTTCCATCCTCCACGTGCGTGTACATCCACCATATAGAAGGAGAGCGCTGATGAAGGATTACTACAAACAGAGATACAGTATATAATGCTTTTTTTCGAGAAGGGGTTTTTCCGCTTAATTTTTAAAAATCCAGCATTGCTCCACGCTCATCAAATATCGAGTCAGGGTTCCAAGCCACTTCCCAAAGGTTATTCTCGACATCGGCAAAATAAGCAGTCCGTCCGCCCCAGAATGCATCGCTTGGCTCGCGGAGTATTTTCCCTCCGCAATTACGAATATGATCAATTGCAGAATCGACTTCTTCCGGGAGATTCATATTTATTGCTAATGCTATTTTATTGAAGGCCTCTAGTGATCTGTCGATTTCGACACAGGCATCCTTCTCTAATTCTGATATTGGAAAAAGAGATAGAATAACTCCCGCTGTCATAAATATTGCATAGCTATCCGAACTCTTTTTCGATTCGCTCCACCCTAATTTTTGATAAAAAGCACGCAATGCCGGCAGATCAACTGCCCCAATCGTCACTAATGACACCCGCTGAGGTAACATGCAAATTCCTCCTCTGGAATTTTTATATTTGGTACTTAACGGACTGTTCGCAATGTATCTAACACCCTATTTCTTCAAGAAATCGAATATCCCTTTAATTTATTCCAATTCTAAAGACTTCAATCGTCTAGAAGCTTGTGCAGGAAGCTTTCCCTGTTGTTGAGAAAGTATTGCGTAATTTGGAAATGATCCGTGGTCTCGTAATCTACTTCCGCAATCTCCTCTCCATCAAAACTCAAAATGGTTGCACCCGGGTAGCCTAATATAATAGGAGAATGGGTCGCGATGATAAATTGGCTGCCTCCATTTGCTAAATCATGGATAATTTTCAAGAAAGTCAGCTGCCTTTGGGGTGAAAGCGCAGCCTCTGGCTCATCTAATAAATATATGGCATTACCTTGAAAGCGATTTGCGAACAACGATAGAAAAGATTCGCCATGTGATTGGCTATGCAGCGAACGTCCGCCGTATGGCTCATAATCCCCCATCTCATCGATATGTGTAGCGAAATGATAGAAAGACTCCGCCCTAAGGAAAAAACCGCTTGTTGCTTTCGGCAGCCAGGATAGTTTTATATAATCACCAAGCGCGGACTCGGACGATGGTGCATTATAATAGTTATTTTTACCGCCGCCCGCTGTATTAAAGCCGCACTTCAAAGCCAGTGCTTCTAACAAAGTAGACTTCCCCGACCCATTTTCACCAACAAAAAAGGTAACGTTCCTATTCAACTTAAGCTCTTTCAGTGTTTTTATCGGCGAAATCGAAAAAGGATAGCTGCTGAAATCTTCAATCTCCTCACGCAGTAGTTTTATATTTCTTAAAAACATAAGATCACATCCTATCATCGCTGTGGAAATTTCCTCTTTATTTAGTTTATTATATTAAAATTAGAAATTATTGTAGAAAATCAGCAACACTAGTATATAGAAACCTCTTTGTTATCGATCGTCAGAATGGACGTTTTAAATGTACCGCCTAAGTTATCCTGCACTAGTTTTGCCAGTTCGCTTAGTGCCTTCTCGAATTCAGGAAGTCGGCTGTCATCCACCAATTCCATGCACAAGAAAGCATTCTTCGTATTTTCCGTTAGCATGGTTCTTACCGCTTCTCGCCAATTCCAGCATCTGCAAATCGCACCTTCATCATCTTTATATACGATTTCTCCTTCATACGGCGGTTCACTTTTATCGGTACCTAATGTAACGAAATCCTCACTTCCAACGGCTTTTGTCAGTCTGACATCACCAACAAAAGTGTCGATATCCTCGCCCCCGCATGGCAGCGCATATTTCAATGAAATTGAGTTGTAAATATCAACAAGTGGATTAATGGTGCCAATATGGTTTCCCTTATGTACCCGCTTGAGCAATGCTTCGATCGAGGAGCGCGCACCTTTTTTCGTTTTGAACTTTTGAAAAGCATCTCTCCATACTTTAATCACTTCATTGCTGCTGAACTCAGCATCCGTCAAGTGTTGGAGCGCTTGCTCTTCTGCGTGGGAAAGCATCTCTTGATACTCGTCCGGATTTTTTACCGTGTTATCGATATTTTGAAAAATAACGACACCAATCTTGGCCGTGGGGAACAGTTCCCAAAAATCATCTTCCACAATAAATTTTTTCATTCTAATCCTCCTGAAGAAAATCTGACTCCATGGTTTACATAATACTTTAATTCAACTCGTGCTGCCTTGCAAGGGCAGTCATTTTTTCTGTGAATTCTTATTTTGCTAACCTCCTAAAAAAGAGCATAAAAAATAGCACCTCCATGTGAGATGCTGCGAAATTTTTGGTAATTAGCTATGAATTGCACGGAATTGGCTAAGCGTGTAACCCATTAATGTTTTTTCAATGATATCTGTTTCGAATAACTTTTCAATTCCATTGATGATTTCTTTTTCAGAAAACCTATTTGCCTTATCTTCTGACCAGCGCTTAAACTCATCAACAATTTCTTCCTGAGATAATTCCTCTTTCTCTTTCAATAGATAGGTAATGGTTGATAAGCATTCCAATTCATGGTTAGAACGTAGAGTGTTCACATATTCTGCCGCTTTTTCAATAAAAGGCTCTAAGGTTTCTAATTTTAATTCTACCTTACCGCTAACAATTTTATTATAGAGAATTCCGTATGCCTCATCGGTATTATTTACGCCATGATACTTCTGAAACTCTTTAATATTCTTGCTGATGATGGAAATTGAAATATCATATGGACCGTATTTATGTCTTGTGAAATTGAAATAGTCTTCATTAGAAAAAATATCCATATAAAAAGCTGTTTTTTGAAGTCGTAACGTATTAAATTTATTCAGGTGGTGTTTGATATTCATTAATACAAGGGCTGATAGGCTTAAATTAGGTTCTGTTTTCGGTTGTGCTACATAATTTTGAGATGGTTCGTAAACGAAAATTTGGACCTTCTCATCGACTGCTGTTAGCTTCTCTTCAATCAGTTTCTTTACCTCGCTCCAGACAAGTCCGCCATTCCCACTTCCGAGAGGAGGTATGGCAATTGATTGAATCCCCAACGTTCCAATTAAAAATAAGAGTTCATCCAGTCCTTTCTCTACATATTCCATCTTAGACTTTGCTCTCCATTTGTTTTTAGTCGGGAAATTCACTATAATCTTACCGTCTTCTTTATAATAATGAAGCTTTCCAATCTGTAGTTCACCTGTTTTACAAGCCTTTACATAATCTTTATTGTTCTCAGGGAATTTTAATTTAAATTGATAAGCAATTCCCTTTCCCATATAGCCTTCGCAGTTTACGGTATTAACTAGAGCTTCAGCTGAAGAACTTAACAAATCACCGGTTGTATAAATAATCACGTTTTCACCTCCCTTTCTTTTATACGGTTATTCTTAAAGCCATGGTCCTATATAGATATAG
This sequence comes from Bacillus massilinigeriensis, assembly GCF_900111815.1. Classification (GTDB taxonomy): domain Bacteria; phylum Bacillota; class Bacilli; order Bacillales; family Cytobacillaceae; genus Mesobacillus_C; species Mesobacillus_C mediterraneensis. Next base: position 73,854 of record NZ_LT630004.1, on the reverse strand, counting down.
GGTGGATTTTGGGTGATACCTTTAGCTTTTAGTTTTTCTTCAACGATTTTTCGTGTTTCTTCACTCTTTACATAAATAATTTGAAATACCTTTGGCGGAACAATAAGATTTGTGAGACACTCTGCCATCTTCACACTCTTTGTATAACGATCTTCTATTCCTAATTTGTGCATCGTATCCCAATCAATGGCATCAAAGCCTTCAAAGTACTCATACAATTGGTATGCCTCTTCATTACTTAGGGGGTGTCGCGGCAATATTTTAAATTTATTATTCTTAGCATTTTCCCTTGAATTGCAAATATAAATGAATTCTTCATCAGGGTATGTATTTTTTACTGCAACATCGATTGAAGAATACGGATGAATATGAAAAGGTATATACTCATCAAGCCCAAGTTCAGTCCGTTTAGCAATAATCTCTTGGTCTGCAACATCAAAAAAGCGAACTTCATTATCTTTAACTATTTTCCTTGATACTAAACCGTATTCTAATATGGAGTCTAAGTTCGACAATCTTGTCAAATGATATAAGAGTTTGCGCATTTTTATATTTTCCATCGCCATGTTTGAATTAATATAATACTGCCAATTTAGCAAACCGTGACTTTTATTATATTATAATACCATATTATGGATTACTTCATTAGCAATATCTTGGCGAAAACCCATTATAAATATCACTCGATCATCTTAAACACACTCTCTAATCTCAATTGTAATTGCTCGGACCAGTACCAGGATCAAGGATACCTAACCACCGTTACGTTCTAGGAAGTCATAGGGAGAAAGAGTCGGATCTTGAATATCATTTAGGAGTTAAAATATTATTTCAATTAGTGAAATTCCTACTGTTAAAAGAGCCTTATCCACAAAGGATAAGACTCTCCTATTTATGCTGTTCAGTAATATTAATGTCCTGCTACACCCATTTTCCACAAACCCTTGTCATTCCTACGTTCATATTTTAAGAATTTTCAAACAGTTAAAATAGAGTTCTGCACGAATCAGGCATTTTCTCAATTTTTTTCTCCACTTTTTCTGCCACAACTTTATTATTTATGATAATAATGTTCTGCTATTTCTTGCTTTTCTTCCTGCCTTTTTCTCCTGCTTTTTCGCACTCTTTTTCAGGCTTTTGGGGTTCTTACGAACCCCTCACACTTTCATTCAAGTATTGATAGAACAGGTCTTATCAGTCTTTTTCTTCTCTTTTTTAGTCAGGCAAAAAAGGATGGGATTCCTGTTCCCACCCTCTTTATTCTTTCTTTTGTTCCTGCTTTTGTTCACACGTTTTCCACAGGCATATCAGAACTTTGTTCTGATTTTGCTATGGGTTTATTATGTGGCACAAGGGTTTATTTTGGCTTTACATAGTATCAGGGCTTAGGCATAAAGGGTTAAGGGTTAAGGGTTAAATTTCCTCCTACCAAGACCTCTTTTCGCTATGAGTTCAATTTGCTTCCAATGGCAGTTTTATTATATCCGAAACATCTTTATACTCATATTTTATTACTTCAAATCTTGGTACTCGCATGGTGATTGTATCAAAACCATATGGTGGCATTCTCGGTCCTTCAAACGTGACATTCTGAACCGTAATATCATATTTATCGTCAAATCCATCAAGAACGATATCAAATAATCCGTTCCGAAAAGCCTGGATTGTCCATAGTGTATGTTTTAGGTACTAAGTCTTTCTTTTCCTATCGACCTTTATCATTCATTAAAGTATTTTAAAAAGCCCATTTTAATTCCTTCATTAGCACTTTTTAATTCTACGTTAAAATTCTCATTTAGAATAACTTCTGAACTTTTTTGCACTTGTGTAATATAGGCATCATTACATTTAACAATTAATTCATCATTAATTTCAATTTCTTGGTTCAATAAGTTGATAGTACCGACTTTTCTTTTTGATTCAAATACGAACTGCTGTTGTTTTGTATTTATTTCTTCAACAAATCTTTCTTGATTCATTGTGTTTTCATAAAATTTAATATCATTTGAGGAAAAATGAAGTTTATTGATAAGTTGTACATCTTTACTCATATGTAATTCAAGAATATCTAAAATTTTTAAAATATCTTCTGTTAAATTAAACTCAAAATCCCTAAAAGCAATACGGTATTGTTTTTGAACTTCTTTTAGCAATATCACTATTTGCTGAATTTCTAATAGTTCTTCTCTAATAGCAATATTTTCATCTGGACTCATTTTTAAAAATTCAATTTCCCTTTCTTTAATTGTAATATCACCCTCAATTATATCTTTTATATAAAAAATGAGTGGTTCTTCTCCAGAAACTAAACAAATCAAAAATTCAATAATTTCCTCCAAATCTCTTAAACGCTTAAATTTCTTTAATGTAAAATGAAAAACCTTTTTCTCAAAATCAAATTTAAATAAAGCTGACTCATGTGTAAGTTTTAATAAAGTGGAACTGAATCCTCCGAAAATTTCTGCACGAACGTCAGAAAGGAAAATGTCTCTTCCCTTGAAATATAAATCAACATTCAACTTTCTTGAAGGCAATGGAATAATTTTTAGAGAAGAAATTTTACCGCTATTAGGTATAGAAATTCCTTCAAAATTTGAATTCATTGCTTTAATATTTTCCCCTGAAATTTCAAAGGCATCAAAAGGGGATTCTTTAAATAATTGAAAAAAATTTATCCCGTCAAATTTAACATTTAAATTCATCTTTTTATGGCGGTCAAAAGAGCCGAGAGACTTTATCATAGAACCTTCAGAAGTTGTTTGAATAGTAGCTTTTAAAGCATATTTGTTTTTTAAAATATCTAATCCTACTTCTTTATCGATTTTGTTATCAAGAATATCTTCTAAAAGTTTTTTTTTACTTCACTATGTAGCTTTTCAGTAAATTCTTCACCATTCATATCAATATAATGAATTCCTTTTTGTGTTAAACGATTTTTTGTATGCGAAGGAAGTTTAGGTGCAATTAAATATGGCTCTTTCTGGAAACTCCCCATATCACTAATCACATTTTCAAATAAATAGTTGATGTTTTGGTCAGAAAGACTATATCCTAAAAAAATTACTGTTTTTTCAGCTATTAAAGTCTTTATTTTATTCCATAAAGGTTTATCTTGGTTTCTAAAGAAATCCGTATAGTCGCTACTTGTTATAACAATCGATTCAGGTATATTAATATCTCCATGAATTTTAAATAACTTTGTTCTTTTCGTTGCTAACGGTAAATGTATATCAGTAATTATTGGAGAAATATCTCGACCATAAGCCTCTTCAAACAATTTATCGTAATTAGTTGTAACGATTAAGTCTATTTGAGGAATTTCAGCAATTAGTTGATGTGACCAAATTGATGTAGGCTCAATATCAATAACATCTTGTAATAGTTTATGTAGTTCATTACGAGACCCATTTCGTAATTCTACAAATGTATTTGCAACTTCTCCAAGGGATTTATTCTCAAAAAAGATTTTTTCATCTTCTGTACAGCTATCAATTATTAAATCCCTTAAAGTATTTGCACTTGGCATACCTGCATATAGGGAGAAACCAGCTCCCACCCATAAAACTACATCATTTCCCCTCACTCTTTCGACTAATCTCTCAAAGCTCATAAGAACCCTCCTATAGTTTCTATATATCAAAAAGAGTACCATTAATTCTTCAATTACTCTAAAGTTTCTTAAACTCTTCGGCTAAAATATGGACCGCACCAGCCTGTTTCATGAGTTTTTACATAAGTCCAATTAAACTCCTTATCTACTACGTAAACATCTTCTTCATTTACAAAGTCCTCGGCTGTTAAAGGTGAAGCATTTTCAAGGATAAAAGCATCATCGGTATGCTGATAAAAAACATAGCAAGATTGTTTTGATTGTTTGTTAAATGTTATATCAGCTTGTTCTTCTATTAAGCATTTCCTTCTTTCATAACTAAATACATGCCATAGGTAGCCACAGCAACCATCTTCATCATAAAGATAAATAGATTTCTTTTCTTTATCGCTAAGATGATTGACAAAGTTATCTTCCCATTGCTTTCGCAGATATGTCCCCCACTTAGGTATTTCTATCACTCTTACTTTTTTCATTCTTAGTAAAGATACTAAATCCATCATATTTTCCAACATGACACCCACTTTTTATATAATCAAATTGCTAACCGTATGTTTCATAAGAAATCTCCATTAAAATATTTTCGTATGACTTTATCTTCCTCCAAAGTGCCTCATATTCTGACGAATCAGGTTTGCACTTGTCTAATTCAACAAACATACTTATTAAAGATTTTTTTAATTCAACTTCTTTATCGGTTTGTTTTTCTATATTTCTCCTATCTCGGTACATAATGAGGTGTTCTTTAAAATTCTTTCTCGCTTCTGTAAGAGAATAATCACCATTTGGACCTCCCCATACTTCATTCGCATTTGGGTCGTCTTGTCCATCGTCTTCCCAATAACAAAGTTCACATATATCAAATATTCCCCGTTCTTCAATTGTTGGAAAACCACAACAAGGACACTTTTCCCATTTCAATCTAATCTCTCCCTTTAATCAGATAAAGTTTTTAACGCAAATGACGTTTATACTGCTTAAATGCCTTGTGTGGTGGAATCCCTACCGTTTCATCAGGTACATAACAATCTCTATCGTGATATGGCATTTCTAACTCTTCCCATTCAAAATCATCCTCAACACATTTAATAAATAAATCGTAACCCTCACCATCTGAAGGGGATAACCCTAACCTTATTTCTTTATGCTTTAATGCAACATCAATCGCTTCTTTAAGTTCCATTAAAGCTGTTCGATTGGCAATAAGATAGGCATTACTATGCCACATCTGTTGTCCAAATATATGGCACAAAGGGGTCGGTTCATCCTCTTCATAAAAACGATTCTTATATGCTTGATTTAGCTGTTCAAGTACGGTTTCGGGGCTATAAAAATCTAAATAGGTATCCATACCACTTTCCCAATACCTTTGTCCACCACCCCAAAACTGTGAAACAAAGTCATCATATAAATCATTGTTCTCCACAAATAAATATCTTTCCAAGGCATCTTCTAAATCCCCAATATAATAATAGCTGTGTATTTGTATTTCATCCTTTTTATAAATAAAATGATAAAGAGTATCCGCTATTTTTTCGCTTTCCAGCAAATCAAAATTATTTTTCTTTGTACTCTTAGGCTTTAATCCCCCATTTACAAATGGTGTTTCTGGAATATAAATAGCTGTGAACAATTTTACATCTGACATTTATAGATACCTCCTAAACCAATATTACCTCAAATCCTATTTTTACAAAGTACGCAATTATTAACCATATATTTGGAGGAACAATATGATAAACTTTTTATCCCAATTTATGAAAGAGCATTTTGATAACCTTACTCTAAGACCGCCCCTATTTTATTCATGGGAATATGGTATCCGTTTTGAAATTTCTATGCCCTGGGTACAACATGAAGATAAGAACAATCTTCAGCAAATCGAAGAAAGAATTAATGGCATATTCAATAAAGTTTTTCATGATACCGATGAAATGTTACTGGTCACAGACATTCATTGTGAGAAGAACGATACCTTTTTACAAAAGAGACCAACAAAGGTCTATCAAAAATATATAAAAGACAAGGAATTAAGACGAAAACTGCAACATAGGGTGTTACCAAGTGTTTTTTGGGAAGATGAAGACGGTGAAGATTATGAAGAAATGGTCACGCACCGATTTGCTCTGTCCTGTGAAAAGAGCGACATTCGTTATAAACCGCTCTTAACTGCTATTAGTTATGAAGATTTTCCACATCCATCCCAAATTCTAAAAGGGTTTTACCGACCTGGTATTGATATTTATTTTGTAAATGTTACAAAGAAAATGATTTACCACCTATATGATGACCGAGGCTGTGATGTTATTGCATCAAATAAAGAGGATTTACGTTCGCTTTATGAAGAACTAAATGATTGGATTTTAGACTATGACCGAGAACAGATTGATAAGATATTCAAATAATCTATTTGCTGTATAATTAAAGAAAAACATCTACAAGAGGTGATTAACTTGGACCTTCTCACCACATTTCTTGCTATCAGGCTCTGCCTGTAAGAGTCAAATTTTCCTTTGGGGGACTTTTACAGGCTAAGCCATTTCCCAAGGAGTGTGATGGCAAATGAAACCACATCAAAAAAATCGTAGTCGTTCCTATTTTCGACATCATCGGAAAAGAGTGATTCAGCGTAAAACAAAGATTGCCAAATATTCAGGTTGGCAATCTCGCTTTACTGGATATTTCGCAAAAGGGAAAGTGCATTGTTCGTGCTGGATGTGTTCCCAAAAGACGAAAAAAGATGGATTTCCTCATTCACAAAACATTCAATTGAAACGCTTGAACAGTCAATTATATGATTACTTTAGCAAAAGGGTATTTTAATCGTTTAAAGAGCAGGGTGATAGTTCTTCCCCTGCTCCTTCATTATTTTGTAATCTTACGTCTCCATCAGCTATAAACATAAAGGTCAAAATCCACTTCTGCCCCTATGGAATCAGCAAAATGAATAAATCTTCTATCCAAGTACATGGCTGGTTTTTCATTATTTTCAATCTGAATCACTATGACAAACCTATAATCTAAACCATATTTCCTCTTTAATCTATTTAACTCTTCTGCCTTATCCTCCAATTGACTCAAAACGGAATTCAACTGTTCATTAATGTCCAGAGATTCTTCGTAATCCGTTCCTAATTCCCAACTGGTATGTAATCTGTAATGTGTTCCTTTAGAAGTCACATTAGGATTAGACGGTCTCTTTACCGCCTCGCCTTTTCTATATGCTCTTGTAGGCTTGATTCCTAACTCATTTGTAAAATCCTCAAGAAAAAAATCATCTGCCTTCACTGAAAAATAAACCTTTACATTCGTTTTCTCCATTCATAAGCTCCCTAAAATTCATTCAATCATCTGTAAAATCTCCAGTGCAATTCCATCAAGTTCTTCTAACTTTTCTCCTGTTGTTGGACTTTCAATCAGCCTAATTAAATCACCTTTAAATGACTTCCTTAATTCATTTGGTAATCTCTTGACCAAAATTTCCAAGCACCAATACTTCCAGACGTTATCATTCGTGGCTAAAACCTCTTTAATTAGAAGAACGATTTCATTCGGAAACGTAAGTAGTAGTTCTGCCACTTCCTCTGCTATCGGCCAGTTCATGTCCTGAATCCATTCCAGCAGACCAGGTAACAAAGGCAAAAGTTCTTTTCTATTCAATTTTTTTAATTGGTTCACTCGTTCAAAGTCATGCTTATTTCTTGGCAAGTATTCATCGGAAATACTCATTTTCGCACCTTCGATTTAAGATAAGTCTTTATTTCCTCTACGTCATCTAACTCTCTTTTTGGAAGGATGTATGCACTTACCGAGCTGTTATAAAGATAGATGTTATGTTTATCCTCGCATAGAGTTTGAATACCCAACCAACTTACCTTTGTTTCACCATTAGAAGTCGCATCGATGATTCCTTCTTCTGATAAAATCATATGATGTTCACCTAATAAGCCATCATTTTTTCCCTCTTTTATCATTTTCTTAGTATTTCGGATAACATAGGAATAGAAATATTTGGGATAGAAAATAATCCACAGAATACTCACTACTAAAAAGGTAATGAATACCCCAAGAAAAGACATGTTCCCGACTTTTGAAAATACAAAGGATGCAATGATAAAGATGATAGGCGTTAAAAATCTTTGCATATTTAATGTTCTTTTGACCGCTTTTGAATTTTTAACGTGAAACATATTAAAGTTTAAATAATCTTCTTCTGTTAAATTGTAATTTATCTCCATTCCAAATCTCCTCTTATAAATATCCCTTTATCCACTATCTTAAGGAAATGGCAACTGATATTAAAACAAGAATAAACACACTCTTGATTTTGCTTTTCTTCCACGTATCAAATGCTGAAAAGATTCCGCCCAAAGCAAAGAAAACGAGTCCAATAATCTCAATTATACTTACTGAGAATAAAAAACCTAAATGTGCCAAAAAAGCTCCTATTACAATAAAACCCATTGTAAAAATAAAACGAGTTGACTTAAAATCATTGATTGCTGATTTTCTATCATCCGTATTCATCTTTAAATAAGCCCTAACAACCATGAAAGTTGGTATTCCCCACATAATGATAAAAGGTACAAGTGAATCGCTATTTACGCTCAATACTTACGTCTCCCATCCACCATTAGCTTAACATTCAACTAAACTATTTATCTTAGAAAAATAGGTCCTGTTCCTTACAGAAACGCTCCTGTAATTTCTATCCAAAACTTCTATCTAAAAAAAGTAGTAGATAACTACCTGCACAAAGAAATAGTGCAATTCGAGTGATAATATAAATTGACAACTCAAATGCAGTTAGTTTTCTTTCTCTCTTAATCTTTTTAAAATGTCTATAGTAAAAGATTGAACATAGGAGTAGGATTATTGCTGTAATTTGGAAGATGTTTTCCAATAAATGAATCAAAAAATATTCTCCTCTCATTCATAATATTTGTTCTTCTTAATTCATCTGTTCTACATCTACAAGAAGAAAACTTCCTCGTGTACAACATTCAACCACTTTTACGTAATAACTCCACCATGTATCGAAAACATATAGAATTCAGTATCATCGGTTAAAGTCCAGCCTTCAAAGAAAACTTGCATGAAACACATCTAAAAAGATATCGCCAAATTGGATATTCAGTAATGGACATTGTTCTAATAACTGAATATCTTCAATCAACCGTTATGACACCTTTTAAGTAAAAAGAAACACTCACCTATAAAGTACGTATATTCGCCTCATCAATTAATTTAAAATGAATACCATTCGATGTTCCTCCATCTATATGTTTAGGAACATCTGATAAATCAAGTAATTCCTTCAAATGGATGGTCTTTTTACGATTTGCTTCTATTGTCATTCTATATGGACCAGTTAAATTCATTAACGACTCCATTCGTACCCCATCTTCCATGAAGTGGGAATCCAGAAATTCCAATTCAAATGATACTTCTTTACCACTTCGATTATGTAACACAAAATTACATTCCCCATTCAATACGCCTTCGCCTACATTCTCAAAATTGCAATTACCATTCCCATCGTATGAGATAGCTTTAATGCCACTGGCTAATGTTTCCTGATACATTGTAATTAGAAAATTGGGTAAAACTGCATATATAATCGCAACTATTAAAATTGACCTAAGACGGGATTTCTTCATACCATTAAAAACTAAAATCATAGCAACTATAAATAAAACAGACCCAATTATACCAAGAGGGATAAATCCATCTTGATTACTGATTGGAAACGACATGAATGTGGAACGTGCTTCCAACATTACGTTATTAGGAAACGGGAAATATAAATTCATACATATACCTAAAATAACAACTGAACTAATCAGAGCCACTTTACTTTTAGTCATCATATCCCTCCATTATTTAGTTTCATTTCCAACCATTCATCTTACTTCCAAAACAAAGGCATAGGAAGCATCACCATTTGATACATTAGCTTCCTCTTTGTCCATCCACCACACACCGTATGAATAATAATAGATTTCTTTTTCCATAGGTGTGGTAAAATGATTATCTTCCACTACTACCTCTGTTTCCTTGTTCCTATTTATTTGAAGTAAATGGACTTCATTTGGCTTTGGTTCATAATACATCTCAAACGCTATTTCTTCACCAGCTTTTACTTGAATAGGATTCTCGTTCTTTAACAGTTCAACTGGTCCAGCAGTATCGACACAGGTACTTTTGTTTTTCACTGTCCAACAATATGAACCAAGTTTTGTTGAAAAGGTATCCTTGCCAATCTTAATCTTGGCTATGGGTGGTTTGCTTCCAATCATCTTATTATCAGTTGAAATCTCACCTTTTGAACATCCAGCAATCGTTATCGCTATCAAAATGATAAAAGGCAAAACCCATTTATTCATTTGAATGCCTCCTTAGACCTTTGTCAACCTCACACTATAATAACGCATCGCCTTCAAACTGCCTTCCATCTCAAAAACACCCTCTTCTATCAACTTTCTTAGCCGATACTCGAAGAATGCATCCCCCATATATTGGTCTAAATGCCCTATCACTTCTCCTATTAATCTTGCGGATTTCATGAGAGGTTCAGGTTCTTTTGCTCGTTCTCGCTCAATCTGAAGTTTTTTCGCCATATTTATCATATACTGGTCGTAATAATCCTCCCTGACGTTCTGTATCTTTCCATTTTTCCAAATACGTAAGGTTTCCTTCGTATCAGCAAGAGCCATCCACTCTCCTACAAGTTTCTTTCTTTCATGTTCTGATAAAGGTTTTGGATGACTTTTCTCATATATAATTTGCAATTTTTCAGGGGAGGCTTCTCCTGTTTTCAAAACGGTATATTGAATATCTGGTAGATTAAAATGTTCAGCATATGCCCTTGTTGTGTTAATCACTTGGATTTCATTCGTTTTATTCCGCAATAAATATAAAATATATTGCAATCCTGTCTGCTCATGAGAATTATCAGCCACCCATATTGTAATCGGTACATTCTCTGAGATAGAATTTATTTGATTAACAGTGTTATAAAAGCCTTGTTGATATTCTTGAAAATCTCCATCTTCATCATTCATCACATTTTTCATCCATTGAAATCTTGCTTCTTGACCATCATTTTCATGTAGTCTCTTAATAGGCCCAATCGAAAATATGTCCCAAAAGGAAATCACCTTTTCTACTGGATATACTCCCATTTCCTTCAGAGCCACTTTTAATGACCCTGCACCCGAAAGCCCAAAGACAATATGTACCTTTTGAAAATGTTCTTCTTCCTTCGCTTTTGACCGTTCTTTCGATAGTTTAAGTACCGTTTTATATATATTTCCAACGTCATTTACAAAATCTATCTCTGAATAATCCGTTTCTTTTACAAGATTCAATCGGAATAAAACATGAAATAGCAGTGACTTTGCTTCTCTTTCAGGCAGTTCTTCAATGGATTTTTTCAGTTCCTCAATTTCCTGCATATTACTCATAAGCATCCCCTTTATTCTCTTCACTCTATAAAGCAATACATCTACTTGGGAAAAACTAATTATCCCTTTTATTAAAGCAATCTTCGCAAATTAGTTTCCCTTCATTTTGCAGATATGCTTTTATTTCCGTCATTCCTTTTCTCTCTGGATAACGCATCTTTACATAAACCACTTCATTTCCTTGTATTTCTTTTTCGCACTTTAAACATTTAGGCGTAATTTTGAACACAAATTTTCCTCCCTAAAATTTTTCCAGCTATTCAATATTAATCTGGTCAAGCAAATCTACATTACCATCTATCCAAAGTAACCATTTGTTTATATACGGTTGATTCCCACAAAATGTTTCCCTGTTTTTTCATCTATTCATTTTAGGAATTTGAAATATTACATACTTTCCTGTCCACATTTGACTTCCAATAATTATTTCTTTATTTTCCTTTTGAAAAATGAATCCAGCCCCCATTTGCTCTTTAAAGTTCCAGCTATCTTCTTTCATCACTTGTTTTAGATGCTCATACGCTTTTCCTTGATTCATTTTTGATATGTACCATTCGTAGCCATTTTCTTTTGTCAGATATACAAAACTTTCATCTGATTTATTCACTTTTTGAACAACCTCACGTTTGGATACTGAATCTATCGGCAAGGAAGGGTAATAGATTTTGGAGTAAAATAAAGCCCCCAATGAAATTCCAATACAAACTACAATAATGATAATCCATTTTTTCAACCGTTTGCCTCCTACTCTCAAATAGAAATTATATAAAGCAAGAAAGACCACCCTTGTCCAGTAAGGTGGTCTTCTCTTGGTGAACCGCTTGGATATTCTATTCTTGTAGATTCCATTATATCATTTTTCCCAAAATAAGGTTATCTTTATGATAGGAGTTTGTTTTGTCGCACAGGAGATTATTATTTGGTTACATAGTAACAGGGCTTAGGGGTAGAGGGTTATAGTCTTTAAAATATTATTGTTCCATAAATACTTTATTTATTCTATCGTCTACCTTATCATGTTATTAGATAATTTTTACAAAGGGGATAACGTTATGGCAAAACATATATTGCTTGATAAAATTCATATCTACGAAAAGAACTATGATAAAAGGTCAGGAACTGAAGACTCTATGTATTCAACAGAAAAAGGTTATTGGTTAGACAATAGCACAATTAAACCGCTGGTTCTAAATCCAAAAAGACCACTTCCTTCGACTAAAAAACATGATGTTGAAAGAGGCGAAGACCAAAAGTGATAATTGTGGATGTTCTCTTAATTTCGGATAAATATGATTTTACTACTGATTTTATTTGTATTGAATTGGAACGTAAAGAAACAAACTATCTTAGACTTAATCGTGATGAATTCCATAATTATAAAATACAAATAAATTCATCTTATTTTGATATGCTGATTACTGTAGGTGAAAACGAATATTTAGTTTCTGAAAAACACCTCAAAAGTATCTATTTTAGAGCACCTATTTTTTTAAGGGAATTAAATCAAGCTGAAAGTACTTTAGAAAGTGTGCTATATAAAGAGCAATGGATGTCTTTTATAAGGAACTTATTAATCTTTGAAAATGTTCTTTGGGCAAACAATCCAGAAAAGACATATAAAGCTGAAAACAAAATAGTGCAATTGAAATATGCAAAAAAAATTGGGTTTAGTATTCCTAACACTACAGTAACCAATTATCCTCCCGAACTCCACAATGAAAAATATATAATAAAATCGTTAGATACTGCATTTTTCAATATTGGTGGAAATGAAGGGTTTGTCTATTCCAATATAATTGACAAGAAAGAACTGCAAGAAGCTAATCTTAAGTTGGCCCCTGTTACAATACAAGACTATGTTTTTCCAAAAACGGATATTAGAGTTACAGTTGTTGGAAACGAGGTTTTTGCAACTGACATCACAATCAGTGGAAAAGGCGTGGATATTGATTGGAGAAAAGCTAAAGATGATGTCCAGTTTAATACGGTCAGCTTACCTACTACCGTTAAAAATAATTGCATTGAAATTGTTAAACAACTGGGATTGAAGTTTGGTGCAATTGATTTATTAAAAACAGATAAAAATGACTATATATTCTTAGAAATAAATCCTACTGGTGAATGGGCATGGTTAGTGCATACTACTGGGCAACCAATTCCTCAATCTTTTGCAAATATGTTGGTGATGCAATGAAAGGAAATCTTTTAAGGTTTTTATATGCCTTACTTCCGATGGTGGAATGCAACTCCGCTAATAAGTTGGTTAAACAAGAGCAAAATACTACCTGGAATAAAATTGTACAGGAAGAAGCTATTGAGGACATAGAAATGTTTGCTGGTATTGAGGAAGATGATGCTAAAGATTTATTGAAAGGCATACATGAAAAAATAGGTTCTTTACAAGATAAAGCCAAAGTAACTGCAGTCGCTGTAACTCTGGCGTTCTCGATGGTTGGTGGAATATCCAGCTATATTTTAAACTTAAAAGATAAACTTTATGCTAACGAGTGGATAACAGCAATTCTTGTCTCTTTCGTCATTGCAAGTTGTTTTTATTTGATTGTTTCTGGCTTTTATTCTTTATTAACCTTAAACTCAAGACCTAAATATGATTTTAGTCCGAAAGACTTTGTATATCTGGAACAGCTTTCAACAAATGAAAAGAAAAAGGAAGAAAAGCTATTAATGATAGGTACTCAATATAAAATGACTACTTTTCAAAACACCGTTCTTAACAATTATGTGGACTGTAGTAACAATAATCTACGAAATGCGTTAATATCGCTTGGTATCTTTTTTTCCCTTATATGTCTTAGCTTTACAATGGCCACTAACAGTTCTAATCAATTGGAACAACAATCAAAAGTTTTAACTGAACAAATAGAACTAATAAAGGATTTACAAAAAGAAATAAACATTCTACAGGAAGAATTAAAAGTTATGCAAAAAAACTTATCTGACTTAGATAAATCTAATAAAGATGCTAATGCTGGAAACAATTCTGAAATAGAAAAGTTAAACTTGTTATTAGAGAAGAGCCTTATTGATGACAAAGAACAAAATTAGCCATCCTATCTCTAATGATAATATACAGCCAAAGAATATTTAATGGGATAATAGAACTTTTACAAGTTTCTATTTCCCATATATTCTATTGAATCTCCTCTAATAACCCCTGGATTAAAGTCTTTATTTCCTTATTTCCCTCTCCAAATCCTGCATATAATTGAACTTTATATACAGTCAACCTTTGTCCAGTCTTTATCATTTCGTCTATCGCCCATTTTATCTTTCTTATCCGATAACTTTGTATATCTTCGGTTACTTCTTTTAGATATTGTCCAGTTTTAACGAGGTTTGGATGTTGGAAACTTCGCTTAATACCAATTGCATATCGGATACTCCTTGGAGTAACTCTTATTGGTTTTCCCTCTCCCTTTAGAATTGTTTGCACCGCTTGTTGAGCCAGTTCCAAATATTCTTCATCTCTTTTTTCCCAATCTACCGTTCCAATTCTTTTCTTTCTTTTTGTAACTTTAGGAGTTACCTGGTCATACCAATCCCAATCGTGAGCACAAATCCAAGTGTGAATGCTCTTACCTTTTTCTTTTAATTGACTCCTATTCGCTCCTGGATTCTCCTCAATTAACTTCAACCATGCTTCTCTTCTTTCTTCAATAGAAAATAAAGGTCTACGGTTCATGGTTATAGAACGTTTACCAATCACATTATTAGCAACAAACAGTTCTTGAACATCGAAATTTAGAAACTGTAGAAAAAGAAGGTGTCGCAGTGGACTTCTATTTTTGTTATTGTTTCTGACAAATAACCTTAACCAATTGGCTTTCTGCTCCAAATTCACTTCACTCTGCATAAGCTCTAAATAATCTGAAGGATAGTATTGCATAAAAGCCTCTACCAACCTTTCTATATAGAGACTACCACTATTTGAAGCTAATTGTTTCTCTCTCAACCTATCAATATAAAACTGGATAATAAAAGACAAATCAAGCCTGTTCTGATTATGAAATAACAAATAAGAGGCATTTTCCATGTACCTTAAATTAAGTTCTTTGAAATTAGTTGGGTAAACATCTTCTGCCAATTCTGAATCACATACATCTTCATCTGCACATATATAAGCATTTCTACTTTCTGTTATTAAAACATTGCTATCTTTATAAAGAACTTCATGTGTTGGGCAATATAACGCACCTGGAATTTGTGGTAGTCTACGCCAACAACTTTCCCCATTTCTCATATCATCCTGAAAACATAAGGGACAGTATCTCAATACATTGTTCGGCTTTACTTTGCTCCCACCTAATCCAACCATACTTTCAATTGCTTTTCCGCTTTTTCTCGTCATACAATCAAATATCAACTTAGATTTTTCATTGGATAAAAAAGCAGTGTAATATGGATACATTGTATGATTCTGTATGAGTTCCTCAACCGTTATCTTAGAATTTGGAGGAAGATTGGCTACTAATGCACTTAAATTTTGTGGCAACCAAACTGACTTTCTTCCCTCTAACCTATCAAATAAATCTTTTTCAAAAGCCTGTCTGCTCCTCATTCCACAGATATTTTTATATCGGGAAAAAATTGAAACTAATAATTCATCTTGAAAGATTATTGGAAAAAAATTCAGCATTATATATTACCTTCTTCTTGCCACAAACTCATGTCATCCACATATTCATTATCCACTAATAGTTGATAAATAGTTTCCTCATTTTTACTCGCTTCTTTCCACAGTCTTCTCAAATCATCTTTTGCATAATTTAAAACTTGTTTTACTCTTGGTTCTGTTGAGGCTATGGTAGCTTTCGGAATCTCTTTTGTGTCTTGTTGAACCATACTGACTTTCTCTATTGTTGACGTTGATATCTCTTTTCTTGGTGCAGAAGTATCGGTAAGTTCAAGTCTTCTTAAATCCTCAAATTGTGCAATTTTATAAGGATTTTTAGATTTTATGGCTTCAATCATTGGTTTCATTAACTTAAACTGCTCTTTCGCTACCCTTTTAACCATATTTACTGTAAATTCTTCTTTCCCATTAGAGATACATTCTTTTTGCACATTTATAAACAACTTCAAAATTAAATCCGACACGCCTTGTGTGTCTTCATAGAATTCCTTTACCATTTCTTCAGTTAAGGAGACAAATTTTCTATTCCATTGATATTTCCAAATTGATTCTAAGAAGAAACGAAACTCTTTATCATCTTTCATGTTATTGTATATCACCTCTCCGTTACCTGTTACCCTTCGAGCGATTCTAAACTCGTTTTGAAAAATCACATAGGATGCTGGAGTACCGATGAAAAGAATAGGAACACCAAAAGAATTCATTAATGTAACAAAGTAATTCATCATTTGCTGTAATCCTCTTGGTTGGATGTGCTGAATTTCATCGAGGCATAGCAACCCAATTCCCAAATTCTGAGCAACTTGCCCCATTAAAGGTAGCATGGCATCAGTTGATAGGTTACGAGATACATGCTTCTGGAATGTATTAGTCCCAAGCAATTCATCCACTTTCATAAAAAATTGAAGGGTTAATGATTTAAGACTTGAATTATGTGGTGTCTGTAATGTTAAATGCGTCAATTGTATTTGGTTAAAATGCTGACCATTATATCGGTTATGAACAATTACCTGTGGTATCTGGCTAAGAATACGGTTAATACTGGAGGATTTACCCATACCACTGTAACCTATTAATGTGGCACAACTTGCTGTAGTTCTAAAATTAGTCCTTGTATTAATATCAAAGGTACGGTTAATAATTTGTTTACCCGTTTGATTTACATATCTTCTATAATCGGCATCAAAAGGATTTCGAGCCACATAGCCCTGATAAATCAATGAAAATACCATATTCCAGATGTCAATATGAATCGGCAAAGGCTGAAACAATTTGTACAGTCTATAAACCATGTGAAGTCTATACGAACCATCTAAATCCCGTTCTTCTTCCTTAAAATGTATTGGATACATTAGCTTCTTAATAATTGTTTGCTTATCCATTAATGGTGGCAATGCCTGAATTAGTGGATTACTGTTGTATTCTTCAAGTGGAAATTCATTATAAGATGCCTCAACAGCCTCCATTCCATTATCTAAATAAATTTTATTCATCGTTATCTTCCTCCCAATCTCTGAACATAGCAAACTCGTCTTCTTCATCTATAGATTCATCTAAAATGCTTTCCGTTTCTCTTTCCTTTTTTGCCATCTCACGTTGCAACAATCGTTCATTCTTTTGATTTTCTTTAATTCCTTTAATCCTTTGGGATTTGCTCTTGCTATAGTCCCTTTCTGATTCGGTTTTTTCTCTCGCTTCTTTTACGATATCCTCTATTTCAGAGTAAAGTTTCATTTTTTCTTGCAGTTCCTTTTCTTGATTCTTATTGTCCATTTCTTGTTCCAACTTTTTTAATGCTTCAATTTCGTCTATTCCCATATTAGAGTACGATGTTAAATGCTCTAAAAGGGTAAATCTATGTAAACCTCCATTTTCATCAAACATATAAACTTCGGAAAGGTCCATCGGATTGTAGCAGATGTTTACTCGGTAATTCCCCCCGATACGAGCCTTCTGAAATAATGAATTTCGGAGTGCATACTCCCCAGCAAAGAGGAGTTTTCTATAAGAAAGACCTTTTGGAGTGATTAATGCTTTATCTTTTTGAAGTAGATAAGTTCTGATTACTTCTTCTGGTAAAATTCGTAATTGCCCCTTACTATAATTTCTATAATGTTTCCATATTTCGTTCGGAATTTTTTTGACACCTATTTCCAACATACTTTCATCTAACACATAATCAGTCAAAACATGGTGGTTATTATAGAACAGGATGTATTTTATTATAACTTTAGTGAATTCTTCGATTGTTAAAGTAGCCTTCAGCCGATAATCCTGCTGTCCACGCTCCTTTGCTCTGCTTCCATTTACAACAACACCATCCACAAAAGGTTTAAATTTTAAATTTAGCTGATTAAATGCTTGTTCTATGATTCCTTTATAGTCGGCATGATAGGGTGGAGTCTGCTGAATCGTGATTCCTAAGTTAGTAATGGCATTTTCAATTTGCTTTCCATTTAATGCTCCTCTGTCCGCCAGTATCTTTGTCGGAACAGCATACGGCCATTCAGAATCTTCTATTGTAATTCCATATTTCTCACAAAATCCTTTTTTTGATGTCATGCTATTTGCTAAAGCAATCATTTCCCCTGAATAACTGTTTAGTGATTCATAACTAATACTCATGCCCATAATGCAACGAGTATAAGCACATATCACCAGATGCAATGTCGGTCTTCCAACAATTAAGTCTCTTTTTCCCTTTGCACTACTAACGAGGTAAATATCCATTTGGGTACTATCAATTTGCCAGACATCTTCCGTTGACGTTCCAATAATCGCTCTATAATTCTGCTGGTAAGCTCTTGTCCCCCTCCTTTTTATGATTTCTTTTTTGCCATCGTTCAACTGTTTGTACCAGTACAGGAACTGGTGATATGTTGGTATCGAATTGGACAACAACGGTATTTTAAGGCCATCTTCATCAACTACTTCCTTTGTAAAAAAATCTTTAAGTATCAATTCATAAGTCATTTTGAGGGAGTTGTTACGTTCATTATAAAAATATCGATTTAATCCCACATTAAAGACCTTCTTAATATTTTCATCAATATTAACTCCTGTATTTTGTCCATTTTTCCGAGGGCGACCCCGCTTTTTATCTCCTACTTTTCGTTCTTTCCCTCTTGCTCCACATCTAAAGTAGTTCGGTAACAAACTGTATTTTGTTTGACAGCCTTTAAAATACTTGATTAGGATATTCTTCAATGCGTTGTAACTAATATTGCAAACTGTCATTGTTTCCTTCATCGCCTTTTGTCGATACTTACTAATAAACATATGTTCATCATCTGATAACTTACTTTTAAAAAAAGTTACTATCTCCCAAGCATGTTGTCTCTTTTGAATTTCAATTTCACTCAACTCTTCTTCTGGAATAACTCGACTATAAATGTCCTCACTTAATTCGATTATTTGTTTGCTTTGGTACGCAGTAAGAAAATCTTTCTTGAGCATTGGATATGACCATCTGTTGCTGTCCATGTCAATTACATATAAAACGGAAGTTAGCTCGTTAATATATAAAATTCGTATTACTTTTCCACTTCCATATTTAAACAAAGCATTCTGAACTAATTTCACAATATCCCCTCCTGTTCTCTACAAAAGAATATTTTTTACTTTTAGAGCAAGGTTAATTTTTTCTGTCATATTAACTCTAATGTCTTTCTTTGCAATCAAGTAACGAAAGAGATATAGCCCTGTTCCAGTGGCAACCCCTTCTTCTGATTTATCAAAAGCCTTCAGCAACTCCTTTAAAGGAGTTTCTATATTATTCAGCAAAAAATTAAGCAGAATTTGGGATAATGACTCTTTATCTGCTACTCCATCTTCCAATAGAGTTTCTCTAACCCACTCGATATTTTTAGCAGTTTGTTTTGGTAACTGTTTTTCGGTGACTATTTTCCATTCAATTCCTCTTTGCATCCAATATCTCCGTTCTATTTCAAGTTTTTCTAAAGTAATCTTCTTATTTAATTCGGTAGTATTCTTAACAGTTCTTGCAATTGTATTTTGCAAGGAAAAAGTGCAGAAGAATGCAAAGGAAAATGCACAACTTTGCCAGCCCTATCTATTACCTTCTTTTTGACAATGCATGAGATAGACGGTAACTCTCCCCATGGAATGAGATGATATGGGCATGGTGAATCAAACGATCCACCAAAGCGGCGGTTAACCTGGAATCGGTGAAAATCCTGTTCCATTGGCTGAATTCCAAGTTTGAGGTTATAATTAGACTTTTCTGCTCATAACACTCAGATATTAACTGGAACAATAACTCTGATCCCTCTTTTCCGAAGGGAAGATACCCCATTTCATCCAGAATCACTAAGTCTAGTTTCTGGATTCTTTTTCGGAAGGCGGATAACCGGTTCAACCTCAAGACGTTCTCTAACTCTTCTACCAAATGAGAAACTCGATAAAAACCTACTTCAAACCCCAATTCACATGCTTTTCTTCCTAGCCCTGTTGCTAAATGGGTTTTCCCGGTTCCAGGTGTTCCGACTAGAACTACGTTCTCTCTTTGTTCAATAAAATCCAGACTGTAAAGTCTCTCTTTTGTCATCTGACCAGGCAACCTCATTTGCTGTTCATGCCATTCAAATGTTTCAAGACTTTTCCGATCCAAGAATCCAGCCTTCTTTATTAAACGTGTTATTTTCGCTCTCTCCCTTAGCTTCAATTCCTCCTCAAATAAATCATTTACATACTGTTCAGGATTATCAAAAGGGATCTTGCCATAAATGTCTGGAATGTAGGCCAAACGAAGAGACTTGCACTTACTTCTGAGATCGAAAGTCATGACATAGCCTCCTTAGTTCCGGCCAAATTATCATATTTGGACCATTCCACATCAAAAGGATTGGCTTGTGTTCCAAGCTTTTCTTCCTCTATTAGTTCATAAAAATTCAAGTTAATTCCCTTCATATCATGTGTAACAAGCAGAGCTGCCAAAGCCTTCAGACGTTCCTGACGAATGGACAAATTATCCACCATTAAGTAATTTCGAATCCTTCCTGGTAAATATTCATGATAACGCGAGTAGGGAAGTGCTCGGGGTTTCTGAATCCATCCCTTTACAATGGACTGCCAAGGCAAGGCCTTTCTTTTATTCATGTAAGGACGAAAGTCCTCGAGCAGAATTTCGCCATCTGGTGTTACCACTTTAAAGGAGTCCCAAGTGCATTGAATATATAGAATGCCATAGTTTGCTGCTTTAGGGACATGTACCAAAGTCTGATCAAGCCTTATTTCATTATACTTATTCACCTTAACCTGTTCTTCTTTGAAAACGGGATAATCTTGCTCAGGGAGGGCCAAAAGATGCTTGGACTCTTCCTCCCATAAATCTATTATTCTGACCTGTTTTTCATAATGAACGCGATCCCTGTCTTCTGCTAATCTCTTTTCCAGTTTCGATGTGAGATCATCAAAGTCTTTCATAACGGGGGCCTTGCTAAAGAAGTTGTAGCGGATATATCCCACCTTATTTTCAACATTCCCTTTTTCATGGCCGCTTCTGGGATTACACACTTGAACATCAAACCCATAATGGTTTTGAAATTGTATAAATGCATCTGTCAGTTGCGCCTCTTCCACCTTTGAACGGGTCTTCTTCACTGCCGGAGTCAAATTATCGATTCGGATTTTAAGAGGTACTCCTCCGGATTGACGAAAGAGNCTGAAGATTTGAGCAGCTGTATGACGCTGTTTTACTGGGGCTGTTTCGTCATCCATTAACCATTGGATAATGGTTGATTTAACGGGATCGATGACCGGATTGGCAGCTGGCTTTGAGCGTTGATAGGTTGGAATTTCATTCTGTTGTAATGCCTTGCGAATGGTTTGCCTTGATAGTTTGGGATCTTTTGATAATTGCCGAATAGATCGACCTTCTTTAAAGTGCAATTTTCTGATAAGCTCTATATTAGCCATCTTTAACATCCTTTTTTCCTCCCAAATCATGAAGTTCTCGACAAACTCTATGATAAGGGATTTGGTGTTAAGGGTGGTCAACTTTTTGATTAGCGAATTGTACTTTAGTGGTCAACTTTTATTTTAGCGTTTACACTACCTCTTCCCTCATTAATGCCACATTGCCTTGTATTGGTTTTATAACACTAATATCCTTTAGAAGTTTAATAGGATTTGCAATGGTATTCAGCGTATTTAAGTTCTCATAAATCCTTAACTTGTGCGTATCCGTATTGAGCTTGTTAATTAACGGAATCATGTCCTCGTTAATTTCCACAAAGTATAGATTAATGTCTTTTCCTGTTACTGCATTTTTCAACTGCTGTACATCCTTTGGTCTGAATCCTAATGCTTGGTAAATGATTATTCCCTTTTCTAATCTTTCAATAATTTTTAGCAATCGCCTTTGATGGTCATTATTTGATTTAGTTAATACATTTTCAACGATAACTTCGACATTAGAGTTTTGCTCAATTCCATACATATCCAACATTAAAACCTTTTTATTCTGGCTATCATTTTCTTCCGTAACATCAAAACTTTGTTCCAATACAACTTCGGAAAGATGAAGACTCAACTCCCTTTCCATAATATTCAAATTCATTTTCATGAATACTGTAAAAATATCTTCCTTTATGCTACCGTTTTTTGACATATCCATTCTCCTATTACATTTAGATAGAAAAAGAGAACCATAAAAAAATTACAGTTCTCCTTTTCCAACCTTTTTGATGTACTATTTTTTCAGTGACCTTAAAAAAATGTCAATCTTATTTAATATTTTGACACTGTCCATATGTTTACAATGTTCCTCCCAATCGCAGTCCAGCATCGTTTGGATAACCGATAATAAGTTTTCTCGCACCTCTGAAGAAGGTAACTTGCCATTGATAAGATACTCAGTGAATACCAGCACCTCTTGAACACTTCGTAACGGTTCGTTTTCTGGCAATTCAATGTCGATAAGGTCTGTAATATCGACTTTTAGAGCATATGCCAACTTTTGGAGAATTGGATATGAAGGAGCACGTCTTATTCCATTCTCCAATTTATTGATATATCCAGCATCAATTCCAGTAATGTGTTGAACATCTTTCAAAGAATATGACCTTTGAAGCCTATAGAACTTGAGTTTCTCCGCAAAATTTCGAGACATCTCTCTGTCTTTTCCCATACTATTTCCTCCTGTATAATCTGCCTAATCTGTTTGATAGATTAGAACATCCTGTTGTAATAGTTTCCAAATAGAATCCTTTGTTATTAGAAACCTGCTATATTATAGATTCGACCTTTTCAAATTATTCAACGCTATAGCAGAATTAAAGAATGATAGAACACGATTGAACAATCTAACAGGCTACTCTTTATCTTCTTAAATAATGCTGTTAATGGAATTGCCTTATAGTACAATACTGGTAAAAGGGGACTATAACTCTATGAGGATGATTAGTACGTTCATGCTTTTATTGGCTCTTTTTGTAATTGGGGGTTGTTCGCAAAAGACAGTAGAAATGCCTGATAAAATTGTGATTGAGAGAATCAACAGTGAAAATGACACCTATGAAGTCATTAAAACCGTAACGGACAGCGAGGAAATAAATGATATTATTCAACTGGCGGAAAGTACAAATTGGGAACATGGTCAAATGCAAGTAAGTATGGCACGACCAGCAGATTTTTAAATAAACGATACGGATTACTTCCTATGGATTACTCCATCAGGTGATAAATTTGAAGTGGTTAAAGATGCGGAGAGCAAGTATGGGAAGCTATCAAAAGGAAAATCAGAAGAATTGTACTTTCTAATGACAGGTGAAACGCTCGGTAAATAATCAAAGAACTCTTCCTTGAACACTATGTCTTGGCTTCTAAATTAAGCTAATCCCCCAAGCGATTAAAATTTCACTTTATAGAAAGTAGGTTTGTTTTATGGAATTTGATTTAGTAGTAAATGACGAATCTATTGAACGTTGTTTTTTAGTATATGATGAAGTTGGCTACGGATACGATGAAGACGAAAATGGGAACTAAATTAATTTTGCGGAAGCCACAGTTTTAAAAGTGACCTGGTATAAAGACGATGACGATTGTGATGTTGATGATATTGTTACAGTTAGGGTTGCAGAAATATATAATTCTCCTTTACCGAATGTAATTGTTGAATGGCATGATGAAAATTTTAAGAATGATATTAATGCGGTTAGGCTTTTGAATGAGGCTAAATCAGATTTACTAAAAGAGTTTCGAGTGTAGTATCAAGAGAGTGGAAAACACTCTCTTTTTAGTATTGAAGGAACTGTTCCATCTCCTCAGACGATAATTCACTCGGCTCTACACCTTTTTTCTGACAATAATCGAACAAGGGTCTAACCTTTACCCTTATCATTCGGGTTTCGAGGAACAGCAAAGATTCCGTCAGCAAAGGCATTGTCAAACTCCTCAATTTCCTTAATCAAATTTACATTAGCTTTCATTTCCTCACCCACCTTCTTAAAATCAATAGTTAAGACAGAAATGAAAACAACCACCCAAAGCTCCGCAAAGGCAAAAAAGGTGGTCGCTCTCTATCCTTTCGATGCCAGAACCCCAAAGCTCCGACAAATATATATTACCAGACATTGGAGTTATTCGGGAACAACTGCAGAAAATTTCGTTAGTTATATTATTCCTTCAAATCTTGTTGAAGCAACTCCAATAATTCTTCTTTTGATTCCTGTGGAAGAATACTGATAAATTCTCTGATGCCCATATTATATAAGCACAGCACAAGCATGTTCTCTAAGTCATTATCAAAAGGAAGAAATTTTCCTCTAACCATTTCTAACTTACCTGGCGTATATTCCTCATAAATTTTGTAATTAATCGGTTGAGGTTCTTTCTTGGGGATTAACATAAGGTCAACATTCCCTCCTCCATGTTTTGGAACAATATGGGCATTTTCAAGCAAATACTGAATCCCAATTGGAAATACCGATTTTTTCATTTACATATCTTAGATTGTATTTCTTTTGTTCTTGTTCCGAGAGGACTCTTATCAAATTCTTGCCACAAAACGGGCAATATTCTTTTGGTACTTCTTGCTCATTCCTCATTTTTTTCTTCATCACTTTTAACAATACGACATAGCCCTTCTTTAAGAAGAAAACTTACATCTATACAGGCTTCTGAAAAATCTATTTTTCTATACAGCTCTTGTTCCCAAAAATTGATTTGGTCTCTATTACGGATGAAAACATGTACATTATCCAACATTTGATAGTAATTCACGCTTCATCCTCCCTCTCAACAACTATATTTTGTTCATTTAACATCTTTCGCAAGGTTTCTTTAGTTTCATCTGAAATAATCTCCAAGAACCGTTTTAAACCTGTCGCATATAAACCAAATAAAAGCATATTTTCAGTACCATTCATTTTCCCCCTCTTTACGTACATCTCACCATGTAAACACTGGGAAGGATGTTCATCTTCAACGTAAGCAGGTTCGACCGTTATCTCTAATTTTTTCGCAAAATCCCACTTTTTATGGTCTTCTCTGAATCGTTCGACTTTGTAAATAGGAACTCCATACTTTTCAGAAATCCATTCATTACTATACTTTTCCTCTTCAAGTTGAACAAAAACTCTCACCATTTCCTCCGCTATCTCTTGCTTTGCTTCCTTTTTCATATCCTCAATAAGCTCTTCTCTAAACTTTTCCTTCCAATCTTGTTCCACTAAGTCACCTCCCCTTTATTTATGGTTGTTATGTCATCACCTCTCCGTCAGATGGTAGTCTGATATTTCATTAAGGAATGCAAAATACTCCCGTTCGCTGTCAGGTTCATATCCGTAATCCTTTAATTGAACTGACGGAGTCTGCAACCATTCACGAATGTCATTGTCCAGTTCTATTTCATCATCAAGTGAAAAAGCCTCTACCAATTCGGTTATATCAATATCCTTTTCCTGCTCAAACTTCTTTCTCATTTTTAAATCCCCCTTATTCCTTTATTCATCATCCATTAAGTAATAAACAGTCCTGTTTGTAACATCCACGAAACTCACTCCAACCACATTTAGAGGTTCATAGAGTCTTAATTATTGCTCTATGTCATATCTATATTTATACCAAATGATGGCTCGGACAATTGATAAAGCAAATATTTCATCCGTAATAAGCCCCCCTTTAAATTGGTTATTTACTTACCATAACTACATTAGAAATAAAATTTTTGTATAATACCCGACAAATAAAGAAATTGCTATCATTAGCAAATCTCCAATCATCTCAATCGAAAGGTTCAGCATTGATTCTTTCAGCTTTGTTTTATTCAGTAGCATTCATTTTTCCCCTTTCAAATAGAGTTTGGAAACAAACAAAATGAAAAACGCCCAGTCGAGTGACTGAGCGTTAATTTATGCAATATGGAATTATAGCAATACCACTGTATTTAATCATATTGTTCCATTCCCTATATTTA
The DNA here is from genome assembly GCF_900111815.1 of Bacillus massilinigeriensis. Lineage (GTDB taxonomy): Bacteria > Bacillota > Bacilli > Bacillales > Cytobacillaceae > Mesobacillus_C > Mesobacillus_C mediterraneensis. Next base: position 47,686 of record NZ_LT630004.1, on the reverse strand, counting down.
GTAATTGTATTTTTTCAAGTTCATCATAAACTTTCTATTCATTAATTTCAAGACATTTTCAATAGGTTTCCTTTCCCCCTAAAACCTAAAAGAAGAGAAACAGGAAGTTGTCCCATTTCTCATAAGAATTTCTATTTTTTTCTGTTTCTCTTGAAACTGTTCTAACTATGTTCAGTAATATTAATGTATTGCTACTCCACACCTTCTCAACCCGCATTCCTACGTTACCTAAATTCTACCATTTAAAATAGAGTCCTACACAAATCACACATTTTCCCAATTTTCTTCTCACTTTTTTCTCCCACAACTTTATTATTTGTTAAAATAATATCGTGCTTTTTCTTGCTTTTCTTCCTACCTTTTTCTCCTGCTTTTTCTCACTCTTTATCAGGATTGGAGGGTTCTTACGAACCCCTCACACTTTTAATAAAACGTTGAAACCGTAAGGTTTATCCTGTCTTTTCTCTCGCTTTTTTATTCGGGCAAAAAAGGATGGGATTCCTGTTCCCACCCTTTCTTTCTTGCTTTTCTTCTTGCCGTTGTCCACACGTTTTTCACAGGCATATCAAAACTTTAAATTCATTATCCTATGGGTTTGTTATGTCGCACAAGGGTTTATTATTGGGTTACATATGCGAGCACAATCTCAGCGACTGCTTCCACGTGACTCGTATGCGGGAACATGTCCACTGGCTGGATTTGCTTTGTTTTATAGCCGCCGTCCTCGAGGATTCGCAGGTCTCGGGCGAGGGTGGCTGGGTTGCAGCTGACGTAGACGACTTTCTTTGGCTTCATTTCTAGAATGGTCTTGAGCAAAGCTTCGTCACAGCCTTTGCGCGGCGGGTCGACGACAAGTACGTCGGCGCGAATGCCTTCCTGGTACCATTTAGGAATGACAGCTTCTGCTTCGCCCGCTTCGAACTCCGCGTTGGTGATGTCGTTAAGCTCGGCGTTGTGCTGTGCGTCATCGATTGCTTCTGGCACGATTTCGACACCGTACACTTTCTTGGCCTTCTGCGCGAGGAAAAGGGAGATAGTGCCGATGCCGCAATAGGCGTCAATTACAGTCTCTTCACCGGTTAGATCGGCATATTCCAACGCTTTATCGTACAGCACTTTCGTCTGCACCGGGTTCACTTGGAAAAAGCTCAAAGGTGAAATCGCAAATTTCACATCACCGATATAATCGTGTATTTCGCCGCTTCCCCACAGCACCCTCGTTTTCTCTCCAAGGATGACATTCGTTTTCTTGCTATTGATATTTTGGACAATAGATTTCACTTTCGGGAGCGCTGCAACGATTCTCTCCACGAGTTCGCCGCGCTTGCGGAGCTCCTTCGTCCTTGTAACAAGGACAATCAAGAGCTCGCCGGTTTCTTTTCCGTATCGGGCCATAATATGACGGAGCTCGCCGGTGTGGCGCTCCTCGTTATAAGGCACGACTCCAAGATCGCGGCAAATTTCCTTCACTGCTTTAACTGCCTCGTTAATTTCTGGCAGCTGAATGACGCTCTCATCACTGTCGATGATTTCATGGCTGCGCGGCTTGAAAAAACCTGCGACAAGCTTTCCATCCTTCTCTCCAACAGGCACCTGTGCCTTGTTTCGATAATTCCATGGATTGCCCATGCCAATCACAGGCTCAATCGGCACGTCAGAAAGCTTTCCGATGCGGGCCATCACTTGGCGCACAAGGTTTTCCTTATACTTCAGCTGGCCTTCGTATGACATATGGTGCAGCTGGCAGCCGCCGTAGCTTGGCGCATCTTCTTTCTTCATTTCAACACGGAACGGGCTTCGCTCCAAGATTTCGATCAAGCGGCCAAACCCATAGCCTTTGTTTGCCTTGATCACTTTGATGATTGCTTTTTCGCCCGGAAGGCCTCCCGGAACGAATATTGGATATCCATCAACTTTCGCCACTCCGGCTCCGTCATGGGTCAAGTCTTGAAAAATCGTCTCTATTGAATCATTTTTTTTCACGGGAATTATTTTTTCCATTATATACTTCCTTTACACTCAGACTAAGCTGAATTTTATCACAACGAAGAGCCGCTGCCTATTTTTCGTAAATATACTTTGATCATGAAGTAGCTGATTTCGTCTGGCAAAAGCTCCTTGATTGGCTTCAGCCGATCGCGGCCAGCCTCTTCCACGGCTTTTTCAATCAAAGGACGGTACGCTTCTGGGAGCAATAAGGAATCATTCAACTCCATTCCCTCCTGCATGCAGGTCGCAAGATGGTTCTCAATCGTTGCCGGTGAAAGCTCCCGCCTTTCAGCAATTTCCCCCACCTTCAAACCTTCCTTATGCATGCTGTACGTTTCCATCCGCGTCTCACCCGGCGGCTTTTTCGGCGGCTTTTTGGCAGCTTCCGCGACTGACGCGACCCGCTCTCGCTCAGGGTGCGCTTCCATGAAAGCGGAGATCGCTTCCATAAAAGGCTTCCCGTATTTTTCAAGCTTATGCTGACCTACACCGCTTACCTGTAAAAATTCCGCCTCATCCACAGGCAGCCGCGCTGCCATATCTTTCAAACTCGTATCGGAAAAAATAACAAACGGCGGCACTTTTTCCGAATCAGCGATAGACTTCCTCAAGATGCGCAGCTCTTCAAACAGCGGATCGTCTGCCGCGATTGTTGCCGTCTTCACTGCTTCTTTCCGCATCACCTTCACTTTGCCTGTCAGCACATCCTTGCCGCCAGGGGAGACAAATATTGTTGGGTAAGCGCCATGCTGCACACCGATTAAATTTTGCGAAATGAGAAATTCAATCAGATCGCTCACAGCCTTTGTGCTTTTATCCTGCATGATGCCGTAGGTGGAAAGCTTATCGAAGCCAAACTCTAAAACTTTCTTGCTGCGGGAGCCTGTCAGAACACTCGCTGTCATCGCCTTGCCGAATTTCTGGCCCATGCGGATGATGCAGCTTAGCACCATTTGCGCTTCCTTTGTGACATCGATGCTCTCCCGGCTGTCCGTACAGTTTCCGCAACGCCCGCAAGGCTCTCCGCCATCCTCCCCAAAATAGCGGAGGATATGGCGCTGCAGGCAATCCTCTGTATGGCAGTAATCGACCATGCTTTGCAGTTTTTCCAGCTCCTGCGTAATCCTTTCTCCTTCCGTCGACTGATCAATAAGGAAGCGCTGGATTTGCACATCCTGTGAAGAATGGAGCAGGATAGCCTCGCTGTCCATGCCGTCCCTGCCCGCACGGCCCGCTTCCTGATAATAGCTTTCCATGTTTTTCGGCATCTGAAAGTGGATGACATAGCGGATGTTCGATTTATCGATTCCCATGCCGAACGCCGATGTCGCCACCATGACGGAAACTTCATCGCGAAGGAATTTATCTTGCTCGCTGTTCCGCTCCATATCATTCATGCCAGCATGATACCTTCCAGCGGCAACTCCTTGCTTTTGCAGCCACTCATAAAGCTGGTCGACATTCTTTCTTGTCGCAGCGTAAATGATGCCCGCTTCCCTGCTGTTCTTTTTTACATAATTTTTCAGATAGAGTGTCTTGTCCTGGCCTTTCACCACGGAAAAAGATAAATTCTGCCGTGCGAAGCCAGTAATGACGGCATGAGAAGGATCGATTCCAAGCGAGGTGCAAATATCCTGCTGCACGACAGGAGTTGCCGTGGCAGTAAGCGCGAGTACCACTGGGGAGTTCCGCAATGACTGGATGAGGCGCGCGATATGTAGATAGCTTGGCCGGAAATCGTGGCCCCACTGCGAAATACAGTGCGCTTCATCGACAGCGATTAGCGGGATGCTCATATATTGCAGTTTTTCGCGGAAATCAAACGACTCCAGCCTTTCCGGCGCGACATAGAGCAGCCTGTATTCGCCGTAGACTGCAGCCTCAAGCGTTTCTGCCGCTTCCTGTGCTGAAAGCGAGGAATTGATATAAGCGGCAGAAATCCCAAGCTGGTTCAGCGTATCCACTTGGTCTTTCATCAAGGAAATCAATGGGGAGATGACTAGGGTTGTCCCTTTGAAGAGTAGTGCGGGAATCTGGTAGACGATGGACTTACCGCCGCCTGTCGGCATGATGACCACCGTGTTTTGCCCGGATAGCGCAAACGAGATCGCCTTCTCCTGCCCTGGGCGGAAGTTGTCATAACCATAATACGTTCGCAACAATTCTTTGGCTTTTTCCAACAAGACGGAAGCTCCTTTCATAATGAGAATAGCGGATGAAATGCTCCTTCATTTTAGCATAATCACTAGGAAAAAACAGAGGCCGGACGTAGACTGACCGGTAAAATCGGACTCATAAACGGACCTACAAATCAAAAATTGCATTTAGGATTAAAACAACAAACCATAAAAAAACGATTCCCCCGGCAATTCTTACTCCTGTTTTATGATCATTTCTATCTTTATTTTCTCCATTCAGTCGGTGCATTGTTCTATAAAAAGCTTGAGCCTTAATTTGCTTGGATTTTTTAACTTGACCGTCTCTGTCCACTGAATTCGCCCCCTTTCCACTTTTTACTGATGTCTAAAATCAAACTTGTCATGTGGTACATTTAAGATTTTTCCGTTTATCACTACTGTATCATTGTGTTTCCAAGAAATTTCCGCACTTTCCTCTTTATAATTCCAATAAATATTTTTCGTTTTATGACTTTTTTCGTTAAAAACCAGCTCACCACGAACGGAATAAGAGGTTGTGGCACCGCCATTAGTGACGTAAGCTTTTAAAGTATATTTTCCATCTGGTGAGGTTTCTTCTGTCAGATATTCCCCTGTTGGCAATCGCTCCATATCATAAAAAGCCCAATAAACTCCATATCCAATGAAAGCTAAAAATAATAGTACAACAGTCGAAAAACATCCAAGTACATTTCTCTTTGCTTTCTTTTTCATGCTAGTAACATTTGCATCTATATATTCGCTCACATGGTTCCGTCCCTAGCTTCATTTCTTAATTTTTAAGACTCCCTCTTTATTTTAACAGATATATCCACTTGTGATATCCTTTTATAAAAGGAGGATGGGCGATTTTGAAATCAATAATATTTTTCTTTTTTCTTGTATTCAGTGTTACTGGCATTGCAACTCTTTGGACTGGGTTAGATTTTCCTTTTGAGGTTCTAGACAAACAATCTGCAAGCTATTTGTGCTTCATCATCGCAGGTATCCTTTTAATAATATTTTATATTTTACGTGTAAAAAAAGGATAGAGCCAGAGATTAAATCTCCTGGCTCTATTTCAATAACAGAGGCCGGACAAAAGCCCGGCCCCTCCCATTATTCACTAATGCTTTCGACCTTCGCACGCACTTCCTCGATGTTTCGCATCTTGTTGTCCCAGCATTTTTGGCTTAGGTCAACAGGGTATTCTTCTGGATTTAAGGAACGCTTGTACTCTTCCCAGAATTGTCCGAGTGATGCTCTTGCGTAGCTGCGGATTTCTTCCAGCGTCGGCAGATTGTAGACAAGTTTGCCATCGACAAAAATATCGGTGTGCAAATCTTTTGCCTCGAAATTGCTTACGTATTTTTTGATATACGTATGCGTTGGATGGAACATTTTCAGCACTTTTTCAGCAGCTGGGTTCTCCCCTTCAAGCGTGATGTAGTCGCCTTCCACATTTCCGCGCTTTTTGCTGATGATTCGGTATACTTTCTTTAGTCCCGGCGTCGTAACTTTTTCCGGATTCGAGCTGATTTTTATCGTGTCTTCCATCTCTCCTGCATCATTTTCGATGGAGACGATTTTATAGACAGCACCAAGTGCAGCCTGGTCGTAGGCTGTAATCAGCTTTGTTCCGACGCCCCATGTATCAATCTTTGCACCTTGGGATTTCAAATGCATGATCGTATACTCGTCAAGATCGCTTGATGCAACGATTTTTGCATCAGGGAATCCCGCTTCATCCAGCATTTTGCGCGCTTCCTTCGACAGGTAGGCAAGGTCGCCGCTGTCGAGCCGGATGCCGATGAAGTTGATTCGGTCGCCGAATTCCCTCGCCACACGGATGGCATTCGGGACGCCCGAGCGCAAAGTATCGTACGTATCCACAAGGAAGACGCAGTTGCGATGCGTCTCGGCATATTTTCGGAAAGCCGTATATTCGTCGCGATACGCCTGTACCATTGAGTGGGCATGCGTGCCGGCAACAGGGATGCCGAATAGCTTTCCAGCCCTGACGTTGCTCGTCGAGTCAAAACCCGCCAGATAGGCCGCACGTGTCCCCCAGATGGCTGCGTCCATTTCCTGGGCGCGGCGAGTGCCGAATTCCATTGCTATTTCGTCGCCGACTACATGCTTGATTCGCGATGCTTTTGTTGCAATCAGCGTCTGGTAGTTCACAATATTCAACAGCGCCGTTTCAATCAGCTGCGCTTCGCCTAGCGCGGCATCCACCCTGATGAGCGGCTCGCTGCCGAATACGACCTCTCCTTCGCGCATCGAAGCAATTTTTCCAGTGAAGCGCAGATTTTTCAAATACGACAAAAAGTCATCGCTGTAGCCAACTTCCTCGCGCAAATAGGCGATATCTTCTTCGGTAAAGCGGAATTGGCGGATATAATCGATAATCCGCTCAAGACCAGCGAAGATGGCAAATCCGTTGCCGAAAGGAAGCTTCCTGAAAAAAAGCTCGAACACTGCTCTCCGGTTATGGAGGCCATCGCGCCAATACGTTTCAAGCATATTGATTTGATAAAGATCGGTGTGAAGCATGAGGCTGTCATCACGATAATTCTTTTCCATATAAAAACCCTCCGAATGTCTTCAGCGAAAATCTTCTTTTACCCTTTGATAAGCCGGCTTTTATACCACTTTAGCGCCTAATGCACTTTCAAAATGTCCAAGCGCCCAGTCATGACCGGCTAGGTTGAAGGAAGCGACAGCATCACGATGAATGACAATCTTGAACCCTTTGTTGTACGCATCAACAGCGCTATGAAGGACACAAATATCGGTGCAGACGCCAACGAGATGCACTTCCTCGATACCCCGTTCCCGAAGCTTTATCTCAAGGTCTGTTCCGGCAAAAGCCGAGTACCTTGTTTTATCAAGATAAAGGACGTTATCCTTGTCTTTCTTTTCCTCATAGAGTGCTTTAAGGCTTCCATATAGGTCCCGGCCTTTCGTCCCCCGAATATTATGCGGCGGATAAAGCGCTGTCTCAGGATGGCACTCGTCCCCCTCATCGTGAACATCGATAGCAAAAACGGTATAGTCGCCAGCCTCCATGAACTCCTTTGTTATCGCAGTGATTTTCTCCTCGATTTCTTGCCCTGGCACACCGCATGTTAAAGCGCCGCCATCTGCAACGAAATCATACGTATAATCAACATTGATCAAAGCCCTTTTACCCATTGCCCATTCCTCCTTTGTGAAAAAGCAAACTTGTATTATCCCTATTTTCATTCATCGTTCGTTATTGTGCAAATTTTTTAACTTATGAGGATAGAAAAAGAGCCGGGATTCCCGGCCACTTGTTATTGCATGCTATTATTCCGGCCTGTCTTCAGGGCGAAGCTTGTCGTATGGTACAAAAACCTCGATATGGCGGTACAAATTCTCGAATTCAGCTGGGAGCGTTCCGCCGTATTCCCCATCGAGGTTGAGCAGAACCCTCTCATCGGAATGAACCTTTATTCTGTTCGCACTTGTATAAAGCACATTCGGATCATTGACATGCTCACCGCGAATTGCAAGCGTAGCAATCCTGATGAGATCCGCCAGATTCGTCTTTTTCAATACGAGCAGCGAGAACAGCCCATCATTGATGGACGCGTTCGGCGCCAGCCTTTCAAAGCCGCCGACAGAGTTTGTCAGGCCGACAAGGAACATCATCACTTCGCCTTGGAACAGCTTGCCGTCGTACTCGATTGTCACGTTGGACGCTTTCAAGGACGGCAGCATTTCGATGCCCTTCAAGTAATAGGCGAGCTGGCCGAGCATTGTTTTCAGCTTGCTTGGCACTTCGTAGGTCAGTTCTGTCAGCCTTCCGCCGCCTGCTATATTGATGAAATATTTATCATTAATCCGCCCGACATCAACAGGGATGGTCTCCCCTCGTACAATAATGTTCACCGCAGCCTCAATGTCCCGCGGAATATGGACGGCTCTGGCGAAATCATTCGTCGTACCTGTCGGAATAATCCCGATTTTCGGCCTGTATTCCTGTTCAGCGATACCATTGATGACTTCGTTGATCGTTCCGTCTCCCCCTGCTGCAATGACAAGGTCGTAGCGGCGCGCCACAGCTATTTTCGCAGCTATTGTCGCATCCCCTTCTCCTTTCGTCGCATGGCAGGAAGCTTCATAGCCAGCGTCCTCCAGCTTCATCAGCACTTCCCCAAGGCTCTTTTTAAAAAGTTCGCGCCCTGATGTTGGATTATAGATAATTCTTGCTCTTTTCATTGCCCCATCATCCTATAATGAATATGATTGTGTTGCTTTTTACATCCTTTTACATCATAGCCTAAATGTTTCCGGCAGGCAATATATGCTAATAACAATTACTGCATAAATGAACATGTGGTTGCCTGAAACCATATTATAGAATAATATGCAGAGTAATATTCTCCGATAGAATAAAATATAAGAAACAGCCTCATAATCGTCAAAATTTATATATTGATAAAATAATAAATTTTTGTTTACATAGTAAAATACGAGAAAAATAATTGTCACAATAATGTGTCTAATGATAAAATATTCTATATATTATGAATAAATAAAAGGAGGATGAAACATGTCAAATGAGACATTACAACTCATTTCAATCGGTATATATATGGCGGCGATGCTTTTCATCGGCTGGTATTCGTATCGTAAGACAAGCAACTTAACCGATTATATGCTGGGCGGCCGCTCGCTCGGCCCAGCTGTTACCGCACTCAGCGCCGGCGCTGCAGATATGAGCGGCTGGCTGTTGATGGGCTTGCCTGGAGGTATTTACGTAACAGGGCTTGCCAGTGCGTGGATTGCCGTAGGATTAACGGTTGGAGCCTATCTGAACTGGGTGCTCGTTGCACCGCGCCTGCGCTCGTACACCCAAGTCGCCAATGACTCTATTACTATTCCAAGCTACTTGGAAAATCGCTTCAAAGATACAACGAAAATGCTGCGAATTGTTTCCGGCATTGTCATCTTAGTCTTTTTTACCTTCTATGTATCATCCGGAATGGTTTCCGGCGCGGTATTTTTTGAAAATTCTTTCGGCCTTGATTATTTAACAGGATTGCTGATTGTTTCTTGCGTTGTTGTCGCTTACACTTTGTTCGGCGGTTTCCTTGCTGTCAGCTACACTGACTTCATTCAGGGTATGATGATGCTTGTCGCTCTATTGCTTGTGCCAATCCTAGGATTCGCCAAAACAGGCGGACCTGCGGAAACATTCGAAACGGTTCGCGCCATCGACCCAGCATTATTGGATTTCCTCAAAGGAACGACTATCATCGGCATCATTTCGGCGGCAGCCTGGGGGCTTGGCTACTTCGGCCAGCCGCACATCATTGTCCGCTTTATGGCCATCACAACCGTTAAAGAAACGAAGAGCGCCCGCCGCATTGGGATGAGCTGGATGATTTTCTCCCTTTTAGGAACGATTTTAACTGCTTTTATCGGGCTTGCCTTCTTTGAACAAAATCCGGATATGAAGCTAGGCAACCCCGAAGCCGTTGTCATTGAACTAGGACAAATTTTCTTCCATCCGCTGTTTGCAGGCTTCCTGCTCGCAGCAGTGCTTGCAGCCATCATGAGCACCATCTCCTCACAGCTCATCGTCACATCGAGCGCGTTGACAGAGGACCTTTATAAAGTACTATTGAAAAAAGAAGTATCCGACCGCCACCTTGTCTTCTTCGGAAGAATGGCAGTCCTTGTCGTATCCGTTGTCGCTTTGGTACTCGCTCTAGACCCAGATAGCACGATTCTCGACCTGGTTGCCTATGCGTGGGCCGGATTCGGAGCTTCCTTTGGGCCAGTCATCCTTCTCAGCCTCTTCTGGAAAAAGATGACTGGAAAAGGAGCGCTATGGGGAATGATCGCAGGTGCCGTCACGGTAATAGTATGGTCAAACTTCAAGCTAGACCACTTCCTTTTTGGGGAAACGCTATACGAAATCGTTCCAGGCTTCCTGATCAACCTCCTTGTTTCGATTGTTGTCAGCCTGGCAACCTTTAAGCATAATAAAGAAATTGAAAAAGAATTTGACGAAAGCGTCAAGCTGCTGAAAGAACAGTAAGCTTCCTATTAAGGCACCCCGTTATATTATGGTGGGTGCTTTTTTACGTGTTTGAAGCAGACTTGATTGCAATCCCAGAAGACGGGCAAGTATAATTGGTCAGAAATATAGGATTTTTTCGCAAAAACTGCTTCTTTTTAGTGAATATGAGCCTTCCACTCGTGTGTAACCAGTTACATTTTAAGTGAACAACCCTCTCGCAATAGGTTATCTACGGTAACGGTACATTTATCTGCGGTAATCAGCAATTTATCTACAGGTAAATCAGCTTTTATCTACGGTAATCCACAATTTATCTACAGTAGCTATATAACAGAATCCATATTAGATAATTTCTGTAAAACAGCCCACAATCCTCCGCTCTTCCACAAAACCTTAAAAATTGTCATTTTGAATTGGTTTTTTGAGGTTTATGAGAGCGTTTTTGGTGCTGGGGAGGTGTTTTTTGAAATAGCGAGCTTGTGGAACCGATTACACATGATCGTGAAGCTCCTCCGGAAGACACTTGGATAAGGATATCTACGGTAACGGTACATTTATCTACGGTAATCAGCAATTTATCTACAAGTAAATCAGCTTTTATCTACGGTAAACAGCAATCTATCTACAGTAGCTATATAACAGAATCCATATTAGATAATTTCTGTAAAACACCCCACAATCCTCCGCTCTTAAAAAATTGTCATTTTGAATTGGTTTTTGAGGTTTATGAGAGCGTTTTTGGTGCCTGGGGAGGTGTTTTTTGAAATAGCGAGCTTGTGGAACCGATTACACATGATCGTGAAGCTCCTCCGGAAGACACTTGGATAAGGTTATCTACGGTAACGGTACATTTATCTACGGTAAACAGCAATTTATCTACAGGTAAATCAGCTTTTATCTACGGTAAACCACAATTTATCTACAGTAGCTATATAACAGAATCCATATTAGATAATTTCTGTAAAACACCCCACAATCCTCCGCTCTTCCACAAAACCTTAATTGTCATTTTGATTTGGTTTTTGAGGTTTATGAGAGCGTTTTTGGTGCCTGGGGAGGTGTTTTTTGAAATAGCGAGCTTATGGAACCGATTACACATGATCGTGAAGCTCCTCCGGAAGACACTTGGATAAGGTTATCTACGGTAACGGTACATTTATCTGCGGTAATCAGCAATTTATCTACAGGTAAATCAGCTTTTATCTACGGTAAACAGCAATTTATCTACAGGTAAATCAGCTTTTATCTACGGTAAACAGCAATTTATCTACAGTATATCCCATTATTTCCTTTTCAATGAGTCTTCAGCTCTTACTTTGCGAAATTTTTCCCGGGAAATAAAACGACAAGAGCCGACGGATTTCCGTCGGCTTCTGCTTTATCTTTTTTGCAATTCTTGCGACAGGAGTTTGTTGACAAGCGGCGGGTTAGCTTGCCCTTTTGTCGCTTTCATGATTTGGCCGACGAGGAAACCTTTTGCTTTTTCCTTGCCGCCTTTGAAGTCTTCAACAGATTGCGGGTTGTTGTCGATAATTTCGTTGATGATTGCCAGCAATGCGCCTTCATCAGAAATTTGGACAAGTCCTTTTTCCTTAACAATCACCGCAGGGTCACCGCCGTTTTCCATCAATTCCTTGAACACGGTCTTTGCAATTTTAGAAGAGATAGTGCCGTCGGAAATCAGCCTTATCAATCCTGCAAGGCTTTCAGGCGTGAGTGGAATATCGTGCAGCTCCTTGCCCTCAGCATTCAGGTAGCCGGATACATCTCCCATGATCCAGTTGGAAGCCTGCTTTGCGTCAGCGCCTGCAGATACAGTTGCTTCGAAGAAATCTGCAGTTTCTTTTGTGACAGTCAGGACAGCGGCATCATATGCAGGGAGTCCCATTTCCTCAATATATCGTTTTTTGCGCACGTCTGGAAGCTCAGGAATCTCAGCGCGCACCTTTGCCTTCCATTCTTCATCAATATAGATATCCATCAAGTCCGGCTCAGGGAAATAGCGATAATCCTCAGAACCTTCTTTTACACGCATGAGCAGCGTTGCGCCTGTTGCTTCGTCGAAACGTCTTGTTTCCTGCCTGATTTCGCCGCCAGCATCCAATATTTCCGCCTGACGCTTGATTTCGTACTCCAGCCCTTTGCGGACAAAGTTGAAAGAGTTCAAGTTTTTCAGCTCCGTCTTTGTGCCAAATTCTTTTTGGCCAACAGGACGCAAGGAAATATTCGCATCGCATCTCAGCGAACCTTCCTCCATCTTGCAGTCGGAAACGCCAGTATACTGAATGATCGATTTTAATTTTTCCAAATAAGCGTATGCTTCATCGGGAGAGCTGATATCCGGCTCAGAGACGATTTCTACAAGTGGGGTTCCCTGACGGTTGAAATCGCAAAGAGAATAGCCGTTTCCATGCGTCAGCTTGCCCGCGTCCTCTTCCATATGAATCCTGGTGATGCCGATTTTCTTCTTCACGCCATCTACTTCTATTTCAATATAGCCGTGCTCGCCGATTGGCTTGTCAAACTGAGAAATTTGATATGCCTTCGGATTATCCGGATAAAAATAGTTCTTGCGGTCGAATTTCGTATGCGAAGCTACTTCGCAGTTCAGCGCCATACAAGCCTTCATCGCATAATCAACTGCTTTTTCGTTCAATACAGGCAATACGCCGGGATAACCAAGATCGATGACCGATGTATTGCTGTTCGGCTCCGCACCAAATGCATTTGGACTTGCCGAAAAAATCTTGGAGTCGGTCTTGAGTTCTACATGGACCTCCAACCCAATCACTGTTTCATACTTCATCTTTTTCACCCCTTACAACTGTGGTCTTTGTTTATGAAATTCCGTTGCCTGCTCAAACGCATGGGCAACGCGGTAAACGGTCGATTCGTCAAAATGCTTTCCGATGATCTGCAAACCAAGCGGGAGGCCTGATGCGAAGCCGCATGGAACGGAAATAGCCGGAACGCCGGCAAGATTCATTGGAATTGTTAAAATATCGTTGGCATACATCGTCATTGGATCACTCATATTTTCACCGATGCGGAATGCTGGTGTTGGAGTAGTCGGCCCAACAATTACATCGAATTTTGCAAGCACATCGTCAAAGTCTTTTTTAATCAGTGTACGGACTTTTTGCGCTTTTTTATAATAGGCATCATAGTAACCAGAGCTGAGTGCGAAAGTGCCAAGCATGATTCGGCGCTTCACTTCGTCCCCGAAGCCTTCCGCTCTTGTTTTTTTATACATATCGATGAGGTTTTCTGCTTCCTCCGTTCTGTATCCATAACGCACTCCGTCAAAGCGTGCAAGGTTGGCGGATGCCTCTGAGGAGGACAGCAGGTAGTAAGTTGCTAGCGCATACTTCGAATGAGGAAGCGATACTTCTTCCCACTCGGCGCCAAGCTTCTCGAGCACCTTCAAAGCGTCGAGCACAGCCTGCTTCGCTTCAGGGCTGACACCCTCACCAAGGTATTCCTTCGGCACTGCAATTTTCAAGCCTTTGACATCTCCAGTGAGCGATTTGTTGTAGTCGGGAATCTCCACATTGGCAGAAGTAGAGTCCATTCGGTCATGACCGGCAATAGTGCGCAGCAAGTCTGCGTTATCTTCCACCGTATTAGTAATAGGGCCAATCTGGTCAAGCGAGGAGGCGAACGCGACAAGACCATAACGTGAAACAAGGCCGTAGGTTGGTTTCATGCCGACAACGCCGCAGAATGCTGCTGGCTGACGGATGCTGCCGCCAGTGTCGGACCCGAGGGAAAATGGCACTTCGCCCGCCGCAACGCTTGCAGCAGAAGCACCTGAAGATCCCCCTGGGACAGTTTCCAGATTCCATGGGTTAAAAGTTTTTTGGAATCCAGAGTTCTCGTTAGATGATCCCATCGCGAATTCATCCATGTTCAGCTTGCCGATTGTGACCGTATCAGCATGATGTAGCTTTTCCATGACCGTTGCATTATAAATAGGGTTAAAGTTTTCGAGAATTTTGCTTGCGCATGTTGTTCGGAGATTTTTCGTCACGATATTATCTTTGATGCCGATCGGCATACCGAATAACACTCCGCTTTCTTCTTTTCCAAGCCTTGCATCGAGCGCTTTTGCTTTTAGGCGCGCCTGTTCCTCGTCAAGGGTCAGGAATGCCTGCACTTTCCCGTCGACTTCGCTGATCCGCCGGAATGATGCGTCCACAAGGTCTGATACGGTAATTTCTTTTTTATGTAATAAGGCTTTCAACTCTGATACCTTATGTTCCAATAAGCTCATATCTCTGCTCCTTCCTATTCCATTATGGATGGCACTTTGATTTGGCCGTCCTGATGTTCCGGCGCGTTCTTCAGTACCTCTTCCCGCGGAAGTCCCATCGCTGCTTTATCCTGGCGAAGGACGTTCCGGATATCAAGCACATGCGATGTCGGTTCCACTTTTTCTGTATCTAGTTCGTTTAACTGCTCGGCGAAGGTGATAATCTTGTCGAGCTGCTCTGTAAATGTGTGGACCTCTTCCTCGGTGACAGCAAGCCGTGCCAGATGTGCGACGTGCTTCACTTGTTCTTCCGAAATCCTTGACATAAAGCCACCTCCAATAAGTTATAAAAAAAGGCAATAATATTGATAATAGCAAACTTTTTCACTTTAAAGCAATACGATTGCGCCTTATCGCTATTTTAACATGACACTTTCCTCCGTTGGGACGCAAGTGGAAAAAGCCCCGGAAAACCGGAGCTTTTTCTTAATCATCATTTTTGAACAATTTATTCTTGAGCTGTGAAAGCAGGCTAATTTCACTCGCCTTTTTACCAGTTATGGGCGCCTCAGGTTTTTTCTCTAGGAAAATCTCCTCTTTGTCGATTGCCTGGTCATGCGCCAAAACTAGCCCAAGATCCGAATCGTGTTCTTTATTTGTCACCATTGTGTAAGTAATACCCCGTTTTTTCGCGGCTTCGATATAGTGAGAGAACGCGGAATACGAAATATTTCCATTCAAGTAAAGATGTGCTGACGCATGTTCATCCATAATTTGTTCTAGCTGCGGCAGGAGGCTATCGTCTCCAATCTGAGCCTGAGTCAGCGCAACAGCCACTCGCTCCCGGATGGTACCGAGGAAGCGCCGCCTTTCATCAGGCTTTGTCACCTTTGCTCCATGAATCCCCTGCTGCAAGTAATCATCCACACTATGATTTCCCATATTATCACCCCGCTGCTATTATGTATGACTGCTTCATTTTTTCTGTGCCAATTTAAGCATAACCTTTTCTGGCGAAAAAAAACCTTCCCTTGTGACAGGGAAGACGAATTAGGATTAGGTGAAAGAATCAAACAGCCCTTGCTGGTGACAAGGTAATTCCGTTCGTGATGCTGATAAAACATAGTGCATTGCGTGCTGATCAGTGAAGTTACTAATCAAACATAGTGCTGCATCAGTAGCTAGTTGTGCTTGTGCGTGTTGTTGCGATACGCCTTTAGCGTAATGATGCGTATCCGATTTCGTTAGGGTTGAAACATTATGTCCATTACGGTGAGCTGCTAAGAAGCTCCGGTTACTTTGCGGCAGTGAATTGTTCCTCTTCCGTGGAGCCTTTGAGGGCAGTTGTTGAAGAGGTTCCGCCAGTGATGACCATAGAAACTTGATCGAAGTAGCCTGTGCCGACTTCGCGCTGGTGTCTTGCTGCGGTGTAGCCGTACTCTTCGCTGGCAAACTCTGCTTGCTGAAGTTCAGAGTAAGCAGCCATTCCGCGATCGCGGTAGCCTCTTGCTAGTTCAAACATGCTGTGGTTAAGGGCATGGAATCCTGCAAGTGTGACGAACTGGAACTTGTAGCCCATTTTTCCGAGCTCCATCTGGAACTCCGCAATCGTCTCGTCATCCAATTTCTTTTTCCAGTTGAAGGAAGGCGAGCAATTGTATGCGAGCAGTTTCCCAGGGAATTTTTCATGAATTGCTTCGGCAAAGCGGCGCGCTTCCTCGATATTGGGTTCTGAAGTTTCACACCAGATGAGGTCCGCATACGGCGCATACGCCAAACCCCGCGCGATTGCCTGGTCAAGACCCGCATTTGTGCGGAAGAAGCCTTCGGGCGTACGCTCGCCTATGATAAACGGCGCATCTGCTGGATCGACATCGCTTGTGATCAGTTCAGCTGCGTTGGCGTCTGTCCTTGCAATAACAAGTGTTGGAACGCCCATCACATCAGCAGCAAGGCGAGCGGAGATTAAGTTCTTAACAGCTGTCTGTGTTGGCAGAAGAACTTTGCCTCCAAGGTGGCCGCATTTCTTTTCAGAGGAAAGCTGATCTTCGAAGTGAACGCCGGCAGCACCCGACTCAATCATGCCCTTCATCAGTTCAAATACATTAAGCTGTCCGCCAAACCCTGCTTCTGCATCCGCGACAATCGGCGCAAACCAGTCGACGGATTGATCTCCTTCAGAATGAGTGATTTGGTCAGCACGCTGCAATGCTTGGTTGATTCGCTTTACTACTGCTGGAACGCTGTTCGCTGGATAAAGGCTTTGGTCCGGATACATATGTCCGGAAAGGTTCGCATCGGCTGCAACCTGCCAGCCGCTGAGATAGATTGCTTTTAGGCCGGCCTTCACCTGCTGAACAGCCTGATTTCCAGTCAAGGCACCAAGCGCATTGATGAAATTCTCTTCGTTTACTAGTTTCCACAGCTTTTCCGCGCCGCGGCGGGCGAGCGTATGCTCAATATCAATGGAACCGCGGAGCTTGATGACATCCTCCGCTGTATATGGTCTCTCAATTCCTTTCCAACGTGAATCCATTTCCCAGTTTTCCTGCAACTGCTTTACTCTTGAATCTGTCATGTTTGCTGTTTCCTCCTATCAAAATAGTAATCTTTCGGGTGGAGGCTGTACCTTACTGGTTTAGCTCTATCCCGTTTTCGGTTGACCCTTGTTATAATACAGTAAATTATTTTTATGATTGTATTATATAACAGGGTGGATGAATTGCAATACTTTTGATGGATTTTTCTGAAATTTTATTTCGACAAAATTTGAAGCTTCAAGGAGTACGCACGCAGAGGGGGTCAGGCACGCTTTAGCACTGTGCAGCACCGGGGGTCAGGCACGCTGCTGTCCTTTACCACTCCACCGCACTGGGGGTCAGGCACCTTGTTAAGGTACCTTGTTAATTGGAATAGCCTCCTTCCAAAGTGGAAGGAGGCTAGGGTCTGTCTTATATGTCGTACTTTTCCGAATTGGTCCTATCTCTTAGTACATTTCGGATGTTGTCTTTGCTTGCATGTGAAGCAGGATGTAGTCTGGACCGCCTGCTTTGGAGTCTGTTCCGGACATGTTGAATCCGCCGAACGGCTGGTAGCCAACGATAGCGCCTGTGCAGCCGCGGTTGAAGTATAAGTTTCCAACATGGAAATCTTCACGTGCTTTTTGGATATGTTCGCGGTTTCTAGTAATGACCGCACCAGTTAAACCGTATTCCGTATTGTTGGCAATTTCAAGTGCATGGTCGAAATCCTTTGCTTTTGTAAATCCAACAACTGGGCCAAAGATTTCTTCCTGCATGATGCGTGCTTTCGGATCAAGATCAGCAAAAACAGTTGGCTTGATGAAATAGCCTTTGCTGTCGTCTCCTTCGCCACCTGCCATCAGCTTACCCTCTTGCTTGCCGATTTCAATGTATTCCATAATTTTATTGAATGCATTTTGGTCATTGACAGGGCCCATGAAAGTGCCTTGCTCTTCCGGATTACCAACAGTCAGCTCTTTTGTCAGTTCCACCACACGGTTCAATACTTGATCATAGACATCTTCCACAATTACTGCACGGGAACATGCCGAGCATTTTTGGCCAGAGAAGCCAAACGCAGAAGCAACAATAGATTGAGCTGCAAGCTCAAGGTCTGCATCGCTGTCAACTACCATTGTGTCTTTTCCGCCCATTTCTGCAATAACACGCTTCAGCCAAATTTGACCTTCGTTCAACTCAGCTGCACGCTTGTAAATGCGCAGACCGACGTCACGGGATCCTGTAAAAGAAATAAAACGAGTATCTTTGTGGTCAACAAGATAGTCGCCGACTTCCGCGCCGCTTCCTGGTACAAAGTTCAACACGCCTTTAGGAAGGCCTGCTTCTTCCATTACTTCCACAAACTTAGCCGCAACAACAGGCGTTGTAGAAGCTGGCTTCAACAGAACAGTGTTGCCTGCCACAATCGCCGCAACGGTTGTGCCTGCCATGATTGCAAGCGGGAAGTTCCATGGTGAAATAACAATTCCCACGCCTAGCGGAATGTAATCATAACGGTTATATTCATTCGGACGGCTATTCACTGGAACACCGTCTTTGATTAATAGAATTTGGCGTGCATAGTACTCAAGGAAGTCAATAGCTTCCGCTGTATCAGCATCTGCTTCATTCCATGGCTTTCCAGCTTCTTTAGTTAAAAGTGCTGAGAATTCATGCTTGCGGCGGCGAATAATCGCTGCTGCTTTGAAAAGTACATCAGCACGAGTTTCAGGTTTTACTTTTTTCCAAGTTTTGAATGCCTCCACCGCAGCTTGCATCGCTTGCTCTGCATGCTCGCGAGTTGCCTTGGATACACGGCCAATAACCTCTTCTTTATTAGCTGGGTTATAGGAAATGATTTTATCCTCTGTCGAAACACGCTCTCCGCCAATCAATAAATCATAATCCTGGCCAAGATAACCTTTTACCGTTTCTAGACCTTGAAGGTAATCTTTCTTATTTTCTTCGACTTTGAAATTTGTAAAAGGCTCGTGTTTATATGGCTGAACCATCCAATCCCCTCCTATGAAAATGCTTTCTTGCCCAACTATTATTCTATCATGACATGGGGAAAGTATTCAAAGATAATTATTTGATAGTTCATTAAATTATGAGACGTTGTAACATTCACTCTATAGATTGGTGATAAATCCTTGTTTTATTTTTTCCTGAAAAAGAAAACGGGAGTTTTTTTAGAAGTTTAGATGTAGTTGAAATAGAGGATAAATGCAGAAACGTGCGGCATTTTCTATTAGATAGTGGAGTTTGATAGAGGTAAAAAAATCCTTGAGCGCTTCTTTATGAGCATCTTTTGACTGGCATAGACATTTTTCACAATGACAATGGCCTCTGTGCCAACGCATGAAAATACATCCATAACTAGGACATTGCACACCAGTTATGAGATCACCTTTTTTCAATTCAAAAAGCGTCCATACAGAAGGGTTATGGCTAATATTCTCCCTTATAAGAAATTGAATCAATTTTTCCAGCTTCTTTTTTGACAGTTTCACTTTCCTCTGCCTTCATTATTTTCGGCTTTGTCCTTGGTATTACAATCAATATCTTCACTCCTTGCTATTCGTTTCTTCCATTATACAGAAAAAATTGGTATGACCTCGATATACAATTATGCCCATTATTCTTCGATTTCTACTATTTTTGCTTCCTTGCTTAACGGTCAAGCATAGGGCACTGCCCTATTTGCCATTCTAATACTTTTATTGTCCGATTGAACCTTTTAATTGTCCGGTTCCGGCATTTTATTGTCCGTTCATAACCGTTTATTTGCCAGACCAGAATGGAAATCAATCCTTTTCCCACCCGTGCAATCATTTCCCTGACAAGCCTCGCTTATCGTATAATGAGCAAATGGAACCCGCCCGATTCTGCGGCGGTCATCTCAATTATCGGAGGCATTACATATGGAACATGCATTATTGAACAAAAAGAAAGACCTTGAAGCCTATGGCTACAAAAAGTTTGGATTGATGACTCTCCCTGTGCCAAGCCTTGAAGCGGATCTTCGCGAACTGGCCGAGGAATTCGACCATCTTCCGCGGGATACATATTCCCCTGAAAGCCATCGTTACAGAAAATATTCCCGAGCGATCATCAATCCTTGGGACGGTGCCCTGCAGTGGCTGCCTGACTTTATTGATGAAGACGGAGAAGCGAAATCGCTGTATTTTCAAGGAACTTTCAACGCAGAATACCTTGAAGAATATCGCGCGTTCCCTGCCCTCAGCGAAAAAATAAAAGAAAACGCCTTGCTGCAGGAAATCATCAAATATGATTTTAACGAAACATTCTGGAATCCTTATGAAAAAATTCTGCCAATCCATGTTGGCGTTCACTTTGTGAAATATATGGTGGAGGATGAAACACAGGAATCCGTCGCATCACCGAATACGATTCATCAGGATGGAGAGCCATTTACCTTTGTGCATCTTATCACGTATAAAAATGTACACGGTGGCCGCAGTACTGTCGCGCATCCAAGCTGTGCCGGCCTCAACCGGGAGCAAGCAAACGAAAAACTGATTCTCGATGAATTCGACCTTACGGAGCCGCTCGATTCCTACGGGGTGTGCGATAAGAAAGTGAGCCACTATGTTAGTGGAATTAAAAAAGGACCAGAATCCCGTCCCGCTGAAAGAGGCGTTCTCCTTATCGATTACACACCACTCACGATTGCGATCACTTAAATAGTGAAAAAGACTGCCAAACCTCGGCAGTCTTTTTAGGTTCACGAAAGAGTTCCGGATTCTTACTTAAATGAAGTTAACAGCCAAGTTATAAACAATACCATAAGGATTACAATGAAAGATACTCTAATCGTCTTCTTTGGGTTTATTAATAAATATGATAAATAAAGCCTAGGGAAACCGTAGACTGCAAAAATTTCTTTTTTAGAAGGAAAATCGATCCATTTTATTCATTAAAACTCTTCTCCGCTATTCTTTTTTTAGATAAAAACCTTTTCTGTGAATTATTGTAATATTTATTTTCTGCATTACTTTTATTATAAAAATATATTAGACTCTCGCTCGCCCCCCGCAAAAAAAGGCCCCCACTCTCTCCAATCACATCACAAAAAACCAGAACCTAAGAAGTCCTGGTTTTCCCGTCTATTGATAAATATGAACAGTTGGCTCTTTTTGGTCAGGCTTGCGCAATATCAGCGCTTCCGGCCCATTGACGGATGTGATGCTGACCTGGATGGATACATGTTCTGGGAACTGGTCCATGACAAGGCCTGTCGCATACTGCGTAAAACTCACTGCTTCTGCTTTTCCGTAAAACTGGATGGGGATATCGATGCTGATGTTCTGGAGCTGATCGTCCAGATAGAATGCATTGCCGACAACGCCGTTATAGTTCGGGAAGTATTTCTCGACATCTTGCTTGAAGTTTTCGAACCAAACAAGGTCGTCCCGATGGTCGCGCTTCGCTTCATCTGACGGGAAGAGAACGTATTTCTCCTTCACCTTTTCCCAGCTGCTGATGTTGGAGCCTCCTTGATCTACTTCTGAATAGGCAATGAAGTTACCGGGAACAACGGAAGAGCGGCTTTTTTGCTCGAACAAAGCGAGCGTAATCGGGATATTCTTCAATTCGTCCATCCTGCGGAGGCGGTTGACTACTTCCTGTGCAATCCGTTTCCCTTCCTGTTCCATTTCCGCATGTGGTATTTTCACTTCAAATGTGTCGCCAAACTCTTCTTTCTGGTAGTAATGGATCGAGTTGAGCGCAAGGCCGATGACTACGCCGCCCAGCTTGTATGTCCCTTTGTCATCCGCCTTTATAAGATAATCATGCTCCAGGATGTGCGAAAGGTAAATTGGGCTCTTTTTGTTCATTACCGCAACATCCCCGCCTTCGATAGCCGGATTGAGTCCAACATTATCCTCCTCGGTGGAGGGTTCCTCCTTATTTTCAGCGTTCGCCTTTAGCTGCTCTGCTGTAAGCTTGCGGTTTAGCCATGATTGCACTGTTTTTGCCTTGAGATACTGGCCTTCCTGGAAGACATATTTCTCTGTATCGAATGAGTTTTGGGCAATCCGCATCAAGCCGGTCTCAAACTCATTGATGTCATAGCGTGTATTCAGATTATTTACAACCTGGCCGCGTGCGGCGCTTGGCTCAAATGGCACAATCGAACGGTAATATTTCTCTGAAATTTTGTACTTAGGAATAATCGCTTTTTCCTTTGAATCTTTATCGCGCTTTTGGACGACCTGCTCTTCTTTTTGAAAGTTAGGAGCACAGCCCGCCAGGAGCAGAACGATGGAAAAAGTGGCGATGAAGAGCTTCCTCATGCCGGTTCCCCCCCTATTGATTTAATTCTTCCAGAAGCCTCTCTTCATTCCATACTTCGATGCCAAGGCTTTCTGCTTTATCCAGCTTCGAGCCGGCATCCTCGCCGGCAATGACAAGATGCGTTTTTTTGCTGACGCTTCCAGCGACATTGCCGCCAAGCGCCTCAATTTTTTCCTTAGCTTCGTTTCTGGTCAGCCTATGCAGCTTTCCAGTCAGAACGACCGTTTTTCCAGCGAAAAAAGAATCTGAGTCAGCCGCGGCCAATGTGCGAGGACCTTTGTATTCCATGTTGACTCCTGCCGCTTCCAATTCCCGCAGCAGCTCTTCCACTTCTTCACTGTCAAAATAAGTGACAATAGAATCAGCCATTTTCTCGCCGATTTCGTTGATTGCGGTCAGTTCTACCACGGATGCTTTCCGCAATGCATCGATCGTACCGAATTCCTTCGCAAGCGTCTTCGCTGCCTTCGCGCCAACAAGGCGGATGCCAAGACCGAAAAGAAGCTTTTCAAGCGAGTTGCTCTTCGATGCTTCGATTGCTGCTAAAAGATTGTTGACTGATTTCTCACCCATTCGTTCAAGCCTTAGAAGCTGCTCTTTCGTCAGTTTATATAAATCGGCTACATTTGTGATCAATCGCTCACCAAAAAGCTGGCTGACCACTTTTTCCCCAAGACCATCGATATTCATCGCATTCCTTGATACAAAATGAATCAAGCCTTCGCGAATTTGCGCTGGACACTTCGGGTTGATGCAACGCAATGCCACTTCCCCTTCAAGCCGGACAAGGTCGCTTTCGCATTCCGGGCAATGTGTCGGCATATGAAAATCTTCTTCTGCCCCGCTGCGCTGTTCTGCAAGAACGTTCACGACTTCAGGGATGATGTCACCAGCTTTTTTTACGACAACAAGGTCGCCGATTTTGATATCCTTTTCGCGGATTAAATCTTCATTGTGCAAGGAAGCCCGCTGTACCGTCGTTCCTGCCACCTGAACTGGTTCGAGGACCGCAGTTGGCGTGATAACGCCCGTGCGGCCGACGTTGAGCTCGATGTCGATTAGCTTTGTGACGACTTCTTCTGCAGGAAACTTATAGGCAATTGCCCAGCGCGGACTTTTTGCCGTCGTGCCAAGCTCGTCCTGCTGTGCAAGCGAATCAACCTTAATAACAATGCCGTCAATATCGTAAGGCAGATCTGGGCGGCGTTCCACCCAGCTCTCGACAAAGGAGATGACTTCATCAATGTCCTTTGCCTTGCGGCGTTCCTTATTTGTCTTGAAGCCCAGTCGATCCAAGTAATCGAGGCCTTCGCTGTGCGACTCGACGCCTATATTATCCGGGTTTCCGATGCCATAAAGGAAAATATCAAGATTCCTTGATGCTGCAATCTTCGGGTCGAGCTGACGCAAGGAACCTGCCGCCGCATTCCGCGGGTTCGCGAAAGGCTCCTCTTCACGCTTGCTTCTTGCCTCGTTCAATGCCATGAACGATTTTTTCGGCATAAAGGCTTCGCCGCGCACTTCCATTGTAACAGGTTCATTCAATCGGAGCGGTATCGAGCGGATCGTCTTCAAGTTGGAAGTAATATCCTCGCCGATTGTTCCGTCCCCTCTCGTCGAACCAAGGACAAACATTCCATTCTCATAGCGGAGGGAAACGGCTAGTCCATCAATTTTCAGTTCGCACACATAAGTAGCTGTATCGCCGACCGCTTGGCGCACCCTGCGGTCAAAATCGCGAAGGTCCTGCTCATTGAAAGCATTGCCGAGACTAAGCATCGGGATGGCATGTTCTACTTTCCGGAACATATCCAATACTTCCCCGCCTACCCGCTGTGTCGGCGAATCCGGCGTTTTCAATTCAGGATAAGCGTCCTCGATGTCCGTAAGCTCGCGCATCAGCCTGTCGTATTCCGCATCAGGCACGGAAGGCTTATCGAGAACATAATATTCATAGCCATATTGGTTCAACAGATTTTGCAGCTCTGCCGCTTTTTTCTGTGCAGTCTGAAAGTCCATATATCCAGCCCTTTCAAGATAAATTTATGCTTTTTCGATCGGCGCGAATTTCGCCAAGAGGCGCTTCACACCTGTTGGACTTGGGAAGGCAATATCGAGCTCCATTCCTTCGCCAGAGCCTTTAACACTGACAACCGTCCCTGTTCCCCATTTCCCATGCTTCGCTTTATCGCCGACCTTCCAGTCTCCTGGAGCTGCCGATGACGCTTCGGGCCGCCTAACCGCCGGCCTCATCCCGCGCCGCTCTCCATAGGTGGACGGAGATTTCCTGCTTCCCGTGCTGAATGCAGAAGCTGATGATTCGAATGGAGAGCCCTTCTTCTTCGGAACGGCATCTTCGATTAAGTCTGATGGAATTTCTTTAATGAAGCGGGATTCCGGGTTCATGTTCGTGCGGCCGTACAATGTACGCATTTGGGCATTGGTGATGAATAATTCTTCCTCTGCCCTTGTGATGCCGACATATGCAAGCCGGCGCTCTTCTTCCATTTCCGCTTCTTCCATAAGGGAGCGGCTGTGCGGGAAGACTCCTTCCTCCATTCCAATCAGGAAGACGACAGGAAACTCCAAGCCTTTCGCCGAGTGGAGCGTCATCAATGTGACAGTATCGGTTTTCTTTTCGCCGTCATCATCCAAACGGTCGATATCCGCCACAAGCGCAAGATCTGTCAGGAAGCCAACGAGACTTTTGTCCTCGCTGCTATCTTCAAAGCTCTTTGTTACGGTTAAAAATTCATCCAAGTTCTCCATCCTGCTTTGCGCTTCGATCGATTTCTCCGCTTTCAGCATCTCGCGGTAACCCGATTTGTCGAGAATATCCTCAACAAGCTCCGTTACCGACAGGAATTCCTGCATATTCGTAAAATTGCTGATAAGCGAGCGGAACTCCGCTGCAGCCTTTTCCGCTTTCGGGCTAAGACCGATCAGCTCAAGGCTTTGGAGCGCCTGGAACATGGACATATCGTGCATTGCCGCGAAATTAGCGATTTTATCAACGGAAGTCGAGCCGATCGCCCGCTTCGGAACATTAATGACACGCTGCAGGCTGATATCGTCATCCGGGTTGGAAATAAGGCGCAAGTACGCCAAGATATCCTTGATCTCCTTGCGGTCATAGAACTTGATGCCTCCGACGATGGAGTATTCGATATTGGATTTCAGGAACGCTTCCTCGATTGCACGGGACTGCGCATTTGTGCGGTACAGAATGGCGATATCTGAATGCTTCCGCCCTTTTGTCCTAATAAGCTCTTGAATTTTTCCGATGATGAACTGCGCTTCTCCCTGTTCGCTGTCTGCCCGGAAGTAGACAATCTTATTGCCATCGCTGTTCTCTGTCCAAAGATTTTTCGGCTTGCGATTCAAGTTGTTTTCGATTACTTTGTTTGCTGCCAGCAAAATTTTCTTCGTCGAACGGTAATTTTGCTCGAGCAAGATGACACTGGCGTTCGGGTAGTCTTTTTCAAAAGAAAGAATGTTCGCGATATCGGCTCCGCGCCAGCGGTAAATAGACTGGTCAGAGTCACCGACAACGCAAAGATTCCTAAATCTTGCTGCAAGCAGCTTTACGAGCATGTATTGTGCCCTGTTCGTATCCTGGTACTCATCGACGTGGATGTACTGGAATTTGCGCTGGTAATACTCGAGAACCTCTGGCACGCGCTGAAACAGCGTGATTGTCGACATAATGAGGTCGTCAAAGTCGAGCGCATTGTTTTTCCGAAGGCGCTTCTGGTACTCGGTGTATACTTCGCTCACCATATTGGCAAAGTAATCCCCTGTTGTCTTGCTGTATTCCTCCGGCGTAATCAGTTCGTTTTTCGCCGAGGAAATGGTGCCAAGAATCGCACGCGGGTCAAACTTTTTCGGATCCATATTCTTTTCTTTCAATATGGATTTGATGACCGACTGCTGGTCGGTTGAATCAAGGATTGTGAAATTGCGGCTGAAGCCAATCCGGTCGATGTCGCGGCGGAGGATGCGGACGCACATTGAGTGGAACGTGGAGATCCAAATATCATCGGCTGCCCCGCCCATGATTCCCCCGATCCGCTCGCGCATTTCCCTGGCAGCTTTGTTCGTGAAGGTGATCGCGAGGATATTGTAGGGATTGACTCCCTTTTCGACAATCAGGTAACCGATCCTGTGGGTCAGCACCCTCGTCTTTCCGCTTCCCGCCCCTGCCATCAGCAATAGGGGGCCATCTGTTGTCTTGACGGCTTTTTGCTGCTCCGGGTTCAAGCCTTTTAATAATCTATCTGTTAAAAATTGCATGATTGCTCACCACCATAGGTACATTACTTTTCATTCTTCACAGCTTGTACTGTCAACAAAGCTTTATCCAAGTTTTCATAAAGGGAGTTCCCGACAACGATGACATCTGCGATACTGCCCATTTCGTTCGCCTGTTCGCGGCTTTCGATGCCGCCTCCGTAAAAAAGAATCGTCTCTTCCAGCACCGATTTTACGCTCCGGACCACTTCCGGATCGCCGTACTTCCCGCTGTATTCCAGATAAAAAATCGGCAGATGGAACATTTTTTCCGCCATCATGGCGTATGCCCTAGCATCATCAGCGTCAAGCGAAGCATCGGCCTCAGTAAGCTTTGCTGCTTTGCACTCGCTGTTCAAGATGCAATAGCCTTCGACAAAAATTTCTTCCCACTCCATCAAATCGCCGTACTCCTTGACGGCTTGATGGTGCAGTCCTGTCACCCATTTTGGATTCTTGCTGTTCAGGACCGACGGGATAAAATAAAGATCAAATCCAGGCGTGATCACTTCAAGGTCAGACACTTCCAGCACGCAAGGCACCGTATAGCGCCGCACGCGCGACATTAAATCGAGAACACCATCAAGCGTGACGCCGTCCGTCCCGCCGACGATGATGGCGTCCGTCCCCGACTCGCAAATAAGCTCAAGGTCAGCGTCGGATATTTCCTTGTTGGGATCTAGCTTAAACACATGCCGCCACTCTTTTATTTCATACATCAGCGGACTGCCTCCAATCTATATTTCCATTTCACCATTATAGCATTTGTCTATCTATATAAAAAAGGAAAGGCTAGGAAAAGTTAGCCTTCCAATCCTCTCTTTTTCATTAAAAAAACCGAAGCCCGCCGCCCCGGTTCTTCTGCACTTATTTTTTTTCTGTCGGCTTTTCTTCTTTTACTCGGCCGAGGGCCATTTCATAGGCGTCATTGCCGTAATTCAGGCAGCGCTTTACCCGGGAAATAGTCGCCGTGCTCGCGCCTGTATCCGCTTCGATTTTATGGTATGTGTTGCCTTCCTTCAGCATCCTTGCCACTTCCAGGCGCTGTGCCAGCGACTGAATTTCATTGACTGTACACAGATCATCAAAAAAACGATAGCACTCTTCCATATCTTTAAGAGTAAGAACGGCCTTGAAAAGCTGGTCGAGTTCTTTGCCCCTCAATTTATCAATTTGCATCCAATCAAGCTCCTTAATAGTTGTTTTTTATTATACAGACGTATTATATGCGTGTCCCGCCTAGTTGTACAGCTACAAACAAGGCGTTGTAGTGTGGCTGCCTTAGTTTTCAAATGTTGCTGCATCAAGGGAAGGAACGATTGAGATCCAGGTCATTCCTGGAACTAGCGGTGCTGCTGCTCCATCTTTATAAGGCAAAATGCGTCCGCCCTCGTTTCTCCACTCGACTTCTATCCGTTTTCCGCCTTGAACAAGATATCCCTGTCCGCCAGATTTGATGTCGATGTCTTTGTGGCCTTCGCTGTCAGCGACGCTATGCCTTGCTTCCACAATGAAAAGGTTGGCTATTCTTATTGGCTTTTTCGACTCAAGGTCCTTCATTTCTTCTCCACTGGCATATCGCTTGTAATTCTTATTGCTGGTGTCGTACCGATAGTCGGCTTCAAAGGATGGGTCACCATATGATACGCCAACTTTCTCTGCAGTCTGGCCTTCGATCTCCGCGGAGCCTTTGCTGTCAAGGAAAGGCAAAGGTTCAGGGGCGGGCTTCATTTCGTACCCTTTGGATTTGGCTCCTTTCAGGATGTTGGCAAATGTGATATAAGAATTGTGCGGCGCTTTTCGAAAAGACGCACGCTTGAACAAAGTCCCATCGTACTGCATGCCGTTCAAGGAATCAATTTCCCCGCGAGAAAGCATGGACCTTGCCTCGTCGCTGTATCCGTGCGCAATATAGAGGCTATCGTAGCCTTTTGCCAGCTCGATGAAATAATCCCTTGCGCTTCGGACGGGCCCTACTTTTTCCGGCTTCTGGCTTTCGTAAATAGCCAGGAAGCGGGTTACTTTCCCCTCCGCGAGCACTTCATAAATAATATCCGCGCTATCGAGTCCTGTCTGCGGCCTTGCGAGCGGGTGGTTGTTCACGGTTACGGCAACCGCCCTCCCTGTCGCTTCATTCTTTGTACCCATACCTGTCAAAGGATACACATAAGGACTCTTTTCTGCAGCCTGTTCCACTTTCTTCTCTTTCGGTTTTTCCGCAGTGTTCTCCTTGTTGCCACCGCAACCTGTTAAAAGAAGTACTGCAACAGCTGCGGCAGTAATTGCCTTGTTCACCATGGCCTACACCTCATCAACTAGAAATGGACAACCAATTTTGCTTTTATATTTTAACGCATTATCGTTGGAAAGAGTATTGTTTTTTTCATGACATCGTATACCCCCTGCTGCGTAATCCGAATGTACGGCAAATGCGTCGAAGAGAAGAACAATAGCGAATAAATTGGGTCTTCAAAACGATAGCCTTTTTCCCTCAGAATGCTAAACAATTTGCGCTCCGCTTGTATCAGTTCGTTCACCGATAGGTCGGACATCAGCCCCATAAGCGGCAAGCTAATTTCCACTTTCGACTCGCCATCCTGGCAAAGGACAATCCCGCCTCCAAGCTCCTTCATTCGCTGGAAGGCCTGATACATATCGTGCTTGTTCTTTCCTATTAATATGATGTCCCCGGTGTTCGAGTAGGAGCTTGCAAGCCCGCCGAGAGTGTTGGCGAAGCCTTTTAGAATCGTGTTAAGCCGCCACTGCCCATTCCTGTCAACAAGCATGAAAAAGCATTCATCATGTTCTTCTGATAATTGGTCAGGCGAGATATCAATGGAGATTGAGTAAGGCTTTGTGATAACGGAGTTTTCCATTTTAATGCCAAATGGCATGGAAAACTGGAGATCGTCTTTTTCCAGGCTCCAGTCGAGATTCAGTGGCGCAAAACCGAACTTCTTCCAGTCGATTTTCGGAAAAATCCCTGTATCTCGGCCATCTCTCTTCACCCATTTTCCATTTGAAAGAACGGAAACAGGTGTTGGGTTTTTTTTATCATGAAGGAAGTTGAGATTCGCAAAGCGTCCTGTCGCGACCGAGCCATGCAAATGTTCCATATTGTAATGGCGCGCTATGTTAATGGTCGCCATATTGTACGCATCGATTTCCGGGACGCCGTTTTCCATTGCGAGGGAAATCAGCATATCCATCATGCCATTTTCGTAAAAACTGGACGATGACCCGTCCGTTGTCATGATGAACTTATCGTATACCGCGATGTCGAGCTCATGAATCTCTTGAAGCAGCTTCGGCAAATCAGGACGAATGGATGAATGTCGAAGGGATACGGTATATCCTTGCAAAAGCCTGGTGCGCACCTCTTCTCCTGTCATTGCTTCATGGTCACAATCCGCACCGAAGAGCATCATTTTCGCCAACGTTTTTTCCGATGCTCCCGGGAAATGCCCTTCAACTTTTTTGCCGAGGCGCTTTGTTTCCTGCATCCAGTGAAGCATCATGTCGTCGCCTGCCATTAGCTTCGGCCAGCCTGTCAGTTCCCCGCCCTGGAGCACAGCATCATGCTCCAGCCACGATTTTACATTCGAATTGGAAAAAATCAATTCCTCATCATGTATTTCTGTCTGTGCGTCAAAGCGGCACCACCAATACATCGATACAGGGAGTGTATTCATTTGTGATAAAAAAGCAAACGCTTTCTTTTTATCAAGCTGCAAAGCAAGCAGCATATTGTCATTAATTAGTGTTGTCGTTCCGTGCTGGGATGCATACGCAGCCAGCGAGTGGGGATTATATAACTGAAACGGGTGCGCGTGCGGCTCGATATATCCCGGCACGATGTAGCTTTCGCTGCAATCGACAATTTCACAGCCCTCCGTACGGTCCGGCAGCTTATCACCGACATACACGATTCGATCTTTGTAAATCCATATATTCGCTGTCATCCACTTCCTGAAGGTTGAATTCAGTATCATGGCATTTTGCAAAAGAATCGTCGGTGAAAGGGCGCCGTCCAAAACCGCCGCATGGTTACGCAATTGCCTGTTTTTCCATTTGTAACGGTGTTCCATCTGTTTCCTAGCCCCTTTCTCTATCTTACGGGCAAAAAGGAAGCCCTTACATTATTGATTACTAATCATAACATATTTTACGTTTTAACGCAGTGAAGAATCGCAACAAAATAGAATTTTTCTACTAAAGGAGAATGAACATGAAAGTAAAAACAAATGTTGGCATGGTAAACGGCCTTGTCCGCATCACCGCAGGTCTCGCTGTTCTCAGTTGGGCGACCGCAAAGCTTTCCCGCCACGAAGACGAAGGCTGCTACCTGCTTGCTGCCGTGCTCGGCGCCATGAAAGTCGGCGAAGGCATCGTCCGCTACTGCCCGCTCACTGATTTGATGGATGGTATGAAGGAAAACAACAAGAACACCGACACTCAGCTTACAGACGAATTCTTGCCTTATAACCCTTCGTGATGAGTGGAGGAGCCGCGGCTTTGTAAAAGGTCGCGGTTTTTTAGTGTGCTTGGGTCAATCGAGAAGCTCCGCGATTTCCAGTTAAAGGAACGTACTGTAGTTATATGGAGAGTTAACGTAGATATTCTGTTTACAGCAGCGTCGGGAAAGGCGAAAGTTTGCTGTGTAACGGGTTTTAAGAAACAGCTCCTGTCAAAAATCCTCCCTACATCCCAAAAGCCCGCTATTTCAACCGCAAAAACCAATTAAAATGACCATTTTTAAGGTCTTGAGGGCGGATAGAGAATGGTACTATTAAATGCATTGCGGAGCGGAAACTAGAAAGAGGGTGTAGCGAAAAAATGAAAAATTGGGATTGAACTGGCACCTACTGTAGATAAATTAGCAGTTACCGTAGATAAAATGACCTTTACCGTTGATATATCAGCATTTACCGGTGATAAATTGCCGATTACCGTAGATAACCTTATCAGAGAGACTTCAGGAGGAACACTAAATCCTTGTGTAATCGGTTCCACACACGATACCTTTCCAAAAACGGCTCCCGGGCATCGAAAACTCCCCCTTCAACCTCAAAAAAACCAAGTCAAAATAACAATTTTTAAGGTTTTTGTGCGGAAATGGCGTAGGGTGGAGAAAGCCTCTGCCACGTTGGAGCATTTTTTCCACCGTTGTTGCCAAAACAAAACCCCGGCATCACTTCCTCCTGCCGGGGCTCCATTTTATTTCACAGCTTGCTTTGCTTCGAAATTTATGGCGCGGTAGCCAATATCATTGCGATAAAAGACTCCGTCGCAGTCTAGCTTTTCGAGTTCCGCATAAACCTTTTTCTGCGCTTCGCCGAGCGTTTCGGCCTTTGCTCCCACAAGGAGGACGCGGCCGCCATTTGTGACGAATCGGCCTTCTTCGTCTTTTGCCGTGCCTGCGTGATACGTCTCCACATTCGCCAGCACTTCAAGGCCACCCAGAACACTGCCTTTTTCATAGCTTTCAGGATAGCCTTTTGATGCCACCACGACACCAAGCATAGCAGCGCTATCCCACTCGATTTCCGGCTTGCCGCCTTCGAGCAATGCGAGAATGACTTCCACAAGATCTGATTTCATTCTCGGTAGAATAACCTGAGTCTCGGGATCTCCGAATCTTGCATTGAACTCGATGACTTTCGGGCCAGCTTCTGTTGAAATGAGGCCAGCATACAGAATTCCAGTGAAGCTACGTCCTTCTTCTACCAATGCTTTCGCTGCTGGTAAAAGAACGGTCTCGACTGCTTCCGCAACAATTTCTTTCCCGATGAACGGAACAGGTGAATATGCCCCCATTCCGCCAGTGTTCGGACCTTGGTCTCCGTCGAACGCCCGCTTATGATCCTGAGCAATTTCAAGCGGAAGCACTGTCTCACCGTTCACGAAAGCCATCAGGGAAAATTCCTCCCCCTCAAGGAATTCCTCAACTACAACGCTAAGCGACGCATCGCCGAACTTAGAGCCAACAAGCATTTCCTCTAGCGCAGCAATGGCTTCCTCTTCGGTCATTGCCACGACGACACCTTTCCCGGCAGCTAGTCCGTCTGCCTTGATGACAATCGGCGCGCCTTTTTCCTGCACATAAACTTTCGCTTCTTCAAAATCGGTAAACACTTTGTATTCGCCTGTTGGAATTTCGTATTTCGCCATTAATTCCTTTGCGAATGATTTGCTTCCTTCGATCTGGGCTGCGACTTGCTTTGGTCCGAACACTCGGAGGCCTTCCGCTGCAAACCTATCTGCCAACCCTTCCAGCAATGGAACTTCCGGCCCGATGATCGTAAGGCCAATGCCTTCTTCTTTTGCAAAAGAAAGCAGCTTATCTTGTTCATCCTCCGCCAAACCGAGGCAGATTGCGCTATCCGCCATCCCCGGATTTCCGGGAGCAGCATAGACTGTTTCTACAAGCGGACTTTGTTTCACTTTATGGCAAATAGCGTGCTCACGGCCGCCCCTGCCGACTACAAGAACCTTCATTTCTCCACCCCTGGATTTTAGATTTTAATGTCTGAAGTGACGGATGCCTGTAAATACCATTGCAATGCCATACTCGTCCGCTTTTGCGATTGAATCTTGATCGCGCACAGAGCCTCCTGGCTGGATGATTGCAGTGATTCCTGCTTTTGCCGCTGCCTCGACGGTATCGTCCATCGGGAAAAAAGCATCGGATGCAAGCGCCGCACCTTGTGCACGCGCACCAGCTTGCTCTAGCGCAATTTTCGCTGCGCCAACACGGTTCATTTGCCCTGCGCCGATTCCGAATGTTTCATTGGAACCGGAAACGACAATCGCATTGGATTTCACATGCTTCACGACTTTCCAGCCTAGCTTGAGCGCTTCCCACTCTTCTGCAGTCGGCTGGCGCTTTGTCGGAACGGTGACCTTCTCTTCATCAAGGCCTTGCGCGTCCTCATCCTGAACAAGCAACCCGCCTTCAATGGATGTCAGCTTCATTTCCGGCTTTGCTTCATGAATGAACGGAATCGTCAAGAGGCGAAGATTCTTCTTGGCAGAGAGCTTCGCGAACGCTTCCTCACTGAACGATGGGGCAATGATGATTTCAAGAAAAATTTCGTAAAGCTTATCTGCTGTCGCTGCATCCACTTCGCGGTTCAATGCGATTATGCCGCCAAAAATGGAAACAGGATCTGCTTCGAAAGCTTTCGTGAATGCATCGAATACATCCTTCCCAGTACCGACGCCGCAAGGATTCATATGCTTCACTGCAACTGCCGCCGGAGCATCAAACTCCTTCACGATTTGCAGTGCTGCATTCGCATCATTGATATTGTTATAGGATAGTTCTTTTCCGTGTAGCTGCTCGGCATTGGCAACGGAAAAAGCAGAGCCGAGCGGCTTTCTGTAAAAAGCAGCCTGTTGATGCGGGTTCTCCCCGTAGCGCAGGCTTTGCTTAAGCTCATACGTAACCGTCAGCTTCTCCGGCTTTTCTTCACCAGCAAGATCTGTCATATACTCCGCAATCATTGCGTCATAAGCAGCTGTATGGCGGAACACCTTCGCAGCTAGCTTGCGGCGCGTCTCGTGGGTTGTTTTTCCGCTTGCACGGTATTCGCCAAGTACTGTTTCATAATCGGCAGGGTCAACGACAACCGTAACGCAATCGTGGTTTTTCGCTGAAGAGCGAAGCATGGATGGACCACCGATATCGATATTTTCAATCGCATCCTCGACCGTCACATCGCTTTTCGCAATGGTCTGCTGAAAAGGATAGAGGTTGACGCACACTAGCTCGATCGGTACGATGGAATGCTCCTCCAGCACTGAGCGGTGGCTTTCGTCACCCATTTTTGCCAGGAGGGCCCCATGAATATTTGGATGGAGGGTCTTAACCCGGCCTTCCAAAATTTCTGGAAATCCTGTTACTTCGCTGATACCGATGACCGGCACTCCGCCGTCGGCCAATGCTTTCTTCGTACCGCCTGTTGAGACGATTTCAAAACCTAAGCCTGCAAGCTCCCTAGCAAACTCGACAATACCGTTTTTATCAGAAACCGAGATGAGCGCGCGTTTTTTCATAATCCTATTCTCTCCTTCGTTCCGTTCAGCAATTTTTCAAGCACTTCCGGATACAGAGCATGCTCTGTCGCCTGGATTCTTCTTTGCAGCGATTCCCTTGTATCGCCTTTTTCTACTTTTACTTCCCTGCTTGCAATGATCGGCCCGGTATCCATTCCTTCGTCGACATAATGGATGGTAACACCCGTCACCGAAGCCCCTGCAAGAAGCGCCTGCCCGATGGCATCTTTCCCGGGAAATGCCGGGAGAAGCGATGGATGGATGTTGACTATCCGTCCTTCATAAGCGTGAAGTAGTGTCGGTCCTATCAGTCTCATATATCCTGCCAATACAATGAACTCCGTTTCTTCCTTCCGCAGCTCCTCAAGAATCGCCTGTTCGTAAGCTGCCTTGTCGGAAAAATTTTTCGGACTCACTGAAAAGCAGCGTATTCCTGCTTTTTCCGCCCGTTCCTCGGCAAAAGCGCCGGGACGATCGCAGACGAGCAAGGAAATTTCACAACGAAGCGTTCCAGCATTGGAGGCATTAATCAGCGATTGAAAATTGCTTCCATTGCCAGACGCGAATACAGCGATTTTTTTCATGCTGTTTCACCGCTTTTGACCATCTTTACACCAGGAGTATTGCTCACAATGCCAATTTTGTACGCTTTTTCACCGAGTTCCTCGAACAAAGCAACCGCAGCGTCAGCTTTATCCTGCGGAACTGCCGCTACCATGCCGATGCCCATGTTGAAAATGTTGAACATTTCATCATGATTCAGCTCTCCCGCTTTTTCAAGAAGTTGGAACACCGGCTGGATTTCCCAGCTGCCATCTTCGATGACAGCGCCTAGTCCCTCTGGGAGCATCCTCGGAATATTCTCATGGAATCCGCCGCCAGTGATGTGGGATAGTCCATTGACGAAGCCTTTTTTCGCTGCAGCAAGCAATGATTTCACATAAATCCTTGTTGGCTTTAAGAGCTCTTCTCCAAGCGTTATTCCAAGCTCTGGCACATGCTGATCAAGTGTGTACCCTGCTTTTTCGAAAAACACCTTGCGCACAAGCGAGAAACCGTTGCTGTGCAGCCCGCTTGAAGCGAGTCCTATCAGCACATCTCCTTCCTTGATTTTCTCGCCTGTAATCAGGTTTGACTTTTCACAAGCACCCACCGCAAAGCCAGCAAGGTCGTATTCTTCCACGTCATACATGCCAGGCATTTCTGCCGTTTCCCCGCCAACTAGCGCGCATCCAGCTTGTTCACAGCCATCTGCAATTCCTTTGACAATCGCTTCGATCTTCTCAGGCTCTGCTTTGCCGCAGGCGATATAGTCAAGGAAGTACAGCGGTTCTGCTCCCTGAACAGCAATATCGTTCACGCACATGGCGACAGCATCGATTCCAATTGTGTCATGCTTGTCGGCCATGAAGGCAAGCATGAGCTTCGTTCCGACTCCGTCTGTTCCCGAAACAAGTACCGGCTCTTTCAAGCCAAGCCCTGACAGGTCAAACATTCCGCCGAAACCGCCGAGTCCTCCGAGCACGCCCGGCCTCGCGGTCCGCTTCACATGTTTTTTGATGCGTTCCACTGCTTCGTAGCCTGCCTCGATATCTACACCGGCCTGCTTATAAGCGTTTGCCATTTTCATTCCTCCAATTTCCCCTGCTTTTAAAAAACCGTTCTATGCAAAAAATGCAGCCGAAATGCTTGCTCATAATTTTTGTCCCTGCAGCTGTTTTATCTCTGCCGGCAAATCCGCTATATATTCCTTCAGCACTTTTCCGCGGTTTCAAGCTCCTGCGGATAAATTTCTGTTGGATACTTGCCTGTGAAGCACGCAAGGCACTGTCCTCGCGTTTCCCCGTCAATATCGCGACCGATTGCTTCGACCATTCCTGCCGTTGATAAAAACGTCAGCGAGTCGGCACCGATAATTTCACGAATCTGTTCTACTGATTTATCACTTGCAATCAATTCTTCTCTTGTTGACGTATCAATGCCGTAAAAACAAGGATTCTTGATAGGCGGCGAGCTGATGACAACATGCACTTCGGTCGCTCCCGCATCTTTCAGCATTTTGACAATCCTTCTGCTTGTCGTACCCCTTACAATCGAGTCGTCGACCATGATTACGCGCTTTCCTTCAACGACACCGCGAACTGGTGAAAGCTTCATTTTGACGCCCTGCTCCCTCAGTGACTGCGAAGGCTGAATGAACGTCCGGCCAACATAACGATTTTTAATCAGCCCAAGCTCATACGGAATTCCTGATGCTTCCGCATAGCCAATTGCTGCAGAGATGCTGGAGTCCGGAACCCCTGTCACTACATCCGCTTCAATCGGAGCTTCTTCTGCTAGTTTCTTCCCGAGGTTTTTCCTTGCTGTATGAACGTTAATGCCGTTGATGTTGCTGTCAGGCCGGGAAAAATAAATATATTCCATCGTGCACATAGCGGTTGTCGAGTTGTAAGAATAAAATTCCGATTCAAATCCTTCGTTCGTGATCGTGAGCAGTTCTCCCGGCATTATATCGCGGATAAACTCAGCACCAACAACATCGAATGCACACGTTTCCGAAGCGATCAAATAAGCGTCGCCCATTTTGCCAAGAGACAGCGGTCTCATCCCGTTCGGATCAAGCGCAACCATCAATTCGTTTTCTGTCATGATTAAAAACGCATATGCGCCTTTTAGCATGGTGAGCGCGTTTTTTACGCGGTCTTTCAAGTTAGGATAACCGCCGCGCCTGATCAAATGCGCAAGCACTTCCGTATCAGAGCTTGTCTGGAAGATGCTGCCCTGTGATTCAAGCTGATGTCTCAGAGCTTCTGCATTCACAAGATTGCCGTTGTGAGCCAGCGCAAGACTGCCGGTCTGCGAGCGGAACAGAAGCGGCTGCACGTTCTCGTAGCCGCCTCCTCCCGCTGTCGCATAGCGGACATGCCCAATAGCTCCTGTGCCAGTCAATTCTTGGATGGCATCCGTGGTGAAAATTTCCGTAACAAGGCCTTCCCCTTTTTTTGTCTTCATATCCAGGCCATCGGTCACAACGATTCCGGTGCCTTCCTGTCCTCTGTGCTGCAGGCTGTGAAGTCCGTAATACGTTATTTGTGCTGCGTCAGGATGATTCCATACCCCAAAAACTCCGCACTCCTCATTTAACCCCTTTAGTTCAGCAAGCATGGAATAGCTCCTTTCCAGGCTTCTTTCATTTCAGAAACTTCCAATGACACCGCCTTGGCATCGTCGACCGCGATCTCCAGTTTCGCCTTATCTGTGACTCTGCCGATCATGGCAGCGCCTGTGATTTTTTCAAAAGCATCCCTGTTCTCTGCTTTCACAGATAGGATAAATCTTGTCTGGGATTCGCTGAACAATGCTACAGTTGCTTCGCCGTGAAGCAATACATCCGCTCCAAGACCGTCCGCATCCATCAGACACTCCGCGAGGGCAACGGCAACGCCGCCTTCGGAAACATCGTGAGCGGATGAAACAAGTCCTTCCTGGATTGCCTTCAGAATATTCTTCTGGCACTGCTCTTCTACTTCTAAGTCGATCGCTGGAGCCTTGCCGCAGATGCTGCCCTTCATAAGCTTTTGCAGCTCGCTGCCGCCAAACTCTGCTTTTGTTTCCCCAACCATATAGATATAATCGCCAGCTTCTTTGAACGCTTGCGTCGTGACATGATCCAAGTGATGGACAAGGCCGACCATCCCGACAACTGGTGTCGGATAGACTGCTGTCCCGTTCGTTTCGTTATAAAGAGAGACATTGCCGCCGATGACAGGCGTACTGAGTTTGCGGCATGCATCGCTCATTCCGTCGGCTGCTTTTTCCAGCTGCCAGAAAATTTCCGGCTTCTCCGGGTTGCCGAAATTCAGGCAGTCCGTGACCGCGAGAGGCTCCCCGCCGGAGCAGACAATATTCCTTGCCGCTTCCGCCACCGCAATTTTGCCGCCAGTTTCCGGATCAAGGTAAAGATAACGAGAGTTGCAATCCGTTGTCATCGCAAGTCCTTTTTCTGTTCCTCGGATTCGGATGACAGCCGCATCAGAACCCGGTGCGACGACAGTGCTCGTCCTGACCATATGATCATACTGTTTGTAGACCCATTCCTTACTTGCGATTGTCGGCTGTTTCAACAGGCTGAGAAGTGTATCCTCGTAATTATCGACCTGCGGTGTTTCGTTCTCCATACCTTGGAATTCGCGATAGTACGCTGGCTCGCTGGAAGGCTTGTAATAGACAGGCGCATCCTCTGCAAGGGCATCTGCCGGCACATTTGCCACGACTTCCCCCTTGTGAATCAGCCGTAGCATCTTGTCATCTGTTACCACACCGATGGAGACAGCTTCAAGACCGTATTTTTCAAAAAGGGCCGTGATTTCTGCTTCTCTTCCTTTTTTCACGACGATCAGCATGCGTTCCTGTGACTCGGAAAGCATCATTTCGTATGCTGTCATACCTGTCTCACGCTGTGGGACGAGGTCGAGGTTCATTTCGATTCCAGAACCCGCCTTGCTCGCCATTTCTGCGGAAGAACTTGTTAGACCGGCTGCGCCCATGTCCTGAATTCCGACAAGTGCATCCGATTTTACGAGCTCCAGGCAAGCCTCAAGGAGCAGCTTCTCCATAAAAGGATCGCCAACCTGTACCGCCGGGCGCTTTTCATCAGACTCTTCCGTCAGCTCTTCAGAAGCGAAGGTTGCACCGTGGATTCCGTCGCGTCCTGTCTTTGCGCCAACGTACATGACAGTATTGCCAGCACCGTGCGCCTGGCCTTTCTTGATATCTTCGTGGTTAATCAGGCCAACGCACATTGCATTGACAAGCGGGTTGCCGTCATACGCAGCGTCAAACTGAATTTCTCCGCCAACAGTCGGGATTCCGATGCAGTTGCCGTAGCCCGCAATTCCAGCGACTACTTCCTCGAACAAATATTTAACGCGCGGCGTTTCCAATTCCCCAAAACGAAGAGAGTTCAGAAGCGCTATCGGACGCGCACCCATTGAGAACACATCGCGGATGATTCCGCCGACTCCAGTAGCAGCGCCTTGGTATGGCTCGATCGCAGAAGGGTGGTTATGGCTTTCGATTTTAAACACAACTGCCTGGTTATCGCCGATATCGACGATTCCTGCGCCCTCTCCCGGTCCTTGAAGAACTCTTTCACCAGTGATTGGGAACTTTTTCAGAACAGGCTTGGAATTTTTATAGCTGCAATGTTCGGACCACATGACGGAAAACAAACCAGTTTCCGTGTAATTCGGGGTACGGCCAAGAATTTTCTCAACCTGGGCAAACTCCTCATCGGATAGTCCCATTTCCCGGTAAATTTTTTCACTTTTCACCTGCTCGGGAGATGGCTCAAGCATTAACCGCATGTGATTCCCTCCATTGTTTCAAAATTGATTGGAATAGCTTCAGTCCGTCAGCACCGCCAAGCAGCGGATCGACCGCACGTTCAGGGTGCGGCATCATGCCAAGGACATTTCCTTTTTCATTCATGATTCCAGCAATGTTCCGGACACTGCCGTTCGGATTTTCGCCGTTGTAAGTAAAGACAATCTGACCGTTTTGCTCTAGTATCGCAAGCGTTTCTTCGTCGCAGTAGTAATTGCCTTCGCCATGCGCGACAGGAATAGAGATTACTTCACCTTTTTCATATGCTGACGTAAACATCGTTTCATTGTTTTCAACCTTGAGCTCGACATGGCGGCAAATGAACTTCAAGCTTTCATTGCGGTGCATCGCTCCAGGAAGCAAACCTGCCTCAAGCAGGATCTGGAAACCGTTGCATACGCCAAATACTGGCTTGCCCGCTTTTGCCGCTTTCTCTACTTCCCTCATCACCGGGCTGAAACGAGCGATGGAACCTGTCCGGAGATAGTCACCGAAAGAAAAGCCTCCTGGGAGAAGAATGCCATCATAGTCCTCAAGGCTTTCCGTATCATGCCAGACATACT
Source organism: Bacillus massilinigeriensis (assembly GCF_900111815.1). Taxonomy (GTDB): domain Bacteria; phylum Bacillota; class Bacilli; order Bacillales; family Cytobacillaceae; genus Mesobacillus_C; species Mesobacillus_C mediterraneensis. The sequence continues at coordinate 7,091 of NZ_LT630004.1, read as the reverse complement.
CTGCTTCTTCCTTCAGCTCGTCTTTGATCGCATGGTACATATCCACATCACAGTTGGAACCTGGGAACACAATCACCGCGAATTTCACGAAACAACGCCCTCCTCGATCTCATAGCGGTAATCCTCAATAACCGGGTTGGAAAGAAGCCGGCCGCACATATCCTTTACCGCTGCTTCGATATCCTGGCCCTTATCCTCGATCATCAGCTCCATGTATTTACCGATTCGAACGTCTTCTACGCCTTCATAGCCCATTTTAGCAAGAGAGCTTTTTACAGCAGTTCCTTGAGGATCTAGCACGCTTTCTCTTAAAGTGACATATACCTTTACTTTGAACATGTTGTTTGTCCTCCCAATCTTTCAAAAATGGTTTGATATGCATCAGTCAAATTGCCAAGGTCGCGGCGGAATACGTCTTTATCGAGCTTCTCATTTGTCTCGATATCCCACAGCCGGCATGTATCAGGTGAAATCTCGTCAGCGAGGAGAATGTTCTCTTCACTGTCCTTTCCAAACTCAAGCTTGAAATCTATCAATTTTACGCCAATTTCTTTGAAAAACTTTATTAAAATCTCGTTGATTAAGAGCGCCTTTTCCTTCAGCAGTGCCACTTCTGCTTCGTCTGCAATATCGAGCACATCGATTTGGGCTTCTGTCATTAGCGGATCTCCAAGGGTATCATCCTTTAAGCAAAACTCCACAAGCGGCTTTTTCAGCGGTTTTCCTTCTTCCACGCCAAGCCTCTTGGAAAAACTTCCAGCAGCTACATTCCTAACGATAACTTCAAGCGGGATGATACTTACCTTTTTTACAAGCTGCTCCGTCTCTGACAAGCGGCGGACGAAATGCGATGGCACTCCGCACTCATGTAGCATCGTGAACAGCAGGCTCGAGATTTCGTTATTGAGTCTGCCTTTCCCGTTAATTTCTGCTTTCTTCTCGCCATTAAAAGCAGTGGCAGAATCCTTGTACGCTACCAAAACGATTTCTTCGTCTGCTGTTGCGTATATTCTCTTCGCTTTTCCTTCATACATTAGCTCTTTCTTTTCCATTTCAACGACCCCGTTTCATGAATATTAGGAATGTTAAGGATAGATACAGCTCCGGCTCTAATCAAAAGATTCAAACTTTATATTTTGTAAAAAAGGCAAGGTGACCTGTACCTTGCCTTTTTAGTTTATACATGCCTGGATTACAGTCCGAGACGGTCAAAAATAGTATCGACATGCTTCAAGTGATAGTTATAGTCGAAGCAGTCAGCAATTTCAGCTTCATTCAACATGTTCGTAATTTTCGCATCGCTTTCAATCAAGCTGCGGAAATGCACTTGCTTATCCCATGCTTCCATTGCGCGAGGCTGAACTGTATCATAAGCTTCTTCACGCGACATGCCTTTTTCAATCAGCGCCAGCAGCACGCGCTGCGAGTAAATCAAACCTAGCGTCCTGTCCATGTTCCGCTTCATGTTTTCAGGGAAGACAGTCAGGTTCTTGATGATATTGCCAAAGCGGTTTAACATGTAGTTCAAGGCAATCGTCGCATCAGGCAAAATCACGCGCTCTGCGGAAGAATGCGAGATATCGCGTTCGTGCCAGAGCGGAACATTGTCATACGCAGTCGACATATAGCCGCGGATAACGCGTGCGAGACCAGCCATATTTTCCGATCCAATCGGGTTGCGCTTATGCGGCATTGCAGATGAACCTTTCTGGCCTTTTGCAAAAAACTCTTCCACTTCGCGTGTTTCACTTTTTTGAAGTGCGCGAACTTCCACTGCAAATTTTTCGATTGAAGTTGCAATCAGCGCCAGCGTTGCCATATAATGCGCATGGCGATCACGCTGGAGAGTCTGAGTGGAAATCGGCGCAGGCTTGATGCCTAGCTTTTCGCATACATAGCTTTCAACGAACGGGTCAATATTTGCATATGTGCCGACAGCGCCGGAAATTTTGCCAAACTCCACGCCTTCTGCTGCATCCTTGAACCTTTCGAGGTTACGCTTCATTTCTTCATGCCACAGCGCCATCTTCAAACCGAAAGTCGTTGGCTCTGCATGGACGCCATGCGTTCGTCCCATCATGACTGTATATTTATGTTCCACTGCTTTATTTTTCAAGATCTCAATGAAACGCTCGATGTCCTTCAGGAGGATTTCATTCGCTTGCTTCAGCAGGAAGGATAATGCTGTGTCCACAACATCCGTTGATGTCAGCCCGTAATGAACCCATTTGCGCTCCTCTCCAAGCGTTTCAGAAACAGCGCGGGTGAAAGCAACGACATCATGTCTTGTCTCTTCTTCAATTGCCTTGATCCTAGCGATATCAAATGATGCATTTTCACGGAGCTTTGCCACGTCTTCCTTGGGGATATCTCCAATCTCCGCCCATGCTTCACATGCAAGGATTTCTACTTCAAGCCATGCTTGGAACCTGTTTTGTTCTGTCCAAATGGCACTCATTTCAGGTCTTGAATAACGATCGATCATTATTTAATTCCCCCAATCTTTTCTGCTGTCTTTTCCCATATTCCTGTTGCTTCTATTTCTGCCAGCGCTTCTTCTGCGCTGTTTCTAAGGAGGGTTGCGTGCCCCATTTTTCGTTGATGTTTCGCTTCTGCTTTTCCATAGAAATGAATTTTCCAGTCTTGAAGCTTCGGAAGCTTATCAACAATAGGAGCTTGGTGCTGTCCAAGAATATTCACCATAACTGCTGGACTCAATAGTCTTGTCGTCCCAAGCGGCAAGCCGCAAACGGCGCGGATGTGCTGTTCGAACTGGGAGGTTTCACAAGCCTCGATGGAGTAGTGCCCTGAGTTATGCGGACGCGGGGCAAGTTCGTTGATGTATATCCCGTCGTCCGCTGCAAGGAACATCTCCACCGCGAGCGTTCCGACAAGTGCAAACTCGCTTGCCAATGTTTCTGCCGCCTCTATAGCATTCTGTTCCGCACCTTTTGAAATACGCGCAGGAACAATGGTTTCATGGAGGATGTTCTCATGATGAATGTTCTCTGCGACCGGAAGGACTTTCGTTTCTCCTGTCACACTTCTTGTAACAATGACAGAAATTTCTTTTTCAAATGGAAGCCATTTCTCTAGGACACAAAGCCCCTGCTCGATGAGCGCATCTGCCCCTTCAAGGTCTTCCGGTGTCTTGATGACATGCTGTCCCTTGCCATCGTATCCTCCCCTTGAGGTCTTCAGTACTGCAGGGTATCCAATTGTGCTGATCGCCCAGTTTAAATCTTCTTTGCCCTTGATCACCTTATACGGTGCGACTCTTTGCCCCGCCGCTTGTATCGCGGTCTTTTCGCTGATTCTGTCCTGCGTTTTGCTCAGCAGTTCCGTTCCCTGCGGCACATACGCATGTCCAGCAATCCATTCCAGCGCCTCAGCGGAAATGTTCTCAAATTCATAGGTGATCACATCGCTATTTTCCTGAAGCTTTCCAAGCGCGTCGAGGTCGTCGTAATCCGCTATGATATGGCCATCCGCCACTTGGCTTGCCGGACAATCCGCTCCGGGGTCCAGGATGAAAATCCGGTATCCCATCGCCTTTGCAGCAAGGGCCATCATCCTTCCCAGCTGGCCGCCTCCAATAATCCCGATCGTCTTCCCTGGTAAAATCTGCTTAACCAAGAATATCACTACTTTCCATAACAGCAGTTTCGGTATCTTTCCTTAGCTTCTCCAATTTAACAGCAATCGAGCTTTCATGAATCGATAAAATTTGCGCTGCCAGCAAGCCAGCATTTTTCGCTCCCGCCGTTCCGATTGCCACTGTTGCAACCGGTACCCCACCCGGCATCTGTACAATGGAAAGCAGCGAATCGAGCCCATTTAGCGCCCTTGACTGCACAGGCACGCCAATGACAGGAAGCGTTGTTTTTGCAGCTACCATTCCCGGTAGATGCGCAGCACCGCCAGCTCCTGCAATGATTACTTTTATGCCCTTCTCCCTCGCCTCTTCCGCAAAGGAAAACATTGCATCAGGAGTCCGGTGCGCCGATATCACTTTTTTTAAATACGGAATATCGAGTTCTTCCAGCATTTCACACGCATGCTTCATTGTATCCCAATCCGACTTGCTCCCCATGATGACTGCAACAGCAGCATCCATCCAACATCCCCGCCTTCTTTTGAAAAAATGAAAACCCGGATAGACCAACTTTCTCCATTATGAAAAGAAAGTAGTCTGTCCGGGCTGTATCGCAAGGAAACTTCACTCTTGGCTAAATAATCCAAGAACAAAATTCCTTCCCTTCCATTTTGGATACTACTTTCCCTCATAGTCCAATGATTTACGGTCATTAGGTAGAGACTTATGGGCCATATCCCCATTATTATACGAGAGAAATAAATTATTTTTTTCAACACCTTCATATTAACAACTGCCATTATCATTGTCAAATGAAAATCGAACAATATGGAAAATCAATTATATAATGTTCGTGTTTAGGGTTATGTTTCTGAATTTTCTGTTAAAATATTCTGCAGTTCCATTCAAGCTTCTGGCTTTGCCTCAAAAATAATCTCCCTGCCAGCCGGCTCATAAGCGATCTTCCCATCCTTCATCACTTCTTTGAAAACCGGCTTCTCCATTCTCCTCACCGGAACGAATCCATCTTTTTTCATTCGTTCGAGACAGTCGCCTATCGTTTCTCCATCTCTTACATGATAAACGTTCGTATCCTTGCCCATTTGCAGCCTTCCCTTCCAAATATCCTACCTGTAATATACCCCAAAAGTGTCATTGCCACAATTCGAGCATCCACATCGGAAGCGTTATCAGCCAAGTTGTGCGCAGAATCAACCAAGCTGCGTTCCTGCGCCTTTTTCCGGCATCGGGGTGCTTAAAAGTGTCGCTTGCAGTTATTCTTTTGAGGGCGGGCGGGTGGCCTGGGGGCGGAATCACTCACATTGGAAGAGTTATCAACCAAGTTGAGCGCAGAATCAACCAACTTTGGCGAGAAATCGCTCATCTTGCGGAAGAAATCAACCAAACGCTGTTCCTGCGCCTTTTTTCGGTATGGGGTGGTTAAAAGTGTCGCTTGCAGTTACTCTTTTGAGGGCGAGCGGGTGGCCTGGGGGGCGGAATCATTCATACCGGGGGCGTTATCAACCAAGTTATGCGCAGAATCAACCAACTTTGGGGAGAAATCGCTCATCTTGCGGAAGAAATCAACCAACTTTTGCTATAAATCAACCAAACGCTGTTCCTGCGCCTTTTTCCGGTATGGGGTTGCTTAAAAAAGTCGCTTGCAGTTACTCTTTTGAGGGCGAGCGGAATGTCTGGGGGACGGAATCACTCACATTGGAAGAGTTATCAACCAAGTTGAGCGCAGAATCAACCAACTTTGAGAAGAAATCGCTCATCTTGCGGAAGAAATCAACCAACTTCTTCAATAAATCAACCAAACACCGTCCTGCGCCTTTTTCCGGTATTGGGGTGGTTAAAAGTGTCGCTTGGAGTTACTCTTTTTAGGGCGAGCGGGTGGCCTGGGGGCGGAATCACTCACATTGGAAGATTTATCAACCAAGTTGAGCGCAGAATCAAGCAACTTTGAGGAGAAATCGCTCACGTTGCGGAAGAAATCAACCAACTTCTTCAATAAATCAACCAAACGGCATCTCTGCGCCTTTTTTCGGTACCGAGGTGCTTAAAAATGTCGCTTGCAGTTACTCTTTCAAGGGTAATCGGGCGGCCTGGGGGGCGGAATCACTCACATTGGAAGAGTTATCAACCAAGTTGAGCGCAGAATCAACCAACTTTGGGGAGAAATCGCTCATCTTGCGGAAGAAATCAACCAACTTTTGCTATAAATCAACCAAACGCCGTCCCTGCGCCTTTTTCCGGTATCGGGGTGGTTAAAAGTGTCGCTTGCAGTTACTCTTTTTAGGGCGAGCGGGCGGCCTGGGGGGCGGAATTACTCACATTGGAAGAGTTATCAACCAAGTTGAGCGCAGAATCAACCAACTTCTTCAATAAATCAACCAAACGCCGTCCCTGCGCCTTTTTTTGGTATCGGGGTGATTAAAAGTGTCCTTGCAGTTACTCTTTTGAGGGCGAGCGGGTGGCCTGGGGGGCGGAATCACTCACATTGGAAGAGTTATCACTCAAGTTGAGCACAGAATCAACCAACTTTGAGGAGAAATCGCTCGTCTTGCGGAAGAAATCAACCAACTTCTTCAATAAATCAACCAAACGCCGTCCCTGCGCCTTTTTTTGGTATGGGGTTGCTTAAAAAAGTCGCTTGCAGTTACTCTTTTGAGGGCGAGCGGGCGGCCTGGGGGGCGGAATCACTCACATTGGAAGAGTTATCAACCAAGTTGAGCGCAGAATCAACCAACTTTGGGGAGAAATCGCTCATCTCGCGGAAGAAATCAACCAACTTTTTCGATAAATCAACCAAGCGCTGTCCCTGCGCCTTTTTTTGGTATCGGGGTGCTTAAAAGTGTCGCTTGCAGTTTGTTGTTCTAATGATTCAGGACTAACTGATGGGTTGCGAGCTGCTTACAGGAAAACGGGAACAAATCATCGTGATCTAAAACATAAAAAAGAACAGCCCGACTGAGCTGTTCTTTGATTGCCTGGCAGCGTCCTACTCTCACAGGGGGAAACCCCCAACTACCATCGGCGCTGAGAAGCTTAACTTCCGTGTTCGGTATGGGAACGGGTGTGACCTTCTCGCCATCGCCGCCAGACTATTTGGTTTGAGGTTTGTTCCCTCAAAACTGGATAATGTATGTTTCAGAAGGTAAAGAAGAATGAGTATGCCTAATTGTCCAGCTTCGGCTCTTCGCCTCCGCTTTTCTTTTTGGTTAAGTCCTCGATCGATTAGTATCAGTCAGCTCCACACGTCACCGCGCTTCCACCTCTGACCTATCAACCTGATCATCTTTCAGGGATCTTACTAGCTTACACTATGGGAAATCTCATCTTGAGGGGGGCTTCATGCTTAGATGCTTTCAGCACTTATCCCGTCCGCACATAGCTACCCAGCGATGCTCTTGGCAGAACAACTGGTACACCAGCGGTGCGTCCATCCCGGTCCTCTCGTACTAAGGACAGCTCCTCTCAAATTTCCTGCGCC